>CAVZVW010000001.1:0-877616 GCA_963778845.1 uncultured Actinomycetota bacterium
ACGGCCGGACGGCTCGGTGTGAGAGCAGCTCTCAAGGACATCGAACTGCTCCGCGTCCTCGCTCAACCAAGCGTGGTGTCGACGGAACACGAGGGCAACGGTGTCGGGATTCGAGTGACCCACGAACCACGTCCAACGCCAGGGGGGACGCTGGGCGCTGAAGTCTCTTACGCGGTCCTTGAACGGGTATCCCTGGACCGTAGGATCCCTCAGGAGCACTGGTGTGTGGCCTCGATGGTCGAGTCCCCCGATCGCGTCGAAGACCTGGCGCTTCTTCGTAAGTCTCTGGCGGGCTCCCAGGCGAGGTTGCGAGATCGACGCGCAGGGACACCCCGAAGTAGGCGAAGAGAAGATGGTCGTGAGAGGGATCGAAGAGCAGGTCCTCCAGTTCTCCGAGCCCCCAGACGATTACCTGGACGACACCACGCTCTCCCAGGCGCTCCCGCAGGACGCTCCCGTGCGACGTGACACGTTCGCCGGCACCGCCAAGACGAAGCCGTCCGGTGGGCGGTCGCGTCGAATACGGCGTCGCGGACAGACCTGCTCGGCCTTGCTGGTCCGAAGGCCTTCTGACGTTTCACCTGGAAGAGCCAGGAGCGCAGTGGCGCGCTGTCCGAGGCGTTATCCTCCTCCGCTGCCTCCAAGGCCCGGATATCGATACGCCGTCGTCACCGACCGCCCGATGGCCTCTAGGACGGTCCACTTCCGGGAAGTCGTAGGCAAGCTGGCGCACGAGGTCCTCGAATCTATGGGGCTCCAGGTCCTCGAAGTGCAGCGGATTGGTTGTGCGCGTCGGCGAGGGCTTCACCACCCAAGGATGCCTCGCGCACCGCCGGGGTCGTCATCCGACATGACTTCGCTGGGCGCGAGGGGGACTGATGCCGAGGCGTGTGACACCTGATCGGCATGTCACGCGTGAACGTACTCCGCGGCTGGCCGGGCGTTGGGCATGTCATTCGTGCTGTCCGCCGACGAGTCAGTTGTCCAGATCGGTGCCACCTTAACGTTGACCTGTTCTGCGGCTGGTCCATGGACTCCCGAAACGAGGCCGTTTCGATTGAGCCAGAGACCATGTTAGCGCTCGGAGCGCCAGGCATTCTGCTTTCCAACGACTTGTACGGCGGCATGGCAGCGAGCCTAACCCTGGCCTTGCAGTAACGGGTTGATCACGGGGTCTGCGACACGGGCCTGGATGCACGGAAGTGCCTGCCCTGCTTGAGATTCTGGTCTTGCTGAGGGACCACGAACCGTCAAGAGGAGAGGCACTCCGTTGGTGCAGGCTACAACGCGACGCCCGAAGATCACAGTCACCGCCGACGGGGACGGTGTCGTGTCGCATGTCGGGGCCCGGCTGCTCAGCGATGTCGCGACCGTGGTCGGGCTGGATGCCGGGTTCGGTGAGGTCGCCGGCGGGCGTCGGGTGCGCCGCTCGGCGCATGACCCGGGGCGGGTCCTGAGCGACCTGGCGGTCCTGCTCGCCGATGGCGGGGAAGCGATCAGCGACCTGGCTGTCCTGCGCGACCAAGACGCCCTGTTCGGGGCGGTGGCCTCGACCCCGACCGCCTGGCGGGTCCTGAAGACTGTGGCCGACGCTGGTGCCAGCGCGCTGGCCGCGCTTCATGAGGCGAGAGGCCAGGCTCGGGAGCGGGCGTGGCTGGCCCGGGCCGAACTCGGCCGCACGATCCCGGCGGTGAAGGCTGGTGGGCGGAGGTGGAAGGGCCTGGTCATCGATATCGACGCCACGCTGGTGACCGCGCACTCGGAGAAGGAGTCCGCCGCCGCCACGTTCAAAGGCGGGTTCGGCTACCACCCCCTGCTGGCGTTCCTGGACAACACCAATGAGGCCCTCGCGGGGATTCTGCGCCCGGGCAACGCCGGGGCGAACACCGCCGCCGACCACATCGCCGTCACCGACCTGGCCCTGGCGCAGATCCCCGACCACCAGCGCTACGGCCAGCCGATCCTGATCCGCGCCGACGGCGCCGGAGCGACCAAGGCCTGGCTGGCCCACTTGCACACCCTGCGCCGGCCCGTCGAGGACGGCGGGCACGGCTTGGACCTGGACTACTCGGTCGGGTTCACCATGACCCAGGCCGTCCAGGACGCGATCCTGGCCCTGCCGGAGTGGGCGTGGACCCCGGCGGTGCGCATCGACGGCAAGCTGCGAGACGGTGGGGACGTCGCCGAGCTGACCGGCATCCTGCCCGCCCACGGGGTGGATCTGAGCGCCAACGGCTGGCCCCCAGGAATGCGGGTCATCGTCCGGCGGGAACGGCCCCACCCCGGCGCCCAGCTCACCTTCTCCGACATCCACGGCTACCGGTTCCAGACCTTCGCCACCAACACTGGTGTCGGGCAACTCGCCGCCCTGGAGGCCAGGCACCGCGCCCACGCCCGGGTCGAGGACCGCATCCGCACCGGCAAGGACACCGGCTACGGCCGGTTCCCCTCCCGCCACTTCGCGATCAACGCCGTCTGGCTCCAGATCGCCCTGACCGCGGCAGACCTGATCGCCTTCACCCAGACCATGCTCCTGGACGGCGAACTGGCTGCGGCAGAACCCAAGACACTGCGCTACCGGCTCCTGCACGTCGCCGCCCGGATCACCCACGGCCAACGCAAGACCTGGATCCGCATCCAAGCCACCTGGCCCTGGGCAGCCGACCTCGCCGCCGCCTTCGGTCGCCTCCGGCTGCTCCCCGCCCCGACCTGACCGCCACACCCGACCCGAGACGACCCCGTCAGGAACGACCCGGAGACACCGGACACCACGCCGGCCACCTCCGCACACCCTCGGCCCGGGCCACACCCGGCCCGCCAGAATCGAAGATCCAATACCGGAGATCCGGCATGATCATCCACCTACTGAAAGACGGAGGCTAATGACCACGATCTGCATCGTCCGCTCATCGGCACGACCGGTAGTCGCTTCCCGTTCGGCCGGCACGCGAGGACAACGCTGACAGCCGCCGACTGCGGCATTGGGAGGCCGCCTCGACTCCGAGCGACGCCGCCCCGCGCCGCTATCGGCGGAAGCCCAAGCGGTGACCCCGTAGCGGCAACTGAACACGAAGCCCCCGCCTGGGCCACCCCGGACAGCAATCAGTCGGGCGATCAACGAAGGGCGTGGGGCGATAGTGGTTGTGACTGGTCCGCGCCGGGCTCACTGGCCGGCGGCTAAGTCCTCGGCCAGATCGCTGAGGTGGAAGAGGCCGCCGGGGTGGTGGCGCAGCCACCAGACCTGTTCGGCGGGTGAGGCGCCAGCCCCGGCGGCGTGGTCGCGGGCGGCGGTGGCCACGGCGACGTCGACACGCTGCTCGGCGAGCAGCGTGTGGAGGTGGGCCTCCCGGGTGGCCGAGTGCAGCCAGAACAGGACCGGCCAGGGCTGCCCGATGCCGCGGATCAGCCGGGTGTAGTTGGGCAGCTTGTCGACCAGTCGGTGCAGGGGTTCGGTGCCTGTGTCGTACTCCAGGAAGAACCCGATCCGCCGCCGCACCCCGTCATGGACATCGGTGTAGATGCCATGCCCGTCCGGGCGGGCCCCGGTGGCCACACCCATAGCGAACTGGTGAGGCCGGGCACAGCGGGCCTCGGGCCACCACCGCTCCAACACGGAGCCGGGGTGGGTGCGAGCGTGGCCGGCGAGGTCGGTGAAGAACTGGTTGACTCCCAACAAATGCGCCAGGCTGGCTCGGCTGGTCAAGGCCCGCATCCGGGCTCGGGCCTGCCCCGGTCGGGGCGGGTCCTCGCCGACCTGGGCGGCGCGGACCTCGGCGCCGAGCTGGGCCAGCACGTAGTGGTAAGGGAAGGACCCGCCGTCCAGGCGTAACGGCCGGAACCGGTCCACGACCCCGAGCCTGGTCAGGGTCGCCAGCCGGCGCTGAGCGAAGTCCGCCGATGGGAACAGCGCGTGGGCGATCTGGGCGCTGGTCAGCACCCCGTGCTCGGACAACCATTCGATGAGCTGGTGGTCCCGGTCGGTCAGGTGGGCCTGGATCCGCAGCACCCCATCACTACCCCGCCCTACGCTCACGGGCCTATCCACCAGCCGGAGCCTTCACGGCTCCCCCAGTCGGGGACCCCCAGTAAGGGGTCTGTCGCGATCACCGTGACGGATCCGATCCGGTCGCTGACCTTGGACGACAACACCTCGTGGGGGTCCGGTTCCCTGTCCGGTTCAAGCCCGACCCGCAACCAGACCCCCACCCTGACCCGCGACCGGACTCCCAACGCGCACGATGGGCGTCGACCGGCACGACTGGCACCGGCTACTGACTGCCGAGGTAACGGAGCAGATCGGCGACCGGGACGACGACTCGCCGTCCCAATCGCAGCAGCCGGACCGGGAACGCGTCGTTGCCGGCGAGTTCGTAGGCCAGGGTCCGGCCGATGCCGATGATCTGGGCGGCGGTCTCCAGGTCGGTGGTCATGCCCAAGGCGCGGACCTGTTCGGGCGTCCACGTCCGGCGACGACTCATCAACGGAGCCGGTAAAGGCTCGACGGCAGAGGCGACTTCACGGGCCGATGGCTGCCGGGGTAGAGCGGGTCTGGTCATGCCCACTAACCGCCCACCCAAACGGCCATCCGCCGCATCCGCTTGATCCGGGAAGCCAACAGCGCCGGTTGTCCAGACCCTTGTCCAGGCTAAAACACCACAAACTGGCCTCCACCGCGTCGGCAGCGGCATCCGCACCCAAGCCATCCAGTACCTGCCGACGGTGGCCGCCCAGCCCGGCAATCGTCATGCCTACGTCGGCGGGCGAGGTTCAACCCATGGCGGGGCCGCTCCGCGGTGGCGCCCTGGAGTCCGCCGAGGAGCCTCAGGTGCCGCGCAGATCTGCCGGAGTCCGATGGCTCCCGCTAACAACCTGCTAACAAACGATCTAGAGGCCGGCTCCCACGTTCTGGAAACCGGCCTCTGACCTGCTACTTCTTGGTAGCGGGGGCAGGATTTGAACCTGCGACCTCTGGGTTATGAGCCCAGCGAGCTACCGAGCTGCTCCACCCCGCGTCGGTACCCCCAGCCTACGTGGTGCGCGACGACACGGGCAAATCCGCGAGGTCACTTGGTCGGCGACGCGCTCGGGGACGCGGACGGGGAAGGTGACGCGGTCGGCGCCCCGTTGAGCAGGGCCTCCGCGGCGACTGCGCGTTGCACGGCATCGTTGAGCCTCCGCTGGGCGTCCCCGTAGGCGGTGAAGTCCCGTGCGGCGAGCGCGGCGTCGCTGTCCTTCAGCGCCTGGGAGGCGTCCTGCAGGGCCTGGTCCAGCTGGGCCTGGGCACCCGCCGGCGGGGTGGTGGTCGCGGTCGACGGGCTGGGAGTCGGGGTCGGTGACCCTGGTCCGTTCCCGACACCGCCCCCGGTTCCCGTGCCGGAACCGGTCCCGGTGGCGTTGCCGCCGAAGACCTGGTCGAGCGCACCACCGAGGGTGTCGTCGAAGCCGATCTTGGTGCCGAAGGCAACCAGCACCCGCTGCAGCAGCGGGAAGGTGTTCGCGCCGGCCCCTCGGACATAGACGGGCTGCACGTAGAGCAGCCCACCGCCGACGGGCAACGTCAGGAGGTTGCCGTACTCGACGGACGACGCACCGCCACGCAGCAGGTTGAGCTCGCGGGTGACCGACGGGTCGGCGTTGAACTGGTTCTGCACCTGCCCCGGTGCCGGCACCACGGCGTCACGAGGCAGCTCGAGAAGCCGCAGCTTCCCGTAACCCGCGGAGCGCTGGCCCGCCGTGGAACCCGCGTTCGAGTCGACCGCGAGGAATCCCGTGAGCACCTGTCGCTGGCCGCCAGTAGGGATGAACGTCGACGTCAGCGAGAACGACGCTCCGTCGGTGGCCCCGGGCATCTGCAGGGTGAGGTAGTACGGCGGCTGCAGCTGCGTCTGCCCCGACTGGGTCGGGTCGTCCGGCACCTTCCAGAAGTCCTGCTCGCCGAAGAACGCCTCGCCGTCCTGCACGTGGTACTGCTGCAGAAGGTCACGCTGCACCTTGAACAAGTCCTCGGGGTAGCGCACGTGGGACATCAGGTCGCCGCTCATCGCCGTGATCGGCTTCATGGCGCCGGGGAAGATCTTCTGCCAGGCCCGCAGGATCGGGTCGGTGGTGTCCCAGGCGTAGAGGCTCACGCGGCCGTCGTAGGCGTCGACCGTCGCCTTGACGGAGTTGCGCATGTAGTTGACGTTCTGCGGCTGCAGCGCGACGACGCTGCGCCGGGTGCTGGTCAACGAGTCCTGCGTCGCGTCCTGCAACGGCTGCGTCGAGGAGTAAGGGTAGCGGTCCGTGGTCGTGTACCCGTCGACGATCCAGACGATGCGGTGGTCGACCACCGCGGGGTACGGGTCGCCGTCCAGTGTCAGGAAGGGGGCCACCTTCTGCACCCGCATGCGCGGCTGCCGGTCGTAGAGGATCTTCGAGTCGGCGTTGACGAAGTCGGACAGCAGGAAGTTCTGCTCGCGGAACTTGATCGCGTAGAGCAGGCGGTTGAACAACGAGCCGATCGCGACGCCGCCGTTGCCGGTGTAGATCGTGTTGTGCTGGCCGGTGGCGCTGTTGTCGGGGTAGTCCAGCTCGACCGGGGCCGAGCTGGACGGGGCGCCGACGATCGAGTACTCCGGCGACTGCTCTCCGAAGTAGACGCGCGGCTCGTAGTCGCCGAGCTGGCCGACCGACGGGATGCCGGACTGGAAGAAGACCGGCTTTCCGTCACTGCTTCGCTGGTTGCCGTAGGCGGCGACCGCACCGAAGCCGTGCGTGCGGATGATGTGGTCGGTCACCCAGTTGCGCTGTCGGGACGGGTCGTTCGGGTTGAGCTCGCGCACCGCGACGACCGTGTCGTTCAAGCGACCATTGATCTTGTACCGGTCGACGTCGAGGGCGTCGGGGAACGCGTAGTACTGCTTGTTCTGCTCGAGCTGGCGGAAGGCGTCGGAGACGAGAGCGGGATCCAGCAGCCTGATCCCGGGTACGGTGTCCGCGTCGTTGCGCAGCGCCCCGGGCTCGGCCGTGGTACGGGCCTCGTAGGACGTCGGGACGATGTCGGACAACCCGTACGCGGCGCGGGTCGCCTGGATGTTGCGCTCGATGTAAGGCGTCTCGAGAGTCAGCTCGTTCGGCTTGACCTGGAACCGCTGGACCACCGCAGGGTAGATCCCGCCCAGCACGATGGCGCTCACGAGCAGGAGTCCCGTGCCGTACAGAGGCAGAGCCCGCCAGCCGTCGACGAACGCCGCGACCACGAACAGCACGGCCACGATGATCGCGATGGCCGCCAGCACGGCGCGGGAGGTGAGCACCGCGTTGGCGTCGGTGTAGGTGAGGCCGGTGATCCGCGCCGACTCGCGCGTGGTGAGGGCGTAGCGACCCAGCCACCAGGAGACGCCTCGCAGCAGGAGGAAGACGGCGATGATCAGACCCAGGTGCATGCGGGCAGCGGGCAGTAGCCGTTGCCCAGCCCCCTGCAGCCTCAGGCCGCCGTACAGGTAGTGCGTGACGACGGCGGCCAGGCCGGAGAAGAACACCACAGCGGTGGTGAAGCTCACCAGGAACTGCAGCCACGGCAGCGTGAAGACGTAGAAGCCCACGTCGAGCCCGAACTGCTTGTCCTTGGTGCCGAAGGACACCCGGTTCCACCACAGGAGCAACGTCTCCCACTCCTGGGTGGCCGCCGAGCCCGCGAACAGACCGAGCGCGGCCGGGACGGCGATCACGACGAGCCGACGCAAGGGCTCGATGCCGTCGCGGTAGCGGTCGAGCGCGGCCTGCTCCGGCGACACCGGCGCGTAGATCGGCCTGGCCCGGTAGGCCACCACGAGGCTGGCGAGCACCCCGCCGGCCATGAGCAGCCCACCGACGACGAACAGTGCCGCCTTGGTGAGCATCTCCGTGCGGTAGACCTGCAGGAAGCCCAGCTGGCGGTACCAGAGGACGTCGGTCCACACCGATGCCAGCACGAGCACCAGCACGATCAGCACACCGAGGATGGCCAGCGTCGGGGCGAGGGCACCACGCCGACGGCGGCGAAGCACCGGGCGTGGTCCGCTGCCGCGCGGTTCGGACTCGAACGTCACGTCAGCACAACTTACCCACACCGTGCGGGGTTCCCGGTACGGCCCTCTGTGATGCGAACGTCGATGACAGGATCAGGCGGGTGATGCCTCCTGACCCCCCGGCTGACCCCGCGGCCGACCCCGCGGCCGACCCCGCGAGACGACGAGCAGTCAGGCGCGCCGTCGTGGAGGTCGAGCGGCACGTCGCCGCCGCGGGCTGGGACGCGCCCGTGCGCCTGTTCGCCCTGGTCCGCACGGCGGGGGCCATTGCGCGCGACCCCTCGCTCGTCGTCCAGCTGCCGGGCGAGGCCGTCGACGCCGCGAAGGCGGACGCCGAGCACCTCACCGCGGTCGAGCAGGAGGACCTGCCCGGGGCGTCGACGCTGGAGGCCCTGCTGGCCGCCGTGGCCTGGCCCCCGACCGTGGACGGAGCCGCCGTCGTGGTCGAGCGCGTCGTCCTGCCGCCGGATGCGGAGACCGACGTCGAGGCCGCCGTGGCTGCCGCGCTGGACGCCGATCCCCGACTGTCTCCCGACGAGGAGCTCCTGCACCGCCTCGCAGCCCACCCGCAGCGCGAGGACGTGCGGCTCGCCGCAGCGGTGTTGCGCGGCGGGTTGGGGTCGTGCGCCGTGCGGACCCGCAGCAACGACCACGACGACCGCGTGGCCCTGGGGGACGACCTGGTGCCCGGCCTGCTCGCGGCGCTCTTGGCGACCCTGGACGGCTGAAGCCGCCAAGCGGTCAGGGTTGCGTCATCCGCAGGTCGGCAGCGAGTCGCCCTTGCCGGCCGCGATCGCCTCGACGGCAGCTTTGGCCTGCGCCAACGTCGCGATCCGGGTGACGTGCAGCCCGTCAGGGACGTGGCCCACGACGTCCGCGCAGTTCTGCGACGGTGCGAGGAACCACGTGGCGCCGTCGCGCCGCGCCGCCACCATCTTCTGCTGGATGCCGCCGATCGGCATGACCGTGCCATCGGGGTCGATCGCGCCCGTCCCGGCGATGTGCTTGCCACCGGTCATGTCACCGGGGGTGAGCTTGTCGATGATGCCCAGGGCGAACATCGTGCCTGCGCTGGGGCCGCCGATGTTCTCGATGCTGATCTTCACGGTGAAGGGGAAGTGGAACTGCGGGTCGATGAACACCCCCAGCAGCGTGCGGCCGTCGTCACCGCGGTGCGTACGCACCTTCAGGTCACGCTGCGTGCCGTTCCTGCGTACGCGAACGGTCACGGTGCCGCCCGGGGGGACGTTCTGCAGGGCGGCCCGCAGCGCGGCGAGGTCGGTGATCGGGTGGGAGTCCACCGCGAGGACGACGTCCTTGGGCTGCAGCACCGACGCCGCGGGCGAGCTCGGGTCGAGCCCGACGATCTGCAGCGTGGTCGGCACATGGATGCCGAGTACAGACAGCGCGGCGGCCGTGGCGCTCTCCTGCGACGTCGTCATCTCCTGCCGGTTCTCCTGGGCGTTCTGCTTCTGCGTGACGTTGGGCGGGAACAACGCCTCCTGCGGGACGACGGCGACGCTGTTGTCGAGCCAGCCTTCCAGGGCCGTCAGCAGGCTGACCTTGCCGCCGGGTCCGCCGTAGATGGTGACGGTCGTCAGGTCCAAGGTGCCCTTGGCCGGGTAGGTGGGATGTCCGGTGATCGAGATCAACGGGACACCCTTCTGGCTTCCGAGGGTGTTGAAGACGGGGCCAGGCTTGAGCACCGCGTACCTGACCGGCATGAGCGCGAGCGCTGCAGCCAGGAGCACGGTGAGGAACCCCGACAGGACCAGGACGGCGGAGCGCGGCTCGAGCCGGATGGCCGCATCCCCCCCGACGGGCGGCTGTGCAGGAACGTACGTCGGGTACGGCCGCGGAGCCACCTCAGCGCGCTGCCCGGGCAGGCTTTCGCCCAGGTATCCGCCGGGCGGCGTCACCTCACCGGTCACCGGCTGCTCACTCACCAGTTCGACTCCCCTGTCAGTCAGCACCCGCAGCTGACGTCTCGACCTGACCGCCACCGCGATCGCGGCGGTGGCGCTCCTGGCGTCCAGACTAAACGCGCGGGCGCCCTCGTCCGTGCCGCCTGGCTCGCGCCTGGCGCAGCAGGGCGGCCGTTCGCATGATCGCCACTGCCGCCCGGCGACGACCGGCCCTGCCGCCCTCCGCCGTGAGCGAACGCCGGTGCGACGATCGGTCAGTCGCCTTCACCTGCTCGGCTACGGTGGGGATGAGCCGGCTCCGGTCAGCGTTGACGTTGCGGGGAGGCGTTCCCGGCAGACCCGCCCCTCGAGCTGTGACCGAAAGCATCCCAGCGCAGAACCGGGTCGGCGCATCATGCGACGAGGTGAACGATGAGCGACGCGCCACACGACGAGACCGGCGGCCCCGCAGACCCCTTCGGCGAGCTCCTCCGTGCGCTCATGGCCGGAGGAGCCATCCCGCCCGGGATGCTGCCCGAGGGGCTCGCCGCACTGACCGAAGGCATGGGCGGGCTGCCGCCGGGGCTCGCGGGCCTGCCCGGAGTTCCCTCGGACCCCGTCGCGCTGCAGGCGATGCTCGCCCAGGTGCAGCGGATGCTGAGCACCGGAGGTGACGGACCGGTGAACTGGGACCTGGCTCGCGACGTCGCCCGCCAGGCCGCCGCAGAGGGTGGCGACCCCTCGGTGACCGAGCACGACCAGCGCCAGGTCGCCGAGGCCCTGCGCACGGCCGACCTGTGGCTGGACAGGGCGTGCGACCTGCCGTCGGCGACCGCGCGCACGCATGCCTGGAGCAGGGCCGAGTGGGTGGAGGCGACACTGCCCACGTGGCAGGGAGTCGTCGAACCGGTCGCGACGAGCGTGGGCGACGCCATGGCAGCCGCGATGTCGGCGCAGGCACCGGAGGAGCTCAGGGGGCTGGTCTCCGGGGCTCTGCCCATGATGCGTCGGATGGGCGGCGCCTTCTTCGGTGCCCAGGTCGGCCAGGCGATCGGCGCGCTCGCCCGGGAGGTGGTCGGCAGCGCCGATATCGGGCTGCCGCTGCTGGACAGCGGTCGCGCGGCGCTCCTGCCCGCCAACCTCGCGGTGTTCGGGGAGGGCCTGGGCCTGCCCGACGACGAGGTGCGGCTGTACATGGCTCTTCGCGAGGTCGCGCACGCCAGGCTGTTCGCCGGCGTGCCTTGGCTGCGCCCCCACCTGCTGGGTGCCGTGGGCGAGTACGCGCGGGGGATCGAGATCGACACGGACAAGATCGAGGAGGCGGTCAGCCGGCTCGACCCGTCGGACACGGAGGCGCTGCAGCAGGCGCTGGCGGGCGGGCTCTTCGAGCCGGGCCGAACCCCGGGGCAGCAGGCGGCGCTCGACCGGCTGGAGACCGCACTCGCCCTCGTCGAGGGGTGGGTGGACGAGGTCGTCAACCAGGCGGCGCGAACGTCCCTGCCGCACGCGGCGGCGCTACGGGAGACCGTGCGGCGTCGACGTGCAGCCGGTGGCCCCGCCGAGCACACCTTCGCCGCACTCGTGGGTCTCGAGCTTCGCCCACGGCGGCTGCGCGAGGCTGCCGCCATGTGGTCGGCGGTCGGCCGCGAACGCGGCGCGGCAGGACGGGACGCCGTCTGGGCACATCCCGACCTCCTTCCGGATGCCTCAGCCATGTCCGATCCCGAGGGGTTCGCCGCGGGTGCCCTCGCGGGCGAGAACCCGGACATGGACGCCGCGCTGGCCGCCCTGCTCGACGAGGCGGGCCCGGGGGACGTCGGTCAGATCCCACCACCGGAGCCGGACGATGCCTGACCTGCAGGCGTCCGGTCCGGCCTGGACACCCTCCGGTGCGCTCCTCGCAGATGCCCGGCACGCCCTCGCCCGCGCCCCGAGGCAGAGCCCCGAGGACCGGTTCGAGGCCTGGGCGTGGCGTGCTCTGCTCGACGAGGGCGGTTCGGCCCTGCTCACCCGATGGGCCGCCCCGAGCCACCTCACGGCGTCCGCGGTCGTCCTTGACGTGGACGCCACAGCGACCTGCCTCGTCCTCCACCGCAGGATGGGCTGCTGGGTGCAACCGGGGGGGCACCTCGAGGAGGGCGACCTGACGCTGGCCGCGGCAGCGGCCCGCGAGGTGCTGGAGGAGACGGGGCTCAGCGGCGAGATGCTCCCCGACCCGGTGGCCCTGTCGCGGCACCGGGCGCCCTGCCGGCCGGGGGTCGTGGACTGGCACCTCGACGTCCAGCACGTGATCGTCTCGCCCCGGTCGTCACCTCGGGTCAGCCCGGAGAGCCTCGACGTCGCGTGGTTCGATCTCGACGCGCTCCCCGAGAACCTGGCCCCGGGCGTGCCGGGCACCCTCGGAAGAGCCCGCTCCCGCGCGCTGGGTCCGAAGGCGGGCGGTCAGGATGCCGGGTCGCCCGGACCCGTCGACTCCTCGCCCAGCCGCGGGTCTCGGGCGGCCGAGAACCCCTCGAGGTAACCCCGGGCACGCTCGGTTCGCGGGTAGGCCGCCAGCAGGGTCCAGAAGCGCGACCCGTGCCCGGGCTCGACCAGGTGGGCCAGCTCGTGGAGCAGCACGTAGTCGATCACCCAGGCCGGCATTCCCAGCAAGCGGGTGCTGAGGCGGATCGAGCCGTCGACCGGGGTGCACGAGCCCCAACGGCTGTTCTGGTTGACGACCCAGGCGACCGTTCGGGGGTGGGCCAGACCGTCGAGGTAACGCTGCGAGAGCTCCTCGGCCCGGCGGAGCAGCTGCTCGTCAGCCGGGCGCCGCCGGCGGTCCTGCTCGGAGAGCCGGCCGAGCATGCGCTCCACCCACTCGCGCTCCTGCGCACGGGTGAAGCGAGCGGGGATCAGCACCACTGTGCGCTCGCCCTCGCGGTAGGCGGTCACGGTGCGGCGCCGCCGCGTGCTCCGGCGCACCTCGACATCGGGCGTGGCGGGGGCGGACGGGGGGTCGCGTCGGGGGGTCGCCTGCCCGCCGGACGCCGCGGCGCGCCGCGGGATGGGCTGCCCGCCCGTCGCCCGCCCGCCCGTCGCCCGCACAGGCAGACCGTACCCGTGAGAGGGGAGGTTTTTCGCGTCCACAGCCGGTGGACGAAGTCCGCCCAGGTCAGAGCGCCGAAGAGCCGGGGGTTCGGGCGTAGGACACACCCCCGACAACAGCTCGTCCACAGCGACACGCGCTGCGGTCCCCAGCCTCTCCACAGCGGTGTCCACAGCCGACACCCACTCGGCGTTGACGCGGCATGCACCAGCCTCCTACGGTCGGGCGCAGGCCCCGGGATCCGCAGTCGCCGACACTGGGGAAGGTGTCGGAAGCGAGGAACCCGGGGCCACACCATGCCCGGCCCGGTCTTGCGGCCCGCCCCCGTGCCGACCGGCCCACGGCGTCGGCCGAAGCGCTGGGACGGCGCAGGCCCGCGTGGTGCCTCGACGCGACGCGCCGGGGCCCCTTGAGCACGAGGACGACCCGGCCTCGGCTAGGGTGATATGAGGTCCTGGGCCGCGGGGGGCGCGGCGCCGCCGCTTTCCCGACCGCCCGACGGCGCCGCGGCGCCGTCCGACACCAGGGCGAACCGACGACGTGAGGAGCCTTTCAGATGGCCGAAGAGACGTACAGCGGTGAGTTCTACTGCGTGAAGTGCAAGGAGAAGCGCCAGGCGGAGGGCAAGGTCGTCGAGACCAACGGCCGCCGCATGGCGAAGGGCCAGTGCCCCGTGTGCGGCACCAACCTCAACCGGATCCTCGGTAAGGCCTGACCGCCGACCCGAACTACCGCCCGGACCTACCCGCCCGGACGTAGCCGCCCGGGCCGAGCCGGCCGTCAACCGAGCTCGCGCGGGATTGAGCAGGGTAGGACCCCGAGTACACCCGAAGGGGCGGCCCGTCATCGGACGGGCCGCCCCTTCGGCGTGGAGCGCCTCGCCCGCAAGGCTCTGCGGCTGACGGACGAGCCCCGGCGCCCTGTGGACAGGTCGGGAGGGCTGTGGATCGCATGGGGGCAGTCGCTCACGGTCATGCCAGGCTCAGGAGCGGCACGTGCTCCCACGCCGACCCCCGGCGGGCTCGGGCGCGCGTCTGCAGAAGCGGGAGGCCACGCGGTGCGAGTCCAGCTGCGCCCTGGCCTGGCTCGCGCCTGGCGGGCGCCGGACACCGTCCAGATCGGGCTCGACCCCCAGCGGGGCGCCGTCGTGACGGGCCTCACCCCGGCCGAGGCGGCCCTGCTCGACCGGATCGCGGTCGGAGTCGACGACAGCCTGCTGGTCGACGGTCTGCCCGCCGAGCAGCGGGCCAGGGGACGCCAGCTGCTCGGGCTGCTGGACACGGCGGGGGTCCTGCTTCCGTCGCGGTCCGGGCGGGCCGCGCTGACCCGTCTGGGGGACGCCCGCGGCCGCCTCTCGCCTGACTGCGCCGTCTGGTGCTTGGCCCACCCCGACTGCGGCGACGGCTGGGAGCTCCTGGCCGCTCGCGGGGCCCACCTCGTCGAGGTCCGCGGCGCTGGACGCACGGGCGCCTCGGTCGCGGTTGCCCTGGCTTCGGCCGGCGTCCGGGTCCATGTCGTCGACCCTCGCCCGGTGACCGAGGGTGACGTGCTCGCAGGCGCGGCGACCGAGGCGGACGTCGGCGCGCCTCGGCAGGACGCCGCCGCCGCAGCCACCGCCCGGGCGGCCGGACGGCCGGCCCGAGGCGCCGCGCCCGACCAGCGGGCCGGAGACCGTCCACGGGTCGTCGTCCTCGTCGAGCACCGGGCCGCGGACAGCACCGCCGCCGCCGCCCTTGTGAGAGCCGACATCGCCCACCTGTCCGTCGTCGTGCGGGAGAGCACGGCGGTCGTCGGCCCCTTCGTGCGCCCCGGCCACGGACCCTGCTTACGGTGCCTGGACCTGCACCGCGGAGACCGCGACCCCGCCTGGCCACGACTCATGGCTCAGCTGACCGGCCTCCGCGAGGGTGCGGACGAACCGGAGGAGGCGACCCTGAGCACGCTCGCGGCGTCCCTGGCGACCTTGCAGGTGCTCGCCTACGTCGACGGGATCGTCGCGCCGGCCGCGCTCGGGGCGACCCTGGAGGTGGAGCTCCCCCAGGGCCTGACGTCGCGGCGGACCTGGCCGGCCCACCCCGCCTGCGGCTGTCACTGGCCCCCGCCCCCCAGCCGGTTGGGCGCCGTCGGAGCATGGCGGGGAGAATGACCGGCGTGAGCGACCTGCCGCGACGCGCGGTGACCCGCACCGCCAAGCTGGCGACCCTTCCTCTCGGCTTCGCCGGGAGGACAGGCGATCGGCCTGGGCAAGCGGGTCGGGGGGCGGCCGGCGGAGCTGGTGGCCGCCGAGGTGCAGGCGCGTACGGCGGAGCAGCTGTTCAAGGTGCTGGGCGAGCTCAAGGGCGGGGCCATGAAGTTCGGCCAGGCCCTGAGCATCTTCGAGGCGGCCCTGCCCGAGGAGCTCGCCGGGCCGTACCGGGCGACCTTGACCAAGCTGCAGGACTCCGCCCCCCCGATGCCCGCAGCGACGGTGCACAAGGTGCTGGCGGTGGAGCTGGGGCCCGCCTGGCGGCGTCGGTTCCAGCGGTTCGACGACACGCCGGCGGCGGCCGCGTCGATCGGCCAGGTGCACCGCGGGGTGTGGGAGGACGGGCGCGAGGTCGCCGTCAAGGTCCAGTACCCCGGCGCCGGCGAGGCGCTGATCTCCGACTTCACCCAGGTGGCGCGCCTCGGTCGCGTGGCGGCGGGTTGGATCCCCGGCCTGGACATCAAGCCGATCCTCGAGGAGCTCAAGGCGCGCGTCGTCGAGGAGCTGGACTACACGATGGAGGCGGACGCGCAGGCCCAGTTCGCGCAGGCGTTCCGCGGGGACCCGGTGTTCGTCGTCCCCGAGGTGGTCGTCGCAACTCAGCACGTGATCGTGAGCGAGTGGCTGGACGGGGTGGCCCTGTCACGGCTCATCACCTCGGGCACCAAGGAGGAGCGCGACCTCGGCGCCCGCCGCTACCTGGAGTTCCTGCTGGCAGGGCCGGAGCGGGCGGGTCTGCTGCACGCCGACCCCCACCCGGGGAACTTCCGCCTGACCGCCGACGGGCGCTTCGGCGTCCTCGACTACGGGGCCGTCAAGCGCCTCCCCGACGGTATGCCCCGCGAGATCGGCCGGCTCCTGACGATGGCACTGCAGGAGGACGCCGACGGAGTGGTCGCGGGGCTGCGTGAGGAAGGGTTCATCAAGGCGTCGATCGCGGTGGACGGGCGCTCGCTGCTGAACTACATCGCGCCCTTCCTGGAGCCGGCTCGGCACACGACCTGGCAGTTCAACCGGCGGTGGATGCGCGAGCTGTTCCAGCACATCAACGACCCTCGCCGCCCGCAGTGGTCCGTCGGCTTGAAGCTCAACCTCCCCCCGGAGTACCTGCTGATCCATCGCGTGTGGATCGGTGGGATCGGGGTGCTGTGCCAGATCGAGGGCGAGGTCCCCGTGCTCGAGGTCCTCGGAAGCTGGCTCCCGGACTTCGACGTCGAGGCCCTCGACTACGTCGAGTTCGTCGATGACGTCGACGACGGCGATGGGGACGATGGGGACCGCGGGTAGGCCTGCGTCGTCACGGCACGCGGCGGAAGGGTCGGTCGGACCGGTCGCAGGCCCGGGCTCACCCGGACGTGCGAGCCGGGGTCACCACCAGGGGCTCTCGAGCTTCCCCTCGATGGCCCGGACGTACTCGCGCGCGCACGTCGGGCAGCTCCAGGTGCGAACCCCGCGCTCAATGCCTGCCGACCAGGTGAGCGGCGGCGGGTCCGAGGGGGACGGCGCGGAGCACATGACGCAGACGGTGCCGGCTTGACGTGCCGGAGCCGGCACCGGCCGGTGGGAGTCGCGGGGAGTGCGGGTCTCGGTTGCAGATTCAGCCACCCGCCCAGGCTAACCCCGCGAGGCCTAAGGAATAGCCATATCGTCATCAAGATTCGGCGTCGGCAGGTGATCTCGCCCGTGAAGGAGCCACGAGTGCACGGAATCCAGATCCACAGGATCGGTGGGCCGGAGGTGCTCATCGTGACCGAGCTTCCCGAGCGCGGGCCTGCGGCGGGTGAGCTGCTCGTCTCGGTCGAGGCCGCCGGGGTCAACTTCATCGACACCTACCAGCGCAGCGGGCTCTACCCGGTGCCGCTGCCGTTCACACCGGGCTTGGAGGGCGCGGGGACGGTTCTGGCCGTCGGCCCGGGCGTGGACGGCGTGGCCGCGGGCGACCTCGTGACGTGGGCCGACGTGCTGGGCTCCTACGCCGAGCGCCTCATCGTGCCGGCGGGTCGCGCCGTCGCGGTCCCGGACGGCGTCGACGCTGAGCGGGCCGCGGCAGTGATGCTGCAGGGCATCACCGCCCATTACCTCACACACGACTCCTACCACGTCGGGCCCGGCTCGCGCGTCCTCGTGCACGCCGGGGCGGGCGGGGTCGGCCTTCTCCTGATCCAGATCGCGAAGCACCTGGGGGCGGAGGTGTTCACGACCGTCGGCTCGCAGGCCAAGGCGGAGCTGGCGGTCGGCGCCGGGGCCGACCACGTGATCCTCTACCGGGACCAGGACTTCGTCGCCGGGGTCGAGGCGATCTGCGGCCCGCGGCCCATCGACGTCGTCTACGACGGCGTCGGCCGCGAGACGTTCCAGCAGGGCCTCCGGGTCCTCCGGCGGCGGGGCACGATGGTCACGTTCGGGAACGCCTCGGGACCCGTGGATCCGGTGTCACCGCTGGACCTGTCGGCCAACGGCTCGCTGTTCCTCACCCGCCCGACGCTGGCGCACCACATCGCCGGGACCCAGGAGCTGCGCTCACGTTCGGCCTGGGTGCTCGACCGTGTGGCGACCGGGGCCCTGTCCGTGCGCGTAGGCGTGCGGCTGAAGCTCGCCGAGGCGGCCGAGGCGCACCGCCTCCTCGAGGGTCGGGCCACGACCGGCAAGGTTCTGCTCTCGGCCTGACCACCGGTGGGCCCGGGCCGACGAGGCCCCGGGCCCACCCCTCCCCCGCTCCCTGCCCGGCACCCCGGCGAGGTTGCGCGCCGGCAGGCTGGCGTGCCCACCCGGTCAGCGACCCGGTCAGCGGGCCGGCAGCAACGCGCGTTCCGTTGCGATCTTGGCGATGCGGGTGGCCCGCTGCGCCTTCGTCGCCGCGCGCAGTGCACGAGCGATCCGGGCGTCGCGGGCCGATGTATCGGCCTCTCGCTGTCGCTCTCGCGCGAGGCCTTCGTAGATGTAGGCGTGCATGGCTGTTCTCCTGTGTGCCGGCGCGGCTGTCGGCCGCGCTACGAACATGGGGTGCCGGGCCGGGGCCCGGGATCGGTGCCGGCTGCCTGCCGAGGTCCGGGAGGGCAGCTGCCACGGCAGCATTCGGCGCGGATGCCGGGGTCACGCGGCGACCTCGCACTTGCGGGGACGCCCACGCGGCCGCTTGCGGGGTACGACCACACCGGCGATGAGCAGCTGGCCACCCCAGACCCCCCACGGCTCCCGGCGCTCCAGCGCGCCGGCCAGGCACGCCTCCCGCACCGGGCAGGACTGGCAGAGCGACTTCGCGCGCTCCACGTCCGCGGGGGACTCGGCGAACCAGAGCTCGGCGTCGCCGACCCGGCAGGGAACCTCGTCGACGGTCTGCGACTCGTCGACCTCGCTGGAAAGGGTGTCCAGCAAGGCGGTGAGCTGCATCTCGTCACCTCCTCAGCGTCTCGGGGCTCCCGGTGGGTCACCGTTCGCCGCGATGCGGTCGCCGACGGATGGCCGGCGATCCGGAGGGCCTGGTGGGGCCTCCGGGCGGCGGGTCCACGGCGGACATGAAGAAGGCCGCGGACCCTGGTCGGGTTCCGCGGCCTGGAGGCGCCGGCAGCTCGAGAGCTAGACCGGTGGACCCCAGCAGGAGGAACCCTGGAGGGTGGTGCTGGTACCGCTGGTGATGCTGCTGCTGGTGGCGGTGGCGGTACCGAGGGTCCGCCCCGCGGCGTCCACCCGACTGCGGTCGACGCCCCTGGAGGCGACCTTGTCGACGTCCACCGGGCAGAGCTCTCCCCACACAGCCAGGCCGTGGCGCGGTGCGGCGACCCGCCCGACGTCCGACGCGGTCATGGGGGTGCGAGCGGAGAGGCCGGCAAGGCGCACGTCGACGCCCACGAACGACTCCACACCCACGAACGGCTCGACCGAACCCAGGTTCACGTAGCTCTCCATCACCGGCACCTCCTCTCTGGCCTCCACCTGGCGCGCGTGCTCTCCAGGTGAGCGGAATGTCCTTCCGGCAGGGTACGGTGCCTCCGCTCAGCCTCACAACAGCTTTTCCGGTCCCGTCATGAGATCGTGTCCAACCGCGCGCGGGATCACCCGCCTCGCGCCACGATCTGCTGCCAGACGACGTCCGGAACCGCCCTAGCGATCCGGACCTTCCAGGACGGCGAGCACCTCCGGGCCGTACCGATCGAGCTTCGCCGGCCCGACCCCGGCGACGCCCAACAGAGACGTCAGGTCCGCCGGCAGCATCTCGGCGATCGCGACAAGCGTGGCGTCGGTGAAGACGACATAGGCGGGCACGCCGGCCTGCGCGGCAGCCGCTGAGCGCCATTGGCGCAGGCGCTCGAACAGACCCTCGTCGTACGTCGGGGGGCAGGCGTCGCAACGCCCGATCTTGCGTTCCGCGGCGCTCGAGAGGGGCGAGCCGCACGATCGGCACCGGGTTGCGCGCGCGCCGCGAGCCCCTCTCCCCGCAGCAGACCGGGACTCTCCCGAGCCGGAGGCTTCCCGACCGGACCCTCCAGAGGCTGACCCTCCTCGGCCGGACCCACCCTGCCCGGCCCTTGGCGCGCCGGGACCAGAACCCCGACGACCGGCAGGTGACGATGCTTCGGGGAACAGCCCCTCGAGGAACCGCGAGGGGGAGCGCGTGGCTCGCCCGCCGGGAGTCCGGGCGCGCGTCCAGGACAGGTGCAGGTGCTCGCGGGACCGGGTGACACCGACATAGAGCAGCCGTCGCTCCTCCTCGACGGCCGCCCAGCCCTCGGCAAGCGAGATGGGCATGAGGCCTTCGCACAGGCCGACGAGGAACACCGCGTCCCACTCGAGGCCCTTGGCGGCGTGCAACGACGCCAGAGTCACGCCCTCGACGGTCGGCGCGTGCTGCGCCGCCGCTCGCTCGTCCAGCTCCGTGACGAGGTCGGTGAGGCTCGACTCCGGCGCGCCCTCGGCGAGCTCGTCAGCCAGCACTG
This sequence comes from uncultured Actinomycetota bacterium, assembly GCA_963778845.1. Classification (GTDB taxonomy): domain Bacteria; phylum Actinomycetota; class Actinomycetes; order Actinomycetales; family Kineosporiaceae; genus CAVZVW01. The sequence continues at coordinate 20,220 of CAVZVW010000001.1, forward strand.
CCAGGGCCTGCAGGGACTCCCACCGGTCGCGCACCGCTCCGCCACTCGCGGGCGCCGTCGGCGACCACCCCGCGGCCGTCAGAACGGCGCGCACCGCCTCACCCAACGAGTCCTCCCCTGCCGGCGAGCGGGCAGCACCCCTCAGCAGCAGCACGGCGTCGCGGACCTCCCGCCGCGCGAAGAACCGCTCCCCGCCGCGCAGGACATAGGCGATGGACGCCTCTGCCAGCTCCTGCTCGAACGCCTGCGACTGCGCATTGGTGCGGAAGAGGACGGCGACCTCGCTCGGCCGCACACCGGAGGTCAGCAGCCCACGAAGTCGAGCCACCACTCCCGCCGCCTCGGCGACGTCGTCGTCGTAGGCGGTCAGCGTGGGCACCGGGCCGGGGGGACGCTGGGCCTGCAGCTCGATCGGCGGTCGGGCGCCGGCGGTCACGCTGCCAAGCAGCAGCTTGTTCGCCAGGCCCACCACCTGGGGCGTGGACCGGTAGTCGCGCACGAGCCGTACGACCTTCGCCGAGGGGTAGCGGGCGACGAAGCCCTGAAGATGGCTCGGCGAAGCACCAGCGAAGGAGTAGATGGTCTGGTGGGGGTCGCCGACGACGCAGAGGTCCTCGCGACCACCCAGCCACTGGTCGAGCAGACGCTGCTGCAACGCGTTCACGTCCTGGTACTCGTCCACCACGAGGTGGCGGTACTGGGCCCGGACCGCCTCGGCGACCTCCGCGTGCTCCTCGAGGACCCCGACGGTCAGCAGCAGGACGTCCTCGAAGTCCATCACGTTGCGGTCGCCCTTGACCTGTTCGTAGACCTCGATCAGGCGTGCGACCGTGTCGACGTCGAAGCCGCCGGGCTGACCGCGCCCGGCACGCGTGGCGGCAGCCGCGTAGCCATCCGGTGCGAGCATGCCGACCTTCGCCCACTCGATCTCTGCAGCCAGGTCGCGGACCGCGGCCCGGTCCACGCTCAGGCGCAGCCGCGACGCGGCGTCGGCGACGAGCCCGGCCTTGTGCTCCTGCACCGCGGGGGCGGGCCCCCCGATCGTCCTGGGCCAGAAGTACGTCAGCTGCCTCAACGCGGCCGCGTGGAACGTTCGCGCCTGGACGCCGCCCACCGCGAGGTCGCGCAGTCGGCTGCGCATCTGCCCAGCGGCGCGTGCCGTGAACGTCACCGCGAGTACGTGCTGCGGCGCGTAGATGCCGGCGTGCACGGCGTAGGCGATCCGGTGGGTGATCGCGCGCGTCTTGCCGGTCCCGGCGCCGGCCAGGACGCAGACCGGCCCGCTGACGGCGAGCGCGACCTCTCGCTGCTCGGGGTCCAGGCCGTCCAGGACCGCGTCCGCATCGAGCGCGGCGCGCACACGGGCGGTCGCTGAGCGGATCGTCGGCAGCGGCGGAGGGGGCATCGGGGCAATCCTTGCAGTGGGTAACGACAGACAGCGGGTCAGGACAGACAGCGGGTCAGGACAGGCAGCAGGTCAGGACAGGCAGCGGGTCAGCACGGGCAGCGCGGGATGATGGAGCAGGTCGACCACGTTGTGCCCAGCACCGACCGACATCGCACGGGCGCACGACCTGCCCGAGCGCCCGCACGAGCACCAGCGTCAAGGAGAGCCACCCCATGCAGGCCCCCGCACCCGGCACGATCACGATGTTCTCCACCCCGTGGTGCGGCTACTGCATGCGGCTGAAGGCACAGCTGACCCGAGCCGGCATCGGCTACACGGAGGTCGACATCGAGGAGACCCCCGACGCGGCCGAGTACGTGATGACCGTCAACGGGGGTCACCAGACCGTCCCCACCGTCGTCTTCCCCGACGGCACCGCCGCGACCAACCCCTCCTTGGCCGAGGTGCAGGCGAGGCTGAGCGCTGCCTGACCTCGCCCGCCGGCACCAGCCGAGGCCGCGCCGGCGCGGCCTCGGCTGCCTAGCGCCAGGCCTCGGCGGAGTCGGGAAGCGCCGCCCCGAACCAGTCCTCGACCAGCCAGCGTGAGATCGACAGCCGCGGGGACAGCAGGACCTCACCACCGGCGACGTCGGCGGCGAGCTGCTCGCGGGTCCACCAGCGCGCCTGCACCAGCTCGTCGCCGTCCACGGTCACGTCCGTGGTCGTCGCGTGTGCTCGGAAGCCGAGCATGAGCGAGGACGGGAACGGCCACGGCTGGCTGCCTCGGTACTCCACCTGCCCGACGATCACTCCGGACTCCTCGAGCACCTCGCGGCGCACCGACGCCTCGAGCGACTCCCCCGGCTCCACGAAGCCGGCCAGGGTGGAGAAGCGCCGTGGAGGCCAGCTCGCCTGACGCCCCAGGAGAATCCGGTCGTCGTGGTCGACGACCGCCATGATCACTGCCGGGTCCGTGCGCGGGAAGTGCTCCGCATCGCAGGCAGGGCATCGACGCGCCCACCCGGCAGCCACGACGTCGGTGTTCTCGCCGCACCGGGAGCAGCGTGGGTGAACCCTGTGCCAGTTCACGAGGGCGACCGCCGCGGTGAGCAGCCCCGCGCCGGTGTCGTCGAGGAGCGCTCCGACCTCGCGCAACCCCGCCCAACGCGCTCCGACGGGGGCGAGGGGAGGGTCGTCGCCTGCTGCAGCGGCCAGCAGGACATGCGCCCTCCCCGACCCGTCGTCGGCGAGGAACACCGCGAGCACCGGCTCGCCGATCGCGGACAGGGCCTGGTGAGGGCTCAGCAGCACCAGCCCCGGCGCGTCGTCGCTGGCCTGTACCGCGGCCAGGTCTCCCGACATCACCACGACGGCCGTCTCGGGGTCCGCGAGCAGCCGGCCCAGCAGCGCGGGGTCGGCCCGCCGGTGCGCGGCCCGGTCGAGGGCCGAGGCGGACAGGGCCAGGCGCTGCAAGGTCACCGGGCCACCCTACGAGGGGCGCGGTCATTCCCCTCGCTCACCGTGGCGCTCCCCGCCCGGCGCCCCTCGCCGTCGTACGGTGGGCTCGTGTCCCGACGATCAGCGCTCGCGCTCGCCGCCCTCGCCAACGCGGCGGTGCGGGGGCTCGAGCCCTCGGCAACTCACGTACTCGCGGTGAACGCCGGGGACCCCGACCTGGACGTGGCCTACGTGGAGGACACGCAGAGCCGCCGCTGGGTGGTGCGGGCGCCGCGGACGGCCGCGAGCGGGGTCCGTCTCGACCAGGAGGCGGTGCTGCTCGCCGCGCTCGCCGGGACCCTCCCGTTCTCGGTCCCGGAGGTCGCGGGAACGGCCGCCTTGCCCGAAGGCGGGCGCGCGGTCGTCCACCTGCCCGTGCCCGGCAGCCCGATCCCCTTGGCGAGGCTGCGGCCGGGCCCAGGGCTCACGGCGTCCCTGGGTCGAGCCCTGGCTGCGGTGCACGACGTGCCGACGACCCGGCTGAACGAGGCCGGCATGGTCAGCTACTCGGCGCAGGAGTACCGGGAACGCCGGCTCGCCGAGGTCGACCGGGCCGCGGCGACCGGCCTGGCTCCCACCGCCCTGCTCGCGCGGTGGGAGCGCGCGCTGGAGGAGGCGGGTGCCTGGCGCTTCGTCCCGTGCCTGGTGCACGGAGACCTCGCCGAGGAGAACGTGCTCGTGGTCGGGACGCAGGTCACGGGGATCCTCGGCTGGGGAGAGGCGCGGGTCGCCGACCCCGCCGAGGACCTCTCCTGGGTGGATGCCGGCGCCGGGAGCGACGCCTTCGAGTCCGTGCTCGAGGCATACGCCATGGGACGACGTGAGGCCCCCGACCGCGACCTGGCCCGCCGCGCGCGGCTGGGAAGCGAGCTGGCGCTGGCACGCTGGCTACTGCACGGGGTCGCCCGTGACGACGACCACATCGTCGACGACGCCGTTCGCATGCTGGCCGACCTCGACGCCATCGTCGACCAGGCCTGGTGATCCCTCCCTCGACCCGGTGGCCACGGCCCGGTCGAGCAGGGTCGTGATCTCCGCCTCGTCGAGCAGCCTCGCCGGGCGCACCGTCTGCCCCGTGGACGCGTAGAAGAAGGCCGCGCCGACCCGCTCGACCGGGACGCCCTGGAGCCGGGCCCACGCCAGCCGGTAGAGGGCCAGCTGGACCGCACGCTCGGCTGCCTGGGCGGCGCCGTCCGGGGGCGGTCCTGTCTTCCAGTCCACGACATCCCAGTGCGGCCCGTCGGGCCCGGGACTGCCGAAGACCGCGTCGATGCGCCCACGCACGAGTAGCCCGCCCACGGGCGTCTCGACAGCGACCTCCACGGCCTCCGGAGAGCGCTCGGCCCACTCGCTGCTCAAGAACCGCGCCTGCAAGGCAGCGAGCTCGCCGTCCGCGACCGCGTCGTCGGCCGCCCCCGGCAGCTCGTCGACGTCGACGAGGGCCGCCGCCCCGAAGCGCCGCTCCAGCCAGGCGTGGAAGGCACTCCCCCTGCGGGCGTACGGGTTCGGCGGTTCGGGCATGGGGCGGCGCAGCCGGTTCGCAAGTCCATGGGGGTCCGCCGCCATGGCGACCACCCTCGAAGCCGACAGGTGCGCCGGAAGGACGACGTCCAGGCACGGCTGCACGGCGCGGTCACGCTCACGCAGGAGCAGGCGAACCTCGCGGTCCCAGCCGGCGGCGGCGTCACTGCGGGAGCCCTCCTGGTCGGCGTCTCTCTGCGCGGCCCGCACGAGGTCGGCCCCACGCTGCAGCTCGGCTCGGCGGGGCGCGGCGGGACCCGGCGGCCAGGTCGCGGAGCGGACCAGGGCCTCGCGCGGGTTGGTCGCCCCGGCCGGCGGTGCCGGCGTCCAGGTCGAGGACACACCGAGCGGTCCTGCCTCGGCCAGCCCGGCGGGCCGGCCGAGGTCAGCGAGCTCGGCGAGCTCGGCGAGCTCAGCGAGGAAACGGGAGGGCTGCCGTGGCGTCGACCCCTCCCCCCACACCGCGCCGGTCAGCAGCAGGCGCCGTCGGGCGCGGGTGAGCGCCACGTACATCAGCCGACGCTCCTCGGCGACCTCGTGGTGCGAGCAGCGCGTGCGGAAGTCCTCGAGCGCCGAGACCGCCTCACCCTGGGTCCGCGCAGCCTGGACCTCCCAACGGGGAAGGCTGTGGGCGTCGCCGCGCAAGGGGTAGGGCAAGGCACCGAGATCACCCATCCACCCGTTGGACGACGTCGGCGCCCGCCCGCTCGCCCCGGACGGGAACGTGCCTTCCACCAGCCCGACCACCGCGACGACGTCCCACTCCAGGCCCTTCGCGGCATGCACGGTCATCACCTGCACGGCATCGGGCCGGACCTGGGTGACCGGAGTCTCCAGCCCTCGTTCACGGGCGTCGGCGGCATCGAGCCACGCCAGGAACGCGCCGAGGCCGGCCCGCGCCCCGTTGCCGAGATGCCCAGCGGCACCGGCCCGCGCCCCCGACGCCGCCTGGTCGGCGAAGCCGGCCGCCACGTCGACGAACGCGTCGAGGTTGGCCCGGGCGGCCGCAGGCGTGCACCCGGGGACCGAGGCCACCTCGACGTCGAGCAGCAGTGCGCGCTCGACGTCCAGCACCAGGTCGGCAAGCGGCAGGCTCCCTGCCCGCCCTCGAAGGTCACGCAGCACCGAGCCCAGCCTCGACAACCGTCGCGCACCTTCGACGCTCAGGCGCTGGCCGGCCGGGCCGGCCCACCCGGTCGGCGGCAGCCGGTCCAGCCCATCGACGATCGACCGCTCGTCGGCAGGGTCGATCACCCGTGGCAACCCCCGGGTCTCGGTCACCGCCCCGGTCGGCGGGCCTGCCGCCGCCGAACCCGAGCCCGTCGCGGCCGGGCCGACAGGGGCACGGACGGCTCTGTGCGCCAAGGCCGAGGACCAGGCACTGAGGGCCTCGAGGTCGCGGGGCCCGAGCCGTAGTGCGGGCCCGACGAGCAGGCGCATCAGGGAGTCACCGCGGGTGGGGTCGTGCACCACCTCCAGCGTCGCCCGTAGGTCCGCGACCTCGGGCACGCTGAGCAGCCCTCCGAGACCGACGACCTCCACGGGAAGCCCTTTCGCGCGCAGCGCCGCCTCCACGACGGCGAAGAGGCCGCGGGTGCGGCACAGCACGGCGACGCTCGGGCCGGCGGGCTCACCCGACCGCCCGGCGTGCCACTCGGCCTCGGCGACATCGGCCACTGCCCTGGCCTCGTCCTCGACGGTCGGCAACCACTGCACCTGCACCCGGCCCGCCCCGGCACCCGGCCGTGGATCCAGGGGCGGGACCGGGACGACCAGGTCACGCTCACGCCCAGGTGCTCCGCCCTCCCGCAACGCCGCCGACACGCGGTTGGCGGCCAGCAGGACCGCGGTGTCGTTGCGCCAGCTCGTCGCCAGGTGGCTCGTGGCTGCCGGCGCGCCGTCGGTGCCGGGGAAGTCCACCGGGAACCGTTGGAGGTTGCCCGCCGAGGCCCCCCGCCACCCGTAGATCGACTGGTGCGGGTCGCCGACGGCCACGACCGGGTGAGCGCCGCCGAACAGTGCCCGCAGGAGCGACAGCTGGGCGTGGCTGGTGTCCTGGTACTCGTCCAGGAGCACGACCCGGTAGCGAGCCCGCTCCCCCTTCCCGACGTCCGGCTCGTGGAGGGCGATCCGAGCGGCGAGTGCGACCTGGTCGCCGAAGTCGAGGACGTCGAGCTCCCGCTTGCGTTGCTGGAAGGCCAGCACGACAGGCAGGAGGCTCCGCTTCGCGGCCAGCCGCGCGAGCCGATCCCGCACCGCGGGCCGAGGCGGACCGGCGCTGACCTCGCCGAGCCGTGCGGGTAGTGCCGCGACATGCTCGGTGACGTGGGCGAGCAGGTCGTCCACGACGTCGGGGTCCACCAGGTGTTCGGCGCACTCCCCGGCCAGCGCGAGCACCGCCTCGGTGACGGTGGTCGGGGCGGCCTCGACGTCGGCCAGGTCGGCGTCCCACCGTTGCACGATGTCGGCGGCGAGCTGCCAGGCGGCCGCCTCGCTGAGAAGCCGCGCCGTCGGCTCGACGCCGACCCTGAGACCATGGTCGGCGACCAGCGCTGCCGCGTAGGCGTTGTAGGTCGAGATCGGGACGGACTGGGGCTCATGGTCGGTGAACCCCCGTCGGTGCAATGCCCGCAGCCGCGAGCGGACTCGGTCGGCCAGCTCGGCAGCGGCCTTCCGGGTGAACGTGAGACCGAGGATCTCGTCGGCCTCGACGCAGCCGTTGGCCACCAGCCAGACGACCCGGGCGGCCATGGTCTCCGTCTTGCCCGAGCCTGCTCCGGCCACGACAAGCAGCGGCTGCAGCGGGGCTTCGATGACCGCGACCTGCTCCTGTGTCGGTTCGGGGCGCCCGAGGGCCCGCGCGATCTGCACGGCTGACACCACCGGCCGATCGATCGGGCCCGCGCTCGTTCGCGCACGACCCGCGGCGGGTGCGTCGAGCGGAAGCTCGAGCTGGAGTGTCGCCTGCGCGGCCCCCGGAGCCCCGGAGTCCTTCCGCCGGCTCACTGCCCCACCTGACGTCCTTCGGCGTGCAGCGGGCAGCAGCGCCGTACCGCACAGCCTCGGCATCCCGGGTTCCCGGTGGCCGGGAACGTCGCGCCTGCCATTGCCTCTGCCACCGACTCGACGAGAACCCGGGCCCATTGCGGGTCGTCGTCGCGCGCCAGCGGTGCCTGCTGCTGCATCGAGACCGACCTGGTCTCCTTGCCCAGGTGAACCAGCAGGGCGCCCCCGCTGGTCGGCACACCGACGGCCTGGCCGGCGAGCCCCCCTCCTCGACAGCCAGCTGGTACACGCCGAGCTGGGCATGACGCGCTACCTCGTTCGACGTCGGGCCGCTGCGGCCGGTCTTGAGGTCGGCGACGACAAGGCGCCCCTCGGGGTCACGTTCGAGGCGGTCGACGTTGCCGCGCACCACCGCCCGACCGACCTGGATCTCGACCGGACACTCGGCGGCGACCAGCTCACGACCGGCCCCCCGCGCGAGCGCGGTGTACTGCGAGAGCCTGGCGAGCATCCTGCGGGCTCGGTCCTTCTCCCGCCGACCGACCCAGCCGCCGCCCAGCGCGAGGCGCTCGACGCGCGCCTCGAACAGCTCGAGAAGCCGGTCGAGGTCGCCCTCGGGACATTCCTGCGCGAGCTCGTGGACGAGCGTCCCGAGACTCTGCGCGGCCGAGGACGCCGGCGAACCACCGGTCGACTCGAGCAGCCACCGAAGGCCGCATCTCGTGAACTGCTCGACGCGCGAGGGCGACACCCTGACCTCCTCGCCGTCCCGACGCAGACCGCCCGGCGCCGACAGGTCGGCCACGCCGTACCAGTCGTCGGGGTCGGCGCCTGGGACGCCGGCCGATACGAGGTCGGCCAAGGCCCGGCCCGCGTCCCGCCTCTGGAGATCGGGGGCGCCCGGGTCACAGACCTGGGCACGCAACGCCGCGACCAGGGACGACAGCGTCATCGACCGCGGGACGTCACTGAGCGGCCTCAGCTCGACGTCGTCCGGGAGCGGGTCGACGAGGTCGAGCAGCGGCGAAGGGAGCTCCTCCTCAGACCGGACCGCTGTCACGAGCAGGTGTCGGCGCGCGCGGCTGACGGCGACCAGGAAGAGCCGCAGCTCGTCGTCCAGGACGGCCGCGCGCTGGCCGGCCAGGCTCGGCCCGCCCGAGGTCTGCTGCGGCCCGTCAGGGGCCCGCCCGTCGAGGAGGTCGGCCAGGGCCTGGGCACCCAGGAGCGAGCTGCGCAGTCGAAGGTCCGGCCATGACCCTTCCTGGACCCCCGGCACCGCGACGACGTCCCACTCGCGCCCGACGGCGCCTTGCGCGGTCAGCAACGTGATCGCATCGGTGTCCGGTGCCCGGTCGGCGAGGGTGTCGGCGGGCACCTCCTCGCCCTCCAGGTAGTCCAGGAACCCCTCAGGCCCATTGCGCGGCAACCGGTCGACATAGCGTGCAGCGGCCTCGAAGAGTGCCACGACGGCGTCGAGGTCGCGGTCGGCCCGCGCGCCTGCGAGCCCCCCGGCGAGGGCCGTCCGGCGCCACCCCTGACCGAGACCGGCAGCGTCCCAGAGCGCCCAGAGCACCGTCTCGGCATTGGCCCCCGCCACCGCGCGGGCCTCCCGCCCCGCGGCGAGCACCGAGGCCACCCGCCGCGCTCCCCGTGTGACCTGCCCGTCGGGAAGCAGGTTCGCCGACGGCTGCGCCAGCGCCTCGGCCAGCAGGACGTCGCTTCCCCGGCTGCCTCCCGCCGTGAGCTCGGCGCTGCGTAACCGCTGCTTCAGCCGCCGCAGGCCGACGGTGTCCACAGCACCCAGCTGACCCGTCAGGAGCTGGACGGCGACCTCGTGCGTCAGGGCGCTCGGGTCGAGGGCGCATCGCAGCGCCAACCGCAGCGGGACGACCGCCGGCTCGTCCCGGACCGGCACCTCGGCCGCCGGCACGCTCACCGGAACTCCCGCGGCCGACAGGGCCCGCCGCAGGGGCTGTGTCGCGCGGGACGAGCGGACGACCACAGCCATGCGTGCCCAGGGCACGCCGAGCTCGAGGTGGTGGCGCCGGACGTACTGGGCGACGTAGGCCGCCTCCTGGGCGGCCGAGGAGAGCACCCTCACGGCGACGGACTCCCCCGGCTGCCCAGACCCGGCGACGCCGGCGCTCGGCGCGCCGCGGTGCGCCACCACCCCCGAGCTCCCGATCCGGGCGGTCACCCGGCCCGCCGCGGCGCGTAACAGGGGCCCATGCCGGTGAACGGTCCGGAGCACCACCACCGTCGCCGGCCGCCCGTCGGCCCGCGGGAACCGGTCGGCCGCCTCCGCGAGCAGGCGTGGCCTGGCCCCACGGAACGTCTGGGTCGCGACGTCGGGGTCGCCGACCAGCAGCAGGTCGCGGCCGGGGCCGGCCAGCAGGTCGAGGAGGCGCTGCGTCGCCGCGGTCGCCTCGTGCGCGTCGTCGACGGCGACCACGGCCCAGCGCTGCCGCTCTGCCTCCAGCAGATCGGCATCCTCGGCGAGCAGAACGGTGGCGGCGTCCACGATCCCGGCCGGGTCGTAGCCCCCGGGGGTGGCCAGGGAGGTCACGTCGAGGTACTCGCCGAGGACGTCGGCGGCGGCGACCCAGTCGGGTCGGTCGGCCCGTCGACCCAGCCGTGCGAGGTCCGCCGGGGACAGGCCCCTCTCCACCGCGCGCATGAGCAGGTCACGAAGCTCGTCGCGGAACCCTCGCAGGGCACGGACCTGGGGACCCACCGAGGACGGCCAGGCAGGGACCCGCCCCTCGCCCAGCTCGTGACCGGCCAGCAGCTCGGCCAGGATGCGGTCCTGCTCCGGTCCGGAGATCAGCCGCGGCACGGGGTCGCCGTCCAGCACCCGCACCCGTCGCAGCAGGCCGAAGCAGTACGCCTGCGCCGTGCGCGCCAACGGCTCGCGCACCGTTCGGCCCAGCCGGGCTGCGACCCGGTCACGAAGGGAAGTGGCGGCTCGGCGCGTGGGCGCGAGTGCGAGCACGCCGTCCGGTGCCACACCGTCGCGGTCGACCCGGGCCACCAGGCACTCGACCAGGGTGGTGGTCTTGCCGCTGCCTGGTGCTCCGAGCACGACCAGTGGGCCGGACCCCTGGGCGTGGGCGACCGCAGCGCGCTGCACGTCGTCCAGGGGCGGCATCGACCGGTCGGCGAGCGCGGGGCCGGCGACCAGGCGCAGCGCGGGCAGCCCACTCGCGGCGGCTGCCCCGGTGCCATTCCTGCTCACGTCGGGCATCCCATCACAGGCGACCGACAGGACCCCCGCGACCGGAGATCACCCCGACCGGTCACCCCGACCGATCACCCCGACCGGTCACCCCGACCGGGGCTGGGCCCTGCGTCGCCGTGGCCGGTACCGGTGCCTACCCGACCCCGTCCCATCGCGCACGGCGCAGGTCGATGCGGCGGTCGAGTGAACGACCCCGAGACGGACGCACCGGGGTGCCCTCTGCGCGGTAGCTCGCGAGGGCCTCGCGCTCATGGCCCGGCGGCGGGGAGCCGTCGGCCTTGACCACGCGCCACCACGGGACGGCGCCTCCCCAGCGCGACATCACCGCACCCACCTGGCGAGGGCCGCCCTGCCCGACGAACTCCGCGACGTCCCCGTAGGTCATCACACGGCCGGGCGGGATGAGGTCGACGACGTCCAGCACCTGGGACACGTAGTCGGGGACGTCGTCGTCCGCCTCGCCGATCGGGACGGCGCGCGCCCGGCCCGCGGGGGCGTCGTCCTGCCTGGGGCGCGGCACGATGCCCAGCATGCCCCACGACACGACCTCTGGGGGGTTGCCGTCGCCACCCGGGCGGGTAGGCGACAACCCCCCAGAGGTCGCTACGTCAGTGGTGCAGCTGGGGCAGCCACCGCGGGCCGGTGTGCGCCCTACGGCCGAGCAGCGCGAGCACGGCCGGCAGCAGCACGCCGCGGACCAGGGTCGCGTCCAGCAGGACCGCCGTGGCCAGGCCGACGCCCAGCTCCTTCATCTCCAGCGACGACAGGGTCCCGAAGATCGCGAAGACCGCGAACATGACGGCCGCCGCGCTCGTCACCACACCGGCCGACCGGGCGACCCCGAGCCGCACCGCCTCACGCGGACCGACGCCGGTGTCGTAGGCCTCGCGGACGCGGCTGACCACGAAGACGTGGTAGTCCATCGACAGCCCGAAGAGGATCACGAACATCAGCAGCGGCAGCCATGCGGCGATCGAGCCGATCGAGGTGAACGCGAGCAGGCCCTCTGCCCAGTGGTGCTGGAAGACCAGCGTCATCACGCCGTAGGCCGCACCGACCGACAGCAGGTTCAGCACCACGGTGGCAACAGCCAGCCAGGGCGAGCCGAACGAGATCAGCATGACCACCAGCGTGAGCGCCAGCACGAAGCCGACGACCCACGGAAGGCGCTGGCTCATCCACGTGGACAGGTCGGTGACAGCCGCGCTGCCGCCGACGTGCACCTGCGCACCCGGCACGGACGCCAGGCTCGACCGCAGGGCCGGCACGACCTCCGACCGGATGGCCGACACGGCTTGGTCGAGCCTCGGGTCGGACTGCGAGACCGGCACCGCGAGCGACATCACCGAGACCGCACCGTCGGTCGAGACCTGGATCTGGGGCTGCTGCCCCACGACCTTGCCCGTCTGCAGCGCGACCGGGAACGAGGACTCCAGCGCCGAGCGGACGTGCGCGGCCTGGGCTGCCGGGGCCTTGACGACCACGTCCACGGTCGTGCCGTCCTGCGGGAACGCCGCCGTGAGACGGTCGTACGCCTGGATGACCTTGAAGCTCTTCGGCAGGGACTCCGGGCCGGGCAGCGCCGTCCGCATCCCCAGGGCCGGCACCGCGAGCCCGACGAGGAGCAGGCCGGCGCCAACCGTCCACGCCACCGGGGCGGCGGTGACCCGGCCGGCCAGCCGACCCCAGAAGCTGTCGGCGGAGCCACGGCGCGCCGCCCGGCGCTTGGAGAAGGGCAGCCGCAGGCTCTCCACGCGGTCGCCGAGCACCGACAGGAGCGCCGGAAGAAGCGTCGCCGAGGCGAGCACCGCGACGAGCACCACGACCATCGCGCCGATGGCCAGCGACGTGAACATGCCGCCGGCGACGAGCATGCCGGACATCGCGACGACCACGGTCAGGCCGGAGATGACGACCGCGCGGCCGGCCGTGGCGCCGGCGCGGGCGATCGCCTCGCGCACCGATGCACCCGCCGCTCGCTCCTCACGGGCGCGCCGGATGACGAAGAGCGCGTAGTCGACGCCCACCGCCAGGCCGATGAGCAGCACGAGGCTCTGCGTGTTCTGGTCCACGGGCGTCACCTGTCGCGAGGCGAACGCGGTGAGGCCGAGCGCGACGATGACGGAGCCGATGCCGAGCAGAACGGGGACGCCGGCCGCCACCACGGCGCCGAAGGCGACGAGCAGCACGCCGAGCGTCACCGGCAGGCTGAAGAGCTCGGCGCGCTTGAAGTCGGCCTCCATGCTCTTGCCCACCTCGTCGTCGATCGAGCCGGGGCCGACCTGGCCCACCGTGAGCTCGGGGTGCGCGTCGGCCAGCCGCTGGGTGACAGCGAGCATGGGGCCCACGACCTCCGAGGGCGCCGTCCCGCCGGCAGGCACCGTGCCGCCCGGGCCGGGAGCGGTCGCTGAGAGCGCGACTGCCAGCACGAGCGTGCGGCCGTCCGGTGACAGCACGGGCTCACCGACGGAGGCGACGCCCTGGACACCTGTGTACGCGGCGCGCAGCTGCGAGCCGAGAGCGCCCACCCGGTCGGCGGTCAGCGAACCGGAGCGCGGCGTCACGACCACGTTCTCGGTCGGCTTCACACCGAAGTCGGCACCCGCGCTGATCCGAGCAGCGGTCGCGGAGTCGCCGACGAGCTGAGCCACGGGGTCGGTCGTCTTCATGCCGGCGCCGAGGAGCACGAACGCCCCGGCGAGCACGAGCACGCCCGCGAACACCGTGCGCCAACGGTGCTGCGCGCACCAGGCGGCCGGCGACCGGCGGGACTGAGAGGGGTGCGGCGGCACCTCTGTGTGCCGCGGCGGGGTCTGCCCGGGTGGCCGGGTCGATACCGAAGTCGTCATGGGTTCGAGACTGTCGGCGGCGACGGTGCCGAGCATTGGTGCACTCCGGCGAACTCAGGGTGGGGACAACCCCCGCGCCTGGGGAGGGCTGGCCGCCCCACCCACCTGGCGGTAGGGATGGCCCCCGCCCCGGTCCGGTGGCGCGCCCCATGCCAGCGGGACGACGGACTGCCTACGGTGGTGGACGTGAGCTCGACCAGCATTGCCCGACCGCCGTCCTCCGGCCCCGACGTCGCTAACCTGCGCAGGGTCAGCCCCCGCACGCTCGGCGCGGTCTGGGCGTGGGGGTGGCTCGCCATCGCCCACCTCGTCATCGACCTGCTCGTCGCCGCGCCCTTCCTCGTCGTCGCATCGTTCGTGATCGTCGGCGTCGCCACCCTGCCTGCCCTGCTGCTCGGCGTGCCGATCCTGGTGGTCACGCTGGCCCTGGCGATGGGTCTCGGTGCGCTGGAGCGGGTGCGCCTGCAGGCGTTCACCGGCGTCGCAGTCCTTCCCGCGCGGGCGCCGCGACGCGACCAGGCCGCCTGGCGACGGCTGGTCCTGGACTGGCGGCCCTGGCGCGCCTCGGCCTACCTGGCCCTGGTCTCCGTCTGGGGGCTGGTCGCCGGGACCATCGTGCTCGTCGTGACCTGCACCGTGGTCGCGCTGTCCCTGCTGCCCACCTACCGCCACGCGCTGCCCGGGGACCAGATCGCCGTGCCCCTCTGGACCCCGGTCGACATCAGCGGCTCATGGCCGTTGCTCTGGGCCGGCGGGCTCGCCGGCCTCATGGTGCTGCCGCTGGTCGCTCGCGGCCTCGTGGCGGTGGACATCGCACTCGTGCGCTACCTGCTGGGGCGCAACCAGACCGAACAGGTTCGCGAGCTGTCGCAACGCGTGCAGACCCTCACCGAGACGCGGGTGGCCACCGTGGACTCCGTCGAGGCCGAGCGGCGCCGCATCGAACGCGACCTGCATGACGGCCCCCAGCAACGGCTCGTCGCCATCGCGATGGACCTCGGGATGGCGCGCGACAAGCTCGGCCGCGACCCCGAGGGGGCGAGCGAGCTGCTCGACAAGGCGCACCAGGCCGCGAAGGACGCGATCACGGAGATGCGTCAGGTGGCCCGGGGCATCGCTCCGCCCGTGCTGACCGACCGCGGGCTCGACGCCGCGCTGTCGGCGCTGGCGGCCCGCGCCCCCGTGCCGGTCGACGTCAGCGTGGACGTGCCGCAGCGCCCCTCGCCGACCGTCGAGGCCATCGCCTACTTCTGCGTCTCGGAGGCGCTCACCAACGTCGCCAAGCACGCCCATGCCCGCTCCGCCCGGGTCGTGGTCACCGGGGGCGACGGCGTCCTGGCCCTGCGGGTCAGCGACGACGGTGTCGGCGGCGCCGACGGCGCACGCGGCACCGGGCTGAACGGGCTTCGTGACCGGGTGCGCGCCGTCGACGGCACTCTCGAGGTGACGTCACCGACCGGCGGCGGCACGTTGCTCGAGGTCACGCTGCCCGACACCCGGTCGCGCGCCGAGCGCAACCCCTACGCAGCACCGGTTCTCCCAGAGCCTGCGCCGCAGCCGAACCCCGACCCGAGGAGCACCTCGTGAGCACCGCGACACCCGACACCATCGCCCGACTGCGCGTCGTCCTCGCCGAGGACTCCGTGCTGCTGCGGGAAGGCCTGCAACGGCTGCTGTCGGACGCCGACTTCGATGTCGTGGACGCCTGCGGCGACGCCGAGTCGTTCCTGAGGTCCGTGCAGGCCAACCAGCCCGACCTCGTCGTGGTCGACGTGCGCATGCCGCCGACCTTCACCGACGAGGGCGTGCGGGCCGCGCTCGTCGTGCGCGAGCAGTTCCCGGACATCGCCGTGCTCGTGCTGAGCCAGTACGTGGAGGAGAACTACGCCACCGAGCTGGTCGCCGGCCGCTCACGCGGCGTGGGATACCTGCTCAAGGACCGGGTCGCCGACGTCAGCGACTTCGTGGAGGCTCTGCGCCGCGTCGCCGCGGGCGGCACGGCGCTGGACCCCGAGGTGGTCAGCCAGCTGCTCTCCCGTGCGCGCCGCAAGGACCCGCTCGAGCGCCTGACTCCCCGCGAGGCCGAGGTGCTGCAGCTGATGGCCGAGGGCAAGTCCAACACCGCGATCGCCGCGGCGCTCGTCGTCACCGAGGGGGCGGTCGAGAAGCACGTCTCGAGCATCTTCGCCAAGCTCGACCTGCCGCCCACCGAGCACGACCACCGGCGGGTGCTCGCCGTGCTGCGGTGGCTGGAGCGCGGCGAGGCAGGCGAGGCGTAGATGAGCACCGTCGGCCAGCAGTCCCCCCGACCGGTCGGCGCGGGTGAGCCGACCGAGAGCGCCTCGGCGCTGTCGGCCGCCCTCGTCTGGCCCGTCCGGGTGATCGGCGCGGCCATCGCCGCCATGCTCATCGCCGCGGGGACCGTCTCGGTCGTGACGGTCTTCTTCCACCGTCAGCACACGAGCTCCGCCACGGTGCAGGGCCCGATCCATCGTGTCGTGGTCTCGACCGACGACGGCAGCGTCAACGTGCGCGTCGGCGCGGCAGGTGCGCCGGTGCGGGTGACCACCACGACCGGGTCGTCGTTCCGGGACCCGACGGTGACGACCTCGAACGTGGACGGCGTGCTGCGGCTCACGGGTCGCTGCACCGGCGGCTTCGGGCTCGGGGACACCTGCTCGGTGGACTTCGACGTCGTCGTGGCGCCCGGGACGGTGCTGGACCTGCGCAGCCTAGCCGGCGACGTACGGGCCGAGGGGGCCGACGCCGACGTGACGGCGACGACGTCCGCCGGAAGTGTGGACCTGGTGGACCTGCGCTCCCAGGGAGTGGTCGCGCACACCTCCGCAGGGTCGGTGTCCATCGGCTTCGCCGTCCCGCCCACGACCGTGCGAGCCAGCACCTCAGCGGGCTCGGTCAAGGTCGTCGTCCCGGCCGACGGCACGGCCTACCGACGTCACCGCCATCGTCGCCGCAGGCTCGCAAGTCCGTGTCCGTGCCGGTCGACCCGGCGAGCTCGCGCAGCATCGAGGTGTCGACGGCCGCCGGCTCGTTGGTCGTCACGACGGCGGGCTGACCCGGGGGCCCGGCCCGACCACGTGCCGCACGCACGGAACCGGAACGGGAGCGGCGCCGTCCCACGGGCGGCAGAGACGGTTCGCGGCGCCCGGTCCGGCAGGCGCCCTCGCGTGAAGGACGGGTCATGGACGCCTCGACTCCCCCCGACGACGACCACCCGGCCGGCTCGCCGACCGCGCCTCGCCGGGCACGGCGCACACCATCCCGGCGCGTGGGACTGCCCGCCGCCGCCCTCGTTCTGGCCGTGGGCGTGACAGCCGCCGTCGCCGTCGGCACCCGCGGCGGCTCCGACGCCGGCCTCGGCCGCATCGAGCCGGCGGCGTTCCAGTCGTTCGGCTCGTGCTCCGACCTGCTCGGCTACCTGCGCTCCAACGCCGAGCGCCTCGTCGGCCCGTTCGGCCTGCCCGGCCAGCCGCAGGTGCGCGCCATGGGAGCGGTGGCGTCGGCGGTGGGGACCGACGCGGCCGCCGGCGCCCCCCTCGCAGCTCCGGGCGTCGCCCCCGGCGCAGCACCGGGCGCGGCCCCCGGCGTCCAGGCCGGCGGTGGCGGCGAGGGCTCGGGCACCAACGTGCAGGTGGCGGGCGTCGACGAGGCCGACCTCGTGAAGGTCGACGGCGACCTCCTGCTCAGCGTGACGGACGGCGTGCTCCACGTGTCGGCCATGGAGAAGGGCCGGGTGCGAGTGGTCGGCCACCTGTCGTTCGACGGCTGGCTGCCGCAGCAGATGCTGGTGGACGGCGACCGCCTGCTGCTCGTCGCATCCTCCGGAGGGTTTGCGGTCCCCATGATGGGGATGGCGCCCGGGATGCCGGTTCGCCCGCGGCGGGTGGCCCGCGACGCCGTGCACCTGCCGCCGCCCCAGGACCGCCTGTCCACCCGAGTCGTGCAGGTGGACCTGGCCCGTCCGGCGCAGCCGCGCGCGTTGACGGTGCTCGACCTCGACGGCTCGCTCGCCGGGGCGCGGCTGGCGGGCGGCGTCGTCCGCCTCGCCCTGAGCACGACGGGCCCCCGTCTGGAGTGGAGCTACCCCGCCGACGACAGCGCCGCCGAGCGTTCGCGCGCGCTGGCGGCCAACCGGGCGACGATCGAGGGCTCTCACGTGGAGGACTGGCTGCCGGGGTACTCCGTGGTGGACCTTGCCCGGGCAGGCGCGGGCGCCCAGACCGGCCTCGTCACCGACTGCAGCAACGTCGACGCACCCCGCGCCTTCTCGGGGCTGGACACGCTGTCGCTGCTCACAGTGGACCTGCGCACGCCGGTCGCGTCGGGCGGTGCGGGTATCACCGCCTGGAGCGCAGCCGCGGTGGTCGCCAGCGGGTCAACCCTCTATGCGACGGCCCAGCACACCTACGTGGCGACCTCGCCCTGGCAGGACTGGGCCGCGATGGACCCGGCTGCGAGCCAGGCGGCGATCACGCGTCAGCGCACCCAGATCTTCCTGTTCGACACCACCGACGTGGCCGCCCCTCGGTTCGTCGCGTCCGGGGAGGTACCGGGCTTCCTGCTCGGCCAGTTCGCGATGGACGAGTACCGGGGTCGGCTGCGTGTGGCGTCGACGACCGAGCCGCCGTTCCCCGTGGCCATGCCAGCGGACGTCGGCGAGTCGGCTCCGGTGAGCAAGCCCGGGACCGACGCGACGATGCCGCCCCCCAGCCGTGTGGTGCCACGACCGGTGCCCAGCCGGAGCCAGAGCCCGAGTCAGAGCCAGGTCACGGTGCTCACCGTGCGGGGGCGGCTGCTCGAGCACACCGGGGCCGTCACGGGCCTGGGCCGGGGAGAGACCATCCGCGGTGTTCGCTTCGCCGGGCCATCGGGGTACGTCGTGACCTACCGGCAGACCGACCCCCTGTACGTGGTCGACCTGCGTGACCCGGCCCGTCCCGTGCTCAGTGGGGAGCTGAAGCTGCTGGGCTACTCAGCCTACCTGCACCCGGTCGGCGACGGCCTGCTCCTCGGCCTCGGACAAGCCGGAGACGCGGCAGGCCGTACAGAGGGCCTGCAGATGTCGCTGTTCGACGTGTCCGACCCGGCGGCCCCTCGGCTCCTGGACCGCGTCAAGATCAGTGGCGCAGGGTCCGACGTCGAGGGCGACCACCACGCGTTCACCTTTGCCGACGCCCTTGCCCTGGCGCCGTTCACGCGTTGGGGTGGGCCCGCCACCGTAGGCCCCGACTCACCGGCTCCTGAACCGGTCGACCCGTCGTCGGGCTCGGGCTCAGCCACCGGCCCTGGCTCGGCCCCCGGCTCGTCGGCGTCCTCGGGCTCGGGCTCGGGCTCGTCGGCGTCCTCCGGCTCGAGTGGCGCCGGTGGGGCGGTGGCTCCGACCCCGCCCGCCCTCCTCCCGATGATGCAGACCTACGACGCCGGTGTGTTGGCCGTCGCTCTGCAAGGGCACAGCCTGGGCCGGGTGCACCTGCTGCGGCCTCTGGCGGGCGGTCCGGCGCGCATCGACATGAACAGTGACATGACGCGCTACCAGGACCTCCTGGCCGCCGTCCCGCTCCGGACGGTGGTCTACGCAGGCACCATCTTCACCGTGACTCCCCTTGGGATCGCCGCGCACGATGCGCACACCTTCACGCGGCTCGGCTTCACGCGATTCTGATCAAGGGGAACCGAGGTAAGGCCGAAGTACGGCGAGTGCGCGCTTGCGTCTCGACCACCGAACGGCGAGCTCGACCTCCGCTCACCGTGCGACGGCTCTCGTCGGCCTCGGCGCGGGGCCCGCTCCCTTGGTGATCGTGAGACATGCGGGGTCCGGGGGGTCGGTGATCGTGAGACATCCACGGCTCGGGGGGTGATCGTGATGCGCCAGGACCGGTTCCACGCTGGCGGTGTCTCACGATCACCGGTGGTCCCCCACCATCACCGGTGCGTCTCACGATCAACTCGGTGATCGTGAGACATGCGGGTTCCGGGGGTCGGTGATCGTGAGACATCCACGGCTCGGGGGGTGATCGTGATGCGCCAGGACCGGTTCCACGCTTGCGGTGTCTCACGATCACCGGTGGTCCCCCACCATCACCGGTGCGTCTCACGATCAACTCGGTGATCGCGAGGCGCCACCGTGTTGCGGATGCGCGTGCAGAGCCTGTGTCGCACCGCTCCCAGCGCGGCCGCGCACGTGTGAAGGTGCTGGCAGGCGCAGCCGGGGGTGGTGCCGAGCAACCGGGGGTGATGCCGAGCAGCCGCGGGTGATGCCGAGCCCCCCGATGGGTGGGCCGACCCCCCGATGGGTGGGCCGAGCCCCCGATGGGTGGGCCGAGCCCCCGGTGGGTGGGCCGAGCCCCCGGTGGGTGGCGCCGGGCAGCCGACGTGGTGCGCTGGTCGCCATCCATGGTCCGGACGCCGCGTCAAGGCTTGTGTGCGAGATCCGTACCAGATACGGCCCCCCTCCTCGCACAGTGTTGCGGGCATGAAGCGCAGCGCCTCGCATGAGCGCGCCTGACTCAGTACGTCGGCTTGTCCGGCTCGATGTCACGCACCCAGGCAAGGACGCCGCCGCCCAGGTGCACCGCGTCGGCGAGCCCGGCGGCGTGCACCAGTGAGAGCGCCTCGGCCGAGCGCACCCCGCTCTTGCACATGAGGACCACCTGGCGGTCCAGGGGCAGCTCGGCGAGCGCCTCCCCCGCGCGGAACCGCCCGATCGGGACGAGCACCGACCCCGGTACCGCGACGATCTGGGCCTCGTGCGGCTCGCGGACGTCGACAAGGACGAACTGCCGGCCACCGTCGGCACGGGCCTCGAGCATCCCGCGTAGCTGAAACGGCGTGATCGTGGCGGCCGCGACGTCGTCAGGGACGGGGACGGCGCCGTCGCGCAGGCCGCAGAGCTCGTCGTAGTCGGCCAGGGCGACGATCGGGGCCACGTCGGGGTTGCGACGCACCCGCACGGTTCGCCAGGACATGTCGAGGGCGTCGTAGACCAGCACCCGACCCAGCAGCGGCTCCCCCGCACCCGTGATGAGCTTGATCGCCTCCGTGGCCATGACGGATCCCACCGCCCCGCACAGGGCCCCGAGCACGCCACCCTCGGCACACGAGGGCACCGCGCCTGGCGGCGGCGGGGACGGGTGCAGGTCACGGTAGGTGGGGCCGTGCAGAGCCCAGAACACGCTGACCTGCCCGTCGAACCGGTAGATCGACCCCCACACGTACGGCTTGTCGAGAATCGCGCAGGCGTCGTTGACCAGGTAGCGCGTGGCGAAGTTGTCGGTGCCGTCGATCACGAGGTCGTAGCCGGCTACCAGGTCCAACGCGTTGTCGGCGTCGATGCGCACGCCGTGCCGCACGACGTCCACCTCCGGGTTGACCTCGACCACCCGCTCCGCCGCGCTGTCCACCTTGGCCCGTCCCAAGGCCGACTGCCCGTGCACGACCTGCCGTTGCAGGTTCGACTCCTCCACCACGTCGTCGTCGACGATGCCGAGGGTGCCTACCCCCGCTGCGGCCAGGTACAGCAGGACGGGGCTGCCGAGGCCGCCGGCACCCACGACGAGCACGCGGGCGGACAGCAGCCGCCGCTGGCCGACGACACCGATGTCCGGCAGGAGCAGGTGCCGGGAGTACCGCCGGACCTGGGCGGGCGTGAGGTCCGATCCTGGCTCGACCAAGGCGGGAAGGGGCATGGTGGGGGTCCTGACGTCGCGAGCGTGGCAGTGCCGGGTGGGCGGCGGGACGGCGTGGGTGCCGTCCTCAGGGAAGTGTCGTCCTCGGGGAGGTGCCGTCCTCGGGGAGGTGCCGTCCTCGGGGAGGTGCCGTCCTCAGGGGAACGGCCAGGCGTTCGGAAGACATCCCAGCAGACCCTTGCTCTGCTGCATCATCACCGGGGCCACCGCCCCCGGCCGCGGGCACATGACGTGGCCGTGGCCCAGTGCATGACCGACCTCGTGGTTGACCAGGTAGTGGCGGTAGCCGTCCCGGTCCGTCCCGTAGCCGGGGATCGCCCTGACCCACCGGTAGACGGTGAGGACGGCGGCGTCGCCGGTGCGGCAGGACAGCTTGCCGAACGTGCGCTGCGGCAGGCACATCCGCGCCGAGGTGTCGGGGCTGGCGAGCACGACGCGCACGTCAGCCGCCCCGTCGGTGCGAGCGAAGGTCAAGCGGCCGCCGTGTCCCCACGAACGCGGGTCGTTGAGCGTGTCCAGGACGAAGTCGGCGAACGCCTGCTTGTCGATGTCGAGGCCCTGCTCCACCTGCACGCGCACGGTCCAGACCTTTCCCGTGCCCGGAGCCCGATGCGAACCGGGCACGGTGAGCAGCCGCCCGCTGCCGCGCTGGGGGAACGTCGACGAGAGCACCCCC
Organism: uncultured Actinomycetota bacterium; assembly: GCA_963778845.1. Classification (GTDB taxonomy): domain Bacteria; phylum Actinomycetota; class Actinomycetes; order Actinomycetales; family Kineosporiaceae; genus CAVZVW01. The sequence goes on from CAVZVW010000001.1 coordinate 42,100, forward strand.
GCGCGACGGTCGGCGGCGGTGAGGCCGGCCCCACCGTCCGGTGACGGCGACGGCGAGGCTGTGGCTGCTGACGGCGAGGCGGCCGGCGACCTCGTCGGCGGGTCGGCGACGTCCCCGGCGACCACCGCGGTCTGGTCGACGGCATGGCCGGTCGCGGCTGGATCGCTCGCGCCGCTGCTCCCCGCGTCTGCGCCGCCGCTACGCGCCATGGCCCCGATGCCGCCCGCGAGGGCCAGCCCCAGTGCCGCGGTGACCGCAAGCAGGACCAGACGGGACCTGGGTCGCCGGGCTTTGCTGGTCGCGTGGGCGTGGCGGCGCACGCCACGAGCATGGCACGCCCCGAAGCCGAGTCGCGGAAGGACGGTGGCTGCAGCATGGCACGCGCCGAGCCCTGACCTCGAGGCTGGGCACCCCGAGAGCGTGCGTCCGCGCGCCCGGTGAAGTTACCCAACGGTAGGCTCTGGCTCAGACGCAGCCGCGACCCCGCAAGCGCCTCACGTCAGCCCGGCCCTGGAGGACCTCTGTGACGACGCCCGACACCCGCCTGCGCGGGCCGAGGCTGTCGCGGGCGGCGAGGCGCGCACAGCTGCTCGGGGCCGCGCAACAGGTGTTCGTGGCACAGGGGTACCACTCGGCCGCGATGGATCAGATAGCCGAGCTGGCCGGCGTCAGCAAACCCGTGCTGTACCAGCACTTCCCGGGCAAGCTGGAGCTCTACCTGGCCCTGCTCGACCAGCACTCCGCCGAGCTTCTCGACGCCGTCCGCACCGCTCTGGCGTCCACGACCGACAACAAGCAGCGGGTCGCCGCGACGATCGCGGCGTACTTCGAGTTCGTCGACCGCGACGGGGAGCCGTTCCGGCTGGTGTTCGAGTCCGACCTCACCAACGACGGGGCCGTCCGCGAGCGGGTCGACGCGGTCACCCGCACGTGCGGTGCGGCCATCGCCGAGGTGATCCAGGAGGACACCGGGCTGCCGGCGGCCGAGGCACAGCTGCTGGGAGTCGCGATGGCGGGCATGGCTCACGTGACGGCCCGCTACTGGATCACCAGTGGCCGGCCGATCCCGCGGGAGGCGGCGTACGCGCTCATCGCCCAGCTCTCCTGGCGGGGGATCCGCGGCTTCCCCAAGGCAGAGCCGACCATGGACGGCGCGGCGGCAGTGCGCCAGCCGGCCGGCCGGCAATCGGCCGGGGCCGGGCGGCCCGCCCCGGTGGTCACGCCCGGCCTGGGTTAGCCTCAGGTCGCGCGCTGGACGTTGTGCGCTCGCAAGCCGACTGGGAGGCACGTGTGGAGGTCAAGATCGGCGTCCGGGACATCGCCCGCGAGGTCGTCCTCGAGTCGGAGCTGACCCCGGAAGAGGTGGCCGAAGCGGTCACCGAGGCGTTGGCCGACGGCAGCCTCCTGCGCCTGAAGGACGACCGAGGCCGGCTGGTGCTGGTGCCGGCAGCCCAGGTCGGCTACGTGGAGATCGGGGCGCCGGAGACCAGGCGCGTCGGCTTCGGCACCCTCTGAGAGCACCACCCCAGCGTCAGGCGGACAGCCCCAGGGCGCTCATGCGGCGGGTGTGCGACGCCGTGAGCCGGCCGAACATCGCCACGAGCTCGGCCAGGTCGGCGCCGGGCCTGTCGGCCGAGCCGACCAGGAGCGACGTGAGGCCGTCGCGGTCCGCCGCCACCCGCTGCGCTTGGCTCAGCGCCTCCCCGACCAGACGCCGTCCCCACAGCGCCAGCCTGCCCGCGATCCGCGGGTCTTCGTCGATGGCGGCGTTCACGGCGCTCACAACGAACGCCGCGTGACCGCTGTCTGCGAGGACGTCCGTCACGAGGTCACGCGTGCGCGGGTCGAGGAAGGCGCTGATCTCCCGGTAGAAGTCCGACGCGAAGCCGTCACCGACATAGGCCTTGACCAGGCCTTCGAGGAACGTGTTGGGTGCGGTCCGCTCATGGAAGGCGTCCACCGCCGCGACGAAAGGCTGCATGGCCTCCTCCGCATCGACCCCCATCTCGCCGAGCCGGGCGGCGAGCTTCTCGTAGTGGCCGAACTCGACTGTCGCCAACCGGGCCAGCGCAGCCTTCGCACTGAGGGTGGGGGCGAGCTCGGCATCGGCTGCCAGTCGCGAGAACGCGGTGAGCTCGCCGTACGCCAACGCTCCGAGCAGGTCCACGACGGCCGCGGCGTAGGACGAGTCCTCGAGTGAGACGGACGGCGCCGCGCCGGCGGGGGTCGGTTCGTCGCTCATGAGCGCAGGGTACCCAGCACTGTCCCGCCCGGCGGCCTTCGGCAGGTAGGATCGATGCGTACGCGGATGACCGGTCGGTGGCCCGATCGGCTCCGACCGCCGCAGGGGTGGCCCGCCGCAGTGTCGTTCGCGCGGCCCGCTTCGCGGTCGTCAGCAGGTACCGCAGCACCCCCCGCGCCCGACGTGGCGCGCGGCGGCGGCGCACCGCTCGCGACCCCGCGCCCCAGCCACGAGCAAGGACGCACCGCGTTGAGCGCACAGGACACGACCACCGACCACCCGGCAGACGACCGGACCCCGGACGACCCGACCCTTCACGAGGCGGCAGCCGACGATGCGCCTCCAGCCGCCACGAAGGCGCCCGACCGCACATTCGCGGAGGTGGGCGTCGAGGCGCCGATCTGCCAGGCGCTGACGCGAGTGGGGATCCTGCACCCGTTCCCGATCCAGTCGATGACCCTGCCGATCGCCCTGACCGGCCACGACATCATCGGCCAGGCCAAGACGGGCACGGGCAAGACCCTCGGGTTCGCGATCCCCCTCGTCCAGCTGTCGGTCGGCCCCGGCGACCCGGGCTTCTCCGACCTCGAGGTCCCCGGCGCACCGCAGGCCCTGGTGATCGTCCCGACCCGGGAGCTCGCCGTCCAGGTCGCAGGAGACGTCGAGACCACGGCCGCCCTGCGCAGTGTGCGGGTGCTCACCGTCTACGGCGGCCGGGCGTACGAGCCCCAGGTCGAGGCGCTCCGGCGCGGCGTGGAGGTCGTGGTGGGCACCCCCGGCCGGCTGCTCGACCTCGCCCAGCAGGGGCACCTGCGGCTCGGCCACGCCCGTCGGGTGGTCCTCGACGAGGCCGACGAGATGCTCGACCTCGGCTTCCTCCCCGACGTGGAGCGCCTGCTGGCGCAGACCCCCGCCGGACGACAGACCATGCTCTTCTCGGCGACGATGCCGGGTCCGGTGGTCACCCTGGCGCGCCGGTACATGACACAGCCCACCCACATCCGCGCCGCAGACCCCGACGACACGGGTGCGACGGTCAAGGCGACGGCTCAGTACGTCTACCGCGCCCACGCCATGGACAAGGTCGAGATGATCGCGCGGCTGCTGCAGGCCGAGGGGCGCGGACTGACGATCATCTTCACCCGCACCAAGCGCACCGCGGCGAAGGTGGCCGACGAGCTGAGCGAGCGCGGCTTCGCTGCCGCGGCCATCCACGGCGACCTGGGCCAAGGCGCACGCGAGCAGGCCCTTCGGGCGTTCCGGCACGGCAAGGTCGACGTCCTCGTCGCGACCGACGTCGCCGCGCGCGGCATCGACGTCGAGGATGTCACCCACGTCGTCAACTACGCCTGCCCGGAGGACGAGAAGACCTACCTGCACCGGATCGGCCGAACCGGCCGGGCCGGCAACACTGGCACGGCGGTGACGCTGGTGGACTGGGACGACCTGCCGCGGTGGTCGCTCATCGACAAGGCGCTCGACCTCGGCATCCCGGACCCGGAGGAGACCTACTCGACGTCGGAGCTGTTCTACGCCGAGCTGGGCATCCCGGCCGGCATCACCGGGACGCTCCCGCGCATGGCTCGCACACGCGCCGGACTGGCGGCGGAGGCAGTCGAGGACCTCGGGGAGACCGGTCGTGCCCGACGGGCACCGGCCGGCGGGCGCGGAGGCTCATCCGGCCATGGCGGCGGGTCCGGCCATGGCGGCGCCCGACGTGACGGGTCGCGCCGCGACGGCCCGCGCCGAGACGACAAGCGCCGCGACGACCAGCGGCACGACGACCAGCGGCACGACGAGGGAGCTCGCGGCCCGAAGGAAGGCGCCGAGGCTGGTGCTGTGACGTCGGCCGACGGGGCCGAACGGCCGCGCCGCACCCGGGAGCGCCGGCGCACCCGCGGCGGCCAGCCGACCGGCGACGCCGCTGCTCCAGCACGGGAGGCGGGCACCTCCGACCTGGCCACGACGGCCCCGGAGGCCGCGACGCCCGCGCGTAGGCGCAGCCGCGGTCGTCGCCGACCGGGGTCGTCGTCGACCGAGGGCTCGACGGGCTCGGCACCGGCAGCCTCGTCTGACGGGCAGCCCGTCGCCTGACGGGCCGGCACTCGGACGAGGATCCGAGGGCGCCCGGAGCCGGCGCTCACGACGCCGGCAGGGGCCGCCTCGTGGCGCGGCGACCGGGCCGGAGGCCCCACGCGTGCATCAGGTTCGTCGCCACGTCGCGGTACGCCTGCGCCCCCTTGGACCCCCGTGCGGTCACCAGGATGGACCGGCCGACCGCGGGTGCCTCCGCGAACCGAACCGAGCGCGGGATCGGCGGAACGAGCACGTCGAGCCCGTAGCGCTGCGAGACGTCGGCCAGCACGGCGCGCGCGTGCGTCGTCCGGGCGTCGAACATGGTGGGCAGCAGGCCGCGCACAGTGAGCGCAGGGTTGAGGACGGCTTGGACGTCGGCGACCGTGTCGAGCAGCTGGCCGACGCCACGGTGGCTGAGCATCTCGCACTGGAGTGGCACGAGCACCTCGTCCGCGGCCGCCAACGCGTTGACCGTGAGCATGCCCAGGGACGGCGCGCAGTCCAGGAGGATCACGTCGTAGGCGGACCTGACCGGTTCGAGGGCGTCCCGAAGCACGAACTCCCGTCGAGGCATGGGCAGCAGGGCGGCGTCGGCCCCGGCGAGGTCGATCGAGGACGGCAGCAGGTGCACCCCCCCGGCGGCCTCCACGACCACGGCGCCGACCTCGCACCGGCCGAGCAGGACGTCGTGCACGCCGAGCTCGACCCCCTCGGGGTCCACACCGAGGGAGAACGTCAGACATGCCTGGGGGTCCAGGTCCACCAGCAGCACTCCCAGGCCGTGCTCGGCCAGGGCGGCACCCAGCGAGGCGACCGTCGTCGTCTTCGCGACGCCACCCTTCTGGTTGGCCACTGCCAGGATCCTCGCGCGCGCGCCGGTCGTCACGGAACCCATTCAACCGGCACGCGCACCCGCGGGTCACGATGCCCGCTCTCGGCGTGCGATCAGGATCGGTCGGGGTCAGGCTCGACGGGTGAACGGCGAGCCTCGAACGCAGCGCCGCACGGCGACGGTGCGGGCGGGCGACCCCGGGCTGTTCGGCCCGCACAGCGTCACGTGGCGGGTGCACGCCGACGCCTTGATGGGAGTCGCGGGGCTGCGTGCACTGCTCCTGCAGGCGCTGCATCCCGTCGCGATGGCAGCGGTCGAGCAACACTCGCGCTACCGAGAGGACCTCTGGGGCAGGTTCGCGCGCACGGTCGACTACATCGGCGTGACCACGTTCGGGTCCACAGCCGAGGCGCTCGCCGCCGGGGCCCGGGTGCGCGCCGTGCATGCGGGCGTGCGCGGCACCATGCCCTCGGGAAGGCCGTACTCAGCCGACGACCCCGCCCTGCTCGCGTGGGTGCACTGCTGCCTCGTGGACTCCTTCCTCGACGTCGTCACTCGGGGCGGGCTGGACCTCGCCGAGCACGAGCGCGAGGCCTACGTCGCCGAGCAGGTGCGCGGCGCCGTCCTCGTCGGCCTGGAACCTGGAGACGTGCCTGCCGACCTCACCGCGCTGCGGGCCTACTTCGTGGCCGTGCGGGCCGACCTGCACGTCAGCGCCGAGGCCCGGTCGGCCGCGGCCATGCTGATCGCGCCGCGAATGCCGCCTGTTGTGGCTTTAGCAACCCCCGCAAGGCCGGCCTGGGCGGCCGTGGCGGGCCTGGCCTTCGCCGCCCTTCCAGGTTGGGCGCGCCGCCTCTACCGCCTGCCCGAACCACCGGGTGCCGCGGGTCTGACCGACGCAGCGACGACGGTCGGGCTGCGGGCGCTGCGGACGGCGCTGCGCGGCGTCCGGGTCGCAGTCCCCTCCCTGCGCGAGGGCCCGCACCAAGCCGCGGCGCAGGCTCGGCTGCATGCGTGATCGCCGCTGGTTCCGGTGGGGGCGACGCTCCCCCTGACCGGGGACGAGCCACAGCGGCGCGGGCATAGTCTTGTCCTGACGCGCGAGCCGGGTGCCTGGACCACCAAGAGCCGGTCATGGTCGCCCCGCGCCGGAAAGACCGTTGACACTGAACTTGACGAGGGCCACGCGATGACGAACCCGGACGGATGGCAGCCCGAGGTGGGCTCCGTGCACGTCCTCATCGACCCGGACCGGGTTCATGTCGTGCTCACCGGAGAGATCGACGCCGGCACCTCCGCGGACCTGGCGACGGCGGCGACCGAGGTCATCGACGCCGAGCGGCCGGTGGAGGTGGACTGCCGTCACATCACCTTCATGGACTCCACTGGCATCGGCTTCCTCGCCCGCCTGGCAGCGCGGTCTCCGCAGCGGGTGCGTCTGCTCAACGTGCCGCCGATGGTGCGGTTCCTCGTCGACACGGTCAAGCTCGGCGACCGGCTGGCAATGGACGACGCCGCGGAGGGCGCACCCCAGTAGCCCTGGAACCCATGGCCAGCGCGTTCAGGAAGGCTGGTGGACGCCCGCCCAGGGGGCGATGTCCGGCGCGGCGGCCCGGCCTTCGGGGCAGTGGGCACGCCAGTCGCACCAGGAGCACAGGGGCGACGGCGACGGCGCGAAGACCCCGCTCGTGTCATCACCCTGGCGGTAGCACCGGTCGGCCCGGGCCGCGTCGGCGGCGATCGACTCCGCCTCGGCGACCTTGCGGGCCAGCGAGTCCGGGGTGGGCTGCCAGCCGACGACCGAGCCGCTGGGCAGGTGGTGCAGCTCCACCCGCACCACCCGTCGACGCAACGTCCGCTCGGCAGCCACGGCGTACACACCCAGCGCGAGGCTGTTGCGGGCATCGTCATCCCCAGGCGGGCGGCGGCCCGTCTTGTAGTCGACCACGCGCAACCCGGAGTCGCCCACGGGGTCGATGCGGTCGACCCGGCCCGACAGTGCCAGGCGTCGGGTCGGGGCAGACACGGTCCGCTCGACGCCGAGGGGCTCGACGACGGGGTCGACGCCGGTGAGATAGTCGCGCACCCAGGCCTGCGCGGTCAGCAGCGCCTGGCTCGACTGCGCGTCGTCGCGGAAGCCGTCCTGCAGCCAGCGTCGCGCCACGAGATCGGCCCCCGCACCCGGGGTCCGTCGGTCAGCGGGCAGGCCGTACCAGTCAGCAAGGGCCGAGTGCACCGCCGCGCCCACGCCGGCATGCGCCCACGGGGCGCCCTTCGACGGCTGCGGCCGCTCGAGGTAGGCGAACCTGTAGCGCCGCGGGCAGTCCAGCCACGTGCTCAGCCGGGTCGGCGTGCACGGGTACAGGCGCTCCGGCATCCCTGGAAGCTCGGGTTGCCCACTCATGCCACCTATCCCACCCATGCCACTCATGCCACTCATGCCACACCGCCACAGCGGGCGAGCAGGCGGTGGGTGAGCAGATGCCGGGCGGACACTACCCCGCCCCGGAAGCGAAGGCCCGCACCGCATCGGCGATGAGCTGCACGGCGATCGCCGACAGGAGCAGGCCGGCGATCCGGGTGATGAGCAGCACCCCGCTGTCCCGCAGCAGCCTGTGCAGCACGGTCGCGAACCTCATGGTGAGCCACAGCACGAGGTGCGCGGCCAAGATCCCGGCCGCGATGGCCGCATACTGCGCCGTGCCGTGCGCCTGGCTCGTGAAGACCATGGTGGCCACGATCGCTCCCGGACCGGCGAGCAGTGGTGTCCCCAGCGGCACGAACGCCACGTTGACCCCGGCCGTCTGCTCGGGCCCGGCGTCGCGACCGGTCAGCAGCTCCAGGGCGATCAGCAGCAGGAGCAGCCCACCCGCGCACTGCAGGGCCGGCAACGTCACGTGGAGGTAGTCGAGGATCTGCCGGCCGAAGACCGCGAAGGACACGATCACGAGCAGGGCCACGAGAACGGCCTGGCGCGCAGCACGCACCCGGTGGCGAGCGCTCATGCTCCCCGTCAGCGCCAGGAACAACGGAAGCGTGCCCGGCGGGTCCATGATCACAAAGAGGGTGACGAAGACCTCGCCGAACAACCGGGCCCCACCGTTGGACGCCGCGATCACGGCAGCACCGCCGCGGTGCCTGTCCCCAGGGCGAGGATCGCCTCCAGCGTCTGCGGCGTCGTTGTGCAGACCCCGAGCCGGTTCATGCTGCCGGTGCCGTGGTGGTCGCTGGACCCGGTCGTGAGGAGCCCGAGGTCGGCCGCGAGCGAGCGGAGGTGGGCGCGCGCGTCGTCGTCGTGCGCCGGGTGGTCGACCTCGATCCCGAGCATCCCCGCGGCGGCCATCGAGGCCAGGACCGCGTCGTCCACGACCGGCGCACCTCGGCGGTCGGCCCGGGCGTGGGCGATGACGGGCACCCCGCCGGCTGCTCGCGCCAGCCGAACGGCGTGCTCGACCTCGGGTGCGTAGTGGGCCACGAAGTAGGGCGAGCCGTCGTGGAGCACCCTCGCGAAGGCCTCGTCCCGGTCGGGCACGAGACCTCGGGCCACCATCGCGTCGGCGATGTGCGGGCGGCCGACGGTCGCCTCCGCCGCACCCGCGCGGCTCAGCTGCTCCTCGACGTCCGCCCACGTGAGGGGGAAGTCCTCGGCGATCCGCTCGACGATGCGCCGAGCCCGCCAGGCACGGTCGTCGCGGGTCAGCTCTGCCTGCTCGGCCAGCGCGGGGTCGGCGGGGTCGTGCAGGTAGCAGAGCAGGTGGACGCTGACGCCGCCGCTGCGGCAGGACAGCTCCGCGCCGGGGACGAGCCCGATCCCGAGCCGGCGGGCGGCGTCCGATGCTTCCGCCCAGCCCGCAGCGGTGTCGTGGTCGGTCAGGGCAACGACGCCGAGCCCGGACGCCGCCGCTGCGGCCATGAGCTCACCGGGCGGCTGCGTGCCGTCCGAGGCTGTGGAGTGCACGTGAAGGTCGATGCGCACGCCCGCAGCGTACGGCGCGGGAACGACGACCCGCGGGCGCCGTCGAGGTGGTCAGCCGAGCCGCGGCGACAGAGCGCCGTAGGGGACTTCAAGCCGGTGGGCGGGGTCGCGAGCGTCTGCCAGCTCGAAGGGCTCCATGAGCACCGCCGACGCGGTCTCCGGCCAGGCCAGCGCCCACAGCCAGACACCGGCCGCCTCCCCGACGTAGGCGGCCAGCCCGTCGACCGGCACCAGCCACAGCGGGGTGTCGTGCCCGGCCACACCGAGCTTCACGTCTGCGGCCCCGTCGGCGACCGTCGCGCCGGGGTCGACGTCGGTCAGCCCGGCCAGGTGGGCGCCGAGGCCGACACCTGGCTGCTCCGCGACGAGGAGCAGGTCGGCCGACGGCTCGTCCTGGTAGCCGCTCGGCAGGTGGTTGGGCCCCGAGCAGGCCATGACTGTCGCGACCGGGCCTGAGTGCTCGTCCCCGGCCCACCGCAGACCCGTCACCAGCCACCCCGCCGGCAGGGGCCAGGGCAGCCACATGGGCACCTGGGTGCGGGCGGCCAGCTGCCGCATGGCGTCGTCGGAGGCGACGATCGGGCAGTGCACCGGGGCGACGTCGCCGTGCCGCGCGCACGTCCACGAGTCCGACCACAGCCCAGGCGGTCGCACGTGACCACCGCACCGGGGGCAGGTCAACGGGGGTGACACGCTTCCGACGGTGCACCCACGAGCCAGGCCGGTCAAGGGTCCGCGCACGTCAGAGCCCCCGCCGGCCATGCGTGGGCTTGGCGCAGGCACAGCGGCGCCGTGCAGGATCGGCTCATGGGCCCCGACACCGAACCGACGGCAGACCCGCGAGGCAGACCAGCCGCAGCGATCCCCTGCGTGGGCGCCGTCGTGCATGACGCCGCCGGCCGGCTCCTCCTCGTGCGTCGCGCTCACGAACCGGCGGCGGGCCTGTGGTCCATCCCCGGCGGGCGGGTGGAAGGGGGCGAGGGGCACGAGCAGGCGGTCGTCCGCGAGGTGCTCGAAGAGACGGGCCTCGTGGTGGAGGTCGGCGCCCTGCTAGGCATCGTCGAGCGCGACGCGCCGTCGGGTGGGGTCTACGTGATCCAGGACTTCGCGTGCAGTGCGGTCGGGGGCCGGCTGCGAGCAGGCGACGACGCCGAGGACGCCGCGTGGTTCAGCGCCGCCGACCTCGCGGTCGCCGCCACGAGCCCCGGGCTGCTGGAGGCCCTTGATGCGTGGGGGGTCATGCCGGGCTGACCCCCACGCCGGAGCCGGGAGCCACTCACGAGCCAGGGCACCTGTGGCTGCTGGGGTGCGCGGCTCACTGCTCCGGCGCGGGGTCCGGTCGGGCCGGCTGGTCCCCGCCACGCGCGTCGAGGTAGGACTGCTTCGGCACCATCACCTTGCGCCGGAACACGCAGACGAGAGTGCCTGCCTGCGTGTGGCCCCGCGTCTCGACATGCACGATGCCCCGGTCGTCCTTCGACGTGGACTCCCACTTGCCCAGCACGGTCGTCTCGCCGTACAGGGTGTCCCCGTGGAAGGTCGGCGCCACGTGGCGCAGCGACTCGATCTCCAGGTTCGCGATGGCCTTGCCCGACACATCGGGCACGGACATCCCGAGCAACAGCGAGTAGACGAGGTTCCCGACGACCACGTTGCGGCCGAACTGCGTCGCCTCCTGCGCGTAGTGGGCGTCCAGGTGCAAGGGGTGGTGGTTCATGGTGAGCAGGCAGAACAGGTGGTCGTCGGCCTCGGTCACCGTCTTGCCGGGCCAGTGCTTGTAGACCGCGCCGACCTCGAACTCCTCGTAGGTGCGCCCGAACTGCATGCGAGCCTCCCTGGCTCCTCGCCGTACTCCGTCGCCGCACTCCTCGCCGTCGCCCGTCGAGCAGCCGGCGTCTGACATGGTGCCGCTCCCGGGGCGGCAGGTCACGGCGGGCGTGGTGGCGAGGGTCACGTCGACCCGGCGCGCACCCTGGTTGCCCGGGGAGGGCGCCCCGCCGCGAGTTCGATGCAAGCGTCCTGTCGGTGCGACCATGAGGCATGAGCAGCCAGGCCCCTGACACCTCGCACGGAAGCACAGCCAGCACCGGCGATGAGCCGACGACCCCCGGCGCGGCGGCCCCGACGGCGACGGGCTACCGGCAACGCCCCAGCTCGCCCGCGTTCCGCCGCTTCATCGCCTCCGGCTGGCAGCCCCGGGACGACGCCGACGGTCACGCCGCTGGACGCCGCACCCTGGGCCGCCGCACGCCGGGCGCGGGTGTCGCAGCGCTTCCCCGGCGAGCGCGTCGTCGTGCCGGCCGGGGTCCTGCGGGTACGCAGCAACGACACCGACCACCGCTTCCGCCCGCACTCGGCCTTCGCGCACCTCACGGGTCTGGGTACCGACCGTGAGCCCGACGTCGTGCTGGTGCTCGAGCCCCGCCGCGGCGGCGACGGCCGGCCACGACGCCGTGCTGTACTTCCGGCCGCGCGCCCAGCGAGACACCGAGGAGTTCTACGCCGACTCCCGCTACGGCGAGCTCTGGGTCGGCGCGCGGCCCACCCTCGACGAGGTCGCCGCACTGACCGGCCTGACGTGCCGCGACCTCGACGAGCTCGCCGAGGCGCTCGGCAAGGACGTCGGGGAGGGCGGCGTCGTCGTCCGGGTCGTGCGCGGGGCCGACGGCAGCGTGGAGGCCGTCGTCGACCGGGCGCGCGCAGCGGCGGGCGTCGACGCCGAGGCCGCGACCGCGGCGGACGCCGAGCTGGCGACCGAGCTGTCCGAGCTGCGCCTGGTCAAGGACGAGTGGGAGGTCGCGCAGCTGCGACAGGCCGTCGAGGCGACGGCTCACGGGTTCGCCGACATCGTGCGGGCCCTGCCCGCCGCGCTGGCCTCCACGCGCGGGGAGCGCGTCGTCGAGGGCGTCTTCGAGCTGAGGGCGCGCGAGGAGGGCAACGGTGTCGGCTACGACACCATCGCCGCCGCGGGCGACCACGCCTGCACCCTGCACTGGATCCGCAACGACGGCCGGGTGCGCGCGGGCGACCTGGTGCTGGTGGACGCCGGCGTCGAGGTCGACAGCCTCTACACCGCCGACGTCACGCGCACCTTGCCCGTGTCCGGCTCCTTCACCGCTGCGCAGAGGCGGGTGTACGAGGTGGTCCTCGAGGCCGCCGACGCCGCCTTCGCCGTGGCCGCACCCGGCCGGAGGTTCGCAGAGCTGCACGAGGCGGCCATGGCGGTCATCGCCGCCCGCCTGCACGAGTGGGGGCTGCTGCCCGAGGGCACCACCGTCGACTCGACACTGGCCGAGGAGGGCCAGTTCCACCGTCGCTGGATGGTGCACGGCACCAGCCACCACCTGGGCCTCGACGTCCACGACTGCGCGCAGGCGCGGCGGGAGATGTACCTGGACGGCGACGCTGGAGCCCGGGATGGTCTTCACCATCGAGCCGGGCCTGTACTTCATGCGCGACGACCTGCTCGTGCCGGAGGAGCTGCGCGGCATCGGTGTCCGCATCGAGGACAACGTGCTCGTCACCGCGGCCGGCTGCGAGAACCTGTCGGCGATGCTGCCCCGAGGCGTGGACGAGATCGAGGCCTGGATGGCGTCGATTCTCTGACAAGGCTTGTGTCGCAGCGCTCGTGTCATAGCGCTCGTGTCGGAAGGCTTGTGTCGCAGTGAGAATGCCCCCAGCACGACGCGGGCATTCCGGACATCGGTCGGCGCGGCGTCCGCCCAGCGTAGGATGACCTCGTTGGACACGCCCTACCCGAGGAGGTGATTTCCGGTGCCGTCCCGAGATAGCACCCCTCCCAGTACCGGAACCCCCGCCGCGTCGGGCGTCCGCCTCCTCGTCTGAGCCACCGCGGCCCTCCCCGCGGGTGAGGGCTCGTGTGCCGGTGGCGCTCGTCGCGGACTGAGTCGCGAACGAGGTGACGGCATGGCACAGCAGCACCGCTCCACAGCAATCAGCCGAGCGCTCCCGCGCACGATCCCCTTGCGCGGCGTCGTCGGCGCCCGCAGGGCGGCATCAGCGACGACGCCCCCCATGCAGAGCCCGCGCCGCGCGCTGGCGCTTCTCGACGCCGCCGTCGACTGGGGGTTGTACGTCGAGGGCGTGCGACAGGACGTGGCCGACTTCGAGACCGCCGTCGAGCGGGCCGCGCGCGGCCCCGGGTTCGTCTGGCTGGGCCTCCACGAGCCCACGCAGGAGCAGCTGCGTCAGCTGGGCGACTGCTTCGACCTGCACCCCTTGTCGATCGAGGACGCGTCCAACCCCCGGCAGCGGCCGAAGCTCGAGCGGTACGACGAGTGCATCTTCCTGGCTCTGCGGACGCTGGCGTTCGTCGACCACGGCCACCGCGACGAGGGCGGCGACATCGTCGAGACCGGAACCATCATGGTCTTCGTCGGAGAGCGCTTCGTGGTCACGGTCAGGCACGGTCGCCACGCGTCGATGGCCGGCCTTCGCCGCCGGCTCGAGGCCGTCCCTCAGCAGCTCGCCCTCGGCCCCTCGTCGGTGTTGCACGCCGTCGCGGACAAGGTCGTCGACGACTACCTGGCCGTCGTCGAGGAGGTGCTCGGCGACATCGAGGAGATCGAGGAGTCGGTGTTCGGCGCCCGTCGCACGGCCGACGTCGAGCGCATCTACCAGCTCAAGCGAGACGTCATCGAGATGAAGCGAACTGTCGGACCGCTCACGATCCCGCTGCACGAGCTCGCGGAGCGGTCCCGGCGGCTCGTGCACCCTGAGATCCAGAAGTACTTCCGCGACGTCGAGGACCACCTCGCGCGGGTGCGTGAGCAGGTGGCCAGCTTCGACGAGCTGCTCACCACGATTCTCCAGGCGGGGCTGGCGCGGCTCACGGTGTCGGAGAACGAGGACATGCGCAAGATCTCCGCCTGGGTGGCGATCGCCGCTGTCCCCACGATGATCGCCGGGATCTACGGCATGAACTTCCAGCACATGCCCGAGCTGCAGCAGACGTGGGGCTACCCGGCGATCCTGACGTTGATGTTCGTGGTGTGCGGCACCATGTACCGCGGCTTCAAACGCAACGGGTGGTTGTGACCCCCGACCACAGCAGGAGGCCGGCGGTCGGACCGTGGTGGGGCTCGATCACCGACGTCGCCTCGATCGCTGTGGGGCATGCCGAGCGCGTGGGTGACGGCTGGCTGACCGGCGTCACAGTCGTGCTGCCGCCACCGGGCACGGTGGGCGCGGTCGACGTCCGCGGCGGCGGTCCCGGGACTCACGAGACCGACGCGCTCGACCCGACGACGCTGGTGCCGACGGTCGATGCTGTCGTGCTGACCGGCGGCAGCGCCTACGGGCTCGCGAGCGCCACGGGCGTCCAGCGGTGGTGCGAGCAGAACGGTCGCGGGTTCCCGGTGGGTCAGGCCCCTGACGGTTCGGCCCTCGTGGTCCCGATCGTGCCCGCAGCTGCCGTGTTCGACCTGGGCAGGGGCGGCGACCACACCGCCCGACCGGGGCCGGACATGGGGTACGAGGCCGCCTCCGCGGCCGGGCTGGCCGCCTCAGCGGCGTCGGCGGCCTCGGCGGGGCTGGGCCAGCTCGGTGCCACCCAGGTTCTGCGAGGGTCGGTGGGCGCCGGCACGGGCGCGGTGATGGCGGCCGGTGGTCCGGGGGGCGGGCTGAAAGGCGGCGTCGGCACGGCGAGCGTGCGACTGGCCGGCGACGCCGTCGTGGGCGCGCTCGCCGTGGTCAACGCCTACGGGTCACCGGTCGACGCCGTCACCGGGGCGCTCCTCGGCACCGCCTTCGTGCCCGCCGGACGCCCCCGCCCGCCGGTCCCGCTCTTGTCGGAGCACGCTGCCGTCCTCCACCGGCGTGCTGCAGTGCCAGACACTCGGCTCGGCACCAGCCTTCCGGTCAACACCAGCCTTGTCGTCGTCGCCACCAACGCCTCGCTCCACCCCGCCCAGGCCCGACGGACGGCCATGGCGGCGCATGACGGCATCGCCCGGGCTCTGCGCCCGGTGCACACGCTGCTCGACGGCGACACAGTCTTCGTCCTGGCCACCAACGAGGTGCCGGCCGAGGCCGTCACGCTGCTCGACGTGCAGGCGGCTGCCGCCGACGCCGTGCTTCTCGCGGTGCTCGACGCGGTGCTGGCTGCCGGTGCCACCACGACCCCGGCGATCGACGTCCCGGGGTACCTCGACCTCTACCCCACCGCCGTCCCGCGCTGAGAGGACATGCTGAGAACACCCTGGGACGTCGCGCGCCGGGGTGGGCGAGAGGACACCCTGGGGCGTCGCGCGCGCCCCTGTGAGCCGACGCCGCCGCGCAGCGTCACTCCTGCCCGGGCTGCTCGCTCTCTGCACGCTGCTGCGCCTCGCGCGCCAGGCGCTCCTGACGCTGGCGCTCGATCATCTCGCCGTACGTGGGGCCGGAGGGCTCGGCGGGGGAAGAGCTCTCGGGCCTGCTCGAGGGATCTGTCGTGGTGTGCCCGGGCGGTGGGACCGGTGGCGGCGCCCATGGCGGTGGGACGGACGACCCGAGGTCGGCCGAGGCTTGTTCGGGTCCCGGCCTCGCATGCGGCAGGCGGGCAAGCAGCTCGCGCGCCGTCGCCGCCTGCTCCTCCAGGCACAGCACGAGGTACTCACTCGCCACGATCTGGCTCGTTGACGTGAAGTCGCGCCGCCCGCCTGTCAGGGCGTAGGAGGTCACCGCGAAGAGCATGCCGAAACCCGCCCCGATCAGCATGGCCGTCAGCACATCGATGCTTGCCCCCGTGGCGAAGAGCGAGAGAACGATGCCCACGAAGAGCCCGAACCAGGCTCCCGACAGCGTGCCGGCGAGAGCCACGCGCGAGTAGGTGAGCCGCCCGGTGACCCGCTCAACCATCCGCAGGTCCGTGCCGACGATGGTGACGTTCTGCACGGCGAAGTGGCTGTCCGAGAGGAAGTCGACGGCGCGCTGCGCCTCGAGGTAGGTCGCGTAGCGGGCGATGGGCGTCCCCCGCGGCGGCGTCGGCAGCCGGGGTTGCTGACGGCTGCCCCGGAATGGGCCGAGGTTCGACATGGGTCCATCCTTCCCCATTCCTCGCCCAACCCAGGACGGTCCGTCCCCAGGGGCGTCCGCTCCCGGGCACCCGGCAGGCGCGGCGGTGCCCGGGAGCGTCAGTACACGATGACGGTGGAGCCCAGAGGCATCAAGCGGTCCCGCCAGATCATGTCCATGGCGGCTGGGCTGACCCGCACACAACCGTGCGAGGCAGGGAACGACGGCACCGACAGCGCCCCGTGGACGGCGATGCCGCGCGGGTGGAAGTACCGCGGCCGGTACAGCTGACCGAGGTCGGACGTGCGCCACCCGTCGAAGGACCACGCCACGCTGAAGATGCCATGCGGGGTGGTCGCCGTGGCCGTGTGACCGTCGGGGGCGACGTACGTGCGACCGGACCCGGTGGACGTGTTGAGGACGAGCCTCACTCGGCCTGCGTCGACGACCATCAGCACCTGGTGCCGGACGTCGACCTCGACAGCGTGGCCACTGGTGCTGCGGAAGTGCGGGCGCGGCGCGCGGGCCAGCGCAGCGATCGTCTTCGAACCTGCTACGCCGTCGCGGTGCAACCCGGCCACCTTCTGCATCGCCGTTACCGCCTGGCGGGTGAGATCGCCGTAGCTCCCGTCAGGCGTGCCGAGCCAGTACCCCAGCGACGAGAGCCGCCGCTGCAGCGCGAGGACCGCTGCGCCACGCTGTCCCGGCCTGACCGGCACCAGCGCCCGGGCCGGCGGCGCCGAGTGCCCTCCGGCGCTGGGGCCCACCGAGGTCGACGGCGAGGCAGCCGGCGTCGTCGGCGGCGTTGTCGGTGTCGTCGGCGCGACGGTGCCGGTGGTAGCCGAGGTCACGGCGGGCGGCGATGCCGAGGTGGACGAGCCGAAGCCCCCCGACGTCGTGCCGGGCTGCATCGGTGCCGGGTCCGAGGTCGGCGGCCGCGACTCCTGCGCCGAACCCGTACCTGCCTGCGCGCACCCGGCCAGAGCAGCCACCACGACAAGCACGGCGGAGCATACCTGCACTGCCGTCCGGGCGCCCGGTGTCTGTGCCACGACCACGTCTCCTTGTCTCTCCTCCATCAAGCGCGTCCCTCGTCCATCAAGCGCGTCCCTCGTCCATCAAGCGCGTCCCTCGTCCGTGAGACGCGCGAGCAGAGCGCTGGGTTGCATGTCGCAACCCGGGTCACCCCTTGCGGGCGTAGTCCTCCAACAGGCGTCGACCGATGATCATCCGTTGGATGTCGGCCGTGCCCTCACCGATGAGCAGCATCGGCGCCTCGCGGTAGAGGCGCTCGATCTCGTACTCCTTGGAGTAGCCGTAGCCGCCGTGGATGCGGAAGCTGTCCTCGACGACCTCGCGGCAGTACTCGCTGGCCAGGTACTTGGCCATCCCGGCCTCGAGGTCGTTGCGCTGCCCAGCGTCCTTCAACCGCGCCGCCATCACCATCATCTGGTGGGCGGACTCGACCTTGGCCGCCATGTCGGCCAACCGGAACAGCACCGCCTGGTGGTCGGCGATCCGCTTGCCGAACGCCTCGCGCACCTGGGCGTAGTCGATCCCCAGCTCGAAGGCGCGCATCGCGACCCCGCAAGCCCGCGCGGCGACGTTGACCCGGCCCACCTCGACGCCGTCCATCATCTGGTAGAAGCCGCGGCCCGGCACGCCGCCGAGCACCTGTGCGTCGGTGGACTCGAACCCGTCGAGCACCAGCTCGGTGGTGTCGACCCCCTTGTACCCCATCTTCTCGATCTTGCCGGGCACCTGCAGCCCCGGCGCCACCTCACCGAACCCCGGCTCCTTGTCCACCAGGAACGTCGTCATGTTCCGGTACACCGACGACTCACCCAGGTCGGTCTTGGTCAGCACCGCCACCAAGTTGGCCGACCCGCCGTTCGTCAGCCACATCTTCTGCCCGTCGATGCGCCACCGGCCAGCCTCACCGGGTCCCCGTACCGCCCGCGTCCGGATCGCCGCCACATCGGACCCGCAGTGCGGCTCACTCATCGAGAACGCCCCACGCACCTCGCCGGTCGCCATCCGCGGCAGGTACCGCTGCCTCTGCTCCTGCGTACCGTGCTGGGCCAGCATGTAAGCGACGATGAAGTGCGTGTTGATGATCCCCGACACGCTCATCCACCCCCGCGCAATCTCCTCGACCACCAGGGCGTAGGTCAGCAGCGACTCCCCCAACCCGCCGTACTCCTCGGGGATCATCAACCCGAAGACCCCCATCTCCTTCATCCCCTCCACGATCGCCGTGGGGTACTCGTCGGCGTGCTCGAGGGCGTTCGCAACGGGGATGATTCGCTCGTCAACGAACTCCCGCACCGCGGCGAGGATCTCCTGCTGCTCCTCGGTAAGACCCTCGGTGTGCTGCAACCGACCCATCGCGTTCCACCCTTCACCGTGGTCCCCGTGCGGTACTGCGAGTATGGCGAGCCCGGCACCCCGACCAGCGCAGGGCACGCCTCGACTCCCCGCTGCTCCGGACGGGTCGGCCTCGTCAAGGCCGCCTCCGGCTGCGTCGATCCATGAGTGAGTGGGTGACGCGAGGGTGGTGTCAGCGATGTCCAGGTCGCGCCGGCGGGTGATGCGCAACGCAGGGTTCGCTGCCGTTGTGACGGCGGCAACCGCTGTCGGGGTGCTGCAGGCACCGCCGGCCGCCATGGCCGTGACGTGCGCGGCCGGGCTGCCGCTCCCGGCTGCCGCCTCGGCCGGCTGGTCCCAGCCGGGCGGGGTGGCCGTGAAGGTCTACGACACCAAGCCCGCCGGCGGCGCCACGGTGCGCGTCGCCGCCACCCGCGTCGACCTGACGAAGGCGAGGCTACGCGTGTCGACCGCCGGCAAGATCGGCGCAGCATCGCCCACGACGGCGCTGACCCGCCGGGTCGCGCGTGCGGTGGCAGCCGTCAACGGCGACTACTTCGACCTTGGCAGCTGGTGGCCGTACCCGGTTGGGGCTCAGGTCGTCGCGGGCAGCATCCAGCGCGTACCGGCCGGGTCGACACCCGTTGTGGGGATGGGGACCGACCGGCGCCTGCACGTGGGTTCGGTCACCCTCGTGGGTCGCGTCACGGTCGCAGCAGCCCCGGGCGGCGCTGCTCGCGTGATGCCCGTGCGGGCCTTGAACATCAGCGAACGCACGACCGGGCTGACGGCGACCACGACCCTGTGGAGTGGGCCCGCCCCCGCCGGTGACGTCGCGGTGGTCCTCAGTGGCGGCAAGGTCGTGCGCAAGCAGCGGCCTGGTCTGGGCTCTGCCGGCCTGGCCGCCGGGCAGGTGCTGGTGACGGCGTCCGGCACGGCCGCGGCAACCTTGCTCCGAAGCCTGCGGACGGGGCAGTCCGTCACGCTGAGCCTGCGCGCGGCCTACACCGACTCGCGCACGGGAAAGCCTTCGACCTGGACTCTGGTCGACGCCATCGGCCGTGGCGGGATCATCGCGGCCGACGGCGTCGTCACCGTGGGCTGCACGGGCTCGGCGGCGACGAATGCCAAGCGCGTGGCGCTCGGGTGGGACGCCACCGGGCGCACCGTGTGGCTCATCACGGTCGAGCAGCTGCCGTCGCGCCGCAGCTCGCACCCACGGGCCGGAGCCACCTACCGTCAGGTCGCGCTCGCCGCCCTCAGCCTCGGCGCACGCAAC
The DNA here is from genome assembly GCA_963778845.1 of uncultured Actinomycetota bacterium. GTDB lineage: Bacteria > Actinomycetota > Actinomycetes > Actinomycetales > Kineosporiaceae > CAVZVW01. Next base: position 61,886 of record CAVZVW010000001.1, read on the forward strand.
GTGCTGCTTCTGGACGGCGGCGGCTCCACAACCATGACTCTGGTCAGAGCCGGAGTCGTGCGCCGGGTGGACGTGGACGACCCGGCTTTCTCCGAGCGCGCCGTGGCGAACGCCCTCGTCGTCGTCCCCGGCTGAGCTCGGCGAGAAGCCCGCTGACCGGCAGGCGGGCGGGATCAGTACCTGGCTTCTCGGCGCCACCGCGCCTCGGCGGTGCTGTCGATGTCACGACCTACGTCCCGGCGCCGCGATCGCTGGCTTCACCATCATGGGCGACCGAGGTGCCGTGCCCACCATGTGACCGGGTTTGTCCAGATGATGGACAGAGGTTGAGCGTGCAACGACGACCACGTACGGTCGGAGCACGCCCATCCAGAGCGGCCGAGAGACCTGGCTCGTCGACGCCGCAGCAACCACCCCAGCGCCTCGCGGCGCTGAGGGCCGGTGCTACCGCCAGGAGCGATGGAGGTCTGCCGTGCTCCCCTCGACCCTGGCGCTCTTTCAGCGACGGCACGTGCCGTGCACCGCTGTGCCCGAGCGCACGCCGCTGACGAGGCGGCACCACGTCGACCTGCTGCGCACCGCCAGCGCGACCTGTCGGGGCTGAAGCCCACCTGCCGGCTCCCGGGTGACCGCGCGCACCCCTTCGCGTGTGATCACGCCGCGAACCCCTGACCGGCCGCCGCAGCCGAGCCGTCCCTCGGACGTGAGCGGGCAGCCGCACAGCCCTCGGAGACCCCTGTGACCGTGCATATCCGCGATCCCGCCCCCGACGCCCGGGGCGACGTCACACCGACGCCACCCACGCGGCAGCAGGCCGGCTCACGCCTGCCCTCGGGCCAGTCCCAGGGTCAGTGGGCCCTCGGCGAGCGCGACCCGCTGAACGCCAACGAGGAGTGGAAGGCCCGCGAGGGCGGGCTGTCGGTGCGTGACCGCGTGCTGTCGACCTACGCGACGGAGGGCTTCCCGAGCATCCCGGCGGAGGACCTGCGGGGACGGCTTCGCTGGTGGGGGCTCTACACACAGCGCCGACCCGGGATCGACGGCGGCCGCACCGCGACCCTGGAGCCGCACGAGCTGGACGACGAGTACTTCATGCTGCGGGTGCGCATCGACGGCGGTGAGGTCAGCCTGTCGCAGCTGCGGGTTCTCGCCGACGTCTCGACCCGCTATGCGCGCGGCACGGCGGACATCACCGACCGCCAGAACGTGCAGCTCCACTGGGTCCGCATCGAGGACGTGCCAGCCATCTGGCAGGCGCTGGAGTCCGTCGGCCTGATGACCACCGAAGCGTGCGGCGACACCCCGCGCGTGGTGCTCGGGTCACCGGTCGCCGGGATCGCCGACGACGAGATCGTCGACGGAACGCCCGCGCTCAGGCAGATCGTCCAGCGCTGGGTCGGGGACCCCGACCTGGCGAACCTCCCCCGTAAGTTCAAGACGGCCGTCAGCGGCAGCCCGCACCAGGACGTGGCCCACGAGATCCACGACGTCGCCTTCGTCGGCGTCGTCCACCCCGAGCACGGTCCAGGCTTCGACGTATGGGTGGGCGGAGGGCTCTCCACCAACCCGATGCTGGCCAAGCGGCTGGGCGCATGGGTGCCACTGGCGGAGGTGGCCGACGTCTGGCTCGGGATCGTCACCCTCTTCCGCGACTACGGGTACCGGCGCCTGCGCACCCGGGCGCGGTTGAAGTTCCTCGTCGCGGACTGGGGCCCGGAGCGGTTCCGGGAGGTGCTCGAGCGCGAGTACCTGCACCGCAGGCTGCTCGACGGCCCAGCGCCGCCGCCGGCGGCAGGGCGCCGCGACCACGTGGGGGTGCACAAGCAGCGCCGCGGGAAGTTCTACGTCGGGGCCGCGCCGGTGGTCGGCAGGATCAGCGGGGACACCCTCGGCCGGTTGGCCGACGCCGTCGAGCGTGCGGGCAGCGCCCGGGTGCGCCTGACCCCCGGGCAGAAGGTCGTCGTCCTCGACGTCACTGCACCCAAGGTGGCCGACCTGCTCGACGACCTGGATGCGATGGGTCTGCAGGCCAGGGCGTCGACGTTCCGGCGGGGCACCATGGCCTGTACGGGCATCGAGTTCTGCAAGCTCGCCATCGTCGAGACCAAGGCGAGCGCGGCCGACCTGGTGCACGAGCTGGAGCGGCGCCTCAGCGACGTCCCCGGGCTCTTCGCCGCCGATGCGCCCGCGTTGAGCATCCACGTCAACGGCTGCCCCAACTCCTGCGCCCGCGCGCAGATCGCCGACATCGGCCTCAAAGGCGTGCAGCTGCCGGACCCGGCCGACCCCGAGGGACCCACTGTGGACGGGTTCCAGGTGCACCTCGGCGGCGGGCTCGGCCTGGACGCCGGGTTCGGCCGCAAGCTGCGCGGGCTCAAGACCACGACCACCGCGCTGCCCGACTACGTCGAGCGGGTGGTGCAGCACTGGCTGGCCCAGCGGGACGACGGTGAGACGTTCGCGCGCTGGGTGACCCGCGCCGACGAGGCGGACCTGCAGTGAGCACGCCGCCTCCGGTCACAGGCCCGGGCGTTGACCGGCTCACCGGCCCACCGGCCGCGGGCCCCGAGGGCCAGCGCGCCGTCCCCTATGCCTGCCCCTTCTGCGCCGAGGACGACCTGCGGCCGGTCGAGGGGCCTGACGGCCCGGCGCGATGGCACTGCCGTAGCTGCCTGCGGGTGTTCTCGGTGCTCTTCCACGGACTCCAACCGCCGCAGGCTGCCGCCCCTGCCGCACCCGCTCTTCTCACACCCGCCCCAGACACATCTCGACACGTCACCCACGGAGATGGCACATCATGATCGGGCCCCTGCTCTCCCGCCCCGAGAACGTCGCCGCCGCGCTGGACGCCGACCCCGTCGCGTTCGCGGCGCAGGCCGACGAGGTGCTCGACGGCGCCGACCCGCTCACGGTGCTCGGCTGGGCAGGGCGCGCGTTCGACCGCTCCCTGGCCGTGACGGCCGCCATGGGCGACACGATCCTGGCGCACCTGGCCTCGCGCGCCGTCCCCGGCGTCCATGTGCTCTTCGTCGACACCGGCTACCACTTCGGCGAGACGCTCGGCACGGCCGACGCGGTGCAGGCCAGCTACCCGGTGCGGCTGCTCACGGTGCGCCCCAAGACGTCCGTGGAGAGCCACGAGCGCGAGCACGGCCGGATGTACCGCACCGACCCGGACCGCTGCTGTGCCCTGCGCAAGGTGGCACCGCTGGACAGCGCGCTGCGGGGCTACCGTGCGTGGGCGAGCGGGGTGCGCCGCGACGAGTCCCCCACCCGGGCGCAAACAGCGACCGTGTCGTGGGACGCGAAGCGTGAGGTCCTCAAGCTCGCCCCCCTGGCGACCTGGACCGATGCGGACGTCGACGCCTACCTCGGCGAGAATCCCGACGTGCTGCTCAACCCGCTGCTGCAGATGGGCTACCCCTCGATCGGGTGCTGGCCGTGCACGCGCGCGGTCGCGCCCGGGGAGGATGGGCGCGCCGGGCGCTGGGCCGGGCGCGACAAGACCGAGTGCGGCATCCACTACACGATCTGAGGGCGCCCGAGCGAGGTGGCCGAGGCCGACCACCGTGAGCGTCTCGCCGCAGTGCCGGAGTCACCACTGCTGCCCCACCTGCGACCAACGTCACATCCGCCCAGGAGGTCCCGGTCACGTCACACACCGATGCCGTCACGTGGTGGGGGCACGGGACAACGGTCATCGACGTCAGCGGCGTGAGGCTGCTGACGGACCCGCTGCTGCGCGACCGGATCGGGCCCTTGCGGTGGGCGGCGGAGCGGCCGCCGTCCCATCTCGCAGACGGCATCTCCGGCGTTCTCGTGTCGCACCTGCATCGTGACCACCTGGACCTGCCTTCTCTGGCCTTGATCAGTGCACGCACACCGATCCTCGTGCCGCGCGGTGCTGGGCGGGTCATGCGCCGTCGGGTGCGCGGCGTTGTGGAGGAGATGCAGGTGGGAGACGAGGTGTCGATCGGAGCGGTGTCGGTTCGCGCCGTGCATGCGGAGCACGACGGGAGGCGAGGACCCGGCGGGCGGCCGGCTCCGGCGCTGGGCTTCGTCGTTTCAGGGCGGAGCACCGTGTTCTTCGCGGGCGACACCGACCTGCACGCCGGAATGGCCGAGCTGCGGGACGACGACATCGGCCTCGCTCTGCTCCCCGTGGGCGGCTGGGGCCCGAGCCTCGGAGCCGGCCATCTCGATGCGAGGCGGGCGGCCGAGGCGCTCGCCCTTGTGCGCCCGGCGCGCGCCGTCCCGATCCACTGGGGGAGCCTGCGGATGCCCGTGTTGTGGCGCACCCGGCCCTCGCTGTACACCCGGCCGGGACCCGACTTCGCCGCTCACGCGGCCGTGATCGCGCCGGATGTCGACGTTGTGCTGGCCGCGCACGGTGAGCGCGTCGCCGTGCCGGTGCGCCGACAGGACCGTGACGATAGCGATCCGTAGATCGGCAGACGTCACGGTTCGTCCCCGGACTGCAGGCCGGCCCCCCGGTGGTGTCAGCCGGGTGGTGGTTCGGGCGCCACTTGCGGGGGTGGCTCCTGCGGGGGTGGGTCGAGGGCCAGCCGGAGCTGGACGCCGACGGCGCGGGCTTGGGCGGTGCTGGTGTGGGTGGTGTTGCGCAGGGGTCGTTGCAGAGGGTCCAGCCATCGGGGTGGGGTGGCCCAGCACACGCCCTCGCGCATCGTCAAGGTCCACAAACCGGTGTGGACGGCGCTGTGGTGGCGTCCGCAGACCAGGGCCATGTTGTCGATGTCGGTGGTCCCGCCGTGGCGCCACCAGGTGACGTGGTGGGCCTCGCACAAGCAGGCCCGGGTCGGGCAGGCGGGCACGACACAGCCCAGGTCACGCGCCGGCCAGTGCCCGCCGCTGGGCGGGGGTGGCGGTGCGCACCGTGCGGCCCAGGCGCAGGACCTGCCCGCCGGTGCCGGTCGCGACCGCCGACAGCATCGCCTCGCACAGCAGCCGGGACAAGGCGTTGCGGCTGAGCGGGCCGTGCTCGGACTGGGCGAGCCCGGGACCGTCCGCCGGCAGTCCGGCGGCCTGACGGATCTGCTCGGGGGTGGCGATCACGGTCACCAGGGCAGCTGCTGGGCCACCGGCCACCGTCCCGCCCGTCCCCGCCGTCGCGGTCCGGGCCATCGCGGCGCGGGCCATCGCGACCAGCCCGTCGGCGCGCCGCTGCGCCGCGCTGCGCTCATCACGACCGACCCACACCGAACCACGCCAGCCCCCGCACCGACACCTCGTTGAACACCCGACCAAGGTCACGCGGATCGGAGCCCCTCATCGCCCCGTCATGGCGAGGGACTCGCCCACGCGCCCATTCCCTCAGGCAGGCCCACCACGTGGTCCACCACTCCGGCCGACGTCGAAGGGAAACACCCATCGATTATCTCGTTGACGGTGATTTGAGGGCCCGCGGCGGGACATCTCGACCACCAGGTGCCCACAACCTCACGCCGGCGGCGGCGTCCAGATGTCGGTGCGGCTCATGGCTGCCGCCCGCCCCTTGCCTGACACGACGAGTGCCATCTTGCGGCTGGCCTCATCGATCATCTCGTCCCCCAGCATCGCCGCACCCCGGGCCCCGCCGGCCGCGGAGGTGTACCAGGAGTAGGCGTCGAGGATGTTCTCGGCGTGGTCGTAGTCCTCCTGGCGAGGGCTGAAGACCTCGTTCGCCGCCTCGATCTGGCCCGGGTGCAGCACCCACTTGCCGTCGAAGCCGAGCGCGGCCGAGCGCGAGGCCACGCGGCGGAACCCCTCGACGTCCCGGATCGCCAGGTACGGCCCATCCACGGCCTGCTTGTCGTTGGCCCGTGCCGCCATGAGGATCGACATGAGGATGTGGTGGTAGGCATCCCCCACGTCATAGCCGGGCGGCTGCTCACCCACCACCAGCGACTTCATGGCGATCGAGGCCATGAAGTCGGCCGGGCCGAAGATGATCGTCTCCACCCGGGGGGATGCCTGGGCGATGGCGTCGACGGCGATGAGCCCGCGGGCGTTCTCGATCTGCGCCTCGATCCCGATCCGGCCGACCTGGTAGCCCAGCGTGGTCTCGATCTGGGTCAGCAGCAGGTCCAGCGCCACCACCTGCTCGCGCGACTGCACCTTGGGCAGCATGAGGCAGTCGAGGTTCGCCCCGGCCCCCTCCACCACCTCGACCACGTCGCGGTAGGTCCAGTGCGTCGTCCAGTCGTTGACCCGCACCGTGCGCACCTTGCCGTCGAAGCCGCCCTCGTTCAGCGCGGCCACGATCGTGCGACGAGCCTCGGGCTTGGCCAGCGGGGCGCAGGCGTCCTCCAGGTCGAGGAAGACCTGGTCGACCGGCAGCGTGCGCGCCTTGTCGATCATCTTCATGCTCGACCCGGGGACGGCGAGGTTCGAACGACGGGGCCGCGCCGGCCGCGGCGAGGCAACGGTGCTGTGCGTCATGGTCGGCTCCTCGGCACGTGGGTGGACCTGGCCGGACGCTACCGGCCCCGACGAGCGGCGTCAGTCCGGCGCCAGGTGACGTGGGCCACGGCTGCGGCTGCGCACGACGAGCACGAGCCCGCCGAGCACCGCCGCCACGCCCGGGACGACCGAGAGCGGAGGCACCTGGTTCAGCCACACCCACGCCACCAGGGCGGCGCCGGGCACCTCCAGGAGGATCGCCAGGGACAGCGGCGTGGCTCCCACGACGGGCAGCGCCATGTTGAGCATCGTGTGGCCGAGGATCTGGGCGCAGATCGCGAGGACGGCGAGCTCGACCCACGTGCGCGCGTCGTAGCCGAGCAGCCGCTGCCCGGTCACCAGGCACAGGGGCAGCAGCAGCAGGGCGCAGGAGCCGTACGCGAGCAACGTGTAGGCCGCGGTCGAGGCCGACCGCCGCACCCCCTCCCCGACCAGGACGTACCCCGCCGAGGCCATGCCACCCGCGACCGCCAGGACGTCGCCGGCCAGAGCTCGCCCCGAGCGCCCGGCGTCGACCCCCGTGACGACGAGCACGCCGACGACCGCCAGGGCGACGCCCGCGAGAACCCCCGGCCCTGCCCGGACCCCGCGCAGCCGCTCGAGGGCGACCGTCCAGATCGGGGTGGTCGCCACGAGGGCCGTGGACGCCGTGATGCTCGTGAGCCGCAGGCTCGGGATCCAGAGCGCGAAGTGGACGGCGAGCAGGGCGCCCGCCAGCAGCGAGCCCGCCAGCACCCGGCGAGGCAGCCCGCGCAGCTCTGCCCGGTGCCCGACGAAGGCCACCGGGGCAGTGGCCGCCGTGCCCATGGCCACCCGGTAGAACGCGACCGCGAAGACCGGTGCGGCGGTCGCCGCCGCGATCGGAGCAGCCAGGCTGATCCCGAGAACCCCCACCCCGACGAGGATCCACGCCCTCGACGACGGGTCGCCGCCGGGTCTCCTCCACGACACCCGGTGACTGTGGCACGCTTCAAGGCATGACGGAGCACGTCACCGACTTCTTCGCCGACCCGGCGCAGCCGGCCGCGCCGTCCGCTCACGATGCCCCGGCCGTCCCCGGGCTCAGCCCCCACGAGACGGCACTGATCGCGGAGGCCTGCTCGAAGAGCGGTGTGGTGTGGCTGAGGCCGCCGGGTGAGAAGCGCTACCACCCGGCCTGGCACACCTGGCACCAGGACGCCGTCCACGTCGTCTTCGGGGTCGACGAGCAGATGCTGCCGCTCATGCTCGGTGAGGTCGAGGTCGTTGCGCGAAGCAAGGAGACCTCGGCCAGGTTGGTGACCTTCGTCGCCGTCGCCGAGCTGCTCGAGGCCCGCACGCCGGAGTGGGAGGCGGCCGCCGAGGCACTGTCGACCAAGCGGCTCAACGCGCTGGAGCCGGAGGGGCAGCGCGAACGCTGGGCTTCCGGGACCCTGCTCACCCGCCTCACGCCGGTGCGCATGGTCGAGGCCCTCTCCGGTGACGACCAGACAGCGTCCGGTAGCGCCCCGCCCACGGTGAACCCGGCGACCACCCTGGGTCGCCAGCCCTACCACCTGCGCGGCCGCACCCGGCGCCGCCCGCACCTCTTCGGCTGACATCCGCCGGCCCCCCGGCTGACCTCAGCCCGGCGCGGCGGACGCGACGCCGCAGCGTGGGCGGAGAGTAACGCTGGGCCGGCCGTGGGCGCCCTCGGCTGCTCCCTTCCCCAGCCCCAGCGGACGGCCGCGAGCCTCGCACCGGCACCGGCCGCCGGTGGCTACCGTGGCCTCGTGGGTGCTGCATCGGCACGGGTCTTCGTCGCACGCCTGGCCGGCCTGCCGGTCTTCGACCCGATCGGGGACCAGGTGGGACGGGTGCGCGACGTCGTCTCGGTGTTCCGCGCCGGCAAGCAGGCCCCGCGGGTCGTCGGCCTCGTCGTCGAGGTCCCCGGGCGGCGTCGGGTCTTCGTGCCGATGACGCGGGTGACGAGCATGGACGTCGCCCAGGTCATCACGACCGGGCTGGTCAACATGCGCAGGTTCGAGCAGCGGCCGCCCGAGACTCTCGTGCTCGCAGAGATGCTTGACCGGACCGTCCGCCTGCGGGAGAGCCTGGACGCGGCGGGCGGCCAGGTGATCGTGCAGGACGTCGCCATGCAGCAGACGAGGCGGGAGTGGCGCATCTCCAAGGTCTTCGTGCGCCGGGTGCGGCCGGGCGGGCTCACGCGACCCCTGCGGCGGCGCGGGGAGACCCTGCTGGTCGACTTCGAGGACCTTGCCGACATCGGGGTCGTCGAGCAGCGTCAGGGCGCAGCGAACCTTCTGGCGGCGTTCGAGGAGCTCAAGGCCGCCGACCTCGCCGACGTGATCCGCGAGCTCACTCCCAAGCGCCGGCTGGAGGTGGCCGCGGCGCTGGACGACGAGCGGCTGGCCGACGTCCTCGAGGAGCTCCCCGAGGACGACCAGGTGGAGATCCTCTCCGCCCTCGGCCGCGACCGTGCGGCCGACGTCCTCGAGGCGATGCAGCCGGACGACGCGGCCGACCTGCTCAGCGAGCTGCCCCAGGAGCAGGCCGACCTGCTCCTGGAGCTCATGGACCCGCGCGAGGCCAAGGACGTGCGCCGGCTGCTCGCCTACGAGGAGGACACCGCAGGCGGCCTGATGACCCCCGAGCCGGTGATCCTCCCCCCGGAGGCCACGATCGCCGAGGCGCTCGCGCGGGTGCGGCGCGCCGACCTGTCCCCGGCACTCGCCGCAGCCGTGTACGTCTGCCGGCCGCCTCTGGAGACACCGACCGGTAAGTACTTGGGGTTGGTGCACATCCAGCGCATGCTCCGCGAGCCGCCGCACGAGGCCCTGGGCGGCGTCCTCGACAAGGACGTCGAGCCCCTGACCGCCGACGCCCGCCTCGACGTCGTGACCCGCGAGCTCGCGACGTACAACCTGGTGTGCATGCCTGTCACCGATGCCGCGGGCCGGCTCGTGGGCGTCGTCACCGTCGACGACGTGCTGGACCACCTGCTCCCCGAGGACTGGCGCGAGGCCGACGACGGGCGTGACGACGTCACCGGGGAGGTGCCGCGTGTGCGCTGAGGCCCGCGACGGCGCGTCCCCTGCGCGGGCGGGAGGCTCGACGCGGCGCACTCCCACGGACGACGCGGTCCGGCGACCGCGGCCTCGACGCCCACCTGGCCTGGACACCCCGTCGGAGAGCCGGAGGAGCCTGCCCACGCCCTCGGTCGACCCGGAGGTCTTCGGCCGGTGGTCCGAGCGCTTCGCACGGTTCATGGGCACGGCGTGGTTCATCGTCGGGATGACGGTGTTCGTGGCCGCCTGGATCATCTGGAACACCTACGCTCCCCGAGCCTGCAGTTCGACCCGCGAGCCCTCAACTACACCCTGCTCACCCTCATCCTGAGCCTGCAGGCTTCCTACGCCGCCCCGCTCATCCTGCTGGCGCAGAACCGCCAGGCCGACCGCGACCGGGTCACCTTCGAGCAGGACCGCCAGCGCGGCGAGCGCAACCTCGCAGACACCGAGTACCTGGCCCGCGAGGTCGCCGCCCTGCGGATCGCGCTGCGCGAGGTCGCCACGCGTGACTATCTGCGCTCGGAGCTCCGGCTGGTGGTGGAGGAGGTGCTCGACGAGCTGGCCCCCCAGCGAGCCGGGGCGGCCGCCGGCCCCGAGACCGACGTCGTCCCCCGCTCACGCAAGGCCAAGGGCCGCACCAAGGACCGCCGGCCCCCGCAGCCGGCGGTGCCTGACGCTCAGGTCGTTCCCACGGTCAACCCGGACGGCTCCCCTGCCGACATCTAGGGCGTGACTGGACAGGGCGTGGCCCACAGCGGCAGGTCGGCGACCGCGCGTCGGCGGCTCGGCGACGTCCTCGTCGACTCTGGGCTGCTCACGCCCGAACAGCTCGACGTGGCCCTGGAGGAGCAGCGGGGCACCCACGGCCCGCGCCGCCGACTCGGCCAGGTGGTGGCCGACCTCGGCCTGTTGTCCGAGCACGACGTCGCCCTGTGCCTGGCAGACCTGCTCGGGCTTGCGCTGCTGGACCTGTCGAAGGCCTTCCCCGCGCCGGACGTCGTCCGCCTGCTCCCGCGCGCCGTCGCCGAACGCACCCGCGTGCTCGTGCTCGACCGCACGCCGAAGGGCCTGCTCGTGGCCGCCGCCGACCCGACGAACGTGCTCGCCATCGACGACGTCAAGCTCTACACCCGCAGCCCCGAGGTGCAGGTCGTGGTGGCGACCGAGAGCCAGATCCGAGATCACATCGCCAGGGCGTGGTCCATCGGGGAGGACACGGCGCAGACCTCGTTCTCCGAGGAGGACGATGACGCCGGGGACGAGGACGCGCACCTGCGTGCGGTCGACGACCAGGCGCCGATCGTCAAGCTGGTCAACAGGATGCTCGCCGACGCCGTGCGGATGGGCGCCTCCGACATCCACGTCGAGGTGCAGCGCGACGGCGTGCGCATGAGGTACCGGGTCGACGGGCTGCTGCGCGAGGTCATGAAGGCCCCCCGCCGCATCGCCAACTCGGTCGTGAGCCGTATCAAGATCATGTCCGGGTTGGACATCGCGGAGCATCGAGTGCCCCAGGACGGGCGGACCCGTTTCATGGTGGAGGGCCAGCGCGGTCGACGCGCGGGTCAGCACCCTGCCGAGCCTGCACGGGGAGAAGGTCGTGATCCGCCTGCTCAGCCGCGGCGACGCGGTCGCCCCGCTGGACGGCCTGGGACTCGAGCCCGGCCAGCTGCGCGCGGTGGAGTCGGCACTGGCGGCGCCGCAGGGGCTGATTCTCATCACCGGGCCGACCGGGTCGGGCAAGACGAACACGCTGTACTCCGCGATCACCCACATCCGCTCCGTGGAGAAGAACATCGTCACCCTCGAGGACCCGGTCGAGGTACAGCTGCCCGGGATCACCCAGGTCGGGGTGAACGAGCGCAGCGGGATGACGTTCGGCCGCGGCCTGCGCGCGGTCCTTCGCCAGGACCCCGACATCGTGCTCGTCGGCGAGGTCCGAGACGCCGAGACGGCCGAGCTGGCGCTGAAGGCGTCCCTGACCGGCCACCTCGTGCTCACCACACTGCACACCAACTCCGCCGTCGCCGCCCTCACCCGCCTGGTCGACATGGGCGCCGAACCCTTCCTCGTGGCGTCGTCGCTCACCGCCGCGATCGCTCAGCGGCTGGTGCGCAGGCCCTGCCCAGGCTGCGCCGCCCCCTACACCCCCGACGACGTCACCCTGGCCCTGCTGGGCCTGCAGCCGGAGGACCTCGCTGACGCCACTCCCATGCGCGGCGTCGGCTGTATGGACTGCGGTACGACGGGGTACCGCGGCCGCATCGGGGTGTTCGAGGTGCTGACCGTCGACGCGGCCATGCGGCAGGTGCTCATCAAGGACGCCACGGAGTCCTCGACGGCCGCCCAGGCGCGAGCAACGGGCATGCTCACGCTTCGGGCCGCCGCGATCGACAAGGCCCGCCGCGGGGAGACGACGTTCGAGGAGGCGCTGCGCGTCACCCACTCCGACCGGGCGAGCGCCCACGTCTGTGCGGCGTGCGAGCGACCGGTCGAGACGGACATGCTCGTCTGCCCGTGGTGCGCGGCCACGCTCGACCGCGGCCACTGCAGCCAGTGCTCGCGCAACCTCGACCCGGACTGGAAGGTCTGCCCCTACTGCCGCACGCCTGCGGCGTCGCGAACCTCGCACGCCGAGACCGTGCCGTCGCCCCGGACCGGCACCATCTGAGCCCCGCACATACGATCGGGGGGTGACAGCCCCTACGCAGGAGTCCGTCGGCGCAGCCTTGGCGACCGTGATCGACCCGGAGATCCGCCGGCCGATCACGGAGCTGGACATGGTCAAGTCGGTGCGCGTCGACGGCGGGCGCGTGGCCGTGGCCGTCTATCTCACGATCGCGGGTTGCCCGATGCGCGACACCCTCACCCGTGACGTCCGGGCCGCGGTGGGCGCGGTGGAGGGTGTCACGGACGTCGACGTCGAGCTCGACGTCATGTCCGACGAGCAGCGCCAGGCCCTCAAGGACAAGCTGCGCGGCCCCGGCCAGCGCGAGATCCCCTTCTCCCGGCCCGGCTCCCTGACCCGGGTCTACGCCGTGGCGTCGGGCAAGGGCGGCGTCGGCAAGTCCAGCGTCACCGTCAACCTGGCGGCCGCCATGGCCGCCGACGGGATGGCGGTCGGGGTCGTCGACGCCGACGTCTACGGCTTCTCGGTGCCGCGCATGCTCGGCGTGAGCCAGTCGCCCACCCGCGTGGGGTCGGGGGCGGACGACGCCGATGCGATGATCCTTCCCCCCGTGGCCCACGGCGTGAAGGTCATCTCGATCGGCATGTTCGTCCCCGGGAACCAGCCGGTCGTGTGGCGGGGCCCGATGCTGCACCGCGCCCTCGAGCAGTTCCTCGGCGACGTCTTCTGGGGCGACCTCGACGTGCTCCTGCTCGACCTGCCGCCGGGCACCGGCGACATCGCCATCTCCACCGCGCAGCTGCTGCCGACAGCGGAGATCGTGGTGGTCACGACGCCGCAGACTGCTGCCGCCGAGGTCGCCGAGCGGGCGGGCTCCATCGCCCTGCAGACCAAACAGCTGATCGCCGGCGTCGTGGAGAACATGTCGTGGCTGGAGCTGCCGGACGGTTCCCGGATGGACGTCTTCGGGACGGGTGGCGGGCAGCACGTGGCCCAGTCCCTCGGGCGAGCGATGGGGACGACCGTGCCCCTGCTCGGCCAGGTGCCGATCGACCTCGCTCTGCGCGAGGGGGGCGACAGCGGCACCCCGGTCGTGCTGTCCCACCCCGACTCACCGGCGTCGGTCGCCCTGCGCGGCGTCGCTCTCGCACTGGGTCGGCGGGCACGGGGGCTGGCGGGTCGGTCGCTCGGGCTGTCACCCGTGGGCAGGTGAGGCTCGGCCCGCGTCAGGTGGCGTCGGTGTCGTAGGGCACGGCGTCGTCGCGGGGCACGGCGTCGTCGCGGGGCACGGTGTCGTCGCGGGGCACGGTGTCGGCGTATGGCGGCGCCTGTGCCGACGGCTGCGAACCCGCCTCGGGCGAGGACGGCGGCTGCTCGGTGGGGCCCCCGGCCGAGACGGGCTTGCCGTCCACCGCGCTCTTCAGGCCGAGAGGGTCGTCGGGGTCCCAGACGTCCGCGAGCGCCTCACGGACGATCCTGCGGGGGTCGTACTGGCGAGGGTCGAGCTTGCGCCAGTCGACCTCGTCGAACTCCGGGCCGAGCTCGGCGCGCACCTGCTCGGTGGCGCCCTGGGCCATCCGCCGCAGCTCACGCGCGAGCCGAGCCAGCTGCTGGGCGTACCGGGGCAGCCGCTCGGGACCGAGCACGAGCGCCGCGACGGCGAGCAGCACGAGGAACTCGCTGGGGTTGATGCCCAACATCGGCGTGTCCCTAGTCGGCCGCGGCGTCGAGAGTGACCCGGACCATCTTGTCGACGGTGCCCCTGCGCACCGTGAGCGTGACGGTGGCCCCGGGGGTCTGCGCACGGATCGCGACCACGAGCTCGTCCGGGTCGGCCACGGGTCGGCCGTTGAACGCGACGATCACGTCACCAGGTTGGATGCCGGCGCGGTCGGCCGGGCCGCCCTTGGTGACCGGCGGCGGCTGGCCCGACGGGGAGGTCTGGAGGACCTTCACGCCCTCACCGTCGTACGTGCGGTCCAGGAGCACCCCGATGATCGGGTGCTGCGCCTTGCCGGTGTGGATCAGCTGCTGAGCCGTACGCCGCGCCTGGTTGCTCGGGATGGCGAAGCCGAGCCCGATGTTGCCGGTGGTGGTCGTGGTGGCCCCCGGCGCCCTGGCGATCGCGGAGTTGATGCCGATGACGTGGCCGGCCATGTCGACCAGGGGGCCACCGGAGTTGCCCGGGTTGATCGCCGCGTCGGTCTGGATCGCGTTGATGTATGCCGGGGTGTCGGACTCCCCGGCAGCCACCGGGCGGTTCAGTGCGCTGACGATCCCTGTCGTCACGGTGCCCTGAAGCCCGAGTGGGGCACCGATGGCGATGACCTCGTCCCCGACGACCACGCCGTCGGAGTCCCCGAGCGCGAGCGGCACCAACCCGGTGTCGTCCACCTTGACCACCGCCAGGTCGTAGGAGTCGTCTCGACCGACCACGCGGGCGTCTGACTGGGACCCGTCCTGGAACACGACCTTGATCGAGCCGCCGCCTGCAGCCCCGGACACAACGTGGTTGTTGGTCAGGATGTAGCCCTTGGCATCGATCACGAAGCCCGAGCCTGTGCCGGCGCCGTCCGCCCCGCGCACGCGGATCGCCACCACGCTGGGCAGCACCCTGCGGGCCACCCCGGCGACGCTCGCGGCGTCGCGTGCGGTCGAGACCTGAGCTGGGGCGGGCAGGGTGAGCCCGGGGTCCACCGTGTGCGACGTCGCGGACCGGCTCTCGAGGTAGGCACCGGCGAACCCTCCCGCCAGACCCGCCGCCAGGCAGCCGGCGGCGGCCAGCGCCAGCACCGACGTCCGACGCCGGCGTCGCCGCCCGGGGTCCGGCCCGGGCCACGGCGGTGCGACGTCGACCACCGCCATGGCGGGCGGCGGAACGGGGACGTCGAGATCGAGCTCGAGCGTGGTCTGGCCGGGAATCACGTCCGTGGGCTCGGGCGGTGCCGGCCCGGGGTCCGCCGACGGCACGGCCTCTGCAGACGACACGGCCTCGGCGGGCGACACGGCCTCTCCGGACGGCATGGCATTGGGCGACAGCACGGCCTCTGCGGGCGTGGGACTCCACCACCAGGCGTCCGCCGGCGGTCCCGGGACGGCGCCCTCGTCCGGCTGGCTCGGCGGCTGCTGCTCGCTCATCGCTGGACGTCCCTCCACACTTACCCCGCCGCACGCGTCCTCAGCGTCTCACAAGGGCGGGACGTCGCCTACTTCGTGGGGGAGGCGGAGGGCCGGCCGAAGACCCAGGTGACCTGCTCGCCGGTGAACGGCGGCACAGGGGAGCCTGGACGCAGGACCGCGGTGTCGACGGGCGCGTTCACCGCCGGCAGGTCAGACGGGAGGTTCACGACCGCCAGCGCGACAGCGCCCAGGCCCATGATGGACAGGGCGCCGATCACGGCGGCACCGAACGTGCGCTGACGGCGCCGCGACAGCCGACCCGCGACCCGGCCACCGGGGCGCCGCCTGTCCCGCCTGCCGGTAGGTGCCACGGCCCCTTGGGGCCGTGCAGCGGCACCGGCACCCACGACAACGGGCAGCGGGCGCGCCGTCCCGGGAACGCGTCCCTCTCTCGGCGGCAGCGGACCCGTGGGGCCGCCGATCAGGAGAAGACTCGTGATCAACGCCGGGCCGGGCTCCGGCGTGGCCATCGCCACGAGGCGGGCCTTGGTCAACCGTTCGGCCTCGACTGCCTCCCGGCAGGTGTCGCACACGGCGGCGTGGGCATAGGCACGGTCGGCCGCATCCGCCGGGAGCCGGCCGTCCACAAGCGGCGTCACGCGGTCACCGATGCACGTCACGACCGGTTCTCGCCCCCGAGTCCCGCTGCCACTGCGGACCCGCGCGCCGGCGGGGCCGCCGGCCGTCGGTGGGACAGCGCCTCGCGAAGCTGGGCTCGACCACGATGGATGCGCGAGCGCACCGTCCCGAGCTTGATGTCCAACGTGGCGGCGATCTCCTCGTACGACAGCCCCTCGATGTCGCAGAGCACGACGGCGGCCCTGAAGTCGGGCGCGAGGGTGTCGAGGGCGGCTTGGACGTCGTGGTCGAGGTTGTTGTGCTCCCACGCCCGCTCGGGACCGTGGTCCGGGCCGGGCATCCTGTCCTCGGCGTCGTCCGGCAAGGCGTCGAAGCGGATCCGCTGCTTGCGCCGCATCTGGTCGAGGAAGAGGTTCGTGGTGATCCGGTGGAGCCAGCCCTCGAACGTGCCCGGGGTGTAGGAGTTGAGGGAGCGGAAGACGCGGACGAAGACCTCCTGGGTCAGGTCCTCGGCATCGGGCCGGTTGCCGGTCAGGCGGTAGGCAAGGCGGTACACGCGACCGCTGTGCTCGCGGACGATCTCCTCCCAGGTGGGCGCGGTCCACTCCACGGCGTCCACCGAAGCCTGCTCGACGGCGTCAGCCGGTCGTTCGGGGACGACGGGCAGCGCCGCGAGGACGCCGGGCGCCTGCAGCCCTGCGTCGTCCTGACCCTGGCGAACCTGTCTCACCGGCACCTCTTCCGACCTGTCGCGACGGCGGTCGGCCGCCTGACGGTGCAGGGGCACCGTCCACGACATGGTGTAGACCGACACAGCTCCTCCATGGTCACCGACGAGGTCAGCACAGCGCACTCCGGCTAGCCCCACCATGCGCCACGCGACCATGGCGTCCTCGGCTCAGACGTCCTCGACGCCCACCCCGGGTGGAGCTCACCTGCCTGCGGCAACGCCGGGGCGGCGCCGAAGGTTCCCCCGGCCCGGCACTAGGCTGGCACTCGGGCACGCCGGCCCGCCGTCACCGAGGAGGCCGCCATCAGCGCACCCACGCCCGCGACCTGGGCCTACGCGGACAGCTACCTGCCCGAGGACGACATCCTTCAGAGGGCCCGCAGCCGCGCCGAGGAGCTCGGGTGCACCCCGGTGCACCCCGGCACGGGTGCGGCCCTGCGTGTGCTGGCGGCGGCCCTTGCGGCCCGGTCGGTGGTCGAGATCGGCACCGGGACCGGGGTGTCCGGCCTGTACCTCTTGCGTGGGATGCCCGAGGACGGCGTGCTCACGACCATCGACGTCGAGCCCGAGAACCAGCGTGCCGCCAAGGAGACGTTCGCCGAGGCCGGCATCAGGTCCAACCGCACACGGGTGATCTCCGGGCGCGCGCTGGACGTGCTGCCCCGCATGACCGACCGGGCCTACGACCTCGTGGTGCTCGACGCCGACAAGACGGAGTACTCGGCGTACCTCGAGCAGGCTCTGCGGCTGCTGCGCCCCGGCGGGGTCATCGCCGTCGACAACGCCCTGTGGCACGACAGGGTGGCCGACCCGGCGCAGCGCGACGAGGTCACGACCACGATCCGGGAGATGGGCAAGACCATCCGATCCGACGAGCGGCTCGTGGCAGCCATGCTGCCGTGCGGCGACGGCCTGCTCGTCGCCGTGCTGCGCTGAGGGGCAGACCGCAGCCCACCAGCCCACCACCCCACCGGGCCGAGCCCGCGGGCCCGGCGGCGGGGCTCCGGGGCTCAGCCGCCGCCGGGCCCGGGTCCCGCCGCGAAGCCGGCCCCGCCCTCGGCGACCGCGACCACCTCGAACGTCTCGATCGCCGACGGAGTGGACCCGATGATCACCGAGCCCGAGGTCGTGGGGGCCTGCGCGGTGAACTCCTCGCGGAACCCGTCACGCGCCTCGGCGGTCGCGAACACGTACGTGCCCTCGAACCACTCCCTCGGGCGCATCCGCCAGGTCTTGAAGCTCAGTCCGGGCATGCCGCTGAACCTCGCGAGCGAGGAGTCCTGGACGTAGTCGCGCAGCGTGCCCGCGACGTCCTCGGGTGCGGCCTCCAGGGACCAGCGGACGGTGAGTCCGTACATCAGCGCATCGCCTCCAGCCATCGCAGCAGCAGGCGCGCACCGAACCCGGTGGCGCCCTTGGTGACCTCGTGCTCGTCCTTGTCCGCCCGGGCCGGGCCCGCGATGTCCAGGTGCGCCCAAGGCAGGGAACCGACGAACTCGCGAAGGAACAGGGCCGCGGTGACCGACCCGGCCGAGATCCGGGCGTCTGCCGCCACGTGACGCAGGTCGGCCACATCGGAGCGGACGGCGGGCAGGTAGTCCTCCACCAGGGGCATGCGCCAGGCCTTCTCACCGCTGGCCTGCGCGGCGGCGAGGAGAGCCCCGGCCAGTCCGTCGTGCGTCGAGTAGAGCGCCGCATGCCGGCGTCCGAGCCCCAACGTCGCCGCCCCGGTGAGCGTCGCGACATCGACCAGAACCGCGGGAGACAGGTGCGCGGCGGCATAGGCAAGGGCGTCGGCGAGCACGAGGCGGCCCTCGGCGTCGGTGTTGGCGACCTCGACGGTCGTACCCCCGTACTGCCGGACCACGTCCCCCGGCCGGTAGGACGCCGCGCCCACGGCGTTCTCCGCCAGCGGCATGAGCCCGACCACCTGGCGCCTGACTCCCAGCGCAGAGCACGCCTCGAGGGCTGCGAGGACGACGGCAGCACCGGTCATGTCCGTCTTCATCGCGACCATGGCCTCGCGTGGCTTGATCGACAGACCGCCCGTGTCGAACGTGATGCCCTTGCCGACGAGCACGATCGGACGCCGCGCGCGGCCGCTCGGCGCACCCGAGCGGGTGGCTCCCGCGGGTGTGCCGCTGGTGGGTGTGCCGCTGGTGGGTGTGCCGCTGGTGGGGGTGTAGGTCAGCCGGACGAGGCGCGGCGCGTGCGCCGACCCCCCGGCCACCGCCACCAGGCCGCCGAACCCCTCGGCACGAAGCCTGGCCTCCTCCCAGACCTCCACGTCCAGCCCCGCGCGCTCGACGCCCTCCAGCACCCGCTCGACGAACCAGGACGGCGTCTTGATGTTGGACGGCGTGGCGGCGAGGTCACGTGCTCGCACGGTCGCCCCCGCATGGGCCGCACCGGCGAGCAGGGCGCTCGGGGCATGCCGGCCCAACAGAGCAGCGTGCGGGACGGGGGCGGAGTCGGCCCGCCTGCGGGTCCCAGCCGCCGGGGGCGCGTAGCCGCCGAGCACGAGACCCTCGACGACGGCGCGGGTGGCGGATGCGCCGTCGCCGGCGCCCAGGGTCGTGGCGAGCATGGCCCGTCCGCGGCAGGCCCGGGCCAGGGCGGCGGCGGCGCTGCGCAGGTCGCGGGGTCCGCCGTCGCCCGTGCCCACCAGCAGCAGCCGACCCGGCAACCCGGTGGCGGCGGGCACAGGGACGCGGAGTACCTCGCCGGCCTTGCCCGTCGCGCCTTCCCGCTGCGCCACGACGGCCAGGTCCACCCCGTAGGCGTGCTCGACTGCGCGGGTGAGCGGCCCGGAGACGGTGACGGCGAGGACGTCCGCGCCGGCCCACGGCGCCTGTGTCCACGGTGCCTGTGCCCGCGGCGCCTCAGTCGGCCGCGCCTTGCCCGCGATGCGCCCGGCCCCCGCGAGGCTTACCCGCGTCACTGGCACGGATGCCGGGGTGCTCACAGCGGTGAGGGTATCGGCGCGGGCATGATGACGGGGCCTGCGGGACTGTCGTCACGGCAGTCCTGCGGCCCCGTCCGCTGCGCGTGCCCGGAGCACGACCTCGCAGGCGGTGTCAGCCGGCCACAGTCTTGAGAGCGTCGCCCAGCTCGCTGGCCTCGGCGGCGGACATCTCGACGACCAGGCGCCCGCCACCCTCGAGCGGCACGCGCATGACGATGCCGCGCCCCTCCTTGGTGACCTCCATCGGGCCGTCCCCGGTCCTCGGCTTCATGGCCGCCATCCGCGCCATCCCCTTTCTCGTCGCTGCCAACCCCGCCCGGGAGACCCCAGAGACCCAACCGCCCGGCCGGGTACGAAGCGTGAACGCGACCATTATCCCGCTCGGGGTTGCGACCACGAAACGCGACGGCCGCAGGGGCCCGCGAGCACCGACGCCGCCCGGCGCGCGCGGCGGGCAGACTTGCCGCATGAGCCCCGAGCCGACCCCCGTCGAACCCCCCGTGCTGCTGGAGGTGGCGGCAGGCGTCGCGACCATCCGGTTCAACCGGCCGCCGGCCATGAACGCCCTCGACACGGCGACCAAGCGCGCTCTTCTGGAGGCTGTCCGGCAGGTGGCGGAGGACTCGGCCGTCCGCTGCGTGGTGCTCACCGGCCGTGGTCGTGCGTTCTGTGTGGGCCAGGACCTTCGCGAGCACGTCGGCCTGCTCGGCGAGGGCTCGGACCTGCTGTTCAGGACGGTGCCCGAGCACTACAACCCGATCGCGCTGACCCTGGCGACGATGCCGAAGCCTGTGATCGCAGCCGTCAACGGCATCGCCGCCGGCGCGGGAGCGGCCTTCGCCTTCGCGGCGGACCTGCGCATCGTCGCGCAGTCGGCGGGGTTCAACCTGGCCTTCACCGGGATCGCCCTGTCTGCCGACAGCGGCTCCTCGTGGTGGCTGCCACGGCTGGTCGGCGTCGCGAAGGCGAAGGAGCTGCTGCTGCTGCCGCGCACGGTGGACGCGGCCGAGTCGCTGGCGCTGGGCCTGGCCACCGAGGTGGTGCCGGACGCCGAGCTCGAGGGGCGCGTCTCGCGAGGTGGCGGCCCGCCTGGCAGCCGGACCCACGCTGGCCTACGCCGCGGTCCGCCGAGCCGTCACGTTCTCCGCCTCGCACGACCTGGCGGAGCTCCCTCGACCACGAGGCCGAGCTCATGACCCTGACCGGAGGCACGGCCGACCACCACAGCGGCCGTCGCGGCGTTCCTGGCCAAGGAACGGCCCGCCTTCGAGGGTCGGTGACACAGGAGGGCGGAGCGGGACAGGCGAGCCTCGCCTACGGCGGCAGGTCGCTGGGCGGGACGAACCGCCACAGCCAGACCACCCAGACGACCTGGCCGGCAGTGAAGGCGACCAGCACCGCGAGCCGGTAGGCGCGTGAGCTCGAGACGGCGGCCAGCAAGGTCCCCAGCGGAAAGAGGAGCAGCAGGTAGCGGGGCAGGCTCGTGTAGGGGTCGAGCACCACCAGCAGGTACGCCGAGTACGCGAGCACCCACGTGCGCAGGTCCCCGGCGATCAGACGCCCGGCGGGGCCGGTGACCCACCACAGGAGGGCGGCCAGCACCAGCGCCAGGGTGACCGGGCCGACCCACGGGCCGAGCACGAGCTGGGACATGTCCCACCAGGGCCGCAGCGGCGTCACCGACCGGGAGACCCGCCACGCCGCCATCGTCTCGGGGTAGGCGCGCACGTCCCCAGTGGCGACGGCGGCGACGGCGGGCCAGAGCAGCGCCGAAGCCGCAGCGGCCCCGACGGTCACCCACAGCGCCGCCGCCTGCCGCGTGGGCAACGGCTGGGACCTGCGCTGCCTCCAGCGACGGACTGCGTGCCACACCACGACCACGGCAAGCGGGACGGCGATGGGCCTGGTCAGCCCGACCATCAGGCAGAGGAGTGCGGCGGTCAGGTAGCTGCGCCGCTGCAGGGCCAACAGGCAGGCGAGGAGCACGAGACTGGCCAGCGCCTCGGTGTAGGCCAGCTGGAGCACCGGGGCGGCGGGGAAGAAGCAGAAGAACGCCACCGTCCACAGCGCGGTGCTGGCCCCGGCCAGCGGCTCGACGACCGAGCGCATGACGACGACCGCCCCCGCCCCGCACACCAAGCCGACGCTGGTCGCCGCCAACGGCCACCCCGCTCCGGTGACGGTCATGACGGACCGCACGACCGCGGGGTAGAGAGGGTAGAACGCCCAGCTGCTCTGGGTGACGTGACCCGCGAGGTCGTGGGGCAGGGTCGCGGGGTACCCGTACAACGCGATCCGGTGGTACCACTCCCCGTCCCAGAGGCTGACCATGCCCAGGTACCCCGGGTGCGGTCCGGTCCACATACTCAGGGCCTGGAACCGCGACGTACGGTCCACGACGGCAAAGGCCACGATGCGCGAGGCGAGGTACACCACCAACGCGTGCACCCACGGCTGCAACCCCGCCCACCGCGCAGCGAGGCCTGCTCCCCGACCACGGAGGGCGACGACGACCGTCACGGTGGCAGCCGGACGGCGTCGGCCCCGGACCAGAAGACGTCGACCCACGCGACCAGGAGAAGGGCCGAGGCAACAGCGACGCCGGTTCGCGCTGGGCCGCGCCAGGTCGCAGGTGCCATCCACAGGCCCGGAGCACCGAGCAACAGGTAGCGCGGCAGGCTGGTAGAAGGCGTCGTCACGGCGACCAGGAAGACGACCCCCGCGAGGTGCCAGGCGACGATCTCCGGGGGCAGGGCCCGCCTCGGCAGCGTGCACAGCACCGCGGCCAGGAGCACGGCCACAAGAAGGATGATCACCGAGACGCCGACGACACCGGTGCCTGACACGGCTGCGGCCCAGGCCGAGAACGGAACGCCCACACCCTCGGGGAACCAGCCGCGCGACGCCAGCACGTAGGCGTTCGGCTCACCGGACATGGCGCTGGACAGCAGCGTCCAGACCAGCCCCGACACGATGCACGACACCGCGAGCACGGCCATCCCCAGCGCCTCGTTGGTCGGCAAGGAGTCCATACGCCGGCCGCGTACACGCAGGTAGGCGTGCGTGCCGACGAGGGCCAGGAGCGGCAGGCCTACGGGCCGGGTGACGCCCAGCGCCAGGACCGGCGCGACGGCCCACCAGTACCGGCGGTGCTGGACCAGCAGCACGCTGCCGAACATCAACGCGGCGGCCAGAGGCTCGGAGTAGCCCAGGGCGAGCACCGGGGACGCCGGCCACAGAGACCACAGCACGACCGCGGCCAGGGCGTGCGCCCGCGCCGGGGTCGCCGACACCACACGGTGCAGCAGCAACGCGGCGGTGAGGGTGAGCGCGAGGCTCAGCGCCGGGGCGACCACGCCGAACGGCAGGTGGGTCGCGGTCGTCGCGGCTCGCGCCAGCAGTGGCCAGGCAGGCAGGAACGCCCAGGCGCTCTGCACCACGTGCCCGGCGGCGTCCCGCGGGATCCCGGGCGGGTACCCGCTCGCGGCGATCATGTGGTACCAGCGGCCGTCCCACCGCAGCGCGTGGCGGGCCCACGACGCCGGCGCCCCGGTCTCCCCCACCGGGATGGCGAGGACGACGGCCAGGCCGAAGGCGCGGGTGACCGCGACGGCGACGACCACCTGTGCCCACCACGGCCAGTCTCGCCACCGCGGCCGGCCTCGCCGCGCTGTCATGCCCGGGCGGGCGTGCGGCGGGCGTGGCAGCCTCTCAGGTGGTCGTCGACGAGACCGCAGGCCTGCATGGCTGCGTAGGCCGTCGTGGGGCCGATGAAGGCGAACCCGTGCGCCTTGAGGGTCTTCGCCAGGGCGGTGGACGCCGCGGTCGTGGCCGGGACGTCGCCCAGGGTGCGCGGAGCCGGTGGCCGGCGCTGTGGCGCGAAGGACCACACCAGAGCGTCCAGCCCTCCCGGCACTGCCTCTCGAAGGAGAAGGACGGCGCGAGCATTGGCGATCGCGGCCGCGACCTTCGCCCTGTTGCGCACGATGGCCGCGTCGGACATGAGACGCGCGACGTCGTCCGCGCCGAACGTCGCCACCGTCTCGGCGTCGAACCCGGCGAACGCGGCGCGGAAGCCCTCGCGCTTGCGCAGGATCGTCAGCCACGACAGCCCGGACTGGAAGGCCTCGAGCGTCAGGCGCTCGTACAGCGCCGACTCGCCGTGGACAGGCACCGCCCACTCCTCGTCGTGGTAGGCGAGGTACTCCGGTGCCGAGACACCCCATCCGCATCGCGCCAAGCCGTCGGCCCCGACGACCAGGCTCACGGTGCGTCGGGCTCCTCGGGCCCGGGACCAGGAGCGGCGACAGCGATCTGCTCCCGGCAGGCCCTCAGCTCGCCACGGGTGCGCTCGAGCTCGTCGGACAGCCGGTCCAGCGCCGCGTCCACCTGGTCCATGCGGTAGCCGCGAAGCGCGGGCGCGAAGCGGACGGCGTCCACGTCACCAGGCGTCACCTCCCCCGGCGGCAGCGCTGCCGGTGGCAGGGGGGAGGCGGCGTCGTCCAGCCCCGCGGAGATCCATCCGGCCGCCACCGCGAGCACGCAGCCGAGGACCGCGAGGCAGACGAGTACGAAGAACAACGTCACCCCCCGATCGTGCCACGCCGAGGCGGGGGGCGTTGCGCAGACCGATCCGCCGTGACGTCGGCTTGTAGCCTGCCGCGGCGCACCGCACATTGGGCGGGTGCAGACACCGCAGCGCGACCTGCTCATCGGCGCGCGTCGCTTCCCCCCGGGGCGGCCCGTCGTCATGGCCATCGTGAACCGGACCCCGGACAGCTTCTTCGACGCGGGCGCCTACGTGCGCGACGACGACGCGCTACGGCGGGTCGAGCGATGCGTGGAGGAGGGCGCCGACCTCGTCGACGTGGGCGGGGTCCGCGCCGGCCCGGGCGAGGCGGTGGGCACCCAGGAGGAGATCGACCGCGTGGTGCCGTTCGTCGCAGCAGTCGTCGAGCGCTTCCCGGACCTGCCCGTCAGTGTCGACACGTGGCGGGCGGACGTCGCCGAGGAGGCCTGCCGGGCGGGCGCGGTGCTCGTCAACGACGCCTGGCAGGGCGCCGACCCACGCATCGCGGATGTCGCGGCCCGATACGGCGCGGGGCTGGTGTGCAGCCACACCGGCGGGCACGCGCCGCGGCAGGACCCGCACCGCGTCGCGTACGAGGACGTCGTGGGCGACGTCGTCGCCACGGTGTGCAGGCTCGCAGACGTAGCCCTCGCCGCCGGTGTCGAGCAGGGGCGGATCCTGGTGGACGCGGCGTTCGACTTCGGGAAGAACACCTACCACTCCCTGGCGGTGGCAGCGGCGACCGGTCGGCTGGTGGCGACCGGGTGGCCGGTGCTCTGCGCGATCTCGAACAAGAAGTTCCTCGCCGAGGCCGTCGGGTGGACCGGCCCCAAGTCCGGGCGGCTCGCGGCCACCCTGGCGGCCACGGCGGTGTGCGCGTGGGACGGCGCGCGTGTGTTCCGCGCCCACGACGTGCTGGCCACCCGGCACGCCGTGGACCTCGTCGCCGCCCTTCGCGACGGCCGGCCGGCCATGGCGTTGCGAGCGCTGGCCTGACGCGTCGGCACGACGGGTGGGCCAGGTGCCGGCCCGAGGCACCGGCTTCGGGTACTCCCACGGATTTCTCAGGTTGGGGGTCGACGCTGCGCGTCGGGCGGCCGTGTCGAGTCGACAGGCGCGGCCCCGATGGACCACGGTGGTCAGGGTGGACGCAGAAGGGCGGCCTTGGACAGACATGGCTGGACTGACATGGCTATGAACCGCACAACGATGACCACCCTCTTCGCGGGCGGCCTGCTCGCCGGCGGCGTGGCCGTGGCAGGCGCCATGGGCGCCGCAGGCGCGGTGGGCGCGACGTCGCCCAGCCCCCAACCCTCGACGTCGTCACCTGGTCGGTCGGGTCAAGGCCACGGCTGGGGTCGAGGGCCGATGGGCGGACCCCGCGGCATGATGGGCGGGCCCGGCATGATGGGCGGGCCCGGAGGGATCACGGGGGCCGGGCCCCTCCTGCACGGGGAGCTGGTGCTGCCCAAGTCGGGCGGTGGGACACGGACCGTGCTCGTCCAGCGCGGGACGGTGACGGCCAGGTCCTCGAGCACAGTGACCGTGAGCAGCAGCGACGGGTTCACGCTCGTGTGGACCGTGGACTCCTCGACGTTCATCCACGCGGGGCGCGTGCCTCGCCCGTCGGGCACGCCCGGCGGTACACCGACCGCGAGGCCCAGTGCTCCACCGAGCGGGTCGCTGAGCGACATCGCCGTCGGGAGCGAGGTGATGGTCTCGGGCGCCAAGACCGCGGACGGCGGCACCGCGGCCTTCATCGCGGAGCACCCGGCCGGGGCCCCCGACGGCGTGCCGGGCGGCGGCTGGCACCACCGAGGTGACCGAGGGCCGTCACCGTCGGCGACCGGGACGCCGTCCAGCACGGCCTGAGGCTCACCAGGGCTCGGACTCGAGGAGCTCCTCGGTCACGTCACTGGGCACGGGAGGGGCCGGCGGTGCGTCGAGGCCGGCCTCGACGGCGTCCAGCGCCTCGGACACCCCGCGCGTCCAGACCACGTCGCGCAGCGCAGCGCCTCGGGCGAAACCGCCCTCGCGCAGCGAACGGGCCAGCTCCTCCAGCGGCGCGAACAGGCCCGTCGGGTCGAGGATGACCACCGGCTTCCTGTGCATCCCCAAGGACCTGGACACCCAGACCTCGAGCAGCTCCTCCAGCGTGCCGAACCCGCCGGGCAGCGCCAGGAAGGCGTCGGCCGCGGCGTCCATCCGGCCCTTGCGCTCACGCATGTCGCGCGTGACGACCAGCTCGTCCGCGCGGTCATCGGCCACCTCGAGCCCGACCAGCGCCTGAGGGATCACCCCGAGCGTGTGTCGGCCCGCGCGCCGGACCGCCTCGGCGACCGCGCCCATCATGGACACGCGACCGCCGCCGGACACGAGGTCGTGCCCGCGACGCCCGAGCTCCGCCCCGACGCGATCGGCCAGGTCCACGTAGGACGGGTCGATGCGCTCGGAGGAGGAGCAGAAGACGGCGATGCGGGCCATGTGACCACTGTGCCGGACCTCGCGGATCAGTGCGCCGCCGCCACCGGAGGGGAGGTCGACTCCAGCGCGGTGCTCAACGCCCGCAGCACCTCGTGGACGTCGTCGTGGGCCAGCCGCACCGTGGCAAGGCAGCTGCCGTCCTGCCAGATGCTGAGGACCACGCGATCCGCCTGGGGGTGGGAGCTGATCCGCAGCACCCGCCCTCCGACGTCCCGGCCGACGATCACGTCGCCGTACCGCGGGGCAGGGGGCACGAACATGGCTCGAGTGTGAAGCCGCGCGTGCGGTGCCGTCCAGACCGTCGGCCCCGTCTCCCCCGGGTGGACCGCATGCCGACCCCGGCGGTGCGCGTCAGGTGCCGTCGACGTCCGCGGCGGGCACCTCCGCCTGGAAGTCACTGACCAGCCGGACGGCCTCGTCGACGTCGTCGGTCACGGTGAGCAGGCCCAGGTCCGGCGCTGCGATCATGCCGGAGGGCACGAGAGTCGACCCGATCCAGTCGAGGAGCCCCTGCCAGTGGCGCGTGCCGATCAGGACGATGGGGAACGAGGTGACCTTCTGCGTCTGCACGAGGGTCAGGGCCTCGAACAGCTCGTCGAGGGTCCCGAAGCCACCGGGCAGCACGACGAAGCCGCTGGCGTACTTGACGAACATCATCTTGCGGGCGAAGAAGTACCGGAAGTGGACGCCGAGATCCACCCAGTCGTTCATCGCCTGCTCGTGCGGCAGCTCGATCCCGAGACCGACAGAGACGCCACCGGCCTCACAGGTGCCACGGTTCGCCGCCTCCATCGCCCCGGGGCCGCCGCCGGTGATGACGGCGAACCCGGCCCTCGCCAGCTCCGCGCCCAGTCGCCGGCCCAGGGCGTACTCGGGACTGTCGCGCGCGATCCGGGCCGACCCGAACACGCTGATGGCCGGGCCGAGCTCGGCGAGCGCACCGAAGCCCTCGACGAACTCGCTCTGGATGCGCAGCACCCGCCACGGGTCCTGGTGCAGCCAGCCGCTCGGACCGCGGCTGTCGAGCAGGCGCTGGTCGGTGGTCGTCGCGGGCACCATGGACCGGCGAAGCGTCACGGGACCCTTGCGGTAAGGCCGGGCGTGGGAGCCTGAGTCGTCCTCGTGCTGGTCAGCGGTCACGACGCCTGACGGTAAGCGCTGCCGCGACGACGCACCAGCGGCGGGGTCGGGTCCGAGGCAGGCAAGGCCGCTACTGTTCGCCTGTGCGCGGCGGGCCCGAAGAGGAGCACCTCACTGGCCCGGCCCTGGTCGACGACATCGACGGCCTCATCGCCGACGGGCGCTTCGGCCGGGCCGAGGTCGCGCTACACCGGCTCGAGTCGGTGCTGGCCTCGCTCGACCAGGCCGACGACCCCCAACCGCTGCTGCTGGCGCTCTGGGCGCGCGCCACGATGCTGCGGCGGACGGGCGCACCGCACGACGACGTCGTCTCCGCCTGCGACGTGCTCGAGCGCGCGGGAACCGCCAACCAGGACGGCGTGTGGGTGGCGGCGGCGTGTGTGCTGCGCGCCAGGGTGCGCCTCGAGGACGGCGAGGCCGGCACGGCGATGGGCGACCTCGCCCGGGGCCAGGCCGCGGCGGGCGGTCTCGAGGTCGCCTCGCCGGCCGCGTTCCGGCTGCTCGACGGCCTGGCCATGGTCTACTCCCGGCTGCGGGTCACCGAGTGGGTGGACCAGACGCGTGCACACCTGGAAGGCATGGCGGAGGAGCTCTCGCCGCTGAACCGCGCCACGCACTGGGCCGGCTGGTCGACCGAGCTCGTCGCCCGGGGGCTGGAGCCGCTCGCGGTCGGCGCACCCGACCCCGACCACGACATCCTCGCCACCGCCGCGCAGGTGGCGAGGCGGGTCGAGGGCCTGCCTGCCGACCTGCTGCCGCTCGCGCTGAGGCGCACGACGGCCGGAGTGCTCGCCCTGGCCGCCGCCTACCGCGACAGCCCCACCGAAGCGTTGCGCCGGCTGGGCAAGGACGCCTTCGGCGAGGCGCGGTCGTTGCCGCCGGTCGGGCGGCAGGTGGTCACCCTCGCCGCTATGCGAGCCCATGCCCAGGTGGGCGCTATCGCGAGCGCGCGCAGCATCGACGACTCGGCCAAGCCCGCCCAGGTCTCCCTGGTGAACCTCGTGCTGGAGGTCTGTCGGGCCCGAGAGCGGCTGTGGCTGGAGACCCACGCCGGCGGGGACCTCGTGCAGCCGCTGCGACGGCTCACCGACCTGCTGGTCCGGCTCGGCTGGCAGGGGATGGACCTGGTGTCGGACACGGCCCGGCAGTCCCTCGAGCACCACACCCTGCGCCACGAGAGCCGCACGGACTCGGTGACGAGCGTCGGGAACCGGCGTGCGATGGAGGAGGACCTGCGCCGGCTGCTGCGCTTCGGCGCGCTGCCTCTCGCGCTGGTCCTCGTCGAGGTCGACGACCTCGAGCAGATCAACGACCGCTTCACGCACGTCGTCGGCGACGAGGTGCTGCGCCGGGTGGCGGCGACCGTGTCGGTCCAGCTGAGGTCGGGCGACCGGCTGCGCCGGCACGGTGGCGCCGACTTCGTCGTCCTGCTCCCCGCAACCGGCGACCAGGAGGCACACCACGTGGCCGCCCGCATCGTCGCAGCCGTCTCCGGCAGGGCCTGGGCCGAGCTCGCGGACGGCCTCGCGGTCAGCGTGAGCACCGGGTGCGCGGCAGCCTGGTCCCTGACGGGACGGCGCACCGACGCCGACGCGCAGCACCTGCTCAGCCGCGCCCACGAAGCGCTGTGGGCCACCAAGCACCGGCCGGCAACGGCGGTGGGTGCACCGGTACCCGGCGGCTCGGGGCCGGCGATGGCACCGGTCGACACGCCCACCGACCCGGTCGTACCCGCGCGGCGTCGCGGCGACCGACCACCCGCCGAGCCCCCCGCGCCGGTGGAGCCCCGCATGCAGCCCCGGCCGCTGGAGCCGGCCCGGCCCCCCGAGCCGGCCCAGCCGCCCGAGCCGGCCCAGCCCCCCGGGCCGGCCGTGCAGGAGCCGTCACCGGTCCGCGGGACGACCCCGGTGTATGAGACCTTCAGCGAGTATGCGACGACCGGCGACCACCACCCCTCGGGGCACACGCAGCCTCACGAGTACGACACCCTCGGCGAGTACGCCACACCGGCGCGCCACTGGCCTCAGGTCGCCGACGACACCCCTCCCGCGCGGCTACGCGACCGCGCCCGCCACGCCGCGCGACCAGTGGTCATCGACCTGCGGTCGAAGGACCCGCTGTCCCAGGGTCCGTGAGCCAGGCCAGCAGCACCCGCTCGCACTCCAGGATGGTCGCCGCAGGGCAGCGCTCGTCGTCCCGGTGGGCAAGGCTGGGGTCGCCGGGGCCGTAGTTGACCGCCGGCACGCCCAGCTCACTGAAGCGCGCGACGTCCGTCCACCCGTACTTCGCGGTCGCCGGTCTGCCGATCATGGCCACGAACTGCGCCGCCGCCGGGTGGTGCAGGCCGGGCCGTGCCCCCGCGGCGGCGTCGACCAGGCGCACGTCGAAGCCGTCGAACAGCTCGACGAGGTGCTCCCGGGCACCGCGGACGTCGCGATCCGGTGCGAAGCGGTAGTTGACCTCCACCACGCACTCGTCCGGGATCACGTTGCCTGCGATACCGCCGCGGATCCCCACGGCGTTGAGGCCCTCCCGGTAGACCAGCCCCTCGACGTCCACCTCGCGCGGCCGGTAGGCCTTCAGGCGGGCCAGCACCTCGGCGGCGTCGTGGATGGCGTTGTGCCCCATCCACGACCGGGCCGAGTGTGCCGCGGTGCCCCGGGTGACGACGTCGACGCGCATGGTCCCGTTGCAGCCCCCCTCGACATCACCGGAGGAGGGCTCGAGCAGGATCGCGAAGTCGGCCTGGAGCCACTCGGGGTGGCGCCTCGCCAACCGGCCGAGGCCGTTGCGGTCGGCCTCCACCTCCTCGTTGTCGTAGAAGACGTACGTGACGTCACGCACGGGCGCCGTGGCGCGCGCCGCCACGCGGAGCTGGACGGCGACACCGGACTTCATGTCGCAGGTTCCCCTCCCATGCACGACACCGTCGGCACCTTCGCCGACGACCCACGTGGGCAGGTTGGCCGCGATCGGCACCGTGTCGAGGTGACCGGCGAGCACCACCCGCTCCGGACGGCCGAGGTGGGTCCGCGCCACGACGGCGTCGCCGTCGCGCAGCACCTCCAGGCCGGCGACGCCGTGCAGGGCCTCCTCGACGGCGTCGGCCAAGCGGGCCTCGTCGCCCGAGACGGACTCGATGTCGCACAGCGCCCGGGTGAGGTCGACGGCATCCAGACCGAGGTCGAGGTGCGCCGTCGCGGGCTGAGGGATGCCGGACATGCCGACGAGGCTACGGGGGGCGCGCACCGGGTGGGCGCCGCCCCCTTACGCTCTCAGGTATGACGATGCCAGCCGCTCCGGCTCCCCCCGGAACGACCCGCACGGCCTGGGGTTACGGCCTGGCAAGCGTCACCGACTCCGGGGCCGTCCTGGACACGTGGTACCCGGCTCCGCGGCTCGGAGAGCCTCCGGCCGACGCCGGGCCGCACGCCGTCCCCGCCGAGCTCGCGTCGTTGCAGACCGTCGACCCGTACCGCCGGGTACGCCAGCACGTCGTGCGCACGATCATCGACCTCGACGCGCCGCCGGCCGACGTCCACGACGCCTACCTGCGCCTGCACCTGCTCTCCCACCGGCTGGTCGCGCCCGCACGGGGCGAACGTATCCGGGATCTTCGACGTTCTCCCGAACGTGGTGTGGACGAACCTCGGACCGTGCTCGGTCGACGACTTCGAGACCACTCGTCTCCGGCTTCGCGCAGGGACCCCGCACGGCGGCAGGGTCCACGTGCTCGGCGTCGACAAGTTCCCGCGGATGAGCGACTACGTCGTGCCGGTCGGCGTCCGCATCGCCGACGCCGACCGCGTGCGGCTGGGGGCGCACCTGGCGGCGGGGACCACGGTCATGCACGAGGGGTTCGTGAACTTCAACGCCGGCACGCTCGGAGCATCGATGGTGGAGGGTCGCATCTCCTCCGGCGTGGTCGTCGGCGACGGCTCCGACGTCGGGGGCGGGGCCTCGATCATGGGGACGCTGTCCGGCGGCGGCTCCCACGTCATCAGCATCGGGCGGCGCTGCCTGCTCGGTGCGAACTCCGGCATCGGGATCAGCCTGGGCGACGACTGCGTGGTGGAGGCCGGCTGCTACGTCACCGCCGGCACCAAGGTGCGCCTCGTCCAGCCGGGCCGGGAGCCGGCTTCCGTGCCCGCAAGGCAGCTCTCCGGCGCCAGCGGCCTGATGTTCTGGCGCAACTCCCAGACCGGGGCCGTCGAGGCGCGCCCGCGCGAGGGCAAGCAGGTGGCCCTGAATGCCGCTCTCCACGCCAACGACTGACCGGCCGGCCGGCGGCACTGCGGCGCGGCGGCGCAGGCTGGTGACCCCGGTCGTCGGCGGCATCCTGGTCGTTCTCATCGCGGCAGCGGGC
This sequence comes from uncultured Actinomycetota bacterium, assembly GCA_963778845.1. Lineage (GTDB taxonomy): Bacteria > Actinomycetota > Actinomycetes > Actinomycetales > Kineosporiaceae > CAVZVW01. The sequence goes on from CAVZVW010000001.1 coordinate 94,038, forward strand.
GTGGTGTGGTGGCGCGGCTCGGTGGCCGGCATCGCCGTCCGCGAGCACTGCACGGCCACCGTCGACGCGACCACCGTGGAGCTGGACCCCGACCAGGCGGGGAACGCCGCGATCATCGCCGCCGTCGCCGCGCGACGGTCCCTGCCTGCCCGGGCGGCGTCCATCGGCATCGCGACAGCCATGCAGGAGTCGAAGCTCACGAACGTCGGCTACGGGGACCGCGACTCCCTCGGCCTGTTCCAGCAACGGCCGTCGCAGGGCTGGGGGACCGCACGCCAGGTCATGGACCCGGTGTACGCCGCCAACGCCTTCTACAACGCCCTCGTGAAGATCGATGGCTACCAGACCATGCCGATCACGGAGGTCGCCCAGCGGGTGCAGCGCTCGGCCTTCCCCTCCGCCTACGCCCAGCACGAGCCGGAGGCCCGCACCATGGCCTCGGCACTGTCGGGGTATCCCCCGGCAGGCTTCTCGTGCGTCCTGCGCCCGAAGGCCGTTGCCGCGCAGCGGCGCGGCGCCGGCGGGCTCACGCTGCGCGCCGCCACGCTCGCCTCCAGGGCCCGTGCCGAGACCGGACGGTCCGCCGCCGACGCGCAGCCCGCGCCCGGCGCCTCGACGACCCCCGCGTCGGCCGACGGCACGGAGGTGCGGTTCGTGGTGCCGGGTGCCGAGGCTCAGCGGCGCGGCTGGAGCCTCGCGCACTGGGCCGTGGCGAGAGCGTCGGCGCTGGACGTGGTCTTCGTCGCCACCGACGGGCGCCAGTGGCGCCGTGACTCCTCGGCCCAGGGCTGGACGGCGCAGCCCAGTGGTGCTCAGGTGCCTGCCGGAACCGTCGTCGTGCGGGTGGCCGCGGGCGGGTGACCGCCGTCGGGCCCGTCGTCAGCGCTTATCCATCGCCTGGTAGTCGCGGGTGTCGTACCCCACGTAGATCTGTCGCGGTCGGCCGATCTTGGTCGTCTTGTCGCCGTTCATCTCACGCCACTGCGCGATCCAGCCCGGCAGGCGCCCGAGGGCGAACAGCACCGTGAACATCTTGGTCGGGAAGCCCATGGCCTTGTAGATGAGGCCGGTGTAGAAGTCCACGTTCGGGTACAGCTTGCGCTCGACGAAGTAGTCGTCCGACAGCGCGATCTCCTCCAGCCTCAGCGCGATGTCGAGCATCGCGTCGCGGCGTCCGAGCTTGGAGAGCACGTCGTCCGCGGTCTTCTTGATGATCGCGGCGCGGGGGTCGTAGTTCTTGTACACCCGGTGGCCGAAGCCCATGAGGCGCACACCCTGCTCCTTGTTCTTCACGCGGCGCATGAAGGTGTCGACGTCGTCGTCGCTGGCGTGGATCTGGTCCAGCATCTCGAGGACGGCCTGGTTGGCCCCACCGTGCAGCGGGCCGAACAGGGCGTTGATCCCGGCGGAGACCGATGCGAAGAGGTTCGCCTGCGAGGAGCCGACCATGCGCACCGTCGAGGTGGAGCAGTTCTGCTCGTGGTCGGCGTGCAGGATGAACAGCAGGTCCAGCGCCTTCACCATCGTCGGGTCGGGCTCGTAGGGCTCCGCGGGGAAGCCGAAGGTCAGCCGCAGGAAGTTCTCGACCATTCCCAGTGAGTTGTCCGGGTACAGGAACGGCTGCCCCATGGACTTCTTGTGGGCGTAGGCGGCGATCGTGGGCAGCTTGGCGAGCAGCCGGATCGTGGAGATCTCGACCTGCCGGGCGTCGAAGGGGTTCAGGCTGTCCTGGTAGAACGTCGACAGGGCGCTCACAGCGCTGGACAGCACCGGCATCGGGTGCGCGTCGCGCGGGAAGCCGTCGAAGAACCGTTTGAGGTCCTCGTGCAGCATGGTGTGCCGGCGGATGAGGTTGTCGAACTCCTGCAGCTGGTCGGCGCTGGGCAGCTCGCCGTAGATGAGCAGGTAGGCGACCTCGACGAACGTGCTGTGCTCGGCCAGCTGCTCGATCGGGTAGCCGCGGTAGCGAAGGATCCCCGCGTCGCCGTCGATGTAGGTGACCGCTGACGTGCAGGACGCGGTGTTCACGAAGCCCGGGTCCAGCGTCACCAGGCCGGTGCGGCCCATGAGCGCCGAGACGTCGACACCGGCGTTCCCGACGGTGGCCGGGACGACCGGGAGGTTCAGGTTCACGTCGCCATAGGTGAGGCTGGCGTTCGCCGACTCGTCGGACATGCACGCTCCTTCTGAACCGAGCCGCTCATCGGCTCGGTCGTTCTCGACCGAGCCGCCCCGCCCGGTGTGCCGGTGAACGCCGGACGTGCCCCGGTAGGTCTGGTAGACCGCCGATTTCAGGTGACGCTACTCGCCCGTAACCAGCCCCAGCCAACGGGGGGCTCCGTGGTCGGTTGGACGCGATCTTGCAGCAGCGGGCATCGGCGCGACAGTGGCGAAAGGTCCCGGTCCGTCTGGCTCTCGCAGCCTCACCGAAGCCGCGCACCCAGACGGGACAACCGCTCGTCGGTGGCCGTCAGCGCCACCCGGACGTGCCGCTCCCCGGCGGCGCCGTAGAAGGCACCGGGGGCCACGAGCACGCCTCTGTCCGCGAGCCAGCCGACAGTGGTCATGCACGGCTCCCCCCGCGTCGCCCACAGGTACAGACCCGCCTCGGAGTCGTCGATGCGGAACCCCGCCGCGTGCAGGGCATCGGTGGCCACCTCCCGACGTGCGCGGTAGCGCTCACGCTGCTCGCGTACGTGCTCGTCGTCGCCGAGGGCGGCGCGCATCGCCTCCTGCACCGGCCACGGCATGATCATCCCAGCGTGCTTGCGCACCTGGAGCAGGCGGTCGACGAGCACCGGGTCGCCGGCGACGAACGCGGCGCGGTAGCCGGCCATGCTCGACTGCTTGCTGAGCGAGTACACCGCGAGCAGGTTCTCGGGCGAACCGCCGCACACCTGCGGGTCGAGGATGCTCGGCACGTCCGCGACGTCCCACGCCAGCTCGGCGTAGCACTCGTCGCTGGCGACCACCGCACCGATCGCCCGCGCGGTCGCGACCACCGCAGCCAGGTGGTCGCGGTCGAGCACCCGTCCCGTGGGGTTGCCCGGGGAGTTCAGCCAGACCAGGCGGACGCGTCCGTCGTCCGGCCCTCCGAAGGCCGCCGCGGGTGTGCCGCCGAGAGCAGGCACCCAGGCCGTGCCGTCAGAGGGCACCGGCGTCGCCCCGGCGATCCTGGCACCGACGTCGTAGGAGGGGTAGGCGGCCTCGGGGTGAACCACGACGTCGCCGGGACCGAGCCCGAGCAGCGTCGGCAGCCACACCACGAGCTCCTTGGACCCGATGGTGGGGAGCACAGTGGCCGGGTCGACGTCCGGGACCCCGCGCCGACGGGCGAACCAGTCGACGACGGCCTGCCGCAGCGGCGCCGTCCCGTGAGTCTGCGGATAGCCCGGAGCGTCCCAGGCCCGGGTGAGCGCCTCGCGCACGACCTGGGGCGTCGGGTCGACGGGAGCGCCGATGCTGAGGTCGACGATCCCGTCCGGATGCGCCCGCGCCGCGCGTGCGTACGGCGCGAGCGTGTCCCACGGGAAGTCGGGCAGGACGCGGCGCGCCCGACGCACGAGTGGGGCTCAGTGCCCCTCGCCCTGCGGCGGGCAGGCCATGACCACGGGGTGGTCCTTGGGGATCACGCCCATCTTCGCCGCACCACCGGGGGAGCCGAGGTCGTCGAAGAACTCGACGTTGGCCTTGTAGTAGTCCTTCCACTGCTCCGGCGTGTCGTCCTCGTAGAAGATCGCCTCGACCGGGCAGACGGGCTCACAGGCGCCGCAGTCGACGCACTCGTCGGGGTGGATGTACAGGGAGCGAATGCCCTCGTAGATGCAGTCGACGGGGCATTCCTCGATACACGCCTTGTCCTTCACGTCCACGCAGGGCTGGGCGATGACGTACGTCACGACGGTCCTCCTGTGATGTGGCCGGTACCCGGGCCGACCCTAGGTCGCCGCCTAGTATCGCGGACGGGAGAACACCATGTGACCCGGGGGTGCGTCGTGTCGCCGACGTCGTCGGCTCAGGAGTGGCAACGCCTTGTCGGCGGCCGTGTCGTCGTGCGACACCGCACGCCGGACGGCGCCTCGACCGACGTCGTCGGCCTGCTCGAGACGGTGACGACGACGTCCCTCGTTCTCCGACGCGACCCGGGACGGCGCCCGGCGTCCCGTGACGCCACCGGCGCCTCGGTGGTGGTCGCCCTGGCCGACGTGCTGGCAGGGAAAGCCGTGCCGCCGCGCCCGAGCCGACCCGCGCCCCCGCACCGAGCGCTCGGCGTGGTCGACCTCGAGTCGGTGACGGCCCTGCACTGGCGGGCATTGGATCGGGCGCGCTGGGGGGGCTGGCTGCTGCGGGCTTCGGGCGGCTTCACGAGCCGGGGGAACTCCCTTCTGCCGCTGGGCGAGCCGGACCGTCCGCCCACGCAGGCCGTGCACGACGCTCGGGCCTGGTACGCGGCGCGAGGGCTGCCCGCGCTGGCCTGCCTGCCGAGGGTCGCCGCCGGTGGCGTCGCCCTGGAGGGCGCGCCGTTCGAGGCGGCCGCGGCCGCACTGGCCGATGACGGGTGGCGGGTGGTCGACGGCGCGGGGGCGCTCGTGCTCACGGCTGCGACGGCCGGGCTGCGTTCGTCGGCGCCGGCTGGGCACGACCACCTCGGCGGCCTGACCTGGGACCTGCAGGACCGCCCCGACGACGCGTGGCTGGCGGCCTACCGCTACCGGGGCTCGGCCCTGCCGCCCGCCGGCTTGGCTCTGCTGCTCTCCGCGGCCGAGCAGGTGTTCGCCTCGGTGCGCGACGGCAGCCGGACGGTCGCGGTGGCTCGCGGCTCGGTGGCCGGAGGGTGGGCGGGCCTGACTGCGGTCGAGGTCGACCCCGGCTACCGGCGCCGGGGCCTGGCGACCGCCCTGCTCGGCATGATCGCCGCCTGGGCATCCAGGCGCGGTGCCGCGGCGACGTACCTGCAGGTGGGGCTGGAGAACCTCGTGGCGCAGGCGATGTACACCGCGGCGGGGTTCGAGGTGCACCATGCCTACGACTACCTGGCCTACGACGACCTGGCCTACGACGACCTGGCGCGCGACTACGAGGCCTACGACGACCTGGCGCACGACTACCAGGCCCACGACCACCGGAGAGCAAGCGCCTGACGCCGCGGTTCGCGCTCAGCGCAGATGGCTGTAGCCGCTGCGGTGGTAGAGCAACGTGCCGGTGTCGTCCGGACCGACCTCGACCGACACGACCTCCCCCACGACGATGCTGTGGTCGCCACCCGGGTACACGGCCTGGGTGCTGCACTCCAGCCACGCGACGGCCGCCTCCACCAGGGCCGCTCCGGTCACCGGACCGTGACGGTGCGGGACGCGGTCCAGCTGACCGTGCAGCGGACGGCCGCGAGTGGCCAGCCAGTCCGCGACCGGGCGGGCCGAGCCGTCCAGCACGCTGACGGCCCATTGGCCGGACTGCGTGATCGCGTCGTGGAAGCGCGCGTCGGTCTCGACGCACACAAGCACGAGTACAGGGTCCAGCGAGACAGACGTGAAGGCGTTGGCCGTCATCGCGTGGTCGAGCCCGTCGTGGCGCGCCGTCACCACGCAGACTCCCGTGGTGAACCGTCCCGCGGCCCGGCGGAAGGCCCCCAGGTCCAGGGCCGCGGCCGAGGCCGCCGGGGTTGTGGTGGCCGAAGGCTGCGCGGGGTGCACCGGGTCAGCCTACGACGCCCGGCACACCGTCCTCTCGGGGCGCTGCGACGTCGCGCAGATCCACGACCACGGGGTCCGTGTCGCGCCCTCGCTCGACACGGTGGGCGTCACGGCGCAGGGGCCGGTCGACGTGCTCAGCCCGGCGGGCCTGCTCGAGAACATCGGTGATCTCGTGACCGATCAGCTCGTGGCGCTCCAGCAGCGCGTCGCGCAGCGCCGCCACGAGGTGCTTGTTGGCCGCCAGCAGGCTGCGCACCTCGGCCTTCTGACGCTGCAGCAGGTCCTCGACCATCCGACGGCCCTCGGCGTCGCCCAGCACGCGGCCTACAAGGTTGGCCGAGGAGAGCGCGGAGGACTGCACGGCGGCGAAGGAGACGAGCGTGCCGGCCATGCCGGCGAAGCCGACCATCTGTGCGGCCACCCCGGTGGCGTAGAGCAGGTCGCTGCCGGGCCCGGTGGAGACGTCGCCGAAGAAGAGCTCCTCGGCCACCTGGCCGCCGAAGGCGATCCGGATCAACGACTCGAGCTCCTTGCGGGAGCGCGTGTACACGTCCTCGCGGTCCCCGTGGGCGAGCAGGCCGAGCGCGCTGGCCCGCTTGACGATCGTGAGGATCTCCAAGCGCCGCTGCGGTGCCACGAGCCAGGCGACCGTCGCATGGCCGGCCTCGTGCGTGGCGATGAGCTGCATCTCGTGGTCGGTGTAGCCGACCGGCTGGCCGAGGCCGACCTCGCAGACCATGCGGGCATGCTCGAGGTCGTTCCACGACATCGCCGGGGCGCCGCGGCGGATCGCGTTCACGAGCGCCTCGTCGAGCAGGTGCTCGATCATCACCGGGCTGTACCCCTGCGTCATGCCGGCCAGGGCGTCACGCCGCTCGTCGTCGTCCAGCGCCGCGTCGTGGGACTTGCCACCGAGGAAGTAGTCGATGATCTCGCGCCGCCCGGCCTTGTCGGGCAGGTCGAACACGAGCCGACGGTCGAACCGGCCGGGTCGCAGCAGCGCCGGGTCGAGGTTGTCGGCCCGGTTCGTGGCCGCGATGACCAGGACGTTGACCGGTTCGACGCGAGGGCGCGGCAGCTGGCGGTGCGCGGGCAGGAACTGGTTCAGCGCGTCCGAGGCCCGCGACCTGGTTCGCTGCCAGAGCGTCGGGGTGTCGAAGGACTGCATCTGCACAAGAAGCTCGTTGACCACTCCCCCCACGCCCTCGGTCATGGTCGCCGCGCTGACCGCGGTACCGCCGAGCGGCGGGCCGCCGGCCATGGCCGACGCCCCGAACGCGGACCGTAGGCCGGGCAGCCCGGTGAGGCCGCCGCAGTCCGGCCCCGCGCTCGCCTGCGACCAGGTCGAGGACTGCCCGATGCTCGGCGCGGCGACCGCGGGCATCCCCGCGCGTGTCGTGGCGATCGCGTCGATCTCCTCGATGAACCCGATCGCACCGCCCTCGCGCCGCGCGGCCTTGCGCAGGGCCGTGAAGTAGGACCTGATCTTGCGCGCGGTCGCGCCGTAGTACATCGACTGGAACGAGGACCCGCTGACGAACAGGAAGGGGACGCCGGCCTCGGCCGCCATCGCCTTGGCCATCAACGTCTTGCCGGTGCCGGGGTTGCCCTCGAAGAGCAGCCCCCGCCGCGGCGTCCCGCCCATCTCCCGGCGGAACGTCGCCGCGGCCAGGAACAGGTCCAGGCTGCGTGCGACGTCCTCCTTGACCGGGGTCAGGCCCTTGACGTCGTCGAAAGTGACCGCGATCTGCTCGGGCCGGAAGAGGGTGTGCGGGGAGCGCCCGGCCACCATGGTCGTCGCCAGCAGCGTGAACGTGAGCACGCCGAAGAAGAGGCCGCTCATGAGGTACAGGGGGTCCACGGACGGCAGGCTCGGCCAGCCGAGCGGGTGACCGCTCAGAAGCCGGCCCCAGAGCAGGAGCGCCACGGGGGCGAGCACCAGGCCCAGGCGCCTCAGCCGCCGCTGACGGCCGCGCTCACGAGCCCGGGCGACGTCCGCGCCGTCGCGGGTCCGGCGCGGAGCCCCGTACGCCGGGGTGCCGCCCGATGGGGTGCCGCCCGGCGCCGTGCCGCCCGACGGGGTGCCGCCCGGTGCCGTGCCGCCCACGGTCACGAGCCCGGCGACGGGTTCGCGCCGCGCGCGCCCCACCTGGCTGCCTTCGGCCACGACACGTCCTCCCAGTCCTTGGGCGCGGACGATGCGGCCGCACGGACCTACGGTCTCCCGGCAGCGGGCCTAAGTCATCCGCCGGAGCGTGCGGTCCAACGGTCGGCGGGCAGCGATTCACCCGTTCGGCGCAAGCACGCCCACAACTTCGGCGCAGCGAGGTCCAGACGCGAAAAGCCAGCGCGGCGACGTCCAGCGCCCACAAAGTCAGCGCGCGGCGACGTCCAGCACCGCAAAGTCAGCGCGCGGCGACGTCCGACCCGGGAGTCAGCGCGCGGCGACGTCCGCCTGCAGCTCCTTGAGGACGGCGGCGAGCTGGTCCACGGCCCAGTTGAGGTCCTCCTCGCTGATCACCAGGGGTGGGGCGAGGCGGATGGTGGACCCGTGCGTGTCCTTCGCCAGCACGCCGTGCTCGGCCAGCGCGTAACAGACCTCGCGACCGGTGGCGATCTCGGGGTCGACGTCGATGCCGGCCCACAGCCCGACGCCGCGGACCCCGGTGAGGCCGTGCCCGATCATGTCGTGCAGCCGCCGTTGCAGGAGCACACCGAGCCGGGCGGCACGCTCCTGGTACTCCCCCGTGCGCAGGAGCGTGACCACGGCGCGGCCCACGGCGCACGCGAGCGGGTTGCCGCCGAACGTGCTGCCGTGCGTGCCGGGGGTGAGGACGCCGAGGACGTCGGCTCGCGAGACCACGGCGGAGACCGGCACGATGCCCCCGCCGAGGGCCTTGCCGAGCAGGTACATGTCCGGCTTGACGCCCTGGCGCTGGCACTCGAACGTCGCGCCCGTCCGGCCCAGGCCGGACTGGATCTCGTCGGCGATGAAGAGCGCGCCGCGGGAGTCGCAGATGTCGCGGACAGCCTGCAGGTAGCCCGGCGGTGGTGTGATCACGCCCGCCTCGCCCTGGATCGGCTCGATGAGCACCGCAACCGTCGTGTCGTCGACCGCGGCCTCGAGGGCGTGCGGGTCGCCGTAGCCGACGATGCGGAAGCCCGGCGTGAACGGGCCGAACCCGTTGCGGGCTACGGGGTCGGTGGAGAAGCTGACGATCGTGGTGGTGCGGCCGTGGAAGTTGTTGGCCGCGACGACGATGGTCGCGTGGTCGGCCGGGACGCCCTTGACGTCGTAGCCCCACTTGCGAGCGATCTTGATGGCGCTCTCGACGGCCTCAGCACCGGTGTTCATCGGCAGCACGACCTCCATGCCCGCGAGGTCGGCGAGCTCGGCGCAGAACGCCTCGAGCTGGTCGTGGAGGAACGCGCGGCTGGTCAGGGTCACGCGGTCGAGCTGGGCGCGCGCGGCGTCCAGCAACACCGGGTGGCCGTGGCCGAAGTTCAGCGCCGAGTACCCGGCCAGGCAGTCCAGGTAGCGACGGCCGTCGGTGTCGGTGACCCAGACCCCCTCGGCCTGGGCGACCACGACCGGCAGTGGGTGGTAGTTGTGCGCGACGTGCGGGGTGGCAGGCGCGGTCGGCAGGTGGGTCGGCATCGGCGTCTCGTCTCGGGTCGCGGTGCGTCGTGGTCTCGGGGCCGTCGTGCTCGAGCCCCCTCTAGACCGTACGGAATCCGCCGCACAGCGACAATCCGTCTCCGTTGCCTGATGGCGGCGATCCGTTGCGCCTGTGCCGTAGCTGATGGGGAATCATTGCGCCCATGGCCCTCGACAGCGTGGACGAGCAGATTCTGGTGTGCCTGCAGGACGACGCGCGGGCCACCTTCGCCCGGATCGGTGACTCGGTGGGGCTGTCGGCGCCGGCCGTGAAGCGCCGGGTGGACCGGCTGCGGGCGGCAGGAGTGATCACCGGCTTCACGGCCGTCGTCGACCCCGCCGCGCTCGGGTGGTCGACAGAGGCGTACGTGGAGCTGTACTGCCGCGCGAGGACCGCGCCTGGTGAGGTGTTCGCGATCGCGGCCAAGCATCCTCAGGTGGTGACGGCGTGCACGATCTCGGGAGAGGCCGACGCGATGCTGCACGTGCGGGCACGCAGCGTGCAGGACTTCGAGCGCATCCTCGAGCGGATCAGCGCCGAGCCGACCGTCGTGCGCACCAAGAGCGTGATCGTGCTCTCGAGGAGCCCCGGCCGCCCCTAGCCGCTGCGACCTCTGGCGGGAAGCTGCCGCCTACATCGCCATGTGGCGACGATGTGCCCGCCAGAGATCGCGAGGGTCACAGGCCGCTGAAGAGGCTCGACTCGCGGCCGTCGGCGTCGCGGTCCGGGCCGGTTGAGCCCTTCACCAGCCGGTAGAACTCCGTGCCGGCCAAGGGCTGGCCCACCCCGTCGCTGAGGGCGAAGAACCCGTCGTTCACGCTGATCTGGGTTGCGTGGGCGCGCAGGGCCGCCATCTTCGCCTCGACGTGGGTCGACGCGTCGACCGCCGTCGTCACCTCCTCGTCCGGAATGATCATGCTGGGCAGCCTTCCGCCGGCATCCCAACCCTCGAAGGGGTTGTTGTCCGCCCCGGCCATCTGCTCCATGACCGTGCGCACGAGGCCTTCCGGAAGGGCGATCCAGTAGATCTTGGGCACGTCCCAGGCCGGTCCGCCAGGGCCGCCGGCACCGTCGGCAGCCATGTCCACGGCCCGCATCGCAACGCGGTGTGCCTGAACGTGGTCGGGGTGCCCGTAGCCACCGTCGGGGTCGTACGTCACGAGAACGTGGGGACGCACCTCCCGCAGCTCGGCTGCAAGACGCGCGGCGGCGGCGTCCACCGGTGCCAGAGCGAAGGCATCCGGGTGCAGGTCGGCGACCGGGCCGACCCGGCGTTCCTCGTCGTAGGCCATGCCGGAGTCGCGGTAGCGCACCTCGTCGAAGCCGTGGCCGGCGGCACCGAGGAAGCGGTGGTCGGAGACGCCGAGCGCGGCCATCGCAGCAGCGAGCTCGGTCTCGCGGTGCTCGCCGAGGCGGTCCTCCTTGCCTGCTGCCAGGTGCTCGAGCTCGGGGACGAGGATCTCGCCCTCCTCGCCGCGGGTGCACGTGACGAGCGTGACGCCGGCACCGGCTGCGGCGTACATCGCCATGGTGGCGCCGTTGTTGATCGTCTCGTCGTCGGGGTGGGCGTGCACGAGCAGCAGGCGGCGATCGGCGGTGGTCATCCCGGCATTCTGGACCTGCGCGGCGATGGCTGCGCGGCGATGGCTGCGCGGCGATGGCTGCGCGACTGCGCGCGCTGGCCCCGGGTGGGCCGCACTGCGGAGGATCCGTCCAACCCTCGACTGGCGCGGCGGCACGCTGCGCCAAACTGTTTGGCACTGTGTGCCGCCGCGCCAAAGAGCACCCGGTGGGTCAGCCCCTCTTGGCCCTGCCACGGGACTTCTCCCGCTCCACACTGGACAGCTCCACCTTCCGCAGGCGGACGGCGTCCCGCGTGACCTCGACGCACTCGTCGTCCCGGCAGAACTCCAGGCACTGCTCCAGGGACAGCCGGCGTGCCGGCACCAGCCGTTCGAGCTCCTCGCCGGTCGAGGAGCGGATGTTCGTGAGCTTCTTCTCCTTGGTGATGTTCACGTCCATGTCGTCGCCCCGCGAGTTCTCCCCGACGATCATCCCCTCGTACACCTCGGTCGTGGGCTCCACGAAGAGCGTGCCGCGCTCCTGCAGGTTGAACATCGCGTAGGACGTCGCGAGGCCGGCGCGGTCGGCCACGAGCGAGCCCGTGGGGCGGGTGCGCAGGTCACCGGCCCAGGGCTGGTACCCGTCGAACACGTGGTGGGCGATGCCGGTGCCCCGGGTCTCGGTGAGGAACTCCGTGCGGAAGCCGATGAGCCCCCGGGCCGGCACGGTGAACTCCATACGGACCCAGCCGGTCCCGTGGTTGACCATCTGCTCCATGAGCCCGCGGCGGACGGCGAGCAGCTGGGTCACCGCCCCGAGGTAGTCCTCCGGGCAGTCCACGGTGAGGTGCTCGAACGGCTCGTGCAGGGCGCCGTCCACCAGCCGCGTCACGACCTGGGGCTTGCCGACCGTCAGCTCGTAGCCCTCGCGGCGCATCGTCTCCACGAGGATCGCCAGCGCCAGCTCGCCACGCCCCTGCACCTCCCACACGTCGGGCCGCTCGGTGGGCAGTACGCGGATCGAGACGTTGCCGACAAGCTCGCGGTCGAGCCTGTCCTTCACCAGCCGCGCGGTGACCTTGGCGCCACGGACTCGCCCCGACATCGGGGAGGCGTTCGTCCCGATCGTCATGGAGATCGCGGGCTCGTCCACCGTGATCAGCGGCAAGGGCCGCGGGTCGTCCGGGTCGGCCAGCGTCTCACCGATCGTGATGTCGGGCATCCCCGCCACCGCGATGATGTCGCCTGGTCCGGCCTGCATGGCGGGCACCCGGTCCAGCGCCTCGGTCACCAGGAGCTCGGTCACCTTGACGCGCTCGGTCGACCCGTCCCGGCGGCACCACATGACCTGCTGCCCCTTGCGGATGGTGCCCGAACGCACCCTGCACAGCGCGAGCCGGCCGAGGAAGGGCGAGGCGTCGAGGTTGGTCACGTGCGCCTGAAGCGGGGTCTCGTCGTCGTAGGAAGGCGGGGGGACGGCGTCCATGATCGTCTCGAAGAGCGGCTGGAGGTTCGCGCTGGCCGGCATCACGCCGTCACCGGGCCGCTCGAGCCCCGCGCGCCCGGCCCGGGCGGAGGCGTACACGATGGGGAAGTCCAGGATCGCGTCGGCATCCAGCCCCGTGCCGTCGATGAGGTCCATGAACAGCTCGTAGGTCTCGTCCACCACCTCGGCGATGCGGGCATCGGGCCGGTCGACCTTGTTGATGACCAGGACGACGGGCAGGTGCGCGCTCAGCGCCTTGCGCAGCACGAACCGGGTCTGCGGCAGCGGCCCCTCGGAGGCGTCGACGAGCAGCACGACGCCGTCGACCATGGACAGCCCGCGCTCGACCTCACCGCCGAAGTCGGCGTGCCCGGGGGTGTCGATGATGTTGAACGTGACGCCGCCCTCAGGCGCACCGGGGCCCTTCCAGCGCACGGCGGTGTTCTTCGCGAGGATCGTGATCCCCTTCTCGCGCTCGAGGTCGCCGCTGTCCATGGCCCGCTCCTCGACGTGCTGGTGCTCACCGAAGGCGCCGGTCTGCCAGAGCATGGCGTCGACAAGGGTGGTCTTGCCGTGGTCGACGTGGGCGATGATCGCGATGTTGCGCAGGTCGTCGCGGGTGCGCTGTGGCATGCGTGGTGGCTCGTTCCGACGGGGGTGGGATCGGCGACAAGTCTACGGTCCGCGGGCACCGGCCCTGGTCAGCGCGCCTGCGGCGAGCGATCCAGCAGGGCCTGGATGATCGGGACGTCGGCCGGCAGCCACCCCACGTCCAGCCACTGGCCGGGGCCCAGCCAGCGCACAGCGTCGTGGTCCTCGATGGCCGCGGGCACCCCCGCGACGACGACGGCGAGCCACACGCGCATGCGATGGCGCGGCGGCAGCGGCCACCCGGGTAGCCCGGGGTCGGGACCGTCCAGCTCCTCGCCGAGCTCCACCTGCACGCCGAGCTCCTCGGCCAGCTCGCGGTGCAATGCCGAGGCTGCGTCCTCCCCCGGCTCCACCTTCCCGCCGGGCAGCTCCCAGCCACCCGCCAAGGCAGGCGGTTCGGTGCGCCGAGCGCTCAGCAGCAGCCTCGGGGACACGAGGTCGTCCACAAGGGCGGCCCCGACGACCCACAGGGGGGCTGCTGAGGGCGTAGCGCTCGGTTCGGGGGGGCCGGGGACGGTCACGGGATCGAGCCTGGCACAGGGGGCGGTGCAGCCGCCGACGGGCGCCCGCAGCCCACCCGCGTGGCCCACGACCATGCCCGCCACCACGGCAATGCACGCCACCAGGGCTTGGTCCGCGGCCGTGCACGCCGGCACCGGGCGGGGCTACCGTGCCGGGGTGCCCAGACTTCTCGACACCGACGAGATCACCGCCGCTCTCGCCACGCTGCCCGGCGTCCACCGCGGGATCCAGGGCAGCCTGACGGTGGCGCTGCGGGCGGGGACCTTCCCCGACGCCGTCCGCCTCGTGACGCTCGTGGCCGAGCAGGCCGAGGCCATGAACCACCACCCGGACGTCGACCTGCGGTGGCGCACGGTCACGTTCACGCTGTCCACCCACTCGGCAGGCGGTGTCACCGACGCCGACACCGAGCTCGCCGCAGGCATCCTCGCCGCCGCCGAGCAGGTCGGCGCGCAGGCACGACCGCTGCCCGAGCGCATCGAGATCGCCCTGGACTGCCTGGACGCCGACGGCATCCGTGCCTTCTGGGTCGCCGGGCTCGGCTACGTGCCGCACCCGATGGCCGCGGGCGGGCTGGAGCTGCACGACCCCGCCGGGCGCGGGCCGGTGCTCTGGTTCCAGTCGATGGACCCGCCCCGTCGCGAGCGCAGCCGGTTCCACCTCGACGTCTACGTCCCCGAGTCGGTCGTCCAGGCCAGGGTCGAGGCGTGCCTGGCTGCGGGCGGGCGGCTGGTGACCGAGGAGTTCGCGCCGTCCTGGTGGGTGCTCGCCGACCCTGAGGGCAACGAGCTGTGCCTGTGCACGAACCATCCGGACGCCGTTCCCGCCTGAGCCACCGCGTCGCCGATGTCTCGTCCCCACCGCGTCGCCGCTGTCGCATCCCCCACCGCATCCCGCGCCGGACGACGGAGCAGGCCCGCCAGTCCGCCGGGCTAGCCTGGTTCGGTGGACCTCACCGAAGACGCAGCCTCCGACGCAGCCTCCGACGCGGTCTCCGCCGGCAGCGTCGCCCCGCCCGCAGACCCGCCCGCCGACGCGCCCGCCGACCCGCCCGCCCTGGGGCAGGAGCAGCCTGCGGCGGAGCACGAGAAGGACGAACCGCACGACGGGGACATCTCCGGACGGCTGAACTGGCTGCGTGCGGGGGTGCTCGGCGCCAACGACGGCATCGTCTCGGTCGCGGGTCTCGTGGTCGGCGTGGCCGGGGCGAACGCGAGCCGGGTGACCATCCTCACCGCCGGTATCGCCGGTCTCGTGGCTGGCGCCTTGTCCATGGCCGGTGGGGAGTACGTCTCGGTGAGCACCCAGCGGGACAGCGAGCGCGCCCTGCTCGACCTCGAGCGCTGGGAGCTGGAGAACCTCCCGGAGCACGAGTTCGAGGAGCTCGTGAAGATCTACAGGTCGAAGGGGCTCTCCGCGCGACTGGCGCGGCAGGTGGCCCAGGAGCTCACCGACCACGACGCCTTCGCCGCCCACGCCGAGGCCGAGCTCGGCATCGACCCCTCGGCGCTCACCAACCCCTGGCACGCCGCCTGGGCGTCGTTCATCGCCTTCTTCGTGGGTGCGCTGCTGCCCCTCCTGGCGATCGAGCTGCCGCCGGACGGCGTGCGCGTGGCTGTGTGCTTCAGCTCCGTCGTGGTCGCCCTGGCCATCACCGGCTGGGTGAGCGCGCGGCTGGGCAAGGCGCCCGTGCGACCGGCGATCCTGCGCAACGTGATGGTGGGCGCGCTGGGGATGGCCGTCACGTACGGCATCGGCCGCCTCGTAGGCGGCGTGGTCTGAGCGGCGCTGTCCTCAGAGGCGCTCAGACGACGTGGCGCACCTGGGCGAAGTGACACGCGACGGGGTGCCCACCGCCACGGTCGACCAGCTCCGGCTCTTGCGTGGAGCAGATGTCCTGAGCCATCCAGCAGCGGGTGCGGAACCGGCACCCTGACGGCGGGTTCACCGGGGAGGGGACGTCGCCGACGAGCAGGATGCGCTCGCGCCCGCGCTCGAGGGCGGGGTCGGCGACCGGTGCCGCCGACAGCAGCGCCTGGGTGTAGGGGTGCATCGGCCGGTCGTACACGTCGTCGCGGGAGCCGGTCTCGACGATCTTGCCGAGGTACATCACGGCGACGCGGTCGGAGATGTGCCGCACCACGGACAGGTCGTGCGCGATGAACATGTACGCCAGCCCGAGCCGGTCCTGCAGGTCCTCGAGCAGGTTCACCACGCCCGCCTGCACCGAGACGTCGAGGGCGGAGACGGGCTCGTCCAGCACGAGCATCTTGGGCTCCAGCGCCAGTGCCCGGGCGATGCCGATGCGCTGACGCTGCCCGCCGGAGAACTCGTGCGGGTACCGGTTGCCGTGCTCGGGGTTCAGGCCGACCACCTTGAGGAGCTCGGCCACCCTGGCCATGCCGGAGTCGCCGTGCCACTGGCCGTGGATCCTCAGCGGCTCCCCGACGATGTCGTTGACCGGCATCTTCGGGTTCAGCGAGGCGTACGGGTCCTGGAAGACGATCTGGAGGTCCCGGCGGACCTCACGCATCTGCTTGCGGTCCAGCATCCGTGAGCTCGCGGCCGGCGTAGCGCACCGAGCCGGAGGTCGGCTTGTGCAGCTGGAGCAGGGCACGACCTGTTGTCGACTTGCCGCAGCCGGACTCCCCGACCACGCCCAGGGTCTCGCCGGCGTCCACGTAGAAGCTGACCCCGGAGACTGCCTGGAC
Source organism: uncultured Actinomycetota bacterium (assembly GCA_963778845.1). Lineage (GTDB taxonomy): Bacteria > Actinomycetota > Actinomycetes > Actinomycetales > Kineosporiaceae > CAVZVW01. The sequence continues at coordinate 110,322 of CAVZVW010000001.1, forward strand.
GTAGCCCGACCGTGCGTCGCAGCAGCCCGCCGCCCTTCACGGGGAAGTTCATCACGAGGTCGCGCACCTCGAGCAGGTGCTCGGTGGCACCGGCCGCCACAGCCACCGACGGCGCGGGCTCGGCGGTCGGCGGGGTCAAGGACGGCTGCGTCATCGCGCTCCTGCCCGGTCGGTGCGGAAGAAGGCGGTGGGGTCGTCGGAGTCGGCCAGCCGGCCCCAGTAGTGGCAGGCCGCCACATGGTCGTGCTGGTCGGTGCCGGCCAGCGGCGGCTCGTTCGTCTCGCAGTCCTCCTCGCGCAGCGGGCACCGTGGCGAGAACGGGCACCCGGCAGGAAGGTTGATCAGCGACGGCGGCGCGCCGGGGATCGGGCGCAGCCTCTGGCCGTGCGTGTCCAGTGCCGGGATCGAGCCGAGCAGCCCTGCGGTGTAGGGCATCCGCGGGCTCGCGAACACCTGGCGGGTCCCCCCCAGCTCCACTGCGCGGCCGGCGTACATGACCAGCACGCGGTTGGCCATTCCCGCGACGACCCCCAGGTCATGGGTGATGAGCAGGATCGCGGCGTTGACGGCGTCCTTCACCTCGATGAGCTTCTCGAGGATCTGAGCCTGGACGGTGACGTCGAGGGCAGTCGTCGGCTCGTCCGCGATGATGACGTCCGGGCTGTTGATGACCGCCATCGCGATCATGACGCGCTGGCGCATTCCTCCGGAGAACTCGTGCGGGTAGGCACCCAAGCGCTCCTTGGGCCGGGGGATCCCGACCAGGTCGAGCATCTCCAGAGCACGCCCGAGCGCGATCTTCTTGCTCACGGCCTCGTGCGAGCGCACCGCCTCGGCGAGCTGGTCGCCCACCGAGTAGACGGGGTTGAGCGCCGTCATCGGGTCCTGGAAGATCATCGCTACCCGACGACCACGCAGCGAGCGCTGCTCCTTGGCGGGCATCTCCAGGATGTTCTTGCCCTCCAGCAGGATCCGCCCGGTGATCTGGGCGGACTTCGGCAGCAGGCCCATGATCGCCATGGAGCTCACCGACTTGCCCGACCCTGACTCGCCGACGATCCCCAGTACCTCACGCTCGGAGAGCGTGTAGGACACCCCTCGGACGGCGTTCACCGTGCCGTCGTCGGTCGGGAACCGCACCGTGAGGTTCTCCACCTCCAGCAGCGGCGCCGTGGCCGACCGTGCCCGAGCCGCGCGCGAGGGCATGGCCCCCGGCGTCGGCTGCTCCGCGCCGCCGCTCGTGGTGTCGCCCATCACGCGCGCACCCGCGTCTGCTTGGGGTCGAACGCGTCCCGCAGCCCGTCACCGATGAAGTTGACGCTCAGGGCGATCGCCACGATGAACAACCCGGGCCACCAGAACAGCCACGGCCGGGTCTGGAACGCCGACTGGTAGTCGCTGATGAGCTTGCCCAGCGAGGTGTCGGGCGGCTGCACGCCGAAGCCGAGGTAGCTCAGCGCCGTCTCCAGAAGGATCGCCCCGGCGATGGTGAGCGTGGCGTTGACGATGATCGTCCCCAGGGTGTTCGGGAGGATGTGCCGGAAGATGATGCGGCGGCTGCTGGCTCCCATCGCGATCGCCGCCTCCACGAACTCCTTCTCGCGCAAGGAGAGGAACTCCCCCCGCACCAGGCGCGCCATGCTTGTCCAGACGAGCAGGCCGAGGAGCAGAGCGAGCTGCACCGGGCTACCGCTGCTGATCGTCCCGACGACCGCGGCGATGAGCAGCAAGGGGATCGTGAGGAAGACGTCGGTGGTCCGCATCAGCACCGACTCCGTCGACCCTCGGAAGAACCCCGAGAGTGCGCCGACCAGCACTCCGAGCACGGTCGACACGAGCCCGACGAGCAGGCAGATGAGCAGCGAGCGCTGCGCACCGCGCATGGTGAGGGCGAAGTAGTCCCGGCCGACGTCGTCCTGCCCGAACGGGTGGTCGCCGATCGCGAGGCCGTCCCCGTCGATGAAGCTCGGCAGCAGGTCCAGGGTCATCGCGCCGCCGTTGACGACGGTTCCCGACTCCTTGTACGAGACCGGCCACCACCCCGGGATCGGGCCCACCCCGATCGAGGTGAACGCGATCGTGAGCGTGAACAGGAAGACGAGGAAGCCGGCCATGGCACCGCGATGGCGCAGGAAGCGCCTCGTGACCAGCTGCCGCTGGGTCATCGCCTTGATGGTGAACTCGCGCTCCACCCCGGCTCGGGCGGGAACACCCGGATCGGGTCCCGGCGACGGCGCCTCGGGCGTCACGGTGTCTGGCACGTGGTGTGTTCCTCTCGTCAGCCGATTCAAGCCGGTCCGGCCGCCTGGTGGCCGGGTTCAGGAGAGCCGGATGCGCGGGTCGAGGTAGGCGTAGGCGATGTCGGCGAACATGTTGAAGACCACGATCGACACGGCCGTCACGATGTAGAAGCCCATCACCGGGTTGGGGTCGGTCGTCAGCAGCCCCTGGACGAAGAGCTGGCCCATCCCTCGTCGGGCGAAGATGGTCTCGGTGATCACCGCGCCGCCGATGAGCGCGCCGAAGTCGAAGGCGGCGAGGGTGGTCACCGGGATCAGCGCGTTGCGGAAGGCGTGACGCATGACGACGGTGCGCTCGGTGAGGCCCTTGCTTCGCGCGGTCCGCACGTAGTCCTGGTTCATCACCTCGAGCATCGCGGCGCGGGAGTACCGGCTGTAGCCGGCGAACGAGATGAGCATGATCGACAGCGTAGGCAGCAACAGGTGGGTCGACTGGTCGAGCAGGCCCTGCCAGAACGTCCCCGAGAAGTTGGGCGTCTCCGAGCCCGTCGTCGCGAGCACGCGCCCGTTGACCAGCTTCGAGTACGAGGGCAGCGTGCGCAGCATCACGTCAACGATCATGAAACTCCCGCTCACGAGGGCCGTGAGCATCGCCGCCTTGATCGCCTGGGCTCGGTCCAGGCCACCGAGGGCGTAGCCGATGCCCGCGGCGACGAGGCAGGCCACCACCGCCAGGGCAAGGATGTTCAGCCAGGAGGCCCACTTGTCCTGCTGGATCCACGGGGTCACGAAGAACTGCACCACGCAGCCCACCCCTGCGGTGGCCAGGCACGAGTACAGCACGCTGCGCCGGTTGAGCCCGGCCATGAGGATCGTGACGACGACCGCGCCGCCCAGCGACAGCACCGCGATGAGGCCCGGCCCCAGCGAGGGAGCGGTGAACCAGCCGACCGTCGACAGGTAGAGCAGGAAGGCGAAGGAGACGAGGAAGGCGACTGTTCGCACGATCCATCTGCGCCGTGCCGTTCCGCCGATCACCGCGCCCCAGGTGAGAGCGCTGAGCAGGGAGAGCACGACAGCGACCGGCAGGCCGATCTTGGGGTCGGCGTACCAGTCGTTCACGCCGATCGCCAGGTACTGCTTCAGGAGCACCGCGATCCAGAAGATGGGCAGGGAGAAGAAGAGGAAGGCGAGCAGCGTGATCGAGTAGTCGAAGCCGGAGTACTGCCGCAACGACGACACGATGCCGATCGTGACTCCCAGGAAGATCGCCAGCACGGTGGCGACGGTCACCAGCTTCAGGGTTGACCAGATCGCCTGGCCGAGCAGCGTCGTGACGTCCTGGTCGCGCAGGTTCTTGCCGAGGTCGCACTGCTGGCCGGGGACGGCGCACTTGGCCGCGCCGCCGAGCCAGGTCACGTAACGCACCGGGATCGGCTGGTCCAGGTGCAGGACGGCGATCCGGTGGTCGATCTTGGCCTGGCGGTTGGGGCTGGTGTCGGTGCGCAGGTCCGCGATGGGGTCACCGGAGATCGCGACAAGAGTGAAGATCAAGAAGGTGGAGACCAGCAGGATCAGGAACGACGCGATCAAGCGGCGCACCACGAAGACGGCCACAGGGTCACCTCCCGCGGGGACGATGCGCACAGGGTAACGGCACGGGGCCGGGAATGCTCCCGGCCCCGTGCCGTCGGTTCAGCCGCGATGGCGGCGGCGGTCGCCGCCGTCATCGGGGGGACCCGTTACTGCTTGACGTTCCACTCCTGGGCGTTCCAGGTGAGGTCCTGTTGCGTCGCGTTGGCCTGGACGTTCTCCGTCTTGGCGTCCGTGGCCACGATGGCCGGGAACGCGAAGAGCGGCATGGTCGCCAGGTCGGTCCACAGCTGGGTGTCGACCTGCTTCAGCAGCGCGACCTGCTTGTCCTTGTCGAGCTCGATGTTGAGCGCGGCGAACGCTGCGTCGACCTGGGGGTTGCTGTAGGCGATGTAGTTCTGGCCGCCCTTGCCATCCTTGGTCTTCGTCTGGTAGATCGACGCGTTCGACGTCACCAGCGGGGAGCCGATCCAGGCGAACAGCGCCAGGTCGAAGTTGCCCGAAGGCAGCTCCTTGTCGAAGAACGAGTTGGTGCCGGCGTCGACGACCTTGAAGCCCACCGGGCCACAGGAGCCCTGCAGCAGCGCGATCGTGTCGGCGCGACGCTTGTTGATCGCGGCGGGGTTCTTCCGCCAGCCGACGCGGATCGTGTACGTCTTGCCCGCGAGAAGGGTCTTGGCACCCGCGGCGTCGACGGTGTTGTACGCGTCCCCGCCGAGCCCGTTGATGTACGTCGAGTACACGGGCTGGAACGGGAAGATGAAGCGCGACTGGAGGATCTGCGCGTTCGGGTTCTGCGGCTTGATCAGGTTGTCGACGATCTGCTGCCTGGGCACGCACTTCGCGAACGCCTCACGCACGTTCTTGTCCTTGAACACGCCCTTCTGGTTGAAGTCGAGGTGCTCGAAGGAGAACTGGTCGCCGAACTGGGTCTTCACCTTGTCGCCGAGCGCCTTGAGCTGGTTGGCGATGTCCACCTGGGGCTGTGGCTCCATGATGTTGACCTCGCCGTTCTGCAACGCCTGGGTCTGCGCGTCGTCGGCGATGTAGCGGATCACGATCGTCGAGGCCTTGACGGGCGCGCCCCACCACTTGGGGTTGGCCTTGAGGGTGAGCGACTGGCCCGACGTCCAGCTGTCGATCATGTAGGGCCCGGCCGACGGGATGATGTCCTGCTTGAGCTCGCCGGGGTTGAACGCCCAGCCCTTGTTCCAGAACTCGATCGCCTTCGTGAGGTCCGGCGAGGTCGGGGTGTCAGCGAGGTCGATGAAGGTCTTGGTCATGCCGGCCTGCGCCTCGACGATGTGCGCAGGCATGATCTGCGTCCACCCGAAAGCGGCCTGCCAGTCGGCGAAGGGCGTCTTGTAGGTGATCGTGAAGGCCTTGTCGCCGGCCTTGCAGTCCGGCTTGTTCATCTGGTCGGTGCCGGTCGTCGAGGCAGCCGCGAAGCCCTTCTCACCGGTGCTGCCGTTACCGGACAGCCAGTAGAGCATGATGTCGTCGCAGTCGACCGGCTTGCCGTCGGACCAGACGGCTTTGTCGTTGATCGTGTACTTGACGGTCAGAGGGCTGTCCGAGGTCTTCTCGAACGTGCCGAAGTCCTTGTCGGGGGTGGTGGTGCCGTCGGGCGCGAAGTACACGAAGCCGCGCTGCACCTGGTTGAGGACGACCGTGTTCGACAGCGATGTGCCGTCGAGGGTGTTGGCGTTGTAGGACGAGAACTCCTGCGCGTAGCCGAATGATATGGAGACAGGGGCCGCGGGCTGCGTGGCGCTGCTGCTGCTCGTCGTCCCGCCGCCGCCGCTACTGCTGGTTGCGCAGGCGGACAGGGCCAAGGCCGAGCCAGCGAGCAGTGCCAGCGCCTTGGCGCCAGTGCGCTTCGTGCTCAAGCGAGGTCCTCCTCAGGTGGTGCAAGGGTGCTCCGGGGCCGGCGTCGACGCGAAACCTGACGCCTCCCCCGCCTGAGGGCAGGCGTAGCAAGCCCTTGCTAAGGTCGCTGACAATAAATCTTGCGGAGGCCCTGCGGCGCAAGCGCCCAAGGTCGGTGTTACCGAGATGCAACGAAGAGGTAGCCGCGATGGGACCTAGGCGGCCTTTTTGTCCGGGATCCTCACTCTTAGTTGCATCATGGAATGAGCAGCCCGTCACCGGCCGAGGGCACACCGTCACCATCGGCGGAGACACCGGTCCGCCTTGAGACCAATGACGGGCAAGGCAGTCGTATACGCAGAAAAGTCGGTCGCCGTCGGCTCCTCGTAGCGACGCTGCAGCTCGGTTCACTGTGCAACTCGGGAGGACACCAGACTACCTGTTATACAGGCCCAGGGTAGCTCGGACCGTCGCCACGACCGAGCGGGCGGCGGCGCCACCCCAGCCCCCGCCGCCAGGGTCACCCCTGACCGGGAGTTCCCATGGATGGCTGCCTTCGCCCAGGCCCGCCGCGCGGCCGCCGGTGGATCCGACCCTCAGCCAGCGCCGTCGCTTTGGCGTCTGCGGTCGGCTGCCGGCGTTGGTGCGCGCGATGCTTTGCCATGCACGCACATACGCAACGGACGCCGCGCCGTCCCACCCGGCTCACGCCGTCCTCGAGATCGTGGCATCTGCCCATGCGGCAGCGCCCCTTTCCGGGCGTCGACTCGACGGTGGACTGACGTGGGGGTAGTCACCACCGCCTGAGCCCACCGTCACGTCCACGCTCGCCCACCGCCTCGTGACACCCACATCGGAAAGGCTTCCCCCACCGTCTGCAGCGCCAAGCCGGGCGAGCCCCAGCTGAGCCACATCGGCGGCCTTCCGTGATCTACGGATCACGCTGCCTCGGAGAACGTCAGCTGGGACGACGTCCGGACGGTGGCGAAGCGCGCGCCGAAGGTGCATGGCGCGAGCTGACACGACGCCGTGATCGTGCCCGGTGCCGGGGCGCATCATCCGCGAGGCCTTCGCCGCCCACGCCACGCGAGATCAGGGGTGCCCTACTCCCCCGTCTGGCCGTCGATCCGCTCCCGGATCAGGTCCGCGTGCCCGTTGTGCCGCGCGTACTCACCGACCAGCTTCTGCAGGTTCCAGCGAAGGCTGAAGCCGTTCCCCGCGCCGATCGAGTCCATGGCGTCGTGCTCGTCGATACGCTGGTCAGCCGCTTGCTTCTCGTTCCTCCAGGCCGACATCGACTCCTCCACCATGGAGGCGTCGGCATCGATGTCCCACTCAGGCCCGTCGTCGGTGTACTGACCCCAGACCCACTCCAGCGGCACGTCCGGCCCGAGCGCCCAGCTGCCGTAGACGCGTTCCATCTCGGTGATGTGCCGCACCAGACCGAGCAAGGACAGCGGCGATGGCGGGGCGGAACGGGCGACGAGCTGGTCCGCGTCGAGCCCCGCGCACTTGGCCTCGAGCGCGTTGCGGTGGAAGGCGAGCCACCCGAGGAGAATGCTGCGCTCATCGCCGTCGCGCGGCTCGGGAACACGGTCCCTCTGGCCCATGGCGACGAGACTGCCACCCTTCGTGCACGCCGGCACGAGGTCAGGGGCTGCTCGTGCTGGAGCGCCGTCGACGAGTTGCCGCCGGGGTGCCAGCGCCCCCTGAAGGTCAGGGTTGGCTGAGCCGTTCGACTGGTTGGCCGGTGACGCCGGCGATGAGATCGAAATCATTGTCGAGGTGGAGAACGGTCAGCTGGGCCAGCTCGGCCGCGGCCGCGATGAGGAGGTCGGGGATCGATGGCGCACGGTGCTCACCTCGATCGGCGAGCGCGGCTTGGACCTGCACGGCGCGGTCTTCTATCGCCGGGGTGAGGTACTCCACGGGCATCGAGCTCAGCGGTGGCACCGCCATTGCACGCCGAAGGTCGTCAGCGGTGCGAGCCGAGTAGCCGACTTCGAGGCGGGTGACCGTGCTGATCCGAACGAGTCCTCGTTGGATGCGGCCGGCCCACTCCGGGGCGTCGGGGCTCATAGCGAGTCGGACGAGTGCGGACTTGTCGATGAGCCAGCCGGTCATCGCCAGGCGCGGCTCATGATGTCGGGGTCGTCGAGGTCGGCGAAGGTATCGGCGAAGCCAGCCAGGTCGGCCACGGAGACTTCGATCGACTGGGCATCGCGTTCACGAGCCAGAGCCCGGCGGAGGTACTCGGTTCGCGAGAGGCCGACCCGCTGGGCTTTGATGTCGATGGCGGTGATGACGTCCTCGGGGACGTCCCTGATGAGAATGTCGGTCACGGTTCCTCCCGTCGATATCACAGGATATCACTGGCTGGCCCGGGTGGCGAGATGTCTTGCAGACTCTCGGCCCTGCGCTGACCAGGGGAGCGGCTGACCAGAGGATCGGCGCGATCGCGTTCAGCCTTGCGCGACCCGCAGATCGTGGGGCGGAAGAGGCGGCCGATGGCGTCGCGGACTCGGTCTTCGGTGACGTGAATGCTCCGGTCGCCGAGCCCGTCGCCTGCTGCCACTGTCGATCGATCGTGACAGAACGCCGGATGGCCGGAGGAAGTCGACCCGGTCGCCTTGATGGGCGCGGTCCGGATCGACATCGGGGGTCGACGGCGCGTCGACTCTCGGCAGCCGAACACCTGGGGCTCGACCCCCGGCTACACGTTGAAGCGGAACTCCACCACGTCGCCGTCCGCCATCACGTAGTCCTTGCCCTCGATGCGCACGCGGCCGCGCGCCTTGGCCTCGGCCATCGAACCCGCGTCCACGAGATCGGCGAACGAGACGACCTCGGCCTTGATGAACCCACGCTGGAAGTCGGTGTGGATCACGCCGGCGGCCTGGGGCGCCGTCCAGCCCTGGTGGATCGTCCAGGCCCGCGCCTCCTTCGGGCCGCCCGTGAGGTAGGTCTGCAGCCCGAGGGTGTGGAAGCCGACCCGGGCGAGCTGGTGGAGGCCCGACTCCTGCTGACCGACGCTGGCCAGCAGCTCGGCCGCCTCCGCGGCGTCCAGCTCCACCAGCTCGGACTCCAGCTTGGCGTCGAGGAAGACGGCGTCGGCCGGGGCCACCTCGCTGCGCAGCCGGGACTGCAGGGCGACGTCGGTGAGCCCGGCCTCGTCCACGTTGAACGCGAAGATGAACGGCTTGGCGGTCATGAGCGACAGCTCGCGCAGGGCGAAGACGTCGATACCGGACGCCGCGGCGCCGGCGTGCAGCGTCGTCCCCCGCCCGAGCAGGGCCTGGGCCGCCAGCGCGGCGTCCAGCACGGCCTTGTCCGCCTTCTTGCCCCTGACCTCCTTGTCGAGGCGGGGCACCGCCTTCTCCAGCGTCTGCAGGTCGGCGAGGATCAGCTCGGTGTGCACGGTCTCGATGTCGTCGGCCGGGTCGACCTTGCCGGCCACGTGCACGACGTCGTCATCGTCGAAGGCCCGCACGACCTGGCAGATCGCGTCGGCCTCGCGGATGTTGGCCAGGAACTTGTTGCCCAGGCCCTCGCCCTCGCTGGCTCCCTTCACGATGCCGGCGATGTCCACGAACGACACGGTGGCCGGCACGATCCGAACGCTGCTGAAGATCCCGGCCAGGACGGCGAGGCGCGGGTCAGGCAGCGGGACGACGCCCACGTTCGGCTCGATCGTCGCGAACGGGTAGTTGGCGGCCAGCACGTCGGCCTTGGTCAGCGCGTTGAACAGCGTGGACTTGCCGACGTTGGGCAGGCCGACGATCCCGATGGTGAGAGCCACGAGGACGGGAGTCTACCGAGGCCGCGGCCTGTCGGTGCCCCCTGCCAGGCTTCACCCATGAGCTCGAGCACGCTGGTGGTACTGCTGGTGGGCCTCGTGGTGGGCCTCGTCGTGGGCCTGGTGGTCGGGGCCGGCTTCGGGGCCGCCGTCGTGGCGCGCGGGGGCATGGCCGGAGGCGGACGGCGCAGCGCCGCGGAGGTCGAGCGGGACGTTCTGCGCGAGCGCGTGGTCGACCTGGAGGGCTCCACGGCGGCCGAGCGCGAGCTGGCGGCCACGCTCGCGCCGATGACCGCGACGCTGCAACGCATGGAGAAGCAGGTGTCCGTCCTCGAGCGCGACCGCGTCGAGCAGTACGCCCGGCTCGGCGAGCAGCTCAGCGCCGTCCAGGCTGGGGGCGAGGCCCTCCGCGACCAGACGGCGTCCCTGGTCGGGGCGCTGAGGGCGCCGACAGCGCGGGGAGCCTGGGGTGAGGTTCAGCTGCGACGCGTCGTCGAGCTGGCCGGCATGGTCGCGCGGGTCGACTTCACCGCGCAAGCGAGTGGGACGACGCCCGACGGCGCAGCGGTTCGCCCCGACCTCGTCGTCCACCTACCGGGGGGCAAGCACGTGGTCGTGGACGCGAAGGCGCCGATGGCGGCCTTCCTCGCGGCCGCCGAGGCCGGCCCGGCGACTCCGCAGCGCCAGGCGGAGGCCGCCGTCGAGCATGCGCGAGCCCTGCGCGCACACGTGGATGCGCTGGCCTCCAAGGAGTACTGGACCGCGTTCGACCCATCACCTGAGCTGGTGGTGTGCTTCGTCCCCGGCGAGGCGTTCCTGGCGGCGGCGTGCTCCGCGGACCCGGCACTCCTGGAGCACGCCCTCGGCCGGCGCGTCGTCCTCGCAACCCCGACCACGCTGATGACGCTGCTCCGCACGGTGGCGCTCACCTGGCAGTCCGAGGCACTGTCAGGCAACGCCAAGGCGCTCTTCGCGGTGGGGCGCGATCTCTACAGCCGGCTCTCGACCCTCGGCGGGCACACGGCGCGACTAGGGCGCAGCCTCGCCCGAGCCGTGGAGGACTACAACGCCGTCGTCGGCACGCTCGAACGCCGGGTTCTCGTGACGGCGCGGCAGATGCGCGACCTCGGCGTCACGGACGGCGACATTCCCGAGGTCGAGGTGATCGCCCACGCCATCCCCCGTCCGTTGACCGCCGTGGAGCTCATCGAGGGACGAGAGGCGTCGTGATGCCCGACCCGATGTACCGGCCGGACCTGGCCCTGGTCCACGACGTCGGGTTCGGCTTCCACGCCGACCGCTGCGCGCCGGGCATCCTGAGCCTGCTGGCCGAGGTGCAGGCTCGGGACGGTCTCGTGCTCGAGATCGGCTGCGGCACGGGCCACCTCACGCGGCACCTGCTCGGCGCCGGCCATCGGGTACTCGCCACGGACGCCTCACCGGCCATGCTGGACCGCCTTCGCCACAACCTGCCCGCGGTCGAGGCCCGGCGGCTCACCCTGCCGGACGACGAGGTGCCTGCCGCCGACGCGGTCGTCTCGGTCGGCCACGCCCTCAGCTACCTCCCGAGCGAGGCGGCGTTGCGCCAGGGGCTGCTCGCCATGGGTGCGGCAGTCAACCCCGGAGGCGTCCTGGCGGTCGACGTGTGCGACCTGCGCTACGGTCGGGCGCGCGACGGCGCGCCGCCGTTCGCCCTGGTCAGCGCCGACATGGCGATCATCACGCGGTTCACGCTGGCCGTCCCCGAACGGTTCGAGCGCGACATCACCACCTTCGTCCGCACCGGTGATGGTTCGTGGCAGCGCGACGACGAGCACCACGACAACGTGCTGGTCGACACGTCGACGCTGCCGTCGCTGCTCGGCGCTATCGGGGTCGAGGCGCAGGTGCGCGCTTCCTTCGGCGACGAGGCGCTGCCCGAGGGGCTGGTCGCGGTCGTCGGCCGGCGCGCTGCGTAGTCTGACCCGCGTGCCAGACCCTCTCCCGCAACGGGCGCGCGTCGTCGTCATCGGCGGCGGCGTCATCGGCTGCTCGATCGCCTACCACCTGGGCCACCTCGGCTGGCGCGACGTCGTCGTCCTCGAGCGGGACCGGCTGACCTCCGGCACCACCTGGCACGCGGCCGGGCTCATCGTCACGTTCGGGTCGACGTCGCACACGTCGACGTCCATGCGCCAGTACACCCGAGACCTCTACTCGCGGCTGGAGACCGAGACCGGCCAGTCCACCGGCTTCAAGCCCGTCGGCTTCATCGAGATCGCGACCGACGCCGACCGGCTCGAGGAGTACCGCCGGGTCTCGGCGTTCAACCGCTACTGCGGCATCGACGTCCACGAGATCTCGGCCGCCGAGGTCGCCGCGCTCTTCCCGCTGGCCCGCACCGACGACGTGCTCGCCGGCTTCTATGTTCAGGAGGACGGCCGCGCCAACCCGGTCGACGTCACGATGGCACTGGCCAAGGGCGCCAGGCAGCAAGGCGTGCAGATCATCGAGGGCGTGTCGGTGACCGACGTCCTCCAGACCCGCGACGCCCACGGCCAGGCGCGGGTCAGCGGCGTCCGCACGGCGCTGGGCGACATCGAGGCCGAGTACGTCGTGAACTGCGCCGGGATGTGGGCGCGCCAGCTGGGCGCCCGCTCCGGGGTGAGCATCCCGCTGCAGGCGGCCGAGCACTACTACCTCATCACCGAACAGATCCCGGGTCTGCCGGCCGACCTGCCTGTGCTGGAGGACCCTGCTTCGTACGGCTACTACCGCGAGGAGACCGGCGGCTTGATGCTCGGCCTCTTCGAGCCGGTGTGCGCCCCCTGGAAGGTCGAGGGAGTCCCGCAGGACTTCTCGTTCGGCTCGCTCACCCCGGACTGGGACCGCATGGGCCCGTACGTCGAGAAGACCATGCAGCGGGTGCCGGTCACCGCAGACCTCGGCATCCGCACGTTCTTCTGCGGGCCGGAGAGCTTCACCCCCGACCTGCAGCCCGTCGTCGGCGAGGCCCCCGAGGTGCGCAACTACTTCGTCGCCGCCGGGCTGAACTCGATCGGGATCCTCACCGGTGGCGGCCTCGGCCGGGCGGTCGCGCAGTGGGTCGTGGACGGCCGCCCGGACGTCGACGTCACCGGCTTCAACATCGACCGGCTGCACCCCTACCAGGCGGCGCCCGACTATCGCCGAACCCGCACCGTCGAGTCACTGGGCCTGGTGTACCAGTGCCACTACCCCACCCGGTCGATGCAGACCGCCCGCGGGGCCAAGCGCTCGCCGCTGCACGACCGGCTGGCAGCGCTGGGGGCACACTTCCGCGACGTCAGTGGCTGGGAGAGCCCGGACTGGTACGCGCAGATGGACGCCGAGCCCGTCGAGGACCGGCTCTCCTGGCAGCGACCCGACTGGTTCGACCTCTGGCGCGTGGAGCACGAGGCCGCTCGGGGCGGCGTCATCTGCATGGACATGAGCTTCATGGCGAAGTTCCTCGTGGAGGGTCGCGACGCCGGGAGGCTGCTGGACCACCTGTCCGCCAACAACGTGGACGGCGAGGCCGGCCGGATCACCTACACCCAGTGGCTCAACGAGAGCGGCGGCATCGAGGCCGACCTCACCGTCACGAAGCTCGACGACGACCAGTTCTGGGTCGTGGCCTCCGACACGGCTCACCGTCATGTCCTCACCTGGATGCGCCGCCACATCGGCGACCTGCACGCGTTCGTGTCCGACCAGACATCGGGCCACGCTCAGATCAACGTCCAGGGCCCCCGTTCGCGCGAGCTCCTGCAGATGCTCACGAGTGAGGACCTCTCGAACGAGGCCTTCGAGTACCGGACCGCGCGCCACATCGACCTCGGGTTCGCCCGGGTGCTCTGCGTGCGGATCACCTATCTCGGCGAGCTGGGTTACGAGCTGTACGTCCCCGCCGAGCAGGCGGTGCACGTGCACGAGCGGATCGTCCAAGCAGGGGAGGCACTGCAGCTGCGCCACGCGGGGCTCAAAGCGCTGGCAAGCCTTCGCCTGGAGAAGGCCTACCGCGACTACGGGCACGACATCGACAACACCGACTCGGTGCTCGAGGCGGGGCTCGGCTTCGCGGTCGACCTGACCAGACCCACCCCGTTCGTGGGGCGTGCGGCCGTCGAGGCGGCCAAGGCCGCCGGCCCACCGCCCCGACGCCTCGTGCAGGTGCTGCTGCGCGACCCCGAGCCGCTGATGTTCCATGCGGAGGTCGTGCGGCGCGCCGGCACCCCCGTCGGCTACATCAGGGCGGCGTCGTACGGCCACACCCTCGGCGCAGCCGTAGGGCTGGCGATGGTCGAGAACGACGGGCCGATCGACCAGGTGTGGCTCGACGCGCAGCGGTGGGACGTCGAGGTGGCCGACCGGCGCCACCCGGCGACCGTGTCCCTCCGACCGCTCTACGACCCCCGGATGGAACGCATCAAGAGCTGACCCCCGAGGCCGCCTTGAGGTCACGCCGCAGCTCCTTGGGCAGCGAGAAGAGCAGGTCCTCCTCGGCGGTCACGACCTCCTCCGCCGGGCCCGTAGCCCCGCTCGCCCAGCCACGCCAGCACGTCCTGCACAAGGATCTCCGGCACCGACGCCCCTGAGGTCACACCGACGGTCGTGACGCCGTCCAGCCAGGCCGCGTCGATCTCGGCCGCCGTGTCGACCCTGTGCGCGGCGAGGGCGCCGTGCTCGAGGGCGACCTCCACGAGGCGCACGGAGTTCGAGGAGTTGCTCGACCCGACGACGATCACGAGGTCGGACTCCGCCGCGATCTTCTTCACCGCCACCTGCCGGTTCTGCGTCGCGTAGCAGATGTCGTCGCTGGGCGGGTCCTGCAGCGCGGGGAACCGCTCGCGGAGCAGCTCGACCGTCGCCATGGTCTCGTCCACCGAGAGCGTGGTCTGCGAGAGCCAGACGACGCGCGCGGGGTCACGCACGACCACCGCGCCCACGTCGTCCGGGCCGTTCACGACCTGGATGTGCTGCGGGGCCTCCCCCGCCGTGCCCTCGACCTCCTCGTGGCCCTGGTGGCCGACGAGGAGGATGTCGTAGTCGTCACCGGCGAAGCGGACGGCCTCCTTGTGCACCTTGGTCACGAGCGGGCACGTGGCGTCGATCGTCCGCAGGTGCCGGCGCGCGGCCTGCTCGTGCACCACGGGGGCCACACCATGCGCCGAGAAGATCACCAACGCACCCTCGGGCACCTGGTCGGTCTCGTCGACGAACACCGCACCACGGCGCTCCAAGGTCTCGACCACGTGCTTGTTGTGCACGATCTGCTTGCGCACGTACACGGGCGGCCCGTAGTGCTCCAGCGCCTTCTCGACCGCGACGACGGCGCGGTCGACGCCGGCGCAGTAGCCCCGCGGAGCGGCCAGGAGAAGGCGCCCGCGCGGCGCGTCGTCCACCCCCGGGGTGCCGGGAAGGGTCACGGCTGCGGGCGTGGACGATCTGGGGACGAGCTTCTCGGTCACCTCCCCATCGTAGGTACGGTGGCGTGATGAGCCAGCCACAGCCCGGGCCGCCGCCCGGGTCGCCCTCTGGGCCGCAGGCCGGGTCGCCCTCGGGGCCGCACCCTGGCCAGGGCACTGCGCCGGCACCCCGGCAGCTGCCTCGCACGGCCGGGCAGACCTCGCCGGAGCAGCCGTGGCCCGTGCGCATGCTCACTCTGCGGCTGGGTGACTACCTGGACAAGGCACCGGCGCTGTGGGTCGAGGGGCAGGTCGTGCAGCTCGTGCGCCGCCCGGGCCAGCCCACGTGCTACCTGACCCTGCGCGACCCCGACGTCGACATGTCGTTCCAGGTGACGGTCCACGCCCGCGTCCTGGACTCCCTTGCCGTCCCGCTCGTCGACGGCACCCGCGTCGTCCTGCACGCCCGCGCGCAGCTGTGGCCGAAGCGGGGCACCCTCAGCCTGGCCGCGGACGACATCCGCCCGGTCGGGGTGGGCGAGCTGCTCGCTCGGATCGAGCACCTGCGCCGCCTTCTCGCCGCGGAGGGCCTCTTCGCCGCCGAGCGCAAGAAGCCGCTGCCGTTCCTGCCCCGGGTCGTGGGCCTGGTGTGCGGCCGCGCGAGCGCCGCCGAGCGCGACGTGGTGGAGAACGCCCGGCGGCGCTGGGCGCAGGTGCGCTTCGACGTCCGGGCGGTCGCGATCCAGGGCCCGCAGGCCGTCACGGACATCGTCGCGGCGCTGCAGGCGTTGGACGCCGAGCCGCGGGTCGACGTCATCGTGCTCGCCCGCGGCGGCGGGTCCCTGGAGGACCTGCTGCCGTTCAGCAACGAGACCCTGCTTCGGGCCGTCGCGGCGTGCGCGCACGCCCGTGGTCAGCGCGATCGGTCACGAGGTCGACTCGCCGCTGGTGGACCACGTGGCCGACGTGCGCTGCTCCACGCCGACCGACGCCGGACGCCGCGTCGTCCCGGACGTGGCCGACGAGCTGGCTGGGGTGGCGCAGGCCCGGGCAAGGGCCGCCACGGCGTTGGTGGCTCGGCTCGAGCGCGAGCAGCAGCTCGTGGCCGCGCTGCGCGCGCGACCCGCCCTCGCCGACCCGCACCAGGTCTGGCGCAGCCGTGCCGAGCAGATCGAGGAGCTGACCCGGCGAGCCCGCCAGCGACATCTCGGCCCGGCTGGTCGCCGGGGCTGCCGACGTCGGGCATCTGCGCGACCGCGTGCGTGCCCTCTCCCCCGCCGCGACGCTCGATCGCGGGTACGCCGTGGTGCAGGACGACGCCGGCCGGGTGCTGCGCGACGCCGCGACCGTCGCGACCGGGGCGAAGCTGCGGGTCCGCCTGGCGTCCGGGGAGCTGCGAGCGCGGGCTCTGGCACCGGCCCGGGACAGCCGGGGACGGCGCCACGCCGACACCCACACCGACACCGACACCGACAGTGCACCGTAGGCTGGCGCGGTGAGCCCGCCGGACGCCAAGCGCGCAAATGCGCCCTCGACGGCGTCGGCGGCACACGCCGACGTCGAGAGCCTCGGTTACGAGCAGGCGCGCGCGGAGCTCCTCGACGTCGTCCGGCGCCTGGAGGCGGGGTCGGAGACCCTCGAGGAGTCCCTGCGCCTGTGGGAGCGCGGCGAGGCGCTCGCGCGGCAGTGCGAACGCTGGCTCGCCGGCGCGCGGGCGAGCGTGGAGGCGAGCCTGGCCGCCGGTCGCGCCCGCTCCGACGGCCCGGGCGCGACCACCGGGAGCACCCCCGAGGGCCACACCGGCTCCCACCACCCCGAGTAGGGCGTGGCCGACGCTCGGGCCGCGCTCGCCGCGAGCGTGGTCCTCTCCCTCCCAGCGCTCAGGGCTGGAGCGGGAGGCTGCGCATGAGGGTTTCCAGCTGCTCCAACGGCGCCCGGCCGGTGACCACGGTGGTCAGACCCGGCCGGCGAAGCACGTAGCTGGTGATCCCCCGGTCGCGCCGGCTGCGGTCTATCCACTGGCGGCCGTCGACCGTGATCGTGCCGGCGGCGGCGCCGTCGGTGACCTGCGTGTTCTCCCAGGCCCTCGGGGCGTTCGCCGCCTGCTCCACCGCCGCGTAGTGGCCGTCCACCGTCAGGTAACCCACATGCCAGGCCCGAACCCCGCCGGTCCCGTCCTGCACGCGTGCGCTCGTTGCCGTCCAGTCACCCGGCAGGCCGACCGGCACCGCCGGTGCGAAGTCCAGGGCGGACGCCGCGTCGGCGGCCACGGATGCGACGTCCACGCTCACGACCGGAACCACGTTGGGCCGGGGCACCAGAAGCACCACCAGGACCACCGCGCCGACGATCACGAGCATCGTCCGCACCATGTCGCCTGCGGAGCCGCGCAGTCCCGACCGCCCTCGCTGCGCGGCCCCGCCTGCACCGGGCGCGTCGGCCTGCGTCGTGGGTTGGCTCACCTCACCATCGTGGCGGTGCGGCCCGGCTCGACGCCAACCGGGCCACTAGGATCGCGCCCACCAGGCGGGACGGCGCACCGCCGAGCGATGCGTGGAGGAGGCGGCGTGGACGACGTCCTGGTGGTGGGGGAAGCCCTTGTCGACATCGTCGAACGCCTCGACGGCAGCCGTGCCGAGCACCCGGGCGGCAGCCCCGCCAACGTCGCCCTCGGCCTGGCGAGGCTGGGGCGCAGAGCGAACCTGCTCACGCGCATCGGCCGCGACGACCGCGGCGAGTCGATCCGCCGACACCTGGAGGCCTCGGGGGTCATCCTGGTCGAGGGCTCGGTGACCGACGACCGGACGTCGACCGCAACAGCGCGGCTGGACGCCAGAGGGGTCGCCGCGTACGACTTCGACCTCGACTGGCACCTCGACGGTGTCCCGGACGTCACTGCCTACACCGCGCTGCACACCGGGTCGATCGCTGCCTTCCTCGCCCCCGGCGGCGACACGGTGGTCGACCTCGTGGAGTCCGCCGCCGCCAGGCTCACGGTCACCTACGACCCGAACGCCCGCCCCCGCCTGATGGGCGACCCGGCCGTCGCGCGCGCCCGCGTCGAGCGGATCGTGGCCCGGTCGCATCTGGTGAAGGTCAGCGACGAGGACCTGGCCTGGCTGGCACCGGGCGAGGACCCGGTGGACGTCGCGCGCTCCTGGCAGTCCATCGGCCCGGCCGTCGTCGTGGTCACCTACGGCGGTGAGGGCGCGACGGGGGTGTGCGACGCGGGCGTGGTCACGGTCAGCGCTCCACCCGTGACCGTGGTCGACACCGTCGGAGCCGGGGACTCGTTCATGTCGGCGCTCATCGACCACCTCGCCGGTGCGGATCTGCTCGGCTCGAACCGAGTCGAGGCACTGCGCGCGGTCAGCTGCGACCACGTGACCGACATGATCCGCCACGCCGCACGAGTGGCCTCGATCACTGTCACCAGGGCCGGCGCCGACCCGCCCACCCGGGCCGACCTCGACGCGACCGGCTGAGCCTGCGCGCGGCTTACCTGCCGTCACGCTGACCTGCCGTCACGCTGACCAGCCGTCAAGCAGCGGCGGGGCCCGTCGAGCCGCGCAGCACGAGCCGTACGGGGTGCAGCACGGTCGCAGCGGCGGCCCCGGCGGCCCCGTCGGCCCCAGAAGTCATCGAAGCTGCAGCGGCCGCCGTGGCCGGCGAGTCCAGCTGCTCCACCAGCCAGCGAGCGGCAGCGGCACCCTGCGCGGCCACCGGCTGCGCGACCGTTGTCACGTCGAACGTCTCCGCCAGCTCGTGGTCGTCGAAGCCGACCACGGACACGTCGTCCGGGCAGCGCAGGCCGGATCGGCGCAGTGCCCGCAGTGCCCCGAAGGCCATCTCGTCGGACTGGCAGAACACGCCGGTCGGCCGGCCGCCAGGTTGGGAGAGCAGTGCGGTCATCGCCAGCTCGCCACCGCGCGCGGTGAAGCGGCCGTCACGCTCCCAGTCCGTGCGCGCCTCGAGACCGGCCTCCTCCAGCGCCTCCGCGTAACCACGGGCCCGCATGCCCGGCACGCTGAAGCGCTCCGGGCCGTCGGGGTCGCCCCCGATCATCGCGATCCGGCGGTGGCCGAGGTTCACCAGGTGCCGGACCGCTTGGCGGGCGGCGGCCACGTGGTCGATCCCCTCGGTGTGCACCCCGGGCACGGGCTCGCCGACGCAGGCCAGGGGCATCCCGAGGCCACGGAAGACGTCGAGCTCGCGCTCGTCCATCGGCAGGGCCACGAAGACCACCCCGTCCACGCGGCGGCGCACCGGCAGCTCGCCGAAGAACTCCTGGCGACGGGCGGCGTCGCCCAGGACGTGGAGCACGAGGTCGTAGCCCCGCGCGCGCAGCGCCTCCTCGATGCCCCGAACGACCTCGGCGAAGTACCAGCGGCCCGCATACGGCAGCACCAGGCCCACCGACCTGATCCGGCCCGTGACCAGCCCCGAGGCCAGCGGCGATGCCGTGTACTCCAGCTCGGCGGCGGCGCGCATCACGCGTTCGCGGGTGGCGGCGGAGACGTTCGGCATGGCACGCAGCGCCCGCGAGACGGTGGCGACGGACACCCCCGCCCGCCGGGCGACGTCCACGATGCTGGACCGCGGCCGCGCCGTCCCGCCATGTGGCACGACGACGGCCGGCAGCCCCGCCTGCACGCTGGTGCTGTCCGACACCTACCGCTCCCTGGACGAACCGGGCCTTGGACGAAGGCCGGGCACGACGCTTCGCCCGACCGGAACGGCCACCGTCCCACGGGGCTGTGACCCGTGACAAGCGCTTGCACAACCGACCCCCGTGTCGGGTCCACCTCGGGCCATCTGCGCACGTCACCGCGCTGGGTATGGGCCGGAAGCGATTTCATCCCTAGACTGCGCGACGGTGTCAGCTGCGCGGGAGTGCGGTGCTCAGCCCCCGCTCCGGGACTTGGGACAGGAGGCGACGTGCAGGTCGACGTCCCGGCGCTGGAACGACGAGCCCGCACGGTGCTCGAGGGCACGGCGAACCATGAGGTCACCACTCTCGTCCACCGGATCCACCGCTGGGGCCCGGACCTCCTCGACGGCCTGGAGGTGTACCGAGGCAGCGGGCAGACCCGCGACCCGGTCGGCCCCGACCTCGCCGAGAGGGTGGTCGACCTGCTGGCATCGGCCTTCACCCGGCGCCGGCCGGCGCTGCGCACTCTCGACGACCAGCGGGTGCTTCGACCGGACTGGTTCGCCGGGCCCGACCAGGTGGGTTACGTCTGCTACGCCGACCGCTTCGGGGGCACCCTCACGGGGGTTCGCGACCGGATCGGCTACCTGCGCGAGCTCGGCGTCACGTACCTGCACCTCATGCCGGTCCTCCAGCCGCGCCAAGGCCCCGACGACGGCGGCTACGCGGTCGCCGACTACCGCAAGGTGCGCAGCGACCTCGGCACGATGGACGACCTCGCCGACCTGGCCGACGCGCTGCACGAGAACGGCATCGCTCTCACGTTGGACCTGGTGCTCAACCACGTCGCGAAGGAGCACCCGTGGGCGCGGGCCGCCGCGCACGGCCATGCCCCGTACCGCGACTACTTCCACACCTACCCCGACCGCACTCTGCCCGACGCCTACGAGCGCAGCCTGCCGGAGGTCTTCCCCGACTTCGCGCCCGGTAGCTTCACCTGGGAGCCGGACGTCGTCGTGCCCGGCGCGGCGCAACCGGGCGCCTGGGTCTGGACGACGTTCAACGGCTACCAGTGGGACCTGGACTGGTCCAACCCCGACGTGTTCGTCGAGATGCTCGATGTGATCCTCACCCTGGCCGGCGTCGGTGTGGACTGCCTGCGGCTGGACGCGATCGCGTTCATCTGGAAGCGGATGGGCACCACCTGCCAGAACCAGCCCGAGGTGCACGACATCGTCCAGGCGCTGCGAGCCGCTGCCCGGATCGCCGCTCCGGCGCTGGTGTTCAAGGCCGAGGCCATCGTGTCGCCGGAGGACCTGCCGGCCTACCTCGGCAGCGGCCTTCGTGCAGGGAAGGTCTGCGACCTCGCGTACAACAACAGCCTCATGGTGCAGCTGTGGTCTGCCCTCGCGACGGCCGACACGCGCCTGACCCGGCGGGCCCTGGCCGTACCCCCGCCGAAGCCGGTGACCACTGCCTGGGGCACGTATGTACGCTGCCACGACGACATCGGCTGGGCTGTCTCGGACTCCGACGCTGCGGCCACGGGCCTGTCGGGCTTCGGCCATCGCGCATTCCTCTCCCGCTTCTACAGCGGCGACTTCCCCGGCTCCTTCGCCCGCGGGGTGGTCTTCCAGGCGAACCCGGTCACCTTGGACGCCCGGATCAGCGGCACCCTGGCCAGCCTCGCCGGCCTCGAGGTGGCGCTGCAGGAGGGCGACGACGACCGGGTGAACCTCTCGCTGGGCCGGATCTTCCTCCTGCACGCCGTGGCCTACGGGTACGGGGGCATCCCCTTGCTGTACATGGGAGACGAGATCGCTCTGCTCAACGACAACGCCTACCTGGACGACGCCCGGCTCGCCGACGACAACCGCTGGCTGCATCGACCGTTCATGCCGTGGGCGCGGGCTGCGCTGCGCAGCGACCCGTCCACGGTCGAGGGCCGCGTCTTCTCCGGCCTGGCTCATCTCGCCCGGGTACGTGCGAGCCTGCCGTCGCTGCACGCCGGCGTCGAGAGCGTACCGATCGACGCCGGCAACGATGCGGTCCTCGGGCTGCTGCGCCGCCACCCGGGCGGCACCATGGTGCAGCTTTACAACATGTCCGCCGGTTGGCAGCAGGTCCCTGTGGGCGCCGTGGCCGCGACCGGGCTCGCGGAGCCCTTCGAGCACCTGTCTTCGTTCGCGCCGGTCGAGGACTGGGGCGTGTACTCGATGCCGCCCTACGCCGCCTGGTGGCTGGCCCCGCGCGACGCGCGCTACCCGCGGCACTGACACATTCGCGCCGCGGGTCTCGGGCCTCGGCCTCGGGCCCGGGCTCGGGCCTGGCGCTCGGGCGCTCGGCGCGGCGGCACACCGCGCCAAACAGTCTGGTGCTGTGTGCCACCGCGCCAGTCGCTCACTGGTGCTGTGTGCCACCGCGCCAGTCGCTCACTGGTGCTGCGTGGATAGGCTCGAGTCGGACGCGACCCGGTGCGACCACGCGCGAGGAGCCGACGATGCCCGACTTCAGCTACGCCGACCTGCTGCCCACGGGTGCGGACGAGACGCCGTACCGGCTGCTGACCACCGACGGCGTGCGCACCCTCGACGCGGGCGGGCGGTCCTTCCTCGAGGTCGCGCCCGAGGCGCTCACGTTGCTCACCGACACCGCCATGCACGACATCGCGCACTACCTCCGGCCGGCGCACCTGGCACAGCTGCGGCGGATCCTCGACGACCCCGAGGCCTCCCCCAACGACAGGTTCGTGGCGTTGGACCTGTTGAAGAACGCCAACGTCTCCGCAGGCGGCGTCCTGCCCATGTGCCAGGACACCGGCACCGCCGTCGTCATGGGCAAGCGCGGCACCCAGGTGCTCGCCACCCCGGCGGCTGACGGGCGTCTCGTCAGCGACGAGGAAGCCGTCTCGCGCGGGGTGTACGACGCCTACACGAGGCTGAACCTGCGCTACTCACAGATGGCGCCGTTGACCATGTGGGAGGAGCAGAACACCGGCTCCAACCTGCCCGCCCAGGTGGAGATCTACGCCGACACCTCCCCCGGTCACGAGGCGACGTACAAGCTGCTGTTCATGGCCAAGGGGGCGGCTCGGCCAACAAGTCCTACCTGTACCAGGAGACCAAGGCGGTGCTGAACCCCGACGCCATGATGCGCTTCCTCGACGAGAAGCTCCGCTCGCTCGGCACCGCGGCATGCCCGCCCTACCACCTGGCGGTCGTCGTCGGCGGCACGAGCGCGGAGTTCGCCCTCAAGACGGCCAAGTACGCCTCGGCCAAGTACCTCGACACGCTGCCGACGAGCGGCTCGACCGCCGGGCACGCCTTCCGCGACCTCGACCTCGAGCTCCAGGTGCTCGAGCTGACCCGGCAGTTCGGCATCGGCGCCCAGTTCGGCGGCAAGTACTTCTGCCACGACGTGCGCGTCGTCCGGCTGCCGCGCCACGGTGCCTCACTGCCCGTCGCGATCGCCGTGTCCTGCTCCGCCGACCGGCAGGCGATGGGCAAGATCACCGCAGACGGCGTGTTCCTCGAGCAGCTCGAGACCGACCCGGCGCACTACCTACCTGAGACGACCGACGAGCACCTGGACGACGATGTCGTGCGCATCGACCTCAACCGCCCCATGAGCCAGATCCGGGCCGAGCTGTCGAAGCACCCCGTGAAGACCCGGCTCTCGCTGACCGGCCCGCTCGTGGTGGCCCGTGACATCGCCCACGCCAAGATCAAGGAGCGTCTGGACGCCGGGGAGGCGATGCCGGCGTACCTGCGCGACCATGCTGTGTACTACGCCGGGCCGGCGAAGACGCCGCAGGGCTACGCGTCGGGGTCGTTCGGACCCACCACGGCGGGCCGCATGGACTCCTATGTGGACCAGTTCCAGGCGGCGGGCGGATCGTTCGTCATGCTCGCCAAGGGGAACCGGAGCACCGCCGTCACGCAGGCATGCCAGGTGCACGGCGGCTTCTACCTCGGTTCGATCGGCGGCCCTGCGGCCCGCCTGGCTCAGGACTGCATCAAGCACGTCGAGGTGCTGGAGTACGCCGAGCTGGGTATGGAGGCTGTCTGGAGGATCGAGGTGGAGGACTTCCCCGCCTTCGTGGTGGTCGACGACAAGGGCAACGACTTCTTCGCCGACATCACGCGGCCCGTCGCGATGACCATCTCCCGCCGAGCCGGCATCTGACGTCGGGCTCCGCTCGAAACGGCGCACTGCGGAGCCTCACACCGAACCCGAACTGGCGCGGCGGCACACTGCGCCAGAATGTCTGGCGCAGTGTGCCGCCGCGCCAAAGAGACGCACGGGTGGGGGCTATGGCAGTGGCAGCGCCTCCACCACCTCTCCGGCCCGTGCGCCCCCCGGCGGGACCACGGCGATGACCTCGGCGGTCGCCAGCCCGCGCAGCATGGCCGGCCCGGCGTGCAGAGCAGGGCGTCCGTCGCACACCGGCACGAGGCGCGTGGCCTCAGCACCGGCACTGACGTCCACCGCCAGGCTGAGCCGGGACGTCGCGGGGAACGGCGCGCCAGCCAACGCGGCGAGCGCCGGCTCGAGCAGCGTCACGACACCCGAGACTGCCGCGAGCGGGTTGCCTGGCAGCCCCACCACGGGCCGGCCGTCGGGCAGCACGGCCAGCACCTGCGGATGACCTGGGCGCACAGCCACCCCGTCGACCACCAGACGGGCCCCCGCCCGGGCGAGCACCTCGTGCAGATGGTCGACCGGACCCCTGGCCGTCGAGCCGGTCGTGACCACGACATCGGCGCTCGAGCCGGCCAGCGCGGCGGCCAGGGCCCCCGCTTGGTCGACCACCCGGCTCAGCGTGCCCAGCCGGGCACCGATCGCCGGCAGCCAGGCCACGAGGACGGGGCCGATCGCGTCGCGCAGCAGGCCGGCGCCGGAAGGCCCGGCGTCCACCAGCTCGTCGCCGAGCACGAGGACGTCGACATGCACCTGCCGCACCGCCACGTCGTCCAGGCCGGCCGCCGCGAGCAAGCCCAGAGCCGCCGGCCGCAACCTCTGGCCCGCGGGCAGCACGACGTCGCCCGCCCGGCACTCCTCGGCGGCCGGGCGGATGTCGCGGCCCCGGGCCAGCGCATCGGTCGGCGCCCCTGCCGCGAGGCTGAGCACCCCTGACGCCAGCTCCCCCCACTCGTGGCGCAGCACGCACCGAGCCCCGCCGGGAACGACCGACCCGGTGGCGATCGCCAGGGCGGTGCCGGGGCGAAGGGCCGAAGGACCAGCCGGACGCCCGGCGAGCCGCTGCCCGGCCACGCGCCACGGTGGCGCTCCCGCAACCACCCACCCGTCCATGGCGCAGGTGGCAACCACGGGAAGGTCGGTGAGGGCCACGGCGTCCTCGGCGAGCACCGCGCCTGCCGCCCTCGCCAGGGGCAGCCGGACCGGGTCGACCGGCGACACGGCGTCGAACGCGCACTGCCGCGCCCGCCCCCAAGGCATGGCCTCCACGGGTCAGCCGACGAGCCAATGCAGCCGCGGCCGCACGATGAACGCCTCGGCCTCCAGGGCCGCCAGTGCCACGCGCGGCAGGTCGCCGGCGCGGCGGAAGCACACGAACCGCGGGATCCAGGCAGGGTGGTACTTGGCGTTCGCCCGGTAGAGGGACTCGATCTGCCACCACCGGGACGCGAGCATCAGCACCCTGTGCCAGAAGCGCAGCACAGGCCCGGCACCCACTCGCGCCCCACGCTCGAACACCGAGCGGAACACGGCGAAGTTCAGCGACAGCCGGCACACTCCCAGACTCGCCGCCTGCTCGGCCACGCCGACGACCACGAACTCGACCGTGCCGTTCTCGCTGTCCTTCGAGCGACGCATGAGGTCCAGGGACAGCCCTTTCGGCCCCCAGGGCACGAAGCAGAGGACGGCGACCAGCCGGTGCTCGGCGTCCCATGCCCGCGCCACGACGAGGTCGGGGTCGCGTGGGTCACCGAGCCGGTTCAAGGCCATCGAGAACCCGCGTTCGACGTCCTGGCCCCGCAGCGAGTCGGCCGCCTTGACCGTCTCGGCCAGCTCGTCGGCGCCCAGGTCGGCCTGGCGACGGACGTCGAGGGTGTAGCCGGCCCGCCGGACGCGGTTGACGGCCTGCCGCACGACGCGCATCGAGCGGCCGTCGAGCCGGAAGTCCGACACGTCGAGCACGGCCTCGTCGCCGAGCTCGAGGGCGTCCAGACCGGCACGCCTGAAGGCGACCGCCCCCTCCTCGCTCGCCCCGATGACGCCGGGCACCCAGGCGTAACGGTCGGCCTCGGCGAGCCACGCGGCGATCGCGCCGGGCCAGGCCTCCGGGTCGCCGAGGGGGTCCCCGGAGGCCAGCGAGACCCCGCCCAGCACCCGGTAGGCGATCGCGGCCTTGCCCGAGGAGGAGAAGACGACCGTCTTGTCGTCCCTCAGCGCGAAGTAGCCCAGGGAGTCCCGCCCGCCGAAGCGGGCGAGCAGGTCGCGAAGACTCGTGTCGGCCGTGGCGTCCCGGCGCGCCGGCTTGCCGGCCGGCGCGAGCAGCGCAGCGAGGAAGAGCAGGGCAGTCAGGCCACCGAGGGTGGCCAGCGCCACCTGGGTGAGGTCGGAGAAGGACTGCTCGCGGAAGCTCAGCTGCGGGGCGAAGCCCATGAGCCCGAAGAAGACCTCGACGAGCCGGTCGAGGAAGGAGGAGCCCGGGGCGGTGTGCCGGGTCAGGAGCATCCCGGCCAGCATCGAGACACCGCCCATCACGAGGAGCACGCGCAGGGCGACCCGCCGGGAGCGCCGCTCGGACAGCGCGGTGAAGTCCCGGCGCGCCCAGACGAGCAAGCCGAGCACGAGTGCGTAGACGACGACGAGCCGCCACGAGTGGATGTGCACGTGCGCGGCGAGCCCGATCGACACCACCACGACCATGAGCTTCCACGCGCGGCGCTTGCGGCGCTTGAGCCCCCCGGCGAGCAGGAGCATCACCCCGGCCGCCACGGCGGCGGCGGCGAAGGCGGCGCCGTCGCCCACGGCGTCCATCGGCCCGGAACCGATCGGGCGGCGCGACTCCGGCACCATCACGTCCAGGAACGTGGTGAGGGCGGCGAGCCGCACCACCCATGCGACCAGACCCGGCACCCGCGGGCGCCACGCCGGGGTGTGCTCCACGGCCTGACGTGGGGCGGTCTTCTCCCCGGGCAACGCCACCACGGCCGAAGTGTAAGCCCGGCCGGGCTGGCAGCATGCCTGCGTGGGCCCAGAGGCAGCCGAGGTCGCCGTCACGCTCGCCCGCGCCGAGGGTCCGCACGGGGAAACGGTGCTGCGGCGGCGGGGCGAGGTACTGGAGCTCGTCGTGGACGGCGTCTTCGCCATGGACAGCGCCCACACCGACACCGAGGTCGCCCTCGCGGCACTGGCGCTCGACCGGCTGCCGCGACCCGGCCCCTGGCACGTGGTGGTCGGCGGCCTGGGCCTGGGCTACACGGCCCGACGCGTGCTCGCCGACCCCGACGTGCAGCGGCTGAGCGTCGTCGAGCTGGACGGCGCGGTGGTCGGCTGGGCGCGGACGGGCCTGCTGCCCGTGGCCGAGGCCGTGGTGGCCGACCCCCGCACGCGGACCGTGACCGGCGACGTCGGCGCCACGGTCCACAGGCTGGACGGCGCCTGCGCCGCGGCGATCCTGCTCGACGTCGACAACGGGCCCGGGTTCCTCGTGCACGAGGGCAACGCCGCCCTGTACGCGCCGGCGTTCCTGGCCGCCTGCGCCCGCGCGCTGACGCCGCGAGGGGTGCTCGCCGTCTGGTCCGCGGACGCCGCCGCCGAGCTGGAGGCGCAGCTGCGCAGGACGTTCGCCACCGTGGAGACCGTCACCCTCGCGTTCACCCGTGGGCAGCGCCAGCTCGAGTACACCCTGTACCTGGCCACGCGCGGACCCTGAGCACAGACCTCGGCCCGAGCCGGCCCCCACGGGTGCGAGCGGGGTCTCACAGGTGCGAGCGGACCGCCCAGCTCGGGCGGGCGATGGCGACCAACGGGCCCAGCGGGGCCCAGTTGACACGGTCGCATCGCGAGGCGTTGCCCATCAGCTGCAGGTCGGGCAGGCCGTCGGCGGCCATCACCGACTCCTTCACCGCCACGTGAAGCACGGCGCCGAAGACCACGTGACCGGACCGAGGACCCTCGCCGAAGGACCGCACCTCGACCAGCCGGCACTCCAGAGCGGCGGGGCTCTGCGCCACCCGCGGCGGTCGCACGGTGCGGGACGGCTCCGCGGCCAACCCGGCCAGGGCGAGCTCGTCCGTACCGGGAGGCGCGTCGATGGAGGTCAGGTTGACCGCCTCCCTCAGCGGCCACGGGGCGATGTTGACCACGAACTCACCGGTCGCCTCGATGTTGCGCAGCGAGTCCTTGCGCCCGATGGACGTGAACTGCACCACCGCGGGCTCGGCCGAGGCGACGGTGAAGTAGGAGTGCGGAGCGAGGTTCACCACAGCGTCCTCATCGACTGTGCTGACCCACGCGATCGGTCGCGGCGCCACCAGGCAGTTCAGCATCGGGTACGTGCGCCGACCCAGGTCCGCGACGGAGGTCTCCACGCGGTCACTCACCTCCCGTCGCGCCCTTCTCGCCCGCCTGGTCGCCGCCCAGGACGCCGACCACGGCATCGGCGAGGCGACGCGTCGAGGCGATGACCCTCGCGTTGGCCTCGTCGCTGCGCATCACCCACTCCCGAGCCTGCTCGGGACTTCGGCCGTGTCGCACGTGCCGGGCGATGAGCCACTCCAGCCGCGTCGTGTCGTCGAGGTCGGCGTACCAGCAGGCGTCCAGATGTGTACGCACGAGCGACCAGGCGCCGTCGTCGTGCAGGAGGTAGTTGCCCTCGACGACCACCAGCGCTACGCCCGCCGCGACCGGCACGGCACCGGCGATCGGCTCCTCGATCTCGCGCCGGAACGCCGGCGCGTACACCACGGGCTCGCGCTGCGGCTTCAGCCGTCCCAGAAGGGCGACGAACCCGGCGGCGTCGAAGGTGTCGGGAGCACCCTTGCGATCCGCCCGGCCGAGGCGCTCGAGCTCGGCCTGAGCCAGGTGGAAGCCGTCCATGGGCACGAGCACGGCGCTGTCGCGACCATGCTCGGCCACGACGTGCTCGACCACCGCCGCGGCCAGCGTGGACTTGCCCGCCCCCGGAGGGCCGGTGACGCCGAGGAGACAGCGGTGCAGCCGCGCCAGGGCCGAAGCCCGGGCGAGCGCCTGGTCGAGGGTGAGTCGGGCAGGTTCGCGGTCGACGTCCACGGGCTGCATCCTGCACCTTGCGCCCCGCCGCTCACACGCTCCCGCCCTCACCGGGCGCGCGGCTCACGCCAGCACCCGCAGGCTCGAGAGAGCGGGGTCGGCACACCCGTGGACATGCCCGCCCGCTGCGAGCACCGCCTCGAGCACGGCGACGGCCTCGTCGCTGACCCGTTCACCGGGCAGCAGCACCGGGATCCCTGGCGGGTACGGCACCGCCGGTTCGGCTGCCACCTCCCCGGCGGCGCGGGAGAGGGGGACGACGCGCGCCTGCCGGGCGTGCGCCTCGCGCGGGGTGAGCACCTGTTCCCCCGGCTCCAAGGCGGCCGCCAGCGCGGTGGCCTCGGCGACTCGCCGCGGGGACCGGCCGGCCATCCCGGACCGCCCCCGACCCCGCGAGGCGGTCAGCGCACGGGCCACCTGGGCCATGGCGAACACGATCGCATCGGTGGCCACCTGGAGGCCGGCCGGGTCCTGCCACCCCGTCGCCGGGAGCATCAGGTACACCCGATGAGCGTCGGCACCCTCCACCGGCACACCGCGCCCGCGCAACGTGGCTTCGACCTGCCAGCCCGAGGCCCCCAGGCCGCTCACGTCGACGACCACCTTCAGCGGGTCGACCCTAGAGGCCACGAGGCCGAGGTCCTGCGCCCGCAGCGCCCGAAGGCCCTCGACCCGCGACAGGCGCCGACGAAGGTCGGCGCCTGCGGACAGCGCGACGTCCAACCCGGCGGCCCCGCCCGCGGCGAGGTCACGCCGCGCGGCGTCCACCGAGGCAAGAAGCGGGAGCAGCGGGCTCGTGGTCTGGGTCATCCGTACGGCCACGCACAGCCTGCCCACCGTGTCGTCGTCCGCCGACTCCCCGGCCAGCAGCACCGAACCCGACGACAGTGCCGTGGCCGTCTTGTGCACGCTCACGACCATGCCGTCGGCCCCGGAGGCGAGGGCGTCGTCCGGCAGCTCGGGGTGGAACGCGAGGTGCGGCCCCCAGGCCTGGTCGACGTAGACGCGCGCCCCACCGGCTCGCGCCGCACTGACGACGGCCGGGAGGTCCGCGCACGCCGAGGAGTACCCCGGCGAGGTCACCACGACCTGCCGGACACCGGGATGCCGGGCGAGCGCGGCTGCGACATCGCGCGCCTCGACCCCCAGCGGCAGACCGTGCTCGGGATGGATGCGGGGGGCGAGCCAGACCGGGCGGGCGCCTGACAGCACGAGACCGGCCATGACAGAGGCGTGAGCGTCCCGCCCCACCAGGACCGGCTCGCCGTCGCGAAGGGTCGCGAGCATCCACGCAAGGTTGCCGGAGGTCGAGCCGTTGCCGAGCAGCCATGCACGGCGGGCTCCCCAGGCCTGCGCGGCCAGGTCCTCGGCCTCGCGGCGCACCCGGTCGTAGGCGCCGGTCTCGAGCCAGACGTCGGCGCTCAGCGCCGCGGCCCCCAGCAGCGAGACGAGGTCGTCAGAGGCGAAGCGGCCCCCCTGGTGGCCGGGGCAGTGCGGCCTGGTCAGGGCCGATCGCGAGGCGCGACGGACGGCTTCGAGAAGAGGGGCGCGAGTCTGCGCCCTCATGGCCTGCGCCGCCCCGGGAAGACCCGCACCACGGTCGAACGCCTGGGGCAGCGGGCCGGTGGTGACCAGCGCGGTCATCGGACGTCCCGCGCGCTCACGCGCCCATGCCGGACGGCGACGGCAGTCGGCTCCGGGTCCGGCCACGTCCGGCCGGCTCCGACTCCGGCTCCGACGGCGGCTCCGGCCTGGACGTCGGTGCGCTGACCAGCACTGGCGATCGCCTCCCCATGTGTGCGGCCGACCGCCGCACACACAAGAGGTTCACCTCACCCGGCTGGATACGCCCGGGTCGAAAGTTCAGGCGTGGGGCGGGCCGAGCAGCCGCGGGGTGCGAGCGGCGTAGGCCGCGTACTGCTCACCGAAGCGCGCCCGCAGGTGACGCTCCTCCACGCGGACCTTCAGGTGCAGCACTCCAGACAGGGCCGCCGCGGCAACCAGCGGCTCCGGACGGCGGCGCAGCACCGCCAGGCCCCAGGAGGCGACCAGGACCCCGGCGTAGACGGGGTTTCGGGAGTAGCGGTAAGGCCCCCGGGTGCGCAGCGTCGCCTCCCGGACCGGGTCGACGAACGGGGTGACATCCGGGCCGAGCGTGCGCAGACCCGTCGCGGCCAGGCCGCTGCCGGCGACGAACCCGAGCGCGGCGGCCTTGCCGACGAGGGCGGGCAGCCGCCACCGGCCACGGCCGGGCCAGGCGAGCCCGGCGATCGCGACGCCCTGGGCGACCACCAGGACGTCGGCGGGGTGCACCCGGCCCGCGCGGATCAGTCGGCCGACCGAGCGCACAGCGCCGCGCGGGCTCGGGTATGTCATCGGGCTCGGTCGGCTCGTCTGGCTCGTCTGGCTCGGCTGCGGCGCTCGGCTCACGGGCCCAGCCTCGCACGCCCGGCCGAGCCGAGCGACCATGGACCCGTGAGCCAACCCGAAGCCGGTCAGCCCGGGGTCGCGACGTCCGATGTCGAGGGTTCGAGAGGGGAGCAACCCGGGGTCGCGGCGGCGGGGGTCGACGAGCCGGCCATGCGGCTGGAACGAGACACCCTCGGGGACGTGCTCGTGCCCCGCGACGCGCTCTACGGCGCGCAGACGCAACGCGCCGTCGAGAACTTCCGGCTGAGCGGCGTCCGGGTGGATCCGGCGGTGATCCGGGCGCTGGCGCTGGTCAAGGCGGTCGCCGCCGGCGTCAACGCCGACCTCGACGTGATCCCGCGCGACGTGGCGGGCGCCATCGCCGAGGCCGCCGGCGAGGTCGCGGACGGCGGCCACGCCGAGCAGTTCCCGGTGGACGTGTTCCAGACCGGGTCGGGCACCTCCACGAACATGAACGTCAACGAGGTCGTCGCCACGCTCGCCGGCCGCCGGCTGGGCCGCCGGGTGCATCCCAACGACGAGGTGAACGCCGGCCAGTCGAGCAACGATGTCTTCCCGACCGCGGTCCACGTCGCCGTGCTGCAGGTCGCGACCCACGACCTCCTGCCCGCGATGGAGCATCTCGCCGCGGTGCTGGACGCCAAGGCCGCCGAGACGGCCGACGCCGTCAAGCCCGGGCGCACCCATCTCATGGACGCCACGCCGGTGACCCTTGGCCAGGAGCTCGGCGGCTACGCCGCGCAGGTGCGCAACGGCGCCTCCCGGGTGCGGTACGCGCTGCGCGGGGTCGCCGAGGTGCCTCTGGGTGGCACCGCGGTGGGCACCGGCCTCAACGCCCCACCCGACTTCGCCTCCGCCGTGCTCGGTCGCCTGAGAGAGCGCACCGGCCTGCCAGTGGTCGAGGCGGCCGACCACTTCGAGGCCCAGGGCGCTCGCGACGCGCTCGTGGGCCTGTCCGGCATGGTGCGCACGGTCGCCGTCAGCCTTACCAAGATCTGCAACGATCTGCGGTGGATGGGCTCAGGCCCGAACACCGGCCTGGCCGAGGTGCATCTGCCCGAGCTGCAGCCGGGCTCCTCGATCATGCCCGGCAAGGTGAACCCGGTGGTGCCCGAGGCGGTGCTGCAGGTGTGCGCGCAGGTTGTGGGCCACGACGCCACCCTCGCCTGGGCGGGCGCAAGCGGAGCGTTCGAGCTGAACGTGATGGTCCCGGTGATGTCGCGGGCCTCCCTGGAGCAGCTGCGCCTGCTGGCGGGCGCCTGCCGCCTGCTGGCGGACAGGACGGTGGCCGGGCTGCAGCCCGACCGGGAGCGGATGCGCCGGCTCGCCGAAGCGTCACCGGCGATCGTCACCGCCCTCAACCCGGTGATCGGTTACGACGCCGCCGCCCGCGTCGCCAAGCATGCCGTCGAGCACTCGACCACCATCCGGGAGGCGGTGGTCGCTCTGGGACTGGTGGGGCAGGGACTGAGCGAGGACGACGTCACGCGGCTGCTCGACGTCCAGGCGATGACAGGCCCGCTCCCGCCGGCGACGTGACCGGCCAAGGCGCGCCTGACGCGGCTCAGATCAGCGTCACCCTGCTCTGCAGCACCCAGTAGCCAGTGAGCCGCCCGGCCGTGAAGTGCACGTAGCGCCCGCCGCCGAACTCCGCCGTCGCGTCGAACGGTGCGGTGCTCGACCCGGTGACCGTGATCTTCGTCGTGGCGGCGACCAGGCCCTTGGCGTCGAACTTGTTGCCGACGTAGGTCCCGCTGACGAAGGTGGCCCTGCGCTGCGGTTCGAAGGCGCGCGTGGCGGACTGCCCCAGCGCATAGACTGTGCCACCCTCGCCGACCTGGTAGCCGGCCAGGCTGCCAGCCGAGATCGTGTAGTAGTAGCCGCGCCCCTTGACCCGGTCACGCGAGCTCGCAGCCGCGGTCGACACCTTCGACAGCTTGATCGTCTTAGTGGTGACGATGCTGCCGTCGGGGTTGAACTTGTAGCCCGTGGTCGAGCCGGCCGGGAAGCGCACCCGTGAGGTGAACTCGATGGGGAAGTCGGAGTAGAAGGTGTCCGACAAGCGGGCGAGCGCGGAGTCACCGGTCTGGGAGAACAGGTACCGCATCTCGTCGGTGACCACCCAGTGGTAGTGCGCGTTCAGCACCACGTGCTTGACGCAGTACCTGCT
The DNA here is from genome assembly GCA_963778845.1 of uncultured Actinomycetota bacterium. Taxonomy (GTDB): domain Bacteria; phylum Actinomycetota; class Actinomycetes; order Actinomycetales; family Kineosporiaceae; genus CAVZVW01. Next base: position 143,740 of record CAVZVW010000001.1, read on the forward strand.
GATCCACGAGCGGCTTCGCAGCACCGGGGCGTAGTGCTTGACAGTCGTGACGGCACCGTCGTAAACGCGGCGGATGGCCGCGTCCTGGGTCTGCATGTAGTAGTCGTAGAGGCCGAGAGTCGCGAACATGTGACCGTTGAAGGTGAAGTCTGACTTGCTCGCCGGTGACTCGGGGTACTCCTCCAGCCACAGCCACCCTGAGGGGTCCAGCTGCGCGACCCATGGCAGCCCAGTCGCCGGCGGGTTCACGAAAGTCGCCGCGACGCCGTCAGCCGCCGTCATCCACTGCGGGTCCTGCGTCACCTGGAAGAGCCGAACGAACAGGCTGAGCGCCTGCCCCTGCGCCATGCCGCTGTACCAGGGCGCCTTCAGGGTATCCGCGGCGAGGCTGTGGAGCGCGAAGTCAAAAGGGTAGGGCAGGTACCAGGCCCCGCGTGAGATGATCTTGTTCGCCACGAGCCGGTTGGCCTGGGCGATCGCGCGGTCGAGGTACCGCTGGTCCTGGGTGATCCTGTAGCTCTCGAGGTTGGCGATGCCGTACTGGGCCTGGCGCACCGGATGGTCGAAGAGCTTCGTGCCGATCTTGAACATGCGCACGCCCTGTGCGTCGTGCACCGAGGGGTCCACGAGCGGCTCGGGGGTGGTCACGATGTAGGGCAGCCAGGCGGGGCTGACCGCGCGCACGGTGTAGGACGAGACCGGGAAGGTCATCGGCAGTGCGGTCAGTGCGTTGGTGTGGGCCGCTGAACCGGTGGCCGCGCTCGTGCCGTTGGCCTGCTTGCCCGCCTTGGCCGCTGCTGTCAGCGGGTCCGACTGTGCTTTCAGGATGGCCTTGACGTCGCGGCTCGGTGGCATCGCCGTGCCGTCGGAGGGCATTCCCGCGCCCAGGTCCCCGAAGTCGCCCCCGGCCGGGCCCGACGCCGCACCGGGCGCCGGCGCCGCCGGCGCTGCCGACGCAGACGGCGCGAGGGTGGTGACAGACGTCACCGACGATGACGCCGGAGGCGTGCCGGCCGAGCCCACCATCCGCACCCGAGCATCGGGGAGCGGAACGCCCTCAGCCTGGCCCGCCGGTACCGCAAGACCGATGGACAGCACCACCCCGGAGACCACCACTGCCCCGAACCGCCGGTGGATCATCCTGCTCCCGTCTTCGCTTTCCGATCTGGCTTTCCGAACGCCCGGCCGCCACGGCCGCACGTGTCCCCGCGTGCCCAGCCGGCCCAGGCTGGCGCCTGTGTCGGCCGCACCGGACGCAGCAGGCAAAGATGCCATGAGATCTCAGGCCGGTCCAGCCTGAGGCTACATCTGGATGCCCTCCAGCATCTCCGTCACCAGGGCCGCCACCGGCGAGCGCTCCGAGCGGGTCAGCGTCACGTGGGCGAACAAGGGGTGGCCCTTCAACGCCTCGATGACCGCGGCCACGCCGTCATGACGGCCGACCCTCAGGTTGTCGCGCTGCGCGACGTCGTGGGTGAGGATCACCCGGCTGTTCTGCCCGATGCGCGAGAGAACCGTGAGCAGCACGTTGCGCTCCAGCGACTGAGCCTCGTCGACGATCACGAAGGCGTCGTGCAGCGAGCGGCCACGGATGTGCGTGAGAGGCAGAACCTCGAGCATCCCGCGATCCAGGACCTCCTCGACGACCTCCTGGGACACCAGCGCGCCGAGAGTGTCGAAGACCGCCTGGCCCCAGGGGTTCATCTTCTCGGCCTCCGTCCCCGGCAGGTAACCGAGCTCCTGGCCGCCTACCGCGTAGAGGGGACGGAACACCATGACCTTGCGGTGCTGCCGGCGCTCCATCACCGCCTCGAGCCCGGCGCACAGGGCCAGCGCCGACTTGCCGGTGCCGGCCCGCCCGCCCATCGAGATGATCCCGACGTCGGGGTCGAGCAGGAGATCGATCGCGATCCTCTGCTCCGCGCTACGACCGTGTACGCCGAAGACGTCGCGGTCTCCACGGACCAGGCGCACCTGCTTGTCCGCGGTGAGACGCCCCAGGGCCGACCCGCGAGGAGAGCTCAGCACCAGCCCGGTGTGACAGGGCAGCTCCTTCACGCAGTCCAGCTCGAGCAGGGCACCGCCGTAGAGCGCAGCCATGTCCTCGGCGCTGACATCTGCCTCGGACATCCCCGTCCAGCCGGAGTCGACGGCGAGCTCCGCGCGGTACTCCTCGGCGTCCAGGCCGACGGCAGAGGCCTTGACCCGCATCGGCAGGTCCTTGCTCACCACGGTGACGTCGCGGCCCTCCACCGCGAGGTTCTTCGCGACGGCGAGGATCCGCGTGTCGTTGTCGGGCTGCCGGAACCCCGCCGGGAGCACGGCTGGGTCGGCGTGGTTCATGTCGACACGCAACACCCCGCCCTCGTCGTTGAGCGTGATGAGCGTGTCGAGGCGCCCGTGACGAACGCGTAGCTCGTCGAGCAGGCGCAGCGCCTGCCGGGCGAAGTAGCCGAGCTCGGGGTGGTGGCGCTTGGCCTCGAGCTCGATGATCACCACGATCGGGAGGACCACCTCGTGCTCGGCGAAACGCAGCAGGGCACGGGGGTCGGACAGCAGCACAGACGTGTCGAGCACGTATGCACGGCGGTCTCGGGGCGGGCCTGAGGGGCCCTCCGAGCCGGACGCCGGCTTCTGGCTGGTGGATCTGCGTGGACTGGGCACAGCGACTCCCTGGAGGGCTCAGTTGGACGCTGAGAACACCTGCGGCGTCAGGCGCGGTCCGCGACCGCAGCCTCGAACCCTCCTCTCACCGGGCGGGCGGGCTGCCTCGACGGTACCTCCGCCTGCGCGCGGCGGCGAGAAGGACGGGCCCACATGGCGTGGCGAGAACGGCGCTCAGCCTCCGAGGCCCGCGGCCAGCTGCGGGCGGGCGACGACGCCCTTCTTGGGTACCTTGCGCGCAGTCGCGAGGGCCCCCGCAGCCACCTTCGCGGCCGCCGTCGCGGACATGTCCAGCCCCGGCCTGATGGCCGTGGCGGTCCAGAACACCGAGCCCGAGCCCACCCCTCCGCTGATCGTGAAGCCGCTGCTGCCCACGGTCACGTAGAGGTTGGGCATCGCCACGGCGACCGCCGTGCACTGCACGGTGAGGGTGTCCATGTCGATGGCGGAGAGGACGTCGGCCGGGAGCGTGACCGTCGCGGACCCCGCACTCAGGACCGCCGTGCCGCAGACCTGGTGGTAGGCATCCTGGCCGGAGGCGACTGGGGCGTAGGTCAGAGCCTGCGTGTGGTCCAGGATCCCGACCCAGTTGTTCAGCGCCATGCAGTCGCCGTCGAGAAGGCTCCTGCCATACGCCTGGAGGGCCACGCCCGCCCCGGCGCCGCCCACGCCGTACATGGCGGGCACATCGGTGACGGAGGCGAGCGTCGAGGCTTTCACAGCGATGTTGTTGCGCCCGTCGGCGAACAGGGCGGAGCCGGACCCCGTGGACGCTGCCATGTTCTGCGCGACCACCCCGGCGGCCGCCGCCGCCATCGTCCCACCGCCCGCACCGTTGCCGATGTTGCCCGATGCGAAGAAGGCGAACGCCGAGCCGTACTGGTAGACCTTGAAACCTGTTGAGGCCGACGTCACCTTCAAGATCGTGCTTGAGGCGCCGGAGTCGTTGGTCTTGCCCACATACATGACCGAGCCCGCCGCGGCGTCGGCCTGTCGTGCCGTGGCAACCGCTGCCGCGCCCAGCGCCGCGGTCGCTCCCGCGACGAGCAGTGCCCGCCGACCCGATGCCGACGCGCGTGGCGCCGTCAGATCCGGTGTGTCGATGTTCTGGTCGCTCACGGTCAGCTCCTCGTGTCAGTTGGTCACCGAACCGACCTGGCAGCCCGTCCCCCGGGCCGGGGCGCGTTCGACCTGTCGTCGCGGCTTCGGCCACCCTCCCTCTCGGCACGCCTGAGGGGTTTCTTGAGGGCCCTTGCGGCTCTATCGGGCGTCACCGTCGGTGACCGTGGTCACTCGAACGGGTGAGTCAGGTGCCGAAGCGGCGCTCCCGCTGCCCGTAGGCCCGCAAAGCGCGGAGGAAGTCCACCTTGCGGAAGTCCGGCCACAGCGCTTCGCAGAAGTAGAACTCGCTGTGAGCGCTCTGCCACAGCAGGAACCCGGACAGCCTCTGCTCCCCCGATGTCCTGATCACGAGCTCGGGGTCGGGCTGGCCGCGGGTGTAGAGGTGCTGGGCGATGTGCTCGACGTCGAGGATCTCGGCGAGCTCCTCGATCGAGGTGCCCGCCGCCGCCTGCTCGTTGAGCAGTGACCGGACGGCGTCGGCGATCTCGCGGCGCCCGCCGTAGCCGATCGCGACGTTCACGTGAACCCCGGCCACCGACTGGGTGGCGTCCTCGTGCTCCTTCAACGACCGCGCGAGCGATGCGGGCAGCAGGTCCAGGGCACCCACCGCGTGCACCCGCCAGCGGCCTGTGGCGGCGATCTCGCCGACCACGCCGTCGATGATCTGGAGCAACGCCGACAGCTCCCGCGGCGGCCGGGCCAGGTTGTCCGTGGAGAGCAGCCACAAGGTGACGACCTCGACACCGACCTCGTCGCACCACCCGAGGAACTGGAGGATCTTCGCGGCACCGGCCCGATGGCCCTCGCTGGCGGCCGCCCCGGATGCCTTGGCCCAGCGCCGGTTGCCGTCGAGGATCACCCCGACGTGGCGGGGGATCGCCCCCTCGGGCAATGCCGCGGCGAGCCGACGCTCGTAGGCGCCGTAGAGCAGGCCACGCAACCCCATCAGCGGTACTCCTCGCCGGCCTCGACGCGGTCGCGGTCCGCGCGCCCGAGCGGGCGCTTGCATCCACCACGGTACGCCCCGGGTGCGGCGCCTCGGAGCACCGTCGCGGCGGGCGTCGTGAGCGCCAGGCTTGTTTGCAAACCCCTTACATACGCTGCCGTAGGTTAGGATGACGCGATGAGCGAGCTTCCCGGGGGCATCCAGGCCGTCCGGGGCGCCGTCCGCCCGCGTCTTCGGGGGTGGCTGCACGCCGCGACGTTCCCGGTGTGCTTGGCGGCGGGCGTCGTCCTCGTGGTCCTCGCACCCTCGGCCCGCGGCCGGGTCGTGGCGGCGGTCTTCGCGGTGACGGCGAGCCTTCTGTTCGGGGTGAGCGCCCTGTACCACCGCGGCCAGTGGTCACCGCGGACCGCCGGTGTGCTGAAGCGCTTCGACCACGCGAACATCTTCTTGATCATCGCTGGCACGTACACCCCGTTCACCGTGCTCCTGCTGCCCGCGGGCGCGGCGCGGGTGCTGCTGTGGGTGGTCTGGTCGGGCGCGGTCGCCGGCGTCGCGTTCCGGGTGCTGTGGGTCGGGGCGCCTCGCTGGCTGTACGTGCCCGTCTACGTCGCGCTGGGCTGGGTGGCCGTGGTCTACCTGCCGCAGTTCCTGCACGGCGGTGGCGTCGCGGTGTTCGTGCTGGTCGTGGTCGGCGGTGGCCTCTACACAGCCGGGGGGCTGGTGTACGGGTTCAAGCGCCCGAACCCCAGCCCCCGGTGGTTCGGCTTCCACGAGGTGTTCCATGCCCTGACGGTGGCGGCTTTCGTCGTGCACTACGTCGGGGTGTGGCTGGCGCTCTACTCGACGTCCCCCAGCTGAGCCTGGCCACCCGGCCCGGCCTGGCGGACCTTCTCGACGCTCTGCATCGCCGCCCTGAGGTCGCCCAACCACGCTTCGGCGTTCTCGCCGACGAGCCTGACGCACCAGGCCAGGGCATCGGCCCTGGAGCGGGCGACGCCGGCGTCGACGAGGGTGTCGAGGACCTGTCGCTGCGGCTGGCGAAGCCGGGTCATCACCGGGACGGCGAGGTGCGTGAAGAGCTCGCGACGTTCTCCGGTGAGCACTCCCCACGAGACCTTCCGCGAGAACCGGTGCTCGGCCTCGCGGGCGATCGCCATGCGGCGTTCGCGGGTCTGCTCGCGGAACCGGGCGACACGGCCCGCCGCCGCCTCCGCCTTCTCGGCCTCGGTGGCGTCGGGGCCGGTCTCGGGTGCAGCGACCGTGAGGAGCACGGTGATCTCCTCGCGGTCCACGCTGACCTGGGGCTCGGCAGCGGTCAGGTCCTCAGGGAGGCGCTCGCGCAGCCAGGCAGTGATTCCTGTGATGGTGCTATCGGTGTTAGTCATGTAGCGATGATTACTTGCTTGCATCTGCAACACAAGCGGAACCGCCTTGCGTTCGCCGAGGGCTGACCACCGCGTCGCGCCGGCCACGCCGGCCTGTGGCGATCATGCTCGTGGGGACGCGCCTGTGCGGTCCACCGTTCAAGCGGAGTGCCGATGGGTGCCGGCGTGTGGGCGCGAGCCCAGGGCGGCAGCGAGCTCGTCGGGGTCGCTGGTCGGCAGGTCGCAGACGAAGTCCCGGCATACGTAGGCCGCGGCCGCGCCACCGATGAGGGTCCTTCCCGCGAGAAGCGGCACCCCCTCGGCGTCAGGGACCCCCACGCTGACCACGGCGCCGGGCGAGGTCGACGCGAGCGCGGCTGCGTGCAGAGCCTGTGCGCCGGGATCGCCGACCGGCCCCACGACGGCGACCTCGTGCGGCCCGGCCAATCTCGCCTGGGCGACCGCGAGCGCCCAGCCCACGGCCCGCGGTGCCCGGGGGCCGACCGCCGCAGCGACGCCGAGGGCGGCCTCGGCCGCCTCGCGATGGCGTGCCGAGCCGGTGAGGGCCGCGAACGTCAGCAGCGCCCCGGCCGCGGCCGAGACCCCCGAGGGGTGCGGGCCCTCGGTCGGGTCGCGCGGGCGGCGCACGGCCTCCAGCGCCGGGTCCGTGGCGTCGTCCGCCGTGTCGAAGAACGAGCCCGCCCCGTCGGCGAACACCGTCAGCACCGTCTCGAGCAGGTCCCCCGCAGCCGCCAGCCACCGCGCGCCACCGGTGACGCAGTGCAGGGTGAGCAGCCCTTCGGCGACGTCCCCATAGTCCTCCAGCACCCCAGCGGGCGCCCCCACGACACCGTCGCGGCTCACCCGACGAAGCCGGGGCAGTCCTCGGGCGTCGGGCACGAGGTGCACCTCGAGAAGCAGTTCGGCCAGCTGCTCAGCCGCCTGCACCAGGTGCCGGCCGGGCCAGCATCGCCCCGGTCTCGGCCAGCGCGGCGACGGCGAGCCCGTTCCACGCCGCCACCACCTTGTCGTCGCGACCGGGCTGGGCTCGCGCGCCTCTGACCTCGACGAGCACGGCCCGTGCCGCCTGCCAGCGCGCCGCCTCCGCGCCGTCCGCCCAGACGTCGCGCGCGAGCTGGAGGGTCGACGTCCCCCGCTCGAAGGTCCCTTCGGGGGAGACGCGCAGCACCTGAGCCGCCCACGCGCCGTCCTCTTCACCGAGGCAGTCGACCAGCTGCTGCGGGGTCCAGACGTAGGTGTGGCCCTCGACGCCGTGCACCCTTCCGGACTCCTCGCGCACCGGGGTGTCAGCGTCCAGGGACGAGGCGAGACCACCCTGCGCGGTCCTCAGAGACCCGAGCATCCAGTCGCACGTCTCGACAGCGACGCGCGCCCCGGTCGGGTCACCCGTCAGCCGCCACCAGTGCAGGTACACCCTGGCCAGCAGGGCGTTGTCGTAGAGCATCTTCTCGAAGTGCGGCACCACCCAGGCGGCGTCCACGCTGTAGCGGGCGAACCCGCCCGCAACCTGGTCGTAGATCCCGCCGAAGGCCATCGCCCGCAACGTCGCCTCGGCCAGGTGCAGGGCGGCATCGGCGCCATCGTTCCCGGCAGCGCTGTCCTGCCGGGCTGCGCTGTCCTGCCCGGCTGCATCGTTCTGCCGGGCTGCATCGTTCTGCCCGGCTGCGCTGTGGCGCAGGAGGAACTCCAGGACCATGGAGGGCGGGAACTTCGGTGCGGTGCCGAACCCGCCGTGGCGCGGGTCGGCGTCGGCGGCGAGGGCGCGGACGGCGGCCGCCAGCGTCTCCTGACCCGGGGCTGCGTTCGCCGAGGGGACCGACCGGTCTCGCAGGGCCTCGCTGATCCGCGCCCCGGCCGACTCCACCTCGTCGCGGCGCTCCTGCCATGCCTGCGAGATCGTGCTCAGCAGGTCCGGGAACGACGGCAGCCCCCGGCTCGGGCGCGGCGGGAAGTACGTGCCGGCGTAGAACGGCCGGCCGTCGTGGCCGAGGAACACCGTCATCGGCCACCCGCCGGAGCCGGTCAGCGCCTGCGTCACCTCCATGTACACCGCGTCGACGTCCGGGCGCTCCTCGCGGTCGACCTTGACGCAGACGAAGGCGGCGTTCATGAGGGCGGCCGTCTCGGCGTTCTCGAAGGACTCGTGGGCCATCACGTGGCACCAGTGGCACGCCGCGTAGCCGACGGACAGCAGGAGGGGGACGTCGCGCAGCCGCGCCTGCGCGAACGCCTCCTCGCCCCACTCGTACCAGTCCACGGGGTTGCCCGCGTGCTGCAGCAGGTACGGGCTCGTCGCTGCCGCCAGCCGGTTCGCCATGCTCACCTCTCGCCCCCGTCGCGCGATGACGCGCGCTCGGGGCGCGTCACTCGACGGACGTCGATCCCACTAGGCCATCTGCGCATCTGCCTGGCAAGCCGATGTCGACGGGGAGTTGAATGGCCGTTGCAGACAGCGCCCGGCCAGGTGCGCGACAGGGGTGTGACGGTACGTCATGACTCACCACGACAGAGCTCACCACGACAGGCTCACCACGACAGAGCTGACCACGACAGGGCAGCCCACGACTTCCACCGGCAGGTCCTCGAGGCCGTCAGTGAAGGGGTCTACGCGGTCGACCCGGACAGACAGGATCACCTACTGGAGCACGGCTGCGGAGCGGCTCACCGGGTTCAGCGCCGCCGATGTCGTCGGTCGCCGATGCCGCGACGGGGTGCTGAACCACCTCGACCGCTCGGGTCGGTCGCTCTGCATCGACCGCTGCCCGCTGCGCTCGACGATCGTGGACGGTGAGGACCGTCAGGCTCACGTCCTCATGCACCACGCCGACGGGCATCTGCAGCCGGTGCACGTGCGCGCGAGGGCGCTGCGAGACCCTGCCGGGAAGATCGTCGGGGCGGTCGAGACGTTCAGCGACGAGACGTCGGTGATCCAGGTTCGCCAGCGCATGCGCGACCTCGAGGCCGCGAGCCTGACGGACGCCCTCACCGGCGTGTCGAACCGTCGGGGGCTCATGGAGGCCCTGGATCGGCTCCTTCCGCCGCGTGAGCACCGCCCGACGGGCCTGCTGTTCATCGACATCGACCACTTCAAGGCCGTCAACGACACCCACGGTCACCTGGTCGGGGACCAGGTGATCCGGGCCGTGGCCACGACGCTCGCCATGGTCTGCCGCTCCACCGACCACATCGCCCGCTTCGGCGGCGAGGAGTTCGTGGTGCTCCTGGTCGACATCCACCCCTCGCACCTCACGAGCGCCGCCGACCGGCTGCGCGTGCTGGTCGGGGAGAACCGCATCGTCGGCCCGCTCGGCCCCGTGCAGGTGCGCGTGAGCATCGGTGCGACCGACATGCGCGCCGACGACACCCCAGAGACCCTGCTGCGCAGGGCCGACGGCCTGCTCTACCAGGCCAAGAACCTCGGCCGGGACCAGACCGCCGCGGACGTCGGCGCCTGGTAGGCGCGCCTGATAGTCGGCGCCTGGTAGGGGATCGACTACGCGGGTGGGCCGGCCTCCGGGCCGCCACCGGGCCGGGTGCCGGCGGGGCCGGCGGGGCCGGCGGGGCCGGCGGGGTTGGCTTGCCCTTCGAGAAGGCCTTCTTGACATCCGTCGCCACGGTGTCCGCCGTCGCCTCGACGGCCCCCGCGAGGGACTGGCCGACCTGCTTGACGTCGCTCTTGACGGCAGGGTCCTTCACCGCCTTGCCGGCGGCGTCGACGGCGTCCTCGATGGCCCCGCCGATCTTGTGCAGCAGGTCCGTCGGCTTGTCGTCCTCGGCGTGCCCCGCGCGCTGCTCGTCGAAATGGGCCTTCACCCGCCCGCCGAGGCCGCTGAGCCGCCCGCCTGCCTCGTTCCACTTCGACCGTGCGTCTGCCATGCCCCCATGCTGCACCCTCCGCCGGCCTCGGCGTTGCTCGGGTGGGTCCAGGACGGACCGCTAGGGTCCTGGCATGCGTATCGCCCGAGTCCGTGCCCACGACCGGGAGTACCTCGCCCGGGTCGAGGGCAGCGACGGTGACCTCACCGCCGTCCTCGTCCACCGCTGCCCCGACGGGCCGGGTCGAGACGGCCTGCGCGAGGTGCTGGCCGACGGCCACGACATCGCGCTGATGCCCTCGCTCGAGGACCCGATCGACTTGCAGGCCTGCGTCGTGCTTGCTCCGGTCCGTTCACCGCAGAAGATCATCGCGATCGGCCTCAACTACGCCGACCATGCGCGCGAGTCCGGTGCGACGCCGCCGCCGGCCCCCGTGGCCTTCGCGAAGACGTCGAACACCCTTCTCGGCCACGAGGCCCTGGTCCGCTGGCGCGGCGACGCGTCGTCCCAGGTGGACTACGAGGCCGAGCTGGCGGTGGTGATCGGGCGGCGCGCCCAGGAGGTCCCCGTCGAGACAGCACTGGAGTACGTGCTCGGCTACACCGCGTGCAACGACGTCACCGCCCGTGACGCCCAGTTCGGCGACGGGCAGTGGTTCCGCGGCAAGTCCTTCGACACCTTCTGCCCGCTCGGCCCGTGGGTGGTCACGACCGACGAGATCCCCGACCCGCAGGCCCTCGCGGTGCGTTGCCGGGTCAACGGCGAGACCATGCAGGACGGCACGACCGCAGACATGATCTTCTCGGTGGCGCAGATCATCAGCTACGTCAGCCGGTTCATGACCCTTCAGCCCGGGGACGTCGTCTCGACGGGGACCCCGGCCGGTGTCGGGTTCGCGCGCTCGCCACAGGTCTTCCTCACCGACGGCGACGTGGTCGAGGTGGAGGTCGAGGGGATCGGCGTCCTGCGCAACACGGTGCGCACGGACTGACCCGGCTGCGCCCGGTGAAGGACTTCGAGGGGCTCACCGCACTCGTCACCGGTGCCGCCTCGGGGATAGGCGCCGCGACGGCCGACCTGCTGCTCAGCCGTGGTGCGCGGGTGGCCGCCCTGGACCGCGACGTCACCGCGATCGCTGCCGCCGTGCCCGACCGCGCCGCCGGCTCCCCACCGGCCGCGCTGCTGCCGGTAAGGGCCGATGTCACGGACGACGCCGCGGTGCGCGCGGGCGTGGACGCCGCCGTACGCGCGTTCGGCGGCCTCGACATCGTGGTCAACAACGCCGGGGTCGGTGCCCAGGGCGGGGTGGAGGCCCAGACGGACGAGGAGTGGCATGCGCTGCTCGACGTCAACCTGCTCGGCGCCGTCCGTGTCACCCGCGCGGCGCTGCCCTACCTGCGGCGCTCGGGGTCGGCGGCGATCGTCAACACCTGCTCGGTGGTGGCCACCACCGGCGTGCCCAACCGGGCGCTGTACTCGGCCAGCAAAGGGGCACTGCTGGCGCTGACGCTCGCGATGGCCGCCGACCACGTCGCCGAGGGGATCCGCGTGAACGCCGTGACCCCGGGGACGGCAGACACCCCGTGGGTGGGCCGGTTGCTGCAGGAGGCGGCCGACCCCGCGGCGGAGCGGGCGATGCTCGAGGCGCGCCAGCCGATGGGCCGACTGGTCTCCCCCGCCCAGGTCGCGGCGGCGATCGCCTACCTGGCCGGCCCCGCGTCGGCGTCCACCACGGGCACTGTGCTGGCCGTGGACGGCGGCATGGCGAGCCTGCGCCTGCCGCGCTGACGCCGGGGCGCCGGGGCGCGTCGCCGACGTCGGACGCCGCCGCCGCCCGGGTGGGCGACGGCGGCGTCGATCACGTTGAGCTCAGCTGCCCAGCCAGGCAGCCACCTTGTCCGGGTTGGCGTCCACCCACTTCTGAGCCGCGGCGTCGTCGGTCAGCTTGTCCTGGGCGATGTACTTGGCCACGAGGTTCTGGTCGGCGTTCGTCCACGCGAACTTCTTGGCCAGCGCGGCAGCCGGGCTGCCCGCCGTCCGCGAACTTCACGCTGGCGATCTTGTTCAGCACGTACGGCGGGTAGTCGCATGCGACCTTCGCCGCGACCGCGTCGCAGCCCGTCGTGAACGGCGGCAGGGTCACGCGCACGAGCTTCATCTCGTCGAAGAACCACTGGGGCTCGTAGAAGTACGCCAGGAAGAACTTCTTCTGACTCTCCGCCGAGCGGAACGCCTCGATGAGCGCGGTCTCGCTGCCGCCCTGCACGACCTTGAAGTTCAGCTTGAGGTTCTTCACGAGAGCAGCGTCGTTGGTCACGTAGGACGGGTCGCCGTCCAGCAGCTGGCCCTTGCCGCCGGACTCCGACGTCTTGAACTGGGCCGCGTACTTGTTGAGGTTGTTCCAGTCGAGCACGTCGGGGTGCGCGGTCGCCAACCACGGCGGCACGTACCAGCCGATGATGCCCTGGTTGCCGGTCGGGCCGAGGTCGACGGCCACCTTCTGGTCGGTGATGTACTGCTTGGCCAGGTCCTCGTGGCCCCAGTTCTCGAGGATGAGGTCCACCTCGCCGGTGCCGAAGCCCTGCCAGGACACCTGCTCCTTGAGGTCCTTCTTCACGACGTTGCAGCCCAGCTTGGTCTTGGCCACGTAGGCGAACACCGCGGCGTCGGCCTCGTAACCGACCCACGGGTTGACCGCCAGGTTGACGGTGCCGCAGGCCGCGGCGGACGGGCTGGCGCTGTTGCTGCCGGACGCCGCGGGAGGCGTGGACGACGACCCCGTGTCGCCGACCTTCGCCCCGCCGCACCCGGCCACCACGATGGCCAGCGCGGCGGCGACCGCCAGCCGGGCCTTGCCGCGCCCGAGCCGCGCGATTCTGATGCTTGTTGCCACGATCTTCGAACCTCCTCGTCGACACCTCTTGTGGGTTTGAGTCACGCGCGCCTCGTGCGCTCGTCACGACCTTCCGGTGGGGCGGCCGGACCGCATGGCGGCCGCGTGGCTGATGCGGTCGAGCATGATCCCGAGGAGCACGATGGCCACGCCCGCCGCGAGCCCCTTGCCGTAGAGGTTGGTCTGCTCGAAGCCGGCGACCACGTCGAAGCCGAGCGCTCCGGCACCGACGAGGCCACCGACCACCACCATCGAGAGCACGTAGATCAGCCCCTGGTTCGTCGCCAGCGTCAGCGACGAGCGGGCCATCGGCAGCTGGACCTTCCAGATCGTCTGCCAGGAGTTCGACCCGGACGACGTCGCGGCCTCGACGGTGGTCGGCGAGACGCCGCGGATGCCGTCGGCGATGAGCTTCGTCGACACCGGGGCGGCATACAGCACCGCGGCCGCGATCGCCGTGAACCGCCCCGCGGCGAACAGCGCCAGGAACGGCACGAGGTAGACGAACGCGGGCATGACCTGTCCGGCGTCCAGCGTCGGGCGCAGCACCCGGTCCGCGGCGGCGCTGCGGCCCATCCAGACCCCCAGCACGATGCTCAGCACCATGACGATGACCGTCGCGACCAACGTCGAGGCCAGCGTCGTCATGGCGTCGAACCACAGGCCGGTGCCGATGATCAGGCCGAGGCAGACCACCGTGATCACGGCTGCCCGCATGCCGCCGATGATCAGGGCGAGGGCGACGATGGCCGCTCCTGTGACGAACCAGGGGGTCTGCGTCAGGACCGCCTCGAACGGGTTGAGGAAGGTGTTGACGAGGAAGTCCTTGACCCCGTTGGTGAAGCCGGCGAGGTGGTCGCGCGCCCACTGCGTGATGGTGTTGGCGACGTTGGCGATGCTGTCGCCCACGTTGGTGTCGATCGTTCGGCCGCCGATCGTCACCGTTGAGGGGAACTCGGCGGCCCATACGTAGGTCCGCGAGAGGTACACGCACGCCACGGTGACCACGGCACCGATCGCCAGCAGGGGCCGGCGCCACCGGACCGCCCGCCCACGCGCCTGCTGCGTGGTGGCCTCCACCCGCGTCGCGGCCACCGTCGTCACCCGGTCGAGCACGATCGCCATGACGACCAGGGCGAGGCCGGCGTTGAAGGCGGTGCCGACGTCCACGATCTCGAGAGCCTTGAGCACGGTCTTGCCGAGACCAGGGGCGTCGATCAGGGCGGCGATCGTCACCATCGACAAGGCAGCCATGATCGTCTGGTTGACACCGAGGACGATCGTGCGCTTCGACATGGGCAGCAGCACCTTGGTGAGCTGCTGAAAGCGCGTGGAGCCGAGCGACTCGACCGCCTCGACCGTGGTGCGCGGGACGGTGCGGATGCCGTGGGCGGTGATGCGCACCACCGGCGGCATCGCGTAGATGAGGGTGGCGATCACGGCCGAGGCGGGCCCGATGAGGAAGAAGAGCGTCAACGGCGCGAGGTAGACGAACGTCGGCATGGTCTGCATGAAGTCCAGCCCCGGGGTGACCGCCTGGTTCACCCGGTCCGACAGGCCCGCCCACACCCCGAGCGGGATGCCGAACAGCAGGGCGATGAGCACCGCCGACACCGTGAGCGCGAGGGTGTCCATGCTCTCCTGCCACAGCCCCTGCAGGCCGAGGAACGTGAACCCGAGGCCGGCCAGCAGCGCGACCTTGGCGTTGCCGAACACCCACGACCCGTACGTGACGAGCGCGACGACGCCCAGCCAGCCGATCACCGGGATCGGCAGGCCCAACGCCGGCTGGGAGATCAGCGCCTGCATGAAGTGGACGACCGCGTCGATCACGACGCGGATCTCGTTGAAGAAGTAGAGGAAGACCGGCGAGCTGTTGCGGTTGGCACCGATCCAGACGTCGAAGTCGTTGACCTTCTGGTGAAGCGTGGTGATGTCCGAGGGGCCGGTCTCGAGGGTGTCGACCCCGGAGAAGCGCATGTGCACGAGCAGCCAGGCGACGACCACGCCGAGCACGAGCACCCAGCGCGACGGTCGGCGAAGCGTGGCGGTGGTGGTGGGCGCGGCGATCGTGGCCATCAGGACCCCGACCCCGCCTCGGCGGTCGAGCCCGGCATCGGCTCGCCCGCTGGCTCCTCGCGCAGGTCCACCGTCTCCGGCTCGGCGTCCGGGTCGGTCCCGGCCACGACGGCGAGGATCTCGTCGTTGCCGACGATGCCGAGCAGCCGACCGTCCTGCACCACCTTGACGGGGCTGTCGGCGGCGAGGACGGCGCGCGTGGCCTCGCGCACGACGACGTCGGGACCCAGCTCGGGACCGTCGAGGGCGTCGTCCGCGGTGGGGGGACGCATGATCCAGCGCAGGGTGAGCACATGGGACCGGGGGACGTCGCGCACGAAGTCGCGGACGTAGCCGTCGGCGGGTGCCCCGACGAGCTCGTCGCCGGTGCCGGTCTGCACCATCTTGCCGTCACGCATGATCAGGATCCGGTCGCCCAGCTTGAGCGCCTCGGAGAGGTCGTGGGTGATGAACACCATGGTCTTGCCGACCTCGTGGTGCAGGCGGATGACCTCGTTCTGCATGTCGCGCCGGATCAGCGGGTCCAGCGCGGAGAAGGGCTCGTCGAAGAACAGCACGTCGGGGTCTCCGGCCAGCGCCCGGGCCAGGCCGACCCGCTGCTGCATGCCGCCGGAGAGCTGGTCGGGGTAGGAGCGCTCGTAGCCGGACAGCCCGACCAGCTCGATCACCTCCATCGCGCGCGCCGTCCGTGCCGACTTGCCGACCCCGCGCACCTCCAGGCCGTAGGCCACGTTCTCCACGACGCGCCGGTGCGGCAGCAGGCCGAAGTGCTGGAACACCATGGAGAACTTCTTGCGGCGCAGGTCACGCAGGCGCTTCATGTCGACCCCGAGGATGTCCTCGCCCTCGAACACGACCTGCCCGGCGGTGGGCTCGATGAGGCGCGTGAGGCAGCGCACCAGGGTGGACTTGCCGGAGCCCGAGAGCCCCATGACGACGAACACCTCGCCGGGGGCCACGTCGAAGCTGACGTCGCGCACGGCCGCCGTGCACCCGGTGCGGTCCATCAGGTCGCGGCGGGACAGCGCGGAGAGCTCGGCCGACTTCGGCACCTCGTCGGCCTTCGGCCCGAAGACCTTCCACAGGTCACGCACGCTCACCACGGCGCCGCTGGGCGCCGGCGGGGCCGCCGCCACGTTCGGCGTGCTCACCTGGTCGGCTGCTACCACGCCTGCCTCCTCGAGATCGTGCCGGTCCGCGCCGTCCGCGCCGTCCGCGCCGTCCGCGCCGTCCGGATGGTCGGTCGGGCGCAGCCGGCAAGGCTGCGCGATGGCAGTCTCACGCGAACCAGCCCTGCGGTCGAGGGTCGATGTTGTGCCAGATGTGCTTGATCTCGCGATACTCGGCCAGGCCGGTCGGCCCGAGCTCGCGCCCGTTGCCCGACTGCTTGAGGCCGCCCCACTCCGCCTGCGGCACGTACGGGTGGTAGTCGTTGATCCACACCGTGCCGTGGCGCAGGCGTCCGGCCACCCGCTGGGCCTTGCCGGCGTCCTGGGTCCAGACCGCGCCCGCCAGGCCGTAGGCGGTGTCGTTGCCGATGCGCACGGCGTCGTCCTCGTCGGTGAAGGTCTCGACGGTGAGAACGGGGCCGAACGACTCCTCGGTCACCACGGTCATGCCGCTTCGGCACTGGTCGAGGATGGTCGGTCGGTAGTAGAAGCCCTGAGCCAGGCGCGCGTCGTCCGGCCTGCGCCCGCCGCAGCGCAGGACGGCGCCCTCCGCGAGGCCCGCGGCCACGTAGGCCTCGACCTTCTCCCGGTGGGCCGCGGAGATCAGCGGGCCGGTCT
Organism: uncultured Actinomycetota bacterium; assembly: GCA_963778845.1. Lineage (GTDB taxonomy): Bacteria > Actinomycetota > Actinomycetes > Actinomycetales > Kineosporiaceae > CAVZVW01. The sequence continues at coordinate 160,432 of CAVZVW010000001.1, forward strand.
GCGCCTCGGGGTCGAAGGGGCCGCCGAGCCGGATGGCATCTGCCCGGCGGGCAAGCTCGGCGACGAAGTCGTCGTGCAGGCTGTCCTGGACCACCAGGCGGGCGCCGGCCGAGCAGACCTGGCCGGAGTGCAGGAAGACCGCGGTCATCGCCATGTCGAGTGCGGCGTCGAGGTCGGCGTCGGCGAACACGACGTTGGGGTTCTTCCCCCCGAGCTCCAGGGCCACGCGCTTGACCGTGGCGGCGGCGGCGGCCATCACGCGTCGTCCGGTAGCCAGTCCCCCGGTGAACGAGACCATGTCGACGCGGGGGTCCTCGGCCAGCGGCGCGCCAGCTGCCGGGCCGGCGCCGAGGACGAGGTTGGCGACGCCGGCGGGGAGGCCTGCTTCTTCCAGGATGCGCATGAGGTGGATGGCCGTGGACGGCGTGAGCTCGCTGGGCTTGAGCACGAACGTGTTGCCCGCGACCAGCGCCGGGGCCACCTTCCAGGCCGTCTGGAGCAGGGGGTAGTTCCAGGGCGTGATGAGCCCGCACACCCCGACGGGCTCGTGGACGACCCTGGAGATCGCGTCGTTGCGGCCGGTCGCGACCACCCGCCCGGCGTCGGTGCCCGCCACGCCGGCGAAGTACCGGAAGCACGAGACGACGTCGTCCACGTCGTACTCGCTCTCGACGATGCGCTTGCCTGTGTCGAGGGACTCGGCGTGGGCGATGTCCTTCTTGTCTCGCTCGAGCAGGTCGGCGACGCGCAGCACGAGGGCGCCGCGTTCGCGCTCGGGGGTGTGTGACCAAGGCCCGTCGTCGAACGCCTGGCGAGCGGCCGCGATGGCTGCGGCGGTGTCGGCGGGTCCTGCCTCGTCGACCGTGGCCACGAGCGTGCCGTCGGCGGGGCAGCGGATCTCGCGCACCTGTGCGTCCGCGGCGCTCCGCCAGCGCCCACCGACATAGAGATCTGCCACCTGCACCCCTCGGGAGTCGACCGGCATCTGTTGCCACCGTGGACGGCGGCTCGGGTGGATCATCGGTGAGGTGTTGCGTATTACGCACCGCGATGTCGATAGAGGAACAGGATTGACCGTCGAGGGGGCAACGTCAAGACCGTGGAGCCTCAGTGGCGCGATGAGAGACGCGACCGTGACCTGATCGTGTCTTGTTGCGCGCGCTCGGCGCGCTCGGCGTCCTCGGCCCGGTCGGCGTCCTCGGCGCGCTCGGCGTCAGGCCGTCACCGGTCGGGGGACGCCGTGCCACCCCAGGCGGTGGGAGATCTCGCCCGCCGCGGCGACGACCTGGCTCGCCACCAACGGCAGTCGGTCTGTCGGCAGCCGGAAGGTCGGCCCGGAGGCGCTCACCGAGGCGACCACCGAGCCGTCGACCCCGCGCACGGGTGCGGCGACGGCCGTGAGGCCCACCTCGAGCTCGTCGACGGCGATCGCGAACCCCCGCTCGTGCACCTGCGTCAGCTCTGCTCTGAGCCGCTCGGGATCCGTGACCGTGCCGGAGGTGAAGCCGGGCAAAGGGTTGCCCAGCTCGTCGAGCAGGTCGGGCGCGACGTACGCCAGAAGGATCTTGCCGTTGGACGTCGCGTGCAGCGGGATGCGCTGCCCGGCCCAGTTGTGCAGGGCCAGCGCCGAGGGGCCCGACACCTGGTCGAGGTACAGCGCTTCGTGCCCGGCCAGGACCGCGATGTTCACGGTCTCGCCCACGGTGTGCGCGAGCTTCGTCGTGACCGAGCGGCTCTCCTGCACGAGGTCGAGCCGCACGCTGGTGGCGCCCGCCAGTCGCAGGATGCCGACGCCGAGGCGGAACTTGCCGCGGTCGGAGACCTGCTCCACGAGGTTGTGCGCCTCGAGGGTGGCCAGCAGCCGGAATGCTGTTGACTTGTGGACGCCGAGCGCCGCCGCGAGCTCCGTGACACCCAGCTCGCCGTGGCTGGCCAGGAGGCCGAGCACCGTCAGGGCACGGTCGACGGACTGCACGAGGCCCGAGCCCGCCAGGTCACCGGGCACCTCAGCCGCGAACCTGTTGCTCATGACGAGACATTATGCGCCATACGCACCAGCGGGGGCCCCGAACCACCCCCCACTGCCTGGCGCGGCGGCACACCACGCCAAACAACCTGGCACTGTGTGCCGCCGCGCCAGATAGGAGCTGGACGAATCCTCCACACCCCGTCCGATCGTCCCGCCGTCCACAGGGATCGTGGCGGCGGCCCACTGTCGCCGTTCGCGAAGAGCAACCTGCTTGCGTGCCGAACATCACCCAAGAGCAACCGGGGCCACGCGGTCGTCGTGGGCCACGGCCCGACCTGCATGCGATGGGGCTGGCCACGGAACGGGTGGCGACGCACCGGCAGCTTGTCCTCATCGGCATCGCCCGCTCGACGATCGGCTACCGGATCGTCCCCGGCGGTCGGTGGCAGCGGATGCACCCCGGCGTCGTCCTCATGCACTCCGGCCGGCCGACGTGGCGCGAGCGCGTGATCGCTGCGGCTCTGTATGCGGGCGAAGGAAGCGTGATCAGCGGTGCCGCAGCCTTGCGGCTCCACGGCCTCGGTGCGATACCGGCGGACAACATCCTGGTGCTCATCCCCGAGTCCAGACGCAGGCAAAGCCACGGGACCGCGACACTCGAGCGGTCACGACGGCTGCCCGAGCCCGTACTTCGACAAGGGCTCGCCGTCGCGCCGCTGCCGAGGGCAGTCGTCGATGCCTGCCGACGGCTCGAGGACCTCAACACGGTGCGCAACGTGGTGTCCGACGCCATCCAGAACCACGGACTCTCGATCACTGCGCTGGCCACCGAGGTCAGGGCGGCCGCCCGACAGCGCACCGCCTGCGGGCGCGCCGTCATCGCAGAGATGGACGCCGGGGTGCGCTTCGCAGCCGAGGCCCGGGCTCGCGAGCTGATTCTCGCCAGCGACCTTCCGGTGCCGCTGTTCAACGCCGAGGTGCTCAGCGAAGACGGGCAGGTGATTGTCACCCCGGATGGTTTCTACCCCGAGTGGTGCGTCGGCTACGAGATCGACTCGCGCCGCTGGCACATGTCGCCGGACTCCTACGAGCGGACCACGCAGCGCCGCGCGTACGCGACCAGCCATGGCGTTCTGCTGCTCGCTGTGACGCCGCGGCGCGTGCTCGAGGAAGGCCGAGGCTTCATCGAGGACCTGCGGGGAACGCTGTACACCGCACAACGACGAACTCCCCCGCTGCTGACCTACCGCGCCCGCACCATCTGACATCCATCCCGCAGGTCGCTTTACTGCGCACTACACACGGCCCCGACCCGGGTCGAGCAGGGCCGAGCCGAGCGCGCCGAGCCGAGCCGGGCCAAGCGGGACGGCGCGCGCGGCCGCTGGAAGTCCGCCGTCGGCGTCCGGCAGCGCTCGCTGTCCAGCCCTGTCTACAACGTGGCCGGCCGCGCACGCGCGCGCTGTCAGCACGGCCGCAGGCGATCATCGCCAGCCATTGGCATGCGCCCTGTCCTTCTCGCCTCTGCGGAGGATTCGTCCAGATCCTGACTGGCACGGTGTGCCGCCACGCCAAACTGTTTGGCGCAGTGTGCCGCCGCGCCAGTCAGGGCGGGGGGCCGCCAGCCGCGCGAAGGCAAGGGCCGGGGGGTCAGTCGCCCAGCTCGGCTCGCCGGCGGATCACATAGGCCTCCAGCTCCTCACGCACCGCATCGTCCAGCGGCGGCTGCTCGTACTCGGCGAGGCGCTTGCGCCAGATGTCGCCGGCCCGCGCCGCGGTGTCCTTGGCACCGTTGCGCATCCACCGGTCGTAGTTGTCCGACGAGGACAGGAACGGCCGGTAGAAGCAGGTGCGGAACCGCTCCATGGTGTGGGCGGCCCCGAGGAAGTGCCCGCCGTGGCCGACCTCCTCGTGCGCCCCGAACGCCAGCGTCTCCTCCGAGAACTCCAGCGGCGTGAACTCGGCCTGCAGCGCCTCGAGCACCTGCAGGTCGATCACGAACTTCTCGTAGCAGGCCACCAGGCCGCCGTCGAGCCAGCCCGCGGTGTGCATCACCCAGTTGATGCCCGCCAGGAACGACGGCAGCATCGTCATCAGCCCCTCGTAGGCCGCCTGGGCGTCGGGCATCTGGGACGACGTGAGGCCGCCGCCCGAGCGCACCGGCAGCCCGAAGTGCCGCGCGATCTGCCCGGTGCACAGCAGCCCGACCGCCGACTCCGGCGTCCCGAACTGCGGGCTGCCCGACTGCATGTCGATGTTGGACAGGAACGACCCGAAGATCACCGGGCATCCGGGGCGGATCAGCTGCGACAGCGCGATCCCGGTCAGCGCCTCGGCCATCTGCTGGGCCAGCGTCGCGGGCACCGACACCGGCGACATCGCCCCCATCAGCAGGAACGGCGTCAGCACCACGGCCTGGTTGGCCAGGCTGTACTCGAACTGCGCCTCGAGCATGCGCTCGTCCCAGCGCAGCGGTGAGTTGCAGTTGATCAGCGAGATCGTCGCCGGCGTCGCCTCGATCGCCGCGCGGCCGCCGAAGAGGATCTCGGTCATCGCGATCGTGTCGCGGGCGTTCACGCCGGACACCACGTTGCCCATGTAGAACTTGTCCGTCAGGGTCTGCAGCGCGTAGACCATGTCGAGGTGCCGGGAGTCCAGCGGCGCGTCGTTCGGCTCGCAGATCACCCCGCCCGCGGTGTCCAGCCCCGAGAACGACTGCGCGAGCCGGCTGAAGTTGCGGAAGTCCTCCATCGTGGCGTCGCGACGCACCTCGCCCTCGCGGACGAACGGCGGGCCGTAGACCCCGCCGAAGACCATCGAGTCGCCGCCGATGTGCACGCTGTTGGCCGGGTTACGAGCCTGGACGTCGAACTCCCGCGGCGCCTTGGCCACCTGCTCCAGCACGAAGTCGGGGTCGAAGCGCACGTTGTTCTCGTCGACCTTCTGCCCCGCCTGCCGGAACAGCTCCAGCGCGCGGTCGGAGACGAACTCGACGCCGATCTCCGACACGAGCCGACGCCAGCCCTTGTCCAGGGTCGCCATCGCCTCCTCGGAGAGGATCTCGTAGCGGGGCATGACGTTGTGGAACATCCGACCTCCAGGACGGGCGATGGACGGCGCGCGCCCACGGTCCCAGGGACCCTCGGGCGGCGTGACCCTCGGGCCGCGTGGTCCTCGGGGCGCCGTGGTCCTCGGGCCGCGTGGTCCTCGGGCGGCTTGACCCTTGGTGCGCGCCGATCCTACGCTGGCGCTGTGAAACACGGGTTCCATCATGTGGAACTCACCCGACGGCCCCCGTGGCCGCCATCGACGACGCACGACGGCCGATCGCGAGACAGGCACCCATGACCGCACGCACCCCCGCCGCAGGCAGCCAGGCGGTCGACCGCGCCGCGGCGCTCCTGGCGCTGATCGTGCAGTCGGACGACGCGCGCTCCTTCACCTCCCTCGTCGACGAGCTCGGCCTGGCGAAGTCGACCACGTCGCGCCTGCTGCAGGCCCTCGAGCGCAACCGGCTCGTGCAGCGCGACCGCGCCGGGACGTTCCGGCCCGGCGCGCTGTTCGCCGTCTACGCGGCCCGGCAGAGCACGGTGCACGACCTCGTCGAGCTGGCCCAGCCCGTGCTCAACCGCCTCGCCGCGGCGACCGGCGAGACGGTCAACCTCGCCGTCCCCCGGGGGAACAGCGTGGTGGCCGTCGCGCAGGTCGACGGCAGGTACCTGCTCGGCGCGACGAACTGGGTGGGCATCGAGGTGCCCCCGCACTGCTCGGCCCTGGGCAAGGTGTTCTACGCGTTCGGCCGGATCGCGCTGCCGCGCGGCGAGATGGAGCGGCGGACGGCGGCGACGATCACGTCGGCCGACACCCTGCGCCGCGAGCTGGTCGAGGTGCGCAGGCGGGGTGGGCCGCCGCCTGGGAGGAGCTCGAACCGGGCCTGGTCGCCGTCGCCGCACCCGTCCGGTCGGCCGACGGCACCGTGGTCGCCGCCCTGTCGGTCTCGGCCCCGACAGCCCGGATCCCCCGCGAGCGGCTCAGCGCCATCGGCGAGCTCGTCGTCGCGCACGGCCGCGAGGTCTCCGCCCTCCTGGGCAACCGGCTGGCCGGCAGGCGCTCGGCGAGACCGCCGCTGGCACCACCCCCCACGTCCGGTACCACCAGCACCGACAAGCGGAAGGCAGGAGCGGCATGACGCCGGAGAGATCTTCTCAAGGCCCTGTACGACGAGACGCTCATCGGCAACAGGCCGCGCGTCCTGGAGCTCACCGCCGAGGGGCTCCAGGCGGGGATGACCCCGGAGACGCTGCTGTTCGACGCGCTCATCCCGTCGCTGGAGGAGGTCGGCGCCAGGTTCGAGCGAGGCGACTTCTTCGTGCCCGAGATGCTCATCGCCGGCAAGGCGATGAGCGGCGCGCTGGACATGCTTCGACCGCTGCTCGCCGACACCGGCGCGGAGACCGTCGGCACGTTCGTCATGGGAACCGTCAAGGGCGACGTCCACGACATCGGCAAGAACCTCGTGAACATCATGCTCGAGGGCGCGGGCTTCCACGTGATCGACCTCGGCGTGCAGGTGGCCCCGGAGAAGTTCATCGCCGCCATCGAGGAGTACAAGCCCGACATCGTCGGCTTCTCGGCGTTCCTCACCACGACCATGCCGATGTTCAAGGCGAACATGAACGCCCTGGAGAAGGCCGGGCTGCGCGACAAGGTGATCGTGATGGTCGGCGGCGCCCCCGTCACCCAGGAGTACGCCGACGCCGTGGGCGCCGACGGCTACGCAGCCGACGCCTCGACGGCCGTCCGGCTGGCCAAGGAGCTCATCCAGCGCAAGCGGGCCGCGGCAGCAGCGGTCTGACCAGCCCCCCGGCACCCCGCACCCCACGAGGAGCACCATGCACACCGTTCTGCGGTCGGCGACCAGCGAGGTCGTCATCGGCCCGGACCAGCCGTTCTGCATCATCGGCGAGCGGATCAACCCGACCGGGCGGCCGAAGTTCCAGGAGGAGCTGCGGGCCGGTGACCTCACGCGGGTCGCCGAGGACGTGCACGCCCAGGTGGCCGGCGGCGCCATGGTGCTCGACATCAACATGGGCGTCCCGCTGGCCGACGAGGCCGAGCTGCTGGCCCGCGCGGTCAAGCTCGTCCAGAGCCTCACCGACCTGCCGCTGTGCATCGACTCCTCGGTCGTCGAGGCCCTGGACGCCGGCCTGGCCGCCTACGAGGGCAAGGCGCTCGTGAACTCCGTGACCGGTGAGATGGACCGGCTCGAGGCCATCCTGCCGATCGTGAAGCGCTACGGCGCCGCGGTGATCGCCCTGCCCAACGAGGAGGACGAGATCCCGGAGAACCCGCGCAAGCGCCTCGAGATCACGAAGAAGATCGTGGACGTCGCGACGTCCCGCTTCGACATCCCGATCGAGGACATCGTGATCGACCCGCTCGCCATGCCGATCGGGGCCAACCACGAGTACGGCAGGTGGACGATGGAGGCGATGGCCCTGATCCGCGACGAGCTCGGCCTCAACATGACGATGGGCGCCTCGAACATCTCCTTCGGCATGCCCGGCCGGCACGCCATCGGCGCCTCGTTCATCCCGATGGCGATGACCAGCGGCCTCACCAGCGCCATCATGGACGCCCGCACGCCGCAGATCGTCGAGGCCGTCAAGGCGGCAGACCTGTTGCAGGGCAACGACGAGTGGGGCGCGAGCTGGATCGCGGCCTTCCGAGCCAAGCAGCGACAGGCCCAGACCGCGTGACGCAGCCCGCGCTCCCCGACCGCGGTGCCTACCTGCGGGAGGGGCTGCTCGGGGAGCACCCTGGAGCCGGCCACCCACCGGCGCAGGCGCCGGGAGACGGCACCGGACGGGTGCGCATCGCGTTCCTGCCCACCGAGGACGACCAGCGCAACCTGACCGGGGAGCGCGACGTGCGGGTGCCGCCCGGCGTCACCGTGTTCGACGCCGCGAGCTGGAACGGCATCGCCATCGACTCCACCTGCGGTGGGCACGGCACGTGCAAGAAGTGCAAGGTGCGTGTGGTGGACGGCGACATGCCGGTGGCGCGCCTCGACCCGAGCGCGTTCACCCCCGAGCAGCTGCGCCAGGGGTGGCGCCTGGCGTGCCTGGCCCACGCCCAACGGGACGTGCGCGTCGAGGTGCCGCCGCTGCTGACCCGCCCCAAGGCGGCGACCGTCGGGGTGGGCCGGCAGGTGATCCTGCGCCCCGCCGTCCAGAAGCGCTACGTGCAGCTGACCGAGCCGTCGCTGGCCGACCAGGTGCCCGACCTCGACAGGCTGCTCGCCGCGATCGACGACCTCGAGCTGCGGGTCGACCTGCACGCCGTCCGCAACCTCTGCCAAAGCCCTGCGCGGCAACGACTTCGCGGTGACCGCGGTGGTCGTGGACGACGTCCTCATCGACGTGGAGGGCGGCGACACCAGCGAGCAGCGCTACGGCATCGCGTTCGACCTGGGCACGACCACGGTGGTCGCGACGCTGCTCGACCTGGCGACCGGCACCCCGGCGGCGGTGCGCTCGATGCTCAACAAGCAGCAGCCGTTCGGCGGCGACGTGATCAGCCGGATCAGCGCGACGATGCTCGACCCGCTGGCGCTGGGCCGCCTCACCGAGGCCGCCCACGCGACGCTGGCCGAGCTCACCGAGGAGGTCTGCGCCGAGGCCGGCGTCGACCCGCAGCAGGTGTACGAGGTGGCGCTGGCCGGCAACGCGACGATGACGCACCTGGCGCTGGGCATCGACCCCGAGGCCTTGGGCGTCGCGCCGTTCGTCATGTCCACCAAGGCGTTCCCCGACCTGCTCGCCGCCGACCTCGGCGTGCCCGTGCACCCGCGGGCGCGCGCCTACGTGTTCCCGGCGCTGGGCGCCTACGTCGGCGGCGACATCGTGGCCGGCATGCTCGCCAGCGGCATGGACCGGGACAAGCGGCTGCGCCTGTTCATCGACGTCGGCACGAACTGCGAGATCGTGCTCGGCGACGCCCGGCGGCTGGTCTCGACGGCCGCCCCGGCCGGGCCCGCGTTCGAGGGGGCCTCGATCCGCTGCGGCATGCGGGCCGCTGACGGCGCGATCGAGGTGGTCAAGGTCAGCGACGACGACGTGCAGCTGCAGGTGATCGGCGACGTCGCGCCGGTGGGCCTGTGCGGCTCCGGGCTGGTGGACGCCGTGGCCGCACTGGTGGAGGTCGGCTTCCTGGACTCCTCGGGCCGGCTCATCGGCGCCGACGCCGCCCGCGCGGTGAGGCCCGGCCTGGCCGACCGGCTCGTCGAGATCAACGGTGAGCGGGTGTTCGTGCTGGCCTGGAAGGGCTCCCCGGGGGACGTCGACCAGGCGGTGTTCCTGTCCCAGCGCGACGTGCGTGAGCTCCAGTTCGCCAAGGCGGCGATCGCCACCGGCTGGCGGCTGCTCGTGGAGGAGATCGGCGCCGACGTCTCCGACATCCAGCAGGTGCTGCTGGCCGGCTCGTTCGGCTCCTACCTCTCCCCCGCCAGCGCCGTCCGGATCGGCCTGGTGCCCACGGTGCCGGTGCTGCGCATCGTCAGCGGCCGGCAACGTCGCCGGCGAGGGCGCGAAGATGGCGCTGCTCTCGGTGCGCGAGCGCGAGGGGGCCCGCACGCTGCTGGAGGAGGTGCGGTATGTCGAGCTCTCCGACCGACCCGACTTCAACGACCTCTTCGTCGACCAGCTGGCCTTCCCCGGCTGAGGCGCCGCGGGGCGGGGCCGGCCGGGTCGCCGTGATCGCGTGCGGTGCGATCGCGACCCACGTGGCGGACGCCGTCCAGCGCCGCTCCTGGCCGGTCGACGTCCACCCGCTCCCGCCGTTGCTGCACAACCGTCCCGAGCGCATCGCGGCCGCGGTCGAGGACGCCGCCCTCCTGCTCGCGGTGCGCTACGAGCGCGTCGCGGTGGCGCTACGCGGACTGCGGCACGTACGGAGCGCTGGACGAGCGTGTGCGCGCGGCTGGGGCTGGCCAGGCTCGGCGGGGCGCACTGCTACGAGGTGTTCGCCGGCCGGGCGGAGCTCGCCGACCTGATGGCCGATGAGCCGGGGACCTACCTGCTCACCGACTTCCTGGCGCTGTCGTTCCGCCGCACGGTGGTGGCCGAGCTCGGGCTGGACCGCTTCCCCGAGCTGCGCGAGGACTACTTCGGCAAGTACCGGCGGGTGGTCTGGCTGGCCCAGCAGCGAACCCCGCTCATCGAGGCGGCCGCTCGGGAGGCCGCCGAAATCATGGGCCTTCCTTTAGAGGTTCGCGAGGTCGGCGACCGGCGGTTGGAGCTGGCGCTGGAGGCCTTGGTCGGTTGTCGACCGTCGCCTGCCGAGACTCCGCCGGTCTGATCCGGTGCTTCTGTGTGCTTGTTCTCACACCGTCACGTCGACGACCACGTGAGCGCCACGTGAGCGCCCGAGATCTGCCTGAGACCCGGCCTTCTGCAGATGTCATGTGAAATGGCTGTGTGTTTCTTGTCACCACACGAATCTTTCATCAGACGTGCGCTGGTTTCGGCAGCCTCACCCAACCAAGGTGCGCCTCACGTTGTTCAACCGACAACTACGCACAGTCAGGGCCGGTCAACGCGTCGTATATCTCACGCCCCCTACAGGGCACTCCTCGGTGACTGTCACGCGGCTGTAAGAAACCCGTCATAAAGGCCGGTGACCTGCGGGTCAACCTCCCGGATGACCTTCTTCGGGGCCGAATACGGACATTCCACTCCTTCCCGCGACGGAGCGGCTGTGTCAGCGTCTGCCCAGGTCAGAGGGCTATCGCTCAACGGACTCGCAGAAAACGCCCCGCCCGTGCGCGGGGCATCGTCATGTTCTACCCAGGGAAAGTTCTCCGTCGAAGGGGGCGGGAAGAATGAATCGAAGGCTCATTCCGGGCCTTGCCGTTCTTGCGCTGTGTGCCGTTACGGCCATGCAAGCGCAGTCGGCATCCGGTGCATCCGTCGGAATCCGCACAATGTCGGCTCCACATGCGGCAACGAAGATGGCGGGAATGACGGGAATGGCGGCCATGGCCACCGCGCCTCTCGCCGCCGCACCGACCAGTCCCACCGACGAGACGAAGGTTCCGCACTACTTCGGTCCGTACTCGAACTGGGCGAACAGCCCGCAGGTCCTCGCCGATGCCGTCGTGACCCTCAGCGGGGGCGGTGGCACCGGTGCCGAGGCGACACCCACGGTCGACCCGAAGACGGGCGCCGTCAGCGCGATCACGGTCACGAGCCCGGGCACCGGCTACACCGCCGCCCCCGGATGTCGCGATCACGTCACCGGGCGTGACCCCGACCACGGCCGCGGCCGCGACCGCCGTGGTCTCCCCCGGCGTCGTGACGAGCATCGCTGTCGTCGAGCCGGGCTTCGGCTTCGTCAAGCCGGCGGTCACCCTCACCGGCGGTAACCCGACACCCGGGTTCGAGGCGACCGCCGTCGCCAGCGGTGGCGTCGACAACATCACCGTCACGCACGGCGGCACCGGCTACACGATGCAGCCGATGGTTCGAATTCTCGCTCCCGGACCTCCCCGGCGGCACGCCTGCGGAGGCGACGGCCGTACTGACCGCGGACGTCGTCAGCGCGATCACCGTGGTCACGGCCGGGCACGGGATACACGTCCGCCCCGACGATCACGATCGTCGACGCGGGCCAGACGCCATCTGGCGGACCCGGCCACCGCCGACGCGACGATCGGCATCGCCGCCATCGACCTCACCCCCTCCGGCACCCCCCCCACCGTCGGCGGCCAGGGGTATGACTCCCCGCCCGTCGTGACGATCACCGACGTCGTCGACCCGCTGGTCCCCGGTCGACCGCGGCGCCACCGCCACGGCGACAGTCGCGGTCAAGGGTGCCGTCACCGCCGTCACCGTCACCACACCCGGCGCCGGGTACCTCACCCCGGGCCTGAAGAAGTTCGTGGACACGCTGCCGGGTCTCGGCGCCGGACAGCGGCCAACGACCTGGGCCAGTACATCCCGGTCGCCGTGCCCGACACGACGACGTACCCGGGCACGGACTACTACGAGATCGCGGTCGTGCAGTACCGGGAGAAGTTCCACAGCGACCTGCAACGCCGACCCTGTTGCGCGGCTACGTCCAGCTCTCGACCAAGGTCGTGCCTGGAAACCAGCTGGAGCCATTGAGCAACGCGAACCTCGACCCGGCGCGTCCGACACCCCGATCGCGGGCTACACCGGAGTGGACAAGCCCGCACTACCTCGGCCCCACCATCGTCGCCACCAAGGACAAGCCGGTGCGGATCCTGTTCCGCAACCTGCTGCCGACCGGCGTGGCCGGCGACCTGTTCCTGCCCGTCGACACCTCGCTGATGGGCGCCGGCGCGGGACCGAACATGATGATGCTCGACCCCACCACTCACGTCCCGATGGACATGGCGACCGACAACGGCACCGTGCTGGACGGCGTGCGCAACCCTGCGTGCGGCGAGCCGGGGCCCAAGCGAGTCCTGGACCCCGCATCTGATCCCGCCAACCCGAAGTACTTGAAGGACTGCTTCACGGAGAACCGGGCCACGCTGCACCTGCACGGTGGCATCACCCCGTGGATCAGCGACGGCACCCCGCACCAGTGGGTCACCCCCGCCGGTGAGAGCACCTCGTACCCGCAGGGCGTCAGCGTCAGCAACGTCCCCGACATGCCCGACCCGGGCCCGGGCGCGCAGACGTTCTTCTACACCAACCAGCAGAGCGCGCGGCTGATGTTCTACCACGACCACGCGTGGGGCATCACCCGGCTCAACGTCTACGCCGGCGAGGCCGCCGGCTACGTGATCACCGACGCGATGGAGCAGAGCCTCGTCGCGCCCGGCGGCGCTCTCGCCGGCCTCGGTGGCCCCGCCGGTCTGGGCACCCCGCTCATCATCCAGGACAAGACCTTTGTGTCCAAGGACATCGCCAAGACCGACCCGACCTGGGACGCCAGCCGCTGGGGCGGCGAGGGCAGCCTGTGGACCCCGCACGTCTACATGCCGGCGCAGAACCCGGGTGACCCCTCGGGGATGAGCGCGTTCGGTCGCTGGATGTACGGCCCGTGGTTCTGGCCGCCGGCGAAGAACGCGAAGTACCCCCCGATCGCCAACCCCTACTACGACCCGACCTGTGACCCGAACACCGCGGCGTTCTGCGAGCCGGCGCAGATCCCGTCGACCCCGAACGTGTCGGTCGGCATGGAGGCCTTCAACGACACCCCGATCGTCAACGGCACGGCCTACCCGACCACCACGGTGGACCCGAAGGCCTACCGCTACCGGATCCTCAACGCGGCCAACGACCGGTTCTGGAACCTGCAGTGGTATGTGGCCGACCCGACCACGGGGACGCTCAGCGAGGTCGCGCTGAAGCCCGCCGAGGTGGCGGCCGCCCAGACCGACCCGAACGTGTTCCCGACCCCTGACACCACGCTCAGCCCCGCGGGCCCGAGCTGGGTGCAGATCGGGACCGAGGGCGGGTTCCTGCCGACCCCGACGGTGGTGCCCAACCAGCCCATCACCTGGATCACCGACCCGACCCGCTTCGATGTCGGCAACGTCGACAAGCACTCCCTGCTGCTGGCACCGGCCGAGCGGGCCGACGTGATCGTCGACTTCAGCCAGTACCGCGGCAAGACGCTGATCCTGTACAACGACGCACCCGCCGCGTTCCCGGCACGCGTCGCCGGCTACGACTACTACACCGGCGGACCGGACCTGACCCCCGCGGGGGCACCGTCCACGCTGCCCGGCTACGGCCCGAACACCCGCACCATCATGCAGGTGAAGGTGTCCACCGCAGCCCCGGCAGTGGCATGGGACCGGCCGAACACCACCGCTGACCGGATGGGCGACCTCATGACGGCGTTCGCCCACCACACTGACGCTGCGGGCAAGCCAGCCGGTGTGTTCGAGGCAGGGTCCGACCCGATCGTCGTCGGTCAGGCCGCCTACAACACCGCCTACGGCACCAGCTTCGCCGGCAGCGGCTTCTGCAGCGCCCCGACCAACCCGTCCGCGAAGTGCGACGGCTACGCCCGGATCCAGGAAGGCTCACAGCCTGGCGACACGTTCAAGTTCGACACGCTGTCGGGCAGCCAGCTGCAGATCCCGTTCCAGCCCAAGGGCATGCACGACGAGATGAACTCGGCCAGCTTCGACGAATGGGGGAGGATGACGGCCAACCTGGGGCTCGAAGCCCCGGGGGCCACACCACTGCTGCAGAACATCATCCTGTACCCGTACGTGAACCCTGCGACGGAGGACCTCGACGCCACGAACCTGCCGAGCAGCCTCCACGTGACGCCGATCTCCTCGGCGGCGGACGGCACGCAGATCTGGAAGATCACCCACAACGGGGTGGACACCCACCCGATCCACTGGCACCTCTACGACGTCCAAGTGATCAACCGGGTCACGTGGGACGGCATCATCATCCCGCCCGAGCCGAGCGAGCTGGGCTGGAAGGACACCGTGCGGGTCAGCCCGCTCGAGGACACGATCGTCGCAGTGCGCCCGATCGTGCCGTCGCTGCCCTTCGGGTTGATGGACAGCAAGCGTCCGCTCAACCCGATGATGCCGATCGGCGCCACCGGGGATCCCAACAGCCCCCTGGGCACCGAGGCCGGCTTCAACAACACCGACACCATCGGCAACCCGATCGCGCCGATCGTCAACCAGGTGGCGGACTTCGGATGGGAGTACGTGTACCACTGCCACATCCTCAGCCATGAGGAGATGGACATGATGCGGCCGGTCGTGGTGAGGACACCGCGGAACCCGCCCGCAACACCCGACCCCGTCGTGGTCACTCCCGACCCCGCGGGCACCGGTTGGGCCATGTCATGGACGGACGGCACACCGGTCGACATGACCAACACCGCTACCTTCGGCAACTGGGCCAACGAGGTCGGCTTCAGGATCGAGCGGGCTGACGTCGTCGGTGGCGTGGTGGGAGCCTTTGCTCCCGTCGGGAAGGCGCTGGCCAACCAGACCGCCTTCACCGACGCCACAGCGACACCGGGAACCGACTACCAGTACCAGGTCGTCGCCTGGAACGCTGCAGGTGAGGTGCCGTCGACGCCGGCCGCAACGCCGCCGCCGCCCGTACTGCCGGCTCCGACCAACCTGACGGCAACCGTCAACCCGACGACGTCGGGCCCGACGCCGTCGGCGGTCGATCTCAGCTGGAACTCCGTCGCGACGGCGACGGGGTACACCATCCAGCGGGCAACCGACGCAGGCGTTCACGACGGGGCTGACCACCATCCCGGTCAACAACCCCGTGGCGGGCACCCCGGTCACCTTCACCGACACGGCGACCACTGCGGGCGCCACGTACTCCTACCGGGTCAGGGCAACGATCAACGCTTCGATGATCGGGTCGCCATGGTCGAACACGGCCACGGTCACCCTCCCGATTCTGGCGATCGCCGACCCGACGCTGACGGCAACGCTTGATGCCGCCGGCCCCGTCCCCGGCGTGACTCTGAACTGGTCCGGTCCCGCAACCGGCGGGCCGTACACCTACAACCTCGAGCGGTCCGCCAACAGCGGGTTCTCGACGGTGACGAGCCTTGTCCCCGCCTCCCGCTCATCACGCTGAGCGACTACCTTCCACGACACGCCGCCGCTGGCGAACACGACCCTGTACTACCGGGTCAACGCCACCAACGCGTTCGGCACGTCGGCCTGGGTCAGCACCACTGTGGTCTTCCCGGCTGTGACGATCGCCGCCCCGGCGAACTTCACGGCCGTGGTGAGCCCGCAGAGCTGGTCCCCGAGCACCGTGTCCCTGTCCTGGGACGCCCTTCCGGCGGTGCCCGGGTTCCCGTACGGCTACACGCTCGAGCGCGTCGCGGGCGGCGTCCCCACCACCCTGGCCACCAGCCAGGCCGGGACGACGTTCGTCGACACGACCGCCACCGGGCGCGACGTACACCTACCAGCTCACCGCCAGCAACGCGTTCGGCAGCCAGACGCCGCCGGCGACGGTTTCGGCCGTCTCCCCAGCGGTCGCCCTGGCCGCACCGGTGCTCGCTGGCTCGTTGACCGGCACCCAGGCGAACCTGTCCTGGCCACCGGTCACCGGCGCCACGTCGTACCTCGTGTTCCGGTCCGACAACGGAGCGGCGTTCAACCAGATCGGCGCCGTGGTGGTGGCGGGGACGACGTCCTTCACGGACCTGGGGCTGGCCTCCGGCACGACGTACGCGTACAAGATCAAGGCTGCCAACCAGTGGCTCACCCTCGGTGGTCCTGACTCGAACGTGGTCACGCTCGGGCTCACGTCACCGACACCGGTGATCGGCACTGCTGTCGTCTCGACGGCATGGCCGCTCACGGTGACCCTCACCTGGACGGGGAGCCCGGCAGTCACCGGGTACGTCGTCCAGCGCACGGGTGGTGCAGCCGGCACGGTGAGCTTCAACGTCACGGGCGCTGCCACTCAGCAGTTCCTCGACACCACCGTGGTGCAGAGCACGACGTACACGTACAGCGTGCAGGCCACCGGGGTGGGCGGACCGTCCGCCTTCTCCGGCACCGTGAGTGCCACTACGCCGGCAACCCCGCTGATCCGGGTCACCGGACTCTCGGCCGGGCTGACGCCGTCAGCTCCGGGTGGCGTGGTGCTGACCTGGGCGACCCAGGCGTGGGCCGCGGCTACACGATTCAGCGTGCGACCAACACCGGTTTCACGCAGAACCTCACCACCTTCACATCGCCGACCCCAACCTTCGCGGACTTCACGGCCGTGGCAGGCACCCGGTACTGGTACCGCGTGCGCGCCACCCAGCCGCCGGCCGTGAACGGGGCCCTGTCGACGAGCGTGAACCTGACACCGAGCGCGCCCGCGACGCCTGGTGCCCTGACCCTCACCACAACCGCCCCACCAGCTCCTGCCCTCGCGAGCATCACGCTCACCTGGACCGGCGGCGGCGGCGTGGCAGCGGGTAGCTACACCATTCAGCGGGCGAACAACGCCGGCTTCACCGGTGCGATCACGGTCAGCCCTGTGGCTGGGGTGCCGGGGACGCAGCGCACATTCACCGACACCGGCCTGACCCGCAACACGCGGTTCTGGTACCGCATCCAGGCCGTCAACGGGTACGGAGTCTCCGGGTTCCGCACCGCGAACATCCGCACTCCGGTGTGATCAACCGGCTGAGCCCCTGACCCGTCAGGGGCTCGGATAGAGGCCGCCGGGCGGCGAGGAGATTCCCCCTTCCCTCGCCGCCCGGCGTCCGTCTGCCCGCCTGCCTTCGCGGCCTCTGGAGCCCCATCGTCGTCACGAAGCCCTCGAGACGACAGTTGGGCTCCAGCGGACGCGAAGGCAGCGGGCGCTAGACGCTCGTGAGCAGGCGCTGGCGCCAGGCCTCGGTCTCGGCGACCTGGTTGAACGTGAACACGTGCAGGCCGGCGAGGCCGAACTCAGCCGAGCCGACCTCCCGAGCAACCTTGCCCAGCAGCTTCTCCGGGGAGTAGCCGGGCGCGGCGAGCTTGGCGAACCACGACGCATGCTGGCGCAGGAACCTCGTCGACTGCCCCACCCCGACCTTCGAGGCCATCGTCAGCAGCTTCGTCCGCTCGACCGGCCCGGCGATCCCCATCTGCACCGGCAGGGCGATCCCGCGACGGCGCACCCGCTTGACCCACCCGGCGACCGTCGCGGCGTCGAAGCAGAGGTTGCTCACGATGTAGGTCGCATGGGACCGCTTGTCCCACATGGCCTGGATGGTGACGTCGTCGTCGATGGACGGGTGGCTCTCCGGGTACCCGGTGATGCCGACATGGGCGAAGGGCGCCCCGAGGCCGGCCAGGTCCTGCAGCGCAGGGAGGGCCGCGTCGTACACCCCGGCCGGCGGGTCGGCGTCCCCCGCCGGCATGAAGACGTCGTCGATGCCCGCCGCCCGGCAGCGGTCCACCAGCTCCTTCAGGTGCACGCTGTCGCGCACCAGCCGCGCCGACAGGTGCGGCACCACCCGGTACCCCTGCGCGGCGAGGGACTCGGCCAGCTCGATGGTCGACTCGATCCCCTTGGCCGGCGAGGCCGTGACCGTGAGCGTGACGTCCTTGGGGACGGCTTCCGCGACCTTCTCCTCGATCGTCCTGGTCGGGATGACCTCGTAGCGGACGGCGCGCAGCAGGCGGGCGACGTCCTCCGACCTGGTGAACGCAAGCCGGGCCATCAGCCCCGCCCTCCGGCGGTCGGCACGCGCGGAAGCGGGCTCGACCCGTGACGGTAGAAGGGCTCGGGCTCCGCGGGCAGGGGGGTGTTGCCCGCGATGAGGTCGGCGGCCTTCTCGGCGAGCATCATGACGGGGGCGTAGATGTTGCCGTTCGTCACGTAGGGCATCACCGAGGCGTCCACCACCCGCAGGCCCTCGACGCCGTGCACCCGCATCGTCAGCGGGTCCACGACCGACTGGTCGTCGACGCCCATCCGTGCCGTGCAGGACGGGTGCAGCGCCGTCTCGCCGTCCTTCGCCACCCACTGCAGGATCTGCTCGTCGGTCTCCACGGCAGCCCCGGGCGAGACCTCCCCGCCGCTGAACGCCGCGAGGGCGGGCTGACCCAGGATCGTGCGGGTCACCCGGATCGCCTCGACCCACTCGCGCCGGTCCTGGACGGTCGAGAGGTAGTTGAACCGCAAGGCCGGCTTGGCGGCCGGGTCCGCGCTCCGGATCTTCACCGAGCCCCGGGCGTCGGAGTACATCGGGCCGACGTGCACCTGGTAGCCGTGGTCGCCCGCGGGCGCGGTGCCGTCGTAGCGCACCGCGATCGGGAGGAAGTGGAACATGAGGTTCGGGTAGGCGACGTCGTCGTTGCTGCGCACGAAGCCCCCGCCCTCGAAGTGGTTGGTCGCGCCCGGACCGCGCCGGGCGAAGAGCCACTGGGCCCCCGTGATCGGGTAGCGCCACTTGGCCAGGTACGGCTGCATGCTCACCGGCTGGGTGCACGCGTGCTGGACGTAGACCTCGAGGTGGTCCTGCAGGTGCTCCCCGACTCCGGGCAGGTCGTGCACGACCTCGATCCCCGAGCGCCGCCAGGTCGGCCGCGTTGCCGACGCCGGACAGCTGCAGCAGCTGCGGGGTGTTGATCGCACCGCCGCAGAGGATCACCTCGCCGGCCTCGATGCGCTCGACGCCGCCGGAGCTCGCTTGGCCACGGTCCCGGCGCCTGCCCGGCCCCGGGCGCCGGCGCCGCCGCGGGGGCCGCCGTACCAGGCGCCCTTCGCGACCTCGACGGCGACTGCGCGGCGTCCCTCGAACACGACCTTCGTCACGAAGGCGCGGGTGCGCACCTCGAGGTTGGGCCGGCTCATCACGGGGTGCAGGTAGGCGCGCGCGGCCGACAGCCGCCGGCCGTGCCGCACGTTGCGGTCGAACTTCGCGAACCCCTCCTGCCGGTAGCCGTTCACGTCGTCGGTGAGGGGGTAGCCGGCCTGCTGGACGGCCTCGAAGAACGCCCCGAACAGCGGGTTGGTGGCCGGGCCGCGCTCCAGCTCCAACGGCCCCGAGTGGCCGCGCCAGACGTCGTCCGCACTGGTGGCCAGGCAGTTCTCCATGCGCTTGAAGTAGGGCAGGCAGTGCGCGAAGTCCCAGGTCTGCATGCCGGGGTCGCCCGCCCAGCGCTCGTAGTCCATCGGGTTGCCGCGCTGGAAGATCATGCCGTTGATGCTGCTGGAGCCCCCGAGCACCTTGCCGCGGGCGTGGTAGACCCTGCGGCCGCCCATGAACGGCTCGGGCTCGGACTCGTACTTCCAGTCGTAGAAGCGGCTGCCTATCGGGAAGGGCAGGGCTGCCGGCATGTGGATGAACACGTCCCAGAGGCTGTCGTTGCGCCCGGCCTCCAGCACCAGCACCCGGGTCGACGCGTCGGCCGACAGCCTGTTCGCGAGTGCGCTTCCCGCGGATCCGCCACCGACGATGATGACGTCGTACCGCTGTGCCGCCATGCTCGACGTCTCCTTCGTGCGTCCAGCCTGCGGCGCGATGCTAGCGCAATGTGGCGTAATACGAAACGGTGTGCGTCATAAGCAACAACCACGAGGATCAGGCGGGCGGCAGCACCACCCCGAACCCGGCGACGGCGAGGCGCAGCAGCACCGGCCCCGGTGCCAGCAGGTCGGCGATGCGCGCCGCGCTGAGCAGCTCCAGCTCGGCCAGCCGCGTGGAGTAGGCGGCCTCCCCCGACGCCCGCGCCCGGTGCAGCTCCTCCGTGTTGAGCCACACCTTCATCCGGGCCTCGCGGAGGAACCGCTTGGACCCCAGCCGGTTCAGCGGGGTCAGGAGGCGGTCGGACAGCGGGCGGGACGACGTCTCCGCAGCCGCGAGTGCGACGTCCTCCGCAGCGACCCGCGAGGCCAGCACGGCGTCGATGCGCTCGTGGTCACGGCGCCGGCGCGCCATGAGCGCGGCGTCGTCGAAGTCGGCGGCCGTGATCACCGCGAGCAGTGCCTGCGGCAGGTCGTAGTTGACGTGCGCGTTGATCCCCAGCAGCACGTGCCTCAGGGGTGGTAGCTCGGCAGGCGCCTCGAACGCCAGCCGCCAGGGCCTGGGTGCCGACCGGGAGGTGCGCTCGAAGGCCTCGAGCGCGTCGACGTAGAGCTGGGCGAAGGCGACGTCCCAGCGCTCCACCCAGTCCGGGTCCTCGAACGAGCCATACGCCACGGCCTTGCCGACGGCGGCCGTGGTGCGTGCGTACGTCGCGAGGAAGTGGTGCAGGTGGCTTCCCGAGGCCTGGAGCCGGGCGTCGATCTCGGCCATCCGGGCCAGGACCTCGCTGATCGCGGCACTGCCCATGACGCTGGTCCCTCCCCCGGCGCGAGATGCTGGCGCGCCGGCCCTCCACGGGCGATCCTCGTGAGTGGCCGGGGGACGGTCAAGCGCACAGGGGAGGCAACCGATGGCGAGGACGGCGCGCAGGTCGCCGCGGCAGTTCGACCCGGTCGCGCTCGGCCGCCACGAGTGCGACGCCTGGGTGGGGTACTACCGCCGGGACTGGCGGCTGGTGCTCAGCGCGGCGTACGGGCTGGTGCACGAGGGCTTCGGCATGTCGCCTCGCCGCACGGTGCACGGCGCATGGCTCGTGCTGCGGGCCAACCAGGCGTGGGCGCCCTACCCGGACAACGACCGCCAGACGGCGACCGCCCGCATGACGCAGTTCTACGCCCTGGTGGCCCGATGCACAGACCTGCGGCTCGACCCGGCCACCGCGGCCGGGCTCGAGGTCGCCTGGTGGCACGAGCACCGGGTGCTCCAGCGCGAGCGTCCCGAGGACGTCGACGAGGCCCTGGTCGATGCGGTCGCGGCGCTGTACTCGTATGTGTACGGGTGCCCCTTGGAGAGGGTTCGGGCGGCGGCGGCTCACCGAGCGCATGCGATGCGCCTGTCCGACGCCTGGGTCGACGCCGGCTGCGACCCCGACCACGAGCTCGTGGCGCGGGAGCGGCAGGAGCTCATCACGTCGTACTCGGTGCTGCTCGACGCGGTGGCGTTGCCGAGCATCGCCTCGTGACCGCGCAGGGTCGCCGAGGCGGTGTCGCACTCGGGCTGGTCTACGCGGGCCTGGCCGTGCTCGGGTTCTCCCTGTCCTTGCCGCTGGTGAAGGTGGCTCTGAGGGGCTTCGACCCGATCACTGTCTCCATCGGCCGGGCGGCGTTCGCGAGCGTGCTGGGCGCCATCGGTCTCGTGGTCACGCACGCGCGGTCCCCCGGGGGCCGCAGATGCGCGCGGTCGTCCTGACCGCCGCCGGCGGCATCCTCGGCTTCCCGATCCTCAGCACGATCGCGCTGCAGCGCACGACCTCCGCCCATGCCGCCGTCGTGATCGCCACGCTCCCGCTCGCCACAGCGGTGTGGGCCGTGCGGCGTGCCGGTGAGCACCCGCCCCGGTCGTTCTGGCTGGCCGCGGGCACCGGCACGGCCACTGTGGCGGGCTTCGCGCTCCTGCGCGGCGGCGCCCAGGGAGGCAGCCTCTTCGCCGACCTGCTGCTGGTCGCGGCGGTCGCGGCGGCCTCCTTCGGCTATGCCGAGGGCGCGGTGCTGGCTCGCAGCTACGCCGGCTGGAAGGTGGTCTCGTGGACCCTCGTGGTCAGCGCACCGCTCACCGTGCCCGTGACCGCCGCCGCGATGTGGCTGCACCGAGGTCAGGGTGCGCCCGGGTGGCAGCCGACAATGGCGCTGGCCTACCAGGCGGTGATCACCGCGTACCTGGCCTACCTGCTGTGGTACCGCGGCCTGGCGCAGGCGGGCGTGGCCCGCGGCTCGCAGCTGCAGAACTTCCAGCCGCTATTGACCGTGATGTGGTCGGCGGTCCTGCTGTCCGAGCCGGTGGGCACCGTGACGATCGGGACGACCTGCATCGTGCTGGTCTGCGTGGTCCTGGCCCAGCGCGCCCGCACGAGAGTGGCGGTGCGCGTCGACGTCGGCCCTACGCCGGTGCGCTCGCCCGAGCACTGAGGCGCACTGCTCGCCGCGGCACGCGCGCCCCGGTGCGAGCGGGCCTCTCGACGTCATCAGCCCGGCTCCGGATCGTTATGAAGTCGTTGTGCGGTAAGGGTTCTCGGGGTGTGTGCGGGGTGCGGGCCTGTCGGTGGTGGCGGGTAGGTTCGTGGTCGTGGAGCAGCACCTGACCCCGCCCGGGGACCCCGACGCCGTCGAGCCCGACGCCGCCGTTGGGTCCGACGCGGGCGTGTGCGGGGTGGCCCACCTGCCTGCCGGGGAGGCGGGGGACGCCGCGGGGCCGGTGGCCGCCGACAGCCCCGGTGCCCCTGCTGTCGGCGAGGGAGCCGACGACGGGACCGACGACGACCCGACCGAGGGCCCGGCCGGTCACGGTGGTGGCGACCAGACCGACGTCCAGACCGACGACCAGATCCGACGACCAGTCCGGCGACCAGGCGGCCGACGCCCCGGCCGAGGGTGGCGACCCGACGGGGGTGGTGGCGGCGTTGGCGTACCTGCGGCTGGGGGCGGCACTGCTGGCCAACACCCGGGTGTGGGGGCTCGGTGATGCGCAGCTGCGGGAGTCGGTGGCCGCGGCCGCGCTGAGCCTGCGCCGGGCGCAGGCCGGCTGGCTGGGCCTGCTCGCCGAGCTGGACGAACGCCCCGGCGCGGTACCGGGTGCGGCGCCTGGCCGCGGCGCGGCGACGTTCCTGGTCCACCGCCTGCACGAACACCCCACCCGCGCCGGCGCCGACGTCGCCGCCGCCCACGCGATCAGCGCCCACGGGCCGCTGCCCCGCCTGGGCGCGGCCCTGGCCGCCGGGCAGGTCAGCCCCGACCACCTCGACGTCGCGGTACGCACCCTGCGCCGGGTCCCGGCCCACCTCCTCACCCACCACACCCCCGACACCAACCCCCCCGACGACACCGACACCACCGACGACACCGACGGCACCCAGGCCGAGGCCGACCCCGACACCACCGACAGCAGCCAGGCCGGGGCCGAGGCCGAACCCGACTCCGCCGACCGCGACACCGGGGACGGCGAGAGTGCGGGTGGGCCGGGCCTGCGGATGGTCAGCGGGGCGGTGCGACTGGACCGCTTCCTCACCGACGCCGCCCGCACCACCAGCCCCCAGGGCCTGGCCCGGCTGGCCGCGCAGGTCCTGGCCGTGCTCGACCCCGACGCCACCGACCGCTTCGACCGCGACGCCCTGACCCGCCGGCAGGTCCGGGTCGGGCTCGACTCCACCGGGATGACCGTCGGGTCCTTCCAGCTCGACCCCGCCGGTGGTGCGGTGCTACGCACCGCCCTGGACCGCTACGCCGCCCCCCACCCCGCCGGCACCGCCACCGACCCCGACGGCCAGCAGGTCCTCCTGCGCGACGAACGCAGCCCCGCCCAACGCCGCGCCGACGCCCTGGTCGCCATCGCCCAGGCCGCCTTGACCCGCACCAGCCAGACCGGCCCACCCCCGGCTTCGGTGACCATCGTGGCCACCCTCGACCAAGCCAGAGCCGCCATCACCGCCGACACCCGCACACCCACCCCCCGCACCCCCCGCACCCCCCGCACACCCCGGCCAGACCCGACCACGCCCACCGACCCGACCACGCCCACCGACCCGACCACTCCAGCAGACCAGACCGGGCCAGCAGACCCGACCACGCCCACCGACCAGACCGGGCCCGGGCTGGCGGTCACCGAGACCGGCCCGATCCCGGCCAACACCCTGGCCCGGCTGCTCTGCCACGCCCTGATCACCGCCATCACCACCGGCCCCGGCGGGCAACCCCTCCACCTCGGCCGCACCGTACGCACCGCCAGCACCGCCCAACGCCGCGCCCTGATCGCCCGCGACCACGGCTGCGCCATCCCCGGCTGCCACGCCCCACCCACCGCCTGCGAAGCCCACCACGTCACCTGGTGGCGACACGCCGGAACCACCGACATCGACAACCTCGCCCTGATCTGCGCACGCCACCACACCGCCATCCACGCCGGCCTGTGGACCCTCACCATGCGCGACGGCCTACCCTGGGCCACCCCACCCACCTGGGTCGACCCCCACCAACAACCCCTCCGCAACACCACCCACACCACCGCCACCCACGCCCGCACCCTCAGCGAACAACTCCGCCTCCCCCTACCCCACTACCCCCTACCCCACGACCCAGCCGCATAAGGCGTGTCGTGATCTTGCGGGTCGCGGGCAACCGGCTGGCGCGAGGGCGCAGGAGGGAGGAGTCGGCGATAGGGGTGCCTATCGGCGACGACGCCGCGGACACCCGCCAACGGCACACATCAGGGTGCAGATGCACCAGACACCACCCATGACCGGCGAGCGGGGTCCTTGCTGCCGGCGCGGCTCTGCGGGCGCAGAGGGTGCGGCTGCGGCTGCGGCGCGGCGGCGAGCTAGGGCTGGTCGGGGCGCTGGTCGCCCGGGTCCCGGGACGGCGCCCCGCCGTCGGTCGGGTCGGGTGGACCAGCGCTGTAGCGCACCTTGCGCAGATGGCCGACCATAGAACGCACGAGCAAGACGGTCGCCAACGCGAGCAGGAACATGACGATGAAGCCTTCGATCCCCGGCCCGATCGTGGAGAAGTCGCTGGGTGCCGCGGCGCCCAGTCCGCCGTGCCAGGTCGATGCGATGCCGTAGTCGGTCACGCCTCACACCTCCACACGGTCGCGAACGCCGGCGAACAGGTCATCCTCGGGCTCCTGCGTCGCTACGAGGCTACGCGCAAGCTCGAAGTCCTCCGTAGGCCACACCCGGGCCTCGAGGTCGCGCGGCAGCGCGAAGAAGGCGCCCTCGGGGTCGATCTGGGTCGCGTGCGCCTTGAGAGCCAGGTCACGCACCGGGAAGTAGGCCGCACACGGCACCCGCGTCGTCACCCGGGGGTCGTCACGCTCCTCCCACCGCTCCAGCCACGACGCGAACGGCGACTCCACGCCCTCGGCCAGCATCGCCTCGTGGAACGCCACAATCTTGGAGCGCGAGAAGCCGCGGTCGTAGTAGAGCTTGAGCGGCTGCCACGGCTCTCCCGTGCCGACGTAGCGGTCGGGGTCGCCCGCGGCCTCGAAGGCCTCGACGCCGACCTTGTGGCACATGATGTGGTCGGGGTGCGGGTAGCCGCCGTCCTCGTCGTAGGTCGTCATCACGTGCGGCCGGAACCGGCGCACGAGGCGCACGAGCGGGGCCGCCGCCGTCGCGAGGGCCTCCAGGGCGAAGCAGCCCTCGGGCAGCGGGGGCAGCGGGTCGCCCTCCGGCAGGCCCGAGTCGACGAAGCCGAGCCACTCGTGCTGGACACCGAGCACCTCGACCGCGCGCGCCATCTCGTGCCGGCGGAACTCGGCGATGTCGCGCAGCACGTCGGGGTCGTGCTGCAGAGCGGGGTTGAGGACGTCGCCGCGCTCGCCTCCCGTACAGCTGACCACCAGGACGTCGGCGCCTTCGGCCACGTAACGCGCCATGGTCGCCGCACCCTTGCTGGACTCGTCGTCCGGATGTGCGTGCACCGCCATGAGCCGCAGTCGATCACCCACCTGAGCCGTGCCTCCTCGGTCTCGTCCCGCTGCCGTCTGTCCCGCTGCCGTCTGCCCTGTTGCCGTGTCGTCCCGCTGCCGCGTACCCGTGGGGGACAATCATCGTCGACGCCTCCGCCCGGGGCAGGCACCCGCGCGCGATCACTGGTGGGCACCACACGTTCCGAGCACCAGCCGATCACGCATCGCTGCGCACGGCCAGCCGGGACGAAAGCCGAAGGAGGGCAGATGGGCACCGGACACGTCGAGGAGCGCTACGGGCGCACCACCCCGCGCCGCAGCGTGGTCGTGGCACTCGCCGCGGCGTTGTGCCTCCTGGCTGTCGGGTGGGCCGCCTGGGCGGCGTGGTCCGGCCGCAACCAGGTGCACTGGCAGGACGTCGCCTTCGACGTCTCGGCGAACGCGCACGCCGGCCTGACCTTCGACGTCACGCTGCGTCCCGGAACGACGACGGTGTGCACGGTGCACGCCCTCAACCGCGCCTTCGCCGAGGTCGGCCGGATGGACGTGCCGGTCGGCCCGTCCACGGCCAGGACCGTCCGGAGGAGCGTCGTGATCGCAACGAGTGAGCAGGCGGTCACAGCCGTGGTGAAGCGTTGCTCCGGAGGCTGACCCGACCCGTCCGTAGGCGCACCGGCCAGTCCGAAGGCGCACCGGCCATCCCCGGGCGCACCTGACAGGTGCCTGAGACACTCCTCACGGCGCCCGGCGGGTGAGGCCCGGGCCAGGCGGACCCCGTCTTGGTAGGCTTCTCCCTTCACTTCCTCACGCGTCATTCCACGACGCGCCATTACCACCGCGCACCACCTCTCCACCGCCACCCCTGGCCCTGACCGGCCTGGGCCAGTACGGGTGAGCCCCCCCCGGTCGCCCGAGATCACCGGTGCACCGACCTCCGGTGCGCCGCAGGACGGAGCCCGCCGTGACCGAGACCAGCGCAAGCGTCACCTGGTTGACCCAGGAGGCCCACGACCGGCTCAAGGCCGAGCTGGACCACCTCTCGGGTCCCGGCCGCACCGAGATCTCGAAGAAGATCGAGGCCGCCCGCGAGGAGGGCGACCTCCGGGAGAACGGCGGCTACCACGCGGCCAAGGAAGAGCAGGGCAAGCAGGAGGCCCGCATCCGCCAGCTGCGTCAGCTGCTCGAGCGGGCCCAGGTGGGCGAGGCGCCGGTCTCGGCCGACGGCAGCATCACCCCCGGCATGGTGGTCACCGCGGAGATCGCCGGCGAGGAGACCGTGTTCCTGCTCGGCAGCCGCGAGGTCAGCGGAGACACCGACCTCGACGTCTACAGCGAGAAGAGCCCGTTGGGCACCGCCATCATCGGCCGCAAGGCCGGTGACTCGACCCACTACGTCGCGCCCAACGGCAAGGAGATCCCGGTGCGGATCCTGGCCGCCAAGCCCTTCGGTACCTGAACGGACGACCCGACCGGGCGGACCGAGCGGCAGTCACACCCCTCAGCGGGTGGCGGCCCGCTTGTACCGCGACACGGCCAGGGGCACGAAGACCACCAGGATGACCGCGATCCAGAACAGCGACACCCCCACCGGGTGCTGGCTGGGGAAGCGCGTGCCGTCCGGCGGCACCCCCGTGGGGATGTTGCCGAACAGCGTGCGCAAGGCCAGCGCGACGGTCGAGATCGGGTTCCACTCGGCGATCGGTTGCAACCACGACGGCATGGACTGCAGCGGGACGAAGGCGTTGGAGACGAACGTCACGGGGAACAGCCAGATGAGGCCGGCCGACTGCGCCACCTCGACCGAGCGCACAGCCAACCCGATCGTCGCCGCCACCCAGCTCATGGCGTAGGCGAAGAGCAGCACGAGCACATAGGCGCCCAGAGCCTGGCCGAGCGACGAACGGATGCGCCACCCCACGAGCAACCCGCAGACCGACATCACGACGAGCACGATGCCGTTGTTCACCAGGTCACTCGTGGTGCGCCCGGTGAGAACGGCCGACCGGGCCATCGGCAGGGACCGGAAGCGGTCGATGATCCCCTTCTGGACGTCGTCGGCCAGGCCGATCGCCGTCGTCGCCGACCCGAAGGCCATGGTCTGCACGAAGATCCCGCCCATCAGGAACTCGCGGTAGTTCAGGCCGGGCACCTGGATCGCGCCGCCGAAGACGAACGCGAACAGCAGCACGAACATCACGGGCTGGATCGTCGTGAAGATCAGCAGATCGGGGACGCGCCTGATCTTGGTGAGGTTCCGCCTTGCCACCACCCACCCGTCGGCCAACGCCAGGCCCAGCGCCGTCGAGCGTCCCGGGTCGGAGCCCGCCCCCGGACCGACGCCGGCGTTCAGCGAGCCCTCGCTCATCGCGCACCCTCGCCGTCGAGCACGCCCTCGCCGTCGAGAACGGCGTGGCCGGTGAGGCTGAGGAAGACGTCGTCGAGCGTGGGACGGCGCACGGCGACGTCCGTGACGACCACGCCCTCGGCGTCCAGACCCCGCAGGGCGTTCACGAGCACGGTGGCCGCGGGGACGTCGGCGGAGACCGTGACCGTGACGGTCCTCGTATGCACCTCGACCTTGGGTGCGGCCACGCCCACGCTCGCGAGCACGGACCGGGCGACGTCCAGCCGCGTCGCGTCGGAGACCACCACCTCGACGACCTCCCCACCCACCTGAGCCTTGAGCTCGTCCGCCGTTCCCGAGGCGATGACCTTTCCGTGGTCGACCACGACGATGAGGTCCGCGAGGCGGTCGGCCTCCTCGAGGTACTGCGTCGTGAGCAGCACCGTCGTGCCGCCGGCGACGAGGTCGGCCAGCACCTGCCACATCTCGCTGCGCCCCCGCGGGTCCAGGCCCGTCGTCGGCTCGTCGAGGAAGAGCACCTGGGGGCGGGCGACCAGAGCCCCCGCCAGGTCGAGGCGGCGGCGCATGCCTCCGGAGTACGTCTTCACCGTCCGGTCGGCGGCGTCCTCCAGCCGGAACTGCGCGAGCAGGTCGCGGGCTCGGCTGCGGGACTGCTCGCGGCCCAGGTGGTACAGCCGTCCGACCATGTCGAGGTTCTCGAAGCCCGTCAGGTGCTCGTCGACGGCCGCGTACTGGCCCGAGAGCCCGATGAGCCGCCGCACGCGCTGCGGGTGCCGCAGGACGTCGATGCCCGCGACCTCGGCGTGCCCGGAGTCCGGGCGCAGCAGCGTGGTCAGCACGCGCACGCAGGTCGTCTTGCCGGCACCGTTCGGCCCGAGCACCCCGAGCACGCTCCCGGCGGCGACCTCGATGTCGAGCCCGTCGAGGGCCCGGATGGCGCCGTAGGTCTTCACCAGCGACTCGGCGCGGACGGCAGGCGTCATGATCCCTACCCTCGGGCAGGCGAGGCGGCCGCGCCACCGCTGGCCGAGCCGGCGCCGTCCGGACCGGTACCGTCCGGACCGGCGCCGCCCGGATCCGGTGCCGTCTGGCCCGGCAGCCGGGTCGGCCCCCTCGACCGGCGCAGGGGTGTCCCCGACGCGCCCTGCCAGCTCGGCCTCGTCCGACGACCAGCTCCTGTCCTGGTCGTCGTCGGCCTCCCCCGAGGCCAGGTACTTCGCCACCACGTTGGCCACCGCCGCGAGCGGCACGGCGAAGAGGCCGCCGACGATCCCAGCGACGAGCACACCGGCCCCGATCGCCAGGATCACCCCCAGCGGGTGCACGCGCACCGCGTGACCCATGAGGAAGGGCTGCAGCACGTGCGACTCGACCTGCTGCACCGCCAGGACGGCCCCGAGCATCAGCAGCGCGATCACCGGACCCTTGGCCACGAGCGCCACGAGAACGGCCACGATGCCGGACACGAACGCACCGATGATGGGCACGAACGCGCCCAGGAACACCAGGACGCCGAGCGGCAGGGCCAGGGGGACACCGAGGATCGCCGCAGCGACCGCGACACCGAGGCCGTCGGTGAACGCGACGATCACGGTGGCCCGCACGTAGGCGGTGAGCGTCGTCCAGGCGCGGCGGCCGGCGCCGTCCGCGCGCACCCGGGCGTGACGGGGGAACAGACCGACGACCCAGGCCCAGATCCGCTCTCCGCCGGAGAGGAAGAAGAAGGTGCTGAACAAGGCGATGAAGAACCCGGTGACGATGTCGAGGGCCGTCGACGTCGCCTGCACGGCTCCGGAGACCACCTGGCCGGAGTTGGACTTCAGCTGCGCGGTGCCGCGGTCGACGATCCCGCCGATCTGGGCGCTGGTGAGGTGGAGGGGGGATGTCGCCAGCCGGGCTTGGACGTCGTGCCAGCCCTCGATCGCCTGGTCGCGCAGGGCGGGGAAGCCGGTCGCCACCTGCTGCCCGATGAGCGTCACCAAGCCGCTGATCACGAGCAGCGCCAGGAGGATCGTGAGGAACGCTGCCAACCCGCGGGGCAGCCCGCGCCCCCCAGGTCGGCGCGCCAGCCGGTCCACGACCGGGCGCAGGAGGGCGGACAGCAGCAGGCCCACCAGCACGGGGACCACGAGCACCTTGAAGCGCGAGAGGAGCAGGAGGAGCAGGTAGATGCCACCGCCGATGGTCACGACGCGCCAGGTCCACCCGGCAGCGGCGCGCAGACCCACCGGCACCAGGTGGTCGTCGTTCGGGGTCGCCCTCATCCGCCCATCCTCCCCCTCGCGCTCTCCGCCCTTCGCCGTCGCCCGCCGAGCCCCGCCGCGCGAGGCGGCCGGGCGCCGTCCGGGACCACATCGACCAGCCCCTCGGCCGCCAGGCGCGCCGCCGACACGGGCACCTCGGCAGCGAGCAGCCCGGCAGCGAAGAGCACGTACCGGGCGTCGACGGCCAGCCGAGCCCGCTCGGGGACCTTCCACCCGCCCGCGTGGTCGGTCGTCACGGGCGAGAGCACCTGCGCTCTCACAACGGCCGAGTTGTGCCGCAGCACCCCGCCACTGCCGACGACCAGCCCCACGTCGCGCAGCGGACGGGCGGCGGCCGACGGGGAGGCGGGGCGCGCGTGGCGGCGGACCGCGACCGTGACGGCCAGCTCCGCCAGGCGCGCGTCGTCCCGAGGATCCTCGGGCACGAACCCGGGCTCGCTGGCACAGGCGCGGGCATAGGCGAGCAGCGGGTCGACCTCCGGCTCGTCGAGCAGGTACTCCGCGCGGGCCGCGTCCACGATCCCCGGTGCGCCCCAGCGCATGCCGAGGTCGCCCTCGACGGTTCGGGCCCGCCACATCGTCGCGACCACCTCGCGGCGCGGTCGCGCGTCGTCGCCCTCCGGGGTGATCACCGAGTAGACGTCGGTCGTCGCGCCGCCGACGTCGACCACCAGCACATCTCCGACTCCGGGCACGCCGGCCCCTGGGGCGCCGTCGGCCAGCACCTCGACACCCGCGAGCACGGCGTCCGGCGTCGGGGCCCGGACCATGCGGGGGAACGTCGGCCCCCGAGACAGCCCCTTGCCCCCGATGACATGGCGCAGGAACGCCTCCCGGATCGATGCCCGAGCAGGCATCGGGTCGAGGACCCCGATGCGCGGCAGCACGTTCGCGGCCACCGTGACGATGCGCCGCGCGGCCTCGAGCACCGCCTTCGCCTCGTCGGCGACGGCGCCGTTACCGGCCAGGACGATCGGGACCGTGACGCGTGCGCGTGCCAGCCGCATCGCGTTGTGCAGCAGCACCTCTGCGTTGCCGCCGTCGGTTCCGCCCACAAGCAGCACCAGGTCCGGGCGGGCTGCCCGCAGGGCGCGCATCCCCCCACCGTCGAGCAGCCCCGCGTGAACGTGCACGACCTTGCCGCCGGCCGACAACGCCACGCGATGCCCGGCCTCGGCCGTGACCAGCCGCTCGTACCCGACCACCGCAAGGCGCAGCCCGCCGCCCGCGCTGGAGCACGCCAGGACGTCGCGGGCCCGCGTCCCTGCGACGGCCTCCACGGCGGCCCGCACAGCCGTGACGCCGTCGAGCACGTCGGTGGCCAGCGTCGTGGGGTGGGATGCGACGGCCAGCAGGCTGCCGTCATCGCGGTCGACGAGGCACGCCTTCGTGAACGTCGAACCGACGTCGACGCACAGCACCGGATCCATGGCGAGGATCACCCTACGGCAGGACGGACCGGGGCCTGTCGGGCCCGCGGTCACCACGGCTCCCCGTTCCATGCCGGGCCCGCAGCCGGTCGATCGGCGGTCACTTAGCGTGGCATCGAGTAACCGAGGGTTTCAATTGCGCACCGAGAGTTTCCTATTTCGGGAAATACGGAATTCATTCCCCACATAAGTTTGGCAATATTCTGGAAAATAGATAAGGATGTGGACGCCGCGGTGTGACCGGGGCCTCCGACCGGGACCGCCGAGTCCCGCCACCTGGTCGGT
Source organism: uncultured Actinomycetota bacterium (assembly GCA_963778845.1). Lineage (GTDB taxonomy): Bacteria > Actinomycetota > Actinomycetes > Actinomycetales > Kineosporiaceae > CAVZVW01. The sequence goes on from CAVZVW010000001.1 coordinate 192,709, forward strand.
GCAAGCAGACCTGTGGCGGGAGTGGGGGATTCGCAAGCACGGCGGGCGCTCGTCACGGGCGCCCTTGGGGTGAAGCCGCAGCTCGCGGCCGGGCACGACCTCCCGCCCGAACCCGACAGCTCACCTCGCAGGCGTGCTTGGAGGTTCGCCATGCCCACGCCCGAATCGCTGCCTGCTGCCCCGAGCTCTGCTGCCCGACGTGCTCCTGAAGCCCGAGATGGTGGTGGACGGACCCCTCACGACGCTTCCGTTGCGGTGCTGGAGCCTGCGGCCGCGTGCGCGGGTGCGCCGGCCGGCCACACCAGAAGACGCCGCGTCGCCGCCTTCGTGACCCTGTTGATCGCCGCCTCGGCCGGCGCCGTTCAGGCCGCACCGGCGGCCTCGGCGGCCACCGCGACGCCGGCCGCCTCAGCCATCCGCTACGCCCTGTCCAAGCTCGGCGACCCGTACAAGTACGGCGCCAAGGGGCCGTCCGCCTTCGACTGCTCGGGCCTGACGAAGGCCGCGTACGCTGCCGCCGGTATCGCCCTCCCGCGGATATCCCGGGACCAGTACCGGCTGCTGCACAAGGTGCCGCGGTCCGGCGCGCGGCCGGGCGACCTCGTCTTCTGGGGTACGAGCAAGACCAGCTCTGCGTCGGTCTACCACGTGGCGTTGTACCTCGGCAGCGGGATGATCCTGGATGCCGGCCATACCGGAACGGTTGTTCAGGTACGAGCCGTCTGGACGGCGCAGATCATGCCCTACGTGGCTCGACCGTCGACCACACCGATGCTTCTCCCCGTCGAGGTCGGCTCGGTCGGGGACGACGTGCGCGCCGTCCAACTACGGCTGCGCGCGAACGGCTACGCCGTCTTGGCGAACGGCGCCTACGCGACGCCGACGGCGACGGCCATCCGCTCGCTGCAGCGGAGGCTGGGAGTGAGCGCAACAGGGCTCGTCGGAGCGGCCACCTGGGGCTACCTCGTGACGCACGGCGTGAGGACACACGTCTCGTGACCTAGACCATGGCCCACGCGTGCGCATGACACGTCGCCGCAGCACCGGTCGGCGGGGCCAGCACCGGTCGGCGCAGGACCGGTCGCCTCAGGACCGGCTCGAGGAGCCTCACGCGAGCGCGCGGTCCAGGTCGGCTATCAGGTCCTCGGCGTCCTCCAGGCCCACCGAGAGGCGCACGAGGTCGGCCGGCACCTCCAGGGCCGACCCGGCCACGGAGGCATGCGTCATGCGTCCCGGGTGCTCGATGAGGGACTCGACGCCGCCGAGGGACTCCCCCAAGGTGAACGTCTCGGTGCGCTTGCAGACGTTGAGGGCGTCCTCCTCCCCACCTACGAGGCGGAAGGAGACCATGCCGCCGAAGCGTCGCATCTGCGAGGCGGCCACGGCGTGACCCGGGTGGCCGGGAAGTCCGGGGTAGAGCACCTGGCGCACCCGGCGGTGCTCGCTGAGGAACTCCACGACGCGCTCGGCGTTGTCGCAGTGCCGCTCCATGCGCACGGCGAGGGTCTTCAGGCCGCGCTGCACCAGCCACGAGTCGAACGGCCCGGGTACGGCGCCGATGGCGTTCTGGTGGAAGGCCACCCGGTCGGCGACGCCCACGGGCAGGCCGGCGACGCCGTCCAACCACGGCGCCTGGGCGTCGTCCCGCACGACCAGCGCGCCGCCGACCACGTCGGAGTGGCCGCCGCAGTACTTCGTCGTGGAGTGGACGACGACGTCGGCGCCGAGTGCCAACGGGTTCTGCAGGTACGGGGTGGCGAACGTGTTGTCCACCACCAGCAGCGCGCCGGCGGCGTGGGCCACGTGCGCGAGCCCGGCGATGTCGGCCACACCGAGCAGGGGGTTGGTGGGCGTCTCCACCCACACCAGGCGCGTCGTGCCGGGCCGCAACGCAGCCCGCACGGCGGCGACGTCGCTCAGATGCGCAGGCGTGTGCTGCACCCCCCACGGGCCGGCCACGCGCGCGACGAGGCGGTAGGTGCCGCCGTAGGCGTCGTCGGGGATCACCAGGTGGTCGCCGGGAGCGCAGGTCGAGCGGATCAGCGTGTCCTCCGCGGCCAGGCCGGAGGCGAAGGCGAACGCGCGGGCGCCGGCGTGGGGAGCGCCGTCCGGCCCGGGTGCTCCACCCGTGCTCTCGAGGGCGGCCAGGCACTCCTCGAGCGCCGTGCGGGTCGGGTTGCCGCTGCGGGAGTACTCGTAGCCGACGCCGAGCCCGGTGCGCAGGCCGCCGACGCCGTCCTGCTTGTACGTGCTCACCTGGTAGATGGGCGTCACGACGGCACCGGTCGCGGGGTCGGGCTCGGAGCCGGCGTGGATCGCGCGGGTGGAGAAGCCGCGCCCGTGCCAGGAGGGGTGCTGGTTCACGGACGGCCACGCTACCTCGCGGCCCCCTGCCTGCGATCTCTGGAGGGTCAGCGTCGCATTCACGCGACATGAGCGCGCAAACCCTCCAGAGGTCGGGAGAGGGGTCAGCGGTAGGTGATCCCCGAGGCCTGCGTGGAGATCGTCGTGCCTGCCCTGGCGTCGAGGATCGCAGCCAGGTCGTCGAGTGCGCCGATCACGGCGTCCTTGCCGCACGTGCGGGCGAAGTCGGCTGCGGCCTCGACCTTCGGGCCCATCGAGCCCGCCGGGAATGGCAGAGCCGCGAGCGCATCGGGGTGCGCCGAGACGATCGCCCGCTGTCGCGAGGTGCCGTAGTCGACGTAGACCGCGTCGGCGTCGGTGGCGATCACGAGCAGGTCGGCCTGCAGGTCGCGGGCGAGGACGGCGCTCGCGCGGTCCTTGTCGATGACCGCCTCGACGCCGGCGAGGGTTCGGGTGCCCGGCATGTACATGGTGGGGATGCCGCCGCCCCCGGCGCAGACCACCACCGCGCCCTGCGCGAGCAGCCACTGAACAGGGCGGATCTGGAAGATGCGCTTGGGCAGGGGTGAGGGCACTACGCGCCGCCAGGCGTCGCCGTCCTGCTTCACGGTCCAGCCGCGCTCGGCGGCCAGCCGCCGGGCGACGTCCTCGGGGTAGATCGGCCCCACGAACTTCGTCGGGTCGCGGAAGGCCGGGTCCTGCGGGTCCACCTCGGTCATGCTGAGGATGGTCGCGAGCGGCTTCTCGAAGGGCAGCAGGTTGCCCAGCTCCTGCTCGATCAGGTAGCCGATCATGCCCTCGGTCTGCGCGCCGAGGACGTCGAAGGGGTAGGCGGACTCGTCGTCGTAGGAGGACGCCTGCAGCGCCAGCAACCCGACCTGCGGCCCGTTGCCGTGGCTGATCACGAGCTCGTGCTCCATCGCCACCGGAGCCAGGGCGCGGCACGCAGCCGCCACGTTGGCCCGCTGGCTCGCCACCGTCATCGGCTCTCCTCGCCGCTGCAGGGCGTTGCCGCCCAACGCCACGACCACGCGCATGGTCTGCCCTTCTCCTCACGCTCTTGTGTGCTGTGCCTGTTGTGTGCTGCGCCTGTTGTGTGCTGCGCCTGTTGTGAGCTGCGAGTCTCCTGGCCTGCGGCTCGGTCAGTCGCCGAGCGTGGCGACCATCACGGCCTTGATCGTGTGCATCCGGTTCTCGGCCTGGTCGAACACGATGGACGCGCCGGACTCGAACACCTCGTCGGTGACCTCGAGGGACTCCATGCCCGTCTTGGCGAAGACGTCGGCCCCGACCGCGGTGTTGCGGTCGTGGAACGCCGGCAGGCAGTGCATGAACTTGACGTCGGGGTTCCCGGTCTTCTCCAGCAGGGCGGTGTCCACCTGGTAGGGCCGCAGCAGCCCGATCCGCTCGTCCCAGACCTCCTTGGGCTCGCCCATCGACACCCAGACGTCGGTGTAGACGAAGTCGACGCCGGTCACGCCGCCCGCGACGTCCTCGGTGTGGGTGAGCCGGGCACCCGTCAGCTCGGCGATCCCGCGCGCCGCACCCACCACCGCGTCGTCGTTCCACAGCGAGCGGGGGGCGACCATGCGCACGTCCATGCCCATCATGGCCCCGCTCACCAGCAGGGAGTTGCCCATGTTGTTGCGGGCGTCGCCCACGTAGGCGAAGGAGATCTCCGTGTCGTGCTTGGCGCAGTGCTCCCTCATGGTGAGCATGTCGCACAGCATCTGCGTGGGGTGCCACTCGTCGGTGAGGCCGTTCCAGACCGGGACGCCGGCATGGGCGCCGAGCTCCTCCACCAGCGCCTGCTTCGACCCGCGGTACTCGATGCCGTCGTAGTAGCGGCCCAGGACGCGGGCGGTGTCACGCATCGACTCCTTGTGCCCGATCTGGCTTCCGCCGGGGTCGAGGTACGTCACGTGGGCGCCCTGGTCGAAGGCCGCCACCTCGAAGGCGCAGCGCGTGCGGGTCGACGTCTTCTCGAAGATGAGCGCGATGTTCTTGCCGCGCAGGCGCTGCTGCTCGCTGCCGGCGTACTTGGCCTTCTTGAGGTCGGCCGACAGCCCGATGAGGAACCTCCACTCCCGCGGGGTGAAGTCGAGCTCCTTGAGGAAGTTGCGATGGCGCAGGTTGTACGGCATGGGATCTGCTCCAGGGGATCTGCTCCAGGGGATGTGCTCCAGGGGATGTGCTGGTCGGTCAGCCGACGGCGTCTCGCTCGATCGGGCACGACATGCACCGCGGCCCGCCGCGACCGCGGCCGAGCTCGGAGCCGGTGATGGCGATGACCTCGATCCCCTGCTCGGCCAGGAACTTGTTCGTGGTGGTGTTGCGCTCGTAGCCGACGATGACGCCGGGTGAGACGGCGAGGAAGTTGTTGCCGTCGTCCCACTGCTCGCGCTGGGCCCCGGCCAGGTCGATCGGCGTGCGCAGCACGCGCAGCTTGTCGACCCCGAGCGCGTCGCCGACCACCTCGAAGAGGTCGCGGTTCTCCTCGACGCGGAACTCCGCACCCGAACCGACCGGGGTCAGGGAGTACGAGCGCAGGTCCTGGTCGAGGTAGGGGTACACGGAGAAGGCGTCGGCGTCGACCATGGTCATCGCGGTGTCCAGGTGCATGAACGCGCGCGTGTTGGGCAGCTCCACCGCGATGACGCGGCTGACCTGGCCGCTGGCGAAGTAGGCCCGCGCGAGGGTCTCGACGCCCTGCGGCGTCGTCCGCTCCCCCATCCCGATCATCACCGCACCGTTGCCGATGACGAGGACGTCACCGCCCTCGACGGTCGCCGGCTCGTGCACGTCGTCGTCGTTGCCGTAGTAGAACGTGAGCCCGGCGTCGCGGAACATCGGGTGGAAGCCGTAGATCACCCTGGAGTTCAGCGTCTCCCGCTTGCGCGCCGGCATGGCCATCGGGTTGATCGACAGGCCGCCGTAGACCCACGCGGAGTTGTCCCTCTGGAAGAGGTGGTTGGGCAGCGGGCGCAGGAGGAAGTCGTCGTCGTCCAGGCACTCCCACAGCAGGCTGGACCTGCTCGGCGGCGGCACGTCGCGCTTGAGCGCCCCGCCGATGAGGATCTCGGCCAGCCAGGTGGCGTCGGCACTCGCCATGAGCTCGTCGAGCGACCCGTCGAGCCCCGGCCCGAACTGGGTCGCGGTCGTCAGTCGCTGTTCGAGGAACTCCCGGGCCCCCGGCTGGTCGAGGGCCTCGGCAAGCAGCGTGCCGTAGTAGTGGACGACGACGCCGCGTTCGCGCAGCCTCTGGGCGAAGGCGTCGTGCTCCTCGCAGGCCCGCTCGGCCCACATCACGTCGTCGAAGAGCAGCTCGTGGACGTTGGACGGCGTGAGGCGCTGCAGCTCCAGACCGGGCCGATGGACGATCACCTGCTTGAGGCGGCCGACCTCGGAGTCGACGTGGAAGCGCATCCGGTCTCCCTCTCTGGTGCTGGGTCGGTCCCTCGTCGTGGTACCGGGATCGGTCTCTCGTGGCTGGTGTGCGTGCTCGGGTCGCATCGCCGATGCATGCGATGCCTGGGACGATGTTGCATCGCCGATGCACTGGGGACGATACGGCGCCTCAGGGGCTGGTGTCCGCCCCCACCGTCGCCGGGCGCGGTCAGCAGATCCGGGGCAGCTGCTCCCCCAGCGGCAGGTCGACCACCCGGGTCGCGCCGAAGGCCGTCCGAGCCACCACCATCCCGGGGTGCTCGGCGACGCACTCGCCGATCACCGCCGCCGACCGACCCAGCGGATGGGCCCGCATCGCCGCCAGCACGGCGTCGGCCTGCTCGGGCGGCACGAAGGCGACGAGCTTGCCCTCGTTGGCCACGTACCACGGGTCCAGGCCGAGGAACCCGCAGGCGTTGCGGACCGCGTCGGGCACCGGGACGGCGCGCTCCACGATCTCGCACCCCCACGCCGGCCGCCGAGGCGATCTCGTTCAGCGACGCCGCGAGACCGCCGCGCGTCGGGTCGCGCAGCACGTGCAGGTCCGTCGACGGCCGCCAGCATGGCGGCGACGAGCCCGTTGAGCGGGGCGCAGTCACTGCTCACCTGCGTACCGAACTGCAGCCCCTCCCGCACCGACAGCACGGCGACGCCGTGGACGCCGATGTCCCCGCTGACGAGGACGACGTCGCCGGGCCGGGCGCGCTGCGGACGGATGTCCACCCCCGCCGGCACCAGCCCGATGCCCGCGGTGTTGACGTAGACGCCGTCGCCGTGACCGGCGTCGACCACCTTGGTGTCCCCGGTCACGACCGTCACGCCCGCCCGCCGCGCGGCGTCCCCGAGATCCTGCGCCACCCGGCCGACGACGGCCAGCTCGGTGCCCTCCTCGAGGATGAAGCCGCAGGACAGGTACGCCGCCGCGGCCCCGCTCATGGCCAGGTCGTTGACAGTGCCGTTGACGGCCAGGTCCCCGATGCTGCCACCGGGGAAGAACAGCGGGCGCACCACGAAGGAGTCCGTCGAGAAGGCCAGCCGTGCACCGCCGAGCTCCACGACCGCGGAGTCGGCGAGCTGGCGCAGGACCGCACCCGCCGGCGAGAACGCCGGCGCGAATGCCGGGACGAACAGGTGCTCGACCAGCTCGGCCGACAGTGCCCCGCCCCCGCCGTGGCCCATCACGATCGTCGGGGAGCTCCGCAACGGCAGCGGGCAGCTCCACCCGTCGACGTCGACCAGCCGACCTCCCCGCCGCTTGTCATGTCCTCACCCAACGCCGGCCGCCTCGCGCGCCGGGGGACCCTCGAGCCGCCGGTAGGGTAGTACGCCGCGCAGGCGCCCTCGCGCTGACCATCGTCGCGCCGAGCGGCGTCCGCGGCGTGCACGTCCTGCCGAACGCCGGGCACTCGTGCGGCTTGATCAGCCCCTGCAGCACCTCACCGGCGTGGCACTCAGGGGACTCGACCGTGCGGATGCCCGCGACGTCGAAGCGTGCCTCGGCATCGAACTCGCGGTAGGCCGGTGCCAGCCGCCAGCCGGACCCGGGGATCGTGCCGATGCCCCGCCACGCCCGGTCGGTGACCTCGAAGACGTCGGCGATCATCGCCTGGGCCGCGACGTTGCCCTCGGCCGGGACGGCGCGCGGGTAGGCGTTCTCCACCTCGTGGCGGCCCTCCTCGAGCTGGTGCACAGCCCGCCGGATGCCCTCCAGGATGTCCAACGGCTCGAACCCGGTGACGACGATCGGGCACGCCGAACCGCTGCGCGAGCGGCGGGTACTCGCCGGTGCCCATCACGCTGCACACGTGACCGGCGGCCAGGAACGCCTGCACCCGGCAGCTCGGGGACTGTGCATGATCGCCTCGATCGCGGGGGGCACCCGCACGTGCGAGACGAGCATGCTGAAGTTCGTGACGCCGAGCCGCTTGGCCTGGTAGACCGTCATCGCGTTGGGCGGCGCCGTGGTCTCGAAGCCGATGCCGAAGAAGACCACCTCACGGTCGGGCAGCTCGCCGGGCCAGCGTGAGGGCGTCCAGCGGGGAGTAGACGACGCGCACGTCGGCGCCCTGGCTCTTCACCGAGAACAGGTCCCTGCCGCTGCCCGGGCACGCGCAGCATGTCCCCGAACGAGCAGAAGACCACGCCGGGCCGCGCGGCGATCTCCAGCGCCTTGTCGATCGTCTCCAGCGGGGTCACGCAGACCGGGCAGCCCGGCCCGTGGATCATCTCGATGGCCTCGGGCAGCAGCTGGTCGATGCCGTGACGGATGATCGAGTGCGTCTGCCCGCCGCACACCTCCATGATCGACCAGCGGCCGGGTCGCGGTCGCCGCGATGTCGGCCACCAGCCGCCGCGCGACAGCGGGGTCGCTGAACTCGTCGAGGTACTTCACGGCGCTCGGTTCCGTGCCGAGCGGCGTCGCCGAGCGGGTCGCCGAGCTCCTGGTCGAGCACCCCGAGCTCCTCGAACAGCCTCAACGTCGCCAGGGCCGACTCCTCGTCGAGGCGCTGGATGGCGAAACCGACGTGCACGATCGTGTAGTCGCCCACGGACGCGTCGGGCAGGTAGGCCAGGCACACGTCCTTGACGACGCCACCGAAGTCGACCTTGCCCATGCGGGTCAGGTCGCGCTCCTCGATCTGAACGATCTTGCCCGGGACGGCGAGGCACATGCGCCCATCCTCACCCCCTGCGAGGCCGGGCGCTCGGGCCCTAGGACACCTGGTCACGGGGCCGAGCCCCGATGACCACCTGCCCCAGCGCCAGCCCCCCGTCGTTCGGGGGCACCTTGCGGTGGCGCAGGACGTCGAACCCCGACTCCTTCAGACCGCGCTGCGTGAACGTGAGCAGCAAGGCGTTGCAGAAGACGCCCCCGGACAGGGCGACGACGCCCAGCCCCGTCTCGTCCCTGGCCGCGCGGGCCAGCGCGACCACGGCCGCGGCCACACCGCGGTGGAACCGGGCCGCCACCGCCTCAGCGCTGACGCCGTCGCGGACGTCGGCGACGACGGCGCGCACCAGCGCCGCGACGTCCAGCCGCAAGGGCTCCGGCGCCGTCTCCTCGCCGGGTGCGGGCTCCCGCGCCGCCGGGCCGTCGATCGGGCCGTCGACCGGGCCGACGAAAGGTATGGCGTAGGCCCCGGGGTCCTCGTCCAGCCCGCGCAGGGCCGCCGCCTCCAGCGCCATGGCGGCCTGGGCCTCGAAGTCCACCACGTGGCACAGACCGACGATCGAGGAGATCGCGTCGAAGAGTCGGCCCATGCTCGACGTCGGGCTGCTGCCCAGGCCCGTGTGCAGCTGGTGGCGGAGCGACCTCGCGCTCCTCGGCCGAGCAGGCGGCCACAGCCGGGATGTCGCCGTCCCACGCGACGCCCGCGGCGTCGAGGTGCGCCAGGGCCATGCGGTACGGACGCTGCACCGCGGCGTCCCCGCCCGGCAGCGGCACGTACGCGAGGTGGGCGAACCGCCGGTAGCGGCGGTAGTCGGCGAGCAGCACCTCGCCACCCCACACCGCGCCGTCGTCACCGAAACCGGTGCCGTCGAAGGCGAACCCGATCACCTGGGTCGACCCGTCCAGCCCGTGCTCGGCCATCACCGACGCGACATGGGCATGGTGGTGCTGCACGCGGACCAGCGGGCGCGCCCGTCCGTCGCGCACCGACTCCCGCACCGCCCAGCGAGCGCTGCGGTAGGCCGGGTGCAGGTCGGCCACCAGCACCTGGGGCGAGACGTCGACCTGGGTGGCCAGGTGGGTGACCGCGGCGGCGAACGCCTCCTGCGTCGCGAGGTCGTCCATGTCGCCGATGTGGGCCGACAGCCAGGCGTAGCGGCCCTCGGCGACGCAGAACGTGTTCTTGAGGTCGCCGCCGACGGCCAGCGACGGGCGCACGTCCACCGGCAGGGCCACCGGCATGGGGGCGTACCCGCGAGAGCGGCGGATCGGGAGCACCGCGCCCTCGACCACCCGGACGACCGAGTCGTCGCACGGGACGTGGATGCCACGGTCGTGGTGCAGCCACGCATCGGCGAGCCCGCCGAGGCGGCGGCGCGCGTCCGCGTCGTCGGTGACGATGGGCTCGCTGGCGAGGTTGCCGCTGGTGAGCACGAGCGCGCGCGGGCCGTCGGCGTCACCGGGAAGGCCCAGCAGAAGGTGGTGCAGCGCGGTCGGGGGCAGCAGGACGCCGAGGTCGGGGTTGCCCGGCGCCACGCCGTCCACGATCCGCAACCCAGCCTCGGCCTCGGCCCCGTCGGCGTCCACCTCGGCGGGCCTGCGGCGCAGCAGCACGATGGGCCGGCGCGCCGACGTGAGCAGGCCAGCCTCCACGTCGTCCACGAGGCAGACCAACCGGGCGGCCTCGACGTCCGTCAGCATCACCGCGAAGGGCTTGGCACCGCGTCGCTTGCGGTCGCGCAGCCGCTCGACCGCGTCCGCGTTCGTCGCGTCGCAGGCCAGGTGGTACCCGCCCAGCCCTTTGACCGCCAGGACGCCGCCCGTGGCCAGCACCTCGCGCGCCCTCTCGAGGGCGGCCTCCCGGTACAGCGACGGCGGGGCGACGCCGCCGCCGCGAGGGGGCCCTTCCGACAGCTCCAGGACGGGTCCGCAGACGTGGCAGCAGATCGGTTGGGCGTGGAAGCGGCGGTCGTGCGGGTCCTCGTACTCCGCCTGGCACTGCGGGCACATCGGGAACGGCGCCATCGTGGTCATCGGCCGGTCGTAGGGCAGGCCCGTGACGATGGTGAACCGGGGGCCGCAGGCGGTGCACGTGATGAACGGGTGGCGGTGGCGGCGGTCGGCGGGGTCGCGCAGCTCGGCCAGGCAGGCGTCACAGGTGGCGACGTCGGCGGGCACGAGCGTGCGGCCCTCGCCGCCCTGCGAGCCGGCGATCTCGAACCCGGCAGCCGGCACGGGGTCGACGTCCTCCCAGGACACGTCCTCGACGCTCGACAGCGGTGGGGCGTCGCAGCGGACGCGCGTGCAGAACTCCTCGACGTCGCGCCGCTCTCCCTGCACCTCGGCCAGCACGCCGTCGGGGTCGTTCCACACCGACCCCGTCAGCGAGAGCTCGCTGGCCAGTGAGTAGACGAAGGGCCGGAATCCCACGCCTTGGACGACGCCGCGGATGCGGACGCGGCGCCGGCTGACCGCATCGCGGTCGACGCCCTGGGTCACGCGCTGGATCACGCGCTCATCCTGAGCCCTCCCGAGCCGCCGGTCCACGCCAGGCACGCACCCGGTCCAGCAGCGCCTCGACTCCCAGCCCCGTGCGGGCCGACGTCGCGAGCACCTCCAGGCCCGGGTGAACGGCCTCGACGGCCTCGAGGAAGGCCGCCTCGTCGAACTCGGCCGCGACGGCGAGGTCCGTCTTCGTCACGACGACGAGATCGGCCCAGCGGTAGGCGGTCGGGTACTTCAGCGGCTTGTCCTCGCCCTCGGTGACGGCGGCGAGCACGAGGCGCGCGGACTCGCCGAGGTCGTAGGAGGCCGGGCACACGAGGTTGCCGACGTTCTCCAGCAGCAGCAGCTCCGTCCCGGCCGGCAGCCAGCCCTCCAGATGGTCGCGCACCATGTCGGCCTCGAGGTGGCAGAGCCCGCCTGTGACGATCTGGCGCACCGGGGCGCCGGAGCGGGCCAGGCGCCGGGCGTCGTTCTCGGTCGCGAGGTCGCCTGTCAGCGCGGCCACCCGGATGCCGAGCGCCTGAGCCCGCGTGAGCAGCGCCTCCAGGAGCGCGGTCTTGCCGCTGCCCGGCCCGCTCAGGAAGGAGACGACGATCGTGCCGGCGGCAGTCAGGTCGTCGCGCAGGGCCGCTGCGAGCGCGTCGTTCTTCGCGAGGACGGCGGTGCGCAGGTGGACCAACCGGGTCACGGGAATGCTGCCCCTTTGCTGCCGGTCAGGTCGGCTCTGCTGCCGGCCAGGTCGGCGCTCGGGGAGTCCTCGACCTCCACGGACTCGATCTGCAGCTCCCACCCGCCGGAGAGCTCGACGTCGGCGCTGCCGCAGGCGGGACAGCGCAGCGGCACGAGCTCGACGAGCTCCGAACGCCGGGCGCAGGCGCGGCACGACGTGACGGCGGGGCACCGGTCCACGTCCAGCCGGGCCCCTTCGAGGAGGGTGTCGGCGCACACGAGGCCCCAGCCGAAGTCGAGGGCCTCCGGCGCGACCGCGGCGAGGGCGCCGACGCGCAGCCGGACCGCGACGACCCGCCGCCCGGGCACGGCCTCCAGCACGGTCTGCACCACCGACTGGCAGATCGAGAGCTCGTGCACGAGCGGTCAGCCTATGTCAGCGCCGGTGACCCTGGAGGACTGATGGCGGGCGGGCCTGTCGGCCGTGCAGGCACGGGCTCGGCGACCGCGCCGCCGTGCGGCCCGTGGGGCACCGCGCCAGCGTGCGGCCCGTGGGGCACCTCGAACCGTGGCAGGAGGGGGTGGACCAGAGGGCCGATCATCAGGGCGTAGGCGATCGTGCCCGCCCCGAAGTTGCCACCGAGTAGCCAGCCGAGCGCGACGACCGCGACCTCGATGCCCATCCGCACCCAGCGCACGGGCCAGCCCTTGCGAGCCACCAGCCCGGTCATCAGCCCGTCACGCGGGCCGGGCCCAAGACGGGCGCCGATGTAGGCGGCGGTCGCGACCGCGTTGAGCGCCACCCCCACCGCCACGAAACCCACCCTCCAGGCCAGGGGGTGGGGCGCCGGCAGGTGGCGCAGCACGACGTCCACCGCCACGCCGATGACCACCACGTTGCTCACGGTGCCGAGGCCCGGGCGCTGCCGCAGCGGGATCCAGCCGAGCAGCACCACGGCGCCGACCAGGATCGTCATGGTGCCCAGCGAGACGTGCACCCAGCGGGCCAGGCCCTGGTGCAGCACGTCCCACGGCATCACGCCGAGCCGGGCGCGCACGAAGAAGCCCATGCTGAGGCCGTAGAGCAGCAGGCCGGCGTAGAGCTGGGCCAGGCGGCGCGGCAGGCTGCGCCCTCGCAGCCGCGCAGTAACGGTGGTCATGCGCTCCAGAATGAGCCAGTAATGGCCTTGAGTTCCATAGCCACTTTCGACACAGTGGCCTCATGAACGGTGGCCATAGCTCGCGACCGCCGCACCGGGTCGGGGCTCACGAGCTGACGCCCCTGCTCGACCTGTGGCGTCAGCGCGGGCAGCCCGACTACCACGCACTTGCCGAGAGGCTGCGGTTGCTCGTGCTGGACGGCCGGCTGCCCGTCCCTTGCGTCCTGCCCTCCGAGCGCCGCCTGGCCACTGTTGCCCGGACCAGCCGGACGACGACCACCGCCGCCTACCGCGCCCTGCGGGAGTCCGGGTTCGCCGAGAGCCGGCATGGCGCGGGCACGTGGACGTCGCTGCCGCGCGAGCCGAGCGGCCCTGCCGACGACCCGTGGCCGGTCAGCCAGGCGACACTCACCGGGCAGACGCACCTGGATCTCGCCAGCGCTGCACCCGCCGCACCCGCCGAGCTGCATGCCGCCTACGCGGCCGCGCTGGAGGACCTCCCCCGACACCTGCCCGGCCACGGCTACGTCACGGCCGGCGTCCCGGAGCTGCGCGAGCAGGTGGCGCGTCGCTACACCCGGCGTGGTCTGCCGACCGCGGCCGACCAGATCCTCATCACGTCCGGGGCGGTGCAGGGGCTTCGGCTTGCCCTGTCGGTGCTTGCCGACGTCGGTGACCGGGTGCTCGTCGAGCACCCGACGTACCCGCTCGCGCTGGACACGCTCAAGCGGTCCGGGTTGCGTCCGGTCGGCTGGCCGATGGAGGACGGCTGGGACGTCGCCGCCGCGCGCCGACTCGTTCGTGCCGGGGCGCCGCGCCTGGCCTACCTCATGCCCGACTTCCACAACCCGACGGGCCGCCTGCTCGACGCCGACGCCCGTGCCCGGCTGGCGACGGTGCTGGCCGACGGCGGGTGCGTCGCGCTCGTCGACGAGACGACGGCCGAGCTGGACCTGCGCAACGCGGTCGCCTCCGCTCCGGCACCCCTGGCCGCCTTCAGCCGGCCCGGTGCCGTGATCTGCCTGGGGTCGGCGAGCAAGGTGTTCTGGGGGGGCCTTCGGGTGGGCTGGATCCGGGCGGAGGCGCACGTCGTCCGCCGGCTCGCGCTCGCCCGTGCCCTCGACGACCTCGCCGGCCCCCCGGTGGAGCAGCTCGCGACCGCGCACCTCCTGGAGCATGTCGAGGCCAGGTTGCCGGCCCTGCGCGCCGACCACTCTGCTCGTCGGGCGGCCCTGCAGGCGGCGATCGCGGAGCACCTGCCCACCTGGGAGGCTCCCGACCCCGACGGCGGTCTGGTCCTGTGGTGCCGGCTCCCAGAGCCACGCTCCAGCGCGCTCGCGGGGGCGGTGCGCGGGCTCGGGCTCTCGGTGACGCCGGGCCCCCGCTTCGGAGCGGGTCCGGCGCTCACGGTGGGGCAGGGGCAGGGGCAGGGGCTGGGGGTAGGGCCGGGGCAGGGGCCGGGGCAGGGGCTGGAGTCCCGGCTGCGACTGCCGTTCACGCGGCCGATCCCCGAGCTCCAGGCCGCCGTGCGCATCCTCGCGACCGCTTGGTCGTCAGGCGCCGCGGGCGGCGAGGCCGACGACACGCTGGTCTGAGCTCGTCGGCTGCCGATCACCGGCCTGGTCGAGGCGAGTCCGCTCCAGGCGAAGCTGCTCCAGGCGAAGCTGCTCCAGGCGAAGCTGCTCCAGGCGAAGCTGCTCCAGGCGAATATGGTGCCGTGGTGCCCACGCCGTACGTGTCCGAGCTGTTGCACCGGCTACGCATGGCCGATCCGCAGGCGAGCGTCGAGGTGGACGCCGAGGGCCGGGCCTGGTTGCGGTGGCAGGGCGCCGACCAGGACGCGCCCCTGACGTTGGTCGTGACGGAGCAGGATCTCGCTGCCGCGGTGCGCAGCACCGGCGAGATCTGCCGCGACGCCCTGTGGCCGCGCAGCACGGTGGACGCGGCCGGCTTCAACCTTCTCCTCGTGCACGTGGACGAGGTCGTGGCGACCCGGGACGTGACCGCGCCCTTGCGCATCACAGCCAAGGGTCTGCAGTGGCCGGGCTACCCGCCATAGCGCGACGCCGAGCGTCAGGGGGCGTCCGAGCGTCAGGGGGCGTCAGACACGGCGTCGGCGAGGATCCCCGGCACCGCGCCGAAGAGCGCCGTCACGATGGCGTTCTCCGACCTGGAGTCGATCTCGAGGAACACCGCGCTGCTCGGGCTCGTCGGCGCGACGACGTAAGCGGTCGCCTTGGCCCCGTGACGAGAGCGCATGAGGACGCTGCCCTTCGGGTACTGCGGCAGCCCTGCCACCGGCGACACCCTGCCCCCGCACGTCGTGCGCGAGGCCTCGGCGAGGAGCTTCGCCACGCCACCCGGCCGGTAGACCCCGCGCTTCTCGGTGACCACGAGGTCGCCCGACCCGGCCAGCGTGCGCCGCACGGACGAGATCAGCAGTGCGTCCGAGGGGGTCGCGGTCCCGCAGATGGTGCGGAGCAGGCCGGTCGAGTCCAGCGTCGGCCCCGACGCGATCGAGAGCCCGCCACCCGGTGCCGCCGACACCCCCGCCAGCAGCAGCTTGTCGACCGTAGACGTGATGCCGCTGCCGCTGGGTGAGGGGGATCCTGTCGGGGACGGCGAGCTGCCGGTCGAGGGTGAGACGCCCGCGCCCGGGCTGACCGTCGAGCCGGGACTCGAGGCCGCATCGTCGGCCGACGATGCCGAGCCACGCCCGTCGTCTCGGCCCAACGCGACGTAGACCACGGTTGCGGCCGAAGCGAACCCCGCGGCGGCCAGCACAGCCACGACAGCCACGCGCATGCGGCGCCCGGGAACGCTCGCGTGCCTCGTCGCCATGCCGGTCGCCTCCCGTCGTCAGCCTGCCGGACCCCGCGGCGGTGGTCCACAGGCTCGCCCCGGCCGCGTGTGTAACGCTGGACACAGTTGCGGGAACCAATGGTCGTTACGACTTGCCATCCCGACGCGAGAGTGAGGAAGCGCGCATATGATCTTCGGATCCAAGCTCAGGACGACGATGGTGGGCCCCGACGACGCCCTCGCGGGTCGCGACCACCGGCCCTTCGACCTACCGGCCCGGCATGCGGTGCTCGGCACGTCGTTGGAGGGGCCCTGGCCTGCGGGCACCCAGGTGCTGCACGTGGCCATGGGCTGCTTCTGGGGCGCGGAGAAGGCGTTCTGGCAGGTACCTGGCGTCGTGACGACCGCCGTCGGCTACCAGGGCGGCCACACCCCCAACCCGACCTACGAGGAGACGTGCACCGGGCGCACCGGGCACACCGAGGCTGTGCTGGTCGCCTACGACCCGGCCACGGTGAGCGCCGTCGACCTGATGCGCCTGTTCTGGGAGGCGCCACGACCCGACCCAGGGCTTCCGCCAGGGCAACGACCTCGGCACCCAGTACCGCTCCGCCGTCTACTGGACCACCGCGGAGCAGCAGCAGGCCTACGAGCAGACCCGGGCGACGTACGAGGCGCGGCTGCGTGCAGGCCGGCCACGGCGACATCACCACGGAGGGGCGGCCGGCAGCCGAGGCGGGGCCGTTCTACTACGCGGAGGGCTACCACCAGCAGTACCTGTCGGAGGCCAAGAACCCCAACGGCTACTGCGGCCTCGGCGGCACCGGCGTGTCCTGCCCGGTCGGCGTCGCCAAGGTCGCCGACGAGGACCCCGCCCAGGGCTAGGCCAGGCGCGAAGTCGACGCGGCGCGCGATCCCCGAGAAGTTCGGCGTGGCCTACGGCCAGTGGGGTTGTGTCCTGTTCAGGGACCGGCAGAATGTGCGGACGGCGTCGGCAGGCTGAGTGGCTGGGCTCCTGGGAGGCAGACCTTCAATGACCGAGCAACCCGGCGCGCCGGTCCCGGAGCAGCCACAGCTCAATCGCCGCCTGGCGATCCTGCTGGCGATGGCCATGTTCGTACTGGTCGTCGACACGTCGCTGATGAACGTGTCGATCTCGGCGGTGGTTCACGACCTCGATACGACGGTCAGCAGCGTCCAGTCGGCGATCGCGCTCGAGGCGCTGGTCTCGGCGGCGTTCATCCTGATCGGCAGCAAGGTAGGGGACCTGTTCGGGCGCAAGCGGGCCTACGTGCTGGGCCTGCTCGGGTATGCCGTGGGCGCGCTCGCGATGACGCTGGCCCAGAGCGTGGCTGCGATCGTCGTCTTCTGGGCGGTCATCGGCGGGCTCGGCGCGTCGCTGCTCCTGCCTGCGATGCAGTCGCTGATCCACGGCAACTTCGAGGGCGAGGCGCAGAAGCGGGTGTACGCCCTGGTAGGAGCGGCGGCCGCGATCGCCGCCGCGGTGGGCCCGCTGCTCGGCGGGTTCATCACCACCTACCTCTCGTGGCGGGTGGCCTTCGGCCTGGAAGCGGTGATCATCGCGATCGTGCTGTCGGGTGTCGGGCTGGTCCGTGACGTGCCGTACACGGGACCGCGCCAGGTCGACCCGGTCGGGGCGGTCCTGTCGGTTCTGGGGATGGGCGGGGTCGTGCTCGGCATCCTGGTGTGGCAGGAGGGCGGCGAGGCCGTCGGCGCGCTGTTGGCGGTGGGCGCGGTGGCGTTGGGGTCGCTGGTGTACTGGCTGGTGCGCCGCAAGCGCGCCGGAAAGCCGACGCTGCTCGACCCTGACCTGTTCCGGTCGCACCTGTTCCGGTTCGGGGTCACCGGGCAGATGCTGCAGCAGATCGCCCTGGGCGGCACGATGATCGCCTTGCCGATCTACCTGCAGATGGTGCTGGAGTACAACGCGATGCAGGCCGGCCTCTCGTTGGCCCCCCTGTCGCTGAGCATGTTCGGCCTGGCGCTGCTGGCCGGGAAGAGGGCAGGCAGGCGTCGCCCCGCCGCCATCATCAGGGCCGGCTTCACCCTCCTCACCCTCGGGCTGGTGGTTCTCGTGCCGATCGTGCCGAGGGCCTCGTCCGGCTGGTACCTCGTGTTCCCGCTGGTCGTCGCCGGTTCGGGGCTGGGTCTGCTGGTGTCCCAGCTGAACAACTACACCCTCTCCCCGGTCTCGGAGGAGCGGGTCAGCGAGGCCGCCGGGGTGAACTCGGCAGCAGGATCCTTCGGTCTGTCCTTCGGGCTGGCGTTCGCCGGAGCGATCATGCTGGCCACGCTGTCGTTCGCGTTCACGCACATGGCCGAGAACAGCACGGTGCTGCAACCGGCCCAGCAACAGCAGGTCTCGACCGCGCTCGAGGACGACGCCGAGCTCATGACCAACACCCAGCTCGCGGAGCAGCTGGTCAGCCAGCCGGAAGCGGTCCAGGCGGAGATCATCCGGATCAACACCGATGCCCGACCGATCGCCCTCCAGGTCGCCCTTCTCGTCCCGATCCTGGCCGGACTGGGTGGGCTGCTGACCTCGTTCCGCATGATGCGCCTGCCCGACCCCACGTCGTCGAGCACGGCTGAGGGTCTCGCCCTGGGCTAGACGTGACGGCCGGCCCGGCTCAGCCCTGCCGTGGCAACGCGCCCGTTCTGGCCACGCAGCGGTGATGGGAGGCAGCGATATGGGAGCCAGCGATATTGGAGCCAGCGATATGGGAGCCAGCGATCTGGGGAGGGAGGACCGTGAAGCCATGACGGTCGACCAGGACAAGGACTTCGAGGAGGGGGTCCGTGTACACCCACTGCTTCACTACACGGCTCCTCTGGTGGCTGCGGGGGCAGTCTGGACAGCCAGACAGGTCATCAACGTCGGCTACCGGCGGTTCTCCGGGCGCACGCCACCGATTCCCAGCGATCCCCGAACCTCGTGGGGGCGCGCAATCCGCTGGACCGCGGTGACCGCGACGACCGCAGCGGTGATCGAGGTGGCCGTACACCGGATCGCCAACGAGCGCCTGACACGAAGGCGGGCAGCCCGGAACACTCCCACGTAGCCGCACGACGGTCGCACCGGGTGGGAATCCGCGAACCGGAGTGCCCATCACGGGGTCGAGCGACCAGCACGTGCGCCTGCCCCTGATCGAAGACCGGCGTGAGATCCCCGTCCTGTCCGACCCGACGAAACCTCAAGGGCCCCTGCGGGCTTGGCTGCGCCGTCCCGAGATGAGCGCGACGGGGGCTGCGGCGAGTGCCACGGCGAACGCCGCGCTCACCAGCAGCCACCCCTGCGGTGCCTCGATGCCACCGTGTCCGCCGAGCCCGTACGCGGCGGCCAGCGCCACGACGGCGCCGTAAACCGGCAGCGCCAGCAGCTGGGCGGCCACGAACCGGCCAAGCGCGGGCCGGAGGGCTCGCGCCTCGACCCTGGCCTGGCGCGGCACCGTCGCCGCGATGCCGCTGAGCACGTGCACGGCGTGCAGACCGGCAGCCTCGAGCGGAAGCCGCCATGCGAGGTCCGCCCAGCCCGTGGGTCCGCCGGCGAGCACCTGGGTGGCGGCGACCACCACCAGGAACAGGCCGGGCAGCGGCCCGTTCGGCGCGCCCGCGGCCAGGAGCAGGCAGACGAGCCCGGGGGCAGCGTCCAACGGTCCCGTCGGTCGGCCGGACAGGGCGACGCCGATGAGCAGTCCGCCGACCACCAGCACCCCGACCGTGAGCGCCCACCCCGGAAGCAAGCGACCCCGAAGCCCAGCCACGTCACCGTCACCCAGCGAGGGCTCGGCGAACCGCTGCCCGGGGTCGACATCGGGCAGGGTCATCGCCGCCCCCGGGCCAGGCGTCGCAGCCGCTCGCCCAGCGCTGCGGCGTCCCAGCGCAGCACCGGCACCCCGGCGCCGGCGAGCGCACGCAGCCTGACCGCCCTCTCGGCCAGCACCACCTGCTGGGCCTGCGCCCCCCACGGGCGTTCGTCGTCCAGCTCGACCGGCTCGGGCAGCACGTCGATCGCGAGCACCCGTCCGCCCCGGCGATGGGCGGTGACGGCGAAGTCGGCCACCGACTCGTCCAGGAACGGCGAGATGACGACGACGACAGCCCCGGTCGGCACGACCTCCAGCCGCACGGCGATGTGCGCCGCATCGGGCCAGGCCCGGGCGGTCGCCAGGTGCACCCGGATGCGCAGGAGCTGGCGCCGTCCACTCCCGCTTCGCACGTACCTGCGCGGCTGGGCGAGGTCGACGAGTGCGACGCGGTCGCCGTGGCGCACGTGTGCCGCCGCCAGGGACGTCGTCGCCCGCACCCCGACCGCCAGGCTCGACGTGGCGTCGGGCCGCGCCCCGCCGCGCATGGGGGTCGGCGAGGCCCAGCCGCTGCCGTCGTGGCCGACGTCGAGGCGGGTGTCCAGGCACAGAACCACGTCGGCGTCGGAGTCGACCGCGGTGCGCCGGGCGTACAGCTGACCCCGCCTCGCACTGACCCGCCAGTCGATGCGGCGCAGCCGGTCCCCGGGCTGGAACTCGCGGACGTCGAGCAGGTCCGAGCCGTCGCCAGGCCGTCGCGTGCGGTGTCCCCCGACGAGCCCGGCCGGGCGCGGCGGCAGGGGCGCGGGCGGGATCGCGTCGAACGCCGGCAGAACCGTGCACGAGACGACCGGGCCGGCGACCGGCCCCCAGGCCAGCAGGCCGTCGGCGGTGGCGGCCGTCGCCTCCGGCCTGGCCACGCACACCCGGCCCCAGCCCGCGGGCCGGGCCTGGACCGTCAGCCGGCGGGGGCCGGCGCCGACCCGCAGCGCGTACGCCGCCCCCGTGGGAACCCGCTCCCCCCGCGGTGTCGTGATCGAGGCCAGCTCGGCGCCTGTCGGGGCACCGAGGCCGATCTCGACCGGCAGCCCGACGCCCTCCTCCGCCAGGGCGGGGGCCGCAGCGGTCAGGCGCAGGGCGCCGGCCGACGGCCGAAGGGCGGAGGAACCAGCAGGCCACGCAACGGCGAGCACCGTTCCGATGAGAATGGGGACGGCGAGCAGCACCAGGTCCGCGCGTCCGGCCGCCACCCCGAGGGCGAGCAGCGTCGCGGGCAACATCACCGCGCGACGGGCGGCCGGGGTCACCCGCCAGCCCACGGCTGTCACTTGTGCGCCGCCACCGCTGCCGGGGTCGCGACGCCCGCCAGGACGTCCGCGACGACCTTGGCACCCGTCGTCCCGGTGCTCCACGTCTCGGGACGCAGCGTCATGCGGTGCGCCAACGCCGGCACGGCGACCGCCTTGACGTCCTCGGGCAGCACGTGGTCGCGGCCGTCGAGTGCTGCCAGCGCCCGCGACACGAGCAGCAGGGCGAGGGAGCCGCGAGGGGAGGCGCCCACCTCGACGGCGGCATGGCGCCGCGTCGCCGACGCGAGGTCGACGCAGTACGCCGCGACGTCCTCGTCGACGTGGATGGCCTCGACGCCCGCTTGCAGCCGCAGCAGCAGGTCGGCGTCCAGCACCCGGGGGACGTCGACCTCCTCGCGCCGCCGGGCCAGCCTGCGCAGGAGCACATCGGTCTCCTGGCCCCGGTCGGGGTAGCCCACCGCGAGGCGCAGCATGAACCTGTCCAGCTGAGCCTCCGGCAGCGGGTAGGTGCCCTCGTACTCGACGGGGTTCGAGGTCGCCATCACGAGGAAGGGGCGTGGCAACGCGAACGTGCGCCCCTCGACGGTCACCTGCCGCTCCTGCATCGCCTCCAGCAGCGCCGACTGCGTCTTGGGGGGCGTGCGGTTGATCTCGTCGACGAGCAGCAGGCCAGTGAAGATCGGGCCGGGGCGGAACTGGAAGTCCGCCGCCCCGGGGTCGTAGACGAACGACCCTGTGACGTCGGCCGGCAACAGGTCGGGAGTGCACTGCAGGCGACGGAAGTCCAGGCCGAGTGCTGCGGCCAGGCTTCGCGCAGCCAGAGTCTTGCCGAGCCCCGGCACGTCCTCCAGCAGAACGTGCCCCCCGGCCAGGACGGCCGCGAGGCAGAGCCTCAGGGCGGCGTCCTGCCCCACGACGGCCTGCCCCACGGCGTCGAGCACGCGACGGCAGGCGGTGGCCACCTCCTCGACCGTCATCTCGACGGCTCGACCGGGCTCACGTCCCCCGAGGCAACCGCGCGCGCGACGTCAGGCTGCGTCACCGAACCCACCTTCCGCTACGTCAGGGCCAGCCGGATCAGCGGCCAGGGCGACGACCTCGCGCACGCAGGTGCTCAGGTCCCCGGCGCGGGCAGTGCCCGCACCCTCGAGGAGTGCGCGGCTGCCGGGCGACAGCAGACCCGCCGCGGCGGCGCGTGTCGAGGTCCGACCCGCGCTGGGCCAGCGCCCGCTCGGCGAGGGCCCGCAGCCGGGGAACGATGCGGCGCAGGGCCTGGGGGTCGTCTGCGGCTCGTGCCAGCGACGCCGCGAGCAGGGAGGCGTGGTACCAGCCGGTGGCCTCCTCCGGGCTCGGCCGGTCCTCCATGGCGGGCACCTCGCCGACCGGCACGCAGCGCGCCAGCAGGACCAGCCCGCCGAGCAGCGCCCCGACCACGATGGCCCGCACCCAGGGCGCGCCCGCGGCCAGGTGCGCGAAGGCGGCCAGGGCCGCGCCCGCGGCGCCGGCCGTCGCGACGCCGGCGAGGCTAAGGCCGCTCGCGACACTGGCGCCGGTTGCGACGCCCACGGCCGTCGGCCCTGCCCGCACCTCGGTCCGGCTCATGACGGGCCACCGGAGGGCCGCGCGGCCGCGGCCGGCGCGGCCGACTCCACCTGGTGACCCCGGTCCGGCTGCAGGTCAGCCGCGACGCGCGCCAGCGCCTCGGCCGCGTCAGCACCGGCGTGATCGGGCATCGCCGCAGCGCTGAAACGCGCGCGGTGGTAGAGCCGCAACAAGGTGGCGACCGCCTGCGGGCTCGCGTGCTGCTCGGCCAGCACCGCCGCCGTGAACTCGCTCGGGGTCTGCGCGGCGTCGCGCGGCGTCCCGGCCGTGAGCGCCGCCGCCTCGAGCTCGAGCCAACATGCGATGACCGCGTCCTTCGAGGCGCGCCGTCCCTGCATCGCCACGGCCGCCGAGGCCGCCGCCGCGGCGAGAGAGTCGGCCAGGCCGGACGGCGCGACGCCGGCGGGCCGGGCCGGCTGGCCCCGCCCGTGCCGCGACGTCGCGGAGACCCCGACCCGGTGACGCATCAGCAGCCGGACCACCAAGGCCAGCAGCGCTCCGGTGAGGAGGACACCGACCACGTCGACAGGGACCGTCACCACGGGGCGTCGCTGCTGTGCTGATGGCGCGGTGGTGTCGGCGGAGGCGGTCGTAGCGGTGGTACTCGGTCTCAGCGCGAGGCTGCGCAGTCGCTGCAAGGGGCTGTGCGGGTCGTAGCGCACCGGGCCGGTCGTCGCCGCCGCCAGCGCCACGACCATGCACGCGAGCACGACGGCGACGACGAGCGCACGCGGCGGGGCGTGCCGACGACCGGCCTCTGGCCGCGAGCTCGCCGGCAGGCCGGCCTCGGTCGACACCGGTTCAGCCTGGCACAGAGCCGGGCGTTCGGGCAGCCCGCGGATGCGCCCGCGCAGGCGGGCGACGTACGGTCGAGCGGTGAGCCTGCCCGCGACCCAGCCGCTGCCCGAGGACCCCACCCCCGAGGCCGTACCGTCACGAGTGGCCCGACCCAGGCCGAGCCGCGCCCCCGGCGGTGCCTGGCCGGTCGGGCTGCCCACGACGCTCGGCGAGCTGCGTGAGCGCGGGCACGAGCACCGCAGCGTGAAGGCGGAGGTCCGCGCGAACCTGCTGGAGCTGATCCGCGCCGGCCGGCCCCGGTTCCCCGGCGTCGTGGGCTTCGACGAGACGGTGCTGCCCGACCTGGAGCGTGCCCTGCTCGCCGGCCACGACATCGTGCTGCTCGGCGAGCGCGGCCAGGGCAAGACGAGGCTGATCCGCACCATCGTCGGCCTGCTCGACGAGTGGACCCCCGCGATCGCCGGGGCCGAGCTTCACGAGCACCCCTACGACCCGATCACGCCGGTCAGCCGGCGCCGGGCCGCCGAGCTGGGCGACGACCTGCCGGTGAGCTGGGTGCACCGTGAGGACCGCTACGCGGAGAAGCTGGCCACGCCTGACACCTCGGTCGGCGACCTGATCGGCGACGTCGACCCCATCCGGGTAGCGGAGGGCCGCACGCTCGGCGACCCCGACACGATCCACTACGGCCTGGTCCCTCGCACGCACCGGGGCATCTTCGCGGTCAACGAGCTGCCCGACCTGGCCGAGCGCATCCAGGTCTCGCTGCTCAACGTGCTCGAGGAACGCGACGTCCAGGTGCGCGGCTACGTGCTGCGGCTGCCGCTGGACCTGCTGCTGGTCGCCAGCGCCAACCCGGAGGACTACACCAACCGGGGCCGCATCATCACCCCGCTCAAGGACCGTTTCGGAGCGGAGATCCGCACCCACTACCCGCTCGACATCGAGCACGAGGTCGACCTCGTACGGCAGGAGGCCGTACTGGTGGCGCCGGTGCCCGACCACCTCCTCGAGGTGCTCGCCCGCTTCGCCCGGGCCGTGCGGGACTCCCCCGCCGTCGACGCCCGGTCCGGGGTCTCGGCCCGCTTCGCCATCGCGGCCGCCGAGACGGTCGCCGCGGCCGCCCTGCGCCGCTGCGCGCTGCTGGCCGAGGACGACCCGGTGGCACGGATCGGAGACACCGAGGTCGTCACCGGCACGCTGCGCGGCAAGGTCGAGTTCGAGGCCGAGGGCGAGGGCCGCGAGATCGAGGTGCTCGACCACCTGCTGCGGCGCAGCGTCGCCGAGACCTGGCGCGAGCGCCTGGGCGGCCTGGACCTGTCCGGCTTCGTCCGCCTGGTCGAGGACGGCGCGACGATCACCAGCGGGGAGGCCATCGCGACGGCGGACCTGCTCTCGCAGGTGGGCGCAGTCCCCGGGCTGGCCGTCACGCTCGCACGGCTCGGGTTCGAGGACGTCCCTCGGCCCGCGGAGGTGGCCAGCGCCGTCGAGTTCGTGCTCGAGGGCCTGCACCTCACCCGCCGGCTGTCCAAGGACGTGCTCGACGGCGGGCGATCGGTGTACGGCGGGCGCGGGTGAGCACGCCCCGCCGTCACGAGCGCCGCTACGGGTACGGGCCCTGGCGCGGCGGTGCCGACCCTCTGGCGCCGCCGTTCGACGTGCGGGCGGCACTCGACGCCCTCGGCGAGGACGTGCTGTCCGGGGGCAGCCTGCGCCAGGCCCTGCGCGACCTGCTGCGCCGCGGGATGCCCGACGAGGACGGCGGGCGCCGTCCCGGGCTGGACGACCTGCGGGCACGCGCTCGGCGGATGCGCCGGGACGTCGCGCGACGAGGCCGGCTGGACGGCGCCCTCACCCGCGCGCAGGCGTTGCTCGACCAGGCGCTCGCGGCCGAACGGGAGGCACTGTCCGCCCGAGACGACGACGACGCGGCGTTCGCCTCCGCCATGCTCGACGACCTCCCGACCTCGACCGCTGCCGCGATCCGCGAGCTGGCCGGCTACCGGTGGGCCAGCCCCGAGGCCGAGAGGCTCTACCGGGAGATCCTCGACTCCCTGCGCCGCGACGTCCTCGACCAGCAGTTCCGGGGCATGCGGGACGGGCTGGCAGGGCTGTCCCCCGACGCGGACGACGCCCAGCGGGCGGGCGCGAA
Source organism: uncultured Actinomycetota bacterium (assembly GCA_963778845.1). Classification (GTDB taxonomy): domain Bacteria; phylum Actinomycetota; class Actinomycetes; order Actinomycetales; family Kineosporiaceae; genus CAVZVW01. The sequence continues at coordinate 218,016 of CAVZVW010000001.1, forward strand.
CCAGGCACTGAAGGACATGCTCGCCGACCTGAACCACCTGCTGTCCCGCCACGCTCGCGGGCTGGACACTCCCGAGGACTTCCAGCGGTTCATGGAACGGCACGGCGCCTTGTTCCCCGACGACCCGCAGGACGTCGAGCAGCTGCTCGACTCCCTGGCCCGCCGGGCGGCCGCGGCTGCGCGCCTGATGTCGTCGCTGACCCCCGAGCAGCGCGAGGAGCTGCAGGCGCTGATGGGCCAGGCCCTGGGAGACCCCGACCTGGCGGCCGAGCTCGCGGCGTTGTCCGACACGCTCCGGGCGCTGCGTCCGGACCTGGGGTGGCAGCGCGGCGAGCGCCTTCGCGGCGACGAACCCCTGGGGTACGCGCAGGCGGCCGGCGCCCTGCAGGAGCTGGCCGACCTGGACGAGCTCATCGAGTCCCTGGGCCAGGACCGGCCGGGCGCCACGCTCGACGACCTCGACGTCGAGGCCGTGGACCGCACCCTGGGGACCGCCTCGGCCCAGGACGTGCGAGCCCTTCAGCAGCTGGAGCGCGAGCTGGAGCAGCAGGGGTGGCTCGTGCGGGCCCCGGAGGGCCTGCAGCTGTCCCCGAAGGGTCTGCGACGCCTCGGGCAGACGGCGTTGCGCAAGGTCTTCGAGCATCTGAGCGCCGGAGGGCGGGGAGAGCACGACCTGGACGACGCGGGGGCCGCCGGTGAGACGACGGGCGCCTCCCGCCCCTGGGAGTTCGGTGACGAGCAGCCGCTGGACGTCGTCCGCACGGTCTCGAACGCCGTCCGACGCTCGGCCTCGTCACCTGTCGGTTCGCGGGGGCTCAGTGCCGGGGGCTCAGTGCCGGGGCTCGGTGCCGGGGGCTCAGTTCCGGGGGGTTGCGTGCCGGGGGGCTGAGGCTGCTGGCCGAGGACTTCGAGGTGGCGCAGACCCAACGACGGGCCGGCGCCGCGGTGGCTCTGTGCGTGGACCTGTCGTACTCCATGGTCGCCGAGGGCCGGTGGGGCCCCATGAAGCAGACGGCACTGGCTCTGGCCCAGCTCGTGGCCACCCGGTTCCCGCAGGACAGCCTGCAGATCATCGGGTTCGGCCGGTACGCGGCCACGCTCAGCGTGGAGCAGCTCGCCGGGATCGAGCCCGACTTCGTGCAGGGCACGAACCTCCACCACGCGTTGCACCTGGCCGGTCGGCACCTGCGCCGGCACAGCGACGCCGAGCCGGTCGTGCTCGTGGTGACCGACGGCGAGCCGACGGCGCACCTGCTGCCCGACGGGCAGGCGCTGTTCATGTGGCCGCCGGCCCGAGAGACCGTGGAGGCCACGGTCGCCGAGGTCGACGCACTCACCCGCTACGGCGCGGCCGTCAACGTCTTCATGCTGGGCGAGGACGCCGGGTTGCGACGCTTCGTCGACGCCGTCGCGCGACGTAACGGCGGGCGGGTCTTCACCCCGGAGCCCGAGCGTCTTGGCCAGTTCGTGGTCTCGGACTACCTGCGGTCCCGGCGCGGCCGGAGGGGCTGAGGACACCGGCCGCGTCCCCTCAGGCGGTCGCGAAGCCCAGCAGGTCGTGGCGGGTCAGCACCCCGACGGGCTTGCCGTCGTCGATGACCATGAGCGCGTCGTGCTCCTTGAGGCCGGCTCGGGCGCTGTCGAGTGACTCCCCGACCCCGACCAGCGGCAACGGTGCCGCCATGTGCCGGTCGACCGGGTCGGCCAGGGACGCCCGACCGGTGAACACGGCGTCCAGGAGGTCCCGCTCGCTCACCGACCCGGCGACCTCCCCGACCATCACGGGCGGCTCGGCGTTGACCACCGGCATCTGGCTCACGGCGTACTCGCGCAGGATCTCGATCGCGTCGCGGACGGTCTCGCTGGGATGGGTGTGCACGAGGTCGGGCAGGGCGCCGGTCTTGGCGCGCAGCACGTCCCCGACCGTCGTGGAACGGCCGCCGCGCAGGAAGCCGTAGGACGCCATCCAGCGATCGTTGAAGATCTTGGACAGGTAACCCCGGCCGCCGTCGGGCAGGAGGACCACGACGACGTCGTCCGGCCCGCCACGGCGCGCCACCTCCAACGCCGCCACCACGACCATGCCGCAGGACCCGCCGACGAGCAGCCCTTCCTCTCGAGCCAGCCGTCGCGTCATGGCGAAGGAGTCGGCGTCGGAGACCGCAATGATCTCGTCGGGCACCGTGGGGTCGTAGGCGGTCGGCCAGAAGTCCTCACCGACCCCCTCCACGAGGTAGGGCCGGCCCGAGCCGCCGGAGTACACCGAACCCTCGGGGTCGACCCCGACCACGCGCACCTCCCCACTCGCGCGAGTCGCGGAGGCCTCCTTGAGGAACCGGCCGGTCCCGGTGATCGTGCCGCCCGTGCCCACCCCGGCGACGAAGTGCGTCACCCGCCCTGCGGTGTCGCGCCAGATCTCCGGCCCGGTGGTGGCGTAGTGGCTCGCCGGCCCCTCCGGGTTGGAGTACTGGTCGGGCTTCCAGGCGCCGGCGATCTCGTCGGTCAGGCGGTCGCTGACGCTGTAGTAGGAGTCGGGGTGGTCCGGCGGCACCGCCGTGGGGCAGACCACGACCTCGGCGCCGTAGGCCTTGAGCACGTCGCGCTTGTCCTGGCTCACCTTGTCCGGGCACACGAAGACGCACTGGTAGCCGCGCTGCAGAGCGACCAGGGCCAGGCCCACGCCCGTGTTGCCGCTGGTCGGCTCGACGATCGTGCCACCCGGCTGCAGCCGCCCGTCCGCCTCTGCTGCCTCGATCATGCGCAGGGCGATGCGGTCCTTCACGGAGCCGCCGGGGTTGAGGTACTCGACCTTGGCGAGCACGAGAGGTGCCACGCCCGCGCCGACTCGGCCGAGACGGACCAGCGGGGTGTCCCCCATGAGGTCGACGACCGAGTCGGCGTAGGTCATGTCACCGTGCTTCATGCTGTCGCGAGCCACCGGGACATCCTGGCAGAGCCCGTCGATGGTCCCTTTAACGAGTCCGGGCGCTTGCCGGGCTGCTCGTCGCGGCCACCCGGCGGGCCGCTCATCAGATCGGCCAGCCGTCCTCGCGCTCGTCTCGGCTCCCCACGCGCTTGTCCAGCCAGGTCACGACCAGCTGCCACAGCGGCGAGCGCGGGTCGAGGTGGCCGTAGTGTCCCTCACCCGGCACGACGGCCAGCGTGACGTCGTCCCCGGCTTCTTGGGCTCTGCACGCGAATACGCTCGACTGCTCCGCCGGTACGTCGTCGTCGGCATCGCCGGTGACGAGCAGGATCGGCACGCCGAGGGGCAGCAACGCCGCCGGCGACGCCAGGTGGTATCGGGCTGGGGCCTCGTCGGGGCCGGCGCCCATGAGGTCGCGCACGGCGCCGGTGCCCAACCGCTCGCGAGCGGCTGCTGCGAGGTCGCACACAGCGGCTTGCGCGACCACGGCGTTCGGCCGCATCTGAGGTCGGGCGCCGGGCGCGCCGTCGGGGAGCCGGTGGCGGCCGGCCGCCCACAGCGCCATCGCCCCGCCGGCGGAGTGGCCCAGGACGGCCACCCGATCCAGGGACAGGCCCCTGCTCGGGGCGACCTGGGCCAGCAGATCCACCGCCGTCGCGACATCCATGAACGTCTCGGGCCAGCCTCCACCGCCGCCGACCCCGCGGTAGTCGATGTTCCACACCGCCCAGCCGCGGGTGAGGAGATCAGCGGCGACGGCGTGCTCCAGGGACCGGTCGTAGCGGGCTCGCCAGAAGCCGCCGTGGATGCTGATGACGACGCCACCCACGGCCCCCGCCTCGCCGTCCGGCAGCGCGCCGTCCGGCAACGCGCCGTCCGACAGCGCGGCGTCCGGCAACGCGAGGTCGGCCACCTGGGCGGGGTGCGGTCCGTAGCGGAACGGCTGCCATCCCGCGGGGGGTACCTGGGCCTCGGAGTCGCCGCCTCTCATGGCGAGCATTCTCGCTGGGCGAGCCGGAGAGTGTGAGCACACCGGTGATCGTGAGACACACCGGTGATCGTGAGACAACCGTGAGGCACACCCGTGATCGTGAGACATCGCAAGCGTGAGACCCGTCAGCGCGCATCACGATCACGACCGCGCCCATGGATGTCTCACGATCACCGTCGCTGGCCACCGTAGCGACGCCCCGCCCGGATTCCGGGCTACCGTGCACCGCATGCCTTCTGCAACAGCCGTCCCCATCGGCGAGGGTGTCTGGCGGATCCCGACGGCGCCGTTCGACCTCGTCAACTCCTTCGCCATCGTCGACGACGACGGCTCGGTCACCCTCGTCGACTGCGGTGTGAAGAAGGCGCCCGCGCGGATCGTGGCCGGCCTGGCGTCCATCGGGAAGGCACCCAGCGACGTCACCCGCATCGTGCTCACCCATGCGCACGGCGACCACGCCGGCGGGGCGGCCGGGATGGCCGAGCGCACGGGCCGCCCGGTCGACATCCATGAGGACGACGTCAGGTACGCCGTCACCGGGGTCAGGCCGGGCAGCGACCCGTCCCTCACGTCGGGCAGGCTCATGAACCGGCTGGGCGGCGGCGGGTTCACCCCCTTCGCCGTCGGGGAGCACCTGCACGACGGACAGGTTCTCGCCGCCGCGGGGGGCCTCCGGGTGATCCACACACCAGGTCACTCCCCTGGCCACGTCTCCCTGCTGCTCGAGCAGCGCGGCGTGCTGATCACCGGCGACGCGATCTTCAACGTGCGACGTCTGCGGTGGCCGATCCTCGCGTTCTGCAGCGACGTCGCGCTCACGAAGAAGACCGCGCACCTGTTGGCAGAGGTCGAGTACAGCGCCGCCGGCTTCACGCACGGCCCGCACATCGCACGCGACGCCCGCGAGAGGGTGCGGGCATTCCTGGTCGATGCGCGCTGAGGGACGGCGATGAGCCGCGCCCGCCGGGCCCGACGGATCGCGGCGGCTGCGGCGTTCGGCGGCGGGGGGATCGCCGGCCTCGGCGCGGCCGGCGTCGGGCTCCTCGCCGTCCAGGCCCGGCTCGCCCGCCGCTGGATCGGCACTCCGTTCGGTGAACAGGGGCCCCAACCCGCCGCCGCCTTCGGTGCCGGCGCCGGTGAGCCGATCACTCTGGCCATGCTGGGTGACTCCAGTGCCGTGGGGCTTGGTGTCGACCGGGCCGAGGAGTCCCCGGGCGCGGTGATCGCGGCCGGCCTGGCGGCGCTCAGCGGCCGTCGGGTGAGCCTGGTCGTCGCCGCCGTCGTCGGTGCGGAGTCGCGCAGCCTGAACCAGCAGGTCGAGGGGCTGCTCGATGCCTCCGGTGCCCCCGACGTGGCCGTCATCATGGTCGGGGCCAACGACGTCACGCACCGCGTGCGCCCCGCTGTGGCGGTGCGTGCGCTCGAGGACGCCGTGCGGCGCCTTCGCGAGGCGGGCAGCGAGGTCGTCGTGGGCACCTGCCCCGACCTGGGGACGATCGAGCCCATCCGGCCGCCCCTGCGCTATCTGGCCCGCCGGTGGAGCCGCGAGCTCGCGGCGGCCCAGACGATCGCCGTCGTGGAGGCAGGTGGGCGCAGCGTCTCGTTGGCCGACCTGCTGGGGCCGGAGTTCTCCGCCCGGCCGAGGGAGATGTTCTCCGCCGACCGGTTCCACCCGTCACCGGCCGGGTACGCGCGAGCGGCCGCCGCTCTGCTGCCGAGCGTCGCGGACACCCTCGGGTACTGGCCGAGGCAGGAGGCGCCGCGACCCCCGGACCGGCGCCGCGGCGAGGGGGTGGACGACGTCGCGCACGCCGCCGCGCGAGCGACCACCCTGCCGGGCACGGAGGTCTCGGGGGCACAGGTCGGCGGCTCGGAGCGCGGCCCCCGGGGCCGGTGGGCCCTGCTGCTGCATCTGCGCGAGCCGACGCAGTCGACCACGCCCCCGTCGACGGGCGAGGGGGCGCCGACGGGCGAGGGGGCGCCGACGGGCGAGGGGGCGCCGACGGGCGAGGGGGCGCCGACGGGCGAGGGGGCCGAGGAGACCGAGGGGGCTGACCCGGCGACCGCGACGGTCCCCGCACCCGGCGCTGCTGCGTCACCAGATGCCACTCCTGCGAGCAGCTCACCCGGCGACGGAGACCATTCGACCGGTTCGTGAGAGCAGGGCGGGCGACCCGTCCTAGCCGTCAGTCGCCCCGACCGTCGCACTAGCATGACGCCACCAGCTCCGGAGCCCGCCGCCACCGGTGCGGGGGGGCCGACCCGAGGAGGCCGCCGTGCCCGAGGCCGTCGTCGTCGCCACCGCCCGCTCACCGATCGGACGGGCTTTCAAGGGTTCGCTGAAGGACGTTCGCCCCGACGACCTGGCCGCCATGGTGATCCGGGCCGCGCTGGACAAGGTGCCTGCCCTCGATCCGACGGAGATCGACGACCTGTACCTCGGCTGCGCCGAGCCATGGGGTGAGCACGGCATGAACATGGCGCGCGTGGTCGCCGTCCTGCTCGGGTACGACGGGCTTGCGGGTTCCACGGTCAACAGGTTCTGCGCATCCTCGGTGCAGACCACGCGTATGGCGTTCCACGCGATCAAGGCCGGGGAGGGCGAGGTCTTCGTCTCGGCAGGCGTGGAGTGTGTCTCCCGCTACCAGGGCTTCGCCGGCGCCGGCCAGACGACACGGGGGTGGCAGAACCCGCTCTTCGCCGACGCCGCCGCGCGCACCGAGGCAACCGGTGCCTCCAACACCACATGGAGCGACCCCCGAGGGTCGGGGGGTCTGCCCGACGTCTACATGGCGATGGGGCAGACGGCCGAGAACGTCGCGACCCTGCGGGGGGTCAGCCGTCGGCGCCAGGACGAGTGGGGTGTGGAGAGCCAGAACCGGGCGGAGAAGGCCCAGGTGGACGGGTTCTTCGCTCGCGAGATCACGCCGGTGACCACGCCGGACGGCACCGTCGTGGCGCGCGACGACTCACCGCGCGCCGGCGTCACCCTCGAGGCCGTCGAGACGTTGAAGCCGGTGTTCCGGGAGAGGGGCACCGTCACGGCGGGCAACTGCTGCCCGCTGAACGACGGGGCCGCCGCCCTCGTGGTCATGAGCGACACGAAGGCCCAGGCGCTCGGGCTGGCCCCGCTCGCGCGCGTCGTGGCCACCGGCGTCTCGGCGCTCTCCCCGGAGGTCATGGGGCTCGGGCCGGTCGAAGCGACTCGCCGTGCACTCGCCCGGGCGCGCATGTCCATCGCCGACATCGACCTCGTCGAGATCAACGAGGCCTTCGCGGCCCAGGTGCTGCCGAGCGCGGACGACCTGGGCATCGACCTCGACAGGCTGAACGTCCATGGGGGGGCCATCGCGTTGGGCCACCCGTTCGGCATGACCGGCGCACGCATCACGACCACGCTCATCAACGGCCTGCAGACCGCCGACGCGCAGTTCGGGCTGGAGACCATGTGCGTCGGCGGCGGGCAGGGCATGGCGATCATCTACGAGCGCCTGAGCTGACCCCACCACCCGCCGCCTGCCCACCTCCGGCGTATAGGTGTCGCTTGCACGCCGCTTTTGGCGACAGGTGGGCGCCAGAGGTCGGCGAACGAGGTGCTCGAACGGGGTGCTCGAACGGGGTGCTCGAACGGGTGCTAGAGGGCGTGGCGGACCTCGACGAGGAGTGACTCGGCGGCCTCCAGAGCCGACTCGTCGGCGGTGGCGATCACGTCGTGACCGAGCACCAGGACCTGGTCGCCCCAGGCATGTCGACCGAGCAGGGGGACGGGCCTGCGCGGGCGGTGATCGGCGTCAGCGGCAAGGTCGGCGAGGCGCTGCAGGAGCGCGGCCACCAAGGCCAGGCGCGCGTCGTCCACCCGGCTGCCCAGGATGCGCAGCCGGTCGGCGACCCGCTCGACCTCACGCTCGACACCCACCCCGCAACTCCGATCCCACACTGGCTCACATCAGGACCGGCGGCACCTCGCGGGCGGCACACCGGCGCCGCGCTGCCTCGACGAGACCGGTGAACAGCGAGATGTCGTCGCCGGCCTCCGGGTGCCACTGCACCCCGACGAAGAACGGCAGGCTCGGGTCCTCCACCGCCTCGACGGTACCGTCGGCCGTCCAGGCGGACGCGACCAGCCCGGCCCCCAGGCGGTCGAGGCCCTGGTGGTGGTATGCCGGGACGCCCGACAACGCCGTGCGGCCGAGCACGCTGGCCAACAGGCTCCCCCCCGCCACGGACACCGGATGGTCGCCGTAGATCCCAGGTGACGGCGCGTGCTCGTGCGTGCCGAGCACGTCAGGCAGGTGCTGGTGCAGGGTCCCTCCGCGGGCGACGTTGATCACCTGCATGCCGCGGCAGATGCCCAGCACGGGCAGGCCGGCCTCGGCCGCGGTGGCCAGCAACGCGGCCTCAGCGGCGTCCCGCTCGGGCTTCGGCGGCTGGGTGTCCGGCCCGGGCTGCTGGCCGTAGCGTGCGGGGTCGACGTCAGGGCCACCGGAGAGCACGAGCCCGTGCAGCCGCTCCAGCACCCCCTCGACCACCCCCGGCACCGGCGGCAGCAGCACGGGCAGCCCACCGGCCTCGATGACCGAGTCGACATAGGTGCGCGGCAGCAGCACAGCTTCGGCGTCCCAGACGCCCCACTGCGCCGGCACGGAGTAGGCAGTGAGCCCGATCAGTGGCCGCTGGTCCATGCCGCTCCTCTCCTCCCGCCGTCATTCACACGCATCACCTCCCGAGGGAGCCGCTGCAGACCCGGCCCCGCGGACTGCGGAGGATCACTCCAGTGTGCCGCCGGCGCGGCGGCACACTGCGCCAAACTGTTTGGCACTGTGTGCCGCCGCGCCAAAGGGGGGCGGGTCAGAGCGGCGTCACGTACGCGCCGGTGATGCCGCCGTCGACCAGGAAGTTCGACGGCGGTGATGAACGAGGCGTCGTCGCTGGCCAGGAAGGCCACCGCTGCGGCCATCTCCTCGGGCTGGGCGAAGCGGCCCATCGGCACGTGCACGAGCCGGCGCTGGGCACGCTCGGCGTCGCTGGCGAACAGCTCTATCAGCAGCGGTGTGGCCACCGGGCCAGGCGAGAGGGCGTTGACCCGAACGCCCTCCCGGGCGAACTGGACGCCCAGCTCGCGGGTCATCGCCAGCACCCCGCCCTTGCTCGCGGTGTAGGAGATCTGGGACGTCGCGGCGCCCAACGTGGCCACGAACGAGGCCGTGTTGATGATCGAGCCCTTCTTGCGGGCGAGCATGTGCGGCAGCACGGCCTTGCAGCCCAGGTACACCGACGTGAGGTTGACCTCCTGCACCCGGCGCCAGGCGTCCAGGCCGGTCGTGAGGATCGAGTCGTCGTCGGGCGGTGAGATGCCCGCGTTGTGGAACGCGACGTCGACCTGCCCGTAGCGTGCGACGGTCTCGGCGTACATGCGCTCGTTGTCCTCGGGACTGGTGACGTCGGCGGCGACGAACATGCCCCCGAGCTCAGCCGCCAGCGCCTGGCCGGCGTCGGCGTTCATGTCGACGACGACGACGGCGGCACCCTCGGCGGCGAACCTGCGCGCCGTCGCCATGCCGATTCCGCTGGCCGCGCCGGTGATGAGGGCGACGCGGTCCTTCAAGCGATCCACTGGTGGTCCTCTCTGCGTGATCCTCTGTACGTGGTGATCCTCTGTAGGTGGTGATCCTCTGTAGGTGGTGATCCTCTGTACGTGGTTGCCTCTGCGTCACGCGTGATGCCTGGTGCGTGGTCGGGGGGGTGTGCCTCAGTCGGCGGTGGAGATGAAGACGTTCTTGGTCTCGGTGAACGAGTCGAGGGCGTCGGGGCCGAGCTCCCGGCCCAGGCCGGAGCGCTTGAAGCCGCCGAAGGGCGTCCAGTAGCGCACCGACGAGTGCGAGTTGACCGAGAGGTTGCCGGACTCCACTCCGCGGGCCACCCGCAGGGCCCGGCCGACGTCGCGGGTCCAGATCGACCCCGAGAGACCGAAGTCGCTGTCGTTGGCCATGGCGACAGCGTCGGCCTCGTCCTCGAAGGCCATGACTGCGACGACCGGGCCGAAGACCTCCTCCTGCCACACGCGGTCCGAGGCCGAGCGCGGCAGCACCACCGTGGGCGGGTACCAGTAGCCCGCGCCGGACGGCGCAGAGCCGCGGAACGCGACGTCCACCGGCTGCTCGGCGTCCTCGACGAAACCACGCACGGCCTGGCGCTGCTTGTCCGAGATGAGCGGCCCCATCTCGGCGTCGTCGGCACCCGGTGAGGTGACCACGACGCGCGCGCACGGCCGTCTCCAGCAGCTCGAGGAACCGGTCGTACACGCTGCGCTGCACCAGGATCCGTGAGCGTGCGCAGCAGTCCTGGCCCGCGTTGTCGAAGACCCCGGACGGGGCCGACGCTGCGGCCTTCTCGACGTCGGCGTCGGCGAAGACGATGTTCGCGCTCTTGCCGCCCAGCTCCAGGGTGACGCGCTTGACCTGCGCGGCGCACCCGGCCATGACGGCCGTGCCGACCTCCGTGGAGCCGGTGAAGACGACCTTGCGCACGGTCGGGTTGTCGACGAATCGCTGGCCCACGACGGAACCCTTGCCCGGCAGCACCTGGAACACGTCCGGTGGGATGCCGGCCTCCAGCGCCAGCTCGCCGATGCGCATCGCCGTCAGCGGCGTGAGCTCGGCGGGCTTGAGGACCACCGTGTTGCCCGCCGCCAGCGCCGGGGCGAAGCCCCAGCCGGCGATCGGCATCGGGAAGTTCCAGGGCACGATCACGCCGACCACCCCGAGCGGCTCCTTGAAGGTGACGTCGAGGCCGCCCGCGACCGGGATCTGGCGCCCGAACAGCCGTTCCGGCGCAGCGGAGTAGTAGTGCAGGACGTCGCGCACGTTGCCCGCCTCCCACCGGGCATTGCCGATGGTGTGGCCGGAGTTGGCCACCTCGAGCCGGGCCAGCTCCTCGTTCGCGCCGTCGACAGCCTCGGCGAACCGGCGCAGCAGTCGGGCACGGTCGCCGGGGGCCACCGCCGCCCAGCCGCGGCGCGGCCGCGCCCGCCCGGGCGATCGCCGCGTCGGTCCCGTCGGCGTCCACGAGGTCGACCGTGGTCACGGGCTCCTCGGTGGCGGGATCGAGAACGAGGTGCTGCATGGTGGTGCCTTCCTGTCGTGGGGTTGGGGTCTCCCCCGGCCGGGATGGTTGCACGGGTCGCAGGTTCACCGTTCGCCGGCGACGCCAAGGCGCTGTGCGCTCACATGCGCTCGAAGCCGCGCCGGCGCTCCCAGTCCGTGACCGCGGCGTCGAAGGCCGCGAGCTCGATGTCGGCGGCGTTGACGTAGTGGTTGACCATGTCGTCGCCGAAGACCTCGCGCGCCACCGCGGACCCGGCGAACTCGTCGCGCGCCTCCCGCAGCGTGGTCGGCACATGCGGACGGTCGGAGGTGTAGGCGTTGCCGACGAAGGCCGGCTCCAGCGTGAGCCCCTGCCGGATGCCGTACAGTCCGCCGGCCAGCATGCCGGCCAGCCCGAGGTAGGGGTTGACGTCGCCGCCTGGCACCCGGTTCTCGACGCGCAGAGCGGCACCTCGGCCGACGACACGCAGCGAGCAGGTGCGGTTGTCCTCGCCCCACGCGACCGCCGTGGGGGCGAAGGTGCCGGGCTGGAACCTCTTGTAGGAGTTGATGTTCGGTGCGTACAGCAGCGAGAACGGACGCATCGTCTCCTGGACGCCCGCGACGAAGCTGCGGAAGATGCCGCTGCGACCCTGGGGGTCAGTCGCGTCGGCGAAGACGATCGCGCCGTCCCCGAGGCCGCGCAGGCTCATGTGGATGTGGCAGGAGTTGCCCTCGCGCTCGTTGAACTTGCTCATGAACGTCAGGGACTTGCCATGGCGTCCGGCGATCTCCTTGGCCCCGGTCTTGTAGACGGAGTGCTGGTCGGCGGTGCGCAGGACACCGTCGTACTTGAACGCGATCTCGTGCTGGCCGAAGTTGCACTCGCCCTTGGCCGACTCCACAGTCAGGCCGGCGCCGAACATGCCGTTGCGGATGTCGCGGAGCAGCGGCTCGATCTTGCTCGTGCCCAGGATCGAGTAGTCGACGTTGTAGCGGTTGGCCGGGGTGAGGCCACGGTAGTCGGCGTCCCATGCCTGCTCGAAGGTGTCCTCGAACACGATGAACTCCAGCTCGGTCCCTGCGAGCGCATCGAAGCCCAGGGCCGCCGCGGCGTCCACCTGCCTTCGCAGGATCTGGCGCGGGGACTGCACCACCGGGGTGCCGTCCAGCCAGAGGACGTCGCACTGCACCATGGCCGTCGCCGGCTGCCAGGGGACCGCGCGCAGGGTGGACATGTCCGGGCGCAGCAGGAAGTCGCCGTACCCCTTCTCCCACGACGACATCTCGTAGCCGCCGACGGTGTTCATGTCGATGTCGATGGCCAGCAGGTAGTTGCAGCCCTCGGTGCCGTGCGCCAACGTGTCGTCGACGAAGAAGTTGCCGTGCACGCGCTTGCCCTGCAGGCGACCCTGGACGTCGGTGAACACGACGAGCACGGTGTCGACGTGCCCGCTTCGCACGTTGGCCTCGAGCTTCTCGAGCGACAACGGGGACGACGCGCCGTCCGTCATGGGATCTCCCTGGGTGTGTGGGCCGCCGGGTCGTCGTGAACCGGGTCGGTCGGTGAGCGGGTCGGAGGTGTTCGTGGTCGGAGGTGCTCGTGGTCGGAGGTGTTCGTGGTCGGGTGCGAGCGGTCGGGGGTGGTGCGGGTGGTGCGGTCAGCCCAGCAGGCCTCGCAACAGGGCCGACGTGGCGTCGCAGTGCTCCTCCATCGCCCCGCGTGCCCGCACGGCGTCCCCGGAGAGGACGGCGTCGACCACCTCGGCGTGCTGGGTGTCGGAGTGTTCGATGTTCGGTCGCAGCACGGGGATCGCCGCGAGCATCTGCGCCAGCAGAGCCTGGGCCGACGTCACCGCCTCCACGAGCAGAGGCGAGCCGGAGAGGGTGGCGATCGCCAGATGCAGGCGGGAGTCGGCCACCCGACGGGCGCTGTCGTCGCAGGCACCCGACGTGGCCCGCAGGGCGCGCACCAGCCACGCTCGCTGCTCCCCGGTCAGCGGCCCGGACGCGGCCAGGTAAGCCGCCCCTGGTTCGACGACCCGGCGGAACGCGAGCGCGTCGGCAACCTGCGCGGGTGTGTGCCGCACCAGCGGCGTGACGACCTTCGGGTCGCCGGGCCCGCGGTAGGTCACGACGGTGCCGCCGGTCCGCCCGCGCAGGGTCTGCACCAGGCCCGCCTGGCGCAGCGCGCTGATCGCCTCGCGCAGCGTGGCCCGGCTCACCCGCAGCCGCTCCGCCAGCTCCCGCTCGGGCGGCAGGCGCTCGCCCTCGGCGAAGACGCCGAGCCGCACGGCCATCGCCAGGTGCTCCACCGTCGACTCGAAGGCGTTGCCCTCACGGACGGGTCGCAGCACGGCGTCGGGAAGCAACGCCGAGGAGTCGGGGTCGGGGCTCACCGGCGCGCTCGCGGCCACCGTGACGCTCGGCGCCGTGACGCTCGGCGCCACCGTGACGGTCGGAGCCACGGGGAGTGCCGGAGCCGGGGCGCTCGCAGGCCCGAGCCCCGCGGGCCCGACACCGAGTGCCGCGGCGTCGACCCCGGCCGACAAGGTGGCAGCCTCGGCATGGTCGGGGATGTCCGCACGTAGCGGTTCACGGGTCGGCGTCGGTTCACCCGTGGACGTCGGCTCACCCGGCACCCCGAGGTCACCCGGCACCCCGAGGTCACCCCGTGTGCGCAGGGTGCCGCCAGCTGCGACCGGCGACACTGCCGGCTGCTGGGCCGCCACGACACCTCACAGGAAACCAGGTTGGTTCAGACCATTGGGGATTGCCTCAACCCGTCCTCGGTTGGGCAATGGCGGCATCGTTCTCGCACGAGGGCCGGCTGTCAAGACCGCCTCAGCTCTCTGCGGTGGGAGCTTACGGTTCCCTAACGTACCAATAGGCACCAGGTCCTCAGCTCTCGCCGAGGTAGCCCCCGGTCTCCAGCAGGGCCCAGAGCCGGGCGAACGCCTCGTCGACCGACAGGACGGAGGTGTCGAGCTCGAGGTCCGCGTCCACCGGGGGCTCGTACGGTGAGGAGATCCCGGTGAACTCTGCGACCAACCCCTGACGAGCCCGGGCGTACAGGCCTTTGCGATCGCGTTGCTCGCAGACCTCCAGTGGCGTGCTGACCCAGACGAGCACGAAGTCGCCCACCTCCTCAACGCGCGCACGCACCGTGGCGCGCACCTGGGCGAACGGGGCGATCGGCGCACAGATCGCCACGCCGCCGTGCCGCGTGACCTCGGCGGCCACGTAGCCGATCCGTGCGATGTTGAGGTCCCGGTCGGCTCTGCCGAAGCCGAGACCGGCTGACAGGAGCCGGCGGACCTCGTCGCCGTCCAGCATCGTCACCGCGCGCCGTCCGTCGTCCAGCAGCCGGTCGGCGAGTGCCTTGGCCAGGGTGGACTTGCCCGACCCCGACAGGCCGGTGAAGAAGACGGTGACGCCGCGCCGATGCGGCGCAGGGGCGCTGCGCTCACGCTCGTGCTCGAAGGCAGGGTGCAGCTGCGGCGCCACGGGGAGCACGGTGACGGGGTCGAGCACCGCGTCGGCGCCATACGCCACGGCCACGTCCGCCACGCTGGCCGCGTCGAGAGCGGCGTCCCCCACGGCCGGCACCGCGACGGGCACGACGAGGCCGGGCAGACCCTGCCGGTCGAGCTCGGCGGCGACCTCTCGCACTGCCCGCAGAAGGGCCTCCGGCGGCAGGTCGCGGCGGCGTCCGTGACCCACGACGGCCAGCCACAGGAGGGCCGCCCCCCGGTCACGCGCCGCGTGCGCGACGTCCTGCACCATCTGCGCGGTCAGGCCCCCGTCCACGACCACGGCGAGCACTCCCCCCCGGCCGGCGCCGACCATGTCGCTCAGCGCCGCGCGCACCTGCGCGGGACGGCGCCGGTGCCGACGCAGCGGAGGGTGGCTGAAGGGGCGCAGGGCGCGCACCGACCCGCGCAGGACCACCCGTCCGGCGGCGGGCGGCCGCGGCGCGTCGGCGGCGGGCGGCCGCGGCGCGTCGGCGACGCGAGCATGCTCGACGAGCGCGACCGGCGTGCCCTCGGCGTCCTCCAGCACGAGCGTCCCGGAGGCGATGTCGGGTGCGACAGCGAGCTCCGGCTCCAGGTGCGGCAGGGCACCGCTGACAACGAGCTCGACCCACTCCAGCTCGGCCAGGGTCGGGTGCCAGATCGTCGGGTGCGCCGCCAGGTCGTCGAGGTCCTCGCCGCGCACGCAGCCATCGTCACACACGGCGGCGGCCGGCCGTGGTCACCCACGACCGGCCACCACGCGAGCCGGACCTCGCGGTCAGTTGTTGCGGTTGAGGACCGCGAGCAGCCGAAGGATCTCCAGGTACAGCCAGACCAGCGTGACGACCAGGGCGAAGGCCGCCGTCCAGGCGAACTGCTGCGGGATGCCGTTGCGGATGCCGCGCTCGACGAAGTCGAAGTCGAGCACGAGGTAGAGGGACGCGAGGACCACTCCCACGACGCTGACCGCGACGCCCAGAAGGCCCGTCGTGTACAGGCTCGGCCACAGACCGAACATCAGACCCACCATGTGCACGAGACCGAACACGAGGTAGCCCACCCCGGCGATGATGAGGATGCGCTGGAACTTCGGTGTCGCCCGGATGACGCGAGTCTTGTACAGCGCGAGCATGGTCGCGAAGGCGGCGAGCGTGCCGAGGACGGCCTGCGACACGATGCCGGGCCACGCCGCCTCGTAGTACTTGCTGATCCCCCCGACGAAGACGCCCTCGACGGCCGCGTAGGCCAGGATCAGCGCAGGGCTGGGGCTCTTGCGGAACGAGTTCACCAGCCCCAGCGCGAGGCCGGCGATCATGGCGACGATCACGAAGCCGAACTGCTCCACCGGCAGCGCGATGTACGTCGCCGCTGCCGTTGTGACGAGCAGCCCGAAGACCATGGCGGTGCGGGTGACGACGTCGTCCAGCGTCATCCGCCCGGTCTGCAGGGACGTCGCCGAGGGGGCGGAGTACATCCCCTGGAGCTCGTCGGCAGTCGGCGTGGGCGTGGGTGTCTCGAAGGTCGCGTACCCCCCGCGCTTGAACTCATCGGTGCGGCTGAAGACGGGGTTGCGGCTGTCCATCGGTCCCTCCGGGGATCGATCAGTGGGTCGGGCGCATCTGGTGGCGATGCGGCGTCGAGCCGCGGTGTGCGGCCCTACCAGCCTAATGCTGCCGTGCCTTCGCGAGTTCCCGCGCGCGACCGGGCGGGGCACCCGGTGGAGGCGGTCGGGCGTACCGAGAACGGCTGGCGGCGTACGGAAAGCCGACAGAGCGCCGCCCGTCCCCGGCGTGTAGCGCCCCGCGGGTGGCTTGTGTCCGTTTTCGGTACGCCGGCGAGCCGGCGGAAAGCTCGGGACCCACTGGGGATCAGCTCGGGACCAGCTCAGCGCCTCATCGGCCGCCGGCGGGGTGCCCCCGGCGGGACTCGAACCCGCACTGGAGCGCTTTTAAGGCGCCTGCCTCTGCCGTTGGGCTACGAGGGCTCGGCCAGCCTAGCCAGGGCCTCCACGACGCGCCCCGTGCACGAACGCGTGGTACGAAAGGCCCATGCGGACCGACGTGGTGGTCGTCGGGGCAGGGGCGATGGGCGCCGCGGCCACGTGGGCGCTCTCGGCGCGCGGGCTCGACGTCGTCCTGCTGGAGCAGTTCTCCCCGGGGCACGACCTGAGCGCCTCGCACGGCTCCACACGCATCTTCCGGCTCGCGTACCCCGACGACTTCCACGTGCGCCTGGCGCGGTCCGCGCTGCCCGTCTGGCGCCGGCTTGAGGCCGAGAGCGGCGAGGTGCTGCTGGAGCAGACGGGTGCGGTCGACCACGGCCCGGCCGCCGTCGTGCAGGGCCTGGCCGACCGCCTCCACCGGTTCGGCGAGTCCGCGGAGCTGCTCGACCGGGGGCATGCGCACGAGCGGTGGCCCGGGCTGCGATTCGACGAGGCCGTCTGCTTCCACCCGGCCGGCGGGCGCGCCTACGCCGACCGCACCCTTCGGGCACTGCTGATGCTCGCGGGCCGCCGGGGGGCACAGCTGCACGACGGCCTCAAGGTCGAACGCCTCGCCGTGCGCAGCTCGGGCGAGGTGGACGTCGTGACCGCCGACGGGGTGTGGACCGCGCCACACGTCGTCGTGGCCGCGGGAGCCTGGACCGGCGGCCTGCTGCGCGACCTCGTGGCGCTGCCCGAGCTGCTCGTGACGCAGGTGCAACCGGCGCACTTCCCGGCGGCCCATCCCGCGCTCGGCAGCCCCCGGGCGTGGCCGAGCTTCATCCACTACCCCGGCGCCGGGCTCGACTCCGACCACCCGGCGGTCTACGGCCAGTCCGGGCCGCACGGGGTGAAGGTCGGCGTGCACGGCGCCGGCCGGCCGGTGGACCCTGCGAGCCGAGACGGCGCCGTCGACCCCCTGGCCACCCGGCGGGTCACCACCTACGTCGAACGCTGGGTGCCCGGGGTCGACTATCGCCGACCCGAACCGCAGGCGTGCACCTACACGAGCACGGTCGACGAGCGCTTCGTCGTGGACCGGGCGGGCCCGATCACGGTCGCGGCCGGGTTCTCCGGGCACGGCTTCAAGTTCGCCCCGCTCATCGGCGAGCTGGTCGCCGACATCACCCTCGGCGTCCGCCCCGCGCCCGAGGAGCTCGGCCTGAACCGGCCCAGGGTGCCCGTGGGCGGCTGAGCCGACCTCGCGGGCGGCATCGGTCAGCGCCCGTGC
Organism: uncultured Actinomycetota bacterium; assembly: GCA_963778845.1. Lineage (GTDB taxonomy): Bacteria > Actinomycetota > Actinomycetes > Actinomycetales > Kineosporiaceae > CAVZVW01. The sequence continues at coordinate 235,742 of CAVZVW010000001.1, forward strand.
GTGTGCGTGCCGTCCCGCACGCCCGCAGCGGCCTCGAACTCGTTGAACGGCACAGCCAGCGACCCCAACGACACGATCTCGCGACGGAAGAACAGCGCCAACGTCCACTCCGACAGCACGTAGATCTTGCGGTTGAGGGTCGGCACCCGCGACAGGTGGTAGGTCCGGTGCATGAACCAGGCGGGCAGTCCCTTGATCTTGACTCCGTAGATCTGGGCCACGCCCTTGTAGAGCCCGAGGCTCGCCACCGAGCCGGCGTGCTTGTGCCGGTAGTCCGTGAGGGGCTTGCCGCGCGCCCCCGCGACGATGTTGTCGCCAAGGCGGCGGGCCTGGCGGACGGCGTGCTGCGCGCTGGGGCTGCACATCTGACCGGGGTGGGTGAGGTCGGGGACGGCCGTGCAGTCCCCCGCCCCCCAGACCCCGTCGACGTCCTCGACCCGCAGGTCCGTGCGGCAGCGCAGGCGGCCGCGCTCGTCGAGGGGAAGTCCGAACTTCTCCAGCACGGGGTTGGCCTTGACCCCGGCGGTCCAGACCAGGGTGTCGGAGTCGAAGGCCTCACCGTCGGAGAGCTCGATGCGCCCGGCCACGCAGCTGTCCAGGCGCGTGCCGAGCCGCACGTCGATGCCGCGTCGGCGCAGCTCGGTGACGGTGTAGCGGCCCATGTCCTCACCGACCTCCGGAAGGATCCGGTCACTGGCCTCGACCAGCACGAAGCGCAGGTCCGCCGGCGCGACGCGCCGGTAGTACCGGGTCGCGTCACGGGCGAGGTCCTCCAGCTCGGCGAGGGCCTCGACGCCGGCGTAGCCGCCCCCCACGAAGACGAACGTGAGCGCCTTGCGCCGGCGCTCGGCGTCCTGCGTCGACTCGGCGACGTCCAGGCAGTGCAGCACCTGGTTGCGCAGGTAGATGGCCTCCTCGACCGACTTGAACCCCACGCCCTGCTCGGCCAGGCCGGGTACCGGCAGCGTGCGGGCGATCGAGCCCAGGGCGATCACGACGTCGTCGTACGCGAGGTCGTAGTCCGGGCCGTGCAGCGGGTCGAGCCGCACGGTTCGTGCCTGGTGGTCCAGACCGAGCACGTGGGCGTTGATCACCTCGCACCGCTTGAGCACCCGGCGCAGCGGGACGACGACGTGCCGCGGGGACAGCGACCCGGCCGATGCCTCGGGAAGGAAGGGCTGGTAGGTCATGTACGAGCGGGGTTCGACGACGGTGATGGAAGCCTCACGCGGGCGCAGGCGAGACTGGAGGCGCAGGGCCGTGTAGAGGCCCACGTAGCCGCCGCCGAGCACGAGGATCCGGCGGCCGCCTGGTGCGGTCGGTGTGGTGGACATACCGCCACGCTAGGGACTTGTGAATGCCTTCACAAGCCGGGACGCCACGAGCTCGGGGAGACGCGGGTCACCGGGGCTGTGCCGCGGCGAAGGCCTGGGCGCGGCCGATCACCTCGTCGAGCATGACCTCGGTGAGACGGCCCGTGAACGTGTTCTGCTGGCTCACGTGGTAGCTGCCGACCAGCAGCACGGGCGGCCGCGACGGGGGTGCCAGCAGTGCGGTGGCCGCGTGCCCGAACCTCGTCCGCGGCCTCGGCTGCTCCCAGCCCAGGCGTCGGCTGCAGGCCAGCACCGATCCCCAGGCGAAGGCTCCGAGCGCAAGCACAGCGCGCAGGTGAGGCTCGACGAGCCGCACCTCGCGGTCCAGCCAGGGGGCGCACCGGTCGCGCTCCTGCGGGGTCGGGGCGTTGCCCGGTGGCGCGCAGCGCACCGGTGCGACCATCCGGACGCCGCGCAGCCGCTGCCCGTCGCCCGCCGACTCGCTGGTGGGCAGGTCGGCCAGCCCCGCCCTGTGCAGGGCGGCGAAGATCCAGTCACCCGAGCGGTCCCCTGTGAAGATGCGGCCGGTGCGGTTACCGCCATGAGCCGCCGGGGCCAGGCCGACCACGAGCAGCCACGGGACGCGGTCGCCCCACCCGGGGACGGGTCGCCCCCAGTACGGCTCGGCGGCGAAGGCGCGCCGCTTCGTCGTCGCGACCTCCTCACGCCAGGCCACCAGCCGCGGGCAGGCGCGGCACACCGACACGCGAGCGTCGAGGACCGCCAGGTCCGTCGCCTCCCGGGCGTCGCGCTCGACGGCCGGCTCCGTGGCTGCGACCGGGGTGTCGCGCTGGGCGGGGTCCCCGGGCCAGCCGCAGCCCGCGGGCACGGGTGAACGGAACACGCGACCGGTCGCCGGGTGTGCCGACCCCGTGCCGGTCAACCCCGTGCCGGCGACCTCAGGCCCGCTTGATGTACGCGGCGGCGAACACCAGCGCGGCGGCGGACTTGTCCGACAGCACCATCGTGAGGCGGCCCTTGTGGTACCAGGCCAGGACCGCGCTACCCGGCGCCGTCGCGACCGCGATCGCCTGGCCGGAAAGGTTCTGCTGCGTCACCTTGGCACCCTGCCCGGCCATCCCGGAGATCATGCCCGGCAGGACACGCGCCTCGAAGTCGCTGCTCGCCGCGACCTGGTCGTTGACCCCGATCACCACCAGACCGCCCACCTCGACCGCACCCTTCTTGACGGTCTTCATCTCGATGCCCGAGAACAACGAGGCCATCGGGGCGAGCGCGCCCTCCAGCTGCGAGCGCACGCCGGCCGGCACATCGACGTACGTGTAGCCCACGACGTCCGCGATCTTCGGTGGCGAGGCGAGGGGTGAGGGACCGGCCTGCGACGCCGAGGCGGCGCCGTCCGACGCGGCCTGCGCGGACGGAGAGGCGGCCGCGTCGGAGACCGAGGAGGCTGCGACGCCCGTCCCCGAGGAGCTCCCCGACGAGCATCCGGAGACCAGGCCGAGCGCCACGGCCGCGGCGAGCGCGGCGGCCATGCGAGGGCCGACGGAGGCGAGGCTGCGGGGCACGGCGGTCCTCAGGGTGGGGGGGCTCGGTCACCGGACCCTACACGCGGGCTCGCACGGTCGCGACGACGCGGGCTCACTGGCTCGGCTCGGCGAGGGAGTACGCGATCCCGTCGAGGATGTCGTGCTCACTGGTCAGTACGTGGGTGATTCCTGACGCCTGGGCGACACGCTCGACGACCCGGCCCCAGATGAGTGCTCCGGCACCGATCACGTCGGCCCGCCCTGGGTGCATGTACGGCAGGGCGGCTCGCTCGTCTCGTGTCATCGCGGTGAGGTCCGCACAGGCCGCCACGACGTCCTCGACCGGCAGCGTCGCCAGGTCGATGAGGGCCTCGTCGTAGCCGGGGAGCCCGAGCGCATGGGCCGTCACGGTGGTGACCGTTCCTGCGAGCCCGACAAAGGTACGGGCGTTCCGGAACGGCACCACGGCCTCCGCGCTCGCGAGGGCCTCGTCGACCACCGTCGTGGCGGCGGCGAGCTGTGCCCTGGTGGGCGGGTCGGCGGTCAGCTGGCTCTCCGTGAGCCGCACACACCCGATGTCGATGGAGCAACCAGCCTCCACCGTGTCCGCACCGAGGACGAGCTCGGTCGAGCCGCCCCCGATGTCCACGACGAGGAAGGGCGCCTCGTAGGACCCGAACAGGCGTGTGGTCGCCCCGACGAACGACAGCTCCGCCTCCGTCCGGCCGGTCACGACCTCCGGCTCGACGCCGAGAAGTGCGCGCACGCCGTCCACGAAGACGTCGCGGTTCTGCGCGTCCCGGCTGGCCGACGTCGCAACGAAGCGCACCCGGCTGACCCCCGCCTCGGCGCACAGCGCGGCGTAGAAGCGGGTCACCTTGAGCGTGCGGTCGAGCGCGTCGTCGGCGATGCGGCCGGTGGCGTCGACCCCCTCCCCGAGCCGGACGACCTCCATCCGGCGGTCGACGTCGACGAGTGCCCCGCGCTCGTGGTCGACGTCGGCGATGAGCAGACGAAGGGAGTTGGTGCCGCAGTCGAACGCCCCGACGCGGGTCATGCCGTTCCTTCCTGACCGTCCCTGTCGCCCCGGGCGGGCAGAGCCCATCCGGGCGATGCGCATCGTGTTCGGCCGCAGTGGGTCTCGGCACCTGCGCGGATCGTACGGCACACCCGGGCGCCGCACATCAGCGCGGGGCGGGGTCCACCTCCGGTGTCGCGACGCACGGCCCGGCCGCCCACCACGTGCCGGCCGCACCGAGGGCCTCGTCGCCGAGGGGGTTGACCCCCGGGCCGGCCGCCAGCGCATGCGCCACGAGCGCGTGGAGGCACTTCACCCGGCCGGGCATTCCGCCGGCCGAGACACCGGCGATCTCGGGGACGTCACCGAGGTGCGCACGCCGGCGAAGGTAGTCCTCGTGCGCGTGCCGGTGTGCCGGCGCGAGCCCCTCGTCGGCCACCAGCCGTTCGGACATCTGGCGCATGAGCCCTTGCGCCTCAAGGGTTCCCACGGCCGAGCAGGCTCTCGGGCAGGTCAGGTAGAAGGTGGTCGGGAAGGGGGTCCCATCGTCCAGCCGTGGTCGTGTGACGACCACGTCGGGCAGCCCGCAGGGGCACCGATGGGCGACGTCCGCGATGCCGCGCGCAGGGCGCCCGAGCTGGGCACCGACAGCGACGAGGTCGGCTCTCGACACCGTCACGGTGAGCCGGGTCGCCGGCTCGTCGCCTCGTCCCCGGCGATGACGACCGACGCCCACAGGTCGCCGTACCACGGGCGAACCGCAGCCGGGACCTGCGCCGCACGGCGGGCGGCGTCCACCGGTCGAGACGTCACCGGGCGGTCGTCGAGCACGACGTAGCCCGTCTCCCCCGGCATGACGAAGTTCAGGCGGCCCCGCGCCTGGGCCTTCACGAACTGGGGGTCGTCCCACCGGGCCTGCTCACGCTGGAGGTCGGCCACCTGCCCGCGCAGCGACGCCACCTCGGCCCGGGTCGCGGCGACCTGCGCGCGCTGCTCGAGCCACGGCTTGAGATACGGGGCGAGCAGCAGGGTGAGCACCACAAGAGTGCCCGCCACGAGGGTCATCGGGCGGATCACGGCGGGACGTCGCCCCGGCGCAGGTGCGGCCGGCCGGGACTTCAGGGGGCGGGCGAGTGCCGGACGTCGCCCGGCCGCGGGGCGGATCGGCGCCGCCGTCCTGGCGGTTGCCCGGGGCTTCGCGGTCGACTGGGGTTTCGCAGTCGACTGGGGTTTCGCAGTCGACTGGGGTTTCGCAGTCGACTGGGGTTTCGCGGTCGACTGGGGCTTCGCGGGCGACGATGCAGCCGGGCGCGGCACCGACGGCCTGCGCGCTGGCATCTCTCAACCCCTCCGTCGCGGCGCGACAGCCCGCGTGCCGACACGTCGCCGTCCCATTGTCCCTCGTGGGACCGACAGGACGCCGCACCGCGACCCTCACGCGGCGGCGTGTCGGGTGCGGTGCGGCCTCCGAACGGGTCGGCAGGTCAGCGCATCAGCGTGCGAACCGGGGGAAGGCCGTGGCACCGGCATACACGGCGGCGTCGTCCAGCTCCTCCTCGATCCGCATGAGCTGGTTGTACTTGGCCACCCGCTCCGAGCGGGCGGGTGCACCGGTCTTGATCTGGCCGCAGTCGGTGGCCACCGCGAGGTCGGCGATCGTGGTGTCCTCGGTCTCGCCCGACCGATGGCTGATCATGCAGCGGTAGCCGCTGCGGTGAGCCAGGCTCACGGCGTCGAGGGTCTCGCTGAGCGTGCCGATCTGGTTCACCTTCACCAGCAGGGCGTTGGCCGCGCCGAGCTCGATGCCCTTGCGCAGCCGAGTGGGGTTGGTGACGAAGAGGTCGTCGCCGACCACCTGCACCCGGCTGCCGAGCGCCGCGGTCAGCGCCGTCCAGCCCTCCCAGTCGTCCTCGCTGAGCGGGTCCTCGAGCGAGACGATCGGGAAGCCGTCCACGAGCGAGGTGTAGTAGGCCGTCATCTGCTCGCTGGTGCGCTGCTCACCCTCGAAGCGGTACCGGCCGTCCGAGAAGAACTCGGTGGCCGCGACGTCCAGGGCCAGCGCGATGTCGGTGCCCAGGGCGAAGCCGGCCTTCTCCACCGCGACGGCGATGAGGTCCAGGGCCTCACGGTTGGTCGGCAGGCTGGGGGCGAAGCCGCCCTCGTCGCCGAGCCCGGTCGCCAGCCCGTTGCCCTTGAGCACCGACTTGAGCGCGTGGTAGACCTCCGCACCCCAGCGCACTGCCTCACGGAACCCGGCCGCGCCGATCGGAGCGATCATGAACTCCTGGACGTCGACGCCGCCGTCCGCGTGCGCGCCGCCGTTGAGGATGTTCATCATCGGCACGGGCAGGACGTGCGCGTTCGGGCCGCCGAGGTAGCGGAACAGGGGTAGGCCGGCGGACTCGGCAGCCGCCTTGGCCACCGCGAGCGAGACCCCGAGGATGGCGTTGGCGCCGAGCGAGCTCTTGTTGTCCGTGCCGTCGAGATCGATCATCGCCTGGTCCACCAGGCGCTGGTCGGCCGCGTCGAAGCCGAGCAGCTCGGGGCCGATCTGGTCGATGACGGCGGCCACTGCCTGCTCGACGCCCTTGCCGCTGTAGCGCTTGGCATCGCCGTCACGGCGCTCGGCCGCCTCGAACGCCCCGGTGGAGGCTCCGGAAGGCACGGCCGCCCGGGCGATGGTGCCGTCGTCGAGCGCGACCTCGACCTCGACGGTGGGGTTGCCGCGCGAGTCGAGGATCTCGCGTGCTCCGACGGCTTCGATGCTTGCCACGTCGATACTCCTGATGTTCGCCGACCAGGGTCGTGGCAACCCTACCCACCCGGACTGACCGACCGCGGTCACCCGACAACGGCTACCGCTGCCCGGGGCGCCGTCAGCCGGCGGGGCGCCGACCTCAGGCCAGGCCGAGCAGCGTGCGCAGGTGGCGAGGCGGAGGGCAGCCGTGTGCGAGAACGGCGTCGTGCACAGCCCGGAGGTCGTCGTCCGGGCGCGCCTCTCGCAGCGCCACGACCACGTCGCTCATCTCGTGGTACCCGACGTAGTAGGTGGACAGCTGAGCCGACGTCAGCTGCGCGCGGCGCCACTTGCCGGCGGCCTCACCCTCCTCCTGGTGGCCGCGGCTGGTCATGAGCGCCATTGCCTCCGCCTGGGTCATGCCGTGGGCGTGCACCCGGATGTCGAGGATGGCGTTGATCGTGGTGCGAAGCTGCATCTTCAGCTGCTGCATCCGCAGCCCGTCGTCCCAGTCCTCGCCGCGCCCCAGGCCTACGCGAGCCATGAGCGACTCGGCGTACACGGCCCACCCTTCGACGAAGGTGCCACTGCGCGATGCTGCCCGGATGCGGGTGGCGCCGCGGTGCCGGTTGGCGTGTGCCAGCTGGACCACATGGCCCGGCATCGCCTCGTGGACGGTCAGGTTGCGCACCATGTGACTGTTGTACTCGCGGTAGAACGACTCGACGCGCTCGCGGGACCAGCCGCTCGGGGTCGGTGAGACGGCGAACAGCGTCGGCAGGACGCCGTCCGGTCCGTCCGGCTCGAGCGGACCCGGGGCGTCGCAGTACGCGACCGCGACGCCGCGCCGAGACTCGGGCATCTCGATGACGCGCACGGGGTCGTCCGGCACCGACACCAGCCCCAGCTCGAGCACCCGTTCCGTCGCCTCGGCCAGAGCCTGCCTGCACAGCGGCAGGATCGTCCTGTCGTCCACCGGCGCGTCCGCGGCGAGCCGGTCGAGGACGTCGCGCACCTGGCCGGGGTAGGGCAGGCTGCCCTCCAGCCGGCTGGCGACCTCGGCGATCTCTTCCTCGATCGCCTGCAGGTCACTCTCGGCCCTGGTCAGCAGGCTGTCGGGGGAGGTCTCGGTGTCAAGGGCGTACCACAGCCGGGCGGCGAAGCGCTGGGCGCCCAGCCGCGGGTCGCCGTCCGCAGTGACGAGACTCGCCTCCAGCCAGGATGTGTGCTCCTCGAGGGCATCGACCGCCTGCGCCCGGGCCGGGTCCACCTCCGAACGCAGGGACGGCGCGAGCTCCAGGACGGCGTCGAGGTCGCCCTCGAGCATGGCCGCCGTCCCCCGCGCCTGCTGGATCGCGGTCTCCACGTGGACGCGTGGCATGTCGCGCAGCACCGTTCGGGCCGTTGCGAGCTGACGGGGGACGGCGCTCATGCGCGCTGCGAGAGCGCGCAACCGGGCAGCGGGGTCGCCGACCTCGCGCGCCAGCAAGGGGTACAGACCCTCGCCCGGCAGGTGGACGAGCGGGTCGGTCTCATGGGGCCGGAGCTCGGTGAGCATCCACAGGTCGCGGGCCACGCCGGTGCGCAGCACCTCCAGGTCGACGCGGTCGTCGAGGCCCAGGCCGCCGTCGTCCACCTCGTCCAGAACCGAGATCGCGTCGGCGAGCACGGCCGCGGTCTGCTCGACCCCGGCGGGCGAGAGGTCGGTCACGCGGTCGTCGAAGCGGTGGTCACCGAGGCTGGTCGCGTCCTCGGGCCGGGTCGCGAGCAGGGCGTCGAGCACACGCTCGGCCACGGCCCGGAACCGCGCGGTCGACTCGGGGTCGGGCTCGTCCGCACCGCGCACGGGCCGCGGTACGTGCGGGCGATCGGGGTCGTGGCCGCTCACGTGGCCTATCGTGCCGCAGGCGGGGCGAAATCTCGCCTGGTAGTGCACAGAGATCCTCCCCCGTCGTCTGTCCACAGGGGCCGCCGGGCTGCCTTGCGACGTGGCCTCGGCGCTCGTTAGATATGCGCCGTGACGGGGATGGCGCCGGGGCGCCGACGGGTGGTCGCCGCCCTTGTGGGGGCCCTGACAGCGGGGTCCGCCGGCTGCAGCTCGGCAGGTGGCGACACCGCCGGGCCAGCGGATCTGGTGGGTGCACGCGTCGGCTCGATGGTGGCGTCGGACGCGCCGTCGCCGACCGCGGCGGCCACGGCGAGCGCGGCGGCGGTGCGGCCGCGGCTGCCGGCGGCGGCCCGGGTGCACAGCTCTGCAGGAGCGGCGGCGTTCTTCCGGTACTTCATGGCGCTGTACGACTACAGCTACGCCGCCAACGACGCCCGCCCCTTGCTCGCGGTGAGCGACAAGGGCTGCATCTTCTGCGGCAGCGTGAAGACCAACGTGGCGAGATACCTCGCCGCCGGCGAGCACAACCTCGGTGGCGTGACAACCGTCGTTGCGGTGATCGGCGGGCCCGAGCAGCCAGGGGGCGTGGTCGTCAACGCGCTGATCGACCGAACAGGCTCGACGGTCGCCGGGGCGGACGGCATCGATGTCGAGTCATTCCGTCCCACGAGCAAGCTGCGAATGGACACGGCCGTGCGCTGGGTGGATGGGAGGTGGCGGATGTTCGCGGTGGCCATCGTTGAGCAGCCGGTCACGTGAGACGGTGCTTGAGATCTTTGACGTACCTGAGCTGCATGATCGCGCCGCTGGTCGTTGCCCTATCAGCTCAGGCCGATACCAAGGATCGGGTGAGCGCGGAGCTCATCGACGGTGGGGCGAGGGTGGCGGGCGTGGCCCGTGCGGGAGGCCAAGGCGCCTCACCGGGCGGGTCGCGGGCGGGTGCCGCGCGGATGGTGCTCTTCACTCCGGGGTGCCCGGGGAACGAGCCGACGGGCGACCGGTCAGCCACGACCATCGTCGATGCCCTGTGCCCGCAGGCGATCGCGTTGTGTGCGGCGACGCCGGTGCCCGACGACGTCATGTACTGGGTCTTCTCGATCGCGCGGCCACCGGCCCCGGGCGAGCGCTGGCGCCAGGACGGCTCCCTATGTCTGCGCCGCACGCAGGTGCCGCGGTCGGCAGTGCCGGCGCTCACGGTCCGCGAGCTCAGGGACCTCCCGCTGCCGGCGGGCCGGGTCAGGGTCGAGCCCGCCAGCATGCGGACACTGGTCAACGTCGAGACGAACCTGTTCGTCGACGCTCGCCCGGTCACCTTGACCACGACGCTCGTCGGCGTGCCCGTGCGCGTGCGCGCCACCCCCGAGCGTTTCGAATGGTCCTACGGTGACGGCGACGTGCTCGTGACCACCGACGCGGGCGCGCCGTACCCAGCGATGCCGACGGCACACGTGTTCGCCCGCCATGGCCCCTCGGTGGTGCGCCTGCGCACGGTCTACACCGGCGAGTACTCCGTGTCCGGCGGCCCGTGGACCCCGGTGATCGGAGAGGCATTCGTGGACTCCGACCCCGTCACTGTGCAGGTGTTCGAGGCTGTCTCCCACCTGGTCGCCGACCCGCTGCCCTGAGCCCCAACCCCGCCCGCTCCCCTACGAGCAGGGTCAGCCCGCCGACGCCGCGAGCCTGGCGAGGGCGGCGCGGAGCAGCCCCTCGGCGTCCTCGCCCTGCTCGCCGGCCCGCCGCACGACGTCCAGGAGGTCCGCGGCCAGCCCACCCTGCGCGGCCGCGGCGAGCATCCCGGGATCGACTCCACCCGCCTTGTCCAGGCGGCTCAGCATCTTCTGCGCCTTCGCCAGCGCCGGCAGCGTGGCCGGGATGCCTTCGAAGAGGCCCGCGCGTCGCTTCTCCGCGGCCTTGAGGCTGTCCCACGTGCGCTCGACGTCCTCCGCGGTCGCCGCCTCGCCGTCGCCGAAGACGTGCGGGTGCCGGTGGACGAGCTTGGCCACGATGCCGGCCGCGACGTCGTCGACGTCGAAGGGGTCCTCAGCGTCCTCCTCCGCCACCCTGGCGTGGAAGACCACCTGCAGCAGCAGGTCGCCGAGCTCCTCGCGCAGGTGCGCGCGGTCGCCCAGCTCCACCGCCTCGATCACCTCGTGCGCCTCCTCGAGCAGGTAGGGCAGCAGCGAGGCGTGGGACTGCCGGGCGTCCCAGGGGCAGCCACCGGGGGACCGCAGCCTGTCCATCACGGCGACGAGGTCGAGCAGGCGCGAGCCCGCGACGTCGTGGCTGCCGGCGAGCACCTCTACCTCCGGCGGGGCGCCGGCGATCGAGCGACGGGAGAGGTGCTGGGCGAGGAGGTCGGTGAGCCCGGGGTCGCCGTCCGGAGAGCCGAGCCAGGCGACCAGGCGGCCGCCGTCCGCCCCCTCGACCAGGCGGCCGGCACGCTGCGCCACGGGCAGCTCGGCGACGTCGACGGGATGCACTCCGGCCTCGGCCAGTGCCGCCTGCCACGCCGGCTCGACGTCGGCGGCGAGCACCGACTCGGCGCGGCGCAACGCATCCCAGGCTCGCCACGTGAGCAGCCCGGGCGCAGTGCGAGGGCTGGTCAGCAGGAACAGGATGCGTCCCTCCGCAGGGACGCCTGCGGCGAGGTCCTCCGGCGTCTGGTCCTCCGGCGTCTGGTCCTCCGGCGCTGGGTCGACCGGCGGCAGGCCCGCTGCCGCCACGTCCTGCGGGACGCCGCCGTGCGGGGGCAGCGTCACGGCGCCTGCGCTGCGCCCGGCTCCGCGGGTGCGGCCACCAGCCAGTTCAGCTGAGGTGCGGTGATGGTCAGCGTCTGCTCGTCAAGCGTGCCGTACCGGGGGTTGACGCTGATGTGAGAGGACGCCAGCAGGTCCCTCATCTGCTGGACCACCTGGGGGTCGGGCTGGCCGTCCGGCGCCGCCAGGAGGCTCTGGGCCACAAGCGCCCGGACGACCTCCACGCCGGCCGGGCTGGGATGCGCCACCGAGCGCTGCAACAGCTGCTGCCTCGCGTCGTCCTCCGACACGCCTTGACCCTTGCTGGACGCCAGCCTCTGCAGGTACGGCGAGACCACGAGGTAGTAGAGCATCAGCCGCTGCTGGACCGCCTGGTCCGGCCCGACGGCCGCCTGCACGTCCTTCGTCGCCTGTTGCACGTCGGACACGGTGATCCGGCGCCCGTTGACCACTGCAGCAGACCCGGGCTCGAGTGTTCCGCCGCAGGCGGACAGCCCCGCTGCGACAGCCAGACCGGCGGCCACGACGGCGACACGACGGCGGACGTGCGTGCGGCTCACTTCGGTCCCTTCTCGGCGCGGGTGCGTGGCGACCCGCCCTGCATGGTAGTCCGCCGCGCTGTCACGCCGGCGACCACCCGAACCACCCACTCCGGGTCGAACATCACCTGCTCCCAGGCGAAGCGCAGCACGACATAGCCCGCACAGACGAGCTCGGCGTAGCGGCGGCAGTCCGCCACCAGCTCTCGACGTCCCCCGTGCCACTCGAAGCTGTCGGCCTCGACGAGCACGCGGCGCACCGGGTCGCCGAGGTCGGCGTGCAGCACGCCCATCGCCGTGAGAACACCCAGCTGGGGCTGGAAGCCGGTGATGCCCGCCGCGACCACATGTCCTCGCAGGGCCGACTCGAACGGGTTGGCTGCGAGCCCGCTGGCGTGCGCGGCCACCCCCAGGCGGGCGGGTCGGCCCCGCCCGCGGCTTGCGGTCGCTGCCTGTACGAGCGCGTCGCGGGTGACGAGACCGCGCCGCAGGGCAGAGTCGGCGATCGCCAGCGCCTCGACGAAGGGCAGGGACGTGGCGCAGTCGAGCACCGTGCGCACGGGGTCGGTGACGCCCACGCGGAGCTCGGCGTCGGTGGGCGCACCCCAGTGCAGCCTCACCCCGGGCGGCCGGTGCGGCGACAGTCCACGGCGCACCGTGATGCTCACCTCGGTCGGCTCGGCAACCGAGGAGAACCCCAGCGCCTGCGCCGCCGAGCCGTGCGAGAGGACGCCGCGGCAGGACGCGGCTACCAAGCGCGGGTCAGGTAGGCCCGGCAGCACATAGACGCCGCGGGCAGGGCGGACGACGCGGCCCTCGTGCAGTGCCCGCTGGAGCCGGCGCCGCGAGGAGTGCTCCAACAGCTCAGACGTCGTCGCCCTGCCGCCGGTGAGCCGCAGCACGCGCGAGGGGTCGAGGCGACCGGACGTCGTCTGCGTGGGGACGGCACGCCGCTCGGGCCTAGCGGATGCGTCGGGCACGTCGGGCGCGTCGGGCACGTCGGGCACGTCGGGCACACCGGGCATGTCGGGCATGGTGGCGCGACCGGCGGGGGCGCCGCCTGTGTTGTCCACAGGGTCGAGGGCGGTCGAGCGTACGCAGATCTGACACAAGTCCCCCGCCGAACGGTCCGACCCGGCGTGTCGCCGACTTGTGTCGGTTTCCGGTACACCCCAGAGGCCACGGGGGCCACCCAGGGACGACCCACGCCGGGCGACAACACGAACGAGGGACGGCCGAGCGAGGGGTCAGCGCGACGCGGCAGCCGCCGCGGCCCCCACCGACCCGACCAGGACGGCCTCGATCACCTCACTGGCCCACTGCAGCAGGGCGACGTCGCGCAGTCCCTGCCCGCCGACGCGGGCCGTCGTCGGGCGGGGCACGAGGATGGTCCGCACCGCCTGCTTCACCAGCGAGCCGGGGTAGAGACGCTTCAGGCGTACCTGCCCGGAGTCCGGCAGCTCCACCGGCCCGAAGCGCACGAGGGTGCCCTGCAGCGTGACGTCCGTGAGGCCGGCGTGCCGGGCGAGCACCCGGAACCGCGCGACCTCGAGCAGGTTCTCCACCTGCACGGGCGGCGCGCCGTAGCGGTCCTGGAGCTCGGCGCGCACAGCCTCCAGGCCCTGTCTCCGAGGCGATCTCGGCGATCTTGCGGTACGCCTCCAGCCGCAGCCGCTCGCCGGGGATGTAGTCGTGCGGCAGGTGGGCGTCGATCGGCAGCTCGATCTTGACCTCTGGTCGCTCGGCCTCCACGTCACCACGGAACTCCGCCACCGCCTCCCCCACCAGGCGCACGTACAGGTCGAAGCCGACGCCGGCGATGTGGCCCGACTGCTCACCTCCCAGCAGGTTCCCGGCCCCCCGGATCTCGAGGTCCTTCATCGCCACGTGCATGCCCGACCCGAGGTCGGTGTACTGGGCGATGGTCTGCAGCCGGTCGTGCGCCGTCTCGGTCATCGGCCGTTCGGGCGGGTAGAGGAAGTAGGCGTAGGCCCGCTCCCGGCCGCGCCCGACCCGCCCCCGCAGCTGGTGCAGCTGCGAGAGGCCGAGCACGTCGGCCCGTTCGAGGATGAGCGTGTTGGCGTTGGAGATGTCCAGGCCCGTCTCGACGATCGTGGTGCAGACGAGCACGTCGAAGCGCTTCTCCCAGAAGTCGAGCATCACCTGCTCGAGGCGGTGCTCGCCGAGCTTGCCGTGGGCCGTGGCGATCCGGGCCTCCGGCACGAGCTCGCGAAGCCGGGCCGCCGCGCGCTCGATCGACTCCACCCGGTTGTGGATGAAGAAGACCTGCCCCTCGCGCATCAGCTCGCGCCGCACGGCCGCGGCGATCTGCCTCTCCTCGTAGGCACCCACGAACGTCAGCACGGGGTGCCGCTCCTCCGGCGGCGTGGCCAGCGTCGACATCTCCCGGATGCCGGTCACGGCCATCTCCAGCGTGCGCGGGATCGGGGTGGCCGACATCGCCAGCACGTCGACGTTCATGCGAAGGTGCTTCAGCTTCTCCTTGTGCTCCACCCCGAAGCGCTGCTCCTCGTCCACCACGATCAGCCCGAGGTCCTTGAAGGCCACGTCCCCGGTCAGCAGCCGATGGGTGCCGATCACCACGTCCACGCCGCCGTCGGCGAGCCCGGCGAGGGTCGTGGCGGACTCCCGGTCGGACTGGAAGCGGGACAGGGCGCGCACCCGCACCGGGAAGTTCTGGTACCGCTCGGCGAACGTCTCCATGTGCTGCTGCACCAGCAGGGTCGTGGGCACGAGGACGGCGACCTGCTTGCCGTCCTGCACGGCCTTGAACGCCGCACGCACCGCGATCTCGGTCTTGCCGTACCCGACGTCCCCGCAGATCAGCCGGTCCATCGGGATCGGCTTCTCCATGTCGGCCTTCACCTCGTCGATGCAGGCCAGCTGGTCGGGCGTCTCCACGTACTGGAAGGCGTCCTCCAGCTCGCGCTGCCACGGCGTGTCGGGCCCGAAGGCGTAGCCGGACGACGCCATGCGCGCGGAGTACAGCCGGATCAGCTCACCGGCGATCTCCCGGACGGCCTTGCGTGCCCGACCCTTCGTCCGGGCCCAGTCCGACCCGCCCATCCGGTTCAGCGCCGGGGCCTCGCCACCGACGTAGCGCGTCACCTGGTCCAGCGAGTCGCTCGGCACGAAGAGCCGGTCGCCGGGCTGGCCCCTCTTGCTCGGCGCGTACTCGATCACGAGGTACTCGCGCGTCGCGCCGGCCATCGTGCGCTGCATCATCTCGACGTAGCGACCCACGCCGTGCTGCTCGTGGACGACGAAGTCCCCCGGCCGCAGCTGGAGCGGGTCGACGACGTTGCGCCGCCTGCTGGGCAGCCGCCGCATGTCCTTGGTGCCCGACCGCGTGCCGGCGATGTCGGCCTCGGTGAGCAACGCCAGGCGCAGACCCTCGGCGACGAAGCCGTGCTCGACCGCGGCGGTGGTGACGTGGACGACGCCCGGCTGCGGTGCGGCGTCCACCCCGGCAACCAGGCGGGCCGGGACGTCGGCCGCGGCGAGCACCTCGACCATGCGCTTGGCCGGCCCCGGGCCCTCGGTCGTGGCCACCACCGTCCACCCGGACGACACGAGGCCGCGGAGGTCGGCGAGCGCCTTGTCCGTCTCGCCGCGATAGCCGGTGACCTCGCGGGCGCCGAGGGTGACGACGCCCCCGCGTGCCTCGTCGGCCGCGTCGCGCAGGTCGTCGTCCTGGGCGAGCGAGGTGAGTGACCACCACGGGACGCCCGCGGCCAGCGCGTGCGCGCGGACGTCGGCCAGGGACCAGTAGGACGAGGCCGACAGCGCCGTGAGGTCGATCGGGTTCTTGTTGCCGGCAGAGGCGTTGGCCCACGATGCGGCCAGGAACTCCTGGCTCGTGGCGAGCAGGTCGTGCGCCCGGGAGCGGATCTTCTCCGGGTCGAGCAGGACGACGTGGCACGCGGGTGGCAGCACGTCCAGCAGGGGTTCCATGCCGTCGACCAGCACGGGGGCCAGGGACTCCATGCCCTCGACCGCGATGCCGGCGGCGATCTTGTCCAACATGTCGGCGGCCCCCGGGAGGTCACCGACCATGCCGGCGGCCCGCGACCGCACCTCGTCGGTGAGCAGGATCTCCCGGCAGGCGGCGCCCACAGACCTCCGCCGGCGACCTCGAGCGAGCGCTGGTCGGCGACCGCGAACCAGCGGATCTCCTCGACGGTGTCGCCCCACAGCTCCACGCGCAGGGGGTGGTCGTCCGTCGGCGGGAAGACGTCGATGATGCCGCCTCGGACGGCGAACTCACCGCGCCGCTCCACCATGTCGACCCGGGCGTAGGCGGCCTCGACGAGACGCTGCACGACCTCGTCCATCGGTGCCTCGTCGCCGACGGCAAGGCTGACCGGCTCGAGGTCCCCCAGCCCGGTGACCAGGGGCTGCAGCACCGCCCTGACCGGTGCGACGACGACGCTCACGGGTCCGCGCAGCGGATCGCCGGCCGTCGGGTGCGCGAGCCGGCGCAGGACGGCCAGGCGTCGGCCCACCGTGTCCGACCGTGGCGACAGGCGCTCGTGCGGCAGCGTCTCCCACGCCGGGAACTCCACGACGGTCGCCGGGGGCAGGTAGCAGCGCAGCGCTGCGGCCAGGTCCTCGGACTCGCGGCCGGTCGCCGTCACGGCGAGCACGGGACGCCCGGCGCCGAGAGGGACGCCCGCGGCCATCGAGGCGACGGCGAGCGGCCGCGCCCCCGTCGGCGCCACGATGTCCAGGCCGGTGACGGCCCCGGAGCGTGCGGCATCGAGGAGTGCGGTGATCCCGGGATCGGGGCGGAAGGCGTCGAGCAGACCGGACAGGCTCATGACGCGACCACCCTACGCGGGGGCACCGCCGAGCCGCGCGCGCGGACCTTGACGGGCCGTGGGCCGCCCGGCACCCGTCACTCAACCGGCCAGGACGATCCCTGCCCCGACGGTCACGTTGGTCGCCTCGTCGAGCAGCACGAAGCCCGCCGGTGGTCCGGTTGCGCCGGTACTCGTCGGCGAACAAGGGGGCGGTCGTGCGCAGCCGGACCCGCCCGATGTCGTTGAGCCCCAGCTGCGTCGACGTCTCGTCGCGGTGCAGGGTGTTGACGTCGAGCCGGTACTGCAGGTCCTTGACCAGCGCCCGCACCTGGCGGGTCGTGTGCTTCAGCGCGAGCTTCTGCCCCGGCACCAGGGGCTTGTCGGTCATCCAGCAGAGCATCGCGTCGATGTCCTGGGTCACCATCGGCACGTTGTGGGGTCGGCAGATCATGTCGCCGCGGCTGACGTCGAGGTCGTGCTCGAGCCGCACGGTCACCGACATGGGCGGGAAGGCCTCACCCACGGGTCCGTCGGCGGTGTCGATGCCGGCGATGCGGGTGGTGAAGCCCGACGGCAGCACCATCACCTCGTCCCCGGGCTTGAGCACCCCGCTGCCGACCGTTCCCGCGTAGCCGCGGTAGTCGGGGTACTGGGAGGACTGCGGCCGGATCACGTACTGCACCGGGAAGCGGACGTCGATCAGGTTGCGGTCGCTGGATACGTGTACGTGCTCGAGGTGGTGCAGCAGCGAGGGCCCCTCGTACCAGGGCATGGCCGGCGAACGCGTGACGATGTTGTCACCCAGGCAGCGCCGAGATCGGGATGATCGTGAGGTCGGGCACCTCGAGCTTCGTCGCGAACCTCGTGAAGTCGTCCGCGATGGCCTCGAAGACCTCCCGCGAGTAGTCCACGAGGTCCATCTTGTTGACCGCCAGCACGAGGTGCGGCACGCGCAGGAGGGTCGCGATGAAGGCGTGCCGGCGGCTCTGCTCCACCAGGCCCTTGCGGGCGTCGACGAGCACGACGGCCAGGTCAGCCGTGGACGCACCGGTCACCATGTTGCGCGTGTACTGGATGTGGCCCGGGGTGTCGGCGATGATGAACTTGCGTCTCGGGGTGGCGAAGTAGCGGTACGCCACGTCGATGGTGATGCCCTGCTCGCGCTCGGCGCGCAGGCCGTCGGTGAGCAGGGCGAGGTTCACGTAGTCGTCGCCGTGCGCACGGCTGGCCGCCTCGACGGCGTCGAGCTGGTCGGCGAAGATCGACTTGGAGTCGAAGAGCAGCCTGCCGATCAGCGTGCTCTTCCCGTCGTCGACGGAGCCGGCGGTGGCGAACCGCATGAGGTCCACGGTCAGAAGTACCCTTCCTTCTTGCGGTCCTCCATGGCGGCCTCGCTGAACTTGTCGTCCCCGCGCGTGGCGCCGCGTTCGGTGATGCGCGTGGCCGCGACCTCTTCGATGATCTTGTCGACGGTGTCGGCGTCGCTGCAGGACGGCGGCGGTGAGGGAGGCGTCACCCACGGTCCGGTAGCGCACGCGGGCCACGAACGGCTCCTCACCGGCCTTCGGGCGGCAGAACTCGTTGTTGGCGTAGAGCATCCCGGCCCGCTCGAACACCTCGCGCTCGTGCGCGAAGTAGATCGACGGCAGGTCGATGCCCTCGCGGCGCACGTACTGCCAGATGTCCAGCTCGGTCCAGTTCGACAGGGGGAAGACGCGGATGCTCTCACCCACGTGGATCCGGCTGTTGTACAGGCTCCACAGCTCGGGCCGCTGGTTCTTCGGGTCCCACTGGCCGAACTCGTCGCGGAACGAGAACACCCGCTCCTTGGCGCGAGCCTTGTCCTCGTCGCGTCGGGCACCGCCGAAGGCGGCGCTGAACCGGTGCTTCTCGAGCGCGTCGAGCAGCACGGGGGTCTGGATGCGGTTGCGCGTGCCGTCCGGCGGCTCGTGCACGAGGCCGCGCTCGAGCGCGTCCGGGACGCTGGCGAGGATGCAGCTGGACGCCGAGCTCGGCCACCCGCACGTCCCGGAACGCCAGCACCTCGGGGAAGTTGTGCCCGGTGTCGACGTGCATCACGGGGAAGGGGATGCGGGCCGGCCAGAACGCCTTCTCCGCCAGCCGGAGCATCACGATCGAGTCCTTGCCGCCGGAGAACAGCAGCACCGGACGCTCCATCTCCGCGGCCACCTCGCGGATGACGTGGACGGACTCGGCCTCCAGGGTGTCCAGCTGGGACAGCCGGTACTCCAGCGCCCCGTAGCCGGAGACGCCGTGACCGGACGCCGAGGCGCTCATCGAGCAGACACCGCACTGCCCCCCGGCACGCCCGAGCGTGCTCCCGTCCAGGCGAGGATCGGCCGGTGCCAGCTCCGGCCGGCACACGACCACGTCGGGAAGTCTCGGGTCCGGCTGGTTGTACTGCAAGGGGCTGCCGTCGACCCTGCTCGTGTGCAGCCCGGCGGCCCTGGCGACAGCGACCGGAGCCGCAGAGTCCCACTCGAACTGACCGCCGGTGTGCACGTAGGCGTCGGCGTCCCCGCGCCAGACGCTCGCACACTTCACCCCGGCCGAGCCCATGGGCACGAGCTCGGCGCCGAGGTGGTCGGCCAGCGCCACTGTGAAGTCCGGCGGGCGGGTGCGGCTGACGGCCAGGCGCGGCGGCCCGCTGCGCCGCGGGGGGACGACGGGGGGGTCGTCGGTGGCGTAGGTGAGGCCCTCGGCCGGGAGCGCGACCGCCCCGGCGACCAGGTCACCCGACGCCCACAGGGCCACATGGACGGCCCAGTCGATGCGCGGCCGCAGCGCGTACTCGCGGGTGCCGTCGAGCGGGTCCACGATCCAGACGCGCTGGGCCGTCAGCCGCGCCCGCGGGTCCGCCGACTCCTCGCTCAGCACCGGGTCACCCGGGCGGTCCTGCGCCAGCCGCCGCAGCAGAAGGTCGTTGGAGTCGCGGTCACCGGCCCGCCGGAGCGCCTCTGCGACCAGAGCCGACTCCCGAAGGTCGAGCAGGAGGCGGCCCGCCTCGTCGGCGAGTCGGCGAGCCAGCACCGCGTCGGCGGTCGGGGACGTCATCGGGACCTTTCGCAGGGACCTACGGCACAGACGGACTGGCGGGCGGACTTCCAGAGGCAGCCCACGACGGTACCCGACCCCGGCGCGACTGGGTGTCTCAGCGGGCGCCGGCGCCGCGGACGATCGGCTCGTCAGGTGCCGTTGACCGTCGCCTGGGCACGCTCGAAGCCGGACCACACCACGTCAACGACAGTGTCGGCCGCCTCCACGAGCAGGAGCGGGAGCTCCTTGCGCTCGACAGGGGAGAAGTCGCGCAGCACGAAGTCGGCGGCGTCCTGCCGGCCGGGGGGCCGGCCGATGCCCAGACGCAGGCGGCAGTAGTCGCGCGACCCCAGGGCCTGGCTCACCGAGCGCAGGCCGTTGTGGCCGGCCTCGCCGCCCCCGAGCTTGAGGCGGAGCGCCCCCAGGGGCAGGTCCAGCTCGTCGTGCACGACCAGCACCCGCTCCAGCGGAAGCTTGAAGAAGCGCACGAGACCGGCGACGGGCCCGCCGGACACGTTCATGAACGTCTGCGGCCGTGCCAGGACCACGCGGGGGCCCGGCAGGGCTCCTGGTGCCCGCAGGCGGGCCTGCGCGACGTCGGCCCTGGTGCGGTGGGCGGTCAGGCGCTCACCGAGGTCGGCCGCGAGGCGGTCGACCACCATCGCTCCGACGTTGTGCCGGTTGGCCGCGTACTGCGGGCCGGGGTTCCCGAGCCCGACGACGAGCCACGGGAGGTCGGCACCGGCAGGCGGCTGCGCGGCGTCGTCCACGAGTCCTGCGGCCGGAGTCGTTCGACCCGCGGTCGTCAGTCCTCGCCGCCGTCGGTGTCGTCCTCCTCCTCCGCGCCCTCGACGGGCTCGGCGGCCTCGACGGGCTCGGGGACACTCTCGGCGGTGACGTTGACCACGAGCAGGCCCGCGTCGGCGACGAGGGTCGCGCCCTCGGGCAGGACCACGTCACCTGCATGGACCATCGTGCCGACCTCCGCCCCGTCGACGGACACCTCGATCGCCTCGGGGATGCGGGTGGCCTCGACCTCGACGCTCAGGGAGTTCAGCTCGGTCATGACGACGGTGCCGATCGCGGCCGTGCCGACAACCCGGACGGGGACGTCGACCGTCACCTTCTCGCCACGACGCACGATGAGCAGGTCGACGTGCTCGATGGCACCGCGCAA
Organism: uncultured Actinomycetota bacterium; assembly: GCA_963778845.1. Taxonomy (GTDB): domain Bacteria; phylum Actinomycetota; class Actinomycetes; order Actinomycetales; family Kineosporiaceae; genus CAVZVW01. Next base: position 256,600 of record CAVZVW010000001.1, read on the forward strand.
CGGGTCCCGCTGCACGTCCTTGGGCAGGGCGAGCTGCGACTTCCCGTTCAGCTCGATCGAGAGCAGGGTGTTGGAGTGCTTGAGCGCGAGCATCGTTGCGTGGCCCTCGAGGGACACGTGCAACGGCTCGCTGCCGTGGCCGTACAGCACCGCGGGCACCAGCTGGGCGCGGCGCAGCCGACGGGCGGCGCCCTTGCCGAACTCGGTGCGCGGCTGGGCGGTCAGCTTGACCTCGGACACGTGTCACTCCTCAACGCGTGGCGCTCGTGCGCGCCTAGGACATCGGCTCGTGAGGCGCGGGACGCGCCTCGGTCTGCGGTGAGGGCCTGGCAGGGCGCCTCGATGGTGCTCGGCTGTCGGTAGTCGGCGAGGGTGCTGGCGTGGTGCCGCACCGCCGACCACGAGGACACGAGGTCCGGGTGGGCCAGCCGGCGCACCACGTCGATGACGGTGGGCACCGTCGCACCACCCTCGCCGAGGCAACCCGCGTATCGTAGCCCGCCGCCCACAAGGGAGCGAAATCCCCGACCTCTGGCGCGTAGCTGTCGCCTAGGTCGCGATGACGGGACAGCCAGGCGCCAGAGGACGGCTAGCTGTTCCCGTCGAAGAGGCTGGTCACGGAGCCGTCGTCGAAGACCTCGCGGATCGCGCGGGCCACCATCGGCGCGATCGAGAGAACGGTGAGCTTGTCGAACGCCTGCTCGTCGGGGATCGGCAGCGTGTCGGTGACGATGACCTCGGAGATCCGGCTGTTCTTCAGGCGGTCCACAGCCGGGCCGGAGAGCACGGCGTGCGTCGCGGTCACGATCACATCGGCGGCACCCTGCTCGAAGAGCGCATCGGCGGCCTGCACGATGGTGCCCGCCGTGTCGATCATGTCGTCGACGAGGACGCAGGTGCGCCCGGCCACCTGGCCGACGACCTCGTGCACCTTCACCTGGTTGGGCACGCTCGGGTCTCGCCGCTTGTGGATGATCGCCAGGGGCACGGCGAGCCGGTCGGACCACTGGTCGGCCACGCGCACCCGGCCGGCGTCCGGGCTCACGACTGTGAGCCTGGTGCGGTCCACGCGCTTGCGCACGTAGTCGCTGAGCAGGGGCAGCGCCCACAGGTGGTCGACGGGCCCGTTGAAGAAGCCCTGGATCTGGGCGGTGTGCAGGTCGACGGCCATGAGCCGGTTGGCCCCGGCGGTCTTGAAGAGGTCAGCCACCAACCGCGCGGAGATCGGCTCGCGACCGCGATGCTTCTTGTCCTGACGGGCGTAGGCGTAGAAGGGCGCGATCACCGTGATGCGCTTGGCCGATGCGCGCTTCAGCGCGTCGACCATGATGAGCTGCTCCATGAGCCACTGGTTGATCGGGGCGCAGTGGCTCTGGATGACGAAGGCGTCGCAGCCGCGCACGCTCTCACCGAACCGCACATAGATCTCGCCGTTGGCGAAGTCGTACGCGCTCGTAGGGACGAGCTCGACACCCAGGTTCGCGGCGACCTGGGCCGCCAGCTCCGGATGCGCCCGGCCGCTGACGAGGACCAGCCTCTTCTCGCTGGTGGTCGTGATCCCGGTCATGGCAGCGTCGTCCCCTCACGCGGTTGTTCGACATCGTGCTCCGCGGCAGCGGCCGGTCCGCCGGCGCCCTGGACGTCGCGGGTCTGGCGGCCGCGGCCGCGGCCGCGGCTGCGGCTGCGGCGCTACCCGCACGGCGGCGCTGCACCCAACCCTCGACGTTGCGCTGGCGGCCCCGCGCCACCGCCATCGCCCCGGCAGGCACGTCCGAGGTGATCACGGAGCCCGCGGCGGTGTACGCCCCGTCCCCGATGGTCACGGGAGCCACCAGCATCGTGTCGCTGCCGACCCGGACGTGGTCGCCCACGAGGGTCACGTGCTTGGCCACCCCGTCGTAGTTGACGAACACCGTCGCGGCGCCGATGTTCGAGCCGACCCCGATGCGCGCGTCGCCGACGTAGGACAGGTGGGGCACCTTCGACCCCTCGCCGATGACCGCGTTCTTCGTCTCGACGAAGCCGCCGATCTTGCCTCTCGCGCCGAGGTCGGTGCCGGGCCGCAGGAACGTGAACGGCCCCACGTCTGCCCCGGCGCCCACTCGGGCCCCACGGGCGTGGGTGCGCACCACCGAGGCGCCCTCGCCGACGTGGCAGTCGGTGAGGGTGCAGTCCGGCCCGACGCTCGCGCCCGACTCGATGCACGTCGTCCCGTGCAGCTGGACCCCGGGCAGCAGGGTCACGTCCGGCGCCAGCCGCACCTCGACGTCCACCCAGGTCGTCGGGGGGTCGACGACGCTGACGCCGGCGAGCATCCACTCGTGGACGACCCGGCGGTTCAGCTCCGCACCGAGCGCGGCCAGCTGGGCTCGGTCGTTGACCCCCTCCACCTGCCACAGGTCGCCGGTCGTCACCGCGCGCACCGCATGGCCGCCCGCCCGCGCGATCGCCACGACGTCGGTGAGGTAGCGCTCGCCCTGGGCGTTGGCCGCACCCACCCGTGACAGCGCATCACGCAGAACGGCGGCGTCGAAGGCGTAGATCCCGGAGTTGATCTCGAGGACGGCCCGCTGCTCGGCCGTGGCGTCCTTGAACTCCACGATCGCGACGACGTCGCCGGCCGGCCCCCGCAGGACGCGCCCGTAGGCCGCGGGGTCGGCGACCTCGGCGGTGAGGATCGTCACCGCCGAGCCTGCCGCCGTGTGCTCGGACACCAGGTCGCGCAGGGTCCGGGTCGAGAGCAGAGGGACGTCGCCGTAGGTGACGACCACGGTGCCCGCAAGGTCGCCGGGCAGGGCGTCGAGCCCGCACTCGACGGCGCGCGCCGTCCCCTTGACGTCGTCCTGGTCGGCGACGACGGCCAGGGGGTCGACGTCGGCGACGTGCCCGGCCACGAGGTCGCGCCCGTGCCGGACGACGACGACGAGGTGGTCGGGCTCCAGGCCCCGCGCGGCGGCCATCGCGTGGCCCAGCAGCGAGCGCCCGCCGATGCGGTGGAGCACCTTGGGAGTCCTCGAGCGCATCCGGGTGCCCTCACCCGCTGCGAGGACCACGACGGCCGCCGGGTGGGGCTGGCTCACGCGAGAGGCCTCCTCGCATCGGGCTGACGCGGGTTGTCCGGGGTGGGCGGGTCGATCCTACTCGCGGTGCTCCGCCCCCCCGATTCGAACAGGGACCTCAAGGCACCAAAGGCCTGTGTGCTGCCGTTACACCAGGGCGGACCGAGCCGGAGCCCGGCTCATGGGCCCAGTGTGCCAAAGGCGGCCGGGCGCACCGCCGCCCGGGCATCGCCGCCGCCGCTCGCACGGGCATCGCCGCCGCTCGGGCATTGGGGCCCTGCTGCATTCGGGCGCTGCGCCACGGGGGCTGGACAACCCTACGCAACCGTAGGTTACGGTTGCGTAGCCCAAACACTCGCGCCACTCGGCACCCTGCCTCACCCGCCCCGTCACCCGCCCCCGCCCCCGTCACCGGAGTCAGAACCGACATGACACCCACACCTGCTCAAACCGGCACTGCCGATGCGCCCGACGTCGCGACGACCGTCCCCGGCCTGGCCGGGCAGCCGGCCGAGCCCCTGATCGACCCGGTCCCCAAGTCCCGCGGCGAGCAGGTCGCGCTCTTCGCCTTCATCGCGGTCCCGTTCCTCGCCGTCCTGGCGGCGGTGCCGGTGGCGTGGGGCTGGGGACTCGGCTGGCTCGACCTGACCCTGGCCGTCGTCATGTACACCGTGGCCGGGCTCGGGATCACCGTCGGCTTCCACCGCTACTTCACGCACGGGTCGTTCAAGGCCACCCGCGGGCTGAAGATCGCCCTGGCGGTCGCCGGGCTCGCTGGCCATCGAGGGACCGGTCGTGCGCTGGGTCGCCGACCACCGGCGACACCACGCGTTCAGCGACCGCGACGGCGACCCGCACTCCCCCTGGCGGTACGGGACCAGCGTCGGCGCCCTGGCCAAGGGGCTCTTCCACGCGCACATGGGCTGGCTTTTCGACTACGAGCAGACCAACCCGCGCAAGTACGCCCCCGACCTGCTGGCCGACCGCGACATCGCGGCGGTCTCGCGGCGGTTCATGCGTCTCGTCCTCGTCTCGCTGCTGCTGCCAGCCGTGCTCGGCGGCCTGCTCTCCTGGTCATGGCAGGGCGCCGTGACGGCCTTCTTCTGGGCTTCCCTGGTGCGGATCTCGCTGCTGCACCACGTCACCTGGTCGATCAACTCGATCTGCCACGTGATGGGCGAGCAGCCGTTCCGCAGCCGCGACCAGTCGGGCAACGTCTGGTGGCTGGCGATCCCGTCGTTCGGCGAGTCGTGGCACAACCTGCACCACGCCGACCCGACGTGCGCCCGGCACGGCGTGCTGCGCGGCCAGATCGACATCAGCGCACGCGTGATCGGGTGTTCGAGACGCTCGGCTGGGCCCTCGACGTCCGCTGGCCGACGCCTGAACGGCTCGCCCAGCGTAAGGCGACCTGACCCTTCCCCACCCTTCCCCGCCTTGCCCGCCTTGCCACGACCGCGGCGGGCTGACGCCAGGCAAGCGGGCGGCGTCGGAGCCGGACAAGCCGGCGGCGTGGGAGCCGGCCGAGAGGGCGCGGGGCGCCGCGGGGCCGGCACGGCGACCCGGGCATGATGGGCCTCGTGACCATCCCCCGCGAGGCGCGCACCGACCCGGCCGCCTCGCGCGGTGCCACCCGTAACGAGCGCCCCGTCCGGCGCTCCCGCATGACGGGCAAGCAGCGCCGCGAGCAGCTCCTCGACGTCGGGCGGCGGCTGTTCGCCGAGAAGGGCTTCGAGGGGACCAGCGTCGAGGAGATCGCGGCCACCGCAGAGGTGTCCAAGCCCGTCGTCTACGAGCACTTCGGCGGCAAGGAAGGCCTGTACGCGGTCGTCGTCGACCGGGAGATCCGCATCCTGCTCGACGCCATCACCGACTCGCTGTCCTCCGACGCCCACCCCCGCGTGCTGCTCGAGCAGGCGGCGCTGGCGCTGCTGGACTACATCGAGACCTCGACGGACGGGTTCCGCATCCTCGTGCGCGACTCCCCCGTCACCCAGTCGACCGGCACGTTCGCGAGCCTCATCAGCGACGTCGCCAGCCAGGTCGAGCACATCCTCGCCGACGAGTTCAAGGCGCGCGGCCTCGAGACCCGGGCCGCCCCGCTCTACGCCCAGATGCTCGTCGGCATGGTCGCGCTCACCGGCCAGTTCTGGCTGGACCACCGCAAGCCGAAGAAGGCGGACGTCGCCGCGCACCTGGTGAATCTCGCGTGGAACGGGTTGTCCGGGCTCGAGCGACGGCCCCAGCTACGCGGGACGCCCCGACGGTGACGGCCCGCGACCCGCAGAAGGTGACGCCATGACCGTGCCTGCGCGTGGACCCGCCGAGGACGAGGTCGACCGCATCGTGGCCGCCTGGCGGCGCGAGCGCCCTGACCTCGACGTCACCCCGCTGGAGGTGCTGTCCCGCGTCACCCGACTGGCGCGGCACCTCGACCGGGACCGCTCGGCGGTCTTCGCGAAGTTCTCGCTGGAGTCCTGGGAGTTCGACGTGCTGGCGGCCCTGCGGCGCAGCGGCGCTCCCTACCAGCTCTCGCCCGACACAGCTGATGACCCAGACCATGGTCACGAGCGGGACGATGACCAACCGCATCGACCGCATCGAGGAGCGCGGGCTGGCCCAGCGGCTGCCGGACCCTGCTGACGGTCGCGGCGTGATGGTCCGCCTGACCGCCGGCGGACGTCGCGCGGTCGACGAGGCGCTGACCGACCTCCTCGAGCGCGAGCGCGTGCTGCTCGAGGTGCTGGACCCGGCGCGGCGCCGAGAGCTCGCCGGACTGCTGCGCAGGCTCGCCGCGCGCTACGACGACCGGGTCTGAGCCCCGCGGGCTCGGCGCAGCCGGGCACCTGCTCAGTCCGCCTGCTCAGTCCGCCTGCTCGGCCGCCTCGAGCCATGCGTGCTCGAGCGCCTCACGCTCGGCGTGGACGGCGCGCAGCCGGGTGTCCAGCGCAAGGACGGCCTCGTGGTCGGTCGCCTGCCGCGCCAGGTCGGCATGCAGGCGATCCTCGTCGGCGGCCAGCCGCTGCAGCATCCGGTCCAGCCGCACCATCTCCTTGCGAGCCGCCCGCCGCTCCCCCGCAACGCCCCCCGCGCCCTCCCGGCCGCCTGCCCCGGATGCGGCGCCGGCGAGGGCCCCGGCGGCGTCCGGGCGGTCCGCCGGCACGGCACGCGCGGCGTCTCGCCCGACCGCTACCCGCTCGATGGCGGCCCTTCGCAGGCGCAGGTACTCCTCCACGCCGCCCGCGACGTCGCGGACCCGTCCGTCGCCCAGCAGTGCGACCTGCCGGTCGGTCACGCGTTCGAGCAGGTAGCGGTCGTGCGAGACGACGACGAGCGTGCCGGGCCAGCCGTCCAGGGTGTCCTCGATGGCGGCCAGGGTGTCGGTGTCGAGGTCGTTGGTCGGCTCGTCGAGCAGCAGCAGGTTCGGCTCGCCCATGAGCAGCCGCAGGATCTGCAGCCTGCGGCGCTCTCCTCCCGACAGGTCGGCGACCGGCGTCCAGGCGGCCTCGCGGGAGAAGCCGAGGCGCTCCAGCAGCTGCCCGGCGGTCACGTCCCGATCGCCGATGCGGACGGTCCCCCGCACCTTCTCCACCGACTCCTGCACCCGGTCGGTGACGCCGTCCAGCTCGTGGACGTCCTGAGACAGCATCGCCGCCCGCACCGTCTGACCACGCCGGACCCGCCCGGCGTCCACGGCCTGCGTGCCCGCGAGGAGGCGAAGCAGCGTCGTCTTGCCCGAGCCGTTCACGCCGACCACGCCGACGCGCTCACCGGGCGCCAGCCGCCACGTCACCGAGTCGAGCAGCACGACCCGCCGCGGCCCTGCGCCCATGGCGAGACTGACGTCCTCGAGGTCCACCACGTCCTTGCCCAGCCGGGCACTGGCCATGCGCTGCAGGGCCAGGCTGTCGCGCGGCGGTGGCTCGTCTGCGATCAGCGCCGCGGCGGCGTCCAGCCGGAAGCGCGGCTTGCTCGTGCGCGCGGGCGCCCCCCGGCGCAGCCAGGCCAGCTCCTTGCGCAGCAGGTTCTGGCGGCGGTCCTCGGAGGCGACGGCGATGCGCGCGCGCTCGGCCCTGGCCAGCACGTAGGCGGCGTACCCGCCCTCGTAGGCGTCGACGACCCCGTCGTGCACCTCCCAGGTGGCGCCGCAGACGGCGTCGAGGAACCAGCGGTCGTGGGTGACGACGACGAGGCCGCCTCGCCCCGCCGGCCACCGGGCGCGAAGATGTCCGGCGAGCCAGTCCACGCCCTCGACGTCGAGGTGGTTGGTGGGCTCGTCGAGCAGGAGGACGTCGTCGCTGCGTACCAGCAGGGCGGCCAGTGCGACACGGCGACGCTGCCCGCCCGAGAGCCGGTCGAGCGGGGCGTCGAGCCCGCCCACTCCGGCGGCATCCAGCCCCCCCAGCAGGCCCACCAGGATGTCGCGCACACGGGCGTCGGCGGCCCAGACATGCTCGGGCCCCGTGCCCACGACCGCCCCGCGGACGTCGAGCCCGGCGGCGGCGTCGTCGGTCTGCTCGAGCAGGCCGAGGTGGACGCCGCGGGTGTGCGTCACCCGTCCGGTGTCGGGTTCCTGCCGACGGGCGAGCACGCGCAGCAACGTCGACTTGCCGCCGCCGTTGCGCCCGACGACGCCGACGCGGTCCCCCTCGTCCAGGCCGAGCGAGACGCCGGCCAGCACGGCGCGCGCTGCGTGCGAGACCGCGACCGACTCGACGTTCAGCAGGTGTGCCACGTCGCCCGTCAGCCCTCCCTTCGGCGTCCGCCGGGCCGTCGGCGTCGGTCCTGCCGTCGGCATCGGTCGGCCCGTCGGTGCGGGTCAGGCACGCACGGCCTCGACGACCCTCGCGCCCGGGACCGGCCCGTGGGCCCGTCGGGCGTCGCGCACGGTCCCCGACGCCTCCAGCGCGACAGCGAGCTCGAGGGCGTGCTCGTGCCCGCGGGCGAGGAAGGCCACGCTCGGGCCGGAGCCCGACACGACCCCGCCGAGCGCGTGGTGCTCGCGGCCGACCGCCAGTGTGCGGTCCAGGGACGGGGCGAGGGAGCAGGCGGCCGCCTGCAGGTCGTTCTCGAGGGCATCGCCGAGGGCCTCGGGGTCCCCGGAGCGAAGGGCCTGCATCAGGCGGTCGGGCACGTGCGGCACGGGCCGGCGGGTCCGTCTGCTGCGCAGCCTGTCGAGCTCGGCGTAGACGGCCGGCGTCGAGAGGCCGAAGCCGGCTGTCGCGATCACCCAGTGGTACTCCCCCCGGGCCAGGGCCGGGGTCAGCTCCTCCCCGCGTCCGGTCCCGATCGCCGTGCCGCCCAGGAGCGAGAACGGGACGTCGGCCCCCAGCTCCGCGCCGATCTCGCGAAGCTCCTCGCGCGTCAGCCCGGTGTGCCACAAGGCGTCACAGGCCACGAGAGCAGCGGCGGCATCGGCCGAGCCGCCTGCCATCCCCCCCGCCACCGGGATGCCTTTGCGCAGGCGCAGGTGTGCGCCGGCCACGATGCCGGTGCGCTCGGCGAGCAGGTGGGCGGCGCGGGCAGCGAGGTTCGTCCCGTCCAGTGGTACGCCCGGCACGGGAGGACCCTCGAGGGAGACGCTGATGTCGTCGGCCGGCGCGGCGACGAGGTCGTCGAACAGGGATACGGCGTGGAAGACGGTCGCGATCTCGTGGTTCCCGTCGGCGCGGACACCTCCGACCGCCAGGCCAAGATTGACCTTGGCCGGTGCCCTGACGCTGACCTCCCGCGACGACGTCATGCGGTGCCGCCGTCCCCCCTCCTCCTCGCCCGGCCCACCCCGACCCTCACCCTAACCGCCGTGCGACATCGGCCCGCTCCTGCGCGAGGGCGGCGAACTCGGCCACGCCGAGCTGCTCGCCACGGGCGCGCGCATCGACCCCCGCGGCCTCGCAGACTCCCTGGGCGGCGTCCGCAGACCCTGCCCACGTGGCCAGCGCCGACCGCAGCGTCTTGCGTCGCTGGGAGAACGCAGCATCGATGCATGCGAAGACCTCGACGCGCTCGACCCGCGACGGCGGCGGGTCACGCCGCTCGAAGGACACCAGACCAGAGTCGACGTTGGGGACCGGCCAGAACACGGTGCGCGGCACCGACCCGGCACGGCGGACGTCGGCGTACCAGGCCGCCTTCACCGAGGGGATGCCGTAAGCGGGCTCACCGGGGCGTGCGGCCAGACGTCGAGCCACCTCCGCCTGCACCATCACCAGGCCCGAGCGCAGGTCGGGTGACCGTTCGAGCAGGGTGAGCAGCACGGGCACCGCGACGTTGTACGGCAGGTTGGCGACGAGCGTGTGCGCAGCCGCGCCGTCCGGGCCGGCCGGCAGCGAGGTCAGGGTGAACGCGTCCTGGGCGAGCACGACCAGCCGGTGGGCCAGGTGGCCAGCGTGGCGAGCGACGGTGGCCGGCAGCGCGTCCGCCAGCCGCAGATCCACCTCCACGGCGACCACCTGTGCACCGGTCTCGAGCAGAGCCAGGGTCAGCGAGCCGAGCCCCGGCCCGATCTCCAGAACCGTGTCGGCGGGACCGACCTCGGCAAGGCGTGCGATGCGCCGCACGGTGTTCGCGTCGACGACGAAGTTCTGGCCCAGCGCCTTCGTCGGCCGCAGCCCGAGATCGGCGGCGAGGCGGCGGACCTGCGCGGGACCCAGCATGGCGACACCCGCGGCGGTCATGCGGCCAGCCTGGCAGACGAGCAGGCCCCGACCGGGAAGGGTCGGGGCCTGCTCGTCAGGAGTCCTCGGCTTGTCCGGGACTCGTCAGGTGAAGAGCCAGTGGCCGCACGTCCACTGCCCGGCACCCGCGCGCTGGTAGAGGATCTCCGCGCGGTAGAGCTGCTCTGACGGCGAGGCGTTGATGGGGTTGCCCACACCGCCCACGGCGTGCCAGGTGCTGAGACTGAACTGGTACAGCCCGTAGTACCCGGACGGGTTGACCGCTCGAGGGTTGCCGCCCGACTCGCACTTGGCGAGGGCGGTCCAGTTGAGCGAGCCGACGCTGCCACCCACGCTGCGCGTGACGGTCGCGACGGGCTTGCTCTTCGTCCCCACGGCCAGCACCCGCGGCACCGGCGTGGAGGTCACCGTGGCCGAGACGAGTGCGCGCGCCGCGACCTTGCCGTTGACGATGACCACGTCGTAGACAGCGACTCGGCTGCCCGTACGCCCGCCCGCCAACACCTTCGACTGCCCTGTGTAGAGGCTGGACGTCGTGCGCCGGCTCGTGCCGTAGGCGAGGGTCTCGGTCGCGGTGACCCGACGGTGGTCGATGCGTGTGAGCACGACCTTCATGTCCTGGACGACGCGAGCGGTGGCGAGTGCCGAGAGCCGGTCGAAGGCCCGGATCGTCAGGCCCTGCTCGGCGAGCAGGTCCGCAACCGTCGGCGCCGTCGTCACCGTGGCGGTGGTCCGCCCGTCGGCCACGACTGTCACCTTCTTGGGCGTCGACACGCCAACCGTCAGGCCGCTGCGGCCGAGGGGCTGGGACCGCGAGACCGTCAGACGGTCGCCGTCGGTGCGGATCCCGAGTGCCGCCAGTGCGTCGTCGACCGTCGCCGCGGTCGTCCAGAACTCCTGCGGCCGGCCGTCGACGACCAGTGTGAACGGCCGTGCGAACCGGACGACGATCCGCTCACCGTCCTTGACCGGCGACGACGTCGCCGGTGCAACGAGGTCGCGAGCACTGACGTGGACCCCACGCTCGCCCAGGAGGTCGCCCACCGTGCCGGCCAACGCCGACACGTGCGAGCTCTTGCCGTCCACGACCAGAGTGACGCTCTTGCTGGCGCTTGCGTAGGCGACGGTGCCGCCGACGACGAGGCTGAGGACGGCCGCGCTGGCGACGAATCGGCCGACGCGACCGAGGTGGCCGGTAAGAGAAGAGAGCACGATGCTCCAGACCTGGTACTGCCCGGGCACGGCGGGAGATGCACACGAGGCCCCGAGCACCACCGGCTTGCTGCCGACGTCAAGGTCCTACCGGACGACGTCGGCCGGCCTTCGCGCTCTCCCGGGTCGATAGTCCGATCCCGGCTGTCCGAGCAACCGTAACCGAATCGAGATCTGTGCGGGCACGCAGAGATCTCCGGATGCGTCACATGATCGTTACGCTGCGTCGTCCCTGCAGGTCACACAGGAGTCGGCGATGTGGCCCAGATCACATATTCTCTTGGTCCTCGGTGGTCCGCCACGGGCCGTAGAGGGCCCGCGAGCACTCGTTCAGAGCGGAGCACACCTCCTCGACCGGCAGCCCCTTGACATCGGCGATGCGCCTCACCACGAGCGGGACGAGGTAGCTGGCGTTGGCCTGACCGCGGAACGGGTGCGGCGCAAGGTAGGGCGCATCGGTCTCGACCTGCATGTGCGCGAGCGGCGTGGCTGCCACGGCCTCGCGCAAGGCGTGGGCGTTCTTGAAGGTGACGGGTCCGGCGAACGAGAGATACCAGCCACGCTCGACGCAGTAGCGTGCCATCGCCGCATCGCCTGAGTAGCAATGGAAGACGGTGCGCTCGGGTGCCCCCTCGGACTGCAGCACGCGAAGAACGTCGTCATGGGCCTCGCGGTCGTGGATCTGCAGCACCTTGCCGAGCCGCTTGGCGAGGTCGATGTGCATGCGGAAGCAGTCCTCCTGAGCGGCCCGGCCGAGTCGGTCGTGCTCGGGTACCCAGTAGTGGTCGAGCCCGGTCTCGCCGATCACGCAGACGCGCGGATGCCCGGCCAGCTCCTCGATCTGGGCCATCGCGCTCGCCAGGATGTCGACGGGCTTGCCCGAACGTCTATGCCCCCCAACGACATGCTCCCCAACGGCTTTGGACGCCTCCGTCGGGTGTAGGCCGACCCCGCCGAGCATCGCAGGGAAGCGGTCGACCATGTCGACGGTCCACCTCGCGGCCTCGAGATCGCACCCGATCTGCACGACTCGAGTGACATTCACCTCGCGGGCCGCCGTCAACGCCTCGGCGACGTCCCAGCGCGCCTCCCCTACCCGGGCGTGGTCGAGGTGCGCGTGGTTGTCGACCACCGGCATCGGGAGCGGCTCCGGGGGCGGCGGCCGCCGGGACACCTGCGCCCCCGCGACCGGATCACGCTCGCGCGTCATGGCCGGAGGCTACCTCGACAGGCATCCCATCCTGCCGCCGCCCGGGGGAGCGCCGCACGTGGTATCGGTGATCCCGGGTACGGCCCTTCGCGCGGGCGACTCCGCCCTGTACCACCCCAGAGTGGAACCTCAGTGAGCTTGTTCGCCATGCTTTGCATTGCACGCTGATACGCAACGGCCACGCGTTCCGTTTGCACCGCAGGCTGACAAGGCCATGCACGTCGCGCTCGGCCCTGCACGCCGCGCTCGCCCTCACGCCGCGCTCGGCCCTGCACGCCGCGGCTACGGCGCTGGCATGCACGCCGCGCTGGGCAATGCACGCCGCACTGGGCCATGCACGCCGCACTGGGCCATGCACGTCGCACTTTGTTCTGCACGCGTGTACGCACTGGGCCGAGACCCCACCGTCACACACGACCACCGCCGGGTCGGACCGGTCGCCGGCCGTCAAGGCCATGAAGGCCATGAAGGCCATGAAGGCCATGAAGGCCATGAAGGCGTGTCATGATCGCCACCCCGGCGCCATAACCTGGCGAGCATGCGGCGTGTCGGGCGTCGCGCGGCACATACGGCACCGGGGTGGCGATCATGAGACTGTCACCAGCTCACTCGGGCCTCACTCGGGCCTCGCTGGACTCTTAGCGGCTCACCGGGCCCACCGGGCTCACCGGGCTCTCACGGCGATTCACCGACTGCTCGACCGAGGGTCACCTGAGGGCGCGCCGCGGGGCCACCCGCTGCATCCGTTGCGTATCCGCGTGCAATGCAAAGCATTGCGAACAGGACCCCCGGGTCCTGGGGTGATCCAGGCCGAGTCGCCCCGCGCGCGGGGCCGTACCCGGGATAACCGGGACCGCGTGCGGTGCGCCCCCGAGGCGCCGGCAGCGGGGTCACCCCGCACGGGCCGCTGCGCACCCAAGCCGGCGGGTACTCCCGTCTACCCCTCGCGCAGGCGCGCCAGCTCCTCCTCCACGACCGAGTCGTCGAGCTTGCGGAAGATCGGGGTCGGCGCAGGGACAGGTGTGCCCGGGACGACGGCAGCCGGCGCCCAGCCTGAGAGCGTCTCACCGAGGTGGTAGTCGCCCGTCAGCACGGCGTAGTCCGAGCCCGCCGTCGAGGTCGTCGACCTCGCGGATCTGCGGCATGGGCGAGACCGTCCCCGTGCCGCCGAGGGCCTCGTGCACCGTCTGCGCGCTGTGCGGCAGGAACGGCGACAGCAGCGTGCGGCAGTCGCTGACCGCCTGCGCGGCGACGTGCAGCACGGTGCCCATGCGCTCGGGGTCGGCCGTCCGCAGCTTCCACGGCTCCTGGTCGGACAGGTACTTGTTCGCCTCGCCGACCACGCGCATCGCCTCGGTGACGGCCTGCTTCTGCCGGTGGGTCGCCAGCAGGTCGCCGACCGTGGCGAACCCCGCCCGCGTCGTGGCGAGCAGCGCGCGGTCCGCGTCGAGCAGCAGGCCGGGCTCGGGGATCGCGCCGACGTTCTTGTGGATCATCGACGCGGTGCGGTTGACGAGGTTGCCCCAGCCGGCGACGAGCTCGTCGTTGGTGCGGCGCACGAACTCCGACCACGTGAAGTCGGTGTCCTGGTTCTCCGGGCCGGCCACCGCGATGAAGTACCGCAGCGCGTCCGGCTGGTAGCGGGCGAGCACGTCGCGGACGTAGATGACGACGCCACGGCTGGAGGAGAACTGCTTGCCCTCCATGGTGAGGAACTCACTGCACACGACCTCGGTCGGCAGGTTGAGCTCGCCGAACACGCCGGGGCTGCCGCCCCGGGCTCCCTCGCCGGTGTAGGCGAGCAGCTCCGCGGGCCAGATCTGCGAGTGGAAGGTGATGTTGTCCTTGCCCATGAAGTAGTACGAGCGTGCGTCGGGGTCGTTCCACCACGCCCGCCACGCGTCGTCGTCCCCGCTGCGCCGCGCCCACTCGATCGACGCGGACAGGTAGCCGATGACCGCGTCGAACCACACGTAGAGCCGCTTGGCCGGGTTGTCCTCCCAGCCGGGCAGCGGCACCGGGATGCCCCAGTCGATGTCGCGGGTCATCGCCCGCGGCCGCACGTCGTCGAGCAGGTTGAGCGAGAACTTCAGCACGTTCGGGCGCCAGTCGGTGCGTGTCTGCAGCCAGGAACCGAGGGTCTCGGCCAGCGCCGGCAGGTCGAGGAAGAAGTGCTCGGTCTCGACGAAGGCCGGCATCTCGCCGTTGATGCGGCTGCGCGGGTTGATCAGCTCGACCGCGTCGAGCTGGTTGCCGCAGTTGTCGCACTGGTCGCCGCGAGCGCCGTCGTAGCCGCAGATCGGGCAGGTGCCCTCGATGTAGCGGTCGGGCAGGGTGCGCCCGGTGGACGGCGAGATCGCCCCCGTCGTCGTCTGCTCGATCATGTAGCCGTTCTTGTGGACAACTCGGAAGAGCTCCTGCGCCACGGCGTAGTGGTTGCGCGTCGTCGTCCGCGTGAACAGGTCGTAGGCCAGGCCCAAGCCGTGCAGGTCCTCGACGATCACGCGGTTGTACCGGTCGGCGAGCGCTTGGGGCTCAGCCCCTCGTGCTCGGCCTGCACCAGGATCGGCGTGCCGTGCTCGTCGGTGCCGCAGACCATCAGCACGTCGTGGCCGGCCATCCGCATGTACCGGCTGAACACGTCGGAGGGCACACCGAAGCCGGCGACGTGGCCGATGTGGCGCGGGCCGTTGGCATACGGCCACGCCACAGCGGAGAGCACATGCGTCATGGGCTGATCCTAGGAGCCGACCGGACCCCACCCCGCCAGGTGGCCCCGGGCAGGCCCGTCACGCGGGCGCCGTCAGCAACGGCAGCCCACGCCGCACCTGACGCACGGCCTGGGCGATGCGGTGCTCGTTCTCGATCAGGGCGAACCTCACGTGAGAGTCACCACCGGGACCGAAACCCGACCCCGGGTGAGACGGCGACGTCGCAGTCGGTCACGAGCAGCCGGGCGAAGTCGATCGAACCCATCGACACGTACGCGGGCGGGATCGGCGCCCACGCGAACATCGTGCCTCGCGGACGGGGGACCTCCCAGCCGATCCGGGACAGGCCGTCGATCAGGGCGTCGCGGCGTGACTGGTAGATGGCGTTGACCTCGTCGGGGTAGCCCCCGGCCTCGTTCATCGTGACGGTCGCTGCGATCTGGATCGGCTGGAACGTGCCGTAGTCGAGGTAGCTCTTCAGCTTCGCCAGCGCCGCGACGACCTCGGCGTTGCCCAGGAGGAAGGCGACCCGCCAGCCGGCCATCGAGAACGACTTGGTCATCGAGTACAGCTCGACGGCGCACTCGAGCGCGCCCTCGCACTGAAGGATCGACGGCGGTCGCCATCCGTCGAAGGCGACGTCGGCGTAGGCGAAGTCGTGCACGAGGACGACGTCGCGCTCGCGCGCCCAGTCGACCAGCCGCTGCAGGTCGGCCAGCTCGACGGTGGCAGTCGTCGGGTTGTGCGGGAACGACAGGACGACCACCCGCGGCTTGGGCCAGCCGTAGTCCCAGGCCTGCATCACGTTGGCGATGTAGTCCTCCCCGCGACCCACCGCGACCTGCCGGGTGTCGGCGCCGGCGAAGTACGGCCCCCAGATGTGGATCGGGTACGACGGCGACGGCACGAGGGCGGCGTCCCCGGGCTGCAGCAGCACCCACATGAGGTGGCTGAAGCCCTCCTTCGCCCCGATCGTCGCCAGCACCTGGGTCTGGGGGTCGAGGGTCACGCCGAACAGCCGCGCGTACCGGGCGGCGGCGGCCTCGCGCAGCTTCGGGATGCCGGCGCTGGCCGAGTACCGGTGGTTGCGCGGGTTCTGCGCCGCCTCGGCGAGCTTGTCGACGGCTACCTGGGGCGAGGGGATGTCCGGGTTGCCGAACCCGAGGTCGATGATGTCTCGGCCGGCTCGCCGGGCCTCCTTCTTGAGCCCGTCGATGATGGTGAACACGTACGGCGGCAGGCCGGGGATGCGACGGAACTCCACCCGGCCAGGCTAGTGGCGTATGCCCTGGCCGAGGTCCGGCCCAGATTCGGAGCCCGAGCCCGTGCAACCCAAGCAGGCGCGCGGCACGTCTGCTCGAGGAGGAGGTCGGTCATGGTCTGCTCGCGTTTGTGCGCCACGGTCATCGGCCTGTCGACGGTGCTGACCGGCTGCGGCGCCGCGACCGGGCAGCCGGCGGTCGGGCAGCCGGCGATCGGGCAGCCGGCGATCGGGCAGCCGGCGGTCGGAGGCGACGTCGTCCCGACGCCGTCCACCAGCGCGGCGGCCGCGGCATGCCCTGGCGGGTCGTTCCGCCACCTGCCGGCACATCCCGCCGGCGTGGCAGCGGCGTTCGTCTGCACCAACGACGTGCGCCGAGTGCCGGGAGACGGCGAGTGGAGCGTGACGATCGTGTCCCGCGCCACCGCGGGCGTCGACCGCCTGCTGCGTGTCTACGCCGCCCCGGACAAGCCGATCCCGGCCGACGTGGCGTGCACGGCCGACCTGCCCGACCCTCGCGTCGTCTGGCTTCACCTGGCGTCGGGCGCGGTCGTGGCCGTGCGCGCGCCCCGCGACGCCTGCGGGAAGCCGACGGCCGAGGCAGTCGCGGCCTTCGACGCACTGGCCCTCGACGTGGTCCGCGAGGATCGCGTGGTGCAGGTCTCGTCGCAGTTGGCTCTCGACAGCGGGTGCGCACAGCAGTGGAAGGACATGCTGCGGGTCGAGGCGTCGATGGACGCCGCACCGCCGGCCACTGGGTCCCGGCCGACCCCGATGCCCGCAGGCCCGGCCAGGGCCTGCGTGTACGAGGTCGACCCCGCGAGCCTCGGCGAGGTGCCCGATGGCGACCTCGTCGGCGCGCGCACCCTCGACGCGCGGCAGGTACAGGCGTGGGACGACGCGCTGGCGGCCGCCCACCCGGACGCCGCCTGCGCCCGCGACGACCATCATCGCTTCGCCGTCATCATGCCCGTGGTCGGCGGCGACGAGACGTACGTCGCCCTGGACGGGTGCGCCGTCCAGCAAGGGAGCGCCTGGTGGCGGGCCGGGGACGGCGTGCGGTCAGCCGTCGGCTGAACGACGAGTACTCAGCGCCCGGCCTTGGTCGCCGCGTCGTACAGGGCGCGCTTCTGGACGCCGAGCGGCTCCGCCACGGCTGCGACGGCGTCCTTGAGCCGCTCCCCCGCGGCGACCCTCAGCCGCACCTGCGAGACGAGCGCGGCGACGTCCACCGCCTCGCCCGCCTGACGCGGCGGGCGGCCGGCGACGACCACCGTGATCTCGCCGCGAACGTCGCCGGCCGCCCACGCCGCGAGCTCGTCCAGCGAACCCCGGCGAACCTCCTCGTAGGTCTTGGTGAGCTCGCGGCACGCCGCCGCAGCCCTGGCCCCGCCGAAACAGCCCGCCATCGCCAGCAGGGTGGCGCCGAGGCGGTGCGGGGCCTCGAAGAACACCATCGTCCGCGGCTCGTCGGCCAGCATCGACAACGCGCGCGCACGCTCCCCGGCCCGGCGCGGCAGGAAACCCTCGAAGCAGAAGCGGTCGGTGGCCAGGCCGGACAGCGCCAGGGCGGTGAGCACCGCGGAGGGTCCCGGCACGACCGTCACCGGCAGGGCGGCGTCCACCGCTGCCCGCACGGCCCGGAGCCCGGGGTCGGAGATGGAGGGCATTCCTGCGTCGGTCACGACGAGCACCGTCGCGCCGCCCCGCACGGCCTGCAGCAGCTCGGCGGTGCGCGCCTGCTCGTTGTGCTCGTGGTAGCTGACCACGCGCCCGGTCGGACGCACGTCGAGGGCGACAGCGAGCCTGCGAAGCCGTCTGGTGTCCTCGGCAGCGACGATGTCGGCCGACTCGATCAGCCCGGCCAGCCTGGCCGGTGCGTCGGCCGGGTCCCCGATCGGTGTCGCCGCGAGCACGAGGCGACCGGGCCCATCTGTGGTCGAGGTCACCCGCCGATCATGCACCTCGGGTAGGCCGGCTCGCCCGCCCAGGACGTGCTCCTACGATGTGCCGGTGAAACCGACCGAGGCCGAGCTGCGCTCGCGGCTGTTGGGGCCGCGCGCGACCGACCGTCTCTGGGGCTGGTTGGGGCCGCTCGCTGTCACCGTGCTGGGCGGCCTCCTGAGGTTCTGGCGGCTCGACCACCCCCATCAGCTGGTCTTCGACGAGACGTACTACGTCAAGCAGGGCGTCTCCTACCTCAAGGTCGGCTACGAGCTGCAGAACCGCCCCGGGACGACGCCGCCGGTCGACCAGCTGTTCACGCACGGGACCACGAACGTGTTCACGTCCTCGGCCGACTTCGTCGTGCACCCCCCGGTGGGCAAGTGGATGATCGCCGCCGGGGAGTGGCTCTTCGGTCCCACGAGCTCGTGGGGCTGGCGCTTCTCCGCCGCCGTGTGCGGGACGCTGTCGATCCTCATGCTGGCGCGGATCGGGCGCAGGCTCCTCGGGTCCACGCTGCTGGGCACGCTCGCCGGGCTCCTGCTGGCCGTCGAGGGCCACCACCTCGTGATGAGCCGGACGGGCATCCTCGACATCTTCGTCATGTTCTGGGCGCTGGCGGGGTTCGGGTGCCTGCTCATCGACCGAGACCGGTCCCGTGCCCGGCTGGCAGGCATGGTGGCCGGGGGCGTCGACCTTGCCGCTGCCTCCGGGCTCGCGAGCCTGGGGCCCTGGCTGGGCGTGCGGTGGTGGCGGGTGGCTGCGGCGGTCTGCCTGGGCCTGGCGACCGGGGTCAAGTGGTCCGGCCTGTACTTCGCGGTCGTCTTCGGGCTGATGAGCGTGCTGTGGGACCTGGCGGCGCGGCGCGCCGCGGGGGTACGCCCCTGGGCCTTGGGCGGCGTCCTGCTCGACGGCGTCCAGGCGTTCTTCACGTTCCTCGTGCTGGGGCTGGGGACCTACTTGGCCTCGTGGACCGGGTGGTTCCTGTCGAAGGACGCGTACAACCGGCAGTGGGGGGCGCTGCACCCGTCGAAGTCCAACGGGTGGGTCCCCGACGCGCTGCGCAGCCTCTGGAACTACCACGAGGCGGTGTACCACTTCCATGTGACGCTCACCGTCACGAAGTCTCCGCACGACTACATGGCCAACCCGTGGTCGTGGATGGTGATGGGGCGCCCGACCGACTTCTACTACGACGACAAGACCCGGTTGGGCCAGGCCGGCTGCCACGTCGCCAAGTGCGTGCAGTCGATCACCCCGATCGGCAACCCGGTGATCTGGTGGGGAGGCACGGTCTGCCTGCTGGTTGTGCTGTTCCGCTGGGCGCTGCATCGCGACTGGCGGGCCGGGGCGATCCTGGCCGGTGTCGCGGCGGGGTACCTCCCGTGGTTCCTCTTCCAGCAGCGCACGATCTTCAACTTCTATGCGGTGGCATTCGTGCCCTGGGTGGTGCTCGGCCTCACGTACTCGTTGGGGCTGCTGATGGGCGCGCGACGGGCCAACCCCGAGCGACGCCTGGTAGGGGGGCTGGCCGCCGGGGCAGTCGTGATGGCTGCCGTGGTGACGTTCGCCTGGTTCTACCCCATCTACACCGCGACGGTGATCCCCCAGGTGCAGTGGAGCGACCGGATGTGGCTGCCGTCCTGGATCTGAACCAATGTTATGTGCGACCTCTGGTGTGCAAGTGTCGTCATCACGCGATGTAAGAGACCGTTTCATGCCAGAGATCGCTAGGTCGTGGAGGCACTGCAAGTGGGGAGCTCATGAGACTCGGACGTCGCCCCTCCGCCGAAAAGGCGGCCGCCGAGACTCTCGCCGCCGACCAGGCGGCCGCCGCGCTCGCGGCCGCGGAGGCTCTCGCCGCCGACCACGCGGCCGCCGAGGCTCTGGCCGCCGAGCAGGCAGACGCCCAGGCTGAGGCCGGCGAGGGGCCGGACGGCGATGCTCCGATCGGTGAGGTCGCTCACCACTCGCGGCTGGAGCGGGCGAAGATCGCGCGGGCCCGGGCAGAGGCACGGGTTCTTGAGCTTCGCCGGGCAGCGGAGTCCAGGCGCGCGGAGTCGGCGCTGATCGACGTCGCCTTCTCCAGCTACGAGACGGACACCCGGGCCGGCGGCGGCGTGCTCGCCGGCGCCGTGGCCTTCCGCATCTTCTTGTTCCAGGTCCCCTACGTCTTCGTGCTGGTGACCATCTTCAGCCCGATCCTCCCTCCACCCGACCCGACCCAGTCCCGGCTCAACGGCATAGCCGCCATGACCGCCTCGGCGATGACCGGCAGCTCCAACACATGGTTCTGGGCATGGCTCTCGAGCCTCCTGGTGGGGCTGTTCGCGCTCTTCCTCGGGTCCAGGGGCGCAGTGAAGGTCCTCAGAATCGTGCACGCCCTCGTCTGGGGGGTGTCCATCTCCAAGAACGTGCACCCCACCCGGTCGGCCGCGGCCTTCATCGGGGTGGTGAGCGTGGGAATCGGCATCTCGGCAGCGGTCAGCTTCGTGCGCACGGAGACCTGGCTCGTGAGCTTCGCCCTGCTCGTCGTCTCCAATGCGGTCGTCGGCGTCCTGTGGGTGTACGTCTCGTTGCATCTGCCGCACAAGGCCGACTGCGGATGGCGCGACATGGTGCCCGGCGCCGCCGTGCTCGCCGTCGGCCTGCTGGCGCTGCACGCGCTGACTGTCTTCTGGGTGGAGCCCTCGTTCAAGAACAAGTCGGAGACCTATGGTGCTGTGGGAGCCTCGCTGGCGTTGTTGTTCTGGGCCTATGCAGTGGGACGCCTCATCGTCGGCACGGCGATCGTCAACAGGAGCCAGTGGCAGGTGCGACGGTCTCGGGCGACGGTCACGCCCGCCGACGACCCGGACGAGCCGACCCTTTTCGGCGGCGAGGCCTGACCCCAAAGCGCGTGCCGGCGGCTCGCAGGGGCGGCACGAGGGTGATCGTGAGATCGGCCGTTGATCGTGAGGCCGGTCGTTGATCGTGAGGCCGGCCGTTGATCGTGAGACGTCGCACGCTTCCGGCCCGTCGCCATGCATGACGATCACGCCTTGAGACGCTGATGTCTCACGATCGACGATGGGGCACGGCCACCACGCGTCACCTCGCGAGGAACTGGCGCAGCGTGACGGGCGGCGTGCCGGTGATCTTCTCGACGGTGTCGGTCACCTCCGCCAGCTCTGCCCTGGCGATCGCGGTGTAGGTCGACACCCAGGCGTCGAGCTGCCAGCCGGGTGCACCGTACGCCGCGCGCGAGGCGTAGGCCTCCTCGACCGTCTCCTCGACGTACGTCGTCGGCCTGCCGGTCACCTCGGTGATGATCTGCGCGGCCTTGGCCAGGCTGATGGCCTCCCGGCCCGTGAGGTGGTGGACGGCGCCCGCGTGCGCCTCTGGGTCGGCCAGAACGGCGCCGGCCACCCGCGCGATGTCGGCACGGGAGACGGCGCCGACGACGCCGTCAGCCGCAGGGCCGCGGATCACGCCGTCGGGTCCGGCCAGCGCTGGGACGAAGTCGAGGTAGAGGCTGTCCCGCAGGAACGTGAAGGCCATCCCGGAGGCGCGGATGTGCTGCTCGGTGGCCCAGTGGTCCCGCGCCAGCGTGAAGGTCGCATCGGGGGCAGCACCGAGGAACGAGGTGTACACCACGTGACGGACGCCGGCCTCCTGGGCAGCATCGACGAACACGAGGTGCTGTCGCCGCCTGTCGATGCTCTCCGAGGCCGAGACCATGAGGAGGACGTCGACGCCGCGCAGCGCTGCGATGGCGGCCTCGCGGTCGTCGTAGGCCGCGACGGCACGGTCACTGCGAGGCAGGGACGGCGCCCGGCCCGGGTCGCGTACCACCAGCCGCTGGGCCAGGCCGGCGGCAGCCCGGTTCCTGGCGACGAGGCCACCGAGATGGCCTGTCGAGCCCGTGACGGCGACGACCTGCTGTGGCATGAGAATGCCTCCTTCGCGAGAGTGACGCCTCCACCTGACGGCGGTACCGAAACGGGTCTGGGCTGGGATGGGTCAGAGTGTGCGCGTCGGTCCTGAGGTGTATCAGGCGCTGGGGCACGCGCAAGAGGGGTCGAGCATGACCGGCATCTTCGACCAGCACGCCGATCCGGACGGCGGCGAGGCAGTGATGGTGGTTGCACCACGCCGAGTGTCGATGATGACGGGATAGCGTTTCGCAGAGCCGGCCAAGAGGCGCCGCCGTCTGACCAGCTGATCGCGACTCTCGCGGGCAGCTGGCCGTGCAGGTCCAAATGTTCTACCATGAAGCACATGGCTGAGGTCGGGATCCGGGCGTTGAAGCAGAACGCTTCGGCTGTCGTTGCCCAGGCGGCCGCCGGGGAGCACGTGACGATCACCGATCGAGGTCGGCCGGTCGCGCAGCTGACTCCCATCCCCGCATCACGGCTGGAAGAGCTCGTGGGCGCCGGCCGCGCACGACCGGCCAAGTTCGACCTCGCCGACCTGCCGTCACCCGAGCCGGGTCCTGATCTGTCGGGTGCCTTGGCGGCCGATCGCGCTGCCGACCGCTACTGAGGTGGCCTACTACCTGGACACGTCGGCACTGGTCAAGCTCGTCGTGGCCGAGGCCGAAACCCCCGCCCTGCAGGCGTGGTTGAAGGCCGCCGATCGGGCACCCGTGTCCTGCGACCTCGCCCGGACGGAGCTGATTCGCGCAGTACGCCGCGCTGTGCCCGACCGCGTTGTCCAGGCGCGCATGGTGCTCGACGCCGTCACGCTCATCCAAGTGAGCACGGCCCTGTTCGAGCAAGCGAGCCGGTTGGACCCGACGCTGATACGCGGCCTCGACACCATCCACCTGGCAGCCGCGCTCGGCCTGGGAGACGACCTCGACGGATTGGTCACCTACGACGACCGGCTGGCCGGTGCAGCCGAGCTCAACGGCATCGTTGTAGTGGCGCCGGCGTGAGCGGCGTCTCACCCCCCACCCGGTTGCGCGGAGTCTATCCGCGCCGGTGTCCAGGCATCTCGCGACGTGAGCACCCGAGAGCGAAGCAGGAGAGCCAACCTCCGGCGCAAAGGCGGCCATGGACTTCTGACGAGTGCCAACTCACGAGATCAAGGACCCGTCCCGATGAACCCGGAACGGACCTCTGACCTGGGGAAACGTGGTGGAGCTGAGGGGATTCGAACCCCTGACCCCCTCGATGCGAACGAGGTGCGCTACCGGACTGCGCTACAGCCCCCAAGGCCACGACAGGTTAGCACCGGCGGCGAGAGCGCCTCGAACCGGTCGAACCGGTCGCCCGGCTGATCAGCCGGCCGCGGACCGGCGCCGCGCGAGCACGGCGTCGACGTCCAGGTCCTCGATCTCGGTCGCGCCGAAACCGACTTCGGCGGCCATCGGGTAGTCCGGCGGGTCGAGCGGTCCGTCGGACGGCAGGTGCAGGGGCGGGGGCTCCGGTCGCGGGGCGGCGGGCTTGAGCGTGTACACCGGCGGCGGCACCGGGACCGGGACCCACGTACCGTCGGCGGCCGGCGCGCGTGACGGCTGGGCCGTTCGAGCCGAGGACGCCGCAGCGCCGCGCCGCTGCGGTGCCGCATCGGCCGTGCCGGTGCCGCGACCGGCGACGAGATGCGCGGCGGGCGCGAACGCGTCCGGGCCCCGACCGACAGGGGCGCTCACCCGGGCGCCGCGGGCGGGCTTGCGCGCGACCGCCGCGGCTGCCCGGACGCCCGTGCTCGCCCGACGCGCGCGATGTCGGGCGCGGGCGCTGAGCCTGAGCGCCACGAGGTCGAGCATCAGCAGGACCGTCACCGGGACGGCGACGACCGGCACCAGCCGCGACGCGTCGGCCACGCCTTGCGTCGTCCCCCACCACACGGCACCCCAGGAGGCGGCGCAGGCACCCAGGAGGACGAGCAGCACGCACGCACGGCGACGGGCGGCCAGCACGGCGGGGGACGGCGCCCGTGGGCGCGACGGCGCCTGTCTCACCGCCCCCACCCGAGGTCCGGAGCGCGCGGGCGCGCCGCCACCGAAACGCCGAGAGCCGCCCCGGTCGTCGGGTGCCCGGTCGTCGGGTGCCCGGTCGTCGGTTGCCTGGCGGTAGGGTGCCCGGTGGTCGCGGCCCCGGTCGTCGGTCGAAGTGGGACGACGCAGCAGGGGTGCCGCTGACGGCGCCTCGGGCCGGGCCGGGGATGCCTGACGCGGCGCCAGCACCCTGGCCGACTCGGAGAAGCGGTCCTCGGTGCGGGCCTGGCCGAGCGCGTTACGGCGTCGCACCCACTGCGGCAGGAGGTAGGCAGCCCACCCGCCGACGACGGCGAGGAAGACGAGGCTGCTGAGGTCCACGACCTCACACGGTAGGCGCCAGCAAGCGCCCGCTCACGCACCGTCAGCGGTGTGTCGCTGGCGAGTCGCAGGTGACGTCTGTGACAGATGTGACTGCGGGGCGTCACCGCCCGCGGCCGGCGAGGTCGTGGGCGACGGCGATGTGGCCCGCCAGCGCACCAGCAGACCCTGCGGCACGTCCGAGGCCAGCAAGGCGAACGTGAGGTGGTCGCGCCACCGACCGTCGATGTGCAGGTACCCCTTGCGCAGCCCCTCGCTGCGGAAGCCGAGCTTGTCGACGACCCGCAGGCTGGCGGTGTTCTCCGGGCGGATGTTCACCTCGAGCCGGTGAAGTCCGAGGCCGAAGAAGCAGTAGTCGGCAGCCATCGCGACGGCGGTCGGGATCACCCCACGGCCTGCCGTCCGCCGGTCCACCCAGTACCCGATGTGCCCCGAGCGCAGCGAGCCCCACTGGATGCCGCTGACGGTCACCTGGCCCACGAGCTCCCCGTCCAGCTCCACCGCGAACGGCAGCATTCGGCCGGCCCGGGCCTCACGGGCGAACGTGACCACCATCTGCCCGAATGTCGGCGCACGGCCGGCGTCGTCCGGGCTGGTCGCCTCCCATGGCGTGAGCCAGTCGACGTTGGCTGCGCGCACCGCCCGCCAACGGCGTGCGTCACGGCGGCGTAGCGGGCGCAGCAGCACGGGGCCCTCGCGCAGCTCCACCGGCCACGGCCGCGTCACCCGCGGTCCTGTCTGAGCCACATGACGATCCTGCCACCCTCAGGCGCCGCTTGCTGCGTGGTCTCCCCCACGAACCTGCTCGACGGCATGCGGCAACAGCCGAGCCAGCACGGCGACCCCGTCTCGGCAGCCGCCAGGCGACCCGGGTAGGTTCACCACGACCGTCGACCCGGCCACCCCCGCGAGCCCGCGCGACAAGGCCGCCGTGGCCACGCCGGCAGCCGAGCCGTAGGCGCGGACGGCCTCGGCTATCCCCGGCACCTCACGATCGAGCACGGCGCGGGTCGCCTCCGGTGTGCGGTCGGTCGGCGACAGCCCGGTGCCCCCGGTCGTGAGGACGACGTCGTAGCCCGCAGCCACCGCCGCGCGCAGCGCCGCCTCGACGGGCTCACCGTCTCGCACCACCTGCGGGCCGTCGACCGCGAAGCCCATGGCGACCAGGCCCGCGACGAGGATCGGGCCGCCACGGTCCTCGTACACCCCGGCCGCTGCCCGGTTGGACGCCGTGACCACCAGGGCGCGCCGGACGCCACCCCTCCCGCGCCCGGCATCGACCACACCGCCGACCACGCCGTCGGTCACGCCGGCCGGCACGCCCACGGTTCCGTCGTCGGTCGGACCCTCAGTCACGCCGCCAGTCCCCCGATCGTCCGCCGCTCTTGGCGACCACCCGCACCCCGGTGATCTCGGTGTGCCGGTCGACGGCCTTCACCATGTCCACCAGGGCGAGCGCGGCGACGCTGACGCACGTGAGCGCCTCCATCTCCACGCCCGTCCGGTCAGCCGTGCGGACCGTGGCCCGGATCGCGATGCCCTCGTCGACGACGTCGAGGTCGACGACGACACCGTGGACGGCGACGGGGTGCGCCAGCGGCACCAGGTCGGGCGTGCGCTTGGCCGCCTGGATGCCCGCAAGACGAGCGACGGCCAGGGCGTCGCCCTTCGGGACGCCGTCACCTCGCAGCAGCGCCACCACCTGTGGTGAGCACAGCACCCGTCCGACCGCGGTGGCCTCCCGGGCCGTCACGGACTTGCCTGAGACGTCGACCATGCGCGCCTGCCCGCGCGCGTCCACGTGCGTGAGCCCCGGCGCTGTCACCGGCTGCCCGCCTGCAGGGTCGGGCGCCGGGTCGTCGGCCGGGGAGGTCGGCGACACGCCCGTCACCGGTGAACCCGGTCGAGCAGCATGCAGGTGAGCCGGTCGCCTGCGCGCACCTGGGTGACCTCCTCCGGGACGACGGCCAGGCACGAGGCCTCGGCCAGGTCCGCGACCAGGTGCGACCCCTGGCCGCCGACCGGCGTCACGGTGCTGTCCTCCCCCTGGGGTCGCCGGTCGAGCACCGCGCGCACGTACTGCCGCTTGCCGTGCGGTGAGGCCCAGCCATGGGCAGCAACGGCCGTCACGGAGTGCCGGTGCAGGCTGGCCTCGCCCGCGAGCTTGCGCAGGACCGGCCGCACGAACACCTCGAACGACACCATCGAGCTCACCGGGTTGCCCGGCAGTGTGAAGATCGTCGTCGCGTCCGCCCCGAGCGTGCCGAAGCCCTGGGGCATCCCCGGCTGCATCGCGACCTTGTCGAACGCGACGGTGCCCAGCCGTGAGAGCACCTCCTTGACCGTGTCGTAGGCACCGGCACTGACTCCCCCGCTGGTGATCACGACGTCGGCCCGCAGGGCCTGGTCGAGGAGGGCGCTCAACAGCACGCGAGGGTCGTCACGGAGGGCGGGTACGCGGTGGACGGCGCAGCCCAGCTCGGCCGCGGCTGCCGCCAGCGCGAACCCGTTGGAGTCGTGGATCTGGCCGAACCGCAGGGGGCGCCCCGGTTCGACCAGCTCGTTCCCGGTGGCCACCACGACGACCCTCGGTCGGGGCCGCACCCGCACCCGCTCCCGTCCGACGGCGGCGAGCAGGCCGATGTGGCGAGGGCTGAGCCGCACTCCCGCCCGCAGTACCACCTCCCCGGCCCGCACGTCCTCCCCGGCGCGGCGCAGGTACTGGCCACCCTCGGGAGCCTGCACGATCGACACCGTCGCCAGCCCGCCGTCGGTCCACTCGACGGGCACCACCGCGTCCGTCCCGAGGGGCAAGGGTGCCCCGGTCATGATCCGCGCCACCACACCGGGGGCGAGCCGGGGCTGATCGCCGGTGCCCGCAGGCAGGTCGGCGACCACGGGCAGGCGGGCGGGGCGGTCGGGCGCGGCCGTGGCGACGTCCGGCAGCTGCACGGCGTAGCCGTCCATCGCGGAGTTGTCGAACGGCGGCAGGTCCCCGGGCGACTCGACGTCCTCGGCCAGCACGCAGTCCAGCGCCTGCTCCAGCGGCAGGTCGAGGGGGGTGAGGGGCCGCACCGAGGCCAGGCAGTGGGCCAGGTGCTCCTCGACGCCCCTCATCTCGACACCCTTCATCCCGACACCCCCCATCGGGCGCGCTCGCTCATCCGGGCAGGTCGTCGGCCGAGGCGGGCAGGGTGCCGACGAACTCCTTGAGCCAGGCGCGGAGGTCGGGTCCGAGGTCCGCGCGCTCGCTGGCCAGGCGGACGACGGCCTTGAGGTAGTCGAGCCGGTCGCCGGTGTCGTAGCGGCGGCCCGAGAACACGACGCCGAACACCCCGCCGCCCGGCCGGCCCTCCCGTTGCACCAGCGTCTGCAAGGCGTCGGTGAGCTGGATCTCCCCGCCACGGCCTGGGTCGGTCGTGCGCAGCACCTCGAAGATGCTGGGGTGCAGCACGTAGCGGCCGATCACGGCCAGGTCGCTCGGAGCCTCGCCCGGCGGCGGCTTCTCGACCATGCGCGTGACGCGGACGACGTCCGGCTCCCCCGTGGGCTCCACCGCCGCGCACCCGTACAGCGAGATCTGCTCGTGCGGCACCCGCATGAGCGCGACCACGTTGGCGCACGTGCGCTGCTGTACCTCGATCATCCGGCGCAGCAGAGGGTCACGCTCGTCGATGAGGTCGTCACCGAGCAGCACCGCGAACGGGTTGTCGCCGACGTGCTGGGCGGCGCAGAGGACGGCATGGCCGAGTCCGCGGGGGTCGCCCTGCCGGGTGTAGTGCATGTCAGCCAGGACGTTCGACTTCTGCACGCGGGCCAGGCGCACCAGGTCGCCCTTCGCCTCCAGAGCGGCCTCGAGCTCGGAGGCCCGGTCGAAGTGGTCCTCCAGAGAGCGCTTGTTGCGGCCGGTGATCACCAGCACGTCGGAAAGGCCGGCGCTCACGGCCTCCTCCACCACGTACTGGATCGCCGGCTTGTCCACGACCGGCAGCATCTCCTTGGGAGTGGCCTTGGTCGCCGGCAGGAAACGCGTTCCCAGGCCTGCGGCCGGGATCACGGCCTTCGTGACGTGGGGGCCGCACACGGTGCCACCAGCGGCGCCGGCGGCCCCGGGCGTGTGCGTGTGCGCCGCCGACCTCTCCGTCATGGCGGAAGGCTACCGAGCAACCACCGGTGCGCCGCCCGAGGCCCCTGCGACACTCCAGCGGTCACGGCCCGCCCTCTTGGCCGCGTAGAGCGCGGCGTCGGCCGCCTTCATGAGGTCCGCCACGGTGCGGCCGTGGTCGGGGAAGGCCGCGACACCGACGGAGACGGTGACTCCGAGCGAGCGCCCCGACCCGCTGAACGCCTCGGTGCGCACGACGTCGACCACGCGCGCCGCGACCCGGCTCGCGCCGTGCGCGTCGGTCTCGGGCAGCACGATCACGAACTCCTCGCCGCCGTACCGGGCCACCGTGTCGACGTCACCGCGCACGCAGCCACGCACACGCTCGGCGAAGTCGCGGAGCACCAGGTCCCCGAAGGCGTGACCCTGGGTGTCGTTGACGTTCTTGAAGTTGTCCAGGTCGAGCATGAGCACCGACAACGGGCGACCGAAGCGGCTCGCACGGTCCACCTCCCAGGCCAGCCTCGACGTCAGGTGACGCACGTTCCCCGCCCCGGTGAGCGGGTCGGTGACGGACAGGTGCTCGGACTCCTCGTGGCGGCGGACGTTGTCGACGGCCGTCCCGGCCTGGGCGGCCAGCGCCCTCACCGTCGAGGCCGCGGCGGAGTCGAACGACTCTGCATGCTCC
This sequence comes from uncultured Actinomycetota bacterium, assembly GCA_963778845.1. Taxonomy (GTDB): domain Bacteria; phylum Actinomycetota; class Actinomycetes; order Actinomycetales; family Kineosporiaceae; genus CAVZVW01. The sequence goes on from CAVZVW010000001.1 coordinate 285,771, forward strand.
TCACGGGCCAGGGCGAGCACACCGACCACCCGCTCCTCGCACATCAGCGGCACGGCCATGGCGGGCCCGGCGTGGGCCACTCTGTCGACCGTCACCGCCTCCCGCCGCAGGTGGGCCTTCGCGGCCAGCGCGCGTAGCCCGTCGAGGGCCGCACTCAAGGCCGCGGGGGCGTTGTCGACGTTCGAGGCCCGCTCCGTCAGCTCGCCACCCTCGGCGAGCATCGCGGTGCCCACGACGGCATCGGAGCCGCGCATCGCCGCCTCGAGGACCGTGGCCAGGAGTCCGTCCAGGTCGTGCGTGCGACCGAGGGCCTCACCGAAGCGGGCGAAGGTCTCGCGCAGCAGGTCCCTGCTCTCGGTGAGCTCGGCGACCTTCTTCTGCAGCTCCTCGGCCATGGTGTCGAAGGACGCCGCGAGCCGACCCACCTCGTCGCTGCCGGAGATGCCGCTGCGCGCGGAGAGGTCGTCGCGCAGGCCGTCCGCAGTTCGCGCAAGCTGGTCCAGCGGACGCGTCAGCCGCGAGGCGATCAGCAGCACGAGCACCATCGCCACCGCCACCGCGGCCAGCACGACCAGGCCCATGCGCAGCAGGAGCCCCTGGCTCTTGATGGGAACCGCGCCGAGGGAGTCGAAGGGGGCTCCGGGGGCCGTGTGGGCGATGCTGTAGGCCCAGCCCTTTGCGGTCCATGGGCCGACCGTCCCCGACGCCGCTGAGAGCGCGGCGGCCGGCGTGGGTGCCGAGGTCGACGAGATCACCGTCGGCGGCTGGGTGGAGCTCAGCAGCGCCGCCCTCTCCCCCGCCACCAGCCCCACGTCCCTCGACAGGGCCGCCAACGACGCCCCGTCGAGGGGGTACCACGCGACGACGGAGGCCACACCGCGTGTGTCGAGCGTGACCGGCACGCGCTCGGCGAGCCACGTGCGGCCCGGCGAGACCCGGGGCACCGAGCAGGAGTCCTTGGCTGCGGCCTGGGCCAGCGTCCCGGCCTGGCCGGCCTCCACACCGCTCGAGGCGAGCACGACCCCGGTGGGGCCGAGGACGACAACCGCCACCCCCGGGTGGCGGGCCGCGGCGGCGCCCACCGCCGCGCGAGCATCACCTGGCGAGACCTTCCCGGTCGCGACCGACGCGGCGGCGACCTGGTTCGCGACCACCTGCGCGGCGTCCCCCGTCTCGAGGCAGTGCGAACGCATGGCCGCGCTCAGGGCCCTGGCCACCTGGTCCGCGCTGCGGCGGGCGGCGTCGGCGTTGCTGTTCGGGACGAGGACGCCGACAGTCAGCCATGCGGCGACCAACGGGCCGACGAGCACTCCCGCCAGCACGAGGGCGAGCCGGGCTCGTAGCGACACGCTGCCCTCCCTAGCCCGCGGGCCGCACCGGGCCCTGGTCGACTGCGCCAGATGATCGTGTCACGCGCCGGCGTCGACCGACCGGTGCCTAGGTCCGGGTTCTGGATCCGGGCTCCGAGTGCGCCGGTGCGCCGAGCACCAGGGACGATGGGCCCTAGCGCCCGGGCGCTTCGTCACTGTCGCCGACCGCGTGATGGGTGCACAGTGGAGTGCGGCGAACGTCGGCCAAGGTACGGCAGGTGGTTGTGGTGGTACGGAGGGCCCGGGTGGCCTCGCGGGCTTCCCGGTCGCGGGATGCCATGGGTGAGGAGACGACGCCGATGGCGGTCTCGCTGGAGCTCGTGCACGACGCCGCCTCCGCCAAGCGAGCCCTGCGCGAGCGCGTCCGAGCCGAGCGGCGCCGACGCTCCGACGCACAGCGCTCCGCGGTCGCGGACGCCCTGGCCGCCGTGCTGCTCGAGATGCCGGAGGTTCGCCAGGCCAGCTGCGTGGCCATCTATGCCTCGGTCGGCGGCGAGCCCGGCACCGACCCGGCTCGGCGGCTTCTGCGCGAGCTGGGGCGCCTGGTGCTGCTGCCGGTGGTCACGCCCGACCTGGATCTGGACTGGGCCGTCGACGACGGCCATCTGGTCGCCGTGCCGGGGCTCGGCGGCCCCGAGCCGACCGGTCCGCGCCTGGGCGCCCACGCCATCGCCGCCGCCGACGTGGTGGTGGCCCCGGCCATGGCGGTCGACACCCTCGGGCACCGGCTCGGTCAGGGCGGCGGCTGCTACGACAAGACCCTCGGCCGGGTGGACCCCTCGGCACTGGTCGTCGCGCTGCTGCACGACGAGGAGCTGCTCGACGCCGCCGTCGAGCCAGTGCCCTGGGAGCAGCACGACCGCGGGGTCAACGCCGTGGTGACCCCGACGCGCTGGATGCGTCTGGACGCCGACCGAACCCGGTGATCGCGCGGCACCCGTTCGAGACGGGCGTCGACCAGGGTCAGCCCACGGGCAGCAGGACCTGCTGCTCCTTCGTCGCCGCCGTCACCGCGGCCGGCGTGAACGGCCACGAGTAGGCCTGGCCCTTGAGCCACGCGGAGACCTGGTCGTCGTAGTGGGAGTCGAAGGGGTGACCCGAGCTGCCCGTCTCGTTCACCCACGTCGACCCGTCGAGATCGGCCAGGTTCACCACCATGCGCATCGACGGACCGGCCGTCACCGCGAACGTGCCGGACGCGGCGTCCCAGGCCAGAGCGTCGACGATCGCGGTGCCGCCCGGCGCGTCGAACGGGCCCAGGTTGAAGATCCACCGAACCGGGGCCGGGGAGCCGGCGGCACCCAGCGGCGTCTGCGTCAGCTCGACCCGGTGCAGCCGCCCCCACTGCCAGCGTTGCGGGTCCTTCCCCAGCGAGCTCGTGAGCCGCAGCCGGGCCGCCACCATGGCCTGACGGATGATCTCGTCACGGGTCTCGACGATGTCGGCGGTCTTGCGGTTGTCCCACCAGGCGTCCTGCGGGTTGTTCAGGAGGTCGCGCACCACCTCGAACCACCGGTCGCCGCCGTTGGGGCGGGTGCCCTCGGGCATCTCGTCGCCGAACGTCAGGTCGAGCAGCGACGCCCAGACCGCGTTGAAGTAGGCGGCGGCGGCGCTGTTGCGGCCTTGGCCGTCGTCGGACGTGGCGGGCTGGGTGAAGTCCCAGCCGTCGAGCAGGTGCTGCGCCTGCGCGGTGAACGGGTCGACCGAGGCATGCCTGAGCAGAGGCACCAGCGAGGCCGCGATGCCGTTGTACGTGTCGCGCTGCATCGCCTGCATGTCGGCCACGCCCAGCTTGCGGTGCACGTCGTCCGCAGCGGTGATGAGGTCGCGGATGCGCTGGCTGCGGTATCCGTAGTCCCAGTCCTGGGTGAGCTCGCTGGCGACCGCAGGCGGGCCGACCGCCTGGTTGGCGGCCACGACGAAACCGTCGGCGGGGTCCTCCACATAGGGCAGGCCGTCGGTCGGCAGGTACCCGCGCCAGTCGAAGGCGCTGTCCCACCCGGGCTGGGGCCACGTGCCGTCGGCCGGCACCGAGGTCGCCGTCGCAGGCACTGCGCGGATCGGGATCCGGCCCGGCGCCTGGTAGCCGATGTGCCCGTCGACGTCGGCGTAGACGAGGTTCTGCGCCGGGGAGTCCAGCAGCAAGGCGGCCGTGCGGAAGCTCGCGAAGTCGCTCGCGGCGTCCATCGCGAACACCGCCTGCATGGTCCGTCCCGGCTGCAGGGCGGTCCACGCGAGCGAGATCCCGTAGCCCTCGGCCCGCAAGGGCGACGTCGGGCCGGCGGGCGCGACCCGCCCCAGGGTCGCGAGGTCCCCGATCGCATCGGAGAGCAGCGGGCCGTGCCCCGTCGAGCGCACCGTGATCGTCACCGGCGCACCGCCGGCGACCTTGATGGTCTCCTGCCGGATCGCCAGCCGCTCACGCCTGCCGTCTCGCAGGTAGGTGCCGTCGGCACTGACCTGCTCGAGGTAGAAGTCGGAGACGTCGGGGGCGAGGTTGGTCATACCCCAGGCCATGCGGGCGTTGTGCCCGATGACGACGCCGGGCAGCCCCGCGAACGTGAAGCCCGTGACGTCGAAGGGGCAGGAGGGCCCGACGTGCGTGCAGTGCAGCCCCATCTGGTACCAGACTCCCGGCACCGACACGTCCAGGTGGGGGTCGTTGGCCAGCAGTGGCTTCCCCGTGGTCGTCAGCGAACCGGAGAGCACCCATGAGTTCGAGCCGACGACGTCACCGTGGCCGAGCGTCACCGGCACGGCGTCGACCGCCCGCTGCGCGGCGTCCAGCGCCTTCTGCGCGGCGTCGGACTCGAGCACGGCGGCGTAGCCCCTCGTCGGCGCACGTGGGGGTGCCGCAGCGGGGGCCCGCGCTCCCGCGGGTGCCTGCACTCCCGCGGGGGCACGCGACGCCGACGCCGAGGACTTGTCGGGGATGATGGGCAGGTGCCGGTCGAACGGATAGGCCGGCCACAGCTGCTCGACCCGCCCCACGTCGCGCACGGTGGCGAACACCCGTGCCCGCTCGAGCTCGTCGCTGTAGTTGCTGCGCAGGTCCCAGGCCATCGCCTTCAGCCAGGACAAGGAGTCCACCGGCTGCCACAGCTCGATGGGAGCAAGCGGGTTCGCCGCGCCCAGAAGCGTGTAGCTCAGGGACAGGGAGGCCGGGGACTTGCCGCGGATGTAGTCGTTGACACCGTCGCTGAAGGCCTGCAGGTACCCGCGCGTTGCCGGGTCGAGGCCGGCGAGCTCGCGCTGCGCGACGTCGCGCCAGCCCATGGTGCGCACGCTGGTGTCGGCGGCCAGCGCGTCGGCGTTCGCCCCCACGAGCTCGGACAGCCGGCCCGCCGTGATGTGCCGGCGCAGGTCCATCTCGAAGAACCGGTCCTCCGCCTGTACGAAGCCCTGCGCGCGGAAGAGATCCTCCGGGGTGTCGGCGTAGATCTGGGGGACGGCGCGCGCGTCGCGCTTGACGACCACCTTCGCCCGGAGCCCCGACATGGTCACGTCGCCGCCGCGGGTGGGCAGCGGCCGCCGCACGTACACCACACCTGTCACGAACGCCGCGACGAGGGCGAAGGCGACGGTGGCGGCGGCACCGATGAGCGCGAGGCGGACGACGCGGCCACGGATCACGGCGGGAACTCTACGTCCTCTTCGCAGCGCTGCGGGCGTATGGGCGCACACCGTAGGCTCGTGGCGGCCCGCCGGCTCACCCTCATCCGCATACACACCCCACCCCGCAGGAAGGCGCACAGCACGGTATGACCACCGCGCAGCTGGCCCTCGTGCTGCTCGCGGGTGCGGCTGTCGTCCTGGTCGCGGTGGCTGCCGTGCGCCTCTCGGCGAGGAGCGGACTGCCCTCGCTGCTGCTGTACCTCGCCCTCGGTGTGATCATCGGCGAGGACGGGCTCGGGCTGCGCTTCGACAACAACGGCCTCGCGGGAGTGCTGGGGTACGCGGCCCTCGTGCTCATCCTGACCGAGGGCGGACTGGCCACCCGCTGGGAGAACATCCGGGACGCCGTAGCGCCGGCGGCACTGCTCGCAACGGTCGGGACCGCGGTCTCGATCGCCGTCACGGGTGCTGCGGCCCATGTGCTGCTCCACACGAGCTGGACCTACGCGCTGCTCGTCGGCGCCGTCCTGTCCTCGACGGACGCGGCCGCCGTGTTCGCCGTCCTGCGCCTGGTGCCGCTCCCCGCCCGGCTCGTGGGCATGCTCGAGGCGGAGTCGGGGTTCAACGACGCCCCCGTGGTCATCGCGGTCGTGGCGCTGACGGCCCGAGCCACCGGGCACACCGGGCGAGGCCCTGCGCTGCTGGTGGCGGAGGCCGCGTTCGAGCTCGCCGTGGGCCTTGCCGTCGGGCTGGCCATCGGGCGGGTCGGCGCCATCGGGCTGCGCCGCGTAGCCCTGCCGTCGTCCGGCCTGTACCCGATCGCCGTGGTCGCCCTGGTGATCAGCGCCTACGGGGCGGCGGCGGTGGCGCACGGGTCCGGCTTCCTGGCCACCTACGTCGCTGCCTTGGTGCTCGGGAACGCACGGCTGCCGCACCGGGCCACCGTCCGGGGCTTCGCGGAAGGCCTGGGGTGGCTGGCCCAGATCGGCCTGTTCGTGATGCTCGGCCTGCTCGCCGTCCCGCACCGGCTCGCCGGCCACGTGGTTCCGGCCGTCGGGGTCGGGCTCGCCCTGTTGCTGGTCGCTCGCCCCTTGTCGGTGCTGCTGTCAACGTCCTGGTTCCGGCTCTCCCTGCGCCGGCAGGCGTTCCTGTCCTGGGCCGGGCTGCGCGGGGCGGTACCGATCGTGCTCGCCACGGTGCCGGTGTCCGCGGGTGTCGCCGGCAGCGAGGGGCTGTTCGACCTGGTGTTCGTGCTCGTCGTGGTGTTCACGCTGGTCCAGGCGCCGACGCTGCCCTGGGTGGCACGACGGCTGGGCATCGCGACCGCGGTGAACGCGGTGGACCTGGACGTCGAGGCGTCGCCGCTCGGGGCGCTGCAGGCCGACGTGCTGCAGGTCAAGATCGGGCCGGGCTCCCGCCTGCACGGGGTGGAGGTCTTCGAGCTGCGTCTCCCACGAGGGGCCAACGTCACGCTTGTGGTCCGCGGCACGGAGTCCTTCGTCCCCACGCCGAGCACGATGCTCAAGCACGGCGACGACCTCATCGTCGTGGTCCCGTCGGCGGTCCGGTCGGCGGCCGAGCGACGGCTGCGCGCCGTCAGCGCCGGCGGCAAGCTCACGGGCTGGCGCACGCGGGGGGAGCCCGGGCCGACCGCAGACTGGTGACGCCGTGCTGCGCGATCCACGTGACCAGCGGGGCGCAGGGGGCATATCATTGGCACTCGGGGTGTTGGAGTGCCAGAAGCCGGACCCTGTCGGGATGAAGACTCGTCAGGGTCGAGCCGGCCCCGGGCCGTCAGGAGGACGTCGTGCCTACGTACGCCTACGCGTGCACCGCGTGCGAGCATCGCTTCGAGGTGCAGCAGGCCTTCAGCGACGACGCGCTGACCGACTGCCCGGAGTGCACGGGCCGGCTGCGCAAGCTGTTCAACTCGGTCGGGATCGTCTTCAAGGGCTCCGGGTTCTACCGCACCGACTCGCGCAAGAGTGCCTCTGGGGCCGAGACAGGCGGGAGCGGCTCCGGCGACAAGAGCGCGGCGAGTACCGGTTCCGGCGACGCGGGCTCGGGCTCGCGGACGGCTCGGGCTCCGGAGCCGACAAGGGCTCCGGCGGCGACAAGGGCTCCAGTGCCGACAAGGGCTCCAGTGCCGACAAGGGCTCCAGTGCCGACAAGGGTTCCCGTGCCGGCAACGGCAACGGCAAGAGCGGTGGGACGCCGTCCGGCTCGTCCGGGTCGGGCTCACGCTCGAAGGCCGAAGCCACGTCGGCTGCCTGAGTCGGCCGACCGGCCCGTCACACCGTCCACAGGTCCGCGTCACCGGCACACCGTCCACAGGGTGCAGGGAGACGTGTGCGTCGTGCCACCGACGGCGGATAGCGTCCCCGTCATGAGCGCGACCACCTCCACGGCCGGCGTCGGCGGCCGCGCCGAGATCGGCGTCATCGGCGGGTCCGGCTTCTACTCCTTCCTCGACGATGCCGAGGCCGTCGAGGTGAGCACGCCGTTCGGGCCGCCCAGCGACTCACCGATGGTCGGCGAGGTGGGGGGACGGACGGTGGCGTTCGTCCCGCGCCACGGCCGTCAGCACCGGTTCGCCCCGCACCGCGTGAACTACCGCGCCAACCTGTGGGCCCTGCGCTCCCTGGGCGTTCGCCAGGTGCTCGCGCCGTGTGCCGTCGGCTCGATGAGACCCGACCTCGGCCCCGGCAGCCTCGTCGTGCCCGACCAGGTGATCGACCGCACCTGGGGGCGTGACCACACGATCTACGAAGCGCCCGCGGGGCCGGCGGTGCACGTGTCGTTCGCGGACCCCTACTGCCCGCGGGGCCGCGCGAGCGTCCTCGCTACCGCCGCCGCGACGGGTTGGCCGGCCGCTGCCGAGGCAACGCTGGTGGTCGTCAACGGCCCGCGCTTCTCCTCGCGGGCAGAGTCGCGCTGGCACACCGCATCCGGGGCCGACGTCGTCGGGATGACGGGCATGCCCGAGGCGGCGATCGCCCGCGAGCTCGCCCTGTGCTACACGTCGATCGCGCTGGTCACCGACATGGACGCCGGGGCCGACTCGGGTGACGGCGTGACGCACGCGGAGGTCCTCGAGGTGTTCGCCGCCAGCATCGAGAGGTTGAAGGCTCTGCTGGCCCACGTGGCGGTCGGGCTGCCCTCGGACGACTGCCCGTGCCAGCACGCCGTCGACGGTCTGCGCCTGCCGTTCGACCTGCCCTAGCCGCCACCGTGACCCTCGCACGGGGAGCCTGGTCTCGGCCGTTCGCGGGCCGGCCGACCGCGGGCCGGCCCTCCACGACGTGGCCGTCCGTGAGCCCGCGGGCGCGACGCGTGCGCCGGGCGCGCCTCGCACTGGCTCGGTGGCGCAGGACCGTCGTGGCCGCCCTGCTCGGGCTGGCAGCGGCCCTCGCCCTCCAGTCCCTCTCCCCCACCCCGCCGGCGACCAGCATGGTGCTGGTGGCGGCTGCAGACCTCCCGGCCGGCCATGTGCTGGTCACCGGTGACCTGCGCACGGCCAGATGGCCCGCCGGAGAACAACCAGCGGGCGCGATCACCCCTCCGGCAGCGGGCCGGCTCGCAAGCCCGTTGCGGCGAGGCGAGCCCCTGACCGACGCCCGCCTCGTCGGTCCCGGTGTCCTTCGAGGCCTTCCACCGGGCAGCCTCGCCGTACCGGTTCCGGTCGGCGACCTCGCAGCACTCACCGGGGTGCAGGTCGGTGACCGGGTGGACGTCCTGGTCGGCCCTGCGGACGACGGCCTGGGGCAGCCGGTCACTGCGTCCACCGCTCCGCCCGGGAGCGACGCGGCCGCCGACCCGTTATCCGCACCCGAGCACCCGAGCGCCGAACAGCTGCCGAGCGCCCAGCCGGTCGGGCTGGGACTGCTGGTGCTCGCGGTGCCCGCCCCGCCCGCCGACAGCGGGTGGTCCGACGCCGTGGTCGGCCCGGCAGCGGGAGCCGCGGACCAGCCCGGTGTGCTGCTCCTCGCAGCCGACGCGGCTACAGCCCGGCTGATCGCCGCCGTCGCTGGCGCCCGACCGCTGAGCGTCGCGATCCACGCTCGGGAGCCGTGACGGCTCCACCGCGCACGCGAACGTGGGCGCTCGCGTCGTCCTCGCCCTAGTCCCAGTGCGGTGGCCGCTCCCGCCGAAGCCGCTCGTCCCCCTCGACGTCGTCGCGATCCCCCCACCCCTCGTCGGTGTCGTCGCCGGTCTGCTCCGGCAGCACCGGAGGCTCCTCGTCCTCAGGGCCCACGCCGACCACCGGAGGAGTCGAGAAGGGGAAGGCTGGCGGTCATGGGCTCACCGAGGGCGACCTCCCAGTCGGCGCGCACACGCTCGACCTCGGCGTCTGGGTCGCGGAACAGGTCCATCACCCAGGTACGCCTGTACGCCCAGCCGGCGCGCTCGAGGCGTTCGCGTCGCTGCCGGTCGACCTCTCGCACGCTCGACCGAGCGGCATACACCGCCCCATCGAGGTCCAGGCCCAGCACCGTGCGGCCGGGCATGCGCGGATCCTCCAGCACAAGGTCGAGCGGCCAGTCGGTGTCGCCGGTGCTGCCCGAGGCCACCGGCAGGCCGGCCGCCCGCAGCCGTCGTGCGAGGTCGTTCACCAGCGCGTCACCCCCCACCGAGTGCCCCGGAACGACGGCAGAAGCCGAGGCAGCCGCGCGACCAGGTTCGTCGGCAGTGCCCTGCTCGTCGAGAGGGATGGCGGGATCGGCCGCCATGAGCACCCGTCGCAGCAGGCGTGAACCGTCCGTGCGCAACCGCTGCTCGTCCAGGTCCTTGGCGGCGAAGCAGCAGACCACGCTCGTCCGTACCCGTGCGCGGGTGAGCGCCGTCACGAGCATCGCGGGCCCCCCGGCCGTGTCCAGCGACCCGAACCTGTGCAGGACACGGCCGTGCGGCGTCCTGGCCAGGCCGACGGACACGATCACAGCATCGCGCTCCTGGCCCCGCGCGCGGGCGACCGGTCGAACGACCAGCGGCTCCCGCCGTAGATGGGCCGACGTGCGCGCCTGCTCGAGCCAGGCGGCCAGCGCCGGGCTGTCGGGCACCTCCAGCCGCAACGCCTCGTCGATCCGCTCCGCGTGCCGCTCCCCCAGTGTCACCACCATGAGCGACTCGTCAGGTCGCCGCGCGGCGTGCTCGATGACGAGGTCGACGACCTGCCGCACCTCGGCGTCGGCGCTCACGGCGAGGTCCTCGTCCGGGGCGGGGACCCCGGTTCCCCCCTGCACGACGGTCAGCCGCAACCGCGGGACGGCCGAGGTGCCCCGGGTGACGAGCCATCGATCGGGGTAGTGCGCCAGCACCGGGTCGAGCATGCGACCGTCAGCGGCGCGATGGTCGCGAACGAGGCGGTGGGTACTGCCGCGGGCGGCCACGAGGTCGAGCAGGCTTTCCATGCCCGACCGAGGCGGATGGCTCCGGCGGTCACCCGCGACGATCGTCTGCCGTCCCCGCGCCACCGCAGCGGCCACCTCGGGCACCCCGACGGCACCGGCGTCGTCCACGATCACGGCGTCGACGACCCAGCCCCCTGCCTCGGCGACGGGGAGCAGGCCGGCCACCGCCTCCGGGCTCATGACCCACACCGGGCGAAGCGCTGCGACGACGTGCCCGGCCTTGGTGAACAGGTCCGCGGGCCACCGTGACCGGTGCCCCCGGAGAACCTCGGCGCGAAGCCACCGCACCTGGCCGGGATGCGTGTCGGTCGCCTCGCGCGCGCGTGCGGCGACGGCGAGGCGCGCCCGCCGAGCGCCGTCGGCGATGTGGGCGCGGTCGGCCAGCCGTACATCGGCCGAGGCCCGGCGCAGAGCCGGCCCGTCGTGTCGGGCCAGCAGCACGTCCGTGCGTACCACGGCCTGCAGCACCGATGCCCACCAGGCGAGGTCGAACTCCGCCACGACGTCGCCGTCGTCGCACCCTCGCGCCCGCAGGTCCTCCAGCAGGGGGCCGAGACCCGTGTCGCGCAGGCGGCGCAGCAGCTCGCAGCGGCGCGGAGCGTCTCGCAGTCCCTCCTCGTCGGCAGCCAGCGCGTCCAGCTCGCTCTGGAGCTCGTCGAGACCCAGGGCGAACAGGTTCGGCGCGTGCGGGCCGGCCATCACGCCGGCCAGCTCCCCGAGTGCGACGTCCACGACGGTGACCGCGGCTGCCGCCGTGGCCAGCCCCGTCGGCACCGCGGGCGCAGCGTCTGCCCTGCACAGTGACGACCACACCTGTCGCTGAGCCTGCGCGGACACCAGCAACGGGTTCAGGTGCCGCACGTGGACGCCGGGACGCACCAGAGCTCGTGCGCGGCGGCGCAGACCCCGGACCCTCGGGGGAGAGCCCCCGGGTGCCGTGGCGCTGACCAGCTCTGCGAGGGAGGTCTCGAACACGGCCGGTAGCAGCACGTCGAGCGTGCCTCGAACGCCGAGCAGCAGCTCGAGCTGCGGGCGCCAGACAGCCGCGGTCCGGCCCTCGGCGAGGCCGGACTCCCGCGCCACGCGTGCCATCTCCCGGCGGGCGTCCGCGAGCCCGGCAGCCGCCGCCCGAGCCGCGGCAAGGGCTGACTGCGCGCGGGCGGGCGACGTCACCACCGCGTCGAGCCATCGGCCGGCGTCGGCGGCGGGTGGGAACATCCCTAGCGCGACCGCCTCTCCGAGCAGGTCTACGACCTGCGACCGGGCGGGCTCCAGCAACCTCGTCAGGATCGGCACCGCGAACCTGACGGCAGTGCTCGGCGGCCGCTCGCGCGACACCAGCTCGGCAAGGGCGACCATCGCCTCGTAGGCGGAGACCCCCCATGGCGTCCGGACCTTGTGCACGGCCCGGGCAGCCTCGACAACGGCGGCTCGGCCCTGCCGCAGAGTCTCGTGCAGCTGCTCCCCGGCCGCCGGCGGTGTCTGGGAGGCGGCTACCGCGGCACCCGACACCGTGGCCTCCAGCGACTCCCCGAGGGCGGCGAGGGTGCCGAGGCGATCGCCGTGGCCGTCGTAGAGGTCCAGCGCGAGCTCGTCGAGCCCGGCGGCCCGCAGGCGTGCCAGAAAGGCGTCGGCGCTCGCCCGCCGTGGCGTGACGACGAGGACGACGCGGCCCTGCGCGGCGAGGCTGCCCGCCACCGCGGCGAGTGTGTGGGTCAGACCCGTGCCGGGAGGCCCCTCCAGGGCAAGGTCGTGCCCGGCCGAGGCGGCGTCGACCGCGGCGTGCTGAGCCGGGTCGAGATCCATGACCAGCAGCTCCTCCGCCGGGTCCGGGTCGACGCAGACTCCGTCGCCGATGGCCTGCGCGGGCTCCTCCACCAGGGGCGATGCCGGGTCCGCCGACACGACCCCCACGCCCGCCCCGCCGAGAACCCGGTGCGCGGCGATCGCCTCACGGCTGGCCTCCAGGTCGGCGACCATCGGGCCGACGCCGGCCGTGAAGGCGCCCAGGAGCAGCGCGCTCTCGACAGTGAGGTCCGCGATGCCTGCGCACAGCTCCTGCAGCCGCGCGAACACCGGCCTCGGGTCGAAGCCCTGCGTGCCGAGCGCCAGCCCCGCCAGCGCGTGGCCGTCGACGGCCACGCCATAGTCCTCCCCCAGCCGCCGCACGAGCTCGGGGTTGACGACGACCAGGGGGTCCAGGGTCAGGTCGAAGTCGTCGTGGGCCGCACCGCGGGGCCGCACGGTGCACCCGTGCAACAGGATCGGCGCGCAGACCGGCGCCGGGATCACCTCGACGCCCGCCACCTGCCGCCGAGGCGGCCGCCAGGTCGCCAGGCCCGAGGCGAGGAATGCTGCCCGCACCCCCCGCTCGGCCGCCAGTCGTGCGCTGAGTGCGCGCACGCCCCGGGCCTGACGACGGGCCGCGGCGTGCGCAGCCGGCTCGCGCACAAGACTCGACAGCCGGGTGGGACGCCCGGCGAACAGCTGGGCCAGGCCTGACGGGTGGCCGCTGGTGAGGTCGAGCGCGCCCTGGCCACGCCGGGCATCGAGCAGGCTGTCGGGCGTGGGATCGGCCGACAGGACAGCCACCCAGGAGGTGACGGGGTCGATGACGGGGGTCGGCGGCTGCGCGGCGTCGTCCCCCGCACCCGCATCCAGGCCCGTGTCAGGCACCGTCTCGTCGTCCTGCCGCCCAGTGGCCAGGGCGTCGTCCTCACGAGCTCGATCGTCAGGAACCGGGTTGTCCCGCGCGGCGTTCGGTACCCGCCGCGGGCCGTCGCGCTCCACGGGCACGGCGGCACCTGCGCCAGGCCGGTGGTGGGCGGTCTCGGGCACGCGACCACGCTAACCGCGCGGCGCCCCGGCTCACGGCGGGCCACGCCGAGTGACCACGGCCACTGCGATCGGTCGGCGCGGACGCAGGCTGCTCAAGAAGGCCCGCCCCGGTGCCGATGACAGGGGTGCCCAAGACCGAGGCGGCGCAGCCACACGCGGCCACGCCGTCACGTCACGGAACAGCTGGAGCCGCATGCGCCGGATCGTGCCGTCGACGTCAGAGGCCGCAGGGGCGAACCTCGGGCGCCGGGCCTGGGTAGGTCGGCGGCACGGGGCTGCCGGCGCAGCGGTCCTTGCAGCGACCGGCCTGCTGGCCGGCACACCACTGGCCCTCGGCATCGGCCCGGCCTCCGCAGCTCCGTCCGTGGCCGTGGCAGGTTCCCAGGCCGCAGCTCCATCGCGGTCCGCAGCACCGCTGCCCGCCCCTGCGGCGGCGGCGAGTCGCGGCGTCCCGGCTCCGAGGGGGCTGGATCGCGCGACGTCCGATCTCGTCCGCCGCGCGCGCCCGCTGCCGGCCACGGTGGGCTCGCTCACCGGCACCGTCGTCAGGGTCGCTGTCGAGTCCGACGCCGCGGTGGCGCTGCCGGGCCGCCGGGCGACGGCCGGCCGGGCGGGGCACCGCGAGGCCGCGACGACCACCTGGCTGGTCTCGCCCCAGGGCCGGGTGCAGGTGCCTTCCCACGCACTCGCAGGCGTGGCCTCCGGAAGCCGGGTGACCGTGACGCTCGGCGGTCCCGTCACCGGTAGTCCCGTCCCCAGCGGTCCCGTCACCGGCGGCCCCGGCGCCAGGACGCGCCGCGACGCGACGACCCTTGCCGAGAAGGGTCGAGCCGTTCGCACGCTGCGCGTGCTCGAGACCCCGGCACCGAACGGGTCCGGGGCACGGGTCACCCCGGGCACTCCGCCCGGGGTCGCCGCCGCCGGAGCGACGTCCGACCACACTGTGACCCTCGTGCTCGTGCGGCCCGGCGGCGTCGCCGCCGACGCGACGACCGTCGGCCAGCTGCAGACCCTCTTCTCGAGCACGATCTCGCCGTTCTGGAACGAGCAGACCGCGGGCAGGGTGACCTTCACCGTCACAACGGCCGTCAGCTGGACGACCACCTCCTACACGTGCACCGACGACCCGTTCGACCTGTGGGCGGACGTCGCGGACACGGTGGGCTTCACCGACGGCCCCCGCAACCACCTGGTCCTCTACCTCTCCAGCAACGCCGCGTCGTGCTACGCGGGGCTGGGCACGGTCGGGTCGACCATCGACTCCGGGGGGTACCTCTACGTCTCCGGCACCATCGCCGGGCTGTTCGCGCACGAGCTCGGGCACAACATGAGCCTCGACCACAGCAACGGCCTGCAGTGCAGCCTCGCGGTCGACGGCGTGTTCAGCGGGGCCTGGCCCTCGACGTGCCTGCGACACGGCTACTGGGACTGGTACGACGTCATGGGCATCAGCTGGGAGCAGCTCGGCTCGCTGAGCACCCTGCAGGCCCACCGTCTCGGCGTGCTGGCCGGCGACCAGGAGCGCACAGTGAGCACCCCGGCACGGGCGGACCTCGTGCCGGTGTCGGGGCATACCGGCCTCATGTCGCTGCGGGTCGCCGACCCCGCGGGGGCGACCTACGTGCTCGAGTACCGGCCGGCGGCCGGCCGCGACGTCTGGCTCGCGAGCCATCCGAGGAGCCTGCAGCCCGGGGTGCTGCTGCGCCGGGTGGACCCGAACCCCGCGACGGCCACCGAGAGCCTCCTCCTCGACGGCTCACCGAGCCTGCCCACCGGGTTCGCGACCGACTACAACGAGCCGCTCGTTGTGGGCTCCACGGTGACGACGGCGTCGGGCCGGATCAGCATCCGCGTCGAGTCGGTCACCGGCGCCCTGGCTACGATCGCGATCGCCGTCGACGGCGTGTGGCCGAGCACGGCGACGCCGGTTGCGCCCACCCCCCCGACGCGAGGGGTCGCCGCGCCCGGCCCGGTGACGACGGCCTCCCCGACCCGGACACCGACGAGGGTCTCGCCCTCACCGTCACCGCGCGTCGTCCCCAGGGTCACTCCTGCGGTCCCGACCCGCCCCTGACAGCGAGCGAGCCTCCGCGCGCCAGCCGTCCTCGTGAAGCAAACCTCGCCCTGAGACCGACCGAGTGACGCCATCCGGCGGCGACGGCTGCGATCAGGCGGCGAGCAGCATGGCGAGCACGGCGGTGTCCGGGTCGAGGGCGGGGTTGACGCCGACCTGGCTCACGAGCCTGGTGACCGTACCGTCGCGCTCGGCCTCCACCCACGCCGCGCGGTGCTCCAGCCCCAGGTGGGGCAGGCCGGGCAGCAGGACGCAGCCCGACGCCGCGCCCACAACCTCGGGCGTGGACGGCGTGCTCTCTGCGGGCGGGTGCAGAAGCAGCAGGGCAGCCGGTGAGGTTCCGGCGAACTGGCCGGGCGCCGGGGCGCCGTCCCCCAGCACCGGCCCCGCGGACGTCACGAGCCCCACGGTGCCCGGCTGGGGGCGCTCCGGTATCTCCTCGACGGTGCGGAAGACCGTGGTCGTCGTCAGCAGCCCGGGGACGGCAGCCACCCGCACCGCCAGTGCCAGGAACTGGGCCCACTCCCGCGTCGACTCCGGCCAGCGCCCGCAGACCACGAAACCGCGCAGCGAACCGTTCGAGTGGTAGGCCGCCACCTCCACGTGACCCTGCGGCATGGTCGCTCACCTGCCTCCTGGCCTCGACGGCGTACCCGGCACGAGCTGCCTGGTACGACGTGCCCGCAGTGCTGGCTACCCCATGAGCGTGAGTGAGGCGGCCGTTGGCACACAAGGGCCCCCGAGTGCCAGCCTTGGCGCATGGCCGTTCCGACGTCGTCGACCGTTGCGCCGCCATCCATCGCGGTGACCGTCGAGGTGGGTGCCACGAAGGTCTTCGCGGCGGCGTTCGACTGGCCGGGCTGGTGCCGGTCGGGTCGGACCGTCGAGGCGTCCTTGGACCGCCTTGCGCAGTACGCGCCCCGCTACGCCGTGGTGGCCGCCCGCGCGGGTCTGCGCCTGCCCTCGCCCGCGGACCGCTTCGACATCGTGGAGCACGTACCGGGCAACGCGACGACCGACTTCGGCGCCCCGGGCGTGGTGCCACAGTGCCACCGCGAGGACTTCACACAGGCCGACGCCGCGCGCGCCGCTGCCCTGGTCGCTGCGGCATGGGCCGTGCTTGACGACGTCGTCGCGGGTGCGCCGGCACAGCTGCGCAAAGGGCCGCGAGGCGGCGGAAGGGACCGCGACGCGATCGCGCAGCACGTCGTGTCGGCCGAGGCCGCCTATGCCCGTAAGGTCGCCGTCAAGGTCCGAGAGCCGCAGGCCGGTGACCGGGAGGCGGTCGAGCAGCTGCGCACGGAACTCCTCGCGGCGATCAGGTCCGCGGCTGCGGCGCCGGTGAGCGACCGGCCCGGCTGGCCCGCCCGATACGCGGCTCACCGCATCGCGTGGCACGTGCTGGACCATGCGTGGGAGATCGAGGACAAGACCGAAGCCGGGTGACGGATGGGCCGGCACGGGAGGGGACCGCAACGCACGAGGGGCCCTCCCCTCCGGATGGGCCCCTCGGTGCGGGTGACGCGTGCACTAGCCGAGCAGCTCTCCTGGCAGGTAGATGTGACACGTCTCGGTGCGGGCCGCGTCCGCCAGGCGGCGGCGCTGCTGGAGCTCGGCGACCCGTGCCTCGCAGCGGCCCAGCACGCGCTGAACCTCCGCGTGCCATGTCGGGGAGCTCGGGGCCGACCGCGCCAGCAGATCCGTCAGCAGGCCGCACATCGACTCGTAGCGAGCAAGCAGGTCGTCGCTGACGGCGTCCGGCGAGGTCTTCGACGGGTCGCCGCCGAGAGTCGACGGGAGTGCGGCGTGGGCGTTCAACGCCGTGCGCGTCAACGAGCAGGTGACGTCGAGATCCTCGGCGAGCCAGCGGGACCAGGGCGGGGATGACGTCGCAGCCTCGACCGGGCAGGCGGCGGAGGCGGTGTGGGCCTCAGCGTCCGCGGCGGCCGCACCGAGCACCATCAGCATGGCGTCGAGCTGGAGATCAAGGGAGAGTCGAAGGAGATGGATGTCGCGGTCACTGACCGTCGGCGCGTTTCGGATGGCCACCGACACGCCTCCGGACGGCTCGCCGTGCCGCTGCGCTCTTGTGGCGGGTGCCTCTGTCGCGATCACCACTCGGTCCTCCTTCTGTCCTGCATCTGCCAGTTCCCCCTTGAGCACCCCAACCCCGTCGGGACGGGTAGCAGGTCGGGTGACGTGGAACGAGTTCGCGTAGGCGCTGACGGCTCGCGATCGCCCCCGACGAGCGGCATCGTCCGGTCACGGACGGACCGCGTAGCACTACAGGACGTAACGAGTCATCACCCTAGGGTTGCCCTGTCGGGGACACAAGGCTGACAACGTGAGTAACCTCCGAGAGCGCAAGTCGATCTTCAGCCATCCGGGCGGCGACCAGTGACTTTGGGCCCGAAAGCCCTGTGTTCCGCCCCACTCTTGCGCCCGGTGCGCACCGGCCGAACGGGTGAACCGGGAGGTGCCGCTGCAACGGGTGAGCTACTCCGGGTGACATCGCACGCCGGCGTCATCCGGGCGTCGTCACACTCAGCCGAGAAGCTCACCCGGCAGGTAATGGTGGTCCTCGCCGGGGCCGGCGGCGGCGACCAGCCCCGCACGATGGCGCCGCAGCTCGAGCACGCGACCCCGGCAGCGGACGTAGGCCTGGCGCACATGCGGGTACCACGTGACGCCGAGGCCCGCGTGCTCGCGCTCGAGCAGGTCCTCGAGCATCGCGCACATCGACTCGTAGCGGGCCAGGAGGTCCTCGGCCGTCGTCGCGGCATCGGTGTGCGACGGCCCGGCGCCCAGGGTCGGGGGCAGCGCGGCGTCCAGCGCCAGAGCGGTCGAGGTCAGCGACCGCGTGACGTCGACGTCCTCGGCCAGCCAGCGGCGCCAGGGCACGGAGTCGTCGCCGTGTGCCCACAACGGCCCACCGGGTGCGCTGTCGACGGCCACGTCATGGGCGGCCGCGGCGCCGAGGGTGAGCAGCATGGCATCGAGCTGCAGGTCCAGGGCCAGCCGCAGAAGGTGGGCATGGCGCTCGTCGGGGGGGGTCGGGTCCTGCGTCGCCGGGTGCGGAGCAGCGGCCGGGGACGCTGGGGCCCCCGGTCCCGCCGGCGCGGGTAGGTTCGTGAGGTCGATGATGCGGGGTTCGGGCGCCATGACCACTCCTCTTCGGCTCATCGTGGTTCACACATCGGGCACCTCGCCCCTCGGCCGTCAGGCCTTAGGCACCCGCGCTGATTGATGCGTTATACGGCTTCTGCCCGCATCAGATGATCACAAGAGGTGATTGCGCCCTAACGGTATGTCGCCCGGCGGCGGGCTACAAGGGTGCGGGCACCCGCTGTGCGACGTCCGACGCCTGCTTGCGCGGCACTCGACGCAGCGGCAGGAGAGGGCGCAACACCCACGGCGGGGGTCGCGGCGGGCCGGCGGCGCCGACGCGGGACCTCCGTACCGGTCGGAGCCCCGGTGGTGGCCGGAAGACTGGCGACGCGGCCGATCGCCGTGGCACCGCGTGCCGGCACAGGCACGCCCTCGTGGGGCGGTGGACCGCACGCGGGTCGGGATCGAGCGGCCGCTTGAGGGGGTTCTAGATGGCGCAGAGGCTGCACGTGCGCACAGCCAATGGGTTCTTCCTGCAGGCCAGCGCCGGCGGCGGCGCGGAGGTCACGGGCCGAGGACCCTCACCGCGGTCGGACGAGACGTTCGAGCTCGTGCCCGTCGCCGGGGAGTGGAGCGAGGTGGCGGACGGCGCCGAGGTGCGTCTGCGCTCCAGGCGCCACCTGTTCGTCACCGCGACCGGGCCCGACGGCACGCTGACTGCCTCTGTGGGGGATCCGGACGTCGCCGAGACCGTCTTCGTCGTCGCTCTCGCCCCCGGCGAGCCCTCGGTGCTCGGGCACTTCTCGCGCTTCGCCCTACGAGCCGCGAACGGCCGCTTCGTCTGCGCCGCCGGTGGAGGCGGCGGCGCCGCCCGTGCTACGAGTCTGCGCCTAGGGGAGCACGAGACCTTCGAGGCGCTCCTGTGGCCCCAGGCGGCGGACTGGCTGCACACGACGGCGATCCGGACGGTGGACGGCGTGCACTTCCTCCACGCCAGGCAGGGGGGCGGCGCCGATCTGGACGCCACGAGCGAGACCGCCGGGGAGTGGGAGACCTTCGACCTGCAGGCGATGGACCGTGCGTCGCGAGGGTTCCCCGACGGTGCGCGGGTGACGATCCGCACCGAGTCGGGTCACTACCTCTGCGGCGAGGGCGGTGGCGGCGGTCGGGTCAGCGCCGCAGGACCCTGGCCCCAGGAGTGGGAGACGTTCCGGCTCGTCGTCGCCGGCGGCCGAGGGTTCCTCCACCCAGGCTGCGTGTTCGGCCTCGAGGCGGCGAACGGACAGCACGTCCAGGCCGAGCACGGTGGCGGCGGGGCGGTCTCGGCCACCGGGTGCGGTGCCGACCCCACCGCCCGCTTCACGGCGACGTTCATGCCCCGTCTCGCTGGGGTCGGCCACGTCGCGGCCGACGGCGCGAGCCTCGGCCCCGCGTCGGAGCGCCTCTCGCTCGCGACGCCCGAGACGGTCGTGACGCTCGAGGCGCCCGCCCGCTGACCTCGACCGCGCCGGCCGGCTGGCCGTGCGAGCGGACGCGGTGGGGCACCATGCTCAGGTGCGAGGGAGCCCGACGCAGGCGCTCATCGGGGCCTTGCGCGCACGCGGACCGCTCAGCGCCGGCGTGACGGCCTATGCGGGCGCGCTCGCTCTCGGCTCGGCCGTCCTGGCCGCGCAGGACGAGCCGAGCCGGGAGCGCTGGCTCTCCTGGGCCAGTACCAACGTCGCGAACCTGCAGTCCCGCCCGCTCGCCGCCGTGGTCGCCTCGGCCTTCCTCGCCGAGGAGTCCGCACCCGTCTGGGTGCTGCTGGCCCTGGTCGGTCTGCTCGCGGCGGGGTGGCGGCTCGGCGGCTGGAGACTGCTCGCCGTCGTCGCCTCGGCCCATGTCGTCGGCACCCTGGTGAGCGAGGGGGTCGTGGCATGGCGGGTGCACCTTGGGCTGCTGCCGGAGACCGCGCGCCACGCCGTCGACGTCGGGCCCTCGTTCGTCGTCGTCAGTGCCCTGGCCGCCGCCCTGGTCGCCGGGCCCTGGGCGTCGAGGCTCGTCGGGGCGGCTGGCCTGGCCCTGCTTGCGCCGTACATCTTCGAGGGCCTGGGTCACCTGGACGTCGCGGCGGTGGGCCACGTCGTGTCGATCACCGTGGGTGCGGGGCTGGGCTTCGTCGCCGCCCGCCGAGGCGCTGGGTCCTTACGCGGCCGCGGTGCCGCGGAGCCCTCCACCCGATGAGCCATCCAGCCGCGGAGCCATCCAGCCCCGGAGCCATCCACCCGCTGAGGGGTCCACCCGCTGAGGGATCAAGGCCTGCACATGGTTGACGGCCGGTGACGCACCGGCAAGCATGCGTGATCGCCCTATTTCGGGGCGGGTCCGTCCGGAGCACCCGATCCCAGGACAGGAGACGGCGATGAGCCACGACCACCTGCGCCCCGAGCCCGGAAAGCTGCACCGCACGGTCGGCTTCTACGGCCTCATGTTCGTCTCGCTGGGATCGATCATCGGCTCCGGCTGGCTGCTGGGTGCCCTCAACGCGGCGGAGGTGGCGGGGCCGGCATCGATCCTGTCGTGGATCCTGGCAGCGGCCATGCTCACCGTGCTCGCGCTGGTCTACGCCGAGCTCGGCGGGGCCTACCCCGTCGCCGGCGGAACGGGCCGGTTCCCGTACTTCTCGCACGGTCCCCTGGCGGGGTTCACCGCGGGCTGGGCGTCGTGGCTGCAGGCGGTGGCGATCGCGCCGATCGAGATCCTGGCGGCGATCACCTACGTCAACAGCATCAAGAGCGTCCACGAGAACTTCCCGATGCTGCACGCCACCGGGCCCAGTGCTGGCCTGCTCAACAGCCGCGGGCTGGTGATCGCGACGCTCGGGATGGTCCTGTTCACCGCCATCAACCTCGCCGGCGCGAAGTTCATGTCCGAGTCCAACGCGGTCGTGGTGATCTGGAAGACCGCCGTGCCGGTGCTGGCCATCGTCGTCGTCTCGTCACTGTCGTTCCACACCAGCAACTTCACCTCGGGCGGCGGCTTCATGCCGTTCGGGTTCCACGGGGTGTTCGCCGCCCTGCCCGCCGGCGTCGTCTTCGCCCTGCAGGGCTTCGAGCAGGCGGTGCAGCTGGCCGGGGAGGCCCGCAACCCCAAGCGCGACCTGTCTCGGGCGATCATCACGGCGATGTCGATCGGCGCCGTGCTGTACGCGTTGCTGCAGCTGTCGTTCATCGCGGGTGTCGACCCCGCCAACGTGGCCAAGGACTGGTCGTCGCCGCTCGGCGGAGACCCCTCCGACTACGGCGCCTGGTACACCCTGGCCTTGGCCGTTGGAGCGGGGTGGCTGGCCACCCTCCTCATCATCGACGCGGTGGTCTCCCCCGCCGGCACCGGCATCGTCTACCTCGGCACCACCGCGCGGCTGTCCTATGCCCTCGGCGAGGAGGAGGAGATGCCGAGCGCGCTGGCGAGGGTGGACAAGCGCGGCGTCCCCGTCTGGTCGATCCTGCTCGCGGCGGTCGTCGGCGAGCTCTGCTTCGGGCCGTTCCCGAGCTGGAACCGGCTGGTCGGCGTCGTCACCGGCGCGACCGCGATCATGTACGGCTTCGCCCCCGTGTCCCTGGCCGCGCTGCACAAGGAGGACGGCGACCGCGCGCGGCCTTACCGCATGCCGATACCCAAGTTCTTGCTGCCCGCGTCGTTCTGCTCGGCCAACCTGATCCTCTACTGGGGCGGGTTCGAGTACACCTGGAAGCTCGCCGTGGCGCTGGCGGTCGGGCTGCTGCTCTTCGGGATCGGGTCCTCCGTAGCCGGTACGGACGCTCGCAGCATGATCCGGCCGGCCATGTGGATCGGCCCGTGGATCCTCGGGTTCGTGGTCTTGGGGGTCATCGGCCGGTACGGCAACGGCGCCCACAGCTGGCTCCCCAACTGGGTCGACCTGGTCGTGGTGATCGCCTACAGCCTGGTGATCTTCTACTGGGCCGTGAACCTCACCATGAAGCGGGACAAGGTGCAGGAGGCCATCGCGAAGGACAGCGCGCAGATCGACTACGAGCACGTGGGAGCCTGACCCGTCGGATGCGGCCGGCGGCTGGGATCGGGCGCTCGGCGGAGGCATCCGCTAGCCTGGCCCCGGCCGTCCGGCACGGGTCGCACAGGCGACCTCGCGACGTCCCGCCCTCGTAGCTCAGTGGATAGAGCAACGGTTTCCTAAACCGTGTGTCGGAGGTTCGATCCCTCTCGGGGGCACAGATCAACAGGCCTCTGACCTGCTAAGTCATCGCAGCATCCCCCTTCGGGTCGTCGTCGTCGGTCGACTGCTGGCACTTTGCTGGTCACTACGTCTTGGTCCGCGTTCGGCGGCGGCCGGTGGTGCAAGGGCGGCCTTGGGGGTGGTGAGCCTGGTCGGCGACGGTCTCGAACTCACGGCGGGTGCGTTCGGCGGAGACGCTGAGGTAATGGTCGCGGGTGACGTCGCCGCCGGAGTGTCCGGTGACCTTGCTGATGACCTCGAGCGGGGCGCCTGCCTCGTCGAGCGCCTGCTTTCCTGTGCCGACCACATCGACGACCACTCCTGACGGTCGAGATCGCTCGAGGTCAGACACGAGCAGTCGGCATCTGGCCCTCGCCCACCCGCCCACTCTGGCGATGTCGGAGCCGCGACATCGTCTCACAATACGAGATTCACCCTGAAGATCCGCTCAGCCGGCCGCTGATCGAGACTTGACCTAACGATCACAAAGGTGGAGCATTTACAGGAGCAATAGACAATTCAGAGGTGGCAAGCGATGAGTGGGCCATCTCAGTTCCCAAGAAACTGACGAGTTACCGGTTTGTATTCTCCTAATATCCAGACTTTGAGTTAAGGCGAACCTCGATAGCTGACACGTCGCGGGAGACCAACATGGCGTACACGATCGCCGATCTGCCAAACAATGGCCAAACCCAGTTCTACCACGTTCAATACGACGATACGCTCAGCCCGGCTAGGGGCAAAGATCTAGCAACCAAGTTGATGCATCACTGCGATGACGACTTCGCACTCCTCCGCACTTGGTTCTCGGGTCGCGGTCTCGACACTTCGCCGCCCATCAACGTGTCCATCAATCAAGTGGCCATGGACGCTGCCGGGAACCCCAGCCCACCTAATCAGTACATAGGCGGTAAATGGGGCGGCTGGGGGCCGGTTCCGCTTCAGGTAACGATAAATTTCGGCGACCTTGCAATGGGGGAGGGCACTCCCATCCAGTTGGCCCGCTACCTCCTCGTCGCCGAGGTTAGCGAGATGTTCATGCGCTCCTTCTCATTCTATACCTTCGGCCCATGGTTTAGGTTTGGCGAGGGGAACAAAGGCGAGTCACTGTCCCGGTTCCTGAGCACTCAGCTGCTGAAACGCGCCTACCCGGGCATCACGGCGCTCCCGACGCTGCGGATTGCCACCTGGAACGTTTCCAGTAGTTGGCTCAACACCGACCGCGCCAACTGGCTCGAAGCTAACGACGAGGACATTGACCCGTCTAGCCCAGAGATCGGCTGCGGCACACTGTTTCTCTTCTACCTTCACGATCAGCTCGGCCACCGGATCGAAGACATCATCAACGCGGGCGGAGGCCATCTGTCCAACGTTTACGAGAATCTCCCCCCCCACGACGCGTCGACCAACGCGTGGCCGAAGTTCAGCCAGATCATCGATGATCACTACCCGCGCTCGGCGACCAGCGATTACGAGCCGCCGCTCGACACCATGTTCCCGGTATCTGATCTAGCCTTCTTCACGGCACCGGTGGAGACGAGCTGGGTACGGGCGGCTTCGCCGCCCGCCGTTAGCGTCGATGTCGATCATGCCGCCTTGTTTCCCCTGACGATCGATATCACAAGTAGTGACTCCTCACTGATCAAGCCGCTAACCCTCACTGTCGCTGCCGGCGCAAGGACATCGTTGGCGTTACTCGCGGTACTGCCACAAACAGCGACGTTCAGCCCCACGTCGGTGACGCTCACAGCGACCTACGCGGGACGCTCCCTGAGCCGTGACGTCATGGTTGTCCGGCCCGAATCCACAGCTCGGCCGCCACTTTCGATTGGAATTGATCGCTCAGCGGATCCGTGCGCTACTCCTCTTGTTGAGGGCCGAACGCAGACGTTCCTCGTGAGCAATCTGGCTTCAGTACTCAACGATCCGGGCGGATACAGCTTCTCATGGTCGGTCTCCGGTGCGACGCCCGGCCCGACTGACTCCCCCGAGCTTACGATCTATCAGCTGCCACAGGCGGGTACCACCGTGACTGTGGAGGTAACCGTCACCAACGGTGAGGGTCTCCAGGCGGCTGGATCGTTCTCGTTCCATACCGTTCCGGGGCGAACCACCTTGAAGGAGCTAGACGGCGAGCTGCGGTGCCGCCTTAGCCGATTCCGCAATGGCACGCTGTCGATTCCACCGTGGGTCCCGATCGAACAGCCGGCATTGGCCCGGGAACGATTGGCCGCACTCGAAAAGGAAGTATCTGCGGCCATCGAGGCGGCCGCGCAATTGAAAGCATTGGTTCAGACCATGCAGCAGGCAACTTCACCCGGTTGACGCCTGCTGCTGGTGATTGCTGGGCGCGTCCCTGATTCACCGGGAAATGGAGGCAGCATGCCCGATCGTGGCGAGCGGATCGAGCTCCGGGTTTCCGATATCGATGACCCCCTACCGGATGCGACCCTCGGCAGTATCGGTCGCTACGTCGAGATAGCTTGGCCCGATCAGGCCGACGATCCTTTGGTCCCACATCTGC
This sequence comes from uncultured Actinomycetota bacterium, assembly GCA_963778845.1. Lineage (GTDB taxonomy): Bacteria > Actinomycetota > Actinomycetes > Actinomycetales > Kineosporiaceae > CAVZVW01. The sequence continues at coordinate 310,945 of CAVZVW010000001.1, forward strand.
TCACGCTGGGCTTCGACGAGAGGGGGGCCGAGCACGTCGATCTCTGGACCCTCATGCTATTCCGCGTCGACCGCGACTCCCGCGAGTTTACCCCGGTCCAGACCTCTCGCGTCGACGTGGACAAACGCCGGGTCACGGCCTGGGTGGACCAGCCAGGCACTTATGGCCTGATCGGGCTGCCCAAGCACCTTGGCGTCTTGGAGACGCTCCGGCTGCTCGATCGTTTCGGCCCGCAGCTACTCGAGGAACGGGAACGCGGCGAAAGCGGGCTCCAGGACCGGATCTGCGGACTGATCCTCTGCGCGGATCCGACCACCTGGGACACTGCACCGACAGCTCCCGGGGACTTGTGCCAGAAATGCCTCGGACTTGACGTCTTCGGGGGGCGCCTGCCCGAGAAGTACCTGCTGGAGCGCCACCCATACATCCCACCACTTCGCGAGGTTGGGACTGGAACCGGCGAAGAGCCTCCGGGTAGTCCAACCCTCGTCGCCTGGGGCGGGAATGACTATGGGCAGTTGGGTGACGGGTCGACCACCAAACGCACGACGCCCGTCTGGGTCGTCCCTACCGTAGCGGCGGCGAAGGTCGTTAGCGGGGACTCGTGGACGCTTGCGCTCGCCACGGACGGCACCGTCTGGGCCTGGGGGCTAAATCTCCTGGGCACACTCGGCGATGGGACGTCAGTGGCGCATAGATCATTTCCGGGACGGGTGGGCGTCCTCGACAAGGTTGTGGACATCGCAGCCGGCCGGACCCACGGTGTCGCCCTCCGCGCTGACGGTAGCGTCTGGAAATGGGGAGCCGACCCCGACAGCCTTTTTGGTGACCCCAGCACGATTATTGCCAACCGCCTGCCCGTTCCGGTGGGACTGAACAACATCGTCGCAGTTGCGGCGGGCATGCAGCACACCCTGGCCCTTCGAAACGACGGGCGCGTCTTTGCGTGGGGAAGGAATGATTGGGGAGAGCTGGGTGACGGAACACGGGGCGCCCGGGCAACCCCCGTGATGGTGCCAGGACTGACGGCGACTACCTCGATTGCCGCCGCATTCGGCGTGTCATATGCTGTCGTCGGCGGTGGGACGGTCTTTTCGTGGGGAGTTCGACAATGGGCCGGCTGGACCGGCTCAACCACTGTTGACACCGCACCTGTGCCGTTGCCCGGTCTGAACTACGTCGAGCAACTCAGCGTCGGCTCAGCGCATGCGCTCGCACGAGACATTGGCGGCGATATTTGGTTCTGGGGGCAAGGGACGCGCGGCGACGGAACCTCGGTCAGGCTGTACACCACACCGGTGCAGGTTCCGTTTCCAGGCGCTCCGGCCGGCACCAGGCTCACCGACATCGCAGTCGGCGATTCGCACAGCCTCGCACTCCGGTCTGACGGCAGCGTCTGGGTCTGGGGCTACAACGGGTCTGGCCAACTCGGAATCAACCCGGCCTATGGGCCGTACACGCAGAAGACGCCGGCTTCGGTGCCCCTGCCGGCAGGGCGCCGCGCCTCGGGTGTCGCCGCAGGGATGCAATGGAGCCTCGCGGGACTCCTCTAGCCCTGGGAGCACGTAGGTTCGACGGCTGGCAGACGTCGGCGAAGTCGCGCCACCGGGTGTTGGCCCGGCCTCGCTCGACCATCGTGACGATCTTCTCCCCGAGACCATGACCAGCGGGTAAGCCAACACCCGGACTGGTTCACCGCCGAGCAGCCGCGGCACCTCGACCTGGGCCGGTGGCGGCGCGATCGGGTCACCGAAGTTGAGGTCGACGTGGAACCGGAAGATCGCCCTGTCGAGGCGACCGGGCAGGGTGACCCGCTCTACCGTGCTCGGCGCACCCTGTACACCGGCTCGGCGGCCACGCCCGTGACGGGCCGTCGACTTCTCAGGCCGTGAGGTCCAGGTCAATCGCGTCTAGAGCGGCGGCGATCTCGGGGTGCTTGGTGAGGTCAAGTGCCAGCATGGCGTTGGTACGGGGTGCGAGGTTGATCGTCAGCTCGTCGGCGGCATCGGTGATGACTGTGGTGGAGGCCGCCTCCTGCCAGCGGATGCCGTAGAGGGCGCCGCGGGTGAAGTGGGCGGCGAAGACGGCTTCGACGCGCTGCTTGCCGTAGGCGTCGACCCGACTCTTGCGCAGGGCGATGATCCGCGCTCCCGTCAGGCCGGGAGCCACCGCGAGGGCCTCCTTCACGGTGGCGAGCGCGTAGCCAGCGACCAGGGCGCGATACCAGTCGGCCAGCTCGGCCTTGGTGAGCTTCTTCAGGGTCAAGTTGCCGGCTGGGGTGACATCGGGCCGGCGTTCGGGAATGGCTTCCTCGCCGGGGACCAGGACCATCAGTGATGCCTCGCCCCCGCTGATGTCCAGCGCGGCGGCGTCGGCCTCGTTGTCCTCGAACGCCCCGGCGAGGTAGCACATAACCGTCTCCGGCTCGTTACTCATCAACCGGGCCCACCAGCCATCCAGCTGCTCCTGGTAACGGGCATGGGCGGCGGCGTCGGCAACGGCGATCCGTTCCGACTCCGCCGTCGCGGCGGCGTCCGCAGCGGCCCTGGCCGCGGCGCGAGCCCTGCGATCGAACAGGCCGATCCCGCGAAGTGCGGCGCTACGGTGCTCCTCGCGCAGGGCGTCGACATCGACCGGCGGTGGCGGCGGTGCCACCGGCCGCTGAGCGGATGGGAAACCCGGGCGATGCAGGTCGCTGATCGCCATGAACGCATCCTGAATCTCCTGCGCCTCCTGCGCCCTCGCGGCCGCCGCCAACTGTCGACTCATACCCGAAGTCGACGACGTCGCGCGACCACCCCCCGATGAGGCGGAGCCCCCACCCAGGCTGCTGTAGTAACGAACCGGGCCCACGCCGGTGGAGATCCCCGGCCGGCCACCCCCCACGTGCACGCGCGCCGCGCGAGTGCCGACGCTGGTACGCACACCGCGACTCGACGCGCTGACGCGAACACCGGGCGCCACACGGATCGAGAAGCCCATGACCGCCTCCCCGAGACTGCAAGTGCACACGGGACCGTCTTGAGGCTAGCCCGTCGCCACCGCAGGGCTGGCCGCTCTGCGACAGCACGGCGGACCTCATGACGGCGACCCGCGTACCTCCCACGGCGCGGCATGAGATCTCCGCTGACCAGGCCCCGCCGTAGATCAGCGTGCACGGGTCTTCGAGGCGTGATCAAACCACGCGCCGAAGGGCTTGGGTCAGTGGCACTGCCAGAGGAGGGCGCCCGTGCCGTCGTGGTTGAGGAAGCCGTAGCATTCGGCTCCGTCTCCGAGTTCCTCGCCGGCGGAGTCAGCGCCGAACTGGAAGGCGAAGTCCCAGCCGTCACCGGGTGGGGTGTCCGGGTTCTGCAGCCATAGCGGGGTGCCGCCGATCTTGTTCCAGTGACCGTCGTCGAGCCCGGCGTCGTCCCGTTCCCAGATCTCCGGATCCGCCCATGGTTGGAGGCTGGCGTATCGGGGTGGCGCGGGTGCGCGTCGTAACCGGTCCCGGAACCGTGGTGGGTCCTCCTGAACCCAGTCGAAGATGTGCGGGCCCTCTCGCAGCGGCCGGATGTGCAGGTGCGGCGGCGGGCCGGGCTGGACGACGACAGCGTTGCCTTGGCCCAGCGGCGCCCAGCTGTCCGGGCCGCCGATGAAGATGTAGGCGGTGCGGGCCGGGTCGCCGCCGATGGGCAGCTGACCGTAGAAGGTGATCGGGTGGCCGTCGGCTCCAATGGGCCAGGCTGGTTCGCCGCGCCAGTCCGGCTGCCCCCGGAACTGCGCCGACGGTTCCGCGCCACTCAGCGGCGGTTCGGCGCCGTAGCGCAGGGCCAGGCTTCGGACCGGGTGGGCTCCCAGCAGCGCGGGGCTAGGGCCAACCGATCGGGGCAGGGCGGGGTGGAGGCGGCGCGAGGTGGCCCAGTGCTGGCCACGTTCCACGGTGGCGGTAAGGATCTGGTGGAGGTGTTCGACAGCAGCGTCCAGGTCCTCAGGCCGGACCTTCTGCAGGGCGACCGCGATCTGGTCACAGGCTTCGAACACCGCCGCCGAGCGCCCTGCATCCCGGCCGGCTTCACGTGCTCGCGCGTCGACAACAGCGATGATGCGGTCGAGGTCGGCGGGGTCGCCATAGCGCAGCAGCCCGGGGGCGACATGCCAACCGTCTGGCTCACCCAGGCTCTGGCCAAGCAGGTCCTGCAGGGGACGGTGGGCTCGGCGGTCACCCCACCACGACATCCCGCCCAGCGCCCGTAGCCGCCTCGCCGGACCGGCCTGCGAGGCGACCCGCCACAGTAGGTCCGTCGCCATCGGCCCGCCGAGCTCGGCGATGCTGCCCACCACCTCGTCTGCGACGTCCTCATCCGCAAGTAGGGGTGCGATCAGCTCCACGTCAGAGTGCTGCCCGCTCCACCCCAAGGAGTTCACCGCCGCAGCCCGGATGCACGGGTCGGTGTCGCCCAGCGCTGCTCGGAGCGCCCCCACAGCGGCCGGGTGACCGATCTGGCGCAGCATCGGCAGCGCAGTACCTTCTCGCCGTCGAGCCATGTCGATCATCAGCTTGGTCAGGGGCTCGTCAGCGGTGCGGTCCCAGCACATATAGCAGGGCAGGTCGCCAGAACGGCTGTGCCCGCACCGACACGCCTCGCCGATTCCCGCCACCTCGGCCCCCATTCTTTGCGCCCAGCATCGACGGACCCAGGCCAGACCTTGAACCTCTGCCAGCGGCCGGCGTCGGGGGACTGTCGCGATCTCGGTCGCATGACCCTTCAACCCTCGGGCCAGGCCTTCGTCTACACCGATTTGCGAGTCGGGCTCAGCGGGCACGCCCACGCGGCGGCTTGGCGGGAGTGACGGTCGAGCCTCTCAGCACGTGTCTCCGGACGAGGATCCCGTGAACCGCCGAGATGCGGGTGCGCACCGTGTCCCAAGCCAGAGGCGTCACGCCAGGATGTCCGGCGCGGTCGAGCCGGCTGAGCTCTGCGTCGAGCGCGTCCGTGAGGTCGGTGACGATGCGATCTGCGCGGCGCTGGCTCAGCCCCCACCGGCGGGCTTCGGCGATAACGTCTTCAACGGTTATTGCGTCGATGAGATACCTACCGTCGATGTCCATGGCGAAGCGGCGGGGGTTGGTCCGTGGATGGTGAAGGTGCATGGCGATGTCATAGGCCGGGCTGAGCCCGACCGAGCCGTCGGCGTACCGCAGGAACGAGATGTTCTTGGCGTGTAGATCGGTGTTGCCCACCAGCAGGCTGAACGTGACAAGCCGCAACAGGTCGTCCGGGTTACCTCCGTCCAGGAACAGAACCCCCGCGGCCGCCGCCAGGGACGGCAGGCGCGAACCCCACTGGAACTTGCGGTTGGGGTCCTGGGTGTTCAGCCCGAGGGCCTGGGCGAGGTCCTCCTGGTGGATGCGCGTTCCCCCCGCCGCGCCCTCCCGGTCGTAGCGGGAAACGGCGATCGCGCGAACATCGCCGAAGTCGACGATCTCAGCGCAGATGGTTGTCAGGCCCAACTGCCGTGCTAGGGCCAGGCAGGCGACCTCAGTGTCGACGACGTCGGCGACGCGGCTGCTGGCCTCGTCCGCGCGCTTGAGGATCCAGGTCGAGGGTGCGCCCTCCTTGCACGCGTACCACTGGTCGCCGTCGCGGTGAAGCGTGATCTTGGGGATCATCCCGGGCAGCGTGGAGGACTCCGCTATGCGACCGGGGGTGCTCGGCTGGTGGGCGTCGGCGCTGAGCAGCCGGGTGGCGACCTCGCCCCTGGTGAGGGGCAGATAGGTGCCCTGGCGAGTCGGGTCGGGTGCACCTGCGGGGACGAAGATGGCAGCACCAGGCGTGTCGCGTCCGTAGGCGCGGACGAGCCCGTAGGTGTCGTCGGGCCCAACGCGAGCGGTCAGTGCGGCGTTGACCCGGGCATTGCCCTCTGGGAGCAGCCCGTCGAGGTAGGCCCGGACCACCTCTGGTGGAGGGACGGTGCCGATTGTGAGCTTGGCCGACAGCACGCGCACGCCCCGGCCCCAGCGGTGCTCGGCCTCGTCGGTCCATGCCAGGTGGAGCCGGTGCTGGGCGTCTTCGTGAACGCGTGCGATCGGCGTCCCGTACAGCCACAGATCACATGGCTCCGGGGTCACGGCGCGGTCACGGGCGTGCTGGCGGCGGGCTGTTCGTCACCGTGTCGGGCCGGGGTAGTGGTGACGACCTCAAGGTGGGCTCCGACCTCCCGGAGCGCCTCGAAGAGCCGGGTCGCGTACAGGTTCGGTCGACCACTCTCGATCTCGTACACGTACCGGCGGGCCACCCCTAGCGCTCGCGCCAGCTGCTCCTGGGTCATGTTGTTCTCGTACCGCAGCCTCGCTAGCACCTGCCCAAGCGCGGTCGGTGAGCGCACGGGAATCCTCTCGTTCATGACCAGTACCTCCTTTAAGGGGAGAATATCAGCGCAACCTTCGAATGCGCGCTTATACGCGCACACACCCAGTGTGTCGATATCAGCCCTTTCTACGGTGGCTGGAACCCCTGGGCCAGCCCAGGCGCTGCTCCTGCGTCCGCGGGTTCGCGGCCCCAGCCCGTGGCGGCGGCGGCGTCGTGACGACAACGGTCTGTGCCCACCGGACACGAAAGGGCAGATGTCCCCTCGTTCGCGGGAACGGGGGGACCTCTGCTTCGTACGTGCGACTACTTCACCTCCGACTTCCTGACCACGACGAGGCCGATGAGCGCCGGCAGGACGATCCAGAAGGTCGCGGTGACCGCCAGATGGGTCCACTGATCGCCTGTGATCGTCCCGTCGAAGAGGACAGCCTCGGCCGCGTTCAGGTCGACCCAGGGCTGCACGTCCCGGTAGCCCACCTGGCTGGAGGCGAGGATCCCGGACACGGTGGGCACCAGGAGCGAGTAGACGAAGTACGCCATCAGCGCCACCGGTGAGCCGGGCCCGGCTCACCGGATCAAGGTACGTCGCCTCTACAGCCGGCGGCGTCCTACCAAAGGAGGATCGCGCGGCTCAGCGCGCGGCGCCGGGCCCCCGCCGCGTCGCCGCGTCGCCCGGATCCGCCCGTAGGCCAGCCGCTGCGGCGGTCAGATCCGGCGAACCGCTACCGGTCGAGGACGGCGGCGAGGGCTCTCGGAGCGTCCGCCGCGGAGGCAAGGGTCGAGATCCGGGCGCCGACCCGCTGCGCCAGCTCCGTCGCCTCGGCGCAGTCGGCGGCTGGCGCGAGGATGACGAGCTCGTCGAGCGCCAGCGCGGCGTGCGTCGGGTCGACGTCGTCGGTCGCCCGGCAGTCGCTGAGCAGGACGGCGACCCGACGGCCGGCACGCGCGGTGCGCAGCTGGTCGCCGGCGCAGCTCAGCGCGGTCCCCAGGGCTGTGACGCCGTGTCCGCGAAGGCTCAGCAGGCCCGTGATCACCTCGACCGGCGGGCTCTGCGCTCGAAGCGCCCGATGCACCCGGACGGACCGGTCGAAGCTGAGGACGGCGAACTCCGCAGGGGCGCGCCAGGCACAGGCGGCGGCGGCCATCGAGGCTGCCGCGAGCCGGTCGCCGGACATCGAGCCCGATGCGTCCACCACCAGGCACAGCGCGAGGTCGGGACGCCGCCAGTCGCGGGCGACCAGCTCGTCCAGCCCGACGACCCTTCCCTCCGCACGAGCCGCCGAGATCTGGTCGATGGACAGGTCGATGTCAAGGTCACCACCACCGTCGGCCGGAGTCGGTCGCAGGCTCGCAGCCCCGGGACGCCGGGCCGTGCCGTCGCGGGCGACGTCCAGCATGATCCTCCCGGCCAGGCGCAGCGCCTTGTTCCGCAGCGACTCGTCCGTCGCAGTCGTCAGGTCGGCCAGCAGGTGCAGCGCCTCACCGGCCTCGTCTCGCACGAGGGACTCCATCGCCGCCTCGTCGAGCTCGCCGAGCTGCGGCGACACATGGGCGAAGTGTGCGTGCCCCCGGGCCAGGTCGGCCCGCGAAACCGTCCTGGCGTGGCGCTGAGAAGCGCGGTTCAGCCGCGGCGTGCCCGCACTAGGCGGGCGGCGGCTTCCCCCCGGTCATCATCCCCCCGCGGCGACGCGTCGTCCCGCGGTGGGGCACCGAACACCGATTCGTAGAGCTCCTGGACGACCTGCTCGGCCGTGCGTCGCGTGGACTCCGCGAGCCGGATCCGGCCGGACAACGAGACGAACGCGCTGTCGAGGCCCACGCCCCAGTCGGTGACGTGGCGGCGGCGTGAGGTCGCGAGTGCGGTGGCGATGCGGACGAGGTCGATCGCACCGCGCACGGACGACCCGACCCGAAGGTCAGGGTGGTCTCGGGTGCGCCGCACGAGCTCGACGACCTGGGCCTGCCAGTCCGCGGGGCAGCCGGGCGAGCGGCGTCGCACGATCTCCTGCTCGTCCGCCGCCGGCTGGTAGCCCATGGCGATCCGGCACGTGCGGTCGTACACCGCCGCCGAGATGCGCGCCGTCCCGACCGCGTCGAACGGGTTCATGGCCGCCACCATGCGGAACCCCGCGGCTGCAGCGATCAGGCCGAGGCGCGGCACGTGGAGCTCGCCCTCCGACATCACTGTGATGAGGACGTTCAGCGTCTCTTCCGGGACGCGGTTCAGCTCTTCGACGTACAGCAGCCCGCCGTCGCGCAGGGCGCCGGCGAGCGGGCCGTCGACGAAGATCTCCTCGACGTACCCGTCGGACAGCACCCGGGCCGGATCGAAGTGGCCGACCAGGCGCGCCGGTGTCAGCTCGGCGTTGCCCTCCACGAAGTGGAACGGCACCGCGCGGGTGTGTGCGACCTCCCGCAGCAGCGTGCTCTTGCCGGTACCGGGCGGGCCCTCGAGGACGACGTGCGCGCCACTGTCCAATGCAGCCAGCAGCAGCTCGACCTCGCGGGCCCGCCCGACGGTCTCGTCGAGACCGTCGTTCATCCGTGCGTCACGCGTGCTCGTGAACCATGATGCCGCGCACGTTCTTGCCGCTGAGCAGGTCGTCGTAGCCCTCGTTCACCTGCTCCAGCGTGTACCTGCGGGTGATGATCTCGTCGAGCTTCAGGTCACCGGACTGGTACAGGCCGAGGATCTTCGGGATGTCCGTGGTCGGGTTGCAGTCGCCGAAAAGGCTGCCCTTCACGCTCTTGCGGAACAAGGTGAGGATGGTGCCCGACAGCTGGATCGACTGCTCCGCGAACTTGTTCAGGCCGGTGACGACGACCGTCCCGCCCTTGCCGACGGCGTCGAACCCGCTCTGCACGACCTCTGCGGTCATGAGTCCGACGGTGAGGATGGCCGAGTCGGCGCCCTGGCCGCGCGTCATGTCGACGATGGCCGCCTGCGCCTCCTCGGCCGTGGCGAAGGCGTGTGTCGCGCCAAGCTCCATGGCCTTCTCGCGCTTGTTCTCCAGCGGGTCGATGGCGACCACGTTCTTCGCTCCGGCGTACCGCGCGCCCTGGACGGCGTTGATGCCGATGCCGCCGATGCCGTAGATCGCCACGGTGTCGCCCGGCCTGACGTTGGCCGTGTTCACGGCCGCCCCCCAGCCGGTCGGGACTCCGCAGCCGACCAGCACGGCCTTGTCCAGGGGAAGGTCGTCGTCCACCTTGACGGCCGAGTTCTGGTGGATGACGCCGTACTGGCTGAAGGTGCCGAGCATGCACATGGCCCCGTACTGCCCCCGGGGACCGGTGATCGGGAAGCGGTTGCCCGGCAGGTAACCCTCGAGGATGGTCGCTCCCATGTCGCAGATCGACTGACGCCCCGTGGAGCAGTAGCGACAAACACCGCAGTTGGGGATGAACGAGCACACGACGTGGTCGCCCGGCTTCACGCGCGTGACACCCGGACCGACCTCCTCGATGACGCCGGCGCCCTCGTGCCCGAGCACCATCGGCATCCGCGCCTCGAGGTCGCCGTGCGCGATATGGACGTCGGAGTGGCACAACCCCGCGTACGTGTACCGGATCAGCGCCTCGCCGTCCTTCGGCCCGTCAAGGTCGAGCTCCTCGATCTCGATCGGCTTGCCCGGCTCGTAGACGACAGCGGCCTTGGTCTTCATGGTTTTCGCTCCTTTGCGAGGGACTGGCGCGGCCGGTACAGCGCGCTTCCGATGACCCTGAAGTGGTCAAACCTTGAACACTTCCTGGCGACGGTTGCGGTCGGTGATGCAGAGCGATCACGGACATGCAACCACGCCGAGAGCACACCGAATGTCCCACAGCCAGCCGGAACCGATCAATGTCCGGTCCCGGACCCATGCCGCAGGCGGACAGCCCGTACTCCGCCGGCGAGGAGATGGACGCCGCGGGCCCCTTTCCCGCGGACTGTCAGTCGGGTATCGGAGTCACCACCGACTCGTCGACCAGCGAGGTGTGCACCTGGGGCCGACGGGTGGGGGCGCCGAGCATGTAGAACACCACGCAGATCAGGGTGAACAGCAGCGGCGGCACGAGCTGCGACACCTCGTACTGCCACCGGTGACCCGCGAACGCGTCCGGCAGGCTGTCGTCCCACGTGCTCGGGTGGAGCGAGGACGCGAATCCCGGCCACAGCAGGGAGACGCTGGCCAGCGCCGCCCACAGCCACGTCAGCACCGAGATGACGAGGGCACCCCGGATGCCGCCGGGCACCTGGTACGGCCGCGGAACGTGAGGGTGGTTGCGCCGCAACAGGTACAGGGCGGGGAAGGTCGCCAGGTACGAGATCGTCGTCGTCGAGCCGAACCTTCCTCGCCGTCGGTGGGAGGATGGTGCGCTCTGGTCACCCACATGGTCAGTAGATCAGTTACCCCCGATCTACACCGACGGCCGCCGGCACGAGGGCGGGCGAGGCCTACGGACCCGCCCCGGCGCGCCGTCCCCAGGAGGTGTTCGCGATGGTCCGGGTCTCCATCGTTGGAGCCGACCTTGTGCTGGACGTCCAGGGTTGGGACCGGCTGTGGGCGCTCAAGCGCCGCATCGTAGAGCGCAGGGGAGCGCGTGGACCCGATTCGCAACCTTGACCCTATGGGCTACGTTTCGGCCGGCCACAGCTCACGGCACTCGACGGAAGGGCCCACACAATGCGCCTACGTCACACGGTCACAGTGGTCACGGTCGCGACGGCGGTCGCCGCCTCCCTCGGCGCGGCCGCCTGGCATCAGCCGCGCCAGGGCCGGACCGGCGTCCGGTCGCCAACGCCCAGCCGGACCTGGACCGAGGCCACGCCCCTCTCGGCGGCGAACCCGCGGCAGCGGGTCGAGGTGCGGCTCTACCTGGCCGACCGCAACGCCGCCGACCTGGCCGCCCAGGTGCGCGCGGTCAGCGACCCGCGCAGCCCGGACTACGGCCGTACCTGACGCCCGCGCAGTTCCGCGCCCGGTACGCGCCCACCGCCGCGACCGTCGACGCGGTCGCAGCTTCCTCACGGGTCACGGGCTGACCGTCGCCGAGGTCCCCGCCAACGGCGCCTACGTGGCCGCCGACGGGACTGTCGCGCAGGTCCAGGCGGCCTTCGCCACCACCCTGAGACCTACCGCCTGGGGGGCAAGACCGTACGCGCGGCGGCCACCGCTGCCACGCCTGCCCGCCGCCCTTGCCGGACAGGTGATCGCCGTGTCCGGGCTGGCGAGCATCTCGCAGCTGATGAGCCGCGGCACGAGGACGGCCCGAAGGTCTCCAGCGGTGCGGCGGTTCCGCGCATCGCGGGGACCGCGGCCCCGCCGCCGGACGCCTTCGTCAACGCCCCGCCCTGCTCGGCCTACTACGGTCAGAAGCAGGCCACGACGCGCCGCCGGCCTACGGCACAGTGCAGCCCTACGCGCCCTGCGGGTACGACCCCGACAGCTCCAAGGTGCCTACGGGTTGACCTCATCGTTGGCTCACGGCGTCGACGGTCGCGGCGTCAGGGTGGCGATCACCGACGCCTACGCGGCGCCGACGATCCTCCAGGACGCCAACACCTATGCCGGGCCGGCACGGGCAGCCGGCGTTCGCCTCGGGCCAGCTCCGCCAGGTGCTGCCGACCGCGCGTTCCGTTACGGCTTCGACGACACGGTGAACGGCGACCTGTGCGGCGAGCAGGGCTGGTACGGCGAGGAGACGCTGGACGTCGAGGCGGTGCACGCCGTCGCGCCGGGTGCGCGGATCACCTACGTGGCGGCGCGCTCCTGCGACAACGCCGACTTCGCGACCACGCTGAACAGGGTGGTCGACCAGCACCTCGCCGACATCGTGACCAACTCCTGGGGCGGGACCAACGAGAGCAACGGCCCACCGGCCCAGCTCGACGCCGTCTACCAGCAGATCTTCCAGCAGGCGGCGATGCAGGGCATCGGCTTCTACTTCTCCTCCGGCGACGACGGCGACGGCTCGGACCTCAACGACGGGACCCCCACCGTGGAGGCCCCCGCCAACAGCCCACTCGTCACGGCGGTCGGCGGCACGTCGCTGGCCGTGGACCGAGCCAACCACCGGCGGTTCGAGACCGGCTGGAGCACAGGCAGGTCGGTCCTCGACGCCGGTGCATGGGCGCCCGCGCCTCCCGGCGACTTCTGGTACGGCGGCGGTGGCGGCACGAGCCAGGTGTTCGCCGAACCCGCATACCAACGAGGGGTCGTTCCCGCGTCCTTGGCGATGCGGTACAGCCCCCATGGTGGGCGGGTGGTTCCCGACGTCTCCGCGGTCGGTGATCCCAACACGGGAATGCTCGTCGGGGAGACGCAGACCTTCCCCGACGGCAGCGTTCGCTACGGCGAGTACCGGATCGGCGGGACGTCGCTGTCGAGCCCGATCTTCGCGGGCATCATGGCGATCGCCGACCAAGCTGCCGGTCGAGCCGCATGGCTTCGCCAACCCGGCGCTGTACGCGGCCAGAGGAGGCGCGGCCTACTACGACCCGCGGTCGGTTTCGGGTCGGGCGGTGGTCCGAGTGGACTATGTCAACGGCGTCGACGGCTCCGCAGGCACCAGCACCTCGCTGCGTAGCCTCGACGTCACCATCGGGACGATCCTGAGGACCCGGACCGGATACGACGACGTCACGGGCCTTGGCACCCCGAACGGCCAGGGCTTCCTGTCTGCGCTCGGGTCGTCGCGGTAGACCAACCGTGACCGGGACGGCGGCCGCGCCGTCCCGGTCGCGGCGTCACCGGGCCGAACGGCGGGCGTCACGACCCGCAGGAGTGCCGGGCGTGACACATGCCGCCGTCAACGTGCGGCGTAGTGAGCGCTGACGCGCGTCGCGGTGAGCGCCGTGGTGTAGAAGGCGGCGTTGTCGACAGTGGCGTTGAACGTGGCGGACTGGGGGTAGCTGCTGCCTGTGGGAAGAAGGCCGAAGCCGATTCGCCAGTACCCGGTGTACGAGGACACCGCGCTGGCATCACCGGTGGCGACCTGCGCGCCGTCGACGTAGATGACCGCCGTCTGCAGGGTGGAGCCGGTCTTGGGGGCGGCAGTGACGACGAGGTGGTGCCAGGCGTTGTTGTTGTAGGCGGCCGGAGTGGTGAGCAGCGTCGGGGAGGAGCCCCAGCCGCCGAACGTGAGCTTGCCGTCGTTGCGCATGAAGAGGTAGCGGTCGGAGACGGTGCCCTTCTGCCCGGTGCTGTTCTCGAAGCCGATGATCTTTCCGCCCTGGCTCGTGTTCGTCTTGAACCACACCTCGAGGGAGTAGGTGGTGGGTGCGGTGGACGCAGCGGCCGTGCCGGCGACCATGCGACCTTGCGAGCCGTTGAAGGTGGCGGCGTAGCTGGTGGTCGAGGTGAGCGCGCCGTTCTGGTGGTAGCTGACGTTGCTGCTGCCGTAGGTGCCCGTGTGGCCGAAGGGGGAGGCGTCGGCGGCGCTGGTGCCCTTGGTCTCGTCCAGCAGGAAGTAGGCCCAAGGGTTGTCGGCGAGCACGTTGTTGTTGTAGCCGGTGATCCGGACGGAGGTCCAGCTGTTGCCGGTGTTGACGGCGACGGCCCTGAAGCTGGCCGAGGCGACCTGGAGGCCGGCCGAGGCGAAGCCGACCACGATGACGAGAAGGGTCAGGGCCCCGATCAACGGGTAGCGGCGCTGCCAGAACACGGCCCTCACCGAGCCGCGGGGAGTCGCGACGGGGGCGGGGTCTCGTTGTGCGGGGAAGCCGAGCAGGCCGGTTTCGGCGGCCGCATCGGTGCCTCGGTTCGCGTCGTCCGGTCTCGACTCGGGCGGCTCGGCGGCGTCGTCGTCGTCGGTCGGCGGGTCCGGGTCCTCGGGCCAGCGCGGGGTGATCGCGACGACCACGATGGCCGCGATGGTGAGCAGGATCCAGAGCAGCAACGGCAGGTACTGGCCCGTGCTGGCCCACACGACCGGAAGGCCGATCCAGGGAACCAGCAGCCGGCCCCGGCCGGTGACGGCAGCGGGGCGCAGGGCAGCGGAGTCGTCGGACTGGTTGTTGTCGCCTGCGGTGGTGTAGGTGCCGTTGCCCCTGTCGGCGACGACCCGGTGGATCACGAGCATCGCCGCGCCGGACGGGGTGACGCGGGCGGGGTCGATGAAGGAGACGACCCGACCCAGGGGCAGGGCCTCAGCACGACGCAGCGGTGACACCACGACGACGTCGCCGGGGTTGATGCGCGGTGCCATGGACCCGGTCCGGACCACGTAGGAGTCCCAGGGACCCAGGGCGGGGAGGATCGCGACTGCGGCCAGCGCCATGGCGAACGACAAGTAGAAGCGGCTGACGACGGTTGCCGCCAGCCACCACCAGCCCTCACGGAAGGACGCAGACGGCGACGCAGGCGGTGGCGGCGGCCCCGCCGCCGCCACCGCCTGCGCGCTCATCTCTGCTCACCCTTCATCGCGAGGACTGATCGGACGCCCTCGGATCAGCTGTTCTGCATCTCCCACTCGAAGTCGATCCCGAAGTGCGAGTTCTGCACGGTGTCCGGCGCGGAGGCGCTGAACGTCCAGGTGAACTTGAAGGTCTTGGTGCCGCCGGTGACCGCCCAGCTGCCGACCGCGGCCGACCAGCTCGAGTGGTTCAAGGCCGCGTCGTAGAGGGTGTGGTCGGGCAGGATGTTCCCGCCGGTGTCAGCGACGAAGCCGGTGCAGCTTCCGGTGCCGCCGGCGAACGACCCGCCGGTGCCCTGCTCGACGTTGAGCGTGACGTAGCCCTCGAGGCCGGTCGCGGACGGGGTGGAGGTCGGGTTGATGAAGTACAGCTTCACGACGCCGGGAACGTTGGCCGTGGAGGTGACGGTGATGCACCTGTTGGCCGTGTCGCCGGGCACCATGTTGGTCACCGCGAAGCGAGCCGCCCCGCTGTCGTCGTCGCTGAGGGTCACCTGGCCGGTCGACCAGCTGTTGCCGGAGTTGCGGGTCTCCGCCTCGAAGGCGGCGTAGGAGCTCTGCAAGACCATCGCGCCGGCGGCGACCACGGCGAGGGGCCCGGCCATGAAGGCCGCGAGCCGGCGGGTGCGGGTACTGGGTGAGCGCATCGGGATCTCCAACAGTCGGGCAGCGTCCGCCGCTGCCGGTCCGGCAACGACACCCGCTGCCGGTCACACCGTCAGCCGCTCCCCGCCCCGATGTTCTCGACGAGCCAGCTGCCGGGCCTTCGGCGCACCGGCGACTCGTGGTGCGGGTCACCCGCTTGCCACGTTGGGGATCGACCCGCACAACCCCCGGCTGAATGTGACGTGCATCACAGTCCTCGCGCGAGACCGACCGGCAAGGCCCGTGCGCGACCCGAGCCGGTGGGGTCGCCGAAGGCCGCCTGAGCCCATACCTACGCCCGCACCTACGCCGGGAGGATCTCCAGGTCGAGCCGGCCCAGGCTCTCCGGGTCGGCGACCATGCGGATCTCCACGATCCGACCGTCCGTGACGGTGAAGCCGAAGACCACCCGTGGCTGCCCACCCGGTGCCCACACGGCGCCGGCGACCCCGTCGACCAGGGCCGGCCGGGCAGCACGGGCACGCCCCGAGAATGTGCCGGCGACGGCGGCCGCACCGCGCACCTCGCCCGCAGCGCCGACGGCCACGGCCGCGGAGTCGGCGCGGAGCACGACGTCCGGGTCCAGCAACGCCAGCAGCGCCTCGAAGTCACCCTCGCGCGAGGCGGCGAGGAAGGCGTCGACGACGCGCCGCTGGCGGCTCCGGTCGACGTCCGAGACCTCGGCGGCCCCCTGCACGCGGCGGCGGGCGCGGCTGGCGAGCTGCCGAGCGGCGGCCGGCGAGCGTCCGAGGATGGGGGCGATCTCGTCGAAGGGCACGGCGAAGATGTCATGGAGCACGAAGGCCAGCCGCTCCGCGGGCGTCAGCAGGTCGAGCACCACCAGCAGCGCGGGGCCGACCGAGTCGGCCATCAGCGCCTGGCGCTCGGGGTCCATCCCGTCCTCGTGGCCCGCGACCAGGTCGGGCAGGTCGTCGGCCAGGCCCTCCTCGCGTCGCGAGTCGCGGGAGCGCAGCATGTTCAGGCACACGCGCGCGACCACCGTCGTGAGCCAGCCGCCGAGGTTCTCGACGTCGCTGGTGTCGGAGCGGCTCAGCCGCACCCAGGCCTCCTGCACGGCGTCGTCCGCCTCGCTCGTCGAACCGAGCATCCGGTAGGCGACGGCGCGCAGGTGGTTCCGGTTCTCCTCGAAACGCTGCGCCAGCCAGTCGTGCTCGTCCATCGGTCACACTCCCTCGTCGCGACGTGTCATACCGATGACCGACCCGGCCCAGCCAATGTGACACAGCGACGAAGGAGCCCCTCATGACCTCCGGTATCAGAACCGTCATCTACCCCGTCAAGGATCTTGCAAGGGCCAAGACGCTGTACGGCGCTCTGCTGGGGGTGCAACCCGAGATGGACGAGCCCTACTACGTCGGCTTCGAGCTCGACGGCAGCCATGTCGGCCTGGACCCGCACGGCCACGCCCAGGGGATGACGGGGCCCGTCGGCTACTGGCACGTCGAGGACATCGAGGCAAGCCTCCAGATGATCCTCGACGCGGGCGGGCAGACGCAGCGACCCGTCAACGACGTCGGCGGGGGAAGGCTGGTCGCGACCGTCGAGGACGCGGACGGCAACGTCGTGGGGCTCATCCAGTCACCCTGAGCCGCCGGGCCGCACGTCCAGGCCGAGCGCCTCGGCGATCACGAGGGCCTGGTCGATGCTCACGACCGCCCCGGCGAGGTCGACCGTGCGCGGGTCCAGGGCGCTTAGCTCGCTGCCCCGCAGGTCGCACCCCGCGAGCTTGGCCTGCTGCCACGACGCACCGGACAGGTCGACGTCCCGCACGGTCGCACCCTCCAGGCGCGCGCCGACCAGGTCCACCTCCCGCATGCGGACGCCGGTCAGCCCCACCCGCCGCAGGTCCGCCCCCGGCAGCCCCGCGAACGACCAGTCGCCCCCGTCCACCCGCAGGTTCGTGAACGTGCAGCGGTCGAATGTGCTGCCGACCAGCTTGCAGCCGCTGAAGACGGCACCGAAGAACGAGCACCGCGTGAACGTGCAGCTCACGAACGCGGCATCGGTGTGGGTGGTGGCGTTGAAGCGCACCTCGCGGAACGTGCACTCCGAGAACACGGCACCGGCGTTCACGGCGTCGGTCATGTCCACGTCGACGAAGGCCACCCGCTCGTGATGCTGCCCCGAGAGGTCCCGGCCGTCCCAGTCCTCGCCTTCGACCAGGCTGATCGTCTGCGGGGTGACCCCACCGTGCCGCCGCTGCGCCATGGGCACATGAGACCAGTCACGAGGGTGGCCCCCGTCGGGGACGGGTTCCGTGCGAGATCGGTGCCACATAGCGCCCCCGATCTCGCACGGTGTGGGGCAGGCGAGCGACCGGGGCATGCTCAGGGATGCTGAGCGTGCGGCGGACTTCGTGGCCGGCGGGGCGGCGAGCCGGCGGGCGGGTTGGCAAGGAGCCCCGACCAGTCCATGCTTCGTGCACTGCGGGAACGCCCCGCCCGCGGGGGCCCACCAGGACCTCAGCAGCCGCCCGCCGGCGAAGGGAGGAGGGCGCATGGAGCGGTTCAACGGCCTGGACCGGGACGCGGCGCGCCGTGAGCTGCTGGCCTGCTGCTCCTCCCCGACGTGGGTAGAGATCATGCTCGACGAGCGCCCCTTTCCCTCGGTCGACGAGGCCCTGGAGCGGGCGGACGACGCGCTGCGCCGGCTGAGCGAGGCCGACGTGGACGACGCGCTGGCCGGCCACCCCCGCATCGGCGAACGAGCGTCGGTCGGGCACGGCGGGTTCTCCGACGCCGAACAGGCCGGCGTCGACGGGGCGGATGCCCCCACGTTGCGCGCCCTGGCCGACGGCAACCGCGAGTACGAGCAGCGCTTCGGGCACGTCTATCTCGTGTTCGCGTCGGGGAAGAGTGCCCAGGAGCTGCTCCGGCTGCTGCGCACCCGGCTGGGCAACGACCCCGCGGCCGAGCGGGCGGTGGCTGCGAGAAGAGCTGGCGAAGATCAACCGGCTGCGCCTCGAGCGGATGCTGGGCCCGTGAGCAGCGTCTCGACCCACGTGCTCGACGCTGCATCGGGCACCGCGGCGGCGGGCGTCGCCGTCCGGCTCCTTCGCGTGGCGGACGAGGGGGACGGCGACGGTGCTCGCCGACGCCGTCACCGACGGCGACGGTCGGGTCGCGCGGCTGGGCGCACAAGTCGCTGCCGGTCGGGACCTACCGGCTCGTGTTCGCCACGGCCGAGTACTTCGCCGGCGCCGGCGTGCCGGCCTTCTACCCCGAGGTGGCAGTGACCTTCACCGTGAGCGAGCCGGAGCAGCACTACCACGTGCCTCTTCTGCTCAGCCCGTTCGCCTACTCCACCTACCGAGGCACCTGACCTGCCGCCGAGCACCAGACCAGAGACCGAAGGGCCAGACCATGGGAATCGTCCTGGGCGCGAACCAGTACGGGAAGGCCGAGAACCGCGTCGTGCGGATCTACCGGGACACGCCGCGCCACGAGATCCGCGACGTGAACGTCTCGACGTCCCTGCGCGGCGACTTCTCCGCCGCCTACCTGACCGGGGACCAGGCCCAGGTGCTGCCGACGGACTCGCAGAAGAACACGGTCTACGCCTACGCGAAGGAGAAGGGCCTGGACGCCGTCGAGGAGTTCGGCCTCACGCTCGGCCGCCACTTCACCGACGACGTCGAGCCGGTCTCGGGGGCGCGTATCGAGATCGACGAGTACTTCTGGGACCGGATCGAGGTCGACGGCCGGCCCCACGACCACTCCTTCGTCCGGCGTGGCCAGGAGGTCCGCACGACGGTCGTGACGGTCGAGGGCACGGGGTCGGACCAGCGGGCCTGGGTCGTCTCGGGGCTGAAGGACCTGGTGGTGCTCAAGAGCACCGGGTCGCAGTTCCAGGGCTTCCTCACCGACCCGTACACGACACTGCAGCCCACCACCGACCGGATCATGGCCACCTCCCTCGTCGCGCGATGGCGCTACCAGGCGACGTCGCTGGACTGGGACGCCGCCTACGCCGGCATCCGCGCGATCCTGCTCGCGCGCTTCGCCGAGGTGCACAGCCTCGCGTTGCAGCAGACGCTGTGGGAGATGGGCAAAGCGGTGCTGGAGGCGTACGAGTCGGTGGCCGAGATCAGGCTCTCGGCCCCGAACAGGCACCACTTCGCCGTCGACCTGACCGCGTTCGGGCTGCAGAACCCGAACGAGGTCTTCCACGCGGACGACCGCCCCTACGGCCTGATCCAGGCCACTGTCGTGCGCGAGGGCGCCGACGACGCCGCCCCGGCCTGGTACGCCGTCCCGGCCTTCCTCTGACCCACTTCCTCTGACCCACTTCCTCTGACCCATCCTCGACCACTTCCTCTGACCCCAACCTCGAGTCGACCCCGTAGCCAGGAGGACCAGATGGAGTTCCTCCAACCGACGTCGTGGGCCCTGGCGCTGGAGGCCAAGGCCGCCAACCCCAAGGCAGTGGCGATCATGGGCGGCACCGACGTGATGGTCGAGATCAACTTCGACCGGCACCGGCCGCCGGTGCTGCTCGACCTCGGACGCGTCGCACGACCTGCGGCGAATGGTCGGTGGACGGCGAGTACGTCCGGCTCGGCGCCGGCGTGACGTACACCACGGTCATCGCGGAGCTCGGCGACCGGCTGCCGGGGCTGGCCATGGCAGCCCGCACCGTCGGCTCCCCGCAGATCCGCAACCGCGGGACCGTCGGGGGCAACCTCGGGGCGGCCTCCCCCGCCGGCGACTCGCACCCGGTGCTGCTCGCCACCGGTGCGCTGGTGCACATCGAGTCGGTCCGCGGCGCCCGGCTGGTGCCCGTGGCCGAGTTCTTCACCGGCGTCAAGCGCACGGTGCTGGCCCCCGACGAGCTGATCGGGGCCGTGCTGGTGCCGCCCGCCACGGGCCCCCAGCAGTACTGCAAGATCGGCACCCGCAACGCGATGGTCATCGCCGTGGCCGCCTTCGGGCTCGCGCTTCGCCCGGACCGGCGCGAGGTCGGCACCGGGATCGGCTCGGCGGCACCGACCCCGCGGCGCGCCCGCGACGCCGAGGCGTTCATCGCCGAGACGCTGGACCGGGGCGGCTTCTGGGACGACCGCGACCCCCTGCCCGAGGTCACCGCCACCCGGTTCGGCGACCTCGTCGCCGCTGCGTCCTCGCCGATCGACGACGTGCGCGGCTCCGCCCGCTACCGCGCCCATGCCCTGTCCGTGATGGCGCGCCGGGCTCTGACCTGGGCCTGGAACGACTACCGGAGGGGATGAGACGGGCATGCGCCTGCGACTCACTGTCAACGGCCAGGAGCAGGACGCCGACGACGTCTGGCCGGGCGAGAGCCTGCTCTACGTCCTGCGCGAGCGGATGGGCCTGCCCGGCTCGAAGAACGCCTGCGAGCAGGGCGAGTGCGGCTCGTGCACCGTCTACCTGGACGGCGTGACGGTCTGCGCCTGCCTCGTCGCCGCGGGGCAGGCTCAGGGACGCGAGGTGCGCACGGTCGAGGGACTGCATGACGGCGACCGCCTGCACCCGCTGCAGCAGGCGTTCCTCGACGCGGGCGCGGTGCAGTGCGGCTTCTGCACCCCTGGGCTGCTCGTGGCCGCCGACGACCTGCTGCGGCGCCGTCGTGGCGCGGGGCTCGGGCCGCCGAGCGACGGCGAGATCCGCGAGGCGCTGGCGGGCAACCTGTGCCGGTGCACCGGGTACGAGAAGATCCTGGACGCCGTCCGCTCCGCCGCCGAACAGAGGCCGGACGCGCCGAACCGATGGCCGGTGAGAGTCATGACTGAGCCGGCCGAGTCCACGGCGCTCGAGGGGTGCAGCGTCGTCACCATGGACGGCGAGCGCCACGAGTACGCGAGCGGCCACGTCGTCGTCCACGGCAACCGGATCACCCATGTCGGGGACGGCGCCGCGCCCCGGGGCCTGCCGGGCTGCCGGTACGTCGACGCGAGCGGGTGCCTGGCCACCCCCGGACTGGTGAACACCCACCACCACCTCTACCAGTGGGTCACCCGCGGGTTCGCCGCCGACGACACCCTCTTCGGCTGGCTGACCACCCTGTACCCGGTGTGGGGCGGGCTCGACGCCGACATCGTCCGCACGGCGGCCACCGGGTCGCTGGCCTGGCTGGCCCGCAGCGGGTGCACCACGACGACCGACCACCACTACGTCTTCCCCCGCGGCGGCGGCGACGTGTTCGGCGCCGAGATCGAGGCCGCTGCCCGGGTGGGGCTGAGGTTCCACCCGTGCCGCGGGTCGATGGACCTGGGGCGCAGTGCCGGGGGCTTGCCGCCGGACTCCGTGGTGGAGGGCCGAGACGACATCCTGGCCGCCACCCAGGAGGCGATCGACCGGCATCACGACCCGTCGGCGGACTCGATGGTGCGGGTGGCGGTCGCCCCGTGCTCGCCGTTCTCGGTGACCCCCGAGCTGCTCACCCAGGCCGCCGAGCTGGCCCGGCGCAACGGCGTGCTGCTGCACACGCACCTGGCCGAGACGCTGGACGAGCAGGACTTCTGCGGTGAGCGGTTCGGGTGCACGCCGGTGGAGTACCTGGCGGGGCTGGGCTGGCTGGGCCCGGACGTGTGGCTCGCCCACGCCGTCCACCTCGACGACTCCGCGGTCGCCCGCCTCGCCCGGACACAGACCGGGGTGGCGCACTGCCCGTCATCGAACGCCCGGCTGGGGGCCGGGATCTGCCGCACCAGCGACCTGCGCGCCGCCGGGGTGCGGGTGGGGCTCGGGGTGGACGGCGCGGCGTCCAACGAGGCGAGCTCCCTGCTGGAGGAGGTGCGCCACGCCCTGCTCTTCGCCCGCGCGGTGGGTGGGCCGACGGCCCTGACCGTGCGCGAGGCGTTGGAGCTGGCCACCCTCGGGGGCGCACGGGTGCTCGGCCGGGACGCCGAGCTCGGCTCGCTGGAGAAGGGGAAGCTGGCCGACGTCGCCCTGTGGCGCCTCGACGGTCTGGGGCATCGCGACATCGCCGACCCCGTGGCGGCGCTGGTGCTGGGCGCGCCCCCGCCGCTGGAGCTGCTGCTGGTGGACGGGCATCCGGTCGTCGAGCGAGGCGCGGTCGTCACCGTCGACGAGACGGAGGTGGCGGCCGACGTCGCCGCCGCTGCCGGCACCCTCCTCGACCGGGCCGGAGTGCGGCGATGAGCGCGCCGAGCGAGCCCCGCAGCGCCAGCGGCCCCCGCGGCGCAGGGCCGACCCTCACCGGCAGCCTGGCGGCAGGCACCGGCGGGGTGGGCGAGGCCGCCTCCCGGCCGGACGGTGTGCTCAAGGTCCGCGGGGAGTTCGCCTACGGCAGCGACCTGTGGACGGAGGGGATGATCTGGGGGACGACGCTGCGCAGCCCTCACCCGTTCGCGCGGATCAGGTCGGTCGACGTCCGCGAGGCACTCGCCGTCGCCGGGGTGCACGCCGTGCTGACCGCCGAGGACGTGCCCGGGCCGAACCGGTACGGGCTGGAGCTGGCGGACCAGCCGGTGCTGGCCGACGAGGCGGTCCGCTACCAGGGCGAGGCCGTGGCGCTGGTGGCCGCCGACCACCCGGAGGTCGCGCGGCAGGCGGCCAAGCGCATCCGGGTGAACTACGACGTGTGGGAGCCGATCACCGACGCCCGCGCCGCGCTGGGCCGACCGAGCTGGAACATGCTGCACGACAGCTCCGCCCCGGCCACCGGGATCAGCCGGCAGAACGCCCACCTGCACCCCGAGGGCAACCTGGTGCGGCACCTGCGGCTGCGCACGGGCGAGTTCCGCACGGGCGAGCAGTCGCCGACCGCCGACGTGGTGGTGGTCGGCGAGTACGAGGTGGGCATGCAGGACCAGGCGTTCCTGGGTCCGGAGTCCGGGCTGGCCGTACCGGCCGAGGACGGCGGCGTGGACCTGTACGTGGCCACCCAGTGGCTGCACGCCGACCAGCGCCAGGTGTGCGCGGCCCTCGGCCTCCCGCCGGACAAGGTGCGCCTGACGTTGGCCGGTGTCGGCGGTGCGTTCGGCGGCCGCGAGGACCTGTCGATGCACGTCCACGCCTGCCTGCTGGCGCTGCGGACGGGCCGCCCGGTGAAGATGGTCTACAACCGCGAGGAGTCCTTCTTCGGCCACGTGCACCGGCATCCGGCCACCATGCGGTTCGAGCACGGTGCGAACCGGGACGGTCGGCTGGTCTACGTGAAGGCCGAGATCTACCTCGACGGCGGTGCCTACGCCTCGAGCACGCCGGCCGTGGTCGGGAACGCGGGCACCATGGGGGTCGGGCCTTACGAGGTCGCGAACATCGCCATCGACGCCTGGGGCGTGTACACCAACAACCCGCCGTGCGGGGCGATGCGCGGGTTCGGGTCGGTGCAGGCGGCGTTCGCGCACGAGGCGCAGATGGACGCCCTGGCGGCACAGCTCGGGATGGACCCGGTGCGGCTACGGTGCCTCAACGCCATGCACGAGGGCTCGACCGCGCCCACCGGTCAGGTGATCGACAGCCCGGCGCCGGTCGTCGAGCTGCTCCAGCGCCTGCAGGCGATGCCCCTGCCCGAGGGTCGCGATGCGGCGGCAGGCTACGACCTGCGGGAGCTGCCAGGCGGGGTGTCGAACACCACGCATGGGGACGGCGTCGTCCGTGGCGTCGGCTACGCGGTCGGGTACAAGAACGTCGGCTTCTCCGAAGGCTTCGACGACTACTCGACCGCCAGGGTGCGCCTGGAGCTGGTGGGCGGTGTGCCGAGGGCCACGGTGCACACCGCGGCGGCCGAGGTGGGCCAGGGTCTGGTCACGGTGCAGCAGCAGATCGTACGGACCGAGCTCGGCGTCGAGCACGTGCTGGTGCAGCCCCCGGACACGCAGGTCGGCAGCGGCGGGTCGTCCTCGGCGTCCCGGCAGACCTACGTCACGGGAGGCGCGGTGAAAGCCGCGTGCGAGGCCGTGCGCGCCGAGGTTCTCGAGCGGGCGCGCCACCGGACCGGCCGCGACCTTGCCGACCTGCGGCTGGCGGACGGGGCCGTCGTCTCGCCCGACGGCAGCGTGATCGCGGAGCTCGGCGACCTCCTGGCGACGGGGCCGGTGGAGCACACCGTCGAGTGGCGGCACCGCCCGACCGAACCGGTCGACCCGGTCACCGGTCAGGGCGACGCCCACGTGCAGTGGGCGTTCAGCGCCCATCGCGCGGTGGTCGACGTGGACACCGAGCTCGGCCTGGTGAAGGTGGTGGAGCTTGCCTGCGTGCAGGACGTCGGCAAGGCGGTCAACATGGACGCGGTGCTCGGCCAGATCCAGGGGGGCACGGCGCAGGGCCTGGGGTTGGCGCTGATGGAGGAGATCGTGGTGTCGGAGGGGAAGATCCGGAACCCGTCGTTCACCGACTACCTGATCCCGACGATCCTGGACATGCCGCCCATGCGGATCGAGGTGCTGGAGTACCCCGACCCGCACGCGCCGTACGGGCTGCGCGGGGTGGGCGAGCCGCCGACCATCTCGTCGGGGCCGGCGGTGGCCGCGGCCGTCCGGGCTGCCAGCGGGCTGCCGCTCACCCGGGTTCCCATCCGGCCCGAGCACCTGACCGGCACCTGACGAGTACCTGACCAGCAGCTCACCAGCAGCTCACCAGTATCTGAGCACGTCCGAGCGGAGGCATGGATGCCCAGGATGTTCCTCAACGGCACTGCCATGGCAGGGGGTGCCGACCACCGTCTCGTAGGCGACTCCCCTTTGGTGGCGGCGACCCGGACGGCAGCGGCGTACCGGTTCCACTCCGTCGGTGACCGCTACCCGGCCCTGGAGCACGTGGGGGCCGGCGGCGTCGCGGTCGAGGGCGAGGTCTACGAGATGACGCTGGAGCGGCTGCGCGACGTCCTGCTGCCCGCCGAGCCCGAGGGTCTCGAGCTGGGGGTGGTCGAGCTGGCCGACGGCTCGGCCTCGCTGTCCATGGTGCTGCGCCGTTCGTTCGCCCCGCACGCCGACCTGCGCGACATCCGTACCGGGTCGTGGCGCGACCACCTCAGCCAGGCCGGGCCCGATCAGGCGTAGGGGGACGTGGCCGTGCTCGACCTCGCCTTCCGCGCCCCGCGGGCGGTGACCCCCGCGGGCGTCGTCCCCGCGTGGGTCGGCGTGCGCGGCGGCCGCATCGTGACGGTCGTGCCCCTGGAGCAGGCGCTGGACGCCGCGACCGTGGTCGACCTCGCAGACGACGAGGTGCTGCTGCCGGGTCTGGTGGACACGCACGTCCACGTCAACGAGCCGGGCCGCACCCACTGGGAGGGCTTCGCCAGCGCCACGCGGGCCGCCGCCGCCGGCGGGGTGACGACGCTGGTCGACATGCCGCTGAACTCCATCCCCCCGACGCTGGACGTCGCGTCGCTGGCCCTGAAGCGGGCCGCGGCCCAGGGGCAGTGCCACGTCGACGTGGGGTTCTGGGGCGGCGCCGTCCCGGGAAACCGAGGGCGGCTGCACGCGCTGCACGACGCGGGGGTCTTCGGCTTCAAGTGCTTCCTGCTCGACTCCGGGGTCGCGGAGTTCCCACCCGTCGACGGCGACGCCCTGGAGGAGCACATGGGCGAGGTGTCCCGGCTCGGCGCAGTGCTGCTGGTGCATGCCGAGGACGCCGCCACCACGGGCCGGGCGCCGGCGCCGGACGGCCGCTCCTACGAGGCGTTCCTGCGCTCGCGGCCGCGGGAGGCGGAGGGCCTGGCCGTGGCGGAGACCCTCGAGCGGGCCCGGCGGACCGGCGCCCGGGTGCACCTGCTGCACCTGTCCAGCGCCGACGTGCTGCCGATGCTGGCCGCGGCCCGACGCGACGGCGTGCGGGTGAGCGTCGAGACCTGCCCTCACTACCTGACGTTCGCCGCAGAGCAGGTGCCCGACGGGGCGACCGAGCTCAAGTGCTGCCCGCCGATCCGGGAGGCGGCGAACCGGGAGCTGCTGTGGGCGGGGCTGCGTGACGGGGTGATCGACTGCATCGTGTCCGACCACTCCCCCAGCACCCTCGACCTGAAGTGCCTCGACACCGGCGACTTCGGGCGGGCGTGGGGCGGGGTGTCGTCCCTGCAGGTGTCCCTGGCCGCGGTGTGGACGCAGGCCCGGGCGAGGGGCTTCACCCTGGCCGACGTCGTCACCTGGATGGCGACGCGACCCGCGGCGGTCGCCGGGCTCGCGCGCAAGGGGGTCATCGCCCCGGGCTACGACGCGGACGTCGCGGTGTTCGCGCCGCACCACGAGTTCGCCGTCGAACCGGCCAGGCTGCACCACAAGAACCCCGTGACGCCCTACGCGGGCCGGGTGCTGGCCGGCGTCGTCCGCGGCACCTGGTTGCGCGGGGAGCGCGTGGATCTCGACGTCGCGCGCGGCCGGCTGCTCGTTCGAGAAGGGACCTGACGTGGACGACGACTTCGGCCACTGGCCCGACCTGGCCTCGAGGCGGCTGTGGGGCAGCGTGGTGGCGGCCAACGACGAGCTGTTCGCGGAACGGGAGAACCTCATCCGCCCGGAGCCGCCCACCCATGCCCCGGAGGCGTTCGGGCACAAGGGGAAGACCTACGACGGGTGGGAGACCCGCCGGCGCCGCGAGCCCGGCTTCGACTGGGCGATGGTCCGGCTCGGCGCGGCAGGTGTGGTGCACGGCGTGGTCGTCGACACCGCCTTCTTCCGCGGCAACTTCCCACCGGAGATCTCCGTCGAGGCGACCTCGGTGGAGGGCTACCCGTCGCCCGAGGGCCTGCTGGCCGCGCCGTGGGAGCCGATCGTGGCCCGCAGCCCGGCCCGCGGGGACGCCGCCAACGGCTACCCGGTGGCGGACGGGCGCCGCTGGACCCATGTACGGCTGTGCATCTACCCCGACGGCGGCGTGGCCCGGTTCCGCGTGCACGGGGAGGTGGTGCCCGACCCCCGGTTCCTGTCCGGCCTGATCGACCTTGCGGCGATGGACAACGGCGGCCGGCTCGTCGGCTGCTCCGACGCCTTCTACTCCTCACCGGCCAACCTGATCCTTCCCGGCCGCGCCGCGACGATGGCCGACGGCTGGGAGAACGCCAGGAGAAGGGACTCCGGGAACGACTACGCCACGTTCGCACTCGCCGCACCGGGGGTGGTCCGCCAGGTCGAGGTCGACACGTCCTGCTTCGTCGGCAACGCCCCCGGGTGGGTCAGGGTCTCGGCGGCCGATGCCCGGTCGGCGACGCTGGACGACCCCGCGAGCTGGGTGGAGCTGCTGCCCCGCACGGCCGTGCAGCCCGACACCCGCCACCGGTACCTGTGCCGCCCGTCCGGCCCGTCCGGCACGGCCACCCACGTGCGGCTCGACGTCTACCCCGACGGCGGGCTGGCCAGGCTACGGATCCTCGGCGAGCTGCCGCCGAGCTCACTCGACGCCGCACACCGCCGCTGGTGGGACCTGCTGCCCGAGTCGCACCGTCGCGCCGTCCCCCACCTCACCCCGCCAGACCTCACCCCGCCAGACCTCACGTCGCCAGGCGGCTCATGACCACGACCGCGCCCGCGGCAGAACTGCAGCCGCGAGGGGGTGCGGTCAACGCGACTCCGCGGCCACGGCGTCACCGATCGCCTTGGCATCGAGGCCGATCTCCCTCAGCAGCCCCGCGAGCTGCACCGTGATGCCGGCGAAGTAGAGGCCGGCCGCGCCGGGCAGGGTCCGGGCGCCGTGGGCCATCGGGGTGCCGTGCTCGTCGAGCACGCCGAGGTGGCCGAGCACCGGCTCCAGACCGGGCCGGAAGCCCGTGGCGCAGATGACGGCGTCCGGGTGCATCACGCTGCCGTCGGCCAGGTCCACCCGACCGCCCTCGACGGACCGCACGTCAGCGACGATCCGGATCCGCCCCGCCCGGACCTCCCGCACGAACCCGTGGTCGAGGATCGGCACGGTCCTCGTCGTCAGGAACTGGGTGAACATGGCACCGGTCGGAGCAGGTAGGCCGTGGGAGCCCAGGTCGGGAACGCTGATCCGCCGCAGAGCGGCGGAGAGCGGGTTCATCACGCGCTCGGGAAGCCGCCGCAGGGCGATCCCGAGCAGCTGGCTGGGCACGCCCAGCGTGTCGCGGCGAACGATGTTGGGGGGCGTGCGCACGGACATCGCGACACTGACGCCTGCCAGGGCGAGGTCCACCGCGATCTCGGACGCCGAGTTCCCCGCGCCGACCACGAGCACGCTCTGGCCGACGTAGCGCACGGGGTTGCGGTAGCGCGAGGAGTGCACGACGGGGATCGGCAGCCCGCCGTCCTGCGAGGCCCAGACCGGCAGGTGCGGCCGGCAGCTGTAGCCGGTGGCGACGACGACGACCGGGGCAGTGAGCGGACCGGCGGACGTCGCCACGCACCACCCCGACCCGTCGCGGTCGACGCGCGTCACCTCGACGTCGAAACGCGGGCGCACCCCGTTGTGGGCGGCGTACTGGGCCAGGTAGGCCACGACGTCGTCGCGGGCGACCCAGCGCCCGTAGCGGCGCGGGATCGGCGAACCGGGCAGGCCCGAGAGCCAGCGAGCCGTGTGCAGCTGCAGGCTGTCGTAACGGCCCGCCCAGGCCGACCCGACGCCCGGTGCCCGCTCGAGGACGTCGCAGGCGATCCCGCGGCCGTGCAGGGCGGCGGCGACGGCCAGCCCTGCGGCCCCCGCCCCGACGACCACCGGCCGTGTCACACGCGGATGGTATGCCCGCGAACCCCGACAGTGCCCGCCACAGCCGGCGCTCGATACTGGGTCGCACGCGGC
Organism: uncultured Actinomycetota bacterium; assembly: GCA_963778845.1. Classification (GTDB taxonomy): domain Bacteria; phylum Actinomycetota; class Actinomycetes; order Actinomycetales; family Kineosporiaceae; genus CAVZVW01. Next base: position 340,037 of record CAVZVW010000001.1, read on the forward strand.
TCTCGCCGCTACGCCGGGCCACGTCGCACATCGGGAGGCGGCTGAGGCATGGACGACGACCTCTTCTTGTCCGCGACGGACGTCGCGCAGCGGCTCGCGCGCGGGGAGATCTCGTCACGCGAGCTGACCGATCGGCTGTTCGCCCGCATCGACGCCGCCGACCCCGCCCTCAACGCCGTCGTCGAGAGGAGGCGTGAGGCCGCCCTGCGGGAGGCAGCCGAGGCTGACGAGGCGGTCGCTCGTGGCGCCGTCACGGGTGCCCTGCACGGGGTGCCGATGACCGTCAAGGAGAGCTTCCACGTCACGGGCATGCACACCACGTGGGGGAACCTCGCCTTCGCCGACTACGTGTCCGACTGGGACGCAACGGTTGTCACGCGCCTGAGGCAGGCCGGCGCCGTCATCGTCGGCACGACCAACGTGGCCTTCATGCTCGGCGACTTCGGGCAGACGGCCAACGACGTGTACGGCGTCACGAACAACCCGTGGGACGTCGCGCGCTCACCGGGAGGCTCCTCCGGAGGGGCGGCCGCGGCCGTGTCGGCGGGCCTGACCTTCCTGGAGTACGGGTCCGACCTCGCCGGCTCGATCCGCATCCCGGCGAGCTTCTGCGGCGTCTACGGGTTGCGCCCGAGCGTCGGCATCGTGCCCTTGACGGGGTTCCAGCCGCCGGGTCCGCGCACGGCTGCCAGCGACCCGATGAGGCTGACGGCGCTGGGTCCGCTGGCCCGCTCCGCAGCGGACCTGCGGACCGCTCTGCACGTCACCGCCGGGCCGGAGGGTCCTGCCGCGAGGGCGTGCGCCTGGGCCATGCCACCACCGCGCGCGGCGCGGCTGAGGGACGTGCGAGTCGGCGTCGTCCCCGACAGCGTCCTCGGGCCGGTGTCCAGCGGAAGTCGGCGACACGCTTTCCGATGCCGTGGACACCCTCGCCCGCGCAGGTGCGACTGTCATCCCCGGCTGGCCGGAGGGCGTGGACCCGGCGCACAGCGTCGCGTCCTTCGGCTTCCATGTGCAGGCGTTCCTCGCCTTCCAGCAAGCCGGTGAGCCCGGTGACGCCGGTGCGGCCGGCATCACGTTCTCGCAGCTGGTGGACCAGACGAGGCTGCGGGCGGAGATCGTCACCGCGTGGGAGCGGTACTTCGAGGAGGTGGACGTGTTCGTCTGCCCGGTCTCGGCGACACCGGCCTTCCCCCACGACTCCAGGCCTTTCGACCTGCGCACGGTCACCACCTCCGCGGGCGAGCGGCCCTACCACGAGCAGGCCTTCTGGGTGTCGCATGCCGCCCTCGCAGGGCTGCCGACCGTGGCGGCGCCGGTGGGTCGCGCACCCGGAGGGCTGCCGGTCGGCGCGCAGCTCATCGGCCCCTCCTTCGAGGACGACACCGTGATCACCTTCGCCGAGCTGCTGGCGGAGGTGGTCGGGGGCTACGAGCGCCCGCCCCTGTAGGCAGGCGTGCCCGGCCGGCAGGGGCGGATCCTGGCGCGCGGTACGAGCCGTTCGCCCGCGGCGCGAACCCCGTGGGCGTCGTCACGCTCCTGGCACCGGACCCGGTCAGGGATCGCGTCTCCCCCTGCGAGGTCTGGTACCCGGCAGCGGCCGGTCACGCGCGGCAGGACGTCGCTGCACAGACACAGGACGTGTTCGAGGTCGGGGGTGTCCAGCGGCGTCAGGCCGCAGTGCGCGGGCCCAGGCCTGGGTGGCCGAGCGGGTGCCCGATGTCCGGTTGGTGTCGACCATCTGCTCGGCGGCCGCTGGCCGTCCGCGATCACGCTCGACCCCGAGCGCGTCGGCCGCGTCGGGCACAGCTTCGGCGGCTGGACGGTCCTGGCGGCACCCGACGGCGACCCGCGGGTCCGCGCCGTGGTGGCGCACGCACCGGGCCGGCTCACCCTCGCCCATCTCGACGCGACGCTGCGCGGGCTCCACGAGGCGGTCGACTTCCTCGCCGGAGACATCGGCGCCCGCCCGGCCGCCCACGGCGGCGACGCGTTCGCGGTCACCGCCACCTCTGACGCCGCCGTAGAAAGTTGAGCGACTCACATGTTAGCGTCACGGCATGGCGACCACGACGCTGACGACCAGGTTGAAGATCTCCTCATGGGAGGAGACGCCGACGCGTCAGTTCGACGACGGCAGCAAGGTGACTCGGGCTGAGGTCGTCGTGACCGACGGCCCCGACGGCCTGCACAGCGGCACCTTCGACTCGCTCATGTACTACCGCGGCGACGGCACCAGCCACTACGTCGCGCTCCTGCGGGCCACCGCGACGCTCGACGGGCGGTCCGGGTCCTTCGTGCTCGCGGGTGAGGGCGGCTTCGACGGCACCACGGCCTCGAGCACACTGGCCGTCGTTCCCGGGTCCGGAACCGAGGGCCTGGCCGGCATCACCGGGTCCTGCCGCAGTGCATCCACCCACGCGGACTACCCGTTCATGCCGCTGATCCTCACGTATGACCTCGGGTGAGGCCACACGACGAGGCGACCGCCAACCTGCTGGGCGCCTTCTCCTCGGCTGTCACCGACCAGGCCCGACTGCGGGTGAGCGCGGCGTGCGGCCAGTCCGAGTCCGGTGCGGCCACGTTGACGGCGCTGCAGCAGTTCCTCGACCACCCGAGCCTGGACAGGATTCGCCAGGTGCTCGGACTGACGCCCTCGGGCGCGGTGCGCCTGGTGGACCGCCTGGCCGACGAGGGACTGGTCGCCCGCGGCCCGGGTGCCGACGGGCGCACTCGCTCGGTGAGGCTGACCGCGAAGGGACGTCGCGCCGCCGTCCGCGTCTCGTCGGCTCGCGCCGCCTACCTCGGCGAGCTGGTGACCACCCTCTCAGCCGCAGAGCGTCGGACGCTGCACGCCCTGCTGAGCACGATGATGTCGCGCGTCGTCGACGCCAAGGACGGCGGCGCGTGGATCTGCCGCCTCTGCGACCTTCAGGCCTGCGGGCGTGCCGAGGGGCGCTGCCCGACGGCCTCGGCGGCGGCAGCCAAGTACGCATCCGAGTAGCCCGAGCAAGGATGAGTGACCATGAACGAGAGTGAGCTCTACGAGCAGGGACTCGCCACCCGGCGGGCGGTACTCGGCAGCGAGTACGTCGACGGCAGCCTGGCCGCGGCCGACGACTTCATGATGGCGTTCCAACGCATCACGACGCAGTGGTGCTGGGGCTACGTGTGGAACCGCGACGGCCTCGACCACCGGACCCGCAGCCTCCTCAACCTCGCGATGCTGACCGCCCTCGGCAAACCCGCTGAGCTGCGCCTGCACGTGAAGGGTGCGCTCACGAACGGCGTCTCGGTCGACGAGATCCGCGAGGTCCTCGTGCACGCAACCGCGTACTGCGGCATCCCGGCGGGCCTGGAGGCCTTCAAGGCCGCCCACGAGACGCTGGTCGCCGAGGGCGCGATCAGCGGCGAGCCCGCGACGTCCTGAACGGCCCTCGCGGCGTTCTCGACACTGGGTGTCGGCGCTATTGATTATGAGTTGCAACAACGACTAGGTGGCAATAGCGTCGCCGGGAGTGTCCCCGCGCGCGGTGGGGCGCCCTGCCTCGTGAGGTGTCATGACGTCCACCGTCCAGGCTCGCCCGGCGCCGTCCCGACTCACGCGGCTCCACCGGTCGCTGAGCACCCGGGAGTGGGTCGCCCTGGGCGGGATGGGCGCGTTCATCCTCACGCTGCACGTGGTGGGCTGGGGTGTGCTCGCGGGCGTGGTCGCCCCCCGGCACTACCAGGTCGGCGCCAACCAGGTCTTCGGCGTCGGGCTCGGCGTCACCGCGTACACGCTGGGGATGCGGCACGCCTTCGACGCCGACCACATCGCTGCGATCGACAACACCACCCGCAAGCTCATGGCGGAGGGGAAGCGGCCGCTCTCGGTCGGGTTCTGGTTCTCCCTGGGTCACTCCTCGGTCGTGTTCGGGCTGTGCATGCTGCTCGCCATGGGGGTCAAGGCTCTCGCCGGGCAGGTGGAGAACGACTCCTCGAGCCTCCAGCGGACCACCGGCCTGGTCGGCACCGCCGTGTCGGGGGTGTTCCTGTACATCATCGGGATCATCAACCTGGTGATCCTCGTCGGCATCGTCAAGGTGTTCCGCCGCATGCGCCGGGGCGCCTTCGACGAGGAGGCGCTCGAGGCGCAGCTGAACAACCGCGGGTTCATGAACCGGCTGCTGTCCGGGGTCACCAGGGCCGTCACCAAGCCGTGGCAGATGTACCCGGTCGGGTTGCTCTTCGGGCTCGGCTTCGACACGGCGACGGAGGTCGGCCTGCTGATCCTGGCCGGCGGGGCGGCGTCCTTCTCCCTGCCCTGGTACGCGATCCTGACGCTGCCGATCCTCTTCGCGGCCGGGATGAGCCTGCTGGACACCATCGACGGGTGCTTCATGAACTTCGCGTACGGGTGGGCGTTCTCCAAGCCGGTGCGCAAGGTCTACTACAACATCACGATCACCGGTTTGTCGGTGGCCGTCGCGCTCATCATCGGCACCATCGAGCTGGTCTCGATCACCGCCGACCAGCTCGACATCACGACCGGGCCGCTGGCGGCCGTTGCCAGCCTGGATCTCAACCTCGTCGGCTACGCCATCGTCGCCATGTTCGTCCTCACCTGGGTGATCGCCTTGTCCGTCTGGCAGTTCGCCCACATCGAGGAGAAGTGGTCGGCGACGGTTGCCCCGACTCGCATCCCGGTCGACGTCGACTGACCCGACCGCAGGCCTCGCGCGCGAGGCGACTCGCCCCGGCTCTGCGTCCTGTCCGCGGCCCGCCATCGTTATGAAGTCGTTGTGCGGTAAGGGTTCTCGGGGTGTGTGCGAGGGTGCGGGCCTGTCGGTGGCGGCGGGTAGGTTCGTGGTCGTGGAGCAGCACCTGACCCCGCCCGGGGACCCCGACGCCGTCGAGCCCGACGCCGGCGCGGGGCCCGAGGCGGGCGTGTGCGGGGTGGCCCACCTGCCTGCCGGGGAGGCGGGGGACGCCGCGGGGCCGGTGGCCGCCGACAGCCCCGGTGCCGCTGCTGTCGGCGAGGGAGCCAACGACCGGACCGACGACGACCCGACCGAGGGCCCGGCCGGTCACGGTGGTGGCGACCAGACCGACGTCCAGACCGACGACCAGTCCGACGACCAGTCCGGCGACCAGACCGACGTCCAGTCCGACGTCCAGTCCGACGACCAGTCCGACGACCAGGCGGCCGACGCCCCGGCCGAGGGTGGCGACCCGACGGGGGTGGTGGCGGCGTTGGCGTACCTGCGGCTGGGGGCGGCACTGCTGGCCAACACCCGGGTGTGGGGGCTCGGTGATGCGCAGCTGCGGGAGTCGGTGGCCGCGGCCGCGCTGAGCCTGCGCCGGGCGCAGGCCGGCTGGCTGGGCCTGCTCGCCGAGCTGGACGAACGCCCCGGCGCGGTGCCGGGTGCGGCGCCTGGCCGCGGCGCGGCGACGTTCCTGGTCCACCGCCTGCACGAACACCCCACCCGCGCCGGCGCCGACGTCGCCGCCGCCCACGCGATCAGCGCCCACGGGCCGCTGCCCCGCCTGGGCGCGGCCCTGGCCGCCGGGCAGGTCAGCCCCGACCACCTCGACGTCGCGGTACGCACCCTGCGCCGGGTCCCGGCCCACCTCCTCACCCACCACACCCCCGACACCAACCCCCCCGACGACACCGACCCCCCCGACGACACCGACACCACCGACGGCACCCAGGCCGACGACACCGACACCGCCGACGGCACCCAGGCCGAGGCGACCGACACCGCCGACGGCACCCGGGCCGGGGCCGACCCCGACACCGCCGACCGCGACACCGGGGACGGCGAGAGTGCGGGTGGGCCGGGTCCGCGGATGGTCAGCGGGGCGGTGCGCCTGGACCGCTTCCTCACCGACGCCGCCCGCACCACCAGCCCCCAGGGCCTGGCCCGGCTGGCCGCGCAGGTCCTGGCCGTGCTCGACCCCGACGCCACCGACCGCTTCGACCGCGACGCCCTGACCCGCCGGCAGGTCCGGGTCGGGCTCGACTCCACCGGGATGACCGTCGGGTCCTTCCAGCTCGACCCCGCCGGTGGTGCGGTGCTACGCACCGCCCTGGACCGCTACGCCGCCCCCCACCCCGCCGGCACCGCCACCGACCCCCACGGCCAGCAGGTCCTCCTGCGCGACGAACGCAGCCCCGCCCAACGCCGCGCCGACGCCCTGGTCGCCATCGCCCAGGCCGCCTTGACCCGCACCAGCCAGACCGGCCCACCCCCGGCCTCGGTGACCATCGTGGCCACCCTCGACCAAGCCAGAGCCGCCATCACCGCCGACACCCGCACACCCACCCCCCGCACCCCCCGCACCCCCCGCACACCCCGGCCAGACCCGACCACGCCCACCGACCCGACCACGCCCACCGACCCGACCACTCCAGCAGACCAGACCGGGCCCACCGACCCGACCACGCCCACCGACCAGACCGGGCCCGGGCTGGCGGTCACCGAGACCGGCCCGATCCCGGCCAACACCCTGGCCCGGCTGCTCTGCCACGCCCTGATCACCGCCATCACCACCGGCCCCGGCGGGCAACCCCTCCACCTCGGCCGCACCGTACGCACCGCCAGCACCGCCCAACGCCGCGCCCTGATCGCCCGCGACCACGGCTGCGCCATCCCCGGCTGCCACGCCCCACCCACCGCCTGCGAAGCCCACCACGTCACCTGGTGGCGACACGCCGGAACCACCGACATCGACAACCTCGCCCTGATCTGCGCACGCCACCACACCGCCATCCACGCCGGCCTGTGGACCCTCACCATGCGCGACGGCCTACCCTGGGCCACCCCACCCACCTGGGTCGACCCCCACCAACAACCCCTCCGCAACACCACCCACACCACCGCCACCCACGCCCGCACCCTCAGCGAACAACTCCGCCTCCCCCTACCCCACTACCCCCTACCCCACGACCCCGCCGCCTAGGTCGGGTCGCCGCCCCGGTTCCTCCCCCGGGGTTGGCCGGGCCACGTACCGCAGGCGTACCTGCGGCCCGCGCAACGCAGGTGCGCGGGAACACAGAGGCTAGAGCGGTGGTCGGGTGACGGGTCAGACCTGGTTCGATGAGGAGGTCGAGAATGCGCGAGAGTCCGTCGCGGTCCGCCTGCCTATGGCCGTACCAGATCTGGAGAGTGGCCAGGACTGGCTCGCAAGGCCGGTCATCACCCGATCTCCCTCACCGCTCTCGCCATTGGCGGCTTGGCTCAGGGCCGCCCTGGACCAGGGACGCTCTTCGCGGGGAGCTTTCGCCACGGGTCAGCCTTCGCCCTGGGCAGCCTCTCACCAGGGCCCTTCCCCGCGGGGCAGCCCTCAGGGCCGCTCTCCTACGGGCCGCCCTCGGGGCCGCCCCTCCCCCTCGGGGCGGCCCCATCGGCAGCGGTCATCCGGCCGGGCGGATGTTCTGGTTGATGTGGAAGACGTTCTCCGGGTCGTACCGCCGCTTGACCGCGGCCAGCCGCGCGTAGTTGTCGCGGTAGGACGCCTTGACCCTGTCCTGGCCCTCGTCCATCAGGAAGTTGACGTACGCGCCACCTGCCGAGGTGGGGTGCAGTGCCTCCCAGTAGTCGCGGGCCCATGCAGAGATGCTCTCGGCGTTGGCGGGGTCGGGGTCGACGCCGACGATGACCCCGGCCCAGCCGCCGTCCCGGTAGGCGAAGGCGGTCGCGTCCGCCGGTACGCGACTGGCGGCGCCGTCGATGGGGTAGAGGTGCATCGTCGAGTGGCCGCTCGGCAGCCGTTGTCCGTAAGAGACGTGGACGTCGATCGCGGCCTCGGTGATCTCGTTGAAGAAGTCGGCGCGCCAGTACCACTGCAGTCCCGCCGGGTACAGCCCGTCGAAGGCGCTCTGCAACGCGGTGAAGGGCATGGCCTGCAACCCCACCACCAGCGGTGAGCCGAACGTCTTGACCGGCTCGAGCACCGCGTCGGCTCGATCGTGGGCTCCGGTGTAGCACCAGACGATGCCGCAGGCCTTGCGGCCCCACAGCTCCTGCGGGAAGGGCGGCGCGGGCGGGATCGTGAGCACGGCAATCCAGCCGCTCAGCTCCTCGGGCAGCGATGGCAAGAGCTCCCGGTACCAGCGCATGACAGCCGGGGTGTCGGCGATGTCATAGAGCACCGGCCCGCCGATGATCGTGCCGGCCTCGCCGATGTCGTGACAGCGGAAGGTGAAGGACGTGACGACGCCGAAGTTGCCGCCCCCACCGCGCAGGGCCCAGAACAGGTCGCTGTGCGAGCTCTCGCTGGCGCTGACGAGGGTGCCGTCGGCCAGCACGACGTCGGCGGCCAGAAGGCTGTCGATGGTGAGCCCGAAGCGTCGGGTGAGGTAGCCGATGCCGCCGCCGAGGGTCAGGCCGCCCACCCCGGTCGAGGCGAGGAAGCCGCACGGGGTGGCCATGCCGAACGGGACGGTCGCATGGTCGACGTCCTGCCAGGTGCACCCGCCGTCCACCCGCACGGTGTGATCCGCGACGCTGACCGTGGTGCTGCGCATCAGCGACAGGTCGATGACAAGGGCGTCGTCCCACACCCCGAGGCCGCCGGCGTTGTGCCCGCCGCCCGCGCACCGCGATGTCGATGCCGTGCTGTCGGGCGAACCGCACGCAGGCGACGACGTCGGCGGAGTCACGGCAGCGGACGACGGCGGCGGGGTATTTGTCGATCATGGCGTTGTACACGGCCCGAGCCTTGTCGTAACCCAGGTCGCCAGGTCTCACCAGCTCGCCGCGCAGGGCGGCGGCAAGCGCCTCGTAGGCGGTGTCGGAGACGGTGGGGGCGGATCGGGTGGCAGACGTGCCGGACGTTGCAGTGGGTGGGTTGGTGACGGTGGACGTGGTGGGCGTGGCGGTCATGAGGGTCCCCTCGGGTGGTCGAGATGGCCGGTTCGCCGCCGACGCTAGGACCCGCACCGTTCGCGGATCGTTCGCGCTCGGGCGCTCGCATCAGTCCTTGTGGAGAACGGCGACCGACGCGGGCTCCTCCGCCAGGGCGAGATCGCGCTCACAGCGCCGGAGCAGGCCGCCGCTACCGTGGGCCGCCGCCAGCGCCGCCGCCTCCTTCAGGCGCAGGGCCGCCGCCTCGGGTGGGTCCCAAGCGGCGCGCTTGCGCATCACCTCGGGCAGCCACCAGAGGTCGTCCCTTGCCTGCGCGGCGACGATCGCGGCGTCCAGGCTCGCACGGGCCGCGTCGGGTCGGCCGCTCCGCAGCGAGATGTCGGCCAGCAGGCAGAGCCAGTACGGCATCCGGGCGAAGGCGCCTTCCGCCTTGAGGTTGGCGATGCCACGCCGAGCCAGATCCTCGTCGGAGCCCTCGGAGCCCTCGGAGCCGTCGGAGCCGGCCCACGCGCGAAGGATCAGCGCCCACTCCCGGTAGTAGGCGAAGCCGTAGCGCTGGCACAAGGCGTGCAGCTCGTCAACGGTCCGGCTCATCTCCGCGACGTCGCCGAGCATCTGGAGGGTGATGCAGCCGTACGCCAGCGCCACCGCCAGGCTGTAGGGATGGTCGATCTCCCGCGCGAGTGCGATGGCCCGCCGGCAGGCGGCGAGGGCCTGCTCGTCGTGACCGAGCATCCAGTGCGCGTGCGCCGCAAAGGCGGTGCCGTGCACGTCGGGTCGAGTGCCGATGCTGAGGGACACCGCCCCGCTGGACAGGCCGGCTGCCAGCTCCAGGTGGCGCAACCCCTCCTCCGGCATCCCGAGGCTGACCGCCGAGCCGCCGACGGCGAAGTGTGCCGGGCCGCTGAAGTCGGACTGGGGGTCGATGAGGCCGAGGGCGTCTCGGGCGGTCCGGTAGCTGTCAGCCGTGCGTCCCTGGACGAACCGGGACGCCCACAACGCGGCCATCGCCGACAGTGTCGAGTCCTTGCGGCGCAGTGCGGTCGCCAGGGTGATCGACCGCTCCAGCGCGTGCTGCAGCCGCAGGGAGGCATAGCCGTACCGGGCGTTGAGCGGGGCCGCCATGGCCTCGAGGACGGCGAGCTCATGCCGGTCCCGCTCCCGTCCGGCCGGCAGGCCGCGGACGACGGCCAGCGCCTCTTCGTGCAGCCGGATCGCATCGGCATGGGCGAACAGCCCCGCAGCGACGTCGGCCGCTCGACGGTAGTAGGCCAGTGCGCGGGCAGGTCGGCCGCCACGGGCGTACTGCCCGGCCAGCTGGGCCGCGACGGCGTCGGTGTCCTCGGCGTGTATCAGCTCCAGGCCCTGAGCGATCCGCCGGTGCAGCAGCCACCGCCGAGGCGGGCTGAGCAGGGCGTAGGCGGCATCCCGAAGGAGGTCGTGGGAGAAGTCGTAGCCGTCCCCCAGCTCGTGCACGATCCGGCGCCGCCACAGCTCGTCCACCGCCGCCACCACGACGTCAGCCTCGAGGTCGCTCGCCTCGGTGAGCAGGTCCAGGGTGAAGTTCGTGCCCACCGCCGCAGCCAGGCCCGCCACGTCCCTCGCGGCGGCGCCCGCCTGTTCGAGCCGCTTGCGCAGCACCTGACTGACGTCGCCCAGTGGCTGCTGCGTGCGCTGCAGGTCGACACTGCCGCGCAGCGCCTCGATGACGTACAAGGGGAAGCCGGCCGTGGCCACCTGCAGCAGGTCGGCGTCCGCCGCGGCCAGGGGCCGACCCGAGACGGCCCCGGCCAGGCGTGCGGTGTCGGTGACCTCCAGCGGGCTGAGCGGCAGCTCGGTGAGCGTACCGGTGGCCCGCATGACACCGACCCACTCCGCCAGCGCACGGTCGTGCTCGGAGTGGTCGTCGCGCAGGGTGGCAGCGACCATGACTTGCGCCTGGGGCACCAGGCCAAGGGCGAACGGAAGGAACTCGAGGGTCTCCTGGTCGCACCACTGCAGGTTGTCCAGGACCAGCAGCAGGGGGCGTCCTACGCAGAGCAGTGCCCGCGCGAGCCCCTCGAAGAAGCGGTGCCGTTGCCACGCGTCGACCAGCGCCCGGGAGCTTGCCCGGCTGCCGAGCCGGCCGGCCGGGGGCACCAGCCTGGCTACCTCGGCCCGCCACGGCTGGTCCAGACCGGCCGTGGCAGCCTGCAGGACCGGGTTCCGCAGCCAGTCCGCCACCGGCGCAAGTGCGAGCCGGCCGGCGGCCCCGAAGCACTGTGAGCCGGCGACCAGGGCGCCCTCCAGCCGGGCCAGCTCGGCGATCTCGGCCACGAGGCGCGTCTTTCCGACCCCTGCCGCGCCACGGACCACGGCGAGTGAGGGCCTGCCTGCCGCGGCGCCCCGCCACAGGTCTGCCAGCTCCGCGAGCTCACGGTCCCGGCCGATCAGCTGCGCGGTGGCCGGCCCCGAGCGGGCCACGAGCTCCGATCGGGCAGGCGGCACCCGGGTGGACGCCGAGGGGGTGTCCGTCGGCTCTGATGCCATCAGGCGCCTGAAGACCTCCTGAGTAGCCGGCGCCGGGACCACGCCGAGCTCTCGCTCCAGGACCGAGGCGCAGTGGTGGTAGGAGCTGACCGCGCCCGAGCGGTCGCCCAGCTCGGCCTGCAGCCGCATGAGGGTGCAGTAGCCGACCTCCTCGAGCGGCTGCAGCTGAACCCGGCGTCGGGCGGCCTCCACAGCCGCGTTCAGGTCGCCGCTCCGGGTCAGGGTCGAGCAGAGAAGGTCACACAGGTCCGCGCACTGCCGCTGGAGCTCCGCCCTGGCTTCCAGGAGCCAGTCGTCGTAGACCCCTGGCAGGAAGTCCCCCCGGTACTGCGCGACGGCGTTGGTCGCATGCGCCAGGACGGCGTCGTCATCGCCGCGGGCTGCGGCGGCCAGGGCCTGTGCGCGCTGCGTGCCGAAGACGCGGACGTCGACCCGACAGGTGTCGACGTCGCGCCAACCCAGCTCCCTCGGACCGACGACCAGGGCTGAGCCGTCACCGAGCGCCTGGCGAAGGTGATGCAGCTCGCGGCGGAGGTTGGTCAGCGCCTGCGCATCGGTGGAGTCGGGCCAGAACAGGCCGGCGATGAGCTGCCGAGGCTGGAACGACCCAGCATGCCAGACGAGGAACGCGACGAGGGCGAGCGCACGCGAAGACGGACGACGAGCGCGGCCGGACCGGTCGTCGACGATCGTCTGTTCGCCCAGGAGCGACACGTGCAACATGCAGTCATCGCCTCTCGAGCCACGAGGCTATCCCCGGGGGTCGTTCGCGTCAGGCCGAAGATCAGACCCGAGATCGTGCGAGGACGGCACGGGACCACCCTCGGGCCACCCGAGCCTGCCGTGCCGCCTCGCGGCGGGCCCGTCGGCACCCCGCGTTACTGTGCTCGATCGTGGGCGTGACGGTTCGCTCGACGGCGTACGGGTCGGCCGCGTACGCGTCGCTTCGCGCAGTCGTGGGCGAGGCCAAGCGGCACGACGCCATGGCACCCGTCACCGTGGTGGTGCCATCGAACATCGTCGGCATCATCGCGCGGCGAACTCTTGCGTCCACGCTGACCCCTGCGTCCGACGATCGGGGCGCCCGTGGGGTCGCCGGCATCACCATGCTGACCTTGGACCGGCTGGCCGAGCTGGTAGCAGCACCGGCGCTGGCGGCGGCTGGGCGGCGTCCGGCCACGGCACCTGTCCTGACCACGGCGTGGCAACGTGAGCTCGCCTCCGACCCGCTCTCCTTCGCACCGGTCGCGGACCACCCGGCCACCGTGACCGCACTCGTGGAGGCCCACCGCCGGCTGCGCGACGTCTCCCCGGAGGCGCTCGAGCGGATCGCCGCCGTCGACCGGCTCCGTGAGCACACCGTGAGCCTGTTCGGTCGCGTCGTCGCGAGGTTGGCACCTGCGTTCTACGACGTGCACGACCTGCGCGGGGTCGCAGCCGCCTCGCTCGAGGCTGGGACCGCGCCGAGTGTCGACGAGCTGGGGACAGTCGTGGTGTTCCTGCCTCAAGACCTCGACCGCAGTGCTGCCTGGCTGGCCGCCGCGGTGGGGGCCGCGGCCCCGACGGTGGTCGTCGCAGGCTTCACCGGCGACCGACGCTGCGACACCGGGGTACGCAAAGCGCTGGAGAGGATGGGCGCGCAGGCACCTGGCCCCGCCGAGGCGACGCCGGGCCCCACGGCGACCCGCGTCGTCCACGCCTCGGACTCCGACGACGAGGTGCGCTGCGTCGTCCGGCTCGTCGTCGCAGCCTTGCGGCGCACACCGGCTCGCCGCCTCGCGGTGCTCTACGGCAACCCGAGACCGTACGCGCGGCTGCTCCACGAGCACCTCGCCGCCGCGGGGATCACGGTCAACGGCCCTGGAGTCCGAACCGCCGCGGAGCGCACGATCCCCCGGGCCTTCATGCAGCTGCTCGCACTGGGGGACAACGCCTTCAGCCGGGCCGGGGTGTTCGCCGTCCTCGCCGGTGCACCGGTCCGGGACGGGAGCGGGGTGCGGGACGAGAGCGGGGTCGGGGACGGGCGCGGCCGCCTCGTGCCCACGGCCCGCTGGGAGCGCATCTCCCGCACGGCCGGCGTCGTGGCCGGCGGGGACTGGACGATGCGGCTGGAGCGCCTGGCCCAGGAGCAGCGGGCCAGGGCAGAGGAGGAGCGGGGCGAGGCCGAGGGCGGGCGCGACTGGCTCGTCGACCGCTTCGTGCGCGAGGCCGAGTCGGCGCAGGCGCTGGCTCGGTTCGTCGGCGACCTGCAGAGCCGCCTCCAGGCCGGTGGCACGTGTCGTGACTGGCGTTGTCTGGCCACCTGGGCGCTCGACACGCTGCACTCCGTCCTCGGGGAGTCTCAGGACCACTGGCGGCTCCCCCAGGACGAACGCGTCGCCGCGGATCGGCTCGAACGCCTGCTGGAGGGTCTGGTCGGGCTGGACGACGTCGCGCAGGCCGACGCGAGCATCCCGGCCCTGCGCCAGCTGCTGGAGCTGCAGCTTGCCGACGACCTGCAGCGCGTCGGCCGGTTCGGTACGGGCGTTCTGGTCGCCCCCCTCTCGTCAGCGATCGGGCTGCACGCCGACGAGGTCTTCGTCGTCGGCCTGGCGGAGGACCTCTGCCCGGGCCGCCCGCACGAGGATGCACTGCTCCCGGACGTCGCACGCGAGGCCACCGGCGGGGAGCTGCCCCTGCTGCGCGACCGCCTCGAGGTTCAGCAGCGACACCTGCTCGCCGCCTTCTCGTCCGCGCCCGCGGTGACCGCATCGTTCCCGAGGGGTGATCTTCGCCGCAGCAGCGACCGTCTCCCCAGCCGGTGGCTGCTGCCCACCCTGCGCACGCTCACCGGAGACTCGACTCTGTCGACGAGCCGCTGGCACGAGGTCGCCTGCCGGTCGATCACGGGCAGCCCCTCGTACGCGGCGTCCATCACGGACAGTGCGCTGGACGGCGGGGTGGACGGCGCGCCGGACAGCGGGGTGGACGGCGCCGGGCCCGCGACGGAACAGGAATGGCGCCAGCGCGCGGCTTCGGCGGGCCTGGCGCCGACCGGGCTGGCGGCAGACCCGGCTGCCGTGCTGGCGGCAGACGTGGCGCTCGGGCGAGCGGCCGAGCTGGCACGAGCCAGGCGGGGCGCGGCGTTCACCCGGTTCGACGGCAACCTGACGGCGCACCGCGGCGAGCTCCCCGACCCCGCGGACGGCGACAGGGTCGTGTCGGCCACGCAGCTGGAGAGCTGGGTGGCCTGCCCGCACGCCTACTTCGTCAACCGCATCCTCGGCGTGGAGCCGGTCGACCCCCCCGAGGAGCGCGTGACGCTCAGCGCCCTCGACCGCGGCTCGATCCTGCACGAGGCCCTCGACAGGTTCTTCGCCTGGCTGGTGGAGTCCGGCGGCCCTCCGGCACCGGACACCGCATGGACGCCGGGGCAGCGCGCCCAGCTGGCGGTGATCGCCGCGGGGGTCGCCGATGGCTTCGCCGAGCGCGGTCTCACCGGCCACCCCAGGCTGTGGGCACAGGAGCGCGCCCGCGTGCTGGACGACGTGAACCGGGTTCTCGACCAGGACGAGGCGACCCGCGCGGACGAGCGCCGCCGACAGCTGCGCAGCGAGCTGGAGTTCGGTCGCGGCCGCTGGCCCCGGCCGGTGGAGGTGGATCTCGGCGACGGCAGGGTCGTGCGCCTGCGGGGAGCCGCGGACCGGCTTGACGAGACCGAGGACGGCGTCCTCGTCGTCAGCGACTACAAGTCGGGCAAGGCCGACAGCTACCGAGCCATCGGGCTCGATGGTCGCGACCCGACCGTCGAGGGAACCAAGCTGCAGCTTCCCGTCTATGCCTACGCAGCGCGTCAGCGACTCGGGCGACCAGACGCACAGGTCCGTGCGGAGTACTGGTTCATCGGGCCACGCGACCGCGGCACGCGTGTGCCTCTCGTCCTCACCCCGGCGGTCGAACACCGTTACGCCGAGGTGTTGCGCGTGCTGGCCGACGGCATCGGCGGCGGGCTGTTCCCGGCACGGGCACCCGAGGACCGCGCGTGGAGCCCCTACCCGGCGTGCCCCTACTGCGACCCCGACGGGCTCGGAGCCAAGGAACGCCGCGCGCAATGGGTGCGCAAGCGGTCCGACCCTGTGCTGCAGGCCTACGTGACCCTGGTGGAGCCGTGACAGGACCCGGGCTTCCCGACAGCACTGCTCTTCCCGACGGCGCTGCTCTTCCCGACGGCGCTGCGATCCCCGACGGGCACGAGCGCAGGCGGATCCGCACAGCGCTCGACGCCAGCCTGTTCGTCGAGGCCGGAGCGGGGTCGGGAAAGACCAGCGCCCTGGTCGAGCGCGTCGTCGCCACGGTGCTGGACGGCGGCGTCCCCTTGCGCCACGTCGCCGCGGTGACATTCACGGACAAGGCGGCCGCGGAGCTGCGCGACCGGCTGCGAGCGGCATTCGAGCGCGCGGCCGTGGAGGCGCCGATCCGCGGCTCGGGGTCTGGCCAGGCTGCCGGGGAGGCGTTGGACGACCTGGACAGCGCGGCGATCGGCACTCTGCACTCGTTCGCCCAGCAGATCCTGACCCAACACCCCGTCGAGGCCGGCATCCCGCCCTTGATCGAGGTCAGCGACGAGGTCTCCTCCCAGGTCTCGTTCGAGGCGCGGTGGAGCGCCATCCGCTCCGCGCTGCTGGACGAGCCCGAGGCCGGCCCGGCAGTTCTGCTCGGCCAGGCCGTGGGTCTGCGGCTGGAGCATCTGCGCTCCATCGCCCTCATCTTCAACGGCGAGTGGGACCGGCTCGAGCCCGCCGTCATCGCCGCGGACGCAGTCCCCATCCCGGACGTCGACACCGCCGACGTCGTGCGGCGGGCTCACGCCGTTGTCGCGATGACCGAGCACTGCACCGACACCGCAGACCTGTTCTACGGACACCTTCTCGAGCTGCGGACCTGGTTGACGTCGCTGCAGTCGGCCCCGGACTCCGCAGCAAAGCTAGAGCACCTGGCAGCCGCGAAGGATCTCAAGGCCTCCTACGGGAAGGCCAAGAACTGGCCCGCGAGCGACCTGAAGGCGATCAAGGCCGACATCGCCGCGCTCAAGAGCGCCTGTGCCTCCCAGGTCGCCTCCGTGCTCAACGCCGTGCTGAGGCTGCTCGCCCGCCGCATCGCGGCCGGGACGATCGAGGCGGCCCGCAGCCGCCAGCGCGAGGGGCGCCTGGAGTTCCACGACCTTCTCGTCCTCGCCCGTGAGCTGGTGCGGGACCCGACCCACGGGGACGCCGTGCGCGCCCGACTGCAGCAGCGCTACCAGCGGTTGTTGCTCGACGAGTTCCAGGACACCGACCCGATCCAGGTGGAGCTTGCCGTCCGGATCGCCGCCGGGCAGAGCGCCACCCCGGACATCGCCTGGCAGGACGTCGCGGTGCCGCACGGCCGGCTGTTCGTCGTGGGCGATCCCAAGCAGAGCATCTACCGGTTCCGGCGCGCCGACATCGCCATGTACCTGGAGGCGCAAGAGGTGCTGGGCGACCCGGTCGCGCTCACGACCAACTTCCGGACCACCCGAGCCGTCCTCGACTGGGTCAACGCCGCGTTCGGCCGGCTCATCACCGCCGAGCCGAGCGCACAGCCGTCGTACCAGGCCTTGGGCCACCACCGCGATGATGCACCCGGAGGCACCCGCGTCGTCGCGCTCGGGGTGGCGCCGCACCCGGCCGGGACTCCCGCCGACTCCGTGCGCGAGAGCGAGGCCGGGGACGTCGCCGCCGCGATCGTGACGGCGCTGGCCGAACGCTGGCCGGTGTTCGACACCGTCACTCGGGAATGGCGAGACGTGCGGCTCGGCGACATCGCCGTCCTCGTCCCGGCGCGCACCAGCCTGCCCCAGCTGGAGGAGGCGCTCGACCGCGCCGAGGTCCCCTTCCGCGCCGAGGCGAGCTCACTGGTCTACCGCACAGCCGAGGTCCGCGACCTTCTCATGACCGCCCGCGCGGTCGATGACCCGAGCGACGAGCTCGCACTCGTCAGCGCGCTGCGCTCGCCCGTCTTCGGGTGCGGTGACGACGACCTGTGGACATGGCGGCACGCGGGCGGCTCGTTCAACCTGCTCGCACCACCGAAACCTGACGTGCTCGCGGCGCTGCCCGAGGGCCACCCCGTCGCCGACTCGATCGCCTACCTGCGGTCGCTGTACGAGGAGCGCACGTGGCGAGCACCGAGTGAGCTTCTCGACCGCATCGTCCGCGACCGTCGGATGCTCGAGGTAGCCGCCCATCTCGGCGCCGGCGCCGGGGCTCGCAGCGGTGCAGGCCCCGGGGTCCGCGACGTCTGGCGCCGGCTACGTTTCGTGGTCGACCACGCCCGGGCGTGGAGCGAGTCCGAGCGCGGGGGCCTGCGCGCCTACCTGGCATGGGCATCGCGCCAAGGCGACGAGTCCGCGCGGGTGTCCGAGGCAATCTTGCCCGAGACCGACGCTGATGCGGTCCGGGTGATGACGATCCACGCCGCCAAGGGCCTGGAGTTCCCCGTCGTCGTCGTGTCGGGCCTGTCCAGTAGGCCCCTGTCCGCCCGGGGGGTCGAGGTGCTCTGGCCGCGCGAGGGCGGCTACGAGATCAAGGTCGGCGCCGTCCTCCAGACGGGGGACTTCGAGGTGGCCAAGCCGATCGACGAGCAGATGGGGCACCAGGAGCGGATCCGCCTGCTCTACGTGGCCTGCACCCGGGCGCGCGACCACCTGGTGGTCTCCCTCCACCGGGCGCAACGCAAGCAGCCGACCGATCAGGACCGCGCCAAGACCAACGCCGAGCTGCTCGCCACTGCCGGCGAGGGGGGACCGCCCATGCGTGAGATCGTCGCGGGGCCGGCACCGCAGCGGGCCCAGCCGGCGGGACGCACGCCGACCACCGTCGAACCGCTCCCGACATGGCAAGCCCGCGTCGCCGTCTCACGCGCCGCTGCCGCCAGGCGGTCGGCGGTCAGCGCCTCCAGCCTCGAGGGGGCGGCGGCCACCGTGCCCGGCCTGGGCAAGGCAGCGCGTGACCTCGAGCTGCCGCCGTGGAACAAGGGCCGGTACGGGACGGCGATCGGGCGCGCAGTTCACGGCGCCCTGCAGACCGTGGACCTGGTCACAGGCGCAGGGCTGGACCAGGCCGTCGACGCGCAGGTTCTTGCCGAGGGCGTGCTGCAGCACCGTGACGTGGTCGCCCAGCTCTGCCGTTCCGCCCTGAGGTCGACTGTGCTCGGCAGGGCGGCGGTGCGACCCCACTGGCGAGAGACCTACGTCGGCGCCCCGATCGACGACGTCGGGCTCACGCAACGGCTGCTGCTGCTGGAGCAGACGCCGTCGCCCGCGGGGACCCTCGACGCCGCACCCCCGCTCGACGCCGACGCCGTGCTCGAGGGCTACATCGACCTGCTGTACCGCGAGGACGACGACCGCCTCGTCATCGTCGACTACAAGACCGACGCCATCCCGGCGGCGGCCCTCCCCGAGCGCGTCGCGTACTACGCGCCCCAGATGCAGGCCTACGCCTACGCCCTCTCCCGCGCCCTCGGGGAACCGGTCACCGACGCCGTCCTGCTGTTCCTGAACCCCGATGGCGCGTACGAGGAGCCCGTGCGGCTGGCATGACGGCGGCGCCACCCGACGACCGAGACCTCGGTGCCGGGTGGCGCCGCAGCGCAGCTCTAGGACCGGGCGTAGTCGCTTGCACCCCACCAGTCGATGAGCACGACCGGCTCGTCGCCCACCACCCAGCCGTCGTGGCCCTGCGGAAGGGCCGTCACGTCGCCGGCGTGTGCGTCGAACTCGGTGCCGTCGGCCATGACCACGTGAAGGGTGCCTGCGGCGTGGTACTGGAAGTGCGGCGCTTCGCACCACTGTGTTCCGGCGATCGGCTTGACGTGGTCGGACCAGCGCCAGCCGGGCTGGAGGGTCAGCCGACCGATCTCGCTGCCGCCGATGCTCACCAGGTCCACCTGGCCGCACTCGAAGGTGCGGGTCTCGTCGGCTGTGTCGAAGCGCTTCCGCTCGGCCCTGCGCTCCTCGCGGTGGGCCTCGTGGTCGGTGAGGGGCTCGTGGGACACGCTCATTGAGGTCTCCTTCTCCTCCGGGCGCCGCCGGGCACCGCCGGCGACGGCCCTGGTGTGGTGCTTGTCGATCGAGGGTCTCCCGAGCGCCTTGCAGCCGGCTTGCCGGCTCTGGTCGGTTGACAGGCCGCGACTGCAAGGCAAGCAGCTGCCGTGAGCCGCCCCCGGCCGACGGCCGTACGGTCCATGGCGGATCGAGGGTGCGCGGGCGTTGGATGGCCACGTGCAGAACCTGGTGCTGCGCCTGCTCGGCGACCTCGACGTCGACGGGCTGGACCTGCAGGCCCTCGGCAGTCGCAAGGCCCGGGCGCTGCTGTGGCTCCTGGCACTCGGTCGGGGCTCGTCGGTCCCCATGGGGGCGATCGTCGAGTCGCTGTGGCCCGGCGATGCGCCGGCGCGGCCGAACGACCAGGTGGCGGTCCTCGTCAGCCGAGCCCGGGCCGTGCTCGGCCGGGACCGGCTGGAACGTACCGACTCCGGCTACCGGCTGCACTACGACTGGCTGGACGTCGACGAGCTGGCAGCGCTGACCGACGAGGCCGTCAGCCGCTCCGAGGCGGGCAACGTCTCGGGGGCGGCGGCGGCCGCACGCGTGGCGATGTCCCTGCTGCGCCGCGACCCGGTTCCACCCGATGGCGCGGGCGCGTGGGTGGAGGCCGAGCTGGCCTCACTTGCGCGGGCGGCTGCGCACAGCAGGCACACCGCTGCGAGCGCCCTCCTGGCATCGGGTGCGTGGCTCGAGGCCGCCGACGTCGCCGCCGAAGCCATCGAGAAGGATCCGTACGACGAGCACGCCCTTCGGCTGATGATGCGGGCCAACGCGGCCGGGGGCCGCACCGCGGCGGCGCTGGCCGCCTACGCGACGTTCAGCCGGCGGCTCGTCGACGAGCTCGGCTCGAACCCGTCACCGGCGACCGAAGCCGTGCACGTCGCCGTCCTGCGCGGCGACCTGGGCTCCGGGATGCCGTCCCCCGGCAGTCGACGGCTCGGCCGCCGCGAGCTGGTCGGCCGCCAGGAGCAGCTCGGCTTCCTGGACGCGGCGGCGGCACGCGCCCGCGACGGGGCCGTGCAGCTCGTGGTCGTCGAAGGCGAGGCCGGGATCGGCAAGACGAGCCTCATGCGGTCATGGGCGGGCGGGCGGGACGCTGCGGACGTCGTCCTCTTCGCCACCTGCGGCGACCTCGCAGCCGCCGCACCGATGGACCCTCTGCTGTCCGCACTGTCCGCGCACCTGCACGCCGTCGGCGCCGAACGCGCTCGCGAGCTGCTCGGCGCCGATGCGCCCTTGCTCGCCCCGTTGCTCGGTCAGGGCGACGCCTCGCGGCTCTCGCCACACCTGGCCGACGAGATCGTCGGCCCCACGCTGCTCTACAGCGCCTTGGCGTCGGTGGTTGCACGGGTCGCCGGGCGCGGGCTTGCCGTTCTCGTCCTGGATGACGCGCACCGCAGCGGTGCCGCCATGGCCGGCTGGCTGGACTACATCCGGCGGCGCCCGGTGCCGTTGCTCGTGGCGATGACCGTACGCACGCCGGAGAAGCCCCCAGTCGCCGGCGGTGCCCGCCTGGTGCTCGGTCCGCTGGACGAGCAGCAGACCGAACAGCTCGTGGGTGCTGCCCGCGGCCCGCAGCTGTACGCGCGCTCCGGTGGCCACCCGCTGCTGCTCACCGAGCTGGCGATGTCGGCCGCGGACGCCGAGCTCCCCGCCTCCCTGGTCGAGGCAGTGGCGGCGCGCTGCGACGCCCTGGGTCGCGCGGGGGCCATGCTGCGCAGCGCCGCCGTGGTCGGCGCGACGCTGGACCTCGACCTGCTGGCCTCGGTGCTCAACCGGCCGGCCGTCGAGGTGCTGGACGACGCCGAGATCGGCGTCCAGCACCGGCTGCTGGACGACGTCGACGGCACCTTCTGCTTCCGCCACACGCTGGTTCGTGACGCGCTGTCGGCCTCCGCCGGCGCGGGACGCGCCGCGTGGCTGCACCGGCAGGTCAGTCGGGTGCTGTCGCGTCGGGGCGACGCCGATCCCGCAGAGGTGGCCCACCACGCCAGGCTCGGTGGGGAGATCGACCTGGCGGTGCGGGCGTTGCGCGACGCGGCCGTCCGGGCGAGCGAGCGGTTCGACGACGGGACAGCCGAGACGCTGCTCGACGACGCGCTGGCGCTTCGACCCGACCCGGCGTGCTGGCTCGACCGAGCACGCGTGCGCACCCGTCGCGGCGACTACACCGGGGCCTACCGCGACGTCGAGCGCGCGAGAGAGATCGGAGCGAGCGCTTGCGAGGTGGGCGCCTGGGCGTCGTACTTCGACCGCCGCTTCGACCAGGCGTTCGCCTATGCCGTGGACGGCGCGCAGGTCGCCGGCGATCCCGCCGTACGGGCCCGTTGCCTCACGATCGCCGGTCGCACCCGACACGCGGGCGGTGACCTCGCGGCCGCCGACGGTCTGCTCGTCGAGGGCCTGGAGGGCTCCGACGGGGCCGATCGGGTGATCGCCTCGGCCTGGCTGGGAGTTCTGCGCTCCCACCAGAGCCGCACGGGCGAGGCTCTGGCGCTGCTGCAGCCCGCGACGAGGCCGGAGCTCGCCGCGGAGCACACCTCCGCCGTCCTGCACGCGTTGCTCTTCTCCGGGCACGCGTTGGCGCTGGCCGGCAGGCCCGCTGCCGCGCTGACGACCTTCGACAGGTACACCGCCGAGGTCGAGCGGCGACATGTGCCGCGTTTCGCCGCGCGGGGCACCAACTTCTCAGGCTGGGTGCTGCGCAGCATCGGGGCCCGCGACGAAGCCGTGGACCACCATGAGCACGCGTTGCAGGTCGCCGCCGAGCACGGCGCGCCCGAGCTACGGATCGCTGCGCTGGAGGACCTGGCGGAGGACCGGCTCACCCGAGGTGATCCCGTGGCGGCGGAGCGGCTGCTCGCCGCGGCGAGCGTGGGGCTGCACGGTGACCTGGTGTTCGGCTGGCGGCTGGAGATGAAGCTGACGCTGCTGAGGGCACGCGTGGCGTTGGCCGTCGAACGGTTCGACGATGCCATCGCGCTCGCGGACGGGCTGGCTCAGCGGGCGATGCACGGGGGGATCCCCCGCTACGCCGTCGTCGCCCGCCTCGTGGGCCATGCGGCGCGCCGCCGGTCGGGTGCAACGGTCCCCCTGGCCGAGGTGGAGGCCGACCTCGAGGCCCTCGACGGCGCGGTGGCGCTCGAGGCGTGGTGGTGGATCGGCGACGCGGCGGCGGCTCACGGCGTGCCGCGATGGGTCGACTGGGCGGGGAGACGCGCGATGATGCTGGCCGCCGAGTGCGGGGACCGCAGACCGGGGCTGCAGCGTGAGGCCGCGGAACGGCTGGAGGGGTGGCGGGAGGATGCGGACGCCGCGAGCCGCCGGGGGCGCAGCCCTGACAGCCCCGACAGCCCCGATGCGCGTCACCTCGTGGCGGACAAGATGACCAGCGGGACGACGAGCGGGGGCGCGCCGGTCAGGGCCGCCTCGGCACGGGTCGTGAGTGACTGCCGCGTGGGGCCGTCGAGCCCGGCGACGAAGGGGGCAAGGTGCGCCATCCCCAGTCGCCACGACACGAGCCGCGCGGGCGTGGTCACGCCGGCCTCCACGTTCCTCACCTCGACGCGCACCCGCCCGAAGACCGTTCGGGCAAGCGCCTCGAGTGCTTCGGGGTGGTCGACTCCCGGCTCGACCTCGGCCTTGAGCCGGCGGTACCACAGCGGCGACAGGAACCCGAAACCCTGCGCGACCTCGTCCACAACCGCCTTCGCCGGGTGGGTCCAGCCGCTGAGGAACGCACTCGCCGCGATCGCCGGCGCGACCCGGTGCGCTTCCGCGAGCGCAGCGCCCGGGTCCGGCAGATGCCCGAGGCAGCAGGCCGCGACCACCAGCCCGAACGCGCTGTCGGCGAACGGCAGCGCCGTCGCGTCGCCGACCACCACCGGCGAGGCCGCACCGGGGTGCGAACCGGTGTTCGCACGGGCGGCCGCACCAGCGCGCAGCATCGCCACGGAGACGTCCACGCCGACCACGCTCGCCGCGCCCGCACGGCGCGCAGCCCGGCCGGCGGCCCCGGTGCCGGCGCCGACGTCCAGCACGCGAGAGTCCCGAACCGCGACCGGGGAGGAGCGCAGCAGGGCGGCAGCCAGCCGTTCGTACACAGCATCCGGCCCGGCCGCCCACCCGGCAGCACTGGCGTCGTACGCATCCCGCACCCCCGGGAGGCAGCCGTTCATGCGAGCAACCGGGCGCCGGCCAGAGCCTGCTCCTCCCACCACCGCAGCTCCTCGTCGTAGCCGCCGAACGCCTTCTCCCAGCCGAACTGGACCAGGGCACCCAACAGCGACAGGGACAGCTGGGTCTGCCACCACGGCTCGGTCCGCACGCCGCGGCGTTCCAGCGCAGACCTGAACGCCTCGACCGTGTCGGCCTTGGTCTGCGGCAGGCGCCGACAGTTGATCGCCAAGTACCACGCCAGGTCGCTGCACGCCGCGCCGCGGCCGGAGGACTCCCAGTCCAGGATGACGGTGCGACCGTCCGGGGTGGACCCGAGGTTGTCCAGCTTGAAGTTGCCGTGCACCAGCGTCTGGGGCGTGGTCGCCAGCGCCATCACCAGAGGGGCCGGGTCCCAGGCGAGGGGGACGACGACGGCCGCCGCGCGCGGGGCCACCTCGGCCAGCAACGGCCATCCCTGCCTGACCAGGCGCGGCACGAGGTGCTCCGAGCGCAGGTGCTCCTCGGCCTGCGCAGTCCACGGCGACAGCTCCAGGTACCGGTGCATCACCGGGACGACGTCGATCTCCTCGCTCGCCTCCCAGAACGTGGCGTGCAGGGCGGCCATGTGGTCGAGGAAGCGAAGGTGCTGATCCAGCGGCACCAGGGCGTCGGTCACCGGCACCAGGTACTCGCCCACGTCGCGCATGAGCAGCACCGTGACGCCGTCCTCGCCGTGCGCGACAGCGACGATGGGCTGCTCGAAGCAGCCCGGCATGTGGTGCAGCAGCCCTCGACGCCACATCTCCAGCGAGGCACCTCCCAGCACACCGGCCGCGCGCATCGTCCAGTCCCGGGTCATGTCGAGGTACTTGACGACATGCGGCCGACCGCCGAGCGTGACCCGCTCCAGCAGGGCTCCCGACTTGCCTGCACCGTCGACCATGGGGTGGCGGTCGGTGGCACCGGCCAGCAGCTCCGCGACCGAACCCAGTACGACGGGCTGGTCGACCGGCACCTCAGGCGCGAGCACGGTCGGCCTGCCTCGCGTCCGACTGACCGGCCGGGGGCGCGACCGGCGGCGCGGCGTCCGCCGCCTGCATCTGCGCCAGCAGGGACGCCGGCCAGCGCCCACCGCACATGACGGTGTCTGCCGTGATGCGGTCGCCCTCGACCTGCAGCAGGTGTATGTGGTGGGCGGCGTGCGGCACGCCCTTCTCGGTCCACGTCAGCAGGTACTGGACCACCTCGCCGCCGGGCACCGGGATGCGGCGCAGCTCCTCGAAGCGGCCCGGATCGGCGAACCAAGCGGCGTACTCCTCACGGATGGCTGCGGCTCCGTACTTGTGGAAGCGCCAGTCGGGCACCGTGGCGTCCAGAACGGCGTCGGGGCTCCACGCAGTACACGAGGCGATCTCGCCCAGCTCGGCTGCGGACAGGAACGAGTCGACCGCGCCCATGGTGGTCACATCCTCTCGCTGACGGACCCTCCTACGCCGGGCCGCTGTGTGGACCATGGTCGGCGTCGCCCCTTGCAGCGCGCTTGCAGGCGTCAGGGGCACCCACCGGGCTGCCTGCGACAGGTTCGCCGGCGACAGGGCGGCGACCGGCTCACCCCTGGCCCAGCTGGGGGATGAACGCGGCAAGTGTGCTCGTCACGAGCGGCGTGAAGATGCTCAGCACGGTGAGGGGGTTGCGAAGGATCGAGACGTCCAGGTGCAGCTCCTTGCCCAACCTGGCGCGGTCGGCGACCCACGCCTCGGTCGGCCGCCCGTCGGAGGGCAGCGGGTACATCCGGCCGACCAGCTCCTGCGCCCTCGCACGCCAGGCAACGCCCATCGGTGCCGCGATCATCGTGAGCAGGACGGCGAAGAAGGCCCCGTAGTAGAGCACGTTGGACGCCGGGAACGACTCGGCGCAGATCGCGCCTTCGGGCACCGTGGCAGGGGGCGGGAACGCGTCCGCGCAGGACGGGTGGACCGAGACGAAGGCGGCGCGCAGGGCCCCGGACGTGGCGATCGCGGCCACGACCCCCACCGCGAAGGCGCCGGTGCACATCACGACCAGGCGCCAGAGCCGCAGCAGGCGCTCCAGCCCCGGCTCGGTTGCCGTGGCTGTGGGGTGACGGCTCCGTCTGCGGCACTCGTCGTGCGTCAGCCAGACGAGGGTCAGCCACGGGACCGCCGTGACCAGGCCGGCGTAGAGCACGCATCGGGTCCGCAGGTCGAGCCGGGACACCGGCAGCTGCGGACTCTGCCCGAACCTGAGCTGAGCCACCATGGCGAGCGCGACGACGAAGGCCGCTGCCCCGAAGTAGGCGCGTCGCCGCGAGACCGAGGCCGTCAGACCCCAGCGACGGGCATGCCTCAGCAGTCGGGTCGCGAACCAGAGCAGCACGACGAACATGACGACGGCCGCCGCAGCGACCGCACGCCAGACGAGCCAGGAGACACCGCGGACGAAGACCTCGCTCTGCGGCGTCCCGTCGGAGGCGCCGGCTCCCAGACCCGCGATGACCAGGAAGAACATCGACCACAGGGCGAGAGCTGCCACCGGTGCGGGCCATTCGCCCGGGCCCTTCACGCGCTTCATGGCGCGACGCTACGGGCCACGGCAAGGGTGCTGCACCACATAAGCCATTCTTGGTTGTCGAACATATGTACGAGGAACTGGTCTATACTTCGACGATGACGGGCACGACCGTGATGACGCGCACGACCTTCCAGGGGTCCCTGCTGGATCTCGAGACGCGCCAGGCTCCCCAAGCCCCGGGTCCTGAAGCGCTGGGGCCCGAAGCGCTGGGGCCCGAAGCGCTGGGGCCCGAACCGCTGGGTCCCGGACCTCTGCGCGTGGCGTACGAGCGGACGACGCTGAGCCGGGGAGCGTGGCTGGACCTGCGACGTGGCTGGATGCGCGGAGCCGACGACCTCTTCCAGCGCCTCGTCGAGGGCGTGGCCTGGCGGGCCGAGCGGCGAGTCATGTACGACCGTGTGGTCAGCGTGCCTCGGCTCGTGCAGTACTACGGCGAGACGGCGGACCTGCCGGACGCCGCACTGGACACCGCCCGACGAAGGCTGAACGACCACTACGCCGGCGAGCTCGGGGAACCGTTCCGGACGGTCGGCCTGTGCCTGTACCGCGACGGTCGTGACAGCGTCGCGTGGCACGGTGACACCGTGGGCCGCGGCGCGACGCAGGACACGATGGTGGCCATCGTCTCAGTCGGCAACCCCCGGGCGCTGCTGCTGCGGCCACGAGGCGGCGGCCGCACCCTGCGGTTCGACCTCGGCCATGGCGACCTGCTGGTGATGGGTGGCAGCTGCCAGCGCACGTGGGAGCACTCGGTACCCAAGACCACCCGGGCGCTAGGACCTCGCATCAGCATCCAGTTCCGGCCGAGCGGCGTGCGCTGACGCAGGCGGCCGGCCGGCTCAGTAGATCGCCGCGGCTTCGATGGGCCGGCGCGCAAGGCTCGGCATACCCTCGTGACCGTGATTGACTTCCGAGCGGGGGCTCCGGTCGAGGCGAACCTCGACGTGTCGTGGATCCACGGCGCGAAGCGCCGGGCGGCCGACATCGACCCGTCCATCCAGGTGCACGCGGTCGACGAGCACACGTATGTGTTGCGGCAGAACAAGTCCGTGCACTTCGAGGCACCGTTCCTGTACCTGCTCCTGGGTAACGAGCGGGCGATCCTCCTCGACACCGGGGCGACCGCGGACGCCGCGACGTTCCCGTTGCGCGAGACGGTCGACGAGATCCTCGGGGAGTGGCTGCGCGAGCATCACCGAGACTCCTACGAGCTCGTCGTCGCCCATACCCACGCCCACGGGGACCACATCGCCGGTGACGTCCAGCTCGCGGACCGGCCCCTCACCACCATGGTCGGGACCGACCTGCCGTCGGTCGAGTCCTTCTTCGGGTTCACGACGTGGCCCGACCAGGTGGTCCAGTACGACCTCGGCGGGCGGGTGCTCGACATCACCGCGATCCCGGGTCACCACGCCACCTCGATCGCGGTGTTCGACCCGTGGACGGGCTTCCTGCTGACCGGGGACACCGTCTACCCGGGTCGACTGTATGCCCGCGACATGGCCGCCTTCGTCGCGAGCATGGACCGGCTCGTCGGCTTCGCGCTGGCCCGCCCGGTAAGTCACGTCATGGGCTGTCACATCGAGATGACGCGCACCCCGGGTCGCGACTACCCCATCGGCACCAGGTACCAGCCGAACGAGCCGCCGCTGCAGATGACCATGTCGCAGCTGGTCGCCGTCCGTGACGCGGCACATGCCGCCGCCGGCAGGCCCGGGGTCCATGTCCACGACGACTTCGTCGTCTTCAACGGGACTGGCACGAGAGCCACTGCCGCGCTCCTCGCCCGCACGCTGCGCCAGAAGGTGGTGCCTCATCGGGCCAGGTAGCCGCCCCCTGCCCGTAGCTGTCCTGCCTACCCTCACGACCAGGAGATCGACCATGAGCGACTCGGCCAAGACCCGCATCACGCGGGTCAGGACCATCGGCATTCCCGTCACCGACCTCGATCGAGCCCTGACGTTCTACACCGACGCGCTCGGCTTCGACGTCGTCCTCGACGCGACGTTCAGCCAGGGGCAGCGATGGGTCGAGGTGGCACCACCGGGCGCGGACACGTCGATCGCGCTGATGACCTCGCCCGACGCGACGTCCGGCGTCGACACGGGGATCCGCTTCGCGACCGAGGACGTCGCCGCCGACCACGCCCTGCTGCGCTCCCGCGGCGTCGACGCGGACGCCGACATCATGCGCTGGCCCGGCGTCCCGCCCATGTTCACCCTGCGCGACCCTGACGGCAACCGGCTGGTGGTCGTCGAGCTGTCCTGACCCGGCACCGGCTCCTGACCCGGCACCGGCACCGCCTGCCCTCAGTGGCCAGGCGGGGGCCCGAGGATCTCGATCCCGTGGCGTGCGGCAGCGTGGCCGAGGGCTGCTGGGTCGACGGGCCCTGGGTCGGGCAGGCGCCGTTCGACCGCAGGTACCCCGGCCTCGGCCGCGAAGTGCTCGAACCCGGACGGTGCGGTGATCTGCAGCGCCCGAAGAGGTTCGCCGGCACCGACGACGAAGGTGTGCGGCTCGCCCATGGGCAGCAGCACGAAGTCGCCCGGCCCGGCGGCCAGCTGCTCCCCCATGCATCGGAAGTCGACGCTGCCGGAGAGCACGTAGAACAGCTCGTCCTCGTGAAGGTGACGGTGCAGCGGTGGCGCGAAGCCGGGGGGGTTGAGGAACTCGGCCACCGTGAGCCGGCCGTGGGTCTGCTCTCCCGTGGCCTTGAGCGTGACGAGGTTCCCGAGGAACCACAGGGCCTGGCCGTCGTCCGGGCGCAGCAGGTACGCGCGCCCGGCCGCGGGCGCCGTCATCGGTCCTCCGCAGTGGGACCGGTCGCCGAACGAGCAAGACCGGCCGTCGCGCCGCGCCAAGAGCTCATGGGTCACCGCATTCACTAGTCCGTGAGTTGGATGAATATCCCGCTAGTATGGTCGAATGCCTGACGACGTCAAGGGGGAGCCTGCAGGCCCGTCCCGACGCGGCTACTCCTCTCAGGTCCGCGCGGAGGGCGCCCGTCGCACGCGCACAGCGATCGTCGAAGCGGCGACCCGGCTCTTCCTGGACGCGGGGTACCAGGCGACGTCACTGGCCGAGGTCGCCCGGGCCGCCGGAGTCGCCCGACCGACCGTCCTCGCCGCGTTCGGCTCGAAGGCGGCGCTGCTGTCGAGAGTGCTCGACGAGGCACTCGCCGGTGACGACGAGCCCGTGCCGGTTCGGGACCGCGGGTGGTTCCGGCCGGTGTGGGAGGCCACCACCGCCGCCGAGACGCTCGTGGCCTACGCCGGAGTCTGCGTGCTCATCGGCGGCCGGGCCGGCGGCGTCGTCGAAGTCGTCCGGCAGGCAGGAGACTCCTCACCGGAGTCCGCAGCCCTGTGGCAGTCCTGGCTGCGTGGACGGCGCGCGGGAGCGGCCATGGTGGTCGACCGCCCGGTCGTCACGGCTGCCCTGCGCGACGGTCTCACTCCCGACGCCGCCGCCGACGTGCTCTGGACCCTGAACGACCCCGGCCTCTTCGCGTCCCTGGTCTGCCTCCGCGGCTGGGACGTGACCGTCTACGAGTCCTGGCTGGCGGACACGATGTGCCGGCTGCTCCTGCGCAGCACCGACGCCTGATCTGACCCGCATCACGCCCTCGGCGTGCGAAACCTGCTAGGCATGAGCCCCCGCGGTGACGGTTCCGATGCTCAGCTCGGTTCCTGTCTCCCTGATCTCGCCGACCCTCCGGGCCTGGGCCTCCAGCCCGTCACGCTGTGCCGGGGTCAGAGCCGAGAACGGCTTCCAGGGAGGTTCGCGGGTCCTGCGTGACGAACCCAGAGACCCAGCGCCTGGGATGGGTGTACGTCGCCAGTCGCCCTCGGTCTGCACCGAAGCACAGGACGCCTCGGTGGGCAGCCGTTGTGATGGCCTGGCGCCACCGGGGCCACAACCCGGCGAACGCGGGCATCACGAGCTCGCCGGCGCAGGCGCCGACGGACGTCACAACCGCACGGTCGAGCTCGTCGGCGGTCAAGCCGTCAGCGGTCCCGTCGGCGTCGCTCAGCGCCAGGGCGATGGCCTCGACCACGTCGTCCACCCGGTCGGGGGAGAGGCGCACGTCTGCGTGGAAGGCTTGCGCCGGCATGGGAACAGCAGCGAGAGCCCCGGTCCACGCAGGCAGGTCGGCGGCAGGCATCAGGTGCACCGTGCCCCGAGGGCCGAACGTCTTCACGAGACTGTGCTCCACCCAGAGGGCACGGCGCACATCAGAGCCGCTGACGTGCTCCAGGCGCAGGCCGAGGGAGAGCTCGGCGGCCGCGAGGAGCTGTGCGTGCGCGCCACAGACGGCGCGGGCGACCTGGGCTGGCGTGCCGTCGCGCAGGGGAACCGAGGGCGTGCCTCTCGAGGCGTGCGCAGACCTGCGACCACGTCAGGTGTGTTGACGGCGCGGGCTCACGGCGTGAGAGCACTCTCATACCGATCTCCTCGTCCTCTCACACTCCACCGCAAGCCTGTCTCACGGCACAGCCTCTGAGCCGCTTGACTCGGCTCGTCACCTGGAGGCTCTTCACCTGGAGGGCAGGGGAGGCATCGGCCGGCACCCAGTCGCACAAGGGACTTCTGGGAGGTGAACCATGGCAGGGCCTCTCGGGACACGTTGTCCCGTGTGCACCGGCGACGTCGACGCCGCCGGCGAGCAACACTGTCCGTCAGACACCTGCACGTGGGCGACATGCGCGTGCGGCACGATCGTGGCCCGCAACGGCCTCTGGATCGCCGCCGGGCAGGCCGGAGGCGACGAGCCGGCGACGGGCATGCCGGCGTAGTGACCGTCTGCGGGCGTCGTGGGGCAGGCGCCGCACGGCGACGAAGAGCGACCGCTGGCCGAGCCGAGCTCCGGCCGCCGAGGCTCGCGGGTGGTCGGTGCTTAGAGTCGCCCCATGCAGAGCGCATCGATCGTCTGCGAGGGCGGTGCCGCCGACGGCCGTGTGGTCGAGGTCGTCGTCGGGCTGGGGCTGCCCCGCATGGTCGTGCTCGTCGACGGCGCCGCCTACGTGCGCGCGGCCCAGCCACCCCGCCACGGTCGGCCGTGGGTCTACCAGGCCCTTCGAGGTACCGCGCGCGTCCAGCCATCGCCGGCGGGCGCCGTCCGGCGCTGAGCGCCTACCTCCCGCGGGCCTACTACTCGAAGCCTCGGGCCCACTACTCGAAGCCTCGTGCCTGCCGGTCGACGTGGGAGCGCCAGCTGTACTCGGGTGAGTAACCGAGCAGGCGCCGGGCCTTGTCTATCGAGAGGAGGGTCTCGTGCGGCTCCAGCGACTTGCGCACGTCGACCGCGGGGAACACCTCCCTGAGCAGCTCCTGCACCGGGCGTGACATCACGGTGTCGGCGTTGGCGATGATGAATGCGTCGAACCCCGCCGGCTCGTAGGCGAGAGCACGGCGAACGGCCTGGGCGGCGTCCCGGGCGTCGATGTAGGACCAGAGGTTCCACTTGCGCAGGCGGGGGTCGCTGTCGAACGCGGGGAAGCCGGCGTAGTCGCCTTCCTCCATCACGTTGGAGAACCGCAGGGCGATCATCTTCAGCGCGGGGTCCCAGCGGCAGAGCTGGCCGGCCATCTGCTCCTCGAGGTACTTGGCCAGCGAGTACGACGACTGCGGCCTCAGGGGGCTCGCCTCGTCGACGGGTACGTAGTCGGGCGGCTCGTCGAAGGGCAGCCCGAGAAGGGTCTCACTCGACGCCCAGACGATGTTCGTGATGCCCGCCCGCCGCGCAGCGAGGAAGACGTTGGACGTCGCGAGCAGGTTGTTCTCGAAGAGCGCCTGGTTCGGCCACATGCCCGGCCCCGGTACGGCCGCCAGATGGACCAGGGCGTCGAGGCCGTCGACGCGCTCGTCGACGAACGTGAGCGCATCGAGGACCTGACCGTAGTCCCGTAGCTGCACCCTGGTGAACGGCGCCACGGGGTCCGTCGAGGCCGACACGTCCAGGTTCACGACGTCCCACCCATGGTCCACGAGCTCACGGACCACCGCCCTGCCGAGCTTTCCGCTGCCGCCTGTCACTGCGACCGAAGACATTGCCGTCCCCTCTCGTGTTCAGGCCCCTGACGATCCCTGGACTGGTGGGCCGGCCCCGTCATGACCACCGCCGCCGATGGCGCGGCTCATCCGGCGAGCAGGACCGCAGCCAGCGCCAGCAGGGCCGGTGCCGTCTGGACGAGCAGGATCCGGCGACTCGCCGTCACTGCCCCATAGGCGCCGGCGATCGCGACGCAGAGCAGGAAGAAGATCTTCACCGAGTGCCCGACGGGGTCCCCGGCCACCAGGCCCCATACCAGGCCGGCTGCGAGGAACCCGTTGTACAGCCCCTGGTTCGCGGCGAGAACGGCCGAGGCGTCGGCGAACTCCGCAGTCGTGCCGAAGGCCGCCCGAGCCCGCGGTGTGCGCCACAAGAACATCTCGAGGATGAGGATGTACACGTGGATCAGGGCCACCAGGGCAACCAGGGCCGACGCCAGGACTGACATGCCCTGATCATGCCGCCTGCGCGGTGCTTGGCCCAGTCGACCGCACGACCTCCTCCTCGACCAGAGGCGAATACCGCATGGGGGGCGGCCAGGCGGCGCCGCCGGCCCGCGTGCGGTAGGTGCTCATAACCTACGCTTTCGTAAGTTACCCTCTAGTACTTCCCGCGAGTCGAGGAGGCGCCTTGCCCAGCCCGCGCCCACAGATGGCACGGCTTCACGGACACGAGCTCTGGTACCTGGACCAGGGGTCAGGTCCGGCCGTGCTGTTCATCCACGGGTTGCTCAGCTCGCACAAGAACTGGGCGCACCTGCTCGACTCGCTCGACGCGGACCACCGCGTGCTGGCCCCGGACCTCTTCGGCCACGGCGCTTCGGCCAAGCCGCGCGGCGACTACTCCCTGGGCGCCCATGCCGCGACGATGCGGGACCTGCTCGACCGGCTGGGGGTCGAGCGAGCGACCCTCGTGGGGCACTCCCTCGGCGGCGGCATCGCCATGCAGTTCTGCTACCTGTTCCCCGATCGGGTCGAGCGTCTCGTCCTGATCTCCAGCGGTGGGCTTGGGCGGTCAGTGAGCCCGTTGCTCCGATCGGCAACGCTGCCAGGCGCCGAGTGGGTGCTACCGGTGCTGGCGTCCGGCTGGGTGAGGGAACGCACCGAGACGGTCGGGCGGGCCTTGGGCAGGTTGGGCTGGCGGCCGGGATCGGACGTGACGCAAGCCTGGCGCGGCTTCACGTCGCTCGCCGACGCCGACAGTCGTCGCGCGTTCCTGGCCACGACCCGCTCCGTCATCGACCCCGGCGGCCAGACCGTGACAGCACACGACCACCTGCCGATGGCGATCGACATCCCCACGCTCGTCGTGTGGGGCACCCGCGACCGGATGATTCCGGCATGGCACGCCACCACTGCGCACCAGGCGATCGCCGGCAGCCGCGTCGAGCTGTTCGAGGGAGCGGGCCACTTCCCCCACCTGGACCGACCAGAGAGGTTCGCCCGGTTGTTGCGCGACTTCATGACCACCTGACCCCCTGGCGAGGCTCGCCGGACGACCCGCGACCACCAGGGCCAAGCCCTCAGTGAACCGTGTAGGTCGTCGTCGCCGAGTAGGACGTGACCGGGTCCACGCGCACCTGCACGCTCACCTGCCACCGCCCCGGCGACGGGACGCTCACGGCGCCCACCTCTGCCCGGCCGGTCCCCGTCGTGGTGAGCGTGAACGGGATGGGGCCGATCCCCAGGGCCTGGTTGGTCAGGGTCATCGTCGCCGCTTGGAAGGCCACGGGATCCCCGCCGGCTGTGGTCGTCTCGATGCGCACATTCTCGAAGCCGGCCCTCGTCGGCTGCACCAGGATCGCGATCCGGATGTCGTGCCCCGCGAGGTCCCTCCCCGTCATCGACGCCCGGTAGGCCGGGGAGTACGACTGCCGGGCCGGCACCTGGTCCACCAGCGCAGCGGTCAGCGCGAGCACCACCACGCCCAGCGCGACCTCGGCCGCGACCGACCGACGCAGCCGCCTCACCTGGGCGGCCGGCGGCAGGACTGGTGTGGACGCCGGCCCGCCGCCACCCAGCATCCCTCCCGCTGCTGCCTCAGCCGAAACGGCAAGAACGGGTGTGGACGCCGCCCGGCCGCCACCCAGCCTCCCCCCCGCCACCGCGTCGCCCGGGACGGCAAGAACGGGCGTGGACGCCGCCCGGCCGTCGGCCGCGGACCCTCCGGCCACCACCCCACCCGACACGGGAAGGACGGCATGGATCCACCGGCGGCCGAAGTCGGCCAGCGGGACCATCGCTGCCAGCACGGCCACCTTCGCGAGCACGAGCCTCCCGAACGTCGTTGCGACCAGGGCGTCGAAGGAACCCACCTGACGCCAGGCCTGGTAGATCCCGGTGGCGACGATCACGGCGACGCTGGTCATGGCCCATCGCGACCAGCGCGGCAGAACGGCCGCCAGCGACCCTGCCGAGTACTGGCTCGCCGAGGCGCCGAGAAGCACCACGCTCAGCACGGCGAGCCCGCCGAGCCAAAGGCTCGCGGCGGCCACGTGCAGCGCGTCGACCGTCGCGGCCAGCGGCACCCACGAGCCCTGCCCCGCATGGCCCGCGAAGCTGAAGGACTCCACCACGAGCAACGCCAACCCGGCGGCGTCCAACCGGTTCGGGGGCCGGCCCTGGCCGCGGATGGTCCACCACACGGCGGCCGCGGCGGCCAGGGCCACAAGGCGCAGCAGCAGGAGCTTGCCGTAGATCGTGCCGAATGTGACGGCCAGCAGCGACGTGTCGGCCATGCCTGCCAGCGATGCCGAGGATCCATACGGCCCCTCGAGCAGGAAGAGGGCGAGCGTGCTGACCACCGAGACGGCCCAGCCCACGAC
This sequence comes from uncultured Actinomycetota bacterium, assembly GCA_963778845.1. GTDB lineage: Bacteria > Actinomycetota > Actinomycetes > Actinomycetales > Kineosporiaceae > CAVZVW01. The sequence goes on from CAVZVW010000001.1 coordinate 375,148, forward strand.
CAGCAGCCGGCGGGAGCGGGCCAGCCGCAACCCGTCGGGCCACAGGATGCAGAAGAAGAAGGTGGCGCCGAGCAGGAGCACCGTCCCGGCGTACGCACCGAAGCGGAAGAACGCGTGCCACCAGCCCACCGTCGACCCCGTAGTCGGCAAGGGTGTCGCCCGCGCTGCCGGCACGCGGTAGCCGAACGTGAACGTCCCGCTCACGGGATGGCTGTCGTCGGAGACCACGTGCCACACGACGAGGTACGACGCCTTCGCCAGGCCGGGGCTCAGTCGCACACTCACCGCCGCGCCGTCCCCGCCGGGATGCGTCACCGGGCCGGTGTCGACCCGGCGCCCGGCGTGGTCCACCACCTTGATCGAGTGCGAGCTGATGGCCACGGCCTCGTCGAAGCGCAGCACGACCTCGGTGGGTGCGGCCGCGACCTGGGTGCCCTGCACGGGGGACGTCGACACCAGCGTCGCGTGCGCGGCCGCCGGGCCCGCGCCGAGCAGGATGAGGGCGAGGGCCGCGAGCAGTGCCGGCACCGCGCGGCGGCGCAGCCCGCTCACGGGGTTCCCGGCAGGGTCAGGCGGACCTCCCGGCGGGTGACGGGAGGCATGCACGTCGACCGGCTGCAGGAGGCGTAGCCCACCCACGCCAGCCCCGAGCGCCCCCCGGTCACCCGCACCGGAAGTCGCAGGGTGACGGGCCCGTCCGGGTACACAGGGACGGGTGCCGCCACCCCGGCGACCGCCAGCGGTGCCGTACGCCGGTCGGCCTGGGGCGGGCCCATGGCGGCCAGCCCGCCGCCGACCTCGAGCGTGGTCGGCCTGCCGACCCCTCCGACGCCCCCCGGCGGCAGGTCGATGCTGTAGAGGTGGAAGCCCTGCTGCAACGGGGTGAACGTCGCCTCGAGCACGGGGGTGGGCCCACCGGCAGGGCTCCAGCGCAGACGCACCTGCACTCCCTCCTCGGTCAGCGTGGCGACGTCCCCCTGGCCGCCCGATGAGGAGCCGCCCGATGACGATACGTGCCCGGACGGCGAACCGCCGACCCCCGCACCGGCCTCCGCGCCTGGGCCGGCGCACGCTGCGAGCAGGAGCACCGCAACGAGCCCACCCGTCAGCCGGGAGGCAGGGGTCACCGCAAGGACCCCAGGAAGCTGTCGACGGCCAGGCAGAGGAACAAGACGCTCAGGTAGGTGATCGACCAGTGGAACAGCCGCATCGGGCGCGGCGTCGCGCCGGAGGCGACCTGTCGGCCCAGGACGGCGACCTCACGCAGGAAGACCGCACCCAGCACGGCCGCGGCCACCGGGTACAGGGGTCCCGTGCCGGCGACCGGCCACAGCAGGAGCGACGCCGCGACGGTCAGCCAGGTGTACACCGCCATCCGCCGCACGACCGTACGCGGGGAGGCCACGACCGGCAGCATCGGCACCCCGGCGGCGGCGTAGTCGTCGCGGAACCGCATCGCCAGAGCCCAGAAGTGCGGTGGCGTCCAGAAGAACACGACCGCGAACAGCAGGAAGGGGGTGACGGCGAGCTGTCCGGTCACCGCCGCCCACCCGATGAGCGTCGGCATGCACCCGGCACTGCCGCCCCAGACGATGTTCGACGGCGTGCGGCGCTTCAGCAGAATCGTGTACCCGAGCACGTAGACGACGATGGCCGCGAGCGTGAGGCCCGCCGCGAGCACGTTCGTCGTCAGCCAGAGCATGCCCACCGAGGCCACGGCGAGCACCGCACCGAATGTCACGGCCGCGCGCGGAGTCACCTGGGCGCTGGTGAGCGGACGGCGCGCCGTGCGGTGCATGACCGCGTCGATGTCCCGGTCGAAGAAGCAGTTGAGCGCGTTCGCGCTGCCCGCGGCGGCGGCTCCGCCGACCAGCGTCGCCGCGGCGGTGCCGATAGGAGGCATACCGTGGGCAGCCAGGAACATGGCCGGCAGGGTCGTCACCAGCAGCAGCTCGATGATCCGCGGCTTGGTCAGGGCGACGTAGGCGGCCAGCGTGTCGGCGGCTGCCGACCTCGCCGGCTCCACGCGAGCGAGAACGGTCACGGTGTCTCCTCCCACATCGCGGCACGATCACGCTGCCGAGCTCTCCACGGATCTCGCCCCGAACCTGCCCCGGGAGCCGGGCACGGACCCGACCGCCAACCCTGACCCGCGCACCTCACGACGACGCCTCTGCGACGATCCTGTCGAGCACCGGGCGCAGAGCCGCAGCCGTCGTTGGGCCGACGACCCGGGCCGCTACCCGGCCCTGCGGGTCGACGACGAGGCTGCCGGGGACAGCCGGGGGCAGCCACTCGGACAGCTTGGCGAGCAGGGGACCACCGTCGACCAGATGGGGGTAGGTCGACCCCACCGTGCGCAGGAACGCCGCAGCCGCCGTGACCGTGTCGTTCTCGTCCAGGCCCACGAACAGCGTGCCCGAAGCAGCCGTGCTGCGGGCCATCGCTGCCAGGGCCGGGGTCTCGCTGCGGCACGGCTCGCACCACGATGCCCACACGTTCAGCACGACCACGTGGCCGCGCATGCCGGACAACGCCAGGCTCGCGCCGTCCAACGTCGTCCCCCGCAGGTCCGGCAGCGCTCCCCTTCGGCTCGCGGAGAACACGGTGACCCCCAGCGGGTACGCCTGGCTCGGCGCGACGCTCGGCGTCGACGCCGTACCCGCGCCGGCCCCCCCGCCCGGGGGTGGGTCCGCGCTGCACGCCGTGGGCAGAACGGCGACCGCTAGCAGACCCACGACCGGCGGTACACGGCGGAGCAGCCTCACGCGACGCCGAGTGGGCGTCAAGGCACCACATGCGGGCTCGTCGTCAGCGACATCGTCGCCGCAGTGATGACGGCCGAGATCGCCACCCACGTCCACCAGTAGCCGACCAGCCGCACCTGCCAGTCGTTGGTCGCGTAGCGGCCGAGCCGTGCCCGGTTCCACAAGCCGATGCCGATGAACAGGGTGAGCGCCAAGTGGAACACGTGGTAGCCCGACAAGGCCATGAAGGACGAGGCGTAGGCCCCCTCGTGCACGCGGATCCCCGAGGAGACCATCTGGTAGACCTGCAGCACCAGGTCGACGACGACGAGGACCGTCGCGATGAGAGTGCCGAGCACGAGGCGCTCGCGCTCACCGGACCGGGCGGCCACCTCGCCCCACCGGTAGGCGGCCCAGCTCACGATCATCACCGCGGCGATCAGCCAGCCGAAGCCGATGCCGGCGACCTGACCTCCGTGTGCCGGGATCCACCCGCCCTCGGTGTTCAGGCCGCGCAGGTAGACGTAGGTGAACACGAGCGAGAGCACGAAGGCGACGTCGGCGGCGATCAGGAGCAGGACGCCCATGCGCTGGCGGTTCCCGACGACCTCCGGGGTGTCGTGACCCAGCGACGCGGGGTGCGCCGGGGCATGGGGCACTGCGGTCATCGGGTCTCCCCCTCTGCACTCGCGGCGGCGCTGCCGGCCACAGGGCCCGCATCGGCCGAGCCGCCGTCTCCGACCGAGGCACCGGCAAGCACGGGCTGCAACTCCGGCGCGGTCTTCGCGGGACCGCTGCCGTTCGCTCCGTAGCCGTAGAAGTCCGACGTCACGACGGGCAGCACGGTGAAGTTCTCCAACGGAACCGGCGTGGGCACCTGCCACTCCAGGGTCTTGGAGCCCCAGGGGTTCGCCGGTGCGATCTGGCCACCGATCCACGAGTGCACGACGGCGTACAGGAAGATCAGCATCCCGATGCCGATGACGTACGCACCGATGGTGGACACGAGGTTCCCCGTGGCGAACATCGCCGACGGGTCGGCGACGCGGCGCGGCTGTCCGGCGAGACCGACCGCGAACATCCCGAGGAACGTCACGTTGAACCCCAGCTGCGCCGTCCAGAACCCGACGAAGCCGACGCGCTCGTCGAGCATCCGGCCGGTCATCTTCGGGAACCAGAACGCCAGCGCGCCCATCGCCCCTGTCAGGGCACCACCCATGAGCGTGTAGTGGAAGTGCGCCGTGACGAACATGGACCCGTGGGCCGCCTGGTCCACCGGGATGTCGGAGAGGTAGATGCCCGTGATGCCGCCGATGATGAAGTTCCACAGCACCGCGTACACCGCCATCACCGGCAGGCGCATCCACACGCGGCCGCGCCAGATGGTCCCCAGCAGCACGAGGATGAGCAGCCCGGTCGGTACCGAGATCATCTCGGTTGTCACCATGAAGGGACCGTTGAGCGCGGGCGCCCAGCCGGCCATGTACATGTGGTGGGCCCAGACGAAGAGGCTCAGCCCGATGATGCCGCCGATGCCGAGGATCGCGCCGTTGAAGCTGAACAACGGCTTACGGGTGAACACCGGGGTCAGCTCGAGCAGAGCGACGAACGCCGGCAGCAGGATGACATAGACCTCGGGGTGGCCCATGAGCCAGAACAGGTTCGAGTAGAGCCACCCGCTGCCGCCACCGGAGGCGACGTAGAACGTGGCCCCGAGGATGCGGTCCATCCCCAGCAGGATCATCGCGACCATGAACATCGGGAAGGCGATGAGGCCCAGCGCGACGCTCGTCACGGCGCCGAACACGAAGATCGGTGTGCGGGTCCAGGTCATGCCGCGCGCACGCATCTTCACGGCGGTCGTGGTCATGTTCGCACCGGCCACGCCGCTGGAGACCGCGAAGATGACCATGGTCAGCAGGAACGCGTCCATGCCTGCGGGAGCCTGGTCCGAGAGCGGGGCGTAGGCCGACCAGCCGGTCGGGATGCCGCCGAGGAAGAAGGCCGACAACAGCACCGGGATCGCGGCGAACAGCAGCCAGTAGCTCAGCGCGTTGAGCCGGGGGAACGCCATGTCCCGGGCGCCGATCATGATCGGCAGGATGAAGTTCCCGAACGGCCCGGTCACCATGATGATCGTGGCGATGATCATGATGATCCCGTGCAGGCCGACCACCTCGTTGTAGGCCTGCGGGCCGAGCTCGTGGGAGCCGGGTCGGGCGAGGTTCGTGCGGATCAGCATCGCGAGCGTGCCACCGACGGCGAGGAGCACCATGCTCGTGACCAGGTACTGGATACCGACCACCTTGTGGTCGGTCGTGAAGCGGAAGTACCGCCAGACGCCCTGGTCCTTCCCGGCCATGAAGTGCTCGTCCTCGATGGTGAGGTCACGGCCGAGCAGCCAGCGGAACGGCCCGATGAACGCGCCGACCCCGACGAGGAACCCGATCGCCCAGCACGCGAGCGCGATGCTGACGACCGCGTCGTGCTTGTGGTTGCCGGTGTCCGGTTCGGGCAGCAGCGCGTTGGAGACGGCCCAGCCGATCACCGCGAGCACGACTCCCGCCACCACGCCTGTGACGACGTTGAGCCGGCGGACGAGCCCGCCCGCGGATCCAGCCGGTGCCTCGACGTCGCCGGCTACGGTCGCGGCGGACATGGTGCCTCCCCACTCGTTTCGGGTTGCTCGTTCACGAGGTCGGCGTGGCGTTCGCCTGCAGCCACGCCGTGAACTGGTCCGCGCTCACGACGTGGACCGTCGTCTGCATGTACGAGTGGTAGAGCCCGCACAGCTCGGCGCAGCGGATGGTGAACGTGCCCACCTTGTCGGGCACCACCGTGGCCACCGTGGTGGCACCGGGGTTCGCGTCGACCTTGACCGCCATCTCCACGATCCAGAAGGAGTGGATGACGTCCTTGGACGACACGCGGAACAGCACGCGCTGGTTCACCGGCAGGTAGAGGGTGTCGGACTCGACCTTGCCGTTCTCCGGGTAGTCGAACGTCCAGGTCCACTGCTGGCCCGTGACGTCGACGACGAGCGGTGCCGTCGTGGAGTTGGCCTCGCTCGCCGGCGGGTGCAGGACGACGAGCCCCCAGATGAGCAGGAACAGGCACAGCGCCGTGGAGGCGATGAGCCAGATGGCCTGCAGCCGCGGGTTCTCCCGGATCGGCGGCGCGTCGTCGGGCGGCGGCTCGCTGCCGCGGTGCCGCCAGGCGAAGAGGCTGTAGAGCAGGATCGCCCACACCATCGCCGCGACGGGCGCCGAGGCGATGCTGAACGACGTCATGGTCGCCTTGACCTCGCGCATGGTCGGCGACGCCGCGACGCCCATGAGCCGCGCCGGCACGTAGATCGCGAACAGCAGCAGCAGGATCGTCATCACGACCCAGATCTGCAGGATCGGCATGATGGGCGCGCGGCGCCAGGCAGGCCGCGTGTCCTCGGGCGCCTCGGGCGGGTCCGCGCCGATGTCGGCCTCCGTCGTCGTCATCGCGTGACCTCCCGACCCTCGAGCCCGCTCATGCGGTCCCACTCACGGTGACCGTGCCCTCCATGTACGTCTGCGTCGACATGGGTCCGCCGAACCTCGCGTAGGTGCCGTCACCGCACGGGAACTCGCACTGGAACACGTAGTCGCCGGCGCCGCCGGTGATGAAGGAGAACGTGACGACGTGCGGGGCGGGGTAGTTCGAGTTCGGCTCGTTCTCCGCGTCGTCCGGCACGCCCGGCAGCGGGATCGACACGAACAGGGGGTCCTGGTCGGACACGAGGCTGTGCAGGGTGAACGTGTGCCCGACGTGCGCCGGGTCGACGCCGGTCACGGTCTTCCCGTCGATCGTCGCCGTTCCGTCGACGGTGCCGTGGACCCTGGCGAAGTACGGGTTCGTGATCTTCTCGCCCGTGTCGTACTGCTTGATGGTGACCGTGACGAGGCTGTGCTCCGGCACCGACAGGTTGGTCGAGGGACCGTACGACACCCAGTCCGGGTGAACCCCCCCGTCGGCACCGTGCGGACCGGCAAGGCTGTCCGGCCAGGTCTCGAGGTTCAGGAACGCGTGGGGCAGCTTGCCGACGGGAGTGTCCGCGACACCGTTGACCGTGGCCCGCAACACCTTGGGTGGTGAGGAGGAATGCGCCAGCGCGGCTCCGGCCATCCCGACTGCGATGGCTCCGCCGAGCACCGTTGCAGCAGCACCTATGAACGCCCTCATGGGTGACCCATCTCGCCTGTGTGCCGCGGCGCACTTGCCTACTACGCCGCGTGTGTCCCACATAGTGGGTGAACGGCACGTGCAGGTCAAGAGCCCGAGGGCAAGGGACTTCGGTCCCGATCGCGAGGCACGCGGTGGGGTCACCCGCGGCGGCGATGCCTTGACTCCCACGGGGGGGCGCCTACGATCCGGACGTGAGTGTGGCGGCCACGTTCCTCGGCACGTGGGCATGGGAACCCGTGCCCACGGCGGGCACCCTCGTCGCCGCGACCGTGTACGTCTGGGGCGCACGACAGGTGCCCATACGGCGACCGGGACTGGTGTGGCCGGCTCGCAGGACCGCCTCGTTCCTCACCGGTCTCGCCCTGCTCGCGTTCGTGCTCGTCGGCCCCGTCGGCGCCTACGACGACGTGTTCTTCTGGGCGCACATGGTGCAGCACATCGCGATCATGATGGTGATCGCCCCGCTGCTGCTGCTCGGCGCCCCCGTCCTTCTCGCGCTGGAGGTCTGCAGCCGAAGGACCCGACGGCGATGGCTCGTGCCGGCACTGCGCAGCCGTGCGGTGCGGGTGCTCACCAACCCGTTGCTCACGTGGGTACTGTTCGCCGCCACCCTGCTCGGCGCGCATTTCACGCCCTTCTACAACTACGCGGTCACGCACCCCGCCGTGCACGCCTATGTCGAGCACCCGCTCTACCTCACGGTCGCGCTGCTCTACTTCTACCCGCTGGTCGGGGCCAACCCCGTCCCGCACGGTCCGCCCCCGCTGGGCAAGGCGGTCTCGCTCGTGCTCCAGATGGGCCCCGAGAGCATGACGGGGTTCTTCATCTACACGGCCGGCGTCGTGCTCTACCCGGCGTACACGACTGCGGTGCGGCCGTTCGGACCCGACCCGCTGCGCGACCAGCAGATCGGCGGGGCGCTGATGTGGTGCTCCGGGATGCTCATCAACGCCGTCTGGATCGCGCTGGCGGTGCAGGCCTGGCTGCGCGCCGAGGCGCGGGCGGGCTCGCCGGATCGACCGCGAGGTCGCGGCCGAGGCCCTCGACGCAGCCCAGGCAGCCCAGCAGCCCAGGCAGTCCAGCCAGGGCAGCCGGGGCAGCCAGGGCAGGCACCCCAGGCCGTCGCGGCAGCCCAGGCAGTCCAGGCGGGCCAAGCGGGCCAGGCAGTCGAGCGGCTGCCGGGAGGGATCCCCGGGTGAGCGGACAGTCGTTGCGCGCGGCTCGGCTGCACCTCGCGGGCGTCCTCGCGGTCGCGGGCTGCCTGGCCGCGGGCGCGTTCGAGCTCACCCGGGCACTCGGAGGCAACCGCCTGAGCTGGGCCTACGCCGTGGAGTGGCCACTCATCGCGGCGTACGTGGTGTACATGTGGCGACGTCTCGCCCAGGAGCGCCGCGGGGACGGCGCGGTCGGGCGCCCGCCCGGCGCTGGGCCTGTCGGCAGACCGGCAGACCCCGGCTACGCTTCCGCCGACTTGCCAGGTCACCCGCAGGACGGTCCGGACGAGGACCCCTCGGACGACCCGGGACTCGTGGCCTGGCAGCAGTACCTCGCCCGCCTGCATGCGAGCGACCCACCGGGAGGGCCGGCCCTTCCCGCCGCACGCGAGGAGGGGCCGCCATGGCAGCGGGCCGCGCTCTGACGGCGATGCCGTCGCCCCGACCACGAGCATCGTCGCTGCGAGCCACCCGAGCCGGCACCGTGCTCGTCGCCGCCCTCGTGGCTGCGACTCTCGGCAGCACGGCGGCCCACGCACACTCCGGCGGCCTACCCGACGCCCAGTACTACCTCTCGACGGTGGTCGCGATCTCACCGCCGGTGCCCGGGCTCGAGATCACCGTCGAACGCTCCGGCGAGACTGTTGCGCTGACCAACCTGACCGCGAGCCATGTGGACGTGCTGGGGTACACCGGCGAGGAGTACCTGAGGTTCGGGCCCGCGGGGGTCGAGGAGAACACGAACTCGATCTCGGCGTTCCTCAACGGGTCGCTGGTCATCGAGGGACTGCCCCAGCAGCTGAGCACCCCGCAACAACCACCTGCGTGGCGGCACGTCACCGATGCCTCGACCTTCGCCTGGCACGACCACCGGTTGCACTGGATGGCCCAGCAACGCCCGCCGGTCGTCGCGGCCGACCCGGCCCAGCCCCACAAGATCTTCGACTGGTCGCTGCAGCTGCGGGTCGACGGAAGTCCGGTCGTCGTCACCGGCGTGCTCAGCTGGGTCGGCGCGCCCGCCGGTGCCGTGCGATGGCCGTACTTCGCCCTCGGGGGCACGGCGGCGGCCCTCGCGGCGATCCTGCTGGCGATCCGTCGACGAACGGCTCGGGGCCGGGCGGTCGACGAAGACGACGACCCCGGCGGCGCGCCGTCCCTCACCGGCGCGTCAGATCACAACGGCGCGCGGCCAGGGGCCTAACCGAGGGTCGAGCCGATGGTGTACCGGACCTGCTGGTGCAGCAGGAACCCCCCACCCGCACGCGCGGCTGCGGCCAGGAGGCGCACGGCGTCCGCCAGCACCGCCGGCTTCTCGGCGTCCGGGACCAGGGACCACATCGCCCGCTGCCCGGTCGACTGGCTGAACGCATACCACTGGTCGGCGTCCGCGAAGCTCACGGGCAGCGATCTGGTGACGGTGCGGACCTCGGCGAAGCCCGCCGCGCCGACCAGCGCCTCCATGCCGGCATCGGAGGCGAACGGGCCGCGAAGCGCCGCTGGCCCTGGCGTCGAGCATGTCCGCAGGGAGGTAGGGCTCGAACACGGCGTCGATCGAGCGCCAGACCGGGTCCTGGGTGCCGAACGTCGCCAGGCCCAACCGCCCTCCCGGCCGAAGGAGCCGGCGCCAGGTCGTCAGCGCGGCCGCCGGGTCAGGCAGGAAGAACAGCACCAGGCTCGCGGCGACCGCGTCGAACGACCCGACCGGCAGGGAGGGGGACTGCGCGTCCCCCACCTGGAGCTCGACGTGGCGCAGGCCGGCGTCCTCGGCGCGGCGGCGGGCCAGGCCCACCATGGCGGCGGAGACGTCGACGCCCGCCACGAACCCCTCATGGCCGACGGCCACGGCTGCCGGGACCAGGACGGCGCCCTTGCCGCAGCCGAGATCCGCGACGCGCTCTCCCGGGGCGAGGTCGAGCAGGTCCACCAGCCCGTCGGCGATGGGCTGGAAGAAGTCGACCCCGACGCTGTCGTAGGTGTCGGCCAGCTGGTCGAAAAGCCTGGCGGCGCGAACCTGCGGGTCGCTCGGCGGCTGGTGCGGCATCATCGTCCCCTCACGGCAGTCGGCCGGCTTCGCGTACCGCGATCAGGTGGCCACCTGGTTGACGATGCTCGAGTAGAGCCCGAAGACCATGAGCGCGCTCGCCCCGACCGCGGCCGCCAGGGTGCGCGCGGTGAGCCTACCTGCACGCCGGGCGAACCAGGGGAACACCGCGACGGGGATGAGCTGCGCCACCCACAGGGCCACCAGCGACGGTCGCAGCAGACCCGTGTAGAACCGGTCCGGGTCCAGCAGGCTCACCGGCGCCGCCGCCACCAGCAGCACGGCCAGCCCCCGCGTCAGCCGGCGCAGCGGCCACCCCGTCACGGCATGGGCGAGTCGCGCGACCGCGAGGTACTCCACGAGCATGACGGCGGCGATGCTGCCGGCCACCCCGACCCCCACGGCCACGCCGGCGGCATGCCCTGCGGCGACGTCGGCGAAGGCGACCCCCGGCACATCGGCCCGTGCGAAGGCCGGGTCGCTGTCCAACGGGACGACGACGGCGGCCACGGAGAGTACGGCCACGGCATACCCGGCGAGCACCGCCCTTCGCATCACCTGGGTGGGCCGGGCCACGTCGGCGCCGAAGAACAGGGGCAGGCTCCCGCAGACGAACAGCAGCGCGACGTTCCCGCTTGCGACGGCCACCGAAGCGGCGTGCCCGTGCGGGCCGATGCTCGATGCGGGCACCCCCCTGGCCATGGCCAGGGCGGCGAGCATGGCGGTGAGTACCACCTGCGTGACGGCCAGCGTGCCGATCACGACGACCGTGACCCTGGACGGCGCGAGCGCGGCGGCGGCGACGAGAACGGGAAGCGCGACGGCCAGGAACGGGCGGTACGCGGTGATGCCGGGCACGGCTGCGGGCAGCACGTCGTAGACGATGTACGCGCTCGTGTACAGCAGGTACAGCACGTAACTGAAGGTCCAGACCCCGGCCTGGACGAGGGCCACCCGGCGGCCGACTGCCGCCTCGACGAACCCGGTCAGGCCGGCACCCCCGCTGACCCGGCGCGCGTAGGCCAGCCAGATACCCAGCGGCAGCAGGAACACCGCGGCCGCGGCGACGGTCACCAGGCCGGCCGACCCGGTGGCGTCGACGACGATGCCGGGCGCGTACAGCGCAGCCAGGGCCAAGGGTCCGCCGAACGAGACCACGGCGACGCCGAGCAGGCCGCGAGGACCCATCGTCGGGGCGTTCGCCGACTCGGGCGCCTCGCGGCGCCCCAGTGCGGTCGGGGTCAGGCCCAGCCCCCGGCCTTGCGGGTGGCCGCCGGGCTCGAGCTGCTCGACCCGGCCGCCACGATCTTCGTGATGCTCTCGCCGCTCGGGGACACGATCCACCACTTGGCCCCGGACCCGTTGGAGCCCTGGCCCTTCTGGTCACCGGCGGCGGCGTCTTGCGCGTAGTAGTACAGCGGGTGCCCGGCGTAGGTGACCTGCGTGCTCCCATCGGTGCGCGTGGTCGTGCCGAGCATGGCGGCGGCCGCCTTGCCGTCGGCCGTCGGTGCACCGCTCGTGGTGAGCGGTGGCCAGTACGTGGCGCACTGGCCGATGCACGTGGAGGCACCGGCGGTGTCGGCGGCGAACACGTAGAGGGTGCGGCCACCGGCATCGGTCAGGTAGGTCCCCAGGGGGCTGTCGTGGGTCGCGACGACCACGGCACCGGACCCGCCGGCGGCGGCCCCGGCCGCCGAGGTACCCGAGCTCGATGCACCGCACGCTGCTGTCACCAGCCCCGTTGTCACCAGCCCGGCCGCCAGGAGCATCACGCGCAGGTACCCTCGCGACCCCCGTGGGGTCGAGTACCGCCATGGGCTGGTTGATGCATGCATCGGGCCACCATCCGTCCTGACCACCGTCGCCAGAGGTCTCACCCCGCGGCGGTACGGGAGATCCCACCACGATGCGAGGCGCTTGTGCCCGAAACGTCTGCGGTCCGTGCGCGGTTCAGACCCCGTGCAGCCTGATCGCCTTGATCACCACGGAGGTCTTGGCGTCGAAGCGCCCGAACACGAAGACGTCGAGGAAGCTCAGCTGTGCGCTCACCTCGCCGTCGGGCAGGTGGCCTGGGAAGGTCACAGTTCCGTGCTGGGTGCTGCCCGGCGGCACCTCCTCGGTCCAGCCACTCCTGAACGGGTCCGCCTGAAGCGTCACGTCACCGGCCGAGACGACGCAGTTGTGGAACACAGTCAAGGTGGCCGGCTGCTCCTCACCGTTGCTCACCGTGAGCCCCACCCGGGTGAAGTGCGGTGTGTGGACGACGCTGGTCACCGTGACCGTGACCCGCCCGCTCTTGCCGGACCGCGGGGCTGCCAGCCGCTCCACCCCGCGCTCGTTGCCGGTGATGCGCCCGACCGCGTAGCGGACCCCGACAGCAGCGCCGTAGCCCGCCACACCGAGAACGAGCAGGGCCGCCAGCACCGCGGCCAAGGCCGGAAGGCCTCGACGTCGAACCGGCTCGACGGGTCGGTCCCAGGTCGAGGCCTGCCGCACCGGCTCCGGGTGCGAGAGTGCATCGGCGACGGCCTTGACCCCGGCCGCCACCAGGGCGGCAGCCGGGGCCAGCAGCCAGGCCGGGCCGCCCAACGTGCGGTCGGCGAAGAACGTGAAGGCAGCCGCGGCGGAGAGGCCGACAGCCTCCACCACGACGGCGACGACCACGACCTGCCAGATCCGGACCCGTCCCATGCACGCCCCGACTCACCCGTCGAACCCTCGGCGTCGCCACGATGCCGCCGTCGCGATGCCCGAGGTGGACGACGGACATCACGCCGGCGACGTCCGAGGGTCCCACTTCTGCCGAGGCGCCGAAACAGCACGTGCACCCCGGGGACGCTCGGACGCGGTCCGGATCAGGTGCGACAGCGTGACGAGCCGATATCCGGCCTGCCACCGGTCGAGCACGCCGCGCAGCGCCGCGATCTCCGCGCGACGGCAGGAGCGCCGCCTGGTCAACGCCGCCAGCGGCTTCACCCCCGCCCGGCCCCGCTCAGGTGGCCGATCGCCTCGAGCAGCCTCGCACGACCCTGTGACAGCGTGTAGGCGGCCGCGACGACGGCACAGCGGCCCTCGGCGACCCTGGTCGCGACGACCACGGACCGTTCGGCGATCAGGTGCGCTGTGCGGCAGGCGTGCTCCTCCTCGACGTCGTCCACCTCGGCAGCACCGGCGCGGCGCGCCGACAGCACGCTCGGCGTCACCCGCTCGACGATGTCGCGCACGAAGCCTCCCGGCATCTGCCCCGTGGCGTGCGCATCCAGGGCTGCGCGGACCGCGCCACAGCCGTCGTGGCCCAGGACGACGACAAGGGGGATGTCGAGCATGCCCACCCCGAACTCGATGGAGCCGAGGACGGCGTTGTCGACGACATGCCCGGCCGTCCGGACGACGAAGAGGTCGCCGAGGCCCCGGTCGAAGATGATCTCGGCCGCGACCCGCGAGTCCGCACACCCGAAGACGAGGGCGAAGGGGCGCTGCCCGCCGACGAGCTCGACGCGACGGTCGACGTCCTGGTGCGGGTGCTCGCGCACACCGTCGACGAAGCGGTCGTTGCCCTCGCGCAATGCCAGCCAGGCAGCCGCCGGCGTCTGGGGGCGGGTCATGGGCGTCGTCCTCACTCCTGGCGTCGTCCTCACTCCTGGTGTGGCGGCGGCGGACCGGCGACGGCGAGCCGGTTCCAGCCTAGGCGTGTCTGGGCCGTCTTGCCCGGGCTGCGGAGGCCCCCGTACGCTGAGCGCACGAGTGTTCGGCCTTCGGACCAGACCGGCGGCTCGCAGGGCACACCTACTGGAGCGGCGCATGGCCTTCTTCGGCTCGGTCGACGACGTGCGCGACCGGCTCGCCGCCACCGGCTACCTGTGCGACGACACGACCGCGACCGCTGTCTTCCTGGCCGACGCCCTGGGCAAGCCGCTGCTCCTCGAGGGCCCGGCAGGCACCGGCAAGACCGAGCTCGCCAAGGCGGTCGCGGCCGTCTGCGACGCCGAGCTCGTGCGCCTTCAGTGCTACGAGGGCCTCGACGAGGCCCGGGCCTTGTACGAGTGGAACTACCGCAAGCAGCTGTTGCGCATCCAGGCGGCGCAGGCTCTACGGCCGCCCGACAGCGGGCCGCCCGACAGCGGGCCGGCCGACAGCGGGCCGGCCGACAGCGGGCCGATGGTCGTTGCGGTGGCCCGCCCCTCCGCGGACGCGGGGGAGGCGGGGTGGGACTCGCTGCACGACGACATCTTCAGCGAGGAGTTCCTGCTCGCACGGCCACTGCTCACCGCGATCCGCCGCACAGGGCCCACGGTGCTGCTCGTCGACGAGACCGACAAGGCCGACGTCGAGGTCGAGGGGCTGCTGCTGGAGGTGCTGTCGGACTTCCAGGTGACCGTCCCGGAGCTCGGCACGATCACGGCGACGAGGCGGCCCTTCGTCGTCCTCACGTCGAACGCGACGCGCGACCTCTCCGAGGCCCTCAAGCGGCGCTGCCTCTACGTGCACATCGGCTACCCGGACGCCGAGCGCGAGCGAGCGATCGTGCTGGCCCGGGTGCCCGAGGCTGCCGAGCAGCTCGGACGGCAGGTGGTCGACGCGGTTCGCGCGATGCGCGCCCTCGACCTGCGCAAGCCGCCGAGCATCGCCGAGACCATCGACTGGGCGCGGACCGTGCTCGCCCTCGGGCACGACAGGCTGACCGACGAGACGGCGGCGGCCACGCTGGGCGTCGTCCTCAAGCACCACTCCGACCAGCAGCGCGCGGGCGAGGCGCTGGGGCTGGGACGTCGATGACGCACGCGTACCTCGTGGGCGGCGTCCGGACCCCCGTCGGGCGCTACGGCGGGGCCCTGGCGTCGGTACGCCCCGACGACCTCGCCGCGCTCGTGCTGCGCGAGGCGCTGGACCGTACGGGCGTGCCGGACGACGAGGTCGGCGAGGTCGTGCTCGGCACCGCGAACCAGGCCGGCGAGGACAACCGCAACGTCGCCCGCATGGCCGTCCTGCTCGCCGGCCTGCCGCACAGCGTGCCCGCCTTCACCGTCAACCGGCTGTGCGCCAGCGGCTTGCAGGCGGTCGCCTCGGCGGCGGCACTCGTGCGCGAGGGCGAGCACGACGTCGTGGTCGCCGGGGGCGTGGAGTCGATGACCCGGGCGCCGTGGGTCATGGCCAAGCCCGGCACGCCGTGGGCACGACCCGCAGAGGTGGTCGACACCGCACTGGGCTGGCGGCTCGTGAACCCGCGCATGCGCGCGCTCGACGGGGGCGAGGCGACCCTGTCGATGGGCGAGACCGCCGAGAAGGTGGCGCGCCTCGACGGCATCACCCGGGAGGACTGCGACTCTTTCGGACTTGCCTCTCAGGAACGCGCGCGAGCTGCCTGGGACCGCGGCGACTTCGATGCCGAGGTGGTCGCCGTGCCACGCGTGGGCGGCGAGCCCGTGACCCGCGACGAGACGCTGCGGCACACCACCCGTGATGCCCTGGCCGGGTTGCGCCCGTCGTTCGCACCCGACGGCGTGGTGACCGCCGGGAACGCATCGCCCTTGTCCGACGGCGCCTCGGCGGTCGTCGTCGCGTCGGAGCGGGCGGTGGCGCGCTTGGGCCTGACGCCGCGCGCGCGTGTGGTCTCGCACGCCTGCGCCGGGGTCGCACCGAGCGTGATGGGGCTGGGCCCGGTTCCAGCGATGCAGAAGCTCATGGGCCGCACCGGGATCGGCGTGGACGACCTCGACGCCGTCGAGCTCAACGAGGCGTTCGCCGCACAGGTCATCGCCTGCCGACGCCGGCTGGGTATCGACCCCGAGCGGCTCAACGCCGACGGCGGGGCGATCGCACTCGGCCACGCTTTGGGGTCCAGCGGCTGCCGCATGCTGGTGACGCTGCTGGGCCGCCTCGAGCGGGCCGCTGCCCTCCGGGGCGCCGTGACCATGTGCGTGGGCGTCGGGCAGGGCGCCGCCATGCTCGTCGAACGGGTCTAGCCACCGCCGCCCCCACCGCCGGCACCACCTCTAGCCACCACCTCTAGCCACCACCATCGCCGCGCCGCGCAAGCAGGTGTGCCACCGCCGCGGCGATCGGCTGGTCGGTGGCGTCCTCGAAGAAGGTGAAGCCAGGGGACGGGTTGACCTCGAAGCAGTACATCTGCCCGTCCTCGGTCTCACGCAGGTCGATCCCGGCCACCACGAGGCCGAGAGACCTCGCCAACCTGACGCAGCGCTGCGTGACGTCGTCGGGAAGGCGATCGGCGGTCAGCGTCGGCGCCAACCCGTCTCTGGCGCCGTAGCGGTAGTCGACCGCCTCCGAGGTGACCCGGCAGACGAAGGTCTCCTCGTCGACGACGTGCACCCGGTAGTCCACGCCCGGGACGAAGGCCTGGAACTGGGTGGGGCACCACCTGAGGTTCGCCAGCCGGTCGTCGTCCAGGCTGTCGAGCCGTCGCACCACGCTGCGGATCCCGCTGGCGGACTTGTAGATCACCCCAGGGTGTGTCGACGCGAACTCCCGCAGCTCGTCGACGTCGTTGGTCACCAAGGTGGACGGCGTGCTGAAGCCGGCGTCGGCGATGCTCAGCGACTGGTACGGCTTGGAGCTGTTCGAGGCCATCGCGGACGAGCGGTTCACGACACGTGCGTCTGTGATCTCGGTCCAGGTCAGCAAGGCGTCGTCGAACGCCTCGGCATGCCGCCACAGGTCGCTGCCCTCTCCGGCCCTCTCGGTCGCCGGGATCCTCCGGAAGTCATAGGGCCGCAGGTAGATCGACTGGATGTCCTCGACGGGGATCCGCCGGGCGGGGGTCCGGATCGTGCCTCCGAGCCCGTCGCCGACCGCGAGGTCCAGGCAGAGCTCGGCGGTCCGCGCCTGGTCGAGGAGCTCGACGTCGTCACCGGAGTCCGTCAGCGCCTGCGCCACAGCTGCGAGCGGGCCGTCCCCGCGCAGGCCCCAGAGCACGATCATCGCCAGGCTCCAGCGCCGACCGGACTCGTTCGTCCGTCCAAGGCTGTTCGTCCGTCCAAGGCTGTTCGTCCGTCCAAGGCTGTTCGTCCGTCCAAGGCTGTTCGTCCGTCCAAGGCTGTTCGTCCGTCCAAGGCTGACAGCAACGCGTCCGCCACAGCCGGGGTCGTGATGTCCGGCCAGACGTCGACCTCGGTGAGGGCGTGGCCGGAACCCGCCTCGCGGACGTGGACGGACAGCAGGCGACATCCGGCATGCTCGGCCAGCTGCTGCGCGAGCTTCTCGCACTGGGGCGTCGGAGCGCCGATGGCCACGCCGTCGACCACGGTGAAGCGGATCGCCGGCGGGGCAGCGGTCTCGCCCTGGAGGGAGGCCGGGCTGCCCTGGAGGGAGGACGGCGACACGCCGGGGGGCCCCACCCGACGGCGGGACTCGATCACCGGGATCCCCAGCCCTGAGGCCTCCCGAAGCCACCTCTCGCGCGCCCACAGTGGCCCGCACAGACAGGTTGCTGTCGGTCGGTTGACCACGGGCACCGGCAGCTCGGTGAGCCAGGCGAGGAGCACCGCCGTCATCTCCGAGGCGACGTAGCTGCGGTCCGACGGCTGGATGTGTCCGAGGTCGCCCTCGAAGACGCACGCCATCCTGGTCAGCACCCCGGTCACCTCATCCACGTCGAACGACGTACCGCCGGCGACGAACCGGCTTGATCCGATCTCCCCCGGCCGGTAGCTCCAGCCCCCCGTCGACAGATCTGCCGGCCGCATGATGCGGACGTCCGGTCGTGCCCACAGTGCCGCCAGGGCGTCCGCACTGTCGTCGTAGTGGTTCGCCACGATGAGCAGCACGTCACTGCCTCCGCCGGCCCGGTGACACGGCGACCAGCCCACTGCCTGCTCGCGGGTCAGCTCTCATCGCTGAGCGCCTGCTCCCCGACCGGCGGACGCTCGTCGCCGCCGATGAAGGGTTGGCCGGCCGCCGTGCCGGACTCGGACGTGCCGAGCTGTTCGGCCAGGTTGGCGAGCTGCTGGGAGATGCCCGTGAGCACCGACGACACGGAGAGCGGGTTGTCGCGGTCCTTCTCCTTGGCGTCCTTCTCCTTGTCCTTCAGGTTCTCCTTGTCCTTGTGGTCCTTGGTGTCCTTGGTGTCCTTGCTCTCCTTGGTGTCCTTGTGGTCCTTCGTCTCCTTGGTCTCGTTCTTCCCGTCCTTGACGTCCTTGGTGTCCTTGGCGTCCTTCACCGCCCTGTTACCGATGCACTGGTCGTCCTGGACGCTGAAGTACCTCTGGACCAGGACGCCGTTGATGCGCTCGTCCTGGCCCTCGCACACGTCGCCGATCTCGCAGCTGGAGAACCCCCCGCCGCACCCCGCGGTCACGACGAACCCCGAACCTACGTCGGGGTCGGTGCAGGCCTCGACGAGCTCGTGGGAGTACACCTCGGTCACCCCGTCCAGGGTGCCGTCGTTCATGATCCATCCCCAACGGACGGTCGCCCAGTAGAACGGGAACGAGTAGTACGTGTAGTGACCGTGCTTGCCGATGGCGTTGGGGTCCTGGCTCGAGGACACTCCCGTCGGCAGCATGACCACGAAGAGCAGCTGGGGGTCGCTGGGGCTGGGCACCATGCCCCGGGAGATCAGGTTCGACAGCAGGTCTTGGATGGTGTTGTCCGTGAAGGTGGCCGGCGGGTCCGCCGGAGAGCCGCCCACCGCGGACGTGACCAGGGTCGCCCCGGCGACCACCCCTCGCTGGATGCTGCGGTACTGCGCGAGCGCGTCCATGTAGGGACCCGTGACGATGCTCTGCGTCGCGTTCAGGACGTCGCCCGCGCTCGGAACCGGCGTGCCGGCCCAGGTCGTCCCCCAGAAGACCAGGTGAACCTTGACGTGGTCGAGGACCGAGCCGCCGTTGTCCGTGACCACGACGCCACTGGCCGTTGTCTTCGGCGTTCCGACCCTCGCCTTGGGGCGGGCAGCGACGCCCGATGTCCTGGCGCGCACGATCGAGGAGACCGTCGGGTCGGTCTGGTCGACGTTGCGCCACTCGCCCGGGTGGGACATCTGGGCGCCAGAAGGGAACGCGCTCATGGGGCTGGTCATGGTGGCCTCCGGAACTCGTGTCGGGGCGGCGACTTCGAGCTCAGGAGCCGGCTAGGTCGGTCGGTGATACCCGCCAGGGCAACGTCAACGCGTGGTGGCCTCGTTGCCTGGCCGCCACGGATGCAGGCGTGGCCTCCAGGGCGGTACGGCACGGCGGTACGCCTCGTAGTCGGCACCGAAGCGGACGGCGAGCGTCGGCTCCTCATACCGCCGGACGAACGCCATCGCGGTCAACCAGACCACCGCGGCGTACACGACCAGGCTGAGCTGCCCCAGCACCAGCGCCTCGCCGACGATGATGACAAGAGTTCCGAGGTAGATGGGGTTGCGCACGTACCGGTTGAACCCGGTCACGACCAGGCGCTCGGTCAACGCTCCCGGAACGGGCGTGCCCCCCGCTCGAGCGAACTCGACGAACGTCGCGACCGCCGGGACCAGGCCGGCGACGATCAGCGCGATGCCGATGGCTTGCGCCAGACGACCGATGGGTGAGGTGTAGACGACCTTCCAACCCGTGATCACCCATGGCATCCACACCGCCCCGAGTCCGCCGGCGATCGCGAACCAGACGATGCTGCCTACCGCGGCCGTGGACCGACGCATGCCAGGCTCAGGCGATCGCGGCGACGGCGGCTACGAGCTGGCGCAGCGTGGCCACCTCGAAGACGCCTGTGCAGTGCACCGCGTACATCGACAGCCGCGAGTCGCCGGTGTCCCACTCGCGTGCCGGTTCCGGGTCCAACCAGTACAACCGCCGCGCGCGGTGGGCCAGCTCGGCGACCTGAGGCAGCGCAGGCGGCCGGTCGTGGCTGCGGGCATCCCCGGCGATGATGACGGTGGTCTTGGCCGTGACGGCGTCCCCCCAGGTGGCGAGGAAGTCCTGGAGCACGCGGGTGTAGTCGCTGCGCCCGTCGCGCACCACGAGCCCACGTCGGTCGAGGAGCTGACGCGGGTCGAGCACGCCTGGCGAGGTCTCGAGGAACCGGGTGATCTCGACGATCCCGTCGACGAACACGAACGAGCGCACCCGGGAGAACTCCTGGTGGACGGCGTGCAGCAGGGTGAGCGTGAACGGTGCGAACGGTGCCGTCGAGCCCGAGACGTCGCACAGCACCACCAGGTCGGGCCGTGTCGGGCGACGCACCCGCAGCGCGGGGGTCACCGGCACGCCTCCCGTACCCATCGACGTCCGGATCGTCCTGCGCATGTCCAGGCCGCCACGGCCCCGGCGCCGCCGGCTGCCCAGCCGGGTGGCCAACCGCCGGGCGAGCGGTCGCAGCGCCGCTCGCAGCACGGCCAGCTCTTCGGGCCCTGCCGTGAGGAGTGGCGCGTCCTCCAGGTCCGCCGGCTCGAGCGGGTCGTCGGCACCCCGCCGGTCGCGCAGGCGCCCGGTGACCAGCTCCTCCACCCGACGGCGCAGCTGCTCCAGGGCCGCTGCGGCCTGCGCGGTCTGGGCGGAGCGCTCGAGCTCGGTCCGCTCACCCTCACGGTCGAGCACCTGCTGGTAGAGCCGAGGCAGATCCATGCGTCGCAGGACACGCTGGGTGTGGTGCTCCGCGGAGCGCCCGTCATGCGTGCCCGCCCAGCGCTCCACCGCGTCGTCCAGCAGCTCGTCGAGGAGCTCGTCGTCGCCTTCACGCAGTGCCCTGGCGAGGGCCTGCGTCGGGTCCTCACCGCTCGTGGCCGCCGTGCGGTGGGACGCCGCGCCCCTCTCGCCCGCACTGGCGTCGTCCGGACCGCTGTGGCGCTGGCGAGGGAAGACCGCGTCGAAGGCACGGGAGAAGGCGTCCTCGTGGGCGTGGTCCTTGACCAGGCAGGCGCGCAGGGCGCTGCGTACGCGAGGCCGACGACCGAGGTCGAGGTGGGTGAGGGCGGCGACGGCGTCCAGCTCCTCACCCGTCGACACAGGCAACCCAGCAGCCCGCAGCCGGTGCGCGAGCTCCAGCACGCACGACGCGGCCGCGCGCGCTGCGGGCGATGCGCTGGACGCGGTGCCGGCACCACCGTAGGCTCGATTGTGCGCGTTGCGCATGCCTGTTCGCATGACGTACATCATTGGAGGTCCCCGATGGCGGCGCAAGCCCCGGCGCTGCTCGCCCTCTCCCTCGTCCTGCACCCCGGGCACGACCTGCAGCAACAGGAGCATGTGGCGGTGCTGGCGGCGCGCCTCGGCTACGCGGAGGTGGTCGTGCCGGACGGGACGGCACCCGGGTCACTCGAGCGCCTGGGCCGTGCTGCGAGCCCGGCTCGACTGCTCACCCACAGCGACGCCGTCCGCGACCTCGTCGTCGAGGGCAACGACCCCGGGGCGGTCGTCGCAGCCCGGGCCGCCGCCGACGAGCGCGGCGACGACCGGCCGGTCGTCGTCGGCATCACCGTGTCGATCGGTCGGACACGCACCGAGGCCACGGCGCGCGCCGACCGGGACCCCCGGTTCGTCGGGGACGACCACCCCAGCGCCAAGGGTGTGTTCGGCACGCTCGAGGAGGCTCAGCAGCAGGTGATGACCCTCGCCCAAGCCGGCGCGGGGGTCCTGAGGGTCACCCTCGCCGACGAGCTCGACCTCGCCGACCTGCTCGCTCAGGTGCGATCGCTCGTGGTCGGCCCGACCATGCACCTCGTGGAGGGTCGGCGACCCTGAACGCGGCCCGGCAGGGTCGAACCGCCGCGCGGCCGGTCATCCCGCGCCCAGGGCGTCTCCACCGGTCCCGGCACCCTCAGCGTGCCATGATCGCCTCCCCGACGCGCCAACCCGGCGCCCTCAGCCGGCCATGATCGCCACCCCGGCGCCACAACTTCGTATCGCGCCCCTCCTCGAGCACGGTCACCAAGATGAGGCACCGGGTTGTGGCGCTGGGCTGGCGATCTTCACCCCCTTCACAGCCCGACGCGCCAACCCGGCACCCTCAGCCGGCCATGATCGCCACCCCGGCGCCACAACTTCGTATCGCGCCCCTCCTCGAGCACGGTCACCAAGATGAGGCACCGGGTTGTGGCGCTGGGCTGGCGATCTTCACGGCCTCTACACCCCGCCGCCTCCAACACGGCGCCCTCACCGCGCTCCCCTCGCCGTCTCACCGCTCGCCGTCTCACCGCTCACCGCTCGCCGTCTCACCGCTCGCCGCTCGCCGCTCGCCCGAGCACACCGGAGGGGCCACACCGGTGAAGCCGCCAGCCCGACCGTTGCGTATCCGCGTGCAATGCAAAGCGCGCGCGAACCACTACCTCGCTCGCCCGAGCCGACCGCAGGCGCGACCGCCTCGCCCACCGGCTGACCTCACCCGGCTGACCCGGCTGACCCGGCTGACCCGGCAGACGTGCGGCCAAGGTCAGCGGCGCGTCTGCAGGTTCGCGTCGATCGCCTCGGCACACGTTCGCAGCTGGGGCAGGATCTGCTTCTGCAGCGTCGCCAGCGACACCCGCGCCGCGTGAGCCGAGGTGTTCACCGCCGCCACCACCTCGCCGTCGGCATCGTGCACGGGGACGGCGACCGAGCGCACACCGTCCTCGAGCTCCTGGTCGAGCACGGCGAACCCCTGCCCGCGCACGCGCATGATCTCGGCACGAAGGGCCGTGCGGTCAGTGATCGTGTGCTGCGTGCGACCCGGCAGGGCTGCCGAGGAGAGGTAGGCGTCGAGCTCGGCGTCCGGCAGCGAGGCCAGCATCACCCGCCCCATGGAGGTGCAGTAGGCAGGCAGGCGAGTGCCCACCGACAACCGGATCGTCATGATCCGGTTCGTGGACGCCCGGGCGATGTAGACGATGTCGTCGCGGTCCAGAACGCTGGCGCTGCACGACTCGTGCACGGTGTCGGCGAGCCGCTCCAGGTGGTCCTGCGCGATCTCGGCGATGCTGAGCGAGGAGAGGTAGGCGTAGCCCAGCTCCAGGGTGCGCGGCCTCAGGAAGAACTGTCTACCGTCACTGCCCACATAGCCGAGGGTCTCCAGCGTGATCAGGTAGCGGCGGGCCGCCGCTCGCGTCATCCCCGTCTGCTTGGCCACGTCGGAGAGGGTCTGCCGGGGCCGGGTGTCGGAGAAGACGCGGATCACCGCGAGACCCCGGTCGAGGGCCTGCACGAACTCGACCGGGTGAACCACGCCGGTGCTCGGTGCGGGTTGGCCGGACATGCGCACCCACCCCTCGACTCACCCGATGCACCACGCGAGGCGCCCGCCACGGCGCGCCCGTTTCGCCGCGCATCACTGTACGGCATACGAACACTCAGTCGTTGAGCGAACTCAGCCCCCAGGCTGTTGACAGTCGTCGCGCGGCGGCGCCACGATCTGTTCTGAAGTCGTACGCACGTTCGCCATGCGAACACCAGGACGTCCACACCCGCCAGGCATCCAAGGAGGACGGCGTGACCGCTGGCAGGCTCACCCGGTCGGGCAGCACGGAGGCCGCGACCTACACCACGCGATTCGGCTCCCTCGCCGACTACGAGAAGGGCGGGGTGGAGCTCATCAACGACGACGCCCGGCACTACGCCTTCTCGAACGTGTTCGACGTGGCGAGCAAGAGCAAGCCCTGGGAGAAGGTCGCCGTGGGCAAGAACTTCGAGTACGTGCTCGAGGCAGTCCGGGCGGAGGGTACGTCGCCCTGGCGCACCGCGGCACACGACGAGTTCGTCCTGTGCATGGACGGCGAGGTCGTGGTCGACCTCGTGAAGCTCGACGCCACACCACTGCCCGCCGACGCCCAGGGCTCCATCGCGCTGGACGGCGAGCCGCAGGGCCGCCGCATGGGGCGGATCACCCTGCGCCGCGGGCACCAGGGGCTGCTACCAGCCGGTTCGGCCTACCGGTTCACCGCCACCGTGACCGGTGTGCTCATCATCCAGACCATCCTCGGCCCTGACACCAAGCTTCGGTGGGCCGAGATCTGCCAGACCGTCTGAGCCACGAAGGAGTGCCACGGGCCATGACCACCACAGCCGACAGCGTCACCGTGATCTCGGGCGAGCCCACCGCGCAGGGATACCGGACCTACACCCTGGGTCAGTTCCACTTCCACCGCGACGAGTACTTCGCCTACCTCTCCTGGCCCACGGGCAGCCACATCATGAGCGTCGACGCGTTCCTGCGTGCCCTGCAGCGCGACGTCGCGTGGGACTTCTTCTACGGCGTCGTGAACTTCGACGGCGTCTTCGGCACGGTCAACCACTACGGCACCGTGGACATCTTCGCCGGACGCTACAACGACGCCTACCGCAAGGCGGAGCTCGACTACTCCGAGAACATCGAGACCCCTCAGATCCGCGAGACGTTCAAGGCGATCCTGGCCGACTGGACCAACGAGTCCTTCGACCCGTTCGCCTCCCCTCACGAGACCGGCCCGGCGTTCGGCATCAAGACCGGCAGCAACCTCGCGGCGATCACCCGGCGTCGGGTCGCTGCCAACCGTATGGTCGCCGTCCCCGGCGACGAGGCTCTTCGCAGCGACGAGAACGGCCACCCGGTCAACCGCATGTTCCTCGACGTCCCCCAGGACGAGCCGCTCGTCGAGGCCGAGCCCGGCTTCGAGGGCGAGGTGGCGGCCTTCAACCTGTTCGCCTACCTGTCGCGCTCGCAGGTCACATGGAACCCCAGCGTCGTCAGCGCCTGCAAGGACTCGCTGTTCTGCCCGACGACCGAGGAGTACATCCTGCCGATCATCCACGGCAACGACCGGGTCGAGTGGTTCGTCCAGCTCAGCGACGAGATCGCGTGGGACGTCGAGGACCGCGACTCCGGGGGCATGCGCAGCCGCGTGGTCATGAAGGCCGGCGACGTCTGCGCCATGCCCGCCGACATCCGGCACCAGGGGTACTCCCCCAAGCGGTCGATGCTGCTCGTCTGGGAGAACAACTCCTCCAAGGTGCCCGAGCTCATCGCGAGCGGGCAGGCACCGACCTATCCTGTCGACTTCTGACCGGACCGATGCAGCCCGCACCGATGCAGACGCGTCTGCTCATCGGGGGCCGTTTCGTCGACGGCCTCGAGTCGGCCACGATCGACGTCCACGACCCGCATGACGGGAGCCTTGTCGCGCAGGTGGCCCAGGCACGCGAGGCGGACGTCGACCGGGCCGTCGAGGCCGCAGGTGCGGCCTTCGACGGGTGGCGTCTCACCCCGGCGTCCGAGCGTGGCCGGCTGCTGCTGCGCCTGGCCGACGCGATCGAGGCGGACGCCGCGCAGCTGGCCCTGCTGGAGACCCGCGACACCGGGCACCCGATCCGCGACACCGCCGGCCTCGACGTCCCTCGCACCGCGGCGACGTTCCGGTACTTCGGCGGCATGGCAGACAAGTACCAGGGGTCGGTCATCCCGGTGGAGCGCGGCTTCCTCGACTACGTGGTGCGCGAGCCGCTCGGCGTGGTGGGCCAGGTCGTGCCGTGGAACTTCCCCGTGATGTTCACCAGCTGGAAGATGGGCCCCGCCCTCGCAGCGGGCAACACGGTGGTCCTCAAGCCGGCCGAGCTGACGCCGTTGAGCGCGTTGCGCGTCGGCGAGCTGCATGACCGAGGTGGGCTTCCCGCCTGGTGTGGTCAACATCGTCCCGGGCTACGGTGCGACGGCGGGGGCGCGCCTGGCGACGCACCCGGGCATCGCCAAGATCTCGTTCACGGGCTCGACTCCGGTCGGCTCGGGGATCGCCGCGGCAGCGGCCGGCACCCTCAAGCGCGTCCACCTCGAGCTCGGCGGCAAGGGTGCCAACATCGTCTTCCCCGACGCCCCCATGGACGCCGCCGTGAACGGCACGGCCTTCGGTGTGTTCCACAACCAGGGCCAGGCCTGCATCGCCGCCAGCCGGCTCATCGTGCACGAGGACGTGGCCGAGGAGTTCCTCGAGCGGCTGGTGGCCCTCGCCGCCTCGATCCGCCTCGGTGACCCGAAGGACCCGGCAACCGAGATGGGCCCGCTGACCTCACCCGCGCACCGTGACCGGGTACTCGCCTACGTCAAGGTCGCCGTCGACGAGGGTGGGGAGATCCTCACCGGCGGAGCGGCGCCCAGCGACCCTGCCCTGGCCGGCGGGTGTTACGTGCAGCCGACCGTGGTACGCGCCGACCACACCTCGCGCGTCGCCCGCGAGGAGGTCTTCGGCCCGTTCATGACCGTGCACACGTTCCGCACCGACGACGAGGCGCTGCAGATCGCGAACTCGGTCGAGTACGCCCTCGGTGCCGGGCTGTGGACCACGCAGCTGTCGCGGGCCCACCGCGTGGCCCGCGACCTGCGCGCGGGGATGGTCTGGGTCAACTCCTACAAGCGGGTCAACCCCGGCTCGCCCTTCGGCGGCATGGGCTCCTCCGGCTACGGCCGCGAGATGGGCTTCGAGGCGATGCACGAGTACACCGAGGCCAAGGCGATCTGGGTCAACGTCGACGCGGCGCTCCCGCCGTTCTACCCCCGAGGTTGAGCCGATGGCCGAGATCACCAGCCTGCGCGAGGCGGTCGCGGGCCTCGTCCACGACGGGGACACGCTGGCGCTGGAGGGCTTCACCCACCTGATCCCGCACGCGGCCGGGCACGAGATCCTGCGTCAGGGTCGCACCGACCTCACCCTCGCCCGCATGACACCGGACATCGTCTACGACCAGATGATCGGGGCGGGCGCCGTCCGACGCCTGGTGTTCTCCTGGGGCGGCAACCCTGGTGTCGGGTCGCTGCACCGGTTCCGCGACGCCGTCGAGCGAGGCTGGCCCCGCCCGCTGGAGCTCGAGGAGCACAGCCACGCAGGCATGGCCGCGCGCTATGTCGCCGCGGCCGCGGGCCTGCCCTTCGGGGTGCTCCGCGGCTACGTCGGCACCGACCTGCCCGCGCACACGAGGAACATCGCGGCCGTGCAGTGCCCGTTCACGGGGGAGGGTCTGATGGCGGTCTCGGCGCTGCACCCCGACGTCACGGTCATCCACGCGCAGCAGGCCGACCGGCAGGGCAACGTCGGCCTGTGGGGGATCCAGGGCGTGCAGAAGGAGGCCGTGCTCGCCGCTCGCGCCTCCATCGTGACCGTCGAGGAGATCGTGGACGAGCTCGACCCCCGCGTGCGCGTCGTCCTGCCCTCCTGGGTCGTCAGCGCAGTCGCCGTCGTGCCGCACGGGGCACGGCCCTCCTACGCCCACGGCTACTACGACCGGGAGAACGCCTTCTACACGGCGTGGGACGGGCTCAGCAGGGACCGGGAGACCTTCGGTACCTGGTTGCGCGAGAACGTGCTCGAGGCCGAGGATTTCGCCGACCACCTGCGCCGCATCGGTGCGGACGACGCGGCGGGGGTCAGGGCGTGAGCGGCACGCTCGACTCCGTGGCGACCGCCGACGAGATCATGACGGTGGTCGCGGCGCGCGAGCTGCACAGACGGCTCCGTCTGCTTCGTTGGCATCGGGCTGCCGAGCACGGCGGCGAACCTGGCTCGTCGCCTCCACGCACCGCACACGGTGCTGATCTACGAGTCGGGCACGATCGGCGCCAAGCCGACCCGCCTCCCGCTCTCGATCGGGGACGGCGAGCTCGCCGACACCGCGGACGCCGTGGTGAGCGTCCCCGAGATCTTCGCGTACTGGCTGCAGGCGGGGCGGGTGGATGTCGGCTTCCTGGGTGCCGCCCAGATCGACCGGTTCGGCAACATCAACACCACCGTCGTCGGCCCCTACGACAGCCCGACCGTCCGCCTCCCCGGAGCCGGCGGTGCACCCGAGATCGCCGCGAGCGCCCGTCGGACCATCTTGACCCTGCGCCACAACCGGCGGGCGTTCGTGCAGTCGCTGGACTTCCGCACGAGCGTCGGGCACCTCGACGGCGGCGACTCCCGCGCCCGGCTGGGGCTGCCCGGCCTCGGCCCGGCGGCAGTGATCACCGACCTGGGCGTGCTGCGCCCGCACCCCGTCTCTCGCGAGCTCGTGCTGACCGCGGTGCACCCGGGCCGCACCGTGGACGAGGCCCGCGCCGCGACCGGATGGCCGCTGCGTCGTGGCCGAGCCCGTCGCGGTCACGGAGCCGCCGACAGGCGGGGAGCTGGCCGAGCTGCGGCGGCTCACCTCCGCCGCGGCGGCGGGTGGGCGCGATGCCTGACGCCGTCCACGACCCCACGCCGCGCGACTTCGTCCACGACCCCACGCCGCGCGACTTCGTCCACGACCCAACGCCGCGCGACTCGTCCACGACGCGCGACTTCGTCCACGACGCCGCGGCCGTCCGGGTCGTCTTCGGGGCCGGTTCGCTGGCCCGCGTCCCCGACGAGATCGACCCGTCTCGGGGCCCGTCGGGTGATGCTCGTCTCGGGCGGGCCCGAGGCCGAGCACGCCCAGGCCCTGGCGCACGCGCTGGGCGAGCGCCTCGCGACGCGCTGGACCGACGTCGTCATGCACGTCCCCGTCGAGGTGGCCGCACGAGCGGTCGCCGCCGCCCGCGACCACGAGGTCGACCTGGTCGTGGCCCTGGGCGGCGGCTCGGCGACGGGGATGGCGAAGGCGGTGGCCAAGGAGACGTCGCTGCCGGTCCTCGCCGTGCCCACGACCTACGCCGGCTCGGAGATGACGCCGATCTGGGGGCTCACGCAAGCCGCCCGCAAGGTCACCGGGCGGGATCCGCGCGTGCTGCCGCGCGTGGTCGTCTACGACCCGACGCTGACGCTGTCGCTGCCCGCCGGCAATCTCCGCGGCCAGCGGCATGAACGCCCTCGCACACTGCGTCGAGGGGCTCTACGCGCAGGGGGTCTCGCCGGTGACCACCCTGCTGGCGCAGGAAGGCGTGCGCGCGCTCGCGGCGTCCCTCCCCCGCGTCGTGCGCGACCCCGGCGACCTCGCGGCACGCTCTGAGGCGCTGTACGGGGCCTGGCTGGCCGGCTGGACCCTCGGCACCGCAGGGATGGGTGTGCACCACAAGGTCTGCCACACGCTTGGTGGCACCTACGACCTGCCGCACGCCGGGGTGCACTCGGCGGTCCTGCCGTACGCGACCTGGTTCAACGCCGCTGCCGCGCCCCGGGCGATGCGCGCCGTCACACAGGCCCTTGCCGCTGCGGGGCGTTCCTCGTCCGACGCCGCCGGCGGCCTCTGGGACCTCGCCCGCGACATCGGCGCCCCGACGTCGCTGGCCGAGCGTGGGGTTCCACGCGGAGGACGTCGCCGCCGCCGCCGAGCTGATCGCCGCGAGCCGGCCCAGCAACCCCAGGCCGGTCGACGCGGCGGGCGTGCGAGCCCTGCTGCTCGCCGCTCTGTCCGGTGACCGGCCGGGGCCGGCGCACTACCCGTCGGCACCCGCACCGCCGATCCCCAGCCCCCCGACCCTGCCGTCCATCCCCTGACGGTTGGTCAACCATCAACGTCCGAGAAGGAGAACACATGAGGATCCGGAGGGCGGCGAGACTGCTCGCCGTCATCGCGTCGTCCGGCCTGCTCATCACGGCCTGTGGCAGCCTCGACAGCACCGGGAACGGCGGCGGCGGTGCCTCGGGCGCCACGTCGGCAGCGTCGGCGTCTTCGGGCGGGACGGCGACGATCAAGGTCGGCTACGTGTCCCCGCAGACCGGGCCGCTGGCCGCGTTCGGTGAGGCGGACAAGTTCGTCGTCGACCAGATGACGACCTACTTCAAGGACCACCCGATCAGCGCGGGCGGGAAGTCCTACACCGTGGAGATCATCCTCAAGGACGCGCAGAGCGACTCCAAGCGTGCCAGCGAGGTGGCCGCCGACCTGATCAACAACGACGGGGTCACGTGATCCTTGCCTCGAGCACCCCCGACATCACCAACCCGGTGTCGGACCAGTGCGAGGCCAACGCGGTTCCCTGCATCACGACCGTCGCCCCGTGGCAGCCGTGGTTCTTCGGGCGCAAGGGCGACCCGAAGAAGCCGTTCGCCTGGACGTACCACTTCTTCTGGGGCCTGGAGGACATCGAGCAGGTCTACATCGACATGTGGATCGCAGGTGAGCACGAACAAGAAGGCCGGCGGCCTGTGGCCGAACGACCCCGACGGCCAGGCGTGGAGCGGCGACTTCCCGAAGGCCGCCAGGGCTGCGGGCTACACCATCACCAACCCGGGCCTGTACGCCAACGGCACGCAGGACTTCTCCTCGCAGATCTCGAAGTTCAAGGCGGCAGGCGACGAGGTGCTGCTCGGCGTGCCGATCCCGCCGGACTTCACGACGTTCTGGAAGCAGGCCAAGCAGCAGGGCTACAACCCGAAGATCGCCACGATCGGCAAGGCGCTGCTGTTCCCGTCCTCGATCGAGGCGCTGGGCGACATCGGCAACAACCTCGGCACCGAGGTCTGGTGGCACCCGACGTCACCGTTCAAGAGCTCGCTCACCGGGCAGAGCGCCCAGCAGCTCGCAGACGCGTACAGCACCGCCACAGGCAAGGAGTGGACGCAGCCCCTCGGCTTCGTCACACGCCCTCTTCGAGGTGCTGAACGCGGCCGTCATCAAGGCCGGCGGCTCGGACAAGCAGGCCATCGCCGACGCCATGAAGACGCTCAGGGTCTCCACGATCGTCGGTGACCTCGACTGGACCAGCGGGCCGGTGCCCAACGTCGCCAAGACCCCGCTGGCCGGCGGGCAGTGGCGCAAGGCGGCGGGCGGCACGTTCCCCTACGACCTGGTCGTGGTGGAGAACAAGCTGGCGCCCATGGTGCCGATGGGCGGCAAGGTCGAGCCGCTCCGGTAGCGGCCCGCCCGGCCCGGGTGTCCACGAGGGCGTTCGCGAACGGGTCGTCGGCCGTCCGTCCGGGTGACGGACAGGCGGCCGGCGGCGACCCGATGACGGGTCACGAGGTGATGGTGAGCCCACGGGTGGGCTCCGACGGTGTCGGAGGTGAGCAATGCAACCGCTCCTGGCGGTGTCCGGGCTGTCGAAGCGGTTCGGCAAGGTGGTGACGGCCGAGGACGTCGAGTTCGAGGTCGCGGCCGGCGAGGCGCTCGGCATCGTGGGGCCCAACGGCGCGGGCAAGTCCACGCTGCTGAACCTCGTGAGCGGCGTGCTGCGCCCCGACGCAGGAACTGTCACGTTCGACGGCACCGACATCACCGCCGCCGACCCGGCGGACCGCTGCCGTGCGGGCATCGGCCGCACGTACCAGGTGCCGCGCCCCTTCGGCGACATGACTGTGTTCGAGAACGTGTTCGTCGCTGCGACATTCGGCAGCGGCCGCCACGGCCGCCTCGGGTACGACGCCGCCCACGAGGCCCTCGCGACGACCGGCCTGATGCCCCTGGCCAACCGGCCGGCCTCGCAGCTGCGGCTGCTCGACCGCAAGCGCCTGGAGCTGGCCCGGGCTGTCGCCACCGGCCCCAGGCTCATCCTGCTCGACGAGATCGCCGGCGGCCTCACCGAGGCAGAGCTTCCCGCGTTGGTCGACAACATCCGGCGGCTGCGCGACTCCGGCGTCTCGGTGGTCTGGATCGAGCACATCGTGCACGCGCTGGTCTCTGTCGTCGACCGGCTCATGTGCCTCGCGCTCGGTCGCGTGCTCGCCATGGGCGACCCGCACGCGGTGATGCGCGACCCGCAGGTCGTGGAGGTCTACCTCGGCTCCACCTTCGACATCGAGGAGGCGTCATGAACCTGCTCGAGGTCGATGCGCTCGACGTCCATTACGGGGACTTCCAGGCCCTCTACGGGGTCGGCCTGCAGGTGGCCGAGGGCCAGACGCTGGCCGTGATCGGCGCGAACGGTGCCGGCAAGTCCACGCTGCTCAAGACCCTCGCGGGGCAGGTCAGGGCCACCAGCGGGGAGATCCGGCTGGACGGCGTCGCGCTCGGCCGCCTTCCCGCGCACAAGCGGGTGCCGGGCATCGCGCTCACCCCGGAGGGGCGGCGGATCTTCGCCAGCCTCACGGTGGAGGAGAACCTCCTCGTCGGGGCCTACCGCGCCAGGAAGGGCCCCTGGACCCTCGACGCGGTCTACGACCTCTTCCC
The DNA here is from genome assembly GCA_963778845.1 of uncultured Actinomycetota bacterium. Taxonomy (GTDB): domain Bacteria; phylum Actinomycetota; class Actinomycetes; order Actinomycetales; family Kineosporiaceae; genus CAVZVW01. The sequence continues at coordinate 407,303 of CAVZVW010000001.1, forward strand.
TTTCGTCAGGCAGCGCCAGGACGCCCTGGGGCGGTCGCTGTCCGGCGGCGAGCAGCAGGCCGTGGCGATCGGGCGGGCGCTCATGTGCAACCCGAGGCTGCTGCTGCTCGACGAGGTGTCCCTCGGCCTCGCACCCATCGTGGTGACTCAGCTGTACGAGGCGATGCCGCTGATCACCGGCTCGGGCACCACCGTGCTCATCGTCGAGCAGGACGTGAACCAGGTCATGAAGGTCGCCGACCACGTGCACTGCCTGCTCGAGGGCCGCACGGTGCTGTCCGGCGAACCCGCCGCGCTCACGCGCGAGCGGTGGCTCAGGCCTACTTCGGGATCTAGGGGGTCACCACCGGTGGAGTGGCTCAACGCCGTGGTCCAGGGCGTTCTCCTGGGAGGCCTCTACGCGTTGCTGGCGGCGGGCCTGTCGCTGATGTTCGGGGTGATGCGCATCGTCAACCTCGCCCATGGGGTGCTGGCCGTCTTCGCCGCCTACCTCGGGCTGGTGCTCGTGCGCGACGTCGGGCTCCCCCCGTTCGTCACCATCGCCGTGGTGGTGCCCGCGATGGCCGTGGTGGGTTACGTGCTGCAGCGCACGCTGCTCGGCATCTCGCTGACCCGCGGGCCACTGGCCCCGCTGCTCGTGACGTTCGGGCTCGCCGTGGTGCTGACGAACCTGCTGCAGCAGGTGTTCTCCGCGGACAACCAGACGATCCAGATCGGCGCCCTGGGCGCCTCCGGCGTCAGGTTCACCGACCAGCTCTCGATCGGGGTGTTCTCGCTCATCACGTTCCTCGTGGGTGTCGCGGCGATCACCGTGGTGCAGCTGTTCCTCGCCCGCACCGCGACCGGCCGGGCGATGCGCGCGACCAGCGACGACGCCGAGGCTGCATCGCTCATGGGCATCGACAACCTGCACCTGTACGCCGTCGCCACGGCGATAGCACTCGCGCTGGTGGGCCTGGCCGGGGTGTTCCTCGGTATGCGCACACAGTTCAGCCCCACCTTCGGCGCCGTCACGCTGATCTTCGCGTTCGAGGCGGTGATCATCGGCGGACTGGGGTCCCTGTGGGGCACGCTCGCCGGCGGGGTGGTCCTCGGCGTCGCGCAGGCCGTCGGCGCGCAGGTCGCACCGGCCTACGGCGTGCTCTTCGGCCACGTGGTGTTCCTGGCGGTGCTCGCCTTCCGGCCAAGCGGGCTCTTCCCCAAGGTGGTGACGGCATGAAGGCGGCGACCGTCTCCGCCGCGGCCCCCGCGGGCACCCCGACCGTGCTGAAGGTGCGGCGGGCCACCCGGGCCTCGTATGTGGCCGCGCTGGCGTTCGTCGTGACGATCGTGGTGCTGGCGTACGCGCCGTACCTGGTCAGCCGCGGCGTGCAGACCGACCTTGTGACGCTCTTCGCGCTCATCACGCTCGGCTCGATGTGGAACCTCATGGCCGGCTATGCCGGCATGGTCTCCATCGGTCAGCAGGCCTACATCGGCATCGGCGCCTACGGTCTCGTCTATCTGGCCGACGAGCTGAGCATCGACCCGTTCATCGCGGTGCCCGTCGCCGTCGGGGTGTGCGGGCTCGCCGCGCTGCCGCTGTCGTACCTCGTGTTCCGCCTCGTGGGCGGGTACTTCGCGATCGGCACCTGGGTAGTCGCAGAGGTCGTGAAGCTGCTCGTCACTCAGGTGGACGCTCTGGGCGGCGGGTCAGGCATCTCGCTCACCGCGTTCGGCGGCTACTCCCCGGGTGTACGCATCGCCTACGTCTACTGGCTGTCGCTGCTGGGGGCGATCGCCGCGGTGGTGGTCACCTACCTGCTCATGCGCTCACGCCTGGGGCTGGGGCTGACCGCCATCCGCGACGACGCGGTGGCCGCCGGAAGCCTCGGTGTGCGGGTCACGCGCAGCCGGCGCATCGTCTACGTCGTGGCGTCGATGGGCTGCGGGTTGGCCGGGGGGATGATCGCGACGAGCACTCTGCGGGTGCAGCCGGAGTCCATCTTCTCCGTCGACTACAGCGCATTCATGATCTTCATCGTGGTGATCGGCGGCATCGGCACCATAGAAGGCCCGATCCTGGGCGCGGTCACGTTCTTCGCGTTGCAGCAGTGGCTGTCCGACCTCGGCGTCTGGTACCTCGTGATCCTCGGCGTCGTCGCGATCGTCATCACGATCACCGCCCCGAAGGGACTGTGGGGGGTGCTCTCCGGCAACGGCCGGATCCGCCTCTTCCCGGTCGGCTACAGCGTGCTCGAGTCACCGAGCGTGCCCCCGCCCGGCTCGACCCCTTGACCGAGCCCGTCCTCCCGCACCCACATCGCTCACCCCTAGGAGCCCCGTGACCACCACGACGATGACGCAGGACGAGCTGACCGACGAAGTCGTCGCGCGGCTGGAGGCCACGCCCGACCAGCGGCTTCGCGAGGTGATGCAGGCCCTGGTGCGCCACCTGCACGCGTTCGCCACCGAGGTGTCGCTGACCGACGAGGAGTGGATGCGCGGCATCGTCTTCCTCACCCAGACCGGGCAGATGTGCGACGGCGCGCGCCAGGAGTTCATCCTGCTCTCCGACACCCTGGGACTGTCCTCGCTGGTGGACCTGGTCAACCACGGCGGTGAGGACCCGAGCGCGACGGAACCGACGATCCTCGGCCCCTTCTACGTGCCCGAGTCCCCGTGGCGGGCCAACGGGGAGTCGATGGTCGAGTACGAGGACGGCGGCGAACCGGCGGTGCTGCGCGGGCACGTCCGGTCCACCGACGGCCGCCCGCTCGCCGGGGCCGTGGTGGACGTGTGGCAGAACGCCGCGACCGGCTTCTACGCCGTCCAGCAACCCGATGCCCAGCCCTCGACGAACCTGCGCGGGCGCTACCGCACGGACGACGACGGCCGCTTCGAGGTGCGCACGGTGCGCCCGGTGCCCTACCCGATCCCCGACGACGGGCCGGTGGGGAAGCTGCTGGGGTGGACGGGGCGCCACCCGTGGCGGGCCGCGCACATCCACGTGATCGCCGGTGCCGACGGACATGTGCCGGTCACGACGCACATCTTCGACCGGGCCAGCGACTACCTCGACTCCGACACGGTCTTCGGGGTCAAGGGCTCGCTGGTCCGGGACTTCGTGGCCGGCCCCGACGGCGTGCTGGTCTGCTCGCACGACATCGTGCTCCGCCCCGTGCCGTGACCCCGCCAGCAATCGCCCATGAAGGTCGCCGATGGTCAGGAGGCCCGCACCGCCATCGCACGGCCGGCCCGAAGGCGGGCGACCACGCGTCGCACCGCCCCGACGGCGTAGTCCACATCCTCGAGGGTGTTGTACAGGTAGAAGCTCAGCCGGCAGCTGGCGGCCGGGTCGAGTCCGAGGTCCTTGTGCGCCAGGGTGGCGCAGTGGCAGCCCGCCCTCGACTCCACACGCTCCTCGTTCAGCCCTGCCGCGAGGTCCATCGGGTTGATGCCCTCGACGTTGAACGCCACCAGCGGTGAACGTTCGCAGGCGTCGCGGGGGCCGTAGACCGTGATGCCGTCGACGCCGCGCAGCTCCTCCAGCGCGAACGCCGTGAGCATGCGGGTGTGCCGGTTCACCAGGGCCATGGTCGCCTCGACCCGCGCGCGCGGCAGCGGGTCGGTCGTGCCGAAGAACCGCCGGCGCCCGCCGTCCAGCACGAGGTCGGTGGCCAGGCGCAGTGCCTGGGCAGACACGATGACGCCCAGGATGTTCGGCGTCCCTGCCGTGAACTTCCACGGCAGGTCGTTGTACTGCACGAGGTCGGGGGACACCTGACCCTCGGCGATCATGTCGCCGCCGTACAGGAAGGGCAGCGAGTCGCGCAGGAGGTGCTCCTTGGCGTACAGGACCCCGACGCCGAACGGTGCCATGAGCTTGTGGAAGGAGAACGACAGGTAGTCCACGTCCAGGGCCTGGACGTCGACGGGTGAGCTGGGCACCAGCTGGGCGCCGTCCACGAGCATCAGGGAGCGTTGCTCCCCCGTCGGCTGCCGGTAGCCGCTGCGGTCGGCGATCTCGCGCACCAGGCCCAGGGGCGGCTTCGTCCCGAGGAAGTTCGAGGCGCCGGTGCAGCACACCAGCTTGGTTCGGGAGTCCACGAGCGAGGCCAGGTGCGCCAGGTCGAGCTCGCCCGTGGTGTGGTCGAAGCGCGCGACGCGGCACTCAACCCTGCGGCCGAAGCGCGGGAGGATCTCGCGGCACATGCCGTACCAGGGGACGAAGTTGGAGTTGTGCTCCATCATCGTCGTCACGACGTTGTCGCCGTCCTGGAAGTCCGTCAGCAGCGAGTACATGACGGCGTTGTTCGCCTCGGTGGCGTTGCGGTAGGTCATGACGGTGCGCCGGCTCGGGGCGTTCAGCCAGGTGGCGATCGTGTCGTAGGACTCCTCGAACAGCGCAGTCGTGCGCTGGGAGGCGCTGGACTGGCCGCGGTGGACGTTCTCGTAGTCCGGGACGAGCCGGCCGACCAGCTCCACGAGCTCACGCGGAGGCTGCGTGCTGGCGGCGTTGTTCGTCACGACGCGTCCGCTGCGGGAGAAGTCGAAGTGCTCGCGGATGCGGTGGACGTCGAGCGCTCGTTCTTCGTGCATGGCGTAGCCCCCAGCCCTCTGGTGTGCCACTCGGCCTCGTCCGACGGTGCGTGCGACGAGGCGGCGGCGCAGCCGCCTCGTCGCAGAGGAGAGCACCGGAGGGGTCAGCAGATACGTGCGACGTCAGTGGGCCGAGGCCCCAACGGCGATCGCAGACTCGCGCGTGAAGTCGCCCTCGAGCCGCAACGTCACCGTGTCGGACTGCCAGATGAGGGTCTGGGCCGCCAGGCGTGCCGACTGGTTCGCATACTCCCCGTCGGGCAGCAGGTAGATCACGTCGTGCGGGCCGTTCACCCAGGCGCCGGGCCTTCCTGCGACGTCGACGCGCTGCACCTCGGGTCCGCTGAGGAACTTCTCGAAGACCGGGCCGATCGAGCCGTCGAACTCGTCCAGCCGGGCGGCCACCCCCGAGGGACCGGCCCGCGGTCGGCCGGGGCCGGGCAGGTAGATCAGGGAGACGACCCGCCCGTCGCCGCTGACCGTGACGGCATCGGGGGTACCCAGCGCCGCCGGGACGAGTATCGGGAAGGCGGCCTGCCTGCGCGCCGACGCCAGGCTCGCAGCGGACTCCCCCGGCAGCACGCCCACGCTGCGCGGCAGCGGCGAGGGCTGTTGGCGGACATCGACGCCGAAGACGTGCAGGACATAGTCCGCGGCGGCCTGGCCGGCCGGGGTCGCCGCGAGTGCCGCGAGTGCGACGAGTACCGCAGCGACCACCAGTCCCAGCCGTCGTCGGCCGAACCCCGGACTGCGGGGCTGCCGCACCGGCTCTGCGTCGGCGACCAGGCGAGCCGACACGGCCGCGACCACATCGGGTGCCGGTGGCAGCACCAGGAGAGCGCCCAGCTCACGCAGCCGTGCCTCGAGCACGGCATGGTCGTTGTCAGCCACCGGGCACCTCCTCCCGCTCGCCGAGCCTGCCGGCCAAGGCCGGCTCCAACCGGCGAAGCGCCCGCGACAGCCGCGACTTGACCGATCCCTTCGGCCAGCCGAGAACCTCGGCGGTCTCCGCCTCGGACAGGTCGAGAAGGTAGCGGCACGTGACGACCTGCCGGTCACGGTGAGGCAGCCGCTGCACGGCCGCCAGCAGGGCGACCCGCCGCTCCTGCGCGACTGCCGCGACGTCGGGCCCCTCGGCCGGCGCCGACGTCACTGGCAGCGCCGCGACCCGCAGCGCCAGGCCCTCCCGGCGCTTGCGGGAGCGGTGCAGGTTGAGCGTCTCGTTGACGACGATCCGCAGCAGCCACGGTCGGAAGCTCTCCCCACCCCGGAAGCGCTGCAGCGCGAGGTAGGCCTTGACGAAGGCGTCCTGGACGACGTCCTCGGCATCAGCCCCGGCGCCGAAGAGCACGGCCGTGCGGTGGGCGGCCGCGGTGTAGCGGGCGACCAGCACCTCGTAGGCGCCGATGTCGCCGGCCCGTGCCCGGGCCACGACGTCGTCGTCGTCCGTGCCTGACACCTCCAACCCCCGTCGTCGAGAGTCTGACACCGCTGGACCTGCGGTGGTTCCGGGAACCGTGGGGCGGTCTTCGGTGTATGAGCGGTGGATGGGTGTATGAGCTGTGGAGGTGTATGGGCGGTGGAGGTGGCGGCGATGACGATCGGGCGCACGGCTCGGCTGGGTCGCACAGTGGTGGCTCTCGGCGCCGTGGTCGTGCTCGCGGGGTGCGGGGGCACGGGCGGCAGCGGTGCCGGGCCGGCCGGCGGCAACGGGTCCGTGCCGGCCGCCCGCCCGGGCACGAGCGGGGTGGTCCCGGCGCCCTCGACATCGGCGACAACGTCCCCGCCCGCGGCCTTCGACGTGCAGTCGCGCTACGCCGTCCGCTTCGACGGCGCCCGGACGACGGTCGCGGCCGCCGGGGGCGCGACGCCCGCCTCGACCCGCATCCCCGGCCGCTACTGGCTGCCGGTGGTGGTCGCCGGCCAGGGTCCCGAGGGCGTCTCGGGCGACGGCGGAACTCTTGTGCTGCAAGGCGTGCACGGCTCTGACGGCCTCAGCCGGTTCGCCCTGCTCGACACCGGCCTGGCAACACCGGCGAGAACGGTGGCTCTCAAGGGCGACTTCAGCTACGACGCGATCTCCCCCGACGGCCGACTGGTGTTCCTCATCCAGCACCTGCCTCCGGCCGGCTCCGACCACTACGTGGTGCGGGCCTACGACAGTGCGACGGGGGCACTGCGCGAGGGCGCCATCGTCGACAAGCGCACCCCGACCGAGGCCATGAACGGGCAGCCCCTGGCCCGCGTGGCGACACCGGGCGGGGGGCTTGTGGCCACGCTGTACCTGCGGCGCACCGGCGAGCCGTTCGTGCACCTGCTCGACACCATCGACGGGTTCGCCCTGTGCGCGGACCTGCCCGAAGGCGCCGTGCAGGGCTGGACCCTGGCCTACACCCCGGACCACTTCGTCGTCCGCGACGCCCAGGGGGTCGACCGGCTGACCGTCACCCCCGAGGCGACCGTCGCGACGGTGTGAGCTTCGGCGCCCGTCGTGGCCGGGTCGGGCCGAGGGTGTACGTAAGGCCGACACCGGGTCGCCGCGCGGCGACACGCCGTGCAGCACGGCACTTGTGGAGGTCTTCGGTACGCCCCGGGCGAGCGTCCGCGCCGCCGCGGGCTCGGCGAGCGGCGTTCAGCGGCAGGTGCACCGCTTGTCGGCCGGCACACCGGCAAGGACCGCCGCGACGTGCTTCCCGCACCCGGAGTAGGTGACTTTGCCGCAGGTGCGGCAGATGGCAGGGCTGCACATCGCAGAAGGCTCCCGTCCTCGTCCCGTCGTCGCTCCGAGCAAATATACCCCATAGGGTATAACACTGGCCACGCTCTCCTTGCACGATACGGCGACTGCACCCGCTTGCGCGGTCATGCACCTCCGGTTGGCCCCCCGACTGACGTCCGCGCCGACGGACCGCGCGCGCGGCTGACGGGCGAGACGGCGACTCTCGGCGGCTACCGTGCGCGTCATGGACATTCAGCGCCAGGGCCAGCGGTTCGTGACGGGGATGCACGCGCGTGTGTACCGCCTCACCGGTGGGCGCCTCGGCGGACACTTCGGCAAGGTCGAGAACGTCCTGCTCACGACGACCGGCCGCCGCACCGGCGCGTCGCGCACCACCCCGTTGTCCGTGCTGGTCGACGGCGACCGTCTCGTGCTCGTGGCGTCCAACGGCGGGGCAACCCGTCATCCCGACTGGTACCTCAACCTGTGCCAGACCCCGGACGTCGAGGTGCAGCGCGGCCCCGACCGCCATCGGATGAGGGCTCGCACCGCCTCCGACGACGAGCGGACGGCGCTCTGGCCACGCGTGGTCGCGATGTACAAGGGCTACGCGGGGTACCAGGACAAGACGGAGAGGCGGATCCCACTGGTGATCTGCGAACCTTCGCCCTAGCCCTGCGCGCGGTGGAGGCCGGCGCGACGCAGCCAAGCGGCAGATGGGGCTGCTTAGAGGGACGGGCCGGCGTTGCCCTCGACGTGGGTCACCGTCACCTCCGACGCTCGCGCGATCCGGTGCGGCAGATCCATGATCAACCATCGCGACAGGCGTCGGGGCAGTGTCGAGACGACCACGCCGTCGTAGTGCTGCGCGCGTAGCAGGTCGCGTACCCGCTCCACGGGCTCGGCGTCGATCACCTCGCCACCCGCCGCGACCCCGGCCCGTGCGAGCCGGGCCAGCTCGTGCTCCAGCCGCCCCTCGGCGAGCAGCCTCGCGATCTTGTGCGCGTCGGGGATCACCCGGTCGATCGGCGGGTAGTCCCACTGGTGCGTGCCTTCCGTGTCGGTCACCGGCACCACGAGCTGCAGCTCGCACGGACCCGCGCCGACCAGCTCGTCCAGCTTGGCCACGAGCTGCTCGCCACCCAGAGTCTGGTTCGCGACGATCAGGTACCTGGTCATGAGCACCGCTTCCCGGTCATCGGCGGAGGCCACCAGTCCACCCAGACGGCGACGCGGCGTCAACCCCGGTCGCTACTCGACCACCTCCCCGCGCACCTGACGCCGCCGCGGGGGCACCGGCACAGCGAACTCCGGCGGTGCCGGGCCGAAGGCCCGTTGCACTCCGGCCATCACCCCGCGACCGATCGCGAGGTTGCCGGCAGCGCCGATCGCCGCACCCACGCCGAACGGCACCAGCCGACCGGCGACGACCACACTCTGCTTGGCGCCGTACCTGCGCAGCACCCACCGGCCGAGCACCGTGTTCACCTGCTCGATCGCCGACCGCGAGATGCGGTCGGGCAGGAGCATGGCCCAGTGCTTGGCGGACCGGCCGGCGGCCTTCTCCACCAGCTGGGCCCCGCTCTCCCCGACGAGGACGGCGAGCAGCAATGTCCGGCGCCGTTCGATGTCCTCGATGTCGACCCCGTGAACCTCGGCGACCGCCAGCGTGTACAGGGCGCTGGACTCCAGGAAGGCGACCGTCTCACCGGCGCTCATGAGCAGGGCTGCACCCGTGCCGACCGTCGGCGCCGCGGCCATGCCCCCGATCGCCGCACCCGTGCCGGCCACGGTGGTCAGGTACAGCGAGCCCAGGACGTCGACCACCTGCTGGGGGGAGGCGTCCGGGCGGCCTCGGCGCACCCGTGCCACGTGCGCCTGCACGGTGGGCTGCTGCACCCGGATCGCCCGGTCGACGCCGGTCAGCAGCATCCGCTGCAGCCTCGAAGCCGGGTTCCCTCTCACCCGCCCTCCCTCGTCGCGCCGCGCCCGTCCAGCAGCGGCCGTGCCGGGTCGAACGGCGGGAGCTCGCCGCGCTCCTGAGCCCGGCGGCGGGCGATCCCGCCGAGGGCCTCGAGCACCACCCTGCTGCCGAGCAGCGCCGTCACGTCGGCGTGGTCGTGGTCCGGCGACACCTCGACGACGTCCACCCCCGCGACCGGCAGCTCCAGGCAGACCCGCCGGACGGCGTCCAGCAGCTGCCGGCTGGTCATCCCACCCGGTTCGGGCGTGCCGGTCCCCGGCGCCATCCCCGGGTCCACCACGTCGACGTCGACGGAGAGGAACACGCCGTCACAGTCGTCCACCGCGATCGTGAAAGCCTCGGTGAGGCAGGCGTCGAGTCCGCGGTGGACGACCTCGGTCATCTCGTAGGAGCGCATGTTCTGCTCCGCCATCCACGAGAGGGTCTCCGGCTCCGGCCAGTAGCCGCGCAGGCCCAGCTGCAGGAACCGGTCCCCGCGGGCGGCCCCGGACTCGATCAGCCGCCGCATCGGCTCCCCGTGCCCGATCAGCGACCCGAACGTCTCGGTGCCGGTGTCGGCATGGGCGTCGAAGTGGATCACCGACACCCGTCCCCAGCCGACGTGCCTGGCGACACCGGTGACGTCCGGGAGGGCGATCGAGTGGTCGCCACCCAGTACCACGGGGATCTTGCCCGCAGCCGCCACCCGCGTGACGACCTCCTCGAGTGCCGCGAGGGACTTGACGCCGTCGCCGGAGAACATCTCGACGTCGCCGGCGTCGACGACGCCGAGGTCGCGAAGGCCGTCGACCCGCAGCGCCAGCGACGGTCGGGCTCCGTCGTGGGCCAGGTAGCACGCCGACCGCATGGCCCGGGGCCCGAAGCGGGCACCCGACCGGAAGGACGTGCTTCCGTCATAGGGCGCACCGATGATCACCGCGTGCGCGGCGTCCCACGTGGAGAGGTCGTCGAGGTCGCACGGCGGGACGCCGAGGAACGTGAAGTCGGGGCCGTACATCGCGCCGTACCGGGCCATCGGGGCCTCGCTCTCCGGTCCAGTGCCGACAGGTCAGCTCAGATCCTCCTCCGTCACGGGCCGGGCGCCGCGAGCACCGTCCGTGCCAGGTGCAGGTGGAAGTCGACGGCATGCGCGAGGTCGTCCACGTGGATGCGCTCGTCCTTGTTGTGGATGCCGCTGTACAGCACCTCCGGCGGCGTCACCAGCGCGGGGCTGTACCCGTAGGCGGCCGTCCCGAACGCGTTGCGCAGGTGCGTGCTGTCGGTGAAACCGGTGCACAGCGTGGGCAGCACGCGGCTGCCGGGGTCGGCTCGGTCCAGCCACGACTGGATCGCGGCGACCACGAGGCCGTCCGGCGGCGACGCCGTCCCGGCCGTCAGGCGGTCCACCCACTCCAGGTCGTAGTCCACCTGGCGCGAGCCGGGGACGCCGCCCAGCCGGGCGCGCAGGTCTGCCTCCACCTCCTGCTCGCTCGCCCCCGGCAGCACCCGGCAGTCGACGTCCATCGATGCCCGTGCCGGCATCACGTTCAGCCTCAGCCCGGCCTGCAGCATGGTCGGGGCGGCCGTCGTCCCGGTCAGGGTGGGCACGACGTCGCGCAACGTCGGGTGCGCCGCCTGCGCCCGGCGCACCAGGCCCGCGACGTCGCGATGCGAGATGGCACGGGCGACGTCCTCCTCCCCGAGCAGCGCGGCGAAGAACGGCCGCACGACCGGGTGGAGCACCGGCTGCGGCAGGCCGTCCCCGAGACGGGTGATCAGCTGCGCCAGCAGCGGGACGGCGTTACGCCCGATCGTAGGCATCGAGGCGTGGCCGGCCTCGCCGAGGGCGGTGACCCGGGCCGGGTAGGTCCCCTTCTCGCCGATGCTGACCCCGTGCACGACCCGGCCGTCGGCCAGCACGAGGCGGTCGCCGCCACCCTCGTTGACGGCGTGGTCGCAGCGGATCTCGGGCATCGCCTCGACCAGCCACTCCATGCCGGTCCGCGCTCGCCCGTCCTCCTCGTCGCTCACCATGACCAGCCACAGGTCGCCGCTGGGGCGGAAGCCCTCGGCGGCCAGACGCGCCATCGCGACCGTGCGGGCGGCCACCTCGCCCTTCATGTCGACCGCGCCCCGGCCGTAGAGGTACCCGTCGTCGTCGACCACCGCGGCGAACGGCGGGTGCGTCCAGTCGCGGGCGTCGGCGGGCACCACGTCCAGGTGGCCGACGAAGGCCAGGGAGGGCCCGCCCGCGGTGCCCGGGATGCGCGCGACGACATTGGCGCGACCCTCGTCCCGGGCGACGAGGCGGACGTCGACCCCGGCGTCGGCGAGCACGTCGTGCACCAGCCGAGCCGCGGCGGTCTCCTCGCCCGGCGGGTTGGTCGTGTCGATGCGGATCAGCGACCGGGCCAGGTCGAGCACGTCGTCTGCGAGGCTCACGCAGCACTTCCTCCCACGGACGGGCCGCCGCCCGCAACCCCGGGGTGCGCGCGGCGGCCGGCGCCGGCCCGGATCGCCCTGCCTCAGAGCGATCGCTGGTAGACGGTGAACGCCCTCGTCGCCGCGACCCCGCACACCAGAGCGAGCAGTGCCAGCGAGCCGAGGCGCCAGCCGACCCCCGCCCAGTCGGGCGTCTGCGACATCGTGGACCGACCGGCGACGACGGCCCAGTCGACGGGGTTGAACCTGCTGGCCGACTGGATCCAGCCCGGCGACAGCGCGGCGGCCATGAAGGCCGACGACACGAAGCTCGCGGGCAGCACGAGGAAGTTGACCGCGGCGATCACGGACTCCTCGCGGCGCAGCAGCAGAGCGATGGTGTTGGACAGCTGGGCGACGGCCGCGCCGAGGAGGCCGCAGGCCAGCAGCAGGACCGCGACGCCGACGACGCCTCCGGGGAAGCGCGCCCCGAGCGCCCACGCGACGCCGATGATGATCAGCGACTGGATGGTGATGGTCACCACCTGCATGAGCACCCGCCCGGTGAGCAGCGAGCTGCGCCGGACCGGGGAGACCAGGAAGCGGTCGAGCACCCCGCCCTCGAGGTCGATGATGATGCCCATCCCGCTCCACCCGCCGGAGAACATCGCGCTCATGACGACGATCCCCGGGGTCAGGTACACCAGGTAGCTGGTCGTGGCGAAGCCCGGCAGGTCGACGACGCGCTTGAAGAGCGCGCCGAACAACACCAGCCAGATGATCGGCTGGACGATGGTCAGCGCCACGTACCACGGTTGGCGCGCGAGGGTGCGCATGTGCCGCACGGTCATGTGCCAGGAGTCCGCCCAGACGTCGGAGGCCGCCGGCGGGCGGGCCGTGCGCCTCGCCGGGCGGGTCGCCACGCTGCTCGTCATCGAACCGCTCCTTCCAGGACGCGCTCGGCCGTCCCGCCGGTCCGTCCCGGCTCGTCGGCACCGCCCGAGTCGGCCGACACCTCGGTGTAGCGGCGCCCCGTGTGGCGCAGGTATACGTCGTCGAGAGACGGGCGCGCGACACTCACCGCCTGCGCCCGCAGTCCCGCGGCGTCCATGGCCGAGAGCACCACGGGCACCGCCGTCGCGCCGGCATCGGCGCGCGCGCTGAGGACGGCGCCGTCCACCCGCACGTCTCGAAGGCCCGGCACGCGGGCCAGCAGGTCGGCCGCGGCGGCGGAGGACGCGACGTCCGCCTCGTGGAGCTGGATCGTCACCGTGTCGCCGCGCAGCTCGCCCTTCAGGGCCTCTGGCGTCCCTTGGGCGACGACCTGTCCCTTGTCCACGATCGCCAGTGAGGTGGCGAGCCTGTCCGCCTCCTCCAGGTAGTGCGTGGTCAGCAGGACGGTGACGCCCTCGTCGCGCGTCAGCCTGGCGATCTCGGCCCACATCGTCGCGCGCGACTGCGGGTCCAGCCCGGTGGTGGGCTCGTCCAGGAACAGGACCGCCGGACGGTGCACGAGGCCGAGCGCGACGTCGAGCCGACGCTTCATGCCCCCGGAGTAGGTGCGCACGAGACGGTCGGCCGCGTCAGCGAGCCCGAACCGGTCGAGCAGCTCCTTGGTGCGTCGTCGGACGTCCCCTCCGCGCAGGCCGTGCACGTTGCCCTGGAGCACGAGGTTCTCCCGACCCGTCGCGTCGGGGTCGAGCCCTCCCGACTGCGCGACGAGCCCGATCACCCGGCGCACGCGCTCCGGCTCGGCGAGGACGTCGATCCCCGCCACCCGGGCGCGCCCGCCGTCGGGGGTGGTCAGCGTGGTGAGAACTCGGACGGTCGTCGACTTGCCGGCTCCGTTGGGGCCGAGCAGCCCGAAGACAGTGGCCTCGGCGGCCCGGACGGTCAGCCCGTTCAGGGCCCGCACGTCGCCGCGGTAGGTCTTCACCAGGTCCAGAGCCTCGATCGCCGGCTCCGAGCCGGTAGGTCTCGCGGTGGTGGACGTCATGACACGAAGTCCCTTCTGTGTGAGTTGTCGCCCGAAACCTTGCTCGTGAATGCAGCATCTGTCAAGGCCTTCTTGCTAGATTGGGATCCTTGACTTACGCTTTCTTCATGCCAGACGATATCGACGACATCCTCCGCAGGGTGGCCGCGGGCGACCTCGCGCCCGAGGCAGCCCTGGTTCTCCTCGACGGCGACGAGCAGCCCACCGGTGCGCCCGCCTACCCGCCGGGCGAGGTGACCCGCATACGCATCGTGGCGGCCTACCGCCCCGTCGACGTGATCGGCGACCCGACGGTCGCGGAGCTCTTCGTCGACGGGCCGCACTCCGTGCGGCGAGAGTCGGGGCTCGTCGTCGTCGAGGCGCCCGAGTGGCCGTCGGCGGCCGCCGACCCCGACGCCCGTCCCGGTGACGAGGAGCGCCAGGGCCGGTTCTCCTTCGCGTCCCTGCCGCGCACCCTGGCGTGGGCCCGGGCGTGGAAGGACCACCACCTCAGCGTCCGGGTGAACCCGCACCTGCCGCTGGAGCTGGAGATCACTGGCGGCCAGGCACGCCTCTCGGGCACCGAGGCCGGCGTCGACGTCCGCCTGCTGGCGTCGTCCCTGAAGGTGGACCGGCTGCGTGGCTACGTGACCCTCGACGTGATGTCCTCCTCCGTCAAGGGCTTCGTGGGGCCCACGGGCCGCTCCCGGATCAGCGCCGAGTCCTCCTCCGTCAAGCTGTCCCTGCTGGCCGGAACGGACCTGCGCATCCACGCCCGCAACAGGTTGGGCAAGGTCGTGCTGCCGACCCGCGTCACGAAGGGCGGGTTCCCCGAGGGCGAGGTCGTCGACTCCGTCGTCGGCACCGGCCGGGACTCCCTCGACATCGACGCCCTCATGAGCTCGGTCGTGATCGGCACCGGCGGGGCGGGCGAACCGCGATGACCGCTACGGTCGGCCCGGTGAGCCCCTACCGCCCTCCGCGGGACTGCCCCGTCTGCACGAACAGGCTCGACGTCACCCAGCTCGGGTGCCCGTCGTGCGGCACCGGGCTCTCGGGCCGGTTCGCGCCGTGCGAGTTCTGCGCACTCGACGAGGCCGAGCTCGCCGTCCTGCGCGTCTTCCTGGCCTCGCGCGGCAACATGAAGGACCTCGAACGCCACCTCGGCGTCAGCTACCCGACGGCCCGCGCCCGCTTCGACGACCTCCTGCGCAAGCTCGGCCTGCTGCCGGCCGGTGCCGCGCCGTCGGCCGGTGCCGCGCCGTCAGTCTCCCCACCCGAGACCGGCGGCCCGACGGTCGGCTCACCCGGCAGGCTCGAGGCCTTGCGGGCGGTGGCCACCGGGGAGCTGGACGTGCAGGCGGCACGGCGCCTGCTCACCGGTCAGGGCGACTGAGGCTCGGGTGGCACGTCGCAGCGCGGGGGTCCTGCTCTACCGGCGGACGTACCGGCCTGCGTACCAGCCTGCGGACCGGCCCGCGGACCGGCCGGGTCCCCCCGGCGCAGCCACCCCGTCGCCGGTCGGCGTGGAGGTGCTTCTGGGCCACATCGGGGGGCCCTACTTCGCACGCAAGGACGCAGGCGCCTGGTCCATCCTCAAGGGGGAGTACGGGGAGGGCGAAGAGCCGCTCGACGTCGCGCGGCGCGAGTTCACCGAGGAGACCGGCCATCCCGCACCCCGGGGCGCCTACGTGGCGCTGGGCGAGGTGCGCCAGGCCAACGGCAAGATCGTCACGGCGTGGGCGGTCGAGGGCGACCTCGACCCCGCGGCGGCCACGAGCAACACCTGCGAGATCGAGTGGCCGCCGCGGTCGGGCCGGGTCCTGGTCGTCCCCGAGGTCGACCGGGTGGACTGGTTCCAGCCGGACGCCGCCCGACCCCGCCTCGTGCGCGGTCAGGCCCCGCTGGTCGACCGGCTGCTGGAACACCTGACGACCACCGCTGCGCCGTCGCCGTGACCCTGCACCACCCGGCACCCCGGTCTGGCGTGATCATGCACGTCCGGTCCATGCCTTGGGCCTGCGGAGGCGCGGACTCTGGCACTCTGGCCGCGTGCACATCCCGAGCCCACGGCTGCGGGCAGCCGTCACCGCGGTGGCGCTGCTCGCGGCGCTCACCGCGTGCAGCGGGTCCAGCAGCAGTGCGAGCGCGCCGCCGTCCGCCGCGACCCTGCTGGCCCAGGCACGCACGACGCTCGACGCCACCTCCGGCGTCCACTTCGTGCTCTCCAGCCTGGACGTGCCGGCCGGCGTCACTGCCCTGACCGCCGGTGAGGGCGACGCCGTCCACCCGGACAAGTTCAAGGGCACCCTCACCGTCACCCTCCTCGGCACGACGGCCCAGGTGGCCGTGGTGTCCACCGGCGGGGTGGTCTACGCGAAGCTCCCCTTCACAGCGGGGTTCATCAAGACCGACCCGCACTCGTTCGGCATCAACGACCCCGGCACGCTCATCTCGCCCGACTCGGGGATCACCCAGCTGCTCAGCGCCGCCACCGATGCCAAGCTCGGCGGCGAGGCTCGCGTCGGGACCTCGGTGGTCCGCGAGGTCACGGCCAGCCTGCCCGGAACGGTCGTGGCCAAGGTGCTCACGTCCAAGGACCCGACCAAGCCGGTGCTTGCGACCTTCAGCATCGACGAGAAGACGTCCCAGCTGCGCCAGGCGAAGCTCATCGGGCCGTTCTTCGCCGCGACCAACAGCACCTACACACTCGTGCTCGACCGCTACGGCGAACAGGTCGACATCAGTGCCCCAACCGCCTCCTGAGCCGCAGGAGCGCCCGGCCACGGTCGCCGAACCTCGCGCGCGTGCCAGGCTCGCCCTGGCCTGCCTGGCGGTGCTGCTCGGAGCGGCCGACACCTACGTCGTCGTGCTCGCGCTGCCCGACATGATGAACGGCGTCGGCATCGGGATCGACCAGCTGCAACGCGGCGCTCCGATCGTGACGGCCTTCCTGCTGGGCTACGTCGTGGTCCTCGCGGTGGCTGGTCGGGTGTCGGACGTCGCGGGCCGGCAACCGGTGCTGCTGGCCTGCGTGCTGCTGTTCGCCCTCGGGTCCCTGGTGACGGCGAACGCCCACGGCCTCGGCGTGGCCGTCACCGGACGGGCGCTCCAAGGGCTCGGCGCCGGGGGCCTGGTGCCGCCGACCCTGGCCCTCGTCGCGG
Source organism: uncultured Actinomycetota bacterium (assembly GCA_963778845.1). Taxonomy (GTDB): domain Bacteria; phylum Actinomycetota; class Actinomycetes; order Actinomycetales; family Kineosporiaceae; genus CAVZVW01. The sequence goes on from CAVZVW010000001.1 coordinate 424,126, forward strand.
ACCTGTGGCCGCCGAACCGGCGCTCGATGCCGCTCGGGGTCGTCGGGGCCGCCCAGGAGCTCGGCAGCGTGCTCGGCCCGCTGTACGGTGCCGCGCTGCTGGCCGCTGCCGGGTGGCGGGCCATCTTCTGGGCGAACCTCGCGGCGGGGGTCGCCCTCGGCGCGGGGCTGGCAGTGACGCGGCGGACGGCGCAGCCCGGTACGACGGCGCAGCCCGGTACGACGGCGCAGCCCGGTGGGAGGGCCCGCGGCGCAGTCGCGGCAAGTCTCGGCGTCCTCTCGGCCGTGGGCCTTGCGGTGATGCTCGGCCGGCCCTCCCCCGTGGCGGACGACGTCACGTGGGGCCGCCTCCTGCTCCCGGTCGGTGGCGCGCCCTGGATGACCCCGCTCGCGATCGCGACGATCGCCGTGGCCGCAGCCGGGTGTGCCGTCACTGTCGCGGGCAGACCTGGCACACGTGCGCACATCCGGCGGGTGGCCGCGGCCGCCGACCTGGTCGGCGCAGGCCTGCTCGGTGTCGCGCTCGCCGCCGTCGTGCTCGCGTTCGCCACGGCAGACCCCGCGCGGTCGTCAGTCGCCGACGGCTGGCCGTGGCTGCTCACCGTCGGGGTGTCAGCGCTCGCGGGGTTCGCCGTGCGGCAGCGCCGCGCCACGTCACCGCTCGTGCCGCGCGGGGCGCTGCGTCCCCGCGGCGCGTGGGGGTCGCTCCTGGTCAACCTGCTCGTCGGCGCGGCGCTGGTCGCCGCGGTCGTCGACGTGCCCGTCTTCGCCAGGCAGACCCGGTTCCCGAGCTCGCAGGTGGCGGCGGCCGTCGTCCTCGTCCAGCTCCTTGCCGCCCTGCCCGTCGGGGCGCTCGCCGGGGGGTGGGCGGCGCGCCATCTCCCTGCCCGCGTGGTGGCCGCGGCCGGCATGGCGATGGCCTCGGCCGGTCTGGCCGCCATGGCGACCTGGGACGCCCGCGCGCTGTTCGGGCCCGCCAGCAGCGTGGCGCTGGTCGTGACGGGCCTCGGTTTCGGGCTGGCGATCGCGCCGGTGAACACGGTGCTGCTGGCCGCCACCCCGGACCAGGTGCACGGCCTCGCCGGCGCCCTGGGGGTGCTGGCGCGCATGGTGGGGATGCTCGTCGGCCTGTCGGCCCTCACGGCCGCGGGTCTGAGGGTCTTCTACCGTCGCCAGGCCGAGATCGGGTCTCCGCTCACGCTCTGCCCGCGCACTCCGGCCGACTGCCCGGCGTATCTCGCGGCCACGAAGGCGTCGGTGCTGCAAGAGCTGCATGTGATCTTCGGTGGGGCGGCGGTGTGCGCCGCGGTCGCGGCGCTGCTGTGTCTGGCGCTCCTCGGGCGGCCCAGCCCGCTCAGTTCCGGTCAGCTCAGTTCCGGTCAGCTCAGTGCCGGCGAGCTCAGTGCCGGCGAGGTCAGTGGCCTCGAACGCCGGTCAGGGTGACCGCGATCGGCAGGCTGTAGGCGGCCTGGAAGCTCTCGGGCGTGGACCCGATCCGCACGATCGCGTCCGCGTACTTGTCGAGGTGCTGCCTCACCCAGTCACCGCGTTCGGCGTGCGCCTCGGCGATCCCCGAGATCACGACGATGTCGCCGCCCTCGGCGTCCCCGGGGAAGTTCAGCGACACCTTCGAGTTGCTCGCGATGTTCCGGGCTCTCGAGGTGTCGGGCAGGCTGAACAGCCGCACCGTGCGGGCGCCGTCCCACAGGAACCACACGGGGCTCGGCTGAGGTGCCCCACCGGGGCTCACGGTGGTCAGCCAGACCACGAGGTCCGCCTCGAGGTGGTGGGCCACCCTCGACCCGAACTCGGTGCTCTGGTCCACCAGTGGTGTTGTCGGCTGTGCGCCTGCCTCTGCCATCGCGCCATCGTAGAGCCGGTCCCCCGGCCTTTGACGCCCCCCGCGGGCGAGAGAGGTCGGCCGGGGCAGAGCGGGCACGGGCAGTACCGGGGAGCACCTGACATGTCTACCCACGCCGAGGATGCTGGTGACGTGGCAGGAGGCACGCGCAGCCGTGTCGTGACCCGTGGCGCAGCCCTGCGGGGTGCGGTGCCGGCCGTGCTGCTCTCCCTCGTTCTCGGCGGCTGCTCGGCAACGGTCGTCCCGCCGGGCACCCTCGGCGCCACCCCGGGCCACGGGGTCGCGACGACGCCGCCGGGCTCCCCGGCACCGGGCGCCTCTGCAGCGGCGAGCACGCCAGGACCCGCGACTGCCCAGGCCGCCACGGTGCTCGCGCACCTGGCCGTCAAGGCCCGCGCCGCGCGGTCGGCCTACTCGCGTGCCTTCTTCGGGGACAGCTGGGCCGACCCCGCTGGCGACGGCTGCGACACCCGGGAGGACATCCTGCGCCGTGACCTCACGCAGGTGCAGCTCCGACGGGGCGCCCTCGGCTGCATCGTCGAGGGCGGGCTGCTCGCCGACCCGTACACCGGTACGGCGATCACGTTCGAACGCGGTGTCGTCACCTCGCGCGACGTCCAGATCGACCACGTGGTGTCCCTGTTCGACGCCTGGCGCACGGGTGCACAGTCGTGGACGGCGCAACGTCGGCTGGCGTTCGCCAACGACGCGCTGAACCTGCTGGCGGTGTCGGGCAGGGCCAACCTGTCCAAGGGCGACGCTGACGCCGCCGGCTGGCTGCCGCCGAACAAGCGGTTCCGGTGCAGCTTCGTCGCCCGCCAGATCGCGGTGAAGGCCCGCTACGGGCTGTGGGTCACCCCCGGCGAGCACGATGCGATGGCTCGCGTGCTCTCCTCGTGCCCTGGACAGCTGACTCCGTCCTGACGGGCTGCTGCCGTGACCGCCCGGTCACGGCAACGGCCGGTCCGGGCCGTCGTCGAAGACGGTCGCGGCAGCCACCTGCGACAGCGTCATGAAGTGCCCACCCACGTCGACGGCGTGAGCCAGCAACCGCTCGAGCATGAGGAGCATGTGACCCCTGCCGACGGTCTGCGGGTGCAGCGTCAGCGTGTAGACAGCACCGGTGACCCGCGTCGCCGCGAAGTCGAGCAGGTCCGTCCACCGCCGCTCGACGTGGTCGGTGCCGACCATCGTGCGCGGGGGGCCCGGTGTCACCTCCTGGGTCGGGAAGTCGTCGAGGAACCACGAGACGGGGATCTCCAGGACGGACGCCGCCGGGCTGGGTCGGCTCGGACCAGCCAGGACGTGGCGGTCGCCGTGGGGCCGGCGCGCGCCTGCCCGCCATGAACGGGGCCGGTAGGGGTGCACGTCGTTGGCCATGAGACTGGAGTCCCAGCCGAAACCGAGCTCGGCCAGCAGGTCCAGGGTGTGCTCGGACACCTCCCAGGCGGGCGAGCGGTAGCCGCGTGGGGTCACACCGAGCCTGGCCAGGGCCTCGAGCCCGCGTTCGAGCACGGCCCGCTCACCCGCGCGGTCGGCGTCCGCCGGGTTCTCGTGCCCGTAGCCGTGATGGGCCATCTCGTGACCGTGGGCGAGCACGTCCTGGCACGGTTCGGGGAAGGTGTCGGCCGTGTGGCCGGGCACGAACCACGTGGTCGGCACCCCGACACGCTCGAAGAGGCCGAGCAGGCGTGGCACGGCGACCTCGGCACCGAACTCCCCGCGCGCGGCGTAGGCCGGCCCGCGCTGGCCGAACGTGCCGTCCCAGAGGCTGATCGCGTCGAAGTCCACCGTCACGGCCACGGCGACTCGACACCCGTCCGGGACGACCACCCGCCCCGCCTGCTGCGCGTACGTCACGTGCGGAGTATGCCCGGCGCCCACCGGCTGCTTCCGGCACAGTGTCCGGATGGACGCACCGCCGCTCTGGCTGCTCGACGTCGACGGCGTCCTCAACGCGATCACGCGCCGACCCGACCCGGGCGTGTGGGGCGACTGGCGGCACGGGCGGGCCACGGCGGACGGCGTCGCGTGGCCGATCTGGTGGTCGCCCTCTCTCACGGCGGGGATCTCGCGGCTGCACTCACGGGGGCTCGTCGAGGTCCGGTGGTTGACCACGTGGGCCGACCAGGCCAACGGCGACCTGGGCCGCCTGCTCGGCCTGCCCAGGCTGGCCGTCGTCGCTGCGCCCCCGAACCGGGACTCCCGAACGAGCATCGGAAGGGGGACGGGTGGCGACGCGGGGACCGGTGACGGTTCGGCAGGGTCGGCCACCGTCACGTCGCACGGCGACGCCGTTGCGCAGACCGATGGCGACGCCCGGGGAGAGACCGGCTGGTGGAAGCTGCGCGCCGTCCACGACCTCGTCGCGGCCCACCCGGGCAGGGCGTTGATCTGGGTGGACGACGACCTGCCCGCCTGGCCCTCCGCGCGGGCGTGGGTACGCACCACCGTGAAGCGGCACCTGCTGCTCGCTCCGAACCCCGAGGTCGGGATCACGCCGTCGATGCTTGCCGACATCGAGCAGTGGCTTCCGCTCCGGCCGTCCTCCGGCGGGTTCTTGTCGCCTCAGCGCCAGGATGGCGACGATTAGACCCCAGAGATCGCGAGGGGGTGGGGGGAGGACAGCGAGTCCGGCGGCGTGAAGCGATCGCCGTACCGGTCGGTGAGCGTCTGCGCCCGCGAGACGAAGCCGGGGACGCCGCCCGCGTAGCCCGCGACGAACTGAAGCACGCCACCGGTCCACGGGGGGAAGCCGATCCCGAGCACCGACCCGACATCGGCCTCGGCCACCGACCGCAGCACGCCCTCGTCCAGGCAGCGCACCGCGTCCACCGCCTCGGCGAACAGCAGCCGCTCCTGCACATCGGCCCACGGGATGCCGGCCGTGGCGTCGGCCGAGATGCCGAGCCGTCGGCCGTCGAGGAAGTGCTCGACGAGGCCGGGCCACAGCCGCAGCCTGGCGCCGCCCTCGGCGTACTCGTAGAAGCCCCGGCGCGCGGCGCGACCGGGCCGGGCGAACTCGTCGACCATCCGGTCGACCAGGTCACGGGCGGGGTCCGCGGCCTCCACGGGCGCGCCGGCACCAGCACGACCAGGGCCAGGGGCCGCCTCGGCGGCCCGACGTATCCGCTGGATGAGCGTCAGGCTCACCTCGTCGGCGAGCGCGAGCGGCCCGGTCGGGTAGCCGGCCTGCAGACCCGCCTGCTCGATCGAGGCCGGGTGCACGCCCTCGGACAAGAGCCTCACGGCCTCGTCCATGAACCGGCCGATCACCCGGCTGGTGAAGAACCCCCGCGAGTCGTTGACGACGATCGGCACCTTGCCCAGCAGCGCCGCGAGGTCGAGGGCACGGGCCAGGGTGGCGTCACTGGTCTGCGCTCCGACCACCACCTCGAGAAGCCGCATCCTGTCCACCGGTGAGAAGAAGTGCAGGCCCACGAAGTCCCGCGGTCGGCTCACCCCGGCCGCCAGCCCCGTGATGGGCAGCGTCGAGGTGTTCGACGCCAGCAGCGCCCCCGTGGCCAGCACGGGCTCCGCCTCGGCGTACACCGCCTGCTTGACCGCCGGGTCCTCGACCACGGCCTCGACGAGCACGTCGCACCCGGCCAGCATCGCGGTCTCGGCGGTCGGCACGATGCGCGCGAGCAGGGCCTCGCCCGCCTCCTGCGTCATGCGCCCGCGAGTCACGGCCGCCTCCACGAGCCGCTGCGAGTGACCCTTGCCGGCAGCGGCGACCTCCAGGGAGGTGTCCTTCAGCCGCACCTCCAGGCCCGACCTCGCACACGCGTAGGCGATCCCCGCGCCCATCATCCCCGCGCCGAGCACGGCGACCCGTTGCGGCAGTGGCGTCGGCGGCACGCCCGCCGGCCGCGAGGCACCGGAGGAGACGGCGCGCATCGCGCCGAAGAACGTCGTCATCATGTTCTTGGCGACCTGCCCGGTCAGCAGACGCACGAGGTAGCGCGTCTCGATGAGAAGCGCCGTCTCCAGGTCCACCTGGGCGCCCTCGACGGCCGCGCACAGGATCGCCTGCGGCGCCGGGGCCGGTGCCCCTCGTGTCTGCCTGCGCAGCGTGGCGGCGAAGGCGGGCAGCGTGGCGGCCAGGGCAGGGCTGGACGGCGTGCCGCCCGGCATGCGGTAGCCCTTGAGGTCCCAGGGCTGTGCGGCGCCCGGGTTGGCCGCGATCCACGCACGGGCCGCCCCGATCATGGCCTCGGGCGTCTCGACGACGTCGTCGACGAGCCCGGCGTCCGCCGCCTGCCGAGGTCGAAACGCCCGGCCCGACAGCAGCACGGTGGTCAGCGCCTCGGCGAGACCGAGCATCCGCACGGTGCGTGTGACGCCGCCACCGCCTGGCAGCAGGCCCAGGGTCACCTCCGGCAGCCCGATCGTGGACCCCTTGGCGTCCAGGGCGATCCGGTGGTGGCAGGCGAGTGCGATCTCCAGGCCACCGCCAAGCGCGGCCCCGTTCACGGCCGCCACGACCGGCCGCCCGAACCTCTCCAGGCGGCGAAGCGTCGCCTTGATCCCCGTGAGCATCGCGGTGAGCTCCGCCGCGTCATCGGGGCGGGCCCGCAGCATCAGCGGGATGTCGCCCCCGGCGAAGAACGTCGGCTTCCCCGAGGTCACGATCACACCCGTGACGACGTCCCGCTCCGTCTCCAACCGGGCGACGGCCTGCTCGAACGACGAGGCCCATTCGGCGTTCATCGTGTTCGCCGACTGCTCGGGGTCGTCCATCGTGAGGACGACGACACCATCGTCGTCGCGCTCGTACCGCACGGTGTCGCGCAGCGCGTCGGAGGCAGTCACACCCGCTCCACGATCGTCGCGACCCCCTGGCCACCGCCGATGCACAGGGTGACCAGGCCGCGGCGGGCGTCGCGGCGCTCCAGCTCCTCGACCATCGTGGCGAGCAGCATCGCACCGGTGGCCCCGAGCGGGTGGCCCATCGCGATCGCACCGCCGTTGACGTTCACCCGCTCCGGATCCAGCTCGAGCTCCCTCATGTAGGTGAGGACCACAGCAGCGAAGGCCTCGTTGATCTCGAACAGGTCGATGTCGCCGACTCCCAACCCGGCTGTTGCCAAGGCTTTCCGCGTGGCGGGCGCAGGACCGGTGAGCATGAGGGTGGGGTCGGCACCGCTCGTGGCGGCTGCGACGATGCGCGCCCGCGGCGTCAGCCCGAGGTCACGCCCGACCTGCTCGGACCCGACGAGCGCGAGTGCGGCACCGTCCACGATCCCTGAGGAGTTGCCGGGGGTGTGCACATGGTCGATCCGCTCGACCCAGTGGTACTTCTGCATCGCGACGGCGTCGAAGCCACCCGACTCCCCCATGGTGGCGAACGACGGCACCAGGCGCGCGAGGCCCTCCATCGTCGTGTCGGGTCGCATGTGCTCGTCGACGCCGAGGACCGCCAGCCCGTTGACGTCGCGCACCGGGACCACCGCTCGGGCGAAGTGGCCGCCCGCCCAGGCCTTCGCGGCGCGCTCCTGCGACTGCAGGGCGTAGGCGTCGACGTCGTCACGCGAGAACGCCTCCAGCGTGGCGATGAGGTCGGCGCTGACTCCCTGGGGGACGAACGAGGTCCGCAGAGCGGTCTCCGGGTCCATCGCCCAGGCACCCCCGTCGGACCCCATCGCCACCCGGGACATCGACTCCACGCCACCGGCGAGCAACAGGTGGTCCCAACCCGAGCGCACCTTTGCGGCCGCCAGGTTGACGGCCTCCAGTCCTGAGGCGCAGAAGCGGTTCAGCTGCACTCCCCCGACGTGGTCGGGCAGCCCCGCGGCCAGAGCGGCGATCTTCGCGAGGTCCGCCCCCTGGTCCCCGACGGGGGTGACGATCCCGAGCAGGACGTCGTCCAGCCGCTGCGGGTCCAGCCCCGGGTTCCGCTCCAGCACCGCCTCGATGAGGCCCACCACAAGGGAGATCGGCTTGACGGCGTGCAGCGCACCCCCCGGTCGCCCCCGCCCCCGCGGCGTGCGCACCGCGTCGAAGACGTACGCCTGGCTGGGCGCAGTCATGGCCCTCCCTTCGGGGCGGTCGGTCCGGTGGTGTGGGCGAGGTCGCTCACAGCGACCTCGCCACCAGCTCCTTCATGATCTCGTTCGAGCCGGCGTAGATCTTCTGCACGCGCGCGTCGGCGTACATCCGCGCAATCGGGAACTCCAGGCAGTAGCCGTAGCCGCCGAACACCTGCAGGCACCGGTCGACGACCTCGCACTGCCTGTCGGTGAGCCAGAACTTCGCCATCGCGGCGGTCGACACGTCGAGGCCGCCGTCCACGTGGCGCACGATGCAGTCGTCGAGGAACACCCGGCCGGTGCGCGCCATGGCGGCGCACTCGGCGAGGGTGAACCGGGTGTTCTGCTGCTCGAAGAGCGGCTTGCCGAAGGCCTCCCGCTCCTTCGCGTACGCCACCGTGAGCTCGATGGCGCGCTCCATGGCCGCCACCGCCCCCACGGCGATGACGAGCCGCTCCTGCGGAAGCTGAGCCATCATCTGGGCGAAACCCAGCCCCTCGCGTGGCCCGAGCAGGTGCGACGCGGGCACGCGCATGCCGTCGAAGAACAGCTCCGCGGTGTCGTTGGCCTGAAGGCCGATCTTGTGCAGCAGCCGCCCGCGACGGAAGCCCGGCACGTCGTCGCCCACCTCGCACACCAGCAGCGAGATCCCGGCGGCCGCCTGCGAGGCGTCGGTCTTGACGGCCAGCACCACCAGGTCGGCCAGGAAGCCGTTGGTGATGAACGTCTTGGAGCCGGTGACGAGGTAGCCGTCGCCGTCGCGCAGGGCCCGGGTGCGGAGAGCCTGCAGGTCGGACCCGCCACCCGGCTCGGTCATGGCGATCGCCCCGACGAGCTCGCCTGCGCACAGCCGTGGCAGCCATCGCTGCTTCTGCTCCTCCGTGCCGTACTCGACGAGGTACCCCATGACGATGCCGCTGTGCACGCTGAGCCCCAGCGCACCCTCGCCCGTGGCGGTCTGCTGCTCGAAGAGCACGGCCTCGTGGGCGAACGTGCCTCCCCCGCCGCCGTACGCCTCCGGCACGGCAAGACCCAGCAGACCGAGCTCGCCGGCCCGTCGGTATGCCTCGTGGTCGGGGTGCCCCTGTGCCAGGTACTTCTCCTGGTGGGGCAGCACGTCACGAGTGAAGAACGTGCGCGCGAGGATGGCCAGGTCCTCGTGCTCCTGGGTGCGCCAGGGCGAGCGGTAGGGGTGGGTGGTGGTCGACCCCGTCATCTGGCCTCGTCTCCGGGTGTGTGCCTCGTAGGGCAGCACCAGCCTCTCCCCGTGTTGGCACACTGTCAACAGTGGCCGCCGCCCCGTCGCGCATGGCACAGTGACGCCGGTGGGCACACCATCAACGGTGAGCAGCCGACCGCGTTGGCAGCGCCTGGAGCCCGACGCGAGGCGCCAGCAGATCCTGTCCTGCGCGGTCCGCCAGTTCGGCGCCCGTCCCTACGCCGAGGTGTCGACCACGTCGATCGCCGCCGAGGCCGGCGTGGCGCGTGGGCTCGTCCACCACTACTTCGGCACGAAGAAGGAGCTCTATCTCGAGGTCCTGCGCCGGCTGCTGACCGTGCCCGAGGCCGCAGTGACGCAGCTGCCGGACGCCGCGCTTCCCGTTCGCGTCGACGCCAGCGTCACGTGGTTCCTCGAGACGGTGGAGCGTCACAGCAGACCGTGGCTGGCCGCGCTGGACGCCGGCAGCGTGGCGCACGACCCGGAGGTGGCACAGGTGGTCTCCCAGGCCGACGAGGTGGCCGCAGACCGCGTCCTCGCCGCTGTCGGCCTGCAGGCGAAGGCCCGTCGCCACGAGGAGGTACGCGCGATGGTGCGCGCCTACGGTGCGCTGGCCAAGGCGGCGGCGCGCGAGTGGCTGGAACGCGGATCCCTGGCCCGCGAGGACGTCCACCTGCTGCTCACCACGGCTCTGCTGAGCCTCGTGGAGTCGGTCGTGCCACAGGTCAGCTCACGCCCTCGCAGTCGCGGCCATGCCCAACCGGTGGCCGGCACCGGGCGCTACCCCGCCAGCCCTGGCAGCGGCGCCCCGCCCACAGCCGGGCCGGCGGCAGCGAGGGACTCCAGCGGGCCTGGCGGCCCTGTCCGGACGAACCACTCGGTGGCGTAGGCGCCAGGAAACGTCGCGGCGTCGAGGAACTCGGGTCCGATCTGGCTGGAGTGCGCCGACATCGCCGCGTACTTGGCCAAGAGGGCGGCCGCGCAGGCGTGCACGCGCACCGAGATCTGCTCCGAAGGCAGGCCGACGCGCGGCCGCCCGGCGGCTTGCTGGACGACGTGGCGCGCCCGGCCCGGCGCGGTGCCGGGCTGACCGTCCAACCCTTCCAGATGCTCGGCGTCGACCGTCGCCTCGTAACCGCTGATGCCGAGCCGTCCGGCGACCTCGGCACCCGCGAGGTGGACCTGGACGTGGTCCACATGCCCGTATATCCCCCGGCGGTCGTAGTGCAGCAGGGCGTCGGCCTGCTCGTCCTCGACGATCCGTGCCAGTCGGGCCGCCACCGTCGACGCGGGGGTCGCCCCAAGGCTCCCCCGCCGGTAGGGGCCGGGTCCGGCTCCGGAGTCCCGGTAGCCGAGGACCTCGAGCCGGTGGACGCCGAGCAGCTCGCAGGCGCGCTGGAGCTCCGCCCGGCGGCGCCGGCCCATCGTCTCCCCGCGGATCAACGGGGTACGGGGCACGCCCTCCTCACCCGACGTCGCCGTGACGACGGTGACGCGGGCCCCGGCGTCGACGAGCCGGCGGATGGTGACCCCGGTGAAGATCGCCTCATCGTCGGGGTGGGCATGGAAGACGACGACGCGCGCGGTGGGGTGCGACATGGCTCGGGTCCCTGCGGTGATGGTCGGCGCCGCCTCGCGCTCGGCGCGGGGGCATGGGCAGTGCGCGGGCCGGCGGTCAGGCCGTGGGCCGACAACACGCCCCGGTGACCCGGCGAGGGGTCACGAGCAGCGCGTGCTGGGTCATCACAGGGGAAGCCTCGCACAACGCGCCAGGGCCCGCCACGTCGAGCGGGCGGGCTCAGCCGAGCGGAGGTGCGGGCAGCCGGTCGGGGCCCTCCGAGCTCAGGGCGGCAATGCCGCGGGCGTCCATGCGCACCCACACCTCGCCGGCCGCGAGCCGGATCCGATGGATCCCTCGTGTGTGCCAGGCACCCAGGTCGTCGCCGCGGACCGCGGGCTGACCGCTCTCGGCCGAGCCCGCGGGTGGGACCTGTGCGGACGCGCCGGGATGCGCGGCCGTCGAGTCGTCGTCGTGACCGTCGTGCGAGGACGGCAGACGCTGCGCCGGGAGCGCGGGCGGCCGCGACACCCGATGGGACGGCACTGCGGGGGGCGCTTGCCCCCGCCCTGCCTGAGCTGTGACCACGGCCTCTTCGTTCGTCTGCCCGGGTGTCCGTGCGGACCACCCTCCTGGTCATCGGCAGCCCATGCGGAGGCCTTGATGCACGGCCGCCTCGACGACCTGCTCCGCGGGACGGCGCGGGGCTGGACTTTGGTCCCCGACGACGTCGATCGGCCGCGCGGCAGCCTAGGGTGCGCCCGACCCACGCCGAAGCCAGCTGGAGGCGGTCATGGCCGATATCGCCGGCGACAGCGGGTACCCGTTGCGCGAGAACGCAATCGAGGCGACCGCGATTCGCTCCCTCATCGTGGTGGGAGTCGACGAGACGGCGTCGAGCCGACGCGCCCTGCGCTGGGCTGTGGTCGAGGCGGTGCGCCGTGACGCCCGGCTCCAGGTCGTCACGGCGTGGACCTGGGAGGGTCTGGAAGGGGCACCCCTGGCCGCCGCTGACCCTACGACGATGCGTGATGGCGCCACGGCCACCCAGTCGGCCGTGCTGGCGGAGGTGTTGGCCGAGCTGACGGGTCTGCCCCACCCGCCCGAGGTCGTGTCCGAGGTGGTGGAGACGACAGCGGCCGAGGCGTTGGTGCGCGCCTCCGAGCACGCCGACCTCGTGGTCGTGGGCACGCACGGGCGCGGCCCGCTCAGGGCCATGCTGCTCGGATCGGTCAGCCAGGCCGTGATCCGCCACTCAGCCTGCCCTGTCGTCGTGATGCCCCCGGTGCACGAGCCGGTCGACCTGGGAGCCGAGGACGCCTAGGGACCGGGGTCCTGGCCCGCGCGTCGCGGAGGAGCTCGGCCGTGCGCTCGGGGAGGGGTCGGCGCGGGGTCGGGACAGGGTGGTGGCGGGCCCGCCCACGGTGCGTGGGGGTCGTCTCGATTGCGTGACGTAATCGTGACCACTTCGTGACCTGCGACGATGCCTCGAACGCGCTACTGTCAGTGACCGGTCTTGGCAGTTCTGCGTCGGTATGACACTCTTCTCACGCACCGGCGCTACGGCGCCGGTGCACCAGTTTGTGGAGACCTGCCGTGATTGCGCTGCGTCACCGTCCCACGGCGTAGCCCTGGGCACCACGAGGGTTGGCGGCCGCCCGTAGCCACCCTGCCGGTCGCTCGTCGGCCACGGCCGACAGCCGTCCCAGACTCCAGCCCGGCACAGTCACCACGTCGTGGCCCGTCCCCCGCAGCGCAGCGACCACATCAGCGGGCCACCGGTCCTCGAGGACGAGGCGGCCTGGCGCGGACTCGCGCGGGAAGAACGAGGACGGCGCGTGCTCGGTGTGGAACATCGGGGCGTCGATCGCAGCCTGCAGACGCAGGGCCCGCCCGCGAGCCGCGGCGTCCACCAGACGCAGCACCAGGAGCAGGCTCCACTGGTCCTGCTGGTCGCCTCCGGGCGTGCCGAGGGCGACCCACCCGCGGCCATCACGCAGCAGCAGCGTGGGCGACAGCGTCGTCCTGGGCCTGGTGCCGGGGCGGAGTGTGGAGGCCAGGCCTGGCTCCAGGCGGAACATCTGCGCGCGAGTGCCGAGCGCGAACCCCAGCGCCGGCACGACCGGCGAGGACTGCAGCCATCCCCCGCTCGGCGTGGCCGACACCATCGTTCCCCAACGGTCGACGACGTCCACGTGGCAGGTGTCCCCCCGCGGCACCGCCGGTTCGCCCAGCCCGGCACCGGCCCGCAGCCTCCGGGCGTCGACGGGCCCTGCCGCATCGACGGGCCCTGCCGCATCGACGGGCCCTGCCGCATCGACGGGCCCTGCCGCATCGAGGGGTCGTGCCGCGACCAGGGGCCCGCCCTCCACGGGATCGTCGACGCCACGCCCCGATGCGGGGGTGCGGCACCTGCCCTCGGCGTCGAACTCCACGAGGGCCGGCAGTCTCGGGGCCATGCCGCCAGGGCTGCCGGGCCGCAGGTCGCGGCTGGCCAAGGCGTGGTCGACGAGTGCGGCGCGCTCCCGCGCATAGGCGGGGTCCAGCAGGCGATCCAGCGGGACGTCGACCGCCGCCGGGTCGCCGTACCAGGCCTCCCGGTCGGCGTAGGCGAGCTTCTGGACCTCGGCGACCTGGTGCACCCAGCGCGGGTCGTCGAGGGCCAGCTCACCGAGATCTGCCCCGTCCAGCATGGCCAGCTGTTGCAGGAGCACCGGCCCCTGAGACCACGGTCCCGGCTTGCAGACCCGGACGCCCCCGAAGTCCAGCGACACGACCGGTTCCACCTCGGCGTCCCAGTCCGCCATGTCCTGCCCGCGCAACAGGCCGGCGTGCGCGCGGCCGGAGCTGTCGGGCCAGGCCCTCCCCGAGCAGAACGCGTCCATGGCCTCGGCGACGAAGCCGCCGTACCAGGCACGCAGCGCGGCGTCGAGCTGGGCATCCCGGCCTGTGCCCGCCGCCTCGGCCTCGGCAAGGACCCGCTCGTACGTGCCGGCCAGACCCTCGAGCCTCAGCCTGCCCCCGGGCCGAGGCGCCCGGCCGTCGGCACCCAGGTACACGGTGGCGGACGTGGGCCAGTCCCCGATGAACCGCCCAGCCATGGCGTCGATCGTCTGCGAGACGCGCTCCAGAACCGGAGCGCCATGCCGTGCGTAACCCAAGGCGGGCTCGAGCACGTCGCGCAGGTGCCAGGAACCCCAGGTCCGCAGCAGCCGCACCCACGCCCCGAAGGCCCCCGGCACGGTGGCGGCCAGCAGGCCCGTTCCCGGCACGGCGTCCAGCCCGAGATCGCCGAAGGCCCCCAGAGTCGCGGCCGCCGGTGCGACGCCCTGACCGCAGACGACCTGCGGACCGTCAGCGGCAGTCCACACGAGGATCGGCACCTCACCGGCCGGACCGTTCAGGTGCGGCTCCACGACCTGCAGCACGAGGCCCGCGGCCACTGCCGCGTCGGCCGCGTTCCCGCCGCGCTCCAGCACCGACATCCCGGTCTGGGAGGCGAGCCAGTGCGTGCTCGCGACCATGCCGAGGCTGCCGGCGAGCTCGGGCCTGGTCGTCGGCAGGCTGCTTGTCGGGAGGCCGGTTGTCGGGAGGCCGGTTGTCGGGAGATCAGCGGACGCGGGCATGCCCCAACGATGCCGCCTCTGCATGGCGTGCGCAGCCTCGACCTGGCGTGCGCAGCCTCGGACGGCGTGCGCAGCCCTGGCTCTCGTGGGCCGACGTCCACGCGAGCAACGATCGGCGGGCCTCAGGTCCGGTCGGCCCAGGCCCGTTCCAACACCTGCTTGAACATCTCGACCGGTTGGGCGCCTGAGACGCCGTAGCGGCGGTCGACCACGACGAACGGGACTCCCGTGGCGCCCAGCTGCGCGGCCTCCGCCTGGTCCGCGTGCACGCGTTCGGCGTACTCGCGGCCCGCGAGCACCCGGGCCGCCACCACGGCGTCGAGCCCGCCCTCCACGGAAAGCCGCTGCAGCGCAGCCGGATCGTCGATGGGCTCGCGCTCGCTGAAGTACCCGCGCAGCAGCCGGGCAAGCACGCTCGCCTGCAGGGCCGGGCCACCCTCGTCGTAGGCGGCCTGCAGCAGCCGGTGCGCGTCGTGGGTGTTACCTGGAAGTGAGTGCTCGTGGTCGAGGAGGAGCCCGTCGCCGGCCGCGACGGCACTCACGTGGGCGATCATGCGAAGACCGGCCTCGCGGCCACCGCCGTACTTGGTGCCGAGGCTGGTGGCGAGATCCTCTCGGGGCCGGCCCGGATCCGGCACGGTCGAGCGCGGGTCCAGCTGGAAGGACCGGTAGACGACGTCGACGCTGTCGGCGAACGGCAGAGCGGCCAGGGCGACGTCGAGGCGCGTCTTGCCGATGTAGCACCACGGGCACACGACATCGGCCCACACCTCCACCTGCATTCGTGCCTCCTGCTGCATGGTCGGCTCAACCGCGCGCCACGGGCCTGGATTCCCCCGACCGCGGCCGCGCCCCCGTTGCCCACGCAAGCCGCCCGCCGAGGGCGACGCCCGGCCTGGCAGGATCGCGGTGCACCTGACCCGAGGAGGATCCGTGCCCGCCGACCACTCGCCCGCGCCGGACCCCGACCGTCCCGCCCGCCCCGCGCCGAGACAGGTGCGGCCGCCAGACGCCGCCGACCTGGACCGCGCCTGGGCCACGGTCCGGTCGCTGCTGCACGAGACGGCGGTCGTCCCCGCACCCACGCTGACACCCGCCTCGGCCGCGAACCCGACCTCACCCCCCTCGGCCCCGGCGTACCTGAAGCTGGAGACCCTGCAACCCACGGGTTCGTTCAAGGTTCGCGGGGCGCTCGCCGCGCTGACGGCCCTGCCGGACGGCGCGCGGGCGGTGACCGCCAGCGCCGGCAACCACGGCCTGGGAATGGCCTACGCCGCAACGGCGACGGGCCGGCACGTCACGGTCGTGGTGTCCCGCAACGCCTCCCCGACCAAGGTCGCGAAGCTGCGAGCGTTCGGCATCGACCTCGTGGAGTACGGCAGCGACTACGACGCCGCCGAGGCGAAGGCTCTGGAGCTGGCCGAGCAGGCTGGCTCGGTCTTCGTGTCGGCGTACAACGACACGATGGTGATCGCCGGACAGGCCAGCCTCGGCCGCGAGCTCGCCGGTCAGCTCGCGGCCGCAGGCTGGGACGACGGGCACGACGAGCTGACGGTCGCCGTCCCGGCCGGCGGGGGCGGGCTCCTGGCCGGGACGGCGGTCTGGGCGCGCCGCCATCGGCAGCAGACGGGACAGGTGGTGCACCTCGTCGGGGTGGAGGCCGCCTCGTCACAGGCCCTGTCGGCGGCGGTCCGGGCCGGACGCCTGGTGAGCGTCGAGGTGGGCGACACCCTCGCTGACGGTCTCGCGGGCAACCTGGAGCCCGGAAGCATCACCCCGGGGCTCCTGGGACCGGAGACCTCACTGACCACGGTGAGCGAGGCGGAGATCCGCGCCGCGATGGCGTGGCTGTTCGCCGAGCACGGCGTGGTCGCCGAGGGCTCCGGCGCCGCAGCCGTGGCCGCCGTCCTCGCCGGCAAGGCCGACGTGGCGGGACGGCTCGCCGTGGTCGTGACGGGGCGCAACATCACTCCCGGCGCGTACCTGCAGGTGATGGCCTCTCAGGCGGCGTCACCGAGGTAGAGGTCCCACGTCGGGTCGCGGACGTCCGACCCGCGCACGACCCAGGCCGGCCCGCGCGGGGCATAGGGGCGCACCCGCAGGGGCCAGCCCTTCTCCTCCGGCGTCCGGTTCCCCTTGCCGTTGTTGCACCGGACGCAGCACGCCACGAGGTTCTCCCAGGTGTCGCTGCCACCCCGGCTGCGCGGCACGATGTGGTCGACCGTCGTGGCGTGCCCCTGGCAGTAGGCGCACCGGTGCCCGTCGCGACGAAGCACGCCACGCCGGCTCACCGGCACCACGCGGCCGTGCGGCAGCCGCACGTACCGACCGAGCAGGATCACGGAGGGGCGCGGCAGCGTGACGGTGCTCCCCACGACAGGGGCGCCGGTGTCGGCGACCACCGTCGCCTTCCCGGCGAGGACAAGCACGATGGCCCGCCGGAACGACACGACGGCGAGCGGTTCGTAGCCCGCGTTCAGCACGAGCGTGCGCACCCCGCCACCTCCTCTCACATGTCGACGACCGCCTGGCTGGCGGCGTCTCCTGAGCGCCTCGCGACCCCTACCCGTGCCGGGGCACGAGGTGAACAGGCACTCCCGCCGCGGCGGTCGCGCCCTCGGGCCAGGACGAGGGAAGGCGCCGCCCCCGAACGGGGACGGCGCCCTCACCACCAGGAACCGGCCGCGGGCACGCCGCGACCGGCCCGCACGCACAGGCGAGCGCACCGGCGACACTACGCGCGGCGTCCGGCACCCTGCCCTCCCGGTGGTCGACGTCCTCGGTCGAAGCCTAGGCAGGCGAGGGCGCGCAGGCACGTGTTTTCGCGTCTCGATTTCGTGTACGCGGTCGCGAGCACAGCGGCGTCGTCGACCTGGGGCGACGCCGTCGCCGTCCTCCGGGTGCTCCCGAGTCGTGCCTGCCGGCGGCGCGCAGAAGGTTGCTCGGGGCTCAGACCACCCGGCCGAAGACGATGTTCGACGACCAGATCGCCCGCTTGGCGAGCCGTTTGCCCGGCCTCGGGGAGTCGTACATCATGCTGCCCCCGGCGTAGATCCCCACGTGGTAGGCGCGGCCGCCGGACAGGAAGAACACCAGGTCGCCGGGCCGAGCCTGCGACCGGGGGACGCGGCGGGTCGCGAGCATCTGCTCCTCCGCGGTCCGCGGCAGGTGGACGCCCAGCAGGTTGAACACGTACCGCACGAAGCCCGAGCAGTCGAAGCCGCGAGGGGTCGACCCTCCATACACGTACGGCACACCGACGTACCGGGCGGCAAGGGCGAGCACCGACGAGCCCCGGGCGGCCCCCACCACGGGGGCGGGTGCGGCCTTGTGCGGGGCCGCGGCCTTCCTCGAAGCGGGCTTGGCCCTGAACGACGGCGCCTCGAACGTCACCTTGGCGGTGGCGGACGCCGTGACCGGCACGGCCGCCGCTGCCGAGGAGGGCAACGCGAGGCTGCTGCTGTCGATGGTGGCGCTGACGGGAACGGCGTCGATGGCCGGCAGCGTCTGGGTGGAGGGGTTCGCCTTGTCGCCGGACGCGACGGCCTGCGCAGGCAGCCCGAGGGTCGCGACCAGCCCGGACGACATGGCGATCACGACGCCGCCACGGCCGAGAGTACCGGCGTGCTCACCGAGCGTGGTCGACAGGGCTGACAGGGGACTCGATGTCCGCTGGGCCGCGCGATGGCGCGATCGGGCGTGGTCGGTCACTGGCAACCTCTCCGACGCCTACGAGGTGAGCTGTCGGGTTCGGGTGGGAGATCGGTCACCCGGCCCGCATCCGCGCCTTGGTGGGTGCTGATGCAGGCTTCACCCCAAGGAGCGCTCGCGACGTGGGTCGAGGGCGCCCCGAAGGTGGTTCCCCCGCCTCTGCCATGCGGTGGTGGGCCGAACCAGAGGCGGTGGCAGAGCTCGGCGTCCACCCCTGGCGCTCCCCCGGAGGGGTGGGGGAGCGAGGGCGAACGTACCTGATCGTCCAGCCGATGTCACACCTTCATCACGGTCGTGTCGGGCCCGGTCGGGCCCACCGTGCGGGCGGCGCGAGGGTCACGAACGTGCAGGTCAGAGACTTATCGATGCCTTAACAAGACCTTGAACATCGCGCCGGCGGCACGGCGACGTCCCTCGCTCAGCGCGCCTCGGGCGCTGCGACGAAGACGTGGGACGCCGCGTTCGCGTCGACGTCCACGTGGCGGTCCCCGAGATCGAGCCGGAAGCCGGACCCCTGCCTGGTCGCCTCGACCCGGGCGCCGGGTCGCACGCCGGCGTGCGCGAAGGAGTGCATGAGCTCGGGCCGGGTCTGGAGGGTCTCGCCGAGTCGACGCACCACGAGGGTCTCCCGTTCGGCGACAGTCTCCCCCGCCGGCCGGTCGGCCTGGCCCATGGCCTCGGCGAGGTTGCGCAGACGCGTCGCCGCCCTCGGCGGCGCTCGGGGAGCCGCCCAGCTCGCCCAGACCCGGGGATGGGGTTGCCGTAGGGAGACTCCAGAGCGTCAGGGATCAGCTCCAGCAGCTTGCGCTCGACCCGCTCGCTGATCACGTGCTCCCACCGGCAGGCCTCGTCGTGGACGTACTCCCACTCCAGCCCGATCACGTCGACCAGCAGCCGCTCCGCGAGCCGGTGCTTGCGCATCACGCTGGTCGCCCGGGCGCGCCCCGTGTCGCTGAGCTGAAGTCGCCTGTCGGGGGTGACGCGCACCAGGCCGTCCCGCTCCATGCGCGCGATCGTCTGGGAGACCGTGGGGCCGGAGTGGCCGAACCGCTCCGCGATCCGTGCGCGCAACGGGACGATGCCTTCCTCCTCGAGCTCGAAGATGGTCCGCAGGTACATCTCCGTCGTGTCGATGAGATCCGTCACGGTGCTGGGCCTCCACTCCTCGCGACCGGATCGCTGCCGATCGCCTCCAGCCCCATTGTCGGCACTCGGCGGTGGGCGCGCGACCACGCAGCCGAGCGGGGCGCAGCCGAGCGGGGCGCAGCCGAGCCGGAGGAGGGGGACCAGCCTCGAGGCACCCGGCCTCCTCAGCTGTGTCCCACGCCACCACGACCTCTGGATGAATGCTCAACTATTGAGAGTTCATCAAAATACCGCAGTCGACCCGAGGGGACCCTTCGTGACCATCACCGAGACGCATCTGGTGCAGGATGCCTCCGCCACCCTCGCCCTGGACCAGGGCGCCCAACACCTCCTCTTCCGGGATGCCCGAACCGCGAACACCTTCACCGACGAGCCTGTGGCCGACGAGCAGGTCCGCGCGATCTACGACCTGGTCAAGTGGGCCCCCACCAGCATGAACACCCAACCCCTGCGAGTCACCCTCGTGCGCTCCGACCAGGCCCGCGAGCGCCTCGTCCGGCACATGTCGCCGGGCAACCAAGCCAAGACCGCCGCGGCGCCGCTGGTCGCCGTCCTCAGCGCTGACCGCGCCTTCCACGAGCACCTCCCCACCCAGTTCCCGCACTTCCCGGGCGCGAAGGACGTGTTCGCCGACACATCCGTGCGCGAGGCAACGGCCTCGTTCAACGCCGCGCTGCAGGTGGGCTACTTCATCGTCGGGGTGCGAGCCGCCGGCCTGGCCGCGGGCCCGATGACCGGCATGGACGCCGGCGCCGTCGAGGCGCGAGCTGTTCCCGGCCGGGGACCAGCGAGTGCTGGCCGTCGTCAACATCGGCCGCCCCGGGCCGGACGCGTGGTTCGCCCGTGGCCCGCGCCTGGCCTACGAAGCAGGTCGTCACGACGATCTGAGCGTATTCGGCGTTGCCGCGACCGCCCGTGCCGTCGTAGGTTCGGCGTACACGGGAAAGGAGGTGGTCCGACCAGTGAGTGAACATCGGACGCGTGAGGTGGCTGTCCGCTAGCCGCTGTCCCACCGGACGGACTGTCCTACCAAGGACTCCCACCGGTCGCGAGGCGACCGGCGAGAACTAGGCAGTCACCGCAGCCCGCGGGTGCCGCGCCTCGTCCAGCGCGGCGCACCTTCGACCACGGAGGTGACCCCGCGGGCTGTTGCCTGCCCGGGCAGCTGCGGGCGACCTCGCCGCGGCGTCTTGCCATGTGGGTGGGTTGCCCCGCATCAGGCGCCTTGCCCGATATCGCGGGACTTGCCCGCAGCGGGCGGACCGGAACGCAGGCATCATGGGGCCGGTGAGCGACCATGGCCTCGATGACGGAGTGGGCCGCATGATGCCCGCGCCGTCCCCGAGCCTCGACGAGGTCATGGCCGGCTTCGAGGCCAGCGTCGTCAGCGGTGTGGCCGCCGAGCGCGCACACACCCTGCGCACCTGGCAGGCGATCCGAGAGCCGGCGATCGCGACCTCGACCGGCAGCGATGTGGACGCCCTTCGTGCCATAGCCCGGTTGGACGCCGCGCTGGCGCTCGACGTGCTGCGCGCCGGCAGCGGCAGCACGGCAGAGCTCGACGCCGCCGTGGCCTGCTCGGACCTGCTGCACGCCACCGGCCTGCCCGCCGAGGCCTTCCTGCACGAGCAGCAGTGCCTTCGCCAGGGCGTCGCCGCGAGCGCCGACGGCCCGCGGATCGGCGATCGCACGCTCCAGCTGGCCGCCGCTGTCGCCGCCACCGGAGACGTTGCCAGCGCCGGGGTCGCCTGGTGGAACGCCACCGCCACGTTGCTCCAGACCCGGCCGCGCGTCCCGGAGACGCAGGCCCACGCCGCCGCCGAGGCGGGCCTGGCCGCGTTCGCCCAGGCAGACCTGGCTCACCTGACCGCCTACCAGCGCGCAGCGTGGGCCATGCTGCTGCGTCACCAGGCCCTCGCCGGGGCTCCGGCCGACCGCCTCCCAGTTCTGGAGGACGCTCTCGGCGCCCTGCTGCCGGGGACTCGCTGCGGCGAGCGTGCCCTCCTGCAGCACGATCTCGCCCACGCACTTGCGCAGGCAGGCCGGCTCGAGCACGCGCTGCTGCTCCTGGAGTCCGCCACCGCGCAGGCGAGCGCCGCCGGCGACCTCGGGCTCGCCGCGGAGTCGTGGGGTGCCTTGGGGCAGGCACGGGCGGCAGTGGGGGACGTCGAGGCGGCCGTCGAGGCGTTCGACATGGCGGCCGATCTCTTTGACCAGATGCGCGAGCCGGTCTGGGCTGCGAGGGCTCGCTGCGACTACGTTCAGGCGCTGCGGTTGGCCGGCCACGCCGAGCAGGCCCTCCAATGCGCCGAGCAGGCCCTCACCGGTCTGGAGACCTCCATCCATGACACCGGGCTGGCGCCGAGCCAGCCGCATGCGGACCTGGCCGTGCACACCGCCGGAGCGCTGGCGCATGCGGCCGCACTCGCCGCCGCCGAGATCGGTGACCCCAGGAGGGCGGCCGCGCTCGCCACGCGCAGCGCGTCATGGCACCGCGCCAACGACGACCCGGTGGGCGAGGCCGGCGCTCTGCTGCTCGTAGGCGAGAGCGAGCCGGACGGCGTCGACGCCCTCGCGGCCCTGTCGCGCGCCTGCGCGCTGTTCAACGCCGCGGGTGAATGGCGGGGAGCCGCCGCCGGGCAGCGGGCAGCGGCGATGGCAGCGCTGCGCGCCGACGGCCTCGGCGCGGCGAGGGCTGTTCTCGCCCAGGCCAGCGCGGCCCTGGACGCTGTGCAGCCGGAGGACCCCGCCCAGGCTCGCGAGCTGCGCTGGGAGCGCCTCTGTCTGGTCGACCAGGGCGCACGCGTGCTGGCCACCGCCGACCGCTTCGGAGAGGCGCTGCAGATCCTCACAGGTCTCGACCATGACTATCGCGAGATGGGCGAGGACCTGGCGGCGCGCGACGTCGTCGACCTCAGAGCGCGCCTGCTCGACGCGCTCGGCCGGCCTGACGAGGCAGTCGGGCCGTTGCGGGAGGCCGCGGAGGATGCCCTCGCCGGCGGGCACCGTACGCAGGCCCGATACCTCGGGGAGCGCCTGGTCACCCTTCTCGAGGAGCTGGGACGGGTGGGTGAGGCCCGGGCCGCACAGGAGCGCTTCGGCGTGTGACTGCCGGCGGCCTCTGGCACAAGTGCCGCGCACCCTCGGTCGGGCCGCGCGGTCACCAGACACGCCCTAGCCTTCGACGCATGCCTGCCCTGCCCGACCACCTGAGCATCGGCGAGCTGTCCCAGCGTTGCGGCGTGGCGCCGTCCGCGCTGCGGTTCTACGAGGCGCAGGGGCTGATCGACGCCGAACGTACCCCGAGCGGGCAGCGCCGCTACGCTCGCGCGACCATCCGCAGGGTGGCCTTCGTGCGGGCGGCCCAGCGCGTGGGCCTGGACCTGGCCGAGATCCGGGACGCCCTGGACGCGCTGCCCTCGGGGCGCACCCCGACGAAGGCCGACTGGGCGCGGCTGTCGCGTGGGTGGCGCGCCCGGCTCGACGGCCGCATCGAGGCCCTCGTGAGACTGCGGGACAGTCTCGACGGCTGCATCGGGTGCGGTTGCCTGAGCCTGCGGTCATGCGCGCTGAGCAACCCCGATGACATGGCAGCCGCCGGCGGGTCCGGGCCGCGCTACCTGCTCGGTGACGAGCCCCCGCACCGGTGGGCCGGCGCCTGAGCACACACCGAGCCGCCGGCCGGTGCGTTCGCCTGGCGCGGTGGCACACCACGCCAGAACCCTTTGGTGCGGTGGCACATCACGCCAAACAGTTTGGCGCAGTGGCACGCCGCGCCAGGGAGGTCGGCCGACCCGGGGGCGCCCTGGCTGCCTACGGCTGCGGGTTGCGTGCGTCGTAACGCGCGAAACGTGGTTGCGCCCTGGCCAGTGCGCCAACGCAGAGAACGCTGGCAGTGCCACCGAGGACGGCGGCCGCGGCGATGCCGAGGACGTCGCCGCTCGTCCCTGCGACGACGTCGCCGAGGCGGGGACCACCGGCCACCACCACGATGAAGACGCCCTGCAGACGCCCGCGCAACGCATCCGGGGTGGCCGTCTGCAGGATCGTGGTCCGGAAGACGGCGCTGACGGTGTCCGCAGCGCCCGCGAGCACAAGGCAGGCCGCTGCGGGCCACACCCACATCGACACCTGGGCACCCGGGCTTGCCTGAGCCGGCTGCGCTGCTGCGCCTGACGCGCCGCTCGACGATGCCAGCAGGACGGCACCGAACCCGACGATGGCCACGCCCCAGCCGGCCACGCACCACAGCACGGCCAGACCCTGGCGGTGCACGTGGCCCAGGGGTCCGGAGACCAGACCCGCCAGGACGGCGCCTACCGCGACCGCGGAGCCGAGCCCGCCCGCGGTCGCCGCGCCGCCCCCGAGCACGACCGCCCCGACCGCCGGGAACAGCGCGCGCGGCTGGGCGAACACCATCGCGGCGAGGTCCACGAGGAACGTCATCCTGATCGTGGGCCGGGTGCCGACGAAGCGCAGGCCCTCGACCACCGAGGCCAGCCCAGCCCGGGTGCGTGCGCCCTCGGGCGGCATGGCCGGCAGCCTCCAGAGAGCCCACAACGCCGCGAGGAACGTCACCACGTCGACCGAGTAGGCCGCACCGAAGCCGTAGCCGCTCACGAGGACCCCGGCCAGGATCGGTCCCACCGCCATCCCGATCGTGTACGACAGAGTGGTCATGGCGTTCGCGGCGGGCAGCAGGTCGGCCCGCAGCAGGCGCGGCACGATCGCCTGACGGGCCGGGTTGTTCACGGCGTATGCGGCGGACTGGACGGCCACGAGGACATACAGCAGCGCCACTGACCGCAGTCCCAGCCATGCTTGGGCGGCTGTGACCACCGAGACGGCCCACAGGCACCCCGACGCCGTCAGGGCGACCGTGCGCCTGTCGTGTGCGTCGACGACGGACCCGCCGTACAGGCCCAGCGCGACCAGGGGGACCAGCCCGAACAACCCCAGGAGCCCCACAGCGAGGCTCGAGTGCGTGAGGTCGTAGACCTGCAACCCGATCGCGACGAGGGCCAGCTGCTGCCCCAGGTTCCCCAGGGAGAGCCCCAGCCACAGGCGACGGTAGGCAGGGCTCTCGCGCAGGGGCGTCGGGTCGGCGAGCAGCCGGCGCCGTGGGCGCACGCCGCTCACGAGCCGAGCGGGTTCACGGCTGACGGCGCTCGACGCGCCAGGAGGCCGCGTCGTCCAGCATCCGGCTACCACCGGCGACGGCGACGTACACCAGGCGGTCGTGCAGCCGCGACGGACGCCCCTGCCAGAACTCGACCTCGGCCGGCCGCAGCACGAACCCGCCCCAGTGCGGTGGCAGCGGCACGTCGTCGTCCCTCCCGTGGTCGGGGTGGCTCTCGGCGAGCTGCGCCCAGCGCCGTTCGAGGACGGACCGCTCGGCGAGCGGCTGCGACTGCCGGCTCGCCCACGCCCCGATCCGTGACCCCCACGGGCGGCTGGCGAAGTAGGCGGCGGACTCCTGTGGCGAGGCACGCTCGACGTCGCCCCGCACACACACCTGACGTTGCAGGGCGAGCCAGGCGAAGGCGAGTGCTGCGCGCGGGTTCGTGGTCAGCTCAGTGCCCTTGCGGGAGGAGTAGCCGGTGTAGAAGACGAACCCTCGCGCGTCGGCCTGCTTGAGCAGGACCGTTCGCACGGACGGCGCGCCCTGGGCATCGGCGGTGGCCAACGCCATCGCGTTCGGCTCGACGAGACCGGCCTCCACGGCGTCAGCGAACCAGGCCTGGAACTGCGCTAGCGGGGTCGCCGCGAGGTCGCCCTCGTCGAGGAAGCCGACCGTGTAGGGCACGCGCAAGCCGGCCAGCTCGGCGGCGCCGGAGCCCGGACCGAGACCCGGAGTCGGGGTGCTCACCGTGCCAGTGTGGCGGGCGCTTTCGGCCCCAGGGGGCTCGGGGGGACAGAATGCCAGGGCAACGCCCCCTCGCTGAAGGAGCCACCATGTCTGACTTCGTCCCCGGTCTCGAAGGCGTCATCGCCTTCGAGACCGAGATCGCCGAGCCGGACAAGGAGGGTGGGGCCCTGCGGTACCGCGGCGTCGACATCACCGACCTCGTGGGGCGGGTCTCCTTCGGGCACGTGTGGGGACTCCTGGTCGACGACGCCCTCGACCCCGGCCTTCCCCCGGCAGAGCCGTTCCCGCTCCCGGTGCACACCGGTGACGTCCGTGTCGACGTCCAGTCCGCCCTGGCCCAGCTCGCCCCGATCTGGGGGTTCCGGCCGCTGTTCGACATCGACGCCGCCCAGGCCCGGGAGGACCTCGCCCGCGCCTCGGTGATGGCCCTGTCGTTCGTGGCACAGTCAGCTCGGGGGCAGAACCGGCCGATGGTCCCCCAGCGCGAGGTCGACCGCGGCCGTACGATCGCCGACCGGTTCATGATCCGATGGCACGGAGACCCCGACCCACGGCACGTCGAGGCGGTCGACGCCTACTGGGTCTCCGCCGCCGAGCACGGCATGAACGCCTCGACGTTCACCGCGCGCGTGATCGCGTCGACCGGGGCGGACGTCGCCGCTTGCCTCTCGGGCGCCGTCGGCGCCATGAGCGGCCCCTTGCACGGGGGCGCACCCTCTCGGGTGCTGCACATGATCGAGGGTGTCGAGCGCACCGGCGACGCCGACGCCTACGTACGCGACCTGCTCGACAAGGGCGAACGGTTGATGGGCTTCGGCCACCGGGTCTACCGCGCCGAGGACCCCCGCGCGCGGGTGCTGCGAGCCACGGCCCAGCGGTTGGGCGCGCCGAGGTTCGAGGTGGGTCGGGCGCTGGAGGACGCCGCGCTCGAGCAGCTGCATGCGCGGCGTCCCGACCGGGTGCTCGCTACCAACGTCGAGTTCTGGGCGGCTGTCGTCCTGGACTTCGCGGGCGTGCCGGCGAGCATGTTCACCCCGATGTTCACCTGTGCGCGCACGGCGGGGTGGGCGGCGCACATCCTCGAGCAGAAGGCGACGGGCAGGCTCGTACGACCGTCCGCGCGCTACGTGGGGCACCCGCCGCGCCGTCCGGAGGACGTGTCGGGTTGGGACTCGGAGGAGGCAGGGCAGCCGTGAGCGCGGCAGGGGCGCCGGTCGAGACGATCACCATCCCCGCCGCCCTGCTGCCCGGCGACGGACGGTTCGGCTCCGGCCCGAGCAAGGTGCGCCCGGAGCAGGTCGAGTACCTGGCCTCGATCGGTCGGTCGGTCCTCGGCACCTCGCACCGGCAGAAGCCCGTCAAGGCGCTCGTGGGCCGCATCCGGAGCGGGCTCGCCGAGTTCTTCTCGCTGCCCGACGGCTACGAGGTGGTGCTGGGCAACGGGGGCGCCACGTGCTTCTGGGACGCCGCGGCCTTCAACCTGGTGAGCAGCCGGGCCCAGCACCTGGCCTTCGGCGAGTTCTCCGCGAAGTTCGCCTCGGTCACCGCCCGGGCACCGTTCCTCGGCGCCTCGACGGTGATCACGGGCGAACCCGGCACGTTGCCCGCGCCGGTCGCCGAGCCGGGTGTCGACGTGTACGCCTGGGCGCACAACGAGACCTCCACGGGCGTCATGGCGCCGGTGCGCCGGGTCGACGGTGCCGACGCCGGCGCCCTGGTCCTCGTCGACGCCACGTCGGGCGCGGGCGGCCTGCGGGTCGACGTGAGCCAGACCGACGCCTACTACTTCGCCCCGCAGAAGTCGTTCGCCTCCGACGGCGGGCTCTGGCTTGCGCTGCTGTCGCCGGCCGCGCTGGCCAGGGTGGAGTCAGTCGCGGCCTCGGGGCGGTGGATCCCCGACTTCCTGGACCTGTCCACGGCGATCGACAACTCCCGCAAGGACCAGACGTACAACACACCCGCGGTGGCCACACTCGCCCTGCTGGCCCACCAGGTCGAGTGGCTCAACGAACAGGGCGGGCTCGCCTGGGCCTGCGCCCGCACCGCGGACTCCTCGAGTCGCCTCTACGCCTGGGCGCAGTCGAGGCCCTTCACGACGCCGTTCGTCGCCGACCCGGCGGCTCGCAGCCACGTCGTGGCGACCGTGGACTTCGACGCGACGGTGGACGCCGCCGCGGTCGCCGCGGTCCTGCGCGCGAACGGGATCGTCGACGTCGAGCCGTACCGCAAGCTGGGCCGCAACCAGCTGCGCGTGGCGATGTTCCCCGCTGTCGAACCGGACGACGTGTCCGCCCTCACGGCGTGCGTCGACCACGTCGTCGAACGGCTCGGGTGAGCTCGCCGGCACCCGTGGTCGCCCGGCTCCGGCTGGACCGCGACGCCCTGACCCGCGCCGGATACGCCGGGCTGGCCACCTGGACGTGGTTTCTCTACGGGTGGGGCGCGGTGCTGCCGCTCCTGCGGACGGAGCAGGGGACGAGCCGGACCGTGATGGGGGTGCACAGCGCGGCGCTGGCGTTCGGGTCGGTCGTCGCCGGGCTGGTCACGGTGCCGGTGGCCCGAGCCCTGCACCGGCGCGGGGCGCTGCTCCTCGGCCTCGGGATCGCCGAGGTCGGCGTGGTGCTGCTGTGCCTAGGGCGGTCCCCGGCACAGACCCTGCCCGCGGTCATGCTGGTGGGCGTCGGCGGCCCGATGCTCCTGAACAGCGTCAACCCGGCCCTCTCGGACCACCATGGGCCGGCCGGGGCGGCGGCTCTCAGCGAGGGCAACGCCGTGGCGGCGGGTGTCGGGGTCGTCTCCCCCGCCGCGGTGGGTGCCTGTGTTGCCCTCGGCCTCACCTGGCGCCCGGCGATGCTCATGCTCCTGCCGATCGGGGTGGGGCTCGTCGGGCTCGTACGGCGTGTTCCTCGGCCCACTCCGGCCTTCGACGCCGGGCCGTCTTCCCGCGGTGGCCGTCGCGTGCGGCTACCGAGGCGGTTCTGGCGGTTCGCCCTCGTCGTCATGCTCTGCGTCGGCGTCGAGTTCGCCTGCACCGCCTGGTCGGCCGACCTGATGCGCCAGCGCGTCGGGCTATCGGCGGCTGGTGCGTCGACAGCCGTGATCGCCGTCGTGGGCGGCATGGCCGTGGGTCGCTGGGTGGTCGGGCGGTTGGCGTTGCGCCGCACCGCCGTGCAGCTGATGCTTGCCGGCCAGGCCCTGACAGTCCTCGGGTGGCTCGTCGTGTGGGTGTCCACCGCCCCCGGGCCCGCGCTGGCCGGCCTCGTCGTCACCGGTCTGGGCATCTCCGGACAGTTTCCGTTGGGAGTCTCCTTGGCGTACGCCGCAGCCGGCGGCGACAGCGACCAGGCCACCGGCGTCCTGTCCCTGGGGATCGGCCTCTTCGCCGGGCTCAGCCCCTTCTGCCTCGGAGCGCTGGCAGACGCCACCAGCACCCACACGGCCTTCGTCGTCGTGCCCCTGCTCGTGGCCGCGGCGGCGGCCCTCCTCGTGACCTCACGCCGCGCCCCGCAGCCGCTGACCGCGTGACCACCACGCGATCCCGCCGTCAGGCACCCGGCTCGACGCGGGCCGACTCGACGCCGGCCGACTCGACGCCGGCCGACTCGAGCTCGGGCGCGAGCATCGCCGCGAGCGCCGGGTGCACGCCGAAGGCGGCGACGACGTCGGTGTACTCGCTGCGACGCTCCGGCGAGGACGGCGCCCCGGTGAAGGTCGCCCGCACCATGGCGTTGCGCGGGGTATGCCGGGAGTCGACGAACTCCACGACGTCCACCCGGTAGCCCAGCAGCCGCAAGAGGTCTGCGCGCAGGGCGTCGGTCAGGACGTCGGCGAACCGCTGCGCGAGGATGGGGTGTCGGGTCAGGCCCGCGAAGGGGTACGGGACCGGCGTTCCGGCTGCCCGCGCACCTGTGAGCTGGCGCTGGATGTCATGGTGGCAGCACGGGGCCGCCAGCACGACCCCGGCCCGCAGGCGGACCGCCACCGCCAGCGCCTCGTCGGTGGCTGTGTCGCAGGCATGCAGCGCCAGCACCACGTCGACGGCGTCGCCGCCGAGATCCATGTCGGCGATCGCGCCATGCTGGAACTCGATCCCGGACATGCCGAGCTGCTGGGCCAGAGCGGTGTTGCGCGCCACCACGTCGTCCCGCACGTCGACCCCGACCGTGTGAACCCCGACCGTTCCAGCCCCGACCACGCCGACGGCGGCTGCCTGCCGGCTCAGCCAGCGATGCGCGGCGAAAGTGAGGTAGGCGTTGCCGCACCCCAGGTCGACGACGCGCAGCGGCCTCGCCTGCGCGCGGGCGGCCTGGAGTGCGGGTTCCGCAACAGGGGCGAGCAACCTGAGGAAGGCATCGACCTGACGACGTTTGTCGGCACCGGCACCGAGCAGGCCGAACAGCGGGTCGTCGGGCTCGAGCAGCCTCTGTTTGACCCTGTCGTGGCTTTGGACGGCGCGGCGCGAGGTCCGCGCAACGTGCACCTGCGCCTCACCGCGCTTGGTGACGCGGAGCTGGACGACGGCGTCACGCGTCTCGATGTACCAGGTGGCGAACGGCTCGGCCAGCAAGGCGTCGATGACGGGTCCGGACCGGCCGTGCTCGACGTTCTGGGTGATCGGGTGGAGCCCATCGGTCGTGACGACCTGCAGCCTGGGCCCGGCCTTGAGAGCGACCGGTCTGAGCTCTGCCCGAACATGGGCGGGATCTGGCGCTCCTCGTCGGCGACCGCTGGCTACGGCCCGAACAAGCTGGTCTGGGTCCAGGAGCAGCGCGCGGACGTCTGCCAACGCGTCGCCGAGCGGCTGGGGCATGTGTCCATCGTCTCAAGCGGAGGGCTGCGGCGGCGCGAGGTACGTGCGGGCGGCCCTCTCGCCGCCCGGCCGCGGCGGGTGGTGTTACGCGATGCTTTGCATTGCACGCATATCCGCAACACGGATCTCGCCGGCATCGCGCCGAGTCCGCTTGTCGAGGACACCAGGTCCAGGGAGACAGCAGCAGCGCCGTCGCGGCCGGAAAGGGCTGTGACACCGCACCCAGGGGCTCCCAGGCCTCGCTCCAGCGGCCGACCAGGCCACCGGCGTAATGGTCACCGCTGCCAGCGGCCGCAGTTCAACGGTCGCCGCCCCTCGGGAGCCGCCGCTGCACGGGTACCCCCCCTCGGGAGCCGCCGCTGCACGGGTACCGCCCCTCGGGAGCCGCCGCTGCACGGGTACCGCCCCTCTGGGGCCGCCGTCCCGCAGGCACCGTTCGCCCCACCTTGCACAGCGTCGGTCGCACGGACCCGCTCTGGAGACTGTTGCGGATCCGCGTGCAATGCAAAGCATCGCGCGCAGACCCTTCCTCCGGTGCAGGGCACAGGCGCAGGGCACAGGCGCAGGGCACAGGTGCAGGGCACAGGTGCAGGGCACACGTCCGGGGCACAGGTCCCGGTGTGCTCACAACAGGCGAAGCTGCCCGGTCACGGCGTCCAGCGGCTCGATCGCCGCGGGGCCGAGAGCTGCGCACGTAGCCGTCCCTGGGGCGACCTGGGTGCGTCCGGCGTCCTCGATGACCTCCACCGGCAGGCCCGCCTCCTGTGCTGCGTCGCAGACGTCGGCCAGCTCATCGGCTGATGCGACCCGCAGCACCACCTTCGGTTGGCCTTCCTGCAGCCAGGCCACGAGCTGGGCGTCCCGACGGGATCGCCCCATGGCCCGCAGTACGGCGCTCACCGCGGCATGCGCCGCCTGCGCAGCGATCTTGCCGCGGCCCATGTCGAGATCGGTCCGGACAAGGAGCACCAGCTTGGTCGGCACGCTGGCGACTGTAGACGCACCGCGGCGCGTACACCGCGCGACAGCCCCGAGGTCACGAGGGCCGAGGCCGCACGTCGTTCAGGCGAGCACCTCGGCCAGCGGGGTCGCAGGCATCCCATGAGCCTGCGCGACCGGACCATAGGTGACCAACCCACCCGTGGTGTTCAACCCCTTCGCCAGGCACGCGTCATCGCGCAGAGCCTGCCGCCACCCCTTGTTCGCCAGGTCCACCGCATACGGCAACGTCACATTCGTCAACGCATACGTACTCGTATGCGGCACCGCCCCCGGCATGTTCGCCACGCAGTAGAACACGCTGTTGTGCACCCGGTACGTCGGATCCGCATGCGTGGTCGGCCGCGAGTCCTCGAAACACCCACCCTGGTCGATCGAGATGTCCACCAGCACACTGCCCGGCTTCATCCGCGACACCTGCTCGTTCGTCACCAACGTCGGCGCCTTCGCCCCCGGCACCAACACCGCCCCGATCACCAGGTCGGCGTCCATCACCGCACGCTCCACCTCATAGGCGTTACTCGCGATCGTCTGCAGGTGACCCTGGTAGATCGCGTCCGCCTGACGCAGCCGAGCGATGTTGCGGTCCAGCAGCAGCACCTCGGCCTGCATCCCCAACGCGATCGCCGCGGCATTCATCCCCGACACCCCCGCGCCGATCACGACCACCTTCGCCGCATACACCCCCGAGACCCCACCCATCAGCACACCCCGGCCCCCCGAAGCCCGCATCAGCGTGTGCGCACCCACCTGCGGAGCCAACCGCCCCGCCACCTCACTCATCGGCGCCAACAACGGCAACGACCGATCCGCCAGCTCCACCGTCTCATAAGCGATCCCCGTCACCCCCCGCGCCACCAGCTCCTCAGTCAACGCCTTGTCAGCAGCCAGATGCAGATACGTGAACACCGTCTGCCCCGCCCGCATCCGCCCATACTCCCCCGCCACCGGCTCCTTCACCTTCAAGATCAAGTCACCGGCACCCCACACATCATCGGCCGACCCCAGAATCGAAGCCCCCGCCGCCGCATAGTCCCCATCCACGATCGAGGACCCCACCCCCGCATCACGCTCCACGAACACCTCATGACCACCACGCACCAGCTCATGCACACCCGCCGGAGTGATCGCCACCCGGTACTCATGGTTCTTCACCTCACGCGGGATACCGACCTTCACGGTGATGCCGTCCTTTCGTTCGCGGTGCTCGATGGCAGGGCCGCCCTTGTGCATGGCCACTGATATGGGGGCAACCATAGGCCGCCGGACTCGGCACGTGGTGCTAAGTCCTGCCCTAGATGGCGCTGAGCATGGCATCATCGACCCCGAATACGGCTCGGAGGGGCACAACATGCCTGACAACGTCATCGAGGGACTGGACAAGCTCGACCGGCTCATCCTGCGGGAGCTTCAGCGGGACGGCCGCCTGTCCAACGTCGAGCTGGCCAAGCGCGTGCGACTGTCCCCGTCGCCATGCCTACGCCGCGTCAAGGCACTGGAGGAGCGGGGCTACATCCGCGGCTACCAGGCAGTTCTGGATCGTCCCCGGATGCGACGGGGGATGTACGTCTTCGTCATGGTCACGCTCACGTCCCAGCGCCAGGAGGCCCTGGAGCGGTTCGAGCAGGCGGCGTGTGCCCTCGACGAGGTGCTCGAGTGCTACCTCATGACCGGTGAGTCCGACTACCTGCTCGGCGTGGCCGTGGCCGACCTCGACGCCTACCAGCGCTTCTTCACCAAGCGGCTCGGCGAGCTGCCCGGAGTCGCCTCCCTGCGCAGCCTCATCTCCATGAGGACCGTGAAGTACACGACCTCGCTCCCGGTCTGAGCCACACCCTCACCCAGGGGCCCACGGCCGCTGCTTCGTGGGCACCGTGACGGTGATGGTCGCACGCTTGACCATCGGGTCGGCTCCGGTGCGCACGGCCCAGGCGTCCAGGCTTCGCATCCAGCTCGGAATCCCCGGCGGCAGGTCGGCCGATGGGATCGGGGCAAGGTCGGCGGGGGTGAGTGCGTCCCCGTAGGCAGCAAGGGGCACGGCGACGTCTGCGTGCACGATGGGTCCGAGCAGGGCGAGGGCGGCGTTCCAGCTGTCGCACAGCCGCTTCATCGCCTCGGCCTTGGTCGGCGCGTTCGCCCCATGGCTGCGAGAGGCCGAGTCGGGGTAGGTCGGGTGCAACGCCGCGGCATGCGGGAGGTTCGCTGCCGCACCGCCGGGCGACGCCTGCCACTGCTCGAACGCCGTCTGGGCGAGATGCCCGAACGTCAGCACGGCGTCGAGGCTGTTGTTCTGCGCCAGGGCGTCGAACCACGCGTTGCGGTAGGCCGTGATCGCCGTGTCGCCGACGTGCTTCTCTCCGCCGGACTGCCCGTACACGCTGTAGAGGAACGTGTTGACGAGCACGTAGCTGGACGTGATGCCGAGCTTGGCGAGCAACCCCTGCGCACGCTGTCCGGCCTCGCCCACGAGGATCCTTCGGGCGATCGCCTCGTGCGCCGCCGGGTCCTGACCGATCACCAGGATGCGGGCGCTGCCATCGAGGCGACCACGATGGAAGACGGGCCCCCACTCGACGCGGAAAGCATCGGTCGGGTAGACGGTCTCGTCGGGGTAGTCGGCGACCAGGTCCGCATACGGCTGCCCGCCGTAGCCGGGGTCGAACGGGATGGACATCACTGCCTCCTCGCCTCGTGCCTGCCTGACGACGCGTCTGGCCTCCGGCGCAGGCGCCGGGCCGCGAAGGCCAGCAGGTCGTCGTTGCCGCCGAGCAGGTCCCGGCGGGTCGGCGCGTGCACGTTGTCCTCCGGGACAGCCACGCCGATGTCCTCGATCGGAACCCCCGCGAAGGCGCCCACGCGCAGGGCGCGCCGGACGGCCACTCGGACGTCCGCCCCAGCAGGCAGCGGCGGCAGCGGCGGCTCGAAGTCCTGCGCGACGCGCTGCTCGACGTCCCGGTAGGTCCACACGTTCGCCCCCCCGGCGCCAGTCGCCGCGGCCGTACCCACGATCGGGCCCACGTCGTTGTCCACCCATCCCGACGCGAACAGGTCTGCCGCGGAGTAGGTGAGCGCGTCGACGACGAGCACGGCGGGCAGCCGGGTGTGCCAGCCGAACCCGTTGGCCTCGTCGGCCGGTCGCGTGATCGGGAAGGCCTGGGAGTAGACCTCCCCGGTCCCGGCGGCCGCTTGGATCGACGACAGCCACGGCATCAGCGCGGGGTCCACGCCGCAGAGCTGCTCGGTGAGCGCGGTCGGCGTGAACGCGAACCGGACCGGCTCGACAGGGCGGTCGGTGAACAGCTGCAGCAGGCGCTCTGCGGACTGCACCACCCCACCGGGGTTGCCACGCAGGTCGACGACGACGCCGTGGCACCCGGCGTCCTCGAACGTCCGCAGGATGCGCGCCGTCTCGGCCAGCATCGCGGCATGGTCCGCCTCCAGGAACGACCAGATCCGCAGGTGCCCCACTCGCAGACGCCCGGCCGGCCGCACCTGCGCGCGCATGATGCGCAGCGTGCTCGCCACGGTCCCCCCGAGACCGCGCCCGAACAGCGAACGCCGCGCCTGCTGGACCGCCTGCCCGGCGGGGTCGACGGCCAGGTTCAGGGCGGCCAGGGCCGCCTCCCCGTGCACCCAGGTGCGTTGCTCGTGCTGGCTCACGACGCGCCACGGCAGCCGGGCGGTGAGCGAGCGCCGGTCGGGGGTGAGGAACGTGAGGTCGACCCAGTGCTCGTCCGGCACGGCGGCGTCGGCCAGAGGGCGCACCGTGAGGCTCTCCAGACCGCGCGCCAGCCGGGCCGCGGGGTTGGCCCCGCGGGTGCGCGCCGCATGCCGCCTCACAGCCTCCTCGACCGGGACGCCGTTCCAGTGCGTGATGCGGGTCCCGGACGCCAGCTCCGGGCCTCCCGACCACCACCGGGCCGTCCGCGACACCACGTACACCCCGGGCCGCCCGCCTCGCGGACCCTGTCCGCGGGAAGACCCTCTGCCCGGGCCTCGTTCGTAACGCTCGACCAGCACGGGCAGCACGGCGACATGGTCGCGCCACGGGGGCGGCAGCCGCAGACCAGTGTGCAGGTCGCGAAGCTGGGTGAAGACCGTGACGAGCGACTCGACGAACTCCGCGTCAGGCAGCGTCTCGGCCTCCGCGCGCAGCGCCCGCAGCCGGCCGAGCGGGTCGATCGCGTAGCGGGCCCGCTTCTGGCGCAGGTGGGCGTAGGCACCGTCGAGGACGGCGCTGCTCACGTCGACGAGGGTCACCCGGTCGAAGGTGCTCAGATGAGGCAGCCGAGTGAGGAAGCGCGGCAGCGCCGACCCTGGCGGGCGCACGGCTCGGCCCGGGCCGGGCGCGGTTGCGGCCCCGGTCGCCCCCCGAGCCCGCATCAGTAGTACGACCTCAGGTCCGAGAGCAGCCCGCGATGGAACGAGTGCGCGTCGACGGCGTCGAACCAGTCGCCGTCGTGCGTCAGGCTCTGCAGCGACGGCACCGGGCAGGGCAGCGGCGGGTCGTTGCGCCCGGCCACGGCCGCCAGGTCGCCGTCCGCGATCGGCATGTCCGCGAAGAGCACCAAGGGAGCGTCAGGGGCGTCGACGTCGCCGCCGGCCGCCGCCAGGGCCAGGGCGAGCTCCCTGGCTGCCTGCTCCGGGTGGGCGCGGACCTCCTCCAGCCGGTCGACGACATCGGCCCAGGTCATGAGCTTGGCGGCGTTCTGCGGGCTGCGGATCACCGCCGAGCGACGCAAGGAGCCGACCCGGACGGGGACGGCGCCCACGGCTCCGGCGGCGTCCATCAAGGAGGTCAGCCCATAGCGCGGCTGGCCACCGACCACGACCAGGCGCACGTCACGTTCCACAGCCTCGATCAGCGTGCGGTAGGGGTCCGGGGACCGTCCGTGGATCACGACGAGGTCCGCCAGCCAGCCGGGTTCGAGCCGGCCGACCTGCGGGCCCGCCACCGCCGCGATCGCGTCCCCGGGGTTCGAGGTGACCATGCGACACAGCTCGAGGTCGCTGAAGACGGGGCCGGACGCCGCACCGCCCGGCCCGGGTGCGTCGCGGCGCCACCGGCGCGGGTCGCGGTTGCACAGGTCGGCGACCTTGAGCTCGCCGAGCACGTGCTTGGTACCCGAGGGCGCCCAGTCCGAGCCCAGGCACAGCCGCACGCCCGCCGCCCGGGCGGCCGCGACGTCCACCGTCCCGCCGTACAGCCACATGTTGGAGAAGGGCGACCACACGAGCGAGGCGTCCGCCGCGGCCAGCGCGTCGAGCTCCGGGCGGCCCAGCGCCGTACCGTGGATCGCCACGAAACCCCGGCGCACGACGCCGCCGTCCTGGGCGACGCGCCACTCGTCCAGCAGGTCGGCCGCGACCCCCTCGGCCACGTGGTAGATGAAGCCGGCGCCCTTGGTGACCATGGCCTGCGCCGTGCTGACGAGGTCGCCGGCATGAGCCTTCACCAACGTGGCGACACGGAAGTAGTCCTTGGTCGTGCCGAACCGCTCGGTGTCGATGTTGCGCGCCAGGGAGCCGTCGATCGTGTGGTTGACCTTGCCGTTGCCCTGGACGGTGGTGGTGCCACCGACGATGGCCTTCATCTCGACGTAGGCGATGAGGCTGGGGGCGCTGACCCACCCGAGGAACGCTCCCGGCCGGCTGACCGCGGGGCCGTAGCTGGGAGCACGGGTCCACTGGTTGTGGTCGTCGTACGGGGCGGGCCGGGTCGGCTCCCTCCAGAGCCCGATCGTGTTGTAGGGCAGGTGGTTGTGCAGGTCGATGAGGCCTGGGTAGATCACCCCACCGGACGCGACCGGGGACACCCCGGCGAAGGCGTTCGGGGCGGGGTCGTGGGCCGCCTCGACGGCGGCGATGCGGCCGTCGTCGCCGACGTAGACCACGCCGTCGGGCAGGAGGCTCGCCGCGTCGTCGAAGGTCACCACGGTGCCGCGGATGGCCCACATACCAGACCCCCCAGGTCGAACGCCGCTAGGTCGGCGGTTCCCACGCAGCGTAGGGCCGGTGATCGCGTCCGGCACCTCCGCACGCCGTCCTCTGGCGCCCGGTGGTCCCTTCCACGGGCGGGAAGGGACCACCAGGCGCCAGAGTTCGCCTGCCTGGGCGGGCGAGGACCGTTGCGCACCAGGGATGATGGACGGCGTGACGTCGCCACAGCCTCGCCCGGTCGCCGAGCCCGAGCCCGAGCCGAAGACAGAGCCCGCGCCCCCCTTGTCGGCTGCGGACCGGCGGCGCACGGTGCTCGAGATCCTGATCGTGCTCGGGCTCTCGCTGGGCCAGTGGGGCGTCTACGCCGTCATCAACCTGATCGGCAAGCTCACTGCCGGCACCCCGCTGGCCTCGCAGACGGCCACGCTGAACCCGTCGCGCAGCCCGCGCCAGTACCTCGACCTCACCTACCAGCTCGCCGGCATCGCCTTCACCCTCGTCCCCGTCGCCCTCGTGCTGTGGCTGCTCGGCGACCATGGCCGGTCGGCGACCAGGAGGCTGGGGCTGGACCTGCGCCGTCCCTGGAACGACCTCGGGAGCGGCGTCCTGCTGGCGGCCGTCATCGGCCTGCCCGGCCTCGGGCTCTATGCCGCCGGCAGGGCGCTCGGCATCACGGCCCAGGTCGTGCCCACCGCTTTGAACGCCTACTGGTGGACCGTGCCCGTACTCGTGCTCCAGGCGTTCAAGAACGGCCTGGTCGAGGAGGTCGTGGCGGTCGGTTACCTCACCACGAGGTTGTCAGACCTCGGGTGGCCGGCCTGGGCCCGCACGATGGCCAGCGCCGTGCTTCGCGGCTCCTACCACCTCTACCAGGGGTTCGGTCCGTTCATCGGCAACGTGGCCATGGGTGTGGTCTTCGCCGAGTGGTTCCGCAGACGCGGGCGCATCATGCCGCTGGTGATCGCCCACACGATCCTGGACACCGTCGTCTTCGTCGGGTACCAGGCGTTCGGCCACATGCTGGGGTTGAAGTAGGGCGCCGGCGGACTCCGTGAGGCGTCCGTGCGAGACGACCCGCAGGTGCGGGCGCGCGAGCCCCCAGCGCAGCCGGACGCCCTGGTGCAGCACGAGCCAGGCGAGCGCCACCAGTCCTGTCGCGATGGAGGCCAGCCCGCCGAGCAGGATCGACCAGCGCGCGCCGAAGTGCTCCCCGACCCAGCCGACGATGGGCGAGCCCAGTGGCGTGCCACCCATGAAGATCGCGATGTAGATGGCCATGACCCGGCCCCGAAGGTGCGGTGCCGTCGACATCTGGACGGCCGCGTTCGCCGCCGTCATCAGCGTGAGCGCGGCCAGTCCCGTGGGGACCAGCGCGATGGCGAACAGCGTGTACGTGGGCATCACGGCCGCCAAGGAGGCGGCGACGCCGAAGGCCAAAGTGGCGCCGACCACCAGCCGGATGCCGGGGTGCTCCCGCCGGGCGGCGAGCAGCGCGCCGGCCAGTGACCCGATCGCCATGACGGAGCCGAGCAGGCCGTAGGCGCCGGAGCCCTTGTGGAACTCCAGACGGGCCATGAGGGCGGTGGTGAGCTGGAAGTTCAGGCCGAAGGTGCCGACCATGCCGACGATCGCCATGATCAGCATCAGGTCGGGGCGGCCCCGCACGTAGCTCAACCCGGTCCGCAGGCCCGTCGTGCCGCGCGGAGCTCTCGGGGCCGGGCGGAGGTCGGCGACGCGCATCCGCGTGAGCGAGAGCACCACCGCGCCGAACGTGGCCGCGTTGATGAGGAAGACCGGGCCGGTCCCGAACCAGTGGATCAGCAGGCCGGCGATCCCCGGCCCGATCAGACGACCCGCGTGGAAGGAGGCGCTGTTGAGGCCGACCGCGTTCGGCAGATGCGCCGAGGGCACCATCTCGGAGACGAAGGCCTGGCGGGCCGGAGCGTCGACCGCGGCCACCGTGCCCAAGGCTGCCGCAAGGACGAACACGTGCCACAGCTGCGCGACGTCGGTGACCACGAGCACGCCGAGCACCAGGGCGAGCACACCGGACATGGTCTGGGTCGCGAGAAGGATCTTGCGCCGGTCGAACCGGTCGGCGAGCGAGCCGGCGAGCGGAGCAAGCAGGAGCATGGGGGCGAACTGCAGCCCGGTCGTCACGCCGACGGCGACTCCGGAGTTGTGGGTCAGCTGCGTCAGCACCAGCCAGTCCTGGGCCACGCGCTGCATCCACGTGCCGGTGTTGGACACGATGGCACCGCTCGCCCAGACGCGGTAGTTGCGGATGCGCAGGGACCCGAATGTCGGGCTCACGAGTCGGCGACCCTCCTCAGGATCTCGCTGGCGGTCGCGAGCACGTCGCGCTCGGCTGCGCTGAGCGCAGCCAGCCGCTGGGCGAGCCATTCCGTGCGGCGCCGGCGGGTCTCCTGAATCTCATCGGCACCTCGCGGCGTCAAGGCGACGACGACCTGCCGACCGTCCACGGGGTGGGCCGCGCGCGACACCAGGCCCAGCTCCACCAGGGCCGAGATGCTGCGCGTCATGGACGGCGGCTGGACCCTCTCGTAGTCGGCCAGCTCCTTGAGGATCATCGGCCCGCGCCGGTCCAGAACCGCCAGCACCGAGTACTGGCTGTCGCTGACGTCGGTGCGAGACTTCTCCGCCCGCAACCGTCGCACGCTGCGCATGAGCGAGATCCGCAGGTCGGCGGCCAGCACCGCCGGCCGGGCGCGAGCGGACCGTACCATCCCGGTGCCCGTCATCTCGTTAGCGTAACTCATTACCTTTGCTAACTACCTGACCACCCGGCTTCTTCCCCGCCTCCCATTGTGTGCTCCGTCGCGGCCGTCGCTTCCATCGACGTCGGGCGGGTATGCGAGACGGCGGTGGTCGACGTCCGGCCCGGATCGGGGGGTGGCAACCGGACCCGTCCCCTAGCCTCGAGGCTTGACCGTCCACGAGCTCTCCCGCCTCGACGCGCGCCGCATTGCCGTGCGCGCGCAGCTCTTGGACTGCCCGCGGCCGACTGAGCTGCTCGACGTGGTGCGCCACCTGACTCTGCTGCAGATCGACCCGACCGCCGCGGTCGCGCCGAGCGCCGATCTCGTGGCGTGGAGCCGCCTGGGGTCGTCGTACTCGCCGGCCCAGCTCGACACCGCACTCGGGGACCGGACGCTGCTCGAGCTGCGGGCGATGATCCGGCCCAGCGAGGACCTGGCGCTCTACCGCGCGGACATGGCGGCCTGGGACGGGGCCGAGCGCGGGGAGCTGCCCGGCTGGCGGGCGTCACAGCGTGACTGGGTGCGGGCCAACGACGCGTGCCGCCTGGACATCCTCGATCGGCTCGGCTCCTCGGGGCCGCTGCCGTCGCGCGATCTTCCGGACACCTGCACGGTGCCGTGGCGGTCGACCGGGTGGACCAACGACCGCAACGTCACGCAGCTGCTGGAGTTCATGGTGCTGCGGGGCGAGGTCGCGGTCGCCGGACGCCGGGGCGGCGACCGACTTTGGGACCTGGCGACCCGGGTCTACCCCGACGACCCGGTGGTCCCCAGGGACGAGGCGCTGCGCATGCGCAACGAGCGGCGGCTGCGGGCTCTGGGCATCGCGCGCGCCCGCGGACCGGAGTGTCCGGTCGAACCGGCCGACGTGGGCGAGGCGGGCGAGCCGGCCGTGGTGAAGGGCGTCAGAGGCGCGTGGCGAGTCGACCCTTCCTTCTTGGGCCAACCGTTCTCGGGTCGTGCGGCCCTGCTGTCCCCCTTCGACCGGCTGGTCCACGACCGCAAGCGCACGGTCGAGCTCTTCGAGTTCGACTACCAGCTGGAGATGTACAAGCCCGCCGCCAAGCGCCGTTGGGGGTACTTCGCGCTGCCGATCCTGTACGGCGACCGGCTGGTCGGGAAGCTCGACGCCACCGCCGACCGCAAGGCCGGGGTGCTGCGGGTCGACGCGATCCACCCGGACGTGCCCTTCGACGCGACCATGACCGCCGCGGTGGACGACGAGATCAAGGACCTGGCTCGCTGGCTCGAGCTGGACCTCACCCTGCCCGGCTGACGGAGCACGTGAACAGCCGGCACGCACCTTCCGGGACGGTGCTCGTCATACGAACGGACGCGGTGAGACACGGTCCAGGTCGACCAGGTTCGGCGAAGCCGGAAAGCTCGAGCTAGTAGCCGCCGCCCGCCCCGCCGCCCTTGCAGGCCGCCAGGACGGCGACGGCGCTCGCGAGCACCGCGAACCGTCGAGATGCCAGGGCTCGACGAACCATCGGCCACCTCCATCGTCGTGGCGACGCCGCCAGCGTGCTCGTGCCCGCCGCCTCTGATGAACGCACGCGGCACGCTCGGGGTTCACCGGGAGGAAGACGTGTCACCCCCACACGCTCGCCTCGGCGGTCGACCGTCCGCACGCCCGCGGCCTGCTTCACGCATGGATGCCGGTGACCCCGGCGGGGCACACGGCCTGCGGCGCCGTCGTCAGCTACCACGTCGAGCCGGGCTCCAGCGCTACCTCGTCGTCCCCGCCTCGCGTGTGTACCTGTACCGCGGGCTGTGACCCGACACCCCGGCGTCCCTCGAAGGCTGTTCACGCAGCGTTCGGCGGCTGTAGGTTGCGCGCGTCCACCCGAAGTTCTGCCGCCGAAGGGCAGGCCCGCATGTCATCCACCGACGCCCCCGGAGCCCCCACCGTTGTCGCCGAGGTCCGCGAAGGGACGTACGGCGCCAAGGTCGGCGCCGTCGAACCCGGAGGGGCCGAGTTCATCCCGCTCTCCGAACGCCATGGCAAGCCGATCTCGCTGTTCTGGACCTGGATGTCGCCGAACCTCGAGTTCGCGACCGTGTACGTGGGCGTCATCTCCGTGCTCTTCTTCGGCCAGACCCTGTGGCAGGCCACGCTGGCGATCGTGCTCGGCACGGGGCTCGGCAGCCTCTCCCACGGGTACCTGGGGACCCGAGGCCCGCTGTTCGGCGTCCCGCAGATGATCCTCTCCCGAATCCCCTTCGGGTACCGGGGCAACATCCTTCCTGCGGGGCTCAACGCCCTCACGGCAGGCATCGGCTGGTTCGCCGTCAACAGCGTGAGCGGTGCGTTCGCCCTGAACACCCTGATCCACCTGCCCAAGTGGCTGAGCCTGCTCGTGGTCGTGGTCGCCCAGATCACGATCGCGTTCTTCGGCCACAACCTCGTGCACTTCTTCGAGAGAATGGCCTTCCCGCTCCTGGCGGTCGCGTTCCTGCTTGCCGCGTTCGTGATCTTCCCCAAGGCGACGACCGCCGGCGCGGCGGGTGGCGGCGGCCTCGGCGGCTTCCTCATCACCGTGGGTGCGGCGTTCGGCTACGCGGCCGGCTGGAACCCCTACGCCTCGGACTACACCCGGTACTTCGCGCGCGACACCAGCAAGCGGGCGACGGCGCTGTGGGGCGGGCTCGGGGTCTTCGTGTCCTGCACCGTGCTCGAGGTGCTCGGCGCGGCATCAGCCACGATCGCGGCCCCCCAGGACGCCACCCCGACCGCCGCCTTCACCGGCCACATGCCGACCTGGATCGCCGACCTCGTGCTGCTCGCCATCGTGATCGGCGCCATCTCGGCCAACGCGATCAACGTCTACTCCGGGACCATGTCGTTCCTCGCGATGGGCGTCAACCTTCCGCTGGCACTGCGCCGCGCGATCGTCGCCCTCGTGTTCGGCAGTCTCGGCTTCCTCGTCGCGCTGTACGGCCTGAACGACGTCTCCAAGTACGAGGACTTCCTGCTGGTGATCGCCTACTGGATCGGCCCCTGGCTGGCCGTGATGTTCGTCGACGACTGGCTGCGCCGCGGGCACCGCGTGGACGGCTTCCTGTTCGACCGCCGGCACAACCCGTGGGCGGGTTGGGTGGCGATGCTGACGGGCGGCGCGATCGCGATCTGGCTGTTCTCCAACCAGGTCAAGTACGTGGGCGTCGTCCCCTCGCGCAACGGCTCTTTCGGCGACCTCGCCTTCGAGGCGGGCTTCGTGCTCGCCGGCGCGCTGTACTACCTCTTCTACCGCCTGCAGGGCGACCGGACCGACGAGACACTGGTCATGCCCGACTGACCGTCACACACTGGCGAGCGTGCTCGCACCCTGTTGTGGTTCGCACCGCGAGTTTCAGCCGCACTGCGGGTGTCTCAGCCGCACTGCGGAGGATCCGCCCAGTTTCCGACTGGCACGGTGTGCCGCCACGCCAAACTGTTTGGCGCTATGTGCCGCCGCGCCAGGCGACCCCAGGGTCGGCGCCCCCGGACTCACCCGTCCGGGGGCGCTGGCCCTCCGCCACGGGCGGGCTACGGTCGCCGGGTGAGCCGCGTGAGCCAGGTGGGCCAGGTGGGCCAGGTGAGCCGCGTGAGCCAGGTGGGCCAGGTGGGCCGGTGAGCCGGTGAGCCAGGTGGGCCAGGTGAGCCAGGTGGGCCAGGTGAACCGCGTGAGCCAGGTGGGCCAGGTGAACCGCGTGAGCCAGGTGGGCCAGGTGAACCGCGTGAGCCAGGTGGGCCAGGTGAGCCGCGTGAGCCGGATGAGCCGGAGCGGGACGGCGCAGCGCCGGGTTGTGCTCGGC
Organism: uncultured Actinomycetota bacterium; assembly: GCA_963778845.1. Classification (GTDB taxonomy): domain Bacteria; phylum Actinomycetota; class Actinomycetes; order Actinomycetales; family Kineosporiaceae; genus CAVZVW01. The sequence continues at coordinate 467,474 of CAVZVW010000001.1, forward strand.
ACGCTCGCCGACGAGGTGGCGGCCATGCCTCTCGACCCCTACGTCCGCGTGGCGGTCGACGGGATCGACGGTGCCGGCAAGACCACCGTGGCCGACGAGATCGCCGAGTTGTTGTCCGCCCGCGGCCGAGAGGTGGTCCGGGCCTCGGTGGACGGCTTCCACAACCCGGCTGCCGTGCGGTACGCCCGCGGACGGGCCAGCCCCGAGGGCTACTACCGCGACTCCTACGATCTCGCCGCCTTGCAGCGGGACCTGCTCGAACCTCTAGGAACCGGTGGCGACGGACGCTACCGCCGCCACGTCTTCGACCACCACGTCGACGCCCCGTCCATGGCGCGGGTCCAGCACGCCGGCCCAGGCGCCGTCCTGGTGCTCGACGGCGTCTTCCTGCATCGCGCCGAGCTGGCGCGGTGGTGGACGTGGTCGGTGTGGCTGGAGTGCGACCCGGTCGTGGCGACAGCTCGGTGGCGGGCACGGGAGGGGGGCGGGCCGGCCGAGGCGGCGGCACCTCAGAACCGTCGGTATCTCGACGGGCAGGCGCTGTACGTGGCCGAGACTGCGCCGCAGCGACGAGCGTCACGGGTCGTCGACACCACCGACGAGATCCTCCCGCAGATTCGGCGATAGCCCCCGGCTCGGCAGGTCACCCGGGCGGCGTCGTCAACTCTGTCAGTCTGGCTTGACACCACCCAGTCATGTCAGTCTAGACTGACACACATGACCACCGCCGCCCCGCCGGCAGTCCGGACCCGTGACCTGCGCAAGACCTACCGCACGGCGGCAGGGGACGTCACGGCAGTGGACGGGCTGGACCTCGACGTCGAGGCCGGGGAGCTCTTCGGGCTGCTCGGCCGTAACGGCGCCGGCAAGTCCACAACGGTCGGCATGCTCACCACCCTGGTGGTCCCGACGTCCGGAACAGCGTGGGTCTGCGGGGTCGACGTCGCCCGCCGGCCGGTCGAGGTGAAGCGCCGGATAGGCGTCGTCTCCCAGCACAACACCCTCGACCGGGAGCTCACGGTCGCGGAGAACCTCGAGTTCCGGGGGCGCTACTTCGGGCTCACCACCGCCCACGCCCGGCGACAGGCCGACGAGCTGCTGGGCGCGTTCGCACTCCGCGACCACAGAGCAGCCATGCCGGCGCAGCTCTCCGGCGGCCAGGCGAGGCGCCTGATGATCTGCCGGGCTCTCATGCACCGACCCGACGTGCTCTTCCTCGACGAACCGACCGCCGGCCTCGACCCGCAGGCACGCCTCGGCCTCTGGGACGCCGTGGGCAAGCTCCGGCAGGGCGGGCACACGGTCGTGCTCACCACCCACCACCTCGAGGAGGCGGAGGCCCTGTGCGACCGGGTCGCGATCATCGACCACGGCCGCGTCCTCGCCTGTGGCACGGTCGCGCAGCTCACGCACGGGGGCGGCTGCAGCCTCGAGGCGGCGTTCCTCGCCCTCACCGCAGCCGAGCAACGCGAATGACCGCCACCTTCCTCGCCCTGCTGGCCCGTGATTTCCGGGTGATGCGCCGCTCGTTCCTGGCCACGTTCCTTCGCGTCGTCCTGCAGCCGCTGCTGTTCGTGTTCGTCTTCGCGTACGTCCTGCCGAAGACGGGGGACGGCGTGGCGACAGGTGGGGCGCACCTGCGCTACTCCACCGTGCTCGCGCCGGGGCTCGTCGCCTCGTCGATCCTCATGCAGGGCCTGATGGCCGCGATCTTCCCGCTCGTGATGGACCTGTCGTCTCCGGGCTGCATGGAGGACCGGCTGCTCGCCCCGCTCCCGGTCGGGCTGATCGCCGTGGAGCGGATCGTCGCGGCGGCCGTGCAGGCGCTCGTCGGCGGGCTCCTGGTCTTCCCCGCCGTACTGCTGGTGCATGCCGGCGGCCAGGCCCCGGCCGTGCACGTGGGCGGGTGGCTGCTGCTCGGCGGCGTCATGGTCGGCGGGGCGGTCCTCGCGGCAGCCGCCGGCGTCGCACTCGGCACGCTGGTGGGCCCTCCTCAGGTCCAGGTGCTGTTCGCCCTCGTCCTGCTGCCCATGACGATGCTCGGCTGCGTCTACTTCCCGTGGGCCGCGCTGGAACACATCCGGTGGCTGCAGGTGGCGGTCCTCGCGAACCCGCTCGTCTACCTCAGTGAGGGGCTGAGGGCCGCCCTCACCCCTCAGGTCGCCCACCTGCCTGCCGTCGTGTCCGTGATCGCGCTGGTCTGCGGATCGCTGTGCCTGTGCCGGCTGGCCGTCGCCACGTTCACCCGGCGCGCACTAGTGCGGTGACCACCAACGTTGGCCGTGGCGAGCGAGCCGGTGCGCCCGGCCGGCAATGCGGAGGAGGAGCTCATAGCGGAGCTATGGGCGACGACGACAACGCAGCCAGCCGGGATGCGACGGCACGCGCAGCCGGTGAACGATGGTGGTCACCGCACGAGCCTGACCAGCACGGAGGTGCCGCATGCGCAACCGCGTGACGCCGCTCGGCGACATCGTCGCCACCGACCTGCGCGGGGCGTGGACCGGCAACCGCGGGATCCTGCACGAGGGGACCGACGTCGTCCGGTTCCATCGTGGCAGCCTCTGGATCACGTGCGAGCTGCAGTTCAAGGGCCGGCGGCTGCCGCAGTGGAGCCCGGGGCACTTCACGGTGCTGTTCTTCCACGACGAGGCGGTCGCCCTGGCCGCCGGCCACCGGCCCTGCGCGCTGTGCCGTCGACCGGCCTACGACGGCTTCCGCCTCGCCTGGGCGGCGGGCAACGGCGGGCGAGCGCCGTCGGCGCGTGAGGTCGACGCCCGCCTGCACGCCGAGCGCATCGTGCGCGGCACACACCGCCGCAAGCTGCACGCCCGCCGCTGGCTCGACATCCCGCCGGGTGCCTTCGTCATGCTGGACGGCTCCCCCGCGCTCGTGACCGAGCACGCCGTCATCCCCTGGACGCTGCGCGGCTACGGCACCCCGCACCGGCGCCCGAGGACGGGCACCGTGCAGGTGGTCACGCCACCGTCCACGCTCGGCGTGCTGCGCGCCGGATACGTGCCCCAGCTGGACGCCGTAGCGCGGGTCGGGTCGGGCCGCCTCACGGCCGGAGGAACGTGACGGGCCTCGACTGCCCGTCCACCGTCACGGTGGTCACCGCGGGCTGCGTCCGGGCCACCACCCGCCCGCCCCGCATCACCAGGTACCTCGGGCTGACCAGGCGCACGGCGTCCTCCGGCGTCGGTGCGTCGAAGACCACGAGGTCTGCGGGGCCGCCGACCCGGACGTCGCCGGAGTCCACGCCCAGGGCGCGAGCCGGGTTGCGGGTGACCATCTCGAGCAGGTAGCGGCAGCTCGGTGGCACCGCTCATGTGCCCGAGGTGGGCGAGCACGAACGCCGCCTGCACCGGGTCGCCGTAGCCCAGCGGGTACCAGGGGTCCATCACCGAGTCGTGCCCGATCGCCACGTTGACCCCGGCCGCCAGCAGCTGCTTGACGCGGGTGTGACCACGCCGGATCGGGCCCGGTGTCGAAGCGCCCCTGCAGCACTGCGTTGTCGAGCGGGTTGGTGACCATGTGCAGCCCGGCGCGCGCGATGTTCGTGATCAGGCGACCGGCGTACGCGTTGTTGTACGAGTGCATGGCAGTGGTGTGGCTGGCCGTGACCCGACCCGACATCCCGCGCTTGATCGTCTCGGCGGCCATGACCTCGACGAAGCGCGCGTGGTCGTCGTCGGTCTCGTCGCAGTGGATGTCGATGCGCAGGCCGGACTCGTCGGCCAGGGCGAACGACGAACTTCACCGAGTCGACGCCGTCCTCGCGGGTCAGCTCGAAGTGCGGGATGCCGCCGACCACGTCGGCACCGCAGCTCGACCGCCCGGCGCATGAGCGCCGGCCCGCCGGCGAAGCCGTAGATCCCCAGCTGCGGGAACGCGACGAGCTGCAGGTCGACCAGACCGCGCAGCTCCTCGCGCAGCGCGCTCAGCGCCCTGCAGCGCGCGCAGCTCGCGGGTCGCAGACGTCGACGTGGCTGCGCACGTGCTGGACGCCGCACGCGAGCTGCCACATGCAGCACCTCGCGGGCGCGGGCGACGACGTCCTCGACCGTCAACGTCTTCGACCCGCTCGGCCCACACCGCGATGCCCTCGAACAGCGAGCCCGACTCGTTCGCCCGCGGCTGCCCGACGGTGAGCACGGCGTCGAGATGGATGTGCGGCTCGACCAGCGGCGGGGTGACGAGCCGACCCTCGAGGTCGATCTCCTCGGCGGCGTCGGTACCCGCCCGGGGGTCGACGAGCATCCCTGCCTCGACGCCGAGGTCCGTGACGCCGTCGCTGCCCAGCAGGTGCGCGTTGCGCAGCACCAGGTCCATGCTCACCCTCGCCTCTCGCGATCCTCCGCGGCCGGCCGGCCGGCGGCTACTCGGGGTCGACGTCCGCCGGGTCCAGCCCGCTCAGCCGCCGCAGGATCCGGCGCAGCGCGACGCCGCTGCGGTCGGAGCGTACGTGCAGCTCGTCGCGCAGCCGCAGCGGCAGGCCGGGCACGGTCATCGCCTCCTGCAGCCGCAGGTCCTCGGCGAGCACGGCCACCTCGAAGGCGACCTCGGCGGCGACCACGTCGGCGTCGGGGACGGCGACACCGCCGATGCCGTGCAGCAGCATCTTCGTGTAGACGCGGGTCGAGTACAGGTCCTCCGGCTGCAGGAAGAACAGGATCGTCTTCACCGCGCCGGCGTCGAGCTCCTCCAGGCGCAGCTGCAGCTGGAAGGGCGCCCGGTACACGTACGTCGCCCGCCGACGCTGGCGCACGGGGCGCTCGCCCCGGTGCACCCCGGGGTCCTCCGGGTTGTCGAACCACTGCTCCTGGACGCTGCGCAGCCCGTACTCGTCCACCTCGACGTCGAACGGCGGCACGTAGGGCTCCTCCGCCGCGCCGAACGTCCCGGCGTGCACGAACGGGAAGTGTGCGACGTCGAGAAAGTTCTCCGCGAGCACGGCTGCCCCCGACGCGCTGCGCTCCGGGACCAGCCAGCCCTGCGCGAACCCGGGGTCCACGTCGTCGAGGGCCTCGAAGAGGCCGACCACCGGCGGCGAGGGGGCGACCCACACCACGCCGAAGCGCTCGCAGACAGCGGCCATCGGCGGGTCCACGGCGACGTGCCCGCCCTGCCGCCTCACCGTCGCGTCCCGGCCGAGGAGCCGGACGGCGCGCTGCCGGCCGTCTGCGGGAACCTCCGAGACCAGCGCCACCGGGTGCCACGCGTGCTCGAGGGCGGGGTCGAGGTTCGTGAACACCTGCGAGGTCGCCCGCTCGTCGTCCTCGGGCGGCGGCGCCCAGCCGGGCTGGTCGACGGGGACGGTGGCGGGGTCCACCGGCGCCACCCAGACCAGGCCCTCGGCCTCACGAACCCCCCAGGGCCTCCCGAGGTGCGCTCGCGGGGGGACGCTGCCCTGCGGTCCAGCGGACGGGACGAGCATGCACGACCCCGCGCCGTCGAACTCCCACCCGTGGTAGGCGCAGCGCAGCCTGCCGTCGACGACCCGGCCGTGGTCGAGCCGCACGAGCCGGTGCGGGCACCGGGCGGCCACGACGGCGACAGCTGCGTCCGGGCGGGGTCGGAAGGCCGTGTAGGCCCGCCCTGCGACCTCCACCCGTCGCGGTGCCTGGCCGATCTCCTCGGCGCGCACGACCGGCCACCACCCCGCCACGGGTGCGGCATCCTCCGGCGGCGGCGCAGCAGCCGGGCTCCCCTGGTGGTCAGGACTCCCCTGGTCTTCAGGACTCATCGCGGCCTCCGTGGACTCGACCGGGGAATTCTCCACGTCAGCGGGGCCCAGCGACACCCGGGTCGCGGCCCGGACCCCCCGGCCTTCTCCCCGCTAGCGTCTAGGCTCACCCCGTGCGGGTCTACCTGCGGTCGAACGCGCGCCGCCCCGACCCGGCGCCCCTGGTCACGGACGACCGGCGGGCCCTCCTGGTCGGCACGCTCGTGTGGGGCGTACTCCTGGTCGCCGCCGTCGCGACGCGGTCCCACCTGCAGGCCGACGGTCACGGGTGGTGGGTGTGGACGCCGGTCGCCGGGATCATCATGGGGCTGCTCGGCCTGCGCTACGTCACGCGACGCCGCGCCCGGGCGGCCATCTCCCAGGCTCGCGCTGCGAGGACTCAGGAGGGCGGCCCGGGCAGCGGCGGCTGACCCCCACCGAACTCGTCCTCCACGAGCAGGCCCGGCACCCGTCCCGGCTCGGTGACAGCGACCAGGAGCACATGGCGGCGCCCCCAGCGCCCCGCCGCCCAGGCGAGCCCGCATGCCAGACCCTCGACGGTCGCCGCGTGCACCCGTGCGTCTGGCCCGCCCCCCTCGACCCACCAGTCCACCTCGACACCGTCGACCAGCAGGCACTCGTGCTCGCACCACTGTGCCGGCGCGCCCGGCAGGAGGCTCGTCACCCCGGCCGGGACGTTCGACGGCCGGCCGGCGGGGGCCCCGTGCTCCTCGACCACGCCCGCGACCGCCGCCGAGCAGAGCGGGACGTCGAGCAGGTCCGCCAGGTCCATCGCCAGCCCCCCGGCCGCGGCGATCTGCGCCGGCCGGTCGGGCCTCTGCAGGTAGAAGGGCGCGTCCGCGACCACCACCTCGTGGCGGGGGACCACCCGCGTGCCCGCGCCGTCCACCACGCGAAGGGAGGCGGGAGGGTCGGCGTCCGCACCCTGCTCGGCGAGCCGGGCCACCCGGCCCCACACGGCGACCAGCTGCTCGGCCGACAGGGCGAGCTCGGGGTCGGCGAGGCGGTCGAGCACGGCGGGCACCGCCTGGGCCGGCAGCTCGGGCAACCGCGAGACGACGCCGAGCGCGGCCTGCACCGCCGGGTCGAGGTTGTCCAGGGCGACCGGCGCCGGCGGCAGCAGCAGGCGCACGAGCGGGTCGGCGCCACCGGCCGCGACGGCCCCGGCGGACCCCGTGAGCTCACCGCGAAGCCACCACGAGGTGTAGGGCCCGACGTCGACGACACCGCCGTCGCAGAGCACCCTGGCCGGACGGGTCAGCGCCGCCCTCAGGGCGGGACCCGTCGCGATCGCGTGCAGCACAGCGGGCCAGGCGTCGCCGCGAACCGCGTCGAGGTCGCACACCGCGACGACCTCGGCGACACGGGCGCCCATCGACGGCAGGCCCGCCGCCTCCACGTCGGCCAGGCACTGGCGAACCCAGGCCGCCCAACCGTCGAGCAGGGCCGGCTCGCCCGCCGCGGGCTCGGCGTCCTCGTCCGGGTCGGCGTCCAGCTCCACGTCCTCGGCATGAAGCAGAGCCAGCCCCTCGAGCACGCCCACGGCCGAGAGGACGGGGGCGCCCCAGCGCTCGAGCAGCTCGGCTGAGACCTGGCCGATGACCTCGGTGTCGAACACGCCGGCCGCGGTCGAGCCCGGTATCGCCAAGGCACTGGCCGGAACGGACTCCCCCTCGGCGTCGGGCAACGGGAGGTCGCCCAACCACGGCAGGGCCCCAGGACCGAGCTCCCCTGCCGAGACCGCGGCTGCGACGAGCACGAGCATCGCCTCGACCGTGGCCGGCTCGGGGTGGGCGAAGACCTCCTCGGCCGCGGCACGGACCTCGTCGCGTGCGAGCAGCCCGGCCGCGTCGGCCGGCACCGCGCCGAGCCGCTCGAGCAGCGGGTGCGCCGCACCGGCGTGCACAGCACGCACACCGAGCGCGGCCAGGGCCGACGCGACGGCGGGCCAGGTCTGGTCGCCCGACGTCCCCGCGCCGTCGATCGGCAGCACGGCACCCCGTGCGCCACGCACCACCCGGCCGTCGGCCAGCGGGACCGGCAGCCCGGCGAGGGCCTCACGGGCCAACGGGTCACGAGCGAGGTGACTGAGGGCCTCGTAGACGCCTCGCCAGTGGTCGGGGTCGGGGACCGCCGGCAGGGAGTCGACGAGGTCGGCGAGGCTGACCCGAGGCACGTCGAGGGCTGCCAGAGCGGGCAGTGCCTCCCGGGGGGCGTGCACGAGGCCGGCGACGGAGCTTGCTAGCGCACGGACCGCGCGGTCGTCCCCACCCGCGGGTCCCTCCAGCATCAGTGCGTCGCGGGGCCGCAGGATCACCGCCGGGTTCTCGGCCGCGTGCAGGATGGGCGAGGCCACCAGGGCGGCCAGCACCGCCTCGCGCAGCTCGCCGTCCAGCCATCCGACCGCGAACCCGGTGGGCACGAGGTCGAGCACGTCGTCGCCAGCCCGCGCCCGCTCGCTGAGCAGGGCCGCGAAGGCGGCGGCCGACTCGGCGACGAGTGCCTGCGCGGCCGGGCCCGGTGCCACGTGCCTGCGCGAGGGGTCCAAGGGGAAGGAGGCGATGAGCAGCGCCGGCCAGGGCAGCGGCTCGTCGGTCGGTGTGGGAGCGTGCAGCACCGCAGACGGCCTCGTGCCGGCGTCGTGCGGCAGTGCCCAGGTGACCTGCCACGCGGTGCGGGTCTGCTCCTCGGTCGGCCGGTCGGCCAGCAGTGCGACAGCGTGGACGCCGCGGGTGTGACGCACGTGCCAGCGGTCCATGACGTCGGCCAGCCGGCGGGGCGGCCGCCCAGGCAGGTCGACGACCACCTCCGAGAGGTCCGGCAGCGCGAGCAGCAGCGCGTCGTCCACCTCGGCCAGGCGGTGCTCCACGGCCTCCCTCGCGGCGTCGTCGCGCAACGGGAGGACCACCACGGTGTCGTAGCCGTCAGGGGGCACCCCTTCCGCCGGGAAGGGCAGGCGCAGCACGGGGACATGTCCGTCGCGGCGCGTGAGCTCCTCGGCCAGGGCGGGTGAGGTCGCGGCTGCCTGCGCCACGAGTGCGTGGGTGTCGGCTCGGGAGAAGCGGACTCCGCCGGAGCGCGACAGGACCGCCGGCTCGTCGGTGACGGCCAGCACCGCGGCGAAGCCCACGCCGAACCGGCCGACGCTGTCGTCGAGACGCTTGGCGGAGGCCCGCAAGGTCGCCAGGGACTGCACACCCTCGGCGTCCAACGGGCAACCGGTGTTGGCGGCGACGAGGGCCGCGGTCCCGTCGACCTCGCCGAGGGTCAGGACGAGACGCCCGGCGACACCGGCGCGCGCCGCGGCGTCGGCGGCGTTCTGGGCCAGCTCGACCACGACACGGTCCCGGTAGCCGCCGAGGGCCAGGTCCTCCTCGGCGTTGGCGTCCTCGCGGAACCGCACCGGTGCGACCGACCAGGCGGCGAGCACCCGCTCGCGCACCCCGGCCGTGTCGAACGGGTCAGGAGTCACGCGGCGCGTCGTCCTCCGTGACCGCAGGCGCCTCGCCCTCGGCCGGGTCGGCCACGGGCGGGTCGCTTTCGGGCAGGTCGAATTCGGTCGGGTCGACCACGGGCAGGTCGACCACGGGCTCGGTGCGCAGGACGACGACCGCCTCCGCCCCGGTCTCGTCCAGGATCAGCGGAGGCAGCGGATCGAGCTCGACCCGCTCGACGTCGGTCTCGCTGTGGGCGCCGCAACCGAAGTCGAGGCTGACGACGCGACCGTCGGCGGGCGACCACTCGTTGGCGCACACCCCGAATGCCTGCCGTGCGGACCCGCTCAGGAGCATGAGGTAGGCGCAGGAGGCGCACGCTGCGGCGGCGTTCAGCGCCGGCTCGGCGGTCGGGCCGAAGTCGCCTGCGCGCCACCGGCGCGCGGCCTCGGCGCGGCCGAGCGGCGAGAGCACTCGCACCCGCCCGAGCCCCAGCTCCCACAACGCGACCCTGTCGGACTCCTCGTCATCGGTCTGGGTATACCCCTGCTCCAGGTAGGGGTCGTCGTCCCGGTACGGCAGCACGTCGGCGGCGCGCAGGTCCCCGGGTGCGAGCCGGTCCGACCACGGCACCCACGGCGGGGCGAGGATCGCGTCGCTGCCCGGCAGCAGGACGACCTCGCACACGGTGGCCGTCCGCGAACGCGGCGTCCGTGCCACGGTCACTGCCCAGTGCCACCCGCGGTACCCGCGGTCGAGGCAGGCGAACGCGTGCGTCGCCAGGCGCTCGCCCCCGTCCGTGAAGCCGAGGTGGTCCCCGACACCCAGGGGACCCGCCAGCTCCAGGGCAGCCCGGCGAGCGAGGTCGACGGCACCCGCGAGCGCGGCGTCGGAGCCCGTGCGGGAGCGCCCGGAGGACCCTCCGACAACGGTCGGTGTGTCGGGTTGGGGCGCGGAGTGGGTCGTCGCGGTCGCCTCGTCGCTCACGCTGCTGGTCGGCACGAGGCGATTCTCCCCCATGCGCGGGCCACCCGGGACCGCACGGGGCGTTCTCAAGGCAGGATGGCTGCGTGACGGAGGGCTCGCGCCGACTGGGCCACGACGCACGGCGTGCCGCCTCCGCCGCGGGCCGCCTCCCGGCGCGGGCGGCCCGCGGCGTCGTCCGCGGCGTCCGGGCGGCGACCCACGCCCGCGGGGCGGGCGAGTCGGGTCTGGCACGGGTGCTCGAGCTGCACCTGGTGTCCACGGCAGCCGACACCCTGGTCGTCACCGCCCTGGCGAGCACGATCTTCTTCGCGGTGCCGACGGCACAGGCGCGTGGCAGGGTGGCGACCTCGCTGGCCGTGACGATGGTCCCCTTCCTGCTCCTGGCCCCTCTGATCGGGCCGATGCTGGACCGCGCCCGTCGCGGCCGTCGCTACGCCCTGGCCACCACGATGGTGGTGCGAGCGTTCCTCGCGTGGGTGATGGCCGGCGCCGTCGGCGGGGCGGGGTCGCAGAAGGCCGAGCTCAGCCTGTACCCGGCTGTGTTCGGCTTCCTCGTGTGCCAGAAGGCCTACCTCGTGACGCGGGCTGCGGCTTTGCCGCGCGTGCTGCCCACGGGCGTCGGGCTGGTACCGGCCAACTCCCGGATCTCGATGGCCGGGATCGCGGCGATGACCGTCGCGGCCCCGGTCGGTGCCGGGCTCACGTCCTGGGTAGGGCCCACGTGGACCCTGCGCCTGGCGTTCGCCGTGTTCGCGGCGGGCACGGCCCTGGCCCTGGCCCTGCCACCGCGGGTGGACTCCAGCAAGGGTGAGATCGAGGCCCGCATCTCCAGCAACACCGCGCCCCGGCAACGGGGGCCGTGGTCGATCGGGCCGCGCGTGGTCCTGGGGCTGCGGGGCAACGTTGCCCTCCGCGCGTTCGCCGGCTTCCTCACCTTGTACCTGGCGTTCCGGCTGCGCACCGACCCGTTGGGGGGCCTGGGGAGAGCCGAGAGCGTGGCGCTCGTGATCGTCTGCGCCGGGCTCGGCGGAGCGGTCGGGACGGCGCTGGGCGGGCCGCTGCGCAGGGTCAGGCCAGAGGCGACGATCCTCGCCTGCCTGGTGGCTGCCTCCGCGGCCGCGGGGTGGGCCGCGCTGGACTACGGGCTCTGGCCCGTGCTCGCGGTCGCCGGGGTCGCGGGCATGGCCCAGGCGCTGGGCAAGCTCTGCCTCGACGCGCTCATCCAGCAGGAGGTTCCTGAGCGCGTGCGCACCAGCGCGTTCGCTCGCTCGGAGACGGTCGTCCAGCTCGGGTGGGTCGGCGGCGGCCTGGTGGGTCTCTTGCTGCCGCTGTCGGGGCCGTGGGCACTCGGTATCGCCGCCGCACTCACAGGTGCGATGGTCGTCTCGTTCGCGATCGCGCTGGTCCGTCAGGCTCGAGGTGCCGCGACCCACCCGTCCGGCGAGCCCGACGCGAACGGCCAGGACGGCACCCAGCCCGGGGAGGGTGGGCGAGGCGACGTCCCACCACCCCACGGCATGCCACCCCACGGCATGCCACCCGGCGGCACGCCTCCCGACGGCACATCATCGAAGCGGGACGACCATGCCCAGCGGACCAGGCGCGACACCGGGACCTAGACCCGGTGCGTCTGTCGGGTCAGGAGGCACCACAACCCAGGGCGAGCTCGGGGCCCCAGGGCGAGCTCGGGCCCCCGGTGCGAGCGCGGGGTCAGGACTCCAGGTCGTCGGCGACCGCGCGGAGCACCTGCGCCACCTTCTGGGCGGTCGGCTTGTCGGGGTACCTGCCACGGCGCAGCGAGTTGGAGACGTCGTCCAGCAGCTTGATCACATCTTCGACGATCACGGTCATGTCCTCGGCCGGCTTGCGCGTAGCCTTCGACACCGAGTGCACCGGGTCGAGCACCCGCACCGACAAAGCCTGCAGACCCCGGCGGCCCTCGGCGACCCCGAACTCGACCCTCGCCCCCGGCTTGAGCGGGGCGGTACCGGCGGGCAGCGCCGAGGCGTGCACGAACACCTCGCCGCCGTCGTCGTTGGCCAGGAAGCCGAAGCCCTTGTCGGCGTCGAACCACTTCACCTTGCCAGTGGGCACGTCAAACCTCTGCGTCGTGGGTGGCGAACCGGTGCTCAACGCCCGGCGGTTGCGGGACCCCGCGGTCCGTGCCCAAGGCTATCGGCTGCGTCCACCGAGATGCTGCGGGTCACCGCGGGGGCTCAGTGCGTCGTCGAGCCGGTCGTCCGGCGAAGATGCGCCGCAAGCCAGGCGGGAAAGCCCAGGAGGTCCGGCAGGACGACGTCCGGCCCGAACGCCCGCAGCGCCGCGGCGTCATGGGGCCCCGTGGCGACGGCGACCGCCGTCGCTCCTGCGACCTGCGCAGCAGCGATGTCGCCCGGGTGGTCTCCCACGTAGATCGTCGCACCACGCTCCACCAGTGCTGCACCCTTCGCGGCCCCGAAGAGGCCCCCGACCACGTCGTCCACGTGGTGGTGGGTCGCGTCCGGGCCGTCGAGCCCCACGTGGCGGAGCACCGTACGCACCGCGGCCTCCAGCTTGGCCGACACGACGAGAACGCGCCCGCCGTGGGCGTGCACGGCCTCGAGGGTCGATGCGGCCCCCGGCAGCAGGGTCGTCGAGGGGACTCCGGTCTGCGGGTACAGGGTGCGGTAGCGCTCGACGACCGCCTCGCGGTCCACTCCCGGGGCGAGGCCCTCGACCGTGAGGTCGAGCGGCGCTCCCACCCAGGGCCAGGTCTGCTCGGCCGTCACCGCGACCCCGGCCTCGACCAGGCATGCACGCAGCGTCTCGGCGATTCCGGCCGAGCTGTCCACCAGCGTCATGTCGAGGTCGAACCCGACGACGAGGTCCGGGCGTGGCTGCACGCACCGAGGCTAGAGGAGCCGGCGGTGCGCGGGCCCCGACCGCCTCACGCGGCCATTCCTGTGGTGCCGGGCGCCCGGCCGGGACTACTTTGCCCGGGTGGTCGTATCTGCCAGGGAGTCGGACGCCGCCACGTGGGTCCGGCGCGCCGGCGCAGCCGGCCTCGTGGCGGTGGCCTCCTTCATCGTCCTGTTCGCGGTGACGGGTCAGGTGGGCAGCGTCCGGTCGCGCAGTCCGTGGTCGGGCGACCCGTACGACGCCGTGGTCTCCTACGCCGCCGTTATCATTGCGGTGGTCGCACCGACCACCCTGGTGCGCTGCATCGTGCACCGCAGGCCGCGACCCGTCTCCGCCCACGTGGCTTCCACCGTGCTCGCCGGGTGCGCGGTCATGCTGGGGTGCACCGCCGCCGCCGCGCTCGCCTGCCTGACGGCGGTCGCCATGCGGGTTCGAGTCGAGTCCGCCGCCGGAGCGCTGCCGTGGCTGCCGGCTCTGCCTGCAGCCACCCTCGCGCTGACCGCCGCCGCGATGTGGCCGGTGCTTCGAGCATGGAGGTACGACCGCCTCGCACGAGAGGGGACGGCGGCGTCCCCCCTCGCCGCTGGACGCGGCTCCGGTCGCCCCGACCTGCTGGACGACGTGGCGACCCTGGCGGCGGACGTGCTGCCCGGCAGTGTCGTCGCACGGTGGGCTGCCTGGCTGGGAGCCGGCCTCGACCGCTGGCGCTGGAGCCCGCGGCGCTACCCCCGGTCGAGTATCGCCGCCGTGGCCGCCGGCGCAGGCCTGGCGTTCGCCGGCTGGCACGCCCTGGTCGAGGGCCCCTGGGCGAACGCCGTCGCCGCCCTCGTCTTCGCCGCCGCCGCGGCGGGCGCCATGGCGCTGGGCCTCGGGATGGGCGTGGCCTGGCTCGGGCTGCTGCGTCGCCTGCCGCACACCTGAGCACCGCAGCGTCTTCCGTTCACGCACAGCGACCGACCATGCTCCGAACGGACGGCGGTCGTCGTCGCTGCTCAGGCGGGGAGTCACCGCGCCGATCAGACACGCGGCGAAGGAGCCATGGATGGGCCACGGCGGGAAGTCGGGGAAGGGTGGCGGCAGGGCCGGCGGCACCGGGCCTACCGCGAAGAGCCACGCTCGACAAGCCGCCGACCGGACCCGTACCTCCAGGAAGAAGCATCTCTCCGGAGCGGTGAGCGCCAGCCGTGCCGCCACCCTGCCGCGACCCCCCGCGCTGACCCGGCGCACGGCGGTGCAGCACCTGCCTGCACCTGCACCCGCGCGCGTGTCCTGGGTGACGCGGGCGGCTCGGTTGGTCCCGGGCGCCCAGGTTCTGCGCGCGTATCCGCGTGCGTGGCTTCGCGCCGACGTGTTCGCCGGTGCCGCAGTCGCGGCGTACCTCGTGCCACAGGTGATGGCCTACGCAGCCATCGTCGGTGTGCCGCCCGTGGTCGGGCTCTGGACCGCCCTGGCCGCTCTGCTGGCCTACGCGGTCCTCGGGTCCTCCCGGATGCTCTCGGTCGGTCCGGAGTCGACCGTCGCCCTGCTGGCCGGGGCCACGATCGCTCCGATGGCCGCAGGTGACCCGGTGCGGGCGGAGGCGCTGACCTCCGCACTCTGCTTCGTCGTCGCGGGCTGGTGCCTGCTGGCGCGCCTCGCGAGGCTCGGTGTCGCCGCCGACCTGCTGTCGCACCCGCTGCTCATCGGCTATCTCGCCGGAGGCGCCGTGCTGATGGTGGTGGGGCAGCTCGGCAGGATCACCGGCACCACGGTGTCGGGGGAGAGCATCGTCTCGCAGGTCGAGTCGTTCGTCGGGGTCGTGGGCGACACGCACATGCTCACCCTGGCCGTGGCCGTCGGGACCTTCACGGTGCTGGTCGCCGTGCATGTGCTGCGACCCACCTGGCCGGCACCCCTCATCGCGGTCGCTGCGGCGACCGCGGCCTGCGCCATCGGCGACCTCCACGCCCACGGGGTCGCCGTCCTGGGGGCGGTCCCCTCCGGTCTGCCCGGCGTCCACCTGCCAGCCGTCGGAGTCGGCGACCTGAGGAGCCTCTTCGTGGCCGGTCTCGGGGTGGCCGTCGTGGCCTACGGCGACAACATGCTCATCAGCCGGGGCTTCGCGGCCACGACGACGCAGGCGGACGAGCCGACGCCGGTCGACACGCCAGAGTCGGCCTCGGGGGCTGTGGCGGCCCCCGAGCCTGAGGCAGGCGACAAGGACGAGTCCCACGCCGAGGCCGACCCCCAGCAGGAGCTGCTGGCCCTGGCCGGCGTCCACGTGGCCACGGGCCTGGTCGGTGGCTTCCCGGTCTCGTCCTCGGGCTCCCGTACGGCGCTGGCGCTGGCGGGAGGGGCTCGAAGCCAGGGTTACTCACTGGTCGCCGCGTGCGCCGTCGTCGGCGTCCTGTTCGCCGCCGGGCCGCTGCTGCGCAACCTGCCGGCCGCGGCACTGGGCGCCGTCGTGGTCTACGCGGCGTCCAAGCTGGTCGACATCGGTGAGCTGGTGCGGCTGGCCAGGTTCCGCGTCACGGAGCTCGTCCTGGCGTTGGTCACCCTCGTCGGCACCGTTGCTTTCGGGATCCTCGCCGGGGTAGGGCTTGCCGTCGCCCTGAGCCTGCTCGAGATGGCGCAGCGGCTGGCTCGCCCGCACGAAGGCGTCCTCGGGCGGGTGCCGGGCCTGGCAGGCATGCACGACGTGGACGACTACGCGAATGCCGAGACGCTGCCCGGGCTGGTGGTCTACCGCTACGACGCCCCGCTCTTCTTCGCCAACGTCGGCGACCTCAGGCGCAAGGCACTGTCGGTGGTCGACACCGAGAACGCCCTCGACCGCCGGCACCCGGTGCGCTGGTTCGTGCTCAACGTCGAGGCGAACGTGGAGATCGACATCACCGCCGCAGACGGTCTTCGCGGGTTGCACGAGGACCTGGTTCGCCGCGGCGTCCGCCTCGGTCTTGCCAGGGTCAAGCACGACCTGCACATGCCGTTGGAGCGCGCCGGACTCGTCGAGCTGATCGGTGAGGAGATGCTCTTCCTCACGTTGCCGGTCGCCGAGGAGGCTTATCTTCGCTTCGCCGAGGCCGAACTCACGAATGCCGGACCGCGGCCTGCTCCTCCAGGTGGAGCAGGCTGACGGCGCGTTCGCGCATCTCGACCTTGCGCACCTTGCCGGTGACCGTCATCGGGAACGCCTCGACCAGGTGCACGTAGCGCGGGATCTTGAAGTGCGCCAGTCGCCCGCTGCAGAACTCGCGCAGGTCGTCGGCCGTCAGCACGGCCGCGCCGGGCTTGAGGACGACCCAGGCCATGAGCTCCTCGCCGTAGCGCTCGTCGGGAACGCCGATCACCTGGACGTCGGCGACGTCAGGATGGGTGTAGAGGAACTCCTCGACCTCGCGCGGGTACACGTTCTCCCCACCGCGGATCACCATGTCCTTGATCCGGCCCGAGATGTTGACGTAGCCCTCGGCGTCCATCACCGCCAGGTCGCCGGTGTGCATCCACCCGGCGACGTCGATCGCCTCGGCGGTCTTGTCGGGCTCCTCCCAGTAGCCGAGCATCACCGAGTAGCCACGTGTGCATAGCTCACCTGGCACCCCTCGCGGGACCTCGAGCCCCGTCGCCGGGTCCACGATCTTGACCTCGACATGCGGCATGACCCGGCCCACCGTGGAGGTGCGCCGGTCGAGGTCGTCGTCGCGACGGGTCATGGTCGAGACTGGCGAGGTCTCGGTCATCCCGTAGGCGATCGTCACCTCGGGCATGTGCATCTGTGACACGACCCGCTTCATGACCTCGACCGGGCACGGCGACCCCGCCATGATCCCGGTGCGCAGCGTGGAGAGGTCGTAGCTGTCGAAGTCGGTCAGAGCCAGCTCGGCGATGAACATGGTGGGGACGCCGTAGAGGGTGGTGCATCGCTCGTCCTGTACGGCCCGCAGCGTGAGCCCGGGGTCGAAGGCCGGCGCCGGGAACACCACCGCGGCACCGTGGCTGACCGCGCCGATGACGGCCATCACCATGCCGAAGCAGTGGTACATCGGCACAGGCACGCAGACCCGGTCGGACTCGGTGAAGCCGAGCACCTCGGTGACGAAGTAGCCGTTGTTGAGGATGTTGTGGTGCGACAGCGTCGCGCCCTTAGGGAAGCCGGTGGTGCCGGACGTGTACTGGATGTTCACGGCGTCGTCGAACGAGAGCGTCGCCATCGCCTCGTCGATGCGACGGTGGTCCCCCGCCCCGCCGCGGGTGAGGAGCGCGCTCCAGCTCGGGTCGCCGATGAACACGACGTCTCGCAGCCCGGGGCACGAGGGCATCACCTCCTGCACAACGGCGCGGTAGTCGCTGGTCTTGTGCTGCTGGGCGCTCACCAGCAGCCGCATGCCGGACTGGTTGACCACATACGAGAGCTCGTGCGCGCGGTAGGCGGGGTTGACGTTGACGAGGATCGCGCCGATCTTCGCGGTCGCGTACTGCACCATGACCCACTCGGCACAGTTCGGCGCCCAGATCCCGACCCGGTCGCCCTTGCGCACGCCCATGTCGAGCAGGCCCAGGGCCACGAGGTCGACCTCGACGTCGAGCTCGGAGTAGGTCCAGCGGCGCTTGGTGTCGCAGTCGACCAGCGCCTCGCGGTCGCCGAACCTGGCGACGGCACGGTCCAGGCTCTCGCCGAGGGTGTGGCCGAGCATCGGTTGACCAGCGGTGCTGGAGGCGTAGGAGAGCAGGGGCTTGGTGAGCACGAAGACCTCCTGGTGGGGTGCGGCGTGTGCCCATCCTCGCCCCCGCGCCGCGTGCGCGACAGCCCGACCTCTGGCGGGTTTCGGGCCCTGACGGGCCGAGACGACGACGACAACCCGCCAGAGGTCGGGTCACAGGGGTCAGTGAGGGCGTCGTGACAGGCGCGCGGCGAGGTAGGCCCCGGCGATCACCGGGCCGAGCATGCCGAGGACGAGGACGAGCGCGCTGCCGACACCGATCGCGAACATCAGGGAGTCCCTCCAGGGCTCAGGGAGTCGGCGGTGACGGCGGGGACCGAGCTCACCACCGGTTCTACCGGACCCGAGCCGCCGACGCCGTTGCCGGCGACCGGGAAGAGGAAGAGGGCGAGCCCGACCGCGAGCACGACGCCCGGCAGCAAGGTCAGCACGGTGGCCACCGACTTCTCGCGGCGCGTCCAGCGCACGGATGCCCAGACCAGGACGAGCCCGATGAGGGGCCCGACGACGGGGATGACGAACGTGCCGGCTGTGAGCAGGACTACGGCGATCACCTCGACCGGGGTCCAGGCGCTCGCCGCTGGGACGGGCCAGGTCATCGAGGCCGGGACGGCAGCCGCGTCGCCCCGCTCGGCGGCGACGATGTCCTCGGGGTCACCGAGTCGGTCCAGCAC
This sequence comes from uncultured Actinomycetota bacterium, assembly GCA_963778845.1. Classification (GTDB taxonomy): domain Bacteria; phylum Actinomycetota; class Actinomycetes; order Actinomycetales; family Kineosporiaceae; genus CAVZVW01. The sequence continues at coordinate 485,916 of CAVZVW010000001.1, forward strand.
CTCGCTCACGGCGGCGTCGTCGGCCCGTCCGGCCTCGGCAAGGGCGTCCGCGACGTGGCCGCGGATCTCGCCCACGAGCTCCAGCCGCCGGGCCGGGGGCAGCGACGCGGCCACCGCGTCCAGCCGGGCGAGATAGGCCGCCACTGCAGGGTGGTCGTTCCCCACGGCCATCACGTGCTCCTCTCGGGGGAAGGTGCCGGGTCGCCGCTCTCGCGGGGGCCCGGCAGCCCCAACACGGCGTCCACCCCGTCACGGAACCGACGCCAGTCCTGCACGAACCGTTCCAGCGCCGAGCGCCCGTCGGCGCTGAGTGCGTAGTAGCGACGGGGCGGCCCTGCGTCGGACTCCCGCCATGCCGTGGTGACCAGGCCGTCCTTGCGCAACCGCGAGAGCAACGGGTAGATGGTGCCCTCGCTCGTGACCAGGCCGTCGACGTCGCCCAGGCGTCGCACGAGGTCGAAGCCGTAGCGGGGCTCGGTCGTCAGCAGGGCCAGGACGCAGTACTCCAGTGCGCCGCGACGCAGCTGGGTGAGCACTCGTGCCTCACCCGGATCCATGCGACACAAGGTAGCAGTCGAGACCCAGCGCGGCGAGGCCTGCGGTGTCAGGCGCGCAGCTGTGGGAGCAGCGCGGCGACGTCGTCCAGTACGGACTCCGCGGCCGCGTAGACGGGCGCGTCGGGCAGGGGCCAGTGCGCCACCACGTCGGTGAACCCGAGGCCACTGGCGCGCCCGACCACGTCGACGAAGTGCGCCGCGCTGACCAGGGAGAAGGTGGGTGCGGCGTCGACCGAGAGCATCCTGTCGATGCTGGACGCCGCGCGACCGCCGGTGTGCAAGATGTCGTCGAAGCGGGCGGCGAGGTCACCCACGCCGCGCCACCAGGCCTCGTCGTCGGCGGCCTCACCACGCCGCCACGCACCGGTCGTCGCCCAGCCGCTGCCAGTCTTCGCGGCCAACCGCATCGTGCGGGGCCCGTTCGCAGCGACCACGAACGGCACCCTCGGTCTCTGCAGGCACGCCAGCGTGGTGGCAGCGGCCCGTGCGGTGTAGAAGCGCCCGGTCCACGTCGTCACCGGCTGCGTGAGCACGAGGTCGAGCAGCGTGACGAACTCCTCGAGCCTCCCCGCGCGCTCGCCCGCACTCAGCGGCGGGTCGCCGAGCACGCGCGAGTCGTGCCCGCCCCCGCCCGCCCCGACGCCGAGGACGATCCGGCCCCCGCTCAGGTCGTCCAGCCCCGCCAGCTCGCGGGCGAACGGCACCGGATGGCGGTAGTTGGGCGAGGCGACCCAGGTGCCGAGCCGCACGTGGGAGGTGACCGTCGCGGCGCCGGCGAGGGTGGTCGTCGTCGCGCCCCAGGGGTACGAGGTGAGGGGGTCCCAGGTCAGGTGGTCGTAGGTCCAGGCGTGGTCGAAGCCGTAGGCCTCGGCACGTCTCCACTGCTCGGCCTGGCTCGGCCACCGCTCGATGGGCAGGATGATGATGCCGATCCGCATCGACTCGACCGCGTCCTTCCCGGGTTGGCCCTTCGACTCACCGGCGGCGACGTTACCGTGCGGCTCGGACGCGCCTCGTGCGGCAGGCTCGCGGACATGGGGAACCGACCCGCGGACAAGGCGGAGTTGCCCGCGGCCGCCGGCGTCCACGGGTACCGTGAGGTCCGAGATGTCCGCCATAGGGAGGCTCGGGTGCCCATCTGCGCGGCGCCGACCGAGCGGGCGCCGGCCCGGTCGCCGAGACTCGCGAGCCGGGCCGCGAGGGTCGCCGGGGGCCTGAGGGTCGCCGGCGGTCCGAACGTCGCCGGGGCTGCGGCGACAGCGCGGACTCCCCGCCTCTGGGTGACGCTCGTGGTGGCGGCTGTGCTGAGCGCCTGCACGCAGGACCCGGCAACGTTGACGACCCCCGCCCAGGCCCTGCCCTCCTCGATCGGCTCCGCGACTGCGGCCCGCACCAGCGGGCCGACCTCGGCTCGGTACGTCAGCCTCGGCACGGCCGTGGGGACGGACCGGCCCCTCCGCGTCGACGGGATGGTCCTCGGCGTGCGCGTCTCGGGGATCGCCGACCCCGTCACGGCGGCGAAGGCCTCCCCGGCGCCGGCGCCCACGGCACGCCTGGTCGCCGTCCGTTTCCGCTTCGTCAACCGCGGTCTGGAGGCCCTGCGCCTCGTGACTCTGCGCTCCACCGCGGTGGTCGACACCGCCGGTGTTCAGTACCGCCCTCTGCGCTCTGTCGCGGCGATCAGCGCCGGCGACCTGCTGCCGCAGCTGCTGACCCTGGGTGCCGGGGCCAGTGCCGAGGGTTGGGTCGCCTTCACCGTGCCGTCGACATCGGTGATCGCCGCCGTCAGGGCCATTTCCCCCGGTTCGGGGACGGCCGCGGAATGGGCCGTTCAGTAGCCACCCGGAAGCGCAGTAGCCGCCCGGGAGTGCCGGAGCCACCTACGGGTGCGGGGGTCGACGCGGCGGTGAAGCGATGCCGGTGTGCCGTTACGGAGCGGCGAGCAGCTCGACCGACGGGAACAGGTCGCCGCCGAGCCGACCATCGGCGAACACGCCGAGTGCCCGGTAGCCGGGCAGGCTGCCCAGCCAGCCGGGGTCGCAGCGACCCTCGGCGAGCAGGGCGGTCGCGAACGCGTCGGCGTATCCCAGATCGGGACCGACCACGGTGACGGCGACCAGGTCGCCGTCGGTGCGGCCCGTCCTCGGGTCGATCACGTGCCGGCCACGCTCGTAGATGCCGGACGTCGCGACCGCCGCATCCCCGACCGCGCAGCGTGCGAGCACACGGCCGGCGTCACCGGGGTCACGCAGCCCGACCATCCAGCCCACGCGCCCGGGGGCGTGGCCTCGGAAGACCAGGTCTCCCCCGCCGCCGACGGCGACGTCGTGCAGGCCCGCGGCCTCGAGCACCCGCACCGCCCGCTCCACGGCCCAGCCCTTCACCAGGCCGCTCGGGTCGAAGCCGCCCGGCAGCCCCCACGGGTCGAAGGCGCCGCCGGTGACCCGCCACGCGACCTCGCAGCGCTCGAGCACATCCTCGAGGCCGAGGTCGCCGGTCGGGTCGGCGGCGGGCTGGTCACGACGAAGGAGACCGACGAGGCTGTCCTCGCGATAGGGGCTCCAGGCGGCGTCCACCGTGTGCATGGAGCGCATGGCCGCGTCGATGGCCGCATGCACCCGGGCGGGGCCCGTGTCCGGCCCAGCGTGCAGACCCGCGTCCAGGCCTTCGCCCTCGCCTCGACCGGGGACGGCGACCGCGAACGAGAACACCGTTCCCATGCAGGGCTCGGCGCGACGGACGAGCTGCGCCGACCCCGGCGTCCGGGGCCTCGGGGGGCCTCCGGTCCAGGTCCGAGGCGACCGATCGTTCACCGCCGACGCCTACTTGGCCAGCGAGTCGAGCGCGGCCTGCAGCGACTGGATGTACCCCCCGCTGGTGTAGGTCGCACCCGACACCATGTCCACGTTGGCCGACTGCGCCTGCAGGACCTCCTGACGAAGGATCTGCTCGGCCTGCTGGCTGATCCACACCGACCGGCCGTCACCGTTGGGCAGCTGCAGCGCCTGCACGTCGGCGATCCTTCCCCCCGAGAACTGCACCCTCACCTGCACCGGCCCCCACCGCGTCGTGACCGTCGGCCCCGTCGCCGACCCCGACGCGGGCAGCGAGAGCGCGCCTGAGCCGGCCGGAGCACCTGCCTGTGCCGGGGTCTGGCTCGTGCCGGCACCGGACCCGGACCCGGGCCCGGACGCGTGAGTCCTGGACGTCGACCCGCCGGCGAGGCTCACCCCGGTCCGACCGACCCCCGGGTGGTAGGTGAGCACCGCGACGGTGCCCGCCACGGTGGCGGTCACGGTGATCAGCGCACGCCTCACTGAAGATCCATCCTCTCGAGCCTCTCGGCACGGGCCGCGGCCCCGTCCGCGCCGGTCACCAGGCGAACTCCTCGGCGTGGAAGCGCTCTGCCGGCACACCGACGAGAGTGCAGGCTGAGCGCACCGAGTTCACGAGCGACACCGGCCCGCAGACGTAGACGTGGCGGCCCGGCAGGTCCGGTGCCAGGCGCATGAGGCGCCGCGCGTCGACCGGTTGGTCCCGCCGGCGCCCTGCCCAGACGTGCAGCTGACCGCCGCGTTCGTCGACCAGTCTCTGCAGCTCCTCGACCAGGATCGCGTCCTCACCCTTGCGCACGCGGTACACCACGATCGGCCGCGACTGGGGCGGGAGGTCGTCGAGCACCGTGCGGATCGGTGTGATCCCCACCCCGCCGCCCACAAGGAGCACCCGGCGCCCCGGCGAGCGCCGGTGCGCGGTGAACGCGCCGTAGGGGCCCTCGAAGAGCACGCGGGTCCCGGGCGCCAACCGCATGATCGCCTTCGCGTAGTCGCCCTCGACCGCCATCGTGATCCGGAGCCTCCCCTGCCAAGGCAGGCCGGAGATGCTGTACGGGTGGGCCTGCCACCACAGGCCGCGGCGGCAGAAGCGGAAGTGTGCGAACTGACCGCCGGCCATCGGCAGCCGGTCGAGCCGTCGACCGCGAAGGATCACCGAGATCGTGCCGCGGCCCTGGCGCACGACCCGCTCGACACGCATGCCGTGCCAGAGGCTGCGGACCAGCGGGGTGAGCAGCCGGTACCAGAGCACTGTCGCCAGGATCGCGACGTGCGCGGCGAGCCAGGTCCAGCGCATCGCGGTGTGGCCGACGAAGGTCACACCGGTGCTCAGCTGGTGAAGCAGCGACAACCCGATCCCGAGGTAGGTGTACAGGTGCACGGCCCACCACGTCTCGTAGCGCATCCGCCGCCGGGCCACTCGCCACGACGTCAGGCCCGCTGCAACGAGCATCGCGAAGCCCGCGTAGGCGGCAAGCATGTCGCGCCAGGTCCAGGCGAGGCTCCACGTCTCGGGCAGCACCCCCCGGCCCTCGACACCGGCGTAGCCGACGATGGCGAGCAGGACGTGCGCCGTCACGAGGTACGCGCCGTACGGGGCGATGCGGCGGTGCCAGCGGATAAGGACGTCGAGCCCCGCGGCGCGTTCGAGCCAGGGCACACGCGCGGTGAGAAGCACGCTGCCGAGCAGCAGCCCCACCCCCACGAGCCCGGTGAGCTCGCTCAGAGCCACCGCAGCCGTCGAGGGCGTGCTCCACCACGAGCTCGCGACGGTGAGCCACCACGCCGCCACGAGCACGCCCAGACCCAGCCCCGCCGTCGCGGCCGTCAGGTCGCCTGCGCGCGAAGCGGTGACCGACGGGGCCGGCGCGGACATCCTCCGCCGCGAACCGGGCCCGGGCTCGGCGGGAGCCGACGGACGCGCCGGGCGGCGCGTCGCGGCTGCCGTGTCTGGGGTCATCCCGGTCCTCGGGGCGTGGTCGCTGTGGTCCAGGCCGTATCGGGCCTGCGGTCGAGCGCGGTCGGGGCAGGTGCTGGTGAGTGCGGGCGCGCAAGCAGCATCGACGGGCTTCCTGGGAACCTGCTGTGACCACGGCCATCGCCAGGTAAGCGCGGGGGCCGCCGGACCGCAGGCGGCCGGTTCCGGTCGCTCGCCGGTAGCGTTGTCAGGCATGCCGGGCAGCGAGGCGACCCAGTCTCCGCAGCGTCGCCGTGCCCCGGCCCGGACGGCGGCGCGGGCGCCGAGGACCCTCGCGGAAGACCTGAGGTCGCGAACCGAGTCCGACCTGGCGGATCTCCTGCGGGCCCGGCCCGATCTCGCCGTCCCCGCACCGCCCGACATCACCACGCTGGCCATGCGCGCCGCGGGGCGGGCCAGCGTGCGCCGAGCCGTGGACCTGCTGGACGCCGCAGCGATAGAGGTCCTCGAGGTCCTCGCCATCCTGCCCGAACCGACATCCCTCGCCGAGGTGTCGCGGCGATGGGGTGCCACCGCCCGCGAGCCGGTCGACCGGCTTCGCGCTCTGGCCCTGGTCTGGGGTGGGCCGCGCTCCGTGTACGTGCTGCGCGCGGCGCAGGAGGCTGTCGGTCCCTTCCCCGCCGGACTGGGTCCGCCACTGGTCCAGGCGTTCGGACGACGGTCCCCCCGGCGGCTGGACGAGCTGCTGGACGACCTCGACCTCCCCGCGGTGGCCGACGGGGACCCGGCGGCGCGGGCTGCCGCCCATCTCAGTGACCCAACCAGGCTCTCGGCCCTGCTCGAGCGTGCGCCTGAGGGCGCGCGCAGGGTGCTCGACCGCCTGGCTTGGGGGCCGCCGGTCGGCGCGGTGGAGGACGCCGACCGCGCCGTCCGGGCGGCGACTGCCGTATCGGCGGTGGACTGGCTGCTCGCCCACGGCCTGCTCGCGGTCAGCGACCCGGGGCACGTCGTGCTCCCCCGCGAGATCGCCCTGGCCCTGCGCGACGGACGCGTGCATATCGCCCCCGCGGCCCGGCCGCCAGACCTCGACGGTGCCCGGGTCACGCGCCGCCGCGTACATGAGGCCGCCGCAGCCGCCGCAGCCGATGCCGTCCGGCTCGTCGAGAGGCTCTGCGACGCCTGGGAGGCCGGCCCCCCAGCGGTGCTGCGCTCCGGCGGTGTCGGGGTTCGCGAGCTGCGCCGGACGGCCGCGACCTTGGGCGTCGACGAGCCCGCGGCGGCGGTCCTCGTCGAAACCGCGTGGGCCGCCGGCCTGCTCGGTGTCGACGGTGACGCCGACCCCGTCTGGGCACCCACCGCGCAGCTCGACGCCTGGCGCCTGAACGGTACGGGCACCCGGTGGGCCCGGCTCGCGATGGCCTGGCTGGACAGCACGAGGGTGCCCGGCCTCGTCGGGACCCGTGACGAGCGCGGCGCCGTGCGTGTGGTGCTCGAGCCCGGGCTGGACGACACGTGGGCGCCCGCCTTGCGGCGGCAGGTGCTCGGCGACCTCGCCGTGGCCGACGCCCCTGGCGATGCGTCAGCCCTCGACGAGGAAGAGGTCCTGGCCGCCGGCGCGCAGTCCCTGCTGGCGAGGTTGACGTGGGCCGGCCCGCGCCGAGGGGGACGGCTGCGAGCCGAGCTGCTGCACGCGACGCTGCACGAGGCCGCCGTGCTGGGCGTCACCGGGGCGGGGGTGCTGTCCGACCACGGCGCGGCGCTCCTCGCCGACGCGACCGAGAGTCTTGCGCTCGGTCCGGCGGCCGGTCCTGCGTCCAGTCCTGCGACCGGTCCTGCGTCCAGCCCTGGATCCGGGGAGGTCTCGAGGGCAGCCGCGGCGCTCGACGCGGCACTGCCGGCACCGGTGGACCACGTTCTGCTGCAGGCGGACCTCACCGCGGTGGCGCCCGGACCGCTGCAACCCGCACTGGCCATGCAGATGTCGATGGTCGCGGACGTCGACAGCCACGGACCTGCCACGGTGTTCCGGTTCAGCGAGCAGTCGCTGCAGCGTGCCTTCGACGCCGGCCTCAGCGCAGCCGACGTACTGTCCGTGCTCGAGACGCGTTCCCGGACGCCGGTGCCGCAGCCACTGAGCTACCTCGTGCTGGACGCCGCGCGCCGGCACGGGAGGCTGCGCATCGGCGCAGCAGCGGGCTACGTGCGCAGCGACGACGAGGCCACGCTGGCACAGCTGCTCGCCGACCCCCGTGCGGCCGGCCTGCACCTGCGCCGGCTGGCGCCGACCGTGCTCGTCACGGCGGCTGAACCCAGCCGGCTGCTGGCCGCCCTGCGGTCGATGGGGCTGGCCCCCGTGGCCGAGAGCAGCTCAGGCGTGGCCCTCGTCGGCCCCGCGCACGCCCGGCGTGCGGCACCCCGGCCCCCCGTGCGCCGGCATCTGCCGGCCCTGCCGAGCGAGGCGACTCTGCACGCCGTCGTCAGGGCCATGCGCGCCGCCGACGCGGGTGGGTCCCCGCTCGGGCCGTCGGGTGCCTGCGCCCCCGACTCGTCGCCCCTGGAGACCGGGGACCCGGCGAGTGCTCTGACGATCCTTCGTGAGGCCGCGCGGCGGCGACAGGCCGTCTGGGTCGGGTATGCCGACAGCGCGGGCCGACGCAGCCGCCGGCTCATCGAGCCGCTGACCGTCGATGCCGGACGCGTCACCGCCTACGACAGCGCCGCCGAACGCGTCACGGTCTTCGCCTTGCACCGGCTCAGCGTGGTCGCCGACTGAGCCCGACGCCGACCGAGCCCGACCTCGCGACAGACCGCACGGGAACGCCACCTCGCTCGGCGCGGTGTGAGAGCTGCACCCGTGACGCCCGCCGCGGGCGGGTCCACCGATGCCTTGGCACACTGGGGGCGTGGCACCTCCCTCGCCGGACGGCGGATCGTGACCGACGGCCCTCTCATCGTGCAGAGCGACAAGACGCTTCTGCTCGAGGTCGACCATGCGCTCGCCACCGCGTGCCGGCAGGCCATCGCACCCTTCGCGGAGCTGGAGCGGGCGCCCGAGCACATCCATACCTACCGGATCACCCCGCTCGGCCTGTGGAACGCCCGTGCGGCGGGTCACGACGCCGAGCAGGTTGTCGACGTCCTCCTCGAGTTCTCCCGCTACGCCGTTCCGCACGCCCTCCTGGTCGACGTCGCGGAGACGATGGCTCGCTACGGCCGTCTGCAGCTGCGCAAGGACGCGGAGCACGGCCTCGTGCTGCACGCCGTCGACCTGCCGGTGCTCGAGGAGGTGCTGCGCTCGGCGAAGGTGGCGCCGATGCTCGGCCGCCGCCTGGACCGCGAGAGCGTCGCCGTGCACCCCAGCGAGCGGGGCCGGCTCAAGCAGGCGCTGCTGAAGCTGGGGTGGCCGGCCGAGGACCTGGCCGGGTACGTGGACGGCGAGGCGCACCCGATCGCGCTGAGGCAGGACGGCTGGGCGATGCGCGAGTACCAGCAGCACGCCGTCGACGGCTTCTGGCACGGCGGTTCCGGCGTGGTGGTACTGCCCTGTGGCGCGGGCAAGACCATCGTGGGCGCGGCGGCCATGGCGCGGGCGCAGGCCACGTCCCTGGTCCTGGTGACGAGCACGGTCGCCGCCCGCCAGTGGCGCGCTGAGCTGCTGGCGCGCACGACGCTCACCGATGCCGAGATCGGGGAGTACTCCGGGGCACGCAAGGAGGTGCGGCCGGTCACCATCGCCACCTACCAGGTGATGACCACGCGCAGGAAGGGCACGTACCCGCACCTGGAGCTGCTCGATGCCCGCGACTGGGGCCTCATCGTGTACGACGAGGTGCACCTGCTGCCCGCACCCATCTTCCGGATGACGGCCGACCTGCAGGCCCGGCGCCGGCTCGGGCTCACGGCGACCCTGGTCCGTGAGGACGGGCGCGAGGGCGACGTGTTCTCCCTCATCGGCCCGAAGCGCTTCGACGCGCCCTGGAAAGAGATCGAGGCGCAGGGCTACATCGCCCCCGCCGACTGCGTCGAGGTCCGCGTCACCCTGCCGGAGCGGGAGCGGATGACCTATGCGACCGCCGAACCGGACCAGCGCTACCGGCTCTGCTCGACCAGCGAGCAGAAGAACGTCGTGGTCGAGGCTCTCGTGCGGCGGCACGCCGGGGAGCCCGTGCTCGTCATCGGGCAGTACCTCGACCAGCTCGACGAGCTGGGACGGCGCCTGGAAGCCCCCGTGGTCAAGGGCGAGACGAGCGTCGCCGAACGGGAACGGCTGTTCGCAGCCTTCCGGGAAGGGCTGCTGCCGACGCTGGTGGTCAGCAAGGTCGCGAACTTCTCCGTCGACCTGCCCGAGGCCAGCGTCGCGATCCAGGTGTCGGGGTCGTTCGGGTCCCGTCAGGAGGAGGCGCAACGGCTGGGGCGCGTGCTGCGGCCGAAGAGCGACGGACGGACGGCCCGTTTCTACGCAGTCGTCGCGCGCGACACCCTCGACCAGGACTTCGCCGCGCACCGGCAGCGGTTCCTCGCCGAGCAGGGCTACGCCTACCGCATCGTCGACGCCGACGACGTGCTCCAGGCGCCCTGACCCGCACCCACGCGGGTCCGCAGCATCCTCACAGCCCCAGCCCACCCGCCTGTCACCTCGACGGCGTGGACTGCCGGCATGGTGGTAGAGGCGGTGCACGTCACCCGGGCGTCCTCGGCGCAGCCGACGCTCGGGTGCGCGCTCGCCCAGTCGCTGGGGGACGACGTCCGGGTGGTCGAGCTGGCGCTCGTCGAGGCGCTCGGTGCCCAGTGCACGGCCGACCTGCTCTGGGTCAGCGACGCCGCCGCGGACGACGTCGATCTCCTGCGCGCACGCCACCCCGCCGCCGCCATGCTGGTCACCGTGCCACGGCAAGCCCCGCCCGAGGCTGTGCTGCTGCTGCTCGCCCACGGCGCCGACCTCGTCCTGCGTGACGAGGGGGTCGTCCTCGTGGCCGCGGCCATGGCAGCACTGGCCCGCCGCCAGGCGTCCAGAGCACTCCCAGCAACCTCACAGTATCTGTGAGCAGAATGGCCGCGTGGCCGACAAGTCCCCTGAGGCTCGCCTGCTCGTGGTCGACGACGAGCCGAGCATCCGCGAGCTGCTCACCGCGAGCCTGCGCTATGCCGGGTTCGAGGTCTTCCCGGCTGCCGACGGCGCCGAGGCCCTCAAGCTCGCCGACCGCCACCGGCCCGACCTGGTCGTCCTCGACGTGATGCTGCCCGACTTCGACGGCTTCTCGGTCACGCGCAAGCTGCGCGAGCGCGGCCGTGACATGCCCGTGCTCTTCCTCACCGCACGCGACGAGACCTCCGACAAGGTCACCGGTCTCACCGTCGGCGGAGACGACTACGTCACCAAGCCCTTCAGCCTCGAGGAGGTGGTGGCCCGCATCCGGGCCATCCTGCGTCGCACGGGTGCGGTCTCCGACGCCGCCTCGGGCCGGCTCGTCTTCCACGACCTGGAGCTCGACGAGGACTCCCACGAGGTCCGGCGCGCCGGCCACCTCGTCGAGCTCTCGCCCACCGAGTTCAAGCTCCTGCGCTATCTCATGCTCAACCCCAACCGGGTGCTCTCCAAGGCGCAGATCCTCGACCATGTGTGGGCCTACGACTTCAACGGCGAGTCCGGCATCGTCGAGTCCTACATCTCCTACCTCCGCCGCAAGATCGACGTCGTCGAGCCGCCGCTGGTGCATACCAAGCGCGGTGTCGGCTATGTGCTGCGGCTCCCACCTGATGCCTGAGCAGCAGTCGATGACCGACCCCGAGGACGCCGCCCTCCCCTCGTCCGCTCAGCCCGAGGACGACGCGCCGCCCGAGGAGGCCATGTGGCCCGTGGACGCCCCGTGGCCTGTGGACGCCGCGTCGCTCGACGACGTCGCGTCGCTCGACGACGTCGCGTCGCCCGAGGACGTCGCGTCGCCCGAGGACGTCGCGTCGCCCCAGGACGTCGCGTCGCCCGAGGACGCCCCGTCACCCGACGACGTCGCGACCGCCGCGACGTCACTTCCATCGTCCGTGCCCCCCGCCTCGCGTGGCCGCGGCGTACGGGCGGCGGCAGACCAGGCGCGAGGCTGGGTCCGCGCACTCTCGTTGCGCACACGCCTCGTCGCGATCCTGGTCGTCGTTCTCCTGGGGGCCTTGGCGATCAGCGGCTGGTTCGCGCTGTCCCTGCTGCGCAGCTACCTGCTCACCCAGGTGGACGCCGAGCTCCGGGCTCAGGCCGCCAACGTCACGGTGTTCGCCGTCCGCGAGTCGCAGACGCCCAACCTCGACCCCTTCGACGCGCCGGGCGGCCTGCCAGGAGGTTTCGTCGTCCGGTGGTGGTTGAGCGGCACCGACCCCACGACCAACCCGGGCGAGTCCTCCGGATCCCCCCGCTTTCCCGAGGAGCCCACGCTCCCGGTGCTGCCCAGCGGCCAGGACCTCGCTTCGGGCTCGCCGTTCACGGTCGCCTCTGTCGACGGCCGGCACACCTGGCGGGTGCAGGCCATCGCCTTGCGGCCGCGAAACCGCGACGTACCTCTCTACTCCCTCGTGGCCGCACCCATGACCCGCGTCGAGAGCACCGTGGCGACCATGCGCTCGCTGCTCACGGTGCTGGGCCTCCTCGTCGTCGCGGGTGGTGCCCTGCTCGGCTGGCTGCTCATCAGGCGCGCCTTCGTGCCGTTGGTCGAGGTGGAGGAGACCGCAGCAGCCATCGCCGCCGGCGACCTGTCACGTCGGGTGCCGGAGCGCCCGCGCACCACCGAGGTCGGCCGGCTCACTTCGTCCCTGAACGGGATGCTCACGCAGATCGAGTCGGCGTTCCGCGCTCGCGAGGCCTCCGAGGCACGGACCCGACGCTTCGCTGCGGATGCCTCACACGAGCTGAGGACGCCACTGGCGTCGATCCGCGGGTTCGCCGAGCTCTACCGGCAGGGCGCCGTGCGCGAGGAGGAGGACGTCGCCCGCACCATGCGTCGCATCGAGGACGAGGCCCGGCGCATGGGCAGCCTCGTGGAGGACCTGCTCCTGCTGGCGCGCTTGGACGAGCAGCGGCCAGTGCGTCGCGAGCCCGTGGACCTCGCGGTGCTGGCCGGCGACGCGGTTCACGACGCGCACGGGTTGGACGCGTCCCGCCCGGTGACGCTCACCGGGCTGGCGCCGGGTCACGGCCCAGGGTCGGCCGTGGTCACCGGCGACGAGGACCGGCTTCGGCAGGTCGTTGCGAACCTCGTCGCGAACGCGATCCGGCACACGCCTGCGGGCAGCCCGGTGGAGGTCGCGGTGGGGCTCGACTACACCGCGAACGGCACCGGTCCCGGACCCCTCGCGGTGCTGGAGGTTCGCGACCACGGGCCAGGGCTGACACCGGAGCAGGCGGCGCGGGTGTTCGAGCGCTTCTTCCGCCTCGACGCCTCGCGACGGCGCGGTCACGGGGGCGGGTCGGGGCTCGGCCTGTCGATCGTCGCGGCCGTCGTCGGGGCGCACTCCGGGCGCGTCGAGGTGCGCCCGACGCCTGGTGGCGGCGCGACGTTCCGCGTCGCCCTGCCGGGCCGCGACGCAGTCTCCTGACAGCGCTGCCCCTCTCGCCACACCTCGTCCCGCCTCGCCGCAGCGGCGGTGCCGGCAGTCCGCGACCGCCGTCCGAGCCTCGTGCCGTTGAGGGTTCCGGCCTCGCGCGGAGCTGCCTCCGGCCGAGTTCGACGCAGCTTCGGACCGCGTTCACCCGGCGGCCACCCGACCGGTGACATCGCTCACTTCCTTGGAAAGCAGGGCTTTCAGCTCGGCCCTCGATGGGCGTGCGTGCGAGAATGTAAGCGCTACCGGGCCTCGCGTGGAGACCCCAGCACGGGGCCGGGAGCCGCGGACCGCAACGAAGCGATGGTCCGCCTCAGACCGCCGGCGACGACGCCGTACCGGCGGTGCCAGCACCAGATCACCCCTACAGGAGTGATGTTCCATGTCCACGCTCACCCGTATCCTCGACGCCGTGCTGCCTGCCCCCAACGTGAACCGCCTGGTCCCCGTGACCGAGGTCGGCCGCGGCAGCCTCCCCCTCGTCGAGGGCTCCCTGGCCGACGTCGGCGTCGTGCCGATCATTCGGGAGATCCGTTCCATGACCGGCCAGTCCAGCTTCCAGGTGCTCGTGCCCAAGCACGACGCTGACGTCGCTTCGCAGGTGGTCGCGGGCATCTGACCCGCCGACCCAGGCGTCGGGCGACCAGACGTAGGCGAAACACAGTGGTGCAGCGGGCCGGTCCCTGTCGGGGCCGGCCCGCTGCCCTCGTCCAGGAGACGGACATCGGCCTCCATCGACTTCTCCCAGTCAACTCCCAGGGTCGGACCATCACCCGTACAGGCGAAGCGGGTGGAGTAGGGACCAACCAGAGAACGAGAGAGGTGGAGTCAGCGATGACCCAGACCACGGACCCGATGCCCGACCAGTGGCGCACTTCGTGGACCCCGCCGCACGACGAGCCGGGCACCGCGGCCGGGGCCCCCGACGCGGCTGCGCCGGCCGTCGAGAACGACGCCCCGGCCGAGGCTCACTACTCGACCGAAGCCCAGTACCCGGCCGACGTGCAGTACCCGGCCGACGTGCAGTACCCGGCCGACGTCCAGTACCCGGCCGACGTGCAGTACCCGGCAGAGGCCCAGTACCCGGCCGACGTGCAGTACCCGGCCGACGTGCAGCAGCCGGCCTACCTCCCGGCCCCCGGCGCAGGCTCCTGGCCGACGCCGTCGTGGCCGACCGGGACGTACCCGACGCAGCCCATGCCCGTCGGCTCCGTCCCACCACCGACCACGTTCTCGACGCCCCCCGCCCCCCGGCCGCGCGAGCCGCGCCGTCCCGGGTGGATCGGCGTACTCGCGGTCGGCGTCGGCTCGGCCACGATCGCCAGCCTCCTCACGGCCGGTCTCGTCGCCCGTAACGACTCCGGTCCTCGCACGGCGAGCACCGCCGCGACCACGCAGGGCCAGCCCAGCGTGCCGGCACCCGTGCAGGGCAGCAGCAGCTCCTCGCCCGACTGGGTCGCTGTGGCCGCCGCCGTGGAGCCGAGCGTGGTCTCGGTGCAGGTGACCACGCAGAACGGCGGCGCCGAAGGCTCCGGCGTCGTGCTCGACGTCCAGGGGCACATCCTCACGAACAACCACGTGGTCGCCGAAGCCACGTCGGGGGGCCTGCGTGTGGCCCTGCCGGACGGGCGCATGTACGCGGCCACCGTGGTCGGCACCGACCCGTCAACGGACCTCGCCGTCATCAAGCTGTCCACCGTGCCCTCCGGGCTCAAGCCCGCCGTCCTCGGTAACAGCGACGCCGTCAAGGTCGGCGACGCCGTCATGGCCGTCGGGAACCCGCTGGGCCTGGCCAACACCGTGACCACGGGCATCGTGAGCAACGTCAACCGCCCGGTTACGACTCAGGCCGCCCAGAGCCAGAACCCCCTCGGCGCCGGCGCCACCACGAGCGACGAGGTCATCACGAACGCGATCCAGACCGACGCGGCAGTCAACCCCGGTAACAGCGGCGGGGCCCTCGTCGACGCCGGCGGGAAGGTCGTGGGCATCACGTCCTCGATCGCCTCCCTCGGCAGCAGCTCCGGCGGGCAGTCCGGCAGCATCGGGCTCGGCTTCGCGATCCCGATCAACGAGGCGAAGGACGTCGCCGCGCAGCTCACGGCGTCGGGCTCCGTGCAGCACGCCTGGCTCGGTGTGGGCCTGCAGGACCGCGAGGTCACCCTCGAGGGCGCGCAGCGGCAAGCCGCCGTCCTCGCCTCCGTCACGGCGGGTTCGCCGGCGGCCTCCGCCGGGCTCAAGGTCGGCGACGCCGTCATCGCCGTCAACGGCGAGCCCGTGAACGGCGTGGAGTCGCTCATCGCCCAGGTGCGCGAGCGCCGTCCCGGCATCGCCGTCACTCTCACCGTCGTGCGCGGTGGGTCCAGCACCGACATCAAGGTGACCCTCGGGACCAAGCCCGCAGGCTGACCCGAGCCTGCCGCGCGGCGGTCGCCCCCCCGATTCGCCCGCCGCGCGGCAGCAACGACCGCCGCGGTCCGGTTCCCCCCCTCCGGACCGCGGCGGTCGCCTCTTTGCCTGCCCGCCTCGGCGCCCGCCCCCGGTCCTCGGCCGGCCTCGACCGTCTCCCGAGTGGGTCGGTGGCCCTGCGCACCACGCGGGCGTCGGCGATGCTTGCCCGGTGGACGTGGACGACTCCGGGCTCGAGACCGTTCTGCTGAGGCGCTGGGCGGCCGCCATCGGCACCGCGAAGGCCCCCTCTGAGGCGGCAGTCCCCGGTGAGGCGGCGAGTGCCGTCCACGCGGTCGAGGCGGCGGGCCTCGACCTCCTGGCACGGTGGTCGCAGCCGCACCGGCACTACCACGACCTGCGTCACCTGTGCGAGGTGCTCGACCATGTCGACGCGCTGGCCGACCTCGCCGAGGACGCCGTCGCAGTGCGGCTCGCCGCGTGGTTCCACGACGCCGTCTACGACGGACGCCCGGGGGACGACGAGCGTGAGAGCGCCGGTCTGGCGGCCGACGTGCTCAGCCGGCTCCTGGCAGCTCCGGGGCAGGTGGCCGAGGTTCGCCGGCTGGTCGAGCTGACGGCGACCCATCACGCCGAGCCCGGCGACGTCGACGGCGCGGTCCTGTGCGACGCCGACCTTGCGATCCTCGCGGCGGAGCCCTTCCGGTACGCGGAGTACGTGGCCGGTGTTCGCGCGGAGTACGCGCACGTCAGTGACGAGGGCTTCCGCTCCGGCCGGACACGGGTGCTGCAGGGACTCCTGGATGCTCCGGCGCTCTTCGTGACGAGCCGAGCCCACGACTGGTGGGAGGAGCGAGCGCGCCAGAACGTCGCAGCCGAGCTCGAGCGGCTCGCTTGACGCCCTAGGTGCCTGCGCCGTCGGCACCCCGCACCCGGAAGAGTGTGCCCTCGACGAGGGGGGCGATCTCGCGCGGCAACAGGGGCACGGCCTCGTCCCACGCGACCCAGCGGGTCGCATCGCCATCGAGCGCCACGGCGGGCGAGGTGCCCGGCTCTCCGCTGCGGTGCGCCTGGCCTTGCGAGGCCCCCGACGGCCACCACCGTGCGACCACCTCGAAGGTCGTGCTCGTGCGACGGGTCGCGGGCACGTGCCTGAGGTAGCCCGCCTGGACGACGTGCGTCACCGGGGACGCGTCGGCGACCAACGCACCGAGCAACCGGCGCAGGGCGTCCCACCAGGCGCCGTGCCCCGCCCCCGACGCGGGCGCACTGGGCAACACGTACCCCTCCCCGCCGTCGCCTCGCACGAGCAGCCGACCACCGTCCTCGACGACGACATGAACGGTGAGCACCTCGCCCAGCGGCGCCAAGGTGGACAGCACCGTGTCCAGCCGGCCGCCCCGGCCCTCGGCTCGGCTGGCCAGCACGCGCTCGCCGCGGCGTTTCGGCCTGCGCAGCCCGGACTGTTGCAGGCGGCGCAGCAGCTCACGGCTGCTGACGGGGATCGCGCCGGCCGCCACCACCCCCGCGTAGCGCTCCTCGGGCACGTCGTAGTGGTCCCCCTCGAAGCCGCGGTCGGGAATGCCGATCGAGCCGGCGAACAGGTGCAGCTCGGCCAGCGACACGTCGCTCACCAGGTGGGACCAGCGCCGACCCCGCGCGGGCCAGATCGGCGGGTCGATCAGCACGGCCACGCCTCAGGCCCTCATCTGTGCGTGCCGGATCTGTGCGTGCCGGCGCTGCCTGGACCCCCGCGCCGTCAGCGCGGCGTCCCGGTCGATGGACGGAACGCCGGGCCGTGACCGGGGACGACCACGTCGGCCACGGCCAGGATGCGGCGACGGGACGACGCAAGGGCGGCCGGGTCCGGTGAGTACGGGTCCTCGGCCGGCCCCTGGGCCGACCACCAGGCGTGGGTGGCGGCGAAGACCGCCTCGGGGGTCCCGACGAGCGTCGTGATGTCCTGCAGGCTGTGCCCCGGCGTCTCTATCAAGCGGATGGAGGGCGTGATCTCGAACCCCTCGGCGGGACGGTCGTCCCAGATGTCACCGCGGTAAGTGGCCATGACGTCGTGAACCGCGGCCCGCGCGAAGAGCGCGATGTTCATCGTGTGGTCGGGGTGGTGGTGCGACAGCACGACGTCGGTGACGTCGTCGGGGTCCACGCCCAGAGCACGCAGCGGGTCGAGGATCGCCGAGCGAGCCGCGACCATGCCCGGGTCCACGACGACGACCCGGTCGCCGTCGCGCACCAGAACGACGGTGGAGCCGACGCGGTCGCCGACGTAGCCGGGGACCAGCACGTCCAGACGGGCCGATCGCTCGCGGGGGGCATCGTGGGAGTCGCGTGCCGGCGCCCGCGGGCCGGCGGTCGAGTCGTCTGCCGAGGTGGGCTCGTCGCTGCTCATGGGTCGATCCTGGCAGCCGGCACGGGCGGTGCGCACGACCGACTTCCCGCCCACCCCTGCGACCCTGTGGACAGCCGGACCCCTGTGGACAGCCCAGGCGCCGTGAGCGTCACGGTGCCAGGCTTCCTCGTCATGCGCTCGCGCCGGCCGGCCCGAGCGGAGCGACGACTCAAGGAGGCACGGCGATGACCCGGTTCGAGGTGGACAGCGCCGCGGTGGAGCAGGCCAGCGCGGCGGTGCGCAGCTCTGCCGCACAGATCGGCTGCGAGGTCGACCGGATGATGCGGCACCTCGTGGACCTGCAGGCGTCATGGCGGGGCCAGGCAGCGTCCTCGTTCCACACGGTGATCAACGACTGGCAGGCGACTCAGGAACGGGTGCGGTGCGGGCTGGAGGAGATCCAGGTCGCCCTCGCCCTCGCCGGACGCCAGTACGAGGAAGCCGAGAGCGCCGCGGCACGCATGTTCACGGTATGACCAACGGGCCGGCCGGGGTTAGCGTTGTCGGCCGTGCCTGACCACGAGCTCACTCGGGAGCAGGCGTACCTGGCGGGGGCACGCGAGCACCTGGCACGCATGCGACGGCGCACCCTCGCTCTGCAGGTCCAGGCCGGCGACCGGGTGTCCGGTGAGTACCTCGCCGCGACGCTGTGGCGGCGCGCGCAGTCACTCGTCGACGACCCGGACACCGCCCTCTTCTTCGGCCGCACCGACCATGGGGACGGCTCGCGCTGGTACATCGGTCGGCGGCACGTCGCCGACGAGCAGGGCGACCCCGCCGTCATCGACTGGCGCGCAGACGTCGCACGCGGCTTCTACCGTGCCAGCCGCTCCCAGCCCCTCGGCGTGCAGCGTCGTCGACGGTTCGGGATCGAGAGCGGCCGGATCACCGCCTACGAGGACGAGCACCTCACCGACCCGACGGCCGACGCCGAGGCCGGCCGGCGCAGCGCGATCCTGACCCGGGAGATCGAACGCCCCAGGGTGGGACCGATGCGCGACATCGTTGCCACGATCCAGCCTGAGCAGGACGAGCTCGTACGCGCCGACCTCGCGACCTCTCTGTGCGTCCAGGGCGCACCCGGCACCGGCAAGACGGCCGTCGGCCTGCACCGGGCGGCCTGGCTGCTGTATGCCTTCCGGGAGCGTCTCGCTCGCGCCGGCGTGCTCGTCGTCGGACCGACGTCCTCGTTCCTCGACCACGTGGCGGCCGTCCTGCCGTCCCTGGGGGAGATGGACGTGCGACATACGACGGTGGAGGACCTGGTCGCCTCCACGCCCGGCGCCCGGGTCGTCGTCCGTGGGCGCGACGACGTCGCGGTGGCCGCCCTCAAGGCTGACGCCCGCATGGCCGAGGTGCTCAGACGCGCCGTCTGGGGCCACGCGAGGATGCCAGAGGCGGCGCTCGTGCTGCCCAGGGGCGTGCGCCGGTGGCGGCTCAGCGCCGCCGAGGCCGGGTCGATCGTGGCCGAGCTCTCCGCTCGAGGAGTGCGCTACTCGGCGGCTCGGTCGATGCTCGCCCAGCGGCTCTCCCACGCGCTGCTCGTCCAGATGGAAGCGGCCGGGGAGTCCCCGGACGACCGGGTGCAGGACGCCGTGGCTCGCAGCCGAGAGGTGCGCCTGTATGTCGCCGAGGTGTGGCCGGCGCTCACGCCGACCAGGGTTCTGCACCGCCTGCTCTCCGACGCCGCACTCCTCGCGGTGTGCTGCGACGGCGTGCTCGAGCCGGACGAGCAGGCCCTCCTGCTGCGAACGGGGCCTGTGCGCTCGCCGGGCAGCACGCGGTGGTCGGCGGCGGACGCCGTCCTGCTCGACGAGCTCGCGGACCTCCTGGAGCGCACGGCGAGTCTCGGGCATGTCGTCCTCGACGAGGCGCAGGACCTGTCCGCGATGCAGCTGCGCGCGGTCGGGCGCCGATGCGCCACGGGTTCTCTGACGGTGCTCGGTGACCTGGCGCAGGGCACGACACCGTGGGCGACCCCGTCGTGGGAGCAGAGCCTTGCCCATCTCGGGAAGCCCGACGCCGCGCTGGAGGTGCTCGACCGTGGCTTCCGGGTGCCGTCGGCCGTCATCGACTGGGCTGCGAAGCTGCTGCCGACCATCGCGCCGGGGCTGAGCATCCCCGTCTCGGTGCGGGACGACCCTGGCAGCCTGCAGGTCGTGCTCGTCACGGCCGGGCGCGGCGCGGACCAGCGTGTGATCGAGGCCGCCATCGTCGCCGTCCAGGACGCCCTGGAACACGAGGGCTCGGTCGGCGTCATCGTGCCCGACGCCTGGGTGGGCCGCAGCCACGCCGGGCTGGACACCGCGGGGGTGGCCCACGTGGTGCTGGGCACGGCGACCTCCGCGAGGGCGAGGGCGACGACCGCGACGGCGCGGGCCAGTCACGTGGCGCCGAGCCGGGTGTGGCTGGTTCCGGCCACCCTCGCCAAGGGCCTGGAGTACGACCTGGTCGTGGTGGTGGAGCCCGCGGCTATCACGGAGGCGGAACCGGACGAGAGGACCGGCCTGCGCCGGTTGTACGTTGTGCTCACCAGAGCCGTCTCCGGGCTTGCCGTGGTGCACGGTCGGCCGCTGCCGCGGGCCCTGGCAGGGCGGGACCCTGCACCGCCTGACCCGTTCGCCTGATTTCTGGGATACGGCTGCGCGAGCCCGGCATGCCTCACCACACTGACCTCAGGTCCTGCCGATCTCACCGCAGCGACCGCTGACGACGCCGAGCGCGGACCTGCGGGCGCGCGGATCCTCACCGACGAGGGGGTGCACATGGGGGGCCACGAGCTCGGTGGGGCCACCCTGGCCGTGCGCGCCCTGGCCTTCGGTCATGTGGCCGTCGGCCTCGGCCTCGCGATGCACGTGCTGGCGGGCGGCACGGCTCCCTCCCGGTCTGCTGTGGCGGGGTGTCTGACCGGCGCGGTCCTCCTGGGGCTGCTCCTCAGCTCGCGCGAGCTCGCGCTGCCGATGCTGGCCACCGCGCTGGCCGCTTCCCAGGCGGTCCTCCACCTGGTGTTCATGGCCACTCCCGACGGCATGGCCATGGCGGCCCACCCCCACCCGGACGTCGCCGCGACCACCTCGACCGAGTCGACGGTGTCGATGTTCGTGGCGCACGCCCTAGCCGTGTTTGTCACGGCTTGGTGGCTGCGCCGTGGGGAGGCGGCTCTGCACCGGCTGGCCCGCGGCCTCCTCACCGAGCACCTCCGGTCGATGGCCGCCGCGTCCTGGCTGTTGCGGGGGCAGCGCGTGGCGCGGCCGGTCGTCGCCGCACCCCGTCCCGTCCCCTCGGCGCCGCCGCGGCGGCGCCCGGACACCCTTGTGAGGATCGCTGGGCTGGGCTGGCGTGCCCCGCCGTCGGCGCTGGGCCCTGCCGGCTGACGAACCTGCGTGAGGCGGTCGTCGGCAGAGCGGGCAACACCGCGCCTACGGGCTCACCCGCCCACCCACGCCACCGACTGAGGAGACATCTGTGCACCACTGGTCCCTGCGTCGCGCCCTCGTGGCCGCGATCGCCACCCCCGCCGCCCTCCTGCTCGTCGCCGGTCCCGCATCGGCGCACGTCGCAGTCACCCCGGAGACCGTCACCACCGGCTCCGACGCTCAGCTGAGCTTCAGCGTGCTGAACGAGCGCGACAACGCCTCCACCGTCAAGCTCGAGCTCAACCTCCCGACCGACACCCCGATCGTGGGCGTCAGCGTGCGACCCGTGCCCGGCTGGTCCGCGGCCCTGGTGACGTCGAAGCTGGACACGCCGATCACGATGCCGGACGGTGACACGGTCACCGAGGCCGTCACCAAGGTCACCTGGACCGGGGGGAAGATCGACCCTGGCCAGTACCAGAACTTCGACCTGTCCGTCGGCCCTCTGCCCGACAAGCCCGGCCCGCTCGTGTTCAAGGTTCTGCAGACCTACTCCTCGGGTGAGGTCGTGCGTTGGATCGACGTGACCCCCCCGGGCGGGGCGGAGCCGGAGCACCCCGCCGCCGTCGTCGACCTCGTCGCCGCGACCCAGGGGGAGACCCCCGCCTCTGGCGCGGCCACGCCTGAGGCCTCGGCACCGGCAGCGCCGGTGGTCACCGCAGCGGCGCCGTCCACGTCGGACTCCGTCGCACGGGTCCTCGGTGGCTTGGCCCTCGTGGCCGGGCTCGCCGCGGTCGGCATCGCGCTGACCCGGCGGCGCGGCGCGCCCGCGGCTGCCGGCCAGCCCACCGATCGCGAGACCAGCAGCGTCTGACATGCCCTCCCCGTCTGGCACCCGCTCCACGGCCGAGGACCGGCCCTACGGCGTCCGCGCGCGCCGCCGGGCCGTCCTCGGCCTGCTGGTGCTGGCGACGCTGACGTGGCTCGGCGTCGCCGGCGCCGCGCCGGCGTCCGCGCACGCCACCCTGCAGTCCACGACGCCCTACGACGGCCAGGTGGTGGCGACCTCCCCGGCGAGCGTCGGGCTCACGTTCGACGAGCCGGTGGAGGTCGCCCTCGGCGGGGTCAAGGTCTACGCCGCCGACGGCTCGCGGGTCGACCTGGGCCAGGTCAGACACCCGGGCGGAGCCGGCAAGCAGGTCTCCGCCGACCTGCGCTCAGGCCTGGCCCACGGCACGTACCTGGTGAACTGGCGCGTGGTCTCCAGCGACTCGCACCCCATCAGCGGGTCGTTCACATTCTCGGTCGGCGCCGCCGGCAGCGTCGCCGCGAACCACACGCCCACGCAGGGCTCCTCGGCCGTGAGGGTGGTGCTCGCCGTCGGCCGCTTCCTCGGCTTCGCGGGCCTTCTGGTCGCCCTCGGGTCCGTCTCGTTCCTCCTCGTGTCCTGGCCCGCCGGCTGGCCGACCCAGCGAGCCGGGCGAGCCTTGACGACCTCGCTCGCGATGTGCCTGGCTGGCACCGCGGTCCTGCTGGGCTTCCAGGGCGTCGAGGACGCCGGCCTCGCGGCGTCCTCCTTCGCCGACCCTCAGGTGTTGCAGGCCTTCGCCGGGACGCGCCTGGGCCACTACGCGTCGCTGCGGGTGATCCTGGTGCTGGCCGCGCTCGTCGTCGTCCGTCTCGGGGTGACCGCACGGCCGCCGCAACGCCGGGCACAGGCGGCGCTCGGCGTCCTGCTGCTGGCGACGACCGTCACGTTCGCGATGAGCGGGCACGCTGCAGCAGGCGGGACGCCTGCCTGGCAGGTGCCCCTCGACCTGGCCCATCTCCTCGCCGCGGGAGCGTGGCTGGGGGGGCTGCCGCTGCTGCTCAGCCTGCTCGTGAGGCCCGTCGACCTGACCGAGGTACAGCGTGCGGTCAAGCGGTTCTCCCGGCTCGCGCTGTTGTGCGTGCTGGTCGTCTGCGCCACCGGGGTGGTGCAGGCCTGGCGGCAGGCGGAGAGCCTGGCGGCCCTCGGGGCGACCCGGTACGGCGACCTCCTGCTGACCAAGGTGGGGCTGGTCGGGACGATCCTGCTCGCGGCCGGCCTCTCGCGGCAGTGGGTGGTCGAGAAGCTGCCGGTGCTCGGCGGGCAGCGGTCGGGCGAGCTCGTCGTCCCCATGCCCGTGGGTACTGCCGTAGGTACTGCCGTGGGCGCCGCCGCGGCCGGCCCGCACAAGGCAGCACCGAAGAGTTCCCGCACGGCGTCACCGGGAGGTCGCGACCATGCCGCTCTGACGACCGCCCTGCGCCCGTTGCGGCAGTCGGTGGCCGTGGAGCTCGGCTTGGGGGTCGGGGTGGTCGCGGTGACGGCGATGCTGGTCGCCTCTCCGCCGGCGCGGGTCGACTACCGCCCGACGGTCGACCGGGTGATCGCGGTCGGCCCCGTGGAGGTGGAGATCAGCGCAGTGCCCACGGGCCCGCGCACCATGAGCCTGCACATCTACTCGTTCACCGGCGACGGCACGCCGCAGGATGTTCCCGAGCTCAAGGTGGAGGCAAGGCTGACGGCGAAGGACATCGGCCCGCTGCAGGCGGTCGTCGTCCCCATCGGGTCGGGGCACTACACCGCAGACGACCTGCACCTGCCCATGGCCGGTACCTGGACGCTGCAGGTCTACCTACGCACCACCGACGTCGACAGCTACACCGGGACCACCGACCTCGAGGTCCGTTGATGCCGGTATGGCGAACCTCGACGGCAGCATCGGTCACGGCCGCCGCCCTCATGATCCTCGCGCCCGCGGCGCAGGCACACGCCGGGCCGACGTTGCCGGATGTCGTCCACTACCGATGCGTGGTCACGGGCATCGACCCCCCGGTGCCGGGTATCGACGTCATCGTCGCGCGCAGCGGTGAGTCGATCACGGTCTCCAACCGCACGGCGTCCACCGTCACGATCCTCGGGTACGCCGGCGAGCCGTACGTGCGGCTCAGCCCCACGGGTGCCGAGGAGAACGTCAACGCGCTGTCGTCGTTCCTCAACGCCAGCCTGCTGATCCAGTCGTTGCCGCAGGACCTCGGCGAGGCCGCGTCACGCCGGCCCAGCTGGCAGCGCCGCGGCGTCACGCCGAGCTTCACCTGGCACGACCACCGGCTCCACTGGATGTCGCCGGACCGCCCGCCCGTGGTCAAAGCCGCCCCGGGGACGCCGCACCTCATCACCCTGTGGGCGGTGACGATGCAGGTCGACGGCCGGCCCGTCACCGTTCACGGTCGCCTCGACTGGCTGGGCGCTCGGTCGGCATGGCTCAACGGCTGGCGGCTGGGGCTGGCCATGGCCTTCGTCGTGCTCGGCCCGGCCGCCATGCTGGTCGGCGGCGCCCGGTGGCTCTCGCGCCGCCGGGGGGATCAGCCTGCGTCCATGGCCCCGTCCTCGGGTGGGTAGCCGTCGCCTACCTGGCGGATAGGCGACAGCTACGCCCCAGAGGACGCGGACGCGGGGCCGGTCAGGCGCCGGCGGCTGCCAGGACGGCCCGACCGGTGAGCACCTGCGCCAGGTGTCGGCGGAAGCCCTCGTCCGCGTTGGAGTCGGCCAGCGGTGACGTGCCCTCCGCCGCGTGCGCCGCCGCGGCGCGAACAGCATCGGCGGTCGGCGCCTGGCCGACCAACGCGGCTTCGACGGCATGGGCGCGCACCGGCACCAGCCCCATGTTCGTCAGCGCCACCCGGGCCTCGGCGATGCTCCCGCCGTCCACCCGCACCGTCGCTGCCACGGCGACGATGGACCACGACTGCGCGGTGCGCACCATCTTCTCGTAGTGCGCACCCCAGCCGGTGTGCTTGGGCACGCGGATCTCGACCAGGAGCTCACCGGCACCCACCGCGGAGGTGAAGACGTCGACGAAGAAGTCCGACGCCGCCACCGTGCGCCGCCCGTTCGGTCCGGCGAGCACCATCTCGCACCCCAGCGCCAGCGCGGGGGCAGGCATGTCGCCCGCTGGGTCGGCGTGCACGAGCGACCCGCCGAAGGTGCCCCGATGCCGCACCTGCGGGTCGGCGACCGTCCGAGCCGCCGCCGCGAGCAGGGCCGCGTGCTCCCCGACCAGGGCGTTGCGGGTCACCTCGTCGTGCGTCGTCATGGCACCGACGACGATCGCGTCGCCGTCGTCGCGCACGCCGCGCAACGCGCTGATCCGGTTGAGGTCCACCAGCAGCTCCGGTGAGGACATCCGCATCCGCAGGGTGGGCAGCAGGCTCTGACCGCCTGCCAGCACCTTGACATCGCGCCCGGCGGCACCGGCGAGCACCTGCAGCGCCTCCTCGACGCTGCCGGGGGCCTCGTAGTCGAACGCGGCCGGGATCACTTGGCACCTCCGTCGCTGCCGGCGCTCCACAGGGAGCCGCCCGCACCGGGAGTCGCCTCGTGGTCGCCGTCATGGATGTCGCGGGCACCGACCGAGCTGTCGAAACCCGCACTGGACTGGATGGCCGTCCACACGCGCATCGGCGTGCACGGCATCTCGACGTCGTCCACGCCGTAAGGGCGCAGTGCGTCGACGACGGCGTTGACGACGGCGGGTGTCGAGGCGATCGTCCCCGCCTCCCCGACGCCCTTGACCCCCAAGGGGTTCGTGGTGGCCGGTGACACGGTCCGGTCCGTCGTGAAGCTCGGGAGGTCGGACGCGCTCGGCAGGGTGTACTCGACGAAGGACCCGGTCACCAGCGACCCGGACTCGTCGAAGCGGGCCTCCTCGTACAGCGCCTGGGCCACGCCCTGGGCGATGCCGCCGTGCACCTGCCCTTGCACGATCATCGGGTTGACCGCCACGCCCACGTCGTCGACGCAGACGTAGGAGCGGATGCGGGTGGCCCCCGTCTCCGTGTCGACCTCGACGGCGCACAGGTGCGTGCCGTGCGGGAAGGAGAAGTTCTCCGGGTCGAACGTCGCCTCGGCGTCGATGCTCGGCTCCACCCCGTCGGGCAGGTTGTGCGCCGCGAACGTGGTGAGCGCGACGTCACCGATCGTGGTGCCCTTGTCGGTGCCGGCGACGGTGAAGCGGCCGTCGGCGAACTCGAGGTCGTCGACGTTGGCCTCGAGCATGTGCGCCGCGATGACCTTCGCCTTCTCGATCACCTTGTCCGCGGCCTTGACGATCGCGATCCCGCCGACGGGCAGCGACCGCGACCCGTAGGTGTCCAGGCCCTTGTGCGAGACCTGGGTGTCGCCGTGCAGCACCTCGACGTCCTCGAAGGCCACCCCCAGGCGTTCGGCGACGATCTGGCTCCACGCCGTCTCGTGCCCCTGGCCGTGCGGGCTGGTCCCGGTGACCAGCTCGACCTTGCCGGTCGGCAGCATCCGGATCGCCGCGTGCTCCCAGCCACCGGCACCGTAGGCGAGGGACCCGAGAACCCGCGACGGCGCCAGCCCGCACATCTCGGTGAATGTCGAGACGCCGATGCCCAGCTGCACGGGGTCCTTGCGGGCCCGCCGCTGCGCCTGCTCGGCGCGCAGCCCGGTGTAGTCGAACATCTCGACGGCCTTGGACGTCGCCGCCTCGTAGTTGCCCGAGTCGTACGTGAGCCCGCACACGCTGACGAACGGGAACTCCTCGTGCTTGATCCAGTTCTTCTCGCGCACGGCCAGCGGGTCCATCCCGAGCTCGTTGGCGAGGGTGTCCATCAGGCGCTCGATCGCGAACGTGGCCTCAGGGCGGCCCGCGCCGCGGTAGGCGTCGGTGAGGGTCTTGTTCGTGAACACGTTGGTGCACCTGAAGTGGTAGGCGGGGAACTTGTAGATGGCGTTGTACATGAACGCGCCCAGGATCGGCACCCCCGGGGTCACGATCCCCAGGTAGGCGCCCATGTCGGCCAGCAGCTCGACCTTCAGGCCGGTGACCGTGCCGTCCTTGCGCGCCGCGAGGGTGAGCTTCTGGATCTGGTCGCGGCCGTGGTGCGCCGAGGTGATCGACTCCGTGCGCGACTCGGTGTACTTCGCCGGCTTGCCCAGGCGCCGCGCCACCAGCGTGGTCAGCACCTCCTCGGGGGAGAGGTGGATCTTGCCGCCGAAGCCGCCACCGACGTCGGGGGCGATGAAGCGGATCTTCGACTCCGGGATGCCGAGGACGACGGCCATGAGGAAGCGTGCGACGTGCGGCACCTGCGTCGAGGAGTAGACCGTGATCTGGTCACCGGTCGGGTCGACGACCACCGAACGTGGCTCCATGAACGCCGGGATCAGCCGCTGCTGGCGGTACGTCCGCTCGATGAGCACGCCGTCGGCGGCCTCACGCGCGGCGGCGATGGCCGCCTCGACGTCCAGGCCCGTTCCCGCCTGCGCCGAGTCGAAGATCCAGGTCGCGTTCTCGTTGGTGCCCAGGTCCTCGTGCACGAGCGGCGACCCCGGCTCGAGGGCGGCGACCATGTCGAGCACCACGGGCAGGTCGTCGTAGTCCACGAGCACCTGCGCCGCGGCGTCGCGCGCCTCGACCGCCGAGCGCGCGGCCACGACGGCCACGATCTCCCCGGCGAACTTGACCCGGTCCACGGCGATCGCCGGACGCCGCGGGTGCTTCATGTCCGGCGTGATCGCCCACGCGCAGGGCAGGTTCCCCTGCTCGGCGTCGAGGTCGGCGCCGGTCCACACCCCGATGACCCCCGTTGCCGCCTTGGCCGCTGCGGTGTCGATCGAGGTGATCGTCCCGGCGGCGACGGGGCTGCGGACCATGGCGAGGTGAGCCGTCCCGGGCAGGGTGATGTTGTCGGTCCACCGGGTGCGGCCCGTGATGAGGCGCTTGTCCTCCTTGCGACGGCGCGACCTGCCGAGCTCGCGCTGAGTCGTCTCGTCCACTGCTGTCACGCCGCACCTCCTGCGGAGTCGCCGGAACCGGCCTGGGCGGCCGCAAGGACGGCCTTCACGATGTTGTGGTAGCCGGTGCAACGACACAGGTTGCCCTCGATGCCCTCGCGCACCTGCTCCTCGCTCGGGTGAGGGTTGTCGTTGAGCACGTCGATCGCCTGCATGATCATGCCGGGGGTGCAGTACCCGCACTGCAGGGCGTGGTTGTCGTGGAAGGCCTGCTGCATCGGGTGCAGCGCCCCGTTCGTGGTCAGCCCCTCGATTGTCGTGATCTGCGAGCCGTCTGCCTGGATCGCGAGCACCGAGCACGACTTCACGCTGCGGCCGTCGAGGTGCACGGTGCACGCGCCGCAGTTGCTCGTGTCGCACCCGACCACGGTGCCGGTCTTGCCCAGTCGTTCACGCAAGTAGTGAACGAGCAGCGTCCGCGGCTCGACGTCGTCGCTGTAGCTGACGCCGTCTACCGTGACGGAGATCCTCCTGGTGCCCATCCGGCCTCCACGCCTGTCTCGTCGTGACGAAAGGGACGCAGGAGCGCGCCCCCGACGGTGGTCCGCGTTCTCCTGCGCAGCGCGACGCGTTGGTGAGGCGACGGCATGCGGGCGCAGGCGCCCACGGTGGTCTACGTCCCGAATCCAAGGTCACCGACGGCTTCAGCACAAGAGGAACGGCGAGAAAGTGCAGGTGAAGTACCGAGATCGTGCTCGGGGGGCGGTGCTGGACGCCCCCTCAGCGCGCCACGCCGTGATGGATCGGTCCCTCCTGCACGCTCAGCCGGTCGCCGGCTCCGCCCCAGCGCATGGCGATGATCTCCGCGGCGATGCTCACGGCCGTCTCCTCCGGGGTCCGCGCGCCCAGGTCCAGCCCCGTCGGTGAGGACAACCGGGCCAGCTCGGCCTCGCTCAGGCCCGCTTCGACGAGCCGCTCGAGCCGGTCGTCGTGGGTGCGCCGTGAGCCCATGGCCCCCACGTAGGCCACCTCGGGCAGGCGCAACGCCACCTCCAGCACCGGGACGTCGAACTTGGGGTCGTGGGTGAGGACGGCGATGACGGCGCGCCCGTCGATGCGCCCTGCCGCAGCCTCCGCGGCGAGGTAGCGGTGCGGCCACTCGACCACCACCTCGTCGGCGTCGCGGAAGCGGGACTTCGTGGCGAACACCGGCCGCGCGTCGCACACGGTGACGTGGTAGCCGAGGAACACCCCGATCCGGGCCACCGCGGCGGCGAAGTCGATCGCGCCGAACACCAGCATCCGCGGCTTCGGCGCGTAGGAGGCCACGAACACCCGCATGCCCTCACCGCGACGCTCTCCGTCCGGGCCGTAGGTGAGGGTCTCGGAACGACCGGCGGCCAGCAGCCCACGCGCGTCGTCGGCGACGGCGTCGTCGGCCCGCGACGACCCCATGCTGCCGCTCGCGTTCTGCGGGCGCACCACCATCCGGCGGCCGAGCCTGGCCGGGTCGGGGTGCTCGACGACCGTGCACACCGCGACGGCCCGACCGGCGTGCACGTCGTCGGAGACCTCGCCGAGCTCGGGGAACGTCAGCTGGTCGACGCGCTCGACGAACACGTCGAGGATCCCGCCGCACGTCAGCCCGACGGCGAACGCGTCGTCGTCGCTGATCCCGTACCGCTGCAGCACGGGCGAGCCCGACTCCACGACCTCCTGGGCGAGCTCGTACACGGCCCCCTCGACGCACCCGCCGGACACGCTGCCGACCGCCTCGCCGGCCGGGCCGACCAGCATCGACGCGCCCGCCGGCCGCGGTGCGGACCGCCAGGTCGCCACCACGGTCGCGACGCCGGTGGTGCGCCCCTCACGCCACCAGGTGAGCAGCTCCGGCATCACCTCACGCACGACCCACCACCTCCACGAGCTCGGCGAACGTCGCCATCGAGTGGCCGGCGACGAAGTGGTCAACGTACGGCAGGGCCGCGGCGATGCCACCCTGGACGGGTCGGTACCCGGCCTTCCCGCGGTGCGGGTTGACCCAGACGACGGCGTGCGCGAGACGCCGCAGGCGCGCCATCTGTTCGGCGAGCATCGCCGGGTCGCCCCGCTCCCAGCCGTCGGAGAAGACGACGACGACCGCGCCGCGCGCCGTCCCGCGCTGCCCCCAGCGGTCGAGGAACGCCTTGAGCACCTCACCCAGCCGAGTACCGCCGGACCAGTCCGGCACCTGCTCCCCCGCGGTCCGCAACGCCTCGTCGGGGTCTCGCGCCCGCAAGGCACGGGTCACGCGGGTGAGCCTCGTGCCGACCGTGAAGACCTCTGTCGCAGCGGGCTGGCGACGCACCCAGACGTGCGCCAGACGCAGCAGGGAGTCCGCGTACGCCGACATCGACCCGGAGACGTCGATGATCAGGACGACGCGGCGCGGCCGAGTCGTGCGCCGCCGGTAACGGACGGGCCCCGGCTCGCCACCGCGACGCAGCTCCTCGCGCAGCGTCCGGCGGGCGTCGAGGTCGCCCCTGTGGTGCGGACGGCGGCGCATCGCCCGGCGCGGGGGCGAGGTCGGGCGCAGCCGCGCGAACATCTCGGCCAGCATGAGGCGCTCACCGGGGGTGAGGTCGGCGACGTCACGGTGGCGCAGCACGTCGGCGTCGCTGGCCATCGCCCGAACCACCTGCGTCTCCTGCTCGACCTGGTCACCGCGCCCGCGACCGGGGTCGGCCAGGTCGGTGAGCGCACGGCTCGGTGCGTTCGTGCGGTTGCGAACGACACGAACCACCTCGCCGCCGAACCAGGCCTCGAAGACCTTGTCGTAGAGCGGGAAGTGGTCCGGCTCGCTCGTCAGCGTCGCCCGACCGGCCCAGTAGACGGCGCTGCTGGACGCCGCACCCGCCGCCGCGGCCGCCGCGAGGAAGCTCTGGGTACGGTCCGGGGTGACCGGGAGGCCGGCCCCTCTCAGCGCCCTGGCGAAGCCGGCCAGAGTCGTCGCGACGTCGGCCTCGAGGCCGCCCCCGGCGACCCGCGGCGCATCCACGGTGGTCACGTGGCTCCCCTCACCCGACGCGGCCTCACGTCGGCCTGACGTCGTGCAGGTGATGCACGGGGTCGTGCACGAAGTACCGAGCGAGAGTCTCCACCGTGAACGCCCTGCCGTCGCTGCGGCGCCCGGTCCGCCGCCACTCGTCGCCGCTCACCGCGGCGAAGCCCGCGGCCGCCACCTCCGCGGCCGCCTCAAGCTCCACCGCGACCGCAGCCGGGTCCTGCTGGGCGTACCCCTCCTCGACGGCCGTGGCGTCCTGGTCCCAGTTCGCGAACAGCGGGTCGTCCTCGGTGAGCATCAGCTGCAGGCGCACGGCGAAGCGGCCGAAGACATCGCGGACATGGCAGGCGTACTCCAGCGGCGACCAGACCTGCGGCGAGGGCCGGACCGCGACGTCCGCGCGCAACGCCAGCAGGCGCACCCAGGCATCGGCGTTCTCCCGCAGCATCCGCGGCACCGCTGTCACGTCCAGGGCGCTCGCGTCGAGCCCGCACTCCTCGCACGGCCGGGTGAGGACCCAGGTCCAGTCCTTGGTCTCCCGCGGGACCGCCGCCGGGACCGGGGCCGGGACCGGGACCGGCGACCCAGGGCCGGTCATGGCCTCACGCTCGCACCGCGGGCGGGCTGCGGAGGGTCCGGGCCACAACTACTGCACACCCTGCGCGACGACCGCGTCGAAGGCCTCGAGGGTCGCCGGGTCGCCGAGTCTGTCGACCGCGCCGACATGGGGGCGGTTCCAGAGCATCGCATCGAGGTCGGCCGCCGCCCCGGACAGCACCGCCGCCACCGGGCCGGCGTCGTCGTCGCGGGCGACGTCGAACGCCGGGTCGTCGTAGACCGTGCCGGTCCTCGGGCTCTGGCCGGTGAAGCGGCCCACGCTGACACGCCAGGAGTGCCCGGTGTCCGTCGTCCGGACGCGAGCGGTGCGCGCGGCGTCCGCGGTGAACGTCCCCCACGGCGGTACGCCGCCGAGCATGAGTCGCAGCACCTCGTCGACGCCGTCCGCGCTGAGCGCCGCGTCCATGGACGTGGGTGACCCGGCCGTGAGCTCGGCGTCGAGGCGGTGGATCAGCGCCTCGTGTGCCTGGCGGCGCAGCACGAAGGCGACGCTGTGGTCGTCCGCCCAGGTCCACACGCGCGTGTGCGGCGCGGTCGTGCCCAGCAGGGTGACGAGGTCGTTGCCGGCCTGGGCGAAGAACGCGTCGAGCCCTGCCCGGTGCGCGGGGCGGGCGGGCTTGCGCTCCTCGACCGCGTCAGGTTCTTCCGCACGCGAACGCACGACCTCGCCCCAGAACCACTGCACCTCCCCGAGGTGCCACAGCAGGTCGTCGGCGTCCCAGCCCGGGCACGACGGCACCGGCGCGCCGGACGGCACACCGCCCAGTGCCGCACGGAACCGCGCGGACTCCGCGACAAGGTGCGCGAGGTAGTCCACAGCGGTGCTCAGCCGGCCAGCAGCCGGTCGAGGACGTCGCGCACGCGGTCGGCGTCCTCGCGGTACTTGCACACCGCACCGAGGGTCGCCGCGGCGGTCTCGACGTCGAGGTCGCGCCGGCCGAGCTCCAGGAGGCAGCGCACCCAGTCCAGGCTCTCCGAGACCCCCGGCGGCTTCAGCAGGGCCGCGGGCAAGGCCGCGCCGGCCGCGGTGCCGCCCTCGCGCATACGCTGGACGACGAGGGCCACCTGCTCCGCCAGCCGCTGCGGAACCTCCGGCACTCGCGTGCGGAGGATCTCGATCTCGCGAGCCAGGCCCGGATGCTCGACCCAGTGGTAGAGGCAGCGTCGCTTCAGGGCGTCGTGCACCTCGCGGGTGCGGTTGGAGGTGAGCACCACCAACGGCGGGTGGACCGCGGTGATCGTGCCGAGCTCGGGGATGCTCACTGCATGTGTCGAGAGGACCTCGAGCAGGAAGGCCTCGAACTCGTCGTCCGCCCGGTCCACCTCGTCGACCAGGAGCACGGCGTTGTCGCTGCGCAGGGCGCGCAGGATCGGGCGCGCGAGCAGGAACCGCTCGTCGAACAGGGACGCCTCGACCGCCTCCACGTCCAGCCGCTGCCCCTCGCCCCGGGTCGCCTCGATGGTTCTCAGGTGCAGCACCTGGCGCGGGAAGTCCCAGTCGTAGAGGGCCTGGCTGGCGTCGATGCCCTCGTAGCACTGCAGGCGGATCAGCTCGGCGTCCAGGGCCTGCGCGAGCGCCTCGGCCAGTGCCGTCTTCCCGGTCCCGGGCTCCCCTTCCAGCATCAGCGGGCGGCGCATCGACAGGGCCAGCCATGCCACGGTCGCCAGGCCGTCGTCGGCGAGGTAGCCGGTCTGCTGCAGGGCAGCCGCCAGCTCCACAGGCGACGACGGGCGGGCAGGCAGGGGTGTGGGCTGGAGGCCGTGCGTCATGGGGCCAGCATGGACCATGGACGGCCCGCCGGCCGAGGGGATGGCGAGACGCTGAGGTCACCGGGTCTGCGACAGTATGCGCGTGGCCACGCTTCCCACACCTTCCGCAGCGCCCCAAAGCGACGGCATGGACGTCGCTCTCACCTGCGGTGACGCGTCCTTGACCGTCAGCCCCGGTAACGGCGGCCGCTTCGCCGCCCTTCGTTTGGGCGACCTGCAGGTGCTCGGCCGAGGGGGGGCCGGCGTGGTCGACTGGGGCTGCTACCCGATGGCGCCGTACGCCGGTCGGGTGCGGCGTGGACGTCTGACCTGGAGCGGGCACGCCTACCAGCTGCCGCTCCTCCTGCCCCCGCACGCCATCCACGGGGTCACGCTCGACCGCCCCTGGGACGTGGTCGACCGCGCTGGGGGAGGTACGACGCCCGCACTGATCACCCTGCGGTGCGACTTCGACGCGCGCTGGCCCTGGCCCGGCCACGCCGAGCAGCACATCCGCCTCGACGAGTTGGGCCTCGTTGCGTCGCTCTCGGTGCACGCCGAACGGGAGCCGATGCCCGCCTGGATCGGGTACCACCCGTGGTTCGCCCGCCGCCTGGCCCGCGGCGGTCCGGCCGAGATCGCCCTGGAGGCGCGGGGGATGCTGGCGCGGGACGCAGACGGGATGGCGACCGCGACCGTCCTTGCGGTGCCCCCCTCGCCGTGGGACGACTGCTTCGTCGACCCGACGTGGCCGGTCGCCGTGACCTGGCCGGGGGCGCTCGTCCTGCGCGTGGCCGGCGACCATCCCTACGTCGTCTGCTACGACGAGAGGCCCGAGGCCGTGTGCGTGGAGCCCCAGACGGGCCCGCCGGACGCCGTTGCCCTCGGCCAGGCGACGGTCGTCGCCCCGGGGTCGCCACTGACGATGACGATGACCTGGACGTGGGAGCACCTGGGGGACGACGGTGCGGCGTCCGGCAGCTGACCCGGACGTGGCGTTCGTGTACCACCTGTGCTCCGCTGACATGCGCGGAACCACGCTGTACCCGCTGAACGGTCTGCGCGAGCGCTTCCCCGACGTCTACGCGAGGGAGCGGCTGAAGTTCGAGGGCCGCGAGTCGGTGCTCGACTTCCGGGTGCCCCACCTCGGCGTGCCGTGGGGCGACACGGTGAACATGTCCGCCCTCGACCCCAGGCTGCTGGTGGCAGCGCGCCGACGGCTGGGCGTGCCCTTCTCCCGGCTGCTGCAGCGCCGGCTCGCGCGCATACCGATCGAGCGGATCGCCGGGCTCCCGAGCGTCGTCTACGACAGCGCGACACACTGGGTGAACAGCTCACCCGGAGAGGACGTCGCGCTCACGCCGCCGGAGAGCGAGTTCTCGCCTTTCGACCCGTCCACGTACGAGGAGCTGCACGAGGTGCCGCGGCTGCATCTGGAGTACCTGCAGCGCCAGCAGAGCCGGGGTGAGCTCGCTCTCGGGTTCGTCTTCGTCCGCCACGTGCTGGTGGCGGGTGACGTCGACCTGACCGGGCTCGAGCTCGCTCCGCTCTGAGGCCCCGTGCACCGCCCTCGTCCCGGTGAGGCCCGATGCGGGGTGCCGGGCTGGTGATGGGGGGTGCTTTGCTCTGCACGCACATCCGCAACGGGAGCCCATCGCCCCAAGGTCGGTGGCATGGTGCGGATCGGCCCGGTGCCGGGCTGGTGATGTGGGGTGCTTTGCTCTGCACGCGCATCCGCAACGGGAGCCCATCGCCCCAAGGTCGTGCCGTGGTGCACGGAGCGCCCGGTGCACGGCGCCGTTGACCGAGGGACGCGTGTTGCGGATCTGCGTGCAGAGCAAACCATTCGGCGCACGACCCCGCGAGGTCCGCCGAAGCACTGGGGCGCAAGCGTGGCTGTTACCGGGAGGTCCGTGCCAGGCAGCCGCCGCGTCAGGTGGAGCGACGGGAGGCCGCGTCGAAGTCCGCGACCAGGCGTGGCGGAGCCTTGCGCCGCCAGGCCTCCTCGAGCAGCTCGGTGACGAGCTCAAGGGACGCGGCGGCAAGGTCGAGCCGAACGCCGGCGAGTCTCCTGCCCCACCACAGCTCCTCCGCCGAGTCCTCGGCCACAGCGTACGTCCGCGCCTCGCCCTCGCCGAGGAACACGTGCAGGCGGTCTGCGCTCGGAGGCGCCGTCGCGAAGATGCGCGAGGCGACACGGAACGACGTCATCTCGAAGTGCGGCTGCTCTCGCACCTCGGGCAGGGCCAACGCAACTGACCGCGCGAGGTCGAGGTCCATCGAGCCAGGCTAGCCATACCCCCCATACCTCGACGCCGAGCTCAGGGCGTGGATACGGGAGTCGCACGACTCGGTCGGGCTGCAGCGTGACCAGCGGGGTCGGCGATGACGTCGCGCACGACCGATGTCGCTGCCCCCCGAACAGCGGCCTCGGCGCCGAGGGTGGAGACCAGGAGGGTCACGGGCGACCAAGGAGCCGAGAGCACTCTGGCGTCGAGCTGCACCCGAACGGGACGCAAGATCCACTCGGCCAGGCCCGCGTAGAGACCGCCGAGGACGACGGCGTCGACGTCCACGAGGTTCACGATCACGGCCAGGCCGGCGCCCAGGGCGTCACCGGCGGCCTCGATGGCGCTGACGGCCCTGGCGTCCCCGGCACGGGCGCGGTCGACCAACTCGGCGACGGGACCATCGGCGTGCCCGTTGGCCGTGCCCGGCGCTCGGTGAAGTCCTGCGGCCCGAAGGATGGCCTCCTGACCCGCCAGCAGCTCCAGGCATCCTGTCGCCCCGCACGCGCATCGGGCCCCTGACCCGGTGGCGACCTGCATGTGCCCGATCTCGCCGCTGAACCCGTGCAGCCCCCGGAACAGGGCGCCCCCGACGACGATCCCCGCACCGACGCCGATCTCCCCCGACACGTGGACGAAGGAGTCGAGCGGTGTCCCGTCGTCGCGACGCGGGTCGGCGCACCAGAGCTCGCCGAGCGCGGCCATGTTCGCCTCGTTGTCCAGCCGCATCGCCAGGCCAGACGCATGTTCGGGATGGGTGGAGGTGCGTTGCAGCGCCTCACGAAGGCCGTCGAGCACGGCAACGTCGCGCCACCCGAGGTTCGGGGCCAGGCGCAGCAGCTCCAGGTGCGACTCCACCAGGCCGGGGACTGCCACGGCGACACCGGCCACAGGCGTGCGAGCCGCCGCCGCGCCGTCCAGGGCAGCGGCCAGGACGCGGGCCGCGCGGGCCAGCACGACCGCCGTCTCGACACCCCGGAAGTCCTCCGCCACGAGCTGGCGCTGGCGAACCGCACCCGTCAGGTCGACCGTGCAGGTCGCCAGGTAGTCCACGTTGATCTCCAGCCCGATGCCGACCGGCCCCGTCGGGTCGAGTGCCAGCAGCGACCCGGGTCGGCCGACCCCCGGGGAGCGGCCGGTCCGGGCGTGCGGGACCGTACCGAGCTCGACCATGAGCCCGTCCGCGACGAGGGTGTCCACCAGGGTCGACACGGTGGCCTTCGTCAACCCGGTCCGGCTGGCCAGCCGGGCACGCGAGGCGGGGCCGCTGTCGGCCACCTCCGCGAGCACCAGCGCCAGGTTGTGCTCGCGCAGCGAGGTCTGGCGGGCTGGCGCGGACCGGGCCTGAACCATGGACGAAGAGACTATTAGTTCATCTGCCGGATGAACAACCGGACCTGTCGATCGCCCCTCGGACAGCGGGCTTGTCTCCGAAGGCACGGGGTTGACAGAACGCCCGGAGGCTAGGCTATGTTCAGTGACTGAACGAACGAGATGTCGAGGAGACCCGCCATGACCCGACCCACACCCGCTGACAAGTTCACCTTCGGCCTGTGGACAGTGGGCTGGCAGGCGCGAGACCCCTTCGGTGACCCGACCCGGGCGCCGCTGGACCCGGTCGAAGCCGTGCACCGGCTGGCCGAGCTCGGCGCCTACGGCGTGACGTTCCACGACGACGACCTCGTGCCCTTCGGCAGCGACGCCGACACCCGCGCGAAGCGCATCGAGGCCTTCCGCGCGGCGCTCGACGAGACCGGCATGGCCGTGCCCATGATGACCACCAACCTCTTCACCCATCCCGTCTTCAAGGACGGCGCGTTCACCAGTAACGACCGGTCGGTGCGGCGCTACGCGCTGCGCAAGGTGATGCGCAACCTGGACCTCGCCGCCGAGCTCGGTGCGGGCACGTACGTCTTCTGGGGTGGTCGCGAAGGCGCCGAGACCGACGCCGCCAAGGACGTGCGGGTCGCCCTCGAGCGCTATCGCGAAGGCATCGACACCCTTGCCGCGTATGTGAAGGACCGCGAGTACGGCATCCGCTTCGCGCTCGAGCCCAAGCCGAACGAGCCCCGCGGAGACATCCTGCTGCCGACGATCGGGCACGCGTTGGCCTTCATCGGCTCTCTCGAGCACGCCGACATGGTCGGGGTCAACCCCGAGGTCGGCCACGAGCAGATGGCAGGGATGAACTTCGTCCACGGGATCGCCCAGGCTCTGTGGCACGGCAAGCTCTTCCACATCGACCTGAACGGCCAGCGCGGGCCCAAGTTCGACCAGGACCTGATCTTCGGCCACGGCGACCTGCTGTCGGCCTTCTTCCTCGTCGACCTGCTCGAGAACGGCGCGGACGGCGCGCCGGCCTACGACGGCCCGCGCCACTTCGACTACAAGCCGCTGCGGACCGAGGACATCACCGGAGTCTGGGCGTCGGCGGCCGCGAACATGCGCACGTACCTGCTGCTTGCGGAGCGTGCCCGCGCCTACCGTGCAGACCCGGAGGTGCAGGCGGCGCTCGAGGCGGCTCGGGTGCCCGAGCTCGCCGTCCCCACGCTGGCCCCCGGAGAGACAGTCGCGGACCTGCTGGCCGACACCGCGGCCTTCGAGGACTTCGACCCGGAGGGTCCCGGCGCTCGCGGGTGCGGCTACGTCCGGCTCGACCAGCTGGCCGTCGAGCACGCCATCGGTGCCCGCTGAGCAGCTGACCCCGGCAGACCTGGCGATCGACGGCGGCTGCGAGGAGTAGGTCATGACGTTGGTCGCCGGGGTCGACTCCTCGACGCAGTCGTGCAAGGTGGTCGTCCGAGACGCCGACAGCGGGCTCCTGGTCCGAGAAGGCAGGGCCGCCCACCCGGACGGGACCGAGATCCACCCGGAGCACTGGTGGGCCGCCCTGCGCCGAGCCTGTGAGGAGGCGGGCGGGCTCGACGACGTCGCCGCCATCGCGGTGGGAGGTCAGCAGCACGGCATGGTGACTCTCGACGAGGCGGGTGCGGTGATAAGGCCTGCGCTGCTGTGGAACGACACGCGGTCGGCACCCCAGGCGTTGCGGCTGGTGGCCGACCACGGCGGGCCGCAGGCCTGGGCGCAGGCGGTCGGCAGCGTGCCGGTGGCCTCGTTCACCGTCACCAAGCTGGCGTGGCTCGCCGAGAACGAGCCAGACGCCGCGGCGCGTGTGGCCGGGGTCTGCCTGCCGCACGACTGGCTCACCTGGCGGCTAGCCGGCGGGGGGTCGTCGTCCGAGCGAGGCACGTCGGGGAGCAGCGAGACCCCATGGGACACGCTGGTGACCGACCGCGGCGACGCGTCGGGGACCGGGTACTTCTCCCCTGCGACCGGGACTTACCGCCGGGATCTGCTCACGGCGGCACTCGGTCACGACGCCCGCCTGCCCAAGGTGTTGGGGCCTGCCGAGGTCGCCGGCACGACGGCCACCTCACAGCTCGGGGCGGGGGCGATCCTGGGGCCGGGCAGTGGCGACAACATGGCCGCTGCGCTGGGCCTGGGCGCTGCCGAAGGCGACGTCGTCGTGTCGATCGGCACGTCCGGGGTCGTCTCCGCGGTCGCGGCGGTGCCGGCCGCCGACGCCACCGGAATCGTCGCCGGCTTCGCCGACGCGACCGGGAGCTACCTGCCCCTGGTATGCACCCTCAACGCCGCCCGGGTCTTCGACGCCACAGCCCGGATGCTGGGCGTGAGCCTCGACGAGCTCTCACGGTTGGCTCTCCAGGCCCCCCCGGGTTCCGGGGGGTGCGTGCTCGTCCCGTACCTGGAGGGCGAGCGGACGCCGAACCGCCCAGACGCAACGGGCGCCCTGCACGGCCTGCGGCTGGAGACGGCAACCCCGGCGCATGTCGCACGGGCCGCCGTCGAAGGCCTGCTCTGCGGGCTTGCGGACGGCCTCGACGCCCTCGTGGCCCACGGTGCGCGGGTGCGGCGCGTCCTGCTGGTGGGAGGTGGGGCGCGCTCGGACGCCTTGCGCCGGATCGCTCCGGCAGTGCTCGGTCACCCGGTGGTCGTCCCGGCCCCGGGGGAGTACGTCGCCGACGGTGCGGCGCGCCAGGCGGCCTGGGTGCTCTCCGGCGGCGCGACGCCGCCCGACTGGCGGCCGGCGGGTTCGGTCCTCTTCGAGGCGCACCCGACTCCGGCCGTTCGTGAGCGATACGCGCAGGTATGCGACCTCACTGCTGCCCGGCCAGGGCTCTGAGCCCTACGGACGCCGGGCGGCCGAGCATCCTGGCGGTTACCCTGTCGCCGTGACCCGCGTCACCCTCGGCATCCCCACCGTTCGCGCCACCGGCGCGACCGCGGCTGCCGCTGGGCGCCCGGACGACGCCCGCCTGGTGGACCGTTTCGGCCGCGTCGCCACTGACCTGCGGGTCAGCCTCACCGACCGGTGCAACCTGCGCTGCAGCTACTGCATGCCGGCGGAGGGCCTGGAGTGGATGGCCGACGACCGGCTGCTCAGTGACGCGGAGATCATCCGGCTGATCACGGTCGCGGTGCAGCTGCTCGGGGTGGACGAGGTGCGCTTCACCGGCGGCGAGCCCCTGCTGCGCAAGGGCCTCGAGGGGATCCTCGCCGCGACGACCGCACTGCGGACCCCGGACGGCCGCACACCCATGACGGCCGTGACGACGAACGGACTGGGCCTGGACCGGCGGGCCGCAGGCCTGCGGGCCGCTGGCCTCGCGCGCATCAATGTCTCCCTCGACAGCCTCGACCGGGCCCGGTTCGCTCGCATCACGCACCGGGACCGGCACAGCGACGTCCTGGCCGGCCTGCGAGCCGCTGGCGAGGCGGGCCTGACACCGGTGAAGGTGAACACGGTTCTCATGCGCGGCGTGAACGACGACGAGGCAGTCCCGCTGCTGCGATGGGCCCTC
The DNA here is from genome assembly GCA_963778845.1 of uncultured Actinomycetota bacterium. Lineage (GTDB taxonomy): Bacteria > Actinomycetota > Actinomycetes > Actinomycetales > Kineosporiaceae > CAVZVW01. Next base: position 526,349 of record CAVZVW010000001.1, read on the forward strand.
GAGCGCGGCTACCAGCTGCGCTTCATCGAGCAGATGCCCCTGGACCCGCACGGTGCCTGGGACCGAGCATCGATGGTGACGGCTTCTGAGATCCTTGCCGCTCTCCAGAAGGAGTTCGAGCTCACGCCGACCCACCCGACCGTGCGTGGCTCGGCCCCCGCCGAGACCTGGCTGGTCGACGGGGGCGGCGCGGACGGCCGGGCCACGGTCGGGATCGTGGCGTCGGTGACGCGGCCCTTCTGCGGCGACTGCGACCGCACCCGCCTCACCGCTGACGGGCAGGTCCGCGACTGCCTCTTCGCCCGCACCGAGACGGACCTGCGCGGCCTGCTGCGCACCGGGGCCGACGACGAGGGCGTCGCGCAGGCCTGGAGGGCAGCCATGTGGGCCAAGAGACCTGGCCACGGGATCGACGACCCGAGCTTCCTCCAGCCGGACCGCCCGATGAGCGCGATCGGTGGCTGACGGCACCGTGGCGGCCGTCACGGTGCGGTACTTCGCCGGCGCACGCGCCGCCGCGGGAACGGGCGAGGAGCATGTCGAGATCTCCCGGGAGGCGAGCCTGGACGAGCTCGCGGGGGCACTCGCCGTCCGGCACGGAGCAGCACTGGGGCGGGTGCTGGCGTCCGCGACGTTCCTGGTGGACGAGGTCAGCGTCGCCCGCGACGCCCCGCTCAGGCCCGGGGCCACGGTCGACGTGCTGCCTCCCTTCGCCGGCGGCTGACACACAGTCCTGACCTGGTTGTTGCACCGCTGTAACCGCGCGGTGACCCGTCACGGCTTACCCTGGTCAACAGGGATCGATCGCGCGCCCGCTGGGCAGCTGTCCACGACGCGCGCCTCCAGCGCACAGCGGTAAGGCTCCGGGGCCTGCGGCTGCGAAGGGAAGGTCTGCAGCGTGAGCCAGGCGGCGGAGCGACGTCGACCCGTTGCGACCCCGAACGGCAGCCGCCCAGGACTGCGCACCCGGCCCTTGAGCCAGAGCCGGTCCCGCGCCTGGCGGCGCCTCGAGCGCTTCGGCCCGGAGGCCGCGACGATCGCAGTCGCCGGCCTCTTCTGGCAGTGGCGGGTCGGCGCCCCGAGCGCCTGGTGGGACGAGGCCACCACCCGCGACGTCGTCAGCCGCCCGTTGACGGCGATCCTGCACCTGGCCAGGAACGTCGACCTCGTGCACCTGCCGTACTACCTGCTGGCCCACCTGCTGACTGGCAACGACCCGACGTTCTTCCGCCTGCGTCTGATCTCGGTCGTGGCGATGGCGCTCACGGCCGGCGTCCTGGTGCGGCTGGGGCGCGAGCTCGGCTCCGTAGCCGTTGGCCTTGCTTCGGGCCTGCTGCTCACGACCGCTCCTCTGGCCACCCGGTATGCGCAAGAGGCTCGCCCCTACGCGCTGGCCTGCTTCATGACGTCTGCAGCCGCACTCGCCCTGGTGCGCGCTTTCCGCCGCCCCTGGCTGCGGCGACGGTGGTGGCTCTACGGCGGGCTGCTCGTCGGGTGCGTCCTGGTCAACCTCCTGTCCGTGACGGTGCTGCTCGGCCACGCGGTGTACGCGGCGTACGAGGGCGAGGGCGCCGTGCGCCGTGCCTGGGCGCGGACGTCGCTGGCCGCCGCAGCCGTTGTCAGCCCGTTCGCCCTCGGGGTCGCCGCGCAGCGGGGTCAGCTCGCCTGGCTGCCCGCCCCCCGCCTGCACGACCTCACGGCGTTCCTGAACGCCGAGTGGGACGCCGGCTGGGTGGTCGCGGGGCTGGTCGTGATCGCCGTGGCAGGCGCCTGGTACCCCCCGTTCCGCCTGCGCATCTCGGGCGGCACCCACCGGCCCGCCCTCGTGCTCGGTCTGGGCTGGGGGCTGCTGCCCCCACTGGCCCTCTGGTCGGTCTCCCACGTTCAGCCGCTCTACGACTGGCGCTACGTCCTGGTCAGCCTGCCCGGGCTGGCCCTGGCGCTGGGCTCGCTGGCGACGCTGGCACGCCCGATCGGGTTCCTGGTGCCGGTGGTCGCGCTCGCGCTGCTCGGCGTCCACATGCAGCACGTCTACCGCGCGCCGTCGTACGGTCACTCGGAGGACATGCGCGGCACAGCGCGGGTGATCGCCAGGCAGGCGCGCCCGGGGGATGCCGTGCTCTTCCTCCCGGCCTCGCGTCGGCTCGTCGCACTGGCCTACCCGAGCCAGTTCCGCGGCCTCGACGACGTCGCGCTGGTGACCAGCCCGTCCGACTCGGCCACGATCTGGGGAGTCGAGAGCGCACCAGGCACCCTGGCGGGAAGGCTCGACGGACATGCGCGAGTGTGGCTCGTCTCGGGCCCGCCGCGGCTGGGCGAGGTGCCCGACACCGCGGATCGTGAGAAGGCGCGGCTGCTTGTCTCCGGGTATGTCATGCAGGACCCGACGATCACCCGCGGTTACAGCATCACGCTGTTCGTGCGTCCCGTCCCGCCGGACGCCCGCTGACGCGGGCCTTCGGGCTCACGACTCACGGGCAGGCCACCCACTCCTCGTCGCCCTCCAGGAACATCTGCCGCTTCCACACCGGGAGTCGGTGCTTGACCTCGTCGACGAGCAAGGCCACGGTGGCGAACGCCTCCTGGCGATGGACGCCGGCGACGGCGGCCACGAGCGCAGCCTCACCGACGCCGAGCGGACCGATCCGGTGCGACACCGCGATGGCCTCGGCGTCGCTGCGAGCAGCCACCTCGGCGGCCACCTCGGCAAGCACCCGACTCGCGGACGGATGTGCGACGTACTCGATCGCGGTCACGCGGCGACCGTGGTCCTGGTCGCGGACCACGCCGGCGAAGGTCACGACGGCACCGCTGCCCGAGCCGGCCACGGCGGCCTCGTGAGCCCGCACGTCCAGCGGCTCCTCGGTGACCGCGACCAGGACGACGCGGCGTGCCGGCGGCCCGATCCTGGACTCGTCGGGCTCATGCACGGCCGGCTCGTGGCCTGGAACGAGCGCGGGGTGCGACGCCGTGAGGGGCGTCGCGGGGGGGATGCTCACGACGCCAGCCTAGCTTCCGGCTTCGCCGGACCTAGCCGAGCGAGGTCCGGCGCCCGATGACAGCGCCGCGTCGTGTGCCGACGGTGGAGCGGACACACCCAGGGTCACGCCAGCGGCGGAGGAGAGTCGACGTCCAGCCCGTGCCCCACGTCGCAGCATTCGACGAGGACGACGCCGCGCCCCCGCAGGTAGCCGCGCGCACCCGAGTCGCCGTGCGCCTGAGCGGCCGCGCCGGCCCAGTGGTCGCGCCCGAGGAGCACCGGGTGGCCGGGCACGCCGCCGAAGGCGGCCCGAGCCAGTACCTGCGGGCCGGCCGCGGCCAGTGCCACCACCCGCTCGACCACCGCCGAGGTCATTCCGGGGGTGTCCACCAGGGCGACGAGGGCGGCCGTCGCGAGTCCCCCTTCGGCCCGCGAAGCGTCGCCGGCCACGTCGGCAGGCACACCGTCGGCAGGCACACCGTCGGCAGGCACACCGTCGACCAGGCCCGGTAGCGCTGCCAACCCCGCGCGCAGCGACGCGCCCATCCCTTCCCGCCACCCGGCCTGCCTGACGACGGCGACGTCCCCGGGCAGCAGCGCCGCGACGTCCTCCCCCCGCGCTCCGACGACCACGACCACGCGACGGCAGCCACCCGTCCGCAGGCTCGAGACCTGCCGCTGTACCCAGGCCGTGCCGTCAGGGTCACGCAGAAGGGCTTTCGGGGTGCCGATGCGTCGGCCCTCGCCCGCCGCGAGCAGGAGCCCGACCACGGGCGCGGTGTCCATGAGGTCAGTCTGCCGCGGCATCGCCCTGGTCGGCGCCGCCCGGAGACGCCCCACAGTCGTCGGCCCACAGTCGTCGGCCCACAGTCGTCGGCCCACAGTCGTCGGGCCGAGGGCTTGTGCCGGCGCTACTACAGTGCACGGTGTGGGGGACCTGCCCGGCGTGCCCGTGCTCCTCGTGGGGCCGGGGGACTGCTCAGGCGATGCCGGCACCGGGCGGGAGTGGCTGCTGACCGACGGGCTCGGCGGGTACGCGATGGGCACCGCTCACGGCCTGCGAACTCGGCGCTACCACGGCCTGCTGGTGGTCGCGACGCGGTCGGGGCGGCCGAGCGACCCCAGCCGCGGCGTGTCGCAGCGCCACCTGGCCCTGGCATCGCTCGATCCCGTGCTCGTGCGAGGAGACAGCCGCGTCCGCCTGGCCAGCCACGAGTGGACCAGCGGCGTGGTCGACCCGGCAGGCTCGGCGCTGCTGACCGGTGTCGAGGTGCGGCCGGGCAGTGTCGCGCACCGCTGGAGCATGGGCGACGTCGTCGTCGAGCGCGAGGTGGCGATGGTGCACGGGCGCCCTGCGGTGGCCGTGCGCCACCGCATCGTTCGCGCTCCCGGCCCTGTGCACCTCGACCTCGACGCCCTCGGCACCTGGCGGGATGCCCACGGCGAGCGGCACGAGGGCGGCAGGGCGCCGCGGATGGACGTCACCGTCGACGGCGCCGTTCTCGACAACGCCTGGCGGATCAGCGGGCCGGGATTCGTCGCAGCTGGGGAGTGGTACAGCGGCGTCCATTACCGCGAGGAGACGGCCCGTGGCCTCGCCGACACCGAGGACCTCTGGCACCTGGGTCGCTTCGGGGCCGACCTGGACCCCGGCGGGAGCCTCGACGTGCTGGCCTGGGCCGACGACTCCTTCGCCAAGGGCGCCGGCCTCGGGGTCAGCCCGCAGCCGGTGGACAGGGTGGTCGAGGCCGCCCGGGCGCGCGCCGTCCGCCTGGTCGACGTCGGTGCGGGTCGCGACGCGGGCACTGCTCGGCAGGTGCTCACCGGAGCAGCCGCCCACTTCGTCACCGGCGGCGAGGGCACCGGGCACCCGGCCGGTGTGGTCGCCGGCTACCCGTGGTTCGGGGAGTGGTCGCGCGACGTGATGATCTCCTACGAGGGGCTCATGCTGGCGACCGGACGTGCCGAGGACGGCGCGGGGTTGCTCCGCCGGTTCGCGGCGACACTGTCCGAGGGGATGCTCGCGAACACCACCGACGCCGACGCCTCCCCCGCCTGCGGCGCACCCCCCGCCTCCGACGCCTCCCGCGCCTCCGGCGCTGACAGCACCGTCGACGCGACGCTGTGGTTCCTGCACGCCGTCCGCCGGCACGTGGACGTCATCGGTGACCATGACCTCGGCGCGGAGCTCGCACCGGCGCTCTACGACGTCGTGGACCGGCACGTGACCGGGACCGGCCACGGGATCGGCGTCGACCCGGCCGACGGGCTGCTGCAGGCGGGTCGGACGGGGGACGCCGACATCGACGCCGGGTTCGCCCTCACATGGATGGACGCCAGGATCGGCGGGCGTGCGGTCACGCCCCGTCACGGCAAGCCGGTGGAGGTCAACGCCCTGTGGGTCAGCGGGCTGGCCGGCACCGCACGGATCCTGCGCGCCGCACGCCAGCCGAGTGCCCGGGTCGAGCGCGTGGAGAGGCTTCACGACCAAGCGCGTGCCGCGTTCGTCGCAAGGTACGTCGACGCGGCGGGGCGCCACACGGGTGCCCCGGGCGGGCTCTTCGACGTCGTGGACAGCCCGGACGCCGGGTGGAGCGAGACCGGGGACGACGCGACTCTGCGTCCCAACCAGGTCTTCGCCGCATCGCTGCCCGACGGCCCCCTGGCCGGCGACGGGCCCGGCGGCCCGGAGCCCGCCCGGGCCCTGCTGCGGGCCGTCGCGCCACTGGTGACGCCGCTGGGGATGCGCACCCGGGCGCCGGGGTCGTTCGGGTACCACGGCGTGCACCGCGGGCCGCCCGAGAGCAGGGACGCCGCCTACCACCAGGGCACGGTGTGGCCGTGGCTGGTCGGTGCGTACGTCGAGGCCCTCCGCCGCGCGGGGATGCCGGTGGACGGCGTGCTCGACGGCCTCGTGGGGCACCTCGGCGAGGCCGGCCTGACCTCGGTGTCGCAGACGGCGGACGGCGACGCGCCGCACCGACCCACGGGCTGCCCGTTCCAGGCCTGGTCCGTGGCCGAGGTGCTGCGGTCCCTGTCAGGCTGAGCCGCCGGTCGCCCGCTCACCGGGCGGCGGCCGGCGAGAGACTCAGGAGATCGCGAACACCACGGTCACCGTCACCGCGACGTCCTGGCTGCCGGCTTGGATCGGTACCGACTTCATGTCCGCCCTCGCGGCCATCGGCATGGCATACGACGGCTCGGACGGCTGCGTCGTCTCGTCGATGCTGAGGACCTTGCCCAGGCCGACGCCCGCCGCCTTGGCGTACTGCGCGGCCTTCGACTTGGCCTGTGCGAAGGCGGAGTCGCGGGCCGCCGAGACAAGGTCACCGGTCTCGCCGAGGTCGAGGCTGATGCCGTCCACCCGCGTGGAGTCCCCGCCCGCATCGGCGGCTGCCGACACCGCTGCACCGGCTGTGCGAAGGTCGCGCAGCGTGGCCGACACACCCTCCGAGACCTGGTAGCCGGTCACCTTCGTTCCGCTGGAGCTGTAGTTGGCCTGGATCGACAGGTTGCTGGTCTGCAGGTCCGCCTTGGCCACCCCGTGCGCCAGAAGCGACTTCTGCACGGCGGACGCCTTGGCGTTGGCCGATCCCATCGCCGCGGAGACCGTGTCGCCGGTGACGGACACCGACATCGAGAGCAGGAGGGTGTCCGGGGTTCCCGTGACCTTGCCGGTGCCCTGCACAGTGATGCCTGTCGTGGAGCCCGAGGTCCCGGCCTGCGGGAGGGTCGCGGCCGCCGCGGAGGCGACGCCTGCGCCGGGGGTGCGGCTGGTGCCGAGGAGGTAGGCGCCGGCGAGCGCGACCACGCCGAGGCCCACAGCGCCGGCCCGACGCCATGCTGAGGTTGATGTGGCTGAGGTTGATATGGGGGTGGATGCGGATGTCCCGGTCATGTCTCTGCGACGCGGGGCACGTGCCTGTGGTTCCCTTCCTCGTGCGTGCCACGGCCTCGACGTCGGCGTGTGGGAGCACAAGGAAGGGCGGCCCCGTGAGGGGCCGCCCTTCCCTTCAGCTGTTCGTTCCAGCCGTGCTCGCCCCGAAGGGCGGGACCTGCGACCCGGCTAGCGGATCAGAAGTCCATGCCACCGCCCATGTCGCCGCCGCCGCCACCGCCGCCGGCAGGTGCCTTCTCCGGCTTGTCGGCGATCACGGCCTCGGTGGTGAGGAACAGCGCAGCGATGCTGGCTGCGTTCTGCAGCGCCGAGCGCGTCACCTTGGCCGGGTCGATGATGCCGGCCTTGATGAGGTCGACGTACTCGCCGGTGGAGGCGTCCAGGCCCCAGCCGGCGTCCAAGCCGCGGACCTTCTCCGCGACGACGCCGCCCTCGAGGCCGGCGTTGATGGCGATCTGCTTGAGCGGCGCCTCGAGCGCCACCCGCACGATGTTCGCGCCGGTCGCCTCGTCGCCGACGAGCTCGAGGGTCGCGAAAGCCTTGACGGAGGCCTGAAGCAGGGCCACGCCGCCTCCGGCGACGATGCCCTCCTCGACGGCCGCCTTCGCGTTGCGCACGGCGTCCTCGATGCGGTGCTTGCGCTCCTTGAGCTCCACCTCGGTGGCCGCACCCGCGCGGATGACGGCGACGCCGCCGGCGAGCTTGGCGAGGCGCTCCTGGAGCTTCTCGCGGTCGTAGTCGGAGTCGCTCTTCTCGATCTCGGCCCGGATCTGGTTCACCCGGCCTGAGATCTGCTCGGCGTCCCCGCCACCCTCGACGATCGTCGTCTCGTCCTTGGTCACGACCACCTTGCGGGCGCGGCCGAGCAGGTCGAGCGTGGCGTTCTCGAGCTTGAGCCCGACCTCCTCAGAGATCACCTGGCCGCCGCTGAGGATTGCGATGTCCTGCAGCATGGCCTTGCGGCGGTCCCCGAAGCCGGGTGCCTTGACCGCGGTCGACTTGAAGGTGCCGCGGATCTTGTTGACGACCAGTGTCGCCAGCGCCTCGCCCTCGACGTCCTCGGCGATGATCAGCAGCGGCTTGCCCGACTGCATGACCTTCTCCAGCAACGGGAGCAGGTCCTTGACCGAGGAGATCTTGGAGTTCGCGATGAGGAGGTAAGGCTCCTCGAGCACGGCCTCCATACGCTCGGGGTCTGTCACGAAGTACCCCGAGATGTAGCCCTTGTCGAAGCGCATGCCCTCGGTGAGCTCGAGCTCGAGGCCGAAGGTGTTGCTCTCCTCGACGGTGATGACGCCTTCCTTGCCGACCTTGTCCATGGCCTCGGCGATCATCTCGCCGATCTGCGGGTCGGCAGCGGAGATGGACGCGGTCGCGGCGATCTGCTCCCGGGTCTCGACGTCCTTGGCCATGTCCAGGAGCTCGGCGCTGACGGCCTCGACGGCCTTCTCGATGCCCCTCTTGAGGGCCATCGGGTTGGCGCCGGCCGCCACGTTGCGCAGGCCCTCGCGCACCAGTGCCTGGGCCAGGACGGTCGCCGTCGTCGTGCCGTCGCCGGCGACGTCGTCGGTCTTCTTGGCGACCTCCTTGACGAGCTCAGCCCCGATCTTCTCGTACGGGTCCTCGAGCTCGATCTCCTTGGCGATCGAGACGCCGTCGTTGGTGATGGTGGGGGCGCCCCACTTCTTCTCCAGGACGACGTTGCGACCCTTGGGTCCGAGGGTGACCTTGACGGCGTCGGCCAGGGTGTTCATACCCCGCTCGAGCCCGCGCCGGGCCTCCTCGTCGAACGCGATGATCTTTGCCATCGTGTGCTTGATCCCTCCGCGGTGACGGGTGGGTGGGCCGACCGGAGGTGCCCGCGACGGACGGGTCGGTGCGGCCCGGTCACGTCCCGGTACCCCACCGGCCCTCACCGGACCGGCCGGAAAGCCGTGTGGCTCCCGTGTCGATGTGTGTGCTTGTTCGTGGTGCATGTCACGAAGACGCTGTCACTCTCGACCTGAGAGTGCCAGATCCATGATTAGCACTCGACCCCCGAGAGTGCAAATGCGAGGGCCGTGTCGGTGCCGTGCGGCACCATCGGAGCGTGCGGGTGGCGGTGGCGGCGAGGCGCTCGGGCGCGGCACCCGGCGTGCCCGACCGGCATGTCTGGGTGCTTCAACGGCTCGACGACGAGGGTCACCCTCGGGGCGACCCGTTCCCGGTGGACGGCGAGAGCGGGCTGGCCGCCGCCGTCGCCGACGTCGAGCGGCGGGACAGCCCGCGCTGGGTCTGGGCCGACACGAGCCGGTTCTACCCGTCGTTGCTCCGAGCCGGCGTTCGGGTGGCTCGCACGCACGACGTCTCGCTGACAGAGGCCCTGCTCGTCGGGCACGCCGGGGCCGCGGGGGCGCCGCACTCGTTGACCGCGGCCTGGGCGCGGCTCACCGGGCTCGAGATCCCGCTCGACCCCGCGCGCGCGGCCCTCGCGCCGGACCACGCCCATGACCAGCCGGCGCTCTTCGCTGCCGACAGCTCCCCCATGGCCGGCGGCGCCCCCCCGGCCGACGACCTCGAGGTGCTGCTGGCCGTGCACGCGGCCCAGCTGGCCGCGGTCGCGGCCGCGGGCTCGACGTCGCCGGGGTTCGGTCTGCTCGTCGCCGCCGAGTCCGCCGCCGGCCTGGCCGCCGGTGAGATGGGCGCTGTCGGCATGCCGTGGCGCGCGGACATCCACGACGGGCTGCTCGAGGCGGCGCTCGGCGAGCGCCCCCCGCTCGGAGGCCGCCCGCCCAAGCTCCAGGCACTGGCCGAGGAGGTGGCTGCCGCCCTGGACAGCCCCGGTCTCAACCCGGACTCCCAGCCGGACCTGCTGCGCGCCTGCCGGATGGCCGGTCTTCCGCTGCGCACGACCCGCGCCTGGGAGCTGAAGCAGCAGCAGCATCCCGCCGTCGAGCCCCTCCTGCGCTACAAGGAGCTGGCCCGGCTGCACGCCGCCCACGGGTGGGCGTGGCGGCGCCAGTGGGTGCGGGAGGGTCGCTTCCACCCGGAGTACGTCCCCGGAGGAGTCGTATCCGGCCGCTGGGCGACCCGCGGCGGAGGGGCCCTGCAGATCCCCCGCGCGGTTCGCGGCGCAGTCGTGGCCGACGAGGGGTGGGTGCTCGTGCTGGCCGACGCGGGCCAGCTCGAGCCGCGGGTGCTCGCAGCGCTGTCCGGCGACGACCGGATGGTCGCCGCGACGCGCGAGGGTGACCTCTACGCCGCCGTGGCCGCCGAGGCCCTCGGGGGCACCGGGGCGCGCGCCGAGGCGAAGGTGGCGCTGCTGTCGGCGATGTACGGCGGTGGGACGGCGTCACCGGCGCTGGCTGCACTGCGCCACCGCTTCCCGGAGGCACTGGCCCTCCTGGAGGACGCCGCCAGGGCGGGTGAGGACGGCGCCCTCGTACGTTCGGCGCTGGGGCGCACGTGCCCGCCGCCGCACCCGGGCTGGCAGGACGGTCCCGAGCCCGCCGCCGTCGCCCGGGCGCGCGCCCGCGGCCGCTTCACCCGCAACTTCGTCGTCCAGGCCTCGGCGGCGGACTGGGCCAACGTGCTGGTCGCGGGTCTGCGCACGCGCCTCGCGGCGGCGGCACGCGGTGACGAGCGGGCAGACCTGGTCTTCTTCCAGCACGACGAGGTGATGGTCCATGCTCCGCAGAGCCTGGCCGAGGCCGCCGTCGAGGCGGTTGCTCAGGCGGGGGCCGACGCCACGAGGCTCGTCCTCGGTGAGCGCGGCGTGCATGTCCCGCTCACCGCGCAGGTGGCCACGACGTACGCGCAGAAGTGAGCTCCGACCCCGCCCAGGACTGCGTCGGGGCCGCCCCGGCGAAGGGGCGGCCCCGAGATGGTGCGCAGAGGTGCGGATCAGACCGGGCGGACCGCCTCGGCCTGTGGGCCCTTCTGGCCCTGACCGATGTCGAACTCCACCCGCTGCCCCTCGTCGAGGGACTTGTAGCCGTCCGCCTGGATGGCCGACCAGTGGACGAAGACATCAGCACCGCCGCCGTCGACGGTGATGAAGCCGTAGCCCTTCTCGGCGTTGAACCACTTGACGGTTCCCTGAGCCATTCCTGCTCCTGTTGCTGAGTTCCGTGGCGTCGGCCCGTGCACTGCACCCGAGCCGGGTCTCACGCTCGTCGTACCGGCCCCCAAGGGGTTAGGTCCGCGATGGTCCAACGTGCGGGCCTCTTGCGTGCTGCAGGAGAGGACGTGCTCATCGAACTGTTCGACCGCCGCCCACCCTATCGGCTCGCCGCTTCGATGGAAGGCCCTTGCCAGACCCGAACGACACGGCTCATGGGGTGTAGTCGGACGCCAGCACGACGGTGATCTGGGTCTTGGCCACGGTCGCGTTCTTGGCCACCGCTCCGACCCCCAGATCCTTGACGACCGCCTCCGCCGTGGCCTTCTGGGCGTCGACGGCGTAGTAGACGGTGGTCGCCGCGAGACTGCCCTGGGGAGTGAAGTTGCCCGTCCCGGCGACGGTCCAGCCTTTCGCCTTCAACGCCGTGGACGCCTTCTTCGCCAGGCCCGCGGTCCCGGTGCTGTTGAGCACCTGCAGCGGGGCCGCCCGGTTCACCGTGGGTTTGGGCGAGGTCGCGGACTTCGACGGCGACTTCCCCGGCTTCGTCGACCCGGACGGCTTGCCCGTCGCGCTCGTACTCGGCGCGGCGGACGAGCCGACCGTACCGCCGTCGCCCGACCCGCTGCCTCGCGGGCCGAAGAGCACCCACGCACCCGCCCCGACCCCTCCGACGACGAGCAGCACGGCAAGGACCGGAACGATGCCTGCAAGTGCTCCGGTGCGCGCCCGATGGGCCCCGCGCCGGGTGGAGTCCAGACCGCCGCCGAAGCCGTCGTCGAGGCTCGACCGAGGTGCGCTCATCGAGTCAGCACCCCCTCGCGCAGCGAGGTCGTCAGCCGTGCAGCCCCAGGCGTCTCGCCGAACGCGCACGCTGGCGGCTGTGGCGCATCCGCCGCAGGCGCTTGACCAGCATCGGGTCGTGAGCCAGGGCGTCGGGCCGGTCGATCAACGCGTTCAGCACCTGGTAGTAGCGCGTGGCCGACAGGTCGAAGAGGTCCCGGACGGCCTGCTCCTTCGCGCCGGCGTACTTCCACCAATGGCGCTCGAACGCCAGGATCTCCTGCTCGCGCCGCGTCAGCGGTGCGGCAGCGGGCAGCTCGTGGACTGCGCTGACGCGGACAGCGTCCATCGATCCCCTCCTGCAGTGCGTCCTGCCCACTGTAGGGAAGGAACAACACCCTTGTCATTCCGGCGCTCCGTGGCGATGCGTCGTGGTCGGGGAGCCTGTGGCGGCTCGTGCGGTCCAGAGCAGGCGTCATGTGCTGTCCCGTCAGGCCATCGTGTCGAGGATGTTGGAGATGTCAGCCTCCGTGGTGCGGGGGTTCACCACGGCGAACCGGGTCACGGTCTCCCCGAGGTGCGCCGTAGGTGTCACGAACGCGAAGTTCGCCGCGAGCAGGCGGTCCGACCAGGACTGGTACTGCTGCGGCGTCCACCCCCTGCGGCGGAAGACGACCACGGAGAGGTCCGGCTCCCGCAGCAGGTCGAGGTAGTCGCGACGAGCGATCTCCGCCGCGGCGAACCGAGCGACCGCGAGGGTGTGCTCCACGGCCTCGGTGTACGCCCGGGTGCCGTGCGTCGCGAGGGAGAACCAGAACGGCAGCCCGCGGGCACGGCGGGTCAGGCCGACCGCGTAGTCCGACGGGTTGAACTCCGGTGCGTCGGTGAGGATGTCGAGGTACCCCGCCTTCTGCGTGTGGGCGCTCCTGCCGTCCGCGGGGTCGCGGTAGATCAAGGCGCAGCAGTCGTAGGGGGCGAAGAGCCACTTGTGCGGGTCGACCACGAACGAGTCGGCGTGCTCGATGCCCGCGAACCGCTGCCGGGCACTCGGCGCCGCCAGCCCGGCGCCGCCGTAGGCGCCGTCCACGTGCATCCAGACGCCGTACTCGGCACATACCTGCGCGATCGACGCGATGTCGTCGACGGTGCCGAAGTTGGTGGTCCCGGCCGTGGCGACCACCGCGCACACGGACGCGCGGTCGGGCCCGGCGAGCACGGACCGCACGGCCGCCCCGCTGAGCCGGTCGTTCTCGTCGACCGGCAGGCCGACGAAGTCGACGTCCATCACCTCGCAGGCACTCGCGACAGAGGAGTGCGTCTCGCCGGTTCCCAGGACCACCCAGCGCGCAGGGGCGGGCAGCCCCGCCTCGGCCAGCCGCCTGCGGGCCCGGTGGCGGGCCGCGACGAGCGCGGACAGGTTGCCGACGCTGCCGCCGGGCACGAACACGCCCCCGGCCGAGCGGGGCAGGCCGGCGAGGTCGGCGATCCAGCGCAACGCCTGGTTCTCCGCGAACACCGCCCCGGCGCCCTCCAGCCAGGAGCCGCCGTAGATCGACGACGCCCCGACCACCAGGTCGAACAACGTCGCAGCCTCGGTCGGGGCACACGGGATGAAGGACAGGTAGCGAGGGTGGTCGATCGAGATGCATGCCCGGGCGAGATGGTCGCTGAAGATCTCGAGGGCCCCGAGCCCGAGGCCCTCGACGGTGATGGTCTGCGCCACGGTCGACTCCAGCTCGGCCTCGGTGCGCGGCCCGTCGAGCGGCACCGGGTCCAGACGCAGCCGGTGCCGCGTGTACTCCAGGACCGCGGCAGCCAGCTGCTCGGTCGCGTCGTCGAACCGGTGCATGAGCGAGGAGTGTAGGGGTGGCGCCTCGCTCACCTGTGGTTCACCGCATTCCGTGATCGGCCGGTTGCCCCGAGTCAGATGCGCCCGGAGATGCGGCGACGCTGCCTGCACCGAGGGTACGCACGCCCGGCCGGCGCTACAGTCGTGGGCCGTGGCTCCGCGCCCCCTCACCGACCTCGTCGACCCCGGCTGGGCCGGTGCCCTGGAGCCTGTGGCCGACACGGTCAGCGCGATGGGGGAGTTCCTGCGAGGGGAGATCGGGGCCGGTCGCTCGTACCTCCCGGCCGGGGAGCACATCCTGCGGGCATTCACCCAGCCGCTGCGCGACGTCCGCGTCCTCATCGTGGGTCAGGACCCCTACCCGACCCCCGGGCACGCCGTCGGGCTCTCGTTCTCGGTCGCGCAGCACGTGCGGCCGCTGCCGCCGAGCCTCAAGAACATCTTCCGCGAGCTGGGCGACGACGTCGGCTGCGCGCCGCCGTCCTCCGGCGACCTCACGGCGTGGGCGCAGCGCGGGGTGCTGCTGCTGAACCGCGTGCTGACGGTGCAGCCGGGCCAACCGGCCGCGCACCGAGGGAAGGGCTGGGAGGCCGTCACCGACCAGGCGATCAGGGCACTGGTGGCCCGGGGGACGCCGCTGGTCGCCATCCTGTGGGGACGCGACGCGCAGACGTTGCGGCCGGTGCTCGGCCGGACCCCGTGCATCGAGAGCGTGCACCCGAGCCCGATGTCGGCCGACCGCGGCTTCTTCGGCTCCCGACCCTTCAGCCGCGCCAACGCGCTGCTGCAGCAGCTCGGCGCCGCGCCGGTCGACTGGTGCCTGCCCTGAGCCCTCGGCGTGGCTCAGCTCACGTCCGGCCTCCGCGGCGCAGCTCCCGCCACAGCAGGTTCTGGTACTCCAGACACGCCGCCTCGTACGCCTGCGCGTCGACCTCGAGCGGCTGGACCACCCGCGGCAACGCGGTCAGCCGGCTGAGCAGTGCGCGGTTGCGACGTGCTGCGTCGGGGCCGCGGGCACCGGCGACGAGCTCTCGGCCGAGCGCAGTGACTGCCAGGCCGCGCTCGTCGACGGTGACCAGCCCGCACCCCACGAGCAGTCCCAGGGCGTGCGAGAGCTCGGTGAGCGAGGGGATCAGCCGGTGCAGCGCGTCGCAGGCTGCCACGACGTCGATGAGGCGCGCCGGGCTCTGCGTCGAACCGCTCATCCGGATGGCAGACAGCACCCAGGCATCCGACTCGGTCCAGCCGTCGTCGGGCCGTCGGGGCTGGCGGGTGACCACGCCTTCGCCTCTCCTCTCCAGCAGCTCGGCGCCGTCCTGCTCGACCCGCGCGGTCGGGACCGGACAACGACCCGGTGATGCCGACCGCCGCCGAGCCCCGACCCGCACAGCACACCACCACCACCGATCCTGCCACCGCAGCGTGCCTCGGTCAGCCGGGTGTCAGCGGATGTCAGGGGACGTCAGGGGATCGGGTCCCGTTGTTGGCAGGAGCGCGCTTCGCGACGCACGATGCCAGCCCGGGCCCGCGCCGTCCGGCCCGATGACCGCACCCGGCCGCAGGGAGGCAGCATGGTGACCGAGGGACCCACGCAAGGGCCTGAGCTCGGCGAGGGCCGGGCATGGCGCCGCTACGTGGCGCTCGGCGACTCGTTCACGGAGGGGCTGTGCGACCCGGCAGGCGGCGGCGGACACCCGTGGCGTGGGTGGGCCGACCGGCTCGCGGAGACCCTCGCGGCCCAGGCTCGTGCCGCCGAAGGTCGTGCTGCCGAGGCGCCGGACGACGCCGCACCCGCATTCGGGTTCACCTATGCCAACCTCGCCGTGCGAGGCAGGCTGCTGCCCCAGATCGTCGCCGACCAGGTGCCGGCGGCCATCGAGATGGGCCCCGACCTCGTGAGCCTCATCGGGGGCGGCAACGACGTGCTGCGACCCGGGGTCGACGTCGACGCCATCTGCGACCTGCTCGAGGCGGCCGTAGCCAGGCTTCGCGCCGCGGGCGCCGACGTCCTCGTGAGCACCGCATACGACCCGCGCCTCTCCCCACTCGTGCGGCGCACCCGGGGCCGCGCCGGCGCGTTCACGGCGAACGTGTGGTCGCTGGCGCGCAGGCAGCAGGCGATGGTGCTGGACCTGTGGGGCATGGCGGCGCTGCAGGACCCACGGATGTGGGCGCCCGACCGGATCCACCTGACTGCCGAGGGGCACCGGCGAGTGGCATTGCAGGCCTGGGAGGTGCTGGGGCTCGGCGCGCGCGACTGGGCCGCACCCTTGCCGGCGCTGCCGCCACGAGGGCGCGCCCAGGCGGCGCGCGAGGACGCCGCGTGGGTGCGCGAACACGTGGTGCCGTGGGTCGGACGTCGGGTGCGGGGGCGGTCCAGCGGAGACGGGCTGGCACCCAAACGGCCGCTCCCGGAGCCGGTTCCGCCCGTGACGACCTAGGGTCGGCGCGTGTACCCAGAACAGACACAACGTGCCGACACGCCGGTCGACACGCGGGTCAGGTCGACTTGTGTCAGATCTGCGTACGTTTCTGGCCCGCCAGGACGACGGTTGCGCGTTGGGTAGGGTGCGAGCGCTCAGCCGCCAGGCGGTCCACGACTGGTCGATGAGCAGGAGAGGGTGACGCAGCCGTGCCGACCGACCCCCGTCAGGCGGACCTGGTCATCCGAGGGGCGCGGGTGCGCCGACCCGGGGGCCGCTGGGCCACCGCCGTGGCCGTGCGTGGTGACCGGATCGTGGCCGTCGGTGACGACGACGTCGCAGCGCATGTGGGGCGGACGACCAGGGTGGTCGAGGCGCCCGGTGGCCTGGTGCTGCCCGGCTTCCAGGACAGCCATGTGCACGCCACGTTCGGTGGTCTCAACACCCTCCGGGTCTGGCTCAACGACCTGCCCGGCCGCCAGGCCTACCTCGACGCCGTCGACCGCTACGCCCGGGCGCACCCCGACGAGCCGTGGGTGCTCGGCGGCGGCTGGGCCATGGAGCACTTCCCGGGCGGGACGCCGCGCAAGGAGGACCTCGACGCCGTCGTCCCCGACCGGCCGGTCTTCTTGTTCAACCGCGACGTCCATGGCGCCTGGGCCAACTCGAAGGCCCTCGAGCTCGGTGGCCTCACGGCCGGGACACCGGACCCCGCCGACGGGCGGATCGAGCGGGACCCGAGCACCGGCGAACCCACCGGGACCCTGCACGAGGGGGCCGCATACACGTTCAACGACACGGTCGTGCCCACCCCCGGCCCCGACGTCTGGCGGCAGGCGACCTTGGCGGGCCAGGCGCACCTGCACGCACTCGGCATCACCGGTTGGCAGGACGCCTGGGTGACGCCGCAGTCGCTGCGCGCCTACCGCGACCTCGCCGCGGAGGGCCTGCTCACCGCCCGGGTGGTGGGCGCCCTCTGGTGGGACCGGCACCGGGGTATGGAGCAGATCGAGGACCTGCTCGCCCAGCGCGAGAGCGCCGCCGACGCGGCCACCAAGGCCGGCAGCGGCGTCCCGGGCTTCTTCCCGACCACGGTGAAGATCATGGTCGACGGCGTCCTGGAGAACTTCACCGGCGCCCTGCTGGACCCCTACTGCGACGGCTGCGGCGGCCACACCGACAACCACGGCCTGGCCTACGTCGAGCGTGACCAGCTTGCCGCCGCGGTGACGGCGCTGGACCGGCTCGGGTTCCAGGTACACATGCACGCGATCGGTGACCGCGCCGTCCGCAACGCCCTCGACGCGGTCGCCGCAGCCCGCGCGGCGAACGGCGCGAACGACCTGCGGCACCACCTCGCGCACATCCAGGTCGTGCAGCCGGAGGACGTCGACCGCTTCGCCGCGCTCGACGTCGTCGCCAACTGCCAGGCCTACTGGGCACAGTCGGAGGCTCAGATGGACGAGCTCACGATCCCGTTCCTCGGCAGGGACCGAGCCGACCTGCAGTACCCCTTCGAGGCCCTCAGGCGCAGCGGCGCCCGCCTGGCGATGGGCAGCGACTGGGCCGTCACGACGGCCAACCCCCTGGAGGAGCTCGAGGTGGCCGTGACCCGGGTCGACCCCGAGAACCGCGACAACGCGGCGTTCCTGCCCGAGCAGCGGCTGGCCCTTGCCGATGCCGTGGATGCGTTCACCGCCGGTTCGGCCTTCGTGAACCACGACGCCGACGGCGGCGCGATCGAGGTCGGCGCCCGGGCAGACCTCGCGCTGCTGGACGTCGACATCTTCGAGGCCGGCTTCGTGACGGCGAGGCGGGCTCCGTTGGCCGACGCCACGGTCCGTCTCACCGTGGCCGGCGGGCGAGTCGTGCACGACAGCCTGTCGTAGGCCGTCCGGGACCCACGCCCCTGGCGCCGGCCCGTGCCGAGGGGTTGGCTGGACATGGGGACGTGTGCGCGCCCCCGGGCCCGAGGAGGCCGTCATGGTGAGCACGACCACCTGGACCGTCGAGATCCAGCTCTTCGAGGACGGCGACGACACCACCGCGCGGGCGTCGCTGATCACCGGGATCGGCCCCAACCGCCACCGGTCCCTGCGGGGCACGGGCCGCGCCCGGCGTAGCCCCGGGGACGTCGAGGTGCCCGAGATCGGCGAGGAGGTCGCCGCCGCGCGGGCCATGCGCGACCTCGCGAGCAGGTTGCTCGGGGCGGCGTCGGCCGACATCTCCGAGGTCGAGCACCACGCGGTGCACCTGCAGGGGTGAGCGCCGCCAGGCCGAAGTTCCCGGTCGGCACGATCGCGCGGCTGGCAGGGTAGACGCCGTGCAGAACGTCGACCTCTCGCAGATCGGATCGGTCGTCGAGTCCGCGCTGCCGGCCGGGCCGGAAGGCAGCCCGACAGAACCCCGCGTCGTCACCTCGGGGAACTTCGCCACGCCGCACGCGACGCTGGCAGCACTCGACGCGGTGCTGCCCGCCTACCGCCTCAACACCGTCAACGCCCAGCGAGGGCTGCCCGACCGCGAGGGCGTCGTCTACGAGACCTCCTTCGTCGGCGCCGGCATGCGCCGGCACCCCCGCCTGTCCTACGTGGCCTCGCGGCTGTCGCTGGTCCCACGCCTGTTCGCGACCACGCTGCCGCCCGACGTCGTGCTCGTCCACACGACCATGCCGTACAAGGGAACGGTGTCGCTCGGCATCGAGGTCAACGTGCTCCCTGCCGCCATCGAGGCAGCCAGAGCCCGCGGCGCCGTCGTCGTGGCCCAGATGAACCCGAACATGCCGTACACGTTCGGCGACGCCGTCGTCCCGCTCAGCCGTGTCGACTACGGGGTCGAGGTCGAGGAGCCGCTCGCCTCGCCCGCACCGACCCAGCGGGACGACGCCTCCGCCGCCATCGGCGACCGCGTCGCGCACCGGGTGAAGGACTCCAGCACCCTCCAGCTGGGCATCGGGGCGGTGCCGGACGCCGTTCTGCACGGGCTGCTGGACCGATCCGACCTGCGGGTCTGGAGCGAGATGTTCAGCGACGGCGTGCTGGCGCTGGAGGAGGCCGGAGCCCTCGACGTCGCCGTCCAGCTCACCGCGTCGTTCCTCTTCGGCTCCGCCGAGCTGTACGACTGGGTGGACCGCAACCCCCGGGTGGTCCTGCTGCGCACGGAGACGACGAACGAGCCCGCCACGATCGCGAAGAACCCGAACATGGTCTCGGTGAACACGGCCCTGCAGGTGGACCTCTTCGCACAGGCGAACGCCTCGCGGATCAACGGGCGCATCTTCAGCGGGTTCGGCGGGCAGACCGACTTCATCGTCGGCGCCCTGCACTCCCCCGGCGGGCAGGCGATCATGGCACTGCGCTCGTGGCACCCGAAGGCCGACGTGTCGACGATCGTCCCGCTGGTCGACGAGCCCGTCACGTCCTTCCAGCCGACCGCGGTGGTCACCGAGCAGGGGGACGCGGAGATCTTCGGCTACGACGAGCGCACTCAGGCGGCGCACCTCATCGACCATGCCGCCCACCCGCAGGTGCGCGACGAGCTGCGGGAGGAGGCGGCCGCACTCGGGCTCGCCTGAGGTCGGCCGGACCGGGCATGGACGAGCAACCGCCGACGATGCACCGCGATCCCGCGCTCGTGACGGCGTGGACCACCGCCGGGCTGGACGCCGCGCCGCTGCTCGGGGTCGCCGCTGCGGTTGGTGCGGGGGACGCCTCACGGGCCGCCGTCACCGTCGTCACCGCAGAACCGCTGCCGGAGGAGCACCTCGCAGGGGCGGCGTCCGCGCTCGCCGGCGCACTCGGCGTCCAGACGGTCGACGTCATCCCGGCACACGGGTCGACCCTGCGACACGTGGTGCGCGAGTGGGTGTTCCGGGCGGCGCACGGCAGTGGCCGGGGCGTGGACGTCCAGCTGGGCCTGCTCAGGGCGGACGACGTGGCGAGCGCGAGGCTGCAGGTGCGCCTCTCGTCGTGGGACAGCTCGGCCCGCGAGGTGCTTCTACGGCTGTCGAGCCCGGACGAGCCGGCGCTGGCCTCGCTCGCCGCCGTCCTGCCCTACGCGGGCATCGAGGTCGTCGAGATCGAGGCCTGACCCGCGCGTATCAGCACCTCCCCCAGGGGCTCCTCACCTCGTGGCACAGGCCTGCTCGGGAGGTGAGAGCCGTGGAGCCGCTGCAGTACGACAGCCTCGAGATCCTGCTGCGCCGCCGCGACGACTCCTTCGAGGTGCAGGTCGTGGACTCCCCGGCCGGCCAGACGGTCGGCGTCCCGTTCACCCCGCCGGTCACCGCTGACGCGCTCAAGCTGCTCGTGCTGACGCTGCGCGCCGTGCACGGGGTGAGGTCGCTGGAGGCCGAGGCGGTCCCGGACGCCAAGAAGTTCGGCACCGCGCTCTTCGACGCGCTCTTCCACGACGACCTGCTGATCTGCATGCGCACCAGCCTGCAGATCGCCACGGCACGCCAGCGCGGCCTGCGCATCCAGGTGCGCTTCTCCGACGCCGCCGAGCTCGTCAACCTGCCGTGGGAGCTGCTGTACGACCACAGCCGGCGCAGGTTCTTGTGCCTGGCGGACAGGACGCCGCTGGTCCGCTACGTCGACCTGCCCGAGCCGGTGCAGCCTCTGGCTGTCACGGGCCCGCTGCGGATGCTGGTCGCGATCTCGAGCCCCAGCGACTACCCGCCGTTGGACGTCGAGCAGGAGTGGCAGCAGCTGCGCCAGGTGCTCGACCCGCTCGTTACAGCCGGGCGGCTGCAGGTCGACCGGCTGCCGACGGCGTCGTTGGAGTCGCTGCGGCACGCCCTCATGAAGGGCGACTACCACATCTTCCACTTCATGGGGCACGGCGGCCTCGACGCCGCCACCGGCGACGGGGTGCTCGTGTTCACCGGCCCGGACGGGCGCAGCGCGCGCGAGACGGGTCAGGACCTGGGAGTGATGCTCGAAGGGTCTCCGGTGCGTATGGCCGTGCTCAACTCCTGCGAGGGGGCGCGGATCAGCGCCGTCGACCCCTACGCCGGCACCGCCGTGAGCCTTGTGCAGCAAGGCATCCCGGCCGTCGTGGCGATGCAGTTCGAGATCACCGACACTGCCGCGATCGCGTTCAGCCGCACCATGTACGAGGCCATCGCCTACGGCTGGCCGCTCGACATGGCCGTGAGCGAGGCGCGGCGGGCGATCCTCGCGGTCAGCCGGTCGGAGTGGGCCACACCGGTGCTGTACCTGCGCTCGCCGGACGGCGCGATCTTCACCGTGGCGCCGGAGGTCGAGGGTGCGCCGGAGCCGGATGCGCCGGCGAAGGTGCCACCGGTCGTCGCAGCGGCGTCGCCGCCGCCTGCACCGCCGCCGCCCGCGCCACCCCGCACTCTCGTCCAGCCGACCGCCGCCTCGCTCTTCTCACCCGCTCCGCCATCACCGCCGCAGCCTCCACCGTCGCAGCCCCCACCGTCCCAGCCCCCACCGCCCCTCCCGACCCCGACCGGACGCGGCCAGGAGGGTCACGAGCGTCGGCGGCTGCGCGGCGTCCTGCTCGTTCTCGCTCTGCTCCTGACGCTGGGACTGGGCGGTTGGAGCGCCGCGCACGTCTTCGGCGCATCCGGCCGGACGCCGCAACCGCCGTCGGGGCTGGCCTGGAGCCTCAGCGGCTCGACCGTCACGCTGACCTGGGACGCCGCCCGGGGGCCGGCTCCCGCGCACTGGGAGGTGACTCGGGACGGGGCCGTCATCGGCCGACCCGTGCTGCCCCTCACCGTCGACTTCCCTCCCCGGGCCGGCTCCCACGTCTACTCCGTCGTGGCGGTGGACGATGCGGGGAGGCGCTCGGCCGCCGCGACGGTCTTGGTCCCCGCCCTGTCCCCCACCGCCTCGCCGTCGACGACGGTCGGCCCCTCGACGTCGCCCTCCTCGACCACGCACCCTCCCACCCGGAACGCCGACCTCAAGGCGTTCGTGCGCGGCCAGTCGGCGGGCGCGGGGTCGGGCGAGGTCGTCGTGGGCTTCGCCGTCGACAACCTGGGCGCCGACCCGGTGTCGAAGGAGAACGTCGTGGTCACGCTGGACTCGGGAATGCTGCTCGACGCCGTCTGGGCTCGCGAGGGCGCTACTCCTCAGCCGTGCGAGCGCACCGGGCTGACCGCTCGATGCCGCGTCGGTGCCCAGGCGATCAAGGGACTGGTGCTCGTGGACGTCACCGTGCTCGTCACGAGCGACCCGGTGAAGGTGAGCGTGCGTGCCACCAGCGACGTCCCAGACGCCAACTCGAAGAACAGCAGGGCGACGGCGACCGTGAGCCCGTCCCCCACCGCCTCGCCGACGACCGACTCCCCGACGCCGACTCCGTGACTGTCGGCCGGCGGGGTTCGATCCGACCCACCGGCGATGTGGACACACAAATGTGGCTGCCCGCCGCTGTTCCAGGCAGCCGAGCCCGGCGTTGCCCGCCGGCCGAGCGGCCTGCCATGATCCGCGCATGCTCCGACACCGCATGGCCGTGTGGTTCGTGGTGTGCGCCGGCGC
The DNA here is from genome assembly GCA_963778845.1 of uncultured Actinomycetota bacterium. Taxonomy (GTDB): domain Bacteria; phylum Actinomycetota; class Actinomycetes; order Actinomycetales; family Kineosporiaceae; genus CAVZVW01. Next base: position 548,893 of record CAVZVW010000001.1, read on the forward strand.
GATGCTCGCGATCGACCGCGTCGTCTTTGGCAGCTTCGACCTGCACCGGCTGCCGCGAGTGGTGCTCGTGGCCTCAGCGATCACGGCGGCGGGCGCGTTCGGCGAGCGACGACGAAGCCGTCGATCCCGGGTGGCCGCCCGCTGAGGGCCGGACTCGAACCCGGAACCGCCCGATTACAAGTGCCGTCCTCGCTGTCCGTGACCGTCCCTCGCTGCTCCTGCCTGCTGGTGCCTGCGCAGGTCAGAGGCCACTTCGCGCGATGCGACGTAGATCGTTGTCCGTGACCATTCCTGGGCCTTCGTGCCCACCTTGTGACCACTCGGTGCCCATACGCGGTAGCCGGGATGCCCCACCGATGGGGCGGCCCCGGCGGGCAGGAGTGGACCGCCGACAGGCGGGGCCCGGATCCAGACCTACTGAGGAGGTCCAGACCGTGGAAACGACATCACCGGCAAGGGACCAAGATCACGGGGCTGAGTCAGTGGTACCTGATACCCGTCACCCGAACCGGGTGCGGGAACTCCGCCACCATCATTCCCTCGATCCAACCCGCAGCCTCGAGCACCCTCAGCGCATTGCGCACCGCGTCGAGACCCAATCCCGTCATCTCAGTGATCTGCTCAGGCGTCAGGTACTCCGGCGACCGGTCAAGTGCGCCGTCAGCGCCTCCATGACCTCCGGCTGCGCCTCAGCGGGCGGCTGTGTCATGGCCGCCAGCGTGCATCGGGGACAGGGGCCGTGCAGCCGGGGCTGTCCGGGGCCGACACCACGAGGAGAAGCCCGTACACACCCGACGGGTGAGCAAGGATGGCCCCCATGCCAACCGGCTCCTCGGCGCCGCACACGCTGCCACTGCCTTAGCAGGCACGTCCCCGGCGGACTGGCTCACCGCTATCGCAACGCTCGCCGCCGTCGTCGTCGTGGCCATATACCTCTGGGGCAAGGAGGATCGCCGCACCCGCGACAGGCAGGAGAAGCGCGCCGCCGCTCAAGCTCGGCTGGTCCGTGTCGGCCCCTGCGCGGCGGTCCCGCTCTCGGGATCCCAAGGGACACTCGGAACCAGCCGCATCCGGCGGGCATCCTCGCCGCACGCCGTGGAGTCGCTGTCCAGATCGCTGACGGCGTGCACGGTGCCCGTCGGAACGATCATCGGCGGCGGCGGGAACGTGCAGCCCGGCCGCAAGCCCCTCGGGGTAACTGACCGTACGCTGGCGGAACAGGACAACCACGTCATGCCGGGCAAGCTACTCGCCGTCGCCGCCTACGACGCCCTCATCTTCTACCGCGCAGCGCGTCCAAGAAGAGTCGTACTAGCGCCACGCCTACCAACCGCCGCGGACCCAACGCCCCGCCACGCGCAGCCGGGGAGGAAGGTTATCCACAGCGCGCGTTGCCCAGGGTATAGAACTCGATGGCAGATCTATAGGTTTGTGCGCTAACCTATGATTCCATCAGTGGAATTCATACGTGGCCGGTTGGGGAGCACACAGTGGACCGCGACGCGTTCCGAGACTCGCCGGTGGGGCAGCTGCACCGGATCACAGGGCACGACCTCATCCTCGGGCGCTCGTACGACCACCATGCCTTCGTACCCGACCCGCTGCCGGAGAGCGTTCCGCTGACGGAACTGAGTTACAAGTTGATCAGCGAGGCTGAGCGCGCCCTGGGGCGACTGGACGCCGCGGCCGCCCGCATCCCGAACGCGTCGCTACTGACCCGACCGGTGCTGTACAAGGAGGCCGTGAGCACGAGTGCGCTCGAAGGCACCTACGCCCCGCTCGTCGAGGTGCTGGAGGCAGATTTCGTGGAGGAGCGCCAGCACAGCCAGGAGGTCCGTGAGATTCTGAACTGGATCGCCGCCGCACGACACGGGCTGCACCTCATCGAGCGGAAGCCGATCTGCGGCACGGTCCTCAACGAGCTACACGGCATCCTTGTCCAAGGCACACGTGGCGACGGTCCCGACCGCGGTCGGTTGCGGAGCGGGCAGGTGTACATCGGCGAGCGTCACGCCGGCATCGAGAACTCGAGGTTTGTCCCTCCGCCACCTGGGGAGATCCTGGTCACCGGCTTCGATGCGTGGGAAAAGTGGATCAACACGGAGGATGCGATCCCCCTCCTCGTCAAGATCGCGCTCAGTCACTACCAGTTCGAAACACTCCACCCGTACAACGACGGCAACGGACGACTCGGTCGGCTAGTGATCGTCCTCCAGCTCGTCTATGCCAGAGCCCTCGCGCACCCCATCCTGAACCTGTCCACTTGGCTTGAGGCTCGCAAGGATGACTACAAGGACCTACTGCTCGCAGTTAGCAAGACCGGCGACTACGACCCGTGGGTGCAGTTCTTCGCCACAGCGATGGCAGCGTCTTCCGACGAGGGTGTGCGCCGCATCGGTCTATTGGTCAAGACGCGTGACGAAATGGCCGAGTCGGTGCGCGCCGACGGAGCTCGGGGAGTCGCGCTGGACATCGTCAACGATCTGCTCGAGTATCCAGTGATCACGGTGACCCAAGCAGCCAGCAAGCACAACGTCACGTTCCCCCCCGCCAACGCGGCCATCCAGCGCATGGTCAAGCTGGGCATCCTGCGGGAAGTAACGGGCCGGACCTACGGTCGCGTGTACATCTGCCCCGGAGTCATGCAGGCGGTCGACCAGCCGCTACCGACAACATCCTGAGCAGGTCGGCGCCACCACGTTTCGAGATGTTCAGGTGCCACGAAACAAGATCAGCAGTACCGGCCGGTGCCGGGCCTGGTGGCGAGCCCACCGTAGGCCGCGACCTTCCGGCTCCTGCCCGGCAGGACGAGCGACCCGTCGGGCAGTTCGATCGCGACCTTGGGGTGGACCGTGACCGTGATCGGCTTGGCTGCCGCGCGGGCCGCGGCGCTGGTCTCCCGGACGCGTCGTGACCAGACGGTGACCAGCCCACCGCAATCGGATGAGCCTCGTGCGGGCGGAGGTCGGTAAACGTGCAGGTCACAGCCCTTTCGGGTTGAGCCGGCACCGGGACTCGAACCCGGAACCGCCCGATTACAAGTCGGGTGCGCTGCCAGTTGCGCCATGCCGGCCGACGTACGCCGAGGTTCCGCCGTTCCTCGGCTGGCGCACAGCCTACGTGCTCTCACCGACGCGTTGCCGAGCCCAGCACGTGCCGATGGTGGCGTGTACCGCATCAGATGCCAGGGTGCAGGGAGCCCGGACTCAGGGCCGGCTGACGGCGCCTCGGAGCCCCGCGACCGGCGAACCCTTCAGTGGCGCCCAGTCGGCCCCCGACCCTCCGGCGACCACCGAGAGCGCAGCGACGATGAGCAGGACTAGGACGACGGCGGCGACCCCCTGGCCCCGCCGCCCCGGCGTCGCCGCCCGGGCGATAGCCCTGCTGCCACGGCGGTACGAGCCGCCGCCTGGGCCCCACCACGCCGCCAAGAGCCCGGCGGTCATGCCCAGCCCGAGGGCGAGCGGGTGCTCGGGCCCGAGGTGCCTGTTGCCGGTGGTACTACCCGTCGTGGCTGCGGCCGCCATGAGCAGCACGCTGAGCGCCACGAGCCCCGGCAGCACGAGCGCGACGAGCGTGCACACGGTTGAGCTCAGCAGCCGGTAGGGCAGGCTGACGATCATGACCGCCGTGTCCGTGCGTCGTGGGCCGGCCTCGCAGCGCCGCCGCCAGAGGCCAAGCGTGCTGCGGTCGACCGTCCTGGCCGCGACCTGCCACGCAGCGACAAGCATCACCGCCGCCGGCGGGGCCACCGCGGCGATCGCCACGACAGCGAGCATCGCGAGGGTCAGGACGCCGCCGCGCGGCTGTGGCGACGGCTGACCTGGCAGGGCGGGCGCCTGCCCGGGCACGGGAGTCACCAGGGGGACAGGCGCGTGCGCCGGGACGGGTGACGGCCGAGGGACGCCGTAGGCCGCTGGGGAGCGGCCCACGGTGGCCGCCTGGTCCCACGGAATGGCCCGGGTCGCGGGGACCCGGACGGGCTGGGTCGGCGCTGCCGGGGGCCGCCAGCCGTTCGGGACCCCGTTGCCCACCCTCGCGACGAGCCCGCTGCCCACCCACGCTGCGGGCCCGTTGCCGAGCCCGGCGACGAGCCAACCGCCCTGGGGTCTGGCCGTCGGGTCCACCGTCAACGCGGCCGCCAGAGTGGGCAGCAGCCTCCCGTCCACACCGGCGAGATCGGCCGACCCGCGGCGCACGCGCTCGAGCACCACCTCGACCGGGCCGGTGCCGAACGGCGGCCGGCCGGTGGCGGCGAAGGCGAGTGTCGCCCCCCACCCCCACCAGTCCGTCGCGGGTGTCACCGCAGCGCCGCTGGTCACCTCCGGCGAGAGGTACCCCGGCGTGCCCATCACCTGGCCGACGATCGTGATCCTCGACTGGTCGGCGACGTGGGCGATGCCGAAGTCGATGACGACGGGGGCGCCGTCCACCAGCAGGACGTTCGCGGGCTTGACGTCGCGATGCACGACTCCGCTGGCGTGGATCGCGGCAAGGGCCTCGCCGAGCGCGCAGCCGACCGCGACGACCTCGGCGTACGGCAGGGGGCCGCGAGCACGCACGACGTCCTCCAACGGCGTCCCGGGCACGAAGCGTGTGACGACGTAGGGCACCTCGGCGTCGAGGTCGGCGTCCAGCACCTCGGCCACGCGCGGGTGGCGCACCCTCCGCAGCGTGGCGACCTCCTGCGCCAGGCGCATGCGCGCCTCGGTGTCAGCCGCCACCTGGGCTCGCAGCACTTTCAGCGCGACCGCACGCCCGTCCGGGGCGACAGCGAGGTGGACGACGCCCATGCCGCCCTCACCGAGCCGGCTCACCAGGCGGTACGGCCCGACCGTGGCAAGGTCGCGCGCGGGCCCGACGGTCATGCACCCACGGTATGCCAGGCCGGCGGACGGCAGGCGGCTTGCCGCGCGATGGGCCCGGCAGGCCGCTCGCCGCTTCTAAGCCCGGCGGCCGCTGAGCGCGACGGGGCGTCGGGCGACTGCTGCGCCCGGCCGTGGCGTGGCCTCAGCCGGTGATGTAGGCGGTGAGCTGGTCCCGCTCGACCTGGAGCTCGTCGATCCGGTTCTTGACCACGTCGCCGATGCTGATGATCCCGGCCAACCGCTCGTCGACCAGCACCGGGATGTGCCGGACGCGGTGCTCCGTCATCATGATCATGAGGTCGTCGAGCCTGTCCTCGGGCGAGCAGGTGCGCACCTCGCTGGTCATGATCGCACTGACCGGACGGTCGAGGATGCCCGCGCCGTCGCTCTGCAGGTGCCGCACGACGTCCCGCTCGCTCACGATCCCGTCGACTGCCCCGTCGCCGGCTGACACCACGAGTGCGCCCACGCGGTGCTCGGCGAGCAGGTCGAGCAGAGTACTGACAGGGGTGTCCGGAGCGACCGTGACGACACCTTCGCCCTTGCGTCGAAGCACATCCGTGATCCTCATGACGGCACCTCCCCGACGGCGACCTGCGGGTCCTCGGCGCCGCGCAGGTCGTGCCGAGAAGGGTACGGACCCGGCGCCCCCCTGGACAGTCCCCCGGAGGTCGTCACCCCGGGGCCGCTGACGTCGACGGCGACCTCAGCCCCCACGGGGACGTCGTGCGCAGGCGGCGCCGCCCCGGTGCTGGACCGCACCACGAGCTCGGGGCGGAACACGTACTCCGCACGCGGCGCCGGCATGCCGGCGATCTCGTCGAGCAGCGCCCGGACCGCTGCCGCACCCATGGCCTGCACCGACTGGCGCACGGTGGTCAGCGGCGGGTCGGTGAACCCGATGAGCAGGGAGTCGTCGTAACCGATGACCGAGACGTCACCGGGGACGGCGAGCCCCCGCGCGCGCACCTGCCGTACCGCTCCCAGCGCCATGAGGTCGGACCCGCAGACGATGCGCCGTGCACCCGGCGTCCAGGAGCCTCTCGGTCGCCTCCGCACCGCCCTCGACGCCGAACATCGAGCAGTGCACCCACGCCTCGACGTCGTCGACCCCCAGCCGCCGGCGCATCGCGTCGCGGAACCCGACGATCTTGCGCTGGGAGGGGACGAACCGTTGCGGGCCGACGGCAAGGCCGATCCGGCGGTGCCCCAGGCTGGCCAGGTGTGTGACGGCGAGCTCCATGGAGGCCACGTCGTCGTTGCTGATGAACGGAGCGTCGACCCCCTCGAGGTAGCCGTTCACCAGCACGATCGGCAGCCCTCGCCGCCGCAGGGCGCGGTAGCGGTCGGGGTCCGTGGTGGTGTCCGCGTGCAGCCCCGAGACGAACACGATGCCCGAGACGCCGCGTTCGAGCAGCATCTGGGTGAAGTCGTCCTCGTGCAGGCCTCCTGGGGTGGCCGTGCACAGGACGGCGGTGTAGCCGTTGCGAGCCAGCGCCGACTCGATGACCTGCGCGAACGCGGGGAAGATCGGGTTGTCCAGCTCGGGCACGATCAGGCCGACCAAGCCGGCGGAACGCTCCTTGAGCCGGGAGGGCCGCTCGTAACCGAGCACGTCGAGGGCGGTGAGCACGGCCTGTCGGGTCGTCTCGGCGACCCCCGGCTTGCCGTTGAGAACCCGGCTCACGGTCGCCTCGCTCACCGCGGCCTGCGCGGCGATGTCCGCCAGTCGCGCCCTCATGGGGCCACGGTACCCGCAACTTCGGCGAACTTGCCGCAAGGTTTCATCGTCTTGCTGCAACCACGGTCAGACAGGGACGCCGCAGCTGATCTGCGCATACCGGCGATTACCGGATAAACCGGAACGTGAAAACGTTATCTTGCCGTGCTCCAGCACTTGGGCAAGGATGTGACCACGCTCACGGGCTCGCCCCGTGGGCCGAGCCTTCACCCGCCGGCTCCACGTCGGAGCTGACGGCCACCCTCCACTCGGATCGTCCGGCACGTTCCTGCCGGTGAAGGGACTGCATAGCCATGGCTACCGTCACGTTCGACAAGGCCTCCCGGATCTTCCCGGGATCGACCAAGCCCGCAGTCGACCAGCTGGACCTGCTCATCAACGACGGCGAGTTCCTCGTGCTCGTCGGCCCCTCCGGCTGCGGCAAGTCCACCTCCCTGCGCATGCTCGCTGGGCTCGAGGACGTCAACGCCGGCCGGATCTTCATCGGCGAGCGCGATGTCACTCAGATCCCCCCGAAGGACCGCGACATCGCCATGGTCTTCCAGAGCTACGCCCTCTACCCGCACATGACCGTCGCGGACAACATGGGCTTCGCCCTCAAGATCGCCGGCGTTCCCAAGGACGAGATCCGCACGCGTGTCAGTGACGCCGCGAAGATCCTCGACCTCACCCAGTACCTCGACCGCAAGCCGAAGGCCCTCTCCGGCGGTCAGCGCCAGCGGGTGGCCATGGGCCGCGCGATCGTCCGCAAGCCCCAGGTGTTCCTCATGGACGAGCCGCTGTCGAACCTCGACGCCAAGCTGCGCGTCCAGACACGCACGCAGATCGCCTCGCTCCAGCGCCGGCTCGGTGTCACGACGGTCTACGTCACGCACGACCAGACCGAGGCCATGACCATGGGCGACCGCGTCTGCGTGCTCAAGGACGGTCTGCTCATGCAGGTCGGCACACCGCGTGACCTCTACGACCACCCGGACAACGTCTTCGTGGCCGGGTTCATCGGCTCCCCCGCGATGAACCTGCTCGACCTGCGGGTGGTCGACGGCGGCGTCCAGCTCGGTGACATGGTCTGGCCGGTGGAGCGCGAGCTGCTCGGCGCGGCGTCGGCCGGCAAGATCACCGTGGGCATGCGGCCGGAGGACCTGACGCTGGCCGAGCACGGCCTGGCCGTGACGGTGGACGTGGTCGAGGAGCTCGGCGCCGACGCCTACGTCTACGGCACGCTGCGCAGCGACGAGACCGACCTCCCGATCGTGGCCCGCACCGACGGTCGCGACGTGCCCGACAAGGGCGCGACCGTGCACCTGCAGCCGAAGCCGGCGCATGTGCACCTGTTCGACGTGTCGAACGGCCAGCGCCTCGGCGGCTGAGGCCGCCGCCCGTCACGCGCCGTCCCAGAGTCGTCGGGCCAGACCCGCCCGAGCGTGCGGGTCTGGCCCGACGACCGCCACGCGCAGGGGCCTGACGCGCGCGAGCCAGACGCGCGCCCTCGCGACTCGTGCGATCGAGAATGGATCCCGATGCCCGAGCCCACCGGTGGTGGCTCCGCGCACCGCCCTCCGCGGCCCTCGCTGCAGATCACGGCCGCGGCGGACCCGGCGCTGCTCGACCTGCCGTGGCAGATCCCGCTCGAGGAGTGGCCTGCCAGCAGGCTCGCCGCGCTCCCCCGCGGGATCTCCCGGCACGTGGTGCGTTTCGCCCGGCTGTCGGGCACGGTCATCGCTGTCAAGGAGATCTCGGAAGACCTGGCCCGCCGGGAGTACGAGCTGCTGAGAGCGCTGCAGCGGCTGGACCTGCCGACGGTCGTCCCACTCGGCGTGGTCACCGGGCGGACCGCCGCCGACGGCGCGCCGCTGGACCCCGCCCTCGTCACCCGCCACCTGCAGTTCTCGCTGCCGTACCGTGCCCTGTTCAGCCAGTCGCTGCGCACCGACACCGCGACCCGGCTCGTCGACGCCCTCGCCGTGCTGCTGGTCCGGGTGCATCTGGCCGGTTTCTACTGGGGCGACGTGTCGCTGTCCAACACCTTGTTCCGGCGCGATGCGGGAGCCTTCGCCGCCTACCTCGTGGACGCCGAGACCGGCGACCTGCACGCCCGCCTCAGTCCCGGGCAGCGCGACTACGACCTCGACCTCGCGAGGACCAACACCATCGGGGAGCTCATGGACCTCCAGGCCGGTGGGGTGCTCGACGAGAGCCTGGACCCGGTGGCCGTCGGCGACATCGTCGTCGAGAGGTACCACAGCCTCTGGGCCGAGCTGACCGGCCCGGAGTCCTTCGAGCGCGGGGAACGCTGGCGGGTCGACGCACGGATCCGCAGGCTCAACGAACTGGGCTTCGACGTCGGCGAGCTGCAGATCTCCACCGACATCGCCGGCACGAGCGTGATGGTCGAGCCGAAGGTCGTCGACGCCGGCCATCACTCCCGGCGGCTGCTCCGGCTGACCGGCCTCGACGTCGAGGAGAACCAGGCTCGCCGGCTGCTCAACGACCTGGACAGCTACCGCGCCGAGGCACGCCGGCAGGCCGACGACGAGGAGATCATCGCCCACGAGTGGCTCGCGCGCTGCTTCGAGCCCGTTGTGCGCGCCGTCCCCAAGGCCCTGTGCGGCAAGCTGGAGCCGGCCGAGGTCTACCACGAGGTGCTCGAGCACCGGTGGTACCTCTCCGAGCGCAGCCGGTCCGACGTCGGGCTGTCCGAGGCAGTCGGGAGCTACATCGCCCAGGTGCTCGTGCACAAGCCCGACGAGGCCGCGGTGCTGGGGGTCGACACGCTGGAGCACCCCGTGGTGGCGGACGACTAGGGCGGGCCCTTTCGAGTGGCTGACGAGCAGGCAGGGACGAGGCGGCGTCAGCGCATCGCGTAGGCCAGGGCAGCCCTCAGCGCACCGACCGCGGCGGGATCGCCGGCCAGCGACACCTCGCCATGACCGGTCCGTCCCCACAGCCAGGCGTAGACCCCGGCAGCAGAGCCGCTGACCTCGGCGTCCGCGTCGGCCGGGATCTGGTGGGCCTCGGCGATGCGCCCGTGCAGGCCGACCGTCCAGGCCACCCCGCCCGATACGACCCGCACGACGCATCCGCCGTCGGCCCGGTCGGCCAGTCGCGTGCCGAGCCACAGGTGCATGACCTCGTCGACGCCGTCCTGGGCGACCCTCTCCTCCACCCACCACTCGCGCCCCAGCGCGTCGAGCACGTCCGCGGCGTGCACGGCGAGCTCGTGGGCCATCCGACGACGCCAGAACCCGATCGAGGCGTCGGACGGCGACCATGTCGCCGCGGGGGTGTCCGCGGGCCGAGCTTCCAGAGCGGCGTGCATGGCCCGCCATCCCGAGGCGAACCAACGCAGGACGTCGCCGTCCGGCGGGGCGTGCGTGATGTCCTGAGGGCGGCGACCCTGCTCGACCCATGCCGGGATCAGCCGATGGATGACGCCCAGATGGCGCAGAACCTCCCCGACGGTCCAGCCGGGGCAGGCGGGCACCGGGGTGGCGAGCGCCTGTTCTGGCGAGTCGGCCGAGCCGGCCCGGGCGCCGGCCATGACCGCCGACTCGACCGCGCGGGCGTAGGCGTCGATCACGTCGAGCCACTGCACGGCGGCCTCGTCCGTGGGCGGCAGCCCCACGGAGCCGGTGTCCCAGAAGGCTCTGGGGTACACGAGCCTGCCGGGCAGCATCGAGGCCACCGCGTCGTCGTCCAGCACGACGACCTGGAACGCCCGCTCGGGGATGCGCTCTGACGGCCGGCGCAGGGCCAGGTCGGCCGCGGCCACGAACCCGAAACGGGCGTACAGCGCAGGGTTGCCCTCCAGCACCACCATCGCCTCGCCACGGGCCCGAGCTGTGGCGAGGGCTGCGTCCACGAGCGCGCGAGCGATGCCCCGGCCCTGGCGGTCGGGGCGGGTCGCGAGCGGGGAGAGGACGGCGACCGTGTGCGTCCTGGGCGACGGCGCGTCGTCGGCTGCCGCACCGCCGAGCCGAGCACCAGGAGGGTCCTGCTCGACCTCGGCGTGCGAGAGCAGGACGTAGCCGACGACCTCGCCGGCGCCATCGTCGCCTTCCTCGCCGCCCTCCGCCCCGGCGTCCTCGTCGCCCTCCTCCGCGACCAGCGCCATCGCGGGGACATATCCGGGAGAGCCTCGTAGCCGGTCAACGAGACCGCCGACCGACTCGCCGGGAAAGGCGGCCTCGAGGAGTGCCCGCACGGCTTCGTGGTCGTCGGCATGCTCGGTCCGGATGTGGACCATCCTGGTCACCCGCGCCGGCGAGCGACCTCGTAGAGCGCGACCCCGGCCGCGACGCCGGCGTTCAGCGACTCCATCTGGCCCGCCATCGGGATCGAGACGAGCACGTCGCAGGTGGCTCGCACGAGGCGAGACAGCCCCTTGCCCTCCGAGCCGAGCACGATGACCAGCGCGTCGGTGGCGGCGTCGAGCGACGCGAGCGCGACGTCGCCGTCGGCGTCGAGGCCGACGACGAAGCAGCCTGCCCTCTGCAGGTCCTCCAGCGCGCGGGTGAGGTTCGTCGCCCGGGCCACGGGCACTCGTGCGGCGGCGCCCGCGGAGACCTTCCAGGCCGAGGCGGTCATGCCGGCCGAGCGCCGTTCGGGAACGACGACGCCGTGACCGCCGAACGCGGCAACCGACCGGACGACCGCGCCGAGGTTACGCGGGTCGGTGACGCCGTCGAGGGCGACGATGAGCGGCGGTCGCCCCGAGCCGGCCGCGACCTCGAGCAGGTCCTGCGGGTGCGCGTACTCGAAGGCCGGCACCTGGATCGCCAGGCCCTGGTGCACACCGTTGGTGGTCATGCGGTCGAGGTCGGTGCGCGACACCTCCAGGATCGCCAGGCCACGCTGCTGAGCGAGCTTCAGAGCCTCCTTGACCCGGTCGTCGGCGTCGATCGCCGATGCCACGTACAGCGCCCGGGCCGGCACGCCGGCCCGCAAGGCCTCGACCACGGGGTTTCGCCCGGCCACGAGCTCCGAGGACGCGCCGCGCCGGGCGCGAGCCTGCCCTGACTGGCGTGCTCCGCGAGACTCCGAACCGCGACCGGCGCTCGACGGTGTGCCCGCCCGGCGTGCGGCGGTATGGCTGGGGCGCTCGCTTGCCTTGGGTGTGGGCCCCTTGCCGCGAAGCCCCTTCGACTTCTGCCCGCCGGACCCGACGACCGGGCCCTTCTTGCTGCCGGGCTTGCGCACGGCGCCGCGCCGGGGTGCGTTGCCCGCCATCAGATCCCGCCCTCCAGAGTCCAGCGCGCGCCCTCCGGGGTGTCCTCGACGGCGACACCTGCCTTGGCCAGCAGGGCCCTGATGGCATCGGCCGCCGCCCAGTCGTGCTCGGCCCGAGCGGTCGCCCGGGCCGCGAGCTGCGCTCCGACGAGAACCTCCAGGGCCTGGCGCGCACGGTTGTCCGCTGACGACGGGCCCTGACTCCAGTGCGGGTCGAGGGGGTCGAGACCCAGCACATCCGCCATCGCCCGCACCGAGAGCACGCATCCCCGCACGGCCGAGCGGTCGCCGTCCGCCAGCGCCTTGTTCCCCTCACGCACCACCTCGTGCAGGGCCGCGACCGCTGCGGGAGTGCCGAGGTCGTCGTCCATGGCCTCGGCGAAGTCGGCGCACAGGGGGACGAGCGAGAGGTCGGCATCTGTGACCGTGTGCAAACCCACCAGCTCGGCGGCTCGCTCCACGAAGCCCTCGATGCGTTGGTAAGCGGCGTTGGCCTCGACCAGAGAGTCGTCGTCCACCTCGATGTTGCTGCGGTAGTGCGGGACGGCGAGCACGTACCGGATCGCGGCTCCCGTCACCTTCGTGAGCAGCGTCTCGATGCCCATCGTGTTCCCGATGGACTTGCTCATCTTCTGCCCGGCCATGACGACCCAGGCGTTGTGCATCCAGTAGCGCGCGAACGGGTCGCCGACGGCCCGCGACTGGGCGAGCTCGTTCTCGTGGTGCGGGAAGCGCAGGTCCAGGCCGCCACCGTGGATGTCGAACTGCGGCCCGAGATACCGGGTCGCCATCGCCGAGCACTCGAGATGCCACCCCGGTCTCCCGGCGCCCCAGGGCGTGGGCCACGACGCCGTGGCGGGCTCACCGGGCTTGGCGCCCTTCCACAGCGCGAAGTCACGGGGGTCTCGCTTCGCTCGGGGGTCGGCGTCCTCGGCGGGCACGACGTCCTGCAGCCGCTGACGGGTGAGCGCGCCGTAGGTGGGTAGGGAGCCGACGTCGAAGTACACGTCACCCGAGGAGTCCGCGGCGGCGTAGGCATGGCCGGCGTCGACGAGCCGCCGGATCAGGTCGATCATCTCGGTCATATGGCCCGTCGCCCTCGGCTCGTACGTGGGCCGCAGGATGTTCACCGCGTCGTAGGCACGGGTGAACTCCTGCTCGTAGAGGAACGTATGGGCCCACCAGGGCCGACCGGCTTCGGCCGCCCTAGCGAGGATCTTGTCGTCGATATCGGTGACGTTGCGCACGAGCGTCACGTCGTAGCCGCAGCGCGAGAGCCAGCGCCGCAGGACGTCGAATGCGACCTGGGCCCGCAGGTGCCCGATGTGCGGGCTGGACTGTGGGGTGGCCCCGCAGACGTAGATGCCCGCCTTGCCGTCGACCAGCGGCACGAAGTCACGCACATCACGTGCGAGGGAGTCGAACAGGCGAAGGCTCACCGGGTCAGGCTACCGGCGGGTGGCCGGGCGCCTGTGCGAATACCCACGGCCTTGGAGCCACGGACGGCCCCGCGGAGACCACGGGGGGGCCAAAGGTCGTCCGGAGGCACGCGCCAAGGCGATGCGCACGCAGCCGGTGGTGTGTGCGCGATGCTTTGCATTGCACGCAGATACGCAACACACCTCGGCGGCGGCGGCGCGGCCGGCGGGTGGGCTGTAGGTCTCGCCATGGCGTTGCAGATCCGCGTGCAGAACCTAGCGTTGCGCACACGCACGCACCGGGTCGAGTGAGGGCGTTGCGGATCTGCGTGCAGAGCAAGGCATCGCGCCCCAACCCCCAGGGTGGCCAGCCGGGTCGTTGCTGATCTGCGTGCAATGCAAAGCATCGCGCACCAACCCCGGGGTGGTCCGAGCGCGGAAGCCGGGCGGCGGGCGGGGCGGGGTGGGTCAGGCGAGTGCCCTGATCACCTCGGCGTAGCGCGCGATCGCTGGGGAGTCCCAGACGCCGACCAGGCTGACGATCACGTGGTCCACGCCCGCGTCGAGCAGGGCGCCGGCTCGGAGGACATGGTCCTCCACCGTGCCGGGGGTGGCCCACTGCGTCCAGCGGGCGACGTTGCGCGGCGGGCGACGGCGAGCGACCTGGTCCGACAGCTCGGCCGTGTCGAGGGCCGGCAGAGCCGTCGAGAGGTGCGTCACCTCGATTGTCGCGGGGTCCCGGCCGACGTCGGCGCAATGCCGGCGGAGGACCCCGAGCTTGTGCCGAACGGTGTCCACATCACCGGTCAGGTTGCACGCGTCGGCGTACTGCGCCACCAGGCGCAGCGTGCGCCGCTCACCCGAGCCGCCCACCAGGAGCGGGACGCGCCCGCGAAGAGGGCGCGGGTAGCACATCGCCTCGGGCACCTTGACGGATCGCCCGTCGAACGAGGGCGTGCCCTTCCCCCACAGCAGGGGCAACAGCTGCAGGGCGTCCTCGAGCAGGTCCAGCCGCTCGGCGGCCGGGGGGAAGCGCCACCCGTAGGCGCGGTGCTCGGCCTCCAGCCACCCCGCGCCGAGGCCGCACCAGGCCCTGCCGCCGCTGAGCACGTCCAGGGTCGCGACGGCCTTCCCGAGGTGAGCGACGTTGCGGAAGGTCACGCAGTTGACCAGGCTACCGATCGAGGCTGACGTCGTGGCAGCCGCGAGGTAGCCGAGGATCGTGGCGCTCTCCGGCATGTCCTGCCACGCGCGCCCGAGCTGCGGGATCTGGCGCATGTGGTCCATGACCCAGATCGAGGAGAACCCCGCAGCCTCGGCGGCTTGGGCGACGTCCACGAGCCGGTCCCGCAGCGCCCCCGGACCGCCGGGGACGTCGAAGCTCGACAGGAGCAGCCCGAACCGGGGTCGCCTCGGTCGAGCCAGGTCAGCGTCCACCGCGACCTGAGGTTGCGCGGCAAGGGGTCGCGCGGCGAGAGGCAGCGAGGCGGCCGCCTCCGCGACGGCGGGTGGGACGACGCGCACGGGGTCCGGTGCGAGGACGGCGTCGAACCCCTCCTCGGCAAGGCCGGGGCGCTGGGCCAGGAAGGCCTTCAGCTGCGCGGCGAGGGCGGCGTCCGGCACGCGACGGGCACGCTCGGCGTTTCGGCGCCGGCACTCCTTCGCCGGGGTGTCGAAGGCCACCGCTACGCAGGGCACCCCGTGCCGCCGAGCGAGCGCAAGCCACCCGTCACGGCGCTGGACATCGCTGCCCAGGGTGTCGACCACAGTGGTGAGCCGGCGCCGGACCCGGGCCTCGACGACCGTCTCGAGCACCGCGAAGGCGTCGGCGCCGGCGGCCTGGTCGGACTCGCCCTCACCGACCATCGCCCTCAGGCGGTCGGAGGAGACGATCTGCTCGGCAGCGAACCACTGCTCGGCCCAGGTGGACTTCCCCGACGCCGACGGTCCGACCAGGATCACCAGCGTCGGGTCGGCCAGCCGCAGCATGCGGCCCACCATAAGCGCGCCTGGTGAGTCAGTCGCTGTGCACGTACACCTTGTCGGCGCTGAGGCGGACGACGAGGCGCCCCTCGCGCGGGCCGCCGAACGGCAGGTCGCCCCGGTACTTGGTGTTCAGCTCGTCGATCAGCGCGGCGGTGGGGTCGTCCGTCATCGTCACGCGACCGCGGATCTCGAGGTAGCGGTAGGGGTCGGCGGCCGGGTAGACCAGCAGCGTGCAGCGCGCGTCGCGGAGCAGGTTGTCCGTCTTGCGCCGGCCACGGATGGTGGAGAAGAGCACGTCGTCGCCGTCGCGCTTGACCCAGATCACCGACAGCTGCGGTCGGCCGTCGGGGTCGATGGTGGCGAGGGTCGCGAACTCGGGGGCGTCCACGAGCGCTTTGGCGGGGTCGCTGAGCACAGCTGGCATGCGGGCAAGCCTAGGGCCACGTCCGCGTCAGGCCGGTGTCTGGATCACCAAGGCCGTGGCGATGGCCGCCACGCCCTCGCCACGGCCCGTGAGACCGAGGCCGTCGGTGGTCGTCGCCGACACCGACACCGGGGCACCGCAGGCCTGGGAGAGCGCAGCGCACGCCTCGTCGCGGCGCGCGGACACGCGCGGGCGGTTGCCGATGACCTGCACGGCCACGTTGGCGATCTCGAAGCCGGCTGCGCGCACGCGCCGTCCCGTCTCGGCGAGCAGGGTGGTGCCGGAGGCGTTCGACCAGGCGGCGTCGGCGGTGCCGAACTGCGAGCCGAGGTCGCCGAGCCCGGCGGCGGACAGCAGCGCGTCGCAGCAGGCGTGCGCAGCGACGTCGGCGTCCGAATGGCCCTGGAGGCCCGGCTCGCCCGGCCACTCCAGCCCTGCCAGCCGCAGGGGCCGCGCGGACGCCGCGTCGGCGAACGCGTGGACATCGACGCCGATGCCCGTACGAACCGACATCGGTGCGGTCATCGCAGGCCTCCAGCGCCGGGCGGCCGGCCCCGGCGCCCCGACTGTCTCACGCCGCCGCCCACCCCTGCCGTACGGCCCACGACACTAGGGTTCGCACGTGACAGACCCCACGCCGGCACCGGTGACCACGGCGGTGGTCGTGCTGGGCGGCGGCTCGGGGACGCGGGTCGGCGGCGGGGTCAACAAGGTGTACCAGCCGCTGGCCGGGGTGGCGGTGGTCGCCTGGTCCCTGCGCGCCGCGGCCGCGGTGCCGGGCGTCGTCCGCCTCGTTCTCGTGGTTCGCACCGAGGACGAGGTGCTGGCGCGCCGGGTGCTCGCCGAGGACCTGCCCGGGGTGCCAGTCGACGTGGTGCACGGCGGCGCGACGCGGCACGAGTCCGAGGCGGCTGCGCTGGCACACCTGGCCCCGGCGGTGCACACCGGTGACGTGCAGATCGTGGTCATCCATGACGGCGCCCGGCCCCTGGCCGGATCGTCCCTGTTCGCGACTGTGATCGCCGAGGCAAGGCGGGTCGGCGGAGCGATTCCCGGGATCCCGGCCCGCGCGGCTGTGCACGTGACCGCCGGCACGGCCGCCTGGTTGGGTGCCGCCGCGCCCGACCTGGTGAGGGTGCAGACGCCTCAGGCCTTCCGTGCGGACCCACTGCTGGAGGCGTTCGCTGCCGCCGAGGTGCACGGTGTCCACGGCACGGACACCGCCAGCACGGTGGAACAGTTCGGCGACCTCGCCGTGATCGTCGTCCCGGGCAGCAAGGACAACATCAAGGTCACGTTCGCTCACGACCTCGTGGCGGCCGAGGTGCTGGTGCGCCTGTCCCGACCCCCCACCGGCCCCTCGTCACCCTGGTGAGTCGGCACTCCCGAGGGTGGGGAGCAGCGCGGCGGCCGTCTCGAGGTCGGCCATGTCCTCGATCGGCACGAGGAACTCCGGTGCCGGCACGGTGGCCACGGACCACCCGGCCGCCTGGACCAGCCCCGGCAGGAGATCCGCAGGCAACCCGAGGCCATCGGCCATGCCGGGGGGTTCAGCCACCATGCCGGGGGGTTCAGCCACCATGCCGGAGGACTCGGCGGACAGTGCGGACAGTACTGAGCGCAGGACGTCGCCCCGGTAGGCCTGGGGAAACCGGGCGAGGCCGAGGCCCCGACGGTCCAGAGTCGCCACAACCAGCCGAGCGGAGTCGACCTGCTTGAGGGTGTCGGTTGCCGCCGCCACCGGCACGCAGGCAGCAGGTGCGCCCTCGCCCGCGCCCGCGACCACCGCCGCGACATCGCGAGCCAACGCAGCCGGGGCCAGGCCATGGGCGCAGTCGTGAACCAGCACCAGGTCGCAGCGCTGGTCGCTCATGGCGGTAAGCAGGAGCTCCACGACCGAGGTGGCCGCGGGGACGCCGAGCAGCACCACCACGGCCGGCTGCTCCCCGAGCAGCCGGGTCGCCTCGCCGAGGCCACCGACGTCACCGAGGCCACCGAGGCCACCGACTTCACCGACGTCGGCCGCGACGACCACGCGGGCCACGGCGCCGGACTCCAGCAGCGCTCGGACCGCCCGGTGCACGAGCGGGACGCCGGCCAGCGCCGCCCGCGCGACGGCCACGTCGCCGACCAGCACCACACCCAGGGTGAGGCTCACCGATGGCCGTTGGGCTCGATGCGCCTGGCGAACACCAGCCGCCCGTTGGCCGTCGTCAGAACGCTGGTGACCTGCACCGACACCTCCGAGCCGACCTGCTCGCGCGATCGCTCGACGACCACCATGGTCCCGTCGTCGAGGTAGCCCACTCCCTGGCCCGCCTCCTTGCCGGCGCGCGTCAGAAGCACCGAGACGGCGTCGCCGGCGGTGACGAGCGGACGCAGGGCCAGTGTCAGGGCATGCAGGTTCATCACCCTGCAGCCCGCCAGGGCGGCCACCTTCGCCAGTGCCGAGTCGAGGGTGAGCAGCACCGCGTCGCGTTCGTGGGCGATGCGCACGAGCTTGGCATCGACCTCGGGAGCGTCCGGCGCCTCATCCCCGATCGCCTCGACATCGAGGTGGCCCTCGCGACGCAGCGCCGTCAGCACGTCCAGGCCACGCCTGCCGCGCGCCCGTCGCGTGTCGTCACCGGCGTCGGCCAGCCCCTGCAGCTCAGCCATGACCGGCTGGCACACGAGCACCGTGCCGGTGAGGAAACCCGCGCGCACGACGTCCACGATGCGGCCGTCGATGGCGACGGAGCTGTCCAGGAGCATCGGCCGCTGCCGGTCCTGCGCCGCGACCTCGGCCAGGCCCATCCGCGACCCGATGAGGGTGAGCACACCGCGCCGCCGCGACATGCCCAGCCGGTAGCCGAGGGTGCCGACAGTGACGACGGTGAAGACGAAGACGGGAAGCAGGATGACCGGCGAGCCCAGCAGCAGGATCGGCCAGGTGAGGCCGGCGGCGAGCATGACGCCCAGCACGGCCCCCACCGCACCGGCGAGCACCTGCTCGGCCGAGCGCTCCGAGAGCGCCGCCTCGGCCTCCACGAGCGTGCGGCTCGTCAGGCGGGCGACGACTCCCCCCAGCACGTAGCCGACCGAGGCGCCGATGATGACGCCGACGCCGGCGGCGTCGAAGGGGCCCAGGCGGACGTCGTCGCGCGTCGCGAGCCCGCGCGTGACCTCGAAGCCGATCCCGGCGAAGAACACGACGATGCACAGCCGCAGTACCTCGACCACGGCTGCAGGAAGCGGGCTCTCACGCGGCGGCACGGCGCACCGCTGCGAGGCTCAGGAGGCCAGGACCTCGTCGAGGATGGCCTCGGCCTTGTCCTCGTTGGTGTGCTCAGCCAGCGCCAGCTCCGACACGAGGATCTGCCGTGCCTTCGCGAGCATGCGCTTCTCGCCGGCCGACAGTCCGCGGTCCTGGTCACGGCGCCACAGGTCACGTACGACCTCGGCCACCTTGATGACGTCGCCGGAGGCGAGCTTCTCGAGGTTGGCCTTGTAGCGGCGCGACCAGTTGGTCGGCTCCTCGGCGTACGGCGCGCGTAGCACCTGGAAGACCCGGTCGAGGCCCTCCTGACCCACGACGTCGCGCACGCCCACGAGGTCGACGTTCTGGGCGGGGACTTCGATGGTCAGGTCGCCTTGGGCGACCTTGAGGACGAGGTACTGGCGTTCCTCGCCCTTGATGACTCTGGTCTTGATCTCCTCGATGAGTGCGGCCCCGTGATGCGGGTACACAACCGTCTCGCCGACCGTGAAAGCCATGTGGTCTTATCCCCTTTCCCTGCGTCGATGGTATCACGGAGTGTGCCGCCAGTCACCGACAACCCGCCGCGTTTGCGCAGGTCAGAGGCCAGATTGTGGACAAGCCCGGTCTTGACAGAAGGGCGTCTGACGTGCTGCGGGCCCTGGTCGCCGGCGGTAGCCGCGGGACGACCCGACCACGGCCCGCCCCGCGCGACCGACCTCGCCCACGGCCGGGTCGGGTGCCGGTAGGCTGCGCACGGCCGCCGCCCGCGCGGCCCGTGACGCTGGGTGCCAGCACCCGTCGAGGAGGAGGACGGCGCCTGTGAAGCGCAGCCTTCGAGTCCCCACCGCCAGGCGGTGGTCCGCCGCCGCGCTGACGGTCGCAGCGGCTGCGGCACTCAGCGCCTGCTCGGGACTGTCACCCACGAGCGTTCTCGGTGCGCAGCAGCTCGGGGACGGCACCTCGACCACGGTGACCGACGCGGCCGGGGGCACCGTCAAGGTCGAGAACTTCGTGGTGGTCGTCGACAAGCAGGGCGGCACCGGCATGGTCGTCGGTGCAGTGGTCAACACGGGTCCCGGGGCGGTGGACCTCGAGCTGACCGCGTCCTCGGGCCAGAACGCCCAGTCGGTCGCCCCCACCGTGGTGCACGTCGAGCCCGGAGCCCTCGTGCAGGTGGGGCCGAGCGGGACGACGATGACCGTCGCCGACATGCCCGTCCCGCCGGGAGCCATGATCGCGATGACGGCCCGGACGGCCGCCGGCGGGTCGTCTCTGTGGTCGGTGCCGGTCGTCCTCCCGCAGGGGCCATACGCGACGTACACCGCCGCCGGCTGACCCGAAGGGCCGACCGATACGCCCTAGGCCTCGAACTTGTAGCCGAGGCCGCGCACCGTGACGAGGTGGCGGGGGTTGGCCGGGTCGGGCTCGATCTTGGCACGCAGCCGCTTGACGTGGACGTCGAGGGTCTTGGTGTCGCCGACGTAGTCCGACCCCCAGACGCGGTCGATGAGCTGCATGCGGGTCAGCACGCGCCCGGCGTTGCGCAGCAGCATCTCCAACAGCTCGAACTCCTTCAACGGCATCGGCACCGCGGCACCGTCCACGGTCACGATGTGGCGGTCGACGTCCATCCGCACAGGCCCCGCGCCCACGGTCGGCGGCAGCAGCGGGTCGCTGTCGGAGCCTCGGCGCAGGACGGCGCGCACCCGTGCGACGAGCTCGCGCGAGGAGTACGGCTTCGTGACGTAGTCGTCGGCGCCCAGCTCCAGGCCGACCACCTTGTCGATCTCGCCGTCCTTGGCCGTCAGCATGATCACGGGCACGTTCCCGCGTACCCTCAGCTGCCGGCAGACCTCTGTGCCTGGCAGACCGGGGAGCATGAGGTCCAGGAGCACGAGATCGGCCCCGTTGCGGTCGTACTCTTCCAAGGCCGCCGGGCCGTCGTCGGCCACGGCGACTTCGTAACCCTCGCGGCGCAAGAGGTAGGACAACGGGTCGCTGAACGACTCCTCGTCCTCCACGACCAGGATGCGGGTCACCGGGATGCTCCTCTCGCCCCGAGGGGCGTCGATCCGAGTTCTGGTTGGGGGGCGCCGTCGGGCAGTCGGAGAGTGAACGTGGAGCCCTGCCCCTCGACGCTCCACACCGTGACCTCGCCGCCGTGGTTGGTCGCCACGTGCTTGACGATGCTCAGGCCCAAGCCCGTGCCGCCCGTGGCGCGCGAGCGGGCGGGGTCGATGCGGTAGAAGCGCTCGAACACCCGTTGCTGCTCCTCCGCGGGGATACCGACGCCGTGGTCGGTGACGGCGATCTCCACCAGGCCGCCGGCGCGCTTCACCCCGACCGACACTCGCGTGCCGTCCGGGCTGTATGCCACGGCGTTGTCGACGAGGTTGCGCACGGCCGTCACGAGCAGGGAGTGGTCGCCGAAGACGATGCCGCCAGGGTCCCCGCCGACGACCGGGTCGATGCCCTTGGCGTGCGCGGTGAGCCGGCACCGGTCGACGGCCTCGGCCACGACCTCGTCGACGTCGACCGGCTCCGGCGGGTGGAGGGCGTCGGCCACCTGCAGGCGTGACAGGTCGATGATCTCCTGCACCAGGGCGCTGAGGCGCAGGGCCTCCCGCTCCATCCGCTCGGCGAAGTGCCGCACCGCGTCAGGGTCGTCGGCCGTGGCATGGACGGCCTCGGCGAGCAGGCTCAGGGCCCCGATCGGGGTCTTCAGCTCGTGGCTCACGTTCGCCACGAAGTCGCGGCGGATCTCCTCGACGCGCCGGGCCTCGGTTCGGTCCTCGACGAGCACCAGGACGTGCTCGGCACTCAGCGGAGCAACCCGGGCGTTGACGACGAGCCGCCCTCGGCCCAAAGGGCCGCGCGCGAGGTCGAGCTCGGCCTCGCGTGCCAGCCCCCCGCGCCGGGCCTCGCCCACCAGCTCGCGCAGCTCCGCGTGCACGAGGTCGTGCCCGCGCACCAGTCCGAAGGCGTACGCGGCCGGAGTCGCCCTGATCACGGCGTCCGACAGGTCGAGCACCACCGCGGCCGAACGCAGGACGCCGAGGACCTCGGCGACCCCTGCCGGCAGCTCGGGGTCGTCCACGTCGTCGAGCGCGAGCTGCGCGCGCTCGCTGGCCCGGAAGGCCAGCACGGACGCAGCACCCACCAGCAGGCCCAGCAGGCCGGCGGCGACGGCGGTCCACGACGAGGTCACGCCTCAAGAGTAGGGTCGGGCCCGGGCCCGCCCGGCGTGCGTGGGCGGTCCGTGGGGCCTTTCGCGGGGAGTTCACCTGACGTCCCACGGGCGTTCACGCCCGGCTGTCACCGTTCGCCGTCGGCGGGTAAGCCCGCCGTCGCCGGGAGACCTCACCGGCGTGGGTCGTGCAGGAGTAGGTGGCGTGATGCGCGAGCAGTTCCACGGGGAGCTGCAGGTTCTCTCCGACCAGCTCGTCGAGATGACCAGGCTGGTCGGATCGGCGATCACCCGGGCGACGACCGCCCTGCTCGACGGCGACCTCACCCTCGCCGAAGGCGTCATCGCCGCCGACGAGCAGGTGGACCGGATCTACGTGACGCTGGAGGACCGGGCGCTGGTGCTGCTGGCGCGCCAGCAGCCGGTGGCCACAGACCTGCGCCTGATCGTGACGACTCTGCGGATGGCCGCCGACCTCGAGCGCATGGGCGACCTTGCCCGCCACGTGGCGAAGCTCGCGAGGATGCGTTACCCCGGGTCGGCCATCCCGCCGGAGCTGCGCAGCACGATCGTGGCCATGGGCCAGGTGGCCGAGAGCATCGTGGCCAAGACCGGCAGCGTGATCGCCGGGCGCGACCTCGACGTGGCGGGTGAGCTCGAGACCGACGACGACGCGATGGACAACCTGCACAGGGGCCTCTTCACGGTGATCCTGTCTCCGCAGTGGCAGCACGGGGTCGAGGCGGCGGTGGACGTGGCGCTGTGCGGGCGCTACTACGAGCGCTACGCCGACCACGCCGTGGCGGTGGCCGAACGCGTCGTGTTCCTGGTGACGGGCCGGTGGCCGGACAGGTCCTCGACCAGCGGCACCCACCACAGCGACGGCTGAGGCGGCCGGACGCCGTCGCCCGCGGCCGGACGCCGTCGCCCGCGGCGCCCCCCGGGAGTAGCGTCAGGCGTGGGGGCGAGCAAGAGATGGCTGCTGGGAACCTCGCGAGCACTCCGAGCCTCATGGCCGCCCGGGGACCGGGCGTCACGACGGCCGCGGCGCTGGCGGTCGCCGCGAGCGTGCTGTCGGCCTGCACACCGTCGTCGAGCACACCGTTGTCGAGCACGCTGTCGTCGAGCAGACCGTCGTCGAGCACGCTGTCGTCGAGCACGACGCTCTCGCAGGCGCAGGCGGGCACGCCGTCACCCGCCCCGCCCGTGGTCCGAGGTGCCGCGACCCTGCCACCACCCGTCACGCAAGGCACGGGCACCCCCGACGGCGGCTTCGACTGCGCGGCCGTCGCCCGCGCACGCATGGACCTCGACGCCGCGATCGGCGCCGAGCTGCACCGGCTGGGGGTGAGCGTGAACGCGGCGGCCGCCTTCGACGTCACGCTCGTGGTGACAGCCAGGCACAGCCACGTCTACTGGGACGCCGCACTCGTGCAGGTCCCGCCGGACCTGGCCGGAGCCGCTGGGCGAATCCGCGAGCACTGGCGCCTGCTCGACCCAGCCGTCCGCGGCATCGTGCTGGACGGCGCCTCCCCCGCCGCCCTCGACGAGGCCATGCGCCGGCTGGAGGCGGTCACGGGGCCGCCCGACGGGGGCGTGGCCGCCGATGAGCACCTCGCGCAGGCCAGGTTGGACGCCGCGTGCCCCGGCTCCCGCGGCTGACCGGCACCGCGGCTGACCGGCACCGCGGCTGACCGGCACCGCGGCTGACCGGCACCGGGACGAGCCCTGGCTGAGCTCGCTCAGCGCCCCTGGCTGGCGACGGCGGCCGCGGCCGCGGCCGCGGCGTCCGGGTCGAGGTACTCCCCGCCCGGGACGGTCGGGCGCAGGTCGGCGTCGAGCCGGTACACCAGGGGGATCCCGGTGGGGATGTTCAGCCCGGCGATGTCGGCGTCGCTGATCCCGTCCAGGTGCTTGACCAGGGCGCGCAGGGAGTTGCCGTGGGCGGCGAGCATGACGACCTTGCCCGACTGCAGGTCAGGGACGACGTCGTCAGCCCAGTACGGAAGCATGCGGGCCACGACGTCCTTCAGGCACTCCGTGCTGGGCATGTCCGGGCCGAGGCCGGCGTAGCGGGGGTCGCCGGCCTGCGACCACTCGTCGTCGGTCGCGATCGGTGGGGGCGGGGTGTCGTAGCTGCGCCGCCAGAGCATGAACTGCTCCTCGCCGTACAGCTGCATCGTCTGCTTCTTGTTCTTGCCCTGCAACGCCCCGTAGTGACGCTCGTTGAGCCGCCAGGTGCGCTTGACCGGGATCCAGTGCCTCTCGGCGAGGTCCAGCGCCAGGTTCGCGGTGGTGATGGCCCGGCGCAACAAGGAGGTGTGCACCACGTCGGGCAGGATGCCGGCGGCCGTGAGCATGCGACCACCGGCCTCCGCCTCGCCGCGGCCCTTGTCCGACAGCGGGACGTCGACCCAGCCCGTGAAGAGGTTCTTGGCGTTCCAGTCGCTCTCGCCGTGACGCAGGAGCACCAGCGTGGAGGTCATGACCCCGAAGGCTAGTGCCGCCTCATTCGTCGGGGGCGAGGAGGTGCCGGAACGCCTCAAGGTTGTTGGTCGGCTCGCCACGCGAGATGCGCCACTGCCACTCCCTCTTCATGGACGACAGGAAACCCATGGCCAGCAGCTCGTTGAACGCCTCGTCGGCGGTCGACAGCAGGGCACCGAGCAGGTGGTCGACCGCATCGTCGGTGACCGCGTGCACGGGCAACCGGCCGGTCAGGTAGACGTCACCGTGCTCGTCCACCGCGAACGCGATGCCGGGCAGGCGGAGGTTGCGGGCGAGCAGCCAGCGATAGACGGCCGTGTGGTTCTCGTCGGCGTGGCGCACGACGAACGCCAGGACGGCCATCGAGTAACGGCCGACGACGATGCGCACCGTGGTCCGCAGCTTGGCCTCACCGGGGAGCGTGACCACGAACTCGCCGTCACCGGCCCCGCGCTCCCACGGCTGCCCGCATGCGGCCAGCCAGCCTTCGAGCACGGTCGTGGCCCGCCCCTCCTCGCTCACGTGGACCAGTGTGCCCGCGTCGGCTGGTGGGCTGGTCGGCTGGTCGGCTGGTCGGCTGGTCGGCTAGGGAGCGACCGCCACGCTCCCGAGCCGAACGGGCTGCAGGACGGCGCGCTCGGGCTGCCTCTGCGAGCGCCAGACCTGTTGGCGCGCCTGGGCGTAGACCTCGAGCGTGCCGTCGACCGTGGCGTCCCAGCCGAATCGCGAGGCCCGCGCGAGTGCGGCCGCCTGCATGCGTGCACGGCGGGCGGGGTCGTCGAGCAGGCCGGTCAGCGCGGCCGCCCAGTGTGCTGGGTCGTGGCCGTCGACGAGCACGCCCGTCACACCGTCGGCGACGGCCGTGCGAAGACCGCCGACGGCGGCCGCGACGACCGGCGTCCCGCAGGCCTGCGCCTCGATCGCCACCAGCCCGAACGACTCCGTATGGCTCGGCACTGCCACGAGGTCGGCGGCTCGGTACCAGTCGGCGAGCACCGCGCGCGGCGCGGGGGGGTGGAACTGGACCACCCCACCGAGACCGAGCTCCGCCGACGAGCTCCTGCAGGTGCTCGGGGTGCTCCAGGCCGCTGCCGCTGGGGCCGCCGAGGACGGCGACGACGAGCCGGCCCCCGCCAGCGGCCCGCTGCGAGACCATCCGGGCGGCGGCCTTCACCAGCACGTCGGGGGCCTTGAGAGGCTGGATCCGGCCGACGAACAGCAGCACGTCGGCGTCGGAGGGCAGTCCCAGCCGCCGGCGCGCCGCCCTGCGCCCGTCCGGCCCACCGGGGGTGAAGACGCCGAGGTCGACCCCGGGCGGCACGACCGCGACCTTGCCGGGGTCCGCGCCGTAGAGGGTGCTCAGCTGGTGCGCCTCGTCGTGGGTGTTCGCCAGCAGCCGGCTGGCGGCCGCGACCACCTGCTCCTCCCCGATCAGCCGGCCGGCCGGCTCCGGTGCGTCGCCCTCGGCGAGGGAGGCGTTCTTGACCCTGGCCATGGTGTGCATCGTGTGGACCAGCGGCACGTGCCAGCGGTCGGCGGCCAACCAGCCGACCTCGCCGGAGAGCCAGTAGTGGGAGTGCACGAGGTCGTACCAGCCGGGCTCCATGCGCGCCTCGGTGCGCATGACACCCGCCGCGAAGGCGCACAGCTGGCCGGGAAGGTCGTTCTTCGCCAGTCCCTCGAACGGCCCGGCAGCGATGTGCCTCACCAGCACCCCCGGCGCGAGCTCGACGCACGGCGGCTGGTCGCCCGAGGTGGCCCGGGTGAAGATCTCGACCTCGGTGCCCCGCTCGGCCATCCGGCGTGCCGTCTCGACGACGTACACGTTCATCCCCCCGGCATCCCCCGTGCCGGGCTGCTCGAGGGGGGAGGTGTGCACGGAGAGCATCGCCACCCGCGCGGGCACACCGGAGGGACGCGGGCGTGGCAGCACCGCGTCGCGCCGAAACCGCATGACACCTCCACAGACCGCCGGGTCCAGGCACGCTGTGCAACCACGAGGCGGCATCGGATTCTTCCGCAACGGTATCGCCAGGCCGCCAGGCGCCCCGCACACCGGCCGTCGGGACGCCCGCCTTGTAGGCTCCCCAGCCGTGGCCTCGCGGTCGTTCGGCACCGTGACGCGGGGGACGACCAACCCCAACCGCCTGCGCCGGTGCGACCGCTGGCTGGCCGGCCCGCAGGCCTCGCGCCTGCGCCGGGCCGCGGACCCGCTCGTGGTCGACCTCGGGTACGGAGCCACACCGGTGACCGCGGTCGAGCTGCTCACCCGGCTGCGCGCCGTCCGACCCGATGTGGAGGTCGTCGGCGTCGAGATCGACCCGCAACGGGTCCGGGACGCACAGCCGATGGCCGCGGCCGGGGCTGAGCTTCGTGCACGGCGGCTTCGAGCTGCCTCTTCCCGGCGGACGCCGGCCGGTCGTCGTCCGGGCCTTCAACGTGCTGCGGCAGTACCCCGAGGCCGGCGTCGGCAAGGCCTGGGACGCCGTCCGCGGACGGCTCGCGCCGGACGGCCTGCTCGTGGACGGCACCTGTGACGAGGTGGGCCGCACGGCGGCGTGGGTAGCCGTCACGGCCACCGGGCCGGTGTCGCTCACGCTGTCGCTGCGGCTGGCCGGGTTGGGCCGACCGTCGGACG
The DNA here is from genome assembly GCA_963778845.1 of uncultured Actinomycetota bacterium. GTDB lineage: Bacteria > Actinomycetota > Actinomycetes > Actinomycetales > Kineosporiaceae > CAVZVW01. Next base: position 576,112 of record CAVZVW010000001.1, read on the forward strand.
TCGCCGCGCGGCTGCCGAAGGCGCTGATCCACCGCAACGTGCCCGGCGAGGCGGTGCACGCGTTCCTGACCGCGCTCGACGAGGCGTGGGCGCGGCAGGTGCACCTGTCGGCGTTCGGGGTACGGCAGCGCTGGGCGGCGACGGCGGCCGGCGTGCGCGAGGCGGGCTGGCCCGTGCTCGACGGACCCGCTCGATGGCGCCTGGGTGAGATCTGCGTGGCGTGGGACGCCGTGCGCCCGCGTGCGTGACCGCGATCGGGTCGGCAGATCGAGAGGCGAGGGGATGTGACGACGCACCGCTTGGCTGCGGACCTTCCCCCACCGGACGTCAGCCGTCGGGGCGGCGCGAGCGGGCCGGCCGTACGCCGGTGGCCTTGTCGTGGACGACGCGCAGCACGGCCTCGGGGTCGTCGACGGCGCAGGTGCGGCACCTGCGCACGACCCCGCACCGCAGGCACCGGTGCACCAGGACGGTCTCGCCATGCCTGACCTCGACGTCCACAGGTGCCATCAGACCTCGGCAGGTGGCCGCACGATCTCCCGGGTCGTCGTCGACGTGCACCGAGTGCAGGCAGGCCCGGCAGTGGTTGGTGTAGCCGTCGCCGGTGTTCGGCGCACCGCAGTGGGCACACGTGAAGTCCTCGACCGTGCGCTTGAAGGTCACGGTCCGTCGTCCCTCTCGGGCTGTCCCGGACGTGCCTGACCGCCGCCGAGAGCCTCGACGGCCGCGTCGAACGCCGTGGTCGCGGCCGGCCCGAAGGGGACGAAGCGAACCAGCCCGACGCCGGCCGCGGTGCCGTCGTCCGCAGCCGCACGCACCGCAACCACGGCCACCTGCGCCACCTCGCGTACGTCCCACCCGTAGGCGCCCGCGCTGACGGCGGGGAAGGCCACCGAGGTGGCTCCCAGGCCCGCGGCGACGCGCAAGGACTCCCGGAAGCAGGACGCCAGCATCGCCGGGTCGGTCTGGCCGCGGTGACGGTCGGGGCCGACCGTGTGCACCACCCAGCGCGCCGGAAGGTCGCCCGCGCCGGTCGCGACAGCCTGTCCGACCGGCAGACCATGGCGGTGGGTCGTCGCACGCACCCGCCGGCACTCCTCGAGCAGCCGCGGGCCGGCCGCGGCGTGGATCGCCCCGTCGACACCGCCACCACCGAGCAGCGTGGAGTTGGCGGCGTTGACGATCACGTCCACCTGCTGCACCGTGATGTCCCCCGGCACGACCTCGACCATCAGCGTCACGACCCCACCCTCCCTGCACCTTCGCGAGCACCCTGCACCTTCGCCGGCACCCTGACCTTCGCCACGTCGCCGCCTTCGCCCTCGCCATCAGCCCTCACGACGCACCCGCCTCCAGCTCGAGCAGCAGTGTGACGGGACCGTCGTTGACCAGCTCCACCTGCATGTCGGCGCCGAACGAGCCCGTCGCCACGGTCAGCCCCAGCCCGCTCACGGCCGCGGCGAAGGCCGCGACGAGGGGTTCGGCCCTCGGCCCGGCAGCAGCCGCGCTCCACGACGGGCGGCGTCCCTTCGTCGTGTCGGCATACAGCGTGAACTGGCTGACCACGAGCACCGGGGCTCCGACGTCGAGGGCACTGGCCTCCTCCCGGGCGCTCGCGGATCGTGGGTCGCGGAGGATCCGTAGGTCCACCACCTTGCGCGCGAGCCGAGCCGCGACCTGTGCGGTGTCCGTGTGCGTCACACCGACCAGCACGGCCAGGCCCGGCTCCTCGATCGCCCCGACCACGCGGCCCGCGACGCGCACGCGGGCCCACCGGACCCGCTGGACGACGGCACGCACGCCTGCTGCCCTCCGCGTCCGGCCGGGTCTACAGCTCGACGGCTTCGACGCAGCCGACCGGCACTCCGTGGCCGAGAACCAGGGCCTGCGCGGCGGGGCCGAGCGCGTCGCCGTCCACCCCGAGCTTGCGCAGGAGCGCCGCCATGACCACCGGCCTGGCTCGGGTGGAGCCGTCGGCGATCTTCAGGGCCGCTGCTCGGCCGTCCGGCATCGCGGCGGCGTAGACCCCCTCCGCGCCGTCCTTGGCGATGAGGCCCGGGACGCCGCGCACGAGCATGGTGACGTCGCGCCCCGTGCCGCCCAGCCACTCCGGGTAGAGCCGGATCGCCTGCGCCACCAGGCCCTCCGGGGTTCCCGGCGCCGCGGAGGCGATCCGGGCGAAGGCCCGAGCGAGCCCGACGAGGGACAGGGCCAGCACCGGCGCACCACAGCCGTCGACACCGGTCGCCGTCACGGGCTCACCCGCGAGGTCGGCGACGGTCTCCGACACCAGCCGCTGCAGCGGGTGGGCCGGGTCGAGGTAGTCCACGACGGACCAGTCGTTCTCCACGCAGGCCGCGAGCATGGCCGCGTGCTTGCCGGAGCAGTTCTGCGCCAGCGCGCTGGGCGGCCTGCCGAGCCGTGCCCACTGCAGCCGCTCGTCGTCGTCCAGGGGCAGGTCGGGGGTGTTGGCCAGCGCCGACTCGTCCAGCCCGGCCGAGGCCAGGATCTGCCTGACGCCGTCGAGGTGGAACCGCTCGCCGGAGTGGCTCGACGCCGCCAGGGCCAGGAAGGGGCCCTCCAGCGGTGCGCCGGCCCGCAGGAACGCCACGGCCTGCAGCGGCTTGTTCGACGACCTCGGGAAGATGGCGGCCCCGGGGTCTCCGAGCTCCGCGACCACAGTCGAGTCGGCGTCGAGCGCGACGGCGCTGCCGTGGTGCACTCCCTCGACGAAGCCCGACCGGATCACCCGGGCCAAGACGGCGTGGGTCACGGACGCGAGCCTAACGCCGCCTGTCACGACCCCTGGCACGCGTGGCTCAGACGGGGTCGGACAGGCTGACCTCGCCGAGCCGGTACCGCCGTGCGATCTCGTCGGCGAGCGTGTCGACGACCACCTGCACCTGGCGGCGGGCGCGGCTGACCCTCGACTCGATCGCCAGCAGGCGCGCGACGGCCTCACCGAGGGCGTCCTCGCTCAGGGCGTCCGGATCCGACCCGCCCACATCGGCCACGGCACGCTCTGCCTCGCGCCGGTGCTCCCCCACCCGCGACGGCTCGGCGGCCAGATGGCGACCCAGGCCATGGTCCTCGCGTGGGTCGTCGGCCAGGATCCGCTTGAGGGCGTCCACGATCTCGGCGTCGGAGCGCTGTCGCCCGGAGAAGGGGCCCTCGCCCCGCCGACTGGACTGCGCCGCCCGGAGGAGGTCGATGCGGCCCTGGAGCAGCCGGCGCGCGTAGGAGAGGTCGACCTCCTCCTGGTCGGCGTCGGCGCGGCGGGCGCGCACGTCGTCCAGGGTGAGGGTCTGGAGGTCGGTGATGAACTGCGGCGAGAGCACCCGGTCGATGCGGCGGCGGCCACCCACCACGAACTCCGTCATCACCACTCCAGTCCCACTGATGGCCGCCATGTCGTCAGATCGCCAGGCCCGCCACGAGTCATGTCGGCGCGACTCCGGCGTCGCACTCGTGCGGATGCAGGTCGAGGGCAGCGTAGTCCCCGCGACCATCGCGAGGTAGCCGCGCGCGGACGGCGGGGGGGCGTCGCAAGGTCGGGCGCGGGTCTGCACGCGGACCGGGCGGGTCAGGGTCGCCCGGTCAGGAACCCCGCCACGACGGCTCGCACCGCCGTGCGCGACCGCCACGGGATGCCGCCCTCGGGCATGGTGTGCAGGTCACATCGGGGCAGGGCGTCGGCCAGGGCCCGGGCCGCCTCGAGCGGGTGTGCGTCGTCGCCTGTCTGAGCCACGACAAGGGTCCGGGCCTTCACCGTGCCCAGGGCCGCGACGTCGTCCAGCGGGCTCTGCGCGGCAAAGGCCCGCAACATCACCGACACCGGCGTACCGGCCAGCTCGGCAGCGCGGCGCCGGCTCCACACGCCGACCGCTGGAAGCGCCCGGACGGCTGCAGGCTGGTGCTCGCGCAGCAAGCGGGCGAGCCCGTCGAGGTCGGGGAGCTCGACGGCGTCGGCCATCGCGAGCAGCCGCTGTATGACCGCGGCCGCGGCCTGTGCCCCACCCGGCCGCGGCCAGGCCGGAAGCACGAGGACTGCGCGGTCCAGTGCCTGCGGACGCGAGGCGAGCAGGGCCAGCAGCGCCCCCGCCCCGAGGGAGACCCCGAGCCCCTGCCTGGCCCCCGTCGCCCGCACCACGGCCTCGACCTCGTCGGCGAGATCGGCGTACGTGCCGGCGTCCGGTGCTCCGTCGGCTCGTGTCGGCATCGCGGTCGCTCCATGCCCGCGCAGGTGCAGGAATGCGCGCCTCCCCGCGACGCCGGAGCCATAGGGGCGGGTGTCGGCGATGGAGCCGGCGAGCCCGTGCACGAAGACGGTGGCCCCACCGGCGGGCGCGGCGGAGTCCGTCAGGGAGTGGGTCAGGAGGTACTCGACGCCACCGTGCGGCCCCTCGGCGGTGGAGGTCGCGGGCGACGGGACCGGCGCCGTCACCAGGGGCCGTACGGGCCCTCGCGACGGCCTCGCGACTGCCGGACTGCGGGGCGGACGTCGGCGAGGTAGACACCGGACGCGACGACCGCGACGAGGCTGAGGATCCCGAAGGAGCTGAGCGGGGAGACTCCCAGGGGCAGGGCGAGGAAGCCCAGTGCCGCTGCGACGCCCAGGAGGATCAGCCAGAACTGCTTCGTGCGCTTACCTGCCGACACGTACGAGCCGGCGCTGTGCCGCGAGGCGTCGACGAGGGCGAACAGCTCCATCCCGAAGGCGCCGATGGACAGGACGAGGACGATCAGCGTCTGCAGGCTGGCGATGCCGGTTCCGAGCATGCAGCCAGCCTACGACGCGACGGCCCCGCTCCTGCTCGGGAGCGGGGCCGTCGTCGAGCGGCGGGTGAGTGCCTGCCGGAGGGACCGTCGTCAGTCGGTCGGCGTGGCCGACTTCGTGGCTGACTTGGTGGCCGGCTTGGTGGCCGGGCTCTTGCGGGCCGTGCTCTTGACCGGGCCCTTGACCGAGCTGGCCTTGGTGCCCGGGCCCGTGCTTGTGCTCGTGCTTGCGCCAGAGGCGGTGGCGCGCCTGCGCACCGTCGCTACCGGCTTCGTGACCGAAGCGACCGCAGCCTTGGTCGCCGAGGCGACCGTGGCCACCGGCGCCTCGTGACGCCCGCGGGACAGGGTGTCCCGCACGACGACGGCCTTGTCCCCGGCGACCTTGCGAGCGGTGGTGACGGCGGCCACGGTGCGGTCGAGCCCCACCTTGCCCTGCTCGATCAGGTCGTTGGTCGGGTACTGCTTGCGCACCTGCTCGACCACGACACGGCCGCGCTCGGCGAGGTGCTCGTAGCCGACCTCGGCCTTGCCGGCGACCTCGAGGGCCCGGGCGACCGCAAGCGCTGGCACCTGCTGGAGGCCGGCCTGCACCCTGTCGGGGTTGGCGAGGGCGGTGCGCAGGACCTGCACCGCGGCGTCGGTGGCACCGACGACGGCGTAGAAGGCGGAGCTGTCTGTGATGGACTTGTGGATCTGGCTGGCGGGAGCCATGGTGCATCCTCCTTGGTGCGGCGCGCTCAGGGCGCGCTCAGCTACGGGTCACCGCGCGATCGGCGCGGCGTTGTCGGTGGGGACGGCGTTGTCGGTGGGGACGGCGTTGTCGGTGGGGACGGCGTTGTCGCTGGGGACGGCGTTGTCGGTGGGGACGGTGTTGTCGGCGGGGACGGTGTTGTCGGCGGGGACGGTGCCGTCGGCGGGGACGGCGTCCGCGGGACCGCGGCCGTTCTCCCCCCGGAACGTGGCATAGATGTCGAGGAGCACGCGCTTCTGACGGTCGGTGAGGACCGGGTCACCATGGATGGCGACCTCGACGTCGGCCCGCTGCTCCTCGAGGATCCCTGCTCGGATGTAGAGCGCCTCGGCGGAGATCCGCAGCCCCTTGGCCAGCTGTTGCAGCACCTCGGCCGAGGGCTTGCGCAGGCCGCGTTCGATCTGGCTCAGGTAGGGGTTGCTCACTCCGGTGAGGCTCGCAAGCTGCCGGACGGACAGCCTCGCGTGCTCACGCTGCTCGCGCAGGTAGCCGCCGACGTCTCCCATCCGGTCGGTGATGCTTGCCATGGCACTCATTCTGCTTGCTGTAGCAAGCAGAATGCAAGTCCGCGACGGGTGACCTCACTCACCCGGAGATCGGGACCCCCAGCAGCTCGTGCGCCGCGGCCGTGCTCATGGCGGGGCGCTGCATGAGGTCGGCAAGCCGGACCGCACGATCGACGAGCTCGGCGTTCGTCTGCACGTAGCGGCCCTTGGCGAACACGAGGTTGTCCTCCATGCCGACCCTCAGGTGGCCGCCCAGCGCCAGTGCGGTCGCCATGACAGGCAGGTGCGAACGACCGATGCCGGTCGCCGACCACGACGTGACCTCCGCAGGGAGCATGGACACAGCGGCAACGAGCGCCTGGGCGGTGCCGGGGATGCCACCCGGCACGCCCATCACGATGTCGCAGTGCACCTTTCCGCCCCAGGGCAGCCCACAGGTGTCCAGCAGGCGGCGCAGCGCGTGCACCTGGCCGAGGTCGAACAGCTCGAACTCGGGCACGATGTGCAGGTCCCTGGCCTTCTCGAACAGCTCCACCATGAACGGCCACGGGTTGAGGAACACGTCGTCGCCGAAGTTCACGGTGCCGCAGGTCAGCGAGCAGGAGTCGGGGGCGGCGTCCAGCACCGCGAGCCGGCGGTCCAGCGGGTCGTGCACGCTGCCACCGGTCGAGAGCTGGACGACGAGGCTCGTCTGCTCGCGCAGCGCGGCCACCGTCTGGCTGAGGCGACCCAGGTCGAGCGTCGGACGGGCCTGGTCGTCGCGGATGTGGACGTGGACCAGGCCCGCACCCGACGCCTCGCACGCCTTGGCCTCCGCGACGAGCTCGTCCAGGGTCGTCGGCAGCTGCGGCCAGTCCGCCTTCGCGCTCTCCGCGCCGGTCGGGGCGACCGTGATCAACGTGCTTGTCATGCGCGACATCGTGTCATGCGAACGGTTCCGGGGGGACGGCGCTCAGCCGCCGACGACCTGCTCCTGGGCGGCCGCGATGCCCTCGACCTCCAGCACCGCCTCGAGCGGCGTCGAGCGCTTCACGACGGCCAGCGCGATCGGGCCCAGCTCGTGGTGGCGGGCCGCCGTGGTCACGTTGCCGACCGGGCGGCCGGCCAGCAGGAGCGCTGCCCCCTGCGCGGGGAGCACGTGCTCGGAGCCGTCCAGGTGCAAGGCGACCAGACGCCGAGGCGGGTGGCCGAGGTTGTGCACCCGCGCGACGGTCTCCTGCCCCCGGTAGCAGCCCTTCGTCAGGTGGACGGCGGTGCGCAGCCAGTCCAGCTCGTGCGGAAGGCTGCGGTGGTCGGTCTCGAACCCCAGGCGCGGTCGCCAGGCGGCGGCCCGCAACGCCTCCGCCGCCCAGGTGCCGGCCAGGTCGCGACCCCCCAGCGCGTCGGCCAGCCCGTCGCGGGGGACGTAGCTCACCCGCCACGGCCGACCCAGCCCGGGGTGCCCCTCGGGCAGGTCGGGGGTGTACGCGGCCGACCCCTCCGCCACACCTGGCCATGGGTCCTGCCATGACGGAGGGCGGACGGCGCCGGCGGTCGCTGCGCCCTCGCCGTTGCCAGGGATCGCTGCGCCCTCGCCGTCGCCGGGCAGGGCTCCAGGAGCACTCGCCACGGTGCCCACGGCCGCCCATGCCGAGCTCGCGTCGTCCACCTGGACGTCGAGCAGGAACCGCATGCGCTCCAGCCAGGCCAAGAGCGCCCCGGCCGCGCCCGGCTCGGTGCCCAACCAGGTGGATGTGCCGTCGTCCACGACCTGCATCGCGTTCTCGATGTGACCGTGCGGGTCAAGGAGGAGCGTCTCGGTCGAGGCACCGGCCGGCAGGTCCGCGAGCGCCTGCGTGGTGAGGCTGTGCAGCCAGCGGAGCCGGTCCGTACCGCTGACCCGCACGAGGCCGCGGTGGGACAGGTCCACGACCGCCGCACCCACCGCGAGCAGCCGCTGCTCGCGCGCTGGGTCGCCGTAGTGCCAGGCCACGCCGGCGTCGAGGCCGTCGGCGGGCACGGCGCCGGGTCTGTCGAGGGCCGGGCTGCGCCAACCGGTGGCGGTGTCGACGGTCATGCCTGCCTCAGCGTCCGAGGACCGCCGCTGCTTCCCGATCCGCGCCTGCTTCCCGATCCGCGCCCGCTTCCCGATCCGCGGCTGCTTCCCGATCCGCCCCTGCTTGCGGAGGTGGCTGCGGGCCCGCAGCCCCGCAGTGGGCGCACAGGCCGTGCAGCGACAGGTGGGTGAGGTCGGCCACGAACCCGACCTCGTCCACGACCGAGGCGGCCAACGCACGGGCCAGCGAGAGGTCGGCCTCGCCGATGTGCCCGCACCGTCGGCACACCAGGTGCATGTGGTCGGCGTGCGATGCCGGGTGGTAGGTGGGCGCACCGTGCCCGAGGTGCGTGTGCGACACCACGCCGAGCTCCTCGAGCAGCTCGAGGGTCCGGTAGACCGTGGAGAGGTTCAACGACGGCACGAGGGCCTGCACCCGCTCGCAGATCTGCTCGGGGGTCCCGTGGCCCAGAGCGGTCACCGCATCGGCCACGAGCCGGCGCTGCGGGGTCGCGCGCAGCCCACGGGCGCGCAGCGCGCGCTCCAGGTCGTCGCCGACCGCATCGGCCATCGGGCCAGCATAGGCTCGCTGCGCTGCGCAGGTCGCCGTACCGCCCTGGCCGCCGGACGGTAGCCGGGTCCGCGAGCAGAAGGGGCACAGCCGCACGGGTGCGGCGCTTGCAGCCGCCAGACCCGTGCACCCTCCTTCCTCATTGCGCAGTAGCACTTGTGCTACCCTTCAGTGGTGGACGAGGTCGGGCTGCGTGAGATGCGACAGAACGCCAGTGACCTGGTACGCCGCGCCGAGGCAGGGGAACACGTGACGATCACGGTCGCCGGACGCCCGGCCGCGGTACTGGGGCCGGTCTCCCCGCGTGCCTGGCGTCGCTGGGACGACCTGGCTGATCTCTTCCGTGAACCGATCGACGCCGAATGGGATGCCGACCGCGACCTGCTGGATGCCTCCGTCGAAGACCCCTGGGAGGCTCCGTGAGCCGCGGCGTCCTCGACACCAGCGTGCTCATCGCCTCTGACGTGCAGCCGATCCCCGGTCAGCTGGCGATCAGCGTGATCAGCCTCGCCGAGATCCACTACGGGGTCCTGGTTGCCAAGTCCGGCGATGCCCGGGCGACCCGACTGGCGCGCCTGGCCGGGTTGCAGAAGCGTTTCGACCCCTTGCCGGTGGACGACGCGGTCGCCGAGAGCTACGGACGTCTCGCTGCGAAGATCGTCGGCTTCGGACGCCGGCCCAGAAGCCGCGTGATGGACCTCCTCATTGCTGCCACCGCGCATGCCCATGACGCGACTCTCTACACCAGGAATGCCGAGGATCTTCGAGGCCTTGAGGACGTGCTCGACATCGTCTCGGTCTAACCGCGCAGCTCCGTCCGGCCGGGTCCAGCCCTCGGCACCCGCCATCGCCTCAGACAGCCTGCACGAATCGATCGGCGCACGCGGAGCGCCGGACCGCCTACGTGCGCTTCAGCCTCGCGGAGACGTGGGACTGCAGGGGCTGGCCGACCGCGGCCATGTCCATGACCCAGAGCAGGTCGCCCTCGACGAGCCCGTACATCCGGGTCGCGGCCGTGTACTCCTTGGCGGTCGACGTCCGGGCCACCAGGTCGGTCTGCAGGTCGACGCGCGCGCCATCGACGCGACCGAGGTAGACCTCCACGAAGCCGGTGGGGTGCGCCAGCAGCACCTCGACGTCCGTCCCGCCGTCCGCAGACTCACCACCTGGCCGCCAGTAGCCGGCCTCCGTGGCCAGCGGTCGCACCCGCGCGCCGGCGTCGTCGAGCAGCCACGTGCGCGAGCGGTACGCGAGGAAGCCCCGCCCGTCGTGGCTGAAGTCGATCTCCTGACCGAACTGCCGCTCCTGCACGGTCGGATAGCCCACGACCCCGACGCCGGCCCAGGCGCCCAGGAGCCACGCCAGCGGCACGAGCGGAGGCGGCAGGTCGACGTCCAGCTGCATCGCCACGGGCGTGCTCAGCCGCCGCGGACGAGGCGGACGACCAGGGCGGCACCGCCGCCGGCCAGGCTCAGCGCCGCGGCGACGAGGAGCCCCAGCGTGACGGTCTCGAGCACGTCCGCGATCCTACTGACCGGTGAGCAGGCCTCGACGCACGACGCGCACGTAGATCTCGCAGCCCAGGCACAGGCCGAAGACCGCGTTGAGCAAGGCCGCGACGAGCGCGAGGCCGGCCGACACCTCGACGGCCAGCGGCACGCCCGCGGCCGCCAGAACCAGACCGGCGCCGGTCACGGCGAGACCGACGGCCTGGGCGAAGCGCGGTGGCCGGGGGTCCTCCAGGTCGGTGGGCGCACCCAGCCGCGGCCGCACGAGGCGACGGAAGAGCCACCCGTACGGCGAGGCGCCCACGCCGGCGACCGCGCCGGCGGCGAAGACCGCTGCCTGCAGCGCCAGCAGCCACCAGGAACCGCTGAGGACGGTGACCGCGAGCACGACCGAGGTGACGGCGGCCGCGAACCGGGGCCCGCGGGCGTCGATGAGTGTGGGGGGCTGTCGGGTGAGAGGCGGCGCGGAGCCGGTGTCGCGAGACATGCGTGTGGCCTTCCGGAGGGGTGGGCCGGACGGAGGGGTGTTCCAGGCGCGGGCGGCGGGGAAGGCCGGGCGCGGACCGCGGGCGAGGGGCGCGGCGGCATGGGTGGGCCACGACAGGGCCAGTGGCCGCCGGAGGAGCGGTCAGCCGCGACAGGCGCTGGTGCCCCGGCGACCGTGGTCCACGACGCGGCGGCGGGTGAGCACGCATGTCGCTACGGGTCGGGTGCTCACGCAGTGGCTCCCGTGCCGTCTACCAGGCGGGCACCGGTGAGGGCAGCACGCACCTGCTCCGGGGAGGGGACGCCGTGCGCGCGCCTGGCGACCCGGCCGTCGCCGTCGAGCACGAGAATTGTCGGGGTGCGGAGCACGTCGAGCCTGCGCACGAGGTCGAGGTGCTCGGCGACGTCGATCTCGACGTGCGCGACGCCGGGCGTCGCCTGGGCGACGTCCTGAAGGACCCGGCGCGCGGCCCGGCACGGTGTGCAGAACGCGCTCGAGATCTGCAGCAGCGTCGCATGCCTGCCGAGTGGCGCCCCGACGTCCGTGGGGCTCACGTGGAGAGGGGCACCGGCGTGGTCGACCGCACGCCCGTCCCGGGAGCGCCGCACCAACCCGAAGGCGACCGCGAGCAGGACGACGCCCACCAGGGCGGCGACGCGCAGCGCGATCGGGTCCACGTCACGATGGAACCGTAGGAAAGGCCTCCCTGATCCCACCGTCTTGCATCGTGAGATACCTGGCTCACGGGTCGGGACGGCCGTGCTCAGGCCGTCGACCGTGCTCAGGCCGTCAGCAGCTTGGCCACAGCGAAGGCGACCGTGCCCGCCGCTGTCACGGGCGCCACCGACGCCGACACCAGCGCCATGACAGACGGCAGGGGCGCCTGGCTCGCGAGCACCCGGTCCAGCGCGGACACGACCACGGCCACCGACACACCCACAGCAACGCCCGCAGCCAGGTGCGACCGCTCGAGCGTGTACGCCGCGGCCACGGCGGCCACACTCCCGACGCCGAAGCTCACCCAGCCGGTCAGCCGGGCCGGCATCGCCACTGCGGTCGCCCCCTTCGTGGCCGCCGCCGACACCGCCGCGACAGTGACCCCCGCGACGCCCAGCGCCGTCGCCGGGATCAGCTGCCACCCGGCACCGAGGACCGCTACCACCTGGCCCGCGAACGTGCCCGTGAGCGACTCGACGAGCCGGGGCCGACCGTCACGGCGCAGGAGCTCGTGCGCGAACGCGACCAGCACGCCGAGAGCGATCAGGCTCGCGAAGGCGGCCAGCGGCCGCTCCCGGGTGCGGCCAAGCTCGGCCGCAGCGACGCCGGCCAGCCCCGTGAGGGCGACAACGGCGGTCGTCCCGCGCCGTTCCGGCACACGCAGCAGCCCGCCCCAGCCCAGGGCGACCGCCAGCACGCACACGGCGGCCGCACCGGTCAACAGGGTGGGGCCGGCGCTGGCGGCAACGGCCAGCAGGACCGTGGCGGCCACCGCGACGAGGGCCGACAACGCAGCGTTCACGCGGGCATCCTGGCACGCCTGCCGTCGTCAGCCGGGGCTCCCGCCCCGTCGGTCTGGGCCTCCGGCCGCCCATGGACGGCCGCGGCGACCCAGGACCCGATCCTGCCCACGAGCTCCGGGGTGGCGGCGGCCTCGGCATGGCCCATCCCTGGCTCGACCCACAGCTCGCAGCCGGGACCGGCTGCGCGTGCCAGCCACAAGGCATGCTCGAGGGGGAAGTAGTGGTCGGCGTCGCCGTGAACGAGAAGCAGCGGCGTCGGCGCGATGCGGGCGACCACGGTGTCGGGGGGAAGAGGCGGCCGGCCCCACCCGGAGCTGTGCACCCGCGTGCCGTAGGCCACGCCAAGGATCGCGCGGCCGGCCGTCGTGCCCAGGCCCCGGTGCAGGCGACGCATGGGCCCGGTGCCGCGGTAGTTCCACCGGCTGGGCCCGCTCACGGCCACGACCGCGTCCACGCCACCGATCTCGCCGGCGTGGCGCACCGCGACCGCGGCACCCATGGACCAGCCGACCGTCGCGACACGCCGGTACCCGAGCAGGCGGGCCCAGCGCACGCAGGCGTCGAGGTCGAGGATCTCCTTGTCGCCGACCGTGCTCGAGCCCGAGGACTCCCCGTGGCCCCGGAAGTCGAAGGACACCACCCCGCCCGTGACGCGCAGGCCCCGCACCACCGCACGCACCGGCGGCCGGCGCCACGACCCCGTGAAGCCGTGCGCGACCACCATCGCCAGCCCGCGGTCGGCCGCGCACGCGTCGTGCCGCACGCTCAGCCGCACGCCGTCCGGGGCGAGGATCACGCGTGCGGGGAGGCGACGCGTCGCGACTCGGTCGGGTGCTGGCACGTGCCCATGATGCCGACGGCGGCTCGCCTCGCCTATCGTGGGTCACGACGTCCCCGCAACGACGCGGCCGGCATCTGTCCGTTCGCCACAAGGGACGCCGCGCGGCGGGCAGCCGCTCCGGCGCACCGCCAGCGGGAGGAGGGCCCCTGTGGCCCAGCTGCTGCTCCTCACGAACGCGCTCGCCCCCTCGGCCGAGGTGCTGCCCGGACTCGGGCTGCTGCCCCATCACGTCCGCGTGCTCCCGGCGGAGGCGGCCGTGCTGGTCGACGCCCCGCCGGCCGACGCCGTGATCGTCGACGGACGCCGGGACCTCGCGGGCTCCCGGTCCTTGTGCCGGGTGCTGCGGGCGACCGGGCTGGCCTCGCCGCTCTTCGTCGTGCTCACCGAGGGCGGCCTGGCGGCGGTTGCCGCCGACTGGGGCTGCGACGACGTGCTGCTGGACAGCGCCGGCCCCGCCGAGGTGGACGCGCGCCTGCGCCTGGCCATCGGGCGGTACCGGTTGGCTGAGAGCGCGCAGGCCCCGGAGAGCCCCGAGATCCGCGCCGGCGACGTGGTGGTCGACGAGACGACCTACACCGCGAAGGTGCGTGGGCGCACCCTCGACCTGACGTACAAGGAGTTCGAGCTGCTGAAGTTCCTCGCCCAGCACCCCGGTCGGGTGTTCACCCGGGCGCAGCTGTTGCAGGAGGTCTGGGGGTACGACTACTTCGGCGGCACACGCACGGTTGACGTCCACGTCCGACGCCTGCGCGCCAAGCTCGGCCCTGAGCACGAGGCGCTGATCGGGACGGTGCGCAACGTCGGCTACCGGTTCGTGCCGCCCGGGCGGGAGCGGGCCCGCGAGGAGGCGACTGTCGACGCCTGAGCCGGTCGACTTCCCTCCCGACTTCCCTCCCGACCTCCCTCCCGACTTCCCTCCCGACTTCCCTCCCGACTTCCCTCCCGACTCTCCCTCCCCCAACCCCGGCGGAAAGCCGAACACGTATGCAGTGGGCTCGAGAGCGCCCACTGTGCGAGATCGGTGCCAGATAGCGCCCCCGAACTCGCACGCGAGGCGCTCGGGCCTACGTGGACCGCCGAGACCGCGGCCGACCGGGGCCTTGCAGCCGCCTATCGTGAGCGCGTGAGCGGCTCCTCCGGTTCGACGGCGAGCGTGGACGGCGCGCAGCCACCGCGCCTGGAGGTGTGCGGGACGCTGCCCCCGACCGACGTGGCGGCGGTGGCGCTGCTCACCGAGGCCGCCACCGAGGCCGACGGTGTCCGTCCGTTGAGCGAGCACGTGACCCTCCACCTGCGCTACGGCGGCGAGGGCCCCGACCTCAACCTGCTGCTGTTCGCTCGGGCCGAGGACGCCCGTGGGATGGGAGCGGTCAGCGGCGACGAGCAGCTCGTCGGGTACGCGCACCTCGACCCGACCGACCTGGTGGCGGGGGCTGCCGCCGAGGTGGTCGTGCACCCGCAGCACCGCCATCGCGGGTACGGACGCATGCTCGTCGAGGCGGCCGCCGAGCACACCCGGGACGGCCGGCTGCGTCTGTGGGCCCACGGCGACCATCCCGCCGCCCGCGCGCTCGCGGCCTCCCTGGGCTACCAGGAGGTGCGCCAGCTCTGGCAGCTGCGACGCTCGCTGTGGTCCCCTTTGCCGCCGGTCGAACTACCGGACGGCGTCACGCTGCGCGCGTTCAGGCCAGGGGAGGACGACGCGGGGTGGCTCGCGCTCAACGCCCGGGCCTTCGCCGGCCACCCAGAGCAGGGCGCCTGGGCCGACGCCGACTTGCAGGCCCGCATGCGTGAGGCGTGGTTCGACGCGGCGGGGTTCATCGTCGCCGAGGACCATCACGAGGCGAGCGAGGCCGACGGGCGCGCACCGCTCGTGGCCTTCCACTGGACCAAGGTCCACGGCGGGACCGGTGACGCGCACGCGCACCACGATCCTTCCGCGCACGACCACGACCACGACGCCGCCGCGGAGACCGCCGGACATCACGACGTCGCCGCCGACGTCGCAGGCCGGCATCACGACCCACCTGCCGACGACGCCGGCCACGAGCGCGGCCACGGCCATGGCAGGCCGGCCATGGGCAGGAGGCCGGCCATGGCCACGAGCCGATCGGCGAGGTCTACGTCGTCGGCGTCGACCCGCGCCACCAGGGTCGCGGCCTCGGCCGCGCCGTGACGCTCGCCGGCCTGCGTTGGCTGCGCTCCCAGGGGTTGGCCCAGGCGATGCTCTACGTCGAGGCGGACAACGCAGCGGCGCTGGCGACGTACCGCGGGCTCGGTTTCAGCCACTGGGACACCGACGTGATGTTCCGTCGCCGGGCCCGACCGCCCGACCTGATGGGCAGCGACCTGACCCCGTGACCGACCCCTCGCCGGGCCCCTGACCTGCAGGGTCGGTTGCCGGCCGACGCCGTCGGTGTATTCGCGGACCAGGTCATGAGTGAGACGATGGCCGGTATGACGAGCCCTGCGACGTCCACGCCCGTCCACGCGGCACCGGCTCGCTCGCGTCGTCCGGCTGCCCTCCCCGAGGCCCCTCGGCTGGCCCGGCCGGCCGCCGTCCCCCTCGTCGTGGAGGAACCCGCGTCACGTGACCGCTTCCTCGACAGGGAGCTGTCGTGGCTGGCGTTCAACGAGCGGGTGCTCGAGCTCGCCCGCGACGAGAGCCTGCCCCTGCTCGAGCGGGCCCGGTTCCTCGCCATCTTCGCCAGCAACCTCGACGAGTTCTTCATGGTGCGGGTGGCCGGGCTCAAACGGCGCATCGCCACCGGCCTGGCGGTCACGGCCGCCAGTGGCCTGGAGCCGCGCCAGGTGCTCGAAGCCATCAGCATCCGCACCCACGAGCTGCAGGAGCTGCACTGCCTGGTCTACCGGGACTCGGTCGGCCCGGCACTGGAGGAGCACGGGATCCGGCTGGTCAGCTGGGCCCAGCTCTCCCCCGACGAGCAGGATCGGCTGCACGCGTTCTTCCGCGCGCAGGTCTTCCCCGTTCTCACCCCGCTCGCCGTGGATCCCGCACACCCGTTCCCCTACATCTCGGGGCTCTCGCTGAACCTCGCGGTGATCCTGCGCAACCCGGTCACCGACAAGGAGCACTTCGCGCGCGTCAAGGTGCCGCCGCTGCTGCCTCGCTTCATCGCGGTGGACGGCGACCCGGACCCCGTTACCGACGCCGGCGGGCCACGCCACCGGTTTGCCCCCCTGGAGGAGGTGATCGCCGTCCACCTGGACCAGCTGTTCCCGGGCATGGAGGTGCTGCAGCACCACACCTTCCGGGTCACCCGCAACGAGGACCTCGAGGTCGAGGAGGACGACGCCGAGAACCTGTTGCAGGCGCTGGAGAAGGAGCTGCTGCGGCGCCGGTTCGGCCCGCCCGTGCGGCTGGAGGTCGCCAGCGACATCGACGCGCACGTGCGCGACATGCTCGTGCGCGAGCTCGGTGTCAGCGAGATGGAGGTGTACGAGCTGCCCGCCCCGCTCGACCTGCGTGGGCTCAACGTGATCGCCGACCTGGACCGGCCGGACCTGCACTACCCGAAGTTCGTCCCGAAGACGCACCGCCATCTCAACGAGGTCGAGACGGCCAAGCCCAGCGACGTCTTCGCGGCCATCCGGGCCCGCGACATCCTGCTGCACCACCCCTACGACTCGTTCTCCACCAGCGTCCAGGCCTTCCTCGAGCAGGCCGCGGCGGACCCGCGGGTGCTCGCCATGAAGCAGACCCTGTACCGGACGAGCGGTGACTCCCCCATCGTCGACGCACTGATCGACGCCGCCGAGGCCGGCAAGCAGGTGCTGGCCCTGGTGGAGATCAAGGCGCGCTTCGACGAGCAGGCGAACATCAGCTGGGCGCGCAAGCTGGAGCAGGCGGGCGTGCACGTCGTCTACGGCATCGTCGGGCTGAAGACGCACGCGAAGCTGAGCCTCGTCGTCAGGCAGGAGTCCGACGGGCTGCGCCGCTACTGCCACGTCGGCACCGGCAACTACAACCCCAAGACCGCACGCCTGTACGAGGACCTCGGCGTGCTCACCAGCGACCCCCAGGTGGGTGAGGACCTCACGCGCCTGTTCAACCAGCTCTCCGGGTACGCACCGAAGACGGCCTACCGCAGGCTGCTCGTCGCCCCCCGCTCGCTGCGCAGCGGGCTCGTCGACAGGGTCGAGAGGGAGATCGCCAACCACGCCGAGGGCAAGCCCGCGGGCATCCGCTTCAAGGTGAACTCCATCGTGGACGAGGTGCTCATCGACGCCCTCTACCGCGCCTCCCAGGCCGGGGTGGACGTCGATGTCGTCGTGCGCGGCATCTGCGCGATCCGCCCCGGGGTTCCCGGGCTGAGCGAGAACGTCCGGGTCCGCAGCATCCTGGGTCGCTTCTTGGAGCACTCGCGCATCTACTGGTTCGCCGGCGGCGGTGACCCCGCCCTCTACATCGGCAGCGCCGACATGATGCACCGCAACCTGGACCGGCGAGTGGAGGCCCTCGTACGGCTGCGCGACCCGCTGCACATCGCCGAGCTGGAGGAGCTGCTCCACCGGTCGATGGACCCCGGGACGGCGTCCTGGCACCTCGAGGCGGACGGGGCGTGGGTACGTCACGCGGTCGGCGAGGACGGCGAGCCCCTGCTGGACCTGCAGAGCCACCTCATCTCGAGCCGGCCCGGCCGCGGACCGCGCCGCCGGTGAGCCTCGAAGCACCGGGGGCGGGCACCGCACGGGCGCACGGCGGCGCGGTCGCTGCTGCCGACGCGGTCCTGGACGCCACCGCGGATGCGGTCGAGACCCTTGGGGCCCTTGGGGGCACCGACGACGGGGCCGACGACGAGGCTCAGCGCCTGGTGCGCGCCGCCGGCGTCGTGTGCTGGCGACCGAGCACGGCCCGGGGCGCGCGGCCGGACGGCACGGCGGGCATCGAGGTGCTGATCGTGCATTCTGCGCGCGCCGGGGCCTGGGGCTGGCCCAAGGGCAAGATCGAGGGCGGCGAGACGCTGCCCGAGTGCGCGGTGCGCGAGGTGGCCGAGGAGACCGGGTATGACGTCGTGCTCGGGCGGCCGTTGCCGCCTGTGCAGTACGTGCTGCCCGACGGGCGGGACAAGCGCGTGGACTACTGGGCGGCCCGCGTCACCGGTGACCCGGTGAACAGCCCGAAGGGGTCCGCCGCACCGGCGGAGATCGACGCGGCCGCGTGGGTGAGCTGCGAGGAGGCCGGCCGCCGGCTTCGGTACCCGAGCGACCTCGCCCCGATGGACGCCGCGCTGGCCTTCGCCGCTGTGCGCGAGCTGGACACCCACCCCCTGCTGGTGCTGCGCCACGGGCGGGCCCGGCCGAGGGACGGCTGGAGCAGGGCCGACGCCGAACGCCCCCTCGTCGCCTCCGGCACGAGACAGGCGACCCAGCTCGCGGCGTTGCTGGCCTGCTGGCGTCCCGTGCGCCTGCTGTGCTCCCCGTGGCGCAGGTGCCTGCAGACGCTGGCCCCCTACGTTGCAGCGACGGGCGGGCGCGTGCGCACGAAGGACGGGCTGAGCGAGGCCGGACACCGCCGCCACCCCGAGAAGGCCGCCCGCCATGTCGCCGACCTTCTCGGCCACACCGACGCGGCGCTGCTGTGCACGCACCGACCCGTCCTGCCCGCCGTGCTGCACGCCCTGCACGCAGCCGCCGACCCGGCGTGTGCGGGCGCGATCCCGCGTGCCGACCCGTACCTGGCGGCCGGGGAGGTCCTTGTCGCCCACACGGTGGGCCATGGCGGGCGCTCGCGCCACGGGGGCGCGCGGATCGTGGCGGTCGAGCGGCACCTGCCAGCCTGACCGTCGTACGCCATCCGTCGTTCACCTCGCCGTCACCGCAGCGACGACCATCCGTCCACGCCAGGTCGCACGGCGTTCAGCCTGCGTTCACCCACGGCGATCCGTCGCTTCACCTGCGCTGCCTAGCGTCGTCTCATGCGTCGACCTCGACGCTTCCGCGCAGGTCGTCCCGTACTGGGCGGACCCTCACGTCTTCGTGAACCCACTGAAAGGGACTGCAGTGACGCTCACTCGGCACGCTCGCCTGGCCGGTCTTGCCCTCGTCGGCGCGCTCTCACTCAGCGCCTGCGGATCGGACAACAACACCGGCTCCACCCCGTCCGCGAGCGGCTCCTCCCCCTCGGGCTCGTCCAGCGCGTCGGCCTCCTCCTCCATCGCCTGCGCGACAGGCACGCTGAACTCCTCGGGCTCCACCGCCCAGGCCAACGCGATGTCGCAGTGGATCAAGGACTACCAGACGGCTTGCGCGGGATCGACGATCAACTACGCCGGTGGCGGCTCGGGCCAGGGCGTGACGGACTTCCTCAACGGCCAGACCGCGTTCGCCGGGTCCGACTCCGCGCTGAACCCGACCAAGGGCGAGCCGGCGAAGGCCGACGCGCGCTGCAAGACGGGTAAGGCGGTCAACCTGCCCGATGGTCGCCGGACCCATCGCGGTGATCTTCAACGTGGACGGCGTGTCGGGCCTCACGCTGACCCCCTCCGTGATCGCGAAGATCTTCAGCGGCAAGGTCACGACCTGGAACGACCCCGCGATCGCGGCTCTCAACGCCGGCGTCACTCTGCCGGCGACGAAGATCACCACCATCCACCGGTCGGACTCGTCCGGCACCACCGACAACTTCACGAAGTACCTCACCGCCGCGGCCGGGCCCGACTGGACGTACGACCACGACAAGGTGTGGAAGGCTCCGGGCGGTCAGGGTGCCAAGGGCTCGGACGGCGTGTCCGCGGCCGTCAAGCAGAGCCCCGGCACGATCGGCTACGCCGAGTACTCCTACGCCAAGGCGAACTCCATCGCCTACGCCAAGGTCGACAACGGCGGTGGCGCCGTCGAGCTGACCCCCGACGCGGTCGGCAAGGCCGTGGCTGCGGCAGAGGTGACGGGTACCGGTGACGACCTGACGCTGAAGCTGGACTATGCGACGAAGGCGGCCGGTGCCTACCCGATCCTGCTCGTCACCTACGAGATCACCTGCATGCAGGGCCTCCCGGCCGACCAGGCGGGCCTGACCAAGAGCTTCCTGACCTACACCGCCAGCACCGAGGGCCAGGCCAAGCTCACCGAGCTCGGTTATGCACCGCTGCCTGCCGAGATCCAGCAGAAGGTGGCTGCCGTCGTCGCCAAGATCGCCTGATCGCGACGGTCCCACCGCGACGGATCCGGGAATGAGAGCTCCCGTCGACGGCAGCGCCGACGAGATCGAGTCGGCCGGCCCCTCACCGGGGCCGGCCGGCTCGGCCGTCGACGGCTCACCTCGCCCATCAGCGGCCCGGCGGTCCGCATGGGCGACCGGGTCTTCCTCGGGCTCTCGCGCGGGGCCGGCATCAGCGTCCTGCTCATCATGGGCGCGATCGCCGTGTTCCTGTTCAGCCGTACGATCCCCGCACTCCAGGCCGACACGGCGAACTTCCTCACCGAGAAGCTGTGGCAGCCCGACAGCGAGCCCTCGGTGTTCGGGATCGCCGCCCTGGCCTGGGGGACGCTGCTCTCGAGCCTGCTCGCGTTGACCATGGCCGTCCCGGTCGCGATCGGCATCGCGTTGTTCATCGCCCACTACGCGCCCCGCCGGCTGGCCAACGGCCTGGGCTACCTCGTGGATCTGCTGGCGGCGGTCCCGAGCGTGATCTACGGCCTGTGGGGCCGGGACTTCCTCGTGCCGCACATGGTGGGGTTGTCGACGTTCCTCGCCGACCACCTGGGCTGGTTCCCGCTGTTCGCGACGCCGAACGGCTCGACGTTCCGCCAGACGATGCTCAACGTCTCTGTCGTGCTTGCCGTGATGGTGCTGCCGATCATCTCAGCGGTCAGCCGCGAGGTCTTCCTCCAGGTGCCACGCTCCCACCTGGAGGCCGCGATGGCCCTGGGCGCCACGCGGTGGGAGACCATGCGGATGGCGGTCCTGCCGTTCGGCCGTTCCGGCGTGATCAGCGCCTCGATGCTCGGGCTGGGGCGTGCGCTCGGCGAGACCGTGGCGGTCGCCCTCGTGCTGTCCACCAGCTACGACATCAGCTGGCACATCCTGGAGCCGGGGGGCAACACGTTCGCTGCCAACATCGCACTGCAGTACGGCTTCGCCCAGAAGGTCGGCGTGGACGCCCTGATCGCCTCAGGCCTGGTGCTCTTCGTGATCACGCTGCTGGTCAACCTCACGGCTCGCTGGATCATCGCGCGGCGAGCCGCGTTCTCGGGGGCCGACTGATGGCCACCACCACCCGACGTGCGGCGGACGACCCGCTGGGGCTGGTCGCGCGCACGCTGCCCCGCTGGGCGCCGCCGGCCGCCGCGCTCGCCGCCGCGGCGGTGATGCTCGCCCTGTTCGCGATCGGCCCGATGACCGGGCGCGCCCTGTTCGTCGTCCTCACCGCCGTGCTCTTCATGGTGGTCCTCACGACCGCGAGCATCGCTGTGGAGGGACGCCGCCACGCCACCGACCGGCTGGCCTCCACGCTGGTGACGGCCTGCTTCGTGCTCGCGGTGGTGCCCCTGGTCTCGGTGCTGACGCAGGTCGTCCGCAAGGGCATCGGCGTCTTCTCGGTGTCGTTCCTCACCCACTCGATGCGCAACGTCGGGCCGCAGGACAGCGGCGGCGGGGTCTACCACGCCATCGTCGGCACCATCGAGCTGGCGTTCATCACCAGCGCCATCTCGATCCCCGTGGCGCTGCTGGTCGCCGTGTACCTCGTCGAGTACGGGCGGGGGCGCCTGGCGCGGCTGGTGACGTTCACCGTCGACGTGATGACGGGTGTGCCCTCGATCGTCGCCGGCCTGTTCGTCTACACCGTCTGGATCCTCGGGCTGGGCCTGTCCCGGTCCGGCTTCCCCGCCGCCCTGGCGTTGACGATCCTCATGGTGCCGACGGTCGTGCGTAGCACCGAGGAGATGCTCCGGCTCGTGCCGAACGACCTGAGAGAGGCGTCACTGGCGCTGGGGGTGCCCAAGTGGCGCACGATCATCGGCATCGTGCTTCCGACGGCCACGGCCGGGATCGTCACCGGCGTCATGCTCGGCATCGCGCGGGTGATCGGGGAGACCGCCCCCTTGCTCCTGCTCATCGGCGGCACCGACTCGATCAACATGGACCCGTTGCACGGGCCGCAGTCCGCGCTGCCGTTGATCATCTTCGATCAGGCGTCTCGCCCCAACCCGGAGGCGATCGCCCGGGCCTGGGGCGCGGCGTTGACCCTGATCCTCATCGTCATGCTGCTCAACCTCGTGGCGCGCCTCGTCGCCCGGTTCGCTCGAATCCGATGACCTCCATGACCCGGGCATGACCCGACCGACCATTTCGGAGAAGGACAGCTCACATGGCCAAGCGCATCGATGTCAGTGATCTCAACGCCTACTACGGCGCGTTCCTCGCCGTCGAGGGTGTGAGCATGACCATCGAGCCGTGCAGCGTGACGGCCTTGATCGGGCCCTCGGGGTGCGGGAAGTCGACGTTGCTGCGCACCCTCAACCGGATGCACGAGGTGATCGCGGGTGCCCGGGTGGAGGGCACCGTGAGCCTGGACGGCGAGGACGTGTACGGCAAGGGCGTCGACCCGGTCAACGTGCGCCGCACGATCGGCATGGTCTTCCAGCGGCCCAACCCCTTCCCCACCATGTCGATCTTCGACAACGTGGTCGCGGGCATCCGGCTGCAGGGCCGGCGACGCCGTGCCGAGCTGGCCGAGACGGTCGAGAGGTCGTTGCGCGCGGCCAACCTCTGGGAGGAGGTCAAGGACCGGCTCGACAGGCCCGGCTCGGGGCTGTCAGGCGGGCAGCAGCAGCGCCTCTGCATCGCCCGGGCGATCGCGATGCAGCCGCGGGTGCTCCTCATGGACGAGCCGTGCTCGGCATTGGACCCGATCTCGACGCTGGCCGTCGAGGACCTCATCGACGAGCTCAAGCGCGACTTCACGATCGTGATCGTCACTCACAACATGCAGCAGGCTGCCAGGGTCAGCGACCGGACGGCCTTCTTCAACCTCGCCGCCACGGGCAAGCCGGGCCGGCTCGTCGAGATGGCCGAGACGACGACGATCTTCAGCAACCCGACGCAGAAGGCCACCGAGGACTACATCAGCGGCCGGTTCGGCTGAGCAACAGGCTCTGCACGCCGATTTGCAACAGGCTCTGCACGCGGCTGCGCAACAGGCTCTGCACGCGGATGTGCTCGCCCGCCTCAGCCGCCTCAGCCGACGAGACGGGCGAGCGCCGAGCCGAGCGCGTAGCAGGCTGCCGCCAGGGCGGCGCTCGCCGGGAGCGTGACCACCCAGACGACCCCGATCTGCCGCAGCACCGCCCAGCGCAGCGACCGCAGACCCGACGACGCGCCGGCCCCGGCGATCGAGGCGGTCACCGTGTGCGTGCTCGAGACGGGCGCGCCGAGGGCGGCGGTGGTGTAGAGCAGGGCGGCGGTGACCGACTCGGCGGCGAACCCGCGCACCGGGTCGACGTGGACGACGCGACGGCCGAGGGTCCGCACGATCCGCCAGCCACCGGCATAGGTTCCCAGGCCGAGCATGACTGCCGAGCTGAGCCGCACCCACAGCGGCACCTGCGAGCCGGTCTGCACCCCCGCCGTCACCAGAGCGAGCACGATCACGCCCATCGTCTTCTGGCCGTCCTGCAGCCCGTGGCCCAGGGCCACCGCCGCGGCACTCACCGTCTGCATGGCACGGAACCGGTGGACGGCGCGGCGCCACGCGGTGTCGCGCATCGCGCGCACGAGGATGGCCATGAGTGCCCAGGCCAGCACGAAGCCAGCCAGTGGCGAGGCGATCATCGGCACCACGACCTTAAGCATGATCGTCTGACCGTCCACCGTGACCGCTGCGACCAGACCCGCACCGGCCAGTCCCCCGATCAGGGCCTGCGAGGACGACGACGGCATGCCGAGCCACCAGGTGAGCAGGTTCCAGGCGATCGCACCGACGAGGCCGGCGAGCACCACCGCGAGCCCCTCGTTGCCCGCCGGGGGCTGGATGATCTGCGCCCCGACGGTTTGGGCAACCCCCACCCCGAGGAGTGCTCCCACGACGTTCAGCAAGCCGGCCAGCGCCACGGCGATCCGCGGCGTGAGGGCTCGGGTCGACACCGACGTCGCGACGGCGTTCGAGGAGTCGTGCACCCCGTTCGTCCACGCGAAGAACCACGCCGTCGCCACGACGACCGCCAGCAGGCCCGAGCCCATCGCGCTCAGCTCTCCTTGACGGCGATGGCCTGCAGCACGTGGCCCACGCCGTCGAACGCCTCCAGCACTGCATCCACGCCCACGGCGACCGCGACCTCGCGAGCCAGCACAGCGGCGTCCCTGCCCGGTGCGGTGATCTGGGCCAGCAAGCGGCGGTGCCCGTCGGCGCCCTGCTTGCGCAGCCGGCTCAGCTCGGCCCATGTCTGGGTCGCCACCTCGGGTCGGGTCAGGCGCGGGACGGCGTCGCGGGTCAGCTCGGCAGCTCGGCAGACGAGCTGCACCTGTCCGGCGAGGGCGGCCGGCTGGGCGGTGAGGCCGACCAGCACGATCAGGTCCACGGCGGCGTCCACCCGCGCCGAGCACGCCCGCAACGCACTGGCCAGCCGGAAGACGTCGACCCGGTCGAAGGGCGTCACGAAGGCGGCGGCCATCTCCCGCAGCACCGCATGCATGTGCGACTCGGCAGCCTGGTCCGTCTGGCGTACCCGGTGGGCGACGTCGAGACGCGTCGCCTCGTCGGCGCCGAGCAGCTCGGCCAGCAGCGAGGAGGCTACGGCGGAGTCGACGGCGACGGCACGCAGGTGCACGCCGATGCGGGCGTCTCGCGGTCGCAGGCGGAACTGCAAGGTGGCTCCAGGGTGAACGGCAGCGCACGGATGCTACGGGATGTCGGTGAACAGCAGGCGCGACGCAGGGTGACGCGCCACTCACGGGCGGCTGGTCGGGGCGGGTGCCTGGGATATCGGGTTCGGCGAGGGTGTCTGGTTCGACGGGGTGGTCGGCGAGGGTGTCTGGTTCGACGACGGGGTGGTCGGCGAGGGAGGGGTGGCGTCCTCCGGGCGCACGACGTGGCGCACCAGGGTCACCGACGCCAGTCCGAAGCCGCCGACAGTCACCTCGTCATAGGCGACCACCTGACCGGTGCGCGGGCCCGACCGGGCGATGTAGAGCAAGGTGGCCGCCAGCGGCAGGGGGGACCCGTCGGACAGGCGGGCGAAGCCACCCGCGGTGATGCCGGCGCCCCCCGTCGAGCCCTCGACCATCACCCGGGTGCCGCTCTCGACGTTCACGACGCGGTGGTGGGTGTGGCCGGCGAGGATCACCGGGACCCGGCCGAGCAGCGGGCCCAGGCCGAAGGGCTCGTGGACGGCGGCGATCGTCACCGGGTGGTCGGGATGGGCAAGGTCCCACGCCTGGATGAGGTCGGCGAGCCGCCGGTGCGAGCGCGTCTGCGGGTCCTCAGTCACGCCACCGATCTCGCGGGCGGTCGTCGTCCCGGGCACCTCACCCGGCGGCGTCCCGGGCAGCCCGCCGGTCGACGTCCCGGGCAGCCCGCCGGTCGACGTCCCGGGCAGCCCGCCGGTCGACGTCCCGGAGGACGGGGACGGAACACCGGTGCCGGACGGTGACGGCAGGGGGCCCACGTCGGCGTCCGGTGTGAACGCGGGGTCGCCGATCCCGGCGAGGACGACGCCGTCGACGAGCGCGACGTCGTCGTCCAGCACGAGGGCGTTCGGGTTCGCACGCACGGCCTGCTGGGTCGCCCGAGAGTCGTGGTTGCCGCGGACGAAGACGTACGGCACGCGCAGCGAGCGGATGCGTCCGAGGGTCTGCGACTCGACCTCCGTGCCCCACGTCGTGATGTCACCGGTGTCCACCACGAAGCTCACCGAGAACTGCGTGACCAGCCGTTGCATGAGGTCGAAGGCCAGGGGGTTGAGGTGCACGTCCGAGACGTGCAGCACCGTGACGAGCCCGCCGGACCCGCCGTCCGGCAGCACGGGGAGCCCCCCGCTCGTGGCGTAGAGGGCGGTGACCCCCTGCACGATGTCCGCCAGCCCGCTGCGGTAGGACTCCAGCCGCTGAACCAGGCTCGTGGCGTCACCGGCGATGTAGGGCGCCTGGCTGAGCAGTCCGGTGAAGTGGGGCTGGGCGAAACGGTCGGGGTCGAACGACGTCACCGCCAACCCGGTGGTCGCCCCCAGGACGCCGAGCACCGTCAGCACGACGACGCCGACGACGCGCCAACGCGTCCGGTAGACCAGCAACCCCAGGATCAAGGCGCCCGCGACGGCGCAGGCAGCCGTCGTCGCGGCCGCCTGAAGCGTGGCCGTTCGCAGGGCCTCCGGCCCACCGCGCTCGAGCGCCAGCAGCGCGCCCGGGGACGCCAGGAGCCGGCGGGCGCCTTCGACGTCGACCTCGCTGATGCGAGCCTCGACCGCGAAGGGCGCGACGTGCGTGCGGAACGTGACCTCCCCCGCGGGCGGGAGCAGCAGGTGAACCCCCGGGTGCAGGCTGGGGACGACGCGCAGCTCGGCCTGCAGCGGGCCCACAAAGGCCGTGGTCGACGGCGACAAGGTCGCCCCGACCCAGGCCCCCGCCACGGCGACGGCGAGGACGCCGAGCACGCGCGCCGTGCGCCTGGCCGCGGTTCTTAGGCGCGGAGGACGGGGGCCGGACGGACGGCCGCCGTGCGGCTGGTCGGCCCCGTCTGTCCGGTCGGCCCGGTCGTCGTCCATTGGTCCGATTGTGCCTGGTGTCGACGCGGCGCCCGCCGGGCCCTGGGGTGCGGGCACCCAAGGCCGCCCACAGACGGCACTGCGCGGTGCGGCTCGGATCGGCTGTGCACGGTGGGGGGCGTCGGGCCGGGAGCGCCTCACGGCGCAACGGCCGCTCGTGGCGGCTTCAGATGGGACCCGGGGCTACCGCGGCCCGACGCCCGGTGAGACCCCGGAGGGTGTCACCGACGGAGCACAACGACGGGAGCAGCGCGCATGTTCCCCCGCGCGCTCCAGCCGGCGCGGCCGGTCACAGAAGTGCGCCTGCTCGCCAGAGCCCCGCGGCCGCGACCAGCTGCGTGCCGGTGCGTGCGAGGTCGGCCGCCTTTCGGGTGGTCGCCGTCGCCGAGGCCTCGTCCTCGTCGTCAGCCTGCAGGGCCCAGCCCGTCGCCACGACCCGGCAGAACGCGCCCGCGCGCTCCAGCGCTACGGCGAGGTCGGCGTCGAAGGCGCCGCTGAGCACGCGGTCGGCGAGCAGGCGCACCTCGTCCACGCCGAGGGGCTGCCCCACGCCGGCCACCACCTCGTCGACCGGGGCCCGGTGACGGCCGGCGTCGAAGGCGGCGGCGTAGGCAGCCGGGTCGGCGAGGATGCCTGCCCGCAGTGCGAACAGCCGCCACAGGGCTCCGGGCAGTGTGTCGGCCGGACGGTCCGCCCAGAGCTGGGCGATCGCGTCCAGACCTTGGTCGTCGGCCAGCGCGACCAGCCTCGCCGTCTCGCGAGGGTCCGCGCTGCGCCGGCCGTGCGACACCAGCGCCGCGGCTGTGGTGTGCGCTGCCTCGATGCGCTGCGCTGGGTCGGGCTCGCCGACGAACGTGTCCATCACCGTGGGCCCGAAGAGCGCGGGACGGCGCGGCCTGCCACGTCCGCCGGCGGTGCTCATGCGGTCCATCGTCGCATCGGCGCGCATACCGCCTCCTTCGGCGGGGACCGTCACGGCGGCGGCGGGCGCCCTCCCACCAGGCGGTAGCCTCGCCGCGACCGCTCAGGACGGTCGCGACAGACAGATCGCGACGACAGATCGCGACGACAGATCGCGACGACAAGGAGCTCGCGTGGGCCACTACTGGCACCCCTTCGCCGACATGTCCGTGGTCGATGCGGCAGGTGAGCTCGTGATCGCCTCCGGCGAGGGAGCCTGGGTCGTCGACGAGCACGGTCGCCGCTACCTCGACGCCACTGCGGGCCTGTGGTACTGCAACGTCGGCCACGGGCGTGCCGAGCTCGCCGAGGCCGCGGCCCGCCAGATGCATACCCTCGCCGCCTACTCCACCTTCGGCGACATGGCCACGCGGCCGACCCTGGACCTGGCCGAGAGGCTGGCTTCGATCGCGCCCGTACCAGGGAGCAAGGTGTTCCTCACCAGCGGTGGGTCGGACTCCGTCGACACGGCGGTGAAGCTCGTGCGGCACTACTGGCGCCAGGTGGGCCAGCCCGAGCGCACCGTGCTCATCAGCCGTCGCCACGCCTACCACGGCATGCATGCGGGCGGCACGAGCCTGGCCGGGATCCCCGCCAACAGGCAGGGTTACGGCGCTCTGGTCTCCGACACCGTGCAGGTGCCGTGGGCATCGGCGCAGGCCCTGGCGGAGACGGTCGAGGCCATCGGCGCAGCACGCGTCGCGGCGTTCTTCGTGGAGCCCGTGGTCGGCGCCGGGGGCGTCTTCCCGCCACCGCAGGGGTACCTCGAGGGTGTCGAGAAGGTCTGCCGCGACCACGATGTGCTCCTCGTCGTCGACGAGGTCATCACCGGCTACGGCCGCGTCGGCGGGGACTGGTTCGCGTCGACGCGTTTCGGCCTGCAACCCGACATCGTCACCGGAGCCAAGGGTGTGACGAGCGGGTACGCCCCACTGGGTACTGTCATGGTCGCCCCCAGGGTCGCCGAGCCGTTCTGGCGCGCAGGAGCCGGCGTCTGGCGGCACGGGTACACCTACTCCGGCCACGCGACCGCGTGTGCCGTGGCGCTGGCGAACCTCGACGTGATCGAGCGCGAGCACCTGCTCGCAGCGTCGGCCCGGCTCGAGCGGTCGATCGACGTCCAGCTCGCGACCCTGGAGTCCCACGAGCTCGTCTCGCAGGTGCGCAGCGGGACCGGAGCCCTTGCGGCCGTGCAGCTGGATCCCGCGCTGCTCGCGGCGGACCCCGGTGCGCCCAACCGCGTCGCTGCGGCCGCCAGGGGCCACGGCGTGCTCACCCGAGCCCTCGCCACGGGCGGCCTGCAGGTCTCACCGCCCTTCGTGACGACTGACGACGAGGTGCGGCTCATCGCCGAGGCGCTGCGCGCCGCGTTGGACGACGTCGCCCGCCGTTGACCGCTGAGCACGGCCGCGCCCGGCGACGCGACGTCGCCGGGCGCAGTCCCATGCGGTCGAAGGCTGTGTCAGCTCGATGCCTTGACGGCGCGGCGCGCCGGGGTCCGGGTGACGGAACGCCTCACAGCCGGCGCTTTGACCGGGCTGGCCTTCTTCGCTGCAGGAGCCTTCTTCGCTGCAGGAGCCTTCTTCGCTGCAGGAGCCTTCTTCGCCGCGGGGGCCTTCTTGGCGACAGGAGCCTTCTTCGCTGCGGGAGCCTTCTTCGCGGCCGCCTTGACTGGGCTGGCCTTCTTCGCGACCGGGGCCTTCTTCGCAGCAGGGGCCTTCTTCGCAGCAGGAGCCTTCTTCGCGGCCGCCTTGACTGGGCTGGCCTTCTTCGCCGCGGGAGCCTTGGCGGGCGTGGCCCTCTTGACGGCCGTGGTCTTCTTGACGGCGGTGGTCTTCTTGGCAGCGGTGGTCTTCTTGACGGCCACAGGCTTCACCGCGGGCTTGGCGGCGACCTTCTTCGCCGGCGCCTTGGCGATCCTCGCCTTGGTTGCCGGTCTGGTCGGCGCCGACTTCGCCGCGGCGGCCTTGGCCGGCGCGGCCTTCGCCGGTGCGGCCTTCGCCGCAGCAGCAGCGGCCTTCGCCGCGGCGATCCGCGCAGCGGCGGCCTTGGCCGCGTTGGTCTGGTCGTCCGTCGTCGCGTTGGCCGCGTTCCGGCTCACGGACTTCACGCCGTTGAGGGCCGCGGCCTTGCTGCCGTACACCTGCGAGGTCGCAATCGTCAGGCCATTGGGAGACACCAGAACGAATCGGAACTTGCCGGCTTGGTCTTGCGAGAGAACGAACTTGGCGGGCACGACGCCTCCAGGCGTTTGCTTGGGCCCGGCACCAGATGCCGGAGCACTGAATCAAACTGTGACAGACGTCGAGCGCCTCGGCGAACATTTCGCGCTCGACGCGCCCTGCGCCGACTGTCGAGCGAGCAGGACCCGTTCATGCGTGATCCGGTGCGTGCGCTCGTCACGCTCATCGACCCATTCAGCGTGCAATATCCTCCGAGCGCGGATTCCCTTGTGGTGCAGACGTATCCAACAGCAAATGCCCACAAGCTCACGGCAACGCGGATGCTCCGCCGACGTCCAGCCGCCATGGCGCCAGCGCTGCGTGCTCGTCCATCGCACCCGATTCGCGACACTCCGGGCTGCGATAGTCGTCGGTCATGCGCGGGTACACATCACGCCAGTACCGCACAGCCACCAGACGCGAGATCGCATCGCTGGCACCGAGGAGGCGCGCCGTGAGGGCATCACGCTGGACCGCAGCGCACTCCGCCTCGGACTCCACCGTGCGGCCGGCCATGTGCATGGCCTCGTGAGCGAGAACATGCACAGCGATGATCTCGTCGGTGTCCGGGGTGCGCCCCCCCAGACCGGCGAAGTCGCGAAGGTGCGCGCAGGCCTCGTACGACAGCACGGCACGTGGTTCGGGCACGCCGTCCGCCCCCCATCGCACGAAACCGAGCTCGCTGCCCGCGTGCACCCACGTCTGCCCGAACGACAGGCAGTGCACACTCACCGGACTGCCCACCAGCTGCGACGCCGCCTCCGACAGCCGATGCTCCTGCGCACCGCGTCGTAGTCCAGGCACGGCCAGCGCCGCCGCACAGGCGAGCACCAGTGCCAGCCGCACCCAGGGCAGCCCCTGATGCCGACCGAGGGCGTCGACGCGGGTCAGCCACCACCGCGCCAGCACGCCCGCCGCCACCGCGACGCATCCCAGGGACAACCACGCGAGCACGACTGCTGTATCGGCGTCAGGCCTGCGCGGCCGTACCCCGGTCGGCCAGACATTCTGGTGAGGCCGTGGCGGAGGGGGCCGCCTGCACCTGACGCAGGCTCGGCCGCCTACGCAGCCGCCCCTGCCCCACCGCGATCCCCACGACCACGAGGACCGCGCCGAGCGGCTGGTTCCAGGCGAACCTCTCGCCGAGCACGGCCACCCCGAGCAGGACGCCCACGACGGGCGTCAGGTAGGTGACGGTCGAGGCGCTCGTCGCACCCCAGTCCTGCACGACGTTGGTGTTCCACACGTAGGCCAGCCCCGTACCCAGCACGCCGAGGGCGACCATGCTCGCGACCACGCGGGCGCTGGGATGGGGGGCGCGCGTGATCAACGCGGTGGACGCGACGGAGGCGATCACGGCGGCCAGCCCGATCTGCACCCACGCCAGCTGGACGGCGGGCAGCCCTCGCGCCGAGACGAAGCGACGCATGTACACGAAGGCTGCGCCGTAGCACGCGGTTGCCGCCAGGCACGCCAGCTCGGCGCCGAGGTGCCCGCCCGAGCCGGCGGTCACCGCACCGGACCACGCACCGAGAACGGTCAGCACGCCGACGAGGCCGAGACCGAGGCCGGCCACCCTCGCCAGGGTCGGTCGCTCCTGCGGCAGCGCCACGAGGGCGAACAACAGCGTCTGCAGCGGCGTGGTCGCGTTGAGGATGCTCGCCAGCCCCGACGAGATCTGGCGTTCGGCCATCGCGAAGAGCAGGAACGGCACCACGCAGAACAGGACCGCCACCACGGTGAGGTGTCCCCACACCGCGAGCTCGCGAGGCAGGCCCGTCCGCGTGCGCACCATCAGCACCGTCAGGGCGAGCGCGCCCAGCCAGAGCCGTGCGAGCACGACCTGGACGGGTTCGAGGCCCTCCAGCCCGACCTTGATGAACAGGAAGCTCGAGCCCCACGTGAGGGCGAGCATCGCGAACTGCAGCGTGGTGCGGGCGCGGCGCGGCGTGGTGACCACTCCTCGGGTCCGGGTGTCGGTGCGGTTACTGCTCCAACGCGCGAGCCGGCCCTCGTGTGAGGGCCTGTGTAGCCGGACCACGGGACGGGGGACGTCGCGTCAGCTCACGATGTCCTTGCGCAGGAAGTGCCGCCATGCCAGTGCCAGGAACACCAGCGTGTAGGCCAGGGACCAGAGCACCCCGCGGGCCATCGCGTCCCAGACGACCGTCGGCCCGAGGGCGTCGATCCACGAGTAGGAGTAGTGGGTCGGCAGCACCTCGCGCCAGCCCCCGAGGGCCGTCACGGCGTCCAGGATGTTCGACACGATCACCAGCAGCACCGCGCCGCCGACCGCGCCGAGCGGGGCGTCGGTCCAGACGCCCAGCAGGAACGCCAGCGCCGACACCACCAGCAGGGTCAGGCCGAGGTAGCCGACCACGATCAGCAGCCGCACCAGAGCCTCACCGTTCGGCAGGGTGGTGCCGAGCGGCGTGCGCGCCGGTGCCCAGCCGAAGAACAGGCCGCCCGCGACGAAGGAGACCGTGGGCAGCAGGACGAGGCAGAACAGCGAGAACCCCAGCGCCACCACGAGCTTCTGGCGCAGCAGGTGCCCGCGGCGCACGGGCGCGGCCAGCAGGTAGCGCAGCGACGACCAGCTCGCCTCGCTGGCCACGGTGTCGCCGGCGAAGAGGGCGAAGACGACCACGAGCAGAAAGCCGGTCGCCGCGAACAGCGTGAAGAGCGTGAAGTTCGCCGCCCCGGACGTCGCGAGGTCCACCAGCCCCGGCGCGCGCCGTCCCCGGTCTCTGGAGCCGAGCTCGAACGCCCCGACGAGCAGGAACGGCAGCAGCACGAGGAAGCCCAGGGTGAGCCTGGTCCGGCGACGGGTGAGCTGGCGCCTGACCTCGACCATCAGGGGCAGGGTGTGGCGAGGGTCGAAGCCGGCCACCGACCCGTCTCGCCCGTGCGCGAGCGACGGCGCGTCGGCATGGTCGATTCCTGAGTGGCTACCCCGCTGCGGCATGGCTCACTGCTCCCCTACCAGGCTGAGGAACGCCTCTTCGAGCCCTCGCTGAGGGGCGATGCGGTCGACCTCGAGGCCCGCCTCGACGAGAGCGCGCACGAGATGGGCGCGCGGCGTCCCCACGAGCTCCAGCACGAGACCGGTGGAGGTGACCTCGACGCCGCGCACACCCTCCACGCTCGAGGCGACCTTGGCCGCGAGCACAGGGTCGTCGACGTCGACGACGACCGCGGTGGCCGAGCCGACCAGCTCCGCGACGGGGCCTTCGAAGACCAGGCGTCCCTGGTGCATCACGACCACGTGGCTGCAGGTCTGCTCGACCTCGGCCAGCAGGTGGCTCGAGACCACGACCGTGCGGCCGGTGCCGGCGTAGCGGTGCAGCACCTCGCGCATCTCGCGGATCTGCGGCGGGTCGAGGCCGTTCGTCGGCTCGTCGAGCAGCAGCAGGTCGGGCAGCCCGAGCATCGACTGGGCGATCGCCAACCGCTGGCTCATGCCGTGGCTGTAGGTCTTGACCTTGCGGTGGATGTCGTCGCCCTTGTCGCCAAGCCGAGACCGGCGATCTCGAGCGCGTCCTCGAGATGCGCCTCTTCGGCCGGGCGGCCGGTGGCCGCCCAGAACAGCCGCAGGTTCTCCATCCCCGACACGTGCGGCAGGAAGCCCGGACCCTCCACGAACGAGCCGACCCGGGAGAGCACCGCCGACCCCGCGCTGACGACGTGACCGAAGATGCGGATCTGTCCTTCGGTGGGCCGGATCAGGCCCATCAGCATGCGCATGGTGGTCGTCTTGCCGGCGCCGTTCGGGCCGAGCAGCCCGAGCACCCACCCCCGCTCCACGCGGAAGGCGAGGTCGCTGACGGCTCGGAACCCGTCGCCGTAGGCCTTGCCGAGCCCCTCGATGGCAAGCGGGACGTCCTCCAGGCTCGGTGCCGGCGCGACCAGCCGTGACCGGCGCCCTGCCAGGACCGCTCCCGCCGTGCCGAGCAGGACGACGCCGAGCAGGGCGAGCGCCCACGGCAGCAGCGACCGCAGCCCGCCGGCGGCCGCCGCGAGAGCCACCACCGGGACACTCAGCGCGCCGTCCCCGGTCAGCTCGACCGTGTAGCGCTGCGGGGTCGCCGGCATCGCGTAGGCCTGGTCGGTGCTCGAAAGCACGAGCCGCAGGCGGTGACCGGCGTCCACGTCGTGGACGACGGCCGGCAGGGCGATGGTCACCACCGCGCCGCCCGGAGGCAGGCCGGTGAGCTGGACCGGCGCGACGAGGCCCTCGGGAAGCTGTGCCGCACCCGCCGCCGTCACGTCGTACAGCTGGGCGAACAGCGTGGCCTCGCCGCTGTCGGAGGCCACCCGCACCTGCACGCGTGCACCGCCCACCATGCTGAGGGGCTTGGACAGCGGGCGCCGACTCGAACGTCGCGGTCTGCCCGGGCAGGGCCGACAGCCCGGCGGCGCCGGCCACCTCACCGGCGGCGGATCCCAGCCCGCCACCCAGGCCCGGCAGGGCCGTGACGGCGGCCGGCGTGCCACCCGCCGGTGACACGAACACCTGGGCCCGGCCGTGCAACGGCACGGTCGTCATCGGAACCGGCCCGGTGGCCGTGATCCCCGGTTCACCCGCCGACGTGCGGATCTGCGGAGCCGGGTTGGTGTCTGTGGACGAGAGGGCCGCCTCCGGGACGGTGACCTCGAACCGTGAGTCCGTCGCCGTGCCGTCGCGCGAGAGGTAGCGGTCGAACCAGGCGAAGGTCAGCGCACGCAGCCGGTCCGTCTCGTCGACCCCGCCGTCGTGGCCGCCGCCGTACCAGACGACCTTGACCACCGGGTGGTGGGCGTTGCCGGCGATGCCGACGGCGTTCGCGTCGCCCTCCGACAGCGGGAACAGCGAGTCGGCCTCGCCCTGCACCAGCAGCGTCGGCGCCCTGACCCCGCTCAGCACCCGCGCGGGGCTGGAAGCGGCCAGCAGGTCGAGCATCAGCGGCGTCGGACGTCCGGTGGTCGCCGCTGCCTGGTAGGCCTGGCAGACGGCGGGCGCGAACCGGCCGCAGCCGACACCGCCGGCCGACGTCTGGGCTGGGCTCTGGCCTTGGGCTGGCGACGCCGCGGCCGGGGCGGTCCCCGAACCGAAGAACACCCCTGCCCACACCCTCTTGAAGACTCCGGGAGTCGTCGTCGGGGCCACCTGCGCCGGGGACGCCGCCGCAGCCGAGGCGGCCGAGGACGACAGCGCGAACTGGGGGAAGAGGGCCTGGCGCAGGTCGTTCCAGGTGATGCTGGGCGCGATCGCGTCGACCCGAGGGTCCGTGCCGG
This sequence comes from uncultured Actinomycetota bacterium, assembly GCA_963778845.1. GTDB lineage: Bacteria > Actinomycetota > Actinomycetes > Actinomycetales > Kineosporiaceae > CAVZVW01. The sequence goes on from CAVZVW010000001.1 coordinate 611,288, forward strand.
CGAGCATCAGGGTGAGGGCACCCCCGTACGAGCCGCCGGCGACCCCGACCCGAGGGTCGCCCGGGGCGTCCTGGGTCACCTCGGGCCGATGCGCGAGCACGTCCACCATGCGACGGGCGTCGGCGACCTCGAAGTCCGGGGAGTCCAGATGGATCAGCCCGCCGCGAGCGCCCGAACCCTCGGGCGGTGTAGGTGAGGACCACGAAGCCGTGCTGCGCCAGGCGGACCGCGTCGTCATGAAGGTCGGTCTTGCTCCCGCCGAATCCGTGAGCCAGCACAACTGCAGGAGCCGCCCGCGAGCCGGCCGGCAGGAACAGGCTCGCGTCCAGGCTGACAGCCTCGCTCGCACCGCCGGGGCCCGGCTCCGGCGTGCCAGGCACGCTGATCTGCTGCTCGCGCACGTCGCCCGTACCTGCCGACGCAAGGGTCGCCGTTGCTCCGGCAGCAACGCCCACGGCGACCAGGGCCGCCGCAGCGACGACGGTGCGGCGACGCACGAGGTGCCCTCCTAATCGGCGCTTCGAGCAGCACCGGCGTCAGGCCTAACGAGCGGGAGGGAGATTCCACTCCCCGTGTTCACGGGCATCGGGCTCGCACGCACCTGTCGGACGGGCCCGCGCACGACGAGTGAGTCCAGCAGCCGCTGCGTGGCTCGGGTGATCTCGTCCACCGCCGCGGTGAACGCGGCCTCGTTGTGGGGCGCGGGCCGCCGGAAGCCGGACACCTTGCGCACGTACTGAAGCGCGGCCGCAGTGACGTCATCGGGGGTCACGACCTCGGTCTGCGGCGGTCGGAGGGTCTTGATGCTGCGGCACACGAGTCACTCACCATCCTCGGGCAGGCTCGCCCGCTCCAGGAACAGACCCAGCTGCTCGACGACGAACGCGTGGTCGGCCCGCTGCGGGAGCCCCGACACGGCAACGCTGCCCACGACCCCGACACCGACGACGATCACGGGGAACGCGCCGCCGTGCGCGGCGAACAGGTTGCGGTCCACGCGGGCGTCGTCGTCGAAGGTCCCGCCCCCTGCCCGGAACTGAGCCCCCACGAGCATCGAGCTGCGACCGAACCGCTCGACGACGCGGCTCTTGCGGTCCAGCCAGGAGTCGTTGTCGGCACAGGCGCCGGGAAGGGCGGCATGGAAGAGCCGCTGCGCGCCCCTGCGCACGGAGATCGCGACGGGCAGCCCGGCGTCACGCGCCGCCTGGCGTAGCTGTACCCCGAGGGCCCAGGCGTCGTCGTCGTCGAACCTCGTGAAGCGCAGTCGGGCCTCTTGAGCGGCGAGCTCGTCGAGCGAGGGGTCCACATCGGTCATCGGTCCATCCAACCGCACGGACCTGTCCACCGGGCCGGCACGGCCTCGCGAAGATGCGACTCTCGGGCGATTCGGGCCTTTCAAGCCGTCCGTTTGGCGGACGACCTGGCGCGTAAGACCACGGGGGTCGTGTCGCAGGATGCTTTGCATTGCACGCATATATGCAACACGCTCGGCGGGGGGTGGCGTCGCAGGATGCTTTGCATTGCACGCATATGTGCAACACGCTCAGGCCTGTCTTCGCAATCTGCAATCTGCCAGCTGCCACCTCCACCAGGCAGCGGGCAGCTGCCACCTCCACCGGGCAGCGGGCAGCGGGCAGTTGCCACCTGACAGCTGCCACCGAGAAGCGGCCGCGTGATGGCCGCGAGCGTCATGATCGACACACGGGACGACGCCGGTCCGGAAGATGCCACCACCTCCCGACAGGCGACACCGGGCAGCCGCCACTTGGGCGGCGTAGATCGACTGTGCCGTGTCAGGGCGTTGCGTATCTGCGTGCATTGCAAAGCATGCTGCAACACACGTCCCGCCTGCCGCGACTCGTGCCGAAACGCTGGGGCGAGCCTGGCGTCGGCGCGAGCAAGGGGTCAGCGCGAGCAGGGGGTCAGCGCGGGCAGGGGGTCAGCGCGGGCAGGGAGGATCTGTCGAGCAGCCCCCGCCTACAACACCCGCCCAGACCCGTAGGTCGTCGTGTGTCTCGGCTCAGGGGACGGGGGGAGTCGTCGGCGAGCCGGAGGACGTCGGAGCCGGCGGGGTCGGCGTCGGCAGCCCGGGCGACGACGCAGGGCTCGTGCTCGGCGTCGGGGCCGGGGTCGGCGTCGTCGAGGGTGCCGCCGTCGGTGAGGAGCCGGCGGTGCCCGGAGAGCTCGGCTTGCTGGACGGCGCGGCCGATGGCGCGTTGTCGTGCCTGGAGGAGGCACCGGGCAGCGTCGTCGACCTGCCCGGACCTCCCCGGAGATCGTGCACGAGCCGCCCGGCCGTGGTGCCGCCCGAGGCGCGAGAGGAGATGGGATGGCCGAGGGCCAGCTCCGTCACGGCCAGCGCGGCGATCCCCACCACGAAGCCCGCGAGTGCGATCGGCGCGACCAGGACCCACCTGGTCCGCGCCCTACGCTGCGCTGGTCGCGGCGTGCCGTGGTCCGCGGGGCGCAGCCGATCACGCAGACGTGCGCGCCGGGCCGCCGACCGGAGGCTGTCGACGTAGAGCGCACCGGCAACGGTCGAGACGACCGACCCCATCGCTGCTCCGACGAGGGTGCCGTTCACGCCCAGGAAGGAGGCCGCGAACGCGGCCGAGACAGCAGCGAGCGCACCGCCGCCGATCTGGGCGAGGGTGAGCTCGAACACCTGGAGAGGCGACCGCGGCTGGTCGCCCGGCGGGGCGTCGTGCGGAGTGGGCGCGGGGCCGGCTGAAGAGCCGGCCCGGGGGTTGGCTGACGAGGTGACGGACGAGACGACTGACGTCTGGGGCATGTCTCCCTCGGCGCCCCTGGGCAGTCTGCAGGGCGCGGTAGAGGTCGGGGGTGGTGGTCCGCGGCTCCGGGGACCCCATAGGAGATCGCGTGCCCCTGGTCCTTCGTTCCCGGTTCCTCCAGAGTGTGGTGCACCTCACGGTCCCACCCGAAGGAGTCGAGGCGCCATCGGCGCCACGGCGCTCAGGCCACGTCCCACCACAGAGTCGCGGTGCGCCGCGGCCCAGCGGGGCCTAGCTCGGCCAGTGCCTGTGCGACCTCCGGGTCTCGCCCGGCCGGCAGGCAGAGCCTGATCCGCAGGAACCGCACCCGCTCGGCAACGGCCAGGGTGGTCTCGCGAGCCGGCTCGGCGTCGTCCCACGCCTGGAGGTTCACGGGCAGGCCGACGTCGCGCAGCACCTGGGCGGCGTCCTCGGCGGTAGGCCCGTCAGGGCGCTCGAGGTCCCAGAACCGCTTCCAGAACGCGGACATGTGCGCCAAGGGGTGCCGGAACGGGATCTCCACGACGACGCGGCGCCGGGCGCGTTCGGACAGCGCAAGGGCGAACGGAGCGAGGTCGGCCACGTTGAAGAACACGTGGTGGCAGACGACGACGTCGGCGGCCGGGGTCGACCCCGCGACCTCCGGCCAGTCGCCGAGCACCTCCGTGTGCTCCAGCCCGCGTGCCGCGGCGGCGGCGGCGAACGCCTCGAGCATGCCGGCCTGGTGGTCGACGCCGATCACGCTCGCCGCCGGGGGCGCGACGGCGAACGTCGCCCGCCCGCCGCCGCAGCCGACGTCCAGCAGCGTGCCGCCCGGCGGAACGGCCTCGCGCGCGGTCGCGTGCGAGAGGTTGTCCGGCGCCGGTTGGTCGGTGACGGTGAACACCGACACCGGATGGATCCAGGGCGACTCGGGAGCCTGGTCGAGGATCGCCTTCGGGATGCCCCACGAGGCGAGCCCGTCCCTCCAGCGCTGTGCCGCATCCGCTTCGGTCACGTTCGTCGCCACCCTTCGTGGTCGTCGTGGTGGTCGTGGTCGTCAAGTTCGTCGTGGTCGTCAAGTTCATCGGGTTCGTCGGGTTCGTCTGGTCGCCCGGTCCGCTCGTCGGGCTCATCGGGCTCGTCAGTCGGAGTCGGGACGGCGCAGCCGCTTGGTCTGCGCGCGTCGCCGCTTGCCCTCCAGGCGCCGCAGCACCGCGGATCTCGAGGGGCGGGTGGCCCGCCGGGCAGGAGGCGGCGCCGCGATGCCGTCACGCACCAGGGCCGTCAGCCGGGCGCGGGCAGCCTCGCGGTTGCGCATCTGCGACCGGTACTCCGACGCGGTGATGGTCAGGACGCCGTCCACAAGCCGGCCGCTGAGGCGTCGCTCGAGACGCTCACGCTGCACCGCGGACAGCACAGCCGAGCCCGCGACGTCCCAGCTGAGCTCCACCCGCGAGTCCGTGGTGTTGACGCCCTGGCCACCCGGGCCGGAGGAGCGGGAGAACCGCCAGCGCAGCTCGACCGCCGGGATGACGACCGAGCCGCTGACGTGCAGGTCGCCGCGCACTACGCGATCATCCCAAGGCACCGGCGTCCGAGGCGGACCCTCGCTGGCGGAAGCGAGCAGGCGGCTCGGCCCCGATCGACGGCGGTCCCTGAGCCTCTTCGTTGATGCAGACGAACGTCCTGAGCCACCAGTGCTCACGGTTCTCGTCGATCTCTCCCTCACCGACGAGGAAACACGTGTTGAGCCACCGGTACTCGGGGTCCTCGCTGGTCAGCTCCACACGGGCCGTCACGGCGCGGCGACTCCAGGGGGAGCTCTCGTCAACGCTCTGGCCATGAATGGACATGAGAACTGACTTGCCGGTGTGCGTGGTCAGCACGCCACGAACGTTGGGGGTCCACACACCGTCCTCGCGGCGCCGCGGGTAGTTGGCCCACGCCACCGTGGCCTGGATGTCCCCGGTCACCTCCCCCTCGCCCTGCCCGAAGCCGACGGCCTCAACGGCTGACTCGACGTCGCGCCCATAGGGCCGGTGCCAGCTGGCAACGGCGTAGCGCATCGTGATCGTGCACAGCGGTTCGATGCGCATGGCACCCTGCCGTCTGGTGGGAGACTTCGGACCTTCCGATTGAACCGGAGAAAGGGGTCGTCGTGACCGGGTCACACGGTGTGTTCGTCTCGAGCCTGTCGACCGTGACGCGCCGACGCTCGACCTGGGACCGGGGGACATGGCATCCCTGCCGAAAGGCGCCGTCACGACCTGGTTCCTGACGACGCCGTTCCGCGAGCTCTGGGTGCTCGCGGGCGAGTAAGCCTCCGAGTCGCTCGCGGGCCTCAGGCGAGCCCGCGGGCCCCACACGAGCCCGGGGCGCCCTCAGGCGAGGAGGACGGCGCCGCCCGCGACCACGACGGGGATCTTCGGGAGCGGGTCGCGAGCCGGGCCCTGCACCACAGCGCCCCTGTCGTCGAACTGCGCCCCGTGGCAGGGGCACTGGAAGCCGCCCTGGACCGGCTGCACGGTGCACCCCTGGTGGGTGCAGACCCCGCTGTAGGCGAGGAACGAGGACGCCGAGGGGTGCAGCAGGTACGCGGGGCTGCCGTCGCCGGCGGTGAACGGGGTGACGCTGCCGACCTTGACGTCGGCGACCTTCGCGATCTCCGGCCCGTTCGCGGGGGCGTTCTGCGACTGCGAGGGCGCCGGGTTGGCGCCGGTGCCCGACGGCGTCGGCGTCGGCTGCCCGGTCGTGCTGCTCGACCCGTCGGGACGGCGCAGCAGGGCCAGCGCGCCGCCGCCGAGCACGGTCGCCGAGCCGATGAGCGCGGCCACGACGCCGGAGCGGACGAAGGTGCGCCGCTCCACCTCGGCCTTCACCGCCGAGGACTCCTTCTTGCCCGGCACCTCGGGCAGACCCAGGTCGAGCCGAACGGCGCGCCGCAGGCTCTGCGACAGCGAGAACACCCCGCCGTCGCCGGCGAGGACGATGGGGGTCCAGGCGAAGAAGTAGCCGATGTCGGGGCCCAGGAAGTACGGGCTGGTGCCCCAGCTCGCGGTGAGGAAGAAGCTCAGAGCGAGCATCATGCCCCCCGCTGCGGCCAGGCGCGTCCACAGGCCGAGGAAGGCACCCAGACCCACCGCGATCTCGCCGAACGCGATCATCAGGCCGGTCAGCAGAGAGTGGTGGGCGCTGGCCGTCACGATCCAGCCGATCGGGCTGGTCGCGGCTGCATGCAGCATCTGCTGCTGCACCCCGCTGGGCGCATTCGGGTCGAGATAGGCCGAGTCGAGCAGCTTCGACGTCCCGGCGTAGAAGAACGTGAAGCCGAGGAACAGCCGCAGGGGGAGCAGCACCCAGCCGGGGGTGGACAGGCGGACGTCGGAGCGCAGTCGGGCGCGAAGGTCGGACGGCGGGGTGCCGCCACGGGCGTCAGAAGTCACCGGCACATCACTCAGGGTGGCATGGTCCGGTCTGCGAGAACGCACCCGGAGGTCAACGAGGAGTCAACTTCACCGCTTTCGCCCAAGCCGCGAATTGCCGGTCGGCTAGCGTGACCGCGCCCGGCCGCGCGCGTATCTCGGAGGTGGCACACCGATGACCTCGATGCCGATGTTCGGCTCCTCGGTGGCGGCTTCCGTCGTCAGCCGGTTGCGCGCCGCCGGCTGCGTCTTCGCCGAGGACGAGGCACGGCTGCTCCTCGAGGCGGCGCGCACGCCGGCCGACCTCGACGCAATGGTGGACCGCCGGGTCTCCGGGCTCCCGTTGGAGCACGTGCTCGGCTGGGCGGAGTTCTGCGGTCTGCGGATCGCCGTCGACCCTGGGGTCTTCGTCCCCCGCCGACGCACCGAGCTCCTCGTCCAACGGGCGGCCGCCCTCGCGGGCCCCGGCGAGGTCGTCGTCGACCTGTGCTGCGGCTGCGGCGCGGTGGGCGCCGCACTTGCCACCGCCGTGGCGGGGATCGAGCTGCACGCCGTCGACATCGACCACGCCGCGGTGCTGTGTGCCCGGCGCAACGTCGCAGCCCTGGGAGGGCTGGTCTACGAGGGCGACCTCTACGAACCACTGCCGCGCACGCTGAAGGGGCGGGTCGACGTCCTCGTGGCGAACGCACCGTACGTCCCCACCGAGGATGTCGGCTTCATGCCTGCGGAGGCCCGCCTGCACGAGCCGCTGGTGGCACTCGACGGTGGCGCCGACGGGCTGGACGTCCTTCGGCGGGTGATCGAGGCGGCGCCGGTGTGGCTTGCCCCCGGCGGTCGTCTGCTCGTAGAGACGAGCCGGTTGCAGGCACCGGTTGCTGTCGAGGCCGTCGACCGCAGCGGCTTGACCGCGAACGTGGCGTCCTCCGACGAGCTCGGTGCCACCATCGTCATCGCGGCCCGGGCCGAGGTGCTGTGAACGGGGCGAGAGCCGTGGCGCGTCGCGCCTCCGCCCACCACTACAGACAGACGCGAGGGGGTCAGCCGCCGCTCTTGCGCCGGAACTGCCTCTGCTGGTGCGCGGGCCCGTGAGCGTCGTGGATCTTGGAGTCACCCTTGCCGTCGCTGTCGCCGGCCTTGTCCTCCGTGCGCTCACGCTTGCGGTCGAGAGCCTCGCGGTACTTGCGCTTCACGTCTTCCGGCGGGCCGGCGTGGGCGGAGTCACCAGACGTCATCTCGGCCTCCCGTGGCGAGTCGGCGGGTACCGCTGTCGGATGCGGTGTCGGGCACAGCCTTGCATGAATGGCTCGTGCACCGGACGACCCCGGGCCGCACGCCGTCCCGGGCACGCGACGCGCGCCGTCCACAGGGCACGCACCGAGCGGTGGCGAGCGGCGCGGCGTCCTGGCAGCATCTGCGTATGCGCGCCGCTGAGGCTGGCGCGGCTCGTGCGCCCGCGACGTCAGGGAACGCAGCTCTACTACCACCTGGAGAACGACCACGTGCAGCAGCTCGTCGTCGACGCCGTGCACCATGCCGAGCGCGGTGACCGCCGTGGGGCGCGCCATCTCAGCAGCCGCGCGGCCGGGCCCGCTCGATGACCGAGCATGCGCACCAACACGAACACGACCAGCACGACCACGGTCCGCAGGACCACGACCAGCACGCGCCGACCAGCACGACCAGCACGACCAGCACGACCAGCACGACCAGCACGACCAGCACGATCACGGTCCGCAGGACCACGACCACGACCACGCCGCCGGGCTGCGGGGGTGGCTGGCCTCGATCGTGCGCCCGCACAGCCACGACGCCGCCGACTCGGTGGACCAGGCGCTCGAGACGAGCAGCGAGGGCATCCGTGCCGTCAAGATCGGCCTCGTCGGTCTCGGCCTGACCGCCGCCCTGCAGGTGGTCGTCGTGGCTGCGAGCGGGTCCGTCGCCCTGCTGGCAGACACGGTGCACAACCTCGCGGACGCGCTGACCGCCGTCCCGCTCTGGATCGCCTTCGCCGTCGGGCGCCGTCCCGCCAGTCGTCGCTACACATACGGCTTCGGCCGCGCGGAGGACCTCGCCGGCATCTTCATCGTCGCGATGATCACTCTGTCCGCCGTCGTCGCGGCGTACGAGTCGGTGCGGCGGCTGCTCCACCCGCAGCCGGTGAGCAACGTGGGGTGGGTGCTCGTGGCCGGTCTCGTGGGTTTCGCCGGCAACGAGCTGGTGGCTGTCTTCCGCATCTCGGTCGGCCGCAGGATCGGCTCGGCCGCCCTCGTGGCCGACGGCCTGCACGCGCGCACCGACGGGCTGACGTCGCTGGCCGTGGTGGTCGGCGCCCTCGGGGTGATGCTCGGCGTCCCACGCGCCGACCCCGTCGTCGGGCTGCTCATCACTGTGGCGATCCTCGGCGTCCTGAGGTCCGCGGTCCGCGACATCTACCGGCGGCTGATGGACGCCGTCGACCCGGAGCTGGTCGACTCCGCGGAGGCCACGCTGCGCGCCGTCCCGCGAGTCCTGGACGTCGAGGACCTGCGCCTGCGCTGGATCGGCCATCGCATCAGGGCGGAGACCGGGCTCGTCGTCGACTGCTCCCTCGGCCTCGTGGAGGCCCATGCGATCGCCGAGGAGGCGCACCACAGGCTGCTGCACGACGTCCCGCGGCTGTCGGACGTCACGATCCACATCAGCCCCTGCAGCCACCCCGACGCCGACCACCACGCGCTGACGGCCCACCACCGGCGATAGCCGCTCGTCCTTGTCTTCCCCTTGTTTCGCGACCCCTTGTTTCGCGACCCCTTGTTCGCGCCCCCTTCTTCGCCCCCTTGTTCGCGTCCTCTGGCGTGTATGTGCGCCTTCCGGCGCAGAACGGGGACGTCTACCCACCAGAGGGCGGGAGCAACGGACGACGACGCCCAGCGACCTGGGGACGACGCCGATCGCGCGGGTTCCAGCTGTCGGGAGGGCGTCACACCCGGGGTGTCCGGGACAGCAACCTCTGGAGGGTTCGGCCGGTCAGCAGGCCCACGGTGACGCCCATCGCAACGGCTGCGGCCACCCCGACCACGACGTGGATCGGGAGCGGCCAGTCATTCGGCGCCAGCGTGAGCGCCGCGATCGGGATGATCACACCGACCAGCCACGCCCCGGCGTTCACCCAGACCCACGAGAACGAGTGCGGGACGACGGACCGCATCACCAGCCACTGCGCGAGGCCCATCCCGAGCAGCGCGGCCACCCAGAGCGGTGCGAGCAGTACCAGCAAGACGCCGGGAGGCTTACCGCTGGCCCCCATGAGAGCCCCACCGCCCATGCCGACGAACCAGGCGAACGCCGCAGCGAGTGCTGTGGCGACGACCCATCGACGACCGTTGATCTGCGGCGCGTACCGGCGCAGCACCCAGGCCTGCGCCGCGCCGATCGCCGCCCCTTCCAGGGAGCCGGCCAGGGTGAGCCCCGCAACGAGAAACACGTCGGACACGCCGAGGGCGCTCAAGGATGCGCCCGTCACTGCGGGTGGGATGAAGCCGACCAGCTCAGCGAGAACGAACGCGTACGTCCAGCGCCGACGGAGGCTGGTGGCGTCGTGTGGTGCGGCCGCCGCGGAGCGGGGCATCGCCGTCACCACGAGCAGATACCCACGCAACCACCCTAGAGCGCCGCCCAAAGTCGAGAAGGCGTCGGCGGCTGGGAGGCGCTCGTGGCGACGCCGTGATCGTCGGAGGTCGGCCGTCGGCCGTCGGCCGTCGTGCCCGTCGTGCCCGTCGCGCCCGTCGACGGGGCACTCGGGATGACGCCCGGATGCGGAGCCCACCGTGGAAGTTCCTCGGCGGGTTCGCCGAAGCCGTCATGTACGGCCGGCACCTCCGGCAGGTGGCCTGCCGCATACTGTGGAACGTCTTCTGGAGGCTGCTCCAGGAGCGCAGGGCCTCTAGCTCAATCGGCAGAGCAGCGGACTTTTAATCCGCGGGTTGAGGGTTCGAGCCCCACGGGGCCCACAAAAGCCCAGGTCACAGCCTCGCGTGATCCACTTTAGGGTCCTGGGAGGCCGCTACCCACCCGAAACCCCCCGTTTACGCACCTCTTTCGCCGTCAGCGACGTGCGACGTCACGCACGGACGACGACCGACACGCGTCCACGCGGGAGGACGATGATGGCGCCGGTTTCATGGTTCGCGGTCTCGTCGGCTCGCCTTGCCTGCCGTGGCGGGGTCGTCGTCTGCCGACGCCGGTCACTCGATTGCGGTGGGCGGCTGCGGGGATTGCGGCGCTGAGATCCTTGCCCGGTGTTGACACGACGGGCTCGCGCCGCGCGCGTGGCCGCCGAGGCGAGAACCCTGGCGGCCGCCCCCGCGACAGCCGCGGGGACGAGCACCACCCCCGCTCCTCGAGGCCGCCGGACCACCACCACACCCCAGGCCCTCGCGGCCCAGCACCGGGCGGCACCGGAATCCCGGTTCCGTCGCACAGCTGACCCGGTGGCGTCTGCATCTCCCGATTGGAGATCATAGCATCGTTTGCTATAGTCATGACATGAGTGGCCGAGGCGAGGTTCTGCGGCGGGTGATGTCGGAGACCGGCACCACCCAGTCGGAGCTGTCGCGGGTCAGTGGGGTGAAGCAGCCCAGCATCAGCCAGTACCTGTCTGGCAGTACGACGATGAGCGACGACATGCTCGACCGGCTGCTGTCGTGCATGGGGTACCGGCTGGAAGTGGTGCGTCGGCCGGTGAAGGTCGAGCTGGGTCGGTCTGGGCTGCGCAGCTGGCGGTTGCACCGTCAGCTGTCCACCCACCTCGACCCCGAGACGCTTATGACCTGGACCCCCACCCTGCTGCACAACCTGGAGCGGCTGCGGGCGAGCACCCAAGGCGAGCCACACCTGGGGAACCTGCAGCGATGGTCGCTGCTGATCACCGGCCGTGACCTGTCCGGCATCCGCCGTGTCATGACGGGCGTGGACACCGACTCGGTGCAGATGCGTGAGGTGTCGCCGATGGGCGGGCTGCTCTCGCAGGAGGAGCGCACCCGGGCACTGGAGCTGGTGGGTCGGTGAGGCGAGATCAGCTCGAGCACGCGATCCGCACCGCCTGCCAGATCCTCCAGCACCCTGCCGTCATCATTGTGGGATCCCAGGCCATCCTCGGTACCTACCGCGAGGACGAGATGCCAGCCGAAGCCACGATGTCACGCGAGGTCGACGTGCTGCCCATCGCGGACACGAACGCCGAGACCAGCAAGCTCGCAGACCTGATCGAAGGTGTAGCCGGTGAGTGGTCCTCCTTCGAGGAACAGCACGGCTTCAGCATCGACGGCGTCGACCTGGACACCGCTGTCCTCCCCCACGGCTGGCGCGAGCGGCTGGTGAAGGTGCAGAACGCCAACACCGCCGCCGCCTCCGGAACACCGGAGCTCACCGGCTGGTGCCTGGACAAGGAAGACCTCTGCGCCGCGAAGCTGTGCGCACATCGAGAGAAGGACCTTGCGTTCGTCAGTGCCCTCACCCGCGCCGGCCTGGTGGATCCCGATGTCGTCGCAGACCGCCTGGCCATGGTGCCGCAGACACACCAGCGGGCCGCCACCACGGCATTGTCCTGGCTCGCAACCCTCACGTAGGCACGCCAGCGGCCCCTGCTCGGCAGTGTTCACAGCCAAGGGGCGCATGCGCCGAGCCCGAGCGCGGCCAGGCCGCGCAGGTCGCCGTCGGCGTAGTCGAGGACACCGCTGGCGGTGGGGAACATCAGCTGGGTGGGGTCGTCGACATGCGCGAGCCCGACAAGGTGTCCCAGCTCGTGCAGTGTGACCGCGCGGGCCGCCGGTGCCCGGGTCGGGGAGGCGAGCATCGGGCCGAGCTTGGTGGGGTCGAGGCTGACCTGCCCGGTGACGTACACGTCGGGGTGCCCCGTGGCCGACACCCGTGCGCTGCCGGCCTGACCGAGGACGTCGGCGGCGAAGTCGGGGTTCTCCCGCGGGGTCTGCCAGACCACGAGGACCGGCGCCCACGTGTTCGGATAGCGCCGCGGCTGGTAGACCGCACGGCCCTGGCCGCCCGCCTCACCGGTAGGGCCGTCGTAGATGAACCGCAGCCCGCTGACCTGGCTCATCCGCTCGAACGCGGCGACCAGCATGGCCAGGCCTCCGGGCGGCGCGCCGGCCTGGCGGACGACGTAGTGCACCGCCCGGCACGGGTCGTAGGCCACGGCTGCGCCCGTGCCGGCTTGGGTGGCCGCGAACCTGAACCCCCCGATACCGGCCGGTGCCGGTGGTGGGGTCCCGAGCCGCTCCTTGGCTTCCTCCTGCCCCGGGATGGGGACGTCGGCGGGCGCCTGCCAGCCCCCGGCGCGGCCCGGCTGTAGCTGCCCGCCGTAGGCGAGGCCGCCCACGCACACCGCGACCGCCAGCAGGCCACCCAGCCACGCCCCGCGCGACCGTGACCGGCGCGGCGGCCGCGGGTAGAGGCTCACCCGGGCACTGACCCCGCGCGGGCCGTCACAGGAGGATGCACTCGACCGCCAGGCCGTGTCCGAGACCCGGCCATGCACCGCTTCCTCCACCACCCAGCGCGGCACCCGGCCACTCGCAGAGCGCGGCAGATCGTCCGGGGCACGACCCGTCTTGGGCAACGACTCCGTCATCGACCCACTCCCCGCCGGCAACAATCCAGCCCCATCAACCTCGACGAACGCAGCCGATCCCTTGACGGTGCGTTCACCCGATCGGGCACGACCGAAGCCTCCGTCAACGCGGGACAGGCGACCTCCCCGACCTCGACATCGGGGGCAAGAACTCCGGCCATCGAGGGGTGCTGCCGCTCGCCGACGGCAAGAACCGGCTCATCGGGCCAGTCAATGCTGTGGCCGGCAAGCTGCGAGCTTCCATCTCGACGGCTTAACTGCGCCCGGCGAGGCCAGGACCAGGTCATCAACCGCGACCATGAGGTCGCCGGGTCCTCAAGATCTGCCACCGCAGCGACGCCTACGGTCGCGGTTCCGCCGACGCCGCCCCTACCTGTCACCCACCGAACAGGCGGCCACCAGAAGCAACGACGTAGCGCGAGGCGGGCACCGTCACGGTTAGGGCGAGTGGACGGTGCTCCTGACCGTCCCCGGCTTGGCGAACCTTCGGCGGCTGGCATCTCCGGACCTTCCGGGGACCGCCCGATCCGCCTGTCAGCCCAGCCTTGCGGGCATGTTGAACATGAGCCAAGTCAGCGCGACACAGTTGGCGACGACGGTGCCCCAGAAGATGGTTCGGAACGGCTGCTTTGTCGTCTTGTGCCGGAAGACCCGTTGCGCGACCAGGGCTCCTGGCCAGCCACCCAGCAGGGCGATGGCATGAAGGTAGACCTCTGGGGTACGCCACGCCCCTCGCTTTGCGGCGAGCTTGTCGGCGCGGTACATCGCGAAGCCAACCACGCTGAACAAGCCATAAACAGCCAGCAGCAGTATGGGGGCCGGGCCCAGAACCACAAGGCTCACCAGAAGAGCAAAGAACAACGTCGCAGTGGAAATCGCCGCGGGTAGCCCCCGAGTGACTGTGCGCCGAGACCGAGCGGGAGCCACGAACTGCACGTCGGAGGCGCTGAGCCTGTTCCGCTCGTCCCGGCCAACGCCGTACGTGACGAGATCGTTTGTGACAGGCCGCTGTCCACGCGGGAACGCGCTTACGTGCACGAAGACACGAGGCCCCGCGACAACCGGGGTGATGAAGCCGAAACCCCTGTCGTCGTTCCAGTCTGCCACGATGCCCTGCTGGCGCATCACACTCTCATCTGACACCAGTAGCCGCTGTCCTCGCCCCCAACATACCGGCAGGGTGATCACGAGAACGTTGACGCCTACGCGGACGAGACCAGTGGTTCTCGAAACCTGGAGCGGCACTTGCGGACGTTCGGTGCCGATCTCTTGGTGAAGCTGCGGGCCAACCCGCGCCCACCGGTGGAAGGCCGCTCTCCGCGTCTTCGCCATCACCTTCGAAGGCCGCCTGACCCCGAGCACCACCAACTGAGCCGCCGGGCCGCTGACGCCCTCTTCCCGACATCACTCCCGGCCTCGGCGAGCGTCGGCGCACGCCTGGGGTCGTCACCCCGGCGTGAATACCCAGGCAGGCCCCGGTGCAGTCAGCATTGCGTCTCACCCAAGGCGGCCAGCCGGAGCGTGCCGTGGTCTGTGGTGACCAGCCGTGCCTGTCGGGTGAGCCGGGTGATCGTCGCGTCGATCGCGCTTTCGATGTCGCTGCCCATCCGCTGCCACCCGAAGATCCGTTTGACGACGTCGGCGACTGCGTCGGGTTCGGCGGTGCCGGCGTCGCTGACCACGTTGAGCACCGCCAGCTCGAGCTCTTCGGGTGGGATGAGGGCGACTGGGCGGGCGCCGTTGCCGTTCTCGGGTATCCGCACGATGGTGAGGTCGCGGCCGGGGACGCGGTAGAAGCCCAGACGGTCCTTGACGACCTTGACGTTGTCCACTGTGACCCGTTCCAAGGCGAGACGTGCGTTGTCTCGGATGCGGTTGCCCACGCGGCCGATGTCCCAGTCGCGGCGCAGCCGCTCGAACAGGATGTCCTCGTGCACGGGGGCTTCGGTGGCGATCACCCGCGCGAGGTAGGTCTGCAGGCGTGGGCGCGCCTCCGGCTCGTGGAGCTCGAATGGCGGGGTGCTGGCATCGGCGCGGGCTGGCGGGGTGACCGTGTAGGGGCGAGCCCAGGCCGGCGGGGCCTGCAGGTCGACGTCCTGCACCTGCACATCGGCACCGACTGGGGTGTGTTGCGCTCGTGCGGGCGGGATGGCACGGGCCCGAGCGGCGGCCTCGATGGCTGCACGTAGCCGCTGTATCTGCCTGGCCCGGTCCTCCGCCCAGCTGATGCCCCAGATGCGGTGCACCTGCCAGCCCAGATGATGCAGGACGGTAGCCCGCAACCGGTCTCGGTCGCGGGCGTTCTTCGCCGAGTCGTAGGTGGGGCCGTCGCACTCCACCGCGAGCGCGTAGCTGCCCTGGTGAGTCGGGTGGCGCACGGCGACGTCGATGCGGTAGCTGGCGGCCCCGACCTGCGGCACCGCGTCGTACCCGAGGCTTAGCACGGCCTCGAGGACGTCGCTCTCCAGCACCCCGGCATCGGTGGGCGCGCGCTGCGCAGGGGTGACCTCGAGGCTGGCGGCCCCGTTGGCCGCGAACGGCCCCGGTAGATGCACCCGACCGCGTCGGCTGGCACCACCTGCGAGGCATCGTCGAAGATCACGGCGTCAAAGCGCATGTCGGCCGGCAAGGGCAGCGGTGCGGATGGCATCGGCGCAGGTCATGGGCCACGTCGGGGGTCGACGGCAGCCGACGGCAGCGGTCGGGTGTGAGTCCGCGGGCTGTACGTTCGAGTCTCATGGGGCCCACAGGGCGCACAAGGCCCCAGGTCACAGGCCTGTTCGGTCGTAGCGCCAGGCCGCTCTTGGCAGCGTACGCAATGTCTCCCGCGCTTCGACTTGTCGCCACCTCGCAGCGCGCTGACTGCGTCGTTCGCCCGCGAGCGCGCGGCCACCACCGCCGAGCGTACGGACCGGGATGCGGCGCTCTGGCCGCCTCGCGAACGGGGCGCCACAGCCAGATCTCGGCGGAGGGTAGAGACCGCGCTACCCCCGCTTGCGGCGGGTCCATGCGCCGCCGTTCGTCCGCCACGCCAGCCGGTGGATGTGGGGCCGAACAGCAAACAAACACTTGAGTGATATCCTTTACTAAGGCTCAAAGGAGGTCAGGGTTGGGTAGGTACGAGGCGGTGCCCTGGCAGCCTCCCGCGTTCGACGGGGTCCCGCGTGCCCACCGGCAGCGCGGCCAGTACTGGGCGTACGTGCCCGACCCCCTCGCCCAGCAGACGCCACTGACGCTGCCTGGTCCCATCGTCGAACGTGTCGCCGAGGCAACGGCGGCGTTGACTTCCGCATCGCGCATCGCGGGCGCGGTCGACCTGGACAGCCTCACCTCTCTGGCCCTGCGCAGCGAGGCAGTCGCCTCCTCCGTCATCGAGGGCGTGCAGGTGTCGGCGCGTAACGTCGCCCTGGCGGACTTCACCGGCCACGGCAGTCCCGCAGCGCTCGAGGTCGCGAGGAACGCGCGCCTCATGCGCAGCGCCACCCAAGAGATGGCCATCGCCGACCGCGTCGAGATGGAGGACGTTGTCGCCCTGCAGTCCCAGCTCGTCCCCTACCTACCGGGGCTTCGGCAGGAGCAGGTTTGGATCGGCGGGGCCAACCCGCTGGTCGCCGCCTACGTCCCGCCCACCCATCACCGGGTGCCCACACTGATGGCGGACCTGATTTCCTACCTCAACGCACCGCAGGACGCGGCCGTCGTCGCCGCGGCGGTCGTCCACGGCCAGTTCGAAACGATCCACCCGTTCCGCGACGGCAACGGGCGAATCGGACGGGCACTGACCCACACGCTCCTCGCGCGCACCCAAGGCTCACCGACCGTCATCCCGTTCAGCCGCGTCTTCGCCGCACGCAAGCAGAACTACATCGACGGACTCATCTCCTGGCGCACCGACGACACCAACGACACCACGGGTGAGGTCGACGACCGCCTGCACTGGGTCGGGGTGTTCGCCGACGCCCTGATCGAGTCCGCCGTACTCGCTGAACACATGGCGCAACGGCTGGACCAGCTCACGCAGGACCACCAAGCCCTGTTGTCCCAGGCCCGCCGGCACGCCGGCAGCAAGCAGCCACGCCGGGGCAGCACGGTGCTGCGGCTGCTGGACGACGTCGCCGGCCATCCGATCGACACCGCAGTGACCGCCGCCCGCAGGCTCTCCGTCTCGACCGTCGCCGCCCGCGACGCGCTCGAAGAGCTGGCATCAGCCGGCATCTACCGAACCGTCAAGATCGACAAGGGCAAGACGATCTCTTATCTCGCCCACGAGATCCTCGCGCTCGCAGATACCCCCTTGGGCGGTGGCCCCGCGCCAAGCAGCGACGACCACGCACCCGCGGTCCCAGAGCGTCCCGTCCCCACCCGCACGCAGCGGGCCAGACGCAGCGCCGTGTGCGGCTACCCACTGCCCCGAGCCGACGGCTGGTGCACCCAGACCGCCGGGCACAGCGGCCGCCACCGCCGCTCTGCCCAGGGACGGACAGCCGACACCACGAGCGGGTTGACAGACCTCTGAACCGCCAAGCCCCGCCAGGGCCGTGTACGACGTCGGCGGCGACCTCCAGCCGCAGGCCGCCGGCCCTCGACCTTCTGCGGCTCAGGGGTGGCCGCTCGACTTATTGCACTGCGATAATCGGTGGGTGCGGCCGGTCCGGTTCACCCAGTCCGCCCGCAAGCACCGCATCGGCAAGGCCCACGCCCTGGCCGCGATGGAGGCCGCAGGGGAACCCGAGCGGGTCGGCGGCACAGGCGAGGTCGACGATCGGCTGTGTGGGTCGGCCCCGACGACCGGGGCGTGGTGGGCGGAGGTGATCGGGATCGACCTGCCCGACTACCTGCTGATCATCCACGTGATGCCGCTCGCGTACCGGAGGGACTGATGGCCACCAAGAAGCCACGCCGCTACCAGCTCGCGACCGGCCCGGACGTCGACCTCGACACCCAGGACGTCCGCGACCGCCACGGCGCCCGGGTCACCCAGCGACTACGTCGCGACCGCGGTCGCCGACGTCCACGCCAAGGCCGGCCGCGGCCGCCCGTCGCTGTCCGAGCCCGGCAGCCCCTCCCCCCAAGTGACGTTCCGGCTACCCGCCGACCTGCGCGAGCAGGCAGAGGCCCAGGCCCACCGCGAAGGCACCAAGGTCTCCGAGGTCGCTCGCAAGGCCCTTCAGGAGTACCTGGCCCGCCACCGCGACGCCTCCTGACGTCCGGAGACTTACTGACGGTCCGTCTGGAGACCCACCACAGATCACAGGCGCCTCCGGTGCCGCCAAACGTGCTTGTGTCTATCGGACTTCCTCCGCAAGCCATGCGGCGGCAATCGCCGCGACGTGGCGGTGGTCGGTGC
Organism: uncultured Actinomycetota bacterium; assembly: GCA_963778845.1. Lineage (GTDB taxonomy): Bacteria > Actinomycetota > Actinomycetes > Actinomycetales > Kineosporiaceae > CAVZVW01. The sequence continues at coordinate 629,438 of CAVZVW010000001.1, forward strand.
CGCAGCAGCCTCCAAGGACCTGGAGGTTGGGCATGCGCAGAGCGAAGCGCCACGTACCGTGCGGCCAGGTCGTCGGGGTCGCCTTCGTCGAGTTCGACCATCTCGTCGAGTTCAGTGTGGCTGAGCTGCGACGCATTGGCCCGCAGGCCACCGATGCGGTCCGCCCACGAAGCCGTGGCGTCGAGCACATGGTCGAAGTGCGCAGGGTGGGCGCAGTTGATCATGTAGTGCTTGGGATAGCCGGACGTCGCCAAGTCGGTGGCCGCGATCGCCTCGGCGAGCGACGTGCCCGACGGGAGCCGGCCGTCGGTCTCCAGCGTGAACGACACGATCACCGGTAGCCCAGCGGTCTCGGCCGCTCGGGCGATTCCCGCTGCTTCCTCGACATAGCCCATGGTCAGCGCCGTCACCACGTCGGCTCCGGCGGCCGCCATGCGCCCGATCTGGAACGAGTGGTAGTCGCAGGCAGTGTCGATGTCCATCGTCGAGTCGATCCGGTACCCATCGCCTCGCGGGCCGACGGTGCCACCGACCAGGAACGGTTGGTCGCCGGTCCAGCGGTTGCGGACTTCGACCACCACGTCCAACGACGCCGAGATGAACTCCGCCAAGGCGGTTCGGTCGTGGCCGAGCACGGCTGCCCAGTCGGGGTTGGCGCGCCACGTTGGTGCCTCCAGCAGCACGGCTGCGTCGATCGATCGGGCGATCTCGGCGTAGTACCCGTAGTACTCGACCAGTAGCGCCCGGCCTTCAGGCGTGGCGGCCAACGGATACGCCGCGAACGCCGGGAGGTCGACGCCATGATTGAAGACCAACCACGTCTCCAATCCGGCGTCCGTGATGACCACCGTGTCGGTGGAGGGCCACAGGGTGCGTTGACCATGCGTGTTCATGCGGTCAAGCGAAGCGTCGGCCTGCCTCGGGTGCTCGTGGGCCCTCTGAGGGTTGTCTGAGGATCAGCCTCGGTGCCGGTCGACCAGGTCGGCTGCGATCTGCACCGCTTGGGGGAGATCGAGCAGCCGCCCTTCCGCCGTCCACGCGACGAGGTGGCTCATTCCGGCTCTCTGTTCGATGCCGGCGACCATGTTCGACAAGCGCACAGCGTCAACGCTGTAAGTGGGTCGCAGATGATCACCCGATGTGGCCGCAGCAAGCACCGCCGCACCGTGGTCGTCACCCACGGCCACTAGCATCTCGACGAGATTGCGGAGAGTGGTGACGGCGTGTACGAAGTTGCCGTGCCGCGCATACTCGTGCAAGCACACGGCGTACGCGTCCAAAGCCTTGCGAAACTCCCCGGCACGGGCGTGCTCCCTCGCCAAGGACACGCGCGCAACCGACGTCACGAACGGATTCCCGATCATTCGCCCTAGCTCGACGGCCTCAACGTAGGCCGCAGCGGCACCCGGGTCTTCGGCAGTGCTCAGCGCCTCACCACGTGCATACATGACCCAGGCGCGATCCGACGCGGACAGCTGTTCGAGATCGAGCCCGGCGAGGCGCGCCAGCGCGTCAACCGGCTTGCTGTCGAACGCGAGTGCCAGAGCGGCGTCGACCGCGGCGATCGCGATCGCGTGCGGGTCGTCGAGCTCGACGCCCAGCCGTCGAAGCTCGTCGGTGATCCCGGCTACCTCGGAAAGGTGACCGTCGTATATCGCCACGTCAGCCAAGATCTCCAACGCCGCGGCTCGCACCCGCTCTCCGGCGGCCTTCGTCAAAGCCGTGGCTGCGGCGCGCGCATCGGAGAGGTGGCCACGGTTCGCAGCCGCGCCGGCAACGACGATGCGGGCACCTGAGAGGGCGTTGCGGTCAGCATCCGGGTGTTGCGCCAGCAGCAAACGGCTCCACTCAGCCGGCTCGTTCCAGAACGTCGAGTACGCAGCCAGGTGCAGGGCCCCACTCATCTCCGATGCCAACTCCGGCTGGTGTCGGCGAGCCCAGCGGTGTGCCGCTCGGACCTCGGCGGTGATGGCGTCGAGTCGTCGTCTGCCGTCGGCCTCGCCGGGAGTGCGGATCTGGCGGTCGATCATCCGGGTCGCCTCGGTGAAGTGCTCGGCGTGACGCCGGCGCACCCCGTCGGCCGTGGAGGACCCTTCCAGCCAACGGCCTGCGACTGCCCGCACGGTGACGAGCATCCGAAATCGGGTTGCCGACCCGTCGACATCGGCGACCAGCAGCGATCGCTCCGCCAGGGCGGCGAGGTCGAAGATCACCGCCGCCTGGTCGGCACCGACAACAGCGGCTGCGTCCGTCGCGGCCACAGAGCCCGCGAAGACGGCGAACTCAGTGAACGTGCGACGCAGCGGCGTGTCGAGCAGCTCAGCGGACCAGGCGACGAGCGAATCGAGCGAGCGGTGGTGACGCACGGGGGACCGGTGTGTCACCGGCATCGGCATCCCCTCACCGATGGCGCGCTCGAGCTCATCGAAGGTCATCGAGCCGAGACGGGCCGCCGCCATCTCGATGGTCAGCGGCAGCTGATCGAGCCCGGCGAGCAGCGTGGCAACCCGATCCCGGCCGACCCTTTCGAGATCCAAGGCTGGACGAACGGCACTGGCGCGAACCGTGAAGAGCTCGAGTGCCGGCTCCGAGCTGAGGGGAGGAACGGCGACCACCCGCTCAACACTGAGACCGAGCCGAACCCGACTCGTCGCCAGCACGCCCACCCTCGCCCCGGCGGCTCCCATCAGTCGATCGATCAAGCTTCCGACGTCGTCGATGACATGCTCGCAGTTGTCGAGCACGAGGAGCACATCGAGCTCGGCGATCGACCGCACCGCACGCTCGGGCCGGTCGCTGTCGAGGACGACATCGAGAGCGCGGGCTACTGCCGGCAGGACGTGCTCACCACCATCGAGCGCGGACAGCTCCACGACTCGGACACCATCGGTGTAGGAAGGCGCCGCCCGCTCGGCGACAGCACGGGCCACGGTGGACTTGCCGACACCGCCCGGTCCGGTCAGCGTGACCACCGGCGATTGGGCTAGCACCTCGATCAACGCGGCGATCTCGACATCGCGCCCAATCGGCCTGGCAGCATCCCGAGTGCGCTCCCGCGGTCCTACGACCTCGACCTCCGCCACAAAGCGGTACCCACGACCTCGAACATTCTTGATCGTGTGCTGGTGCGCGCCATCGTCGCCGACCGCACGACGGATCTCCTTGATGCGCGTCGTCAAGTTCGCCTCGGAAACGAACCGGTGCCCCCAGACGCCATCGAGTAGCTCCGCCTTCGACAACACCCGATCGCGGTGCTCCATCAGAGCGACCAGAAGATCGAACGCCTGTGGTTCGAGATGAACCACCCGCCCGCCACGACGCAGCTCGCGAGCCGGCACGTCAACCTGGACGTCACCGAACCGGACCATGACGGATTCTTGCAGTCCCTGGTCGAGTGGCGGCCTATGCCAGGACGATTCACGGCCTGAGTTGAGTTCTTGACCATGAGCCGTGAGGTGGCGAGCGCTGAACGCGTGGCCGCTACCCGGTGCCCGGTATTGACACGACGGGCTTTGCGCCGCGTGCACGTCGCCTCAGCGCTGGCGTGGCCGTCGTCGTCCGAGCGACGTACCATAATGTGGTACCACTCAGACGAGGAGGAGTCATGGCAATCACGGCGAGCGAGGCCCGCAGACGGCTGTTCGCGCTGGTCGGTCAGGTCAACGACGACCAGGAGGCCGTCGAGATCGTCTCCACCAAGGGGACGGCGTTCCTGGTTTCGGCGGAGGAGTACATCAGCCTCGTCGAGACCGCCTACCTGACCCGCTCCCCCGCCAACGCCCGGGCCCTGCTGGCATCCATCGCCCAGCTCGACGCCGGGGAGGGCTTCGAGGCCGACCTGCTCGACCCTGACGACCCCGACTTCCTCGCCGCCGTGGCCGCCGAAGCGAGGACCCTGACGCCCGGGCCCGCGCCCGAGAAGACGGCCAAGAAGGCACCCGCACGCACGGCCACACCCCAGCCCCATCCGACCAAGGCCGCGGTCAGGGTCGCCCCCGCGCAAGCCGCCAGAAGGATCAGCAACCCAGCCTCGGCGGCCGAGCATCGGCCGTGAAGATCGTCTGGACGAAACTGTCACGCGCGCAGTACCTGTCCTGGGCCGGCGACAAGCTCAGACTCAAGCGCATCAACCGCATGATCGAAGAGATCAAGATCGACCCAGGCGTGGGGATCGGAAGACCCGAACGACTCCGCGGTAGCCTCGCCGGCTGGTGGTCGAGACGCATCAGCGACGGCGACCGCCTCGTCTACCGCGTCGACGGCGACGAGCTGCACATCATCCAGTGCCGCTACCACTACGACGACTGAGCGGCTCCGCCGGGTCAACCGAGATGCGCCGCAGGGGTACCGTCATCACGCGACTCGCCTGTGGACTCGAGCGCCGCTTCAGTCGACCCGCGCGAGAGCCGACAGCACCCGTGTGCGACCACTACGCCCGTCAGCCGTCGGCCTCTGCTCCATGCTGGCCGTCACCGGCGTGGCGGCAGCGGGCTGGGCCAGGGTGTTCGACCCGGCATACGCCGTCACCGCCGACGGCACGGCGTGGGCGTGGTGGCTCACACTGCCGACCAGCCTGCTGCTGCTGCCGGCGTGGCTGTGGACGCTGGACCTTCCGATGAGCCACGGCGCAGGTTTCATGGTTCGCGGTCTAGTCGGATCGCGTTGCTTGTCATCGGCGGCGCGTGGCCTGTCGCCGCACGCGGTCCATCGCCGTGGGCACTCCCCCGCCGACAGCGTCAGCCGGGCAGCGCTACGTGGGCGGGTGGGTGCGCGCGCTGTCGAGGGCGACGATGTAGTCCGTTGACCCAGGTGAGGGCGGCGCTCAGGTCCTGGTCGACGGGCAGGTAGCGGAGGGCATCCTGGTACAGGGCCTGCCACCCGTCGCCGGGGCCGCAGGCCGGTCGCGTTCGTGTGGCCGCCCGCTCGCCCTTTTGTTAATGGGTCCTCGCCTGCGACTTCTGCTCGTCGCGTGCCTTCTGCTCTTTCGCTGGGTAAGGGACCAGTTGGTCCTTCCTGGCCTTGAGTGACTCGAAGTCACCGACAAGGTTGCGCACAGCATCGTTCATCGTCGAGTCACTTGCGACGAGTTGTGCATCGATGAGTCGCCCCAGAAGTGTCCCGTACTGTGAGGCAAGTTCACGCGCGGTTCCTGCGGCCTCGCCGTAGTTCCGGACTCGTGGAAACGCAGCCCCCGCGGCGCCGAGCAGCGCCACGACGGAAACGGACAACTGGGCAATCGAGTTCGGGTTGTCGGCGAGCGTGGTCCAGACGGCGAGACTGGTCAGCGTTCCAAGCAGAGATGCCGTGATCGCGAACCAGTCAGCTGCCCGCTGCATTCGGTTAGCGTAGGAGAGGAGGGCGGCTTCGCTGGACCAGAACTCCGCGCTCCTGAGGCAGTTCTCTAGACGCTCAGGGCTGATCGGAGGAGAGGTAGTGGATGCGCTTGGCGACTTGGTCGACATGGCTACCCCCAAGTGTGGCGTCCAGGTCGGTCTATCGCGGTAACATCATCCGGGGCCGGGACCAAAGTCACTTTGTGCACGGTGTGTGCGTCGTCCATCCCCTTCATGGTGGCGAGATCGACGGACGAACGCGTGGCAGTAGATCACCACGTAACGCCGCGGATGAGCATGCGTGCGCGCCACCCACCGAACGCTGCTTCTTGTCGTGTCGGGGGTGTGCGGGAGCGTGGCCCTCGATCCCGCCGCGCAGCGGGGCTCGGGAGGCGTCGTCGTTCGACGGTGAGAGTGGGCCTGCTGCGCTGCCGGGCGGTCGTGGCGGAGGCGGGGCCGAGCGGGCTGTGCCTGCTGGTGACGGCGTCACGGTGGGCCAGGACGCCGCGCAGCGCGTCCTGGCCTACCGTCAGGAGCGCACCCACGTACTGGCGCTGGCGGGCCGGCGAGGCGAGATCAGCTCGAGCACGCGATCCGGACCGCCTGCTAGATCCTCCAGCACCCTGCCGTCATCATTGTGGATCCCAGGCCATCCTCGGTACCTACCGCAAGGACGAGCTGCCAGCAGAAGCCACGATGTCCCGGTGGGAGGGGGTCTGCCTACTCTCCGCGGCGCAGGTCCACGATCTGACCGACGAGATCCGCGAGCCATGCAGATCGCCGTCCCCCGGGGGACCCACTCGCCGCTTATCACCTACCCGCGGGTCGAGGTATTCCGCTCCGCTGTGCGGACCACTTGCGCTGGGTCTGGAAGACGTCGAGGCCGCCGACGTGACCTCGTCCGGGTGAGCGGGCCTCCGCGCACGAAGTGGACCTGATGCGGCCTGCGCCGCAGCATTGTCAAGGGACACCGGGATCTGACCGCGGACGGTCGTGGGATCGGCCCGGTGACGGCCATGAGAACTGACCGGTGGTGGCCACGGGTTCTGCCCAGGCGTGGCCACCGACCGGATTGGTTCAGTTCATCGGCTCACCGCCGTGGTGTCGGTGAGGTCGCTGATGGCGACGGGCTCATCGCAGTGCGGGCAGCTTCCGCCGCGGTCGATGCGTCGGCAGAACAGTCCGCAGTCGGGGCAGCGGCGTTCGTCGAGGTAGCGGGTTTCGCAGTCCGGGCATTGGTAGATGACGCTCATCGTGGTGCTCCGGGGAGGGGGACGACGCCGGCGCCGGTGAGGGCTTGGGACAGTCGCACCGAGTCGCCGCTGGTCTGGCACAGGTGGGCGTGGTGCAGGAGCCGGTCCACTGTCGCCGTCGCGAGGGTCTTGGGCATCAGCTCGTCGAACGCAGCGGGGTGCAGGTTTGAGGAGACCGCGACCGAGCGTTTCTCATAAGCCGCATCCACGAGGCGGTAGAGCCCTTCGGCGGCGTCGTTGGCCACGGCCAACAGGCCGATGTCATCGACGACGACGAGGTCGGCGCGCAGCACGCGGGCGATCGCCTTGGTGACGGTGTCATCGGCGCGGTGCCGACGCACGAGCACGCCGAGGTTCTCCAGGGTGAACCAGGCAACCCGCAGTCCATGTTCGACCGCTTGCTGACCGAGTGCCTCGAGCAGAAATGTCTTCCCGGTGCCCGAGGGGCCGCAGACCACCAAGTTCTCCCGCCGCCCAACCCATTCCAGGGTCCGCAGCGCCTGCTGGGTGGGTGCGGGGATGGAGGACACGTGCGGCTGCCAGGCCTCGAAGGTCTTCCCGGTCGGGAACGCCGCCGCGGTGCGTCTGGTCGCCAGCGCGGAGCGGTCCCGGCCGGCGACCTCCTCGGTGAACAGCACCTTCAGGACTTCGGCGGGGTCCCAGCGTTGGGCTTTCGCGGTGGCGATCACCTCGGGGGCGTGGCGGCGGATGTGCGGCAGCCGCAGCCGACGCAGCAGCGCTTCCAAGTCGGCGGGCAGCGGCGGTGCGGACGGCACCCCGACCCTCGGCACCGGTGCAGCGTCGGCTGGCCGCTGGGTGCGGGTCGCGGCGGTCACGACTGGCCCTCCTCGCCGTCACGGTGGGGGTCGCCGCCGGTGCCGAGCGCGGCCCACCCGCCGGTGCCCTGGGTCAGGGAGCGGTCCTCACCGGCCCGGTGGGCCGGCCCGGGCCGGGCGGTGGCGTGGTGGTCCAGGATCGAGACCAGGTCGGTCTCGGCGAAACGGCTGTTCACCGCGGCGTGGCCCAGGGCCCAGTCGACCTCGGTGCCGCCCAGCAGCTTGGCCAGCGCGACGGCCTCGGCCATCTTGATCCGCATCCGGGTGGTGCCCGCCGCGGCGGCCTCGGTCAGCCACAGCCGGGCACCATCACCCAGGGCGAGGAACTCGGCCTCGGCGACGTTCTTGGCCTTCGGTGCCCGGTTCAGCGCACCGGCCGGGGCGGGTGGGAAGTGGGCGTCGTCGAGCTGCGGGCTGCCCGGGGTGGCCCGGACGTGCCGGGCGACCTCGACCGGGCCACCCGCCCCGACGTGCACGACCACGACCTGCTCGTCGGCGCCGGTGCCATAGACACGCACCCACACCGTCTGCGCGAGCAACTCCTGCGGCACCGAGTACTGCCCGCCCTCGAAGGCGATCATCGGGGTGTTCGCCGCGACCGTGCGGGTCACCCCGAACGCGACCGTGTGCGGGGTCGGCGGCAACGGGTGCAGCCGCGCGCGTTCCTCGGCCAGCATCTCCACCGGCCGGCGGCGGGTCACCCGGTGCACCCGATCGTTGACCTGCTCGCAGAACCCCGCGCACGCCACCTCCAGCTCGGCGAAGGAGGCGTACGCCTCCAGCAGGTTCGTGTCCTTGGGGACCAGGTCCGCCTTCGCCAACTTCACCGTGCTCTCGCTGCCGCCCTTCGAAGCTGGGTCGGCCGGCTCACACGTCAGCACAGAAACACCGTAATGACGGGCGAAGGAGACGGTCTGCGGGTTACGCACCGCGATCCCGGCGACGTGCTCCACGGTGACGGTCTTCTCGTTGTCGGTCAGCACGTAGGTCGGCGCTCCGCCGATGCGGCGCAGCGTCTGATCCAACGCGGCGAACACGCTCGGCAGTGTCTTGTCCAGCAGCGCGATCACCACCCGGAACCGGCACCACGCCAGCCACGCGCAGAACAACGTGGTCTTGCGCCCGTCGATGACCGGGCCGTCCCCGAAGTCATACTGCAGCCACATGCCCGGCTCGGTGACCCAGGGCCGGTGGACACGCACCCGGCCGGCCTTGTAGTTCTTGCGCACCGCGGCGACCGCCCGCCGCGTCGTGCGTTCTGAGCCCTGGTAGCCCATCGCCTCGAGCTTGTCGTGCGCAACATCGGCGCGGATCTTGCCCTTCGATCGTTCCATCCACTCCTCGACCTTGGCCAGGTACTCATCGATGAGCTGCGGCCGCGCCGCCGGCAGGTCGCTCACCCCGCCCGCCTCCCGCAGCGCGACGTAGTGGGCCACGGTGTTGTGCGAACAACCAGCCAGCACCGCGGCATCTCGTAGGGACTCGGTCAAGTCGAATGCTTCGAGAATCTCCATGATCTCCTCGTCAGACTTCAAGGGGCCCTCCTCGGGGCGACGGCGCGTCAGCACCGCCAACCGCACCCGAGGAGGCGCCTCAACCACCGCACGCGGCGAGGCAGGACAAGTCGTGTCGGGCAGATCCCCTGACCATCAGCGGTCAGATCTCAAGACCGCCAACGAGCAACTTCATGGCCGTCTCCGGTCAGTCTGGCGTGGCCGTCGACACAGCATCGGGGAACCGATGGCGCTGATTGCCCTGCGCCGGTAACTAACCCGACCCGGCGGCCGGCCCGCGATCGGTGACCTTGCCGTCCGGGGTGGTTTCCTTTCCGAACGCGGGTCTCAGTACACCCGGTCCCTGCCGGCCCCCCGCAGCCGGTCCGAGCCTTGGTTCTCCGTGTTGCCGTACTACTCCACTCCAGGCCCAGTGTCACGCGTTGTCCACAGCCGCAGCGGCGTGGACCCGGGGGTCGGGCGGCTCGTGCCAGACTGGAAGCTGGCCAAGGAGCGGCGGTGATGACGACGAGCGCTGAGCGGGTCCCGCCGTGGCCGGTCGAGCCCGATGTGGCCACGGAGGAGTTAGCCCGGCGCCAAGGTGTGCACTGGACGGTTGTGGAGGGCCCTGCGTGCCTCGGACGTCGGTGTGGCTTCTACTTCGGGGCAGACTGGGGTGAACGCAACCTGACGATGCAGAGCGGGCCGATAGAACGGGTAGGAGACGCCGTTCACCGGTCGCGTCGCTCTATCGCGGGCGCTGAATGGTGAGCGCCGAGGACGACGTGGACGCTGGCCTCTCCTGCCGGATTCGGGGGGATTGGTTCGAAGCAGACGCAGCGCGGCTTGCGCCGGCGCTGAACCGCACGTTCGCCGCCACCAAGCGCGGACGGCAGCGCAGCGATGTGGGTGTTCAGCTCGCCGCCTCGGTCTACCGGCTCGACGCTACGACCCGTGGCAAGGACCAGCGCGAAGTCAGCGCCATCTGCTACACGACCGGGGAGCTCCTCTGGCTCGACCATCACCTCCGGCTGTTCGCTAAGACCGATCCTGAGCGGCTGCCGCCCAAGCGCCTTACGTCGTCGATGCGCGTGCGAACAGCGCCCGCCCTCGCCGAGGACCACCGACGCCGCCAGCTGCTCAGCGACACGAAGGACGCACCCGACTCGGCCGTCGTGGTGACGACGACGATCCGCGACGGTCGCACGCACGCCGACTGGCAGCACTACCTCGTCTGCGATCCCGCCCAGCGCGTCGCGCCCCGCGTCCTGCGCACACTGCTGACCGTCCTGCTCGGCGAGCCCGAACTCCAGGCCCTCGCAGGCTTCCCGTGGGAGGTCGTGCATGATCTCGTAGCCGACGCCGGGCTCCCGGTCGCGGGCGGGATGCTCCTGCCCGCGGCGCCCGCCGACCAGCAGCGCCGAAGCAACTTCCGCCTCGAAGGCATGGAGTTCGGACCCGTGCCCGAAGACCGCTTCATGATCCCGGACGGCTACTCCTCCGCCCGCGACTTCCGTGACGACGATCCGCAGGGCGGCAGCACGTCACTGAATATCGACTTCCACCGCCCCAATGGTCGACCGACGCCCGAGGACATCGTCCCGGGCGGTGGACCGACGGTCCCGAGTCCCCCGGTGCCCGCCGGCCAGGCCTCGATCATCGGCCTCTGGATCCCGCAGACCGCGCTCGATGCGATCCGCTCGACGTTCAACCAGGCCGTCCGCCCGCTCACCGGCTTCCACGTGGGCAACGGGGTCGTCACGTTCGACTGGCTCAAGCAGCTGCGCGATCACTGGCTCGACAAGCGGGGCGTCGGGGGCACACTCCTCTACTGCGCGCTGCGCGACGAGCCGCTGCCCGCGGTCGGGGACCCGACGCCGGCGCGCTGCCTCGCGTTCACCGGCCGCGGTCACCTCGAACACATGGCCGAGCAGCTCGCTATCAGGCTTGTCACCTCCGGCACGCTGCCGGCCGGCGTGATCGCGGCGCTGCCCCCGCCGATCGCTACCAACCTGACCAACGCGGGAACGAACTGGGCCGCCCTGAACCCGCTCGCGCAGTCGCGCATCGCCTGCGAGGTGCTCTGGCAGCTGATCGGCACACCTGAGCTCACGTTTAGCCTCGGCGCGACGAGCCCGACGGGGACCATCGTCGTCGAGAGCGAGTTCGCCAAGATCACGATCGACCAGGTCCACGGCCAGCTGACGCTCCCAGACGTTGAGCGCACCGCGACCGGGACAATCATCGAAAGTCGGCCGGTCATCAAGAACCTCTACTGCCGCGGCGACGCCTACGTCGTTGCGGAGCTCAACCTCGGCACCTTGCACCTCGACGCGCGCTGCGCCGTCGAGCCGACCGAGAAGTACTGGGAGGCCGTCGCTCTCGCCCACCTAGCTGCGGTGTTCTTCCCGCCGCTCACGGCGCTCTCGACGCACGCGGCGACGGTGGGTCTCGAGCTGCTCGCCGGGGGTGCCGACTCGATCACGCTCGATCTGCTCGACGGCAAGATCTTCGCCTACGTCACGTTGCTCCAGGACGCGAGCGGGATGTTCGGACCTGTGTTGTCGTTCTCGATCAACGGCGTGCTGAAGATCCGGTCAGCTCCGCTCTCTGTCGGCTCACTGGCCGGCCTCCTCGAGTTCCTCGAAGGCGCCCTCCAGGGCTGGTACACGAACCTCGCGTTCAACGCGCTAGCGGAAGAGCTGACGAACAGGTTGCTCGGCGGCCTGAGGCAGGTGTTCGGCGCCGGCTTCCCCGCTGCCGTCGCGCGGGTAGGCATCCCCATAGTGGGCGGCTCGCGAAAGGCGGCGGCCAACGACCACGTGTACTTCGAGGTCGAGCTCGGAACCATCCCCGGCGGACAGCCGCGGCGCACCATCCCCGTGAACCCCTACCAGGCCCTCAAGGCGAGCGTCGGCGCGCTCCAGGCCGCGCGCCTCGGGGTGCACTGCGTGTCGCTCAACCTGTCCGAGAACGCGTTCAACGACATCCTCGTCGCGCGGGGGAGGGCTGGCGTCAACCCGCCGCTCGTGCACACCATGGTGACGCCTCAGGAGCTCGCCCCGCTCGCCGGCCTCGCACAGCCGCCCGCGGACCCCTCACACTTTGGCTTCGCCTTCTTGGAGCCGGCCTCGCCGCCGCGAGTCACACTGCTCTCGACCCCCGACCCGTACGCCATGGTCGAGGCGGAACTGCGCTTCACAGCGCTGGCCCAGGATCCGATCAACGGCGGTGCGATCGTGCCCGGCTGCATCTGGACCTTCCGGGTGTCGGGCGAGGCGCAGATCGCGATCGGCTCGGCGCAGGCCGCACCAGGCGCGTCACCGACGCCGATCGTCGACTGGCGCGAGTTCCCCCAGCACGTTTGCGAGCTGTTGCTCGACCTCAATACGTCGACCATCAACCTCCTGAGCCTGGGGGTGATCCCCCCGGCGGGGGCGCTTCAGCAGGTTCAGGTCACGCCGGCGCTCGCGACGCAGCACGAGCCGCTCCTGCGCGCAGTGCTCCAGCACGGCTGTCTCGTGCACGGCTTCCAGCGCGAACCTCGGCGTGACGGGATCGGGGCGCCCACGGGCAACGTGGGCCGCACCGACCTGCCGCTCGGGCAGACTTATACCCCCGATGGCAGCGACCCCGACGTCGCCGGCGGCGCCCCGCCCGCCGAGTTCCCCGTCCAGCTCGGGCTGAGCCCGGGCCTTCTGCACATGCACGGACAGCTCGGCGGCATGCTCAGCATGCTTGTAGACGGCACCCGACCCCTCGGCGCGGCGGACTCCGACTGCGCGCTCGGCCGGCAATTCCTCCGTCCGTGATCCACGCCCGGCCTGGCTACGGCGACGACCGGCTGGAGTTGTACGCGTGCGCTCCCGCTAGTCCATCGCTTCCCGCCCGGCAACCGGCAGGCTATAATTCTGGCCATGGAGACGACGTCGTTGGCCGACGCCAAGAACCGGCTCAGCGAGCTGGTCAACGCCGTGGCAGGCACCTGGGAACGGGTCACCATCACCAAGAACGGCAAGCCCGCCGCGGTGCTGATCGCCCCCGACGACCTGGACTCCCTGATCGAGACCCTCGAGATCCTCTCCGACCCCGAGGCGATGGCCGCCATCCGCGAAGCACAGGCCGGCACCGGGCAGCTGACCAGCGGTGAGGAGATGGCCGCCATCATGGCCGCCCGCCTCGGCCCCGGCGCTGCGTGACCTACCGGCTTCGCCTGTCCAGCGCTGCGCGACGGGCCCTGGCCGAGACGCTGCCCGAACCGATCGCCGCGGCTGTGTGGGAGTTCATCCGGGGCCCGCTGCTGGACAACCCCCACCGGGTGGGCAAGCCGCTGCGGTTGGGCCTGGAGGGCTTCTACTCCGCTCGCCGCGGCCAGTACCGGGTGATCTACCGCATCCTCGAGCACGACGTCGTCGTCGAGGTCGTGAAGATCTCCCACCGCGGCGACGCCTACCGGTGACCCTCTCGATTCACGTTGACTCGGGGAACCGCCTGCTGGGCGTGATCATCCGGGCGGCCGAGGGCGTCGTCCGGCAGTCTGTCGCGTCGCGCTCCGTCCCGATGAGCGATCCCCTAACGACCACGAGATCCTTGGGTGGCTCGAGCCCGCGCCGATCCGAGGTCGGGTACTCAGCGCCTGGTCTCGTACCTGGTCAGGAGCACGCCGTCGGGAAACGTCCGGGTCTCCACCAGGTTCAGGTTCACCCAGTTGTCCAGGGCCGTGAAGAACGGCGTGCCGCCGCCCACCAGGACCGGGTGGGTGACGATCGCGTACTCGTCGATCAGCCCGGCCCGCATGGCCGCCGCGGCGAGGGTGGCGCCGCCGACGTCCATGGGACCGCCATCCTCAGTCTTGAGCCGGGTGATCTCGGTGACAGCGTCGCCGGTGACCAGGCGGGCGTTCCAGTCGACCGCGCTGGTCGTCGAGGAGAACACCACCTTCGGCATGTCCCGCCAGCGGCGGGCGAACTCGATCTGCGCCGGTGTGGCGCCAGGCTGCTGGTCGGCGGTCGGCCAGTGGGAGCTCATCGTCTCCCACAGTTTGCGCCCGTACAGCGCCAGGCCCGTCGCCCCCACCCGGTCGGACCACCACTGGAACAGCTCGTCGCTCGGCACGCTCCAGCCGAGGTCGTCGCCGGGCGCGGCGATGTAGCCGTCCAGGCTCAGGTTCATGCCAAAGGTCAGTTTCCGCATGGCGTCAGCCTCCCGTGAGTCGGTATTCGGCGCACAGACGAACACGACGCGGAGAACTCATCGGTCAGTCCACACCGAGGGCCGGTTGACCACCGCGCCAAGCGGATGCTGCGTACGGAAGGGAACGTGCTGCTGCGCCGCATGGACAAGGGCCAGAGAGCAGGGCGCCGCGAGTGCCGGTGGCAGCGCGACCAGCTCCCGGAGGCGATCCGCGAGCTCGTACTCGACGACCAGCGGTTGCGGAACGACATCTGCTGGTCGGTGTTCGACTGCTGAGAGCGCGTCGGGCAGCCAGCACCGTCCAACAAGCCCACCGGTGCGGGCGTCGGCGCGCACAACGGCGAAGCCTCTCCCGTCCGGCGGGGCTGTCCAGGTCAGGCAGGGTGGCGCCTGACGTGGGTCTGCCGGTCGTCGGGCCGCTCGGGCGCGCAGCGGGTGCCAGTGACTCGAGGGACACGGGTGGCGGCCCCGAGCCAATCGAGGTCCGCATGCCTCAGCGGGACGTGGTCGAGCCGCACATCCGTGCCCGATGCCCACGGCGCAGCGTCACGCGCACCACTACGCATGCAGCCTGCCATTCATCCTCACCACCCAGGCGAAGGTGGTCATGACGCGTGGCATGGTCCGCTGACGCCCGGCGGCACGATCACGCCTGCGGCCATCGGCCAGGTAGGTAGGGTGAGAGCCGGGCCGGATCCGGCCGCTGTCGGGAGGTGTCCGGTGCCGCACCACAGCAGGATGCGAATGATTGTGATCGATGCGCCAGCGGACAGCCACGACCAGGAGCTCTCGTTCTGGCAGGCGGCCCTGGGAGTGACGATGCGCCGCGAAGAAGGGCATCCGGAGTATCACGGAGCGGTGCTGCCGCACCAGCAGCAGCACGCATTCCTGGTGCAGCGGCTGGGCGAAGGCACCGCCAGAATCCACCTGGATATCCACACCGACGATGTGGATGCGGAGGTGGCCCGGCTGACAGGTTTGGGCGCCGAGCCACTGGACCGGGTGCAGGACTGGTGTGTGATGCGGGATCCCGCGGGACTGCTCTTCTGCGTCGTCCCCGCGCCGGACGGATCGTTGGACGACGACAACGCGCAGCGCTGGGACTGAGCCCCACCGCGGGTCAAGCCGCGGCCGGGGGGCGCTCATGACCGGCCGAGAACGTCCGCTCGTGCCGCCGACAGCGTGGCGCATCTCTTGCGCTGCGTCAGCATCCCCGACTCCGCGGTCCGAGCGTCGGCGGTGACGGGGTCGCGGCGGTCGTCGGGGTGGTGTGGCGGGGGGCTCTTCCTCGTAGCTGCCGGTTTGCGTGCCGGCGCGTAAGAGGGTCCGGTGTAGCCCCCGCAGCGCCTCGGCGCGAGAAGGTACGACCTTGTCGTCGACACAGCGGGAGTGTCGTCGTCCACAGGGTTGCCCATCGAACCGTTGTCAATCGATCAGGCTGTGGTCGACGCTGTACTCTCCAGGCCGACGCGGGGATCAGTGCCGCAGCCCCGACCGCGCACCGGCCACGGGACCAACGGGGGAAGGAGAGGGCTGAGGCATTGACCACCGAACCTGGGGACGAGCACTTACCTCAGCCAGCTCAGCCGCTGGGCCAGCCACCGGCCTTCGAGTACCCGCCCGGGACTGCTCGCCCTCCGGGCCACCTGGCGTACCAGCCCGTGGCCGGACACTCGCCTGGGTACGGGCCCCTGCCGCCGCAGGGGTATCCGCAAGCTGCTGGCAACGCCTACTGGCCCGCGCCGATGTCCCCGCAGGACGAGCGGCTGTGGGCGACGCTGGCGCACGTCGGCGGCCTTGTCGTGCCGTTCGCGTCCCTGATCGTCTTCCTGATCTACAAAGACCGCAGCCAGTTCGTGCGCCTGCACGCCGGCGAGGCCCTGAACTTCCACATCTCCATGCTGATCTACGAGATCGCCGGCATGGTGACGGTCTTCGGGCTGGCGATCGCCACCGCAGGCGTCGGCCTACTGCTGATCTTCCCAGTGCTGATCGGGGCCGGCATCTTCGCGCTGGTGATGATGATCCAAGGCGCCATTGCCGCCAACCAGGGCCACCCGTACCGGTACCCCCTCACCATCCGGCTGGTGCCCTGACCCTCGACAAGCGCGCCTCCGAATCCCCGGCTACACCGACATCAGTGCAAAGTCAGGCGGCGCACCACACGACCCGCAGCAGATCCGGTTTCAGGCATGGGCACCCGACGACGAAGATCACGTGCCGGTTCACATGTCGAGCACTGCCTCGACGGCGGCCCTGACCCCAAGGCACAGTGATGCCGTGGACAACGCCATCGCCGTACGCCATCGATCGCTCGAGGAGATCGATGCCGGGCTGGACCTTGTGCTGGCCTCCCCCCGAGACGTCGGCAGCCTGGCCCTGATCGTCCGCCGCCCTGCCATCGACGCCCGTGAACTGCTCGCTCATGCCGAGCTCCATCGTGATGTCGGACTGACGGGCGACAGCTGGAACCAGCGGCCGAGTGCACGAATGCCCGACAGCTCACCTCACCCCGACATGCAGCTGAACGTCGTCAACTCCCGTTTCATCGAGCTGATCGCCGGCCCCGGTCGGGATGCCTGGGCCCTGGCCGGGGACCAGCTGTACGTCGACCTCGACCTCAGCCTCGACGCACTGCCGGCCGGTTCGCGCCTGGCGATCGGGGACCAGGCAATCATCGAGGTGACCGCCCAGCCACACACCGGATGCGCCAAGTTCGCCGCTCGCTTCGGACGCGACGCCCACAAGATCGTCTGGACCGACGAAGGTACGCGTCTTCGACTTCGCGGCCTCAACGCCAAGGTGGTCGTCGGCGGCAGAGTCCATCAGGGTGACCCTGTACGCCGGCTCCCCGCGGTCAGGTGATGGCAGCGCCGAACCACGTGGGCAGGTTGCGGAGGAGCTCGTGCTGGTCCTGGCCGACCCAGGCCACGTGGCCGTCCGGTCGCAGGAGGACGGCGGGGGCACCCAGTTCCGCGCTGTCGCCGACGACGTGGTCGACCCGGTCCGCCCAGCCACCCACCGAGAGCCGGCCGGTCTGGTCGAGCAGCACTCCGCGGCCGCCGCGCATCAACTCGTAGAGGCGTCCCTGCTTCAGCTGCAGGTCCCGCAATCGGCGGCCGACGAGCGGATGGTCGCTACCGAAGTCGTAGCGGATCCCGATCGCGGTGATCTTCTCGATCAGGTACCGGTGGACGTCCTCGAAGTTCATCAGCTCGGCCACCAGCCGACGCACTGCCTGCGCGCCCGGCTCGAGGGACTGCAGCTGCACCTGCGCGCGGGTGTTGTCCAGCACGTCGGCGGCCACCGGGTGCCGTTCGGTGTGGTAGCTGTCCAGCAGGCCTCCCGGTGCCCAGCCGCGGATCTCGGCGGCCAGCTTCCAGCCGAGGTTGAACGCGTCCTGGATGCCGAGGTTGAGCCCCTGCCCGCCGAGCGGGGGGTGGATGTGCGCCGCGTCACCGGCCAGCAGCACGCTCCCGGTCCGGTAGCGCTCCGCCAGCCGGGTGGCATCGCCGAACCGGGACAGCCAGCGCGGTGAGTGCGCGCCGAAGTCGGTTCCGGCGAGCTTGCGCACCTGCTGCTTCAGCTCCTCCAGCGTCGGCGGGACCGTGCGGTCCTCCGCCACCCCTGCCGCGGGCGCGACGACGCGGTAGGCCCCGCCTCCCAGGGGACCGGCGCCGAACCCCTTGTGGGTCTTCCGTACTTCGGTGATCACGGCGTCAATCGTCTCTGGCGGTGCGGTCAGCTGCACCTCGCCCAGCAGCCACTCGACCCTGGCGGCCTCACCGGGGAAGCCGACACCCGCTAGCTTGCGCACGGTGCTGCGGCCACCGTCGCAGCCCACCAGGTAACGCGAGCCCACCTGCGTGCCATCGGCAAGCTCGACCGTCACGCCGTCCTCGTCCTGGCTCAGCCCGACCAGCTCGCAGCCGCGCCGGATCTCGACCCCGAGCTCGGTCGCGTGCTCGGTCAGCAGGCGCTCGGTGAGGGTCTGCGGGATGCCAAGGACGTACGGATGCGCGGTGTCCAGCCGTTCCAGCGGCGGCTTGCTGATCCCGGCGAAGCCACCGATGGGGTACTGCGTGCCGAGCGCAAGGAACCGCTCCAGCAGACCGCGCTGATCCATCAACTCGACGCTGCGCGCGTGCAGGCCGAGCCCACGCACAACCGGTGACGGCTCCGCATCTCTCTCCACCACGACCACGTGCACACCCCGCAGCCGCAGCTCGGCGGCCAGCATCACCCCGGTCGGCCCGCCACCGGCAATGATCACGTCAATCACGAAACCCCCTTTCACCAAGGTTGCAATCTCGGCCACGTGTCTCGACACCAGGTACCAGCAAGCAAACGGCTCTCACCCGCGGCTCGAGATTCTGCTCCCCGAGCAGGGTCTCGCCGCAAGCCCCCCGGCGCGCTATACGTTGAGAGAGAGACGGGCAGGTATACCCACCTCTTTCGCCGTCAGCGACGCGCGACGTCAGGCAGGGACGACGACCGACGCGCTGACATGTGGAGGACGACGACGGCGCCCGTTTCCTGGTTCGCGGCTCACGCCGTGGAGGCCGACGGCGTCCCCGAGCGGTTGACCCACTCGACGACCGCCGAGCCGATCACCTTGGGGGAGTAGATGCTCGCGTGGTCCTGGCCGGGGAGGATGACCGTCTCGACCGGATGTCCGGCCTCGCGCAGGGCGGCTGCGAAGCTCTGAGTGAAGCCGACCGGCAGGGTGTCGTCGTCGCGACCATGTGCCAGCAAGACCCGCAGGGCGGGGGCCTGCGTTCGTTGCGCAACCCAGGTGAGTGGGTTGCCCTCTCGCCACCGTTGCGGCTGCTCGGCCGCACTGGCACCGAAGAACGGCTCGGCGACGTCGGCGAGCTTGCCCACGTCGTAGGCGCCGGCCAGCCCGATGAGGCCGTGCACGGTGGCGGGGGGGTACGGGCAGTCGGCACGAAACCGTTGCCCGCCCAGGGCAGCAAGAGCCGCCAGGTGCCCGCCGGAGGAGTGGCCCAGCACCACAACCTGGGAAACGGTCAGACCGGCCTGCCTCGCGCGCTCAGCCGCGAAGTCGATGGAGCAGACCACCTCCTGCACCATGCTCGGGTAGCCGCCGCCCTCCCCGACGGCGCGGTGTGTGGCGTTGACGACGAACATCCCGTGCGAGGCCAGGTACTCGGCCAGCGGCGCCAACCCGCCCCGCTCGGCAGTGAGCCACCCGCCACCCGGGACGAGGACGAGGACGACAACCGGAGCGCGCGTCGCGGAGTCGGGCAGATACACATCGGCCGCGCGGCCCGGCAGGTAGTCCTGCGTTGCGGCCATGTGCCCGCCCACGGCGGACGTCGGGGCGCTGGCGGCGCAGCCAGCCGCGGAAGCCGCCAGCAGGGTGATCGCTACCCTCGCGGCAGCGTAGAACCCCCGGCTCCGGCAGCGACTCACGCGCCAAGCCTGCCCGAGCCCAACGGGCGCGGACGGGGCCCAACGTCTCCGGACGGCTCGGGCGTCAGGGGCCTGGCAGCCGTACATGGGCCAACCCCCGAACGTCGAGCAGCGACTGCGCCACGGCCCCGGGGTAGCCTCCGGTGATGACTGTGCTCGATTGGCTGCTCGACGGCGACCCCGCCATCCGGTGGCAGGTGATGCGAGACCTCCAGAACGCGTCCCCCGCCGACGTCGCCGCCGAGCGATCTCAGGTCGAGCGGGATGGTTGGGGCGCCCGCCTGCTCGCCCTCGCGGGACCCGATGGGCTGTGGGAGGGCGGCGCCTGCTTCCCGGTGTCCTACAAGGGAGGTGAACCGGGTCAGCCCTGGACCGCCACGATGCACACGCTTCAGACGCTGCAGATCTTCGGGCTCGACCCGGCGTCGCAGTCGGCCCGCCGCACGATCGCGCTCGTTGCCGAGAACGGGCGTTGGGAGCACGCGGGGCAGCGCTACTTCGACGGCGAGGTCGAGCCATGCATCAACGGCCGCACGATCGAGACCGGAGCGTACTTCGGGGTGGACGTCGCACCCATCGTCGAGCGGATCCTCGGCGAGCGGCTGGACGACGGTGGCTGGAACTGCGAGGTCGAGAACGGGTCCGTGCGTTCTTCCTTCGACACGACGATCAACGTTCTCGACGGTCTGCTCGCATTCGAGAGGGCAACCGGCGGATCCGCGCAGGTGCGAGCAGCCCGACGCAGCGGCGAGGAGTACCTGCTGGAACGCAGCCTGTTCCGCCGCAAGAGCACCGGCGACGTCGTCGACCCGGCGTACCTGGAGCTCGCGTTCCCCTACTACTGGCACTACGACGTCCTGCGCGCCCTCGACTACTTCCGACAAACGGGCGCGGACCCGGATCCCCGGATGGCGCAGGCAGTTGAGATCGTGCGATCGCTGCGGCAGGCAGACGGTCGGTGGCTTCTCGGCCGAACCCACCCAGGCCGCGTCCATTTCGACCTCGAGGGAAGCGTCGGGACACCGAGCCGCTGGAACACTCTCCGGGCGCTGCGCACACTCGGCTGGTGGGATGGTGCAGCCTGAGCCGACAGAGCACTAGGAGGACTTGCGGACGCCGGCCAGGATGAGGTGGACCACCGCCCCGAGCGCGATCGCACACACGCCGCAGAACACGCCGATCAGCGCGAAGGGCGCGACCCTGGTCACCAGTGCGCTTTCACCTGAGTAGCCGAAGCACATGAAGGCGAACCCGAGTGCGAAACCGAAGGTGCCGAGCCGGATCGCCTTGGCCCGTGCAGAGCCTTCGGCCCTACCCAGCGCCACGACCGCGACGGCCCACAGCGCGACATTCCCGACGGCCAGCCCCGACAGCGGGCGCGCACCGGCCCATCCGAGGAGCACGCCCAGCAACGCAGCGCCGGCAAGCACGGACATCTGACGGGCGATGGCCCGGTCCTCCTGCTCAGCACCCATTGCCCGCGCTCCCCGTTCATGGGCGAGAGTTGTCGCGCCCCACCGGAGGCATGGTGTCAGTTCGACGCTCTGTCCGCGCCAAGGGTAGCGGCGGCGGCACCGATGTTCGGCCGCGAAGACGCCGGGCCAGAGGCGAGCCCGAGCTCACCCTGCAACCGTCGGACGGCGCGCCGTTCCACACCTTCTTCGAGGAAGCCGAGCTGCTCTGGGAGGCAGACGTCGCTCCCTGGCGGCCGGTGTCAGGGTCGGACTGACAGCGAAGCGAGCATCTCCTCGACCTGCGACGCCGCTGTGGCGGCACCGGGGTCGGCCAGGCACGCCTCGAGCACGAGGTCCACAGTGTCCCGCCTTTCAGCAGTGCCGCCCAGGGTCACGCGCATCTGGCGGACGCCTCCGGAGGCCCGGCACTGGCCTGTGGCCGGCCCGTCGTCGCGGACCGCTCGCCGCCCGGCCACCGTTGTCGTCGTCGCCGGCATGCGCGCAGGCTGAGCCTGGAACCACCACGTAACGAGCACGCCGCCGGGGGCAAGCCCGGGGGGGCAGCGGATCGCCGTCACGACGTCACGACGGGTGGCGGTGCGACAGGCGTCGCCAGGGTCGGTGGTCAGGATGTCGACAAGCAGCCTCGGCCCGGGGGTCACCCCGTGCGGCAGAGGGTTCGAGCGCCACGACGCGGGGCGGCGGAAGCCGACCCCCGGGATCGTGAGCCTGGTCCATACACCTATGGGCGCCGCGGCGGCGCTGATGGACGCCGTCGCGGCTTCGGCGGCACCGGCGTTCGCGCCGGTGAACGATGCGCGGTTGTCTGCCGAGCCGCACGCGACCAACACGGGAACCAGGGGCAGGACGGCGCAGGCCAACAATGCGGCCCCGGGCCAGGACGGGGACTTCCACCGGGACGGCGCTTCGTGCGGTGTGTACGGCATCTGCGGTCCTGCTCGCTCGACGTCACAGGTGTCGCTGTGACGCGCGGCGCCTCCAGCGGGTTCCCGTGGCGGCCGGCGGTTGTGCCAGGGCAGGCAACCGGGACACGAGCGCCGCCATCCCGGCGAGCCAGCCCACACCGAACAGCCAGCCGCCCACGACGTCCAGCGGCCAGTGCACGCCGAGCCAGATACGGCTCCACCCGACCGCACCGGCGTAGACGACAGCACACGCCCACAGCACGGCCCGGGCCCGGGCGTTGTGCAGGCGCCGGGCCAGTGCCCAGGCCAGCAGCCCGGCGCCGATGGTCGCAGCCGTCGTGTGACCGGACGGGAAAGCGAACCCGTTCGCCTGGGCGGCCCAGTCGGCCCGAGGCGGACGCGCCCGCTGCAACAGCTGGCTTGCAGCCAGGCGCACTCCGACCGCGGCACCGGCACCGGCGGCGACCACTGCCGCCATCGCGAGGCGGCGGCCCCCGGTGGAGCGAGGGAACGTCAACGCGGCGAGCGCCACCATGGGCCAGACCAACCAGGTGGAACCGCCCTGGGTCACCGTCCTGGCGATCCCGAGGACGGCGCCTCGATGGTGGCGGGCCACGTCGTGCAGCCAGGAGTCCACCACGGGGACGCGCGAGCGGACGGCGAGCCCGAGCACAGCGACACCGACCAAGCACGCGGCCGACACTGCCGACCACCGACGGGGCCACGAGACGGCCGCGCCCTCGACATCGCGATCCTGCCCAGCCCGCGATTCGGGGCAGTCCGTCACCCAGGACCCCGGCCCCGACCGCTCCGGAAGGCCGCCGCGACCAGGGTCACGACCACGATCGCCTCCCAGGGGCGCCGGCCATCGCGCCTGCCAGGACGTCGGTGGGAAGGTGCATGCCCCTGTATACCCGGGACAGCCCGACGACCACAGGGACGGCGCAGAGCACGGCGTCGTAGGGGCCGCGACGATGCCTGCTAGGCGCGCCGGCGAGCTGCCGAGGTGCGTCCAGCTGTGGAGCGCCGGCGTTCGGTCGAAGACCCGCGTGAGCAGAAGCCCCATGACCGCCGGCACGGCGTACACGGCGACGGCGCCTCCGAGCAGCGGGGGGACGTCGTGACGCCGCTCGGCGAAGACGCCTGCCGTGCCCGCGGCGGGGCCCGGTACAGAACGACGGCGGTGCATGGCGATCCTTCCCGGGCGCCGGGGCTGCACGCAGCCGAGACCCGACGCGCGAGGCGCCGTCCTCGACGTCCCGGTCTGGGCGAAGGTCGTCGGTCTTGCCAGCGTCGATCTGGTCACGGTGGCTCGCATCTCCAACGTCGGGACCTTGTCCCGAAGGGCGGAACCACGACACGGCGTCACGCCGAAGCATGGCTACCCGGAACGGCGTCACCGGCCCTGCCGGCGCAAAGGTCAATGATCTCAAGGCTTCCGCGGTGGTCACACCAGTCAGCGGGCCGGTCCCCGTGTTCCAGGGAATGCGGTTAGAAGGCGTCGGCCCGCCGTCGAGCGGCCGGCCGTCCATCGGGGTCGTAGAAGCCTCGGTACAGGGGTGTCGCCCACGCCTTGGTCCAGCGCGAGAGGTGCGGCGGCATACGTCCGCCCTCGATGTCGTCGCCCATGTGCCGGTTCTCCCGCTCGCTGAAGCGCCGCCCGTCGAGATGGGACCGCAGCAGCCCCTTGACCATGACCCCACGCCTCGCCGCCGCGCACAGGACCTCCGCGACCTCGGTGCCGGCCCCGTCGAGGCGCTCGTCGGGGTCGCTGCGCCAGTCGGTGAACATGAGCGATGGAGTCGCTGTGATCCACCACTCTGAACGGTTGGGTGCATGAGGTGGGCGACGGGGGTCGGCGGGTGGACGCCGAGGGACTCCCCAGGTGTGATCTCTTGCACGCGTGCCACCCGACTCGCGGCGACCCGAGGGGCCGGGCGGCGGGTTGCCTGACCGCGGCCGCGTTCGGGTCGCGACGCTACGGTGACGTCATGACACACATCCTTCGGCTGACGGCGGC
Source organism: uncultured Actinomycetota bacterium (assembly GCA_963778845.1). Classification (GTDB taxonomy): domain Bacteria; phylum Actinomycetota; class Actinomycetes; order Actinomycetales; family Kineosporiaceae; genus CAVZVW01. The sequence continues at coordinate 653,382 of CAVZVW010000001.1, forward strand.
CCTCGAGCAGCGCGGACCGGCCGGGGCGTTCGTCCTCACCGACGAGCAGGTCGCAGCCCTCGGTGACGGCAAGAAGGCGTTCCCGGTTCTGGTCACGGTCAACGGCACGACGCTGGCGGCGCGACTGGCGCGCATGGGCGGGGAGAACCTGATCGGCCTGGCCCGCGCGGCCCGGGATCAGGCCGGTGTGCAGATCGGGTCGTCGTACGAGGTGGAGATCGCTCTCGACGGCGGGGAACGCACCATCGAGGTCCCCGACGACCTCGCCGCCGCCCTCGCCGCGGACCCGACGGCCAACGCGACGTTCACGACTTTGGCGTACTCGCACCGCAAGGAGTTCGTCCGCTGGATCACCGAGGCGAAGCAGAGTGCGACCCGGGCCGATCGGGTCGCCAAGGCCGTAGACATGATCCGCGCAGGCCGCACCCGCTGAGCCACCCGCTCGGGCGTCGGCGTAGGAGCCGCCGCGTCGTCAACCCTCAGGATCGGGAAGGGCGAAACCAGGTGCTGTCCCGCCGACAGATGGAGGGCTCGTTCGCGCAATGTGAGTAGCGGTTGCCGATCTCCTGCGCCGCCCGGCGGTGCGAGCGTGAGCGCACGCCGTCCGGAAGGTCCGGCGGTCCAAGGAGGACATCATGCGCCGCTCCCCCGTGCGGTGGCACACCGCCACCGAGCCGTACGTCACCCACACCCACATCGGCCGTCTGGAGGTCCGGTCATGAGCGCCGTCACGGTATCGGTCGGTGGGCGTACCCGCAGCCTGTCGAGCGGCCCCGCAGTAGCGGCGCTCGCGGCAGCACTCTTGGCCCTCACACTGCTGGCGGGGTTGTTCGGCCGCTGGACGGCCCCGGCGGCGGCCGCGCCGTCCCACGGCCCGGTCTCGGCCAGACCCGCACCCACCGCCGCGCTGGTCCCGGGGGGAGCCCCCGCCGTCGTGGGACCGCAGCGTCGCATGATCGAGGGTCAGCCCTGCGTCGTCGGACGGCCGTGCTGACCGACGTCGCGCGCACGGCCGCGGGCGCCGGCCGGATGGTGCCGGCCTCGCGGGGCCTGCCGCGCACCGGTGACCGCAATTCCGCTCGGCGTCGTGCGCCCGAGCGTGGGTTCGGCTCGGGGTGCTCGCTTTGCTTCTCGTCGGCGGCGGGGCGGCCCCGCAGCCGGAGGGGTACCGTCGCCGCATGCCCAGTGACCTGGTCCTGAAGTCCATGAACATGGTCCACCGGGCCGCCATCATGATCAGCGGTGGACGCGTCGGGCTGCGGGTCGGCGGGATGCCGGTGGTGGAGCTGACCACGACCGGGCGCACGACCGGCCAGCCGCGCACGGTGCTCCTCACGGCCCCGGCGCAGGTCGGGGACGCCCTGGTCGTCGTGGCGTCGCGCGGTGGTGATGACCGGCATCCCGGCTGGTTCCTCAACCTGCGCGACGACCCCCGTGTCCAGGTATCGGTGCAGGGCCGACCCGCACAGCTGATGCAGGCCCGGGTGGCGACGGCGCCGGAACGTGAGCAGCTGTGGCCGCAGATCATCGCGGACCACAAGAACTACGCCGACTACCAGAGCAGGACCAGCCGAGTGATCCCGCTGGTCCTGCTCGAGGCGCAGGCAGACCCCCGAACCACCCCTGGCGACGCGACGGAGGAACCATGACGGTGCTCAACCACGACGCGCGCCAGGCTTTGGCGGCGGGCCACCTGGCGCACCTGGTGACGCTGAACGACGACGGAGGCCCTCAGGTCACGATCGTGTGGGTGGGACTGGACGGCGACGAGCTCGTCACCGCTCACCTCGGGGCATACCAGAAGGTGCGCAACGTCCGGCGCGACCCGCGCGTGGCCCTGTCCGTGGAGACTGGTGAGCGCGACCCGTCGGGGCTGGACCGCTACCTCGTGGTGCACGGCCGAGCGCGCGTCCAAGAAGGCGGGGCGCCCGAGCTACTGCAACGTCTGGCCCGTACCTACATCGGCCCAGACGTCCCGTTCCCACCGATGGCCGACCCTCCCCCCGGCTACGTCCTGCGCATCACCCCGCAACGGGTCACCGGTGTCGGTCCTTGGTCATGACCCTCGGCACCTGAGACGGACACCGGTTCGGGACCGCGACCGCCACCCACGCGGGCGATGGCTCTGTGTGAAGAGCCCGGCTACTTGGGCAGGGCGAGGTAGATGGAGTTGACCGGGGTCAGGTTGACGTCGACGTACTCGTTCTCATCCAGTGCCGGTGTCACACAGGGACCGCCACCGTTGTATCCCATGCAGAGTACGGCCAGGGCGTCGCCGTACTGGTTGTTGAGCACGCGGTGCGTGCCGAGCTGGTTGACCAGGTTGTGGGCGCCATACGTGTAGTACAGGAACGACGGATGGCCGTTGTTCCAGGTCGCGTTCGGGATAGATGCATACCCAGCCGGACGGGCATCCTTGGATGGTCTTGGGCGCTGACCCGAAGGTCTCGATCGCCTCGGACGGGGCGGACCCGATGGTCCCCACCCCTTCCTCGACGCTCCCGAGAGTCTGGATGGCCGTCGGCGCCGTACCTATGGTCTGGACGGCCTCCGGTGCTGAGCCGAACGTCTCGACCGGCGTCGGGTCACCGCCGGTGCCCGCGGTGATGAAGGGCACGGCAACAACGAGCAGGGCGGCCATGGCCCGGTTGGCTGATCTCACTGCGACTCCTTTCAAGGGACTACCTGGGCTGGTACTCCCTCACGTCTTCCTGTCCATCCACGGCGAACTCGTCATCGAGCGTAGGAACGCACCACGCAGAAGGGGCAGGGCCAATACGGCTGCATCTACCCGGGCCAATGTGGGCGCTGGGGCGGCCCTGCCACCGGTGACGGGAGGACGGCGTTCTGGCGCCGGGGTAGGGTCTGGCATCTGGCCTGCTTGGTCGGCGTTTGGGGGTTCTCGATGACCGAGGGCATAGAACTCGCGGCTTACATCCAGAGTCTTCGCGACGAGCTCGTCACCGCGTGGATGGACGGGCAGCAGTCCCCGGTCGGTTTCGAGGTCGGCCCCGTGGAGCTCGAGCTCAGCGTCAACGCCGAACGCAGCGCCGAGGCCAAGGCGGGCGTGAGGTTCTGGGTGGTGGACGCGGGTCTGGGGGGGACCGTCACGAGGCAGTCCGCCACGAGGGTCAAGCTGTCGCTGGTGCCCCGGGACCGTGCCGACCCGACCAGGCCCCTCTTCATCCGCGGCTCGGAAGTGCGTAACGAGGACTAGTGCCGATGGGCCTCGACGCCAGGCGCGTCGCGCAGATCATCTGCACGTCCCACGCCGACGGCCGGTGGCGCGGCAGCGGGTACCTGCTGAGCCCGGACACCGTCTTGACCGCGGCCCACGTCGTCGCCGACGTGTCCACGGCCCAGGTCCGGCTCGATGCCGGCCAGGCGGCGGACCGCACCTTGGAAGGCCGCTGCGAGACCCTGGCGGGCGACCTCGCCCTGATCCGTCTGCCCACGCCGGACGTGGTCCTCCAGGCGGTCCAGCCGCCCTCTTTCGGCCACCTCGGGTCCCGGGCGTTGCTGGTGGGCGCGGTCGCCGCCGGCTACCCGCTGTTTCGGCTCGTCACCGAGGACCCGAGGCACCCGGGCGCTGAGGTCAAGTCCTTCCGCGACTTCGCGCAGGTCGCGGGCGAGATCGCGGTACTGGACGGGCTCCGGTCGGGGACGGTCACCTTCCACGTCGATGTGCGGTTCGCGCCTGACCGACGCATCGCACCTGGGACGTCTGCCTGGGAGGGCATGTCCGGGGCCGCCATCTGGGTGAACGACTGTCTGGTTGCGGTGGTCAGCCAGGACGCCGAACCGGACCGCCCCTGGCGGCTGATCGCGTGCCGGCTGGAGTCAGCCGTCCGCGACGTCCCCTCGAGGGCCGAGCAGGCAGCGCGCTCCGCGAGGGTGTTCGGAGCACCCCTGGTGGATGCCACGGCTGACGCCCGCGGGCAGGCGGTGCTGCTCGACCACCGCAGGCAGGCCCTCCGCCGGGTCCATGACTCAGAGCTGACCGGGCGAGGTGAGGAGCTTGCGCTGATGCGCGAGTTCTGCGTCGGCGAGAACCGGCTGCTCGTCTGGTGCGGTCAGGAGTGGGCGGGGAAGACCGCGCTCATGGCCGCCTTCGTGGCCGAACCCCCCGGGAACGTCGACGTCGTCTCGTTCTTCGTGAACGACCAGATCCCCGATCAGCGCGACCTCGCCGGGCTCCTCACCTCGATGGCCAGACAGCTCGAGGCACTTCTGGGCACCGCACAGGGCGCCCGGCTCGACTCACCCGGTGCCCAGGAGGGCGCCTTCTGGCGGCTGGCCGAGGATGCGGCAGCCGCTGCCGAGGCTGAGGGTCGGTGCGTGGTGATCCTCGTCGACGGGCTCGACGAGGACGCAGCACTTCGCCCCAGTGCGCGGATGCGCAGTATCGCCTCCCTCTTCTCGGGCCCGGTACCTCCGCAGCTCCGCGTCATCCTCTCCACGCGGCCCTACACCCGGGTGCTGCGGGACGTGGGACACGAGACCGACCTCAACCGTCGCGATCTCTCACCGTCGGCTCGGGCCGTGGCCTCGCAGCAGCGGGCGCTCGCCGACATCGACGGCGCTCTGCTCGACGGCGGCGTTGCGCTCGAGATCCTCGGGTTCCTCGCCGCGGCCGGCGGTGGTCTCACCGCCGGAGAGCTGGCCGAGCTGGCCGGCGAGTCCCCCGGCGTCGTGCAGGTGACCCTGCAGACGACGTTGAGGAACTGCGTACGCCGGGTCGACATCCATGAGGTCACGACGTCGATCCGCTCCGTCGAGGTGTTCGCGCACGCGTCGCTTCCGCTGACCGTGGTCGACGACGAGCACCTGGGGCGGACCGGCCTTCGCAGCTACGCCGAACGGATCCACACCTGGGCCACCCAGGCGACCCAGCAGGGCTGGAATGACGCAGTCCCCTCCTTCCTCGCCGTCGGGTACCCGGCGATGCTGGTCGAGGCCGCAGACCTCCCGCGTCTGCTCGAGTACGCGCTCGACCCCGACCGGCACCACTGGCTTCGGGAGCGCCTCGGCAACGATCTCGCCGCCCTGTCCGACCTGAGAAACGCTGAGCGTCTCAACCGGCAGGCCGACCTGCCGCTCCTGGCCAGCGCAGCGCGCCTGGCCACGACCCGTGAGTCCCTTCGCCGGCGCAGCTCGTCCCCTCCCTCGGCGGCGCTCACGGTGCTGGCGGCGAGGGGCCAATGGCGCAGGGCTGCCGCACTCGCGAGCGGAGCGGAGGCATCGGGCGACCAGGACCTCGCGGTCGTGGTGGGCGCGCTCGTCACGGCGGGCCCCTCGGAGGACCTCGGAGCGGCCGCTGCCGTCACCCAAATGATCGTTGACGCGTCGAACGCCGTCGACGCCCTCTGCGCGCTGGCGTCGGCGCAGCACTCCCGTGGCCGTCAGGCCGAGGCGGAGGAGTCGATGGTCACAGCCGGGGGCGCAGCGCGGAGGGTCACCGACCCGTCCGTGCGGGGGCGCCTGCTGACCGAGGTGGCAGAAGGGCTCACGGCGATCGGTCTGCCGGCACCGGCCGAGGAGGCGCTTGCCGAGGCCATCGAGGCAGCCCGCCAGATCGCGGACGCGGCCGGCCGAGTAACCCTGCTGCTCGACGTCGTCCGCTCGTCCGCCGCAGCCGCCGCAGCCGCCGCAGCCGCAGCCGCCGGGCCGCGGATCGCCAGGGCTGCTGTCGACGAGGCGCTGGCCGTCGCGCGCACGGTCGAGCACCCGACCGTAGCCGCCGAGCTGCTCACGGCCATCGCCCATGCCCAGCGCGACCGAGGACTCCACGGCGGCTCCGACGACCTGCTCGACGAGGCGGGCCGTGCGGTGCAGAAGATCCCGTGGAAGGACAGTCAGGCACGCGCGCTTGCCGCCCTTGCCCTCGTGCAGCTGCAGGTCGGGGTGGCGCATCAACCCGCCCTGGAGTCGGCTGTCGAGCTCGCCTCCCAGGTGGGGTACCCGAAGGTCCACGCCGAGATCCTCCAAGCCTGCGCCACCGTGCTCGCGACCGCGGGCGACCGCGAGCGGGCTGCCGGCCTGCTCGAGGACGCCGTGACGGCGGCCGACGTCTACGACAGCTCCTACGACGAGTACACCTGGTGGCGCCGCGCCGACACCCTGAAGAGCCTCGCCCGCGCCCAGGCGCAGCTGGGCTTCCACCAGGGCGCCCGCGACACCGCCACCACCCATGTGCACGATGACCGGCAGCGGACCCTTGCCGCGATCGCCGGGATCCAAGAGGACGCCGAGGAGCCGGATGAGGCCGGCACCACGATCCAGCTCATCACCGACCGGGAGCAGCACGCGCTGGCGTCCGCACGTTTCGCCTGGGCCCTCGCGACCCAAGGACACCCGAGGGCGCCTTCCCAGCTGGACGAGGCCGGTCGCCTGCTCACGGGGCTGGATGCCGGGCCACAGGCGAGCGAGGGGCTCGGCTACGCGGGCCTGGCTGCGCACCTGTTGGAGCTACCGCAGCGGGCGGTCCAGCTGGCCGAGGCGTCGCTCGCAGCCTCACAACAGCCACGCACCCCCATGGAGCGCGTCGAGATCCTGCTGGCCGTGGGACGGGCGTACACGGCAGCCGGTGACGACGACATGGCGGCGCAGTACCTCGAGAAAGCCATGACGTTCGCCGGAGCCCTCGACGTCGGGGACGACGTCCATCAGGGGATCAGGCGGGAGCAGTCGATCGCGGCGGTGGCCGTGGCCCAGGCCGCCATCGGGCTGTACTCCCGGGCGTTGGACGCCGTCACCCAGCTGTCCGGGCCACTGTGGCGGGAGAAGGCCGAGGCCTTCGTCGCCATCGCCGGCCTCCAGGTGCTGTCAGGCCAGACAACCGACGCGGACGGCACCTTCGCTCGTGCCGTCGCGCAGGCGTGGTCGGGATACAACCCGCAGGACCTGCACAAGGCCGTCACCATGCTGGAGTCCATCGCCTACGAGCAGGCACGCAGCGGACGGCAGGCCGCAGCGTGGGCGACGGCCGTGGAGCTGAGAGACCGAGAACGCTTCAACGGCAACCGGTGCTTGACGTCGATCGCGCAGCTCTACGCCTCAGACGCACGCCACGACGACGCCCGGAGGACCGCCCAGCTCATCCTGGACGGGGCCGACCGGTCGCAGGCACTCACCGTGGTAGCAGAGATCCAGGCCCGCGCAGGCCACCCTGAGGAGGCACTCCAGAGCCTTGACGAGGCAGGGCAGGCCGCGCAGGCGGTGGTAGAGGGAGCTCGAAGGGAAAGCCAGCTGGCCGAAGTCGCCCGGGCTCAGGCCGAGATCGAGCGGGCCATAGCGGACGCCGTCACTGCGTCGGCGACCGGAGCAGAGGTGCCCCGCGCGCCGGACGGCGAGCCGGACGACTGGGACGCCCGCGCCAGGGAGCTGCTCGACAGGCTCGACTCCGCGACGTCGGCCGACACCATGGGGCCGGCTGACGGCAAGGCATTCCTCGACCTCGCAGAGACAGCCCGGACCCACGCTTCTTCTCAGCTCGCCGTCGGTCTGGTCGCCGCCGCCTTCTCGCTCCTTCCCTGTCATCAGGTGCTTGAGGTTGCCTGTCGTCTCGATCCGTCACTGGGCGCCCTGCTGGAGGAGCTAGCGCCTCGGTGACCGCAGGGCGGCTGAGGCGGTCCCGAGCCGGCGCGCTGACACGTCCGGTGCGCCGGCCACCAGTCCCGGTGGTCCCCAGCGGCCACCCTGTCGTCGCTGCGGGTTGGTAGCGTCGGTGTGTGCAACCGGAGGCGGGGACGCCGAGCCGCCCCGCCGCCCGCCATCCGCGCGGCAACCCCATGGACGGCCGCGATCTGGCCGACTACGGTGCCTTGTCGGTCATCTGGGGCTTCTCGTTCCTCATCGTCCTGAGGGTCGTCCAGGCCTTCGGCTGGGTCGGCGCCGTGACGTTTCGGGCCCTGACCGCCGGCAGCCTGCTCTACCTCGTGGCCCGGCTCAGCCGCCGCCGCCTGGACTTCAGCATCGGCTGGCGCCCGTTCGCGGTGGTCGGCGCGACGACCGTCGCCTGCCAGCTCGCCGGCCTGTCCTTCGCGACGCCGCGCATCGGCACGGCCATGGCGGCCATCTTCGTCGCCGCCATCCCCCTGTTCTCCATGCTGATCGGCCACTTCTGGCACCTCGAGCACATCAGCGCTCGCGGCGTGGTCGGGCTCGGGCTCGGCGTGGTCGGGATCGTCCTGCTCGTCGGGTTCCCCGCCGTCGCGGTCACGGCGTCCTTCCTCATCGGCTGTTGCGCGTCGCTGCTGGGCTCGGTCTCCGCGGCGGTCGGCAGCAACTACGCCCGGGCACGCCTGCGCGACGTGGGCTCCTGGGAGGTCACGATCGGCTCGTTCCTGTTCGGAGGCGTGTTCACGCTGCCGCTGCTGGCCGCCGTCCCCGTCCCTGGGACGCCGCGGCTGCGCGACTACGGCTACCTGCTGCTGCTCGGCGCCGTCATGAGCGCCCTGGCCTACGTGCTGTACTTCCGCCTCGTCGCCGACGTCGGAGCGACCAAGGCGGTCAGCGTCGAGTTCGTGGTGACCGCCGTCGCGGTGGTCGTGGGTGCGGTCGTGCTGCACGAGCGCCTCTCGGCGGCCCAGCTCGCGGGCGCCGTCACGATCATCACGGGATGCTCCCTCGTGCTCGGTGTCGTCCCGTCACGACGCGCCGAGTGAGGGCTGCACCGCCGCCAGGTCCGCGAACAGCTCGCGCAGCCGCGGGTAGATCTCCCGCTGGACGGCGAAGAGCCGGTCGTACTCCACGGTCACCGCGGGGCGCGGCTCGACCGTCGGGCCTAGCTGCCCCATCGCTGCGCTCACGGCCGCGATCGGCAGATCGCCCAGCCCCGCACCGGACCATGCGAGCACCGCCGCCCCACGCGCGCTGATCTCGTGACCCTCGCACAGGCGTAGCGCCCGTCCGGTCACGTCGGCGACGACCTGTGCCCACAGCGCGCTGCGGCTGCCGCCACCCATCGCCCGGATCGAGTCGACGCGGGTGCCGGTGGCGGCCTCCAGCCCGTCGAGGTGCAGCCGCAGCTCGAAGGCCACCCCTTCCAGGAGGGACCGGTAGACGTGGGCCCGGGTGTGGGCGCCCGACCAGCCGAGGACCACGCCGCGCGCAAGCGGGTCCCAGTACGGTGTCTGCGCCGCGTTCCAGTACGGGAGGGTGAGCAACCCGTCGGCCCCCGGGGGCACGCGTGCGGCGGCCGCGTCGAGGTCAGGGTCGGGCGCGCCGTCGAGCACCGGGTCGCCCAGCTCGCGGCGGAACCAGTCGGCGAGGTAGGCAGCCGAGTTGAGCACTGTCTCCAGCACGAAGCCGGGCGTCCCCGCCAGCGTGCGGAACGCGCGGCCGGTCCGGTACACCGACGAGGCCATCCCGAGGACCATCGACGTGCCGAGGTTGAGGTAGGCCGAGCCCGGGTCGACGGCGCCCGCCCCCAGCCCCGCGGCCTGCCCGTCACCGATTCCGGCGACGAGCGGGACCGGCGCCGGCAGCCCGAGACAGCCGGCGACGTCCGGCCGAAGCGACCCGAGCACCTCGCCGGGGGCCACGAGCTCGGGGAGCTGGTCGCGTCGCACGCCGGCGATCGCGAGCAGCTCGCCGGACCAGTCGCCGGCCTCCAGGTCGAGCAGGCCGAGGGAGTCCGCCGACGCGACGCTGGTGGCCCACCGCCCGGTGAGCTTCTCGGCGAGGAGGCCGTGCACCTCGCTGACCCGATCCGCGGTTGCGAGTCGCTCCGGCTCGTGTCGGGACAGCCAGGCGAGCTTGTAGATCGCGGGTGTGGTGTCGGGTGGCTTGCCCGACAGCGTCAGGACGCGTTCGGTCCCCAGCTCCGCGATCTCGGCCGAGGCCCGGCCGTCCAGCCACAGGATCGCCGGTCCGGTCGGCCGGCCCGCGGCGTCGAGGCAGACGAACGACTCCCGTTGGTGCGTCACGCAGATGGCGCGAACCCGGGTCGGGTCGTCGAGACGCGCGACCGCGGAGGCAATGGAGGTCTGGGTCGCGGTCCACCACTGCTCGGCGTCCTGCTCGTGGCGGCCAGGCAGCGGCTGCATCCGCGTCAGCGGCGTCGACGCCGACGCGACCTCGTGGCCGCTGCCGTCGAAGACCACGGCCTTGGACGCCGTGGTGGAGCAGTCGACCGCCAGGACGAGCGGGTCGCCGCTCACCCGGGACCCGGCGGCGTCACGACGACCTTGAGCCCTTCGCGGGCCACGGCGACCCGGAACGCCTCTGCGGCCTCGGCGAGCGGGTAGGTGTGCGTGACGATGCTGCGGACGTCGACCAGTCCGCGTTCGACGAGCGCAACCGCCCGCGGGTAGACGTCGTTCATCCGACGCACGAGCACGATCGTCAGCCCCTTGCGCCGGGCCACGGACGCCGTGAAGGTCGTGCTGTCCACGTCCGGGATGCCCGCGAGCACCACGCGCGCGCCGGGCATCGCCGCCTGGACGGCGAGCGCGACGGCGGCGTCGCTGCCGACGGCCTCGAACGCGACGTCCACACCCCGACCTCGGGTCGCCTCGGCGAGCGCCTCGGCGAACGCCGCCGGCTGGGCAGGTAGCGCAGCGTCGGCGCCGAGCCGCAGGGCCGCTTCCACCCGATGCGGCAGCGGGTCGACGACGAGCACCCTCGCCGCGCCGGCCACCCTTGCGGCCTGGAGCAGGCACAGCCCGATCGGGCCGCACCCGACGACGACGACGGTGTCGCCGACACGCTGGTGGCCGAGGTCGTGCGCGTGCAGCGCCACGCCGAACGGTTCGAGCATGGCGATATCGGCGTCGCTCAAGGCGTCCGGCATGGCTGGGAGCAGGTGGTCGGGCCAGGCGAGGTACTGCCTGAGGGCACCGTCCGTCGCGCCGTGCCCGAGGAACCCCACTGCGGGGCAGAGGTTGCGGCGCCCGGCGAGGCACAGCTCACACCGCCCGCACGGCACGGCCGGGTCGATCGCCACCCGCTGACCTGCCCGCGGCCCCACCACGACGACGCCGGCCGCCTCGTGCCCGACGACCAGGGGCCCGGTGATCCTCGCATCGCCGATGCCGCCCTCGGTGAACCAGTGCAGGTCCGATCCGCACAGACCCACCGCCGTGACGCGCACCAGCGACTCACCGGCTGTCGGCACCGGCACCGGCTCGGTGCCCAGCCGCAGGTCCCCCGCGCCGTGCAGCCGCGCGGCAAGCATCGTGACGTCCACCGGCGTCCCTCCCGGCTGTCGCAGCCTCAGGCGAGGCCGTTGCGGGCGACCACCTCGCGGTAGAAGTGCGCGCTCAGCTTGGGCGTGCGGGTCTGGGTTGCGTAGTCGACATGGTGCAGGCCGAAACGGTTGGTGTACCCGTCCTCCCACTCGAAGTTGTCGAGCAGGCTCCAGAGGAAGTAGCCCTTCACCGGCACTCCGTCGTCCGCCGCGCGCTGCAGCTGGGTGAGATAGCTGCGCAGGTACATCACGCGGTCGGTGTCGTAGACGACCCCGTCCGGGCCTGGCACGTCGGCGGCGGAGCAGCCGTTCTCGGTGACGTAGATCGCGGGCACCTCCCAGAGGTCGGCCACCATGCGTGGCCCCCAGTAGAGCGCCTCGGGTGCGAGGTAGAGCCACGGGGAGGCCATCCGCGGGAACGACTCGGGGTGATCGACCACGGCGAACCCGGGCGGGGAGTCGTCGGCACGTATGTAGAGCGGCGTGTAGACGTTGATGCCGGTGAAGTCGAGCGGGCTGGAGATCGCTGCGAGGTCCTCGGCGGTGAAGGTCGGCGCGTCGGGTCCGGCCGCCTCCAGGTACGCGTCGGTGTAGATGCCCTCCTGGACGACGGTCAGGTACGGCGCGTTGAGCTCTCGCGTCGCGCGGGCGGCCGCCGCGACGTGCTCGGCCGTCTCGACGACCGGGACGCAGACCGTCAGGTTCTCCGCGAGCCCGACCCGGGTGCCGGGCTTCGCCGTCGCGCGGATCGCCTGCACCGCCAGGCCGTGGCCGAGCACCGCGTGGTGGCGCGCCTGGTTCACCCGCGCCGCCGGCAGCCGGAGCCCCGGGGCCTTGGTGCCGTCGGCGTACCCCTTGTCGACGATGCAGGTGAGCTCGTTCGTCGTGAAGAAGTCGCGCACCCGGTCGGAGAGCCGCTCTGCGACGTGACCCGCGTAGACGGCGAACGCCTCCGACGTCGCGCGTGACTCCCAGCCGCCGACGTCGTCCTGCAGCGCCTGCGGCAGGTCCCAGTGGTAGAGCGTGGCGAAGGGCGTGATGCCGTGCGCCAGCAGCTCGTCGACCAGCGCGTCGTAGAAGTCCAGCCCCTTCGGGTTGGGCGACCCCGTGCCGCGGGGGAAGACGCGCGGCCAGGCGATCGAGAACCGGTACGCCGAGACGCCGAGCGACGCCATGAGCTGCACGTCCTCGGCGTAGCGGTGGTAGTGGTCGTCGGCGACGTCGCCTGTCGCGCCGTCGACCGTCGTCCCGGCCGTGTGCGAGAAGGTGTCCCAGATCGACGGCCCGCGCCCGTCCTCGGCGACCGCGCCCTCGACCTGGTAGGCGGCTGTCGCCGTCCCCCAGACAAACCCGTCCGGGAACCTGCGCATGTCGCTCCTCCCCGAGGCAGTACCACGATCTGCCGATCCTTGCAGACGGCGGGGCCCTCGGTCGGACCGGCGACGCGCGCCCTCCCTCTCAGACCGTCCGGTCTGCCGAACGCAGGGCGTCCCTGAGCCACTCGAGCTCGCGGGAGACGTAGTCGACGATGTCGCCGGTCTTCAGATGCGCCGGGAGCACGTCCCAGGTGTAGGTCTCGATCTCGAGGTGGTCGGACAGCGGCGTTCGGGCATGAACGCGCAGAGCGGCTTCGATGCCGCCGCCGGGTGGTCCGGAACTCACCCAGGTCGTCGAGGAAGACCGGCACGTGGAAGTGCGTCCGCCACTCGCGAGCGCCGGACGGGTCGAGCTTCCAGGCGTCGATCGCGTCCGAGAGGCGGAGGAACCTCGTGAGCTCTCCATCTCGCGACTCGGTGGTCTGGCTGAGGTAGATGGTGTCGGTGAAGGTCTCCAGCGCCGACACCGCCTCGGGGGTGACCTCGGGGACCCACAGGGCGGCAGCCGCCTGCAGCTTGAAGATCGGGATTCCTGCGCCGTAGAGCAGATGCAGCGACTGCGTGATGTCCTCGAACTCCACGGACTGGTGGCAGATGTCGAAGACGACGCCGAGGTGCCGGCGGACCGCCCCGGCCACCTCGCTGGCCGGCAGCCCCGACAGGTGGGCCAGGCGCGCCGTCCCTGTCGAGGAGTACACGTGCTCGTTGAAGTAGCGGACCGTCTCCTCGGTGGTCTCCAGGAAGCAGTAGGGCTCCGGCTCCAAGGCCAGCTTGACGCGGCGTCCGGTGCGTCCTTCAAGGTCGACGAGGTGGGCGACGACGCGCAGCAGGTTCTGCGTGAGGAGGTCGACGTCCTCACTCGTCGTGACCTTCGGGCGGAACGCCAGCGGGGCAGTCTGGATCGACGGGTTCACCGAGTCCGGCGTGATCTCCGCCAGGATGTCCGCCACCTGGCAGGTGTATGTCACGCGGTCGTCGGTCGCCCAGTCCGGCTCGTAGACCTGCTCCATCACCACCCGCCCCTTGAACGGGCCATAGGGGAACGCGTTCACCGTATAGACGTACATGTCGTGCTCGTCCAGCCAGCGCCGAAGGCGGGCCCGCTCCTCGGGGTCGGCCGTCAGCGTGGCGGCGGAGGCACCCGAGATGCGAAGCGACAGTCCGTAGGGCCCCTCGGGGCAGACGCGTGACTTGACCTGCGGGGCGTACGTCTCAAGGCTCTCCCGCATCTGCGCCCAGGTGTCGCCGGGGTGGACGAGGGTCGAGTACGCGAGGTGGCCGAGACGGTCTCCGAGGAACACGTGGACTCCTAGGTGCGAACGTCACGGCGCTCGCGGGGTTGGCGGGTCGGCGTGGCTGTGACAGGGCCGTGAACGCCGGTGTGGCTCAGCCGGCGTGGCTCAGGAGAGCTCGCTGTCGAACTGGCCGGCCTCGAGCCGAGTCTTGACGGCCGTGAGGAACCGAGCCGCGTCGGCGCCGTCGACGAGGCGGTGGTCGTAGGTCAGCGCCAGGTGAGCCATGGAGCGGATCGCGATGGCGCGTTCACCGTCGCGGTGCCGCACGACGACAGGTCGCTCGACGACGGCTCCTGTGGCGAGGATGCCGACCTGGCCCGGAACAAGGATCGGGGTGTCCCAGAGCGCACCGCGACTGCCGGTGTTGGTGAGGGTGAAGGTCCCCCCTGCCAGGTCGTCCGGGGTGAGGGACCCGTCGCGCGCTCGCTGCGCAAGCAGGCCGATCCGACGCGAGAGGCCGAGCAGGTTGAGGTCGCCCGCATCCTTGACGACGGGCACCATGAGCCCCTTGTCGGTGTCGACGGCGATACCGAGATGCTGCTGGGCGTGATGCAGCACCGTGCGCCCGTCGGCGTCCACCGACGCGTTGAGCAGGGGGTGGGCACGCAGTGCCTCGAGGGCCGCCTTGGCGAAGAAGGCCGTCAGCGTGAGCCGGACCCCCAGCCGTTCGAGCAGTAGGGGTGCGGCCTCGTGCCGGAGGTTCACGACGGCGGTCACGTCGACCTCGACCACGCTGGTGAGCTGGGCCGAGGTGTGCAGAGACGTCATCATCCGCTCGGCGACCACCGAGCGCAGTGGTGACATCGGCTCGCTGCGGTCCCCGCTGCCCAGGGTCGCCGCAGGCGCGGTGACGGGACTGTGCCTCGCGGTCGTCGAGTCGGCTGTGGACGGCGCGGCGGCGCGCTGGGCCGACGCGGGGTCGGGTTGCGTGGCTGATGCTGCGCGGAGCACGTCCTGCGGGGTGACGCGGCCCGCGGGGCCGGTGCCGGCGAGGGCCGAGAGCGCGAGCCCCGCCTCACTGGCCAAGCGACGCACCCGAGGCGAGTGCTCGTGCCTGCGTCCGGACGTCGCCCGCCGGTGCGGCAGGTCCGCACGCCCACCCGATGAGTCCCCCGCAGCCCCGAGAACGGCGAGCACGGCCCCGACAGGCACCGTGGTGTCCTCCTCGACGAGGATCCGCAGCAGGGTCCCCGCCGCCGGCGACGGCACCTCGGTGTCGACCTTGTCGGTGGAGATCTCGAGCAGAGGCTCCTGGTCGCCGACCTGGTCGCCGACCTTGCGCAGCCACCGGATGACCGTGCCTTCAGCCACCGTCTCGCCGAGCTGCGGCATGGTGACGTCGACATTCACGACTGGAGGGCCTTCTCGACCGCGGTCGCGACGCTGTCGGCCGACGGCATCACGAGGTCCTCGAGCGAGTCGGCGGACGGCAACGGGATGTGTGGGGTGGTGATGCGCTGGATCGGACCGTCGAGGTCCCAGAAGCACTCGTCCGCTGCGATCGACGCGATCTCGGCGCCCCAGCCGAGCAGCCGTGGGTTCTCCTCGACGGTGAAGAGCCGACCGGTCCGCGAGAGCGAGCCGAGAATGGTGGTCGTGTCCAGCGGCACGAGGGAGCGGACGTCGATGACCTCGGCGTCGATGCCTGCGGCGGCGAGCTGGTCGGCGGCGGCCAGGGCCCTGGGCACCATCAAGCCGAGCGCGAGAATGGTGGCATCGGTGCCGGGGCGGCGGATCCTTGCGGTCCCGAGCGAGTCGATGATCTCACCGTCCGGGACCTCCCCCTTGGATGCGTAGAGGCCCTTGTGCTCGAAGAACATCACCGGGTCGTCGCTGCGGATCGCCGCAGCCATGAGCCCCACGACGTCCAGCGGAGTCGAGGGCGTGACCACCTTGATCCCAGGGATGGCCATGGCCCAGTTCTCGACCGACTGGGAGTGCTGGGCACCGAACCTCAGACCCCCGCCGTTGCCCGTCTTCACGACCAGCGGGAGCGTGACCTGACCATTGGTCATGTACCGGGTCTTGGCGATCTCGTTGACGACGAGGTCCCAGCAGCACCGCGAAGAAGTCCGAGAACATGATCTCCGCGACCGGGCGCAGGCCCGTCATCGCCGCCCCCATGGCCGCCCCGAGGATCGCCTGCTCGGCGATCGGGGTGTCGATGACGCGACGCGGGCCGAACTCCTCGAGAAGGCCCACGGTGGTCTTGAAGACGCCCCCGGCTCCGGCGATGTCCTCACCGATCAGGACCACGCGCTCGTCACGTCGCATCTCCTGAGCGATGCCCGTGCGCGACAGCGTCGCGATAGGTCAGTTCCGCCACGACGAGCCTCCATCAGCCCAGACGTCGGTGAAGGCGCTGTCCGGCGAGGGCAGGTCCCCGGCGATCGCCTCCTGGGTCGCGGTCTCGACCGCTGCCAGCACGTCGGCGTCGACCCAGTCGAGCTCTGCCTCCGCGACACCCAGGCGCAGCAGGCGCCCGCGGTACAGCGGCACGGGGTCGTAGGCCTTCCAGGCCTCGACCTCGGCGTCCGGCCGGTACTTGCCGGGGTCGGCCCGGGAGTGCCCGCCGTGGCGGTACGTGATGGCCTCGACCAGCGACGGACCGTCGCCGACTGCGCGCCCTCTCGATCACCGACATTGCCGTCAGGTACACCTCGTCGGCGTCGTTGCCGTCGATGACGATCGGGTCCAGGCCGTACGCCGGCGCACGGTCGGCCGCCGGGTGCCGCACGGCCGAGACGTCACCGATGGCGGTGTACTCCATGTACAGGTTGTTCTCGCACACGAAGACGACCGGCAGCGTGTACACGGCGGCGTAGTTCAGCGCCTCGTGGAAGGCTCCGATGTTGGTCGTGCCGTCGCCGAAGAAGCACACGGCGACCTGTCCGGAGCCCCGGTACTGCGCCGACCAGGCGGCGCCGTTGGCGATCGTCAGGTGGGCGCCGATGATGGCGTACGAGCCCATCATCCCGTGCTCGACGCTCGTGAGGTGCATCGAGCCGCCCTTGCCGCCCATCAGCCCGTTGGAGCGCCCGAGCAGCTCGGCGAGCACCGGCGTCATCGGCACGCCGCGCGCCAGGGTGTGTGCGTGGCCGCGGTAGGTGGCGAACGTGTAGTCGTCGCCGCGCATCGCCGCCCCGAACCCGGCGGAGATCGCCTCCATGCCCAGGGACAGGTGGCTCGTACCCTTGACGAGCTGACGCATGAACAGGTCGTAGGCCCGCTTCTCGAACAGCCGCATCTCCTGAAGCTTGCGGTACATGCCCATGCGTACGGACAGCTCGATGTCCGCACCGTCGTGGCGGTCCTGCGCCGTCGGCGGGAGGACGACCCCGTGGGCGCCGTAGTCGTGGTCGGACAACGGAAGTCTCATGCGTCACCGCCGACGGCCGCGCGCAGCGTGTTGAGGTGCGACTGGCTCTCGCGCTCGGTCGGGAGGTAGCCGCCGGTGGTGTAGTAGCGCTTGCCGGCGACGAGCAGCTCCTCGGCCGGGAACTTCGTGATGACCTCGCAGCCCGTCTCGGTGACCACGAGCTCCTCCTCGATACGAGCGGCCCCCCAGCCGTCGTCGGACGGCCAGTACGTCTCGAGGGCGAAGACCTGCCCGACCTCGAGAATCTCGGGGTGCTCGATCGAGGTGAGCCGGCTGAAGATCGGCCGTTCCCAGATGCTCAGACCCGACGCCGTGCCCGTACTGCAGGGCGAAGGCGGCCTCCTCGTCGGCGAAGCCGAACTCCTGCGCGGTCGGCCACACCTGCACGATCGTCGGCCGTTGTCGCGCCGGGCTTGACCAACCGCGATGGCGTTGTCCATGTAGCTCGCGGCAGATCGTGTAGGCGTCCCGCTGCGCCGGCGACGCACTGCCCACCGCGAAGGTGCGGTAGTAGCAGGTCCGGTAGCCCTGGTAGGTGTGCAGGATGTCGAAGAAGGCCGGGTCACCGGGTCGGATGAGGCGGTCGGAGAAGACGTGCGGGTGCGGGGAGCACCGTTCGCCGGAGATGGCGTTGACCCCCTCGACGTGCTCGGAACCGAGATCGAAGAGAGTCTTGCGACACCAGCCCGACGCACTCGTTCTCGCGTACGCCCGGCCGCAGGAAGTCGTAGAGGTCCTCGTACGCCGCGTCGACCATCGACGCGGCCTGCGTGAGCAGCCCGATCTCGTCGGCGGTCTTGATGCGGCGCGCCTCCAGGAAGACCTGCTGTCCGTCGACCACCGGGATGCCCAGCGGCCTGGAGGGCGAACATCACGGGCGGCTCGATGACGTCGACGCCCGACCGGCTGGCCCGCCAGCCCGAAGTCGGCCATCACCTCGGCGACCTTCGCGGCGACGCCTCCTGCCAGCCCCGCACCCGGCGAGATCGCACCACGCAGGGTGGAGATCCCGGCCCGGGCACCGTAGTGCCCTCCGCGGCCGGCGGCGGCATGCGGCTCGTCCAGCCACGGGTTGAAGAGCTGATGGTGGCGAGCGGCGGAACCGAAGTCCCACAGCACCGGGTCGCCACCGCGCGGCAGCAGGGCGAACCGGATCATCTTGTCCATCGCCCAGGTGCCGATGTGGGTCGAGGTCATGTAGCGGATGTTGTGGAAGTCGAACGTGAGCAGGGCGCCGAGCTCTGACTTGTCGAGCTCGGCCTTCAGCCGGTCGAGACGCTCCCGGCGGAGCCTGGGCATGTCGAGCCGGTTCTCCCAGTCGACACCTGTCGTGCCGAAGGTCGGAGACACCATGAGCTTCCTCCTCGTTGCGTGACTTCGTGAGCCGTCCGGCGTGCCGGTCGGCTGTGGGTCGACGGGCACGGCGGGCAGGATCAGGTGAGGCGAGCCTCGATGTCCGCCAGCGACGGCCGGGTGGCGAGGTATGCCAGGGAGTTCGCCTCGCGCTCCTCCTTGAGGTAGTACGAGATCTCGACGAGCTCGAGGGCCATGCCGTCGGGGTCGCTGAAGTACACCCAGCGCCAGCCGGCGAGCGGGCCCGAGTCGACGACGTTCACGTCGGAGTAGAACGTGACGCCTCTGCTCTCGAGCTCGGTCTTGGTCGCCTGGACGTCCTCGACCTTGAAGCACACGTGGGCCGCGCCCATGTAGTTGTTCGGAACCGGGGCGGTGCTCGTATGCGGGCGGTTCGCGTACTCGATGAGCTCCATCGTGGAGTTCGCACCGACCCACAGCGAGGTCTGGCGCAGCCGCGCCCCGGGGACGCCGACGCCCTTCTCGAGCTGCGGCCCGTCGAACCAGGGCGTCGGCTCGTTGGCGAAGGGCAGACCGAGGATGTCGTGGTAGAAGTAGATCGACCTGTCGAGATCGCGGACAACCAGCCCGACGTGATGGACGGCCTTGAGCTCCATGGCGTACCTCCGATGACTGGTGCGGTTCAGGCGACGAGTGACGGCGACGCCAGCACCTTCAGCTGGTCGCCTCGGGGATCCACCAGGACGTCGAAGCCCTTGGTCACGACGTCCTCCAGCCGGATCCGCGCCGTGACGGCCTTGGACACCGGGTACTTGCCGGCCGCGATCAGGCGGATCACGCGCGGCCAGTCGGTGATGAGGTAGCACCAGCTGCCCACGAGGCTGACGTCCTTCTCCGACAGGGCCATGGCGTCCAGCGTCGCCGGCTTGGTGTGCAGGCCCGTCTGGACGATCGCGCCCCGTCGACGGACGCTGGAAAGGGCGGTCGCAAGGCCCGGGCTGGAGCCCGAGCACTCAGCGACGACGTCCACGCCGATGCCACGGGTGAGCTCGTTGATCTGGTCACTGAACCCGGACTCGGTCGGGTCGAGGACCGGACCGATGTCCATGGCACGCACCAGGGCGGCGCGGTTCGGGTTCGGTTCGGCGATGACCACCGTCGCGGCCCCGATGGCGTCGGCGTACATCGCGGACAGGACACCGATCGGTCCGGCCCCGGTGACGAGCACGACGTCCCCACCGTGCACACCGACCCGGTCGATGCCGTACGCCGCCACGCTGGCCGGCTCCACCACTGCGCCTTCGACGTCGGACACCTCGTCGGGCAGTGTCGCCACCTGGTAGTCCTTGAGGGAGGCGTACTGGGCCAGACCCCCCGTCTCTGCGCTCAGACCCGTGCACGCGAACCTGACGCACAGATGACCGAGGCCGCGGCGACAGTAGTGGCACTTGCCGCACACGATGGCCGGCATGATCGCCACTCGGTCGCCGACCGCGACGTCTGTCACATCGCCGCCGATCTCCACCACGCGAGCGGAGAACTCGTGCCCCAGGGTCTGCGGGATGGTCACGCCGGTCAGTGGGTGGGGCGAGGTGGGCGTGACGATGGGACCGACCAGGTACTCATGCAGGTCCGTCCCGCAGATGCCGCAGTAGGCGACCTCGACGAGCACGTCGTCGGGAGTCTTGATCTTGGGGCTGGGGACGTCCTCGACACGGATGTCGGACTTGCCGTGGAATCTTGCTGCTCGCACGGGAACTCCAGTGGGTAGAGAGCTTCTCGGACGGATGGTCGCTAGCGAACGCGGGCCCGCGGGCCGCGAACCTGGCTGTAGATGACGGCCGCCACGACGATGAGCGCCCCTTGGAAGAAGTACTGCCAGGTCTGCGTGAGGTTCAAGAACACCGTGGCGTTCAGCACCTGGACGATCAGGCCGGTACCGAACAACGTCCCGACGAACGTGCCGCGGCCCCCCAGCAGGCTCGTGCCCCCCAGAACCACGGCCGTGATGCTGCTCAACGTGTACCCGACGCCCTGCGCGGGGTCCCCGATGCCTAGCTGCTGCAGCAGCACCACGGCTCCCAGGGCCACGAAGAGCGAGCTCGCCACATAGGCCAGGATGACGGTGCGGTCGATGCGAACGCCTACCCGGCGGGCAGACTCCTCGTTGGACCCCACGGCACGCAGGCGAAGGCCCCAGCCTCGGTAACGGAGGACGTACTCCATCACCAGCGTCAGGACCACCAGCAGGATGAAGACGACTGGTACGGGACCGACCTTGGTTGCGATGACGCTCGTCACCGAGCTCGCGATGTTCCCTCCTGGCGCATCACGCAGCAGGAAGCTCAGCCCTTGCAGAGCGATGTAGGTGACCAGCGTCGCAGCGACCGGCGTGAAACGCGCGAAGCGGATCAGGCTTCCGTTCACGAGCCCGGTCGCGGCCGCCCCGGCGAACATGAGGACGAAGCCGAGCGCCATGAAGGCCGCCGAGCTCCCGTCGTTGACGAAGAACGATGCGACGACGACGACGAACCCCGACAGAGGTCCGACAGACAGGTCGATGCCCCCGATGAGCAGCGCGATCGTCTGCCCCATAGCGATGAAGCCGAGCGCAGCGCACGACGTCATCACCGATGTGATGTTGAACGGCGACAGGTAACGCGAGTTCTGGCTCAGGACGTAGGACCCGAGCGCCAGCATGACCAAGGCGAGGATGACGACGGGCGCGTAGTCGCCCTGCAGGAACCGACCGACGCGCGTGGACGTGATCAGCGGCGCGGCAGCGGCCTGGGTGGCTTGCCTGGAGTGGCCCGTCGCGCGCACCGCCGCATGGATCAGGCGCTCCTCGGTGATCTCCCCACCCGACAGCGTTCCGACGACGGCGCCGCGCGACATGACGATGACGCGGTCGCACAGGCCCTCGAGCTCCTTCGCGTCGGAGGAGGCCACGACCACAGGCACCCCGCCCTCGGACACCTCGCGGAGGATGCGGTAGATCTCGGCCCGAGCGCCGACGTCGACACCCTGGGTGGGCTCGTCCGCGACCAGGATCGACGGCTGCGACAGCAGGGCTCGCGCGAGGACGACCTTCTGTTGGTTGCCACCGGACAGTGACGAGACCGTGGCTTCCTGAGATGGGGTCTTCACCGCCAAAGAGGTGAGCTCGCGTTGGACGGCGTCCACCTCGGTGGTGCGGTTGAGCAACGGACCGTTGGTGAACCGCTTCAAGGCTGAGATGGCGGCGTTCTCCCGGACCGACAGCGTCATCATGAGTCCCTCACGGTGCCGGTCGGCGGGCAGGTAGGCCGAGGAGCGACGCAGGTCCTTGCTGGCGTGGCTCCTCCCCGCAATCGTGACCGTTCCGGTGAAGGACTCCAGCCCCGCCAGCGCCCTCAGGAGTGCACTCTGACCGTTACCGACTACTCCGGAGACCCCGAGGATCTCCCCGCGGCGGCTGGAGAAGGACACGTCGGAGAAGTCCGACCCCGTCAGACCGTCCACGGAAAGTACAGGCGCCTCCTCCCCGGCGAGACTTGGCTTGGGGGGGAAGGTCGAGTCGAGCTGACGACCCACGATGAGCGCCAGGAGCTCATCGTCCGTGATCTCGTCGACCTGGGCGGTCCCGCGAAGCTTCCCGTCACGCAGCACGGTCACACGCGAAGCGAGGACGCGGACCTCTGCCAGCCTGTGGGTGATGTAGACGACGGCGGTCCCCCGCTGCGCGGCAGATCTCACGCGGTCGAACAGCAGGTCGACGGCGTCCTGCCCGAGAGGGGCCGTCGGCTCGTCGAGGATAAGGAGGGAGGGCTTGACGACCAGCGCCTTCGCGAGCTCGAGGAGGTGCGTCTGCGCGACGGACAACGAGGCGACGCGGTCGTCGAGATGCGCGCTGCAACCGACGTCGTCGAGCATCTGGCGTATCGCCACGTCCACGTCGCCGTGCGTGTCGAGGAACTGCGAGGGCACGGCAACGCGGATGTTCTCCGCCACCGTCAGGTCCGCGAGGACCGCCGGGTGCTGGTGCACGATGGCGATCCCGAGCTGCGTCGCCAGAGCAGGACTCAGGCGGTCGACAACCTGCCCGTGAACCGTGATCGTTCCACCGTCAGGTTCCGTGGTCCCGGAGGCCACGCCCATCAGCGTCGACTTGCCCGCACCGTTCTCGCCCAGAAGGGCATGCACCTCACCAGGGCGGACCTCGAGGGAGACACCGGTCAGCGCTGCGACTCCGTCGTAGTGCTTGCTGATGCCGGCGAGGACCATCGTCGGCTCGACGACGATCACCGAAGTGTCCTCGGTCACGTGTCCATCCTTCTTCCGTCAGATGCCGGCGGCCGACGGCCCCTGGAGCCGCCTACCGGTCGAGCCGGGTGCACCCGACCCGACCGGTAGGCGATACCGGGCTACTTGAGCAGCTTCGCCTGGTCCGCACCGGACATCTGCGCGGAGAGATAGATGTCACCGGGCAGATCCGACTTGCACGTCACGGGGTTCGGCGTGCCACTGACCGAGTCCTCGAAGACAGGCGCCTCGAACTGCTTGGACGTCGGCGGGGTACCGCCACTGGCGAGGGCGACCGCCCAGTCGACCGCGAGGCGGGCGTTGTCGTTGCCGGTGGCGACCGTGTAGAGCTTGAAGTCGGCGTTCTTCGCCTTGTGCGCGTCGTAGAAGCACGAGAGCACGTTGCCGTCAGAGGTCACGACAGCGGGGATGGAACGGCCCGACTTCTCGAACTCGGGCAGCGCCCCGACCAGGGACGGCCCGAAGTCGGAGACGATGGCGTCGATCTTCGGGAACTTCGCGATCGCCGCGGTGAGGACCTGCTGGGTGACTGCCGGGTCCCAGTTCGTCGGCTCGAACGGCTGCTCGCCGATGAACTTGTACTTGCCGGTGGGGTCGAGGACCGAGTGGAGTGCATCACCCTCGGTGATGCCCTGGCTGTTGCCCTTGGGCCCGGACAAGAACAGGATGTTGCCGCCGTTCGGCAGGTTCTTCAGCAGCCAGTTGCCCCAGTTCTTGCCGTCGGTGGTGAAGTCGGCACCGACCCAGACGTCATAGTCCTTGCCGTCCGTGCCGCCCGGGTTCACGCGGTAGGGGACGGTCGTGACGCCCGCGGAGTGGGCGCTCTGCAGCGCCGGCAGGATCGCGTTACCCGCGTCGGGGAAGACGACCAGCGCCTTGACACCCTTCGCCACCAGGCCCTGGATGTCCGAGATCGCCTTCTGGGTGTTGCCCTGACCGTCGGCGTACGTGAAGTCCGTGACACTCGGGCACTTCGAGATCTCGTCCTTGGCCGCGGCCGTCGTCACCAGGCGCCAGCTGTTGCCACCGAAGCCGTCCGTGAGGCCGAGGGTGATCTTCTTCGCGCCGCACCACGTCGGCACGTTGGCATTCGCCGCGGTCGAGGCCGCACCGGACGACGCCGCGGTGTTCGACGCCGCGGTGTTCGACGACGAGGAGCTCCCGCACGCGCTCAGCAGGAGTGCAACGGCACCCGAGATCGCCAGCAGGCGGAGGGTGGTGGAGGGTCGGGACATGCGGCTGGACCTTTCTGTCGCGGGACTTCCATGGAGATGGGGCTGGTCGAGCTCGGAGTAGCGGCAGGGCACCTGCACTCGGGTGGCTCAGGTTGCGGGTAGCGGACCTGACGCTCCGGTCATGCGACGTCTGATGCCCGACCAGTCGATCGTGTAGAGCGCGACGCCGATGGCCAGGGCTGCCGCCTGCACGAGCGTCTGCACGGCGAACGTGACGCCGAGAGCCAGGACGAACTGGCTCAGCTGGGTGAGGAAGAGGGCGGAGAGCGCGGTGGCCACAAGGTCACCCCTCCCCCCGGTGAGCGCGGTCCCACCGAGGACGACCGCGGCGACCGACGCGAGGAGGTAGCTGTCCCCCTGGTAGGCGGTGGGCTTGTTGATGATTCCCGCCAGCAGGACGCCGCCGAGCCAGTACAGAACCTGAGCCCATACGTAGCCGCCGCCGCGGTGTCGCTGAACCATGAGCCCGGTGGCCCAGGCCGCCGCGCCGTTGGCGCCCACGGCCTCGAAACGGCGACCGACCACCGTGCGCTTGACCGCGACTGTCGTCACCGCGACCGCGACCACCGCGAAGAAGACCGAGTTGGGGATGCCGAGCACCTCGCCGCCGCCGATCGAGGCGAGCAGGTCTGTCGTCTGGCGAGGGGTCCCGCCTGACACTCCCAGAACCGCCGCGTACAGCAAGGCGTTCGTGCCGAGGGTGGCCACGATCGGGTTGAGGCCCAGGCGTCCGACGAGGAACCCGTTGAAGAGGCCGGCCGCGATCGCGACGGCGAGCGCGGCGAGCGCCGCCGGGAGCACCCGAGCGTTGTTCCCGTAGGCCTCGTGCGTGATGATCACGATCACGAGCGAGACCGACCCGGCTATCGACAGGTCGATCCCACCCTGCATGATCACCAGAGTCTGCCCCAGCGCCACGATCGCGAGGACGGCGGCGAACGGGAGCATCCCTCGCACGGCGCCCTGGCTGACGCTGCTCGGCGCGAACACATAGCCGGCCGCGACGAGGATGGCCAGGGCCACGACCACCGTCACGAGCCCCCGAGACGCCTGAGGCCGCGAGCGACGAGCGGTGGTCGGCTCCTCGGTCGTGGTGGTCATGGCGCCTCCCTCTGCGTCGGCCTTCGGTGAGCCTTACCTGTGGCGCACGCAACAAGTGTTGGGCGGGACTGTACAAAGTCGAGGGCGACGTTCACAAGGGGTGCACAAGGCGGAAACAGGGGTCGTGCTCAAAATGTGATGTGACGGCGAACACCGGGAACGGTCAGCGAACCGTGCGAGTGCCGTGGACCCGGCTCAGGCCGGCCATGTCGCGGGCACCCCAGCCCGCGTCGCAGGCCGCGGCGACCGACTCTCGCACCGACTGGGTGACGGGGGCCTCGACGGAGAGTCCCTCCGCGAGCTCCATGATCAGGCGCAGGTCCTTCAGGACCAGGTCCAGGCTCATCGCCACAGGGGTGGCGGGGTCGAGGAAGGCTGCGCGCTTGTACGTGACGAACGGGGCCGCCACGACGCTGTCCTGGAGGACGTCATAGGCATCTCGCCGCGTGATCCCTGCGTGTTCGGCGAGGACGAGGGCCTCGCTCAGCGCCGCGTTGAGGCCGTGGACCACGAGGTTGACCGCAAGCTTCATCGCCTGGCCGGCGCCGACCTCGCCCACGCGCACGACCTTGCGGGCGAAGCTCTCGAGCACAGGGGTTGCCGCGTCGATGACGGTCGCATCGCCGCCGGCCATCACGAGCAGCGTGCCGGCGTCGACCGCGGGGACGCTGCCCGAGACCGGTGCGTCGACGAAGCCGGCCCCGAACGCGAGCAGGCCGCGCTGCAGCTCCTGCGCCGCGGCCACGCCGCTGGTGGCGAGGTCGCACACGACCGTTCCCGGCGCGAGTGCCTCGAGCACCGACGTGTCCAGCAGCACCTCACAGGTGACCGCACCGTCGGCGAGCATCGACAGCACCACCGCCCGGCCGGAGACGGCCTCTGCCGCGGTTGCCGCCACCCGGACGGTGCCGGCGGGCAGCGACTCGGCCACGGAACGGGCCGAGGCCATGGTCCGGTTCCACACGACCAGTGAGTGGCCGGCCGCGGCGACACGGCGCGCCATCGCAGCCCCCATGCGGCCGGTTCCCACCACCGCGACGTCAGCCATGGCGGGGCGCCACGAGGATCTTGCCGTGAGCCTGGCCCGTCGACAGCGGCTCGAACCCCCCGAGCACCACGTCCTCCAGGTCGACCACTCGGTCGACGAGAACGGAGGCCAAGGGACGCCTGGTGAGCAGGTCCAGCGCGGCCGGCAGGTCGACGTCGCACACGTGCGCGACCGTCGTCCGCACGTCCACCTCACGCAGCACGACGTCGGCGAGCTCCAGCGGCTGCGGTGCCTTGGTGAGCCCGACCAGCAGGACGGCGCCCCCGCGGGCGGCCAGGGCGAACGACCGGGCCGCGGCCCCCGGCACTCCCGAGCTCTCGATGACGACGTCTGCTCCCTCCGGCACGAGAGCTCGCAGATCCTGACCGGTGGCGTCGGGGTCGATCAGCATGGTCTCGGTGGCGCCCAGCGTGCGGGCCGTGTCGAGCCGCCCGGCGTCGATGTCGAGGGCGACCACCCGGCCGTCGTGACCGTGCAGCCCGGCAAGGATGAACGAGCCGATCGCGCCGGCTCCCTGGAGGACGACGACGTCGCCGGGGCGCACGCCGGAGCGCGTGACGGCGTGCAGCCCGACGGCGAGTGGTTGTGCGAGCGCGGCATCGAGGTCTGCGCACGTGTCCGGGATCTCGCGCAGGGTTCGCACTGGTGCGGCGACGAGCTCGGCGAGCCCGCCGTGGGTGCTCAGACCCAGCGTGTAGTAGCTCGCGCACAGGTTCGTCCGCCCGCGGCGGCACCATGCGCACCTGCCGCACGAGACGCCGGCACCGCACGCGACCCGGCGCCCGACCCACTCACGCTCGGAGGAGGCGGCATCGACGACGGTCCCGATGAACTCGTGCCCCAGGGTCGTCGGGCCGACGTGTCCGCTCCCCGGGTGCGGGGCGAGGAGCGGGACCATCATCGGGCCCTTCGTGTACTCGGTGGCGTCGGTGCCGCAGAGGCCGTTGTAGGACACCGCGACGATGACCTCACCGTCCCCGGCCACCGGGTCCGGGAGATCCTCGAGTCTCAGGTCGTGCGGTGCATGGAGAACGGCTGCACGCATGGCGGTCTCGGCCCCGGCTCAGAGGGTGACGGTCGACGTGATGTGGACCTTGACCTGGGTCTTGTCCGTGAGGACCGCGTCGATGGCCTTGTCCGCCGTCGACAGGGCATACGTGGACGTCACCAGGGGGGACAGGTCCACGCCGCTGCGGGAGAGGAAACGCAGGGTCTGCGGCCAGACTCCGGGCGACCCGATGATGCCCCGCAGCTGCAGCTCCTTGGACTGGATGAGCCCCAAGCGGGCCGGAGCCGTCCCGCCGACGTCGATGCCGATGTAGACCAGACGAGCGCGGAAGCCGGCGACCTCGAGCGCTGTGGCCATGGCGGCGGGCTTGCCACTCGCCTCGAACACGACGCTCGCCCCGGCGCCCGCAGTGGCCTGCGCCACCTCGTCGAGGAACGATGCAGCCGTGGGATCGAGGACGGCCTCCGCGCCCAGCTCGAGCGCGAGACGTCCTCGCGCCTGCGACGGCTCTGCCACCAGCACCCGGGCGCCCTTCCCGACCGACGCGGCGACGACGCCCAGCCCGATCGGCCCGGCACCGAGGACGACGGCGGTGTCGCTCGCATCGAGGTTGTCCGCCCGCACCGACGCGTAGTAGCCACAGCTGAACGGCTCCACGAGCGCACCCTGCGTCCAGGACACGTTGTCGGGCAGGCGATGCAGCCACGACTGCTTCGCGACGAAGAACTCCGCCGCAGCCCCGCTGATGCTGAACCCGAAGTGCTCCTGCCCGATCACGCACTCACCGACGACGCGGTCGCCCACGCCGAGGCCCTTCACCCGGGCGCCGAGCTGCACCACCTCGGCGGCCCACTCGTGGCCGGGGATCACCGGGAACTCGAACGGGATGATGTAGCGCCCCGCGAGCAGCTCGATGTCGCTGTGGCAGATCCCGACGCTGCGGCTGGCCAGCAGCACCTCGTCGTCCCCGACTCGCGGAACCTCGAGCTCGTTGACCGCGCACCGGTCGTCACCGATGAACTGCAGAGCCTTCACGCGTCACCTCTCTCGGGACACGGCCGCGTCGAGACGGGCCGGAGGGAGCGACGAATCGACGTCATGTTCACGGATACTGAACGGTCGTCGTCGGACCTGTCAAGCACCGGTCGCGGACGGGTGCCTGACGAACCAGATGCCTCGTGCGGTGGTGTCCGTCCGGTTGGACAGCAGGTGGGGCATCGCGGAGTCGAACCCGATCGCCTCGCCTGCACGCAACGTGACGACCTCGAAGCCGACCGTGATCTCCAGCTGTCCCTCGATCAGGTAGCCGAACTCCGAACCGGCGTGCTGAAGCATGCGGTTGTCGTTGGTGGACGTCGAGTGCGGGGGGTAGATGATCTCCATGAAGTCCAGCCCCGTCCCCGTGTTCGTCGCCAGCTGCTCCCAGACCACCCCGCTGTCCATCTCCAGGCGCACCCGCCCACCCGGGCGGGTGACCGAGAGGCGGGCCAGGACACGCTCCCGGGGCCAGGCGTCGGCCGGCGAGCCGAGCTCCGACCGGCTGATGGGGCTGGAGGCCGACGACTCCACGCCCTGCCCGACGCCCTGCCCGCGTGCGTCGGAGGCTCGAGCGCCGGCGACGGGGGTGGTCGCGGACGAGCCGCGCGCCCGGCTGCCCCGCACCTCCGCGGCGAACAGCTCGTCGATCGAGACGCCGAGCAGCTGGGAGATCGAGTACAGCGTGGCGACGGAGGGTTGGGACTTCCCGTTCTCCATCTGGGACACGAACGACGGCGACACGCCCAGCTGTCGCGCCACCTCGCGCAGCGACATCCCGGACAGCTGCCGGACGTGCTTCAGGCGGGCACCCAAACTGGTTACCGGCGCAGCCGCTGCGGCGCGATCCTCGGACACCACGCCCCCTCGCGGGGCGGCGAGCCCCGTGAGCGGAACTGTACCGGGAGGCTCGGCGCGCGCCGGACCGACGTCTCCTGCCATCAGACCAGAACCATCCCGCCATCGGCCATGATGACCTGGCCGGTGAGGTAGTCGGAGTCTGCCGAGGCCAGGAACATGGCCGTGCCGACCAGGTCCTCCGGTGTGGCCGGCCGACCGCGCAAGATGCCCGACGAGAAGTCCGCCATCGCCTGACCCGGCGACTGCGAGTCGCCGATCTCGAGCAGGTCGGCGTCGAGCTGGGTCCACAGCGGGGTGTCGACCACCCCGGGTGCAAAGGCGTTGCAGGTGATGTTGTGCTCCGCGAGCGCCCTGGCTCCCGCCTGGGTGAGTGCGTTGACGGCGAACTTGCTCGCACAGTACGGCGCGAAGCTCGCGTACCCCTGACGGCCGGCGATGGAGGACGTGTTGATGATCTTGCCTGATCGGCGCGGGATCATCCGCTTGGCACCCTCCTGGATCCCGATCAGGGTACCCAACGCGTTCACGTCCATGATCGAGTGCCAGTTCTCCTCGGTCACGTCGAGCAGGTGCATCGGTCGGTTGAAGCCCGCGTTGTTGAACAGCACGTCCAGGGGGGCCCGCCCGACGAACGCGTCGAGGGCGCGAGCCACCTGGTCTCGCTTGCTGACGTCTGCCTGCAGCGCGACCGCGCTGCCCGACTCCGCTGTGATCTGCGACCGCACGCGGTCAGCGGCGTCAAGGTCGAGATCGAGAACGCCGACGACGGCACCCTCGCGTGCCATGCCCAGCGCGAAGGCACGTCCCATGCCGCTGCCCGCGCCCGTGATGACGATGCCCTTACCCTCAACTCGTCCCGCCATGTGCCGACCTCCAAGAACCCGTGACCGCCCGAATCGCCCGACCGTCGTGCGGCAGACGGTAATCACTACTTGACGGAGTGTCCAGCAACAGGCAACATCACGGCGTCCGGCAACCATCGCCCGGGCCGCTGCCGGGCGCTACCACCCCAGGGAGTCCCGCATGGATCGGACCGCACTCGTCGTCGGCGTGACCGGAATCGCGGGATACAACACCGCCCAGGCCCTGCTCGCGGCCGGGTGGCGGGTGGTCGGGCTGTCACGGTCGCGCCGCTACGAGATCCCCGGGGTCGAGCACGTCTACGGCGACGTCCTGGACCCCGGCTCCATCGAGGCATGCATGTCGGGCAAGGGCGTGACCCACCTGTTCTTCACGA
Organism: uncultured Actinomycetota bacterium; assembly: GCA_963778845.1. GTDB lineage: Bacteria > Actinomycetota > Actinomycetes > Actinomycetales > Kineosporiaceae > CAVZVW01. Next base: position 683,765 of record CAVZVW010000001.1, read on the forward strand.
CGTGGTCACGTCAGGACACCGAGGCGGACAACTGTCGGGTCAACGGCGCGATGCTCGCCAACACCCTGGAAGCGGCCGACCGCACCACGAAGCTCGAGCACGCCGTCCTCGTCACCGGTCTCAAGCACTATCTCGGCCCCTTCGAGGCCTATGCCGCAGCACCGGCGGAGACCCCCTTCCGGGAGTCCCAGGACCGCCTGCCCTTCCAGAACTTCTACTACGACCAGGAGGACATCCTGTTCGCGGCGGCGGCCGAGCACGGCTTCACCTGGTCGGTCCACCGACCCCATACGATGATCGGCTACGCGCTGGGCAACGTCATGAACATGGGCGTGACCCTGGCGATCTACGGGAGCATCTGCCGGGCCACGGGCGAGCCGTTCGTCTTCCCCGGGAGTCCCCAGCAGTACGGCGGAGTCACCGACATCACCGACGCCCGCCTCCTCGGACGGCACGTCGCCTGGTCGGCGACCGAGCCGGCCGCGCGCGACCAGGCGTTCAACACCGTCAACGGCGACGTCTTCCGCTGGCGCCAGATGTGGGCACGCGTGGCCGAGGGTCTGGGCGTCGACCCTGCGGAGTACCCCGGACATCCGAACCCGTTGCAGAACCGCATGGACCACGCCGACGACGTCTGGGCCAGGTTGGTCAGCGAGCACGGGCTCACCGACTACCGGGCGACCCAGCTGGCGTCGTGGTGGCACACCGATGCCGACCTGGGGCGGGAGGTCGAGACCTTCGCCGACATGTCCAAGAGCCGATCCCTCGGGTTCGTCGACTTCCAGAGCTCTGCCAGGTCGTTCCTCGACCTCTTCGACACCCTGCGCGCCCAGAAGATCATCCCCCCGCTCGCCTGACCCGGGCGAGGCTGTCGGCTGCCGTGACCCGCCCCACCAGATGCGCGGGGCGACCGACCGTCTCGCGGAGGCCTCCCACCGTGGGGCTCCTACCCTCGATGCATGGTGCCCAGTGAGCGATGACGGCCGGCGCCCCGTCGATGACGGCGGGCCGATCCTCGAGGGCGGCTTCGTTGGCGCATCCTCAGCAGCCCATGACGGCGAGGCAGCGCGCGGCGTCCCGCAGGAGGTCATCGGCTCCCCGGCGTCGACGAGCCGGCTCGACGGCCGTCGCCGTCTCCTGGGCAGGGCGGGGGCGGCGGCGCTCCTGCTGGCCGCGTTGGTGGCCGGCGTCGTCGCCGTGGGGCCGCACCCTCGAGTCCCCTTGTCCGAGAAGCCGTTCGTCGGCCTGTCGATCAAGACTGTTCCACCCCCGACCCTCGCATCCGGCGCCCCGATGGTCGTCGCCACCTACCGCGTGGTGCCTGCGCAACCGCCGGCCGCTTATGCGGTCGACGCCGTGGTGGGGCCGTTCATCGGCTCATCGGCTCCCCTCGCAGCACCGGCCGCCGCGACGGCCACCGACCTGGTCTCGGTCGGCGTGACCCCGGACTGCAGCGACCCGTCGAGCCTGGACGCCGTCGGCTCGCCGTACTACCTGCGCGTCATACGGACCGAGGCCGACGGGCACCAGACCACCGGGCTGGTCCCCGCGGCGTCAGCGGGCGGCGACTGGGCCGCCGTGATCCGCCGGTACTGCTGGGCGAGGGAGTCGTCCCGAAGCCTCACGATCGAGCATGTCGACGCGCGGGTCCAGCCTCACGGACACCAGGTCCTGCTCAGCGTGGTGACGCGAAACGGCCTCGCCCAGGACGTCCGACTCCAGGTGGTCGACATCGCCGACGTGGCCACTCTCGACGCCGCCGACTCCGGCCTGCTGCGGCCGGGCGCGATGCGCGCCTTTCGGGTCCGGCTCGTCGTTGCGGACTGCCTGACCCCCTTCCTGGCCCTGCCGACGCTCGGGGATGGGACGGGAGGGGACGGGACGGGAGGCACCCGGAAGGGCGGCGGGCTGGCACTGTCGTGGTCGGTCGGCCCGGGGACGGGTGACCCCCAGGCCACCGCACTCACGGCACTCTCCCCGGACCAGGTCGCGCGGATCCGGCGGGCCGTGCGCAGCCTGTGCTCACCACCCGCCACCTCGATCCACGTCGTGTCGGCACGCAACGCGCCCACCGACCCTGGCGTCGTCCGGAGCGCGGGGGTGTCGCTGACGGTCCGCCTCTCGGTGGCCTCCGGCGCCACGAGGATGGCCGTCGGGGACGACCAGTCCCACCTCACGGCCGACGCCCGTGTCGCGTTCAGCGAAGCGGATCTCCGCCCTCGCAACGGTCGCGCCGAGGCGATCGTGATCTGGCACACCCGATGTACGCCCGAGGGCGAGGCACCACCTCTGCTCCCCGTTCGACTCCGCGTCGCCGGCCGCTGGGTGGGCTACTCGCTCGAGCTCGCCGACCCGCTCCTCGCGCGTGCCCTCACCTCCGCGTGCGCAAGCACGAATCTCGCACCGATCGGCGCAGCAGGATGAGACGTCGTCGAACCCATCACGATGTCCTGCCGCGCGCATCCGGGGGGGATCGCCGAAGGCCTCGCTAGGCTGCCGACCGTCTGGAACACCCGTCGGACGGGAGGCTTGTCGATGAGCAGGTCGCACGCCGAGCAGTGGACGGTCGGTGAGCGGGAGCGCCCCGACCCCGCGGTGGTGGCCGGGTTCGCGCGGCTGGCCACCACCCAGATCGCCGACGCTGGGGGTCCGGTTGGGGTGGTCGGCCCGGGGATCGGCTGGGTCGCCGGCGGGCGCGAGCTCTGCGGTGTGGCAGCGACGCTGTGGACCAAGCCGGGCGACATCTTGTTCATCCTCAAGGCCCCGGACATGGTCGAGCCGGGTGACGTGCTGGTGATCGACGGTGGCGGGCGGTTGGACGCCGCGGTGATCGGGGACATCGTCGGCGGCGCGATCCAGCGAAACGGCGCGGTCGGGCTGGTGGTCGACGGGGCCGTCCGCGACATCGACGGGCTGGACGAGCTGGCGCTTCCCACTTTCGCCCGCGGCACGCACCCCGCCACGGGGTCGGCCGACGGGCCCGGTGCCTTCAACGTGACGGTCCAGTGCGGCGGGGTGGTCGTCGAGCCCGGCGACATCGTCCGCGGGGACCGCAGCGGGCTGGTCGTGATCCCGGGGGTGCACGCCGCGGAGGTGCTGCGACTCAGCGAGGTTGTCGCGGCCCGGGAGGCCCAGTGGGTCGCAGCGCTGGCCGCCGGCGGGTCACTGGCCGAGACCCTCGGGGTCGAGGCGCGGATCGCGGCCACCCGACCGGCGGACCCCGAGCCGGCACCCTGACCTGGCACCCTGACCTGGAGGTTTGCGATGAGCGTGCCGCTGGCCGACCGGATGGCCGGGGTGAAGCCGTCGGCGATCCGTGAGCTGCTCCGCCTCGGGGACGACCCGGCGATCATCTCCTTCGGCGGCGGCTACCCCGACCCCGCGCTGTTCCCGATGGACGACCTCGCGGCCGTGTTCGCCGACCTGCTGACCCCGCAGCACGCCGGTGCGCTGCAGTACACCGCATCCATCGGCCTGCCGCGGCTGCGCGAGCAGATCGCAGCCCGGCTGACTCGCGACGCGATGCCGTGCGGCGCCGACGACCTGCTGGTGCTGCAGGGCGGGCAGCAGGGGCTGGACCTGGTCGCCAAGCTGCTGCTGAACCCCGGCGACCTGGTGGTGGTGGAGAACCCGACCTTCCTCGGCGCGCTGATCGCGTTCAACCCGTGCCAGCCGCGCTACCTCACGGTGCCCGTCGACGACGACGGGATGGACACCGATGCGCTGGAGGCACTGCTCACCGCCAACCCCGCGGTCAAGCTCGTCTACACCATTCCCGACTTCCAGAACCCGACAGGGGTCACCCTGTCCCTGCCACGCCGCCACCACCTGGTCGAGCTGGCTGGGCGGTTCGACGTCGTCATCCTCGAGGACACCCCCTACCGCGCGCTGCGTTACGAGGGCGACCACCTGCCCACCCTGAAGAGCCTCGACCCCGACGGTCGCGTCATCCACCTCGGCAGCTTCTCGAAGATCCTCGCGCCAGGGATGCGGCTCGGCTGGGTGCTGGCCGCCCCGCGCCTGCTCTCGGGACTGGCGCTGCTCAAGCTGGCCGCGGACACCCAGTGCAGCACGCTGAACATGGCGGCGACCTCTGCCTACCTCGACCGGTTCGACCTCGACGCGCACATCGACGTCCTGCGCGACTCCTACCGGCGCAAGCGCGACCTGGCCCTGGCCACCATCGACCGGTGCTTCCCGACCACGGTCCGGCACACCCGCGCCCAGGGCGGCCTCTTCACCTGGGTGACCCTCCCGGACGGCTTCGACGCAGCGGCCTTCATGCGCGACCGCGCACTGCCGCAGGCGAAGGTCGCCTATGTGCCGGGCGGCACCTTCTTCGCCGTCCACGAGCAGCCCCACCACGCCCGGATCAGCTTCTCCGCGCTCCCCCACGCCGACCTCCGGCTCGGCCTCGAACGCCTCGGCGCGCTGCTGCACGACGAGCTCGCCTGACCGCTCCGCACGGTTCGCCTGGTCGGCCTCGCAACGTCCCAAGCCAGCACGCTGCGCCTTTCGCCCATCGTGGCGGAGGCCGTTCAGGCGAGATCGGCGATGGGTGTCAGCAGGCAGCGGCTGGCCATCCCCACGCTGCCGGACAGGGTCGCGAGGAAGTCTGACTGGAGCAGCTCGACCCCGTGAAGGTGCCAGAGCACCTTGGCGTTGGTCCAGGCGGCGTCGCGGGCAGCGGTGATGCTCCACGAGTCCACGAGGTTGACCACGGGGACGGCATACCCCTTGTCGACCTCGAGTGCGATCCCTGACAGGAACGACTCGCGCACCTGCTGGTCCACCGAGCCGAGCAGGTCGTTGATCCTGCGGTAGTCGGCTGCGACCCCGGGACTGTCCGGGGTGAGGCCGAGCTGCCGGCAGGTGCGGACGACGGCGATCGGCAGGTCGTGGTTGATGTGGGCGTTCATGCCCGCGAGCGCGTACTGGACGGGCAGCCGTCCCGGCTCCGACCGGCATGCGAACAGCGGTGCCCACGCCCGGTCGGGGGCCTTCGCCGCGACCGCGTCGAGGTAGAGGCCGGCGAAGACGAGGTCGAGCCGGGTGACGAACGCTGGGACGGCGAAGAAGCCGCCGCCCACCTTCTCAGCGACCAGCCGGGTGACCTGCAGGTACATCCGGTTGAACTCGGCGACCCCGTCGGTGGGCGGGAGCCCCTGGCCGATCGCGGTCATCTCTGCGATCACAGCGTCGATCGAGGCCGGCTGCCCCGGCGGCGGCGCCTGCCTACGCGGCTGGCCGAGACGAGCACGGACCGAGCCAAGCAGTTGTGACAACCCGCCCATGGACGCCGACCGTAGCGTCCCGGCGTCAACGCGCGGCGTGGAACCTGGGAATCCCGTCGATCGCCTCGCCTCGGGGGTCGACCGGCGCGTGCGACGACAGGAGCGGCGCGCGAACCGTCTGGTCCCGTGTCAGGTGTCAGTGGCTCAACGAGCCGGGCGGTGCGCCTGCCCGCCCGGGCCATCGGACCGACGGCAGCAGGGTGGAGGCCGTCCGCCTGCGCCCTGCACTGGTGATCACTCCTGTGCCATAGGCAGCGTCCTCCACCAGCCTCAGGCCGGCGTAGCGCAGGGGGTCCACCTCCGGCCGACCGCGCACCCACTCCAGGCCGACGGGCAGGAGCATGGCCAGGCTGAGCGCCCTCGCCCAGCGCGAGCGGGGGGCGAGCAGCAGCGCGGCCCAGCCCACCGGCCACCACTCCCGGCGCAACGCGTGACCGATCGCTGCGGCGTCCGCCACGACGCCCTTGCCGACGACGACCGCAGCGATACGCGGGTCGACACCTGCGCGCCGCAGCCGCCAGGCCAGCGCAACGGTGGCCCCGCCGGCCGCAAGCGCGCCGACCACCGGCCGCCGAGCAGTGAGTGCCGCGAGCGCGGCCAGGTTCCACGCCGACACCCGTGCCGGGGCGAGGCGGCCAGGATGACGCGCGTCGAGGTCCGCCGCCGACGTCCCGTACTCGAAGCGCCGCCTCGCCCAGGCGAACGGATGAAGCCGCATCTCGTGCCACACCTCGACCGACGGCTCGTACCGCACATGCCACCCGCCGTCCGCGAGCCGCCACACGAGGTCGACGTCCTCACCCAGCCGCAGGTCCTCGTCGAAGGGCTGGGCGCCCACCGCCTCCCGCCGCACGAGAAGCGCGGCCGACGGCAGGAAGCCCAGCGTCCCGCCCCGGCGCACGAGGGCGCTGTCAGCGCCCATGTCGAGGGCGGAACGGGCCGCCTCGTGACGGGCCAGCACACCGTCGCCGGCGGCCCGCGGCAGCACCCGGGGCGCCACCACGCCGACCCGTGCGTCGTCGAAGTGCGCGCGCAGACGCTGCGTCCATCCCGTGGAGGCGACGCAGTCGGCGTCGAGGAACGCCACGACAGGGGAGGTCGTGGCAGCCATGCCCGTGTTGCGCGCCGCAGCCGGTCCCCGGTTGAGGCTGTGCCGCACCAGCCGCGCACCGAAGCGGGACGCCACCTCGGCGACGTCGTCGTGGGGGGACGCGTCGTCGACGACGACGACCGGGCTCCCTACCAGCGAGGCGAGGCAGCGTTCGAGCAGCTCTGGGCGGCCGTAGACGGGCACGACCACCTCGACGACGTCCCTCGGCTCGCCGGCCGCTCGGGCTCCGACCGGTCTGGCTTCGACCAGGAGGCGGGGGTGTGCGAGCCCGCGTTCGACGAGGCGGTCGGCGGCGGCGCGGGCCAACGGGCTTTCCGGGACGACGCTGCCCGGCTTGGCGACGAGCAGCCGGTCGAGCAGCTCGGCCGATACCGGACCCAGCCGCACGACTCCCCACGGCGTCCCGCCGAGTGCCGTCCTGCGGTCGCGCCAGAGCCTGACCCGCCGGTCGGCAACCAGGGCCGTGCCCGCAGGGAGTCCGCCAGCAGCCGCCTGCACGCCGACCTCCCGCGCTGTGCCCAACGGTCGGGGCATCCTCGCAGACTTCCCGGCTGCAGGGTGTTCCATTGTTGCACTCGATGCCATTATTCTCGCCACACCACCCGGGAAGTGGTCCACGTCACTTCCCGCCGCGGACCATTCACCGGAGGACCCCATGAGCGACCCGCGCACCGACCTGGACGCCGACGCCGTCGAGCAGGACGTGGAGGCCCAGGTGCTGGTCGAGGACGTCTCCATCGACGGCATGTGCGGCGTCTATTGACCGTGCGTCGATGCCCGCGCCGGTGGACACCGTCTTCGCCCTCCACCGGACATGGCGCCTGCACCCGCAGGTGTCTGTGCGGCCGGTGCCCTGGATAGAGAAAGGGGTTGCGTGAACCAGGCCCACACGGTCGCCAGAGCCGGCCGTCCACCCCGCACGTCCGCTTCCCGGCTGGAGGAGATCGCCCTCGACCTGTTCACCCGGAACGGCTTCGCCGAGACCACGATCGACGACGTCGCCGAGGCGGCAGGTATCGCACGACGCACGTTCTTCGGCTACTTCGCGTCGAAGAACGACCTCGTGTGGGGCGACTTCGACGGCCACCTGGCCGCCTTCAGGGCACAGCTGGCCGGTCACGAGGGCACCCCGATGATGGACGCCCTGCGCCTGTCGGTGCTGTCGTTCAACGAGTTCCCCGTTTCGGAGGAAGAACGCCACCGCCGGCGGATGCGGCTGATCCTCACGGTGCCCGCGTTGCAGGCCCACTCCACGCTGAGGTACGCAGCGTGGCGCGGCGTCGTCTCGGACTTCGTCGCGCAGCGCACCGGCGAGCCCCCAGCAACGTTCTTGCCGCGCCTGCTCGGTCACCTCGCCCTGGCCACGAGCGTCGCTGCCTACGAGCACTGGCTCGTCGCGCCCGGAGCGGATCTCGCCACCCTGATCGACCGGGCGTTTCGCGAGCTGCCGGACGGGTTCGCCCACCACGAACGAGCCGGCCAACGCAGGGACGTCCGCAGGTTCACCGCAGCGCGAGGAGGCCCAGCGGCACAACGGCAGTGACCGACCGGACCACGTCGTGCGCGTGAGTAGCAGCCTCCAAGAACGTGTGTACCAGCCCCAAGACCGAGACGACCCAGCGACCCGAAGGAGACCACCGTGCCCGTCGTCGTCGTGGCCACGATCACCCCGCTGCCCGGACGGGCGGACGCCGTCCGCGCTGCTCTGCTCGAGGCCGTGCCCCGGGTCCACAGCGAGGACGGCTGCGACCTCTACGCCCTGCACGAAGGCAGGGACGGCTTCGTCATGATCGAGCAGTGGCGCTCACAGGAGGCCCTCGACGTGCACTCCCGCGCGCCGGCGCTGGCCGCCCTGGGCCCCGGGCTCGCGGGCAACGTCGCAGGGCCGGCGGTCGTCACGCTGCTCACCGCGCTGCCGGCGGGCGACCCGACGAAGGGCCAGGTCGTCCCCTGACCGGCGTCCGCGGACCGGCACCCCCGCCACGATCGCGTCGCGGGGTCGACCTCGCGTCCCTCACGTGGCCGGAGGTAGCGCGCAGGGTGCAGGCGGGCGCGCTGCTCGCCGTCCCTGTCGGGTCCACCGAGCAGCACGGGCCCCACCTGCCGCTGGCCACGGACACCGAGGTCGCCGTCCACCTGGCCACCGCCCTGGCCCAGCGGCGGGACGACGTCCTCGTCGCGCCCGCCCTGGCCTACGGGTCCAGCGGTGAGCACGACGGCTTCCCAGGCACGATCTCCATCGGCCAGGAGGCGACCCGGTTGCTGCTCGTCGAGCTTGTCCGCTCCGCCAGCGCGACGTTCCGGCGGGTGCTCCTCGTGGTGGGGCACGGTGGCAATGCCGAGCCGGTCAACGCGGCTGTCGCGCTGCTGCATGCCGAGGGGCGCGACGTCCTCGCGTGGGCGCCGGTGCTTCCCGGGGACGCGCACGCCGGGCGGACGGAGACCTCGATGATGCTGGCCGTCGTCCCGGACGGCGTGCGCGCCGGGGAGGCGGCACCGGGAGCGACCGGGCGGCTCGATGACCTCATGGCGGCGATGCGCGCCGGCGGCGTGCGCGCGGTGTCGGCCAACGGCGTGCTCGGCGACCCCGACGGCGCCTCCGCGGAGGAAGGTCGTGCCCTGCTCGCCGCGGCCGCGAACGACCTCGCCGCGGACGTGGCGCGGTGGGCTGGAGGAGACCGATGACCACCTCGGCGGGCCAGCGGGTCGCGCTGGTCACCGGAGCGGCCCGCGGGATCGGTGCAGCGACGGTTCGCGCCCTCGCCGCGGACGGCTTCGCTGTCGTGGCGACCGACCGGTGCGCCGATGACCCGCGCCTGCCCTACGGGCTCGGCACCCGCACGGAGCTCGACGCCGTCGTCGCCGGCGTGACTGCGGTCGGGCGCCGCGCGGTCGCCGCCGTCGCCGACGCCGCGGACCCGGCAACGATGCAGGGGGCGGTCGACCTGGCCCGCGACCTCTTCGGCGGTCTGGACGCGGTGGTCGCGGCAGCCGGCGCCGTGGCCGGCGGCGTGGTGCTGTGGGAGATGCCGCCCGAGCAGGTCGACGCGATGCTCGAGATCAACTTGCACGGCGTCGTCGCCACGGCCCGCGCAGGGATTCCGGCGATCCTCGAGCGACCCGTGCCCCGCCAGGGCCGCTTCGTCGCCGTCGCCTCGGCGGCGGCCACCCGGGGTCTGCCCATGCTCGCGGCCTACTGCGCGGCCAAGGCCGGGGTCACCGGCCTCGTGCGCGCCCTGGGTGCCGAGCTGCGCGGGACCGGCGTCACGGCCAACGCCGTCTCCCCCGGCTCGACCGACACCGCGATCCTCGCCGAGAGCGCCCGCCTCTACGGGCTCGGCGACGCCCAGGCCTTCGCCGGCCAGCAACCGATCGAACGGCTCATCTCACCGGAGGAGGTCGCGGCGACGATCGCGTTCCTGTGCTCGCCGAGGGCCGCAGCCATCACCGGGGCGGCAGTCGCCGTCGACGGTGGCATGGCCCTGTAGGGCCACCGCCGCGTCGACGCGGGTCGACCGCCGCGGCGATGCGGATTCGGAGGCGGCACCATGATCGCGGCCCGGCCGGCTCAGGGCGGCAGCAGATGGTCGGCACGTGGTGGCGGGTCGGACAGTGCCTGCACGGTCTGTTCGATCTGCTGGTCGGCCGCCGTGAGGCGGGTGTCGTGCTGGCGCAGGTGCTCCTCCCAGGACGGCACCCTGAAGTTCTCGATGAACCGGTCCGGCCGCTGGGCGTCCCGGTACAGCTCCCAACGGCTCGCACCGGTGCGCCGCCGAGACCGGCGCAGGTGCGTCATCGCATCGAGGAAGGCCTCCTCCTTCTCCGGTGCGACGGTGTAGTACACGCTCACCAGGACCGGTCCGGTGTCCGGCTCGGGGTCGAACGCCAGCTGCGCGTCTGACCAGTAGACGACCGGCTCATGGCCGAGATCGGCCGTGGCCGGTACCGGCCAGATCGCTCCCGCGGCGACCCCGGCGGCCACGGCCCCACCGGCAACGAGCAGCGCAGGACGCAGGCCGACCTGCTGAGCGAGAAGCCCCGAGACCAGAGCCCCGGCGGTCTGGGAGCCGCAGAACACGACGGTGTAGACGCCGAGGCCGCGCGCCCGGACCCACGCCGGGATGACCAGCTGCATCTCGGCGCCCAGCGTCGACGTCACAGCCATCCACGCCGCGCCTGCGAGGACCAGCGCCGCCACGGCGGTGGCGACGGCGGTCGTGAGGACGACGGCGGCCAGGGTCGCCGCGTAGAGGACGCCGGCCGCGGCGAGCAAGGCGTTCGTCGCCACCCGGGTCCTGATACGCCCCAGGACGACGGCCCCGCCGACCGCGCCGACACCGAGGGCACCGAACAGCACTCCATAGCCACCGGCGCCCAGGCCCAACCGCTGACTGGCGATCAACGGCAGCAGGGCCCAGAGCGCCATCGCCGGGATGACGAACACCATGACGCGGAGCAGCACCCGTCGGACAACCGGGTCGTGCCAGACGTAGCGCCCGCCGGCGCGTAGCGCCGGCACGAAGCGCTCGGGACGCACCGTCGACCCACTGGCCGGTCGACGCCAGCGTAGGAGGGCCACGGCGAGCACAACCACGGACGCCGCATTGAGGGCGAACACGGTGGGCACGCCGGCCCACGCGATGACCAAGCCGGCCAACGCGGGCCCGACCGACCGGGCCAGGTTGACCCCGACGAGGTCGACCCGGGCGGCTGCGCGCAGCTGCGCCCTGGGCACCAGGTCGGGGATGACCGCCTGCCAGGGCGGTAGCTGCAGCGCCACCCCTGCGCCCAGCGCGAAGGTGAAGGCGAGCAGCAGCGCCGGTGGCATCGTCCCGGTAGCGGTGAGCACCGCGAGCAGGAGGCCGACGGCGAAGAGGTACGCCTGAACCGCCAACAGCAGGCGGCGCCGGTCGAACGCGTCGGCGAGCACGCCGGCCGGCAGCGCGAGCAGCATGATCGGCAGGCTGTTCGCCGACGCCACCAGGGAGACCAGCGTCGCCGCGTTGGGTGCGTCGACGACCAGCCACTGCGCGCCGACGGTCTGCATGTACGTGCCGATGCTGCTGACGAGCACGCCGAGCCACAGCCACCGGAAGGTGCGCAACCGCAACGGTGCCCAGGTCGACGCCTCGGTACCCGAGTCCATGATCCCCTCGTCGGTCGGCTGCTTCAGTACCGGGCACCCTCCGGGGCCGGAAGTGCGTCGAGGTCGGCGAGATCCTCGGCGGTGAGGCGCACGTCGCCTGCGCCGGCGTTGTCGGCCAGGTACAGGGGGGTCTTGGTGCCGGGGATGGGAACGACGTACCGGCCCTGCGCGACCAGCCAGGCCAGGGCGACCTGAGCGGGGGTGGCTCCAGCCCGCTCGGCGATCTGCCGGACGCGGCCGACGATGGCCAGGTTGGTGCGCAGCGCGTCCTGCTGGAAGCGTGGCAGCGCACGTCGGAAGTCGTCCTGCGGCAGGTCGTCGAAGGAGGCGAACCGTCCGGTGAGGAAGCCGCGCCCCAGCGGCGAGAACGGCAGGAAGGCGATGCCCTGCTCCTCGCAGTACGGCAGCACCTCGGCACGGGCGTCCCTGGTCCACAGCGACAGCTCGGACTGCACCGAGGCCACCGGGTGCACCGCCTGCGCCTGCTGGATCTGCTCGACCGTTACCTCGGACAGGCCGATGAACCTGACCTTGCCGGCCGCCACCAGACCGGCCATCGCTCCCCACGTGTCCTCCAACGGCACCTGCGGGTCGACACGGTGCAGCTGGTACAGGTCCACGTGGTCGGTGCCCAGCCGGCGCAGGCTGTGCTCGATCGAGGCCCGGACGTGCTCGGGGCGACCGTTCCTGACGACCCCCGGGGAGGTGGTCGGGGCGGCGCTCGGGCCGGGCTCACCGTGGACCAGCCCGACCTTGGTGGCCAGCACCGCCCGCTCCCGGCGTCCGCCGGACAGGGCGCGGCCGACCAGCTCCTCGTTGGTGAACGGCCCGTACACGTCGGCGGTGTCGATGAGCGAGACGCCGAGGTCGAGCGCCTGGCGGATCACCGCGGTCGACGTCGCGTCGTCCCGCGGGGCGGCCATGTCGTAGGCGAAGGTCATACCCATGCAGCCGAGGCCGATGACACCGACCTGTGGGCCGGCGCTGCCCAGCGTCGTGGCTCTCATCCCGGTTGATCCTCTCGATGGCGTCGTCGGGTCGCGAACGCTTGCCTGCGGTCCTGGTCCGTGCGCAAGACACCAGGCGACCAAGGATGGTGGCACTGCGGCAGGCTCTGCTATTCCATGTGGCTATTCCAGGTGCTGACAGCGCCATTCCACAACCCGGGGAGATGTCGCAGCGAAGGGAGCCCCTTGGGCCAGGCAGACGAGCGCAGCGCGCCACCTCCGGTGTCGGTCGTCGTCATGGGGGTGTCCGGGTCCGGGAAGAGCACCGTCGGCGCCGCCGTCGCCAGGGAGCTCGGCTGGGCCTTCGCCGAGGGCGACGACCTCCACAGTGACCAGGCCCGGGCGAAGATGGCCTCAGGCGTTGCCCTGACCGACGACGACCGCCGGCCGTGGCTGGCACGCATAGCGGCCTGGATCCGGACGCACGAGGACGCCGGGGATTCATCCGTGGTCACCTGTTCCGCCCTGCGCAGGGCCTACCGGGACTACCTGCGCAGTGAGTGCCCTTCCCTTGCCTTCCTCTACCTCGCAGCGGATCCCACCATCCTCACGGCAAGGCTCGAGGGCCGCACGGGGCACTTCATGCCCGCTCAGCTGCTGGCCAGCCAGCTCGCGACGCTCGAACCGCTGGAGTCCGACGAACGCGGCGCGACGATCACGGCGGAGACCGCCACGGCCGACGTCGTCCGTGGCTGTCTCGAGGCGATCGCGACCCTTGGACGCGACAGCCCGGCGCCGTGAGGCACCGATGACGTGACGGACCGAGTTCGGCCCAGAACCGCTACGTGCCGCGCACCGACCCCGTGATCGGCCCCGTGGTGCTCACCGCGATGCACTCGACGTCGCGAGCCCCCTGGGCCCAGGAGTCCGCCGTCGGGCGCAGCCACGCGACCTCCTGCGTGTCGGCCTTGTCGGGGCGGATCTCGGTCTCGGCAGCGGACATGCATCGGGCACGCCCTGCCTCCCGGGCACCGTCGTCGCCTGGGTAGGCGGCGTCGGTCATCGCGAAGCTGTAGTACACCTCCGCCTCATGCGGCTGCGAGCATCGCGTCACCGGGAGTCTGTCGATGCTGGGCGAGTCGTGCCAGGACTTCAGGCAGTCCCCGACCCGAAGGTCGGTTGTCGACACGCTGCCGCCTCGCGTGATCGCCCCAGTCGAGTCCCGCTGGGGGCTGGTCACCACCACGAAAGTGGTCACGATTCCGATCGCTGCGACCCACAGCCCCGAGAGGACCAGGCCCGCGATGGCGAACCCCTTTCCTGCAGCGCCTCGGCGCACCCGAACCAGAGCGACTATCCCGAAGATGACGGAGAGCACCACGCCACCGAGCAGCCCGAGCACGAGCGAGGCGATCGCGAACCCCTGGCCGGGGGGCTTGGCCACCGGGTACCCGGGTGGGTAGCCCGTCGGAGGTGCAGGTCCGGGCCGATACGCCCAGGGCGCGGTGGACGACGCCGGCCCGGCCCCCTCCAGAGGGTGCCAGGCCGGTGTCGACTCCCCGGACGGCGCCTCGCCCCACGGGGGTACCGGTCCCGGTGGTTGCGACTGGCTCACGCAGGCCCCCGTCCGCCCATCGCCGGCGGCAGGCACGCGGCGTCCCGCGGAATTGAAGCAGAAAGCAGCACCTGAGGGAACGGTCGGCTGGGTTAGGCTCCGCGCGTGAGCCTACGGCTGGGTTACCAGATCCCGAACTTCACCTACCCCGACACGCCCGTCGAGGCGCTGTTCGCGACGGTCGTGGCACAGGCCCGCGAGGCCGAGGCCGCCGGGTTCGACACGGTCCTCGTGATGGACCACTTCTACCAGCTGCCCGGGATCGGGTCGCCCGACCAGCCGATGCTCGAGTGCTACACGACTCTCGGTGCGCTGGCGTCGGCGACGTCGACCATCCGGCTCTCGTCGCTGGTCACCGGCAACACCTACCGCAACCCTGCGGTGCTCGCGAAGACCGTGACCACGTTGGACGTCGTGTCCGGGGGCCGGGCGATCCTCGGCATCGGGGCCGGTTGGTTCGAGAGGGAGCACCACGACTACGGCCTGGAGTTCGGCACCTTCACCGAGCGTTTCGAGCGCTTGGAGGAGGCGCTGAGCATCGTCACGGCGATGCTGCGTGGTGAGAACCCGACGTTCACGGGCCGCTGGTACCAGGTCGAGAACGCGATGAACAACCCACGGCTGAGGCCGACGATCCCGGTCATGCTCGGTGGCGGCGGGGAGCAGAAGACCTTCCGGCTGGCCGCACTGTTCGCCGACCACATGAACGTGATCTGCGACCGTCAGGACATCCCGCGCAAGGTCGCCGCGCTGCGGCAGCGCTGCGAGGAGGTCGGCCGCGACCCGCAGACACTGGCGACGAGCTACCTCGCCTTCGTACTCATGTCCGACGACGGCGACCTGGCGCGCTCCGTCGTCGAGCGCATCCCACCCGAACGGCGCGCCCGCGTGTTCGTCGGGACCCCGGACGACGTCTGCGAGAGCCTGCAGAAAGACGTTCTCGACCAAGGCATCGGCGGCCTGACGGTCAACATGGTCGTCAACGGTCACGAGCCGGGCGTGGTCACCAGGGCCGGTCAGGCGCTGGGCAGGCTCTTCGACTGAAGGTCCTCACCACGCAGCCGTGCGTCGTCGCAACTGCGTGATCGTTCGGCGGTTCTCGGTGCGCGTCGACCAGGTCGATGGTTGGATCATCGAAGTCCTGGTTCGACTGGGGGGTCGCGGTCATGCCCAAACGTCTCATCGTCTGCTGCGACGGCACGTGGAACACGGCCGACCAGGCCAGTGACGGGCGCCCCTGCCCCACCAACGTCACCAAGGTCGCCCTGTCCATCGCCCCGGTGGACTCCGCGGGGGTCCGCCAGTGCGTGTACTACCACACCGGTGTCGGTACCAGCCGAGGGGAGCGCCTGTGGGGCGGCGCGTTCGGCGTGGGGCTGTCCCGCAACGTCGTCGACGGCTACCAGTTCCTCGTCGACAACTACGAGCCCGAGGACGAGCTGTACTTCTTCGGCTTCAGCCGGGGGGCGTTCACCGCCCGCAGCATGGCCGGCCTGGTGCGCAGCTGCGGCATCCTGCGCCGGGAGAACGCACGCCGCATCGACCAGGCCTGGGCCCTGTACCGCAGCGCGGCCGACCACCCGAGGGGTGTTGCGTCGACCTTGTTCCGTCAAGCGTACGCATTCGACCCGCCTATCCACTTCATCGGCGTGTGGGACACCGTCGGCGCCCTCGGCGTCCCGGTTCTGGGTCCCCGCTGGCTCACGCCGCTCATGCGGCGCTTCAACCGCCGCTGGGAGTTCCACGACACCAAGCTCAGCACCCGGGTGCGCGGCGCGTTCCACGCGCTGGCCATCGACGAGCGACGGGCAGCCTTCGAGCCGACGCTGTGGCACCAGCAGCCCGGCGCCGTCGGCCAGGAGCTGAAGCAGGTGTGGTTCACCGGCGTGCACTGCGACATCGGTGGCGGCCTGACCGACTCGTCCCTGTCCGACATCGCTCTGCTGTGGATGGTCGCCCGGGCTCGGGAGTACGGCTTGGAGTTCCTGCCTGAGGCCTTCGACGACGGCGGTCCGCACGAGATGACCCCGGGCGAGAGCACCGACTTCCGTGTCAGGCCGAACCCGACAGCGGGCCCGCACTCGTCGTGGACGAGCTTCTACCGCTTGGTCAAGCCGCTGGACCGGCCGATCGGAGCGACCGCCGACGATGACCACCACCGTGACGGCCTGGAGTACCTCGCAACCACCGCGAAGCAGCACTACGAAGCCGAGCCCGGCTACCGCCCGCCGGCACTGGTCACGTACCTCGCCGACGCAGCGAACGTGCGCCTCGAGCCCGTGGTGGAGGCGGTTCGCCCAGCCGGTCCATGAACCCGCCTCCGGAGGCGTGGGCCCGGCCCCGCCGCTCGTGAGCCACGACCCGCATCGGATGTGGACACGTGCGTCACGACCCAAGGCCGTTCGGCCTTGCGTGACTGCCGAGCCACGACGGATGGTGGCTCCATGAGCAGGAGCAACAGTGCGGCGGCCGGCGGCGGAGCGATCTACGGTCTCGGGATCTTCGGTGCTTGGGTCTACTTCTTCCATCAGGCCGATACCTTCTGGCAGTACCTGCTTGCGGTGTTCCAGGGGGTGTTCTGGCCGGCCTTCATGGTCTACGACGCCTTCGCCGCCCTGCACCGGTGAGGAGTGTCGGAGCCGAGCAGCTCCCACCACCATGCGGGCCGCTGATGACCGACGGCCGGCGCTGCCACCCGGGCCAGGATCCGCCGGTTCGAGACCGCCGTTAGTCTTCGGCAGACAGATCGGGACCCGGAGGCTGCCGTGACTGACTGGGACGGCGTGGTGGCGTTGACCACGCCCCGGCTCCTGCTGCGCACCTACCGCCAGGACGACCTCCCGCACTTCGCCGCGCTCAACGCCGACCCCGTGGTCGTGGAGTTCCTCGGCGGCGAGCCACTGAGCCGGACGCACTCCGACGAGATCGCCGAGTGGGCGCAGCACTGCTACGCGACGCAGCGGTTCGGGCTGCTGGCGGTGGAGCGGCGGGACGACGGCGCCTTCCTCGGCATGTGCGGCCTGCATCACCAGAGCTCCTACCCCGACGACCTCGAGGTCGGCTGGCGCCTGGCGCACCGGTACTGGGGGCAGGGTTATGCCACCGAGGCCGCCAGGGCATGGCTGGACTACGCATTCACGACGCTGTCGGCGCCTCGCGTCATCTCCATCACGGATCCGCCGAACGTCCGCAGCCTCGCCGTGATGCGGCGACTCGGCATGACCTTCGACCACGAGGCCGACGTCGAGGACGAAGGGATCGTCTTCCAGGCCGTCGTCTACTCCATCTCCGCGGACCGGTGGAGCCATGGGCGGGCGGGCCGGGACTGAGCCACACGAGGGCGCCCCCGCCGAGGCGTGTGAACTCCTCGTCCACCGCCTCGGCCAGGGCGCCCTCGTCCACGTCAGCGGTCTGGCACCGCACGCCGGCCCTCCGGCGGCGACCAGATGCTGCGCGCGGCCTGCGTGATCCTCCTGTGCCCGCGTGACGCATGCTCCCCGGCTCGCAGTGCGAGAGTAGGTGGTCGGCCCAGGGCTTGAGAATCGGCAGAGCTGCCCATCCTGCGGCCATCCGCCCCCCATGTACGTGGCTGCACCGACTGGCGTGCGGCTGCGCCGGGTCGGCCGAGGGCGGACGATGTCGGGCGGCAGCCCATGGTTGTGCACTGCCCTCACGGGGCGCAGCGAGCACGAAACCTGGGGATTTCTCCCCTCACCCGCGAGCCCCGACCAACCTAGCGTCGACGTCATGCAGATCTGGGTGCTGGGGACCCTGGAGGTCACTCACGACGGCCGCGCGTCGCAGATCTGCGGTCCCCGCTCGCGCCGGCTGCTGGCGTTGCTCGCGCTCACCCCCGGCCTCGAGGTCAGTGCCGACCGGCTGGCCGAGGGGCTGTGGGACGCCCGCCCTCCCGCACCAGCCCGCACCGCCCTGGCGTCCCAGGTGTCGTTGCTTCGCCGTGACCTGCCGATGCCGGACGTGGTGCGACCCGGACGCAGCGGCTACCTCCTCCACGTCGCGGCGGAGGACGTCGACGCGCTCGTCCTCGAGCGCGAGGTCGCCACGGGCAGCCGAGCGCTCGCCGCCGGGCGCCACGACGAGGCGAGCACCGTTCTGACCGAGGCGCTGAGGCTGTGGCGGGGCACGCCGTACGTGGAGTTCACCGGGAGCCAGGCGCTCCAGGCCGAGGCCGAGCGTCTCTCGGCACTGCGTCTGGACGCACTCGAGCGTCGCATCACGGCCGATCTCGGGCGCCCCACCGTCGCGCCCCCGGTGGCCGAGCTGGAGGCGCTGGTGCGCTGGCACCCGCTTCGCGAGTCGTTCTGGGCGCTGCTCATGGCGGCGCAGTACCGATCCGGCCGCCACGGCGAGGCGCTTGCGTCCTACCGGCGCGCCCGCACGACCATCGCCGAGCAGCTCGGGCGCGAGCCAGGGCCGGCGCTGCAGGAGCTCGAGCAGCTCGTCCTCACGCATGACTCGTCACTGGAGGTAGCGCGCATTTCGACGTTGTTGCTGCCTCGGCAGGACCGAGGCACCTACGCTGCGGACGTGGCACTGGTGGAGAGGGCTCCCCTCCTGACGACCCTCACGGGACTGCACGACGAGGCGCTCGAGGGCCGGGGGCGGCTCGCACTGGTGCATGGTGAGGCAGGGGTGGGGAAGTCCGCGCTCGTACGGGAGTGGAGCGGGACGGCGAGCCCGCGGGCGCGGGTGCTGTGGGGCGCGTGCGACCCGCTCTCGTCGCCGCGGCCCTTGGGACCGCTCATGGACGTCGCGCCGCACCTGTCCCCCGAGGTCGGGGCCCTCCTGCGTTCCGGCGAACGTGACGGCCTGTTCGAGAGTGTGCTCGCGGCTCTCGACGACGCCGGCCCCACGGTGCTGGTGATCGAGGACCTGCACTGGGCGGACGGCGGGACGCTGGACCTCATGCGGTTCCTCGCCAGACGCCTGGGGGGCACCCGCACCCTCGTCGTCGCGACCTACCGTGACGAGCATCTGCGACCGTCGGACCCGGTTCGCGTCATGCTCGGCGACATCGCATCGCAGCCGACAGTGAGCCGGCTCGAGGTGCCGCTGCTCTCGGTCCAGGCCGTCGCCGAGCTGGCGGCGGGCACCGGTATCGACACGGCGAGGCTCTACCGCGAGACCGGCGGCAACGCCTTCTTCGTCACCGAGGTGGTGGCCTCCGGCGGCAAGCACCTGCCGCCGACCGTGCAGGACGCCGTCCTCGCGCGCGTGCACCGGCTCTCCCCGCACGCTCGACTGGCGCTCGAGACGGCCGCCGTGATCGGCTCACGCGTCGAACCGACCCTGGTGCACGCCATGCCCGAGGTGTCCGCGGACGCGGTCGACGAGTGCGTAGGCGCCGGCATGCTGCGCTTCGAGACGCCGACCTACGCGTTCCGGCACGAGCTCCTGCGCCAGGCCGTGCTGTCGGGCATCTCCCCCGGCCGCCTCGGTGCCGTGCACTGGCAGGTCTTGGACCACCTGCGGGGCATGGCGCTGTCTCCGCGTCCGTACGCACGCCTGGCCGAGCATGCCGAGATGGCCGGCTCGGGCCCGGCCATCCTGGAGTTCGCCGTCGCAGCGGGCGACTGGGCGGCCGCCCTCGGGTCGCACCGCGAGGCGGCGTACCAGTACGGCCGCGCTCTGCCGTATGCCGACCTCCTGGAGG
This sequence comes from uncultured Actinomycetota bacterium, assembly GCA_963778845.1. Lineage (GTDB taxonomy): Bacteria > Actinomycetota > Actinomycetes > Actinomycetales > Kineosporiaceae > CAVZVW01. The sequence goes on from CAVZVW010000001.1 coordinate 703,552, forward strand.
CCGACCAGCGCAGGGACCTCCTGGTCAAGCGAGCCAGAGAGTGCCAGGTGTCCGACGACCACCCCTCCGCGATCCAGGCGTGGGGCCAGGCGCTGGTCCTGCTGCGCGCCGCGGGACGCCACCTGGACGTCGTCGACGCCCTCCTAGGGCTGGACGAGTCGTACTACACCATCGGCGACGACAGCCACGGGACCGAGTTCGTCGACGAAGCCTTCACTCTTCTCGCCGGCGAGGGCCCCAGCCGTCAGCTGGCGATGACGCTGGCACGCCGCGGCACGCACTACCTGCGTCGCTCCGAGATCGCAGAGGGGATCCCGTGGCTCGAGCGCGGGCTGGCCATGGGCCGGGCAGTCGCGGACTACGAGGTCGTCTCCCGCGTCCTGTCGAACCTCGGCGTCTCACGCTTCCTGGTCGGAGACCACGCCGCCGGCATCGACGAGGTGCAGGATGGGCTGCGGATCGCGCTCGAGCATGACCTTGAGGACGCTGCAGCCCGCATCTACCAGACCCTCGCCGCCCTGACCTGGATCGACCTCGACCTCGGCGAGGCGCATGCCAAGATGGAGGAGGCGGAGCGGTACACCGCAGAGCGGGACCTTCACGGCCACCTCATGTGCGTGCTCGCGAGCAAGATCACGATGAAGCTCGACCTCGGCCGCTGGGACGAGGCACTTGCCGAGGCCCACGACCTGCTCTACGTCCGCAACTCAGGCAGGGCCAGCCGGATCGAAGCGCTGATGGCGATCGGCCTGATCGGTGCGCGTCGGGGCGACCGCGACGACGTGTGGGCCTACCTCGACGAGGCGCGCGACCACATCGCCAAGACCCAGACCTTGTCCTACCAAGGGCAGATCGCACTTGCCCGCGGTGAGGCGTACCTCCTCGAGGGCAACATCACGGCGATCGAGGCCGAGGTCCTGCCGTGGTTCGAGGAGGCCGTCCGCCTGGCTGACGAGGAGGTGCTGGTCGACCTTGCGCCACTCGTGTGGCGAGCAGGGCTGATCGAGACGCCGCCGGAGGGGCTGCGCGAGCCTGAGGTGCTCGTGATCACCGGACGGCATCGGGAGGCGGCGGCGTTCTGGTCGTCGGTGGGTGCGCCGTACAAGTCGGCATGGGCCCTGCTCGACAGTGCCGATGAGGTCGACCTGCGCGAGGCGCGGGCCATGTTCGACCGGCTCGGCGCGCACGTCCTCGTCCAGCGCACTGAGGCGAAGCTGCGCTCCATCGGGGCGAAGGTGCCACGCGGTGCCCGGGCCAGTACCCGGGCCAACGTCGGTGGGCTCACCCGCCGCGAGCTCGAGGTGCTGGACCTGCTCGACGAGGGTCTGCGCAACGCCGATATCGCCGCGCGCCTCTACCTGTCGGAGAAGACCGTCGGGCACCACGTCTCCGCGATCCTCGCGAAGCTCGGCGCCTCCTCGCGGCTCGAGGCCGTGCGTCGCGCCCGTGAGCTCGCCGCCACCGGCTGACGGCGCTATGCACGCTGGCCGCCCGCTCAGTCCGTGCGAGCGTGCGAGTTTCGGGGCCAGATAGCGACACTCTTCTCGCACGCTGCGCGTTGCCGAGCCGGTAGCCGCTGCACGGTGCGGCGTCCGTGGCGTCACCGATGTCCTGGCACGCTGTAGTGTCGGTGGTCCTGCCTCGCGAAACGGCGGATCCATGATCGTTCCCGCGCGCTTCAACGGGCCGCCCGGCTCGGGCAACGGCGGCTACTCGGCCGGCGTCATGGCCGGCGGTGACCGATGCGAGGTCACGCTGCGCAGGCCCCCGCCCTTGGACACTCCCCTGTCCTTGGTCGACGGACGGGTGCGCGCGCCCGACGGGTCCGTCGTGGCCGAGGTCGAGCCGACCGGCGGGTTCGACACCTCGGTGCCCCCGATCGGGCACGCCGACGCGGTCGACGCCTCCAGCACGTACGCCGGCCTCACCGACCACCCCTTCCCCTCCTGCTACGTCTGCGGTCCGGACCATGACGACGGTCTGCGCATCTTCCCCGGTCGCCTGCCCGACGGCACCACCGCTGCACCATGGACGGTCCCGCAAGACGCGTCGCCCCCGACGGTCTGGGCGGCACTGGACTGCCCGGGTGGCTGGACCGTCATCGCGGCGGGCCGCCCGTACGTGCTGGGCCGCATCGCCGTCCTGCTGCACCGGATGCCCTCACCCGGCGACGACTGCGTGGTGCGCGGTGCGCTCACTGCGGCCAAGGGTCGTAAGGCGCTCGTGCACACCACGCTCTACGGCCCGGACGGCGCTGAGCTTGCCCGCGCTCGCGCCACCTGGGTCGCGATCGCCACCCCGTGAACCGCGAGCAGGAACGGGCAGATCCGGCCCCTCATCAGTGGCGCACGGACGATCGTGAGCCCGACATGACAAGTTCGCTTGACAGCCTTCCAAGTGACAAGCTAACTTGACAGCGTGCGGAACACGGTGCGGACCTTGAGGGAGCAGAAGGGCCTCTCTCAGGGTCAGCTCGCCGAAACCCTTGGCGTGTCACGGCAGACGATCAACTCGATCGAGACCGAGAGGTACACGCCATCCCTGCCCCTGGCACTGAGTCTGGCCAGGTACTTCGGACGATCGGTCGAGGAGGTCTTCGAAGAGGGTGCAACGCTGTGAGCAGCACGGGTGGAGCTACAACCCGACGTACGCGATGGTCGGGCTCGTCGCCGCGGCCGCCGTGCTGGTGGTGATGCGCGACGACCTCGCGCAGGGTCTGGCGTTCGCAGTGGCGATCACATCCGCGGCGGGATGGACGCGGCGGCGCGGCGATCGTGGCCTGCAGCGGCCGGACGCCGAGCCCGAGTGGCGCCAGTGGACCAGACGCAGGGGCCGATCCGGGCTCGACGCAGGCCGTGGTGGCTCAGCAAGTGGGTGCAGCCGGGCTTTGCGCTCGTGCTTGGCCTCGGCCTCTGGGCGGCCTCCTGGGCCGGAGGCAACCCCGGCTCGGGTGCCTTCATGTTCGCGGTGATGGCGGCCTTCGGCGCCGTCCTGCTGTTCGGGGGCCGCAGCGAGGCCATCCGGGGGATGCGGGGCGACGGTCGCGACGAACGCTGGGCGATGATCGACACCCGGGCGACCGCGCTCGCCGGCGTCGTCGTGATCACTGCCGTCCTCGTCGGCTTCTTCGTCGACATCGCCCACGGGCGAAGTGGCGCGCCGTACACGTGGCTCGGTGCACTCGCCGGGGTGTCCTACCTCGTGGGGATCCTCGTCGGCCGTTGGCGCTCATGACCGGCGCCGTCAGGGTTCGGACACCCAACGTTCGACGAACCGGTGCACGCAGGCCCCTTCGTGGTCACCTGTGCACAGCGGGTGGTTGGGAGACTCGGCTGTCCTGCTCCCGACTCTGGAGCACCCACCCATGCGAGCTGCTGCCATCGCCGTCGCCGTGCTCAGCGCGGCCGGTCTCGGCCTTGCCGCCCTGCCGGCAAGCGCCACCGCCTCCTCAGAAGGGCTGACGCTCGCCGTCTACGGCGACTCCCCCTACGGGTTGAACCCGGCCGACACCTCTCAGGTCGCCGTGACCCCGTCGTTCATCGACCAGGTCAACGCCGACCCCGACGTCAGCCAGGTGGCATTCGTCGGTGACATCCACTCGGGCAAGACCTTCTGCACCGTCGACTACGACACCACCGTCGCGTCGTTGTGGACGGCGTTCGCCCACCCGCTCGTCTACACCCCGGGGGACAACGAGTGGACCGACTGCCACAAGCCCGGTGAGGGTGGCGGCAAGTACAACGCGACCACGGGTGCTGTCGACTTCGTCGCGGGCGGCAGCTTCGCCGGTGGGGACCCCCTTGCCAACCTCGCCCTGGTTCGGTCGACGTTCTTCGCCCGCCCGGGGGCGACCATGGGGTCAGGCACGCTGCGGGTCACCTCGCAGGCGAAGGCCTACGACCGTCGCTTCCCCACGGACAGGACCTTCGTGGAGAACGTGCGCTGGACGAGGTCCGACGTGGTGTTCGTGACCCTGAACATCCCGGGCGGCTCCAACAACGACGACGACCCCTGGTACGGCACGCCGGCCAAGAGCCAGGCGCAGATCGACGAGGCCGCCGCTCGCACCGGCGCCGACCTGCGCTGGCTGGACGCGGCGTTCGCCTACGCCCAGCACGAGCACGCCAAGGGCGTGGTCATCTTCGAGCAGGCCGACATGTGGGACCTTGACGGGAAGACCGCGGCACACCTGACCAACTACGAACCCATCGTCGCCAAGATCGCCGCCGACACGACGGCGTTCGGCCGCCCCGTGCTGCTCCTCAACGGCGACTCGCACCGGTACCGCTCCGACAACCCCTTGTCCTCCACCGCGCCCTGCGTGGTGGAGTCCCCGACCGGCGAGGTCCCCTGCACCGACAACCTCGGACTTCACCCCGGCTACGAGGTGGCCAACTTCCACCGCGTCGTGGTGCACGGCAGCACGTCGCCGCTGGAGTGGCTGAAGCTGTCGGTCGACCCCGAGCGCTCTGCAGCCAACGGGGCGAGCGCCTTCGGCCCGTTCCGCTGGACGAGGCAGGCCACGGGGCTGGTCGGGGCCTCCTGACCCCGGGCGTCGACCCCCAGCAGGAGGTGCCGGCGACCGACTGCGACCTGGTGCCGTCGGTCGCCGGCACCCGTCGCTTCTTCGTCCAGCCGCCCTGCTGTGGGCCGGCTCATGAGCCCGACGCGGTCGCGTCGTCCTTCTCCGAAGCGCGCATCCAGAGCAGCACAGTGAGCGTCGCGGCGACAGGTGTCCAGATGAGGCGCTCACCCGCCGATGGCGAGATGGCGTTCATGACGACCCGACGGCGGACACGACGCTCGAAAGGACCAGTCGCGGGCGGCGCCGTCGCAGGACGACGCGCCGGCGACACCCGCGCGCCTCACCTGGCACGAGCGTCCCAGGCACGGCATGCCCCGGTGCTCCCGCAGTGCGACAACCGCTCACCTCGCCGCGAGAGGTCACCAGGCCCCCGACGGTGTACGCAGATCTGACACAAGTCCCTGTTCTCGCCGTTGACACCGATGTCATCGCCACTTGTGTCAGATCTCGGTACATCACGAACCCCGTGGGGTATGCGTTGATTGCGAGACGGACGATCGGACGGCGCCGGCCCCCGCCTTTTGCTTGGCCCTCGACCCTGCCGTCGACCCTGGCCCGTCGACGAGTTCTGCGTGGAATCACGCGGTTACACCGCGTAGGCGAACTCATCGGTTGTGCGGCTAGGATCGCTGCGGCAAACCCACCCGAAGTCCACCACCACGTGAGGCGACACACCTATGGCAGATGAGCAGAGCACGACAGAGCCCGAGCTGAGCGCGGCAGCAGCAGTCGTCTCCGACGGCGCGTACACCCTCTTCGTCGCGGACTTCAGCACGACCGACAGTGCCTGGGAGGCCTACGAGACTCTCAAGGCCGCCGAGGACGGTCGCACGCTGGAGATCGAGGGTGTCGTCGTCGTCAAGCGCGACGAGGCCGGGACGCTCGAGGTCCAGAAGGCCACCGACCACAGCACCCGTCGCGGCCTCAAGTGGGGGGTCGTCGGCGGCGTCGTCCTCGGCGTCCTCTTCCCGCCGTCCATCCTCGGCAGCGCCGCCGTGCTGGGCGCCGCGGGCGCGGCTGCGGGCAAGGCCCGCGAGCATCACCACCGCAGCGAGCTGGCCGCCGAGCTGCAGGACGCGATCGCTCCGGGGCACTCCGGAATCCTCGCCCTCGTCTCCGACCCGGGTGCGGTGGAGCTCCGCAAGGCACTCATCAAGGCAGACGCCATCGTCGAGAAGGCCGTCGACAAGGTCGTCGCCGACGACATCAAGGCTGCGGCCGCCGAGGCCGACACCACCGACGCCTCCTAGCAACGGGTGCGGGCAAGCACGGTTGCCGACCCGCGGCTCACCCGTCTCGACGCGCACGGCTGCTCGACGGCCGTGCGCGTCGCGGCGTGAGCTCCTCGACAGGGCATGGCTGGACGCCGCGCGAGCCGGCGAGTGCGCCACGCGGGACGCCGCGCGAGCCGGCGAGTGCGCCACGCGGGACGCCGCCGCGAGCCGGCGAGTGCGGCACGCGGGGCACTGCCCCGACCGGCACCTCACGGCATGATGCCGGCGACGAATGCGTGCCACGAACGCGTGCCACGAAGCCTCCCGAACCGACCGCGCGCCGGGCGGCTCGCTCGGGACTACTTCTCCGAGTCGAGACAAATTGACCCGCTGCTAGGCCTTGTCCCACGGGGGTGCGGGGCCCATGATGCGACGTTAGGTAACCCTAACCAATCAAAGTTGGGGGTGCCGTCACCGGTCGGCAGCCCAGGTGCCGGTGCCTTGTGCTGGGCGTGGGAAGGTTGGCATGGCGCGGCATCTTGCGACGCGCGGCCCCGGGCGAGACGAGCCGCGAACACGACGCAGGTTCGGCAGGTCCTGGCGATGGCTGGCGTTTGCGTTGCCTGTCGCGGCAATCGTCGTGAGCATCCCGACGCTCGCCGGCCGGATCGGGCTCAAGCACGCGGCCGCCAGCGCCTGCAAGGAGACCACGGACCTGGTCGTGATGTCCTCGGTCGACAAGGCGCCCCTGCTGACGAAGTTCGCACGCGACTTCTCCCTCCATGGCCGCGACGCGGTCGGCCGTTGCGTCCGTGTGACTGTGGTCCCCAAAGCCTCAGGTGCCACGGAGGCGGCGCTGGCTGCAGGGTGGCCGGCCACGACGGGGCCGCAGCCCGACGTCTGGTCGCCGTCCGGCTCGATCTGGCTCCCCCTTCTGGAGGACCAGCTGGCGACCAAGCAGATGTCGAGCCTGATCCCGAGCCCCGAGACTGTTCCCCATCTGGTGTCCTCGCCGATGGTCGTCGCGATGCCGCGCCCGATGGCCGAGGCCCTGGGCTGGCCAGGAAAGCCCATTGGGTGGTCGGACCTGCTTCGGCTGGCCTCGTCGCAGACAGGGTGGGGCCAGTTCGGGCACCCGGAGTGGGGCAGGTTCACACTCGGCAAGACCAACCCGAACTTCTCCCATGCCGGCCTGGAAGGCACGATCGCCACGTACTACGCCGCTGTCGGCCGCACCTCGGGGCTGACCTTGGAGGACATCTCGAGGGCGGACACCCGGCGTTTCGTGGCCGGCGTCGAGCAGGCCATCGCCCGTTACGGCGACAACACCTCTGCCTTCATGGCGGACTGGCAGCGCGCCGACGACAACGGCCAGGCGATGTCCTTCATCTCAGCCGTCGTGACCGAGGAGAACCTCGTCCCCTCGTACAACGAGGGCAACCCGACAGCCGACCCGAAGCTGGCGGGCAAGCATGCCGTGCCCAAGGTGTCGCTGGTGGCGGTCTACCCCAAGGAAGGCACCTTCATCGCCGACCATCCGTACGCCGTGCTCAGCGAGCCCTGGGTCAGCGACGCGAAGCGCGCAGCGGCTGCGGCGCTGCTCACCTACCTGCGCTCGGCCAAGGTCCAGAAGGAGTGGCAGGACAACCACTACCGCACAGCCGACGACGTGGCCGGCCCCAAGGACAGCCTCGCCGAGGGCGTCATCCCGACCGAGCCGTCCAGCGTGCTCCAGCCGCCGCCGGCGAACATCACGAACGCCGTCCTTGCCAGCTGGGTGCAGCTTCGCAAGACGGCGAACGTGCTGAGCGTCATCGACGTGTCCGGCTCGATGAAGGAGCAGCTGCCAGGCAGCAGCCAGACCAAGCTCGACGCTGCCAAGAAGGCGGCCATCTCGTCGCTCAGCCTCTTCACCGACCACGACGAGGTCGGCCTCTGGTCGTTCGCCGGGGGGATCGCGGGCAAGCAGGACTACCAGGCTCGGGTTCCGATCGGGCCGATGGACGGCGCAGTCGGGCACACCGTGCGCCGGCAGGCGCTGGCCGACGCGCTGCAGTCGCTGCAGGCGAGCGGGAACACGGGTCTGTACAACACGATCGCCGCCGCCTACCAGACCGTGCTCGACCGGTACCAGCCCGACCGCATCAATGCCATCGTCGTTCTCACCGACGGGAAGAACGACGCGGTCGGTGGGCTGGACCTGGTGCAGCTCCTTGCACTGATCGCCAAGACCCCTGGCGGGAAGCCGGTCCGCATCATCACCATCGCGTACGGCCCCGACGCCGACGCGACCGTGCTCGCCAAGATCGCTCATAGCACCGGAGGTGCTGCCTACGTGGCCCCCGGTCCGGCCGACATACCCAAGGTGTACTCCGCGGCCCTGTCCAACTTCTGAGCCCAGCCGTCGTGACCCGGGCCGACCCCCGACCGGACACGGGCGGACGTGCGCGGGCCGGGGACGCCGCGTGCGAGGCTGCGGGGGCGTCGTCCGGTCAGGGCTTACGGGCGACGGCAGCCCACCCCCAGACGCTGCGCGGGTCGGCGGAGGGCTCGCCGTCCGGACGCCACGCGAGGATCGGCACGATCCCCGGGTCGACGAGCTCGAGCCCCGTGAAGAACTGCTCGGTCTCGGCCAGGCTGCGTGGTACGTACGGGATGCCGCCCTGCTCGGCGGCGCCGGCCAGCGCAGCCATCGCGGGGGGGTTGAAGTCCGCCGTGGGGTGGGTGATCGTGAAGTAGCTGCCCGACGGCAGGGCGTCGAGCAGGCTTGCGACGATCCCGAACGGGTCGTCGTCGTCTCGCAGGTGCATGAGGATCCCCACGAGCATGAGGGCTACCGGCTGGGTCAGGTCCAAGGTGGCGTTCAGCGTGGAGTCGGAGAGGATCGACGCGGGGTCGCGAAGATCGGCGAGGATGAACGCGGTCTGCCCGAGGGGGTTGCCCTTCATGAGGGCCCGCGCGTGGGCCAGGACGATCGGGTCGTTGTCGACGTACTGCACCCTGGTCGCGGGGGCGATCTCCTGGGCCACCTCGTGGACGTTGTTCGCGGTGGGGATTCCGGTGCCGATGTCGAGGAACTGCCGGACGCCGGCCTCGGCCGTCAGGTAGCGGACTGCCCTGGCGAGGAACAGGCGCTGCGCCCGCACCATGAGCGGCAACGCGGGGACGTGCTGGATGAGGGCGGACCCGACCGCGCGGTCCGGGGCGAAGTTGTCCTTGCCGCCGAGCAGGTAGTCGTAGACCCGCGCAGACTGCGGCACGCTGGTGTCGATCTCAGTCGGCGAGCCCGCCGGGTGAGCGCCGCCAGAGTCGTGGTGCTGCTGCACGGTCTTCTCCTCAGTCGTGACGGTCGTGGACGGTGGTTGGCGGTGTCGGTCGGACCTGCGTGTACTCAGATCTGCGTGTAGAGGGCGGACAGTGCGCTCAAGGTGTCGTTCGGTGGCTTGGCGTCGAGGGTAAGCCGGTCCAGGGCATGCGTATAGTGCTCGACTTGGTCTGGTTTGTCGAGGTAGAGGGCGCTGTTGAGGTGCTCGAGGTAGATGACGTCGGGGGCGTCGGGGTCCTGGAACCGCAGCAGCGTGAAGTTGCCACCGTCGCTGGAGCGCGAGCCGTAACGGAACGGCAGGACCTGAAGGGTGATGGAGGGGCGTTGGGCCATGTCCATCAGGCGGGTGAGCTGAGCCTGCATGATCTGCCTGGAGCCGACCGGGCGGCGCAGTGCCGACTCGTCGATGATCATCCAGAGGGTCGGCGGGTCGGACCGGGACAGGATCTCCTGGCGGGCCATGCGTAGCCTCACCCGCTTGTCGACGTCGCTCCCGCTGGTGTCGAAGTGCCCACCGACGGCCAGCGCCCGGGCGTAGTCCTCGGTCTGCAGCAAGCCGGGCACGAACTGGATCTCGTAGGCACGGATCAACGAGGCGGCCTGTTCCAGGCCGAGATAGGTCTCGAACCACGCCGGAGGGATGTCCCCGTACACCTGCCACCAGGTCGGCTCGTTCGCCTCGCGGGCCAGGTCGAGCAGCTGCGAGCGCTGGGCCTCGTCGGTGACGCCGTACAGGGTCAGCAGGTCGGCGACGTCGCGCTCCTTGAACCCGACGCGGCCGAGCTCGACCCGGCTGATCTTCGAGGCGGAGCCGCGGATGGTGTAGCCGGCCTCCTCGCGGGTCACGCCCTTGGCCTCGCGCAGGCGGCGCAGCTGCGCGCCCAGGATGACCCGGCGCACGGTCGGGCCGCTGAGCGGCTCCGCGGCTTCCGCAGCCTCCGCGGGCGCGACAGCGCTGCTGGGGTCGTGCACGTCCCCAACCACCACCGCAAGCCTCCCGCGTCACACTCTCACGGCCCACCGCGCGAGGACAGTTTGCCATGGACCTTTGCCCCACCGTGCCAGAACTTTCCACCTAAACAGGTCTATCTGGTGACTCGGTGGCGGTTGGCTGCTAACGTCACGATGCACGTGCATCTGCTCGCGAGCATGCATGTCATGGACATCTGATGAACCTTTCGTAGGCAAACGTTCCTCTTGTCCACAGCTTGGGGATGACGTGCAGGGTCGAGACTTCAGCATCGCCGGACTGGCCGGTCGTCGTGAGGCGCGAGATCTGCGGGTGGTCAGGTCAGCACTCGGCGGTGCCGGCCAGACGGGTCTCACCCTGCTCGCCCTGGCCTATCTCACCGGCCTTCCGGAGGAACGGGTGACCGCTGCCCTTGCCCGCTTGCAGGCCGCGCGCCACGTGCACGTGCCCGACGAGGTGAGGCCGGCCGACTCATCGCCGATCCGCTCGCGCCCTGCTCGGTACCGCTTGGTCACAGCTGGGGACCACAGGGCAGGCGCGCGTGCCAAGCCCAACCCCGGCTGACATCCGTCGCGGCACTTCGAGAGGTCGCGCTTCCCCACCACGGCGCCATGGCCACGACAAGGACACTGCGCCAGCACGGGACGCCGCGCGGCCACACGACCGGGTCATTCCGTGTAGGGCCGGCCTCGGACGCTCGCGCGTCGACGTGGCCGGCCCTACGTCGTGGGGGCCGTCGGCCGCACGGGAGGCCGACAATGCACCGTCACGGTCCGATGCACGTGCATCGAAAGATACCCCAAAACTGGTGACGCTTCTACTAGTGGCGGCCTACCGGACTCAGGGCTACCCTCCAAGAGGATCGTGCACGTGCGCGATCGTATGCACGTGCATCGGCGTCTGCCGAGCACGCGACCGACATCCTGGCCAGGAGGACCTCGTGCAACATGAGCCCAACGGGATCGCGGCTGACCGACTCGACGGGGCCGTGTGGGTGAAGAGCAGGCGCAGTGGATCACAAGGCAACTGCGTCGAGCTGGCCGAGCTCGCCACGGGAGCAGTCGCCGTGCGCAACTCCCGGCACCCCGCCGGCCCCGCCCTGATCTACACCCGTCAAGAGATCACCGCTCTCTTCCTCGGCGTCAAGGACGGGGAGTTCGACCACCTCATCACGACCGCCTGACTCCGGCGACGCGCTGCACCGAGTCGGCGCGCTCCATGGCCCGGAGCGCGCCGTCCGGTGGGTCGCGGCGGCGAGGGCACTCACGAGCGTAGGCCCGGGTAAGGTGCCCCAGAGCCCGGGAGGAGCCCGCGATGAGGCGGATCATCGTCATGATGTCGGTGTCGATCGACGGCTTCTTCGAGGGACCCGACCGTCAGCTCGACTGGCACCTGGTCGACGACGAGCTTCACGGCCACTTCAACGAACAGCTCGCACCGATGAGTGCCTTCGTGAGCGGACGCCGCACGTACGAGCTGATGGCCGGGTTCTGGCCGACAGCCGACAGCGACCCCTCGAGTACCGCGCCCATGGTCGAGTTCGCCGGAATCTGGCGGGACATGCCCAAGATCGTGTTCTCTCGGACCCTGGCGCGGGCCGAGTGGAACACCACAGTGGTCCGCGAGCTCGTCGTCGACGACGTTCTGGAGCTCAAGGCGCGTTCCGGTGGCGACATGGTGCTCGGCGGGGCGGAGCTGGCGGCCGCCTTCATGCGTCACGACCTCATCGACGAGTACCGCCTGTACGTCCACCCGGTCGTCCTCGGACGCGGCCGGCCCCTGTTCCAGCCCTCCGATACCTCGACCGCCCTCCAGCTCGCAGAGACCCGCACGTTCGGCAACGGCGTCGTCCTGCTCCGCTACGAGCGCCCTGTCGGGTGAGCCAGGGCCGCGGACGCGAGGCCGGCGATCGCCGCACTCCGTGCCCCCCGCATGCCGGCGCGAAGCGTGATGCACCTGCGGCAGAACGTGACGAGTACCGAACAACCCGGTCCGGGTGTCGATAACGCCTTGTGGACCTGTCGGGGGGCGGAGTTACGGTGAGCCCGGCGAAAGGGCCTCAAAAGGCCCTCTCACCGGGCCACTAAGGGACGCAGCGCGGTTGGACCCCCGTGCGTCCTCAACCGAGCGTCCGACAGGGGCGAACGTGAGCAGGGCAGCGGCAGGGCTGGTCACCGGTCACAAGGTCAAGTACCTCTTCATCGTGCTATGGCTCGGGGTGCTCGTCGTGGCACTCCCACTCGCAGGCAAGCTGACGGGTGCCGAGAAGAACGACGCGAAGTCGTGGCTTCCGGGCGGGGCCGAGTCGACCAAGGTGCTCGACGTCCAGGCGGCCTTCGCCTCCCCCGACACGATCCCGGCCGTCATCGTCTACGAACGTGCCTCGGGGCTCACGGCTGCCGACCAGGCCAAGGTCGCCTCGGACGCGCACACGTTCGCCGCGCTGCCCTCGCTCGACGGCAAGGTGACGGGCCCCCTCCCCTCGGCCGACGGCAAGGCGGCACAGCTCATCGTCCCCATCAACCTCGGGCCCAACGGTTGGTCGAAGGCAGCGACGGTGGTCGACTCGATGAGCCGCACCGCACGGGACGGGGGGGACGGCCTCACAGCACACATCACGGGGCCCGCCGGGACGGCCGCGGACTCCAGCAGGGCCTTCGAGGGGATCGACAGCACCCTGCTCTTCGGCACGATGGCCGTGGTCGTGGTCATCCTGCTGCTCACCTACCGCAGCCCCCTTCTGTGGATCTTGCCCATCCTGTCGGCGGGCGTCGCGCTGATGAGCGCCGAGGCGGTCGTCTACCTGCTGGCCCAGCACTCGGGCCTCACCGTGAATGCGCAGAGCGCAGGGATCCTGACGGTGCTGGTGTTCGGCGCCGGAACCGACTATGCGCTTCTGCTGATCGCCCGCTACCGCGAGGAGCTGCGCCGGCACCGCGACCGGCACGAGGCGATGGCCGTCGCCCTGCACCGTGCCGGACCGGCGATCATCGCCAGTGCCTCGACGGTCGTCGTCAGCATGCTGTGCCTGGTCTTCGCCGACACGAACTCGACGAAGGGCCTCGGCCCGGTAGCCGCGATCGGGATCACCGTGGGGCTGGTGGTCATGCTGACCCTCCTTCCCGCGATGCTCGTCATCGTCGGGCGCTGGATCTTCTGGCCCGCCCGGCCGCAGTTCGGCTCTGAGGAGCCGACCACCAGCGGGGTCTGGGCACGCATCGGTGCCTCCATCGCGCGCCGTCCGCGCGCAACCTGGGTGGCCACCACCATGGCTCTTGCGCTGATGGCACTGGGCATCGTCGCGCTCGGCGCCGACGGGCTGACCAACAAGGAGGCTTTCCGGGGGCACCCCGACTCCGTCGTGGGCGAGGAGGTCGTCGCCCGGCACTTCCCCGCCGGCGCCGGCACGCCGGTGGTCGTCGTGAGCGCCGCCGATCGCGGCGCAGAGGTACGCGCAGCCTTGGCGTCGATCAGCGGCATCGATGCGGCCAGCGTGACGCCGGTCGTGACGCGTGGGACTCACGGCTACATCGAGGGCACCCTCACCGATCCGGCCGACAGCAAGGCGGCCTACGACACCGTCGACCGTGTGCGCGCGGCGGTGCACGCCGTCCCAGGCGCGCAGGCGCTCGTGGGTGGGGGTTCAGCGATCCAGCTCGACGTCCAGCGGGCCGCCGCTCACGATCGCGACCTGATCATCCCGATCGTGCTCGTCGTCGTCTTCCTCATCCTCGCGCTGCTCCTGCGCGCACTGCTCATCCCGCTCCTGCTCGTCGGGACCGTGGTGCTCTCGTTCGGCGCCGCCCTCGGTGCCAGCGCGCTCGTGTTCAAGCACGTGTTCGGCTTCGCCGGGGCCGACACCTCACTGCCCCTCTTCGTCTTCGTCTTCCTCGTGGCGCTGGGCATCGACTACAACATCTTCTTGATGACCCGGGTTCGCGAGGAAGCCCTGAAGCACGACACCCGGCGAGCGGCGCTCATCGGCCTTGCGGCGACCGGGGGCGTGATCACGTCCGCCGGGTTCGTGCTGGCCGGCACGTTCGCCGTGCTGGCCACCCTGCCGGTGACGGGCTTCGCCGAGATCGGGTTCGCGGTGGCGTTCGGCGTCCTCCTCGACACCCTGGTCGTCCGTTCCATCCTCGTGACGGCGCTCAACCTCGACCTCGGCCGCCACATCTGGTGGCCGAGCGCCCTCTCGAGACGCGCCGACGTGGTCGTCCCCGAGCGAGCTCCGGACACCAGCCCCGTGAGCACCTGACCAGACGGTAGGGCGGCCGCCCGACCAGTCATCCCCAAGCCTCGCCCGCGAACGGCTGACCGTTCGCGATCTCTGGCTACGGGACGAGGACCACTCGACCGTCGAGCTTGCCCGCTGTAACCGTCACCACGTGGTGCCCGTGCGTGGGCAGCCACGAAGGCCCTGGGGACGCCGCCCGCTGCCCGGCCCGGTCACCCCCACCAGGCTCTCGAGGCAGTCGGCGGCCCTCTGGCCACCGGGGTACAGAGCGAACTCGGCCTCTACCCGGCGCGCCGCCTCCCGGTAGTGGGGATCGGCCAGCACGGTCTGTACGGCCACCCGCACGGCGGCCGGCTCAGGGGTTCTGGTGCGCAGGTCGATACCAGCGCCTGCCCACCTCACCCGGGCGGCGACGTCCGGCTGGTCGTTGCCCCAGGGTGCCAGAACCATCGGGACGCCGTGGGCCAGGGCAGCCTTGACGCCGTTGAAGCCCGCGTTCGTCACCATGACGTCGACACGGGGCAGCAGAAGGCCGTGCGGGATGAAGGACGAGACCCGGGTGTTCGACGGCACGCTGCCCAGCTCGGAGGGTTCGGGGGACGTGACGATGACGAGCACATCGAGGCCGTCAAGGGCTTCGAGAGCGGGCAGGGTCAGCGTCTGCGGGTCGGTCGCGACGCTCCCCTGGGTCACATGGACGACCGTCGGGACCTCGTCCAGCTCGCCCCACCAGGCGGGCAGACGGAAGCCGCCCCCTCCGCCCAGCCCCTGGCCGGCCGGGGGGATCAGGGGGCCGACGAGGTGCACAGCCTCGGGCCACGGCCGGCGAGGGAACTCGATGGCCGGCGTCGAGGCCTGCAGGTGCAGCTGCCCGGAGGTCATGTGGTCGAAGGTCGACTCGCCTGGGGACAGCGCAGGCAGGCCCAGCGCCTCACGCTGCGCGGAGTAGGCCTCGTCGAGGCCGCGCATGAGCACCCGCCCCAGGCGCCAGTACGCGGCGTTGCCCCAGCGCCCCCACCGGTTCCGGGGCGGCAGGCGACCGCTGCCGAACGGCGGGATGTCACCGGCTGGGATCGCCAAGGGGCTGATGCCCAGCGTCGCCCAGGGGATGCCGCGCTTGTCGTGCAGGGCCCGACCGCCCAAGGCGCAGAGGTCGACGACCACCGCGTCGACCGGCTGGGCATCGAGGATCGCCTCGTAGTCCGCGAGCTGGCCGGCCATCCTGTCGACGAGAAGATGTCGCAGGGCGGAGACTGCCTGGGCCGCCCCCGTGGTGCCCGGGTCCGGGTCGGCGGACAGCTCGGTGAGGCTCGGGGCGTGGACGGCGGCGCTGAACCGGGCTCCGGTGGCGGTCACGACCGGCTCCCACTCGGGGCCGGTGTGCCAGATGACGTCGTGGCCCCGCGAGACGAGCTCGGCGGCAACGGCGATGGCCGGGGTCACGTGACCGGCTGCTGCCATGGTGCTGATGAGGAACCTGGGCATGGGAGAGCTCCTGGGCTAGGATTTTGTTTGATCCGCCATTATCTTGACTATCAAGAAGGTCGAATGTCAAGACGTATTTCTCTCACCGAGCTCCGCGCCAGCGTCGGAGAGCAGATGCGCGCTCTGCAGTCAGCTGTAGGCGAGTTCGACGAGGCCGTCGCGCACCGCCTCGGGATCAACCGCACCGACCTGCACTGTCTCGACGTGCTCATGCAGGCGGGCGGGGCCTCGCCGGGGCAGCTGGCCGACCGGCTTGGGCTGACGACGGGCAGCGTCACGGCACTGGTCGACCGGCTGGAACGGGCGGGCTTCGTGACGCGGGCGCCGGACCCGAACGACCGCCGCCGGTCGGTCGTGCGTCCCACCGAGGAAGGGGCTCGGCGGGCATGGCAGCTGTACGGGCCGCTGGCCGAGGAAGGCGAAGGCGTGTTGGCGGGCTACACGGCGGACCAGCTGAGGCTGGTCATCGGCTTCCTCACGCGCAGCCGCGACGTGCAGCACCGCCACGTCGACCGCGTCCGGCGCGGCACCGATGGGAGTGACTGACTCACGTCGGCCCACGCACCGACGGACTGAGGGCGCCGTCGTCGCTTGAGGCGTCCATATTGCCTGACTAAGGTCAGAGGCTGTGGATGCGCACCTCGTTGCAGCGGTTCGGCGGTTCAACCGCACCGTCACCCAGCGAGTCGGCGCCCTGGACGTCGACTACCTCGGGCGCGCTCGACCGTTGGGGGCCTCCCGCGTGCTGTGGGAGGTCGACCCCGCAGGTGTGGACGTCCGGGCGGTCCGCTCGCGCCTGGGTCTGGACTCCGGATACCTGAGCCGGCTCCTTCGCAGGCTTGAGGCCGAGGGTCTCGTCGTCGTCGAACCGAACCCCCGCAACCAGCGGGACCAGCGGGTCCGTGTCGTCCGGCTGACGGCAGCAGGTGAGGTCGAACGCGTGGAGCTGGACCGTCGCAGCGACGACCTCGCACGATCCCTGCTGTCCCCGCTCGACCAGCGCGGGCGCGCGCGGCTCGTGGAGGCCATGGCAACGGTCGAGAGGCTGCTCACCGCTGGGCTGGTCGAGATCACCGTGGAGGACCCCGACAGCGAGGCCGCCCGGCTGTGCCTGCAGTCGTACTTCGCCGAGCTCGACTCGCGGTTCGACGCAGGCTTCGACCCGGCAGCCAGCATCCCCGCGGCAGCCCACGAGCTGGTCGAGCCCGACGGTCTTCTCCTGGTCGCTCGGCTCGCCGAGGACCCCATCGGATGCGGGGCCGTGAAGTTCCACGGTCACGAGCCCGTCGAGCTCAAGCGGATGTGGGTGGCGCCCTGCGCCCGGGGCTTGGGCGTCGGACGTCGCCTGCTCACCGAGCTCGAACACCGTGCTCGTCAGCGCGGCGCGACGACGATCCGCCTGGAGACCAACAAGCGACTCACCGAGGCGATCAGCCTCTACCGCAGCTGCGGGTACGACGAGGTCCCGGCCTTCAACGACGAGCCGTACGCCCATCACTGGTTCGAGAAGCAGCTCAGGAGCCACGCCTAGCACCGGTGAGGCCTTCACACAGAGCGCATGAGACACGACACTGAGCGATATCGTCGATCGCCACGCGAATCGCCGAGCAGGAATGGGGATTCTGACTGTGCCGAGCTCCCGGGTGATCGACGTGGCCTTGGGGATGGCCCTCGTCTTCGGTGTGACAGCAGCGCTCAGCTCAGTGATCACCGAGGTGATCGCCCGGTTCCTTGGGCTGCGCGGTAGCTACTTGCTGCGCGGTCTGCGCGAGCTCGTCGACGGCAACGCACAGGTGACGACGAACCTGTCGTTCACGATGAAGGACTATGAGGACGCGGTGAGCATCCTCGCCGGGAGGCGAACCGCGGCGGGCACCGCGACACGGGCGCGAGCGGCCCTGCACGCCACGCCGGGCGACAGTGAGCTGGCAGCCGCTGCGAGCCGAGCCGAACGGGCGTACCAGGAGGTCGAGAAGACCGTCGCCGGGCAGAGGGCGGAGGCTGCCCAGGGGGAGCTGACTGCCACGGGAGCGCTGCTGGGCGGCCCCATCCTGCGCAGCCACGGCATGGCCGGTCAGATCAACACACGTGGCCTCACGCTGCAGGCAGCCAGCCGTCCCGAGCGCCCGGCCACGCTCGGGGGTGGCACTGGGGACAAGCTGCGACGCCAGCGAAGGAGCCTGCCCTCCTACATCTCCGCGCCCTCGTTCGCGGCGGCGGTGGTCGACATGCTGGTGCCCGACGCGTCGGGGAAGGCGACCATGAGCACGATCCAGGAGTCGGTGAACGCGCTGCCCGACTCCATGTCGACACTGAGGTCGTCGCTGCAGGCATTGGCAAAGGGCTCCGGCGACGACCTCGACACCTTCAGGACATCGGTCGAGCGCTGGTACGACGACCACATGAGCCGAGTTTCCGGGTGGTACAAGCGTCATGTGTCCAAGATCACCCTGCTGGTGGGCGTTGTTCTCGTCCTGCTTCTCAACATCAACGCGGTGACGATCGGACGAACGCTGTACACCGACAACGACGTCCGCGCTGCCATGAGCGCCGTGGCCGTGCAGAACACCGCATGCCCGACGACGCAAGATCAGCAGACGTGCCTGAAGAAGCTCGAGAAGCAGCTGTCGGACGCCTCAGCAGCGGGGTTGCCGATCGGCTGGACGACGGTCCGGGCCTGCGGTGTGCGGCAGTCGGGATGCAACTGGTGGGACCGGCGAGGAGTCCTCAGCCACAGCGGCGGCTCGGGGTGGCAGATCATGTTGGTCCTCATCGGCTTCCTGCTCACAGTGGTGGCGCTCGTTCCGGGCGCCCGGTTCTGGTTCGACCTGCTCGGCAGTCTGGGCAGCCTTCGCACGTCCGGGCCCAAGCCTGCGGCCCCCACCCCATAGCCTGCGAGGCGGGGACCTCGCCGGGCCGGACACACACGGCGCATGACGTTCGGACTCAAGGGAGGAATGGCCATGGCTGACGCGGACCTCGTCCTCGAAGGCGGCGGAGTCAAGGGAATCGCTCTTGTCGGGGCGATCACCGTCCTGATGGAGCGCGGGTACACGTTCCAACGCATCGCCGGCACCTCGGCCGGCTCGATCGTCGGCGCACTGGTGGCGGCGGGCTTCACGGCCGACGAGCTCACCAGCACCGTCAACGCCATCGACTACAGCAAGTTCCAGGACGGCCACCCGTGGGACCAGGTCATCATCGGCAAGCTGCTCGACCTGCTCGACCACAACGGGGTCTACCGCGGGGACTACCTCAAGTCCTGGCTCGGTGAGCAGCTGGCCCGCAAGGGCACGAGCAGCTTCGCCGACATGCCCTACACAGACCCGGACGGGCGTGCGGTGCCCCCCGAGCGGGCCTACAAGCTGGTCGTCAACGTCTCGGACATCACCCAGGGCGCCCTGCGGCAGCTGCCGTGGGACTACCAGACCCACTACGGCCTGGACCCGGGCGGCACCCCGGTGGTCGACGCCGTCCGATGCTCCATGTCGATCCCGCTCTTCTACCGGCCGGTCAAGCTCACGTCGTCCGCCAAGGTCACGTCATGGGTCGTCGACGGGGGAATGCTGTCCAACTTCCCGGTGGACCTGTTCGACGCCCCGCCCGGGGTCACCCCGCGGTGGCCCACCTTCGGCATCCGGCTGTCCGGCCACCCGAACGCAGCCCAGGTGGCTGCTGCGAACAACGTGCACAACCTGCCCAGCATGGTCCAGGCGATGCTGAACACCATGACGGGCTTCTACGACCGCATGCACATCAACGACCCAGCGGTGATCGACCGCACGATCTTCGTCGACACCGGCGGGGTCAGCTCCACCGACTTCCATCTGAGCGACGCGCAGCGCGACATGCTGTTCCAGAACGGGCGCACCGCGGCCACGAACTTCCTGGACGGCACCGACGGCGAGCCCGGGTGGAGCTTCGACACCTACATCGCGGCCCACCGCAGCTGACACCCACCGCGTCGACCCACGGTCACGTCCTCGCCGCTGCGCCGGCGGGCGAGATCGCTGCCCGTGAGCGTCCACCCGCGCCGTGCCGGCGCGACATCCGCGCGTCACACGCCAGCGGCGGCACGGGTGCCGCGCGCGTGAGTCTCCGAAGGGGGACGCCGCTCGACCGCCGCCCCCTTCGGAGACCTCATCCCCTCACGCCGTCACTCGGTCGCCTGACTCCGGGCGTGGTGCGGGCCGGACTCGACGTGGCCTCCGCCGTGACCCCGTGGAGACAGCACCGTGGTGTCGAAGGCCATCTTCGCCACCATCGTGGCGAAGGTCTTCGACATGAAGGTGAGCACCCGCGGGTCGTTGTTGGCCAGGTTGTCGCACCAGCGGAACGGGTTGTCGACGCAGCCGCCGTCGGTGCTCCCGAGGGTGCCCTCGAAGTTACCGGTCTGGCCGCCGAACAGCGCGACGTCCGAGGCCAACTTGCAGCAGTCCTGGCCGGTGAGCACACCGCTGGCCGGGATCCCCGCCTGCTCGAACACGAAGGCGTCGGTGCCGTCCGCCGAGAACAAGATGTTGTTCTTCCCGATCGACGTGAGGTAGTCGATGCCGTAGTCACGCGCCACCCGGGACGGTGCGTTGATGGTGGGTGACATCGGTGTGCCCGGGCCGCGGCCGAACAGGTTGACCCCTTCCGGGTCGAGCACCCCGGCGACGTAGTTCGGCGTGGCCAGCACGTCGGCGTCCAGGTCGAAACTTGATCTTGCTGAGCTCGGTCGCCGACAGGCTGCTGATGTAGTAGTTCGACCCGAGCAGGCCGAGCTCCTCACCGCCGAACCAGATGAACCGCAGCTTGTTCGGGGTCCTCGTGTTCTTCAGCTGCTGCGCGATGTCGAGGATCGCGGCCGAGCCGGAGGCGTTGTCCAGCATGCCGGCGCCGAAGATCGCGTCCAGGTGCGCGTCCACGACCAACACGCTGTTCGGGTCGCCACCCTTCGACTCGGCGATGACGTTGTAGTCCAGGGCGTTCGGGTTCTGGATCGACTGGACGTCGATGGTCAGCGTCGGAAGCGGTGACCCGGCGATAATCGCCTGCTGGTACTGGCTGAACAGGTCGCTGCCCACGGCGAACGGGCTGAACGCGACGGGGATGTGCAGAGCGGCCGGGGAGCCGTCTGCCAGGACGAGCGAACCACTGAGCGGACCGGTCCGGCCGGCGTTGCCCTCGTTGAAGATGATGACTCCGCTCGCCCCCGCGGCCTGCGCGTTGGTGGCCTTCGTGCCGAAGGTGCAGGTGCCGCGCTGGATCAGGGCGATCCGCCCGGGTACGAAGCCGCTGAAGTCACCGGCGATGCAGCCGCTCGCCGAGGGCGGGGTGCCGGGGGTGGTGAGGTTGATCCCACCCGCGGGCTGCAGCGCCGCGGCGGTCGCGGTGCCGGCCACGCGTCCCGGGTTGAAGTCACTGCCTAGGGCGTAGTCGTGCGCAGTCGGCGAGACCTCCTTCATCACGGGTGTGCCGACGAAGCTGAAGTAGGGGAAGGTGTACGTCTGGATCTTGACGTTGTACCCGGCGTCCTTCATCACCTTCGCGACGTAGTCGACCGAGGCCTTGTAGCCGGGCTCACCGGAGTTGCGCGAGGGATGACCGTCGGCCCCAGGGTTGGCGTCCGCAATCGCCTGGAAGGCCTTCATGTGCTTCCACAGGTCGGCCGTGGTGACGCACTCGACGAGCTTGGCGGCCGAGTTGTTGACGCGGTGCGCGCAGGCCGTCGGGCCAGCCGCGTCCGCTGCCTGGGTCATCAGCGGGATCAGCCCGGCGGTGGCGGTCAGGACTGCCGCGCCGACGGCGATCCGTGCCGACCGCGTCCTACCCGGTTTGCGAGGAAGGGGTGCCATGACGTGTCTCCCGTCTTGTCACAGATCGATCACCGACGGTGGCCTCGGTTTATCCACTCTGGAGGAGGAGATCCCGACACGCCATACTCTGACCGCAATCATTGTGATTCGCGGGCTCCTCGACGGCGGGCACGCAGCACTCAGGGGCAGGTCCCAGACGACTTGCCGAGGCAGATGCGGTCGGGCCCGGATGGCGGCGGAGTGCCCGTCGCTGAACCTGAGCGTCCTCGACTGCCAGGGCGTGCTCGCGACTGGGTCGGGACCCCGGCTACCTCGACACCTACATCGCGGCCCACCGCAGCTGACACCCACCGCAGCACAACGTCAGGGGCCCTCGGCGGCCTGGGCGCCGATGCCCGGCTCCGCCCGGGAGCGCGCGTTGTACCGGAACCAGACGTAAAGAAGCAGGCAGGGAACCAGCAGTCCCCCGATGCCGAAGGCCACGAAGGCCACGGGCCCTTCGACATGAGTGTTGAGCCAGGCGAAGTTCTGCCCGAAGAAGCCGGTGACGAAGGTCAGCGGCAGGAACACCGTGGCCAGGATCGTCAGCTGCTCCATGGTCGCGCTCTGCCGAACACTGATCTTGTTCTGCTCCACCGAGATCACCGCGATGTTCGCCTCGAGGATGGTCGTGAGCAGGTCCCGCTGGGCGGCCACCTCCTCGTTCACCAGGGCCAGGTGGTCGTGGACGTCGCGGAAGTAGGGCCGTAGCTCTCCTCCCCCTGCGCTGCGTTCGACGGTGCGCGAGCACAGCGAGCAAGGGATGCACCGCTCGGTAGAAGTCCGTGGCCTCCCGGCGTAGGAGGTAGATGCGCTCGGTGGGCGCCACAGCACCGGAGAACACCGTCGCCTCCACCTGCTCGATGTCGTGCTCGAGCTCAGCCACAACCGGCCCGTACCCGTCGACGACCTGGTCGAGGATCGCCCACAACGCCGAGCCGCTGCCCGACTCCAGCAGCTCCGGGCTGCGCTCCAGCCGCTCCCGGGCCCCGCGCAGCTCGCTGGCCGCGCCCTGGCGCACGGTGATCACGAAGCTGGGCCCGATGAAGATGCTGATCTCACCGAAGTCGAGCTCCTCGCTCGCGTCGTCGTAGCGCGCCGTCCGAAGGATCACCAGGCGCACCTCGCCGTCGTACTGCTCGACCTTCGGCCGCAGGTGGAAGGTCTGGGCGTCCTCGACTGCCAGGACGTGCAGCCCGAAGGCGTCACGAACCTCGGCCAGCTCCTCCACGGTCGGCTCGAACATCCCGAGCCACACGAACCCGCCCTGGCGGCATCGCGCGGCGGCCTCCTCCAGCGGCAGCGCGCCGTCCTGCTGGCGATGCCCGTCCCGGTAGTGCGCGCAGTCGATGATCATCTCGGTCCTCCTGTCGCGGCGGCCGCGGCAGCGCCGCGTACCCTCCCGGGTGAGGGTCAGCCGGGCTCGTCGGCAACAGGCAAGCACCGAAAGCCCCCGACTGCGCGCTCACGGCAGGACGACGGACCGGATGGACGTCGAAGGTGTCGATTCCGAGGTGCCGCACTCGTAGTAGCAGTGCAGGCTCGGCACCGGGCCGGTCGACCGGCTCCGGCGCGAGGCCTCACGCCACGACCGCCACGTCCAGGCCGCCCTGCTGCACGAGGGTGCCGCCGAGCCCGAGCAGGCGGGGCCGGTGAGGGACGACCGCCTGCGGCTGATGTTCACCTGCTGCCACCCGGCCCTCGCGCATCCGGCACAGGTGGCGCTGACGCCGCCGAGCATGCGTTCCTGGAGCGGCGCCGCGACGAGGCCCGGACCTGACGGCGGCACCGGTCCTGCGACGCCATCGGCAGGGCGGAGGCCGTGCCATCATCGGGGTGGCCACGGCCGGTGTCGGCCGACGCCGGCCACGCGTCGGCGCCCGAGGGACCGGACGTCGCGAAGGAGGGGACCCCGGGTGAGCAGCACAACCGACGTCACCGAGCACCGACTCCCCAGCGCCCGCCGACGACTAGTGCGCTCGGCGGCGGTCGCCGTGCTGATGGTGCTCGCGTACGCGGCAGCGCCGACCCCGCAGACGGTGCACGCGGCCGCCGTCACCTTCGTCATCTTCCTCGCCGCCTTCGCCGGGCTGGCCGCCTACCTCGTGGTGCTGCTGCGCTGGCGCCGGGGATCCGGGTCCTACGACATCGGCACCATCATCGAGTCCATGGCGCTCGTGGTCCTCGCCACCGTGCTGGTGTTCGCACTGATCTACCTGCGGCTGGCGCAGACCCCCGGGCAGTTCGAGAGCCTGAGCACGCACGCGGACGCGCTGTACTTCACCATGGCCACCGTGACCACGGTCGGCTACGGCGACGTGCACGCGGTGGGCCAGGCCGCCCGGATCGTCGTCACCGCGCAGCTCGTCCTCGACGTCCTTCTCGTCGGTGGGCTGGTGCGGATCGCGGCCACCCTCGTGGCCGCGAAGCGGCCGACCGGACCGGCTGACCCCTCCTCGAGCCGCACCGACGGGTGAGCGGTCAGGACGACGGAGCCGGTGACTCGGGCGTCTCCTCCGGCGCCGGCGGCGTCTCGACGACGGCATCGGCCTCGCCGCGCCAACGCGTCGTCCAGTCGTGGATGACGGAGGTGCGCAGCACCGTGTCCTGCAACGAGCGGTTCTGCCGGCTGCCCGCAACCCACACCAGCCCGATCGGGAACACGACGTAGAAGGCCGCCCGCAAGAACGCCGTGGGCACGTGCAGCCGCCCCCCGTGCCGGTCGACCACCCGCAGGCCCATGAGGCGGTTGCCGTACGACCGGCCGGTGACCGCCCACGCGGCGGTCAGGTAGACCGCGAGCACGACGTACCAGGACAACACCCCGAGAACCGGCTCGACGTCGGGCAGAGACAACCGCCGGGGGTGGGCGAGGAACAGTACGAGGGCCCACCCCGCATAAACGCCGACCAGGCCCACCACGACGACGACGGCGTCGACCGCGGCGGCGAGGAACCGCGTGACCAGCCCCGCGCGGTGGCCCTGGTAGGGCCTGGCCTCCCGGGGGACGGCGGACACGTGGCTCACGACGGCCCCCGGGGGTCGCCGACCTCGGCCGGGTGGTCGGTGACCTCGGTCGACGGCTCCCGCCCCGTGCTCGTCGAACGCTGGCGACGCCGCAGGAAGAGCCGGTCGACGATGCGGGCGACGGCCTCGTCGGCGTCGATGCTCTGCATCCGCACGCCGCGAACGGCCTCGGAGGCCACGGACCCGGTGGACTGGCGGATGATCTCGGGGAGGTCGATGGCGTTGATCACCTGCTCCGCCAGGCCGACGAGGTCGATGCGGTCGATCACCGCGTCGATGTCCAGCCGGCGCGCGACGGCGTCCACGTCGAGCCGCGCTGCGACCGCGTCGAGGTCCACCCCGGCGACCACGGCATCGAGGTCGACGCGTTGGATGACGATCTCGGTGAGATCGAGGCGGTCGATGACGGCGTTGACGTCGAGCCGTTCAGCGACGGCATCGAGGTCGACGCCCGCGACGATGGCGTCAAGGTCGACGTGACGGCGGACGATGTCCGTGAGGGAGATCTGCTCCAGCAGCAGCTCCGTGACCGCGGGGATGAGCACCGTGAGCACGCGGACGAGGTCCTCGCGCGCTGCCTCGCGCTCGCGGCGTCCACGGCGGGCCCAGGCGTCGATCACGCCCGCGGGATGGCGCGACGCCGGTACCAGCGGCGGGTGCAGTGCCAGCTGCGCCACGGGCCCCAGCAGGCGCATGGCGACCTGGCCCGTGGTGGCGAGGCCCTTGCCCGCGGCCAGCCCCGCCCCCAGTGCGGCGTCCCAGCCCCGGCCGGATGTCATCGACGACCGGCCCAGGGCGGCGGCCACCGCGGTCCCGGCGAGCTGCACGCCGCCGAGCACGAGGCGCTCCATCTGGTGCCCGGGCCCGATCGGCGCCGGCGTGTGGCTCGGCGTCACGGGCACCGGCAAGGTCGACATCCACCCATCGTGGCCCATCGGCTCACCGGCCGACCAGCCGTCGCCGGTGGCGCAGCCGTTCGGTCGAGTGCAGAGCACCTCGGCCCTCGGGGGCGTCAGTCACCGGGGAACACACCCGGGAAGCCTTCCTGGAGGCCGCCGGACGGTCTGCCCCGGCCGCCCCCTGAGCTGGAGGCCCAGGCCTCGAGCGCGCGCAGCCGGCGGGTGGTCGGCCAGTCGGCGAACGCGAACACGAGGAAGAAGATCACGTTCAGCACAGGGACGAACCCGATGAGCAGCCACCAGCCGGAGTAGCCGGCCTTGTGCAGGATCCTCACGTAAGCCATGAGGAACACGACGGCGATGACGAGCCCGACCGCGGCCCCCACGCCGAGCACACCGACCGAGGCGTTCCAGTTACCGTTGCTGTCCGTCATCTCCTGCTTCCTGGTCAGCCCGAAGGCAGTATGCCGGTGGCGCGGCGGCCACGGGCCCGTTCGCCGCGGGCCCGTGGCCGCCGCCGGGGCGTCAGCTGTCGGCGCCTCCCACGCGCAGCGAGGCACGCAGGTCGGCCACCCGGCCGTCACGGGTGTCGGTACCCAACGGCGCCAGGTGCAGGCCGTGCTCGATCGTCGCCAGGATCGACGTCGTGTCGTACACGGTGTGGTCGACGCCCGAGCGCCGCAGTCCCGCGGAGATCACCAGTGCCGGGATGCGCGTGCCGGGCCCGAACTGGTCGTGCGGGCCGGCCGTGCCACTGCCCTGCCCGGGCGGGGAGACGTGGTCCCACTGCCCGCCGAACTCGTCGTAGGTGACCACGATGAGCGTGTCGCGGCCCTGCGGACCCTGGGTGATCCTCTTGATCAGGTCCACCAGGTGGGCGCTGCCCGACGTCTCGTTCGTGTAGCCGGGGTGCTCGTTCTCCTCACCGATCGGCTTCACGAAGCTCACCGCGGGAAGCGTTCCCGTGCTGACCGCGGCGTCGAAGTCGGTCTCGTCCTTCAGGTGCGCCCGTCCCGGCTGGCCCGGTGCGTACGCGGCGAAGTAGTTGAACGGCTGGTGGTGGTACTGGAACAGCGGGTCGGGGGTCCCGGCGTTCGCCGCGTCCCAGCCCCCGGAGTACCAGGCCCACGAGACGCCGGCGGCGCTCATGCGGTCGCCGATGTTGGGGTAGGTCGCGTCGTCGACCAGCGGCAGGATGGCACCGCCGCCGTGCGGTGTGCTCGCGGGCTGGATCGTGTTCACTGCGAGGTCGCCGCAGGCCACGTTGGGGTTGGCGCCGACGTGGGTGACCGGGTCGCACGCCTGGGTGAGCGGGCTGTCTGCCACCGCTCCCGTCGGGGTGTACTGCGGGTAGAACGGGTTGGGGAAGCCGTTGCTGTCGACGACCGAGTGTCGGCCGGCGTTGGCTCCCGTGCCGCTCGCGCTCGAGTCGAACGGCGCTCGGGCCGCTATCAGGTACTGGTGGTTGAGGAACGACCCGCCGAACGCCGCCTGGAAGAACCGGTCGGCGACGACGTAGTTCGGTGCCCCGTGACCGTGCAGGTACTGCCAGATCGGCAGGCTGCGGGTGTCGTAGACGCCCATCGTGAGCCCGACGGCGTCGCTGCCGGTGACGTAGCGGTCCTGCTTGCCGCCGTCCAGCTGGTACTGCTCCTGGTAGAAGCGGTGCACCAGGTCCCTCGTGCATCCGCCCGGTTGGCCGCTGCCGTTCAGCACCCCGTTGGGGAGGAACGGGACGCTGCCCGGTATCGGGCACGTGGTCGAGGCCGGCGTGATGATGCTGTCGACCCGGAAGGGCGCGTTGCCGAACGCGCTCGCCGGGGTGCCGTGGGCGACGTCCGAGCACGTGCTCGGCAGCGGCGGGGAGGTGAGGTTGACGTCGGTCTGCCGCAGGCAGGAGTACGCCGTGCCGTCCTGCGCGACCTGGACGGTGCGCGACGCCGGGGCGTTGGCGATGCCGTCGACCCGGTCTCCCCCCACCCGGCCCCACGTGCCGTAGAGGTTGTCGAAGCTGTGGTTCTCCTCGTAGATGACCACCAGGTGGCTGAAGCCGCCGATCACGTGACCGTGGTCGTCGCGGGCCTGCGCCAGCGGGCTGGCCGCCACTGACGCGACGACGAGACCTGCTACGGACACTGCGGTGATCACTGTTCGATGCCGGGCGGGACGTCTCATGGAGCCTCCCTCGAGATCGCCGGGCAGGTCATACCCGGCCCAACAACCCATCGCGGGCGAATGCTACTGGCTCCGGGGGCACCGTGACCTGCCGAAGCGGCCCCGGTGTCCCGGCGCCCCCGAGGAAGCGCGGTCATGATCGTCGAGCTACAGCACCCGGCCGGCCGCCGACGACGGCACCGCCCGCAGGAACGACGGCGCCCCGAACCGACGCCGGGCGAAGGCCGCCGTGACCGCGCCGGCGACCGCCTCGACCTCCGCGCACCCGACGAGTGCGATCGCGGACCCGCCGAACCCGCCACCGGTCATCCGGGCACCCAGCGCCCCGCGCGTCCAGGGCCGCCGCGCACGCGACGTCCAGCTCCTCGCACGACACCTCGAAGTCCAGCCGCAGCGACGCGTGCGAGGCGTCCAGGAGCGGGCCGACCTCGCGGACCCGCCCCGCCCCCAGCAGGCGCACCACCTCGGCGACCCGCGCGACCTCCGTGACCACGTGCCGAACCCGACGGCGCAGCTCCTCGTCCGGCAGCTGCGAGAGCAGGCGCGGCAGGTCGGCCGGCGGCACCTCGCCGAGCCGATGGACGCCGAGCAGGCGCGCGGCCTTGGCGCAGGCGTCCCGGCGCGAGCCGTACTGGCCGTCCACGAGCGCGTGGTGCGCCCGCGTGTCCATGACCAGCACCTCGAGCCCCTGACCGACCGGGTCGAACGGCAGGTGCCGCGCGCTCAGGTCCCGGCAGTCCAGCACCAGGGCATGCCCGTCCCGGCACCGCAGCGCGGCCGACTGGTCCATGCCGCCCGTCGGAGCGCCGGCGATCTCGTTCTCCGCCCGCATGCACGCGCGCGCCAACCGCAGGCGCCCGCCGTCGTCACGGCCGAGACCGAGCCCGGCGACGTCGTCGAGGGCCACCGCGACCGCGCACTCCAGTGCGGCCGAGCTGGACAGACCCGCGCCCAGAGGCACCTGCCCGTCCACGAGCAGGTCCATCCCCGGGACCGGCGAGACCCTCGGCGCGCAGGGCCCACGCCACCCCGACGGCGTACCCGGCCCAGCCGGCGACCGACCCCGGGCCCACCTCGGCCAGCGATCCCGCCCAGCCCACGTCGGCGCCCAGCTGCCTGGTCCGCACGCGGATCAGCCCGTCGTCTCGGGCACGCAGGGCAACGAACGTCCGGTGCCGCAGGGCGAACGGCACGCACGAGCCGCCGTTGTAGTCGACGTGCTCACCGATCAGGTTCACCCGCCCCGGTGCCGCCCAGACGCCGTCCGGCGCAGCAGCGAACACGCGCTCGAAGCCCTGCGCGACCCGCGCAGCCGCGTCGACACTCGACCCGGCGTCGTACCACGCGATCTCCTCGCCGGCCCCCGCAGCCGTCACCGGTCCACCGGCGCGCTCGACGCGTGCGAGGCACCAGGGGCGTCCCCGGAGCTCCGGGCGCCTTGGGCACCGGGGGCACCCTGGGAAGCCGGGGCGCCCGCGCGGCGGGTGCTCACGTCGCCACCTCTCGCAGCCGCTGCGCGATCGCCTCCGGCGTCACGTCGTTGACCCATGCGCCCATGCCCGACTCCGAGCCGGCCAGGTACTTCAGCTTGCCGGGGGAGCGCAGGATCGAGAACAGCTGAAGGTGCAGCCGTCCCAGCTCGCGGCGGTCGCGCACCGGGGCCTGGTGCCACGCCGCGATGTAGGGCAGCGCCGAGACCCCGTCGAGGTACCTGTCGGCGCGCCGCAACAGCTCCAGGTACACCACGGCGAGCTCGTCGCGCTCCGTCGTCGTCCAAGGCGGCAAGGTCGGGGACGTCGCGGTGCGGGGCCAGGTGCACCTCGACCGGCCAGCGGGCCGCCGCGGGGACGTACGCCGTCCAGTGCCGCCCCGCGAGGACGACGCGGGTGCCGGCGCGCTGCTCGGCCTCGAGGACGTCGCGCAGCAGGTTCCCGCCCGTGCGCGCAGCATGCAGGGCGGCCTGGCGCAGCAGCGCCTCGGTGCGCGGCGCAACGAAGGGGTAGGCGTAGATCTGGCCGTGCGGGTGGTGCAGCGTGACCCCGATCTCCTCACCTCGGTTCTCGAAGCAGAACACCTGTTCCACTCCGTCGAGGGCACTCAGCTCGGCCGTGCGCTGCGCCCACGCCTCGACCACGGTGCGTGCGCGTGCGGGGCTCAGTGAGGCGAACGACGCCAGGTGGTCGGCCGTGAAGCACACCACCTCGCACCGGCCCACCCCGGGTCGATGCGGCCACAGTGGGTCGCCGTCCAGCAGCCCCGCCTCTCCCTCCACCCGCATGGTGAGGGAGGGGAAGCGGTTCTCGAAGACGACGACGTCGTAGTCGGGCGCAGGGATCTCCGACGGCAACCGGCCGGGCCTGGTCGGGCAGAGCGGGCACTCGTCCGGCGGTGGTAGGAACGTGCGGTCGTTGCGGTGCGAGGCGATCGCGACCCACTCCCCCGTCAGCACGTCATGGCGCAGCTGCGAACCGCCCTCCGCGGCGGCCAACGGTCGGGTGTCCGCCACGTGACGGCTCTGGGACGACGACAGGAACGGCTCGGTGTCCTCGAAGTAGACGATCTCCCGGCCGTCGGCCAGACGGCCCCTGCTCGTGCGCACCCGGCCGCCGGCCGCCATCGCCGTCATGAGATCTCCCTCCTGGCCCTCGGCACGCGCACTCCGACAGCCCCTACGTCGCCCCGGCGCCTGCGGCAGCCGCGGAGGCCGCCGGCGTGGCCACGATGAGTCGACCCACCCTCGAGCGCAGGATCCGCTGGGCGTCGGGGTCAAGACCGGCGTCGGTGATGAGCACGTCGACCTCGTCCAGGCGCGCCATCGACCGCAGCCCGACCACACCCCACTTGGTGCTGTCGGCGGTGACGACCACCTGGCGGGCCGCCTCCACCAGCGCTCGGTCGGTCTCGGCCTCCACGAGGTTCGGCGTGGTCAGCCCCGCGCGCTCGTCGAACCCGTGCACCCCGAGGAAGAGCCAGTCGACGTGCAGCGAGCGCAGCGTGGCGACGGCCACGGGACCGACCAGGGCGTCCGACGGCGTGCGGACCCCCCCGGTGAGGATCACCGTGAGGTCGGCGCGCGCGGCTTGGTGGAGGGCATCGGCCACGGGCACCGAGTTCGTGACCACGGTGAGGTCCGGCACGTGCCGCAGCTCCAGGCCGACGGCGAACGTCGTGGTGCCTGCTGACAGACCCACGCAGTCCCCCGGCTGCACGAGTGCGGCTGCCGCAGTGGCGATCGCCGCCTTCTCCAGTGTCTGCAGACCCGACTTCACCGCGAACCCCGGCTCCTCGGCACTGCGGCCGACGACCGCGGTCGCGCCGCCGTGCACCCGGGCGACCAGACCCTTGCGGGCCAGCGCGGCGATGTCCCGCCGGATCGTCATGTCCGAGACGCCGAGAAGGTCGACGAGGTCAGCGACCCGCGCACCGCCCCGGAGGTTGACCTGGTCGAGGATG
The DNA here is from genome assembly GCA_963778845.1 of uncultured Actinomycetota bacterium. Taxonomy (GTDB): domain Bacteria; phylum Actinomycetota; class Actinomycetes; order Actinomycetales; family Kineosporiaceae; genus CAVZVW01. The sequence continues at coordinate 734,762 of CAVZVW010000001.1, forward strand.
CGCTCCTGGCGCTGGCGCGCGAGCATCAGCGACCCCCAGACTCGCGCGCCTCGCGCACGACCGCCACGCCGCCGGCGGCCAGCTGCAGCTGACCGACCACGGGCTCGTCGGCGACCAGGTCGTAGCCGTCGAGGGGCAGCGAGACCGGGCACTGCAAGTGGTTCGTCACGAACAGGAATGATCCCGCATCGCCACGGCGGGCGACGATCTCCACCCCCGGTGTCGCCGGCTCCGTGGTCCCCAGGCCCGCCTCGTCGCAGGCCGCCGCCATCACCGCGTCGTACCCGATCGGCGACGGCGCGGTGCCCAGGTACCAGGCGACCCCGGCGCCGTACTCGTGGCGCGTGACGGCAGGGTGCCCGGCGAGAGGCCCGGTGACGTACGTGGCGGTCGCCGTCGCTCCTGCCAGGTCGGTGAGCTCGGTCCACGTCGTGGCGGTCCACCCCGCCGCGGCGTCGCCGTGCACGACCTCGACCTGCGCCCCCGGCGCGAGGGGGAAGAACTCCTGGGTGCGCACGCCGAGAAGGTCCCGGAACGCGCCCGGGTACCCGCCGAGCCGCACGTGGTCGTTCTCGTCCACCACGCCGGACCAGTAGGTGACCAGCGCGTGGCCGCCCCCCTCGACGTAGTCGCGCAAGGACTCCGCGGCCGCGTCGTCCACGAGGTAGAGGGTGGGGACGACGACGAGGCGGTACGCGCGCAGGTCCGCCCCGGGCCGCACGACGTCGGCGGTCACGCCGCGACGGCGCAGGGCCGCGTGGGCGGCGAGGGCGGCGTCCGGGTAGCGCACGAGCCCGCTCGGGTGGCCCTCGGTGTTGCACGCCCACCAGGCCTGCCAGTCGAAGAGCAGCGCCGCGCCGGCGACCACGCGGGTCCCCGCGACGTCGGAGCACCGGCGAAGGACGTCGCCCAGGCGGCAGACCTCGCGCCACACCACGGTGTCGGTGCCGGCATGCGGGACCAGCCCGGAGTGGAACTTCTCGGCCCCCGCGCGGCTGGCCCGCCACTGGAAGAACCCGACCGCGTCCGCCCCGCGGGCGACGTGCGCCAGGCTCGTGCTCAGCAGCTCTCCCGGCGCCTTCGCATAGTTGACGGGCTGCCAGTTCACGGCACTCGTCGAGTGCTCCATCAGGAACCAGGGACCGCCCCCGGCCAGCCCGCGAGTGAGGTCGGCGCAGAACGCGAGCTCGGCCCGGGGGTCCTCGAGCCGACCGTCGAGGTAGTGGTCCTGCGAGACGAGGTCCTGCTCCCCGGCCCACTTCCAGTAGTCCATCCCGCTGACGTGAGAGGTCACCATGAAGTTCGTGGTGACCGGGACGCCGGGCGTGACGCCGCGCAGCACGTCGCGCTCGGCGCAGTAGTAGTCCAGCAGCTCGTCGGAGGAGAAGCGGGCGAAGTCGAGGGTGCGTGTCGGGTTGGGCATCGCGGTCGTCGCTCTCGGCGGCACGATCTCGGCGAAGTCGCTGTACCGCTGGCTCCAGAAGGCCGTCCCCCACGCGTCGTTGAGGGTGTCGAGGTCGCCGTAGCGGCGTCTGGAGCCACTCTCGGAACCGCTGGCGCGGACACGTCGCAGTAGCAGTGCACGTTGTGGCAGCCGAGCTCGTTGGACACGTGCCACATGGCCAGGGCGGGGTGGCCGGCGTACCGCGTCGCCATCGCCTCGACGAGCGTGAGGGCCTTGGCGCGGAAGATCGGGGAGCTCGGGCACCAGGTCTGGCGGCTGCCCGGCCACAAGGTGGTGCCGTCGCGGTCCACCGGCAGGGTCTGCGGGTAGCGGTGGGACAGCCAGGGTGGCGGCGACGCCGTCGCTGTCGCGAGGTCGACGGCGATGCCGTGCTCGTGCAGCAGGTCCAGAACGCGGTCCAGCCAGTCGAAGGTGAACCGCCCCTCCTCCGGCTCCAGGTGCGCCCACGAGAACACCCCGACCGTGGCGAACCCGACTCCCGCCTCCTGCATCAAGCGCGCGTCCTCGCGCCACACGTGCTCGGGCCATTGCTCGGGGTTGTAGTCCCCGCCGAGCGCCAGGCCGCGCAACGGCCACGTCGCGCGGGCAGGGGGGCTGGCGTGGTCCACGCATGCAGCGTGGCCCGCCCGCTCGCGGAAGTCAACAATGTTCAACAGCCTGGCAGAGTTGGGTTGTTCGAATATCGGGCCGCCGACCTTCGTCACGGGCGTGGGCAGTGCCGCCGGGGCACGCCACCCTCGTTGGCCGGGTTTATCCGGGTAGATCCGCGACCATGGCTCCCTGCACGGGTGGACCGATCCTGACATGACGGCGAGGACTCAGTTCGATCACGACCTGCCAGGGACCCTTGACACGGCGCCCCGAGCGGACCAAGGTGTGCAGCAATATGGGAGGTCGTGTTCGATTGTGTTCGACCTCTCGGTCAAACCCGTGCTACGAGGAGGCGCGATGTCCCGTCCCCAGTCAGAGGCGGAGTACCTGGCCCGCATGGTTCCGCCATCCGCCGCCGCGACGCAGTTCGGCCGCAGGGCCCTGCTCAAGGCCGCCCTCGGGGTCGGGGCCGCCGCTGGCCTGTCCGGCGCCCTGGCCGCCTGCGGTGGCAGCAGCAGCACCAGTGGCTCAGGCGGCGGTTCCAGCAGCGCCGGGGCCAGCAGCAGCGGCGGCGGCGGCAAGCCGGTCAAGCTCGGGTCGAACTACTCCGACGCCACCCCCAAGGCCGCGATGAAGGCAGTCACCGACGCCTTCACCCAGCAGTCCGGCTCCCCGGTCTCGATCAACACCGTCGACCACAACACCTTCCAGGAGAACATCAACAACTACCTGCAGGGCAAGCCGGACGACGTCTTCACCTGGTTCGCCGGCTTCCGGATGCGCTTCTTCGCCGCCCAGGGCCTGGCCGGCGACATCAGCGACGTCTGGAGCGAGCCTCAGCGGGTTCAGCGACGCCTTCAAGACCGCCTCGACGGGCGACGACGGCAAGCAGTACTTCGTGCCGCTGTACAACTACCCGTGGGCGCTCTTCTACCGGCCGTCGCGTGTGGTCGCAGCAAGGGCTACACGGTCCCCAAGACGCTCGACGAGCTGACCACGCTGTCCAAGCAGATGCAGAAGGACGGGCTCGTCCCGATCGCCTTCGCCGACAAGGACGGCTGGCCGGCGATGGGCACCTTCGACATCCTCAACATGCGGATCAACGGCTACCAGTTCCACGTCGACCTGATGGCCGGCAAGGAGGCGTGGGACGCCCCCAAGGTCAAGAAGGTCTTCGACACCTGGACCTCGATCCTGCCCTACCACCAGGACGCCTCTCTCGGGCCGGACCTGGCAGGAGGCCGCCCAGGCGCTGCAGCAGAAGAAGGCCGGCATGTACCTGCTCGGCTCCTTCGTCGCCCAGCAGGTCGACAACGGCCAGGACCTCGACTTCTTCACCTTCCCGGAGATCGACTCCGGCCATCGGCGCCGACGCGATCGACGCCCCGATCGACGGCTTCATGATGGCCAAGCAAGCCGAAGAACGAGGCGGCGCCAAGGCCCTGCTCACCTTCCTCGGCGGCAAGGACGCCGGGGCGATCTGGGCCAAGACCGACCCGTCCAACGTCGCTGGCCAACAGCCAGGCCGACACCTCGACCTACACCGCCCTGCAGAAGAAGTCGGCCGCGCTGATCGGCTCGGCGAAGAACATCGCGCAGTTCCTCGACCGCGACACCCGGCCGGACTTCGCCTCGACGGTGATGATCCCGGCACTGCAGGACTTCATCAAGGACCCGAAGAAGGCATCGACGATCCTCACCAGCATCGAGAGCCAGAAGAAGTCCATCTTCGGTTCGTGACCCTCGCGCTCGACGTGTGAGGGTGGCCTCCCCGGGAGGGTTCGTCTCCGCCCGGGGAGGCCGCTCCGTCCACGGACGTGTCCTCGGCCGGCGGGCGGCCGTGGAGGTCTGCGGCGCCAGGGAGTCCGCCGGGTAACGTCACGCATCGCTGAAGGAGGCGTCATGGCCGATCTGGATCAACCCGCGGCCGCGGGTGTCGCCGAGCCAGAGCCGACGAGCGCCCCGGTCCCCGTGCGCGTCCCGGCCAGCCGCCGGGTGCGGCGGCTGGGCAGGTGGGACCGCGTCCTGGTCGTCGTCATGGTCGTCGTGCCGACCGCCCTCGTGGTGTCGCTGGTCTGGCTGCCGGCGATCGCCACGGTCGTCCTGTCGTTCACGAGCTGGAACGGCATCGGCGGGCTGGGCACGATCAAGTGGGTCGGCGACACGAACTACGTCAACGTCTTCACCAACTACCCGCCGTTCCAGCCCGCCGTGCAGCACAACCTGCTCTGGCTCGTCGTGCTCTTCTTCGTCGCCACGCCCGCTGGGCATGTTCCTGGCGGTGCTGCTGGACAAGGAGCTGAAGGGCAGCCGGTTCTACCAGACGGCCGTCTACCTGCCGGTCGTGCTGTCGCTGGCCCTCGTCGGCTTCATCTGGCAGCTCTTCTACTCCCAGGACCAGGGCCTGCTCAACGCGGTCCTGGGCACCGACGTCGACTGGTACGGCGACCCCACGGATCAACCTCTGGGCGGTGCTGGTGGCCGCCAGCTGGCGACACGTCGGCTACATCATGCTGCTGTACCTGGCCGGCCTGAAGGGGGTCGACCCGTCGCTGCGCGAGGCCGCGGCGGTCGACGGCGCCAGCCAGGTGCAGGACCTTCTTCTCGGTCGTCTTCCCGGTGCTGCGCCCGATCAACATCATCGTCTTGGTGATCACCGTGATCGAGTCGCTGCGCGCCTTCGACCTCGTCTGGGTCGTCAACAAGGGCCGCAACGGGCTCGAGCTCATCTCGGCCCTGGTCACCCAGAACGTCGTCGGCGAGGCCAGCCGGATCGGCTTCGGGTCGGCGCTGGCGACGATCATGCTCGTGATCTCGCTGGTGTTCGTGAGCCTCTACGTCGTCACGGTGATGCGAGGGGAGGAGCGATGACCACACGTGGCCCGCGCCGAAGCCGACCCGACGCCGGTCGCCTACCGCCGGCGCAAGCTCACGCCGGCGCGCGTCGTCCTGCAGGTCTTCCTGGTCGTCATCGCGCTGGGCTGGGTCTTCCCGGTGCTCTGGGCCGTCCTGAACTCGTTCCGCGACTACGCCTACACCTCGGTGCACGGCTACGTGTCGCTCGGCGGCTGGACGCTGGAGAACTACACGACTGCGTGGGAGCAGGGCGACTTCACCAAGCACTTCGTCAACTCCTCGTACATCACCGTGCCCGCCGTGGTCGCCACGCTTGTTCCTCGCCTCCTGCGTGGCCTTCGTGCTGGCCCGCTTCAGCTTCCGGTTCAACCTCGCCCTGCTGGGCCTGTTCACCGCAGCCAACCTGCTGCCACAGCAGTCCCTGCTGATCCCGCTGTTCCGCCTCTTCCGGGCCATCCCGCTGCCGCTGTGGATGAGCGACTCCGGCTCGATGCTCGACAGCTACTGGGCTCTGATCCTGGTCAACACCGCGTTCCAGACCGGGTTCTGCACGTTCGTCCTGAGCAACTACATGAAGACGCTGCCGAAGGAGCTCTACGAGGCCGCGATGGTCGACGGTGCCAGCGTCTGGCGACAGTTCTGGCAGCTGACGTTGCCGCTGTGCCGGCCGGCCGCTGGCGGCCCTGGCGACGCTGGAGGTGACCTGGATCTACAACGAGTTCTTCTGGGCCACCGTGCTTCTGCAGTCCGGCGACAAGTTCCCGATCACCAGCTCGCTGAACAACCTGCGCGGCCAGTTCTTCACCGACCTCAACCTCGTCGCCGCCGGCTCGGTGGTGATCGCCGTCCCCACGCTCATCGTGTTCTTCGTGCTGCAGAAGCAGTTCGTGTCCGGCCTGACCCTCGGCGCGAACAAGGGCTGACCCCGGCGTCCTTTCTGGCGCGGCGGCACACAGTGCCAAACAGTTCGGCGCAGCGGCACACCGCGCCAGTCACACCTTCTTGGCGCGGCGGCACACAGTGCCAAACAGTTTGGCGCAGCGGCACACCGCGCCAGTCACACCCCGCCTGCATCCAGAGGAGGCCGTCATGAGCGACGTCGGCATCGGCGGTGGCCCGTCCACGGCCGGCCCGCCCCCGGGAGCCGGCGGCGCTCATGTGCCACCAGTCCTGTTGCGCCGGGCCGGCGTGGCCGTGCTGGTCGACGTCCGCGGTCCCGGCCTTCCGCGCGTCCTGCACTGGGGAGGCGACCCCGGTGAGCTCGACGACGCCGCGCTCGCCCGGCTGGGCGCCGACCTGACCCCCGGCGTCCCGCACGTCGGCGCTGGACGACCCGTGGCCCTTCACGCTCGTGCCGGGCCAGCCCGACGGCTGGTCCGGCACACCAGGGGTGGCCGGCCACAGGGACGGCGCCGCCGTCTTCCCGCGGTTCGTCCTCCGCGCGCCGGTCGTCGTCCGGGAGGAGGGCGAGGACGACGGGGCACTCGTCCTGACCAGCGAGGCTGCGGACGACGCCGCCCGGCTCGAGCTGTCCAGCGAGCTTCGGCTGGAGGCCGACGGGCTGCTCAGACTGCGCCACACCCTTCGCCACACCGGCCCCGGGGTGTACACGGTCGACTCGCTGCTGGCCCTGCTGCCGGTCCCCGACCGGGCGAGCGAGCTGCTCGACCTCACCGGCCGCTGGTGCCGCGAGCGCAGCCCGCAGCGCAAGCCCTTCGACCACGGCACCCACTCCAGGGCCTCCCGGCGAGGCCGGACCGGCCACGACGCGACCCTGCTCATGCTCGCGGGGACGGCGGGTTTCGCGTTCCGCACGGGCGAGGTCTGGGGCGTGCACGTCGGCTGGAGCGGCAACCACCTGCATCTGGCCGAGCGCCTGCCTGAAGGTGCCGGAGCCGGCGGGGCCGGGGTGCTCGGCGGCGGCGAGCTGCTGCTGCCCGGCGAGATCCGGCTGGGCGGCGGCCAGTCGTACTCGACCCCGTGGGTCTGCTTCACCTACTCCGACGAGGGGCTGGACGGCGCGAGCGCGCGGGTGCACCGCTGGCTGCGCGCCCGCCCGAACCACCCAGGCCGACCTCGTCCGATGGTGCTCAACACGTGGGAGGCGGTGTACTTCCGACCACGACCACGACCGGCTGGTGGCTCTGGCCGAACGGGCGGCGCAGATCGGTGTGGAGCGCTTCGTCCTGGACGACGGGTGGTTCCGCGGCCGTCGCGACGACACCGCCGGTCTGGGCGACTGGTACGTGGACGAGTCCGTCTGGCCGCGAGGCCTGCTGCCGCTGGCCGAGCATGTGCGGTCCCTGGGCATGGAGTTCGGCCTCTGGGTGGAGCCGGAGATGGTCAACCCCGACTCCGACCTCGCGCGCGACCACCCCGACTGGCTGCTGGCGCCGGGTGTCCTGGCGTCCCCGGTCATGCCGGCCGACCTGCCCAGGTCGTGGCGGAACCAGGCGGTGCTCGACGTCGCGCACGCCGACGCCTCCGCCTACCTGCTCGAACGCCTCGACGCCCTCGTCACCGAGCTCGGGCTGGCCTACCTGAAGTGGGACCACAACCGTGACCTGCACGAGAGCGTGCACGGCGGGTCCGCCGGGGTGCACGCCCAGACGCAGGCCGCGTACCGGCTGCTGGACACGCTCCGCGGCCCGGCACCCCGGGCTCGAGATCGAGTCGTGCGCCTCCGGCGGCGCCAGGGTGGACCTCGGCATCCTCGAACGCACCGACCGGGTCTGGGCCTCGGACACCAACGACGCGCTCGAACGACAGGCGATCCAGCGCTGGACGGGCCTGCTGCTGCCGCCGGAGCTCGTCGGCACCCACATCGGCCCGCCGGTCGCACACACCACCGGCCGCGCCGCGAACCTGACCTTCCGCGCGCTGACCGCGCTGTTCGGCCATGCCGGGCTTGAGTGGGACATCACCACGTGCGACGACGCGGAGCTCGAGACCCTCCGCTCGTGGGTCGCGCTGTACCGCGAGGTGCGCGGGCTGATGCACTCCGGGGACGTCGTCCGCGTCGACCACCCCGACCCCGGCGCCTGGGTGCATGGCGTCGTCGCGCGGGACAGGCGCGAAGCGCTGTTCTGGTACGTGCGCCTGGCCACCTCGGCCGACGCCGGGCCCGGCCGCATCCTGCTGCCCGGCCTGGACCCCGACCTGGAGTACGCGGTGTCCGTGCGCAGGGACGCCGGGGTGGCCGTCGGTGCGCGCGCTCGCGACGCCGACGTGTGGGTGCGCGGGGGCACGCACGCGCGCGGCGCCGTCCTCGCACGCATCGGCATCGTCGCCCCGCTCATCGGCCCGGGCCAGGCCGTGCTGCTCCACCTGCGCGACCGTTCTGTGCAGGGCTGACCGCGTTCGCCCTGGCGGCCCCGTGGCCATGTGGGACTCCAGAGGCCAGGCGGGCTCAGGAGGCCAGGTCGGACTCTGCCACCACGCGCAACGCCTGAGCGGCGATCGTCAAGGCGGGGTTCATCGCTCCCGACGACGGGAAGAACCCACCGTCGACCACCCACAGGTTCGCGACGTCGTGCGTCCGGCACCACGGGTCGAGCACGCTGGTGGCGGGGTCCGTGCCGGCGACCACCGTGCCGCACTGGTGGCTGTTCATGCTGATGTCGAAGCGCTGCGTCGCGACCGCCTCGTAGCCCACCGCGTGCAGCAGGCGCTTGGCCCGCCGGTGCAGCCGGCGATGCGTCCGAAGGCCGCGGACGACGCGAGCCGTGGTGATCCGTCCCGCGGAGTCCACGACGACGCGGCTCTGCGGCGAGGGCAGGTCCTCGGCCATCACGAGCCACTCCACGCTGCGCCGGGCCACCTGGTCGAGCATGAACAGCGGCACCCGGGTGGCCCAGCTCTTCATCATCACGCCCTGCACCTTGCCGAGAAGCTGCAGGGCTCCCAGCGGGTAGCCGTCCCCGCCGTCGTGGTACCAGTCGTTGACCGACAGCGTCTTCTGGAACACCACGTCGTTGCGTCTGTTGAGGTCGACAGCGGCGATGTGCGCGTTGTTGTGCATCATGAAGTTGCGCCCCACCTGGTCGGAGGAGTTCGCCAGGCCGCGCGGGTGTCGCTCGTCGGTAGAGGCCAGCAGGAGCACCGCGGAGTTGACCGCCCCTGCCGCCAGCACGAACCGCGCGCCGTTGACCCGGACCTGGCCGTCCGGCCCCTCCGCGACCAGGTGGTGCACCCGCCCGCCGATGGGGTCGGTGACGATCCTGCGCACGGTCACCCCGGTGACGAGCCGCACGTGCCCGGTGGCCAGAGCCGGGTCCAGCGCGCAGGTCTCGGCGTCGCTCTTGGCCGCCACCCGGCACGGGAAGCCGTCGCACGTGCCGCAGCGGATGCACGCACCGCCCTCCCGCAGGTCCACGCCCATCGCGTTCGGGCTCGGGTGCACCCCGCGCGCACGGAGGCGGTCGGCGAGGTCGGCCACGTACGGCTCGTGCTCCATCGCGGGGAAGGGGAAAGGGCCGCTGCGCCACGACTCGGTGGGGTCGATCCCCGCGGTGCCGTGCACCCGGTACACGCGCTCGGCCTCGGCGTAGTAAGGCTCCAGGTCGGCGTACGTGAACGGCCAGGCCGGCGAGGTCCCCTCGAGGTGCTCGACGGCGCCGAAGTCCTGCTCCCGCAGGCGTGGCAGGCTCGCTCCGTAGACCTTCGTGCTGCCGCCCACCACGTAGTGCACGCCGGGGCTGAAGGCGTTCCCCTGACCGTCGATCCACTGCTCTGACGGCTTGTACCGGCGGTCGACGAACACCGCACGCGGGGACCAGTTCTCCTCCTCGCGCGGCAGCCGCTCACCGCGTTCGAGAACGAGGACGTCGACACCCCGCCTGGCCAGGGCCAGCGCCACGGTCGAGCCGCCCATCCCCGAGCCGATCACGACGACGTCAGCGGACAGCTCCTCGTGCTGATGGGACATGGCTCACCTCGCGCGGTTCGACTCGGCCGGACGGCGCGCCGTCCGGCCCTGGCACCGCGTCCAGTTCTACCGGGTCTGCGGGCATTTCGCCGGGGGCGGGCCTCACGCCAGCGAGAGGAAGAGCTTCTCGAGCTCCGACGCGGTCATGGCGTCGCCGTCCTGCTCGCCGGACATGCACTGGCGCAGGCCGGAGGCCACGATCTTGAAGCCCGCGCGGTCGAGGGCACGCGAGGCAGCCGCCAGCTGGGTCACGATGTCCTTGCAGGACCGGCCGCTCTCGATCATCGCGATGACGCCGTCCACCTGGCCCCGCGCGCGACGCAGGCGGTGAATCACCTCGCGGGCCTCCTGCTCGTCGATCTCCACCGCTTGCTCCTCCTCGACTGGCTTGTCGCGAGTGTACCCCCATGGGTATCTTCCCAGCATGTCGAAGACCGTGCGGGCGGCCGTCCTCGTGGCACCCGGCCACTACGAGGTGCAGGAGTTCCCCCGCCCCACCCTCGCTGACGGCGCGCTGCTCATGCAGGTGGAGCTGTCGGGGATCTGCGGCACCGACAAGCACACGTTCCAGGGCGAGACGAGGCAGTACGCCGGCACGCCCGCCGAGACGGACACACCGTTCCCGATCATCCAGGGCCACGAGAACGTGGGGGTGGTCGCCGAGATCACCCCGGAGGCCGCCGAGCACATCGAGTTCTACGGCCGTCGCCTCGCGGTCGGGGACCGCATCACGATGTGCCCGGACGTCGTCTGCGGGCGCTGCTACTCCTGCACCCACGTCCTGGGCTACGTCTGGTGCGACAGGTCGCAGTGCTACGGCAACTCGTTCACCAGCAGCCGGGCCCCGCACCTGCTCGGCGGCTGGGCTGAGCTCATGTACCTGCGGCCCGACACGTTCGTCTACAAGGTGCCCGACGGGCTCTCCCCGCAGGTCGCAGTCCTGGCCGAGCTCATGGCCTGCACGGCCAGCCTGGACAAGGTCAAGGAGTTCAGCTCCTACGCCATGGAGGGCTTCAACTCCGGCGACACCGTGGTCGTCATCGGCTGCGGGCCACTCGGCCTGCTGCACGTCGCGAAGGCGGACATGATGGGAGCCGGCCAGATCATCGCCACGGACCTGAGCTCCTACCGGCTCGACTGGGCCCGCCGCTGCGGCGCCGACCACACCATCGACGTCACCCGCACGAGTGCGGAGGAACGGGTCGAGAGGGTTCGCGAGCTCACGAGCGGGCGCGGCGCTGACGTCGTCCTGCACATGGCGAACACGCCGCGGTCCTTCATCGAGGGCATCGAGATGCTCAAGCGCGGCGGGATGATGCTCGAGATGGGCAACTTCGCCGACACGGGCGAGGTCAGCCTCAACGTGCACCGCCACATCTGCTCCAAGAACATCCGGCTCCTGGGTCTCACCAACCACCCGAGCACGGGGTACGGTCCTGCGCTGCGGCTGCTGGAGCGGTACGCAGACCGCTACCCCTTCGACGAGATGGTCACCCACCGGTTCGGCCTCGACCAGGCCGAGCTGGCGATGCGCACCAGCATGAGCACCGAGAGCATGAAGGTCGCCATCGCGCCGGCTCTCCGCTCTTGACCACGCGCCAAGGTCGGGACCTCCGACCCCGCTGAAGGGGTCCACCACGGCGAACAATGGTCCGATCGGGTGCCCTGCAGCGCCGCACGGCCGAGCGATCCTCGCCTGCCGCGGCGTCAGGGCACGAAGGGGATGGTGCTCTGGTGAGCGACAAGCCCGACCTGCGACACGGTGACCCCCGTGTGCACGACCTGATCGCCGAGATGGACGAAGCCATCGACGCCGGTGACGAGCCTCGGGTGGAGGAGCTCAGCCTGCGCCTGCACGCTCTGGACGCCACGGCGGGAGCCGGCGGGGACACCTGAGCCTTCGGCGGCTCAGTGGCCGGGCGGCTGGGCGCGGCCCGGGTCAGGCAGCGGCGCCTCGCAGGTACTGGTCTATGGCCGAGGCGGCGCGCTTGCCGTCGCCCATCGCCAGGATCACCGTCGCCGAGCCGCGCACGATGTCGCCGCCGGCGAAGACTCCGGGTATCGACGTCTGCCCGACCTCGTCGACCTCGACGTAGCCCCAGCGGTTGACGGCGAGCTCCGGCGCGGTCTGCGTGAGCAACGGGTTCGCCCGGCTGCCGATGGCCACGACGACCTGGTCGCAGTCGACGACGAAGTCGCTGCCGGCGACCGGCGACGGCCGGCGCCGACCGGTCTCGTCGGGATCGCCCAGCTCCATGCGCTCGCATCGAAGCCCGCGCACCCACCCGTTCTCGCCGAGCACCTCGGTCGGGGCGGTGAGGAACTGCCACGAGACGCCCTCCTGCTCGGCGTGGTGCACTTCCTCGGCGCGTGCGGGCAGCTCGGCGTGAGACCTCCGGTAGACGACGACCCCCTCGGCCGCGCCCAGCCGCAGGGCCGTCCGCGCGGCGTCCATCGCGACGTTCCCGCCGCCGACGACCGCCACGCGACGGCCGCGAAGCACCGGGGTGTCGGCGTCCTCCCGGTAGGCGCCCATGAGGTTGACCCTCGTGAGGTACTCGTTGGCGGAGTACACGCCCTTGAGGTTCTCGCCCGGGACGTTCATGAACACCGGGAGCCCGGCCCCGACGGCGACGAAGACCGCGTCGAAGCGACGCCGCAGCTCAGCAAGGGTGTACGTGCGCCCGATGACGACGTTCGGCTCGATCACCACGCCGCGACCGACGAGGCGCTGCACCTCGGCCGCCACGATGTCCTTGGGCAGGCGGAACTCGGGGATGCCGTACACCAGCACCCCGCCCGGGTCGTGGAAAGCCTCGAAGACCGTCACCGCGTGGCCGAACCGCACGAGCTCACCGGCCGCAGTCAACCCGCCCGGGCCGGACCCCACCACCGCGACCGACCTGCCCGACGGCTCGCGGCCGCCCCCGTCCTCCCGTAGGTCGACATCGTGGCGAGCGGCCCAGTCCGCCACGAAGCGCTCGAGGTGGCCGACCGCGACCGGGGAGCCCACCACGCCCTTCAACGTGCGCCCGCGCAGGCAGACCCCCTCGCACTGGGTCTCCTGCGGGCAGACCCGCCCGGTGACGCAGGGAAGCGCGTTGTCGTCCAGCAGGCACCGCGCGGCCGCGCGCAGGTCACCGAGCGCCAGCAGGCTGATGAACGCGGGGATGTTCACCCGCACCGGGCACCCGTCGATGCACTTGGGCTTCTTGCACTGCAGGCATCGTTGCGCCTCGCGTACCGCGACCTGTTCGCTGAAGCCGAGGTTGACCTCCTCGAATGTGCGCACCCGCCCCTGCGCCGGCAGCTCGGGCATCTCCTGACGCTCGATCGCCATGCGCTCCTTGGTGCCCATCCGCGCTGTGGCGGGCGCGCCGGCGGCCCGGCCCGGCACCGTCCCCGGCTCGCTCACGCTGTCACCGGCGCCCGGCACGTCGCCTGCCCCTCGAACTCCTGGTAGGTCGTGAGCCGGTCGGCCAGCATGTCGTAGTCGACCAGGTGGCCGTCGAACTCCGGGCCGTCGACGCAGGCGTAGCGGGTCTGCCCCGCGACGCTGACCCGGCAGCCCCCGCACATGCCCGTACCGTCGACCATGATCGAGTTGAGGGAGACGACGGTGGGGACGCCCAGCGGTCGGGTGAGCCGGGCGCATGCCTGCATCATCCGCACGGGCCCGACCGCGTAGACCGTGTCCACGGGGCCGGCCGCGAGCAGGTCGGCCAGGACGTCGGTCACCTGGCCGGCCCGGCCGTAGCTGCCGTCGTCGGTGCAGACGTGCACGTCACAGACCTCGCGCAGGCGGGCCTCGAGGATCACCTGGGCGTGCGACCGCGCGCCGAGGACCGTGCTCACCTTGACCCCCGACTCGGCCATGGCCCGCGCGATCGGGTAGACCACCGCAGTACCCACCCCCCCGCCGACACACACCGCGTGACCGCGGTCGAGCAACGTCGTAGGCCGGCCGAGCGGCCCCACGACGTCGCGGACGGCCTGCCCCGGCTGGAGGGCCACGAGATCCCTCGTGCTCTTGCCGACAGCCTGGATCACGAGGGCGATGGTCCCGGCGTCGGCGTCGGCGTCGGCGATGGTGAGCGGGATCCGCTCGGCCCCGGCGCCCAGCCGGACGATGACGAACTGCCCGGGACGGCGCACCTCGGCGATGCGCGGGGCGTCGACGACGAGCCGAACGATCCCGAGGGACAGCTGCTCGTTCTCGAGGACGGCGAACATGGTGCTTCCAGCGTGGCGCGCCCGGCGCGCCCGGGGACCGGGCCTAGGTCCTCACGCCGGACGCCGGCAGGCGGGAAGGCCTGGGCCTTCCCGCCTGCCGGTGCTGCTATCGGTCGAGATGTCGCAGCTGGGTGGTGCTTGATCTTGATGCTGGGCCGCTCAGCCGGTCCGGCGGGCCCTGTCGGGCCCGCCGGCCGGCGTCGGACTCAGCGAGCGACGATCGGGGCGGTGTTGGCGGAGAAGACCCCGATACCCACCGCGTTGGTCGCCCTGACTCGGAAGACATACGTCCTTCCGACGGTCAGCCCAGTCGCGAGGAACGAGTTCGCAGGTGCGGCGAAGGCCGTGTAGCCCGACCAGGTCACACCGTTGTCGAAGCTGCGCTGGACTGTGTAGGTGAGCAGCGGCGAGCCGCTGTTCGGCGGCGCCGTCCACCCGATCGTGGCAGCGGCGCTGCCGGTCGCACCGCGGGTCGCCGTCACGTTCGTCGGCGCACTCGGGGTGGTCGCGGCCATCACCAGAGCCGACGTGGCGGAGAACGGACCCGTTCCGGCGATCGTGGTCGCCCTCACCCTGAACCCGTAGTTGACCGCGGCCGTCAGGCCCGTCACCACCTTGGAGGTCGACGTCACAGTCCCCAGGCTCGTCCAGGTGCCACTGGTGTTGATGGTCTGCTGCACCTCGTAGGAGATGATCGCGGACCCACCAGTACTGGCCGGGGCGGTCCAGGTGACCGTGAGCTGCCTGTCACCGGTAACGGCGGCTGTCACCCCTGTCGGGGCCCCCGGCAATGACGGAGTCAGCACGCTGACCGTCGCCGAGTACGCACCGAACACCGAGGCCGGCTGGTAAGCCCGGATCCGGTAGTAGTACGTGGTGTTCGCCGTCACAGGTGTGTTGGTGTACGCGGTCACGAGCCCCGCGTCGATCGTGGTGAGACCGGCAGTGAATGCACTGTTGGTCGCACGCTGGATCTGGTAACCGGTCGCCCACGCCTGCCCCGTCCACGTGAGAGCCACACCCATCGGCGGCCCGGTGTTCGCCGCCGCCAGGCCGGTGGCCTGGACGAGGGCCGTGTTCGGTGTCGTGACCGTTGCTGCCGGCGACGACGTCGCAGACGTCCCTGCCGGCCCGGTAGCGGTGACCGTGTACGAGTACGCGGTGCTCTTCACCACGCTGGTGTCGACGAACTGCGTCGCAGTACCGGCGACGGTGGTGGTGACTGTGCCACCCGTACCACCGGTGCGGACCACCGTGTACGACGAGGCGCCCACGGAGCCGGTCCATCCGACGGTCACGGTCAGCGGCCACACCGCCGAGGCGGTCGCGGTGACGCTGGCGGGGGTCGCCGGCGCCGGCACGTTGGTCACCTGCGCCGAGGTCGCGGAGCCTGCCTGGTTGTAGGCGATGACCCGGTACAGGTAGTACGCCCCGCTGGCCGCCGTGGTGTCGATGAACGTCGTCGCGTTGGCTACCGCCGTCCCGACCTGCGCCCATGAACCCACCGCGTGGTTGGTGAACGGAGCGCGTTCGATCTTGAACCCGATCTCGTTCGCCATGTTGCCCCAGTTGCCGATGGTGCTGGCGGCGAGGCTCATGTTGACCGGCGTCGGGTCGGTCCACGTCACGGTGACGTTGGGGCTGCCCGCTCCGGCCGCGACCCCGGTCGGTGCACCGGGCGTCACGGGGTAGGTCGTGACCGTGACGGGCCGCATCATGTCCATCTCCTCATGGCTGAGGATGTGGCAGTGGAACACGTACTCCCACTTGAAGTCGGTGACCACGTTCACGATCGGCGTCACCATCGGGGTGCCGTCGGTGTTGGTGTTGTTGAAGCCGGCCTGGGTCCCCAGGGCGGTGTTGAGATCCCCGGTGGCTCCGATCGGCATCATCGGGTTGAGCGGGCGCGAGCTGTCGGGCACCCCGAAGGGCAGCGACGGCACGATCGGGCGCAGCGCGACGATGGTGTCCTCGAGCGGGCTGACCCGCACGGTGTCCTTCCAGCCCAGCTCGCTGGGCTCGGGCGGGATGATGATGTTGTCCCATGTGACCCGGTTGATCACTTGGACGTCGTAGAGGTGGAAGTGGATCGGGTGGGTGTCCACCCCGTTGTGAGTGATCTTCCACAGCTGCGTGCCGTCCGCCGCCGACGAGATCGGCGTGACGTTCAAGGCACTCGGCATGCCTCCTGCGTCCAGAATCTCCGTCGCCGGGTTCACGTACGGATAGAGGATGATGTTCTGCAGCAGTGGTGTGGCCCCTGGGGCTTCAAGCCCCATGTTGGCCGTCATCCTCCCCCATTCGTCGAAGCTGGCCGAGTTCATCTCGTCGTGCATGCCCTTGGGCTGGAAGGCGAGCTGCAACCGGCTGCCCGACACCGTGTCGAACTTGAAGCGGTCGGTCGGCTGGGCCCCCTCGGCGATCCGGGCGAACCCGTCGCACTTCGCGGACGGGGTGGTAGCGCTGTTGCAGTACCCGTTGGCCACGAAGCTGGTGCCGAGGGCGGTGTTGTAGGCGGCCTGGCCGACGATGATCGGGTCGGAGCCCTTCTCGAACACACCGGCTGGCTTGCCGGCGCCGTCGAGGTGGTGGGCGAACGCCGCCATGAGGGCGCCCATCCGGTCAGCGGTGGTGTTCGGCCGGTCCCATGCCACTGCCGGGGCTGCGGTCGACACCTTCACCTGCATGATGGTGCGGGTGTTCGGGCCGTAGCCGGGCAGCGTGGACGGTGCCCCCGCGGGGGTCAGGTCCGGGTTCGCCGGTGTAGTAGTCGTAGCCGGCGACGCGTGCCGGGTAAGCGGCGGGTGCGTCGTTGTACAGGATCAGCGTCTTGCCGCGGTAGGCGGAGAAGTCGACGATCACGTCGGCCCGCTCGGCCGGTGCCAGCATCAGGGAGTGCTTGTCGACGTTGCCGACATCGAAGCGGGTCGGGTCGGTGATCCAGGTGGTGGGCTGGTTGGGCACCACGACCGGGGTCGGCAGGAACCCGCCCTCGGTGCCGATCTGCACCCAGCTCGGGCCCACGGGGCTCTTGGCCAGGTCAGGGGTCGGGACCACGTTCGGGTCGGTCTGGGCCGCGGCCACCTCGGAGGCCTTCAGGGCCACCTCGCTGAGCGTGCCCGTGGTCGGGTCGGCCACGTACCACTGCAGGTTCCAGAACCGGTCGTTGGCCGCGTTGAGGATCCGGTAGCGGTAGGCCTTCGGGTCCACCGTGGTGGTCGGGTAGGCCGCACCGTTGACGATCGGGGTGTCGGCGAAGGCCTCCATGCCGACCGACACGTTCGGGGTCGACGGGATCAGCGCCGGCTCGCAGAACGCCGCGGTGTTCGGGTCACAGTTCGGGTCGTAGTAGGGGTTGGCGATCGGGGGGTACTTCGCGTCCTTCGCCGGCGGCCAGAACCACGGGCCGTACATCCAGCGACCGAACGCGCTCATCCCGGTGGGGTCACCCGGGTTCTGCGCCGGCATGTAGACGTGAGGCACCCAGAGGTTGCCCTCCCCGCCCCACTTGGCGTAGTTCCAGGTCGGGTCGACCTTGGCCATCTGCGCGACACTCGGCACGAAGGTCTTGTCCTGGATGATCAGCGGGGTGCCGACACCGAGACCCGCGAGGGCACCGCCGGTGCCGATCAGGCTCTGCTCCATGTCGTCGGTGAGCACGTAGCCGGCAGCCTCACCGGCGTAGACGTTGAGCCGGGTGATGCCCCACGCGTGGTCGTGGTAGAACATCAGCCGCGCGCTCTGCTGGTTGGTGTAGAAGAAGGTCTGCGCACCCGGGCCCGGGTCGGGCATGTCGGGCACGTTGCTGACGCTGACACCCTCGGGGTAGTCGGTGCTCTCACCGGCGGGGGTGACCCACTGGTGCGGCGTGCCGTCGCTGATCCACGGGGTGATGCCACCGTGCAGGTGCAGCGTGGCCCGGTTCTCCGTGAAGCAGTCGGTCGGCTTCGGGATGCCGCTGCAGTACGGGTTGCGCACCCCGTCCATCACGGTGCCCTGGTCGGCCGCCATGTCCATCGGGACGCTGGTGACCGGGTCGAGGGTCATGGCGTTCGGCCCAGGGCCCGAGCCCATCAGCGAGGTGTCGACGGGCATGAACAGGTCGCCGTCCACGCCGGTCGGCAGCAGGTTGCGGAACAGGATCCGCACCGGCTTGTTCTTCGTCGCGACGATGGTCGGGCCGAGGTAGTGCGGGTTGTCCACACCGAAGCGGCCGGCGATCGCAGCCGGCGCCACGGCCGGGTCGAGGTTCGCGTTCGTCAGCTGCACGTGAGCACCCGGAACGACGCTCGTCGACAGCTGCACGTAGCCGCGCAGCAACGTCGGGTTCAGGTCGCGGTGGAACTTCATCCGGTACTGCACGACCGCGATCTCGTAGTAGTCCGTGCCCGGGTACGTCGTCGTGTCGGCGACGGCGACCGGGATGTACTGGCCCAGGTCGTTGGCCGCTGTCGGCCCGAGACCCGGAAGGGTGTCCACGAACTTCTGCAGGCCCGGGGTCTGGTACCCCGCGCCCGGTGCGGTGACGTTGATCGCCGTGACGGCGCCCTTGACGGAGACGTTCGCCGTCGCGCTGGCACCCTTGTCGAACGGGGTGACGCTGTCGGCGATGGTGATGTCCGGAGCGGAGTCGTAGCCCGCGCCACCGGAGGTGACATCGATCTTGCCGATCCCGATCGTCGCGGTCACGACGGCCGCGGTCGGGTTGGCCACGCCTGCATCCGTGATCGTGACCGTCGGGGCGGAGGTGTAGCCGGAGCCCGGGTCGACGACGTCCACTGCGGTGACGACACCGTTGACGTCCATGGTCGCGGTTCCGGTTGCGGTCACGCCGCCGGGAAGGTCAGGCAGGGTGAACTCGACGATCGGCTGGGTGGCGTAGCCGGACCCGCCGTCGACGATCGCGAGGTTGTCGACGCCGCCGCTCGCCTGGGCCACGGCTGCCGAAGACGGGCTACCGCCGCCGCTGAAGCTGACGCTCGGAGTCGTGAAGCCGAACCCCGCCTCGGCGACGGTGATGTCCGTGATGACCCCGGTGGAGATCACCGCGGTGGCGCTGGCCGCAGCGGACGGCGTCACACCGGAGGAGATGGTGACGGCCGGTGCGGACGCGTACCCGTTGCCCGGGTTGGTCACGGTGATCGCGCTGATCCCACCCGTGGTGGGGTTCACGGTCGCCGTCGCCTCGGCAGCGGTCGGGGCGAACCCGACGGTGGCCGCCAAGGAGTAGATGCGAGTCTGCGCGAAGGGGGTCACTGTGACCACGGCGCTGGCCGCGGGTGCCGAGACCGGCCCTGGGAACGCGAAGATGTCGGTGCCGCTTCCGATGGTGAAGGGCACGCCCTGGCCGTACCAGCCGATCCGGTCACCGGCCTGCACGCTGAAGGCAGGGCTCGCCGGGAACGTCGCGATCTCGGACACACCGGCCGTGGTCAGCGCGGGAACGGTCAGAGCGCCGCTGTCATAGACGACCGTGAACTGGTTGGTGGTGCTGGTCGGCCGCAGGATGTAGGCGTGGAAGATGTTCCCGGCCGACGGGGTGGGCGAGGCCTGGTTCCACGTCTGGAAGTTCCTGAGCGTGCCGGCGGGAAGCGTGCCGGCGACGACGCCGAAGACGTTGGTCGCGGTGTCGCTACCGGATCCACCCGCGGCGAGCGGGTTCCCGAAGGAGGTCGTGGCAGACGGTGGTGCGGCGATCGTGATTGTCGCGTCGGCCTGGGCCTGCGGGCTGTTGGCCCAGTTCGAGAACGGGCCGAAGTAGTGGGGCACCTTCGATGAGTCGGTCGGGCTGCTGGGCAGCGCCACGACCGATGCGGCGGCCTTCACGGCGGCTTTCGCCTGCGCGGCCATGGGCTTCGCAGCGGTGCCCACCTTCGGCTTGGTCGGCGGCGCCGCCGCTGCGTTGGCGGCTGCTCCGGGCGCTATGAGCAGCCCGGATACAGCCAGCCCCACGATGAGACGTCTGTACATGTGTTTGCCCCTCCTGCCGGAGCACCGCTCCGCGCACCTTCGGCCAGATCCTGGTTGCGTTCGCTCGCCATGGCCGCCGACTCCCCTCGCAGTCGGCGGACGAAGCAGGCGATCGTCAGCGCCACCCCCCCGGGCGTCGCCTGCCTGACTCTGGCAGCCGTGGAGGGCTCTCGGGCAGGACGAAGGTCATCGGTAAGTAATCGGTCAACTACTGTTCGTAGTAGGCCCTGAATGTCCGGAAGATCCGTTCCGCAGGTCAGGCATGCGCATCACTCCTGGCCGCCGGCGGCGGGCGCCTACCGCGGACCCATCCGCAGCGCGCCGTCCAGCCGGATGGTCTCGCCGTTGAGCATCGGGTTCTCCACGATGTGCTGCACGAGTGCTGCGTACTCGTCGGGCCGGCCGAGCCGGCTCGGGTGCGGCACCTGGTGGCCGAGGGACTCCCGCGCCTCGTCGGGCAGACCCATCAGCATCGGGGTCAAGAAGATGCCGGGGGCGATCGTCACGACGCGGATGCGTGCCTGCGCCAGATCCCGGGCGGCACACAGCGTGAGCCCGTGCACCCCCGCCTTGGACGCCGCGTAGGCCGCCTGGCCGATCTGGCCCTCGAAAGCGGCGATCGAGGCTGTCATGACGACGACGCCGCGCTCGCCGTCCACCTCCTCCAGCGCCGCCATCCGCGCGGCGGCCAGGCGCAGCACGTTGAACGTGCCGACCAGGTTGACCTCGACCACGCGGCGGAACGCCTCGAGGGGCAGCGGGCCGGAGCGGCCGAGGATCCGCCCGGGCGGCGCCACGCCCGCGCACGAGACGACGACGCGGACGGCGCCCAGCGCACCCGCCGCGTCGAGGGCGGCGGCGACATCGTCGGGCGAGGTCACGTCGGCCCGCACGAAGAGCGCCCCGGGCCCGAGCTCCGAGACCACGTCCGGTCCCGACGCGTGGGGCAGATCGACGACGACGACGCGCGCGCCGGCCTGTGCCAGACGGTGCGCGCTCGCACGGCCGAGACCCGAGGCGCCACCGGTCACGACGGCGACGCAACCATTGAGCTGCACGTGCTGCCTCCTGGTGTGGGCGTGGCCGGAACGGGCCGGACCGGGCCGGACGAGCGAGAGACTGGACGAGCTACAGGTCGAGGGAGCGGCCGATGACCTCTTTCATGATCTCGGTCGTCCCGCCGTAGATGCGAGTCACCCGGGCGTCGGCATAGGCACGCGCGATGGGGTACTCGCTCATGTAGCCGTAGCCGCCGTGCAGCTGGACGCACCCGTCCAACACGCGGCCTTGCAGCTCGGTCACCCAGTACTTCGCCTTCGCAGCGTCCTCCACCGAGAGCTCGTCGTCGTTGAGCGCGACGACGCACCGGTCGACCCAGGCCTGCGCGACGTCGAGCTCGGTCACCATCTCGGCGAGGGCGAACCGGGTGTTCTGGAACTGGCCGATGGTCGTGCCGAAGGCCTTGCGCTGCCGCACGTAGTCCAGCGTCCAGTCCACGCCCGCCCGGGCGGAGGCCAGCGCGGCGGCGGCGATCGAGAGCCGCTCCTGCGGGAGCTTGGCGACCAGGTAGGCGAAGCCCTCGCCCTCGCAGCCCAACACGTTCGCCATCGGCACGCGAACGTCGGTGAAGCTGAGCTCGGCGGTGTCCTGCGCGTGCTGACCGATCTTGTCGAGGTTCCGGCCGCGCTCGAAGCCGGCCATCCCCCGCTCCACCACGAGCAGCGAGATCCCGGCGTGCCGAAGGGAGGGGTCGGTCTTGACGGCGGTCACGACCAGGTCTGCGTTGATCCCGTTCGTGATGAACGTCTTGGACCCGTTCACCACGTAGCAGTCACCGTCCCGGATCGCCGTGGTCGCCATCGACGCGAGATCCGACCCCATCCCCGGCTCCGTCATGGCCACGGCAGTCACGAGCTCGCCCGAGGCCACCCCCGGCAGCCATCGTCGCTGCTGCTCGGCGTCGGTGTACGTGAGCAGGTACGGCGTGACGATGTCGACATGCAGCATGGGGCCCAAGGCGACCGCACCGGCGCCGATGCGGGCGAACTCCTCGTGCAGCACCATGGAGTAGCGGAAGTCCCGCGTGCCACCACCCCCGTACTCCTCGGGGATGGCGACGCCGAGGAAGCCCTGCGCGCCCATCGCGGTGAACAGGCTGCGCGAGACGATGCCCGCGGCGTCCCACTCGTCGAGGTTCGGCTGCACCCTGCTCTGCATGAACCGCCGCGCGCTGTCGCGGAAGGACTCATGGTCCTCGGAGTAGAGCGTGCGTCTCATCGGGCCCTCCGCGCAGGACAGACTGCGCCGACGACGCTACCCGCCCAGGCGTGTACCGAGGCCGGAGGGTGCGAGCCGCCTCCGGCCTCGGACGTCTCTCGCCCGCGTCGTGCGGCGGGTGTCAGATGAACAGCAGCTGGGCCCCGTTGGTCTTCTCGATGAACTCCGAGGCGTTGATGATGCCCTCGACGTCGTCGCGAAGGTCCTCCTCGGTCACCTTCATCATGTCCGCGGACATCCGGCAGGCCCACAGGTGGCCGCCTGCGCCGACGATCTGGTCGAGGAAGTCGGGCACCTCGGGCACGCCGAGGTCGGCGATCTGCTTCTTCAGCATCTTCGTCGCCATCCCCGTCATCGCCGGGGCGAGCGCCTGCGGCAGGTGCATGTCCTTGACCGGCAGGTGCATCGCTGCGTTGCCGGCGGGGGAGAACTGCAGGTTGTTCATCCGCGACTTCATGATCATATCGAAGCCCCAGAACGTGAAGAACAGGTGCGTCTCCACGCCCTCGCCCAGAGCGGCGTTGCCAAGAATGAGGCCGGGGTAGGCCATGTCGAGGTTGCCCTTGGAGCAGATGATCGCGAGCTTGCGGTCGGTCTGGTCGTCGTCGAAGCTCGGGATGATCGGCACGGTGTTGGTCGTGGTCATTGCAGAGTGCTCCGTCCTGGGTGTCACACGCAGCCGTGAGGCTTGGGGAGGCCGGCGATGTAGGCCATCTTCTTCGCGGGCTTCTTGGGGAAGAGGTCGAACTGCTGCTTGGTCGGGATGCCGCCGACGGTCTGCACCCGGCGGGTGGTCGCGGTCTCGCCCTGCGTCTTGAAGTCCTCGCGCAGGAACCGGATCACGGTCCAGTGCTCTTCGGTGAGGGCGATCCCGATCTGCTCGGCGAGCACCGAGGCAAGACCCTCGTCCCACTCGTCGTACTCGGTGAGGAAGCCTTCCTCGTTGACGTGGACGTCCTTGCCGTTGATGGTCGTGACTGGCATCGTGCTCATTCCTTCGTCGGGGGCTGGTTGTCCCTCGTCATGGACAGGGTTTCCTTGGGTGTCAGGTGGTTCGGTTGCTCGGCTCCGACCGAGCGCAGCAGGCTGAGCGTGCGCTCCAGCCCGCGGCGGACCTCGGGGTCGCGCATCTGCTTGAGCAGCGCGAGTGTCGACGGCGCCTGCGCCGCGGGCGCCTCCTCGACCTCCTGGATCGTGACGGCGGTACGGCGCAGCATTCCCATGACTTCTGGCTGCGTCATCTCCTTGACCGTGTTCAGGATCAGCACGATGTTGTCGCCCAGCGCGCGCACGTCGTCCTCGTCGAAGGAGGTCACGACCTTGTCGACGATCGCGGCGCTACCCCGGGCGAAGGAGAAGTACCCCTTGGCCTCGGCGACGGCGAGCGCCTCGGTGACGGCGGCCATACCGGCGCCACTGAGGGCGGTCAGCTCGTGAGTGAGCTCCTCGAGCCGCTCCCGCTGCCGGCGCTGGGCGGTCAGCTCCTCGCTCACCTGGTCGAGCTGGGCCGCCAGCCGGTCGAGGCGTTCCTCGACGGACCCGCGTGCCGCCGGTCCCTCTTCAGGGGCGAGGGTCTGGGCGGCCATCACACGTCCTCCTTCTGCATGCCGGCCATCGACTGCTTGCCGGCCATGGACATGAGCGCGGGGATCGGCAGCTCCTTGCCGGGGAGCAGGAGGTTCCAGTACATCCAGCGGAAGAGCACCTTGCCCCAGTGGTTCATCTCGGTCTCCTTCAGCAGGCTGAAGGGGCCGAGGCCCGGCAGCGGGTACGTGCCCGGCAACGGCTCGGTCTCGTAGTTGAAGTCGATGAGCAGGCCCTTGCCGTGGCCGGTCTCGATGAAGCAGTTGGCATGACCGTCGAACCTCTGGGTCATCTGCAGCCCGTCGACGTGCCGAAGGAAGTTCTGGGCGAACAGGTCGACCGAGAAGTGCGCCACGGAACCGGCTTTCGACGCCGGGATGTCCGAGGCGTCCCCGAGGGCGAAGATGTTGTCGTGGGCGGTCGAGAGCAGGGTCTCCTTGTCGACCGGGACGTAGTTCAGCTCGTTGCCCAGACCCGACCGCGCGACGTAGTCCGCGCCCATGTTGACCGGGACCGTCACGAGCAGGTCGAAAGCGATCTCGCGCTCGTCGTAGGAGACCAGGGTCCTGCAGGCGGGGTCGATGCGCTCGAGCATGAAGTCCGCCTCGAGTGCGACCTTGCGGTCCTCCAGCATCCCGCCGAGGTACGTGCTGGCCACCGGTTTGGTGAAGGCGCCCTCCAGGGGCGTCACGTAGGTGATGTCGACCCGGTCACGCATGCCCTGCTCGGTGAAGAACGCGTCGGCCAGGAACGTGAACTCCAGGGGCGCGACGGGGCACTTGATGGGCATCTCGACGATCTGCACGACGAGCCGGCCGCCGTCCCACGTCTTCAGCTTCTCGGCCAGCGCCACGGCGCCGTCGTAGGTGTAGAACTCGTGGATGCTCGAGCGCCACTCGCCCTCCATCATCCCCGGCGTCTCCGCCGGGCGCGGCGTGGTGCCCGTGGCGATGACGAGGTAGTCGTAGGCGAGCTCGGTCCCGTCGACCAGAAGAACCCGGTTCTCGTCGGCCACGACGCGGTCGATCTCACCCGTGACGAGGTCGACCCCAGCGGGCAGGAACCCGGCGCGCGGCTTGGTCACCTCCGCGGGTTGGTAGATGCCGAACGGGATGAACAGGTAGCCAGGCTGGTAGTAGTGGGTGGTGCTGGAGTCCACCACGGTGATCGTCCACTCGTTGCGTGGCAGCTTCGGCCGCAGCTTGTTGACCGCGATCGTGCCGGCGGTGCCCCCGCCGAGGACCAGCAGATGTCTCATGGCGTGCTCCTTGGGTCGCGCGGTGCCACCTGCGACAGCGCGGCGGCCACCTTCGGCAGGAAGGCGACCACCCGGCGGCGCTGCTCGTCGTCCAGCGAGTACAGGCCGGCGATGTCGCTGCCCTCGGGTGCCACCCCGCCCACGAGCACCATGCCCACGAGCGTCGAGCCCGAGCGCACGAACGCCCGAGCGCACTGGAAACCCAGCGACCCGGTGCGCAGGCGCGACTCGAAGTCGGGGTCGTCGGCCATCGACTGCCACTCGGCGGCGCAGGCGGCGACGAGGTCGGGGTCGCTCGCACGCTCGCTGAACCACGCACAGGGGTTCGCGACGGGGGTCACCGGCCGCCCGTCCATGTCGGTGACGACCATCATCACGCCCAGCAGCTCGGCGCTGAGCCCGACGACGGCGGTGGCGGACGGCGACGGGCCGTATGCCGCGGGGACCGTGCCGTTCGCCGGGCTCGCCGGGCTCGCCGACCCGTTCAGCGGGCGGTGGCCGGCGTCGAGGAACGCGGTGATCCGCTCGGCGGGGAACCGCCACTGGCGACCCACCTTGATCGCGGGGAGGCGACCGTCCTCGGCCATGCGGTAGACCGTCGAGCGGTCCACATCGAGCATGGTCTGCACCTGTCGCGCCGTGAGCAGGTGCCGCTGCCTGTTCTGCGTCTCCTGCATGTCATCCACGCTATGCAGCCTTCTGCGACACGGTGCGGGCCCAACGTCACCCCTTCGCGCGGTGGGGCGTGACGCCGACCACAGGGGTGGGAGTTGGCCGTCCGTTTGCTGGCCGGTGACCGCCTCGGGCGCACAGTGGCCGAAGGGGCCGGCCGACCCCGTCGAGCCCGACGGCAGCCCGGCGTCTGGTCGAGCATCGGCTGCTGGGGAGGCACTGGCACCATGACGGCTCCGCGTCGCACGCCGGCGTGGCTGCGCCACGGGGGTCTCGTGGCCGTCGCGACCGCGGCGGCCGCGCTGTACACCTGGCACCTCGAGCGGCAGGGCTGGGGCAACGCGTACTACGCCGCCGCGGCACAGTCCGGTGCGAGCAGCTGGCATGCCCTGCTCTTCGGCGCAGTCGATGCGGGCGGGGCGCTGGCCACCGACAAGCCCCCGCTGGCGCTGTGGCTGATGAGCGCGTCGGTCCGCGTGTTCGGACTCACCGGCGTAGCGCTCGCGCTGCCGCAGGTTGTGGCGGCCGTCGCGGCCACCGTGCTGCTGGCCCGGCTGGTCACCCACTGTGCCGGTAGGTCGGCGGGCATGGTCGCCGCCGCGACATTCGCCGTGACCCCGGTCGTCGGCGTGCTCGCCCGCTTCGACGACCCGGACATGCTCCTGGTGCTGCTGCTCGTGACCGCCGCCTACGCCACCGTGCGTTGGGTGCAGACCCCGGCGGCGGCATGGCCTCTGCTGGCCGGTGCCGCCATGGGTGCCGCCTTCCTCACCAAGTGGCTGGCGGGGTTCCTCGTCGCGCCGGCCCTTGCAGCCCTCGTGGCGTACGGCGCGTGGTCGCTGCGTCGCGAGCGCCGGCTGCGCTGGTGGCTGGGCACGGCCGGTGCAGCGACGGGCACCGCCGTCGCCGTCGGGGGGTGGTGGGTCGTGCTCGTGGCACTCACGCCGGCGGGCAGCCGCCCGCACCTGGACGGGTCGGCCAGCAACTCCGTCGTCGACCTCGTTCTCGGCCGCAACGGGTTCGCGCGCCTCGGCGCGCACGGGCCGCCGTCGCCGACCCGGTCGGCGATCTCCGGGACGCCGGGGCTCGCCCGGTTGGTGAGCGGACCCTTCGCCGTCCAGATCTCCTGGTTCCTGCCCGTGGCGGCGCTGGTGCTGCTGGTGCTCCTGGTGCTGCTCGCTCTGCTGCGGCGACCAGGGCGCCGCGGTAGCGCCGGCGCGCGGCTGGGTCTGCCTCCGGCACCCGACCTCCGGGTGGGCGGGTACCTGCTGTGGGGGACGTGGCTCACGGTCACCGGTCTGGTCTTCAGCCTCATGAACGGTCCGATGCACCCGTACTACACGGTGCTCCTGGCCCCGGCCTGCGCGGCGCTCGTGGGCCAGGGTGTTGGCGACCTGGCCCACCTGGCCGGCCGAGGGCGGCGACCGGCCCTGGCGCGGGCACTGCCCGCCGCCGGCGTCGTGCTCGTCGCGGCGTGGCACGCCTGGCTGGTCACCCGGCATCAGGTCGGCGTCACCGGCCTGGCCTGGGCAGTGGCCGCCGCAGGCCTGGGCGCCGCCGTCCTGCTGGCCGGCGGCTCCCGCCGCCGGACGGTCACGGCCACGACCGCCGCGCTGCTCGCCGTCGCCCTGCTCGCCGCCCCCCTGGGCGCGTCGTTGGCGACCGACCAGCGCGTGGTAGCCGGGGCGGATCCCCTGGCCGGGCCCGGGCCGTCGGCGTCCGCCTGGCTGGAGCCCGGCCTCACCGCGTTCCTGCGCCGGCACCAGGGCACGGCGACATGGGCGGCCGCCGCGGTGGACGCCACGCCGGCAGCCCTGCTGCAGCTGCAGACGGGGCGGCCGGTGATGGCCCTCGGCGGCTTCCTCGGCAGCGTGCCGGCGCCCACCCAGGGGGAGTTCAAGGGCTGGGTCCGAGCGGGCCGGGTGCGCTACCTGGTGCTCACAGGTCCCTACTGGCGCCGTTCAGGTGCCGCAGCGGACGCCCTCGCCGGCAGCCAGGCGTCGGCCATTGTCGCGTGGGCCGTCGCCGTCGGGCAGCCTGTGTCCTTCCCCGGCGACCCGACCGTCGTCCTCGACCTCGCCGGGTGGGTGGGGAACATGCCATGCCGCGGCCGCGCTTACGCTGCGTAGATGGACATGTCGTCGCGCCCGGCGCCTTCGTGACGCGTCCTTTGCCGAACGTAGACCCCTGTTAGGGAAGGATTGCGGCGTGGGAAGAGGGTCGCCGAACGCCATGCGACGGCTTCTCTGGCCGGTGCTGGTCGGCTGCGCAGCGCTTCTGACCGCCTGTGGCGGGCAGTCGTCATCGGTGTCCCCCAGCGGCGGGTCCGACTCCACGGGCCCCACCTCCACAGGCCCCGCCCCGACCGGCGGCACGGCGCCAGGCACCACGTCGCCCGGTTCCGGGTCCTCGGGATCTCCAGGGTCCACGACCCCGGCGGTGCCCGGCGGGTACTCCCAGGTGCTCCTCATCGCTGAGGAGAACGAGCCCTACTCCAACGTCATCGGCGACCCTGCGGCGCCCTACATCACGAGCCTGTCGAACCGTTTCGGGCTGCTGACGCACCTGGACGCCGGTTACCCGGCGTCCTGCCCGTCCCTGGCCGCATACCTGATCATGACCAGCGGCGACAGGCACGGCGTCTGCGACGACCGGAGCCCGGTCGCGCACCAGATCTCCGGGCCGAACATCTACCAGCAGGTCGCCCAGTCGGGCCGGCAGTGGCGTGGCTACGCCGAGTCGATGCCCATGCCCTGCTACCAGCGCAACACCAGCGGCGGCCGCTACCTCGTGCGGCACGCACCGGCGCCGTACTTCACCAGCGAGGCGGGTCGCTGCCGGCAGTGGGACGTGCCGATGGGCACCCCGACCGCCGGTGCGCTGCACGACGACGTTGCATCGGGCTCCCTGCCGGCGTTCTCGTTCGTCACCCCGGATGCCTGCCACGACATGCACGGCGGCCCCGCCTGCTCAGGCGACATGGTCGCTGCCGGCGACTCCTGGCTGTCCACCTGGCTGCCGCAGATCATGGCAGGCCCGGACTACCAGGCCGGGCGGCTCGCCATCGTCGTCACCTGGGACGAGGGGACCAAGCAGGACAACCACATCCCCGCACTCGTGATCTCCCCGACGACCACCGGGATCGCCCTCGGCACGCCCGTGACCCAGTGCGCGCTCGTGCGCACCATGCAGGAGGTGCTCGGCGTCCCCCCGCTCGGGTGTGCAGCCTCGGCGCCCTCGCTGCGTCAGGGGTTGCGGCTGTGACCCGGCTGCGCGGCGTCCTCCCGCAGGGTCGCGAAGACGTCGTCCAGCAGCGGCCTGGACGGCGCGCGGCCACGCTCGACGTACCACTCATGGCCGCAGACGGTGCGGAACACCGGCCCGGGCAACCTCAGCAGCACGCCGAGCGTGCGCACGCCGGTGTCGGCCCCCGCCTGCGATGCGTGGGCGGCCATGGCGGCCCGCTTCTCGCGCGTGTGGCCGCGGACGTCGACTCGATGGGTCAGGCGCGCCCGCGCCGTGTAGGCGTCCTCCAGCGCGCCGGGCGGGACGATGCCGGAGAGCCGGGGCAGCCGGGCCAGCACGGATGCCGCCCGGTGCAGCCAGGTGCGGTCGACGGTGGCCTCGAGCACGACCGGGGTGCCGGCCAGCTCTGCCGCCCGCAGGCCCACGTGGTGCACCTGCACATGGTCGCGATGGCCGTACCCGCCGACCGGGTCGTAGATCGTGAGGACGTCGGCAGCCTCCTCACGCAGGATCTCCGCCAGGCGCACGGCTGGCTCCTCCACACCCGCACCGCCGAACCCGAGGGTCGGGTCCCCGAACGCGCCCGGGACGTCGCGGGCCGCGTCGTACCCGCAGTCGGGATACCCCAGCACCTCCACCCGGGCGCACCCGAGCAGGCCGGCCGACCGGCGCGCCTCGGCCTCGCGCCGACCGGCGAGCTCGTGCGGGGGGCCGGCCGCCGAGGTCGCCAGGCCCGCCTCACCGGCCGTGGCGACCACGAGCACCGTCCGGTGGCCCTCGGCGGAGAGCCTGGCGAGGGTTCCACCCGTGAGGAACGCCTCGTCGTCCGGGTGGGCGTGGAAGGAAACCACGGTGTACACCACCGGCGCAGTCTGGCAGGCTTGCTCGCCGCGGCGACCGACAGGGGAGCGACACCCCCGCAGGCGGTCACCGACGGTGGCTGCGAGAGTCTCGGACGGCTGGACCTGCCCGGTCGCCCGTCGGCCGCCCAGGGCCAGGAAGGGTAGTCGTGGTCATCGAGTCGTCCGTCGCGCCGCGGTCGCAGCACCCCGCGCCGTCCGGGGGCCGCCGGGGGCACCGGTTGCCCAACCACGCCCTGCGCAGCCTTGTGTCGGTCGCGATCGGGGCGACGCTGGTGGTGGTCGTCCTGCCCCGTGTCACGGGCACCACCTGGACCGACATCGCCGGCAACGTCGAGGACCTCACGCTCGTGCAGCTCGGCGTCCTCACCGGTCTGTGGTTCCTCGGGCTGTATGCGCACACCTTCGTGCTCACAGGAGCCCTGCCGGGGTTGTCCCACCGGCAGGCCCTCACGCTCAACATGACCGGCAGCGCGGTCGCGAACGTCCTGCCGTTCGGCGGCGCGCTCGGCATCGCCCTGAACTACGCGATGGTGCGGTCGTGGCGGCTGCGGCCGTCGGCCTTCGCCGTCTACACCGTGGTGACGAACCTGTGGGACGTGCTTGCCAAGCTGGCGCTGCCGTCGGTGGCGCTGAGCGCCCTGCTGATGGCGGGCCAGGTCGCCAGCCAGCGGCTCGAGGTCGCCGCCGCCGTGGCGCTGGTCGTCCTGGCCGCCCTGCTGTTCGGCGCCGCTGCCGCGCTGGCCAGCCCGCGTGGCGCCGCCCGCCTCGGCGGTGCCGCGGAGACGGTCCTCAGGGGGCTCTTCCGGCTGCTCGGCTCCGGGCGCACCATCGAGGTGCGTCAGGCCGTGGTGGACGGCCGCGAGCAGGTCATCGCCGTCGTCCGCGGTTCCTGGGCACGCATGACCGTGGGGATGGCCGCCTACATCAGCCTGCAGGCGTTGCTGCTCTGGGCATGCCTGCACGTCATGGGCAGCACGCTGTCGCCGATCCAGGTGCTGGCCGGCTTCGCCGTCGAGCGGCTGCTCACCCTGGCCGTGGTCACCCCGGGTGGGGTCGGGATCGCCGAGACGGGCACGGCGGCCCTGCTCATCGCCATGGGCGGGGACCCGCTCGCGGTGGCCACGGGCGTGCTGCTCTACCGGATGTTCATCTACATGCTGGAGATCCCGGTGGGAGGGCTGTGGCTCGCCGGGTGGGTCGCCTTCGGCCGGCGGCGGGCCGCATGAGGATCGCGCACGTCAGCGACGTCTACCTGCCCAGCCTGGGCGGCATCGAGGTCATGGTGCACGACCTCGCCACCCGCCAGGCCGAGGCCGGGCACGACGTCCAGGTGATCACGTCGACCCCTGGCGGGGGCTCGGGCTTCGCCCTGGACGACGACACGCGAGGCTTGCCCGAGGTGGACGTCGTGCGCGTGCGCGGGCCGGTACGGCTCCCGTGGTCGTTCGCCGACCTCGGCGCAGGCCGGCGCGCGATGCGCCTCGGGGACTTCGACGTGGTGCACGTGCACATCTCGGTGGTCTCGCCGCTGTCGTTCGCCGTGGCGCAGGCGGCTGTCGCCGCCGGCATCCCCACCGTCGTGACGCAGCACTCGCTGTGGGTGGGGGTTGTGCCGAGCTTCATCGGGCTCGATTTCGCCACCGGTTGGACGCGGTGGCCCGTCACGTGGACGGCGGTCAGCGAGGTGGCGGCCGAGCCGCTGCGCCGCGCGCTGCGCGGGCGCGCCCAGGTGCTCATCCTGCCGAACGCGATCGATGTGGACGCGTGGAGGGTCACCCCGTCGGAGCGGGATGACGACGACGTCGTCGTCGCGAGCGTGCTCCGGCTGGCGCCGCGCAAGCGGCCCCTCCAGCTGCTGGAGATCCTTCGGACAGCGCGCGAGCGCACCAGCGAGGGCGTGCGGCTGCGCGCCGTGCTCGTCGGGGAGGGCCCGCAACGGGCCTCGATGGAGCGCTACATCAAGCGCCACGACATGACCGGCTGGGTGCACCTCCCCGGCCGGTTCACGCACGACGAGATCCGCGCCCTCTACCGGCGTGCGGACATCTACGTCGCACCGGCCGACCTCGAGTCGTTCGGGATCGCCGCGCTCGAGGCACGCTCCGCCGGGCTCGCCGTGGTCGCCAAGCGCGACAGCGGAGTCGCCGAGTTCGTCACGCACGGCCGCGAGGGGCTGCTCTGCCCGTCCGACGGGGCCATGGCCTCAGCCGTCGCGGCACTGGCCGACAGCCCGGCCCTGCGACGCGCGATCCGCGACCACAACCGAGCGACGGCTCCCTCGGTGACGTGGGCCCGGGCGGTGGCCAGCACGATGTCGACGTACGAGCTTGCGGCCTGGACCGCCGGCCGCAGCAGCACCCCCGTGGGGGGCGGCGCGGCTCAGTCGTTACCGGCCTCCATGGCCGCTCGGTCCAGCTCCTCGGACCCGACCGCACCCGCGCTGCCGATCTCTGCGATCGGCTCCGAGCCGCCCGGCTCGAGCTCACCGATCAGCTCCAGCTGACCGCTGATCATGCCGCGCCCGGCGTAGAGCTCCAGCTTCTGCCGCGAGTCGGCGATGTCGAGGTTGCGCATGGTCAGCTGACCGATCCGGTCCAGGGGGCCGAACGCCGCGTCCTCGGTGCGCTCCATGCTCAGCCGCAGCGGGTGGTAGGTGAGATGGGGCCCCGTGGTGTCGAGAATCGTGTAGTCCTCGCCGCGGCGCAGGCGCACGGTGACCTCGCCGCTGACGGCGTAACCCACCCAGCGTTGCAGGCTCTCCCGGAGCATCAGCGCCTGCGGGTCCAGCCAGCGGCCCTCGTAGAGCAGCCTCCCCAGCCGGCGGCCATGGTCACGGAACGTGGCGATGGTGTCCTCGTTGTGGATCGCGTTGACCAGCCGCTCGTAGGCAAGGTGGAGCAGGGCCATACCCGGCGCCTCGTAGATGCCGCGGCTCTTGGCCTCGATCACCCGGTTCTCGATCTCGTCGGCCATCCCCAGGCCGTGCCGCCCACCGATCCGGTTGGCCTCGTGCACCAGGTCGACCGGGGTGTCGAACTCGCTGCCGTTCAGGGTCACCGGCCTGCCCTCGGCGAAGCCGACGGTGACCTGCTCCGCGGGCACCGGCACGGCGTCGTCCCAGAAACGTACGCCCATGATCGGTTCGACGAGCTCCAGGGACTCGTGGAGGTGCTCCAGGCGCTTGGCCTCGTGCGTGGCGCCCCAGATGTTGGCGTCGGTGGAGTAGGCCTTCTCGACGCTCGACCGGTAGGGCAGCCCGCGCACGGCCAGCCACTGGGACATCTCCGCGCGGCCCCCGAGCTCGCTGACGAAGTCGGCGTCCAGCCACGGCTTGTAGATGCGCAGCATCGGGTTCGCGAGCAGCCCGTAGCGGTAGAACCGCTCGATGTCGTTGCCCTTGAACGTGGACCCGTCGCCCCAGATCGACACCTCGTCCTGACGCATCGCCTGCACGAGAAGGGTGCCCGTGACGGCGCGGCCCAGCGGAGTGGTGTTGAAGTAGGTCCGCCCCGCGGACCGCACGTGGAAGGCCCCGCACATGAGGGCGACCAGGCCCTCCTCCACGAGCCGTGCACGGCAGTCGACCAGGCGGGCGAGCTCCGCGCCGTACTGCAGGGCGCGGCCGGGGACGGAGTCGATGTCCGTCTCGTCGTACTGCCCGAGGTCGGCGGTGTAGGCGCACGGGACGGCGCGGTGCTCGCGCATCCACGCCACCGCCACCGAGGTGTCGAGCCCGCCGGAGAACGCGATGCCTACCCGCTCGCCCGCGGGGAGGCTGATGAGGACCTTGGACACAGCCAGAGAGGCTAGCCGCCGGTGCCCGCCGAGGTCGCGCAGGGGGGCGGGTGGTGATTCGTCCGGATTTCGAAATCGCCGCGGTTCAGGTGGCCCGGCCCACGGGCGAACCCCGCTATTGTTGGCCCTCGACGCCCGGGGTCGATCGTTGTCACGGCCCGGGGATACCCCACCGTCGAGGCCCGCCAAGGGGCTTCGCGCCCATCACACAGAAGGACCCCCAATGAGCTTCGGTGAATTCCTGTGGAGCCTCCTGATCATCTACGTGATGATCGCTTACTTCATGGTGCTGTTCAGCGTCATCGTCGACGTGTTCCGCAACCACGAGTCCTCCGGCTTCACGAAGGCCATCTGGATCATCGCCCTGGTGTTCTTCCCGATCCTGTCGCTGCTGA
Organism: uncultured Actinomycetota bacterium; assembly: GCA_963778845.1. Classification (GTDB taxonomy): domain Bacteria; phylum Actinomycetota; class Actinomycetes; order Actinomycetales; family Kineosporiaceae; genus CAVZVW01. The sequence continues at coordinate 768,894 of CAVZVW010000001.1, forward strand.
TCTACGTGATCGTCAACGGCCAGGGCATGACCGAGCGCACCATGGCCACCCGCCAGCAGGCGATGAAGGCGCAGGACGACTACGTCCGCCAGGTCGCCGGCTCGTCCACGCCGGCCGACCAGATCGCGCGGGCGCAGGAGCTGCTCAGTGCCGGCAAGATCAGCCAGGAGGACTTCAACGCCCTCAAGGCCAAGGCTCTCGCCTGAAGCACCTCGTCGCTCTCACCTGAGCGCCGCGTCGCGACCTCTGGTGCGTCACGGTCCCTTCCCCGCACGGGAAGGGACCGTAGGCCGCCAGAGGTCGCGACGCGTTTGCCGCCCGCCGTGGTGGGCGGTCAGTACTGGCCCACCACGTCCACGACGAGGATCACGGCTGGCTGGGTGGCCTGGGCGCTGGTCACGACGACGGCCCGGCTGCCGACCTTCTGGCCCTTGAGGGCGCCGACCGTGTCGAGCACCTGCTGGGCCGGCACGAGCTGCGGGCCGGTGCCCCACGTCTCCTGGGTCTCCTTGCCGGTCGCCACGTCCGTCTGGATGATCTGCAGCGCAAGGCTCTTGCTGGGGTCGATCGGGTCGCCGTCCCCGGTGATCAGCAGCCCTGAGGTGGCCTTGTTGGCCGACCGAACCCCCGACACGGACGTGATCGCGGGCTTCTGGCCCGGCTGCGACGTCACAGCGGGCAGGCCGGCCGGCAATGAGCCGGCGGGGACTCCGTGGGCGGCCACGGCCTTGTCGAGGGCGTCGATGATGTCCACGACGAACACCAGCGACTGGCCGCCCAGGGCGTTCTGGGCGCTCGGCGTCGCCCCGTAGGCCAGGGCCGGCGGAATAGCCATCACCACGCGCGACCCGACGCTCTGCCCGACGAGGGCTTGGTCCCAACCGGGGATGACCTTGCCGACGCCGATGGCGAAGCCCGTGGGCTGGGACCGGTCGTAGGAGTTGTCGAACACGTTCGGCTTGCCGCTCTTGAGGTCCCAGGTCTGGCCGAGGTAGTTGACGACCAGCGTCTGGCCGCTCTGCACCTTCGCTCCCTTGCCCGGGTCGAGGACCTCCACCGCGAGGTCCTTGGGAGCGGCTCCGGCCGGTATGGTCAGCGTGGGCTTCTGTCCGAAGCTTCCGGTGACCCCCACCCCCATCTTGGTCGCCCGTGCGGGGCCGGAGGCCGCAGAGGCGCCAGCGGACGCCGAGGCGCCGGATGACGCGGATGCAGACGTCGGCGAGGTGCTACCCGGCGTGGTGGACGATGAGCAAGCAGTGACCAGCAGGGCCGGTGCGGCGAGGGCCGCGACAAGCAGGCGCGCTGGTCGAGCGGAACGGCGTGACATCAGGCAGACCTCAGAACGCAACGGCGACAGGAACTTACGCACCGTAGCCCATGAGTCTGGGAGATCCCTGCGTCGGACGTCCCGGTTCGGCAGTACCGGCGTCGCGCGCCCGACCCCCTACCTACGGCCGACACAACCTGATGAATGCGCGGCGTGGCGCGGCGGTCGCTGGGTTGCGTCGGTTCTCGGCACGGCTTCCTCAGACGCTCTCGGCCACCCAGGCCGTCACGCGTGCAGGTCTCCCTCGTGGTCGGCATGCCCGGCCGGCTCGATCTGGAACGTGGAGTGCTCGACGTCGAAGTGGGTCCCGAGACACTCCCCCAGCCGGTCGAGCATCGGCCCGACTCCGCCCGCCAATGCCTGGCCGTCCACCACGACGTGCGCCGACATCACGGGCATCCCCGACGTGATCGTCCAGACGTGCAGGTCGTGGACGTCGAGCACCCCGGGCGTCCTCTCGAGGTGCAGGCGCACGTCCGCGACGTCGACGCCCTTCGGCGTCGTCTCCAGCAGCACGTCGATCGCCTCGCGCAGCAGCGACAGGGCTCGGGGCACGATCAGCGCGGCCACCACCAGGGAGGCCACGGCGTCCACCCGTAGCGCACCCGTCAGGCTGATCACGACGGCGGCCACGACGACCGCGGCCGACCCGAGCAGGTCACCCAGGACCTCCAGGTAGGCACCTCGGACCGTCAGACTCTGGGCCGCACCGGAGCGCAGCACCAGCAGGGCGACCAGGTTGGCTGCCATCCCGACCGTCGCGAACACCAGCATGAGCCCGCCGTCGACCGGCCCCGGATGCGCCCAACGGCGCAGCGCCTCCAGCGACACCACCAGCGCGACGGCCAGCAGCAGCGACGCGTTCGCCACCGTGGCGAGGATCTCGAGGCGGTAGAAGCCGAAGGTGCGGTGCGCCCCCGCCGGCCGGGCGGCCATCGTCACAGCGACCACCGCGAGCAGCAGTCCCGCGACGTCTGTCATCAGGTGTCCGGCGTCGGCGAGCAGCGCGAGGCTGCCGGCCAGCAGTCCGCCGACCACCTCGAACAGCGTGACCGCTGCCGTGGTCGCGAGCACGAGGATCAGGCGGCCCCGGTGCGCACCGGCCGCACTCACGCGGACGACGTCGTGGCCGTGCCCGTGGCCGTGCCCGTGCCCGTGGCCGTTGCCGTGCCCGTGACCGCGGCCGTGGCCGACGACCGATCGGCCGCCTCGGTCCGAGTCCCGGTCTGCCCCGCCGCCGGACGTCACGGAGGGCTCGGGCTCACCCACACCCCGCAGCCTAGCCACCGTCGGGCTCGACTAGCCTCGGGTCCGAACTCGAAGGGGAGCGCACCCTACGCGCCGGCGGTGCCGCGGACCGGGCTGGAGGACGCCGTGGTGCACGTCGTGCTCCTCGTGGGCTGCGCCGTCGCGATCTACCTGTCGTGCGAGTGGTTCGTCAATGCCGTCGAGTGGCTCGGCCACCGTCTGCACGTCGGCCGCCTGGCCGTCGGCACGGTGCTCGCGGCGTTCGGGACGGCGCTGCCCGAGAGCGTGGTGACGTTCGTCGCCGTGGTGCTCGGGGACGGTCAGGGCGACGACCAGATCGGCATGGGTGCTGCCATGGGCGGCCCGCTCGTGCTCGCCACGCTGGCGTACGGGGTGACTGGCGCCATGCTGCTGGTCGCCCGGCGGCGCCGAACGGCGACGGGCGGGCCGGGGACCCTGCAGGTCCGCGGCGATTTGGGTCTGGACGACCACGAGACGGGCAAGCTCGCCCGCGACCAGCGCTGGTTCCTGGTGATCTTCGTGGTCAAGGTGAGTCTGGGTCTGGTCGCGTTCGCGCTCAAGCCCTGGCTCGGGCTCCTCTTCTTCGCGGCGTACGGCACGTACTTCTGGAAGGAGATCCACGACGGCGGCGAGGGCGCAGGGGCTGAGGAGCTTGCTCCGTTGCTGTTGCAGCGCAGGCGAGCCACCCCATCGGCGTGGGCGGTCGTCGTCCAGACCGCCGTGACGCTCGTCACGATCTTCGCGGCCTCCCAGCTCTTCGTGCGCCAGCTGGACGCCGTCGGCCCGATGCTCGGGCTGGCCCCAGCGGTGACGGCACTGCTCCTCTCGCCGGTCGCGACCGAGCTGCCGGAGATCATGAACGCGGTCATCTGGGTGCGGCAGGGCAAGACCCACCTGGCCCTGGCGAACATCTCCGGGGCCATGATGATCCAGGCGACCGTGCCGAGCGGTCTCGGCCTGCTGTTCACGCCGTGGCTGTTCGGCCCCGTTCTCCTGATGTCCGGGCTCGTCACCATGGCAGCCATCGGCTACCTGCTCGTGCTCCTGCGCCGGGGCAGGCTCGGCCCGGTGACTCTCACGTGGGCCGCGGCCTTCTACCTCGTGTTCGCGGCGAGCCTGCTCCTGCTCCTGAGCTGAGCGTCAGGGGGAGGGCACGTCCGGCGAGGACGACCCAGACTCCTCGGGTGACGGTGGCTCCTCGGGTGACGGTGGCTTCTCGGGTGCCGCCGGCACGTCGGAGGCGACGTCGCGCACCCCGGTGTCGTCCGTCGCGGCCCGCCACGCGGCCGCGTCGCCGGTGCCGGTGCGAACCCAGATCGCGGCCTTCGCACGCACCTGCTCGGCGAGCGCGGGGTCGATCTGCGCCGCGAGATCGGCGATCATGTTCACTGCCCGGTCCTGGTTCGCCGGGTCGGACAGGCGCTCGGCCGCGCCGGCGAACATGTCCACGAGCCCCTCGACCGAGGTCCAGACCTTCTCGGTGAGCACGGGCTCGCTGAACACGTGCTCGCCGAAGGACCTGCCGCCGAACGGCTTGTCGCCGAAGGACCAGCCGCCGACTCCGCGCTCGCCGAAGGTGCGCGGGCCCCGACCGCCCGCAGCGCCGGCGGGCGCGGCGTCCACCGGGTCCGGCTGCGGCGCCGGGAACCGCGACGGCGCCGGCCGGGAGATCACCTGCTGGGCCGGCCACCGGCGCATCGCGAGGTAGCGCACGCCGTCCACCTCGTAGCGGACGACGTGCCCCGACGCCGCCAATGCCGCCAGGTCGGCGTCGAGGTCGGCCGGGCCGTGCTCGCGCCAGAGCGGCCCCCAGAGCAGGCCGTTGATGCTGCCGGGGTCGTCCAGGGCTCGGCCGTGGTCGTCCAGGGCCAGGGGCAGGAGGACGAGGGTGTGCCTCTGGTCCAGCGTGAGGGCCTGGGCGCGAGGGTCGTCGACGACGGGCGGGATGCTGCGGCGGGGTGTGGGCACGACGGCCTCCGGTGGTCGGGGCGACGACGGGGGCGGCCCGGCCGCGGTGTCCCAGCAGGGCATCCACGTCCAGGCGGCCGCCGGCGCGGCCGGACAGTCCTGGCTCGTCCATCATGCGCCCGAACGGCGGTTCGGGCACCCCATGGTCAGGGTTTCGGGGTCGGCTGGTACGACGACAGCGTCTTGACGTAGTTCGACCGCTCGAAGGCCGACGGGTCGTCGGTGCCCGCGGCGCTCACGCTGCCCCGCAGCTGGTCGACGGACTCGTACTCGTTCTCCTCCAGCCAGCCCTGCAGCTCCTCCAGCACACCCGTGATGTGCCCGGGCCCGTTGTGCAGCACCGCCGAAGCCATGCACGCCACGTCCGCACCCACGAGCAGCACCTTCGCGACGTCCTTGGCCGTGTGGACGCCGGAGGTCGCCGCCAGCGAGGTCTGCGGCAGCTGCGGGCTGAGGATCGCCAACCACCGCATCGGCAGGCGCAGCTCCGTGGACGACGAGAGCTCCAGGTTCGGCCGCACCTCCAGCGTGCGCAGGTTCAGGTCCGGTTGGTAGAAGCGGTTGAAGAGCACCAGCCCGTCCGCCCCGGCCTCCACGACGGCGCTCGCGAAGTGGGCGAGGGAGGAGAAGTACGGGGAGAGCTTGACCGCCAGCGGGACCCCGACCGCCGCCTTCACCTCGCGGACGACGTCGAGGTAGGCGGCCTCGACCTCGGCGGCGCTACGGGCCGGGTCGGCTGCGATCGCGTAGAGGTTCAGCTCGATCGCGTCCGCACCGGCGTCGGCCATCATCGTCGCGTAGCGCTGCCACGACCCCGAGTGCGCGGCGTTGACGCTGGCGATCACCGGGATCGACAGCAGCCCCTTGGCCTCCTCGACCAGGCGCACGTGCCGCTCGGGACCCACGTCGTAGAAGTCGGTGTAGGGGAAGTAGTCCAGCGACTCGGCGTAGGAGTTCGTGCCTTGCTCGAGGGCCTCGTGCAGGGACAGCTCCTCCTGCACGATCTCCTCCTCGAAGAGCGAGGGCAGGACGGCGGCCGCCGCGCCCGCCGCCTCCAGCTCCAGCAGCCCCTCGACGCGACCCGTGAGCGGGCTGGCAGAGGCGATCACCGGTCCCGCCAGGTCCAGGCCGAGATACCGCGTCCTCAGGTCCGCCATGACTACTCCTCACCCGAAGCGACTACCTGAACCCCGGCTGCCTGAACCCCGGCTGCCTCGTCCTCGACCGCCTGGTCCGGGACGGTCTCGTCCTCGACCGTCTCGTTCTCGTGCGGCACGCTGCGCTCCAGCCCGGCCAGCTGCGAGTAGTAGCGCCACCGCTCGTCGGCGTCGGCCTGAGCCATGACCTCCAGGTGCTTGGCACGCTCGGGTTCCTGGCGGGCCAGCATGGAGAACCGCGTCTCGGCGTTCATGAATGTCCTCACGGGCACCGACGGCTTCTTCGAGTCCAGCTTCAGCGGATGGCTGCCGTCGGCGTCGCTGGGCCGGTAGCGGTACAGCGGCCAGTAGCCGCTGTCGACGGCGTCGTCCTGGTGGCTCATCGACGTCGACATCTCGATGCCGTGGGCGATGCACGTGCTGTACGCGATCACCAGCGACGGACCCGACCAGGCCTGGGCCTCCAGCAGGGCGCGCACGGTCTGCTGCTCGTTGGCTCCGATGGCGATCTGCGCGACATACACGTCGCCATAGGCCTGGGCGATCAGCCCGAGGTCCTTCTTCGCCCCCGACTTGCCCGACGCCGCGAACTTGGCGGCCGCGCCGCGGGGGGTCGCCTTCGACGCCTGGCCGCCGGTGTTGGAGTACACCTCCGTGTCGAGCACCAGGATGTTGACGTTGCGGCCCGCGCTCAGCACGTGGTCCAGGCCCCCGTAGCCGATGTCGTAGGCCCAGCCGTCGCCGCCGATGATCCAGACGCTCTTGTCGACCAGCTCGTCAGCGAGGCTGCGCAGGCTGCGCACCAGGTCGCCGTGCCCGTCGAGCGCAACCGGACCGAGCCCGTCGAGCAGCGCCTTGAGCTGCTCCACCCGCACCCGTTGCGCGGCGATGCCGCCTTCGGTGCCCTGGTCGGCCTGCAGCAGGCCGTCGGCGAGACCCTCCCCGAGGACGCCGCGCAGCGCCTCCACGTAGCGTCTCGCGTCGGCGTTCTGCCGCTCCCAGCCCAGCCGCAGTCCCAGGCCGAACTCGGCGTTGTCCTCGAACAAGGAGTTCGACCACGCGGGTCCGCGGCCGGCCGCGTTCTTGGCGTAGGGCGTCGTCGGCAGGTTGCCCCCGTAGATCGACGAGCAGCCGGTCGCGTTCGCCACGACCATGCGGTCGCCGAACAGCTGGGTCAAGGTCTTGATGTAGGGGGTCTCACCACACCCGGAGCAGGCACCGGAGAACTCGAAGAGCGGCTGCAGCTGGGCGACGCCCTTCACCGTGTCGTGCCGCACCTTCTCCCGGTCGATCTCGGGGATGGACAGGAAGAAGTCGTAGTTGGGCCGCTCGACGTCACGGTGCTCCAGCGCCGGCTCCATGTTGATGCTCTTGTGCTTGACCTCGGTCTTGCTCCGGGCCGGGCACACGTCGACGCAGATGCCGCAGCCGGTGCAGTCGTCCGGGGCGACCTGCACCGACAGCAGGTGGCCGGGCATGTCGCGAGACGTGTACTTCTTGGACTGGAAGCCCTCAGGGGCGCCCTCGAGCGCGTCCGCAGGGAAGATCTTGATGCGGATCGCCGTGTGCGGGCAGGTGACCGCGCACTTGCCGCAGTCGATGCAGATGCTCGGGTCCCAGATCGGGATCTCCTGGGCGATCGCCCGCTTCTCCCACCGCGCGGTGTCGGTCGGCCAGGTACCGTCCACCGGCATCGCGCTGACGGGCAGCAGGTCGCCCTCGCCGTTGAGCATCGCGGCAGTCACGGTGCGCACGAAGTCGGGTGCCTCCCGCGGCAGCGGCGGCATGCGGTGCAGGTCACCGAAGACCTCGGTGGGCACGGGCACCTCGACCAGCTCGGCGATGGCCCGGTCGATCGCGGCGAAGTTGCGCTCGACCACCACCCGACCGCGCTTGCCGTACATGTCCTCCACGGACTTCTTGATCTTCTCGGTGACCTCCGCCTGGGGCAGCACACCGGAGAGGTAGAAGAAGCACGGTTGCATGACCGTGTTGATGCGCGTGCCGAGCCCCACGTCCTTCGCGAGCTTGAACGCGTCGATCACGTAGAAGTGCAGCCGCTTGTCCATGACCTGCTGCTGTACCTCCACCGGAAGGTTCTCCCAGACCTCCGAGGCCGGGAACGGGGAGTTGAGCAGGAACGTCGCGCCCGGCTTGGCCAGCTCGAGCACCTTCATCCGCTCGAGCAGGCCGAACTGGTGGACGGCGACGAAGTCGGCCTGGTCGACCAGGTACGTGGAGCGGATCTCACCGTGGCCGAAGCGCAGGTGCGACGTGGTCACCGACCCGGACTTGCGCGAGTCGTACACGAAGTACCCCTGCGAGAAGTCGTCCGTCCCCTCGCCGATGATCTTCACGGAGTTCTTGTTGGCCCCCACGGTGCCATCGGAGCCCAGCCCGAAGAACACTGCAGCGATCGATGTCGTCGGCACCACGAAGTCGGCGTCCGGCTTCAGGGACAGGTGCGTGACGTCGTCCACGATCCCCACGGTGAAGCGGCGCTTCGGGGTCCGCGCGGCCAGCTCGTCGAACACCGCCTTCACCATCGAGGGGGTGAACTCCTTGCTGGACAGCCCGTAACGACCACCGATCAGGGTGGGCACGCTGCGGCCGGCCTCGGCCAGGGCGGTGAGCACGTCGAGGTGCAGCGGTTCCGCGGGCGCTCCGGGCTCCTTCACCCGGTCGAGCACGGCGACGGCCTTCACCGTCGTCGGCAGGGCAGCCACGAGCTCCGCGGCCGGGAACGGCCGGTACAGCCGCACCTTGAGCAGGCCGACCTTCTCCCCGCGCCGGTTGAGCTCCTCCACCGTCTCCTGGACGGCCCCGACGCCGGAACCCATGAGAACGACGACGCGCTCGGCGTCCGGGGCGCCCTCGTACTCCACGAGGGAGTACTGGCGGCCGGTCCGGGCGGCGAGCTCGTCGAAGACCTCCTGGACGACGCCCGGCACGGCGTCGTAGTAGGGGTTGCATGCCTCGCGCGCCTGGAAGAACGTGTCGGGGTTCTGGGCCGAGCCGCGCAGGACGGGCGCGTCCGGGGTGAGGCCGCGCAGGCGGTGGGCGAGCACGTCGTCCTCGCGCACCAGCGCACGCATGTCCTCGGTGGTCACGAGCTTGATCTTGTTGACCTCGTGCGAGGTGCGGAACCCGTCGAAGAAGTGCAGGAACGGCAGGCGGGCGCGCAGCGTCGCGGCATGCGAGACGAGGGCGAAGTCCTGGGCCTCCTGCACCGAGGAGGCGCAGAGCATCACCCAGCCGGTCATCCGGGCGGACATGACGTCGCTCTGGTCGCCGAAGATGCTCAGTGCGTGCGTGGCCAGCGTGCGCGCCGCGACGTGGATCACCGTCGGGGTCAGCTCGCCGGCGATCTTGTACATGTTCGGCAGCATGAGCAGCAGGCCCTGGGAGGCGGTGAACGTCGTACCCAGCGCGCCCTTCGTGATCGCACCGTGCAGGGCACCGGCCGCGCCGGCCTCCGACTGCATCTCGATGACCTCGGGGACCGCGCCCCACAGGTTCTGGCGGCCCGCCGCCGTCCACGCGTCGGCCCACTCCCCCATCTGCGACGCCGGGGTGATCGGGTAGATCGCGATGACCTCGCTGAGCGCGTGCGCAACCCGTGCAGCCGCCTCGTTGCCGTCGACACACGCCCAGGTCTTCTCCATCACGCCTCCGCTGCAAGCACCAGCGACGAGCAGAGGTGGCTGCCCGTCGGTAGCCCCAACCTAGGCGGCACCGCGTGACGCCGAGGCCCACCTAGGTCCCGGGTGCGGGCCGACCCACCCGGGACCTCCGGTCCACCCGGCCACTGTGCTACCGAAGGGCGGTGACGGCCACTCGCCGGGACGGCGTCTGTGTCGTCAGAACTGGATGCCGCGCGTCAGCGCGCCGTCCACCACGAGGTTGGCCCCGGTCGTGAAGCTCGAGACCGGGCTCGCAAGGAACACCACGGCACGGGCCATCTCCGCGGGCGTGCCCATGCGGCCGGTGGGGTTGAGACCGAGCGCGACGCCGTACAGCTCGGGGTTCCCGCTCTTGATCTGCTCCCACACACCACCGGGGAAGAACGTGTTGCCCGGGGAGACCGTGTTGGCGCGGATCCCCTTCGGCGCGAGCTGGTATGCCAGACCCTGCGTGTAGGCGATGATCGCCGACTTCGCGGTGCCGTAGGGACCGGAGGCGAAGTCCACCTCACGCCCCGAGACGCTGCTGACGGTCACGATCGCCGGGTGCTCGCTGCGCTCCAGGTACGGCATCGCGGCCTTGACCACGCGCACCGTGCCGAGCAGGTCCACGCGCAGCGAGGCCTCCCAGTTCTCGTCGGTATCGGGTATCGCCAGGGCGCTCACGTTGGACACGACGACGTCGAGCCCGCCCAGCGCGGCGGCGCTGGACTCGACCCACCCCGCCAGCTCGGCGGCGTCCCCGACGTCGGCCACCGACCCGAGCGCCCGGCCCCGGCCCGCCAGCGCCGCGTTGGCATCCTCCACCCCTTGGCCGTCGCGGGCGCAGAAGGCGACATGCGCACCCTCGTCGAGGAAGGTCTCGACGACGGCGCGCCCGATCCCCCGGGTGCCGCCGGTGACGATCACGCGCAGGCCGCTCAGCTGCAGGTCCATGGTGGGTGCCCTTCGGTTCGTGGTCGCGTTCGCAGGGAGGGTCGTGGTGCGGGTGTGGGCAAGGTCGAGGGGTCAGACGGCGCCCAGCGCGGCGGCGCGGGCTCGCAGGTCGGCGTGCACACCCTCGAACGCGCTCGCGGCCGGTAGCAACGCCTTCGGGGCCTTGACGACCACGCTGTAGTTGGCGTCCACCACGTTGGCGATCGGGGCCTTCGTGATCTGGGAGAGCAGCTGGTAGGAGTCCATCGGGTGCAACCCGTACAGCTGCTCGAACCACCGGACCATCTCCAGCTGGGCGATGCGCCAGGAGTCCTCCATGGGGCGGCTCGACCCGACCGCCATCCAGTGCTCGTCGTCCTCCAGCCGCGGCCACAGCGGGCCGGCACCCTTGACGAGCTCCACGATCAGGGTCGTGGTCATCGCGCCCTCGACCGCCGTGCCGCAGGCCTCGCCCTCGCCCTGCCGGTAGTGCCCGTCCCCGATCGAGAACAGGGCGCCCTCCACGTTGACCCCGAGGAAGCAGGTCGTGCCCGCCCGCATCTGGGGGGTGTCCATGTTGCCGCCGAAGCGCTCCGGGACCAGCGACGTGCGCACCTCCCCGGCCGGCGGCGCGACTCCCACCGTCCCAAGCATCGGCTCCAGCGGCAGCTCGACGCGCAGGTCGCCGTGCCGGGCCTCGAAGCCGACGGTGCGACGGGCCGAGTCGAGGTGGTAGATCCATGTCGTGTCGGGCAGCGCGTCCTGCATCGTGGCGGTGCGGTCGGTGCTCGTCATGCCGCCGAAGAACGGGATCGCCGCCGAGACTCCCCAGTCGCGCGCCGGTGTGAGGTCGACGAGGTGGATGGCGAGCGCGTCCCCCGGCTCGGCGCCCTCGACGTAGAAGGGCCCGGTCTGCGGGTTGACGTAACGCAGGTCGACCTTCTCGCTGGATCGGTCGTCGACGCTGCGCAAGGCGTGGTTGAAGGCGTCCTCGGTCCACAGGCGCAGGGCGGTGCCCGGCTTGATGTGCATCGCCGGGGCAGCGCCCCCGAACGTGTAGGCGAACTGCTCGAAGGTGGGTGTGAACTCCACGACGTCCATGAGCGCGGATGCTATGCCGCCGCGACGTCCGCCGTCAGCCCTGGGCCCAGCGCGCCGGGTTCGGTCTCGCCTCTCGCACTCCAGGTGTCCCCCGATGCTGGCTGTAGGCAGCGTGTCCATGACCCACGGGGGCGCGACGTTGACCGAGCCGGAGGGCTCGCTGGGGGCAGACGGCCTCACGCCGATTGGAGCGGACGGATGTCTTCCAGTGCCGTCCCGAGGTGGTCCTTCTGCATCTCGAGGTCGAACCGTGTCTGCAGGTTGAGCCAGAACCGGTCGGTCGTTCCGAAGAAGCGGGACAGGCGCAGTGCCGTGTCCGCGGTGATCCGGCGCTTGCCGTGAACGATCTCGTTGATCCGGCGGGGAGGGACGCCGATGGACACGGCCAAGCGGTGCTGGGTCACGCCCAAGGGCTCCAGGAAGTCCTCCAAGAGGACCTCTCCCGGGTGGATCGGCGTCAAGGTAGCCATGTCGCACACCTCCTAGTGGTAGTCCACGATCTCGACGTAGTCAGGCCCGGCATCGGTCCAGACGAAGCAGATCCGCCATTGCTGGTTGATCCGTATGCTGTGCTGCCCGGCGCGGTCTCCCTTCAAGGCCTCCAGGCGGTTGCCCGGAGGGATCCGTAGGTCGTCGAGTACGTCGGCCGCGTCCAGCATCGCCAACTTGCGCAGGGCTACGCGTTCGATCCTCGGGTCGAACTGCTTGACACGCTGGCGTGACCAGAGCCGCTCAGTTGCAGGGTCTCCGAACGACCGGATCACAACCTCAGCATAACGCGTCACGTTATGCTGAGGCCAGTGGCCCGGGCTTCCCTGACTCTGGCGGTAGGTCCCTGAGGTTGTGGTGGAACTGGCGGCGGGTGGCCGGTATAGCTGGCGTGGCGCAACGAGCTGTGCGGGCTGACGTTCCGTCTCTATGACCGCTTCATCAAGTGGAATCCGCGCGCAACCGGCGTCGACCTGGAGAGGGAACGGCTCCGCCAGCAGTGGCTCGTAGGCCACCACCCGGCGCCCAGGGTGCTGTCATGGGGGCACGACGAGCAGGCGCAGTGGCTGGCGACCACGTCTGTGCCCGGTGGGCACGCAGTCGGAGATACGTGGAGGGCCCGGCGCCCGGAGGCCATCCAGGCGATCGCCACGGGCCTGCGTGCGATCCACGCCATCACGATCCATGACTTCCCGGCCGAATGGACGGCGCAGTCCTGGGTCGGGCGCACCCCCGCATCGCTGGGTCCCCGCCCGGACCTTGCCGATCCGGTGCTGGTGCACGGCGACGCCTGCGCCCCCAACACGCTGGTTTCCGCCGCGGGTGAGTGGACCGGCAACGTCGACTTCGGCGACCTGGCCGTGGGCGGCCGGTGGGCCGACCTGGCCATCGCGTCGATGAGCCTGGACTGGAGCTTCGGCGAGGGCCACCAGACGGAGCCGTACGTGCCTATGGGATGGACGCCGACCCAGAGCGGATCCACTACTACCGCGCGCTCTGGCACCTCGAGTCGTAGGCCGCCCGCTTGCTGTCGTCGACCTCGCCCCACCTGGTACCACAGTGGTACCGTCAGGGCATGGCGATGAACTTGCGTCTGGACGACGAGGACGCTGCGCTGCTCAAGTCGTTGGCGCGAGCACAGGACCTCTCCATGCATGAGGCGGTGCTGCGCGCGATCCGGCGCGCGGCCTGGGACGTGGAGCACGCCGTACGGGTACAAGGGGCCACGGCCGCAATGCAGACCCGCTGGGGCGATGTGCTGCAGCGCTTGGGCGAGGCGTGAGCACTGGTGACCGGCCTGTCGAGTACCTGACCCTCGAGGACCTGCTCAATCTCGTCCGCGCTCTGGGCGTCGGTCCCGTCCGCGATGTCGGGCTGCTGGACTCCTCGGTGCACCGACCGCAGGCAGCCTTCATGGGCCAAAAGGCGTACCCATCGGTGCAGAGCAAGGCCGCCGCACTGATGCATTCATTCTCCTCCAACCATGCCCTGGTCGACGGCAACAGGCGGCTAGCTCTGCTGGCCACGGCGGTGTTCCTGCGCCTCAACGGCCTCGACCTGGCCCTGTCCGACGACGAGGTGTTCGACCTCACTATGGCCGTGGCCTTCGGCCAGCTGACGGCCGACGAGATCGCGGCACGTCTGCGTGTCTCATCGGCGAATCAGCCCTGAACCAGACCCAAGCACGCACGCGTATCGACGAACGACCGATTCCGTACACATCGGTCGGGGCCGTGCGTCACACTCGCACCGTCGACGTCGACGGCGATGCCGGCGGCCTCGAGGAACGGGCTGGTCGCGGGCTCCACCTTGAGCCGCCCTTCCATCCCCCGGGACAACACGACCGCCGACGGCCTCCGCGCCAGCACGTCCGCAACATCGACCGGCCGTGTCCCCGGATCGTGACGCATCCCGGTCCGACCCCAGTCCCAGGCCTGCCCGCCACCGGAAAGAGGATGAAGTCCTTGCCGGGGATGACTAGGCAAGGAGAGACGTCCGCTCGGTCACAGCAGCACCCTGGCCCAACCCGGCCGCAGCAAGCAGCACCCAGGGGCCAGACTCACCCGGGCTTCTCCATCCGCGCCGGGTTCCGATGCGACCGTCGGGGAGGCCGACCCCCCGGGGTCCAGCCGACGCCTGGTCAGCGGGCCGGCAGGTCGACGTGGGCGGGGGAGAGCTCGGCGACCGACGTGACGCCGAGCAGCTGCATCGTGCGCTGCACCTGGGAGGCGAGGATGTCGACCGTCCGCTGGACGCCGCGCTCCCCGCCGGCCATGAGCCCGTACAGGTACGCCCGGCCCACCAGGCAGGCGCGGGCTCCCAGGGCGACCGCTCCCACGACGTCAGCCCCGTCGAGGACGCCGCCGTCGACCATGACCTCCGCCTGACCTCCGACGGCGTCGACCACCTCGGGCAGCACCTCCAGGGGGGTGCGCGCGCGGTCGAGCTGGCGACCTCCGTGGTTGGACACGACCACGGCGTCGGCCCCCGCCTCGACGACCGCCCGGGCGTCCGCCGCGGACAGCACGCCCTTCACCACGAGGCGGCCCGGCCACTGGGCGCGCAGCCAGCCCACGTCGTCCATCGTGACTTTCGGGTCGAACACCTTGTCGATCAGCTCGGCGACGGTGCCTCCCCAGCTGCTCAGCGAGGCGAACTCCAGGGGCGGGGTGGTCAGCAGGTCGAACCACCAGGCGGGGTGCGTCGCCGCGTTGAGCACCGTCCGCAGGGTCAGGGCCGGCGGGATCGTGAGGCCGTTGTGCACGTCACGCAACCTCTGCCCGGCCACCGGGGTGTCCACCGTGAGCACCAGCGCCTCGTAGCCGCTGGCAGCCGCGCGCGAGACGAGGTCGGCGCTCGCGGCCCGGTCGCGCCACAGGTAGAGCTGGAACCAGCGCCGCGCCTGCGGGGCTGCCGCCGCGAGGTCCTCCAGGGACGTCGTGCCCATGGTCGACAGGGCGTAGGGGAGGCCGGCCCTGCCCGCGACCCGGGCGACCGCCGGCTCGCCCTCGGTGTGCATGAGGCGGGTGAAGCCCGTGGGCGCGAACACGATCGGCAGGCTGCACGCGCCCCCGAGGACCGTGGTGGACGTGTCGACCTCCGAGACGTCGCGCAGCACCCCGGGGCGCAGCTCGAGCCGGGCGAAGGCGGCGCGCGAACGCCGCAGGGAGAGCTCCGCCCCCGCAGCCCCGTCGGTGTAGTCGAAGACGGCCCGCGGGGCCCGCCGCTTGGCGAGCAGGCGCAGGTCCCCGATCGTCGCGGCCGACGCGAGCCGCCGGGCTGTGACGTCGAGGGAGACGGGCGCTGGTCGCAGCAGGGGTGCCAGCTGCGACCAGCGCGGAAGGCTGCGCTGCGTGGGTCGGTTCACCCGCCGTCCTTTCGACGTTCGGTGCTTGCGTGCCCCCGCCTACCGGCGTCGACGCACGCGGTGCCGGGTCACAGCCTGTACCCGAGCCGGGGGACGACGCCAGCGAGGACCCTCTGGGCCCCGAGACGTGCTGCCGACGAGGGTGCGACCTCTACCGGGGCTTCGTGACGAGCCCGGCCCCGCTGCCGACCGACGTGTCCTCGTCGCTCGCAGCGACGCCCTGACCATGGTCGGTCGCAGCCAGGACGGCCTCGACCTGGGCCGCCAGCGCCGGCGCGCCGAGACGGTTGTCGACCTCCCGGTGCGCGACCGGCGGCGGCTCGTCCGGCCGGATGCGCGCCAGGTAGGCGTCGAATGCCGCGAGCTTCCCGGAGTCGCGGCCCTCCCCCCGGCTGACCAGGCGCTCACGCAGCGACGCCGCGTCGCTTCGCACCCAGATGAGGTGGACCGGCTCCCCGCCGAGGTCCTCGGCCCACCGTGCCCACGCGGCAGGGTCGCGGATCTGGGTCGTGAACGGCCCGTCCAGCAGCACCGGGCACCCGAGCGCCCGGACCTCCCGCGCCGCAGCCGTCATGCCGGCGTACTCGTGGACCTTGATGTGCTCGTCGTACCACGGACCCTCGCGCTCACCGAAAGACCGCCCGTGCGCCGTCAGCACCTCGGTGCTGAAGCCGGCGAAGAGGGTGTCCTTGTCCAGACGTGCGGGGACCGGGTCGAGGGCCTCGCAGAGCAGCCGCGCGAGCGTCGACTTGCCGGAACCGGGGGCTCCGGCGACCACCCAGACCGCAGCGGGAGGACGAGTCACCAGGCCACTATCCCCGATGCCGGGCGCAGTCAGTGGCAGGCTGACGGCCATGACCTTGGCCGAGGTCCTCGACGCGCTCTACGGGCTTGACCCCGCCGACTTCGTCGCCGCCCGGGACGCCGCAGCTCGGCAGGCGCGCGACGACGGCGACCGCGAGCTGTCGGCGCAGATCCGTGCCTTGACCAAGCCCTCGGCTGCGGCGTGGGCGTTGAACCTGCTCGCCCGCAACGACCAGGTACCCGTCCTGGCCCTGCTCGACCTCGGGGACGCCCTGCGCGAGGCGCAGACCCGCCTGTCGGCGCGGGACATGCGAGACCTCGGCCGACGACGTCAGGAGGCAGTGTCCGGGCTCGCCCGCACCGCCGCCCGGCTGGCCGCCGAGAGCGGGCACCGGCTCAGTCCCGCGGTCGCCACGCAGGTCGAGCAGACGCTGCAGGCCGCACTCGCCGACCCCGACGTGGGCGCTCGGCTACGGCTGGGCCGGCTGACGGCCTCGGCCGAGTACGCAGGAGTCGGCCCCGGAGCCGGCCCGGGCGTGGTGACCGGGGCGTCTGCCCGCGCCGACGAGCGCCCAGCCACGGCCACGCGGGGCGCCGTCCCTCGGCCCGTGCGGGCGCCCACGGCCGCATCGCCGGCGACGAAGGGCACTGTCGAGCGCGAACGCGCCAGGGCGGACCTCGAGCGCGTCTCCGCCTCGGCGGCGCAGGCCCGAGAGAAGGCGACCGCCGCGACGGCGGCCGTCGCGGAGCTGGAGGCTGAGCAGGGGCGCGCCACGGCGGACGTCGCCCGCCACGAGGCCGCACTGCGCGAGGCGAGGGACCGGGCCCGTGACACCGGGCGCAGGCTTCGGGAGGCCCTGGTTGCCCAGGCTGTGCTTCAGCGCCGCGACGCGGCTGCGCAGGAGGCGCTCCGGCGGGCACGCGCCGTCGTGGACAGGTAGGAAGGGGCGTGTGAGCATCCACCGCCTGCGCCGGCCGGGCCTGGCCGCCGTGGCGCTGGGCACGGCGCTGGGGACGGCGCTGGGGACGGCTCTCCTGACTGGGTGCTCGCCCGCCTCGTCCGACCCGGCCACCACCAGCCTTACCACGGCGGCGACGGGCACCCCGGCGACGCCGTCGGGCACGCCGGCCTCGAGCTCCGCGACACCCCGGCCGTCCCCGACGCCGTCCGGCCTGGGCCCCACGGACTGGCCGACCTACCACCTCACGAACGACCGCGCAGGCGCGGCGGTCGGCGTCCCCCGGCCCGCCTCCCTTCGCCGGGCGTGGACGAGCACTCTCGACGGCGCCGTCTACGGGCAGCCGCTCGTGGTCGGGGCCACCGTCCTGGTGGCCACCGAGGGCAACCACGTGTACGCGCTGGACCGCGCGACCGGGGGGGTGCGCTGGCAGCGCGCGCTCGGTACGCCCTCGCGGGGGGCAGACCTGCCGTGCGGCAACATCGACCCGCTGGGCATCACCTCGACGCCGGCGTACGACCCGGCAACCGGCAGCCTGTTCGTCGTCACCCAGACCACAGGCGCCCGGCACACCCTTGTCGCGCTGGACGCCGTCACGGGGGTCACCCGGTTCACCCGGTCCCTCGACGTGACCGACCGCGACCGGCGGGCCGAGCAGCAGCGTGGCGCCCTGGCCGTGGCCGGTGGGCGCGTGTACGTGCCGTTCGGCGGGCTGTACGGCGACTGCGGCGACTACGTCGGCTATGTCACCGCGACCCCGGTCGACGGTCGTGGGCCGACGACCCGCTACGAGGTCCCCACCCGGCGCGAGGGCGGGATCTGGGCACCCTCCGGCGTCGCGGTCGACGGCGCCGGTGGCGTGTGGGTCGCGGTCGGCAACGGCGCGAGCCTGCACTCTCCCTACGACGGCAGCGACTCGGTGCTGCACCTGGCCCCGGACCTGTCACGGCGGCTCGACTACTTCGCGCCGACGTCGTGGGGCAGCGAGAACGCCACCGACGCCGACCTGGGCTCCACGGGCCCCCAGCTGCTCGACCGAGGCCGCGTCCTGATCGCCGGCAAGACGGGCGACGTCTACCTCCTCGACGCCGCCCACCTCGGCGGGATCGGCGGGCAGATCGCGCGCATACCCGGGTGCACGAGCTTCGGAGGCATGGCCTGGGACGCCGCGGCGCAGGCCGCGTACCTGCCGTGCACCGAGGGCCTGAGCCGCGTCGACGTCAAGGCCCGGTCCCTGCACCGGCGCTGGCAGGCGCCGACGTCGGTCCAGGGCTCACCGGTGCTCGGCGGGGGCGCGGTGTGGTCGGTGGACGCCGACGCAGGAGTGCTGCACGCCCTCGACGCCGGCAACGGAAGACAGCTCACGAGCGCTCGGGTCGGCGCGACGTCCCGGTTCGCCTCGCCGGTCCTCAGCGGCTCGACGGTGCTGGTGGGCACCCTGCGCGGCGTCACGGCCCTCACGATCTCCCCGTAGCCCTGCGGCTCGGCGACGCGAGGCTCGCCAGCGCCTCGCGGGACGGTTAGGTTCTTCGGCTATCCGACCCGCCGGTCGCACCCGGAGAACCGGCCGACGTCGCCCCAGGAGGACTCCGTGTCGCTCGACCGCCCGCAGGCACCCGACCCCTACGAGCTGCTGCCCCGCGTCGGCTCGTTCACTGTGACCAGCGACGATGTGCGCGACGGTGAGACGCTCGCGCAGGACTTCGTGTTCGCCGCAGGGAACACCTCCCCGCACCTGCGCTGGGAGGGCTTCCCCGCCGAGACCCGCGGCTTCGCCGTCACCTGCTTCGACCCCGACGCTCCGACGCCGAGCGGCTTCTGGCACTGGGTGGTCGTGGGCATCCCGGCCGGGGTGACCGAGCTCGCGCGGGGCGCCGGGGCGGAAGGGGACGCCGCACTGCCGGCGGGAGCCTTCCACGCTCGCAGCGACTACGGCTCCCGGGCGTTCGGCGGCGCCGCGCCGCCGCCGGGGGACCGACCGCACCGCTACTACTTCGTCGTGCACGCCCTCGACGTCGACGGCTTGGACGTCACCGCCGAGGCCACCCCGGCCTACGTCTCGTTCAACCTGGTCTTCCACACCTTGGCGCGGGCCATCGTGACGCCTGTGTACAGCTGCTGACACACCGGTGGCGCCGAGCCCGCGGCCCGGCGCCACCCCCGCTCGAGGAGCCGGCTACGTGCCGGCCGGACCCGCTACGGGGCGGCGGTCGGGGTCGCGGTGGGCGTCGTCGCCCCTGAGGCCGCCGGCGAGGAGCCGGGGGACGCCGCCCCCGTGGCGCTCGGGTCGACCTGCGGGTGGCCGGGGGGCAGCGACGCGCCGTTGAGCTGGTCCTGCGTCAGCGGCGGCGCGGACACCCCTGGGGCGGAGGACCCCGTGCCCGGCGTCCCGGTGTCGCCTGTCCCGGCTGGCACCGAGGTGCTGGTGTTGTGCCCGGCGAGGTACCCCGCGCCGAAGGACACCGCCATCAGCGCACCCGCCACCCACAGCATCGTCGTGGAGGTCATGCGCGCCGCGGAGCGGCTCGGCTGCTGTGCCTGGTCGTGTGTCGCATCGGCCGTGGGCCTGGTGGTCCCGCCCGTCGTCGAGGCGTTCATCGTGTTCCCTTCCTGGTTACTCGTCGGTGGACCTTCCGTCTCGGGCCCGGGGTCGAGCGGGCCCTAGTCACCGCCTCCCGGGCCGTTGTGGCACCGGTAGCAGAACGTCGAGATGGTGTGGCAGCGCACGCATGTGGAGTAGCCGTGGCTCTCCACATACCCCTGGTGGAACGACCTCATCGACTGCGAGGCACTCTTCATCGGGTGGTGGCAGGCCTCGCAGAAGGCCGTGCCGCCGCTGTGGCAGCGCGTGCAGACCCCGGTGCCGACCGAGCTGGCCGTCGAGACGTGTCCCGACCCCGAGAACCCCGAGGGGTGCGGCATCACGACGCCGTGGCACTTCGTGCAGAACGAGGCCCGGCTGTGGCACCTGTAGCAGACTGACGTGCCCACGTTGGCAGCGGCTCGGGTGTGGGCGCTGCCCGCGAAGCCCGACGCGTGCGGCATGGTGACGCCACCGTGGCAGCTCGTGCAGGCCCGGGCCGAGTGGCAGCGGGCGCACACCTTCGTACCGAGTCGGGCCGCGGTGCTCGTGTGGCCGGAGCCGCTGAAGCCGGCGGGGTGCGGCATCACGACGCCGCCGTGGCAGCTCGTGCAGAACGCGCGCGAGCGATGGCACGTGAGGCAGCGGCTCGACCCGTTGTTGCGCACGTACCGGCCGTGGAAGGCGACGATCGAGGTGCCGGCCGGCTTCATCGAGTGGTGGCAGGAGTCGCACGTCGACGCCCCCGAGCCGTGGCAGCGTGCACACAGGGCGCTGCCCCTGGCCGCGGCCGCGCTGGCGTGCGAGCTCCCCGACCAGCCCGCGGGGTGAGGCAGCTCGATCCCGTGGCACTTCGTGCAGAACGCCGACTTGTCGTGGCAGGTGTAGCAGGTCGACTCACCCTGGCTGGACACCAGCCCCGGGTGGGCGGTGACCATCGACGTGGTGCCGGGCTTGCCCGGGTGGTGGCACGACTCGCAGAAGCTTGTGGTGGCGGCCGCGGTCTTGCCGTGGCAGGTCGCGCAGAGCGCCCTGCCCGCGGTGGTCGAGGCGAGCCGGCCGTGGGGAGCCCCGCCGAAGCCGGCTGGGTGCGGCATCTCCAGGCCGTGGCACTTCGTGCAGTCCGCCTTGGTGTGACAGGTCAAGCAGGTCGGCCCTGTCACGGGGTCCTGGGCCGCCGCCCCGTGACCGCCGTCCAGCCAGGTGGGTACCGTGTGCGAGGCGGGCTTCGGGATCGTGCCCTTCGCGTGGCAGGTGTCGCACTCGCCGCTGGCGAGCATCGGCCCCGTGCGCTGCACCGTGCCTGTCCCGGACCCGTGGCAGGAGAAGCAGCGCAGGTGGTCGGGCTTCACCGCCGCATAGGCGCTCGCGGGGGTTGCGGAGCCGTGCGGGTCGGCGACGTGGCAGCTCGCGCAGTCTGCCTCGCCCTTGGCGAAGTGCTTGTCGTGGCTGAAGAGCATGCCCTTCATGGCCCGCCCGGTCAGCAGCGCCAGGTCGAGGTCACGGTGGCAGGTGCGGCAGTCCTTGAACGCCTGCAGGCTCTGCCCGGCCGGAGCCGGACCCGATGCCTGCGCGTTCGGCGCGCCGTCGCCGCCCAGCAGCAGCAGGGACGCCCCCGCGACCACGAGCAGCAGACCCGCTCCGACGACCAGCCACCACCAGTGCGGGCGCGGCGCGCGCCTGCCTGGCGGGGGGCTGTCGGCGGACATCGGGTCAGCCGGCGGGACTGGGGCTCGGCGACGGGCTCGGGGTGGGGCTCGGGGTCGGGCTCGGGGTCGGGGTCGGGCTCGGGCTCGGCGGCTGACCGGCGGCCACGCTCGTCGTGGTGGCGGAGACGTGGCAGAGGTCGCACCGGGTCGAGGCGCTCTTCCCGTCGTGGCACTTGAAGCAGGTCTGCATCGTCGGGTAGTTCCGCGCGCCGACCTTCATGGCGGTCTCGTGGGCGACCGTGGAGTGGCACGTCATGCACTTCTCGCCGCCGGTCACGATGTTCTTGTGGTCGACGATGATGCCCTCGGCCGTGGTGACGTTCTTCTCCAGAACCGACTCGTGGCAGCGCAGGCAGGAGGCGTTCGGCACCGCCGCGCTGAACGAGCGGTCGACGTCGTAGTTGCCCTTCCAGAAGTCGATCACCACCTGCATCGCGGCGATCTTGCCGCCAACGAAGGCTGCCCCGCCGGGCGGGATGTGGCACTTCTCGCAGTTCACGTCGGCGTGCTTGGACGTGTGCCAGGCATCGATGAAGGGCTGCATCACGTGGCACTTGGCGCAGAAGGACGGCTGGGAGGTCACGTGCAGCGCGTAGGCCGACATCGCACCGACCGCGAGGAGCGGGACGGCGACCATCACCGCGCCGCCGATGAGCAGCCGGCGCCGCCCGACACCGAAGATCGCCTTGTTGACGGCTCGGACGCTCTCGACCACCCCCGCCCTGGCGGGCTTGGGAGTGCTCGAGTCCGTGGCCGGCGAGCCGTCGGCCGGTGAGCCGTCGGCCGGGACAGCGGCCTCGGGGTTCGTGTCACCAGGCGGCGGCGCCGCGGCGTCCTGGGGCGCCTTGCGCCGCAGTCGCCGCTTCAGGCCGTCGAAGCGTCCCGGGTCAGGCATCGAGCGTCACCTCCCGCGCGAGGTCGTTGCTTCCGTGGCCGCGAGCAGCCGGGCCATCACATGGGCACGCACCCGTCGGTAGCTCGCCTCGTCCTTGACCACGCCGGACTCGAAGGCGAGGTCGAGCATCGCCAGCTCGTCGGCCAGCAGGTCTGCGGTCTCGGGCTCGTCGATCCAGACCGACGCCGCGGGCGCGTCCGCCTTCGCCACACCGTTGACTGCCGGGCGAGCGGCGTGGCCGGCGGCGGCGGCGACGGCGGCCGGCTGAGCAGCCGCGCCCCCCTTCGCCGGGCTCGCCGTGGTCGTACCTGCCCGGGTCGGACGGCTCTCCTGCGGCGTGGGTGCGGCCTTCTTGCCGCGTGCCTTTCCCGCTGTGGCGGAGGGCGCCGGTACGGACGCCGGGGGCGCGGCCCTGGAGCGGCGGCGGACCAGCACGACGGCGCCTCCCACCGCGAGCACACCGAGCAGGGCGTAGCCCACCAGGGCCAACGGTGATGTCGCCGCACTACTGCCGGCCTTGGTCAGGGTCACCTCGACGGTCGTGCCCGCCGTCAGGCCGGTGGCGGTGTAGATCTGGTAGGTGACGCCGCGGTCGGTGCTCGTCGCCCCTGGCTTCAGGCCCGCGGATGCCACCTTCAGGCTCGCCGGCACCAGCAGCGCGAAGCTCTGCGTCGGCAGCGTCACCGGGAAGCTGAGGTGCGAGGTGAAGGGTGACTCGTAGCGCAGCGTGCCCTGGGAGCGGCCGGGGTCCAGCGTCCGGCTGTGCAGCCAGACCGTGTTCTCGGCCACGCCGCAGCAGGTCTCGAAGCGCCCCACGAACTGCAGGTTCTGCGCCCCGGCCGCCAGCGGCAGCCGCGTGACGGCTCGCAGCGGGGTGCCGGACGGGCTGGTCTTGCCGGCGATGGCCTGGTCGCCGATGTAGCTGGTGGTCCCGGAGTTCAGCAGCTCCACGTCCTGCTGCACAGCCATCTGGCTGCCCTCGACGTCCAGCCATACCGACCAGGTCGGCTGGGTGACCGCCGCGGGTGAGGTCGTGGTGTCGAACACGGGCAGTGTGAGCGACTTCGACTGGGCTGAGGTGAGGATGACGCGGTCGGTGGTGAACTCCACGCCCTTGTACAGCGTGGTCACGGTGTAGGCCCACCCGGCGCCTGTGGACAGCCCGGCGAACGCGGCCGACCCGTCCGCGCCGGTCTTGACCGCAGCGGTGACGTCCGGCGCGGCGGTGCCCGGGCTGCCGTGCAGGGTCAAAGCGATGCCGGCCAACCCAGGGCCGGAGGCGCCCTGGGTGGCCCGCACCGCGATGGTGCCTGTCGTCGCACCGGCGGCTGTCGCCGGGGACGACGCGACGCCCGACCCGTTGGAGGAAGGGGCCGGCGCTGGCACCGAAGCACTGGGGACGGCGGAGGCGCCCGATGGCGCAGGTACGCCGACGGACGCCGCCGGTGAGGCAGCCGGTGGCGCGACGACGCCGCCGGGGGGGCTCGCGACGATCGTCTGGGCTGGGGACGGCGCGGCCGCCGACGCCCCGGTGGACGCCAAGGCTGCCACCTGGCCGCCTGCGAGCATGACCAGGGCTGCGGCGGCGGCCGTGGCGCCGGTTCGCAGCGCCATGCCCCTCGACGGCCGAGGAGTGTTCATGACCGGGCGCCTCCGAGAGCAGTACCGCAGTCGCGGCAGAAGCGGTCGGCGGCGTCGGCCGCGGTACCGCACTGCGTGCAGTGGCGCTTGGTCATGGCCAGCTTGCGCGCGGCGACCTGCGCCTCGATCGAGGCGACCACGTCGTCGCCGGCTACCGGGCGTCCGCTCGACGAGCGCGCGGGCCTGTCGGTGAGCACCGCCGTTGTGCCCGTGGAGCGTCCCTCGAGGTCGCCGACCTCGACCCGTGCGGGTGTCGGCACCCGAGGGGGGCCCCCGGCGAGCAGGGCCATCTCGAAGGCCACCTCGGCGGGCAGCCCGGGCACCCCGTCCTCGTCGGCGCCCGCGGCGGCGTCCTCGTCGGCGAGGTCGGTCTCCGCGACGTCCTGGCCAACACCCGTCCCGGCCTCCGACGTCTCATCCGGCTCCATGGGGCCGACGAGCAGCGGCTTGACCATGAGGTAGGCCATGGCCATCAGCAGCACGAAGGTCGCGAGCACGTAGGCGCTCATCGAACAGGCTCCTTCTCACGGTCGTCGGCCGGCTCGGTCTGCTCGGGTGCCGGCAGGGCCGGCAACGGCCTGGCGGGGACGGCCGCGGCCAGCCCGCCGAGGATCAGCAACATCCCGCCCACCCAGATCCACACCACCGCAGGGTTGGTGAACACCGTGACGGTCGCGACCTTCTGCTCCAGGTCGGCCGACTCGAGCACCACATACAGGTCACGCGTGAGCCCGGCGGCGATGCCGACCTCGGCATTGGGCTGGTCGCGGTTGGCGAAGAGCACCTGCCGGGTTCCGACGGTGGCCTCGGGCTGACCGGCTGGGGTCGCCAGGGACACCACCGCGAGGAAGGTGGTGTGGTCGCTGGCGTCCTCGGCCCTCACGTCCATCAGGGACACGACGTGCCCGCCGACGGTGGCCTTCTCCCCGACGTGCAGCGTGGCGCGGCCCTCGCGCTGGTAGGACACGTTGACCGTCACCGCGGCCAGCAGGACCACCAGACCCACGTGGGCGATGTACGGACCGGCCGTGCGTAGCGTCGCCAGCAGACGTCGCGACCCGGTCGCGGCGGCGCCGGCGGCCCACGTGGAGCCGACCCGGGCGACCATGCGCTGGCCCACTGTGAGCATCGCCATCGCTGCGAGCGCCAGGACGAACGCGACCCCGATGTGACCGCCACCGAGCAGCAGCGACAGGCTGGCCACGACGGCGCCGAGCGCCACGCGCAGCACCAGCTCGCGGCGCCGGTTGGACGGCCGTGCTCCCGGCAGCAGGGGGCCTGCTGCGAGCACCCCGAGCAGGGCCACCCCGAGCGGGGTGACGACCACCCGGAAGAAGCCCGCGGTGACCGCGATCTCCTGACCCTTCAGGAGGCGGGAGATCAGCGGGTACATCGTCCCCCACAGCACCGCACCGGTGATCGCGATGAGCAGCCAGGTGAGCAGCTGGTGCCCCAGCGGGTCCTTGGCAGGGGTCTTGCGGTCACCCTTGAGCTCCGGCAGGCGCCACACGAGCAGCGCGCCGGACACGGCCAGGACCACCATGATCGCGGTGCCGAGGATGGGGCCCAGGTTCGACTTGCCGAAGGCGTGCACCGAGGACACCACGCCCGAGCGGGTGAGGAACGTGCCGAACAGGCAGAGCACGAACGTGGCCATCACGAGCACCAGCCCGGCCACCCTGGGGCGCCCCGTCTTGCGGTCGGTCATGCCCGTGTGCAGCAGCGCGGTGCCGGTCAGCCACGGCAGCAGGCTGGCGTTCTCCACCGGGTCCCAGCCCCAGTAGCCGCCCCAGCCGAGCTCGGCGTAGGCCCAGCGGGCGCCGAGCACGATGCCGGCCGTCAGGGCGATCCAGGACCAGAGGTTCCAGGTCTCGGCCAGGCGCATCCAGCGCCCCGGCCGCCCGCCCGAGGCCAGCCCGCCGATCGCGAGTGCGAACGGGATGGTGTAGGCGACGTACCCGCCGTACAGGGCGAGGGGGTGGATGATCTGGGAGTAGTTCTGCAGCAACGGGTTGAGGCCCTGACCGTCCGGCTGCGCCTGCGGCATGCGCGTGAACGGGCTCTCCACGAGCACCGACAGGGCGGCGAACAGGCCGATCACGGTGGCCAACGCGGTCAGCGCGTACGGCGAGACGCCCCAGTGGCGGCGCCGGTTGAGCAGCACGATGCCGATCGAGCAGCCCGCGAGCATCCACGCCCACAGCAGCAGCGACCCGCCTTGGCCGGCCCAGAAGGCACCGATGCGGTAGGGCACCGACAGCGAGCGGCTGGTGTACTCCACGACGTACTGCAGCGAGAAGTCGCCGCTGACCAGACCCCATACCAGGGCGAGGCCGCCGACCGTGACCGCCAGGCCCGCGGCGATGATCGCGCCTTCGGCGCTGCGGACGAGGTCGGGCCGGTGCCGCCGGGCGCCGAGCACGGAGGCGACGACCCCCCAGACGCAGGCCGCCGTCGCCAGGATCAGCGCATAGGCGCCGAGCTCACCCACGACCGACCTCCGGCTCTGCCCCCTGCGGGACCACGGGCGCCTGCTCCTGGACGGCGAGCAGCCGGGTGAGGGAGCGCCGGCGTGCCTGCAGCCGCAGCGTGTAGCCGACATAGAGCAGGGTCAGTGCGCTGTATGCGGCGAACAGGGAGGTGGACCCGGTCATGCCGCCACCTCCTCGAGTTCCTGGGACAGCCGGGTCACGCACAGGCGCAACCGCACGAGATAAGCGAAGACGAGCGTGAAGGTGACCATCCCGACCATGAGGGCTGCGAGCATGGAACCCGGCATCCGCGGGCCACCCGCCACCGCGATGATCTGCTGCGGGTGCAGGGTGCGCCACCACATCACCGACAGGTAGACGATCGGCACGTCGAGGAACGCGAGGATGCCCACGACCGCGGAGAAGCGCGCGCGGCGTCCCGGGTCCGGCACGAACGTGCGCAGGGCCAGGTAGGCCACGTACAGCAGCCAGAGCACGAGGAACGAGGTGAGCCGCGGCTCCCAGGCCCAGTAGACCCCCCAGATCGCGCGCGCCCAGATCATGCCCGTGACCAGCACGATGGTCGTGCACAGCAGGCCGACCTCGGCGCACGCCGCTGCGAGGGCGTCCCAACGCTCGTTGCGCGTCACCAGGTAGGTGATGCTGCCGACGAACACGATGCCGAAGGCGAGGAACGACACCCAGGCCGAGGGCACGTGCCCGTAGAAGATGCGCTGGGAGACGCCCTGCGCCTCGTCCTGCGGGGCGAAGACGAAGGCCATGTACACGAACACCGCGACGCTGGCGAGCGTGACGACCCCGAGGATGCTGGGCCTGCGCCGCCGCTGGGCCGGGGACGGGGAGTGGGCGAGCGTCGTGGTGCCGGGCCCGGGCACCTGGAGGCTGGACGGGGTGGACAGGCTGTTGCTCATCGGTTCCTCATTCCTCGACCACGAAGGCGAACGTCGCCAGCGCGACCAACAACACAAGGGCGTCGAACCCCAGCAGCAGCACGAGCCACTGCACGGCGTCGACGGAGCCGCTCGAGGCTGGGGCGGTGCCGGGGGCGGTCCCGAGCCCGCGCCGAGAGACCTCGACCGCGGCGATCATCAGGGGGATCACGATCGGCATGACGATCAGGGGCAGCACGGACTCACCGAGCCGGCTGCCGACAGCGATCGCGGACAGCAGCGTCGAGACCGTGACCAGGCCGGTGGTGGCGAGCAGCACGGCTGCGAGCAGCACACCGGGCGAGGCGCCCGGCCGGGTGGGCGACAGGCCCACGAGCACGACGAACATCGGGACGACGAACGCCTCGATCGCGAAGACCATCGCGAGGTTGGCGCCGAGCTTGCCCAGGAAGACCGACTCGCGGGGGGCCGGCGACAGCAGCAGCCCCTCGATCGCGCGGTCCTCCTGCTCGCGGGCCATGGAGCGCCCGACGCCGAGCAGCACCGCGAACAGCAGGCTGATCCAGAGCACCCCGGTGGCCGCACCTTCGCGGGCGGCGCCGTTCATGGGCAGGGTGAAGCTCGCCGTCACCAGCACCGCGATGGCGAACAGGCCTGCCGAGGAGAGCACGTCGCGGCTGCGCAGCTCCAGCCGCAGGTCCTTGCCGGCGATGATCATCGCGGCCCGTGGCGTGGACAGCGCGGGCGAGCCGGCGCTCATGCGCCCACCTCCACGACATCGGCGCAGACGCGCAGGTCGGCGTCGGCGACGATCCGGCCCGCCTGCAGCGTCAGCAGGCGGTGCGGCCCCGAGGCCGCGCGGGCGCTGTCGTGGGTGCTCAGCATCACGGTGCGTCCCTCGGCCTGCAGCTGGATCAGCAGCCCCGCGAGTCGGTCGCCCGACGCCTCGTCGAGGCCGGTGAACGGCTCGTCGAGCAGCAGCACCTGGGGTTCGTGGAGCAGGGCCCGGGCCAAGGTCAGGCGCTGCCGCGTGCCGCGGGACAGTCCGCGCGCGGGGCGGTCGAGCACGTGGCTGACGTCGAAGCGCTCGGCGACGGACGCCGCGACCGCCCCCGGGTTCGGCAGGCTGAACAGGCGGGCGTGCAGCTCGAGGTTCTCCCGGCTGGTCAGCTCGCCGTAGAGCATGCTGTCGTGGGAGACGAAGCCGATCAGCCGACGCAGGCCAGGACCGGACTTGCGCTGGTCCACCCCCGCGAGGGTGACCCTCCCGCGCGTCGGCACGGCGAGCCCGGCCGCCATGCGCAGCAGCGTCGTCTTGCCCGCTCCGTTGTGGCCCATGAGAGCCACGTACGACCCTGGTGGCACGGCGAGGTCGACGCCGTCGAGCGCGCGGGTGCGACCGAAAGCCTTGGTGACACCCTCGAAGCGCAGTTCGTTAGCCGGACGCACCAGGAGTCCCCGAGGAGAACTTGGACGGGCACTTGGCCATGAGCTTGTCGGCGTGGAAGGCACCGTCGGTGCCCATCGAGCCTTCGGCCACGACCTGCGTACCCGGCTGCGCCGCCGTGCTCAGCGCCGTCGTCGTGGCGCCGGTGTAGACGACGTCCACGGTGGTCTTGTCGTCGGTGACGCGGAACGTCGTAGTGCCCGTTCCGGGCTGCGTCACCACGCTCCCCGCGACGAGCTTGCCGGCCAGCCGCACGTCGGTGGCCTGCGTGGCGACGTTCGCCGCGACCACCTCGGTGGGCGTGCGGTAGTACACGACCGAGCGCCCCAGCAAGCTGGTGGCCGCCCAGCCGAGCGACAGCGCGACGACCACGCCGAGCACGACCCACGGCAGTACCCGTCGCTTACGCTGCAGGGCCTCTGTCCCCTCAGCGTCCGAGCGGCCTTCGGACAACCCGAGCACCGCAACCTCCGATTTGGACCGAGCCATGGTGGCTTGATCGACCGATCTGCCCCTCCACGGCACCACCGGACTCGACCCTGCGAAGGATCCTTGCCTGATTAACGAGGTCGCTCTCAGGACCTTGGGCCCCGTGGGTGCCCGGACGGCGTTGCCTGGGACACACGTCCGTCAGGACCTTGGACCTGAGAACGATCAACAACCGGGTGTGAGCATCAAGGCACGCCCGCACGCCGTTCATGCGGGGCCGTGCTCCCAGGCCGGCAACCGGGCCCGGGACCAGCAGGAAGCACACGAGGAATGAGCGAGCAGACACCGGCCCGTCCCGAGGGTGACAGCCTCGACGACAGCATCGGGGACCGCGCCGCCACGATGCTGGTCGAGGACCCCCTGGCGGGGGGCCCCGACGCGACGTCGACGGAGGTGGGCCCGGGCGGCTTGGTCGACCCCGACCCCCAGGCCGAGGCGAAGCGCACTCGGGCCCGTGGCCTCGCCGTCCTCGCCGTCGTGCTCCTGGCCGTGGCGGGCCTCTTCGCGGCGGCCCTGTGGCCGCGCGGCGCGGCGGGCATCGCCGGGCAGGGCGGCAGTCTCGCGGCGAACCCGGTGGGGCTGGCGGCCCCGGACTTCACGCTGCAGCGCCTGGACGGCAAGGGCGACCTGAGCCTGTCCGACCTGCGAGGCAGGACCGTCCTGGTCAACTTCTGGGGCTCGTGGTGCGGGACGTGCCGGGCCGAGGCCGACGTCCTCGCCAAGGGCGAGAAGGTCTGGCGCGACAAGGGCGTGGTCTTCCTCGGCGTCGACGCGCGGGACAAGCCCGACTCGGCGCAGGCGTTCGAGAAGCAGTACGGGATCGAGTACCCGAGCGTGCAGGACCCGGACGCCGCGGTGTCGGGCCGGTACGGCGTGTTCGCCTACCCCGAGAGCTTCCTCGTCGGCCCCGACGGCCGCATCGTCGCCAAGTGGATCAGCGCGTTCGACCAGCCGACCCTGGACACGTTCCTGACCGACGCACTCTGACCGCCCGCCCCAGCCCTTCAGGGCGTACGCAGATCTGACACAAGCCCCGCGACACGCCGGCTCGCCCCGGCGTGTCGCTGACTTGTGTCGGTCTTCGGTACATCGGCGGCACCGCCGTGAAGTGGGTGCGACGCCGGTGGCGATGAAGGCCTCGCGGCGTGTGACACTTTCCTCCCCGGCCGGGCCGCCAGAGAGGTGCCGCATGGCGATCAGCGTCTTCGACATGTTCACGATCGGGATCGGACCGTCCAGCTCGCACACGGTCGGTCCGATGCGCGCGGCCCGCATGTTCGCCTGCGCACTGAGGGAGGCTGGGGCGCTCGACGCCGTCGCCGACGTCCACGTGGAGCTCTTCGGCTCCCTGGGCGCCACCGGGCACGGCCACGGCAGCGACCGGGCGGTCATGCTCGGCCTGGAGGGCGAGGCGCCCGAGAGCGTCGACACCGGCCAGGTCGAGGCGCGCGTGGCCGCCATCCGGTCGAGCCGGCGTCTGCGGCTGCTCGGCAGCAAGGAGATCCCGTTCGACCCGGCCGAGGACCTCGTGCTGCACCGCAGGCGCTCCCTGCCGGTACACCCCAACGGCATGCGCTTCGAGGCCAGGGACGCCGCGGGGGGCGAGCTCATGGCACGCGTCTACTACTCCGTCGGGGGCGGCTTCGTCGTGGACGAGGCTGCCGCCGGTGCCGACCGGGTGAAGGCCGACGACACGGTCCTGCCCTACCCCTTCCGCACCGGGGACGAGCTGCTGGAGGTCTGCGCACGTACGGGCCTGCCGATCAGCGGTGTGATGCTGGCGAACGAACAGGTATGGCGCACCGAGGCCGAGGTCCGCGCGGGGCTCCTGGCCATCTGGGGTGTGATGCAGGAGTGCGTGCGCAACGGGTGCAGCCAGGACGGCGTGCTGCCGGGGGGACTGCGGGTGAC
This sequence comes from uncultured Actinomycetota bacterium, assembly GCA_963778845.1. Taxonomy (GTDB): domain Bacteria; phylum Actinomycetota; class Actinomycetes; order Actinomycetales; family Kineosporiaceae; genus CAVZVW01. The sequence continues at coordinate 799,988 of CAVZVW010000001.1, forward strand.
CCGTCGCGCGTCGCGGATGTACGCCAAGCTCAAGGAGGACGTGCACAGCATCGACCCGCTGCGGGTCATCGACTGGGTGAACCTCTTCGCCCTCGCCGTCAACGAGGAGAACGCCTCGGGTGGGCGCGTCGTCACCGCGCCCACCAACGGCGCGGCCGGGATCGTGCCCGCCGTGCTGCACTACTTCACACGCTTCGTGCCGGGTGCCGACGACGACGGGGTCGTCCGGTTCCTGCTCACGGCCGCAGCGGTCGGCCTGCTCTGCAAGGAGAACGCCTCGATCTCGGGCGCGGAGGTCGGCTGCCAGGGCGAGGTGGGCTCGGCGTGCTCGATGGCCGCCGCCGGCCTGTGCGAGGTGCTCGGCGGGTCACCGGAGCAGGTGGAGAACGCCGCCGAGATCGGCATCGAGCACAACCTCGGCCTGACCTGCGACCCTGTGGGCGGGCTGGTGCAGATCCCCTGCATCGAGCGCAACGCCATGGGGTCGGTGAAGGCGATCAACGCCGCGCGGATCAGCCTGCGCGGCGACGGCACGCACATCGTGTCCCTGGACAAGGTGCTGAAGACGATGCGCGAGACCGGTGCGGACATGAAGGTCAAGTACAAGGAGACGTCGCGGGGCGGCCTCGCGGTCAACGTCATCGAGTGCTGAGGGCCGCCGCCCGCCACGAGCCCGACGGGCTACGGCCGGCAGCACCGGATCGAGCCGGGTGACGAGCCCGGTGTCGGTACCAGCCGGTGTCAGAACCAGCCCGGGTCAGTACCAGCCCGGGGTCAGTACCAGCCGGTGTCAGAACCAGCCGGGTCAGTACCAGCCGGTCGCCTGGCTGTGCGCCCAGGCGCCGCAGGGCGTGCCGTACCGGTCGGCGATGTAGGCCAGGCCCCACTTGATCTGCGTCACCGGGTTCGTCCGCCAGTCAGAACCGACCGCAGCCATCTTCGAGCCGGGCAGCGACTGCGGGATGCCGTAGGCGCCGGAGGACCGGTTGCGCGCCGCGTAGTTCCAGCCGCTCTCGCGGTTCCAGAGCCGGTCCAGGCACATGAACTGCGAGCCGCCCCAGCCACGGTCGGCCGCCAGGATGCGCGCGATCGCCTTGGGGTCGCGCTGCGCCTGGCGGGTGGCCTGCGACAGCGCCTCCGCGCGAGCCTCGGCGGCGGCCTTCGACGCGGCACGTGCCGCCACAGCCTTGGCGGCCTTCACGGCGGAGGCCTTCGCCGCAGCCATCCGGGCGTTCTCGAGGCGGCGCGCCGTCCGGTCCAGCGTGGTCATCTCGACTGCGATGTTCCAGTCCGAGCTGCCGGAGGCCAGCCCGGCCAGCTCGGCGAGCGCCGAGGCCGACTCCCTCAGCGTGCCGGTTGCGGAGGACGTCCCCTGGCCAGGGCCCATGAGAACGTCAAGCGAGCCCCCTGTCACGGCGACGACGCCGACCGCTCCCAGGACGGACACGACGGCGGCCCGGGCGGCCACGGTGCCCATCGTGGGGCTCGGCCGCTGCCTGCGCGCCTCGCGCAGGTCGCGGCGTCGGACACGCGCGACCTCGGCCTCCTCGGCCCGTCGGACGTCGCGTCGCTTCGGGAGTGCCGGCGACGGGGTCGTCGGCACCGTCGCCGAGAACACCTCGAACGGGTCAGCTTCGGCGGCTGCTGGGTTACGGCCGTAGAAGGCGGAACTGCTGGGCGGGGTTTCGACCTCGCTCCGGGCGACGGCGCGGGGTTGGCTCGTACGGTGGATGCGCGGCGTCCTCAGGTCCCATGCCGGCGGGTGGGCCAGGAGGGCCTCCCACGTGGTCGTCTCGCGGACCACGGGGGCCTGCCAGCCGCCGTCGGGGGACGCCGCCCAGGACGGTGCTGGGAATGCCTCGCCGCGCCTGCTCCACGAATGCCTCGCCCAAGACTCCTGGGGGGCCGTCACGTGCTGGGGGGCCCACGCGCCCCGAGCCGGCCACGGGTCCTGGACGGGCCACGGGTCCTCGACCGCCCACGCGTCCCGGGCGGTCACGGGGCTGTGCGGGCCCCAGGGGTCCATGGCAGCGGCCATGGTCGCGTCGGTTCCGTGGTCGTCGGGATCGGCCCAGTCACGCTGCCCGCGCAGCAGGGAGTCGGCTGGAACGGCATCGGGAAGGTCGAGCGGCCACCCCCCGTGTCCCGCGCTCGCGATGCCCGGCCTGCTGCGCAGGTGGGGTGCGGCGGGACTCACGAGGACCACCGTGTCGGGTGAACGGCCGATATGGCAAGACCCCGGCAGGTGCTTTCTGTAGTCAATTTCGCGATCTTCGTGACTTCTAGGCGAGATTCGGTTACGGACAGTCAGAATTGGGTGCTCCAATCACCCATCGCGGGGGGCTGGTTACCGGCGACGCACCCCGCCCGGACGGTACGACGTCCTGGCGACAGTGATCAGTCCCGCCCGACCCAGGTCGCGAGGTCGACCTCGTTGCCCTCGGGGTCGGCCAGTGTCCACCACATCGGGGCGAATGCGTCGTTGAGCAGCGTGCCACCGGCTGCCAGCGCGGCGGCGACCCGGCCCTCGGCCTGGTCGTGCGGGACGCCGACGTCGATGTGGATGCGGTTGCGACCGGTGCGCATGGCGTCCATCTGCTGCACATAGACCGGCGGGTACAGCCCGTCGGGGTCGATGATGTCGGTGTCTCCTGCCGTCTCGTAGCCGAGCACGGCACACCAGAAGGCACGCACCTTGTCGACGTCCACCGCATCGAGGGCGAACTCCCAGGTCCGGGTGTGGTCCGGGTCGGCGCTGACCCCGAGCCCGCGAGCGGCCGCGGAGATCTGCCTCGCCAGACTCAGGTCGAGGTCGGTCAGCGACCAGAGGGCCTTGGTGACCAGCCGGACCTCGAGCACTCCGACGCGCAGGTTGAGGTCGGGGTGGTGGCCCGCCGCTTCGGCGAGCCGTCCGATCTCCCCGACCAGCTTCAGGCCGGTGGCGAAGTCGCCCGTGCGGTACACCGCGAACGCGACCGACCAGAGGACCCGCCAGTCCTCGACTCCGGCGGAGTCGTGGAACTGCTGAGGTGTGATGCGCTGGGGTGTGATGCGCTGGGGTGTGATGCGCTCGGCCATGTCGGACACGCTAGGCGTGACTGGTGGATCTTGCCCGTCCACGGCGGCCGGCCGGCGCAGTGGTCGCGAGCGCTGGTCGGCGGCCCGCTGCGTGCCGTCGCCCGGGTACGTGACCCAGGCGGGTCGAGGTCCGTACACCCCGCCCCTGTCGGAGGGGATCCTCCCGATGATATGTTGATGGCCAACTATTGAACGCCCGAGCATCTCGGTTGCGGGTCGCCTCGCGGCCCGGGTCGAGGGGCCACCGGTCGAAGGGGAGCCATGACCGCACCTGCCGAGCCGACGGCCCGCCCACCGCTGCACCGGCCGGCGAACCCCGTCCGTTTCGTCACCGCGGCGAGCCTGTTCGACGGTCACGACGCCGCCATCACGATCATGCGTCGCATCCTTCAGAGCCAAGGTGCCGAGGTCGTGCACCTCGGCCACGACCGCAGCGTCGCCGACATCGTGGACGCCGCCGTGCAGGAGGACGTCCAGGGCGTCGCCGTCAGCTCCTACCAAGGCGGCCACGTCGAGTTCTTCTCCTACCTCGTGGACCTGCTCGCCGAGCGCGGCGCCGGGCACGTCAAGGTCTTCGGCGGCGGCGGCGGCGTCATCGTCCGCGACGAGATCGCCCTGCTGCACGAACGCGGCGTTGCACGGATCTTCTCCCCCGACGACGGGCAACGCCTCGGGCTGGCCGGGATGGTCAACACGATGGTCGCCGCCTGCGACATCGACCTCACCACGCTGCCCGAGCCGGCTGAGCATGTGCCGGCCGGGGACGACGCCGCGCTGGCCCGGGCGATGACGCTCATCGAGTGCGGCCGGATGCCCGAGGCGCTGCTCACGCGGGTTCGCGAGGCCGCCGCGGCGCGCGCCGTCCCCGTTCTCGGCATCACCGGGACCGGCGGCTCGGGCAAGTCGTCGCTGACCGACGAGCTGCTCCGCCGCTTCCGCCACGACCAGGAGGACAAGCTGCGCGTCGCCGTCCTCGCCGTCGACCCGACTCGACGCCGCAGCGGCGGTGCCCTGCTCGGCGACCGGATCAGGATGAACGCGCTGGCGTCGGGACGTACGTTCTTCCGCTCGGTGGCCACCCGCGGCGCGGACGCCGAGATCCCGGCGTACCTGCCCGACATGGTCGCCGTGTGCAAGGCCGCCGGCTACGACCTCGTCATGGTCGAGACGCCGGGGATCGGCCAGGGCGACTCGGCCGTCGCCGGGCTGGCCGACGTGGCGCTGTACGTCATGACCCCGGAGTACGGTGCGGCGACGCAGCTGGAGAAGATCGACATGCTCGACGTCGCCGACGTCGTGGCGGTCAACAAGTTCGAGCGCCGCGGTGCCGAGGACGCCCGCCGAGACGTCGCCCGACAGCTGGTGCGCAACCGCGAGGCGTTCGGGACGCCCTGGCAGGACATGCCGGTGTACGGCACCAGCGCCGCCCGGGTCGGCGACGACGGCGTCACGGCGCTGTACCAGCACCTGCGTGGGCTCCTGGCCGAGCGCGGCCTGCCGATCGGACCGGGGGTGCTGCCGGCGACCACGGTGCGCGCGTCGACCCGGCTGTCGCCGGTGGTGCCGGCGTCGCGCATCCGCTACCTCGCGGAGATCGCCGAGACCGTTCGCGGCTACCACGAGGAGACTCGCCGGCAGGTCGAGTCCGCCCGGACCCGCCAGCACCTGCAGACGGCCCTGGCGACTTTGCGCGACGCGGGCGCCGACACCGGCGACGTCGAGGCGGCCCTCGAGCAGGCAACACAGGCTCTGCACGCAGACACGCTCGCGTCCCTGCTGGGCTGGCCCACCACGGTGGCTGGGTACTCCGGTGAGGAGTTCGTGTTCCGCGTCCGCGACCGGGAGATCCGCACGCCCCTGCGCCGCCACACCCTCTCCGGGACGTCGATGGGCAGGGTGGGGCTGCCGCGCACCCGGGAGGCCGCCGACCTCGTGGGCTTCCTGCGCGAGGAGAACCTGCCGGGGACCTTCCCGTTCACCGCGGGGGTGTTCCCGTTCCGGCGTGACGCCGAGACCCCTGCGCGGATGTTCGCCGGCGAGGGCGACCCCATGCGCACGAACAAGCGCTTCCAGCTGCTGTCGGCCGGCCAGCCCGCGACCCGGCTCTCCACGGCGTTCGACTCCGTGACGCTGTACGGCCGCGACCCCGACGAGCGTCCGGACATCTACGGCAAGGTCGGGACGTCGGGGGTCTCGGTCGCCACGCTGGACGACATGAAGGCGCTCTACGACGGCTTCGACCTGTGCTCGCCGACGACATCGGTCTCGATGACCATCAACGGGCCGGCGCCGACGATCCTGGCGATGTTCCTCAACACCGCCGTCGACCAGCGCCTCGACGCGTTCGCCACCGAGCACGGCCGCCGTCCCGGCGACCAGGAGGCTGCCCAGGTGCGAGCGGACGTGCTGGGGAACGTCCGTGGCACCGTGCAGGCCGACATCCTCAAGGAGGACCAGGGGCAGAACACCTGCATCTTCAGCACGGAGTTCTCGCTGCGGTGCATGGCCGACATCCAGCAGTGGTTCACCGACAACGACGTGCGCAACTTCTACTCGGTCTCGATCAGCGGTTACCACATCGCTGAGGCCGGCGCGAACCCCATCAGCCAGCTGGCGTTCACCCTTGCCAACGGGTTCACCTACGTCGAGAGCTACCTGGCGCGGGGGATGTCGGTCGACGACTTCGCGCCGAACCTGTCGTTCTTCTTCAGCAACGGGATGGACGCCGAGTACACGGTGATCGGTCGCGTCGCCCGGCGGATCTGGGCCGTCGCGATGCGGGAGCGGTACGGGGCCGGCGAGCGCAGCCAGAAGCTGAAGTACCACGTGCAGACGTCGGGCCGCTCGCTGCACGCCCAGGAGATGGACTTCAACGACATCCGCACGTCGCTGCAGGCGCTGTGCGCCGTCTACGACAACGCGAACTCCCTGCACACCAACGCCTACGACGAGGCGGTCACGACCCCGTCGGCGCAGTCGGTGCGCCGCGCCCTGGCGATCCAGATGATCATCGACCAGGAGTGGGGGCTGGCCGGGGTGGAGAACCCGCTGCAGGGCTCGTACGTGGTCGAGGAGCTCACCGATCTCGTCGAGGAGGCCGTGCTGGCGGAGTTCGAGCGGATCAGCGAGCGCGGCGGCGTGCTCGGCGCGATGGAGACCGGCTACCAGCGCGGCCGCATCCAGGACGAGTCCATGGTCTACGAGCAGCGCAAGCACGACGCGACGTTGCCGATCATCGGCGTCAACACCTTCCTCGACCCCGACCCGCACCCCGGTACCCAGTCGCTCGAGCTCGCCCGGGGCACCGAGGACGAGAAGCGCTCGCAGCTGAGGCGGCTGCGGGACTTCCAGGACCGGCACCGCCAGGATGCGCCCGAGGCGTTGGACCGCCTCAAGAAGGCCGCCATGTCTGGCGAGAACGTCTTCGCCGTGCTGATGGACACGGTGCGGGTCGCGAGCCTCGGCCAGATCACCGAGGCGTTCTTCGAGGCTGGCGGCCAGTACCGTCGCACCGTCTGACTGCGGTAGCGCCGAGATCTCGCCCACATCAGATGCGGATCCCGCCCGTCAGTCGCGGCGATCTCGCACACACCAGTCGCGAGAGAGGGGGACCTAATGGCCAGTCGGCGACGGCTGCCGTTCGACCCCATCGAGCAGGCACGCCTGCAGTGGGTGGAACGCGGTTGGGCGGATGCCTCGGACGGCATGGCGGCCGTCACCTCGATCATGCGGGCCCAGCAGATCGTGCTGGCCCGCGTCGAGGACGTGCTGCGCCCGCTCGGTCTCACCTTCGCCCGCTACGAGCTGCTGATGCTCCTGCTGTTCAGCCGCACCGGCGCCCTGCCCTTGTCCCGCATCGGAGAGCGGCTCCAGGTGCACCCGGCGAGCGTCACGAACGCCGTCGACCGGTGCGAGACCCAGGGTCTGGTACGGCGCAACCCGCACCCGACCGACCGTCGCGCGACCCTGGCCCAGCTCACCGACGCCGGCCGCGCGCTGGCACTGGAGGCCACGCAGGCCCTGAACACCAAGGTCTTCGCAGCCGTGGGCCTGTCTGGTCAGTCACAGGTGCAGCTGGTTTCCCTGCTCGCCGAGCTGCGCCGGCACACCGGAGACTTCTGAGGGCCGGCAACTGCGGAGGATCGCGCCAACCCCTGGCTGGCGCGACGTGCCGCCGTGCCAGACAGTTTGGCGCTGTGTGCCGCCGCGCCAAAGGGCCGGCGGCCTGCCACCGCGCCAAAGGGCCGGTGGCTCCTAGGCGGGCACGGCGACCGTCGGCTGGTAGGCGCACGCCGGGTCCTCACCCAGGACGTCGCCCGACGACGCGTAGGCCCGTGCCCGCGACCCGCCGCACAGGTCGGCGAACTCGCAGACCCCGCAGCGCCCACTGAAACGGGCGGCCCGGATGTCGACCAGTGACGGGTGGTCACGGTAGATCTCGGTGAGGCTCTGCTCGCGGACGTTGCCGAGCTTCACCGGCAGGAACCCCGCCGGGTACACGTCACCGTCGTGGGCGACGAACACGATCCCCTTGCCGTCACGGGTCGCGGCGGTGTGAGCGCTCGGCCGCTGCGTGGGCTCGCCGACCAGCGAGCGCAGCCGGGTGGACAGCTGCAGGTAGAGCGGGCTGTCCGGCCCCGGCGCCCCGGCCCGCCGGGTCGTGACCACCCGGCGGAAGAACGGGGCCTCCACGGTGCGGACGATGAAACCGTAATGGGCCGCGTCGTAGAGCAGGTGGCAGATGTCCTCGTGCTCGGCCGGGTCGAGAGCACCCGTGGCGACCCCGCGCCCGACATGCACGAGGAAGAAGACCTCCCAGATGTGCACACCGAGGTCGACCATCAGCTTGGCGATGTCGGCCATCTCCGCCACGTTCGCGCGCATGACGGTCGTGTTGACCTGCACGGTCAGCCCGGCCGCGACGAGGGCCCGGATGGCGTCGAGGGTCTTGGGGAAGTGGCCCGCGATCCCGCGCACGCCCTCGTGGGTCCCGGCGGTCGCGCCGTCCAGGCTGATGGAGACCGCGCGCACGCCGCTGTCGACGATTCGCGCGATCGCGGCAGGGGTCAGCGCGGGGGTCACGGACGGCGACAAGGCGGTGGGGATGCCCAGCTCCGTGGCGCGGGCGACGAGGTCGAACAGGTCCGGGCGCAGGAGGCAGTCCCCGCCGGTCAGCACGAGGATCGGATGCGGGCGGCCGAAACCGGCGACCTCCTCGAGCAGGGCCATGCCCTCGTCATGCGAGAGCTCACCGGGCAGGGCCTGCGGGGTGGCGCTGGCTCGGCAGTGCTGGCAGGCCAGCTGACAGGCGCGCGTGGTCTCCCAGAAGACGAGCATGGGCCGCAGCGAGTAGTCCACGGGCGGGCGGTTCGCCGGCTTGGCTCCGCTGCCGGGCAGGATCACCTGGTCGTGGTGACGCACCGGGCCGGGAGTCCCGCCGGGGTGCGTCGCAGGGTCGGGGTGGGTCACGGCACAGCCGTCCTCTCCTGTGTGTCGGGCATCGCGACGCCCTGGCCCGCCTGCGCCGGCGTGGCCAGGCGGCGCTGCATCACTGCCGCGGCCGTGGTCTTGGCCTGGGTGATGCACCCGGCGAGACCGACGCCCCGGTAGGCAGCACCGGACAGGTACAGCCCCGGCACGTGCGCGAGCGCGTCGTCGAGAGCCGCCAGGCGCTGCGCGTGGCCCACCGTGTACTGAGGCATCGCGTCGGGCCAGCGCTGCACGAACGCCTCCGCTGGCGTGCTCGACAGCCCCACGGCCGCGGCGAGCTCGGCGTGGGCGGCCGCGACCAGGGTGTCGTCGTCCATCTGCGTCCAGGCCTGGTCCCCGGCGCGGCCGACCATGCACCGGAACAGGGCAACGTCGTCGCTGTCGAGATGTGCCCACTTGGCCGTCAGCCAGCTGCACCCCACCAGCAGCCGGCCGTCGACCGGGGGCACCAGGAAGCCGGTGCCGTCCAGAGGCCTGCCGACGTCCGCGCGCGGGTAGGCAAGCGTCACGGTGGCGACCCCGACGTACGGGATCTGCCCCAGCACCCGCGCGGCGTCCGCGCTGAGGGGGCGCACGAGCCGGGCCGCGGCGAAGGCCGGCGCGGTGACCACGACGTCGTCCACCAGGATCGGGTCGCCGCCCTCGACCTCGACGAGGAAACCGCCGACCGGCTCGCCGGCCTCGGTTGCCGGGCGGCGAAGTGCGACAACGGGTGAGCCGGTGCGCAGGTCGACGTCGTCCAGATGGCAGCGCAGGACGTCGACCAGGCGGCCGAGCCCTCCGTCGAGGCTCACGAGGGCGGGGCCCTTGGCCCGTCCGCCGGGCCTGGCCCGCTCACGCCGGCGCATGGCGAGGTACACGCTGCGATGGCGCTCGGCGATCGCGTACACCTCGGGCACGGCGCTGCGGGCGCTGAGCAGGTCGGCGCGCCCGGCGTGGACCCCGCCGAGCATCGGGTCGACGAGCCGGTCGAACACCTGGGCGCCCAGCCGAGGTCGCAGCATCGCGGCGATCGAGGGGTCGGCGCCGTGCCGCCGGCGCGGCAGCACCAGGTCGGCGCCTGCCCGCACCATTCCCCAGGGACCGATGAGCCCCCCGCGCAGGAGCGGGAGCAACCGCTCGGGGACGCCGAACAGCGAGGCGGGCGGTAGGCGGCGAAGGCTTCCCCTCGTCCAGATGAAGGCCCCGTCGACGGCCGGTCCGCGCACGGAGTCGGTGAGGCCGAGCTCGGCCAGCAGCTCGGCGACGGCGGGCATGCGGACCAGCAGTGCGTCCGGGCCGGTGTCGACCCCGAAGCCGGCGACGTCGGCTGTCAGCACCTTGCCACCGACGTGGTCGGTGGCCTCGAGCACGGTGATGGCGGGTGCCGGCTGACCGGACCGCGCCGCCGCGCGGAGCAGATGGTAGGCAGTGGCCAGGCCGCTCACGCCTGCACCGACGACGGCGACGCGTCGCTGGTCGGGCATGAGGGGGGCCTCCTCGACGGCGGCCGGGTGGGTGGTCACCAGGGCGTTGGGTCCACTCTTTCGTGCGCCACGCGGGCCTCCTCGGGGCCAACGTCCCTGCCTGGCGTGGTCGACGAGGCGCGATCAGGCCCAACGTCCCGCCGCCGACCCGTCCTCTGGCGGGTTGCCGTCGCTATTCGCGGCCCATAGCGACAACAAGGCGCCAGAGGACGCCGAACGGGCGCTGCGGTCAGGCCTGCGCGGCCTCTCGGGACGTCGGCGGGCGCAGCGGGGAGGCTGCCCCCTCGGGGTCCAGCTCGTCGAGCACGGCTCTGCAGATCGCGCCGAGCTGGCTCACCTGGTCGGCCGTCACGCGGTTGAAGACGTAACGCCGTACAGCCTCCACGTGCCCGGGCGCCGCGGACTCCAGGGCGGCCAGCCCGGCGTCGGTGAGCACCGCGACGTAGCCTCGGGCGTCCCCCGCCGCCCTCTGCCTGCGCACCCAGCCGGCCTCCTCGAGCCGCGTGACGGCGTGCGAGATGCGGCTCTGCGAGCTGTTCGTCGCGTCAGCGAGCTCGGCCATACGCAGGGAGCGGCCCGGCGACTCCGAGAGCATCGCGAGCACGACGTAGTACGACAGCGGCATCCCCGAGTCCCGCTGCAGCTGGCGGTCCAGGGCCTGGTCGAGCAGTGCCATCGTTGTGAGGAAGGCACGCCAGGTGCACTGCTCCTCCGCATCCAGCCACCGCGTGCCTGCCATGGGCAGATCCTACCCCAGAATACTTGAGCATTCATACATTATTCGCTAGCGTGCAGTCGGCCCGACCCTCTCAGTGCCGCCGCCCGGGTCGGCACGCCCACCTCGGAGGACCTTCGTGAACGTCGTCGTCTGGATCGTGCAGATCCTGCTGGCTGTCGCCTTCGGCGCGGCCGCACTCACCAAGCTCACCCAGCCCAAGGAGAAGCTGCGCGCGCGCATGGCCTGGGTCGACGACTACTCCGAGAACGCGATCAAGACCATCGCCGGCCTCGAGCTCCTCGGCGCGATCGGCCTGGTGCTTCCGGCGGCAACAGGCATCCTGCCCTGGCTCACCCCGCTTGCGGCGGTCGGGCTGGCACTCGTGATGGTCGGTGCGGCCATCACCCATGCGCGGCGCAAGGAGACGGCCAACATCGCGGTCAACGCGGTGCTGTTCGTCCTCGCCGTCTTCGTGGCCTGGGCGCGGTTCGGCCCGTACTCGCTGTAGGCGGCGGACGCCCCGCTGCTGGCCGTAGGCGGACGACGCCGCGGCGGCGAGGGGACGACGCCCCGCGGTGCCGCCGCGCCGCGGCTCAGCCGGTGGGCGAGGTCGTCGGGGCTCCCGTCGGACGGAAGCCGCCGGGCGGGCGGGTCGGCAGCGTCAGCCCGCACGCCTTGAGGGCCTGCTGCGCCTTTGGGTCGTTGAGGAAGTCGCGTCCGAAGCCGCCGCCGAAGCCGCCTGAGGGTCGGGGGCCGCTGAACGTCGGCCGACCGGTGAACGTGCCCGTCCGCCCGCCCGGACCGCCGGGGCTGAACGTCGGGACCGGGATGCCGGCCGCTTGCAGGCACTGCCGGATCTTCTCGAACTCCGCCCCGCGCTGCCCGTCCCCGGGCCCGCCGTCCTGACCGCTCCGACCCCCGCTCGGCTGCACGGTGGCACCGGCGAGGCTCTGGGCGGACGAGGGCGGGGCCGACCCTCCGCCGCAGGCGGCGAGCCCGACGACCAGCACCGAGGCGCCGCAGGCGGCCCGAAGGCCCTGCCGGGCGCGAGAGGACGACCGAACGCTCACTGTGTCTCCTGTGGTGCTTGTCGGCCGTTGGCGGCCTGCTGCGATGCGGGCCGGCGTGCGCCGACCCGCCGACGTGTTCCCAGCCCGACCCCGACCGGACGGGGTGGGCACCAGGGCGGTCATTGCGCGGTCCGCACGGTGATCGACGACGCCGTGACCGTGCCGCCGCTGCCGGCCGTGCCGCTGACGGCCACGAGGGTGCCCGGAGCCAGGGCACTGAGCGGGACGGCGCTGACGCGGGACACCTGGACGCCGTCAGGCACGGTGACCGTGACCACGGTGCCTCCGAGGTTGCGGACCGTGACGGTGCTGCCCCTCACGGACACGACCTGGCCGACCACCGCCGGGACGTCCGCGGCCGACCCCTGACCAGCAGCCCCCTGACCAGCAGAGCCTTGACCAGCGGCACCCGCGCCCGCCGTGCTCTGACCGGCTGAGCCCTGCCCCCGACCCGACTGCCCGGGAGCGCCCCCGCCGAAGCCGGCGCCGGGCGTGAAGCCGGCGCCGAAGGGCACCGCGCCCAGGCCGGACGGCGAGGCGGCGCTGCCGGCGTCATGGTGCTTCTGCACGAGCGCGCCCCCGAGGAACCCCGCCGAGGCGACGATGCCGGCGGCGAGGAGAAGCGTGAACCGTCCGAGATGACGGCGCGCCGCCTGCGGCAACAGGTCGGCGTCCACGTCGTCCTCCCCGCTCAGCCCCTCCGGGTCGGCACCCTCCGGGTCGGCGCCCTCGTGCGCGGGACCGCCCGGCACGCCTGCGGCGTCCCCGTCGGCCGGCGACGCGACGTCATCGTTACCGTCGGCAGCCCAGTCCCCCAGCAGCAGCGCGGTCCCGTCCGCCTGGCCGGGTGGTTGCGGGGGCGCAGACCCACCCCGCCGCCAGCGCCGGCGCTCGGGCGCGACGGGCCCGGTGTCGTCGTCCATCACGGCTCCATCTGTTGTCACTCGTAGCGGAGGGCGTCGATCGGGCGCAGCGACGCCGCGCGGTTGGCCGGGTAGAGGCCGAAGAACAGCCCGACGGCGACCGCGACGCCGAAGGCGAGCGCGACCGAGTACGGAGCGACCACGGGCTGCACGCCCACGATGGTGAACCTGCTGCCGACGAGCCCGGCCGCGACCCCGAGGAGGCCGCCGAACAAGGAGAGCAGCACGGCCTCCATGAGGAACTGGGACACGATGTCGCCCTTGCGCGCCCCGATGGCCTTGCGGATGCCGATCTCTCGTGTGCGCTCGGTGACGGTCACCAGCATGATGTTCATGACCCCGATGCCGCCCACGAGCAACGAGATGGCGGCCACGGCGCCGAGCAGCACGGTGAACGTCTGCGTCGTGCTGGTGGCCGCGGTCAGCAGCTGCGAGGCACTGAAGATCGAGTAGTCCGCCGACGCGGTCGTGACCTTGTGGCGGGCGTTGAGGATCTCCTCGACCTCGGACTGGGCCAGGCTCACCGTGTCCGACGACGTCGCCTGCACCGAGATGCTCCCGAGGTTCCCGTACCCCGTGAGCGTGTCCTGGACCGCCGTCAACGGGGCCAGGACACGGTCGTCCTGGTCCTGCGGGCCGGTGCTGCCCTTGGTCGTCGAGGATGCCCACGACGGTGAACCCGACGCCGTTGAAGTCCACGGTCCTGCCGACGGCGGACAGCCCGTCCCCGCCCACGAGATCGGTCGCGACCGTGATCCCGAGCAGGGCGACCCGGCGATGGTCGGTGTAGTCGGCGTCGGTGAACGCCGAGCCGGCCTGGATGCCGTCGTTGTTGTTGGACAGGTAGCTCGGCGAGCTGCCCGTGAACGTCGCGACGCTGTGCGAGGCCCCGTTGTAGGTCGCGGTCACCGACTGGGCGTTCACCACAGGGGCGACCGACTTGACGTCCGGTGCGAGCGTCGCGTCGGTGAGGGCGTAGGCGTCGTCCATCGTGAGCACGGCCGACCGGGTGCGCGTGCCGCTGTCGACCGCGGCCTGCCCGCCGGGCACGGCGCCGTCCGGGGGACCGACGACCACCGCACGACCACCGCCGCCAGCCCCGCCGAAGAACCCGCCGCGCCCACCTGTGCCGCCCTGGGAGGGGCGAACGGTCAGGGTGTTGCTGCCGAGCTTGCTGATCGACTTCTGGACGGCCACGCTCGAGCCCGTCCCGACCGCGACGAGGATGATCACGGCGGCGACCCCGATGAGGATGCCGAGCGTCGTCAGCGCCGAGCGCATCTTGTTCGCGGTGACGCCCCGACCGGCGAAGCGCGCGCTCTCCCGCAGGTTCACGACGAGGCCTCGACGCCCGCACCACGGGCGGCCGCGCTCAGGGCCGGGGGCGGTGCGGAGACGGCCACCCGGCGCTCGTCGGCGTGGATGTGACCGTCGCGCATGCGCACGATCCGCTTGGCGTGGTCGGCCACCTCCGGCTCGTGGGTGATGACCACCACCGTGCGTCCGGACGCGTTGAGCTCGTCGAACAGCCCCAGGATCTCCACCGTGCTGTGGCTGTCCAGCGCCCCGGTGGGCTCGTCCGCGAGCAGCAGCACCGGCTCGGTCACCATGGCGCGCGCGATGGCCACCCGCTGCTGCTGCCCGCCCGACAGCTGCGAGGGCAGGTGGCCGAGCCGGTCGTCCAGGCCCACCTTCTGCAGAGCGGCCGTCGCGAGGGCGCGGCGGCGGACCTGACGGATGCCCGCGTAGGCCAGCGGTAGCTCGACGTTGGCCAACGCGGTCGTTCGCGGGATGAGGTTGAACGACTGGAAGACGAAGCCGATCTTGCGGTTGCGGATGATGGACTGCTGGCGCTCGTCGAGGCGGCGCGTGTCCACGCCGTCGAGCAGGTAGCGGCCCGAGGTCGGCGAGTCCAGGCAGCCGATGATGTTCATCAGCGTCGACTTCCCCGAGCCCGACGCACCCATGATCGCCAGGTAGTCGCCGCGCTCCACGATGAGGTCGACCGCGGCGACGGCATGGACGGCCGTGTCCGCGCTGCCGTAGACCTTGCTGACGGCGCGCAGGTCGATGACGGGACGCCGTCCTGCCGGGCCGGGGCTGCCCTGCGGGGCGTCGGGCAGGTCGAGGGTCGCCGGAGTGGTCACCCGCCACCGCCGATCCCGAAGCCGCGCCCCAGACGCGGGAAGCCGTTGGTCCCGGACGTGCCGGCCGTCGTCTGCGGGATGACGACCTTGTCGCCCTCGGCCACGCCCGACACGATCTCGGTGCTCCCGTTGCCCGTGATCCCCACCTCGACGGGGACCACCGTCTGCACGGTGCCCTTCAGCAGCCGCACGGTGTGCAGCCGGCCGACACTCGACACCGCGCTGGACGGCAGCGTGAGAACGTCGCTCTTGCTGGCCGTCGTGATCGTGATGCTCGCGGTCGCGCCCAGCCGCACACCGTCAGGGATCTCCGCCAGCGTCACCGTGACCGGGTACTGCACCACGTTGTTGCTCGTGATGCTCTGCAGCGCGACCTCGGTGACCGACCCGGCCGCCGTCGTGTTCGTCGCCGAGAACGTGACCCGAGCCTGCTGACCGACCGCCACCGTCGCGACGTCCGCCTCGGCGATGTTCGCCGTGACCTGCAGGGTGGACAGGTCGGCGAGCACGACGAACCCGGTCACGGTGGACGACGAGCTGCTGGTTGCGGACCCAGACCCGGACCCGCTGCCGGAGGAGGAGCTGCTCGACCCGCCCCCGGACACCTGCTCGCCGACCGCACCCGACACCGAGACAACGGTGCCGTCCTGCGGCGCACGCAACGTCGTGTCGGCCACGGCCTGGTCGGCCTGGTCGACCTGCGCGTTGGCCGCCTGCACCTGCGCGCGAGCCTGGGCGACCTGGGCCGACGTGGCCCCTGCCGCGTTCGTCTGGGCCTGCACCTTCTGCTGGGCCAGCTGGTTGCGCGCCTGGGCGAGCTGCTGGCTCGCGGACGTGACCGACTGGCTGTTCTTCAGCGCGGTCTGCGCCTGCTGGTTGAGCGCCGCCGCCAGCTGTGCGGCCGTCCCCGTTCCAGCGGCGAGGGCGGCCTTCGCGGCGGCCACGTTCGCCGCCTGCGCGACGTCGTCCAACGCCTTCTGCTTCTTGGCCTGGGTCAGCGCGCTCTGCGCCGACGACACGCTCAGCTGCGCCGCCTGGATCGCGAGCTGGTCCTTCTGGCGGGCGGTGCTCGTCTGCCCCGCCACGACCTGGTTGTAGGAGGCCTGCGCCGACGCGAGCTGGGCGTTGGCCGAGCTCAGCGACTGCTTGGCGGAGGTGTCGTCGATGCGGGCCATGGCCTGGCCCTGCGTCACCTCCTGGCCGCTCTTGACCAGCACCTGCGTCAGCCGGCCGCCCGTGGTGAAGTTCACCCCCACCTCGGCGCTGCTCGAGGCGTTGCCCGAGCCGCTCACCGACGCCGTCACGGTGCCTCGAGCGACGGTCGCCGTACGAAGGGAGGACGACGTCGCGGCAGCGGGGTCGCCGATCGCCAGGTACGCCCCGACGCCGGCCCCGACGAGAACAAGTGCAAGACCCGCGTTGAGCCACGCGGTCGGCAGTCTCATACGGCACACGCTCCCGCGCGCGGTTGAGAGATTGCTGGGAACACGCCGAGTGCCGCCGATGCCCTTTCCCCCATGCTCGGGCGACCTTCACCGAACCCGCCCATGCGGGTGCACCACATCGCGCCGGTCGGACGTACTCTCGATGTATGAGGTCGCTCGTGCGCTGGACCGTCCCGGTGGGTGTCGCGGCCGCGGTGGCGACGGGAGCGGCGGTCTCCACAGCGGTCGCCGGCAGCGCGCCGTCCCTGCCGCAGCGCACGCCGGCCCAGGTGCTGGCGCTGGTCGCCGGTTCGCACGTCACCGCGTTCTCGGGCACGGTCACGACCGAGGCCGACCTCGGGCTCCCGCAGCTGCCGTCGCTCGGTCGCGGACAGGGCGGCGCGAGCTCACCGCAGGCTCTGCTCACCAGGTTCCTCACGGGCGCGAACACCATCCGCGTGTGGGTGGACGGACCGCAGCGCCAGCGCCTGCAGCTGGTTGACCCCTTCGCCGAGGTGGACGTGGTGCACAACGCCCGTGACGCCTGGCTCTACTCCTCGGCCGACAACACGGCCACCCACGTCAGCCTTGCGAGCGTGGCCGGTGCCGCGACCCCGCGCGGCCCGGCGGGCCTCACCGCCTCACCGGGGGCCGGTCCGGCGGACATGACCCCCCAGGTGCTGGCGCAGCGCCTGCTCGACGCCGTCGACCCGACCACGTCGGTGACGCTGGACGCCCCAGCCTCCGTCGCCGGGCGGGACACCTACGCCCTCGTTGTCACCCCGCGCACCTCCGCCACCCTCGTCGACCACGCCGTGATCTTCGTGGACGCCGCGAACGGCCTCCCGCTGCGGGTGCAGGTGTTCGCGCGGGGCCAGGCCAGGGCCGCGATCGCGTCGGGCTTCTCCTCGGTCGACTACTCGGTGCCGGATGCGGCCAGGTTCGCGTTCAGCCCGCCGAAGGGGGCCACCGTCATGCCGCTCACCCCACCGGGCCCCGGAGCGATGTCTACGCCGAAGCCAGGCCCGGCCGCGCCGTCCCTCGCCCCGCAGGCCGGCAGCCGGCCGCACCCCACCGTCGTCGGGACGGGCTGGGCCACCATCGTCGAGCTGCCCGCGGCAACGCTGGTGCCGACCTTGGGCCTGACCGCCCCGCCTGCCGCGGCACCGAGCGGCCGGGTCAGAGGAGCGGCATCGCCGGACCAGCTGCTCGACCAGCTGACGCAACCCGTCGCCGGCGGTCGCGGCCTTCGCACCGCGCTGCTGAGCGTGCTGATCACCGCCGACGGTCGCGTGCTCGCGGGCAGCGTGCCGATGGCGGCGCTCGTCGACGCCGCCCGGTGACCGCTGCCCCCTGGGCAGGTCGGGCGTGAGCGACCTCGCCATCGCCACGTTCGAGCTGACCAAGCGCTTCGGCCGCCAGGTCGCCGTCGACACCGTGGACCTGGAGGTCCCCCTCGGCGCGGTCTACGGCTTCCTCGGTCCCAACGGCTCGGGCAAGACCACGACCATCCGGGTTCTCCTCGGGCTTGCCGCCGCGACCGCCGGGCGGGTCGAGGTGCTGGGCCGGCCGATGCCGCGCGATGTTCGCAGCGTGCTGCCACGTGTCGGCGCCCTCGTGGAGGGGCCGGCGTTCTACCCGTTCCTGTCCGGGCCGGCGAACCTCGCTCGGCTCGACGCCGCCGACCGTGACGCGCCGGCGGCGACGCGCAGGCAGCGGGTCGCCGAGGCGTTGGACCGGGTCGGGCTGACCGCGGCGGGCTCCAAGCGGGTACGGGCCTACTCCTTGGGCATGAAGCAGCGGCTCGGCATCGCCGCTGCCCTGCTCGGACGACGTGACCTGCTGGTGCTCGACGAGCCGACCAACGGCCTGGACCCCCAGGGCACGCGCGAGGTCCGCTCACTCGTGCGGTCGCTGGCCGCGGACGGCGCCACGGTGTTCGTCTCCTCGCACCTGCTGGCCGAGGTCGAGCAGATCTGCACGCACGTCGGGGTGATGTCCGCCGGGAGGCTGGTGGCCCAAGGGACGCTCGACGCCCTCGGCGCGGTGGGTGGCAGGCGGGTGCACGTGCAGACCCCGGACGCCGTGCAGGCCGCCGCCGTGCTGGGCCGCCTGCACCTGGGGCACCCGAGCGTCGAGGGCACGGACGTGCGCGCGGGGTTGCCGGTGGACGGCGACGGGCCCGCGCCCGAGCAGGTCGTGGCGGCGCTCGTGGCCGCCGGGGTCAGGGTTCGCGGCTTCGCGGTGGAGCAGCAGAGCCTCGAGGACCGCTTCGTGGCGCTCACCGGGGAGGGGTTCGAGGTTGTCCGCTGACACCGCCCGCGTGGGTGCGTCGCTGTTCGCCTCCGAGGTGCTGACGCTGCTGCGCCGATGGCGCACGCTGGCGATCCTGGCCGTCCTGGCGGGGGTTCCTGCTCTGATCGCCGTGGCCGTGCGGCTGTCCGAGCCACCACGGCCAGGCGAGGGCCCGCCGTTCCTCGACCGCGTGACGCAGAACGGCACGTTCGTCGGCGTCACCGCGCTGGTCGTGTGCATGCCGCTGTTCCTGCCGATGGCGATCGGGGTGGTGGCCGGTGACGCCGTCGCGGGCGAGGCCAACCTCGGCACGCTGCGCTACCTGCTGCTGGCCCCCGTCGGGCGCACCCGGCTGCTGATCGTGAAGTACGCCGGCGTCACCGTGTTCTGCGTGCTCGCGACGTTGACCGTCGCCGTGTCCGGTGCCGTGGTCGGTGCGTTGCTGTTCCCCGTAGGGCCGGTCACGCTGCTGTCCGGCGACACGATCGGCGTGGGCGACGGCATGGTGCGGGCCCTCCTCGTGGCCGGGTACGTGACGGTGTCGCTGCTCGGGCTGTCCGCGGTCGGCCTGTTCATCTCCACGCTCACCGAGGTGCCCATCGGCGCGATGGCCGCGACCGTCACTCTGGCCGTGGCCTCGGAGATCCTCGACGCCATCCCCCAGCTCGGGTGGCTGCACCCGTGGTTGTTCAGCCACCGCTGGCTGGAGTTCGGCGACCTGCTGCGCCAGCCGATCCTGTGGGACTCCCTAGCGCGCAACGCCCTGCTCCAGGCGGGCTACATGGTCGTCTTCGGCGCGCTGGCGTGGGCGCGGCTGACCACGCGCGACGTGCTGTCCTGACCTGCCACCTGCCACCTGCCACCTGCGCCTGCGCCGGCGCGGGCGCGGGCGCGGGCGCGGGCGCGGGGCCGGGCTACTCGGGAAGGGCCTGGATCGCCAGGAGGGCGACGTCGTCCCGCTCACCGCTGAAGAGCTCGAGGCTGGAGACGACGGCGTCCACGGCGTCCTGCGGGCCCGGGCCGGCGGAGGCAAGGACGGCCCTGAGCCGCTCCTCGCCGAACTCCTCCCGCCCATGGCGCGCCTCGGTCACCCCGTCCGTGAACACCAGCAGGAGGTCGCCGGGTGCCAGCTCGACGCTCGCCTCCTGCACGTCGACCTCGGCCAGCAGGCCCAGCGCCGTCCCGGGCAGGCCGACCGCCTCGACGCCTCCGCCCATCCGGCGCAGCAGGGGCTGAGGGTGACCGCCGAGGGCGATAGTCACCGTGAGGCCGCCGCCGTCGGGGACCAGCACCTGGCCGTAGGCGACCGTGCAGAACCGCTCGTCGTCGTCCCGGCTCATCGAGGACTGGCTCAGCAGGGCCTGGTTCAGCTGTTGCAGCACCTGCGCGGGCCGCCAGCCCTGCGCACTCAGCGTTCGCACGGTGTAGCGGGCCAGCGCCGTCACGACGGCGGCGTGGACCCCCTTGCCCGACACGTCGCCGAGCACGAAGGCCCAGCGGCCGTGCGTCGCCGCATGGATGTCGTAGAAGTCCCCGCTCAGCTCGCGGTCCGGTGCGGCGGGCACCCACCGTGCGGCGAGGACGGCGCCGTCCAGCGTCGGCAGCACAAGGGGGCGCAGGCTCTGCTGCAACGTCTCGGCCAGGCGCGTCTGCTCCTCCAGCAGGACGCGCAGCCGCCTCTCGGTGCGCTTGCGCTCGGACACGTCGGTGAGCACCACCACGCTCGCCGTGTGGTGGCCGCGGGGGTCGACGACCGAGGTGACGGCCAGTGCCAGGTCTGTCGGATCGCCCGAGGGGCCGGCCACCGTGACCTCGGCGCGCGTCGTCCCCCCCGGATGGTGTGCGTGCAGGGCCTCAGCCACCGCCGGCAGCAGGTCGTGCAGGCCGACCCCGAGCACGTCGGGCAGCCGCGCCGCGAGCAGGCGCTCGGCGGAGTGGTTGGCGTCGACGACGCGGCCGTATGCGTCGACCACGACGACGGCGTCGGCCATCCGCTCGACGACCACGTCGCGCGCAACCGGCACGAGGTTGACCAGGCGGACCCGGAGGAAGCCCCAGACCAGCACCACCGCGGTCACCGAGAAGAGGAACGGCGTGGGGTCGATCAGCCCGATCACACCCACGTCGAGGTTGTAGACGAGGTTTCCGACGAACGGCAGCAGCGCGGCGGCGATCATCGTGACCGCCGGGCGCCGGTAGGGCCGACCCAGCCGGACCAGCCGGACGGACAGGACGGCGACCGCGCTCAGCATCAGCACGTACGTGTAGACCGCGTGCGGCCAGAACAGCCCCCCAGGGCGGGAGAGCGGGGACCGGCCGACGAACGTCAGCTCGCCCGCCGGAGGGTAGTAGTGGATCAGGTGGCCAGTGGCGGGCAGGGCGAGCACCACGAGCACGAGCACGGGCTCGACCAGCAGCAGCGCGAGGACCCGACGTCGCAGGGGCCGGCTCCCGGTGTAGCGCAGCACGAAAGCCCACAGGGCCGGCACGAGAGCCACGATGCCCACGAACTTCAGCCCCGCCCAGACGCGGGCGACCTCGACAGTGTGGCTGGCGAGCTCGACGGCGTAGAAGATCGTCCAGGCGCCGACGGCGAGGAGCATGACGACCACGGCTCCGGCGCCGTCGGTCGGCCGGTGGCGAAGGACGTACACGGCCAGAGCCACGTAGCCCAGCGCCCCAAGACCCAGGACCACGCCGGTGAACACCTGTGCAGACATCAGTGGCTGCCGTCGGGTCGGCGCGCTCGGACACGCACGAAACGCTCGACCTCGATCCTCGACATCGCCGCGAGCCTGGCAACAACCCCGGCGTGGGTCAATGATGCCTGGTCAGCGCACGGCCGCCGGGACCGGCTGCCGCAACCGGCCGGACGGCGCCGGGCCGGGGGTACCTCCGGTAGCGGGTGGCGTGCGCGGTGGTTCTCAGAGCTCCGGGTGGCCGCTGCGGGTTCGCCCGACCTTGAAGCGCCTACCCGTGATCGACGAGACGTTGATCTTGACGAACCGCTCCTTCGGCGCGGAGTTCCACGGGAACAGCGGCAGGTCCTGGGCGGCGTAGATCTCGCTGAAGCGCTCGAGCATCTCGGCCTCGCCCTTGACGAGCACGCTCCACGCCTCGCCGTCAGCGGGGTGGTAGCCGTCGGCCTCGAACGCGACCCGACCGTTCAGGATGATCTCGACGAGCTTCGTCCCCTCGGCGGTGCGGAAGACGATGCTTCGACCGTCGACCGCGAAGTTCAGGGGAAAGATGTCGACGTCGCCCGCAGCCGCGACCGCGAGCCGCCCGACCTCGACCTCGCCGAGCAGGACCCAGCAGGCCTCCTCGCTGAGCTTCTCCATGAGCGGTGAGACCTCGACCTCGGTCTCCTGCGCGGCGGGGCTCCCCGGTTCCATTGCCGCACTGTGCCATCTGTGCCGAGGAATGCAAGCGGGTCGTAGGTCCTCGCGGACGGCGTGTCGCGCGCCCACGCGTCGGGCGCCGCCGTTGGAGTTGGGTAGCCGTGCTCATCCAGGCCCTCGCACGCGGCGTTACGGTGCGAGCACGGCGCCAGGATCGCGCCATCCACACGCGCCGCCCGCACGGCTGGAGGAACCATGACGAGCACCGACCCCGACACCCCCGCTCCCGCCCTTGACGCCCTTGCCGCCCCCAACCCTCCTCCTTTCGACGACTCCCCCGCCCCCGTGGACGCCCCTCTGCGCGTCGCGCTCGACCGCCTGGTCGCCTACGGCACGATCACCCCGGACCAGGCGCGCGCCGTCGAGACCGAGGTGGCCTCGACCACCCACGCGGGAGCACCCGCGTCCAGGTCCGGCGCCGCGCCCGCGCCCGCGCCCGCGCACAGGGCCGACGCCAGCTCACTGCCCGAGGTTCGGGGACCGGCCGGTGCCCCGGGCCCAGCCGGGCGGCGTCCCACCTGGAGCACCGTCGTCGCGGAGGTGGGCGCCTACATCGGGGCCGTCTTCGTGCTCGCCGCAGCAGCCACGTTCACCGGTTCCCACTGGGGGGACCTCTCGCACATCTGGCGGATGGTCGTTCTCGGCGTGCCGGCCGTCCTCATGCTGGCGGCCGCCGTCGTCGTGGCTCGCACGTCGCCCGGTGGCTGGAGCGTGCACGAGCGCCGAGGTACCGCCGCCCGCCGGCGCCTCGTGGCGGCACTCGTCCTCGTCGGTGGCGTGCTTGGCGGGGGGACCGCGGCGGTCGCCGTCCAGCAGCACCGCCCCGACACAGCCGGGTTCGCCACCGCCCTGGTGATCTATGCGACGGCCTACCTGCTCGGCCGCACCCACCTGCTGCATCTCGCGTGCGCCGCCGCGGCCGCGGGCACCGCCACGAGCCTGGTCGTCCACCTGCCCTCGCAGGACACCGGCGCACTCGTCGGCTTAGCCCTCACCGGTCTGGCACTGGTCTGGGTGGGCCTGGTTCTGGCAGGAGTGCTCGACGAGCAGGCCCTGGGGCTGGCCGTCGCCGCCGTGCTCGGCTTCGTCGGAGGTGAGGCGATGGCCGTCGGGCGCACGTCGGGGTCGTGGCAGGGATACGCCGTGCTCGTGGCCGTGGCGGGGGCCTGCCTCACCGGCTACGTCTTCACCCGTCACGCGGCGGTGCTGGCCGTGGGTGTGGTCGCCCTCGCGACTGTGGTGCCGCAGGCGGTCGCCGACTACACGAACGGGGCTCTCGGAGCCGCCGGCGTGCTCCTGGTCACCGGCCTGTCCATCGTCGGTGCGAGCGTCCTGGGGCTACGGCTGCGCAGGACGTCGCCGGAGGACCTGCTGCCGGGGTAGGGGCCCCGTCACTCCCAGCCGAGCTCGTGCAGCCTGTCCTCCTCGATCCCGAAGTGATGGGCGATCTCGTGGACGACGGTGACGAGCACCTCCTCGATCACGTCCTCGCGGCTGTCGCACATGGCGAGGGTCGGCCTTCGGAAGATCGTGATCCGGTCCGGCAGCGAGCCCGCCGCCCACCAGCCGCCGCGCTCGGTCAGCGGCGTGCCCTCGTAGAGGCCGAGCAGGTCCGGCGCATCGGCGGGCGGGTCGTCCTCGACCAGCACGACCACGTTGTCCATGCGGGCGGCGAGCTCCGGCGGGACGGCGTCCAGCGCGTCGGCGACAGCCGCATCGAAGTCCTCGTCCGACATCTCGACCATCCGCCCATCCTGCCCGTCCCGACTCTTCGGCGCGGCGGCCCCCTTTGGCGCGGCGGCACGCTGCGCTCAACTGTTTGGCGCGGTGTGCCACAGTGCCAAGCGGCGGTTGGCGTGATCCTCCGCAGTCGGCCCTTGTCAGGCAGTGCCGTCGAGGCGGGCGACCTCGTCGGGCGTCAGCGTCAGAGAGACGGCCCGCACGCTGTCGCGGACCGTCTCCGGCCGTGAGGAGCCGGGGATCGGCACGACCAGGGGCGACTTGGCGAGCATCCACGCGAGACAGATCTGGTGGGTGCTCACGCCGTGCTCGGCTGCGACATCAGCGAACGGCTCGAAGCGGCGAGCCAAGGATGCGGCACGCGAGATGCCACCGAACGGGCTCCAGGGGATGAAGGCGATGCCCAGCTCGTCGCAGAGGTCGAGCTCCGGCTCGCTGGAGCGGAAGAGCGGGGAGAACTGGTTCTGCACACTCACGAGCCGGCCGTCCAGCACCTGCTGGGCCAGGCGGATCTGGCCCGGGTCGGCGTTCGAGATGCCCGCCATCTGGATCTTTCCCGCGTCCAGCAGGTCGCGGACGGCGCCCACCGAGTCCTCGTAAGCGACCTTGGGGTCGGGCCGATGGAACTGGTACAGCCCGATGGCCTCGACGCCGAGACGCCGCAGTGAGGCCTCGCACGCCTGTCTCAGGTGGGCGGGAGAGCCGTCGACGGTCCACGTGCCGTCGCCAGGGCGCAGGTGACCGCCCTTCGTCGCGACGAGCACGTTCTTGCCGTCGGGGTGCGAGCGCAGGGCATCGGCGATCAGCGACTCGTTGTGCCCGACCTCGCCTGGCTTCAGGTGGTAGGCGTCCGCCGTGTCCACCAGGGTTACCCCGGCGTCGAGGGCTGCGTGGATCGTGGCGATGGACCGCTCACGGTCGGGACGACCCTCGATCGACATCGGCATGCCGCCGAGGCCGATCGCCGAGACCTGGACGTCGCCGATCGTGCGTAGCTGCATTGCAGGGCTCCTTCGCCGCTGTGCTCCGGGTCTGTATTGGGACGTCGTCCTGTGCCGATCCTCCCTCGCCGTTGGCACCGGCGCCCCATCGGGGTCGGGCTGGGGTCGGGCAGGGTCGGGCAGGGGTCGGCGTCCAGTACCGCTTTGGAGGATCGGCACGTGGGACCCTATGCTGTGCGGGTCCTCGACGGGTCACTCACGTCTGTGGGGCGTCGCGGCGCCCTCATCGTCTAGAGGCCTAGGACTCCGCCCTTTCAAGGCGGCAGCACGGGTTCGAATCCCGTTGGGGGCACGGTCGGAGAGGATCGAGCAGTACGGCCTTGGCGCCACCGAGGCCCCGTAGCGCAGTTGGTTAGCGCGCCGCCCTGTCACGGCGGAGGTCGCGGGTTCGAGTCCCGTCGGGGTCGCTGACGAGCGGATCACCGCTCGCCGGGCCAGGTAGCTCAGTTGGTACGAGCGTCCGACTGAAAATCGGAAGGTCGGCGGTTCGACCCCGCCCCTGGCCACTCCACCCAAACAGGCTCTGACGTGGGCGTTCATGCCCGTCGCCCTTCGGGTGTGCCGGCCGGATCACTCGGAATGTTCGCGGAATGTTCGCGGCGGTGTCGGGTGAGCAGCTCGGACGCCGCCTCGACCTGCTCGGCGGTCGCCTTCCGCATGACGTGCGCGTACACACGCCGGGTCACGGCGGGGGTGCTGTGCCCGAGGATCATCTGCACGACCTCGATGGGCACGCCCCCGGCAAGCAGCAGCGAGCAGGCCCCGTGCCGGATGTCGTGCAGGCGGATCGGTCGGCAGTCCGCAGGCACGGACGTGGGCCTCGAAGGCGGCGCTGACGGCGCTAGGCCGCAGCGGGTCACCGTCGATCTGGCAGAAGACAAGGCCGTGGTCGCGATAGGCGTTGTCGCAAGCCTGGCGCTCGGCTTCGACGGCGCGCCGCCGGGCGGCGAGTGCGGTCTGAGCGGCAGCGACGAGCGGTACCCAGCGGGTGCCGGCCCGCGACTTGGGGCGCTTGGTCAGCAGGCCGGTGTGCTGGCGGTGACAGATCTGGCAGATCCGGTCCTCAGGTCGCAGGTCCTTGGCCGCGGCTTCGACGATGGTCTGCCGGACGACCAGACCGGCGTGGTCGTGCTCCAGGTCTGCCCATCGCAGGCCACACAGCTCCGCGCGACGCAGACCCGCGTACGCGGCCAGCTCGTAGAGGGCCGAGAGTCGGTCCTCGCGACGTGCTCGAGGAAGCGGGCGGTCTGCTCCGGCTCCCAGATGACGATCTCGCTCGGGGCTGCCGCGGGGATGGCGTCGATCCGGCCCTCAGCCGGATTGGCGGTGATGAGCCCGCGCCGCTGGGCAGCCGACAGCGCCGCCCGCAGCGTGCGTCGGTAGCCGTCGATGGTGGACGCCGACCGTTGCGGTCACCCGGCGACCGACCTGACCGGCACTCGGCGGCCAGGTGACCGGCTTCGGCCAGGGCGGCGAGGACACGTTCGATGTGGTGCCGCCGTAGATCGCGCAGTCGTCAGTGGCCGAGCCTGCGGACGCCAGACGTCCCGCACGTGCCCCCGGTAGTTGGCCATCGTCTTGACTGCGCGGCGTGGGCCGTTCTCGTCGAGCCAGCGGGTCAGCCAGTCTCCTAGCGTGAGCCCGGTGTCTTCGACCCAGGTTCCGTGGTCGAGATCGTGAAGAATGCGAGTCATCGACGCCTCGGCCTCGGGCTTCGTCTTGAACCCGCCTTTGGCGATCTGCCTGCGGTTGCCGTTACTCGGGTCCGGGCCGACCTCGATCTTGTACCACCACGACCCGTGGTCCTTGCGGCAGGACTTCACCTGCAGCCCTTGCCTGTTCCGGCACTGGCAGCGTCTGTACACCGACCCGCGAGCCATCGCGGCTACTCCCCTCCGCCCTGAACGTCAGGCGGCTGAGTCGACCACGCCGAGGGCGCGCATCAGGTCGCCACGCGCGACGACGTAGCGGCCGCCCGCTCGGAAGACCCTGCACGGGAACTGTCCCCGCTTGGCGAGGGTGTAGGCGGCGGTGCGTCCAAGCCCGAAGACCCGCGCGGCAGTGAGCAGGTCGACCGTCACGGGCAGGTCCAGCAGCTCCTGCTGCCGCATCCGGTCAGCCATCACGACCTCCCTCTGCCGCCAACGGAAGTTCTCGGAACTCGGAAGTGTCCCGGACGGTCCACAGGCTGCTCATGGTGGTTCCTCTCCTTGCATTGGGTTGGGGCGGATGAGGCTGGTCGTCGACCGTCCAGACCGTCCAGTGCGTCCAGCCCGACCGTGTCGTGGCTGGTCAGCGGCATTCGCGTGGCTGGACGGTGGGGCGGGGCGACGCGGGCGGCTGGACGGTCGCTGCATCAGCGGATGTGGGGCCCAGGGCGGACCGTCCAGGGCGTTTCTGCTGGTCACGGGGGTCTGCTGGTCGGGCTGGACGGTCTGGACGGTCGGTCGCACGCCGGTTCGGCCGACTGGTGGCTGAGCACGACGAGGCGGTGTCGTTCGGTCTTGGTGAAGTCGACGTCGAGGCCGGTGGCGCGCAGGGACGGCGCGAGCCGGCGGAGCTGCCCGGACAGGGCTCGGGGGCTGCGGGGGAAGCCGCGCGGGGCGACGTCGGGGGTGAGCTGCTCGAGCAGCTGGGCGGCGGTGCCGGTCCACCCGACCGACTGGCCGGCCATGAGCTCGCGGATCGCGCACGCGAGGGTGTCGGCGTCCAGGACGGCGTCGGTGACGTCGCGGCCGGCGGCGGTGTAGGCGGCCAGGGTGCGCCAGCCGGTGACGTCGTCGAGGGCAGCGAGCACGCGGGCGAAGTCGGCCATCCGGGGCAGCTCGTCGAGCCGAACGCTGGGGATAGCGGCCAGGACGTCGGCGAGCAGGTCCAGCAGCCCACCCAGGATCGCGGGCCGGTCCCGGCGGTAGGCGGCCTCGATGGTCTCGTCGGGCAGCCGCCGGGTGGGGTCGATGCGGTGCAGCTCGACGCAGACGAGCCGTTCGGCGAGGTCCCCGGCCAGCGCGCCGGCGTCGATCGAGGTCAGGACCAGGGCGCGGCGGAACGCCAGGACGGTGACGTCGTCGTCGGTGAACAGGGCCCGGTCGACGATCCCGTCGCCGGTGACGGCCTTGCACAGCGTGTCGGACAGCCACGGCGGGATCACCGAGATGTTGTCCAGGGCGACGGTCCAGGACGCGGCGGCGGTGACCGCCCATTGCCGGACGTCGCGCGGGGCCGAGCGCAGCGGCGCCGGCGACGGGTCGACGAGCGAGACGAGGAACCGGGCGGCGGTGGACTTGGCGGTGCCCTGCTCCCCGGTCAACGCGAGGATCGGGTGCGGGATCTCGGGGATCAGCGCGGCGAGCAGCCACGCGGTGATCAGCCCGAACCCGTCGTCGTCGACGTTGAGCAGCCCGCGCAGCCGCCCGAGCCCGGCGTCGCGGCCGGTGCTGGCGGGGATGGGCAGCGGGTGCGTCAGCGCGGTGCGCCGGAACAGCACCGGTGAGGTCTCGGCGATCCCCCACCCGCTGAGGCCCGATCAGGACCGCGCGGCCGGTCGGGTCGGCCAGGTCGAGGACGACGTCGCGGCCGTGGCGGGCCACCCGCAGCGCGACGGGGGTGGGCCGGGTGTTCGCGGTCATCCCCTCGATGACGGTCAGCGCGTCGGCCAGGGAGGACGCCGCGGGCGCGGTCCCGGTGCGCGCGTAGTAGGTGCGGGCCAGGCGGGTCCGCAGGCCGTCGCGGCCGCGCAGCGGGACGGCGACCGCCGGGCCTCCGAGGTCGACGGCGTAGCAGCGGCCGTCCTCGCCCAGGACCAGTCGGTAGGACTCCCGGGCCATCGCCACCAGCCGCGAGGCTTGCGACCGGCTCCCGCTCGTGCCGACCTCGACGCGTGCATCGGTGCGGTCGAGCTCGCGCAGGTCGTCCGGGACGTCGCCACGCCTAGTAGCGCGGCTGGGCTCGATCAGCGATGCCATCGGGCGGTCTCCAAGTCCGGGGATCATTTCCGTCGCCGGTTCAGCAGGACAGGCTGCGGGGTCGCCTAGCGCCCGCGGTCAGCCCGGATCGGACGGTGGCTGTGGCCTCCCGGTCCGCCAGTCCCGCGCTGGTGCCTGCGTGTCGCAGCGCGTCGGCCGTGCCGTTCTCGGGGAGCAGCCCGGCGGCCACCAGCCGACCGAGGGAGTAGGCGGCAGTGTTGAGGGTGTGGTTGCGGGTGCCGGGCTCGGCGGCGACGACCCGTTCGATCTCCTGGCGCAGCGCCGCCTCGGCGTAGCGGGAGCGGTCGCTGATCGCGGCCAGCACGACTGCGGAGTCAGCGGTCGCCACGGTCGCAGGACGCAGCCGCTGGTCGATCCACCTGGGCAGCGGTGCGGGCGGCCGATCGGCCGCGACCACATAGACCCGGCCTGCAACGACGGAACCCGCGGCCACGACGTAGCCGCCGTCGGCGCGGGTGTCGACCAGCCAGCCGAGCCGTCCGGCCGTGTTGCGCAGCGGCTCTCCGGCCGGGGCGGTGAAGTACAAGTGGGTCCCGCCCGAGCCGGTGGTGACGGTGAACGTGTCCAACGGGACGGGCTGGCTTGCCTCTTGTGCGAGTGCGGCGAGGACTCCGCGCCCATCCCGCACGCCGCGCGCCGCCCACGAGGCCGGCCGCGCGTCGTCGTCCGCTCCGTTCTTCGCGACGTCGAGGTCGACGACGACGATCTCGGACGGGCCGCACGCGATCCCGATGTTGAACGGGCCCGCGGACCAACAGCGCACGATCCGTGCCCGGTCGGTGGTCGCGCGGCCCTGCCAATCGCGGATGGCCGGCCGCTTGTCCCCCGGCCGCAAGGGGAACACCGACCAGCCCCGCCGCGCGGCGTCCAGCGCGGCGTCCAGCAGCCGGTCGCGGGCGGGGTTCACGAGCCCTCCCCCACCCCGACCAGCGCCAGCGCCGGGCTGGGCGGTGCGCCTTCGGCCCGCAGGACGGCGAGCAGCTCGCCCGCGCGCCCCGTCCCGACCGCGATGCCGCGCTGGCGCAGGCCACGCGCCAGCGCCGCCCGGGTCAGGGCTACGTCGTCGCGGCGGAGGTCGTCGGCCACTTCCCGGCCGGCGGCGAGCAGCTCCGGGGCGCTCGCGACGTCCGGTCGACGGACGGGAGTGGACGGCGTCGCCGCGGTCCGCGGCGAAGCTGGAGCAACTGCTTGGCGGGTATGCGTGTGTGCCTCGGCACGCCGGGGCGTCCGTGCTGCTTGGGTCGCGGCAGGGGGGCCGGTGAGGCCTCCGCGGGCGATGGCGACCTTGGCCAGGAGCAGGAACCCGACCGCCGGGAGCGCGGCCATCGTCCAGCCCCAGAAGGAGCGCGGGGCCTGCGCGACCTGCGCGGACAGCTGCAACGCGACCGCGGCGACCAGCACGCAGATCGCGAACCGGATCGGCTCGCCGACCCGGCGACGGCGGCGCACCTCCAAGCCCATCGACACCGCGAGGGTCTCTAGTACCGCTGCGTCGGCTACCGCCAGCCAGCCCGGTTGCCCGTGCCCGGCGGCCAGGTCGACGACGTGGGACCAGGACGCGGACGCCGCGACCGAGCCGACCCCGAGCATCAGCGCGACCTGGGTGGCCGCCTCTGCCCGCACCCCCGACCGGGCGTTCACGCCGCGACCGGCCCGTCGTCGTCCCCGGCCGCCCGCACCGGAAGGGCCGCGACCGCGGCCCAGCGCAGTCGGGCGCGCAGCAGGTCACGTTCGTGCTCGGTGAGCCCGCCCCAGACCCCGAAGCGTTCGCGGCGCTGGATCGCGTGCGCCAGGCAGTCCAGCCGCACCGGGCACAGCCGGCAGATGCCCTTCGCGACCAGCGCCGACTCGTCGGGGGCCGGGTAGAACACGCCCGTGTCCCAGCCCGCGCAGGCCGCTCGCTCGCGCCATGCGGCGTCCCGTACCGGCACCCAGCCGGTGAACAGCGGCCGGAGCCGCCCGGGTCGAGCCGGCGCCTTCTTGATCGTCATGACGCGTCTCCTGCGGTCCGTGGCTTGACTTATCCACAGAACTGCGCCGGAAACGGACGTCGGCACCGCGTATCCGGGATGTTGGCAGACGTCTCGACACACCGAGAGGTGTCGGCGACGTCTCGGGAGGACGGCATGGCCAACGAACGGCTGCGCGGCGGCATCACCGCCGCGGGACACACCTACGACTCACTGGCCTCAGCGATCGGGGTGGACCCCAAGACCGTGGAGCGGTGGGTGCTCACCGACCGGCTTCCGCACCCGGCCCACCGGCGCGCCGCCGCCACCACCCTCGGACGCGACGAGACGTTCTACTGGCCGGCGCTGCTGTCCGACCGGCACGCGCAGGCCGCCAGCGAAGCCGAGGTGCTGCGCGTCTACCCGACCCGAGGCTCGGTGCCACCCGACCTGTGGCTGTCCCTGATCCGCGGCGCTACCGAGCAGCTGGACCTGCTGTCCTACTCCGGGCTGTTCCTGCTGGACAACAACCCCGACATCGCCGACCTGCTCACCGACCGCGCCGGCTCCGGGGTCGCCGTGCGGATCCTGATCGGCGACCCACACTCCGAGGCGATCCGGCGCCGCGGCGACGAGGAGGGCATCGGAGAGGGCATGAGCGGGCGCATCCTGGTCGCCCAGACCTACCTCGCCCCGGTCCTCGACGTCCCCGGTGTGCAGATCCGCCGGCACACCACCACGCTGTACAACTCGATCTACCGCGCCGACACCACCATGCTGGTCAACATGCACATGTACGGGTCCGGGGCACCGGCCAACCCGGTCATGCACCTGCAGCAGGTCGCCGATGGCAGGCTGTTCACCAGCTACCAGCGCAGCTTCGAGCGCGTCTGGGAGACGGGGACGCCGCTCAGCGCCTTCGCGTAGCACCGCGCCGAGCCAGACGGGAGACCGACGTGGCACGCACCGACTACTTCAACGACCCGAACGCCCCCAAGGCCAACAGCATCGTCCCGTCGGTCACTGCGATCGTCCTCGACGCCGAGGGTCGGCTGCTCCTGGTGCACAAGACCGACAACAACCTCTGGGCCTTGCCCGGTGGGGGCGTCGACCCCGGCGAATCCGTCAGCCAGGCCGTCGTGCGCGAGGTCAAGGAAGAGACCGGAATCGACGTCGAGGTCACCGACCTCGTCGGCGTCTACACCAACCCCCACCACGTCATGGCCTACGACGACGGCGAGGTCCGCCAACAGTTCTCCCTCTGCTTCCGCACCCGGCTGCTTGGCGGCGAGCTCCGCACCAGCAGCGAAACCAGCCAAGTCGCCTTCGTCGACCTCGACCAGCTGGAGGACCTGGACATCCACCCCTCGATGCGCCTTCGGATCAACCACGGCATTCACCGGCGCCAGCCATCTGTCTACGTTGGATGAACGCTCATACTCTCAGCGGGCTGGGGTGATCGCTGCCGCTCTTCGACCGATCAACTGCCGCAACTTATCCCGTCCCCGGCACATCTGCCCGTCGCCGGAGATATCATCGCGGAATAACCGCTGACACCGCTAGGACATCAGACGCCTGAATACACCTGCCAAAGACCATCGCACAGAGAGTGAGCGGATGTCGGGTTGCACTCACACAGCTTCCGCGCGACCCTTCTCTAGCTAGAACTCTTCACATCCTTCGAGTTGAGACTACGTGACCGGAAGGACACGATCCTATGGCAAACAACGAGACCGAAAAGGGCCCCGAGTCGCTCGATCGGGGTGAAGGCGAAGAAGGTCGACAAACCGTCATCACGCACCGTTAGATACACAGAAGAGGCGGTTTGGACCGCAGGTCGGATGTCCGCGAAGACCTAGCGCGCAAGCGCTAGGTTCTCGAAACTCGTTAGAGATACGACAACTCGCTACTCATTCGAGACGCATTCTCATTCCGGTCCACAATATCGAAAGCGCATAATCTTCCAGAGTTCTTCTGCGTACTCCTTAAGCATGTACAAAATCAAACCAATGTCATAGTCCACTTAGCATCTTCCTGTCATCTATTTCGCCCAATCGGAGAAAGGTCAAACTTGAGCGCCTTCGAGAGATGGACCATTGTCTTCAATGGAATGAGCGCGGTCATTAGCTTCGGCGCTCTTGTCTTCCTTGGTCTCCAAGTTCGCCACGCGACAATAGAGGCCCGAAAGTCCGCGCTCGCGG
Organism: uncultured Actinomycetota bacterium; assembly: GCA_963778845.1. Classification (GTDB taxonomy): domain Bacteria; phylum Actinomycetota; class Actinomycetes; order Actinomycetales; family Kineosporiaceae; genus CAVZVW01. Next base: position 832,877 of record CAVZVW010000001.1, read on the forward strand.
ACGAAGCCGAGCGCGCACGCCAACGGCAGCGCGAAACCATCGAAGCCGTCGCGTCAACGGCACGCTACCGCCAGGAACTGAAGGCTGGGCTCCCCTGGAATGACCGCGACGCTTCAGTTGTGACACGATTTCTGGCGGACGTCGAAGGCGACAGTGGCGCCAAAGAGTCCGTTCGTGCTTACCTCGACTACTTGGAATTACTCGCGACCGGTGTCAACGAAGAGGTACTTGACATTCACACCCTCGCTCGAATGTCGGGTGGGCGCATTATTGCCGTGGCCACAAACTACTCACCGTACATCCACCGCAGACGCCAAGAACTGAATAGTCCCACCGTATATTCTGAACTGGAGAAGCTTGCGGCGTCAATCCGGGAGATCAAGTCCTAACTCGGTAAGGCATTACCCGCGCACCGTCACACAGCCGACTTGGTTTGCCGGCTCTTCCGACTTGAGTGCGGGGTCACAGGCGTAGGCCGCCGCCGATGAGCAGCATGCGGAGGCGGTAGTTGTCGCGGTTTCGGAAGCCTCGGGCGATGCGGCGGTGGAGTTCGATGAGTCTAGATGCCGCTCGTCGGCGGCGAAGGCGGCCTGGAGCCGGGCGCGTTGGCGTGGGGTCAGGTGCTCTTGTCCAGCGTGCAGGATGTTGCCGATCCGATACAGCGGGTCGTTCTTGCGGTCGCGGTGCCCGCAGGTCTGCTGCTGGACCCGGCGGCGGACCTCATCGACGGCGGTGGTGGCGAGCTTGACGACGTGGAAGGCGTCCAGGACCGCCACGGCGTCCTCGAGCTGGTCATCGATGGCCTTCTTGTACCCGTGGAAGGGGTCCAGGGTGGCGACCTCGACCCCAGCCCGGAACGCCTCGCCCCGCTCACGCAGCGCAGTTCTTGTAGGTCGCTCCCGAACGGCCCGGGATCAGGTCGAGCAGCCTGGCTTGTGGCCTGAGCCGACCTTTGGAGTCCCGGCGGTGGGTGAGGTCGACCATCCCGGTCAGCTCCTTCGGACCCCGCCCGCCGGCCTCGACGGGCTTGGTGGACACGTGGTGCCACGTGCTCATCCACCCCCAGGACGGCAACGTCCTGGAAGCGGGACTCATCGTCTGCGGCTGCCTGCAGCAGCGGCCGGATCGAGACCCACACCGTGTTCCACGTCGTGCCCAGCTGACGCGCCAGCCCGGCGACCGAGGCGTGTTCGCGGCGCAGCTGCCCGATCGCCCACAAGCACGCCCTGCTGGTCAGCAGCGCCCGCGGGCGTGCGACGCCCTCGTCCTGCTCCACGAACGAGGTCACCGGGCAGGCCGGCTCCGGACAGACCCAGCGCCGCTTGCGCCAGACCACCCGCACCTGTCGACCCGCCGACGGCGCGTCGACCAACCCGACCACAACCCGGCCATGAGCAACGACCCCGCACACCGGGCAGCCCACCGGTCGGCGTCGCGACTCCACACTGACCATCAGCCCCCACCGTCGTCGCGCTCCACCGCGACAACGTGCAGGCCGGCCAGGCCCACCAGCAGGTCGCACCGCTCGCAGTAGCCGCTCGCGGCGCGGCAGCACACCGTAGGCTCGGGCATCGTCGAGGTCCTCGCGGCAGAAGATGTGAGAGTCCTCTGATCCTCGGGGACCTCGACCCCTCACGGCCTCAACCCGCCACCCGGCGCGCCGCGCTCACCCCACACTCAAGTCGCAAGAGCCGGTTTGCCCTTTGATTCCAATGAAGATTCTCTTGGGCCGACGCCCCTAGAGTCACTCAGTGAGCCGGAGTCTTATCGAGAGGGCGACCGTCTGCGAAGCCCAGTCAAGAAGGACTACTCGCGTGTTTGTGCGAGTGACTCAATCAGGTGGCGCGAGTACCGCACGGCGGCGACGGATTCGGTTCCGAAATGCTTCTCAAGCAGATCATTGTAGGATGAGAGAGCGGCCACCTCCTTGGCGGTCTTTACTAGTTTAACAACGGGACGTCGACGATACCAAGTAACCAACCATTCGGCTGGCTTCTCGAGCAGCACTCGGGTCCACGTCGCGGGGTTCGCAGGAGCGGTGGCGAGTTCGACGATATCCGGGACGTACTTGAGACTGCCCTTGAGTTGCATTGGAGTGGGAGAATCGAAGGGGCGGCAGACCTCGCGACAAAGGGACTCGATATGTCCCAGTGTCTTTGATCGGCTCGCGATGGATTGGGCCGATGCCCTTTCGAACTCGAGCTCCGCCATCTTCCGTCGAAAGCCCGCATATTCCTGTCTCAGATCCAACATCGCAACAGGAATGTCCTCCGGTCGGTGTGCCCTCTGGAGGACCAGCGCGGAGAACGGCGGGATGTAGGCGTCTATTCCCTCGAACTCGCTCGCGAGGGCATCTACGGTGGATTGGAGGGTATCAGAAAGGCGCCTATATATCGCGGTTCGCACGGATCTCGAAAAGTAGTTTGGAAACTCTGCGAGCATAGGGCGGTAGTAGACAGATGGCCAGAACGGCAGCGGGAGTTTCTCGGCAACGAGTGCGTAGCACAGTGCTCGTGCTGGGTCGCGGAACTGGTACCGACCCGTCTCGCCATCAGAAATTCTGCCCATTATTCTCCTGGCCAACTCCGTGAACGAATTCACGCCAAGCTGCATGCCGTCGAATCCCAAGTCGGTTCCCTCGTACGCGAGTTCTTCGGATCCGGGCGCTAACACGCGAGAAGCGCGTCGTTGCAGTTCATCCACATAGGTGCTTGGCATCTTGCCAAGCTTCTTCTCGGTGGAAAGCATGCCTAAGAGAGCTTGAGCCGCTAAGTCTCGGGCCTCTGCTGTCGCGAACTGCTCCACAGCCCCACACTCGATTAGAGTCAACCGTAGCGCGAGAAGATCACTGTCAGAGGAGAGCTTACCCGGTAGAGTATAGAGTCGGTCATATAGAACCGACGCGTCAATCAGTGATAACAGATCCAAGATGCGGACTGCCGTGACAGCAGCGAGACTGGTGTGACTTCGCGACTGCCACGTAAGTACGCGACTTGCCTCACATAACGTTGTGTTGGACACGAGAGTTGTTCCAACCAACGAAGCGTTGGCGCTTTCGATTAGGGCCACTGATCACTCCGTAATTGGGGAGGACTATCTTTCATTCGCCCAAAGTCCTCGCAACGACAGCGATAAGGTCGCCTGCGGAGCTGCTGACGGCGCGGTGCACGGGGTGTGTGGGCTCGTAACGGCGGAGGATCTCGTTGATGCGTTCCTCAGCGCTCACAAGCTCGCCGCCGGGGCCGACGGTCATGTCTGCTGCTGTGAGGGTGTCGAGCAGCGACGAGGGTGGTAGCGCGAAGGCGCGGAGCTGGTCGAGGAGGCCTCGCTCCTCCGCCTCGTACTCGGCACCTGTGTGGTACGCGACCAGACTGACGATCTCGGCTGGGAAGCCCTGGTCGGACAGGTAGGTGGCCCCGTCGAGGGGATGCAGCCCGGTGAGGGCGAGGTCGGGGGCGTAGCCGATGTCGTGCAGCCAGGCGGCCGCGACGACGGTTGCCCGGTCGTGAGGCTCAAGACCCGCCGACAGCTCCTCGGCTCTGGCCGCGACTGCCTGGACGTGCAGCCAGCGGCGCCCCAGCCCGGCGAGCAGGCCGGTGCTGACTGCCTTGGCACGCGCGACGGTGGCGTCGTCGTCGGTCACGCCGACCAGCCTGCCACCCATCGAAGCCATGCACGTTCGGGTCCGCGTGCGGCCCCCTGACCGAGCTGGGCTGACGGCGCGGCTGTGGGCTGCGGAGCGTTCGATTGCGATTGCGCTTACCGTCCCCACGAACTGCATGGCTGGGCTCGATGGGCTCGGGGGTGAGTCGGGTGACGGGCGTCAGATCGCTCGAAGAGGCGGGCGAGGGTGTCGGGGCGATACCCGACAAATTGTCCGGCTCGGGATGTATCTGGCGCGGCGGGCCCGCACTCGGGATACGCGGAGAGCGTGGATGGACGCCCCAGGGGCGGGGGAGGGCGCGATTCGTGGCGGTGGCGTTGGGGTCCGCCGTCGGCAGGCATCGAAGGAGTGACGCTCGAATGATCGGAAGCCTCCTGCACGTGAAGTGGTCCGCCCTGACGGCGGGCACTGTCCCTGACCCGGCGCCGAAGGCGCCACCGGGCATCGACACCCAGGTCCAGGACCTCCTCGGCTACGTCAAGTGGGGCGTCCTCGTGGTGATCATCATGGCGGCGTTCGCCGGCGTGGGTGCGGTCGCCGGCGGGCGGGTGTTCAGTCACCACGGCGCCTCGAAGATCGGCGTGTCGATCCTGGTCAGCGCCGTGATCTCGGCGGTGCTGTACGTCGGGATCTACTCGTTCATCGCCTCGATCACCGGGTGAGCGCGGTGGTCAGCGTGACGCAGATCCGCCGCGACGCGCGGGCCTGACTGGTGCTCGCGGTGGCCGCGGCGATCGCCGTAGCACTGCTCGCGGGCCTGCTGTATGCCGTGCTCGCCACGATCGGCGACACACGGAGCGGGACGACGTCGCAGCGTCCCGTCGCGTTCGAGCCGAGCGCCTCGGCCGGGGCGAGCGGAGCGATCGGCAGCTCGACCGTGGAGCAGGACGCCCTGGCCGCCCGGCCGATGCTCCAGCTACCCGCCTCGGCGGCCAACCCGCAGCCGCTGGTGTCGGCGACCGCCGGCCCCCCGATCAGCCTGCCGGCCGCCACGGACTCGACCCAGCTCGTCCCGACCGGCTTCCCGCACACCCCCGAAGGGGCACTGGCCCAGCTCGCCGCCATCGACACCATGGCCCTGCGGGACGCCAACCCCGCCCAGGTCCGCGCCGTCCACGACTGGGCCGCCGCCCCCGGAGCCGTCGACATCGCGCACTGGAACATGACCGTCGCCGTCACCGCAGTCCTGACCGGCGCCGGCCAACCGGCCGGCGCGGCCGACGTCCGCTCGACGTTCACCCCGCTCGCCGGGCAGATCAAGGGCAGCCTCGGGCCCGACTTCGCCGTCGTCTGTGTGCTCGGCGAATGGTCGGTGACCTACCGGTCCGCCTCCCAGGCCGGGGCCGGGGCCGGGGACTGCCAACGCATGGTCTGGTCCGCCGGGCGCTGGCGGATCGGCCCCGGCCCGCAACCCGCCTATGCGCCGTCCGCATGGCCGGGCAGCGCGGACGCCGTCCGAGCCGGATGGAGGTCCCTGACCGATGCCTGACCCAACCAACCCGATCGGTGTCATCGGCTCCGCCCTCGGCGGTGCCGCCGCCTCCGTCGTCGGGGATGCCCTGGACGCCGCCGGGGAGAAGGTCTGGAACGTCGCCGCCTCCCTGCTCACCGGGGCTTTCTCGACGATCGACACCTACTCCTCCCCCAACGTCGACCCCCGCACTGGCCCGCTGGCCGGGGTGCTGCCGACCACGCTGTGGGTCGGCGGCGCGGTGCTGCTGGTCCTGTCGTTCCTGCAGATCGGCAAAGCCGTCGTCAGCGGCGGCCGCGGGTTCGCGACCCTGGCGGTCGGGCTCGGCCAGTACGTGCTGATCTCGGCCGGCGGCCTGACGTTCCTCGCGGTCGCGGTAGCGGCCAGCAACGGCCTGGCCTCCGGGTTGCTGCAGGCCGGTCTGCACGTGGACTCCTGGAACGCCATCAACGACCGGAACTCGGTGTGGGTCAACGCCGCCCACGGCGCCGGCGGCAGCGCGATGGGGCTGATCGGGCTGATCTGCGTGTTGCCGGCCGCGCTCGGGTTCCTGCTCGAGGCGCTGATCCGGCACGCGGCGATCCTGGTGCTCGCCGCCACGATGCCGATCCTGGCCGCGGGGCTGGTGTTCGACGCCACGACCCGTTGGTTCTGGACCGGGCTGCGCTGGATGGTCGCGCTGCTGCTCCTGACCCCCGCGGTCGCGCTGGTGACCGTGATCGGGATGCAGGCCGCGGCCGGAGCCGCAGGAGCCGGTGGTCAGAGCAGCGACCTCGCGTCGTCCACGTTGAGCATGACCGTCGGCGGCGTCGTGCTGCTGGTGGCGTTGCTGTGCCCGCTGGTGCTCTTCAAGCTGCTCGCGTTCCTCGACCCGAACACCGTCTCCGGCGGCGCGGTCCGCGGCTTCTTCACCGGCTCGCCGTCCTCGGCCGGGGCTCCGGCGACGGGTGCTTCGGCATCCGGGGGTAGTGGGGACGGCGAGGGCGCGACCGAGTCGCGGTTCGGGTCCGCACTGGCGAGGGTGACCGGACCGGCAGGACAGGTGGCGGACGCCGCGAGCGAGCGTGGCGGGCAGATCCTGGACGCCGCGGGCGCGGGCCACCAGGGCAGCCCCCACGCAAGCCAGAACGGCAGCTCGGCCAAGCATCGGGCCGGAAGCGCCGACCCCACGACCGACGGCGACAACCCGACGAGTCCCACCACAAGCCCCGGACCCTCTGTGCCGCAACCGGTGGAGCCGCCGAGCCAGACCCCCGCTGGGGCTGGCGGCGCCGGCCGGCCAGAGGGTCCGGCCTTCGACCCGGCCGTTTCGATACCGGCCGGTGCTGGCGCGGCCGGCAGCTCGGCGGCCGCCGTGGAGGAGGCGGCGGTGATCGCCCTGTGAACGCCTCGACGTCCTCGACCCAGGCCCCGGCCACGTACGAGGGGTGGCGCCGGGAGCGGCTCGGGGTGTTCTTCGGGCTGACCGGCCCGCAGGCCTGCGTGGTCGCGGTGGCGGTGCTGCCGCTGCTGGTCGCCCTCGGCCGGTCGGACTGGGTCCGGCTCGCGGCGCTGACCCCGCTGTGCCTCATCGTGGTCGGGCTGGTCGCGGTCCCGGTCCGTGGCCGCCCGGCCCTGCGCTGGCTGGCCGACGTCCTGCTGTTCGCCGCCGGTCGCGCCGCAGGCTGGAGCCACTGGCGGTCGGTCGCCGCCACCGGGGCCGCGACCCCGGAGGACCTGACCCGCCCGGACCTGCCCGGCGTGATCGCCGGGCTGCGCACCCACGACGGGCCGCCGTTCGGGCCGTGGCAGACCCGGGTGTGCGTGGTCCAGGACCCGCGCGTCGGGTCGCTGGTCGGCCACGGCCCGGCTGACCCACCCCGGGATCGCCGCCTGCGACGAGGCCACCCGCGACGGGTTCGCCGCCGAGCTGGGCGGGCTGCTCGCCGCCGCGGCCGACACCGACCACATCGCTGGGCTGTCGCTGCTGATCCGGACCGTGCCCGACGACGGCGCCCAACGTGCGGCGTGGGTCGCCGACCACGAGGCACTCGACGTCCCGCAGGTCGTCGCCCAGGCGGGCCGGGCGCTGGAGGCGTCGGTGGTGTCGGCGTCGGTGCGGCACGAGGCGTTCGTGACGGTCGCGGTCAGCGAGACCAAGACCCGCCGGGCCGCCCGCGACGCCGGTGGCGGGGCGGCCGGCCGTGCCCGGGTGCTCTACCGGCACCTGGGCGAGCTGGAGCATCGGCTGCGCGCGGTCGGGGTGACCGACGTGCGGTGGCTGGACGCCGCCGAGCTGGCCACCGCGATCCGCACCGGCTACAACCTCGCCGACGCCGCGGCGGTCGAGCACGCGGCGCAGGAGCAGCGCCGCGGCCACCCGGTGAGCACCGGCACGATGGTCGGTGCCGCCGGCCCGGCGGCAGCCCCGCCGGCGGCGCCGCGGTCGTACCGCCACGACGCCTACACCACGGTCTCCTACGCGCTTCTCCTACCGAAACGCCCGACCACCGTGGGCGCCCTGGCACGGCTGCTGGCACCCGCCACGCCGGGTGAGCGGCGCTGCCTCGCACTGCACTACGAGCCGCTGCCACCCGGGCGGGCCGACCGGCAGATCGACCGGGACACCTGGGCTGCCGAGATGGCCGTCGACGTCAAGGCCAAGCGCGGGTTCCGGGTCTCCCGCCGCGACCGCAAGCGGATGGCCGACGTTGAGGAGCAGGAGCGTCACCTGGCCCGCGGCCACTGCCTGGTCCGGGTCGCCGGAGCCGTGGCGGTGACGGTCCCGTCGGAGGTGGCGGTGGAGGAGGCCGCGGCCGCGTTGGAGGGCTCGGCTCGTGCGTGCGGCTACCAGCTGCTGCGCCTGGACCTCGCGCAGGACAGCGGCTTCGTCGCAGCGACCCTGCCGCTCGGGGTGGGCCTACCGAAGCGGAGCGACCGGTGATGCTCTCCCCTGGGGGCGCGGCGACGTCCCGCAGCCTCGTCGACCTGGTCGGCGACCTCGGCGGCACTTGGGCCACCCGCACGCCCGACCTGCGGCCGACCGGCGATCCCGACGCCGGGCTGTTCGCCGGCGCACCGCGACGCCGCGGCCGCGCCCGACCGGGGCACGGCTGGTCGCCGGTGCCGGCACCGCTGGTCGGGTACCGGGCCTCGACCGCGCAGATCGGTGGGGTGTTCCCGCTGCTGTCGTCCAACGGGCTGCCCCCGACCGGGGCGCTGGTCGGCTACGACGTGCTCTCCGGCGGGGCGTTCTACTTCGACCCGGTCGGCTGGGTGCTCGCCGCGACGCCGACGGTCACCAACCCCAACATCGTCACCTTCGGTAAGCCGGGCACCGGCAAGTCCGCGACCGTGAAGGCCTGCCTGCTGCGGCTGATGCGCTTCGGCGTCCGCACGATCGTCGCCGGGGACGTCAAAGGCGAGTACGAGGACGTCGCCCGCGCGGTCGGGGTGGAGCCGATCGCCCTCGGCCTCGGGATGCGGGCACGGATCAACGCACTGGACCCCGGCCCCCTCGGGCACGGCTGGGACAGATTGCCGCGGGTGGAGGTCCGGCACCGGTCCGCGGCGATCTTCGCCCGGTGGCTGGTGCTGCTGCGCGCGCTGATCGGCGTCCGCGGCGTCGCACTCACGCCGTCGGGGGAGGAGGCGCTCGGTGCGGTGCTGCGCGAGCTGACCGGCTGGGGCACGGGGTCGTCGGGGCTGCGGCCGGTGACGATCCCGATGGTGTGGCAGGCGCTTCGCGACCCCACGGTCTCGATGGCCGAGGAGTGCCGCTACACCGACCCGGCGGAGATGCGCCGGGAGACCCGCGGGATCACCGACGCGCTCGGGGTGATGGTCCACGGGTCCCTGGCCGGGCTGTTCGACGAGCAGACCACCATCGCCCTGGACTGGACCGCGCCGATCCAGTCCCTGTCGCTGCAGCGGCTGCGGGCGCTCGGGGACGAGGCGACCGGGGTCGCGTTGGCGTGCGTGAACTCGTGGTGCTCGGCGATGCTCGACCTGCGCCGCCCCGGGGAGATCACCCTGACCCTGCGGGACGAGGTGTGGCGGCAGATGCGCCTCGGCCTGGGGGCGGTGCAGGCTCTGGACGCGGATCTGCGGCTGTCGCGGTCCGAGGGCGCCATCCAGTGGATCATCGCGCACAAGCCGTCGGACCTGCTCTCGGTCGGCGACGCCGGCTCCCAGGCCGTCACCATCGCCAAGGACATGCTCACCCTGTGCGACACCAAGGTGCTGATGGGCCAGGACGCCGCGATCGGCGATGAGCTCGACAGCCTCCTCGGCCTCGGGGCGATGCAGCGGGACTGGGTGACCGGCTGGGCGCGGCAGCGGCCCGGCCGCGCGCTGTGGCTGGTCGGGGAACGGGCGTTCAAGGTGCAGACCGTGATCACCGGGGTCGAGCAGCCGCTCTTCGACACCAACGGCGCGCTGGACCTCGCTGGTGAGAAGTTCCCGTGAATATTGACGCCTTGGGCCGGAACTTGAGTGCGTTCGCTGCTGGCTGCCTACGGGGGTGTTCAGGTTCGGGGAACCTGTTCGCCCTCGATGGTGGGATCGTCGGCCTTGCCCGCTCGCTGGATGATCGCGGCAGCTCGTCGGGCTTCGTCCGTGACGAACCGAGCGAATTCGGCGGTCGCGATCCGCATCGGCTCGACGCCATGGCGGGTGCACCATCCCTGGAGTTCAGAGGATGCCATCGCGTCGGAGAGGTCGTTCCCGAGCGCCCGGACGATGTCGGCGGACGTGCCAGCGCGCACCCATGCCCCGTACCAAATCGGGAAGTCGAAGCCGTCGACGCCCGTCTCGGCGACCGTGGGCACGTCGGGGAGCCAGGGCGATCGACGGGCGGTGCTGACGCCCAGGGCGACGAGCGTCCCCGCCTCCAGGTAGGGCCTGGTGATCGCGATGGGCGACAAGAAGTAGTCGGTGACGCCGCGGGCCACCTTGGCGACCACTTCGACGATCGAGTCGCCCGGCACCGGGGGCACGTGGACAGCGGTCACCCCGACCTCCAGGTTGAGAAGCACGGCGCCCAGGTGGCTTCCCGTACCGGCGCCGGTCGACCCGAAGGTGAGTTCGGCAGGGCGAGCCGCGGCCGCGGCCACCAGGTCGTGCAGGGTGCCGATGCCCGAATCCCGACCGGTCACGAAGACGTACGCCTGCTCGGTGAGTGGCGCGACGGGGCTGAAGTCTTCCAACGGGTGGTAGGGAAGGTCGTGGGCTACGGCCCCGATGTAGGCGTGCGCGCTGGTGTTGATGAGCACGGTGCGGCCGTCGGCCGGGGATTCGGCGACGAGCGCCGGCCCGGCGGTGCTTCCGCCACCCGGAACGTTCTCGACGACGACGGGCCGACCCCAGATGGCCGAGAGCCGCGCGCCGAGCTCGCGTGCGAGGAGGTCCGGTCCGCCACCGGCGCCGAACGGTTCGACGAGGCGGACCGAACCCGCCGGAAGGCCGGTTCGCTCGGGCATGGGCGCAAACCTACGCCTGACCCGGAGGTGGGGCCGCGCCCCAGCCGACCTCCCGGCCGAGGTCTCGCGCAAGGACGTGACTGGGCGCATGACCTGGGCTGGTGACTAGTCCCCGTGATGAATCACTCTTCTAGCCGCACATGGAGTGCCTTGCCTGCTCGCAGCCGATCTGAATGCTCAGGTCCGGGGAACCCGCTCTCCCTCGATGGGGAGGTCGGAGTGTTCGACGGTCTTCAGGTAGCCGGTGGCGCCTTCGACGCCGAGCCCGAACAGGTCGCAGACGCTGCGGATGTCGCCGCCGGTGGCGTGGATCTCGCTGAGGATGGGGGCGAGCGATGAGGGCGTTCGGTGTCGCGATCGTCGCCGCCGCGGTGCTCGCTACACCGGTCGGCGGTGGGGCGCTGGTCGGGGCGGTTGCGTTGACCACCGCGATGGTCGGGCCGTGTGGGCCCGCGGGGCCGGCCCGGCAGGTGTCCGGGGTCAGCCTGGACACCGAGCAACTGGCCAACGCCGCCCTGATCGTCGACGTCGTCCGCGGGCGTGGGCTGCCGCCACGGGCTGCGGTGATCGCGGTCGCCACGGCGATGCAGGAGTCCAGCCTGCGCAACCTCGACCACGGAGACCTCGCAGGGCCGGACTCCCGTGGCCTCTTCCAGCAGCGGACCTCGATCTACGGCGCGGTGGTGGCGACCGACCCGGTCGCGGCGACCGGGGCGTTCCTCGACCTGCTCGTCCAGGTGCCGGGCTGGCAGGCCATCCCCATGCCCCAGGCGGCGGCCGCGGTGCAGCGGCCGCGGGTCGACCTGGTCGGCGCCTACGCGCGGTGGGAGGACGCCGCGACCGCGCTGGTGCTGCAGGACTGGCCCGGCTCCTCCACCCTGACCGGCCCCGGCGGCTCCTTCTCCGGACCGGCGACGATCCCGGCGGGGTTCACCGCGTGCGGTGTCGGTGGGGAGGGGCTGACCGCGCCCGGCGGCGTCGGGCTCCCAGCCGGGCTCACGGTGGTGTCGTCGGGGCAGGGGGCGGTCGCCGTCCGCTACGCCCTCGCCCAGGTCGGCAAACCGTATGTGTGGGGCGGGGTCGGACCGGCCGGGTATGACTGCTCCGGGTTGACCATGATGGCCTGGGCGGCGGCCGGGGTCGCGATCCCCCGCACCGCGCACCTGCAGGCCACGACCGGGGTCCCCGTCGCTGGGCTGTCGGCGCTGCAGCCCGGGGACCTGCTGTTCATCGCCGGCAGTGACGGCACCCCAGCCGCGCCCGGGCATGTCGGGATGTATGTCGGGGCCGTGGCCGGGGTCGGCTACCTCGTGCAGGCCCCGCACACCGGCACGACGATCCGGATCGACCCGCTGTCCCGCTGGACGGGCTTGATCGTGACGATCCGCCGTCCCGTCGTTCGGTGAACCTGATCAGGGAGGTGTGTCGTGGAGAGTGACCCGGGCCCGGACATCGCGGTGTGGGAGAAGGCGACCCTCGGGGTCGGCGGTGCCGCCGTGCTCGTCGGCGTCGGCCTGCTGACCGGCGGGGGGCTGGCGGGGCTGGTGTCCGGGCACGGCTGGGTCTGGCCGGACGCCCCGCAGGCCGGGCGGGTCGTCGTCCGGCTGCTCGCTCACCCCGGCGACCCGGCGTCCGCCTATCCGCCCGACCTGAGGTCCCGGCTGCCCGGCCCGATCGTGTTCTGGGCGGTCACCGCGTTCGTCGTCGCGGCGGCCGCGATCACCGCCGTGGTGATGGCGGTGGGGTGGTGGCGCCGCCGCGCGCCGGATGGGATGGCCGCCCGCCGCCAGGTCCGCACCGCGACCCGGCCACGGGGGGACGCCTGTGGGGTGACGTTCGCCCGGTATCGCGGCGCGCCGGTGGTGGCGCGGATGGAGGACTCGTGCGTGACCGTCGCGCCGGCGCGGGCGGGCAAGACGACGTCGCTGGCAGCACCCCGGGTGGTGGACTCCCCCGGCCCCGTGGTCGCGACGAGCACGAAGGTGGACCTGCTGCGTCTGACCGCGCGGGCCCGCGGGGCGCGGGGGCCGGTGCACGTGTGGGACGCCGACCGGTTGACCGGCTGGCCCACCCCGGCGCGCTGGGATCTGGTGGACGGCTGCGCGGATGTGCGGGAGGCCGCCGGACGCGCGCGGGCGATGGTCGCCGCGCGTCCGTTGGGGCAGGCCCGCAACGCCGGGTTCTTCGCCGCGACCGCCGAGACGGTGCTGCGCTGCCTGCTGCACGCCGCCGCATTGACCGAACAGTCGATGCGGGCGGTGCTGGCCTGGTCGCGGGACTTCGGTGACGACGAGCCGTACGCGATCCTGCGTGACCACCCTGATGCGCCGGAGGGCTGGTTCGACGACCTGCGCAAGTACTGCCGCGCCGGGGCGCCAGAGACGATCAGCAGCACCGACATGTCCCTCGGCTTGGTCCTCGGCTGCCTGGCGGACCCGAGGGTGCTGGACCTGGTCTGCCCCCGACCCGGGCGCGGGATCGACATCGACGCCCTCGTGGGCGGCGGTGGCCAGGGCATGTCGACGTTGTACGTGGTGTGCGAGGGCGGGGCCAGCGTGTCCACCGCACCCCTGGCCACCGCGCTGGTCTCCGCGATCGTCCGCGCGGGACGGAGGGCCAGCCAACACACCGCTGCTGGGCGGCTGGACCCGGGGTGCACGTTCGTCCTCGACGAGGTCGCCACCGTCGCCCCGATCCCCGAACTTCCGCTACTGATCGCCGACGGCGGCGGCCGAGGGATGCCCGCGTGGGTGTTCGCCCAGTCCTTCGCCCAGCTGCGGGCCCGGTGGGGCCGCGACGACGCCGACACCCTGTGGGGGTCCGCGCCGATCAAGCTCGTCCTCGGTGGTGCCGCCGAGACCGACGACCTCGAGCGCCTCTCCCGCCTGCTCGGCGAACGCCACGTACGACGGGTCTCCACCAGCCGCGGGCACGGGTCGTCATGGTCGCGACAGGTCGGCCTCGAACGCGAACGCATCGTGCCGGTCGAGGCGATCCGTCAGCTCGACCCCGGGAAGGCCCTGCTGCTCTACCGAAGCCTGCCGCCGGCGATCGTCGACCTCACCGCCTGGTGGGACCGCCCCGACGGCGCCACCTTCCGCGCGTCCCAGACCTGGGCCTCGCAGGCACGGGACGTCGCGTGACCGCCAACGGCCACACCGACCACGGGGACCTCGGCCAGGCCGCGCTCCCAGTCGAAGCGCTCGACCCAGTCCTGCTCGCCGAAACCATCGCCGCCCTGTCCGACCGGCTCAGCGCCCAGGAAGGCCTGATCGCCGCCCTCCTCGACCGCCTCGAAGACGACGACACCGATCTCGACCCGACCACGGTGCGCGGCACCCCCAGCGGGCGGTGGGCCTGGCGCTACCTCACCCCCGCCAAGCAGGAGGCACTGCTCGCCGAGCTCACCGACTGGGTCACCTGGCTCAGCGACCGCTACCAGCTCGCCTCCAGCCGCCACCAGATCCCACCCTGCTGGGCCGAACACCCCGTCGCCGTCGAAGAGCTCACCGCCCTGATGGTCGCCTGGAAGGCTGCCTACACCACCCCCAGCCGCGGCCCCAGCGACGACCCCATCGCCTGGCACGACCGCTGGCTCTGGCCCTGCCTCACCCGCCTCAACGAGCAACTCCACATCTGGAACACCTGCCGCGGCGGCGGTCACAGAACGCGCTGATAGCCCTCTTCCATCTTCCAGAATCATGGTGCCAGCCGCCAGAAGCTCTGACCTGAGTTTGGTCAGGTCAAGCAGGTGAACGTGCTCAAGCGCCGCTCGATGCAAACGCCCAGGCATGGGTGGCAGGTCGCAAAAGCACCGCACCGACCAAACAGCGTGGTCTAGTCGACATCACGCGTCGCCGGCCCGACGCTGACCCTTCAGATCACTCCGGCTCAAAGAGGACTTGGCTCGTATCTGCGGAGCCTGTGGCGGCATAAGCCTGGATACACTCCATTGCATCCTCAAGACGCACGATGCAACTTACCGGCGCTTCACTCCACGATCCAAAGTAGTCGAATACGAGGGAGTCTTCACCACCATCACCACCATCATGAGTGCTGTGAAAGGATTCACCCAACGAGTTCACGAAAACAAGATACGCCCTTTTGCCATCTGTCGATAGCGCGAGGCTACTGCCGTCACCGCGAGCTAACTCAAGTGTGGGGTGTCCTCGCCTGGAACTTAGCCCTAGGATGGTCTGCAGCAACGATGCCATATCGCTACCTGAGCAAGCTAGAGTCTCCACCGTCTCGTCGTTCGCGGGATTATAGTATGAAGCGCGCATCAACCCGTCCCTGTCACCTGTATCCAGTCTGCAAAGGTACCCGCACTCCCCTCTGGCACAACAAAGATGTCAAGTGTCGAACCCGAGGGCATCATCCGAGAGAGATTGATCATACATCCGTTACCCCCACTGCACGGCATTCGATTAATCCACAAGGTCGCATGTTGAAGTCTCTCAGATCTCATGACGGCTGCTGCGTGTGCCTCCACATGGGTGACGATGTTGCCGTTCATCCCAGGACGGGGTTTCGACAGCAAGAGCGCGGGACCATTCGTCCCACTGAGTAACGGTACCTGGGATCCGTCGGCGCGGACGAGAACCCCACTGGTCTTCCCCCCTCCATAGGCCGCGAGCTCGGGTACTGTGTCTGCGGCTGCCGCGTCTACAGCCGTCGTTCCAGCGGTGGCCACTGTCTCTGCTCCGCCGCCACGCACGGCGCCGACTACACCGTCGACTGTTTTGATCGCAGCGAAACCCGCCGTGAATAGAGTCAGCCACAACCATGCACATTGCCCGGCGTTGTGGGCGGCGCAGCCAGACGCTTCACCCCCGATGGCTGGGATTCCAGTTGCGTTCCAGAGGTGACTAGCAAATGATTCTTCATCTGTAACCACCAACCTGCTGCATCGAGCGCCCCCTCCGCGGCCACTGCAGGTCAAGACAACCGGCAGATGGGTCTTGATCTTGACCGAGGTGGGCCCACCGGATCCCCCGCTGGACCCGCCCCCGCTGCTGCCACCGGCGCCCTTGGAGCCTTTGCCGCGGGTGGGCGAGCCGCAGTTGGAACCCTCGTACTGGCCCGTGGCGTAGTTCTGGTAGCACAGGCCGGTGGGGTCGCTGTAGGTGACGGGGTTGCCGGCGGCGTAGGTGTAGGGGTTGAGGGTGCGGGGGTTGGTGGGGTCGAGCAGGGGGTCGGGGGCGGTGAACTGGGCGAGGTCGGCGTCGTAGTAGCGGGCGTCGAGGTGGTTGAGGCCGGTGGTGGTGTCGAGGGTCTTGCCGAGCCAGCCTTTGTCGGTGGTGGGGAGGCCGGTGCCGAATATGCCGGGGGTGGTGCGGACTCGTCCGTAGGGGGTGTAACGGGTGCGGGTGAAGGTGGCGGTGGTGGCGTCGATGCTGATGTCGGTGGAGCCTTGGGGGTCGGCAGCAAGCCAGGTCAAGGCGGTGCTGCCGGTGGTGGTGGAGGTGCGTTGGGCGACCCGGGCCCCGGCGAGGGTGTAGTAGCGCCGCCCGGTCGTGGTGCCGCCGGTGGCGGGGAAGACGATCTCGCTGGTTCCGAGGGTGAGGGTGGTTTCGGTGGGGGTCTTGCGGATCAGGCGGGTGCCGTCGGGGCCGTAGGCGAAGGTGGTGGCCACGCCGGCGTCGACGGACTGGACGAGCTGGTGCTGGGTGTCCCAGGTGAGGGTGTCGCCGGTGCCGGTGCCGGGGGTGCGGGAGGTGAGGTACCCGGAGGGGTCGTAGCCGAGGGTGAGGGTGGCCGCACCGGGGCCGGTGATGGTGGTGGCGGCGTGGGCGGGTTTGCCGGCCTGGCCGCGGCCCGCCGAGGGTGGTGACCGCGGGGGTGGCGGGGACGAGGTCGGTGAGGGTGGTGAGGTTGTTGTCGGTGTCGTAGGCCCAGGTCTGGTCGTAGGCCGGTGCCCCGGCCGGGTTGTAGGCGTGGGCGGGGTTGGGGGTGGTGGGGTTGCAGGTGATCCCGCCGGTGGTGTTCAGGGTCCAGGCCCGGGCGAGGCGGCGGAGGTCGTCGTAGGTGTAGCACTGCCCCTGGGTGGTGAGGGTGTCGGAGACCTGGGTGAGGTCGGGGCCGGTGTAGGTGTAGGTGTCGTTCTGCTTGGCGACCCCACCGATGGTGGTGGTGGCGCCGGTGAGCCGGTTCAGGCCGTCATACCCGTAGCCGCGGGACGGTCCGGTGCCGCTGGCCCATTGCCGGCCGGTGAGCCGGGCCAGGGCGTCGAAGCCGGTGGAGCTGACCAGGGTCCCGCCGACGCTGGAGGCCAGGGTCTGGGGCAAGCCGAGGCCGCTCCAGGTCGCGGTCACCGTCTCGGCGGGCAGGCCCCCGGCGGCCGGCAGGCCGGCGGTGGTGACGTGCCCGGCGGCGTCGTAGCCGTAGGTCTCGGTGTAGATCTGGGCGGTGGGGATCCCGTACCCGGCCGGGACCGTCCAGGTGGCGCCGAGGGTGTTGCCGTTGGGGTCGTAGCCGGTGACGGACTGGGTGTAGTCCTTCGCGGTGGTGGTGCCGGGCTCGACCACTTTCGCGGTCGCCGAGGCGAGCCGGCCCTTGCCGTTGGCGACACCGGCGGCGTCGTAGGCCCAGCTGGTGAGCACCGTGGGTGCGGCGGGGGTGCCGGTGTAGCGGCGGGTCGCCCGGTTCAGGTAGTCGTAGTCGGTGGTGACCGTCACCGCTCGGGCATCCGTCGTGGTCAGGACGTTCCCGTTGCCGTCGTAGGTGGAGGTGGAGGCGCCGGTGTCGGGGTCGGTGGTGGCGGTGCGCCGTCCCAGCCAGTCGTAGGTGAACGTCTGGACCTTCCCGGCGGGGCTGGTCACGCTGGCGAGCTCGTCGCGTGCGGTGTAGGTCATGGCGGTGGTGGCGTAGACGGTGGTGTTGTCGGCCAGGTACTCCTTGACCTGGGTGAGGTGGCCGCGGGCGTCGGTGACGTTCTCGACGTTGCCGCCGGTGAGTGGGTCGGTGACCGAGCCGTTGCCGTCCCAGGTGGTGGTGGTGTGCCACTGCTCGGTGGTGAGACCGCCGCCGGGTGGGATCGCCATCGTCGTGGCGACGGTCGGCCGTTCGAGCTCGTCGTAGCCGGTGCGGGCCTCGCTGGGGAATGTGTCGCGGGACAACCCGACCCAGCCGCCGGTGACCGGCCCGGTGGACGCGATCGGGCCGGAGGAGCCTTGGACGAGGCCACGGTCGTCGTAGCGGGTCACGGTGATGATGCGTCCACCACCGGTCTCGGTGCCGCCGGGGGCGATCGTCTGGGTCTGGATCGGGCGGCCCCACCCGTCCAGGTAGGACCAGGTCCCGACGTAGGTGCCGGTCCCGGTGTCGTTCTGCAGCGCCTTGGTGATGACCTGCGCGGGTTTGGCGTTGTTGCCGGGGTCGGGTGCGATGCCGTAGGTGAACTGCAGGGTGTCGTGCGCGCTGGCCTGCTGGCCGGGTTTGCGCACGGCCGTGAGCCGGCCCAGGGAGTCGTAGGTGATGGTGGTGACACCCAGGTTAGGGTCGGTGATCTTGACGGGTTGGCTGCGGCCGATGCTCAGGTCGGTTGTGGTGACCAGACCGGTGGCGTTGCCGGCAGCGTTGGGGCTCGGCCCGGTCACCGTCAGCGTCGCGGGCCGGCCGGTGGCCGGTGTGTAGGCGGTGAGGGTGGGGCTTCCCCGACCGTCGGTTGTCTGCGTGACCCGCCCGTAGGCGTCGTAGGCCGTGGTGGTGGTGATCGGGGTGGTCCCGGAGGTGAAGCGGAGGGTCTGGGTCTCCAGCCCCGTGGTCAGCTGGGTCGTCTCGGTGGACCCGAACGTCGTCTGGGTGTCGTAGAGGTGATCCGTGCGGGCGATGCCGGTGCCGCCGCAGGCGGTGACGGGGTAGAGGATCTCCCGGGACGGTTTGATGACCCACACGGTGCTGTTCGATGTCTGCCAGAACTGGGTGCACCGGTCGTCAGCGGCGGTGGCCTCATCACCCAGGTCCTGCTCAGTCAGCGGTGCCCCCGCGCGGATGTTGCGGGGGTCGGTGGCTGCGGGCAGGTAGAAGTCGCGGATGACCTTGGTCTTCACCTTGGAGTCCACCCCGTCGGCGCGCAGCCGCACCGCGTTCTGGGAGTTCAGGACCATGAAGGCGTCACGGCTGGTCCGGTAGTCCGCGCCGCTGGTCTCGGGCAGGTCCAGCGTCCTGGTCCACCAGTACCCGAACCATTCCCGTCGCAGGTCCACCCCGGCGTCGGTCTGGTCCTGGCGTTCGACGATCTGGCCGCGCAGCAGGTTCCAGTCGGTGGCCGGGGTGGTCTCCACGGTGTCCACGGTGACGTTGCGGGTGTTCCCCGCGGCGTCGGCCTTGTCCAGGTGCATGCCGCGGAAGAACGTGTACCGGGTCTGGACCCGGTCGAGGGCCTGACCGTTGGCAGCGTTGACCTGGATCACGCCGTCCCTGACCCAGATGCTGTGCACGATCACGTTCTGGTAGCCGCGCCACTCCGACCAGGACTGGGTCGAGGCCGGTGCTGTCGGGTCGTCGTCGTGATGCCAGGCGCCCACGCCCTGGTACTCGTAGTCGGTGACCATCGGCTCGGACAGCACCTGGCCCGGAGGGTTCAGCTGCGTACCGGTGGCCCGGTCGACCTGGACGACGCGCTTGACGACCCACTTGTGGAACCACGCGAACCCCGCGACGGAGGAGGCGCCCTCGGGCTTCCAGTACCTCGGGAAACACTCCCGGGTCTGGGTGTTCGCCGGGTAGGGGCCAGGTGTCGGGGAGACGATGGCCTGGGTGCACTCCTGGGCCACGCTGGCGTGCCCGTAGGTGACGTCCACCTCCCCACCGAGCTCGTTGACGAACCCGTCGACCCGGTACTTCAACAGCTTCAGGACACCGGCGGGGGCGTCGACCCGGTTCTGCAGGATCTGGCCCAGGAAGTAGATCGTGGGCAGCGTGATGGCCGTGCCCGACATCCCCGTGCGCACGATCTGGCTCAGCCACAGATCCGGTGTCTCTGGCCCGGCGGCGTCGGGGTCGGGGAACATGTGCCGCAGCTGATACCGGTCGACCTGGGTCACCGTCGGGGTCGCGACCGAGACGTCACGCACGAACGTGTCGATCTCGTACAGCCGGTTCGCGCTGAAGAACGTCGGCGCCGCCTGCGTCGTGGTGTTACACGTGCTAGCCGTCACCGGGCAGTACAAGTCCACCGGTGAGTCCGGGTAGGACGAGGCGTTGGCGGCGTCGAAGGCCGGGCAGGCCACCAACGCCGAGAACGGGTAGTCGATCTGCTGGCTGCACCGCCTGGCGTAGCGGAACCCCACCGACGCCGTGTAAGCGGCACCCGCACGCGCCCCGTACTGGATCTCGTCCATCAAGCTGGCCCGCACATACGCCCACCCCGAAGCGGTCTTGCCGTTGGCGTACTTGTTCATCTCCTGCAGGTAGGTGTAGCCCATCGCGTTACCCGACCGGTCGACCACCTGGTCCAGGTTCCACCGCCAGGCCTGGTTGCAGCCGTACACACCGCTCAGCGCCTGGTAGCACGGCTCGTTCGGGTCGTCCCCGTAGACCAGCACCGTGTCCACCGAGTTCGTCGTCACCGCAGGGGCGAACGGCGTCACCCCCTTACCGAAGGTGTAGGCGGTGCCATCCGTGGTGGTGACAACCCACCATTC
Source organism: uncultured Actinomycetota bacterium (assembly GCA_963778845.1). Classification (GTDB taxonomy): domain Bacteria; phylum Actinomycetota; class Actinomycetes; order Actinomycetales; family Kineosporiaceae; genus CAVZVW01. The sequence goes on from CAVZVW010000001.1 coordinate 853,118, forward strand.
GCCCTGATCCAGACCCGGGTTACCGCCATCGCCGTTGGCCGCCCCCACATTGCGTGTGACCCGCCAGCCAGGGTCGTCGCGCAACCGGAAGTCCTGGGTCAGCGGGGTCCCCAACACCGGGACCAGGTCATGGGACTGCCCGTTCATCGACAACACGTACGAGGCGTCCGGGGACCAGCACAGGTCACCCCAGGTGGACATGTTCTTCGCCACCGCGTCAGGCTCGCTCGCGCAGCCGGTGTAGCGACGCTCGATGAACGACTCCGGCATCGTCCAGCCCTGCCCCACCACAGACACCTGACCATTCGACGCCGTGGTCCGACCGTCCACCGACCCCGAGTCATACGACAACGACACCTCCGGGGCCGCCCCACCCACCGACGGCGGCACCGCCACCGGGTAGGAGTACTCGAAGGAACCCGACTCCAAACCCACACTCCACGACCCGTTCGGCTTGATCGGGCTGGCTGTGTAGTCCCCACCGTTACCGGTCGCGACCGCGGCAGCAAACACCGTCACCGTCGTCTGCGCAGGCGCCGCAGCCGTGGCCCGTACCTGGGCCACCCCCACCGACCCTGCGGCCAGCGGGACCGTCGCGGTCATCGACGACGTCGCGTAGTCCTTCGCAGAGGCCAACACCTTCGGTCGGCACGCCGGCACATCCGGTGTGCTCGCCGCGCACGCCGGAGCAGCGAACAACCGCAACCGGTCCACATAGTTCGCCCCGTACGAGCCCACGAACCCGGACAAGTCCAGCCCCACCCGCACCGAACGAGACCCCACCGGCGCGCTCACCCGCATCGCCGCGACCTGCCCACCCAACCCCCTCGTCGCGGCCTGACCGAGGACCTGCACCGTCGCCGCGGCAGCAACCGGCTTCCCCGCCGGCCCCAGCACCGACCCCACCCACACCGGGGAGGCCCCCGCCCGCGCCAAACCCACAGCCGGCGCAGCCACCACGAACGTCCCAGCAGCAGGCAACCGCGCCGCCAGCGGCCTCGCCTTCACCGACGACGCCGCCGCATCCCGCACCGGCCCAAGCCTCGCCACCGGCACCGACACCACCGACCTCACCGGCGTGCCCAACACCCCCACCGGCCTCGACCCCGACGGCGCGACACCCGTCGCTGCCGCCGCCCCCGCCGAGCCACCCCCAGCCAGACCGGTCGACACCGCCACCGCCGCCGCCAACACCCCGATACCGACCACCCGCACACCGCGACCAGACACCACGACACCCCGATCCAGCCGACACCAGCGGGTACACACAGCCCCGTGGCGCGGATCATGGCAGCACCACGGGCGCAGCCACCAGAGCGACAAGCGTCACCCCCCGTCACGCGATGTGATTCGTGCAGGCCGAAGGGGGCTAGCGGGCTATCACGCAGCAACTCCAATCAGCGGGCCGCGACGGGCGCCCGGAGGATCTGTCCGTCCACATCCGAACTTGTCGCGACGGTGTGCTTCCCGACCGGTCGCCGGGCCCGGTCTGCCGGCGACGGCCGAAGCCCGCGCCACCCGCTTGGGTTGAGGGATGTCAGCGGATCAGCTGAGCCTGGCTCGACCCTCGGGTGCGTCCGAGACGGATGTCACTAGCGACTCGGGCCTCGGCGTCTGCAGCCGCGAAGTGTCGGATCGGCGTGCTTGGACTGGGTCGCCGTGCGCCGGCCGCCGCGGCGCGGTAGGAGTCATGGAGGTGCTGCACCTCGCCCAGGGTGACCGGCACGAACCTGCCGCTGATCCGCGCAGCCACCCGGTCATCGGTGATCGGCACTGCAGAGGCGTGGGCGTACAGACCGCCGGCCAGGCACAGGTGCTTCAACGTTTCGGCGTGGGCTCGGCCGACGTCGGCGACGTCGCCCAGGGCCTTGCCAGCTGCGGACAAGGCGCTGGGGAGGTCCACCCGGTGGGCAAGAGTTTCCGGGGTGAGCCACGCGCCAGTGTCATCACGGGTGATCGCGCGGATAGCGGTCTGCAGGATCAGGGACGCGTCGATGTGGGCCCGGCTGGGCGGGACGCCGGTGGTCAGCCTCGTCCACGCGGTCGTGGCTGCGGCCCAGGCGGTCGCGGCTCGGCGGAGCCGGGCCTGGTCGTTGGCGGCGCGGTTGGGGGTGAGTAGCCCGGTCGCGGCGGCGGCGTCGGTCAGTGCGGCGGTGAGGGCGATGATCTGGCGGGCTTCGATGGTGGTGCGGAGGAACTCCGCACCGGATGGCGCCGCGGCGTGGGCGGCGTCGAGGCTGGCGCGGCGCCAGTCGGCGGCGGCGACCTGGAACCGGCCGAGGAGGTCGCTGGGGTCGATCAGGTCGAGGGTCGGGACCCGGATCGCGTCAAGGACTGTGGGACTGGCGCGCCCGGCGGCGGCGTCGAGGACGGTGCCGGCGAGACGGCGGGTGGTGAGCAGGGGCGCGACCCGGGCGACGATGTGGGTCGGGAGGTCGAGCTCGCCAGCGTTGCTGTGGAGCCGAGGGCGACGCGCTGAGCGCAGGACGACGTCGGCTCCCGCGGCGACGAGTTCGGCGGCCCCGGTGATACCTGCGGTGCGGGCGTCGTCGGTCTGGGCGAGGTCGCGGCCGGTGGTGCCGGACCGGTCGTGGGCACATTCGAGGAGGTCTGTGGCTGCGCCGACGAGCTGCGCGGCGCGGGTCAGTGTGGCGTCGGGAACGGCGGTGCCGGGGGCGATGGCCCGGGTGGCCAGGTGGGCGTGCAGCCGCAGCCCGGCGATCAGTACGGCGTCGGTGTCCGCACGCACTGCGACTGCCCGCAGGCCAGGGAACCGCGGGCCGGTCGCGGCCTCGATCAGCCGGGCGCACGCGGCGGCGTAGGCAGGCCACGCGGCGCAGAGCTCACGTGCTGATGGAGTGCCGGCGGCGAGGTTGTAGAGCCGGTCGCTGGCTTGGTCGAGCAGCTCGGCGACGCTGGCGCCCTCGATGACGGCAGGGCTGGTCATCGCGGGATCCGGCGGGCGAGGGTGATCGCGTCGGTGAGCGAGGCCCGGACCAGGATCGCGCGGGGGTCGCGGTGACCGGGTGCGGCGTCGAGGACGGCGGCGGCTTCCTCGAGCGCGGCGAGTGTTGCAGCGCCGGGGCTTTCGAGCGCCGGGTCGGTCCTGTCGGTCGGGTCGGTGGCCTGGGCGTTCGGCGCGTCGGGGATGTCGGTGAGGTGTCCGGCCGCGGTGACCGTCTCGGCGAGGACGTCCAGCCACGGCGAGTACAGGTCGCCGCCGGCTGCGGTGTTGGCGAGCCGGGCGGCGGCGCGCACGCTGGTGGCGACCGGGGCGAGCGCGTCGACGTCCGGGCCACGGCTCGGCGGCGTGGTGTTGGTGTCGTTCATGCCGTCCATGGTGGCGAGATCGACGGATGAACGCCTCGCGGCATGATCACCACGTCGCGGTGTGGATCAGCGCAGGCGCGAACCACCGACAGACGGCTTCGGATCGTCGTGCCGGGGGCCGCGGCGTGCCGTCCGGTCTCGGGTCGCGAGCTGTCGGACGATGCGCCGGTGCTCGGCGGTGAGGGTGTCCCAGGTGCGCTGCGCCGGCCCGTCGTGGTCGGGGCGGGGGCCGAGCGGGCTGTGCGGGTCGGTGACGGCGTGCTGGTCGCGGTAGGCGAGGACGCCGCGCAGCGCGTCGTCCCACCGCCTCAAGTCACCGGCGTCGTCGGGGCGTGGCCCGAGCCGGTCCAGCCACGCGGGCGGCCGGGTTCGGGTGGCGGTGGTGAGGGCGTCGAGGCGGGCGCGGATCCGGTCGGCGCGCTGGGCGAGCCACGCCGCCAGCGCTGGGTCACCGGCCGGACATGTCGGCCCCATTGGTGGTGGCGGGGGTGGGATCCCCGCAGGCAGCCCGGCGTCCCGCGAACCTCGCGCCGCACCCGCCGCGGCGGGTTGGAGGCGCCAGGCGAGGACCTCGGCGACGGATTCCGCGGAGGCGAGCTCACGACGTCCGGCCGCCTCCGCCAGCGCGGTCCGGACGTCGCCGCCCGACCCGCCGACAGCGGCAAGGGTCGCTGCGAGCGCCGGCCATGCGCCGTCTTCGACCATCTCTTGCCCGACGTCGGGGCCGAGCACCTCGACCGCGACCTGCCGCAGCCGGTAGGTGTGTTCGGCGTGCAGGGCGTAGGCGTGCAGGTACTCCGGGACCAGCCGGGCCAGGCTCGCGGCGGCGGCGCGCTCGTCGCGGGCGACGTGGGTGGCGGGGCGTTCGGCGCCGTCGCGGGCCAGGACGTCGAGCAGCACCTCGCGGGCGTCGCGGTCCGGGGCCGGCGGCCGGTCGGCGTCGAGGGCCAGCGTGCCGGTGGTGGTGACGTAGACGTGGTTGGCGCGCCGCCCGCGGGTCAGGGCGGTGTAGAGGGCCTGCCGGGTGGTGGCCTCGTCGACCAGCACGTGGGCGGTGTCGGCGGTGATGCCCTGGGCGCGGTGGATGGTGGTGGCGTAGCCGAGCTCGACCTCGCCGGCGACGTAGGCGGCGGGCAGCCGGGCGCGGCCGTGGTGGCGGGTGTGGACGACGTCCAGGCTCGCGTCGTCCCCGATGGCGGTGACGCGCCACAGGTCGCCGTTCTTCACCCAGTCCCGGCCGCGGGTCGTGGTCAGGCGCCGGTCGTTGCGGCGGGTCAGGACGAGGTCGCCGACCCCGGCGTGGCTGCCGTCGTGCAGCGCGACGTGGCGGGTGGGGTCGACGCGGCCGTCGGCGATGCGGTCCAGGCGGGCTCGGGCGGACAGGTCGGCGGACGGTGTCGGCGGTGCCGGCGAGGAGGACGGCGGCCAGCCCGGCGACGTCGTCGGCCCGCCACGCCTGGTACGCAAGTTCCTGGACGGACGCCGCGGCGCCGTCGTGGATGCGGCCGCGGGTCTCGTAGAACTCCAGCGCGGCGGGGTCGCCGTCGCGTAGCCGGAGGGTGGCGGCGGCCTCGGCGGGGTCGGCGAACCGGTGGACGGTGTCGAGGTGGACCGCGCCGACCTCGGCCTCGATCAGCCGCAGCGCGCCACCGGACTCCACCGCGGCCAGCTGCCGCGGGTCGCCGAGGAGCCGGACGACCGCACCGCGGGCGGCGGCGAGGTCGACCAGGCGGGCCAGGCGCAGGGTGCCGGCCATCCCGGCCTCGTCGACCAGCACGACGTCCCCGGCCCTCAGGGTCGACGCTGGCGGGGTCGGTGTCGGCGTCGCGGAGCAGCTTGTGGATGGTGTCGGCGCGGATCCCGAGCTCGTCGGTCAGGACCTGGGCGGCGCGGGCGGACGGCGCGAGCCCGACCACCCGGACGCCGGCGGCGTGGGCGGCGGTGACCAGGGCGCGCATCGCGGTGGTCTTCCCGGACCCGGCCGGCCCGATCCCGGCGACCAGCAGGCGGGGGCTGGTCGCGAACGCCCGGGCCAGGGCTGCCTGGCCGGCGTCGAGCCGGTCCCCGGTCCTCGTCGGCGTGGTCCAGGGCGAGGTCGAGGACGGTGGTCGGGACCGGCGTGGTCCCGGTGTCGTGGCGGGCCGCGGCGACCAGGCGGGCCTCGGCGTCCAGGACCGCGGTCGAGGTGAACAGGTCCGCGCCGTGGACGGTGAAGACCGACTCCCCGTCCGCGCGGGTCAACGCGGTCGGGGTCGCGGTCTCGGCGGGCGGGACCGTGAGCAGGACGCTGCGGTCCCGGGCCGCGGCGGTGACCTGCTCGACCAGCGCGGTCCGCTCGTGCGGACCGAGGACGGGGACGGCGCGCAGCCGGCGTTCGGCCTCCGCGCGCAGGTGCCAGACCGTCCAGGTGGACCGGTGGTCCTGGACCGTCTCGACCACCTGCCGGGCGACGTCCTCGACGTCGACGAGGTCGCGGTCCGGGCCGCGGTCCCGGTCCCGAGGGGCGGCGTCCCGGCGGTCCGGGAGGACGGCGTGGACGGCGTCCCGCACCTGCTGGTCGGGGTCCCGGCGCCGAGGGCTTGGCGGGCCTGGACCATCCATGCGACGCGGAGCTGTTCCAGGGACCGGGGCTGGTCCTTGCCCGGGCGGGTCGCCAGGGTCGCCTCCTGGGCCAGCCTCATCTGCACGGCCCGGGACGGCTCGTGACCCCACCGGCGCCGGTAGGCGGCCAGCCGGGCCGCGTAGTCGGTCTCGACCGCGGCCCGGCGGGACGCGAAGGTCTCGAGCAGCCGCGGGTCGATCCCGTCGATCTCGCGGACCGCGCGCAGCCCGTCGTCCCCGGTCCCGGTCCGTTCGGTCCGGGTCTGGACCGTGGTCCGGGGGGTCCGGTCGGTGAAGGTGACCCCGAGCCGGGACCGCAGCTCGTCCTCGACCGCGGTGTTGTAGGTCTCCGACGCCGCGACCGCGAGGTTGAACAGGACCCGCCCGTCCAGGGACCGCCACTTCCCGTCGCGGCCCTGGACCTTGGTGGAGACCGCGGCGTGGGTGTGCAGGTTCGGGTCCCCGGACCGGGAGTCGCGGTGGTCGAACATCGCGACCACCAGACCGTGGGTGTCGACCTGGGCCAGACCGCCGGACCCGGTCCGGGTCAGCGCGGCGTGGTCCTCGACGAACGCCAGGGCCTTGGCGACCGCGGCGTGGTGGGCGTCCTCGACCGCGCGGGCGACGTCCGGGTCGGCCAGGGCCCACAGGACCGACACCGACTTCACCGGGGTGAAGACCAGGTCGTAGCCGGCCACCGGCTGCCGCGGCGGGCGGGCCTGCCGGGCGATCCAGGACCGCAGCTCGGTCTCGGACGCCGGGTCCCGGCCGTGCGCCTGCGCGGTAGGTCCGGACGCCGAGGGCGCGGCGGACCCGGTCCCGGTGCTCGCTCGGTCAAGCCGGGTGGACGACGCCAGGCCGAGCCGGTCCGCCTCCTCGGCGTACGCGGCGGCCAGGAGCGTGGACCAGCCGTCGACCTGCGGAGCGAACGTCGGGAACCGCCGGCCCAGCCGTACGTCGCGCTCTGCCGCAGCCGCGGCCTCCGCCGACGACTCCCCCGCCGCGACGTACAGGGCGGTCCGCTCCGGGACCAGCCGCTCGGCGTCCGGATGCAGGCCCTGCCCGAACAGCGCCCGCATCTGCGCCTCGGATGACCGTCGCCCTGCACGCCGAGCGAGGCCAGCCCGGAGCCGACCCACACGCCGGGCGGGTTGCCGTGCGCGGTGTAGTAGTCGGCCAGCGACTCACCCCGGGCACGCGGGTGGTCCCCCGACGCCACCTGCCGCGTCAGGTACGTGTACCCGTCCCCGGCATGAAGGACGTGCACCGTCATCAACGGATACTCACCCACACCAACCGACACGTGCACACGAAAGCCGTTGCACAGCAACGCCTCCCGGGCCGCCGGCGGCGACCTGACACTCATAGTGCAAGAGGTGTGTGACGAACGCTTTCACGGCGAATGGCAGTCGGGTCCTCCAATGTGGGAGCGACTGTCCGACATCGCGGATAGCCTGCTTCGGTGGTCGAGCCGACGAGCAGTCAGCCTCAGCTCGGGCGGTTGCGCCCCGTACCGACCCGAGAGGTTTGGGCTCACGAGGCCCGGCAGTTCACGCCGTGGCTGCTTGGCCAACGCGGACGCGCTCGGCGAGGTGCTCGGCATGGACCTAGCGTTGTCCGCCTCCGAGCACCCGGTCGGCGGGTACGCCTTGGATCTGATCGGCATCGACGAGGCCACGGGCCAGACAGTCATCGTGGAGAACCAGCTCGAGGTCAGTGATCATGCTCATCTTGGGCAGATCCTCACCTACGCCGGCGGCACCGATCCGACTAACGTCGTGTGGCTGGCGACGTCGTTCCGCGAGGAGCACCGCGCGGCACTGGAGTGGCTGAACGAGCGCACCGACGAACGCACCCGGTTCTTCGCGGTCGAGCTCTCCGCCGTCCGGATCGGTGACTCTGCGCCCGCTCCGCTGCTCAGCTTGGTGGTGAGGCCGAACGACTGGGGGAAGCAGGTCCGCGCGAGCAGCGCCGCCGATACGGCGTCCAGCGTCAAGCAGGCCTCCTATCGCGAGTTCTGGATCCGCTTCCTGGATCGAGTCCACAGCGAGCACCCGCAGTGGACCAACGCGCGCAAGGCGCCGCCGCAGAACTGGATCAACCTGCCCACCGGCATCGGGACGGTTGTCTATGGCGTCAACTTCTCCAAACGCGGACTGTGCAGCGAGCTATATCTCGCCGACACCGATGCCGAGGTGAACAGCGCCCGTTTCGACGCAGCACACACGCATCGGGGTGACTTCGAGGCTGCCTACGGCTCAACACTCATCTGGGACCCCATCCCGGGCAAGAAGGCCGCGCGGATCGCCGACTACCAGCCGGGTGACGTCGACCAAGTGGACGCTTGGGATGACTACATAGCGTGGTTCATGAGCAGTCAGGCACGGTTTCGGACGGCCGTGAGCGCGGTCGGCGGGTTGCCTGCCCTGTTCGACGACAGGTCACCTTCACGGACCTAGAATCGCGAGGTTGCAGGCGGCGGGTCAGCCAGCTCCGTAGCCTCGCAGGAAGCAAGCTTGGGCCATGGCAACCAAGCACGATCTTGGCCAGCGGATCATCGATGCGCTTGCCGAGCTTGGCGGGGCGGGCTCCGTGCTCGATGTCAGCCGGCACGTGTGGCAGCACCACGAGAGCGACCTACGCGATTCCGGAGACCTCTTGTACACCTGGCAGTACGACCTCCGCTGGGCCGCTCAACGAGGGGGGTGGTGAGCTGAGAACTATGACGACGCGCGGACGCGCCTGCCCCACTCCCTATGGCGGGTTCAAGGTCATTGCGATGGTTGACAAGTGGCGATGCAAAACTGAAGTTGCAGGTCCTGTTGTTCAGGCGCTCCTTTGCTAGGTCACCACGCCGCAGCGTTTGCGCCGGAGTCGAAAATGGAGGAAGCCACGGTAGATCACTGTTCCCCGGCGATGAGCGTTTTTCGGGTGGTTAGGACATGAGCACGCATACCAGAGACACGGCATGGTTGAGTCTTCTTATGTTGTATTCTCTTGGTAGTATGACAATCTCTTACGGAGTCTTGTGGCTTCGAAGCGACAGGCATAAGCGAGCAGTTCTTCTACGTGCAAGGAACAGGTGGTGGATGCCCAAGGAGATGAGCGAAGCCGACTATCTTCGTCTGAGGCGCGTCTGGGTTGCTTTCTCGTTCTCCTTGGGCGGATTGATCATGGCCGCTGCTGTGGCTGCTTCGTTGAGAGCTACCCGCTAGCCTTGATCATTCGTGCGTGAGGTAGGTGTCGACGTTCAGGTAATTCCCTACCTGTACTACAGCAGCGGATCATGAGGATGTCGACTCCCTCGCCCATGCACGGGGGTGATGCTCCTATTGCGTATCAAGCGGCGTTGAGCGAGCCGCGTTAGCGGTTGGCGAGTTCGTCGTTGGGTGTCGTCCGAGTTCGGGACTGTCTCACGAACGGTGTAAATGGCCTCGACATAAATGGCCTCGACATGCCGGTCTGATGATCGGTGGGAAGGCCTGTGATGGCTGCGCGACCAGGGAGAACTCATGCCTGCGCCGGCGGCCAAGCCATCGCACCTTGGCGACTTGCAGATCACTAGGCCGCCAGATGGCGGCCTGCACGAAGCGTCAACGCCCGCGGAAGCGTCTAGCGAGCCAATTGGCCATACACGGGTCGAACGTGACGTCGGCGAGCCGGTCGAAGGTTCGCCGCAGATGGGGCAACTGGCCGTAGTCGCCGCGCGCGGCCTCTTGTGCGAGAACGTCGACATACACCTCGCTGAACGGCCATCGGCGTAGCTGCGAGGCCATCCCGGCACGCCAGATGCGCCAGGTGTCTCGTCTGATCCAGTTCTCGGCACGCAGGTTCAGTTCGTCTTCCACAAGGTGGAGGTAGGCCAGTACCGCGGCGCGGTCTGTGTCGGACAAGTAGCCGTCGGCGGGTGCCGTCCCTTCGATGGCTTGGGGTGAGAGGCGCTCCATGACGCCCCAGTAGCGCTGCATGAACAGGTCTTCGAAGTCTCGGTGCCGTTGCTTGCGCAGCTGCCCGAGCTGGAACACAGCCAGCAGCACGGCGAAGAGTGTGGCGAGTCTCACCACCATTTCCACGTGGGTCTCCTCACCCTTGCGTTGTGCTCACTGAAGGTCTGAGTGATGACGTCGGCGCGCTGCCGGCCGTGGCGGAGATCAAGGAGGCGAGGGCGTCCACGTCGGCCAAGAGGCGAGCCGGCGGTTGCGCCAGGTCCAGGGTGTGGGCTCGCAGGACGACGTCCGCGCCGGCCACGTGGTGGGTTCGGCCCTGCTCGTTGCCCTTGGCGTAGACGAGGTGGCCGATCGGCAGGCTCGAGCGCGGTGCAGTAGGCGAGCATCTGGTAGAGGTCGGCGTCGGGGAAGCCGCCGGGTTTCTCGGCCTTGTACTTGGCGTCGATCACGGCGGTCGGTGTGTCGTCGTCGCGGTACCAGACGAGGTCGGGCTTCATCCGCACCTGGTGGGCTCGGTCGAGGTACCAGGGATCCTGCGTCACGCACCCTGCCGCCGATGCTGCCCCAGTCGTTCACCGAGGGTGGCGCAGACGAAGTCCTCGAAGGCGCGGGCCATGTCGATGACGAACCCGCTGACGGTGAGCCCGTCGCCGCGGGGCTCGAAGGAGGAGCCTGCGACGATCACTGCGGCCAGGCGCAGTGCATGGTGGAACCGGGTGTTGAGTCGGGTGGCTCGCCACGGCTCGAGCGGGCCCGGGGCGGGGTGGACGTCGGCCAGCTGCAGGTCCAGGCGCCGCAGGCGCTGCCGCAGGTGCGGGGTCAGGCCCGGCAGGCGGCGTGCGCGGGTGACGGCGGCGCGCAGGAGCCGGTTCTCCGGGGTGTCGACGGTGAAGTCGTCGTAGCGGACCTCCACCGGGACCGGCAAGCCGTGGCGGCGGCGTAGCTGGTCGGCTTCGCGGATGCGCCCGCGGACGACGGGCAGGCTCTCCTCGACCGTGCGGTACCCCTGGAGCAACCCTTGCTGAAGAGCCTTGTTGGCGAGCCGCTCGAAGGATTCGGCGATGGCCGTGAGCAGGTCGGGGGCGTGCTCGACCTGGACCTCGTCGTCGCGCCAGGTGACGCCCTTGATGGTGTGCTCGATCAGGAAGACGACCCGCTCGATCGGGATCTTGGGCGTGACGTGGACCTCGATGCCGGGCAGAGCGATGGCTCCGACCTTCGACAGCGGCCGCAGCGTCCACAGCCGGGTGCCGGGAACCGGCTGCGCCTCGACGAACCCCGTGGCTGCCAGCGCCACGCCGGCCTCGATCGACAGCGGCACCTCGGCCGGGGGGCCGTTCTCGGTCAGGTCGACGCGCATGGTCAGCCTTCTGAGTCGTCGTCAGCCTGCGCCGGTTCTTCGGCTTCCTCCGCGGCCGGGGCGACAAGTGACCGCAGCGCCTTCAGCCCATACCGGCGGGAGGTCTCGAAGCCGGCGTCGCCGTAGTGGAGCTCCTCGAGTACGGGCAGGATCGACGTCCGCCAGATCCGTTCCAGCCCGGCGTCGGTCGCAGCGTCTTCGCGCATCAGGTACGACGGGCCGATCTTGAAGTCCCGGTCGGGGATGCGCGCGTTGAGCGCGTCGAGGAGGTCGGCCGCCATGGTCGGCATCTCGCGGCGGGTGAGCCATTCGCGAAGGACGCCGCGCAGGTGGGGGTCGTCGGGGTGCAGGGACATGAACGCGAACCGGCGTCGCATCGCGGCGTCGACCAGGGCGATCGAGCGGTCGGCGGTGTTCATGGTGCCGACGATGTAGACGTTCTTCGGCAGCGTGAACTCGGGGGTGTTGCGGTCGGCGGCGTACATGCAGGCGGACGCCGCGGTCGCGGTACTCCAGCAGGAAGTACAGCTCGCCGAAGACCTTCGCGAGGTTGGCCCGGTTGATCTCGTCGATGATGAGGATGTAGGCCACGCCGGGGTTCTCCGCAGCGTCGTCGACGATCTCGCGCAGCGGGCCCGGTGACAGGGCGAAGCCGATCCGGCCGGAGTCGTCCGGGGCGGTCGGCCGGTAGCCCTCGAAGAAGTCCTCGTAGGAGTACGAGGGGTGGAACTGCACGAGCCGCACGTTCTGCGGGTCGGTCAGGGCCTCGGCGACGGCGAGGGCGAGGAACGTCTTCCCCGTCCCCGGCGGCCCGTGGAGTATGACTTGCCGGCGTGTGCGCAGCAGGTCGACGAGCTCGGTCAGCCACTCCGTGCCCACCAGAAGCTCGTCGATCACCCGATCGGGCAGCTCCGGGAGAGTGACTGCCCGGGACGGCGCCGGCTCGACTGCGTCGGGGACGTCGCCCAGCAGGCTGCCGACGTCGTCCGCCAGGTCGGTGAGGTCGACGACGACGGATGAGGACTTCAGCCGGGTCTGGACCAGCTCGGGCAGGTCGCCGAAGTCGACGCCACGGCCCTGCCACGCCACCGGCCTGCGGATCGTCGTGAGACTGTCGGCGCGCTCGCCGAATGTCACCGGGCCCTCGATGCGGCCCAGGTAGACACGCCCCTCGGACGTCGTGGCGACCGCGTCGCCGTCGGCCATGCGGTTGAGGAACGCGTGCAGCTCGGCGAGCTTGGCCTTGCGCTGGTTGTACGTCAGGTGCGCGTAGTCGCTCTCCACGATCGTCCGCAGCGCATCGAGGCTGATCCCCGGATCCACCGACCGCAGGTGCGAGGCCGCCAGGCTGACGAAACCCTCCGACAGCCACTGACCGACGACGTTCATCCCCGAGACGGCCGACCCCCGGACCAGCCACGCCCGTGCACCCGCTGACGGCGAGCCCACGACCTCGCGCAGCTCCTCCGCCGTCACCCGCTGAGCCGGGGACGCGTGACCACCGCTGTCGAACTCCACTCCTTCGGACTCCAGCAGCGCGCGTGGGTCGTCGGTACGGTTCGGGTCCGACCACTGGAAGCCGTCGGCGATACTCCCGTTGGCGTTGAGCACGCGGTGGGTGTTCGAGAGGTCGTGGGTGCGGATGAAGGTCCCCACGCTACGGGCGGGCAGGCCCACCAAGGTGGAGAGGTCGCCGTAGGTCGTCCACCCCCCTTCGGGCACAGCCTCGATCGCTTGTGTCAACGTCTGCCACCGCGGGTCGCCGCCCTCGGTGAGGACGGCGCTGGACGCGGCGGTATCCAGGTACCGCTGTCTGGCTTCGCGCGCCAGTTCGTCGCCCGGGAACTGTCCCAGCGCGTCCCGGCCGGCATCGGTGATCGCCCAACCCGCTGGACTCTTCGTGAGCCAGCCGATCGTCTTGGCCCACCCGGACGCGAACCTGATGTAGGTGTCGAACCGGGGGTTGCCACTCTTGTTCAGGCTGCGCTCGTGCTCGGTGAGCTCGACGTTCTCGGCCACCCGTTCGAGGACAGTTCGAGCCGGCACCGCAGCACCCTGCGCGCTAACCAAGACCTCCATCGCCCGCTGCAGCAGCAAACCACGCCGCAATGGGCTTCCGGCGTTCGGGCTCGCCTCAACCCCGAACAGGGTGTTGGACATCCATTCCTCCGATCCGGTGTAGCTCGATCATCGACGGACGAACGTTCACCCGCCAACGGCGGCGGCCTCGTCCAGGGTCACGCGGAACTCCTCGGATGTCGCGGACCTTGGCCAGGCGGGGGGTCGAGGACTGTCTTGTACGCGACACCGGTCGCGGCTGCCTCGGCCATCGCGTCGTAGACCTCAAGGACGAGGCGCTTGGTGCGGAACTCGCCGTGGTCGCGTTCCTCGTTCTTCCGGACGACCGAAGAACGAGTCCAGCACGTGCTCGACCTCCGGTCGCGTCAGCCCATACACGTGGAACATCGCCGCGTCCAGCTCAGTGCGCAGCAGCTCCCGTCGGGCCGGTACCCAGCGGAACGGCGGTCCCGGCTCGGCGCCGCCAGGGAGGCCCAGGACGTCGCGGGCGTACCCGGCGATCCGGTGGCTGGTGTACGTCAGCTCCAGGACGCGCGGCAACACCCACTCCGCCAGCGGGACGTCGGCCCACAGCGGGGCCTTGTCGAATGTGGCTGGCGCCGGGCACGCGAGCTGCTTGACGATGAAGTAGGTCATGCCAGTGCCGCTGAGCTTCTGCCTGGCCACGTAGTCGAAGACCAGCGACGACCACGACGGACTGCAGCAATGGTGCATGCAGCGGATCGGCGGAGAACGCAAGCAGGAACGTTGTTCCCGCTGCGGAGCGCGGTAACACCGACGGAACGAAGGTGCGCTCGTTCCGTGGACCCGTGATGTCGCGCCAACCGAGCAGCCAGTCGCGGTCCCAGACCGTCGACGCTAGGGTCTTGGCCACCTCGGTTTCAGCGACCCAGTACCGGGCCGAGCGGTTCTAGGTCGGGTCGTCGTGCTCGTCCGTCGACAGTCGCGGAACGAGGTGCCTTGAGCTGCCCTGCTCGTCGATTCGCGTAGGTGGCGAAGCGATGATCGAAGTGGGTAACCATCTTAGCCTCGTACAGCGGAAGCCATCGTGTCTTGGCTGTGCTGCCAGGCCCAGCCGTCGAATGTGGCACCGAGCGTCTCGAGGTCGTCGATCGGTACGGAAGAGGCCGGAGTCGTTGGCCATGTGGAACAGCGTTCCGAAGGTGCAGACCCCAAGGGTTGCCGTCGGCAACACCGTCGCGGATCAGGATCGGATGACGACGGTAGATCGCCGAGGGTGATCTCGGCGTCGAGGCGCGACTCGGAAGACGGGCAGTGTGCCGGTGTTCGGATTGAGAGTCATGAGATCTCTCAGGGAATGGCGAATCGGCTCGGACAGAGACGTCGTCACGTATATTGTGGAGGACGAAGAGCCAAGGCACTTGACCGTGTTTGCCTCTCGTCACCGGTGAACACGCAGTACGCGAACCGGAAGCTGTCGGTGCCGACATCCGTCGAAGATTCGCGGCTTCGTTCTCGAAGTCATAGAAGGCAGCCAGCGTCTGACGGCTAGCAAGCGTGTCGGCGAAGAAGGGCGCCGTGGTGGCGTCGGTGGCGAGTCCGGTGGGCGTGATGACGCCCGCATCGTCCCGCGGGTGGCGATGACCTGCTCGCATTGCTCGGCGAAGACGCTGTAGGTGTTGACGTCGCCCCGACCCGCAGAGCGGGTAGCGGCCGCTGTTGCGTAGCAGGTGGCTCTCGCCTTCTGACGCCGCGGCTGCGTGCGCACCACTCGTCCCACAGTCCGGGTTGGCGTACTCGGAAGGCTGGCGATCAGCTTCTTGCGGACGGCGGCGTTGGTGGCGCGTCGGCGATCTCGGGGTCGCGGCTGGCGAAGAACTCCTGTTCCTGGAGCTTGACCCGCTCCCAGGGCGGGTTGCCGACGATGCAGGTGAAGCCGCCGAGCCAGCCGGTCGCGGTGGAGGCGCCGGCGTCGGGGGCCTCGGTAAGATGTCGGGGAACTCCAGGTGCCAGTGGAAGAACCGGTAGCGGGCGGTGAGGTCGGCGACCTCGGTCAGCAACCGGGTGGGGGCGGTGCCGTCGGCGACGGCGCGCGAGGGTGTCGTGGGTGATCGGAGGGGCGTCGGGGACCTTGCGCTGGACGAACGCGGCGCACCAGGCGTCGGCGAGCGTGCGGGCTGCGGACGGCGGCCGGGGCGCCTCGCGAGTGCGTCGAGTCGCTGCTTGGCGAGGTGGACGTCGGCAAGTGAGAGCACGGCGTGCGGCGGCGATCGCGCGGAGGCGCTTGCGAAGGCCGGTGTTGGAGACGTCGAGACCGGCCTGATCGAAGAGGTCGCCTTGTCGATGACGGCTGTGGGCGGCGTCGCGTTCGGCGCTGTTGCGCTTCTTCAGCGCGGCGGCGCACTTCTTGTCGTCGCCCTCGATGGGGTCGAAGGCGTCGTCGGGGATGCCCGCGGCGAGCAGGGCGGGGGTGGCGCCGAGCAGGGCGTTGCCGACCTTGATGTGGGCGTCGAGGAAGGACAGCGGCTCTGCCGGGCTCGAGCGGCTTCCAGCCAGAGGCTGACCTTGGCGAGCTCGACGGCCATCGGGTTGAGGTCGACGCCGTAGATGCAGCGGCCGACGACGTCGCGCAGCGCGTGCCTGCAGCGTCGGTCGGGGTGGGCTCGGCCTCGCCGGTCCGGACCGCGGCGAGCGCGGTTGGCGATCCGGCGGGCGGCGGCGACCAGGAAGTGCCCGGAGCCGCAGGCCGGGTCGCAGACCGTGATCGCCAGCAGCGCCGCTCGTCTCCGCGCGGTGCGTGCGGACTTCTCGGCGTCGTCGAGGACCGGGTCGAGGGCCGTCGTCGAGGAGGAGGTCGATGAGCGCGGTCGGGGTGTAGTAGGAGCCGGTGGTCTTGCGTTCGTTGCCGGCCAGCGTCTCGAGGCGTGAAGGTCCGGTCGAGCGGGTCGTGGCGCGGGACGAGCTCGAGCAGGCGACTCGTAGATGCAGCCGAGCTCCTCGGCGCCGAGGTTGCGGTAGTCGACGACGCCGCTTGCGGTTGGCCCTTGGGCTGGACGACGCGACAGGTGGCGGACCGCGGCGAGCAGCGCGCTCGTTGGCGCAGCGTGGCAGCCGGTCGAGCGACGTCGAGCGGCGCCGGTGGTCGAACAGCCCGCCGAGGCCGGGCAGGCCGAGCTCGGGGCGGCCGTCCTCGTCGCCGAGGGCGTCGATGACGACGCGTGACGGCCTGCCCACAGGTCGGCGTGCGTGGTGCCGCGGCGGCGCAGCGCGAGCCGGCGCAGCCGGGCGGTGGAGAAGTAGTCGTGCGTAGCGGCCTGCGCGGCGTCGGGGTCGGCGTCGGGTGCGAGCAGGGCGCCGCGGTCCTCGGCGACGAAGCAGGAACAGCAGCCGGTAGACGAGCCGCAGCAGCGCCCGGTGGTAGTCGTCGAGCCGCAGCTCGCCGTCGGCGAGCCGGCGCGTGCAGGTCGGCGTTGGCGGGGTGCGCGCAGGAAGCCGGTGCCGAGGGTCTGCGATCGCCTGCTGCGACGCCGTCGCGGAGCAGGCTCGAGGGCGCGGGTGCCGGCTCGATCGGCGTCGGTGCGCCACCGCTCCAGCCAGCAGTCCGCGCCGGGCCGTCGGCCGTCGGGGACCTCGACGCGGGACTGGTGGGCGAGCAGGTAGAGCAGCGACGAAGTCGGCGAACACCTCGCCGTCGAACATCGCCTCGAGGTCGAACTCGACGTAGGCCTGCCCGGACAGGCTGGTGGAGTCGCGCAGCAGCCGCAGCACCCGGCCGTTGGACGAGCAGCGCCCACAGGTGCTCGTCGCTGCGGTTGAGCAGCTCCTGCACCATGGCGTGCGGCGCGCGCTCGGCGGCCCCGGGCACGCCCTGGCGTGCGCTGGTCGAGGTCGACGCCCCAGCCGAGCAGGTGGACCGGGCGTGCTCCCCCACAGGTGGCGAGACCGGGAACGGTCCGGCCGCCCGACGGTCGAGCCCGCCCGCGGCGTGGTGGGGACCCGGCCGTAGCCGAGCTCGCGCAGCAGGACCAGCAGCCACTTCTCCCGGGTGAGCCCGACGGCGGGGTCGCCGTCGGGCAGCTTGCGCCAGCGCGGCCCGGTAGCCGGTCCAGACGCCGGCGCAGGTAGGTCCAGGCCCGGTTCGCGGCCTCGCGAGGGGTCTCGCCGGCACCGAGGTGGTAGTCCGCCGGCGTCAGCCCGGCCAGGTCCCGGTCGCCGGCCAGCACCCGGGCGAGCAGGTCCGGCGGGCAGCAGCCCGCCGACGGTCCGGACGGTGGTGAGCGTCGCTCATGCGGCACCGCCGGCGGCGGGGAGGTAGACGTAGACGCCGAGGACGTCGACGGGCCGCTGGGCGCTGACCGTCAGGCCGCGCCGTGCGGCGCCGGCTCCGGCGCGCACCCGCCGGTGCGCGTCGAGCAGGTCGGTCGGCGTAGGTCGTCGGCCTGCTCGTCGAGGTGCGGCGGTGACGGCGGGCGAGCCGAGCGAGCACGCGTGCTGCCAGGGCTCGCGGCCTGGTCGGCGGGGACGTTGCCGTCGGGCGCGGCCGCGAGCAGCGCGGCGACGTCGGCGTCGGCGAGCCACTGGGCGGCGTCCGGGCTGCCGCGGAAGGCGAGGAGCCGGGCGTCCTCGGCGACGAGCTGGCGGTCGCCGTCCCGGCCGGGCAGGTCGAGGTGGAAGCGGAACCGGACCAGCAGCAGCGTGGTGCGGGTCGTGACGGCGCTGCGTGCGGATGACGCCGGCGCGGCGGGCGGGCCGGGCAGCGCGGGTCGACGGCGGGGTCGAGGGCGGCGTCGAGGACGTAGCGGGCGAGGGCCTCGACGGTGGGGTCGGTGCGGGCCAGGACGGCGTCGCCGCGCGCGGGCTGGGAGGCTCGCGGTGGAACGGCAGCGGTTCGCGTGCCCGGCGGGCAGGCGCGTCGCGGACGCCGAGCGGGCAGGGTGCTGGTGACGGCGGTGAACCCGTCGGCGGTGGGGGTGACGGCTGGCGCCGAGGGCACGCAGCGTCTCGGCGGACGAAGTCCTCGACCTCGCCGTGGGCGCCGAGCGCGGCGCGGATCGTCGGCGACCTCGCGCGGCGACCTCGTCGGGGTGGATGCCGCGCTGGGCGTACCTGGTGCGCGAGGCCTTCTCCTTCTCGGCCGCGGACTCCCACGCCGCTGTGCAGGGCGTCGGTCTTCTCGGTCAGGCCGAGGTCGAGGCTGAGCTGGTCGGGGTCCTTGCCGCGCAGCAGCAGGCCCTCGAGCGAGGGCCTCGACGACGCTGTCGGACTCGTCGGGGACCGGGCACGGACGACCCCGGTGGCCTTGCGGATCGCCTGGTGCTTGCGGATGCAGGACGTCGAGGACGATGCCGTCGATGCGGTTGTCGGCGCCGTAGAGGGTGACGGCGCGGACGATCGGCGCGCGCTGGCCGAACCGGTCGACGCGGCCCTCGCGCTGCTCGTGCCGGGTCGGGTTCCAGGCCAGGTCGTAGTGGACGACGGCGTGGAAGCGCGTCCTGGAGGTTGACGCCCTCGGACAGGCAGTCGGTGGCGACCAGGACGTGCCGGCCGTCGGTGGCGGTCAGGTCGCGCGATGCGCTGCTCGCGCTCCGCGGGCGGCAGGGTGCCGGTGACCGCCGCGACGTCGACACCGGCGCCGAGGGCCGGCGCGAGGTGTTCGGCGACGTACTCGGCGGTGTGGATGAACCGGCAGAAGACGATCGGGTCGTAACCCGTCGGCGAGCAGCGCCTTGACCTGGGTGGTGAGCAGCGGCGAGCTTGCGGTCGGTGCTCGGGGCCGTCGAGCGCCTCGGCTTGGCGGGCCATCGCGAGCAGTCGGCGCCGGCTGGCGGGGATCGCCGTGTCACCGTCGTCGTCGGCGTGCGTCGAAGTCGGCGCCGGGGGTGACGTCGGCGGCCTCGAGCGCCTCGTCGTCGGCGGTGTCGAGGACGCTGGCGCGGCCGAGGGCGTCGGCCTCGGCGACGTCGAGCGCCTCGGCGGCGGCGGCCCGGGTGCGCAGGGTCGCGGCCGCCGCGCGGGCGTGGAGGCGAGGGCGCGCAGCAGCGCCAGCGCCGACCACCAGCGGACCCGCTGCCGCACCGACCGCCTGCTGGGTCGTCGGCGACCTGCTCGCGGGCGTAGGCGAGGACGTCGTCGAACAGCGCGCGGTAGTCCGGGCTGAGCGTGTAGGGGTCCTCGCGGGTCTGCCCGGTCGTCGGGGAACGGCGGTGTCCTCGTCGAGGTAGTGGCGGATGTCGGCGCGGCGGCGCTGCACGAAGTGGCGCGGCCAGCCGCTCCCGGCCGGCTGGCGTCGTCGAGGTCCACGGTGGCGAGGTCGGGGTCGAGCAGGCCGAGCAGGTTGCGGAACGCCCTCGTCCTTGCCGCGAGTGCGGGGTGGCGGTGACCAGGATCAGGTGCCGGCGCTGGGTCGGCGGCGAGCTCGCGCAGCAGCTCGTAGCGCTGGTGGCGGGCCCGCCGGCCGGTGGCGCCGTCGGCGACCGCAGGTGTGCGCCTCGTCGACGATGACCAGCTCGGGGCAGTGGTCGCAGGAACTCGTGGCGGCGGCCGGTCGGACTTGATGAAGTCGGTGGAGACGACGACGTGCGGGTACCGGTCGAACAGCGACTCGTCCATGCAGCAGGCCGCGTTCGAGCCGCGTGACGGTGCGAGGGCAGCACCAGCTCGGCGTCGATGCCGAACTTCGTCGCGCAGCTCGCGCTGCCACTGCTCGGCCAGCGCCGGGCGAGCACAGCACGGCGAGGCCGCTGGGCGTCGCCCTGGGCGAGCAGCTCGGCGGCGATCAGCCCGGCCTCGATGGTCTTGCCGATGCCGACGTCGTCGGCGATCAGCAGCCGGACGGTGTCCTGCCGCAGCGCCATCAGCAGCGGGACGAACTGGTAGGCGCGGGGTTCGACGGCGATGCCGGCCAGGGAGCGGAACGGGCCGGCGGTGGACCGGAACCCGACGCGCAGGGCGGTGCGCAGCAGGCCGGCGCGAGGCGGCGTCGCCGAGGTCGTCGGCGGTCGGCGGCGGGAAGCGTGGCCGCGCTCGACCTGCTTCGAGGGCGGGGAAGACCCCGGCGACGTCGTCGTCGCCGCCGCCGAGCGGGCGCAGCACGAGGAAGTCGGGCGTGGCTGTCGGGCAGCACGACCCACTCCCGGCCGCGGGCGCGCACCAGGCGAGCCGACGGCGTAGCGTCGTGGCGGTCAGCGGCGGTCATCGCGGTCGTGTCCGTTCCGGGTGCCGAACACGCGACGGGTAGCGCGCGCGACGACGGCGTCCCAGTCGTCGTCGTGCCGGACCCGGACGACGCATCCAGCCGAGCGTCGATCAGGCGTTCCTGCGGCGGCGGCGTCGCGCTGCGGCGTGGTCGGGCGTCGTCGTGGAGCGGGCCGTCGACGAACACGCGCGACGGCGCCGGTCGGCAGGTCGTAGACGAGGTCGGGCCGGGCGTGGGCGTCGGTGACGGTGACCTGGGCTCGGTCGGGCAGCCGGTAGCCCGTGGTCGTCGAGCCAGTCGACGAACTGGCGCTCCAGGCTGGAGTCGGCCAGCGCGTCGAGCAGCGCTCGCTGGTCGGCGCGGGTCCGCCCGCCGGCGCCGGCGGCGGTCGTGCCGGTCGGCGAGCGTCAGGAGCAGGTCGCGGACGGTGTGCCGGTCGATCAGCGGCGTGCTCGAACTGGTTGCGGTAGGAGAGCAGGCAGTCGTAGCAGGCCGCTCTCGCAGCGTTCGCGGGCGCCGGGTGCGTGGCCGAGGTCCTCGCCGGTGTCGGGGTCGAAGTGGGCGATCTCCAGCGCGCGGCGGGCGACCCGGGCGAGGGCGTCGGGTTCGGCGAGCAGGCGGCGCAGGACGCCGGCGCCGCCTTCGGCGGACTCGGTGAGCAGCATCCGGCCGCGCCGGTCGAGGTCGGGCAGCGGCTGGCTGTCCAGCTCGGAGTCCTCGAGCTGGAAGCTGGCCTCGATGCCGCGTTCGAGGGCGTACCGCAAGGTGGTGGCGGTCACCTCGTCGACCGCGGTCGGCCAGGCGGAGCGACGAGGATGTTGCGGCGGTCCTCGACGTAGGGGATGACCTTCGCCTTGCGGGCGACGTCCTCGGCAGCGTCCAGGTCGTCGGCGTCGACGGTGGCGTCGGTGGCGCTCTTCGTCCGACAGCCAGCGGCCTTCGACCAGGTCGAGCCAGAAGCCGCGGTCGTGCGGGGTCCTTGCGCCGGCGGCGGCCGACGTTGGCGATCCGGATGGTGGCGCGTCGCCGTAGGACAGCTCAGCAGCGTGGGCTGGCCGTCGGCGCTGGCTGACGGCGTCGACGCGGCCGGGCCGGTCGCCGTGGTCGTGCGAAGCGGTAGGAGGTCTCGAGCTCGAACCCGGCGCGGCGGCGTTCCTCCTCGTCGCTGGAGATCCGCTCCCGGCGGCGGGTGAACACCGTCTGCAGCCGCAGCAGCCCGTAGGTCTTGGCGCCCAGCGGTTGCGCCGCAGTGCGTCGCAGACGTCGGTGCCGACCTCGCTGCGGTGGTGGTAGCCGCAGGCGTCGCAGCGGCGCGCCTCCTCGGTCTCGCGCCGGTGCTCGGCGCCCGCGGCGCGGGGCAGCTGGACGCGGGTGACCTCGTAGCGGGCGCCCTCGTGGTAGATGAGCGCGCCGGGCCCGAACTCGCTGATCGCCAGGAACCGTGGGCCGCTGCACGTAGTCGCCGTCGCGCTGGCCGCGCCCGGGCCGCCCGCCCGGGATGTAGGCGGCCAGCGGCAGCCGCGGGAAGCGAGTAGCCGGGCAGGAACCCTTCGGAGGCGAGGTAGCGGTAGGAGTAGAAGTCGGTCTGCGCCGATGCTCGCTGTCCTCGTTGCGCAGCAGGGCGAGCTGGTTGCGGGCCTCGGCGCGCGCGGCGGACGGCGGTGTCGCGGGCCTTGTGCGGTGCCCGCGGTGTCGACGGCGAGCTTGTTCTGCTCGGTGTTACTCGGTCAGGGCCGCCCGGTACAGGCTCGCGCCACCGGTCGCAAGGCCTCGTCGAGACCCTGCGCGGCGCGGGCCGACCTGGTCGGCGACCCAGCCGTCGTACCACCACGACGCCGGCTCGCCCCGAGGCCGCCCACGCCGAGCGCAGGCCGCCGATGCACGTCTCGGCGCGTCGGGTGGCGCGGCGGCGTGGCGTCGGGCTCGGTCAGGGCCTGCCAGACCTCGGGGCAGGACGTTCAGGGTCGGGTTGTCGCCGCCGGCCTCGACGAGGTCGGTGATCGCGGGCCCGCAGCGACTGGCCGGTCTCGGCGAGCCAGATCGCGTGGACGTGGGAGCGGACCAGGTCCTCGTTGGCCAGGTCCAGCCGCGGCGGCGGCGACCGAGCCGGCGACCATGTCGCTGGGAGCGGCGGAAGTAGTAGGTGTCGTGGGCGTTGCCGGTGGCGCAGTAGGTGACGACCAGGGCGGGCTGCCCGGAGCGGCCGGCCCGCCCGGAGCGCTGCGCGTAGTTGGCCGGGGTGGGCGGGACGTTGCGCAGCGCCGACGGCGTTCAGGCTGGCGATGTCGACGCCGAGCTCCATCGTCGGCGAGCAGTACAGCAGCGGCAGCGTCGCCGGCGCGGAACTCGTGCTCGCGTTCCTCGCCGGTCGGCGGGCGGCACCTGGGCGGTGTGCTCCTTGGCGTGCAGCCCGGCCAGGCTCGCGGCGACGTCGCGGTAGAGGTCGCGGAAGAACGGGTTGACCCGGCGCGGCCTCGCTCGTCGCAGCGCCTGCGGAGCGGGTCCTCGGCGCCCTTGGTCCCGTCACCGGCCTGCCAGCAGCAGGCGCCGAGGCCTTCAGCCGGTAGCCCTCGGCGGACGCCTGTGTCCGTCGACGGCGGTCGAGCAGGCCGGCGCTGCTCGAGGACGTCGAAGCAGGTCGCGCGATGACCTCCTGGGCGTCGTCCGCGGTCAGCGCCTGTGCCGCAGGCCGGCGCCGTCGCGGCGCAGGTAGCGGCCGAACGCCGCCGCGGCCGGACACGTTCAGGTCGCCGCGGCGCCCGCCGGGCTGGCCGGCCGCGCGCGAACGCGGTGCCGACCTGGACGACTCGTTCGCCGTCGGCCAGCGCCCACGGGCTCGAGCAGGTGCTGGCGGGACTCGCGGCGCCAGCCGGTCGAAGCCGTGCTCGGTCGAGGCAGTCGACGTCGATGGCCAGGACCCGGCGCAGCTCGTCGAGCAGGATCGTCGGCCGAGCTCCTCGCGCAGCGCCGGCGTCGGCCTGCCCGCAACGCCGGGTGGCCGAGCCTGGCCCAGGATGCTCGTGCGTCGGCGGCGAGCTCGGTCGAGGTCCTGGTAGCGCGACGCGCAGCAGGCCGGTCTGCTCCAGGTTCGGCATGGTGACCCGCCAGCCGCGCTCCAGGTCGGCGTAGAGCCGGTACTCGACCACCTCCCGCAGCGCCCGCTCGGCGTCGGTCCGTGGCGGCGAACTTGGCCTCGGGGTTGGCGGCGAAGTCGCGCCATGGCCAGGCCGAGGGCATCGGTGACGCGCTGCGGCGACGACCTCGTGCGTCAGCCCGTCCGGGCTGCCGCGTCGCAGCGCCCGGTACAGGGCGCCGCGCAGCTGGGCGACCTGCACGAAGTCGTTGAAGTGCCCGGCCTGCAGCGAGGCGTCCTGCCGGTTGTCGACGAAGGTGAGCAGCTTGCGTGCCTCGGCGGGTCGAGCTCGTCGGCGCCGATCGCCTGCAGGCTGCGGACGATGCTGGCGCTGACCACCGTGATCGCCGAGGAGCGGCCCTCCCGGTCCAGGGTGGCCAGCTTGGCGAAGTCGTTGCCGCGGACCTGCTCGTAGGAGACGCCGCAGCGCAGGCAGAACGCGAACGGGGTGGACACGAACCACGCCTGCAGCCCCTGCCCGCGCGGTGTCTCGGCCGCCGTCGGGCGGCCACGCACACCGGGTCCGGCAGGTACTTCTGCTTGCTGTCGGCACGACCACCGTCGCGCCGGTGTCGGTCGGTGATCAGCCAGGAGTCGGGCAGCCGGCCCTCGGCGACGCGGGTCGTCGCGGCCACGGCAGGTCCGCCGAGACGTACAGGTAGCCGGTGACGTCGTCGCCGCCGGAGGCGTCGGCGTCGCGGCGGGGCACGAACACGCTCTGCCCGTCGCGGGTGACTGCGCGCCACCACCAGGTACTCCTGGCCGCATTCGCGGCAGAACCCCAGCGGCAGCAGCGCCTTCTCCGGCGCGCCGGGGACCCGACAGCTGGTAGGTGCCGGTGATGTGCCGGGTCGCCTCGGGCTCCAGCGACACGTAGACCGTGTCGCCCTTGG
>CAVZVW010000002.1:0-103361 GCA_963778845.1 uncultured Actinomycetota bacterium
TGCGGCCGGCGTGCTGGGCGGAGGCGTCGAGAAGGACGCCCACCTCGAGGCCGGGGTTGGGGAGGTCGGCGAACCGTTCTCCGTTGATGGTCGCGGTGCCGGACGTCGGGGCGGTCAGGCCGACCATCACGCGCATCGTGGTGGACTTGCCGGCGCCGTTCGGGCCGAGGAAGCCTGTGACGCGACCGGACTGGGCGGTGAAGGAGACGTTGTCGACGGCGGTGAAGCCGGCGTACCTCCGGGTCAGTGACTCAACAGTGATCATGTGAGAACCCTCGCCGCGTCGCGGCGTGCGCACATCGGCGTCGAGGCCGGACCAGCCTCCGCCGCTGGGAGGAGCGGATCTCGTTCTTTCGGTCGGTCCCCGGCGCCTCGGCGGTCCCTAGGCTGGGTGTGTGATCACCAACGCCCTGCGCTCGCTGTGGGCCGAGCCCCGAGCAGCCGCCGTTCCCGAACGGGTGTCGCGCGACTGGGTGCTGGTCGGGGCGTTGATGGTGACGGCGCTGCTCGAGGGAGTCCTCCGGGACGACGTCGCCTGGCGGCCGTTCGTGACGATCGTGGCGGTCGGGCTTGCGCCGGTGCTGCTGTGGCGGCGTACCCACCCGTTGGTCTGCGTCGTGGTGGGCTTCGGCACCGGCATGGCGTTGGGACTGGCGAGCCAGCTGGCCGGGATCCCGGGTGTGGGCCTCAACACGATGATCTACATCCTGGTGCTCGTCTACGCGCTGGTCCGCTGGGGTTCAGGGCGTCAGATCGTGATCGGGCTGGCGGTGGTGCTGGTCGCTGCGGTATTCAGCATTGCGACCGACTACACCGGGCCGGCCGAGCTCTTCGGCGGGTTCGGCATCCTGGCGGCGGCGGCCGCGGGCGGAGCGGCGTTCCGCTACCGCGCCGAGAGCCGTCGCCGGGCGTTGGACCAGATCCGCAGCCAGGAGCGGATCGGCCTCGCGCGTGAGTTGCACGACATAGTCGCCCATCATGTCTCGGCGATCGCGGTGCAGGCGCAGGCGGGCCGGGCGATGGCCGGGCAGCGACCTGAGGCGGCGCTCGAGGCGCTGGCGGTCATCGAGGGGGAAGCATCGCGGACGCTGGCGGAGATGCGGGCGATGGTCCGGGTGCTGCGCGACGGAGCGTCGGCGGAGTACACCCCCCAGCCCGGCGTTGCCGACCTGGTGTCCCTCGCCCGCCGCGACCCGGTGCCGGTCGTCGACGTGGAGGTGCCGGGTGACCTGGACGAACTTCCGCTCCAGGTCGACGCGGCGGTCTACCGGCTGGCGCAAGAGGCGCTGACGAACGCCCTGCGGCACGCCCGCAACGCCTCGCGCGTGCAGATCCGGGTCGTCGAGGGTGGAGGAAGGCTGCGGCTCCGCGTGACCGACGACGGACAGATCGACCCGGTGCGGCCGGCGAGCCACGGCTTCGGGCTGCTGGGGATGACCGAGCGCGTGCAGCTGCTCGGCGGCACGTTGCGCGCCGGGCCGGCGCCCGAGGGCGGATGGGCGGTCGACGCTGAGCTGCCGACGGTGGTACGCCGATGACGGTGCGAGTGCTGGTGGCCGACGACCAGGACCTGGTGCGCACCGGCCTGTCCATGATCCTTGACGCCCAGCCCGACATCGAGGTCGTCGGTCAGGCCGCCGACGGCCACGCCGCGGTCGAGCTGGCGCGTAGGCTCCACCCCGACGTGTGCCTGGTCGACATCCGGATGCCCGGGCTCGACGGCATCGAGGTGACCGAGCTCCTCGCAGGGCGGGGCGTCCCGGACCCGATGGCGGTGGTGGTGATCACGACCTTCGACCTCGACGAGTACGTCCACGGCGCGCTTCGGGCCGGCGCCCGAGGCTTTCTGCTCAAGGACGCCGGGCCGGAGCTGCTCGTCCAGGCCGTGCATGCCGCCGCCGTCGGCGATGCCCTGATCGCGCCGAACATCACCCGGCGGCTGCTGTCCACCCTGGCCGCCAGGGAACCGTCGAAACGACGTACCCACCCGATCGATCCGCTCACCGACCGCGAGGAGGAGGTGCTGGCGCTGGTCGCCCGCGGCCGCACGAACGCCGAGATCGCCGCCGATCTCTTCATCGGCCTGACGACCGCCAAGACCCACGTCGCGAGCCTGCTGACCAAGATCGGCGCCCGCAACAGGGTCGAGATCGCCATGTGGGCCTACGACACCGGCCGGGTGGGGGACTGAAGCCGCCGTCCAAGGACTCGGAGAAGCCGTTCCGCCAAGCAAGCAGGATTCGATGAGCGCGGTCTCGTCAAGGAGATGCGCCGCCAGCCGCGCATCGCGTGTGCGGTGAGCTGGGTGCCGTTGTCCATCCCGATATTCGCCAGTCAACGCCCGGTTTCCGTGATCAGTTCCTCCAACACCACGCGGGTGTCGTCGGGGATCTGTTGGTCGGCAGCCGACATGAGGCTGGCCGCGTAGTGAGTCTTTCCGCGTATGACTGTCAAGCTCGGGCCGCCGCGCTCGACGCACTTGTCCCATTCGTCCCGCGAGCGGATGGTCTCGCGGCACGTCTACGCGGAGGTTCCCCCACGAGTCGAGTACGAGCTCACCGAACGGGGTCACAGCCGGGAGTCCGTACTGTGGGCCCTGTGGAAGTGGGGCGCGCGCGACCAGCCGACCGTCGCCGCTACCGGAGTGCCGTAGATGGATCGTCGCGCTCCGCATGACGACCCGCTGTGGTCGCGCTCCCCGTGACGATCCTCTTGCGGAACGCGATCCGGATCGACTGACCGACCCGAAGCGGTCGCGCGCCACCGCGGACGCACGGTCATGCCGCCGACCGTGCGCCAGTCGCCCTACCGTGCCGCGTTCGGGGCGGAGGGCAGGGGCGCGCAGTTCGGCCTGTCGCGCACCGCTGGTCGGTGGTTCAGCGTGGTAGCCATGACGATCATTTCGCGAGCCATGGGAGTTCCCGATGCATCGACGGAGGCCTCGACCGCGGCGACGATGGCGGCCGAGGCATACCTGGGACGGTTCAAAGACCTGTCCCGCCAGCACGCCGCGTCCGACCTGCGGGTGTTCCTGTCCTGGTGCGCCGACCGGGACCTGGACCCGTTGGCGCTGCACCGGGCACATCTTGAGCTGTACCGTGCGCTGGCTTCAGGAGACCCGTCACTACAAGCCGTCCACCGTCTCCCGCCGGGTCAGCGTCGTGGCAGGGTTCTACCGCACCGCCGTCATCGACACCATCCTGGAATCCTCACCCGCGGACTACTTGCGCCGGCCTCGGGTCCCGCCGGAGTCCCCGACGCTCGGGCTGACCCACCTGCAGTTCGAGGCGCTGCTGACCGCGGCGCGCGGACCTCACCGAGCCGGTCAGACTTCGCCCTGGTCGCCATGCTCGGGCTGCTCGGGCTTCGCATCTTCGAGGCCTGCGCGTTGGACGTCGCAGATCTTTGTGAGGAGCACGGCCACCGCGTCCTACGGGTTCTGGGCAAGGGAGGACGGGTCGTCCTGGTGCCGCTGCCACCTGCGGTCGGACGCGCCGTCGACGCCGCCATCAGCGGCCGCGGCAGCGGGCCCATCCTGCTCAACACCCGCGGCCGCCGGATGGATCGGCACGCCGCCACCCGCCGGCTGAAGCAGCTGGCCGCCCAGGCCGGCGTGCGTCTGCCACGAATGCACCCGCACATGCTGCGGCACACCTTCGTCACCACGATGCTCGACGCCAGCGTCGACCTGCGCGACGTGCAGATCGCCGCCCGCCACGCCGACCCCCGCACCACCATGCGCTACGACCGGGCCCGTCAGAACCTCGACCGACACCCCAACTACATCCTCGCCGCCTACATGGCCTCAGGAACCTGACCGGCCCGACGACACGGATCGACGAGCACCCGCACGCCGCACGCCGCATGCCGCATGCCGCATGCCGAGAGGTCGGACGTTGCCGGCCGTTGTCCAGTGGTACCACCAGTAGTACCATCAGAAGGTGCCATCGGTAGCCCGGATCGTCGCAGCGATGCGCGCCAACCCTCGCAACATTCGGTACGAGGATCTCGCCAAGGTCTGCGAACACTACTTCGGCCCTCCCAGAACCAGCGGGGGATCACATGCGGTGTTCAAGACTCCTTGGCAAGGGGACCCACGGGTGAACATCCAAGACGATCACGGGAAGGCCAAGGCCTACCAGGTTCGGCAGGTACTGGCCGCCCTCGACAAGCAGGAGGGAGAATCATGACCACTGTCGGCAGCGACATCACCCACTACACCTACCGCGTGACCTGGTCTGCCGAGGACGACGAGTTCGTCGCCACGTGCCTGGAGTTCCCCTCGTTGTCCTGGCTGGCGGACACTCAGGAAGGCGCCCTGCAAGGTCTTCGTGCCGTCGTCGCCGAAGTGGTCGACGACCTCCGTCGCAACGAAGAACCAGTGCCGCAGTCCCTGTCCTCTC
This sequence comes from uncultured Actinomycetota bacterium, assembly GCA_963778845.1. Taxonomy (GTDB): domain Bacteria; phylum Actinomycetota; class Actinomycetes; order Actinomycetales; family Kineosporiaceae; genus CAVZVW01. The sequence continues at coordinate 4,404 of CAVZVW010000002.1, forward strand.
GAACCTACTCAGGCAAGTTCAACCTCCGCGTCGGTGAACAACTGCACCGCAAGCTCGCGATGGAAGCAGCCACGCAGAACCTCAGCCTGAATCAGTACGTCGTCCGGCGCCTGACCAACGCCTCCTGATGTCTGCGACGTGAACGGCGTGGAACCGGACACCTGTGGGTGGAGTCATCCCGCGACGTCGCGGACTGCGATCACCCGGGTCACCGCGACGCGGACCAGCAGCTCGCCCGACACCCCGTTTCGCGCCCCGTACTCCTCGGCCCGGTGTGCGCCCATGTACCGGCCGCCGATGACGGCCGCCCAGTGTCGAACCTGATGGAGGTCGTCGACGAGCCGCGCGGTGCCCATCACAGTGACGAACGTGAACGGTGGCTGCTCGTCGTCCCAGCACAGGCTGACCCGAGGGTCCCGGCGCAGGGCGCGACCCTTGCCGGAGCTCTCACCGGTGTTGAAGAGGACCTCGGTGGCGTCGCCCGTGCCATCCAGCGCCACCCAGGCCGGTGTGACCAGTGGTGAGCCGTCGGCACGCGTGACGGCGACCTTGGCTGTGCGGGCCGGGAGGGCAGTGACGAAGTCGCGCCACCAGTCGGGTGCGGTCGCAAGGGTCGGCACGGAAGCAGCGTAGGCGGACGGCACGGCGAGCCGGCTCGCACGATTCCATAATCATGGGACGGCCGCGCATCAGTTGCTCCAGCCATGCCAGTGATGCTGTCGGCCATCGTGGGCTCCGCGGGGTTGGCGAACAGGTGGCGGCCGCGCTCGGCGGGTTTACCCACAGCCTGGGTCGCCCGCTCCTGCGGGCGCTCGGCGTAGGGTCACCGCCACGAGGCCGATGAGGAGACAGGCTGTGGAATCGTCACGTCAGCGTGCGTGGCTGATGTTCAGCATCACGCCGCCTCGGAAGTCGACGTCGCCGCAGGACACCCAGCAGATCGCCAAGGTCACGATCGAGCGTCTTCGGCGGCTCGACCTCGACGCCCTGATCGTTTATGACATCGACGACGAGAGTGACCGCAACCCCGAGGATCGGCCGTTCCTCTATCTACCCATCCAGGACCCGGGCGACTTCCACTCCCGGTACTTGACCGAATGGGACCGTCCGGTCATCGTCTACCGGTGCGTGGGCAAGTACGACCCGGCCGACCTGGAGTCGTGGCTCGCCGCGCAGAACCCCGAGCAGGTGCGCACGGTGTTCGTCGGGGCATCCTCAACCTCCAGGCAGGTGCTGACCAGCCTCGCCGAGGCGCACGCCCTGTGGCGGAACACGCGCCCAGAGTTGCCCATGGGCGGGGTTGCCATTCCCGAGCGGCACACCAGCGGCGGCCGGGAGCACCGGCGGATGCTGCGCAAGCAGCGCGAGGGCGTGTCCTTCTTCGTCACTCAGGTGGTCTACGACGCCGACGCCGCCAAAAGCATGGTCTCCGACTACCACTACGCCTGCCTCGACCAGGGGCAGGAACCAGCGCTAGTGATCTTCACGCTCGCGGTATGTGGCTCGCTGAAGACGTTGGCATTCCTGGAATGGCTGGGAGTCGATGTTCCCCGCTGGATGCGCAACGACCTGGAACGATCCGACGATCCGCTGGCAGCGTCGTTCGATCACTGTGTGGCCACCGCCCAAGATCTGGCCAAGTTCTGCCGGCGCCTAGGCATGTCGTGCGGCTTCAACGTCGAGAGTGTCTCCATCAGGCGCACCGAGATCGACGCCTCAGTGCGTCTCGCCGAGCACCTGCGAGCGTAACCGGAGCACTCGACCAGGCGGCCCCCACGCCCGCTCATGCCGCTGACCGCGCTTGCGCCCTCTGTGTAGATCCCCTGTACGAACGGGAACAGCCACAACTGAGACCACCCGCCAACGGCTCGGCGCGACCGCCTCGTCCTGGGGCATCTGGCTCGGCGCCGCACTCTGGACCCGGGCTTGGTTTTCGTCATACGATAATTGCATGGTGACGGAGGAGCAGATCCAGAAGTGGGCCGACGAGGCCGAGGCCGGCTACGACGTCGAGGAACTGAAGCGGCGTGGCCGTGGCCGTCCTGGCCGTGGAGCCGAGCCGATGCAGGTGGTGGCGGTCCGGCTCACCACTGAAGAGCTCGACGCTCTGGACGCGGCGGCGGCCAGGAGCGCCATGAGCAGGTCTGAGCTCATCCGCGCGGCACTTGCCCACTTCGCAGCGTGAAGGTCCACCCGGCCGCCCTCAAACACGGCATCGCGGCCGAGGACACCGTCCAAGCGGCCGAATGGCCCCCGTGGATCGAACCACTCGACGACGACGACTTGTCGCGGCGAGAGCTGCGGCTCGGGTTCGACACCACTGCGCGACTGCCGGAGACCGTCGTTCTCGTCTTCGACAGCGGGGACGAGATGGTCATACACGCCATGCCGGCCCGCAAGAAGTACCTGGACCTCCTGCCCTGACGACCCGGGCGGCTTCAGGGCGTCGACTCGCCGGCCCAGATCACGGTCCCATCCCTCGCCCCACGCTGCAGCCCGAGGAATTGCCATGCGGGAGACACAGGTAGCGCCCGTCCGGCGTCACGAACGCCTGAATGAGAGCCCAGAGCTACTCGTCGTCCGGTCTGCCAGGCGGAGCCCTCGAGGCACAGTCACGCCCCCAGGATGGACCGCGACGATCAGTTGTCGCGATCGGCAATCCGCTGTCCGGGGCTCGGCGGGCGCACCGTCGCGTACCCCAGCGAACAGGAGCACACGCCCACGGGCGTCCTCGCGCACCCGAGCGTGGAACTGAGACCAACACTCGAGAACGCGGTCATACCCGCAGGGGGTATTACCGCGTTTCCACAGGTCAGCGCGGTGGCGGTGGGATTTGAACCCACGGAGGAGTTGCCCCCTCACACGCTTTCGAGGCGTGCTCCTTTGGCCGCTCGGACACGCCACCGCCGTCGAGGGTACCGGGTGCGGGCGTGGGCAACCGAATCGATGTCCACACCGGGTGCCCAAGATCACGGCTTCGGGCCCCGCGCCCAGACCTTGGCCGTCAGGTAGCCGATCGCACCGAGGACGGGCACTCCGACGGCGACCGACAGAGCCGCCATCGGACCCCGGAACACGAACGCGACCGCCAGCAGCCAGACAGCGCCCGAGAGCCACAGCGGCAGGCAGATGAGCACCTTCACCCGAGGACCGAAGGTGACCACGGTCGCGCTCCAACGCGTTGTGGCGCGCACCGCCCTCCAGTCGATCCGCCGATATGCGCCGTCACCGGGTCGGCCGCCCTGCGGCGTCTCGTCGAACGTCCAGCCGCACTGCCCGCACCACGGGACGTCGCCCGTGCGGGCCCCACAGACGGCGCAGCGGGGCACGGCGGCGCCGTCCCCGCCCATCAACGACCACCGGCGCGCGCGGTCGGCGCGCGCGGGCTGCCCACGCCCCACGAGGGGAAGGTCGGCGCGGGCCGCCGAGAACCTGAGCACCGCCACCCGAGCGGCCGCGCCGCACCGACCGCGGCCGCGCCGCACCGACCGCGGCCGGGCTCTCCGTCACGACTACGCCTGCGGCCCCTCGCGATGCCCGGCGAAGAAGTCGCTCAGCAGCGACGCGCACTCGGACTCGAGCACCCCGCCCACCACCTCGACGCGATGGTTGAGGCGCGGGTCGCGGACCACGTCTCGCACCGAGCCGGCCGCGCCGGCCTTGGGGTCCCACGCGCCGAACACCAACCGCGACACCCGGGCCAGCACGAGCGCGCCGGCACACATCGTGCACGGCTCCAGCGTGACCACGAGGGTGCACCCGTCCAGGCGCCAGGCGCCGAGCACGGCCGAGGCCGCGCGCAGGGCCACGACCTCTGCGTGCGCGGTCGCGTCGGCCGTGGCCTCGCGCAGGTTGCGCCCGCACGCCAGCACGACCCCGGTGGGCGAGACCACGACCGCACCGACCGGGACGTCGCCGGCGGAGGCTGCGAGAGCAGCCTCGTCCAGAGCCATCCGCATGTGTGCCAGGTCCGCCGCCGCGGGCGGGACGCCGCGCCGCGCGACGGTGCTCAGCGCAGCGCCTCGAGCAGCTCGGCGAAGCCGACAGTGTCGCCGACCTCGCCGAGGACCATCCCCGGGTCGTCGGCGTGGTCCTCGACCAGCCGGCGCAGGGCACGGCCGGGCACCCCGAGGTCCTCCAGCAGGTCGGACTCACCGGCCCACACCGCGATCGGCTCCTCGACGTCCTGGTCCTGCTCCTGGCCGTCCTCGTCGTCGTCGTCCCCCGGCGCCTCGGCGGCGGGGGCATCGGGGTCGTTGTCGTCCGCGTCGTCGAGGTCGTCGGCGTCGTCGTCCACGTCGGCAGCCGGCGCGAGCAGAGAGCCGTAGTGGCTGCGCGACGCGGCGTAGAGGTTGGAGACGAACAGCCGAGGCTCGTCCTCGCCGTCGACGCGCACGACCGCGAACCACTCGTCCTCGTGCTCCACGACGGCGAGCACCGGTTGGTCGTCGACAGAGACCGAGCGCAAGGCATCGGCGAGGTCATCGAGAGTCAGCGCGTCGTCCACCTCGACGTCGCGCGCCTTCCACCCCGCGCCGACGCGGGCGAGGACCGCGGTGAAGTACGCCACGGGCCACATCGTGGCATCACGGCAGCACGACGCACCACACACTCGCCCCAACGTCCGGATGTGGATCATCGGATAGGTTGCCCGCATGCGCCTGCACGTGGTGGACCACCCGCTCGTCACCCACAAGCTCACCGTGCTGCGTGACGAGAACACCGACTCCCCGACGTTCCGCCGTCTCGCCGACGAGCTCGTGACACTGCTGGCCTACGAGGCCACGCACCACGTCCGCGTGGAGCCCCACGAGATCCGCACCCCGGTGGCACCCACGGTCGGCGTCAAGCTGTCGGCACCCAAGCCGCTCGTCGTCCCGATCCTGCGGGCCGGCCTCGGCATGCTCGACGGGATGATCCGGCTCATGCCCACCGCGGAGGTCGGCTTCCTCGGCATGATCCGCGACGAGCACACCCTCAAGGCGAGCACGTACGCCCAGCGGCTGCCCGACGACCTGTCCGGACGGCAGGTCTTCCTGCTGGACCCGATGCTGGCGACAGGCGGGACGCTCGCCGCGGCCATGACCTTCGTGTTCGACCGAGGGGCGGACGACGTGACGGCGATCTGCCTGCTCGCAGCACCCGAGGGGGTCGCCGAGGTCGAGCGCCAGTTCGGCCAGGACTCACCGGTCACGATCGTCGTCGCGGGCATGGACGAGCGGCTGAACGAGCTGGGGTACATCGTGCCCGGCCTGGGTGACGCGGGCGACCGTCTGTACGGCGTCGTCTGACCCGGACACGCGACCACGCACCGGCCACGGACCGACCAGACACTCACCGGACACGCCGCGCGCGCCTGCTGCCAATACAGTCCCCGATGGGTGATGCTGGGATGTCGCAGGTGCGCCTGCCTGGTGAGGCGTGCACGCCATGAGAGACCGACCGAGACGGAGGAGGCGGGGTGAGCCGAGGGCGCAAGGTCATCGTCGGCCTCATCGTCGTGTTCCTGGCCTATGCCGTGATCACCGAGCCGACCGCGTCCGCCGCCGTCGTGCACTCGGCCTTCAACATGCTCCTCAACGGCCTCTCTGCCATCGGTGACTTCCTGAACGCGCTCATCCACCCCGGGTGACGGCATGCCGCCGCCTGTCCCGATCTGGACCCCCCGCGAGATCAAGAAGTACATGGTCCCGCAGGAGCGGGTCGTCCTGATCCAGCACAAGCACTGGATGGTGCTGATCAAAGAGATGACGATGGTCGCGGTCGGCCTGCTCGTCGTCGGCTGGCTCGACAGCGCGCTCACCGGCGAGGCGCTGCTCCTGCGCGACCTCGCGGTCGTGGGCTGGCTCGCCGTCACCGCGTGGGCGCTCTGGCAGACCCTGAACTGGTACCGCGACTACTTCATCGCCACCGACCGCCGGCTCATCAACCTCTACGGCATCTTCACCCGCCAGGTCGCGATGATGCCGCTGGGCAAGGTCACCGACATGACGTACAAGCGCACGATGCCCGGCAAGTTCTTCGGCTACGGCACCTTCGTCGTGGAGTCGGCCGGCCAGGACCAGGCGCTCAGCGTCATCAACTTCGTCAAGGACCCCGACCTCACCTACCGCAAGATCACCAGCGAGATCTTCCGGCCGGCCCTGCGCCGCGCGACCGACGTGCGGCCCCCGCCCGGCAGCGGGTCGCAGCTGCCCGTCGTCGAGCCGGACGACGTGTGGTGGCGGAAGTGAACCCCGGCCGGAGCTGATCGGCCGGAGCTGACCGGCCGGAGCAGTCGCTACTCGCCGCGCCGCTCGGCCGTCTCGGCGGCGTCCATCGCCTGTGCCTGCTCGGGGGTGGGAGCGGTACCCCCGAGGTGCGCAGGCAGCCACCAGCGGTCGTCGGGTCCCGACGGCTGGTCGGGGTAGGTGCGCTGCAGGTGGTCGAGGAGCTCGGCCATCCGCAGGTGCATCTGCTCGGTCTGCTCGGCCGGGTCGTCGCGCTTGCCGGGGGTCCACGGCTGCCCGACGGCCATGGCGATCGCCTTGCCCCGGTGGAGGTCGCGTGAGTGGCCCTTGGTGTAGATGCGATGGCCGCCCCACACGGCCATCGGGATGAGCGGGACGCCGACCGCCGCGGCCATGCGGACAGCGCCGTTCTTGCACTCCTTCACGGTGAACGAGCGGCTGATCGTGGCCTCGGGGAAGACCCCGACGATCTCACCGGCCTTCAGCGCCCTCATCGCCTCACGGAAGGCACCCGAGCCGGCGGCGCGGTCCACGGGGATGTGGTGCATCCCCCGCATCAGCGGCCCGGCGACCGGGTGCCGGAAAACGGCGTCCTTCGCCATGAAGCGCACGAGACGCTTGCTCGGCCGCGCGGCGAGCCCGCAGAGGGCGAAGTCGAGGTAGCTGACGTGGTTGCTGGCGAGCACCGCCCCGCCGGTCCGCGGGATGTTCTGCGCGCCCTCGATCCGAAAGCGCAGCCCGAGCCCGGCGAACACGCCGCGGGCGAGCAGGATCACCGGCGGGTACACGAGGTCGCTCACCTGGCGAAGCGTAGGCCAGGCCCGGCCGCGGAGCAGGCAGGGCTTTCGCCACGGGACCGGATCGGGCACAGTGTGCCCGCATGGCCCCGTCCGCGCCGGGACGCGCACCGTCCCTGGCGACCTCGCGCGTCGCCGCGAGCGCGGGTTTCGCCGCTCAGGGCTTCGCGCTCGCAGTGCTGCTCACGAGCACCCCGGCGTTCACCCACCGCTACGGGCTGAGCATCCAGGGGCTGACGGTGCTGGTGGCCTGCCTGCCGTTCCTCGCCGCGGCCGGGAACCTGGTGGCGGCCCGGGTCGCCGGTCGCCGCGGCAGCGCGCCGACGTTGCGCGCGGGTCTGCTGCTGCTCGCCGTCGGCCTCGCCGCCATCGCGGCGTCACCCAGCCTGCCCACCTTCGTCGTCGCCTTCGCCGTCTACGCCGCGGCGGTCGGGGTGGTCGACCTCGGCACGAACATGCAGGCGGTGGAGCTCGAGCATCGCTACGGCCGCAGCATCCTCGTCGGCTTCTTCGCCGTCTGGAGCATCGCCGCGGCCGTCGGCGCCCTCTGGACGTCGCTCACCGCTCGCACCCACGAGTCGCTGCCACTGCGGCTGACCCTGCCCTGCGTGGTGGCTCTGGCCGCGGCCGGGATGGGTCGGGGCCTCCTGCGGGCCGACCCGGCCGAGGAGCACGTGCTGGCCGAGCAGCACCTGCCGCACGCGGGGGCCGGCCCGGCGCCCCGCCTGCCGTGGGCCCGGCTCTGGCCGCTGGGGGTCGCCGTGCTGATCGTGTTCCTCGTCGACTCCTCCATGACCACGTGGACCACCCAGTACATGCACGACGTGCTCGCCGCCAGCTCGGCCGTGGCCGCGCTCGGCGTCGCCGGGTACCAGGCCGCCTCGGTCGTGGCGCGCCTGGGGGCGGACCAGGTCGTGCGCCGCTGGGGTCCGGCGTGGGTGGTGCGGCTGGGCGGGGTCGTGGGGTGCGCGGGCCTGGTCGCCGTCGCCGGCGCGACGGGCCCGGCGCTGGCCGTCGCCGGAGCCTGCGCGGTGGGCCTGGCGGTCGCCTCGGTGACGCCGTTGTCCTTCGCAGCCGCCGGCCGGCTGGACCCCTCGCGCACAGACGACCTCGTGGCCCAGCTCAACCTGTTCAACTACCTGGGCGTGGTGCTCGGCGCGGCGATGGTCGGCATCCTGGGCTCGCTGCACCACTTCCGGGTGGCGTTCCTCGTGCCTGGCCTGCTCACCGCCGGGCTGGTGCTCCTCGCCGGCGCCTTCGCCGTCGGGCTGGGGGACGGCGTGCGCTCAGCCGGCGAAGGGGAGCACCGGGTCGCCTGAGACGTCCACCCGCACGGCGAACACCGCTCCGGCCTGCGGTTCGGCGCCCTCGGGCAGGTCCTGCCGCGATGTCGTGACGAAGAGCGTGCGCAGGTCCGGCCCACCCAGCGCCGGGCAGCTCACGTTGGTCACGGGCAGCCGCACGACCGTGTCGAGGCGCCCCGCCGCGTCGTAGCGGTGCACCGCACCACCGCCCCACAGCGCCACCCACACCCCGCCCTCGCTGTCGCGCGCGATGCCGTCGGGGTACCCCAGCGACGGGGCGATCTCCACGAACGCCCGCCTGGCACCGAAGCCGCCGGTGACGGGGTCGACCTCGACCCGGTCCACCCGCCCCGTCGGGGTGTCGACGTACAGGGCGCTCCTGCCGTCGGCGGCGAACCCGAGCCCGTTGGAGATCGTCAGGCCCTCGAGCACGGTGCTGACCGTGCCGTCGGGGTCGAGGCGGAAGAGGCTGCCTCGCCCCGGGGCGACGTCGTAGGCCATGGTCCCGCAGTAGAAGCGCCCGGAGGGGTCGCAGCCGCCGTCGTTGAAGCGGACCCCGGGGTCGGCCCAGACGTCCGGCTGCCGATGCACCGCCCCGTCGGGGTCCACGAGTGCGAACGCGCGTTCGAGCGCGACCACGAACCCGCCGCCGACCCGTGGCCGCGCGCAGGCGGCGACGGCGCCCAGATGTGCCCGGCTCACGGTCCCCGACTCCGGGTCGAGGGTCACCAGGTCCCCGGCCAGCAGGTCGACGACGTGCAGGACGGCGCGCGCGACGTCCCAGATCGGGCCCTCCCCGTGGAACGTGATAGCGCCTGTCACCTGCTCGGCGTCGAGGGTTCGCACGGCACTCGGCGCGTCGCTCATCGCCCCAGGGTGCCACCCAAAACGCGGTGGTCGGACCCCCAGATGGGGTGCACCGGGCCCTGAACGTCGCGCGGTGCCGGTACGTTCACCAGACATGGGCCTTCCGGCCACTGACGAGCAGCTGGTGCGCGAGCTGTATGCCGCACACTCCGGAGTGCTGCTCGGATACGTGCGCCGGCTCGTCGCCGGGGACACCGCGCGGGCCGAGGACGTCGTCCAGGAGACCCTGTTGCGAGCGTGGCAGCATCCCGGCGCGCTCGACCCGGACCGGGCGGGCGGGGCTTCCGTGCGGGCATGGCTGCTCACCGTGGCGCGCCACCTCGTGGTGGACGGCGAGCGCGCGCGACGGGCCCGGCCGCGCGAGGTACCACCGCCGGACGACGCCGAGGGACACGCCGTCGCCGCGGCCCGGCACCGCACGGACGACGAGGTGCTCGACAGGGTGCTGCTGGCCCACGGGATGTCGGAGGCGCTGACCGCCCTGACGCCAGAGCACCGAAGCGTGCTGGACGAGCTGTACTACCGGGACCGGTCCGTCGCAGATGCCGCACGCACCCTGGGCGTGCCCGAAGGCACCGTGAAGTCGCGTGCCTACTACGCCCTGCGCGCGCTGCGCGTGGCCTGCGAGGAGCGGGGCATCCTCCCGTGAACTGCCACGAGGCCAGGCAGGAGGCTGCGGTCGCGCTCCTCTCCGGGCAGGCCCCGGTCGGCGTGCTCCGCGACCACCTCGCGACGTGCCCGCGCTGCCACAGCGAGTTCGAGCGCCTCGCGCCGCTGCCTCCCCTGCTGGCCGCTGTGGACGAGAGCGCGCTGCAGCCTGTCCCTCCCGCCGGCGCCGCGCTGCTCGACCGGCTCCTGACGCGGGTGTCGCGTCACCGCCGGCGACGCCGGATGGCCGTGCTCGGCATGGCTGCGGCGGCCGTGCTCGTGCTCGTCGTGCCGCTGGATCTGTGGATCGACGGGCGCCTGCCGGGCAGCACCGGCGCGGGCGTCAGCGCCGCCGGTCAGCCGTACGCCACCGGTTCGGCGCACAACGCCGCGACCGGGGTCTGGGGGAAGGTGGTCGTGCGGCGGTCGCAGTGGGGCAGCGAGCTCACGTTCACGGTCGGCGGTATGCCTGACGACACCACCTGCCGGTTGGTCGTCGTGAGCCACGACGGCCGGCGCGAGACGGCGGCCACCTGGCAGACCCACTACGAGGGGGAGGCCTCGGTACAGGGCTCGGTCGCCACCAACCCCGAGGACATCGCCCGCGTCGACGTCGTCGACGACGAGACGGGCGCGACGCTGCTCGCCCTGCCCACGACGTGACCACCCCAGCCCGACCCGGCCCAGCCGACTGAGGACCGAGTTGAACCAGACGCCGACCCGATCCGTTCACGCTGACAGGGCGCCGTTCGCTGCGCCCGCTCGAGCAGACGCACCAGGAGGACTTGTGCCCCACGCCACGTCGCCCGACCAGGACCTCGCGGTCGAGGCCGAGCCCAGCCGGCGCGCGTTCGTGCGCGTCGGTGCGGCGGCCGTTGCCGGCGTCGCCGTGGTGGGCACGCTCGCGGCGTGCGGGGGCGGGTCCTCCGGCGGCTCGGCAGCCGCGCCCTCGGGCGGCTCCGCCGCCGCGCCCTCAGGCGGGGGCGCGGGTGCAGCCCCCGCTGCGGGTCCGCTCGCAAAGCTGGCCGACATCCCCGTCGGCCAGGCGGTCTCGGCCACCGGGCCCAACGGGCCCATCATCATCGCCCAGCCCACCGCCGGCCATGTGGTCGCTTTCAGCGCCAAGTGCACGCACATGGGCTGCCCTGTGGCTCCCGCCGGGGCGACGCTGAACTGTCCCTGCCACGGGTCCAAGTACGACGCGCTCACGGGGGCGGTGCTCAACGGTCCTGCGCCGAGCCCGCTCGCCCCGGTGGCCGTGAAGGTCGACGGAGCTGACGTGGTCTCCGCCTGACCCCCTAGACCCGCTGCTGGCTGCACGGCGCGCAGCCACGGCGGACGCGGCGCCGCGCTCGACGCCCCGAGCGCGGCGCCGCACCTCGTGCGCCGGCGGGTGGTCAGCCGGCGAGAACCGTGAGGGCGTGGATGAGCAGCCCCGCCAGGCCGCCGACGACGGTGCCGTTGACCCTGATGAACTGCAGGTCCCGCCCGACGTGCAGCTCGATGCGCCGCGCCGCGTCGGTGGCGTCCCAGCGCTGGACCGTGTCGGAGATGACCGTGCTCACCTCGTCGCGGTAGGTGCGCACGAGGAAACCGACGATGTCCTCCACCCAGGTGTCCACGCGTTGACGCAGGGCGGGGTCCTGCCCCAGCTGCACGCCGAAGGCCTGCAACGCGACGACGCTGCGCTGCCGCAGCTCGCTGTCGGGGTCCACGGCCGACTCCACGAGCAGGGTCCGCACGCTGGCCCACACGTCGGCGATCGAGGCTCGTACGTCGGGGTGCGTCACCAGCCGCTCGACGAAGCGCTCGGCGCGCAGCATCGTCGCCGGGTCCTCCTGCAGGTCGCGGGCCAGGCGCAGCAGCAGGTCGTCCAGCGCGAGGCGGGCACGGTGGTCGCGCTGCCCGGCGATGTCGGCCGTGAGGGCCACGAGCTCTGAGTAGATCTTGACGGCGATCCGCTCGTCGACCCACCGCGGCGTCCAGGCGGGCGCCCGCTCCAGCACGAGGGTGAAGACCAGGGACTGGTTGTCGCGCAGCCAGGCGTGCAGGTGCTCCGCGCCGAGGTCGACGAAACGGTGGTGTGCGCCGTCGGTCACCACCCGCGACAGCAGCCGGCCGGCCGGGGGGCTCCAGGGGCGCTGCGCGAGGGGCCGCACGACGGCGTGGTCGAGAATCACTGCCACGTCCTCATCGCGCAGCGACCTCAGCAGTCGCGCCACGAGCCCACCCAGCTCGGCGCTGGCACGCTCGGAGTGTGACCGCTCCGCCAGCCAGGCCCCCGCGCGGGCGGCCACCTGCGCGCGGGCGACCTTGGCCCGCACGACGTCCTCGGCAAGGAAGTTCGTCGCCACGAACTCCTCGAGGCTGCGGCCGAGGGCGTCCTTGCGGGTGGGGATGATCGCGGTGTGCGGCACCGGGATCCCCAGCGGGTGCCGGAACAGCGCGGTCACGGCGAACCAGTCGGCCAGCGCGCCGACCATCGCCGCCTCCGCCGTGGCGTTGACGTAGGCGACCCCGCCGCCGTACCCGACCGTGGCGGCGTAGACCACGGCGGCGAGGACCAGCAGGGCGAAGGCGAACGACTTCATCCGGCGCAGGTCCCGCAGTCGGCGTTCGTCGGCGGGGGCGCTCACGAGGGTGGTACTCACCCGACGATCCTCCCCCGGGCGACGCCCGGCAGCGCGGTGGTCCGGCATGCTGGGGCGCATGCGCATCGGCGTCGTGGGAGCGGGGATCGTCGGCCTGGCGGTGGCGCGACGCCTCGGCTCGCAGCTGTCGGGCGCATCGATCACGGTGCTCGACAAGGAGGACCGGGTCGCCGCGCACCAGACGGGGCACAACAGCGGCGTCGTCCACGCCGGCATCTACTACGCACCGGGCTCGCTCAAGGCGACCCTGTGCCGTCGAGGGGTCGGCCTGCTGCGCGAGTTCTGCGCCCAGCACGCGCTGCCCTACGTCGAGTGCGGCAAGCTCGTCGTCGCTCTCGACGGCGCCGAGGTGGCGGCACTGGACCGCATCGAGGGCCGCGCCCAGGCCAACGAGGTCCCGGGGCTGCAGCGGCTCGGGCCCGACGGGCTGCGCGGCCTCGAGCCGCACGCCGCCGGGGTCGGCGCCCTGCACTCCCCGCACACGGCGATCACCGACTTCGTCGCGGTGAGCCGGGCACTGGCCGACGAGGTGGCCGCAGCCGGCGGCGACGTCCGGCTCGGCACCGCGGTGACCGGGATCGCGCCGCGGGGCGCCGGGGTGGTGGTGCGCACCCGGACCGGGCCGGGCGACCATACGGAGCTGACGTTCGACCGGCTCGTGCTGTGCGCCGGGCTGCAGTCCGACGTGCTCGCCCGCTGGGCCGGGGACGCCGCAGAGCCCGCCATCATGCCGTTCCGCGGCGAGTACTTCACGCTGCGCCCGCATCGGACCCGGCTGGTGCGCGGCCTCATCTACCCCGTGCCCGACCCCGCCTACCCGTTCCTGGGAGTGCACTTCACGCGCCGCGTCGACGGTCGGGTCGACGTCGGCCCCAACGCCGTCCCCGCCCTGGCACGGGAGGGGTACCGGCGCCGCGACGTCGTCCCGGCCGAAGCCTGGCGCATGCTCACCTGGCCCGGCGCCCGACCGCTCGCCCGTGCCCACTGGCGCATGGGACTGGCGGAGATCGCCGGGTCCGCGAGCCGACGGGTGTTCTTGCGCCGCGCCCGGCGCTACCTGCCCGAGCTGCAGCCGGCTGACGTCGTCGCTGCCCCGGCCGGCGTCCGTGCCCAGGCCGTGGACGCCGACGGCACGCTCGTGGACGACTTCCGGATCACTTCGCTCGGGCCGGTGCTGGCCGTGCGCAACGCGCCGTCACCGGCGGCCACGTCGTCGCTGGCGATCGCCGAGCACATCGTCGAGCGGGTTCTGCAGGACCTGCCGCACCGGCTCTGACCCGGCACAGGGCCACGCGTTAGCGTGGGCGTCGACCCGCTCCCCCGACCCGGAGGTTCCCGGTGCCCGGCACCCTGCCCAGCGACGTCCAGATCTGGTTCGACCCGACCTGCCCGTTCACGTGGCGCACGAGCCGATGGCTGGTCGACGTCGCGCAGCGGCGTGGCCTCGACGTCACGTGGCACGTGATGAGCCTGGCGATCCTCAACGAGGGCCGCGAGATCCCCGAGCCGTACCGGTCGATGATGGGCCCGGCCCGGGTGGTGGGCCAGGTGTTCCAGGCGGTGCGCGACGAGCACGGCAACGAGGGGCTCGCCCGCTTCTACACCGAGGCCGGCACGCGGCGGCACGAGGACGGCCGCGACTACGGGCCGCAGCTCTACCGCGAGGCCCTCGCGGCCGCCGGTCTGCCCAGCGCCCTGGCAGACGTCGGTGGCGACGACAAGCACGCCGCCGCCCTGGCGGACAGCCACGCAGCCGGGCAGTCTCGGGTGGGCCAGGAGTCGGGCTCGCCCATCGTCGCGGTCGGGCAGGCGCGCGGGTTCTTCGGCCCGATCGTCGTGCCCGTTCCCACGGATGAGGATGCGCTGAGCCTGTTCGACGCCGTCGCGACGCTGTCGAGGGTCGCCGCGTTCAGCGAGCTGAAGGGCACCCGCAACAGCCTCTGACGCCCGCAGCCGTGCCGCTCACACCCGGCGCGCGCCGTCGAGCACGGCACGCAGATCCGCGGGCATCGCCCGGGTGCCGGTGCCTGCCGTGTCGGTGACCACGTACACGGTCCTCGCACTGCAGACGGCCGCACCCGCTCGGCGCACCTCGAAGCTGAGGGTGAAGCTCGTCGTCCCGACCCGCTCGACCTCGACGGCGACCACGGTGTCGTCGCCGAACCGAACGGGGCCGGACCAGTCCACCTCGGTGCGGACGAGCATCATGTCGAGGCCGCGCGCGAGCAGGGCGGCGTACGGCATGCCTCGGTCGGCGAGGAAGCCGGACATGGCGTCGTCGAACCAGCCCAGGTACCACATGTTGAACACGACGCCCTCGCGGTCGACCTCCAGGTAGCGCACGCGCACCGGGTGCAGGTAGGCCGCCACGACGGTCGAGCCTAGTTGCGCGGCCTTCCGCGGGCAGCAGGTAGCCTCAGGGGATCGTGAGCGGCCATCCCCCAACCCCGCCGGTGCGCCCTCGGGACCAGTGGCGAGACCCGGCTTTCCGTCGCTCCCGGGTCGACCCCGACGGCGGCGGCCGGCTCTTGTTCGCCGACCTGCACAACCACTCGGTGCTCTCCGACGGCAGGGGAGACCCCGAGCAGGCCTTCGAGCAGATGCGGGGTGCGGGGCTGGACGTCGCGGCGCTGACCGACCACGCATCGATCCCGGCGTCTCTCGTGCCCTCGCTCGGCCTGCACCAGTACCCCGACCGCGAGGCTCTCGCGCTGGCCAGCTCGCCGCCTCGAAGCATCGACGCCGCCGCCTGGCAGCGGGCCGACGCACTCGCCGACGCCTACGACGCTCCCGGTGAGTTCTGTGCGCTGCGAGGCTTCGAGTGGACCGAGCCGTGGCTCGGCCACGTCAACGTCTGGTTCAGCCGCACCTTCCAGCCCGTGACGACGCCGGGCACGCTCGACGGGCTGCACCGCTGGTTGCTCGACGACGAGCCGGCCGCCCTCTTCGGCTACAACCACCCCGGCCGCGAGCCCGGGTTGCTCGGCGGCTTCGAGCCGGTGCTGCCCGGCACCCCCGCCGCCGAGCTGACCGGGCGCATGGTCGCGCTCGAGGCGTTCAACCGCTACGACGACTTCCTGCTGGCCGGCGCCGGGGCCGGCGGCTTCCCGGGGTGGGGGTCCCCCGGGCCGTCCGCGACCGGATTGCAGTGGTCGCCGCTCGCCGCGGCGCTGGACGCCGGCTGGCGGGCCGGGCTGATCGGCTGCTCCGACGAGCACGGCACCACCTACGCCCTGGCCGGCAAGGGACGCACCGGGCTGTGGGCTCCCGTCCACGACCGGGAGGGCGTGCGGCAGGCGCTGCTGGCCCGCTCGGTCTACGCGACGCGCGAGGTCGGTCTGCGCCTGGACGCAACGCTGGACGGCGCGCGCATGGGCTCGGACCTGCCTGCGCCCGACGGCGCGCAGCACCTGGAGGTCGACCTCGCCTGGCCGGGCCATGAGGGGCGGCCTGTCGAGCTGCAGCTGATCCGTTCCGACGGGGAGGGTCACGTGGACACGCACGCGCGCATCGCGGCCCACGTCGGCGACCTGGTGGCTCGCGACGTCGACGCGTGCGACGGCGCGGGCTGGGTCATGCTGCGCGTGGCCGACCCCGCGCTGCCATCGGGCATGCGCGCGCCCGCGGGGCATGCCGGGGCCGTGCGTGGGCTCGCCTACGCCAGCCCGTGGTGGTTCGCGTGACGCCTCCGCAACGGGGAGGGGACGCCTCACCGGGAGGGGACGCCTCACCGGGAGGGGCCGCGCTGCCCGCCGGGGCCGACCACGGGTGGCAGGTGCGGCGGGCGGTTCCCGGCGACCTGGCGGCGCTGCGGGAGATCTTCCGATCGGCGTCCCTGTCGAACGAGGGGAACCGGGCCGACCTGCTGGCCCACCCCGAGGTGCTCCACCTGCGCGGCGACGGCATCGCGGAGGGCCGCACGAACGTCGCGACGGGTGCGGACGGCGCCGTGGTCGGTTTCGCGACGACCGCCCCCGTCTCCCCGGGCGAGACGTGGGACGGCGCGCTGGAGCTGGAGGACCTGTTCGTGGACCCCCGCTGGATGCGGCGCGGGGTGGGGCGCCGGCTGGTCGAGGACGCTGCCGCCACCGCCCGGGCGCGCGGCGTCCGGCGTCTCGAGGTCACCGCTAACCCGCACGCGATGGCCTTCTACGCCGACGCCGGCTTCGTCCCTGACGGCCAGGCGGAGACGCTGTTCGGCCCGGCACCGCGGATGTACAGGCGTCTGGCCGACTGAGCCGCGTCGGGAACCTCGGTGGCGCCGGCCGTCGGCGTGTGAGGGCTCGGCTAGATTGCCTCGGCACGGGTCCAGCCCGGCGCCCGGGTCCACGACGATGCACGACCTTCACGAGATGCACGACGGCACGACCGGAGGGTGGGGAATGGCAGAGAAGGTGCGCGGTGTGGTCGCCATGGCCAAGGGAGCGCCGGTTTCGGTGGAGACGGTTGTCGTCCCCGACCCCGGTCCCGGGGAGGCCACCGTGCGGGTGCAGGCGTGCGGGGTGTGCCACACGGACCTGCACTACCGCGAGGGGGCGATCAACGACGCGTTCCCGTTCCTGCTCGGCCACGAGGCGGCCGGCGTCGTGGACCAGGTCGGGGCCGGTGTGACCGGCCTGGCGCCGGGTGACTACGTGATCCTCAACTGGCGGGCGGTCTGCGGGCAGTGCCGGGCCTGCCGGCGCGGGCGGGCCTGGTACTGCTTCGACACGCACAACGCCACCCAGCAGATGACCCTGGACGACGGCACCCCGCTGTCGCCGGCCCTCGGCATCGGTGCCTTCGCCGAGAAGACACTCGTGGCCGCGGGACAGTGCACGAAGGTCGACCCTGCCGTGGCCCCGCAGGTGGCGGGCCTGCTCGGCTGCGGCGTCATGGCGGGTCTGGGCGCGGCCGTCAACACCGGCAACGTGCAGCGCGACGACACGGTCGCGGTCATCGGCTGCGGCGGGGTGGGGGACGCGGCCATCGCCGGCGCCAGGCTGGTGGGCGCCCGCACGATCGTGGCGGTCGACGTCGACGACCGGAAGCTGGCCTGGGCAGGCGAGTTCGGCGCCACGCACACGGTGAACTCCCGGCAGACCGACCCGGTGGAGGCCATCCGGGCGCTGACCGGGGGCCACGGCGCGGACGTCGTGATCGACGCTGTCGGCACACCGGAGACCTACCACCAGGCGTTCTACGCCCGAGACCTTGCCGGCACGGTGGTGCTCGTCGGCGTCCCCTCGCCACAGATGCGACTGGACCTGCCCCTGCTCGACGTCTTCGGCCGGGGCGGGTCGCTGCGGTCCTCGTGGTACGGCGACTGCCTGCCGTCGCGCGACTTCCCCACGCTGGTGTCGCTGCACCTGCAGGGCAGGCTGCCACTGGAGCGGTTCGTGTCCGAGACGATCGCCCTGGACGAGGTGGAGGCGGCCTTCACGAAGATGCACGACGGCGACGTCCTGCGCAGCGTGGTCGTGCTCTGAGGTGGCGGCGCGCATCGAGCGTCTCGTCACCAGCGGGGTCTTCAGCCTCGACGGCCAGGACTTCGACGTCGACAACAACGTCTGGGTCGTCGGGGACGACCACGAGGTGCTCGTGGTCGACGCCGCACACGATGCCGCGGCCGTCCTGGCCGCGGTGGCCGGGCGCAGGGTGGTCGCGATCGTGTGCACGCACGGGCACAACGACCACATCGACGCCGCCGGTGAGGTCGCCGACGCGACAGGGGCACCGGTGCTGCTGCATCCCGCGGACCGGATGCTCTGGGACGTCGTCCACCCCGCTCGCCTGCCGGGGCCGCTGCACGACGCGCAGCGGCTGGACGTCGCGGGCACGACGCTGGCCGTGCTGCACACGCCGGGCCACTCGCCCGGGGCCGTGAGCCTCTACTGCAGCGACCTGGCGACGGTGCTGTCGGGGGACACCCTGTTCAAGGGCGGGCCCGGCGCCACCGGCCGCTCCTACAGCGACTTCCCGACGATCTTGGCGTCGATCCGGACCCGGCTGCTGAGCCTGCCGGGCGACACCCGCGTGCTGCCCGGGCACGGCGACGAGACGACGATCGGCGTCGAGGCGCGCGACTACGACGCCTGGGTGACGCGCGGCAGCTGACCCGTTCGGTTGATGTCAGCGCAGCGCGGCGTCCAGCGTGATCTCGGTGCCCGTCAGCGCCTTGCTCACCGGGCACCCGGCCTTGGCGGACTCCGCGGCCTCGACGAACACCGCCTCGTCGATCCCCCCGACCTGCCCGCGCACCGTCAGGGCGATCTGCGAGATGCGGAAGCCGCCGGCCGGGTCGGGCCCGAGCGTGACCACGGCCTGGATGTCGAGGGTGATGCCCGTGGCACCGGCGCGGCCCAGGAGGGAGGACAGCTGCATGGCGTAGCACGACGAGTGCGCCGCGGCGATGAGCTCCTCGGGGCTCGTCGTGCCGGCGGCCTCGTCGGCTGCCCTCTTGGGGAACGAGACGTCGAACGTGGCCAGCCCGGAGCTGACGAGCTCGACGGATCCGGTGCCATCCTGCAGGCCACCGTTCCAGGTGGTGCGGGCGGTGCGGGTGGGCATGCTGCCTCCTCGGGCGCGATCGGTCGCCCCATCCTGTCGCAGCCTGCCCTCACCCGCGATCCCATCGGTTGCTCACCGCACCGTGAAGTTCACCCGCGTGGCCACCGACCCGGCCGACGTGGTGACCACGATCCTCCCCGTCTTGGCCCGGGCCGGCACGATGACCAGCACCTTGGTCGAGCTCACCACCGTGAAGCGGGCTGTGACGCCGCCGATGGTCACCTTCCGTGTCTGCCGCAGGTTCGTGCCCGTCAGCGTGACCCGGCTGGCGACCCTTCCCGCATGGGGCGTGAACGAGGTGATCGTCGGCTTGAGGACGGGCTTCGTCACCGTGAAGACACCCGGGCTGGATGCCGTGACGCTCGTCGCGGTGACGCTGACGGCGCCGGAGGTCGCCCCCGCGGGCACGGTGGCCGTGAGCGAGGTGGCCGAGGCGTGCACGAAGGACGCCGTGGTGCCGTTGAACCTCAGCGAGGTCACCCCTGACAGGTTCGTCCCGCTGACCACCACGTGTGTGCCCACCGGGCCGCTGGCCGGGGTGAGCCCGGTGATGGTCGGCCCCGGGACGGGGCTCGACGGGGAGGGGGAGGGGCTCGGTGAGGGCGCCGGGGTGCTCGGGACCGTGACCGTGAACGGGGTCGAGCTGGACGCCGTCCCGCCGGGTGCGCGAAGCGTCACAGGGCCCGAGGTGGCCACCGCGGGGACGACGGCCGTCAGCGACGTGGGCGAGGTGATGCTGAAGGTGGCCGGGGCCGCGTTGAAGTCGACCTCGCTCACCGCCGTGAGGTTGGTGCCCGTCACGACCACCGCAGTGCCGACCGGGCCGCTGCCGGGTGAGACTGTGGCGATCGTCGGAGCCGGCGGCGGGGGCAGGGTGACGGTGAACGCGGTGAGGCTGGACGCCGTCCCGCCCGGTGCGCTCACGGTGATCCCGCCTGAGGTCGCGCCCGTGGGGACCACGGCCGTCAGCGACGTGGCCGAGGTGAGGCTGAACGTGGCCGGGGCCCCGTTGAACGTCACCGATGTCACGCCTACGAGGTTCGTGCCGCTCACGACCACCTGCGTCCCGACCACGCCGCTGGCCGGGGAGAACCCGCTGATGGTCGGCTTGGCGGGCACGTCGACAGTGAACGGCGTCGGGCTCGTGGCACTGCCGCCCGGCGTCGTCACGCTCACCACCCCCGTGACCGCACCGAAGGGCACTGCCGCGGTCAGCGACGTGTCGGAGATGACGGTGAACGTCGCAGCGGCGACACCCCCGAAGCGCACCGCGGTCGCGCCGGTCAGACCAGTGCCGGTCACGGTGACCGTCGTGTCGACCGCGCCGCGGCCGGGGGCCAGGGCGGTGACCACGGGCAGCGGCGGGCCCACGGGAGCTGTGACGGTGAAGTCGACCGGGCTGAGTGCGGTCCCCCTGGTCGTCGTCACCTGGATCTTGCCGCTGACGGCTGCTGCCGGGACGACCGTGCGCACCTCGGAGTCGGAGATCACGGTCGCCGGCTCGGCCGGCGACCCGGTGAACGCGACGAGGGACGTCGTGGACAGGCCGGACCCCGTGACCGACACGACAGTGCCGGGCGGGCCGTCGGCCGGGCTCAGTCCCGTGATCACAGGCAGGGCGGACGGCGGCACGCACGGCGTGCGGTCGAGGTTCTCCAGCAGGCAGCCCGTCGGGGGCAGCACGCGCTGCAGGCCCCAGAGCCCCTGCTGGTTGAACGGACGTCGCAGGTCGCCGTAGACGTAGTCGCCGACCGAGTGCGCCCACCCTCCCGCGCCGCCTGCAACGACGGCGTCTATCGACTCCCACGGGCCCAGGGCCTGCGCCGTGAGCTTCTGCGCTCCCGGGATGTTGGGGTCGCTCGGCCACGCCATCCCGCCGAGGGTGAACACGTGCGTCTGCTCGCTACCGGGCGCGCCGAGGGCATGGACCACGACCGGGTCACCCGGGTAGGAGCGCAGGATCGGCGTCCTGGGGTCCAGGGCCCCCCACGAGGAGAAGGCGTTCGGGCCGTCGGCCGGCACCGCCTGCTGGTAGTTGATCCCCACGCCGTTGGGGTCGGCGTTGGTCGGGTACGGCATGAAGTCCTCGCTCATCCGAGGGTCGTCGTCGGCCAACGTGACGGTGAAGTCCCGGTAGGCCGCCGGCGTCCCACCCGGCACACGCACGTCGACCTGCGAGCCGACGTCCTTCGCCGCACCCGTCACCGGGTCGGCGAACGTGGCCCCCGCCGGGGCGACGACGACCGCCCCGTACAGCCCCGACTTCGCGGAGTCGTCGCCGAAGTCGGCGATGGTGGCACTGCCGATCCGGGCGGAGTCGGCGAAGTACACGTAACGGCGCGACTGGCCCGGCGAGACGGCCTGGTCGGGGGTGTAGCCCACGTTGACCCCGGACGAGGCCGGGTCGCGGTCGAGCTTGGCCACGCTGAACGTGGCCTTCGGCAGGGTGGGGTCGACCGCGTCGGCGTTGCGCTCGTTGCGGAAGTCGACCTGCACGCACTCCCCCGCCGCGACGTGCATCACCAGGGGCTCCACCCCCTGGCCACCGGTCTTGGCCGCCGCGGCACTGGCGGTCGGGACGTAGACGACGCGCGCGTTGCCGTTGACGTCACCGCCACCGCCGCCACCGCCGCCGCCACCGCCGCCGCCACCGCCGCCGCCTCCACCGCCACCGCCGCCTCCACCGCCGCCGCCGGGGACGTCGACCGCGCTCACGGCGAAGCTGTGCACGGGGGCCGAGGCGGGGCACGGGTTGCCCGGGGAGGTCAGCGGAGGAGGAACCGAGCCGGTCGGTGGCGTCCACACCTGGGTGGGTGCGGCGTTGCCCGGCAGCGGCTGCAGGTCGCTGGTCTGACCGGGCACCACCCGGATGATGCCCCAGGCCCCCTGACGCAACCGGAAGTCGTTGCCCTGGTAGTACAGGTAGTCACCCGCAGGGCGGCGCACCCCGGCGCCCAGGGCGAGCGTGTAGCGCTCGCTCATCCCGTTGTGGATCGTGTCGGACATGCTCGCGATCGGCTGACCGGCACCGTTGGTGTAGCGGAACTCGGTGAGGAACACCCCGCCCTGCACGTGCAGGGTGTCCACGGTGGGGCTCACGTTGATCGACCGGATCACGACCGGGTCGCCCGGGTAGGCCCGCGGCAGCGGTGTGAACGGGTCCCCGTTGCCGTAGGAGCTGAACCGGTTCGCGGCCGGCCCGCGGCCCGAGAACGGCTCCATCCGCAGGTTGAGCGAGGAGTTCGCGACCTGGTCGCTGTCGTTGATCTGCCACAGGGCGAGCTCGCGGAACGACCCGTCGACCACCCCGGGAGCCAGCGGGCTGCTCGTGCGGATGTCGACGAGGGTGCCGGAGTCGACTTGTGCGCCCGTCACGGGGTCGTGGTACGTCGAGCCGGGCGGCTCGACGATCAGCTGGCCCACGAGGCCGTGGCCCCAGCCGTGGATCCCGTCGACGTGGTCGTGCCAGAAGATGTTGTCGAGCACGACGTCGGGGTACCAGCGGTACTGGATGAACTCGGTGCCGGCCCACTCCCCCGCCGCATGGGCGTGCGCGAGCGGGCGTGCCAGCGTGACGCCGGTCGCGCTGATCGCGGTGATCTGGCCGATGTCGATCCCGTCGGTCCCCTCACCCGCGGCGATGAACTCACCGACGGCGAACTTGGCGGTGGAGGTGAGGGCGAGAGACGTCGCACCCACCGCGGTCGCCGCGCTCAGCTGCGGGTCCTCCACCTTGAACGGGCGCACGGAGTGCTCGTAGGCGAAGCCCGCCGTCACGCCGTCGGAGCCTTGGACGTCGAACTGCACGTGGTGGATGTGCATCGTCGTCTTGCTGAAGCCGTCGAACGCCCCGGCGTCGGTCATCTCGTTCGTCAGCGTGATCGCGTCGCAGTCACCGACGTTGGAGCGGATGGCGAGGGGCTCTGCAGGCATGGCTGCGCTGCGCACCTTGGCCACGTTCTTGGCGAGCACGAAGATCTTTCCCTCGGCGTCCACCGTCGTCTTCGTGATCGGCACGGGTGTCTCGATCGCGACCACGTTGAACGTGCGCAGAGTCCTCCCCGAGGGGCACAGGCCGTCTGCTCGGCCGGCCCACGGGTCCACGCCGCTCGCGGGCTTGGGGACGTTCGCGGTCTCGCCCAGGTACGGGGTGCCGGAATGGCCGTTCGCGGTGAAGGGCGGGCGCACCCCGATGTGCGTGCGCAGCAAGGGGTAGGACGGTCGACCCGTCCGAGGGTCGAAGAGGATCTTCGGGCGGCTCCCCACCATCACATCCCCCGGTAGCCGGTTCGGGTGGGCGGGGTCGAGGTAGCGGCTGACCGAGTCCGGGTACAGCGTCAGGTCCTCGGGCTCGCCGAGGTAGTCACCACTGGCCGGGTCGACGGTCCAGTCCCACACCGCGGCGTCCTGCCCGCCCTTACGCACCCCCGCCGGGGGCAGCTGGGGGCGCAGCCACCCGTCGAGGTTCGCCGCAGTCAGCGTGGTGCCGTCGGGCATGGCCCTGCCGAGCAGGCCGGTGGCCGGAACGCCGGCCGGCGGCGCCGTCCGGTCCGGCAGCGGCAGCAGGTCCGCCTCCAGGCTGTTGAGGACGCGCCAGACGCTCCACATGCCGGCGACGTAGTGCTTGGCGATGTGGCAGTGGAAGAGGAAGTCCCCGGCCGACTGCTGCACCCCGCCCGCGCCACCCTCAATCTCGAGGTCGTAGGACTCCCCTGGCCCGGTCGACTGCGCGTCGAGCCGCTGGGACGGCGACAGCTGGGTCGGCGGGTCCTTGCGCAGCCCGGTGTCCGCATAGTCGTAGGTGTGGTCGGCGTGCGGGTTGGCCCGCCACCGGTCGCCGCCGCCGTGCAGGTGGTAGACGTGGAACTTCTCCCCACCGGCGTGCAGGATGCGGAACTTCGTCGGGTCACCGAGGTACCCGCGCGGCATCGGCGTGGCAGGGTCGCCGAACACGTAGGAGGAGTACGAGTGCGACTTCTCCTTGGGGAAGGAAAGCAGCCGGTTGCGGAAGGGCTCGGAACGGTAGTTCAGCGCGAACGCGCCGGCCCGGTAGCCGCCGGTCGTGTCGTCCTGCTGCGGTACGGCCTGCCCCGACTTGTCGAAGACGTTCTCGTTGTCGTTGCCGACCTCGTGCATGATCTTGACGCCCTCGCGGAACGACGCGCCACCGGCCGGGAGGATGTCAGCCTCCCAGCCGGACACCTGCGCGGCTCCCGTGCTGGGGTTGCGGTAGGTGCTGCCGGCGGGCTCCACCGCCAGGGAGCCGAACAGACCGTGGTCCACTGCGGCGCGGTAGCCCGGGCCGGGGTGGATGTAGTGGGCGCCCTCGAGGGCCGGGTCGTCCGGCACGTAGTAGCGGTAGGTCGTGGCCTGGCCCGGTGCCGGTGCCGACGACAGGTTCTTACCGACCTCGTCGCCGGAGGAGCCGACCATGAACGCCAGCCCGTCGATGTGCAGGCCGAAGTTGCCGCCCGCGGCGTTGTTCAGGTACGTGATGGCCACGCAGTCGCCCAGGTTCGCGCGGATCACCAGCGGCTGGATCGGGTCGTCGCGCAGGCCGATCGAGACCTGCTGCGACGCCTCCTCCGCGCGCACGGCGGCCACCCGCGAGGTGAGCGCGTACATCTTGCCGGCGGGGTCGTTGTCCCCGAAGCGGTTGAGCGGGATCTTCACGTCGAGGGACTGCACGTCGAACTGCTTCAGCGGCGCCCCGACCGGGCAGGGGTCGCCCGGGCCGGACACGCTCGGGACGACCACGGTGGAACCGGTACCGCCGCCACCGCCAGGACCGCTCGCGGCCAGTGCCGGCGCGCCCGCAGTCCCCACCGCGAGCCCGGCGAGGACGGCGGTGCACGCCGCCAGCGCTCGCCTGCCACGAGCGGGCCGGGCCGAGGCGGGAGGCTCGTGCCACAGCCCGGTGGGCATGCCGGCTCGGGCGACGAGCGCGACCACCAGCAGTGCGACCGGGGCGGTGACGACCATGGCGAGGACGGCGTCCGCCGCCCAGGCCGACAGGACGGCGCCGAGCACGGACGAGGACCGGCCGGGCCGTGGGTCGAGGACGGCGGCGGGCACGACGGCCCCGGCGGCCACGGCGGCGGCCCCGGCGAGCGCGGACACAGCCACGTCGACGCACCCGCGCACGGCCGCCGGAGCCCACTGACCGGTCAACCGGCGACCAGCGGCCAACGCCGTGATGAGAGCGAGCACGACCAGCGGCAGCGTGAGGCCCGCCTCGCGAAGGCCGAGGTCGGCGCGCGCGACCACGCGCAGCCAGACCACGCCCGTCAGGGTCAGCGCCACGCCGAGGGCGGCGAGGCTGCCTGCGCGCGCATGTGCCGCGGCGGGGGCTCGCTGCGCGGTGCTGGTGGTGGTCATGTCAGCTCCAGGAGGGGGAATGCTCGGTGGCTGCGGCGCGGCATGAGGAAGTTCTGGCGGCGGGTCGCGGTGATCCGGTGCTCGAGGCCCTGGTCGCCCGCCTCCACCGCGAACTCGTTGGCGAGGTCGAGGGATGCCTGGCTGATGCGCATGCGGCGGAACAGGTCCGACGTGGGCACGAGCGCGGAGAAGTGCAGCTTCGGCTGGTTGCTGCCGTCGGGGACGTCCATCGCGTCGAACCCCGGGCCGTCCACGCGGATGTGCAGGGGCGTGCCGTCGGTGGCGCGCGACGTGCGCTGCAGGGTCGAGATGTGCCCGAGGATCTTGTGCTGGGAGTTCACGCCGGGGTGGGTGGGGTCGAAGCCCTGCTGGAAGCTGCCGAACAGGCAGCCGTTGCGCGCGTCGTCCGTGCCCTGGAACCGGTTCGGCAGGAACGTGGGGCCGCCGCCGTCAGTGAACTGGTCGGCGTAGCCGAACGAGGGCGGGTCGTGGGGGCGGTACATGTACTGCGCGCGTTCGAGGTAGGAGACGTCGGCGTTGTTCGGGGTGATCTCGGTGCCGTTCGTGAGGTACCACTCGGTCAGGTCGAGGATCACGTGGTTGAGCACCTGGATCGAGCTGTTGAGGAAGTAGCCCCGCGGGCCCTGGGTGGTCAGCCGCGCGGCCGGGCTGCCCTGGAAGGCCACCTGCTGAGGCGGGGCGAAGGCGTCGGCGACCATGTCGGCGAAGCCCATCCACATGGGCGACCCGGGGTGGACGTAGCGGGCGTAGGGCAGGTGGTTGGCATCGGCGATCTGGCGGGGAAGCCCCCGACCGCCGAACATCAGCCGCGAGGTCGTCCAGGTGAACAGTCCCCTGAACGGCGGTGAGGCCACCGCGGCGGAGGCGAGCAGACCGCTGCCCCACAGCCAGTTCTGAATCTCGTAGAGGATGGCCGTGCTGTCGCTTCGCAGGGTGATGAGAACGTCGTTGTCCTCGATGCGCACGGGCACGTTGAACCGCGGCTTGCTGATCGCCGGGTTGGTGTGGTGCTGGTCCGTGGGCCCGGGGACGGCCTCCTCGAGGACGAAGCGGCTGGTGTCCTCGATCAGGCGCGGCATGCGCCGGGCCACGAGGTTGCCGGTCATCCCGCCCGGGAGCTTGGAGAAGTACGGGATGCCGTAGGCGATATGTGTGAAGACCCCGCTGGCACTGAACGGGTACCTGCGCTCGATCGTGGCCAGCGCCGCGGCGAGCACCTTCTGGTCGGCCTTGCGGGGCCGCCGCGTGAGCTGCGCGGTGAGGAACAGCGTGTAGACGGGCCCGAAGCCGAAGTACGTGCCCCCGGCGGGTGCCCCCGGCTCCTCGATCAGCACAGGGGGGCCAAGGTGGCTGCCGATCGCGTACTGGATGTCCGGCAGCGGCGCCTGCCGGCGCACCGCGGCCTCGGCCTCGCGCCGCACCGGCATCGCGACGTCCAGCGCGCCCGCAGCCAGGACCGCCGCACCGACGCCACCGGCTCGCAGCACGCTGCGCCGCCCGACCCGGCCGCCGCGCGGCGGGGCGTCCGCCGGCTCGAGGTCTCCGGCGCAGACGGCACCGGCCGCCAGCCGCGGGGCTGCCAGGTCACCCGCGGCCGGCGGTCGGCGGTCGTAGGTCGGCGCCTGGCCCGGCTGCCGAGGCGCGTGGAAGGGGCAGCGGCCGCTGGGCACCGCGGCACCGGTCATGGCGTCACTCCCGGTCGGGTGGGCGGTCATCGGACCGTGAGGGGGGTCGCGCTGGTGGCGATGCCGTTGGCCGCCGAGATCCGGATCGGACCGGTCTTGGTGCCGCCGGCGACGACGAACGACATCGTCGTCGGCGAGGCGACCGAGAACGTGGTGACGGCACGGCCGTTGACGGTGACCGAGGACACCGCGACGAAGCCCGTGCCGGTCACGACCACCGTGCCACCGCCGCGGGTGCTGGCCGGGCTGAAGGAGGTGATCGTGGGCGCGTTGCTCGCCGGAGTGCCGCCCAGCACCGAGAAGACGGTGCTGCGGCCGGTGCCCAGCGGTGTGGTCACCGACACCGGGCCGCTCGTCGCCCCGGCAGGCACGGCGGCGAGGATGCCTGCCGCGCCGACCTGGAACGTGGCCGGCGTGCCGTTGAACGCCACCGAGGTGACCTGGGTGAACCCGACGCCAGCGATCGTCACGACGTCACCGGGCGCGCCCGCCAGCGGGCTCACCGAGGTGATCAGCGGCTGCTGAGGGGGAGGCGGGGCGGCCGAGACCTGGAACATCGTGGGGCTCGTCACCGACCCGCCCGGGGTGGTCACGATGATCGGGCCGGTGGCCGCACCAGCGGGAACGGTCGCCACCATCGAGGTCGGCGACGTCGCGCTGATGGTGGCGAGGACACCCTCGAACGTGGCCACGGTGGCGCCGGCGAGGTTCGTGCCGACGACGGTGACGACGGTGCCGGGCGGGCCGTTGGACGGCGCGAAGCCGGTGATCGTCGGCGGCCCCGGCGGGGGCGGCGGGGGCGGGGTCGGGCCGATGACCACGACGTCGGTGCCCGTCACCGACCCGGCTGGGTTCGTGACGGTCACTGGCGCGTCGACCGCACCGGCGGGGATCGAGGCCCGCAGCAGCGTGTCGGACACCACCGAGAACGTCGTCGGCAGCGCGCCGAGCGCGACACCCGTGGCCACGGTGAAGCCCGTCCCGGTGACGGTGACCGTGGCGCCGACCGGAGCGACCAGCGGTGACACCGCCGCGATCGTCGGCGGCGTCACGATCGTGAAGCGGGAGGCGCTGGCCACGACCCCGGTGGGGGTGGTGACCTCGATCGGGCCGCTGAGCGCCCCTGCGGGCACGTCGGCGCTGACCTGGGTACCGGAGATGTTGGCGAAGGTGGTCGCCGGGACCCCGCCGAAGCTGACCCCGGTGGTCCCGGACAGGCCGACGCCGTCGATCGTCACGGTGGCGCCCACCGCGCCGACCACCGGGGCGAAGCCGGTGACCAGGGCGCGTGCGGCACCCAGCGCCGGCGTGACACCCACCCCGACGGCCGCGGGGTCGCGCGGGGGCCACGAGAGCACGGTCGCGTCGCCGTCGAAGATGCCGAGCTGCGGGTCGACGTAGGAGAGGATGCGGTTGGCCGTCGAGGTCAGCGGGCGCGCGGTGAAGTTCGGGTCGTTGTAGGGGGCCGTGGGCACCCCGGCGGGCAGTGACGCCGTCCGGGGGTCGAAGCCGGGCACCGGGAACGGGTCCAGCGGCTGCGGGCCGGCCTCGCAGGGGCCGACGCAGCCGTTGGGGGACAGCCGGCGGTCGAGGTTCCACGGGATGCCGTCGAAGCTGGCGGGAGTGCCGAGGGCGTTGATGTTGATCTCGACGAAGTCGGGCAGCTCGATGCCGCCGAGGCCGATCCCCATCGGGAACAAGTACTGCCCGTTCGGCGCCTCGTGGCCGAGGATGTCGACGGTCTTGAGGGCCTCCCCGCCCACTCGGGCCCGGTCGGCGATCTTGCGTCCCGTGCGGGCCTGCACCTCGTGCGGCACCGGGCTGAGCATGCCGAACTCCTCGGCGAGCGTGCCGCCGTTCGGGCAGACGCCGGCGAAGCGGAACCGCGGGTCGGCGTTCCACTGCGCACAGGGGTCGAGCTTGACGTTCTTGGCCGAGTTGGCCAGGAACAGCGCCTCGTGCCGCACCCGGAACGTGTGCGGGCCGAGCACCTGCCGACACGTCAGGGGGCCCGAGACGGCCTCGCACCCGGCGACGGTGGCGAGCGGGAACTCGTGGGCGTCGTTCGTGCCGGGGTCCCGGTGCACCGACCAGATCACGACGTCGGAGTCGACCGCCGTCGTCGCGCCGATGAACTGGTCGCGGATGCGCTGGCGCTGGAAGCCGGGGGCGTCCATGAACATCTCGTCGATCGTCATGTAGTCCGGCTGGTCGAAGGCGGCCGTCGTCTCCAGGGCCACGCTGACCTTCATGCTCGAGGCGGACAGGAAGCGGACGCCGTCCACGGTCTCGAACGCGCCCTTGACCAGCAGGTGGTCGCCGAGCTCCACAGGCGCCAGCAGGCGGGCGTCGGTGGCGATCCCGCTCGAGCGGCGGTTGGCCTGCGGGCAGAGCACGTCCCCGCTGCCGTCGGGGGCGGCCTGCGCGGTGATCTGCTCGGTCGTGTTCTGGTTGCGGTTGACGTCGATCGTGTCGGTGAACGTGCGTGCCGTGGTGCTCGGCAGGCACACCGGGTAACCCGTGGAGAACGCCGCGGTGTAGTTGTCCGGGTCCAGGGTGAAGCGCGGGTCGGGGCTGCAGTTGGCGGCCCCGGCCAGGCATCCGCGCCCGGACTGCACGGTGTGCCGGCTGGTGGGGTCGTTCAGCCGCACCATGACCCCGGCGTCGGGGTCGCCCTCCACGCCGTTGAGGCGCAGGTAGCCGTCGGTGTAGGAGAGGTACGTGACGGCTCCGGAGACGATCTCGCGACCCTTCTCGAGGAACGCGTCGCCGGCGATCACGTCGCCGGTGGCGACGCGGGTGGCCGTGATGGTCGCGAACCCCCCGGTAGCGGTCGTGTTGCAGGCGTCCGCCTTGCCCAGACCGCTCTCGTGTCGCGACAGGCAGGCCTGCGGAGCGCGGGCGAACAGCTGCTGCAGGGTCAGACGGTTCGCCGGCAGGTCGAGCAGGAGGTTGCGGGGAAGGATCACGACCTGGCCGCCGACGACGATGCGGCCGCCGGACCAGACGTCGGCGGGGTCGTCCACCGTGACCCGCTCGATCTCGCCGGTCACCAGCGAGAGCACCGGCGTGACGGCCGCCGCGGCGCTGGTCGCCAGTGCCACCGCGGATGTGGCGACCACGAGGCCGGCGGTCGTGGCGAAGGCGTGCACGAGCCGCAGCGGGCGCGTCGAACGGGTGGCGCGTGTCACCGTGGTTCCCCCCTTGCGCCGGTGTTGCCGGCGTGTTCTGGGTGTTGCACCCCCCCGGGTGCCTGGCTGGTCATGGCGCCGGCTGGTCTTCGAGCCGGGTTGGTGGAGCCGGCTGGTCACGCAGCCGGTTGGTCTTCGAGCACTACGGGGTCGGCGCTGGCTTTCCGGTGGACTTGGCCGCCGACGGCGCGTGCTTCGTGGGCGGGTCCGGAAGGCCGAGGTTGAGAGCCACCTGCCACCCGTTCGCGGTCAGGGCCGCACGCGGATAGGCGAGGCCGGCGCGCCCACCGACCGAGACGCTGTAGGTCGCCGCCTGGGGAATGCCCGCGACGGTGAAGGGGAAGACGCAACCGCGCTTGCTCGCGTCGGCCACCCCCCGCGCCAGGCGCGAGGTCGCGAGCACCGCGCCCGCGCCGTCCCGCACGCTGACCATGGCGCCGGCTCGGATGTCCGGGGCCTCGGAGCGCGGGGCGCAAGCGTCGGGCTGCGGGGTGGCCGCCCACAAGGTGAACGTGCCGTGGATCGCGGGCGGGCTCGCCGGTGCGGCCTTGGTGACCGCCGCGGGCGTCGGCCGCGTGACCAGCACGGTGATGACAGCGGTCAGCACGGCCACGACGACGACGGCGAGACCGCCGAGCGCCCAGGCCGCGGGCCGCCCCTGCAGGCGTCGCGGCGCAGCATGTGCCTGGTCGGGACCGGGGACGGTGAGCAGCTCAGTCGCGCTCAGTGCCGACGTGCTCAGTGCCGACGTGCTCAGTGCCGACGTGCTCAGTGCCGACGTACTCGGTGCCGACGGACTCAGTTGTGGACATGCGAGGAGCTCCCCCCCGTTGTGCCGGCCGGGGCGCTGACCGCCCGGCCCACGGTGATGGTGACGACGCCGCCGCCCGCGGCCGGCAGCCGCAGAAGCAGCGCCGCCCCGTTGCTGGTGGTCACGAAGCCGAGAGTGCCCTCGACGGAGTCGCCGGGACGCAGCGTGCCCCCCGGCAGCGTCGACGTGGAGGCCTGGGCGACCGCGCCGTCCGCCGGCAGCAGCGCGAAGGAGCCGGTGCCCCAGGTGAGGTCGCTCGTGGAGTCGTTGGCGATCCGCAGACTCACCTGCACCTGGGTCTGGTTGTCCGCCACCAGGTTCTGGATGCCGTGGACGGCGCCCGCCAGGTCACGCGTGCTCGGCCCGGTGAGCGTCTCGGCACCGGTCACGGTGACCACCCCGACCGCCGTGCGGACCGCGACGCCGACAGGGAAAGGGCCGTGGCCGGTCTCGGCGGGCAGCCTGGTCACCCCGGCTGGTGAGAACCGGACCGCGCCGACAGTGGTGACCACGCCGGCAATGAGGGCGGCCGAGGCGACGGTCACGAGCGCGGCGGCCACGACTACGCGAGCGAGGTCCGCGCCCGGCGCGCTGCGACGTCGCCATCTCGACGAGTGCGGGAGGCTCCCGGGTCGGGAACGGGTCAGAAGGCTGGTGGCCATTGCCCAAAGGTCGTAGTACCTGCCCCCGGGTGCCTGGCAGTCCCGTCAATCCCCCCACATTTGGGGGTGCTCACCCCCCGCGAAATGGGGGGGTGCAGGCCACATATCGGGCACACCGACGATGTCGGGTGCGATCTCTGGAGGGTAGCCGCCCCTTCGATGCGCCCGTGACGACAGTTGCACGCCAGAGGTCGCGCCGAAGGGTGAGGGTGGTCAGCCGAGGATGTCGTGGCGCACGATCGTCGCCTCGCGGCCGGGGCCGACCCCGACCGCGGAGATCCGCGCCCCCGAGAGCTCCTCCAGGGCCAGCACGTACTCCTGGGCCGCCTTCGGAAGGTCCTCCATGGAGCGCGCTGCGCTCACGTCCTCCGCCCACCCCTCGAAGTACTCGTACACGGGCCGCGCGTGGTGGAACTCGGTCTGCGTCACGGGGACGTGGTCCATCCGCCGGCCGTCCACCTCGTAGGCAACGCACACGGGCACCCGCTCCCACCCGGAGAGCACGTCGAGCTTCGTGAGCACCAGGTCGGTCACCCCGTTGATCCGCGAGGCGTACGCGGCCACCGGCGCGTCGTACCAGCCGCACCGGCGGGGCCGGCCCGTCGTCGTCCCGAACTCCCCGCCCGCGACGCGAAGCCGCTCGCCGTCGCCGTCACGCAGCTCGGTCGGGAACGGCCCCTCCCCGACCCGCGTCGCATACGCCTTCGCCACGCCGACGACCCGGTCGATGCGCGTGGGCGGCACCCCGGTCCCCGTGCAGGCCCCTCCCGCCGTCGCGTTGGACGAGGTCACGAACGGGTAGTTGCCGTGGTCGACGTCGAGCTGGGTCGCCTGGCCGCCTTCGAAGAGCACCGTGCGCCCCTCGTCGAGCGCGGTTCCCAGCACCAGCGCGACGTCGCGGACCATGGGCCGCAGCCGGTCGGCGTACATCAGCAGCTCCGCCACGGTCTCCTCGACCGTCACCGCCCTACGGTTGTAGACCTTGACGAGCAGCTGGTTCTTCTGGTCCAGCGCCCCCGCGACCTTCTGCTGCAGGATGTGCTCGTCGAAGAGGTCCTGCACGCGGATGCCGATGCGGTTCATCTTGTCCGCGTATGTGGGCCCGATGCCGCGCCCCGTCGTGCCGATCCGGCGTGTGCCGAGGAACCGCTCCGTCACCCTGTCGACGGTGCGGTTGTACGGCGCGATGATGTGCGCGCCGGCCGACACGATCAGCCGTGAGCAGTCCACCCCGCGCGCGCTCAGCGCGTCGATCTCGGCGAAGAGCACCGACAGGTCCACGACGACGCCGTTGCCGATGACGGGCGTGCACCCGGGGGTGAGGATCCCCGAGGGAAGCAGGTGCAGCGCGTAGCGCTGGCCGTCGACCACCACGGTGTGCCCGGCGTTGTTCCCGCCGTTGAACTTGACCACATAGTCGACGCGAGCGCCGAGCGCGTCGGTCGCCTTGCCCTTGCCCTCGTCCCCCCATTGAGCGCCGACGAGCACGATCGCAGGCATCGCGGCGTCACCTACCTCTTCCCCACCAGCCTCTTCCCCACCAGCCACCGGCGGCGGATGCCTCAGCGAGGGTATCCCAGCCGTCCCGCGGGTCGGTGCGGGCTGCTTCCCAGGACAGGTCAGGTCGACCTAACCTCGGCCAGTGGCCCCCACCCTCCTCCGATCGGCCGACGCGAGGTCCGGGCCACGGCATCGCGCAGCAGCCCTCGGGGGGCGACCGGGTGCGCCGGGCGTCGACCCCCGAGCACGGGTCGGTCTGGGCGGCGCACTGGCAGCGGTGTTCGCCACGAGCCTGGCGGTGTTCGGCTGGGGGCTGACGGCCGCCTCACCGTGGATCGACGAGGCGGCCACCTGGCTCGCGGTGCACCGTTCGTGGTCGGGCCTGCTCGCACTGCTCGGCGGGGCGGACGCACCCGTCGTCCCGTACTACGCCCTGGTCAAGGCCGCGTCCGTGGCTCCCCCGGGCTTCACCGCCCTGCGCCTGTGGTCGGCCCTGGCCGCCGCCGGTACCGTGACCGCACTCGCATGCCTCCTCACGCGGCTCGCCGGGTACCGCGTGGCGCTCGCGGCCTCCGCGCTGCTGGTGGGGATGGCCGGCTTCGACCGCTACGCCCAGGAGGCCCGGCCGTACTCCCTCTTCACCTTCGTCGCGGCGCTGTCCTGGCTGGGCTGGGACAGGTGGACCCGGCGAAGGACCCCGGCGACAGCGGCCCTGTTCGCCGGGTCGGTCACCGTGGCTGTCCTGACGCACCCCTTCGGTGTCTTCCTCCTGCCTGCCCAGCTGGTCGCGGAGCTGGCGCTGGACAGCTCGCGCAGCGGGTGGGAGGGCACCTGGTGGGCCCGGGCGAGGCGCTTGCTCCCGACCGCCCTCTGGGGTTGCCTCGGGGTGCTCCTCGCGGCGTACCACCTCGGCCTTGCCGTGGCCAACGGCACCGGTGGCGCCTTCGACGCCCCGGTCACCCCTGGCAGGCTCTGGGCCACGGCGAAGGTCTCCGTCGCCTCCGACGGCGGCACCGACCTGACCGTCGGCGCGCTGTGCCTGCTCGGCGTCGTCGGGGCGCTCACCGTGACCCGGCCGCGTTGGCGACACGTCGTCACCGTCCTGCTGGCGTGGCTGACCGTGCCGACCCTGCTCGCCGTGGCGGCCGCGGTGATCCATCCGAACCTGCTGCGGTCGCGCTACCTCATCGGGTCGCTGCCCCCGCTCGCGGGGCTTGCCGCCGTCGGTGTCGTCGTCCTCGCCGAGGCCGCCGGTCGCGTCGTCCGCCGCGCGGCGGGGGCGTCGGCGCAACGGCTCGCCTGCGCCATGGTCGCGGTCGGTCTGGTCGGGGCGGCTCTCACCCTGGAGTGGCCCGACCAGCTGCAGGTCCGCGCGCCCGCCGGGCACGGTGAGGACGCCCGGGGCGCACTGGCGGCCGCGCTCGCGGCGTCCCGGGCATCCGCCCAACCCGTCGTCGTATCCGACCAGAACGGCGCCATGGTCGTGACCGCACTGGCCCCCGACCTGGCCGGGGCGGGGATCCTCTTCGGCCCCGACCCGAGCCGGCGCGGGGTCTGGCCTGTCGCGCGCCCCGCGTCCGAGGTCGAGGCCGCCCTATCCGGCCACAGGACCGTCGTCTGGCTCTACCGGGCGCTCATCCCCGGCACCGACGTGACCAGCACCGCGATGGACCTGGTGAGGGACCACGTCCCACCGACGCTGCAGCGCCTGCACTTCACGATCAGGACCGCCCGGCGGCCGGCCCCGGGCTGGGTCCTGGTCGTCCTCGCCCGACCGGCCCGACCGGCATGACCGGCATGACCGGCATGTTCGCCATGATCGGCAAGTCCGACGATCAGGTCGCCGCCGGGGCCGAGGGGTCGCAGTCGCGCAGGAACTGCCGGCACCGGTCCCGCTCGTCGTCCTCGCCGATCGCCGCCGCCGCCTGTGCGAGGGCGGCCAGAGCCCGCAGGAACCCCTGGTTCGGCGCGTGCGACCACGGCACGGGCCCCTGTCCCCGCCAGCCCGCGCGGCGCAGCGCGTCCAGCCCCCGGTGGTAGCCGACCCGGGCATAGGCATACGCCTCCACCGAGCGACCCTCGCGCAGCGCACCCTCGGCGAGGACCGCCCATGGCAGGCTCGCGGCCGGGTGGTCGGCGGCGACGAGGGACGCCTCGGTGCCGCCGTCCAGCGCGGCGCGCACGGCGTCGTCCCCGGGCAGGAACGTGGGCGGGACGCCGCCCAGCAGGTTCTCGTGAGAGGTCACTCGCGCGGCCCTAGCCGATGCGGGTGCCCGCGGCGCGCAGGTCGTGGCACGCCTGCACCACTCGCGCCGTCATGCCCGCCTCGCCTGCCTTGCCCCACGCCCGAGGGTCGTAGGACTTCTTGTTGCCGACCTCGCCGTCCACCTTCAGGACGCCGTCGTAGTGCTTGAGCATGTGGTCGGCGACCGGGCGGGTGAACGCGTACTGGGTGTCCGTGTCGACGTTCATCTTGATCACACCGAAGTCCACCGCCGCCGCGATCTCCTCCGGCAGCGAGCCCGAGCCCCCGTGGAAGACCAGGTCGAACGGCTTGGCCTTGCCGTACCGCTCGCCGACGGCGTCCTGGATCTCCTGCAGGATCTCCGGGCGCAGCTTCACGTTGCCGGGCTTGTAGACCCCGTGCACGTTGCCGAACGTGAGCGCGGCCATGTAGCGGCCCTTGTCGCCCAGACCCAGCGCCTCGGCGGTGGCCAGACCGTCGGCCACGGTCGTGTACAGCTTCTCGTTGATCTCGTTGGCGACGCCGTCCTCCTCGCCGCCGACGACGCCGATCTCGACCTCCAGGACCACCCTCGCCTCGGCGCAGTGCGCGAGTAGCTCCTCGCCGATCTTCAGGTTCTCCGCCAGCGGCACGGCCGAGCCGTCCCACATGTGCGACTGGAAGAGCGGCGTCCCGCCCTTCTTGACCCGCTCCAGGCTCATGGCCAGCAGCGGCTTGACGAACGTGTCGAGCTTGTCCTTGGGGCAGTGGTCGGTGTGCAGCGCGATGTTGACGTGGTAGTGCTTGGCGACCTCGTGGGCGTACGCGGCCAGCGCCGCTGCGCCGGTGACCATGTTCTTGACAGACGGACCCGACAGGTACTCCGCCCCGCCCGTCGAGACCTGGACGATGCCGTCGCTCTCGGCCTCGGCGAAGCCGCGGATGGCCGCGTTGAGCGTCTGGGACGACGTGACGTTGATGGCCGGGTACGCGAACGACTGCGCCTTGGCCCGGTCGAGCATCTCGGCGTAGACGTCGGGGGAAGCGATCGGCATGGGCTGCTCCTGTGCTCGTCCGCCGTGGCGGTGCACGCCACGTGGGTCCTGACGACGCCGCCGCGGTGGGACGACGCCCGCGCTGCGCCGCTGCAGCGTGTCTCCGCCGTCGATCCTTCCACGTCCGGGGACGTTGCCGGGCACCGGTCCCTGCCGGCTCGGCTCGCCCGTGACAGCCAGTCACGTGTGTCGTCCGACCGGAACCCTAACGGTCGATCGTCGGCGCCGCCCGCGATGTCGATACAGCCCGCATGAGCCCGAACGCGACCGGCGGGCCGCGGCGATGACGCGCGCATACAGCGCTGCCGTCGCACTGGTGGCCCTCGCCATGGCGGCAGCCGGCGTCGCACCCGCGGCGGGCTCGACGGCGTCCCCGTCGCGTCCCGGGCCGCAGACGAAGGTCTCACCGGCCGCGACGGGGCTGGCGCCCGCGTTGCAGGCATCGGGTGCGGCCCTGCCCGGGCAGTACATCGTGGTGTACGCCGACGGGGCCCGGCCCACGCGGGCCGACGCCGCGGCGGTGGGGGTCTCGCCGCTGTTCGTCTACACCTCAGGCGTGCACGGATACAGCGCCACCCTCACACCGGCGCAGCTGGACCAGGTGCGCCGCGACCCCGCCGTCGCCTACGTCGAGCAGGATGCGCAGGTGCACGTCGCCGCCGCGCAGCCTGACCCGCCCTGGGGGCTGGACCGGATCGACCAGGACTCCCTGCCACTGGATGCCACCTACGTGTCCTCCGGCGACGGCTCCGGGGTGACCGCCTACGTCGTCGACACCGGCATCCGGGCGACGCACAGTCAGCTCGCGGGTCGGGTCGAGGAGGGCTTCACCGCCGTCCACGACGGCCAGGGGAGCGCGGACTGCAACGGGCACGGCACGCACGTGGCGGCCACGATCGGGGGCACGGACGTCGGCGTCGCCAAGGCCGTCACGCTCGTCCCGGTGCGCGTGCTGGGCTGCGACGGAACCGGCAGCTGGTCGGGCCTGCTGGCCGGCCTCAGCTGGGTGAGCCAGGGCCACGGGCCCCGCTCCGTGGCCAACCTGAGCATCGGCGGCGGGCACTCGCAGAGCGTCGACGACGCGATCGCCGCCACCGTCGCGGCCGGTGTGACCGTGGTGGTCGCGGCCGGCAACGAGGGCCGCGACGCCTGCGCCTACTCCCCGGCGAGCGCGGCCGAGGCGATCACCGTCGGCGCCACCGACGCCGAGGACGGCGCGGCCGGGTACTCCAACTACGGCACGTGCCTGGACCTCTACGCGCCCGGCACCGGCATCCGTTCGGCCTGGAACACCTCTGACACGGCTATGGCGGTGCTCAGCGGGACCTCGATGGCCACCCCGCACGTCACGGGCGTCGCCGCGCTCCAGGTGCAGGCGCACCCGGATGAGACCCCGGCCCAGATCCGCGACCGTATCGTCGCCGAGGCGACACCCGGACTCCTGGCCTGGCTGATGCCGGGCGACCCCGACCTGCTCCTGCGCACCCCCCGGCAACCGGGCACGGACCGCCTGGCGCCGGCTGTGACGGGCGTGGACCTCTCCGCCAGCGGCGCGGACGCCACCGCGACCGTGCACGCCGCGGACGAGGACGGCGGTTCGGGCCTGGCCGGCTTGTCGTTCGCCTGGACGCAGCGCGCGGACTCCGTCCCGGACGCGGTGGTCGACCAGACCGGCTCCGTCGTCGGCTCCCACCTCGGCGACGGTGTCTGGTACCTGCACGTACGCGCCGTGGACGCCGCCGAGAACTGGTCCGCACCCGTCCATGCCGGGCCGGTGACGATCGACCAGAACGCACCCGTCGTGAGCGCGGTGCAGGTCGCCGTCACCGGGCTGTACGCGACCGTGACGGTCCGGGCGAGCGACGCGCCCAGCGGCGTCGCCGGGTACTCGATCACCTGGGACCACCGGGGCGCCGGGTCGACGCCCGCGTCGGTGGGGCGCACGGCGACGACGAACCGCTACCGGCTCCCCGCCGGCCGGTGGTTCGTGCACGTGCGAGTGCTCGACCGGCTCGGGAACGCCACGGCCGTGACCACCCGAGGGCCCTACGTCACGCCCGGGCGTTGCGTGGTGCCCGGGGTACGTGGCCTCGGCATCGCCCAGGCGCGAACCGCGCTGCTGTACGCCGGCTGCGGCTACGCGGGGACGACGTTCACGGCGACCACGGCCGTCGCACACGCATCGGTGCTGAGGGCCTCTCGCGGCAGCGGCGCCGTCCTCGCCTACGGGACGCCGGTGCGGCTCTACGCGCGCAGGTGACCCCTGCGCGCACCGGCGCACCCGAGGTCAGCGAGCCGACCCGACCCCGTCGAGCCGCCCGTCATGCATCTCGAGCAGCTCGTCCGCCAGCGCCACCAGCACCGGGTCATGCGTGGCGACCACGGCCGTCACCCCTGCCTCGTGCACCAATGTCCGCAGCAGCTCCATGATCGACCGGCCTGTGTGGGAGTCGAGCTGTCCCGTCGGCTCGTCAGCCACGAGCAGCCGAGGCCTGTTCGCCAG
This sequence comes from uncultured Actinomycetota bacterium, assembly GCA_963778845.1. Taxonomy (GTDB): domain Bacteria; phylum Actinomycetota; class Actinomycetes; order Actinomycetales; family Kineosporiaceae; genus CAVZVW01. Next base: position 43,480 of record CAVZVW010000002.1, read on the forward strand.
GGCCCTGGCGATGGCCACCCTCTGCTGCTGGCCGCCGGAGAGCTCGTACGGCCGCTGCGCCGCCTGTGCGGGCAGGCCCACCAGGTCCAGCAGCTCGGCCACCCGGGCCTGCCTCTCCGCGGGCTGCGTACCGAGCAGCCGCAACGGGATCCCCACGTTCTCGGCAGCGGTCAGCATGGGGACCAGCCCGAACGTCTGGAACACCACGCCGACCTGCCGGCGTCGGAAGTCGACCAGACCCCGCTCCGGCAGGGCCGAGACCTCGATGTCGCCCAGGTGCACGGTGCCGGCCTCCGGCCGGTCGAGGCCGGCCAGCAGGTTCAGCAGCGTGGTCTTGCCCGACCCGGAGCGGCCGCGGACGACGAGCAGCCGGCCCGGGTCGACTCTCAGGTCCACCCCGTCCACGGCGCGCACGACCTGCTCCCCGGCGCCGAACGTGCGCACCAGCCCGCGCGCCTGCAGGACCGCCTCAGGCACGGTGGCGACCCTTCTGCGACGAGTCGTGCTCGCCGTCGTCCGTGCTGCGGGCTGTCGACGGCGCCGCAGCCGCGCCGGCGACGGTGCCGGTGCCGGCGCCGGCGCCCGGCCACACGCCGATGTGGTCGGGCTCCAGCGCCAGGCGGACCCGGTCGTGCAGCTCGAGCGCGCCCACGAACTCCCGGGGCAGCTGCATGCGGCCGACCCTGTCCAGCACCGCGTACTCCTCGGCCACCACCCGGTGACCGCCGTGCTCGTCGACCTCCGTGCGGCGCAGCACCTCGCTGGCGGTGCGCCCGTCGCGGATCGCCACCGTGCGGTCGACCTGGTCGCTCACCTGAGGGTCGTGGGTCACGATCAGCACGGTGACCCCCAGCTCGGTGTTGGCCGTCCGGATCGCCGCGAAGACCTCGTCTGAGGTGGCCTCGTCGAGCTCGCCGGTGGGCTCGTCCGCGAGCAGCACGTCGGGGCCGTTCGCGAGGGCTACGGCGAGGGCGACTCGCTGCTGCTCCCCTCCCGACATCTGAGCGGGCCGTCGGTCGTGGCAGTGTCCGACCCCGAGCAGAGCGAGCAACCGTGAGGTGCGTTCCTGCGCCTGCTTGGACGACCGCCCGGCGAGGGCAAGCGGGAGGGCCACGTTCTCGGCCGCGGACAGGTAGGGCAGCAGGTTGCGCGACGTCTGCTGCCAGACGAAGCCGACGACATGGCGCTGGTAGTGCACGCGCGCCCGCCCCTTCAGCGCCGTCAGGTCGTTCCCTGCGACGCTGACCTGGCCCGCGGTCGGGTTGTCCAACCCGGACAGGATCGACAGCAAGGTGGACTTGCCGGACCCCGAGGCGCCGACCACCGCCACCAGCTCGCCGCTGCTGAGCGAGAGGTCGAGGCCCTGCAGCGCCTGCACCTCGACGTCGGCCGTGCGGAAGATCCGCACCAGGCCCTCGCAGTGGACGCTCATGGCCGATCAGCCTGCCCTTCTCGGGAACGGGTCTGCGTGGTGCGGTGACGTTCGGCCGCGCTCATCCGGCCTCCGCGGTCCGTGCCGCCTCGGCCGGGCTGACGGCGCGGCCCGCCACCGCCCCGACGCCGACGGCGGCGGCCACGACGCACGCGTAGCCCAGCACCAGCAGGGCGAGCTGCGCCCACGCAAGGCTCACCGGGGGGATGAACACCGCACCCGTGAGCGGGCGCAGGTCGGCCGCGGGCAGCACGAGACGGGCGATCCACAGCCCCACGCCCAGTCCGGTGGCTGCGGCGACGACGGCGATGGGAACGACCTCCCACGCGACCAGCGCCGCGGCCTGGCGCATGGACAGGCCCATCGCTCGCAGGTGGGCGAGCAGCCTGGTCCTCGCGCCCGCGCCGACGAGCAGGGTGAGCACGACGGCGGCTGCCGCGTACCCAGCTCCGACCGCGACGGCCACGGGCAGCGCCGACCGCATGGCACGCGGCAGCTCGGACGAGGTGACTCGTGCGACAAGGATCGACGGCGTCCAGTAGCCGCGCACGTCGGCGGCGGCCGAGCGCACGGCGTCCCGCGTCGGCGGCTGGGCGGCCCGGACGAGCAGCGACTGCGCCGGCACGACCAGCGCCGTCCGCTCGCGCAGGGGACCGATCGCCGCCAGCGCCCACGGCTCGTCCTGCGGCAGGCCGGCCACCTGGGGGAGTACGGCCACCACCTGAGCGGCGATCGCGCGGTGGCGCACCGTGAGCGTCAGCCGCTGACCCACGCCGAGGCCGACGCCGTCCACCCGGATCCCCGGGGAGACCGCGACCGGCAGCGGCGACCCTGGGGAGCCAGTCCCGCGCGTCAGGGCCGCAGCCACGTCGGCCCCCAGCCCGGGAGCGCCCTGCAGCCCGGCCTGCACCCGCGTCATGGCGAGGGGGTCGACCGCCTCGACGCTGACCTGCGCCGTCTCGCCGGGTTCGTGCAGGCGCACAAGGGAGCTCTCGAGGGTCGCCAGCTCCGTGACGGCGCTGACGCCGGGAAGGCGCGCCACGTCGTGCGCCTCCTGGGGCGTGAAGCTGCCGATCAGGCGAAGGTCGGCTCCAGCCGCCTGGGCCGCCGCGCGCTCCGCCGACGTCGTCACGGTCGTGCCGGTCACGCAGGCGAGCACCGTCACGGCCATGCCGAGCACGAGGGCGACCACGGCGACCGCACCGAGCCCCTCGCGGGCCGCCCGGGTGATGCCGAGGAAACCGACAGCACTGCGACGGCGACCCCACCAGCGCGAGGCCCGGCTGACGACCGGGGCGGCGAGCCGGACGGCGACCAGAGCGGCCGTGACCGCCACGAGCACCGGCACCAGAACCACCAGCGGGTCCACGTGGGGAACCTCCGCCCCCGTGGCGCTCGTGTGCGTCACGGCGATCCCACGGCGGCGCAGCGCGAGGACCCCGGCCACGACAACCCCCAGCAGCAGCAGCTGACCGGCCTGGAACCCGCGACGGGTCAGGTCGCGACGGGCACCGCGCAGGATGCCGCCGCCCGCCACGGGTGCTGCGTCCGGCCGGCCGGCCGGGCGCACGGACCTGAGCACGGGCAGTGCCAGGGCGGGCAGGGCAAGTGCCGGCAGGACTGCGGCCGCGACCGGCACGGCGACGGCCCACGCCCCCGCCCGACCGGGCACGCCGGCCGCGAGCAGCACGCCCGCCAGCGCTGCGGGCGTCGCCAGGAGCAGGCCCTCGGCCGCCAGGACGCCGAGCAGCTGGGTCGGGGAGGCCCCGCGCGCCGTCGCCAGCAGCAGCGCCGCGCGCCGGCGGTCGACAAGCAGGCGGACAGCCAGCAGCAGGACGACGAGAGCGGACCCCGCCATGCTGACCAGCAGCACGGCAGCCAGCACGGCGAGCGGCACGCGCTGGCGCAGGAAGGTGCGCAGGACGACGTCCAGATCCGTGTTCATGAACATGATCGCGCCGCCGGCGTCGGCGATCGTGACGCCCCTCGCGCTCACGCGACCGATCACCGGCAGCAGGGTCTGAGCCTGCTCGGGCAACAGGTGTGACCCGTCGACCCTGGACCGGACGGTGACCGTCGTCACCGAGCCCTGGGTCTCACCCGCCAGCACGGGGAGCGCACCGGCGCCGGCGTAGGCCACTCCCGTGTAGATCGGTCCGAGGACGTCGCTCACCTGACGCCTCGGGTGCAGCGTGGACGGCTCGGTGGTCCATGCCTGGTCACGTGGGTCGAGTGCCTCGAACAGCCCCACGACACGCAGGTCGATCGCGGGGATACGGCCGTCGGGTGCCGACGTGACGCCGTGCACGACGTCGCCGACCTGCAGCAGCATCACGTCGGCGGCGAACCGGCTCAGCGCGACCTCGATGACCGCCGGCGTGGGCGGTGCATCCGGCGTCGCGTCAGGCGCAGGCACGGACGGCTGGCCGGACGCCGGGGCACGGCCGGCCACGAGGCGCGTCGTCACCGTCCAGCGGGAGTCCACCCGTAGCGCCATCCGACGAACCGGCCCCGGGCGAGGCTGCGGATCCACCGACTCCATGGTCGGCATGCCCACCTGCCAGGTGGCGGGGCCGACCAGCGGCTGCAGCGGACGCAACGTGTCGTCCACCTGGTCGGCGAGGTGGTCGTAGGCCGCGGCCGGGTGGCCGGCATCACCGGTGAGCACGGGCAGGGTCATCGCGCCCACCAGGTCACGGACCCCGCTGCCCGTGGCCGCCACGGACTGGCGTACGGCGACGGTCGTCACCGTGTCCACGGTTCGCAGGACGCCCAGCACGAGCCCCGTCGACGAGGCGACGAGCACGACGAGCAGCAGCGCCCCCCACCGGTCGGCCCAGACCTGGCGGAGCAGAACGCGGACAGGCAGGCGCAGGGGCAGTCTCATCGGCCGTCCCGCCTCAACACACCCGCGATGTCGAGGTGCGGTGCCCTGACCGCGCGCAGGAGCGCGGCGACGGCCACGATGGCCGTCAGGCACGCCAGGAAGCCGAGCACCGGCCACCACGGCACCGTGACGCGCAGCACGCCGTCGGCAACGGCAGGTGCCGCCAGGGACGGCACGATGACCGGGGAAACGAGCAGACCCATGGCCAGCCCGGCGACCACCGCGATGCCGGTCACGCTGGCCTGCTCGGCGGCCACCACCGCGCTCATCTGGGCGCGGGAGAACCCGATCGCCCGCAGGACGGCCAGCTCGCCGGTGCGCGCACGGGCGGACACGGCATTGCCCAGCGCGATCGCACCCGCAGCGACGAGAAGGCAGGCCAGCACAGCCACCGCGAGCAGCCGGCGGATCGTCCCCACCAGGGGGTCCGACGCCGCCTGTGCCGTGCGCTGCCGCAGGCTCTGGACGCGCACCTCGGCGCCCGCGGCGCTCAGGGCCGCCTGGGCGGCCCCGGGCTCCACCCGCCCGCCCACCCACCACTCGTGCGCAGCGAGGAGGGAGGCGCCGCTCAGGAGCCTTGCCCGTTCGAGGACGCCGATGTCGACCAACGCCGCGGGCCCAGGACCGACCCCGGGGACCCGGCCGACCACGCCGCCCACCGTCATGGGGATCGGGGCGCCGAGGCGCTGGATGACGATCTGGCTGCCGACCCGCAAGTCCAGGGAGGCAGCCAGCTCCCGCGTGACGAGCACCGACGCGACCCGATCGAGGGAGACCCGCGCGCCGCCGGGGCGGGCGATCACCCGTGCGCCGTACACGGACTCCGCCAGCACGGGGAAGCCGACCTCGACGAGCAGCCCCGGCACGCGGTCGGGCAGCCCGACGACGGAACCGGGGGCGGGGGCGGGGAACTCCAGGGGGGTGCTCTGCCACGAGCCCGGGGCGGGAGGGGTGACCGCGCCGGCCCCGGCAGGCCCCACGCCGAGCGTCCTGACCTGCAGCACCACCAGCGTGCCGGGGGCGGATCGGCCGGGGAAGGACACGTCGAACCCGACGAGGTGCAGCGGCGTCACGGCCGACCCGGCAGGCAGGGCCGCAGCCACGTCGTGCCAAGCGGCGTCCGCACTGATGGACGGCAGAGGGACCGACAGCTGCACGCGGTCGGGCCCGGACAGCAGCACGGTGACGTCCACGGGGCCGATGCCCGATGCCGGGGCGGCGACCTCCACGGGCCGGTCGGCAGGGAGGGGTTGGGTGGTGGTCCCTGCAGTGAGGGTGACCCGCAGCTGGTCACCCGGGGCCATGGCGGGCAGCACGTCACTGCCGATCGGTGTGCTCCCGGTCAGCACCGCGGCGGCTTCGCGGGTGATCGCAGCCTGGCCCGCGGAGGCTGTGACGTCGGCCAGGCGCGTGGCGTCGACTGCCAGCAGGGGCACGGCCCGACCCCCGACGGCCGCGTCCAGCCGCATGACGGGCGTCACCGAGGTCGCGCCGGTCAGGGCGGACAGGCTGCTCGTCGCCAGCGCGGGTGCGGCGGTCGAGGAAGGCTGGTCGACGACGAGGTCGGTGCCGAAAGCCGCAGCGCTGCGTTCGCTCACGGTGCTCATGGCGCTGCCCGCGCTGACGATGGCGATGCACCCGAACGCCGCCGCCAGGACCACACCGACCACAGGGGCGGCTGGCCGGGCCCCGCGCCGGGAGAGCTGCCAGCCGGACATCGCTGGTACCGCGCCGCCGCGCCTGGCCACCCTCTCCAACGGGCGGCCCGCGTAGGCGATGCCCTGCACGACGAGCACCGCACCGGCCAGCAGCAGGACCGCCGGCGCCAGCGCAAGAAGCGGGTCGAGCGTGTCGGCGGCCGTCAGCGGTCCCGCCGATCCGGTACGGCGCAGCTGCCAGACCGCCAGCCCCCCGCAGGTGGCCACCACCGCCAGCACGCCGCTGCGCCGGGCGGGGGCGCCGCGGCGGCGCTCCCCCGCCGAAGCGCCGGTGGTCAGTGCCTCCGTCGCCAGCCCCACCACCACGCCCGTGACCGCGGCGAAGCCGGCGGTCGCTGCGACGCCCGCACGAGCACGCGCGTCGCTGACCACCGGGCCCACCATCGCGACCGCAGCCGCCGCGGGGCCGGCGGCGAGCGCCGCAAGGGCGAGGGCCTCGAGCACGGTCGCTGTGGCGCGTTGCCGGCGCGATGCGCCCCGCGCCCGTAGCACCAGCGTGTCGCCGGCACGCAACGTGGCGACCAGGCTCGCCGTGAGCAGGGCGAGCAGGGCGGCCAGTCCCGTCAGCAGGGCGATGAGGACGGCGGTCGCGGCGCCGGTGACAGCGACGGGGTGACGCTGGGCGGTCAAGAGGTCCGCGAGCCCGCCGTCGACCGCCGGGGCTGCACCCCCGCCGGTGGGGACGGTCGCCAGCGCGTCCGGAAGTGCGGCCAACCGGGCCACGAGAGGGCCGAGGTCGGAGGGGCCGACCAACCCGGGGTCGGGCGAGGACCGCCAGGCGGCGGTCCACCGCGTGTGCGGCACGAGATCCGCGCGGACCACCGGCTCGGTCACCACGAGGGGTCCCAGCACGGTGGGTCGTTCGATCCCGGTGAGCTCGAGCGGGTCGGCGAACCAGTACGGGTCGGCGTCGTCCCTCGGTCGCCACAGGCCGACAACGAGCACCGCCAGCACCGGATCGCCGCGATCGGGGCCTGCGACGCCGAGGACGTCGCCGACGCGGACGCCGAGCAGCTGCGCAGCGCCTGCGTGCAGGGCGGCCGGCAGGGGGGAGGCCAGCCGTGCCGGGTCAGGCCAGGCACCGGCGACGAGGAGTGCGTGCTCACGCAGGTCCGGGGCAGTCCACGCGACGAGCCGGGCCTGCGTCGCGCTCGCCGTCCGACCGCCCGAGGCCAACGGGAGGAGCTCGGACCGCATGCTCGGGTGGATCACGCCCCCCGAGCCGGCCAGCGCGGTGTCGAGGGCTGCTCGAACAAGATCGTCCTGGGTTTCGGCCTGCTGCGGGTCACGGCGAACGCTCACCTGGACGCTGCGCCGCACGGGCGATGCGGACGCCAGAGCCTCGTGCACGCCGGAGGAGACGGCGGCCGCCCCGCCCGTTGCGACGAGCGACAGCACACTCGCGACGACGGCCATCACCGCGACCACCGACAAGGGGACCGTCGGAGCCTCCCGCGCCCGGCGCAGCGCCAGCCTCGTCCAGCTCAACGCGTGATCGCCATCACCAGGCGGACGACGGGTCGCGCCGCTGAGGACCGCTCCCCCTCCTCGAACCCCGCTCTGAGGAACGTCGACAGCGCCCCGTGGTAGAGCTCGGACGCGCTGACCCGTTCCTTCACGGTGACATCGACCGGGTAGGCCTCCACAACCCTTGCCCCGTGGGCGCGGGCGACGTCCAGAGCACCGGCGACGAGTGCGGCGGTGACCCCGCGTCGCCGCGAGTCGGGCCGAACGACCAGGCAGGGGATGGCCCAGACACCGTGGTCAGCGAGGTCCGGTTCGGCCGTTGTGTCGCGCACCGCCGTCGACACGGTCAGGCGCGCGTAGGCCGGGCGGGGTGCGACCGCGCACCAGCCGACCGGCCGTCCGTCCACGTAGGCCAGGACGCCCGGGGGCGGTCCAGCCCCTCCCGAGGCCTCGACCTGGCGCTCGAGCCCGGCCCGGTTGCCGGCGGCGGTCGTCGTGCGCCAGTCCGCGTTGACCATGCGGAACCACTGGCACCAACACCGGGCAGGGTCGCCGCGCCCCGCGAACACCGCACAGACATCACCCCACAGCTGCGGGCTGGCAGCGGTCACAACCGGGTCCGTCATCGACCCAAGATCGCCGAAACGCATGGCGGGCGCTACTCGGCGTGCTGGCGAACCCAGCAGTGCATCGCGATCGCGCCCGCGGCGGCTGCGTTGATCGACCGGGTCGACCCGTACTGCCGGATCGACAGGACGGCGCGGCACGCACTCCGTGCCGCGGCCGACAGCCCAGGGCCCTCCTGCCCCAGCAGGAGCACACACTCCCGCGGGAGCGGGTAGCCCTCGATGGGGACGGCGCCGGGCAGGTTGTCGACTCCGAACACGGGCATGCCGCTTGCCCAGGCCGTCAACCCGTCGATGTCATCGTGATGGACGAGGGTGAGGTACCTGTCGGTGACCATCGCCCCCCGGCGGTTCCACCGCCGCCGACCTACGATGTGCACGGCCGCGACGTTGAACGCGTTGGCCGTCCTGACCACCGAGCCGATGTTCAGGTCGTGCACCCAGTTCTCCACCGCGACATGCAGCGGATGTCGAGACGCGTCGAGATCGGCCACGATCGCCTCGACGCTCCAGTACCGGTACCGGTCGATGACGTTGCGGCGATCCCCCTCACGCAGGAGCACGGAGTCGTAGTGCGGCTCGGCCGGCCACGCGCCCTGCCACGGCCCGACGCCGGGCTCGTCGCTGTCGGGCTCCGCACCCCCGGCCCCCGCACCCTCGGTCCGTGCGTCCTGGGTCCGTGCGTCCTGGGTCCGTGCGTCCTGGGTCCGTGCGTCCTGGGTCCGTGCGTCCTGGGTCCGTGCGTCCTGGGTCCGTGCGTCCTCGGTCAGTGGAGCGCCGACGCTCATGACGGCTCACTCTACGGACCCGCTCCCGCCCCCTGTCGGCACCTACCGGCCGATCCCCGCGCGACCCACTCTCTCCCGTACGGCTGACCCCTCGCAGGCATGGCTCAAATTCACGCGCGCACGCGTGGCGCGCCGATCACGCGACCAGGCTGGCCCGGCCGGAGGGCGAGTTGTGTTTGCCTTGCTTTGCATTGCACGCGCGTATGCAACAGCCCTGTCAACTCCCCTGGGCGGTCACGACCAGAGGGGTCCGCCGGCGGCCGTCATCGGAATCTGCCTACCGGAGTCGGGCAGGTGGTGCGGGCCCGCGTGCAGAGCCAGGGCGAGTCCCGTGGCGTCAAGCCGCCTGCAGCAGCCCCGGGTGGCTGTTGCAGATGTGCGTGCAATGCAAAGCACCTCGCAACACCCACCGGGCCCAGCCGGTGCGCCGCCGAAGGTGGGGTCGGGCCGGGACCAGCACGCATGCCAGCGCACGCCCGACGGGCGCAGTCGGCTGGGCCGCGCCCACGACGGCCGAACCAGGCGCGTGCTGCCCGTACCCTGATCGAGTGTTGCTCACGACGCTTTCCCCCGCGCTGGCGTTGGGCCCGGGCTGGCTCGACCCCCAGACCCTGCTCGACGGGCTCGGCAGGTGGGCGTTGTGGGGAGCAGCTGCCGTGATCTTCGCCGAGTGCGGGTTGCTGCTCGGCTTCTTCCTGCCCGGCGACAGCCTCCTCTTCACCGTCGGGCTCCTCGTAGGGACCGGCGGGATCGCTCAGCCCCTGTGGGCGGCGTGCGCCGTCCTGACCGTCGCGGCGTTCGCCGGCAACGCCGTCGGCTACGAGATCGGGCGTGCCTCGGGGCCGGCCATCTTCCGTCGTCCCGACTCACGGCTGTTCCGGCGCGAGTACGTGGACAAGACGGCGGCGTTCTTCGAGCGCCACGGCCCCCGCGCGATCATCCTCGCGCGCTTCGTCCCGATCGTGAGGACCTTCATCACGGTGACGGCGGGCGTCGGCCGTATGGATCGCCGCCGCTACCTCACCTACACCGGCATCGGTGCGGTGCTGTGGGCCACGGGGGTCACCGTGCTGGGCAACGTCCTCGGCTCCGTCGCGTTCGTCCGTGACCACATCGAGCTGATCCTGCTCGCGATCGTCGCCGTCTCGCTGCTGCCGATCGGGGTGGAGGTCCTCCGTCATCGGAGGGCGGCGCGCTCCGGTGAGAGCGCGGACCGCCCTCCGGCGCGCCACGCCGGCGACCGCTAGCCCGTCGCCACGTCCGAGGCGTCGGTGCAACGATCCGGCGCCTCGCCGTCCGGTGACACCCGTGCGCGCAGGACGGCGAGCACGACGCCGCTGACGACGAGCCCCAGGCTCCCGGCCCCGACGAAGACCTGCCGCGGCGTGGCGAACGCGCCGGCGACGCCGCCGAGGATCATGCCCAGGAACGTGCATGCCTGGATCGCGCCCATGACGGCGGCCACGACCCGACCACGCACGGCATCTGGCGTCCGCTCGAGGATCACCGCCTGGAACGTCACGTTGAGCACCCCGTTGGCCAGGCCCACCACCGCCATGCTCGCCGCGAAGAACCAGATCGTGTGCGCGAGGCCACCGGCGACGACGGCGGCCGCGATCACGGAGAGGCTGAGGATCGTCGCACGCACGCGCTCTGCGGTGTGGCTCACCCGGCCGCCCGCCAGCGACCCGAGAACCATGGCCGCAGCCGTGACCGCGCCGACAGTCCCGTAGGCAGCAGCGCCCGCCCCCAGGGACCCGCGCACGAGGAACACCTCGACCACGATCACCAGCTGGACACAGAGGACGATCGACAGGACGCCGAGCACGAGCGACCCGCACACCGGCTCTCGGCGAAGCCAGACGACGCCGGCCCAGGCACCGCCGTCGGCCTGTCCGTCGTGCGAAGAGGGCCGCCGGCGTGTGTGCACGAGCAGGCCTGCAACTGCCAGCAGAGCGAACGAGACCGCGTCGACCAGGAGGGCAGCCCCAGTCCCACGCCACGCCACGAGCGCGCCGCCCAGGGCCGGGCCGCTCACAGCCGCCAGCGTCGTGAGCACCTGGAGCAGCGCCATGGCACGACCGGTCTCGCCCCTGGTGACGACATGTGGGACGAGGGCCGTCCAGGCCGGCCCCGAGACCGCCTGGCCCGCGTTGAGCGCGAAGAGCGCTGCCAGGATGGCGGCCTCACCCGCCCGGCCGGCGCCGACGCGCCCGACCAGCACGGCCAGGAGGACCACGCAGCAGGCCTGCCAAACCGCCGACCAGGCCACCAGTGTCCGGGAGTCGTGCCGGTCGACGAGGCGGCCGGCCAGCGGCGCTGCGAGGACCAGCGGCAGCGCGGACACGGCCAGCATCGCCGCGACCCCGGACGTGCCCCAGCCCCGCGAGTAGGCGAGCAGCGTGAGGGCCACGACGGCGACCTCGTCGCCGAGGAAGGACGCCGCCCGAGAGACGGCGATCACGCGCAGGTCGCGGTGGCGCCAGACCGACAACCCGGGCTCATGGGCCGGTCGAGATCTCTGAAGGGTTTGTTTCATAGTTCTGAACGATATGCTTCACGTCATGTCCGACGCAAGGGGTGCCGACGAGGTCGTCGAGATCACCGACCCTCGCGCGATCCGGGCGCTGGCCCACCCTGCGCGCATGGCCGTCCTCGACCGGCTCTACGAGGGCGCCGTCCTCACCGCTACTCAGTGCGCACACATCGCAGGGATCACCCCCAGTGCCATGAGCTACCACCTGCGAGCGTTGGAGCGCTGGGGGCTCATCACCCGCGCGGATGCCGGTGACGACGGGCGGGAGCGACCGTGGCGTGCCGAGGGGACGTCACTACGCATCTCCAACCCGAGTCATGTCGGAGCGATCGCAGCCCAGAACGTCCTTGTGCTCCAGCTCGTCGACCGTCTGCGCTCGGAGGTGCTTGCCGCGATGGAGCGCAGGGCGGCACGGCCAGACGAGCCTCGAGAGGCGCTGGCATTCACCTACTCCGGCCTCACGCTGACCGACGACGAGGTGCGCGCGCTCAACGACACCGTCGACGCCCTCATGGCCCGCCGTCCCGACCGCGACCATCCTCCGGGCGCGCGCCGCTACCACTTGTGGTGGGCGGCTCTGCCACTGACGGAGGACGACTGAGCAGGCGGCGTCACCGGCACTGGCAGGTACTAGGACCATCGGCCAATGGCCCTCGACCCCCATCCGAACGGAGGATCAGATCCCCGGCCCAAGAGGAGGGTCCCTTGACGGCCTCGCCGACGATCGCCCGACCCGGCCTCGAGCCCTCCTCTACCGCGGGGCCCCGCCTGGCCAGGCCCGCAACTGCGACGCGCAGCCGCTCTCTGGTCGTCGGCGTCCTGGTGGGCAGCCCTGGCCATGCTCCACCGACGGCACCCCGCCTCGTCTCCGAGCTCGCGACGCGCGGCCACCGCGTCACGCTGATCTCCTCGGACACCCCTGCGCTCGGCAACGACCGCGCGTGGTGCCGGGGACTGGACCTGCTGCTCGCCCCCAACAACGGACCCACCGTTCCGGCGCTGCTGGGAGCAGCCGAGTCTGTCGGCGTCCGATGCCTCAACAGCCACGCGGGGGTGACGAGCGTTCGTGACCGCACGGTCCTGAGCGCCCGCCTGCGAGCGGCGGGCGTCCCTACCCCCGTGACGCACGTCGCGGCCCCGCAGCAGCTGGCCTTCGATGCATCGGTCCGGCTTCCCGTGATCCTCAAGAGGACGAACGCCGGGACGACCACGGCCACGCGCGTTGCATGGTCGCGAGCCGAGCTCGCCACGCTGCGGTGGTCCGACCCCGTGGCTCTCGCCCAGCACTTCGTCGCCTCGGACGGCTACGACATCACCTTGTACGGGATCGGCGAGCACGTGTGGGCCGTGCGCCGACTGTCCCCGCGGGACCAGCGAACCGGTGAACGGGTGCCGTCCAGCGTGTCGGGGTCCTTCATCGAGGTGACCCCACATCTGGCTCGCATCGCCCAGCAGTGCCGCGCGGTGACGGCGCTGGACCTCTACAGCATCGACTGTGTCAACGGCGCCCGAGGTCTCGTCGTGACGGGCATCGACGACGCACCCGACTACACGGGCGTCCCGAACGCCACGACCCACCTCGTCGACCTCGCAGTAGAGCACCTCGCGAAATACGCGGCCTGAGCCTGGTGCTGGCCGCCGCCGTAGCCGTCGAGGGGCCGTCACGCGGAGTCCGCGACGACCACCCGATCCTCCCCCAGGGGGAAGCGTCACGCTCAGGTGAGCGGTCCCCGCGTCACCGTGCCGGGATGTCGAGCCTCCAGCACGTGCCTCGCCCGACCGAGGTCGCGACGAGGAGCTCAGCGCCCACACGGTCGGCGGCGTCGGTCATCAGCCGTAGCCCGAAGTGGCCCTCCGCTGGTGACTCCAGCCGCGGGGCGAGCTCGAAGCCGGCACCGTCGTCCCTGACCTCCAGACGGACGACGTCGCCGCGCGGCCCGAACGCGAAGCTGAGGGATACGACCACCTCTGCGGCCCCGGCATGGTGGTCGACGTTGCGCAGGCACTCCTGGGCGACCCGGAACGCCGCCTCGGCGCCGTCCTCGTCCAGTCGTTCCGCAGCGTCGGGATCCAGGTCGAGGACGACGTCCAGCCCCCGCCCGGTGAGCGTCCCCGCCAGGTCGGCGAGCCCGGCGCACAGCCCAGCCGAGCGCAGGTTCGGCGGGTAGATGTCCACGAGCAGAGACCGCAGCCCGCCGATGCTGCCTCGAACGGCCGCAGCCGACCCGCGCAGCCTGGAGGCGAGGTCGGTGCCTCCGAGCTGGGTGGCCTGCTCGGCCCCGCGCGACATCGACAGCGACACTGCCACGAGCTCCTGGACCACGCCGTCGTGCAGGGTCCCGGCGATCCGGCGACGCTCCTCCTGCGAGGCGTCGACCGCGCGCAGGATGAGCGACTCGCGCTGTGCCTGTGCGCGTCGAGCGCGGTCGACGAGCGTCCAGAGCAGAGGCATGAGGAGCACGAGGATCGCCGCAAGGCTACTGATCATGATTCCGGAGAACCCCCGCCAGAGCTCGTTCGTGCGGCTGCTCACCGTGTCGTAGCGGAAGTAGGTCTCGAAGAGCAGCGGCTCGTGGCTCGGCGTCCAGACCGGGCGGTAGACCTCGAGGAGCTTGTGCTGCGTGGTCTCGAACTGGTTCTCCGGCTTGCTGAGGTCACTGATCTCGGCTCGTGTCTGCGGAGTCGTCAGAGCCTCACGTTCCTCGGGACCGAAGTCGAACCGCATACCGACGACGCGCGACTCGTCGGAGTAGACGATGGTGCCGTCGGTTCGCCAGAGCTTCACCCTGACTAGAGCACCGTTGATCACGTGCTGGCGCACGACTGCGTCGAACGGTGCCAGTGCTGCGGGGTCTGCAGTGACCATCTTGTCGGTGAGTGCCGGCTGGACCACCGAGTCGGCGAGCAGGTCGGTGATCTGGGCCGCGTCGTGAACGGCTTGCAGCTCGGCGATCCGCCTGCTCGCAATCCCACTGACGATCCCGACAAGGATGATCACGGCCGCTGCCGCGGCTGCCACCTGGACCATGACCCGCCTCAGGCGCACAGGGGCGTCGGCCTTCACCGGCCGGCTCGGTGCGTCCCGGCGAGTCAGGCTGACCCACACAGGGGCGATGGCCTCTGGCCCTACCTGGGTGGCTGCCACAGGCGTAGAACCGGCATGCGTTCTCACGGGACCGCCTCAATGATGGCCGGAGCCGTCGTGGCCACCGGAGCCCCCCTTGGAGCCGCCGGAGCCGCCTTTGGAACCGCTGGACCCACCGACCGAGCCGCCACCATGAGAATCACCGCTGCTGGTCGAGGGGGCGGTCTTTCCTGACCCCCCGTGGTCGTCCGCTCCTGAGGTGCTCGATCGCGACGGCGCTCCCCCCTTGTCGTCCCCGGGCTCGCTCCCTGCGCTTCCCGCGCTTCCCGACTGTCCGTCAGCGCCGCTGCTGCCTCGCCCTGAGTCGGGACCCGACGTCGATTCGCTGCCGGTGGGTTCGGCGTCGACGACCCGCAGCTCGGAGTCCCCGACCTCCTGAACCAGGGGGGCACCCGCCGGCACCTGGACCGGCAGCCGGTGACTGAACGACGGGTTCCCCGCCAGGCCGAAGACCGCAGGCATGACCGCGACGCCCGCGGCGACCGCGAAGATGAGTGTGCGGTTCATCGCCATCCTCCAACCCGCAGCGCCCGCCCCGGCAGTCCGTCGATACGCTTACCGCGCAGTTCGGCTGCCTCAACCGGCGGTCACCGGGACCGCCTTACATGGACGATGTCCCACCCGGCGGGCGCCGCACCATAGACCGTTGGTGCTAGTACCCGGTGGCCTCGCCCTCCCGCCGGCGGGGTGGCCCTCACCTCGCCGTCCGGAAGGCCCCTCGACGTGCGGGGCTCCCGAGGTCCGGGTGGTCGCTTTCGGTACTCGTGCTGTCGACTTCCGGGGAGTCCGGGGCTGCCGCGCACCCGGGCACACACGCGGACACCCCGGGCACACACGCGGACACCCCGGGCACACACGCGGACACCCGGACAGGCGGGTCGTTGGCACCATGGGTGCCGGGCGCCCACGTTTTCGAGACGCTTTGCATTGCACGCAGATCCGCAACGGCCGGTCGTAGCTGCGAGTCACCCGAGCTACCCGAGTCGCCTCGACCCAGCCGACTCGTTGGTGTTGATCCTGAGACATGGTGTCGATCGTGAGACGCGCGGCGCAGCAAGTCGGTCAGGGGGTCTCACGATCACCACCCTTCTGGTGAGGCCTCACGATCGACCGCGGCTCGGTCGCCCACATTGCGTATACGCGTGCAGAGCCCAATGCCGAGCTGCGCCCGCAGCGGCCCGTTGCGGATCTGCGTGCAGAGCAAAGCATGGAGCACCGGCACCCGGTGGGGTCGCTTCAGCGTCGTGTGGCCTGACCGGTCTCGCCCGTATCGCCGGCGGGGTGGCCGGATCGCCGGCGCGGGGCCGGGGTCTCGCCGCGAACCGGCGGCGGAGGGCGAGTGAGCGGGCCAGCCACTCACGCACGGTGGTTGCGTATATGCGTGGGACGGCGCCGCGCGGCTGAACGCCAGAGCGGCCGACGGATGGCGGGCGGGTCCGGCAGGTCCGGCAGGTCCGGCAGGTCCGGCAGGTCCGGCAGGCCGGCGTGCGGACGACGTCAGGCGAGCCCGAGGTCCGTCAGGTCGAAGACGGATCTGTACGGCAGGCCGGCAGCCTCCACGGCTTCGCGCGCGCCCGTACCCCGGTCGACGATGACGGCGACGCCGACCACCTCGGCCGACGCCGAGCGCAGAGCCTCGACCGCGAGCAGCACCGATCCCCCGGTGGTGGACGTGTCCTCGACCGCCACGACGCGTCGGCCGGCGACGTCAGGGCCCTCGATCCGCCGTTGCATGCCGTGGGCCTTCAGCTCCTTGCGCACGACGAAGGCGTCCAGGCGACCGCCCCTGGCCGCGGCAGCGTGGAGCATCGCAGAGGCCACGGGGTCGGCCCCCATCGTCAGGCCGCCCGCGGCCTCGACGTCCCAGTCGCCCACCAGGTCCAGCATCGCCGAACCCACGAGCGGGGCCGCAGCGGCGTCCAACGTCACCCGGCGGAGGTCGACGTAGTAGTCGGCCTCCCGGCCACTGGCCAAGGTGACCTTGCCATGCACCACAGCAAGGTCACGGATCAGCGCGAGCAGCCTCGCAGTCGGCTCGACCACGCATCACACCCTAGGCCGGTGACGCCCCAGCCGTTGAGCGGCGTCGGCGACGGCGCGCGCTGCGGCGGCCGAGCAGCGCGTCGACGGCGCGGATCGGCGCCAAACGAAGGATGACCACCGCGAACCGATAGCGCCGGCTGGGGATGCTCACCACTCGCCCAGCCTCCACGTCCACCAGGCAGTGCGCGACCACGGCGGCCGAGGAGAGCCACGCGAACCTCGGGATCGCCGACGCCTTCATTCCCGCGCGCTCGTGGAACTCGGTCCGCACGAACCCCGGGCACACGACCGTGGCACCCACCCCGGTACCGGTGGTCTGGCTGTGGACACCGCGCGTGAACGCGGTCAGCCAGCTCTTGGCGGCGGAGTATGTCCCGGTCGGGAGAAAGCCTGCTACGGACGACACGGTGACCAGGTGCCCCCTCCCCCGGCGAAGCATGCCGGGCAGCGCGGCATGGGTGAGCACCAGGACGGAGCGCACCAGGACGTCGAGGAGCCCGAGCTCGTCGTCCAGCTCACGGGACGCGAAGTGCCCCCTCAGGGTGAGGCCCGCGTTGCACACGAGGACGTCGACGGCGCGGTCGCCGTCGCGCAGCCGCTCGGCTACGCCGGACACGGCCACGGGGTCGGCCAGGTCCGCCGCGAGCACCTCGACGGCTACCCCGTGATCGCCGCGGAGACGCTGCGCGACCGACTCCAGGCGCGCGACGTCACGCGAGACGAGTACGAGGTTCAGCCCGCGCGCGGCGAGGGCCTCGGCGAAGGCTGTGCCGATGCCGGAGGACGCCCCGGTGACGAGCGCGGTGTCACCTGGGCGCAATCGGGACCCCATGGCCCCCACGAGCCCTCCTCGCGGTCGCGTAACGTCGCCGGTGCGACCCTACGCGTCGCCAGAGCGTCATGTCGGTGCTGTGGCACCTCGGAAGGGGAAGGTGAGGCGACGTGGTCGGCCAGATCGCCGTCGTCGGTGCGTTCATCATCATCGGCGGCTGCTTCGCAGCCGTCGAGATCGCCCTCATCTCGCTGAGGCCGGGGCAGGTGCGCCGCCTCGTGGCCGAGGACCCGCGCGGCATTCGGGTGGAACGACTCGTCGCCCAGCCGAACCGGTTCCTGTCGGCGAGCCAGATCGGGGTCACCCTCGCGGGCTTCCTGTCCTCGGCCTTCGGCGCGGTGACGTTCGCGGCCCCGGTCAGCCGGCTCCTGACGGGGATCGGCCTGTCCGCGAGGGCCTCGGACGCGGTCGCCGTCGTGCTCGTCACGGCCATGATCGCCTACGTCTCCCTCGTGGTGGGGGAGCTGGCCCCGAAGCGGATCGGGCTGCAGCGGGCCGAGGCGATCTCCGTGTTCGCGGCCGGCCCGATCGACGCGATCGCTACGGCCGTGCGGCCGGTCATCTGGCTGCTCGGCCGCAGCAGCGACATCGTCGTCCGCCTTCTGGGGTCGGACCCGCGCAAGGGCCGGGAGGAGGTGACCGAGCAGGAGATCCGCGATCTCGTCGCCCACAATGCCGACCTCACCCGTGACGAGCGCCGCCTGATCGCCGACGTCCTCGACGCCGGCGACCGCCCGATCCGCGAGGTCATGGTGCCCCGACTCGACGTCGACGCGCTGGCGGGCAGCCTCACGCTCGCCGAGGCGGTGATGGCGGTCGAGAAGCTGCCCCACTCCCGGTACCCCGTGGTAGACGGCGGGCTGGACGACGTCGTCGGCTTCGTGCACGTGCGCGACCTGCGGACCCGCGGCACCGCCGAGCACATGCAAGGGCGGCTGCGCGACGTCGCCCGGCCCGTCATGCGGTTGCCCGACAGCCGCCGCGCACTGCCTGCGTTGGCCGAGATGCGTCGCGAGGGCGCCCAGCTGGCAGTCGTCGTGGACGAGTACGGCGGCGGCGCCGGGATCGTCACGCTGGAGGATCTGATCGAGGAGCTCGTGGGCGACATCACCGACGAGTTCGACCCCGCGCGCGAGCCTCGCGCCGGCGAGGCCCCGGAGGGCCCGCGGCCCCTGCCCGAGGGCCCCGTCGACGCGCAGCTGCGCCTGGACGAGTTCGAGGAGGAGACCGGTCTGCGGCTGCCGGACGGTCCGTACGACACCGCGGCCGGCTGGCTCGTCGCCGCCCTCGGCCGCATCCCCGTCATGGGCGACCACGCCGACTGCGGCGACGTCCGCGTCACTGTCGCGCAGATGCGTGCGCGCAGGGTGGAGCGAGTCACGTTGACTGTCCGGGCCGGAGGGTAGCCTCACCGCGTGCGCCTGGCGACATGGAACGTGAACTCGATCCGAGCCCGGACCGACCGCGTGGTGGCGTGGCTCGAGCACAGCGACGTCGACGTCGTCGCGCTGCAGGAGACCAAGTGCAGGGAGGACCAGTTCCCCTACCTGTCCTTCCAGGCGGCCGGGTATGAGGCCGTCCACCTGGGCACGTCCCAGTGGAACGGCGTCGCCGTCCTCTCCCGCGTGGGGATCGAGGACGTCGCACAGGGCTTCCCGGGGATGCCGGCCTGGGGCGACCCGCCGGTCCCGGAGGCCCGGGCGCTCGGGGCGACGTGCGGCGGGGTCCGGGTCTGGAGCCTCTACATCCCGAACGGCCGCGACCTGGCCGACCCGCACCTGGCGTACAAGCTCGACTGGCTGGCCCAGCTGCGCGAGGCGGGGTCGGCATGGCTGGCCGCGGACCCGGGCGCCCAGATAGCCCTGGTCGGGGACTGGAACGTCGCGCCCCAGGACGAGGACGTGTGGGACATGTCCGTGTTCCAGACGTCCACCCACGTCTCACCGCCAGAGCGCGCAGCGTTCCGGGGCGTTGTCGACGCGGGGTTCGCCGACGTCGTGCGCCCGTACGCCCCCGGACCCGGCACGTACACGTACTGGGACTACACGCAGCTGCGGTTCCCTCGCAAGGAGGGCATGCGCATCGACTTCGTCCTGGCGTCGCCGGCCCTCGCCGCCCGCGTGAGCGGGGCGATGATCGACCGCGAGGCCCGCAAGGGAAAGGGCGCCAGCGACCACGCTCCCGTGGTCGTCGACCTCAGCTGAGGTGCGCCTCGAGGTCGAGCACGCGGTCGGCGACCGCGACCAGCACCGGGTCGTGGCTTGCCACGACGAGCGTGGTCCCCTTGGCAGCCGCCGTTGCCAGGACGCCGGCCAGCTGCTCCGCGCCCGCCTCGTCCAGCTGCGCGCTCGGCTCGTCGAGAACCACGAGGCGGGCTCCCACCGCGAGCGCCCGAGCAACGGCGACCCTCTGGCGCTCGCCACCGGACAGGGTCGCGACGTTGCGGTGGGCGACGGAGGCGACGCCGATGGCGTGCAGACCTACGACGTCGGCCTCCCGCTGAGAGGGCTGCCCGCGCACGGCACGGGCCAGCTCGAGGTTCGCCACGGCGTCCACCGTCTCGGCAAGGTGAACCTGCTGAAGCACGACAGCCGCGCACTCGCGACGCAGCCGAGCAAGCCCTGCCCGGTCGAGCGTGGCCAGGTCTGCGCCGGCGACGCAGACCGTCCCGGTGTCGGGTCGCTCGAGCCCGACCAGCACCCGCAGCAGCGTGCTCTTCCCCGTGCCGGACCTGCCGCGGACGACGAGCAGCCGGCCCTCCTCGACGTCGAGGTCCAGCCCCTCGAGAACGCAACGCCCGCCGTAGGCCAACCCGATCCCGCGCATCCGCACGAGCGGGGCACACCCGATCCCCGGACGGGGGTCGACCGGCTCGGCGGGCTCGTGGGTGGGACCGCGGGAAGGCACCGGCTCGGCGGTGGCGACCGGTCCACCCGGCACGGGCGTCAGCACCACCGAGGCCCCCGCGCGACGTACGCCCATCGTCTCCGGCATCCCGACAGCCCGCCGCAGCGGCTCCGGCAGCCGCAGCCACCCGCGGTCGTCGACCACGAGGAACTCCTCCGGCGAGACGGGCGTCGGGTTCCCGGACAGCCAGGTCTCGCTGATCCGCCCGTCTCGAATGCGCACGACGCGGTCGGCCACCCGAGCCGCCCGGCGGTCGTGCGTCACCAGCACCAGGGCCGCTCCCGCCGAGGCGACCGCGTCAGCGAGCGCGTCGTAGACCGCGTCGGCCGTCACGGCGTCGAGCTCGCCGGTGGGCTCGTCAGCGAGCACGAGAGCCGGCCCGTGCGCCAGGGCGGCGGCGACTGCCACACGCTGGGCCTCCCCGCCGGAGAGGGTGGACGGCGCGCGGTTCCACAGGTGGTCGACCCGAAGGTTCGTCAGCGCCGACATGGCTGCTTCCCGGGCCGGCGCGGGGCCGGTGCCGGCCAGTCGCAGCTGGAGTGCGACGTTGCCGACGACGTCCAGCTCGGGTCGAAGGGTGCGGGCGGGGTGCTGGTCCACCCAGCCGAGGCGCCGCGCCCTCCACGCTGCCAGCTCCCGGCGGGCGGCCGCGGCCAGGTCGGTGCCGGCGACCATCGCCCGGCCGGCCGACAGTGCCTGCTCGCCGGCCAGCACCCGCAGGAGCGTCGTCTTCCCCGACCCGTTGGGGCCGTGGACCACCACGCGCTCGCCCACCCCGACTGCCAGCGTCAGGCCGCGCAGGGCCGCGACGGCGCCGCCGCCGGGTAGCGGGTGCAGGCAGAACGCGTCCCGCACATCGACGACAGGGCCTGCGGCGTCGGCGTGTTCTGCAGCAACGGCCGTCACCTGTGCACCCCCCAGGCACGCACGGGCATCGGCTCGCGGAGCGATCGCCAGGCCAGCCCTCCTGAGAGGGCCAGCGCGGCCGCCAGCACCACCACCACGGCCAGCAGCGCCCAGCCCACGCCGGTGCCCGGCACCAGTGGCGGCACCGGCGCCTGCGCCGTCGCCGTGACGGCCACCAGCCTCGCCGACAGGCGCGACAGCGCCACACCGGTCAGCACACCTGCGGGCACCGCGGGCACCGCCACCGAGACGGCGCGCCACCACAGCGAGGCGCGTAGCGTCGCCGGGGACACGCCGTCGGCCTCCCAGGAGGAGAGCTGCGGGGCGTCGTCCTGCCGTTCGGTGACCACCAGGAGCACGATCGTGGCAGCGGCGACCAGCAGCACGAGGGCCGCACCGGCCACGAGCAGCCCCGACGCGGCCCGGGCGACAGGGTCGGTGGCCAAGCGGTGCTGCGCGACCGAACGCGACGTGACGGCCAACCGCGAGACCGGTGGCACGGAGACCGCAGCGGCCAGGGCCGCCCGACCCGCAGCACTCGCCGGTGCAGCCAGCCACACCTCACCCGGCTGGCCAGAGCCCGGAGTCGACCGGTCCGCCAGCCGAGCGAGGGCCTGGCCGTCCGCGACGGCGAAGCGACCCTCGATGGTCGGGAACCGGTCGAGTGTCCCGACGACGACGGTGTCCACCGGGGCGCCGTCGAGCACGAGCGAGAGCCGGCCCGCCTGTGCGAGGGCGGCGGTGGCGGGATCGGTGACCACGGGCAGCGGTGATGTCGTGCCGGGTCCGTCGGCCGCCGCGGACAACGTCACGGACCCGAGGTCGAGCCGCCAGTCCAGCCTGGCCGACGCGCCGTCACCGGCCGGCTCGAGGCCGACACCGCCCCAGCCGCGCCACGGCGCAGCCAGACGGGCGCCGTCCACCGTCACATCGCCGAAGGCGACCCGGCCCTCGGGCACTCGCAACGTGCGCACCGCCTCGCCCAGGGCATGCTGGCGCCGGCTTGCGTCGTCCTGGGGCTGTCGCAGGTCCAGGCCGACAAGCCGCCAGGTGGTGGAGGTGTTCGGGCCCCGGCGCAACGGGGAGAGGTCGGCGACGAGGGCGGCGTCCGGGCCGCCCGGGTGCGTGACCCGCAAGGGCAGCGCCTGCTCCCGCCCGTCGGCGGCGCGGGCCCACGCGTCGACGGCGAGGGTCACGGTGCTGCCGGGGGTGGCGATCCGCAGCTGCGACCCCTCCGGCAGCTCGGCCCCGGTTGGCAGCATCAGGCCGGTCGGCGCCGAGCCCGCGGCGGCCAGCCGACGCGCGAGCGTGGCCGGGCCCAGGGAGGAGCCCGTCACCTCCGACCATCGGGCCAACCGGGCCAGGACGGCCGGGTCGAGCCCTGTGAGCTGGACGGCGTCCGACCCCGTTATCGAGGTCCGGACGCTGCCCGCCAGCCGAAGCACGGGGAAGGCCGCGGTTCCCGGGACCGCCTGCTGCCACTCCTCCGGCGTGCGCACGGCTATCGGCACCTCGAGGGTCCGTCCGGTGGCCAGCCGCACGTCGAGCGGGACGGCGAACGCGGCCTGGTCGGCCGCCCCTCGTGCCAGCGTCGCACCGTACGCGCCGGCGAACACCCCGGTCGCGACTGCGGCCGTCAGCACGGCCGCGGCTACTACCGGCCTCAGCGGCTGCCCACCCGCGGCGGCGAGTCCCAGCCGCACACCGACCGCGCGGCGCGGCAGGTGCCTGGCGGCCGACCGGGTCAACGGCACCCAGACCCGGGCGAGCACCAGCCCCGCGCCCACGAGCACGAGCACGGGCAGCGCGCCCACCAAGGGGTCGCCGGTGCCCGCCAGCGTCGTCGCGCGGGCGGCCCCCCTCGCAGCCAGGAGCACGCCCACGACCAGGCACCCGACCGCGAGCGCGTCGACCAGGCGCCACACCCCACGGACCTCGCCGGCCGGCGGGTTCCAGACGAGGGTGAGCGCGAGCAGCCCCGCCGCCGTCGCGGCCAGCACCGCCACCAACGGCAGGGTCGACACCACGGCCGACGCGGCCGTGGTGAGCACCGGCAGGCCCGCCCTCGCTGCGAGCGCCCCCGCGGCCAGGCCGCCGAGGACGAGGCCGATCACAGCCCCGAACGCAGCTGTGAGAACGACCTCGCCGGCGACCAGCCCGCCCAGCTGTCGCCGGCTGGCGCCGCGCCGACGCAAAGCGGCCAGGAAGAGCTCGTGGTCGCGCCGTACCGCCGCTCCGCCGACCACCGCCGTGCCGAGCAGCAGCACAGCCGATGCGGCACCCAGCAGCCAGAAACGCCGGGCGGAGGCCCGGGCGCGCGCGTCCTGCTCGGTGAGAACCTGGTCGGGGGTGAGCAGCACCAGCCCCACCACGACCCGGTTGAGGGTGTCGGCCACGTCAGACCCGGTCCGGACCCACCTGTCGACGCCCACGGCCTGCACCGCCCGCAGGTCCAGGGGCACGACCCACCCGTGGGTGCGGGAGAACGCCGACAGCGGGGCGACGGCGTCCGCGCCGTCCACATCGCCGGCCAGCAGCACCTGCAGACCAGGCCCGGGGTCGAACGTGCCCGCCAGCAGCAGCGGGTCGGTTCGGGTGACGGCCCCGACGATCACGATGCCGAGCGCCTGGTCCGGCATGGGCTGCGCTCCGTCGTCTCCCGTCCGCAGCGCCACGACCTCGCAGCGGGTGGGGGTGCACGACGACGGCAGGCGCCCCGAGACCAGGCTCACGCGACGGCCCAGGTCGTCCGCTGCTGCCAGCACGAACGTCGCGCCGTGCCCGTCCGAGAGCTCCCGGTACTGCAGCTGGCGCCGCACGGGCCCGGAGGCCAGGCGGTGCAGGCCGGAGACGACGGCTCTCTCCACCTGCTTCGCCTGAGCCGGGGTCCCCAGCCCGCCGTTGAACGACACGCCGACGATGCGCTCGCCGGGGGGCAGCGCTGCGAGCCCGCGGCGAAGCGCGGCGTCGGAGGTGGTCTGCGTCAGGGCGGCGGTGAGGACGGGCAGGACGGCGCACAGCGCGATGCCGGCGGCCACGAGCATCCAGCGCCCGCCCGCGCTGCGTGCACGCGCGACGACCAACCCCGGCACCGGTCCGGTGCGACCCACGTTGCCGCCTTCTCCTGCCGTCCTGTACACGGCCACCATCCGGTGGTCGTGTAACCGGTAAACTACTGGGAGGCAGTTAGCCGCGCCAGGAGGACCGGGTGTCGTCGCGCCCCCTCCGCCGAAGGAGGCGCCCATGTGGCATCTCGTCGAGGGAGTCCCCCTGCCCGATCCGGTAGGGGGTCATCCGGCGCTCGACTTCTGCAACACCCGTGCCGGCTGGCACACGGGGGCACCCAAGGAGTACCTCACATCGGCGACCGCGCTCGCACTCTGGTGCCGCGACTCGGGGCTGCTCGCGGAGCGGGACGCCGCGCCCCTGGTCGAGCGCACCCGCGCCGCCGACCCTGAGGCGCACGACGTGCTCAGCAGGGCCCTGTCGTTGCGGGAGGCGCTGTACCCGACACTGCTCGGCCAGGGCACTGCCGAGCAATGGGGCGTGCTCGCACGGGAGGCGGCTCGCGCTCGCACGGCGTCGGCCCTCGTGCCCGGCGAGCCGGGGCAGCCGGCCCGATGGGTCAGCTCGCGTCCATTCCGCCTCGCCGTGCTCGTCCATGTCGTGGCCGACGCCGCCGAGAGCCTGCTCGTGACGCCGACCGCGTCGGCGGTGCGGGCCTGTCCCGGGGCGGGGTGCGGGTGGGTCTTCCTTGACCCCCGGCGCCGCAGACGCTGGTGCTCGATGGCGGTGTGCGGCAACCGGGCCAAGGCCCGCCGCCACGCCGAGCGGCGGGCCCGGGTGCTACATCCAGGTCTCGTCGCGCTGGGAGCCCCACTCCAAGTGGCTGAAGTCGACGGTGAAGGGGGCCAGGGCGGCGTCGATGACGAGGTCGACGCCGTGGTGCACGCCCCTGGTCAGGCGGTGCCAGACGCCGAAGTGCCGGGCGGCCGATGTGGTGAGCATGGTGGTCACCTCCTCGCTCACTATGTTACCGGCTAGTAACATCTACGACCTGAGTCTCGATGCCACGGACCACCCGTGACCTTCGACACGCTTGCCTCGACCTGCCCGGCCCGTCCGCCCACCCCGTGCAGGCCGCGCGACAGCCCGCCCGCCCTGTGGCCCTACCCGCGAAGACGGTGTACCGGGTCGCTCAGCCGACGCCTCCACCCTCAGCACGCCGTACGACGAGCCCGCTCGCCCCCGCGCCGTCCCCGTCCACGTCGACCGTCACGTCGTCACCGTCGCGGACCTCGCCGGACAGCAGTGCGCGCGCCAGCCGGTCGCCCACCTCGCGGGCGACCAGCCTGCGCAAGGGGCGTGCGCCGTAGGCCGGGTCGTAGCCGGTGAGGGTGAGCCACTCCAGCGCGGCGGGGCTGACGTGCAGGGTGAGCCGCCGCTCGGCCAACCGGCGCGCCAGCAGCCCCACCTGCAGGTCGACGATGCGCGTGAGGTCCTCCATGGTCAGCGCATCGAAGATCACCACGTCGTCGAGCCTGTTGAGGAACTCGGGCTTGAACGCCTCGCGCACGGCCGCCATCACGGCGTCCCGCTTGGCCTCCTCCGACAACCTGGGGTCGACGAGGAAGTGCGAGCCGAGGTTCGACGTGAGCACCAGGATCGTCGAGCGGAAGTCGACCGTGCGCCCCTGCCCGTCGGTGAGCCTGCCGTCGTCGAGCACCTGCAGCAGGACGTCGAACACCTCGGGGTGGGCCTTCTCCACCTCGTCGAGCAGCACCACGCTGTACGGCCGGCGCCGGACCGCCTCGGTGAGCTGCCCCCCCTGCTCGTAACCGACGTACCCCGGAGGGGCGCCGACGAGCCGAGCCACCGTGTGCTTCTCGCCGTACTCGCTCATGTCCAGGCGGACCATGGCTCGCTCGTCGTCGAACAGGAAGTCGGCCAGCGCCCTGGCCAGCTCGGTCTTGCCCACCCCCGTGGGGCCGAGGAACAGGAACGAGCCGGTGGGGCGGTCCGGGTCGGAGATCCCCGCGCGCGCCCGTCGCACCGCGTCGGAGACCGACGCGACCGCGGCGTCCTGGCCGACCAGGCGCGCGCCGAGCACCTCCTCCATCCGCAGCAGCTTCGCCGACTCGCCCTCGAGCAGCCGCCCCGCCGGGATGCCCGTCCATGCAGCGACGACGTCGGCCACGTCGTCGCTGCCGACCTCCTCCTTCACCATCGGGGCCGGTGCCGCTGCGACGCCGGTGCCGCCCGCGGTGGCCTCGGCCGCCTGCGCCAGAGCAAGCTCCTTCTCGATCGCCGGGATCTCGCCGTAGAGAAGCCTCGAGGCAGCCTCGAGGTCGCCCTCGCGCTGCATCCGCTCGGCCTGCTGGCGCGCGGCGTCCAACCGCTCCTTGAGCTCGCCGACCCTGTTCAGGCCCGCCTTCTCCTGCTCCCAGCGTGCTGTGAGGGCAGCCAGGGCCTCCATCCGGTCGGCGAGGTCGCTACGCAGCTTCTCCAGCCGACCACGCGAGGCAGGGTCGTTCTCGCGCGCGAGGGCCATCTCCTCCATCTTGAGCCGGTCCACCTGTCTGCGCAGGGCGTCGATCTCCTCGGGCGAGGAGTCGATCTCCATGCGCAGCCGGGACGCCGCCTCGTCGACGAGGTCGATCGCTTTGTCCGGCAGCTGCCGACCGCTGATGTAGCGGTGGGACAGCGACGCCGCCGCGACGAGTGCCGCATCGGAGATGGCCACCTTGTGGTGCGCCTCGTAACGTTCCTTGAGACCGCGCAGGATGCCGATGGTGTCCTCCACGCTCGGCTCGCCGACGAAGACCTGCTGGAAGCGGCGCTCGAGGGCGGCGTCCTTCTCGATGTGCTGGCGGTACTCGTCCAGGGTCGTCGCCCCGACCATGCGCAGCTCACCCCGGGCGAGCATCGGCTTGAGCAGGTTGGCGGCGTCCATCGCCGACTCCCCCGTCGCACCGGCACCCACCACCGTGTGCAGCTCATCGACGAACGTCACGACGCGGCCCTCGGACGCCTTGATCTCCTCCAGGACCGCCTTCAGCCGCTCCTCGAACTCGCCGCGGTACTTCGCGCCCGCCACCATCGCGCCGAGGTCGAGCGCGACCAGACGCTTACCTCGCAGGGACTCGGGGACGTCGCCGGCCACCATCCGCTGCGCGAGGCCCTCGACGACCGCGGTCTTGCCGACACCCGGCTCGCCGATCAGCACCGGGTTGTTCTTCGTGCGGCGAGACAGCACCTGGACGACGCGGCGGATCTCGGCGTCGCGACCGATCACCGGGTCCAGGCTCCCCTCGCGCGCCGCCGCCGTGAGGTCGATGCCGTACTTCTCCAAGGCCTTGTACGTGCCCTCGGGATCGGGCGAGGTCACGCGTGCGGACCCGCGCACGCCGGGCAGCGCGGCCAACAGCTGGTCGCGCCCCGCCCCTGAGGCGGCGAGCGCAGCAGCGACGCGTTCGCCGGCGGCGCCCTCCCGGCTGCCGGCCGCCAGCCCGATCAGGAGGTGCTCCGTGGAGACGTACTCATCGCCGAGCTCGCGGGCGACGTCCCCGGCCGCCGACATCGCCTGGTAGGCCGCGCGGCCGAGCGCCGGCGAGCTGACCGAGCTACCCGACACCTTCGGCAGGGCGGCGAGCGTGGCCTCGACTCCGGCTGCGAGCGAGCGCACGTCCGCCCCGACGGCACGCAGCAGAGCAGGAGCGACGCCGTCACTTTGCTCCAGGAGGGCGGCCAAGAGGTGGGCCGGCTCCACGGTCGCGTGGCCATCGGTGGCCGCGCGGCGCACCGCCGTCGCCATGGCTTCCTGGCTACGCGTGGTGAGTTTCAGGTCCATCACGGCAGTGTCCTACGCGAAGCGAGTCGAGGCGGCCGGAGCCAGGGGTCGGGGCAGGGTGGTCGCGGCGGCGGGACGGGCGAACCGAGCGCGCCGGGCAGGGTGGTCGCGGCGGCGGGACGGGCGAACCGAGCGCGCCGGGCAGGGTGGTCGCGGCGGCGGGACGGGCGAACCGAGCGCGCCGAACCGTCCTCCGGCATGGTCGCAGCTGTCGTACAGGGCGCTCTGCGGCCTGTGGACCGATATCGAAGCCGCCGTGCGAGAAGAGGGGCGCTATGTGGCACCGATCTCGCACAATGCCGACCGGCGCCAGCCAGCCGGCGTCGATCGATGCTGCTGGCCCGAACGTCCTGTGCTGTCGGGTGGGCTCTACACGCACATCCGCAACGAAGCTGAGGCTCTGCACGCGTATGCGCATCACGTCGGCGCTAGTGAGACACACACGCCGATGCCGTGTCTGGTGAGCGCATCCACGCGTTCCTACCCGCATCCGGCGGCCGTCGACCAAGTTGCGCCGTGCCGTCCCTGCTCGAGGGTGTCGGCCAGCGCCGGTGCGTGCCGCCGTCCGCCCCGCTCCCCTGCGTCTGCCCCTGCGTCTGCCCCTGCCGCTACCCCTGCCGCTACCCCTGCCGCTACCCCTGCCGCTACCCCTGCCGCTACCCCTGCCCCTGCCCCTGCCCCTGCCCCTGCCCCTGCCCGAGGATGCCCACCTGGAACCTGCCGCCGAAGCCGACCGTCCCCACCCTGCCGCGGGCCGGGGTCCCAAGCCATCGGCGTGTGCAATGCCGGCCGAGGTCGGAAACCCCGCCGAGGAGTCGGAGCTCGGTGTTGCGGATCTGCGTGCAGAGCAAAGCATCGCGAAACAGGCTTCGTCGCGGCGAGAGAGCTGATCGCAGGAGCAGTGGGCGGGGTGGAGAGTGTGACGGCGGGCAGGCCGGGCGCAAGACGCTGAGCGGGGCCGACCGCGTGACGGCCGGCGGCGGCCACCGCTGGACGCCAGGCAACTACGGGTGCCTAGGGCAGGCCAGAACCGGTGTCGGCCGGGGGGATGCGGACGAGGCCCCGCTCAGCACGGCCAGGGGCGCGCAGGTCGATCGAGGCCGGGACGAGAGGCTGCGTCACCGACGACGGCGACGCCGGGCTGTCGTCCGGCAGCCACGGACGCGCCACGACGTAGCCGAGCAGGCCCGAGGCAGCGAGGGACACGGCGGTGATCACCAAGGCGGCGACGGTCCAGGCCTGCCGGGTACGGGGAGGTCGCTGGTAGGCGTGACGAGAGGTCACGCGGCACTTGCCCGAATCCCCGGTTTCCGAACCCACGGACGGCGACCCCTTCACATTCAGCGAGGGAATCCCCCCACAGCGGCGCGAACCGACCGTTGCACCCGCGGCCACGACAGGTCAAGGCCGACCCGCGTGTCCTCACGGACTGGACCGATGCACTCACTAAGAGTGACAAGTCGCCGTGACCGGGGCCACAACCGAGCCTCGCCCAGGACCTTGGAGGAGCCCCGGCCGGCGCACGTCTGGGATGCTGGTCGGGATTGGCCGGGACGCATCGGGGCGGTCCTGGTGCTCCAGCCCGGCCGCAGCCGAGGAGTGCGAGCACCCGTGCACGCGGCGTTCACGTACCTGGCCGGCCAGCCCATCGCGCTGCTCTTCCTGCTCTTCGCCGTCGGCGCTTCACTGGGGTCCGTCAAGGTGCGCGGAGTACAGGCAGGCCCGGCCGCCGTGCTCTTCGCCGCGATCGCCGTCTCTGCCGTCGCGTCCGCCGAAGGCGACCCGGTGCAGATCCCCACCGAGATCGGCACGCTCGGGCTGGTGCTGTTCGCCTACACGGCCGGCCTGGTGTCCGGGCCCAGCTTCTTCGCCGCACTCCGCACGGGTCTGCGCCCGGTGCTCACGGTCGTGGCCGGGCTGGGGTGCGCCGCCGCGGTTGCGGTGGCCGTGGGTCGTGCGCTGCACGTCCCCTACCCGACGATCGCCGGCACGTTCGCCGGTGCCCTGACCAACACCCCCGCCCTGGCCGCTGCCACGGAACGGGCGGGGGACGCCGCAGGGCCCACTATCGGCTACTCGATCTCCTACGTGCTCGGCGTGCTCGTGATGCTGGCGACGACGGCCGTCGTGCTGCGCCGGCGCGGGGACGCGCGGGACCGCTCGGAAGCGGCCACGAGCCTCACGAACCTCACGGTCCGCGTGGAGCGGGAGGACCACCCCCGCGTCCGCGACGTCGTCGCGGCACACGCGGGGGCGGTCACGTTCTCTCGCGTGGCCCACGGTGACGCCGCGCCCGTCGTGGTCGCCGACGAGGCGCAGCGTCTGGAGCGCGACGATCTCGTGACGGTCGTCGGCCCGCGGGCGGTCGTCGAGGAGGTCGCGCGCGAGCTGGGGCACCCGTCGTCGCACACCCTGACGGCGGACCGGCGAGAGCTCGACTTCCGCCGGATCACCCTGTCGCGCCGACGCCTCGCCGGCCACACGGTTGGTGAGCTGGGCCTCTACGGACGCTTCGGTGCCACCGTGACCCGGGTACGGCGAGGCGACGTCGACCTGCTCGCCGGTGACGACCTGACGCTGCAGCCAGGGGACAGGCTGCGGGTGATCGTCGCGACCGGCCGCATGAAGGAGGTCTCGGCGTTCCTCGGCGACTCCGACCGGGGAATGGCCGACATCAACCCCATCGGCCTCGCGACGGGCCTGACACTCGGCGTCCTGCTCGGGTCGGTGCACGTGCCGCTGCCCGGAGGCGGCTTCGAGATCGGCGCTGCGGCCGGTGCACTCGTCGTTGGGCTTGTCTTCGGCCGGCTCGGGCGGATCGGCCCTCTCGTGACGTCCCTGCCGCATGCGTCGGCGACAGCCCTGTCCCAGTTCGGGATGCTCGCCTTCCTTGCCTACGCCGGGTCCAAAGCCGGGGGGCTGTTCGTGTCGGCCGTCAGCTCCTCCCTCGGATGGCGGATCGCCGTGCTCGGGGCGGTCGTGACAGGCGTGCTCGCTCTGGCCCTGCTGTACCCCGTCCGCCTGCTTCACCGCATCGGCGCGACCAGGCTGGCGGGGATCGTATCGGGTGCCCAGACCCAGCCCGCCGTTCTCGCGTTCGCCAACGAGCGCACGGAGTTCGACACGCGCGTCGCCCTGGGCTACGCGCTGGTGTACCCGGCGGCCATGATCGTCAAGATCGTCCTGGCGCAGCTGATCGCCGGACTGTGACGCCGGCACGCTCCGCCGCCCGCTCGAGTCAGCTGCGCGGGATGGGCCGCCAGACCACGAGGGCAGCAGTGGGTGAGGGGCGCTGCGGACGACGACCGCGGGCGACCGCCACGATCTCACCGGCGGGGCCCGCGGCGAAGACCCGGGTGCCGGTCGCGAGCCGGGCACGCAGCTCGCCCACCTCGGCGAGCAACCGGGCGACGTCGCCCTGCAGCGCGTCGACCTCGAGCTCGAGCTCCAGGATCCGTTTGATGCCGGCGAGGCTGACCCCCTCCTCCTGCGACAGGCGCTGCACCTCGCGGAGCAGCTCGACGTCGCGCGCGGAGTACCGCCGCCCCCGGCCGGTCGTGCGGCCAGGGGAGACCAGGCCGAGGCGGTCGTACTGACGCAGCGTCTGCGGGTGCATCCCCGCGAGCTGGGCCGCGACGGAGATGACGAAGACTGGGGTGGTCTCCTCGATGACGGGACGGCGCTCAGCGGCCATGGTCGCCCTCCGCCGCGTAAGCCCTGGCCTGGGCGAGGAGCTCGGCGCGCGGGTCCTCACCGGCCGTGGCAGCGCCGAACGCCTGGATCGCCTCGCGGGCCGCGCCGTCGAGCTTCTTGGGCACGCTGACCTGCAGGGTGACCAGCAGGTCGCCGGTCCTGCGGGCGCCGCGGACCCCGCGACCCTTGGCGCGCAGCACCCGGCCCGACGGGGTGCCCGGCGGCACCCTGAGCCGCACCGTCGCGCCGTCGATCGTCGGCACCTCGATCTCCGCGCCCAACGCCGCCTCGGGGAAGGTCACCGGCAGGGTGAGACGCAGGTCCTCGTGGTCCAGGGTGAACAGGGGGTGCTTCTCCAGATGGACGGTGACGACCAGATCGCCCGGCTCGGCCCCGGGGTCGCCGGGGCGACCCTTCCCGCGCAGCCGCACCTTCTGGCCGTCGCGGACGCCGGCAGGGATGCGTGCGCGGACGGTGCGTGCCCGCTCCCGCTGGTCGTCGACGCGCAGCTCGAGCAGGGCGCCGTCCACCGCCTGTCGCAGGGTGAGGGTGGCCTCGGCCTCGAGGTCGGCGCCGCGGCGCGGCCCCCGCGGCGACCGGAAGCCGGTGCCTGCGCCGGGACCGGCAGCCGGCCCACCCGTGAAGAGGCCGCCCAGCAGGTCCTCCAGGCTCGGCCCCCCGCCGCCACCGGTGGTCGAGAACCTCACGTTGCCCTGGCCGCCACTGCCGAACACGCCCCCGAAGACGTCCTCGAACCCGGCAGCCCCGCCGGGGCCGCCGGCCGTGAACCGAGCCCCGCCACGGGCCATCGCGCGCACCGCGTCGTACTGCTGTCGCTGCTCGACGTCGGAGAGCACCGCATAGGCCTCCCCGACCTCCTTGAACCGCTGCTCCGCTGCGCTGTCGCCGGCGTTGGCGTCGGGGTGGTGCTTGCGGGCGAGCTTGCGGTAGGCCTTCTTGACGTCGTCCGCCGTCGCGTCGGTGCGCACACCGAGCACGGCGTAGAAGTCCTTCTCGAACCAGTCCTGGCTGGCCATGGGCGCCCTTCTACCCCGGGTCGGCCACGGCGACCCGGGCCGGCCGGATGACGCGCTCGCCGGCCCGGTAGCCCGGCTGAAGCACCTGGACGACCGTTGTGTCGGTGGTGCCCTCGGCGAGCTCCGCGTCGGTGTGCATGAGCGCCTCATGGACCGTCGGGTCGAAGGTCTCGCCCGGCTCACCGAAACGCTCGAGACCGAACCTGCTGAGGATCGTCTCCAGCTTGTCGGCGATCGCGGCGAACGGCCCGCCCTCGAGGTCGCCGTGCCGACGCGCGAGGTGGACGTCGTCCAGCACGGGCAGCATTGCCTCGAGCACGCCGGCGACGGCGACCTCCCTGGCGACGGCACGGTCCCGCTCGACCCGCCGACGGTAGTTCACGTACTCGGCCTGGAGGCGCTGCAGGTCGTCGAGCCGCTCGTCGGCCAGCGACTGCGCCCGCACGAGCTCGGACTCCGGCACGACCGGCTCGCCGACGGCGACGACGTCCTCGCTCCCGTGCGACCCCTCGGTGCCCTCCGGGACGCCCTCGCTCGTGCCCGCCTCGGTCGGCGGTGGGCCGCTCGGCCGGCGTACCTCACCGGTCAACGGGTCGACCCGCCGGCGGTCGTGCACGATCGGACCGCTGCGCGGGTCGCCGGTGTCCGCCCCGTCCTGGACCTGTCCGCCGGGCCCCGCAGGGCTCGGTTCGGTCATCACCGGTCCTCGTCGACGATCTCGGCGTCCACCACGTCCTCGTCGGACGCCGAACCCGCGGCACCGCCGTCGGGGTGCCCGTCGGGGTGCCCGTCGGGGTGCCCGTCGGCGTGCCCGTCGGACGCCCCACCGGCCGCGGGCTCGGCGGCAGCGGCCGCGTACATCGCCGTGCCGAGCTCCTGGCTGACCTTGGCAAGCGCCTCGTGCTTGGCCTTGACGTCGGCGATGTCAGTGCCGGCGAGCGCCTTCTTCAGGTCGTCGATCGCCGACTGCACGCCCGCCTTGCCGTCCTCAGGCAGCTTGTCGGCGTTCTCGCCGAGGAACTTCTCGGTGGAGTACACCAGCTGCTCCGCACCGTTGCGGGCCTCGGCCTCCTCGCGGCGGGCCCGGTCCTCCTCGGCGTGCGCCTCGGCCTCACGGACCATGCGGTCGATCTCGTCCTTGGGCAGCGCGCTGCCGCCCGAGATGGTCATCGACTGCTCCTTGCCGGTGCCGCGGTCCTTCGCCGAGACGTGCACGATGCCGTTGGCGTCGATGTCGAACGTGACCTCGATCTGCGGGATCCCCCGCGGCGCCGGCGCGATCCCCGTGAGCTCGAACGTACCCAGCGGCTTGTTGTCGCGAGCCAGCTCACGCTCGCCCTGGAACACCTGGATGAGCACGCTCGGCTGGTTGTCGTCGGCCGTCGTGAAGACCTCCGACGCCTTGGTCGGGATCGCGGTGTTCCGGTGGATCAGGCGAGTCATGATCCCGCCCTTGGTCTCGATGCCGAGGGACAGGGGCGTGATGTCGATGAGCAGCACGTCCTTGCGCTCGCCCTTGAGGACGCCGGCCTGCAGCGCCGCGCCCACCGCGACCACCTCGTCGGGGTTGACGCCCTTGTTCGGCTCCCGGCCCCCCGTGAGCTCGCGGACGACCTCGGCGACGGCGGGCATGCGGGTCGAGCCGCCCACGAGGACGACGTGGTCGATCTGCGACAGCGAGACGCCCGCGTCGCGGATGACCGCACGGAACGGCTCCTTGGTGCGCTCGAGGAGGTCGGCGGTCATCTGCTGGAACTGCGCTCGCGTGAGCTTCTCGTCCAGGTGCACCGGGCCGTTCTCGGTCATCGACAGGTACTGCAGCGAGATCGTCGTCGCGGTCGAGCTCGAGAGCTCCTTCTTGGCCTGCTCGGCGGCCTCGCGCAGCCGCTGCATCGCGATCTTGTCCTTGGCCAGGTCGACCCCGGTCTGCATCTTGACCGTGGTGATGAGGTGCTCGACCACGCGCTGGTCCCAGTCGTCACCGCCCAGGTGGTTGTCCCCGGACGTCGCCCGCACCTGGATGGTGGAGAAGCCGTCCTCGTCCTTGCCGACCTCCAGCAGGGAGACGTCGAAGGTGCCGCCGCCGAGGTCGAAGACGAGGATGAGCTCGTCCTCCTTGCCCTTGTCGAGCCCGTAGGCCAGAGCGGCGGCGGTCGGCTCGTTGATGATCCGCAGGACGTTCAGGCCCGCGATCTCGCCGGCCTCCTTCGTGGCCTGACGCTGAGCGTCGTTGAAGTACGCCGGGACGGTGATGACCGCATCGGTCACCTTCTCGCCGAGGTACTCCTCCGCGTCCCGCTTGAGCTTCTGCAGCACACGGGCGGAGATCTCCTGCGCCGTGTACGTCTTGTCGTCGATCTCCACGTTCCAGTCGGTGCCCATGTGCCGCTTGACCGACCGGATCGTCCGCTCGACGTTCGTCACGGCCTGCCGCTTGGCGACCTCGCCGACGAGGGCCTCGCCGGACTTCGCGAACGCGACGACCGACGGCGTCGTCCGACCGCCCTCGGCGTTGGCGATGACCGTCGGTTCGCCGCCCTCCAGGACTGCGACGACGGAGTTGGTGGTACCGAGGTCGATGCCGACCGCACGTGCCATGGGACTGGTCCTTCCAGGTGTCTGCCGACCGTCCGGGTGCGAACCCGGCGGCGCGTCGAGGGAGTCGGGTGTGCCCGACCCAAGCGTCGGTCACGCCCAGAGTTCTTGTCAACTCAGGGCTAACCAAAGTTGAGTTCAGTCGACTCAATCTATGCGCGCGGGCGGCGACGGAGAGGCTCTCTCAGTCACCAGGCGACGGCACCGCCCGCAGGATCGGCGGCCCGCCGAAGCAGACGGCAGTCACCTGGATGTCGCCCGGCCCCACGAACCACACGACGGCCCGGGAGGGCGTGACGCTCTCGAGGGTGACCTTCCAGCCTCGCCGCGGGTTCGCGGTGAAGCTCAGGTTCACACCGGTGCACGTGGCGGTGAACTGGCCGCCTGACGTGGACATCGACCGTGTCCACGGCCCGGTCGCCGTGGGAATCGGCGGTCGCGAGGGCCGTGACGTGTGCGGCCGCGGCGCTGCCGACGACGGGGCTGCAGGCCTCGAGGTCGACGACGACGACGTGGTGGTCGCTGCCGTGGCCGCGGAGCTGGACGTGGACGACGGGTGCGGTCGGGTCGAGCTGGAGGTGGGCGACGGCGCCGGCCCGGCCTTGGTGTCGTCCGGGGTCGTGGGTACCACCTTCTGGGCCGGTACGTCGGGGGTCTCGCCCGAGGCAGTCGCCGTCAGCGTCGTGACGTCACGACCGGCGGAGTTGATGGCGACCCACGACACGCTGGCGACCGTGAGCACGCCGACCGCCCATGCGGCCGCACCGATCGTGATCCCTCGGGTTCTCATGTCCTCGCACCTGCCTGTGTCCGGTGTGCCTGTGTCCGGTGTCCCTGTGTCCGGTGTCCCTGTGTCCGGTGTGCCTGCGTTCGGTGTGTCTGGCCCCAGTGTCGCTGCCGCGAGCGCCGGTGGGGGTTCACCGCCGCCTTCTCCCGTGGCGTAGCGTCGCAGCCGTGGCCGTGATCCTGTTGATCGAGGACGACGCGGGGATCCGCTCCGCCCTCTCGCGTGCTCTGTCCGAGCGCGGGCATGCCGTCCAGTGGCAGCCCGCCGGCCTCACCGGCCTGCAGGCCGTGATCGACGAACGGCCGGACGTGGTGCTGCTGGACCTTGGCCTGCCCGACGTGGACGGGCTGCAGGTCCTCACGATGCTGCGGGCCGTCAGCGACGTCCCGGTGATCGTGGTGACGGCGCGCGAGGACGACGCGGACATCGTCAAGGCTCTCGACGCCGGTGCGGACGACTTCGTCACCAAACCGTTCGGAGCCGACCACCTGGAGGCTCGCGTGCGCGCCGTGCTGCGCCGCAGCGGGGCGCAGCGCAACGAGGGCCCGATAGTCGTGGGCAACCTGTCGGTGGACCCGCGCACGCGCAGCGCCGTGCTCGAGGGCAGGGCGCTGGAGCTGTCGCGCAAGGAGTTCGACCTTCTCCTGGCGCTGGCCCAGCGCTCCGGAGAGGTCGTGAGCAAGCGCGACCTGCTTGCGGAGGTCTGGCGACAGCCGTACGGGGGCGGGGACCGCACAGTCGACGTCCACCTGTCCTGGCTGCGCCGCAAGCTGGGTGAGAGCGCCGCGGAGCCGAGGTACCTGCACAGCGCGCGCGGCGTCGGCGTCCGCCTGGCGGCACCGGACGACGTCGTCGACGGCGCCTGAGGGACGACGCCGTGCGCCGTCATCTGGCCGTGCTCGTGGCTGCCACGACATCAGCGGTCGTCCTCGCGTTCCTGGTACCCCTGCTCCTGCTCGTGCGCACGCTCGCGGAGGACCGGGCGGTGGCCGCGGCCACGCAGAACGCCCAGGCGATCGCGGCGTTCGGGCTCAACGCGACCGACCAGCACTCCGTGGCGACGCTGCGGGCGCTCGTCGACTCCACGCCGGGCACGACCGCGGTGCTGCCCGACGGCACGGTCCTCGGCCCCAAGGTCGACGACCCGAAGATGGCCCGTGCGGCGAAGGGCGAGTCCTTCGTCGACCCGCGGAACGGGGGGGCCGTGGTGTACGTGGTGTCCCTGGGCGAGCGCGGCGTGGCGTACGCGCGCACCGTCGTGCCGCCGAAGGACTACCACGCCAACGTGATGCAGGCGACGCTCACGATCGTGGCCCTGGGCGTGCTGATGATGCTGGCGGCCGTCCTCGCCGCCTACCAGCTGGCCCGCCGGGTCAGCGCTCCCTTCATGCAGCTGGCCGCCGCGGCGGACGCGATGCGGATGGGCCGGCTCGAGACGAGGGTCCCCGAGCGCGGGATGCCGGAGGTGGTCGCGCTCGCGCGCGCCCTCAACCGGCTCGCCGCCCGGGTGGCGCAGCTGCTGGGCACCGAGCGCGACGCCGTCGCGGACCTGGCCCACCGCCTGAGGACGCCGGTGACGGCGCTGCGGCTCGACAGCGACTCCGTCGCCGACCCCGAGCTCGCCGACCGCCTGCTCACGCACGTGGCCCACCTGGAGCGCGTCGTCGATGCGATCGTGCACGACGCCCGCAGACCCGTGGTCGCGTCGGTGGGCACCTCCTGCGACGTCAGCCGGGTGGTCGGGGAACGGGTGGCGTTCTGGTCCGCCCTGGCCGACGACCAGGGACGACGGCTGACGGTGGAGCTGCCGGGTCGGCCCGCGGTCGCCGCGATCGACACCTCGGACCTCTCCGACGTGGTCGACGTCCTGATCGACAACGTGTTCGCCCACACCGACGACGGGACGCCGCTGACGGTGCAGGTGCGGCAGTTCTCCGACGGTCGCGTCGAGCTCAGCGTCGAGGACGGCGGACCGGGGTTCCCCTCGGGCGACGTCGTGCAGCGCGGCCACAGCGGTGCGGGCTCGACCGGCCTGGGCCTGGACATCGTCCGGCGGGCCGCCCTGGCCACGGGCGGGAGCATGGACCTGGGCCGCTCGCGGTTCGGTGGCGCGATGGTCCGTCTCGTGCTGGGTGCCGCTCCCGCCTGAGCCATGGTGTCGGGCGGCACCGGACATGGCGCCGGCCCGACGACCGAGGTTGGTCATCGGGCCGGCGCACGGCACATCCGTCGGGCGGATCACGGCGATGGGGTCACGTCTTCGGGCTCACAGCCCGGCCGCATCGCCAGACTCGTGCGGCGGCGGCGTGGACCCGCCCCCGCCGTTGTCGCCTCCGCCGGTACCCGTGCGGGTGTGCGTCCGGGACGGAGAGCTCGGCTGCGAGGTGCGCCGCGGCTGGGGGCTGCTCGTGCGGTCGCCGCGGTGCGTCGACGACGTCGAGCGGGCGCCCGACGACCTGGCCGACGATGCGCGGCTGGTGGACCCGCTGTTGCTGTGCTTGGTCGTGGACGCGGCGACGTGCTTCGTCGGCGTCCGGCACTCCCCACCCGAGGAGACCGCGGGCGTGGGACATGCCGCGACGTCCGGGGTCTCCGTGGACGTGGTGAGGCTGGTCAGTGGTTGGGTGCTGCCGGTGAGCCCGGCGTAGGCGGCTCCTGCCATGAGCGTCCCGACAGCGAGGCCGATCACGACGGCCGGAGTGGCACGCATCGACACGGTCTACCTCCAAAGCAGCCGGGCACCAGGGCAGGCGGAAGGTCCGCCTTACCAGCACGCGGCGTTTCGACAGTGGGACCCTCCCCGTCATGGGCGTCTCGTGGCCACGTCAAGCCTTTGTTAAGAGGCCCTGCGTGACCCTCATTCCTTGACCTCACCTTGACCTGTCGCTGACTGCCACTTCACGCGAACTCGCCGATCCTCGATGCATGAGTCGATTGACCCCCAACGACCGTGACCGAAGTGTCCGCCTGCTTTCCGTCATCACCGGAAGCCTCACCGCTGGAGTCCTCGCCGCGACCGGCGCAGCGACCGCACTTGCGGCTCGCGCCACGAACGAG
This sequence comes from uncultured Actinomycetota bacterium, assembly GCA_963778845.1. GTDB lineage: Bacteria > Actinomycetota > Actinomycetes > Actinomycetales > Kineosporiaceae > CAVZVW01. The sequence continues at coordinate 82,786 of CAVZVW010000002.1, forward strand.
CAGGACGCGTTGAAGCAGTCCTCTGGTGCCGCGGCCGGCGACACCACGGTCGCCGACGGCGGCCAGGCCAGTCCCTCCGCCAAGGCCAAGGCCAAGGCCAAGGTCAAGGCCACCACCGCCGCCCAGACCGCCGCCGCCAAGGCCGCCGCCAAGAGCACCCACGTCTACAGCTCGGCCGCCTCTCGCGCCGCGTCGTCCACCGCCAAGAAGGCCACCACGTCGCACACCACCACGGCACCGAAGCCGCGGACCACCAGCAAGGCGCCGGCGCCCGCGCCCAAGCCCCCGACCAGGACGACGCCGCCGCCGTCGAAGTCCACCGGCTCCTGACCGAACCGGTTCACAGCAGAACCGAGTCCTGACGAGAAAGGTCCGCGTGGCAGGGGGCGTGCAGGGCCCCCTGCCACAGTCATGAGCCGCCCACGACACACGGGCGGTGCCCGACGGAGGGGATCCGATCAATGACGTCCACATCCGGCCCTGCCGGCCATCTCGGCACCGCGGCACCCGACCGCGGTCCGGCCAGCTCCGACCCGCAGTACGGCAGCGCATCGTGGCGAGCCCTGGGCACCTACGCCCAGCTGTCGGTCGCCGACGTGAACGTGCTCGACGCGGCCCGCGCCGAGGCGCACCGTCTCCTCGACGAGGTCGACCGTGCGTGCAGCCGGTTCCGCGACGACTCCGACCTCATGCGAGCCAACCGCGGTGCAGGTGAGTGGGTGCGCGTCGACCCGCTCCTGCCCGCAGCGATCCAGGTGGCTCTGCATGCCGCAGAGGTGACCGACGGGCTGGTCGACCCCACGCTGGGCCTGAGCCTGGCGGCGGTCGGCTACGACGCCGACCTCGCCGTCGTCCAGGCCCGGGAGGGCCACCTCGCCGACCCTTCGGCGATCCCCGCACCGCCCGTGCCGGCGGTGCGCGACGCCTGGCGCCAGATCGAGCTGGCAGCCGACGCCGTCAAGGTCCCCCGGGGCGTGAGCCTCGACCTCGGCGCCACCGGCAAGGCGTTCGCCGCCGACCTCCTCGTGACGTCGATCAGCGCGCTGACCCAGGTCGACGTCATCGTCAGCCTCGGTGGGGACGTGGCGATCGCCCCCGGGGACCCGACGAAGCCCGCGACATCGTGGCCGATCGAGGTCGGCGAGGACCCCGACGCGCCACCCGCCCAGACGGTTGAGCTCGACCGTGGAGGTCTTGCCACCTCCTCCACCGTCAGGCGACGCTGGAAGCAGGGCGATCGCCTGGTGCACCACCTGCTCGACCCGCGTACGGGCCAGCCGGTGACCCCGGTCTGGCGCACCGTCACCGTGGCCGCAGAGTCCTGCGCCACCGCGAACACCGCGAGCACCGCCGCGATCATCCTCGGCGAGCTCGCTACCGACTGGCTGGCCGACTACGACCTGGCGGCCCGGCTGGTCTCCTCCCAGGGGCACGTGGTGTGCCTCGGGGGATGGCCTGAGGAGGACAACTGATGCTCGGCCTGCTCTCCGACGAGCGGATCGTCTGGTTCCTGATGCGCGGCACAGGCGTGGTCCTCGTCGCCATGCTCACCCTGTCCGTCGTCATGGGCATCATGTCCACCGCACGTGCGGGATCGGCGCGGTGGCCGCGGTTCGCGACCCAGATGCTGCACCGCAACGTCTCGCTCATGGCGGTCGCGCTGCTGGCTGCGCACGTCATCGCCGCCGTCGTCCACCCCTTCGTCAACATCCGCTGGTTCGACACGTTCATCCCGTTCGTCGGGCCGTACCAGCCACTGAAGGTCGGGATCGGCTCGATCGCCTTCGACCTGATCGCCGTGGTCACCATCACCAGCCTCTTCCGGCACCGGCTCGACCACCGCGGCTGGCGCGCCATCCACCTCACGTCCTACCTGGCCTGGGCCCTGGGTCTCGTGCACGGCATCGCGATCGGGACCGACGCCACGGCGACCTGGTCCGTGGTCATCACAGTGATCTCGATCGGTGCGGTCGCCTCCGCTGGAGTCGTCCGGCTCGCCACGTGGGCCCACGAGCGGCGGGTGGCTGCATGAGCTACGCCGTCGCCCACCCTGCGGGGTACCTCATCGCCCAGTCCGGCTATGCCGGCGAGGTGGCGGTGCTCCCCGGTCCGCGCCTGCTCGCAGGCATCCTCAACGGCCCCGTGCTCTCGGCTCACCGCGCCACCTGGCCCGAGCCGCCCCACCTGTCCGAGCAGCACCTGCTCGGCCTGCTCAAGCACGGCCAGATCCACGGCCGGGGCGGGGCGGGGTTCCCCTTCGTTCGCAAGCTGTCGACGGCGGTCGAGTCGGGTCGCCGCCGCGAGCTGATCATCAACGCCTCCGAGGGGGAGCCCGGCAGCGCCAAGGACTCCTCGCTGCTGATCACAGCACCCCATCTGGTGCTGGACGGCGCGGAGATCGTCGCCCGGGCACTGGGCGTCAAGAAGATTCGCATGGTGCTCCCGAGTGAACGCCCGTCCGTGGTCGAGGCCGCCCGCTCGGCGACGGAGGAGCGCAGCCGCAGTGGGGCGCAGTATGACCTCTATGTCACCGGCGGCACCTTCGTCGGCGGGCAGGCCAGGGCAGTCATCGAGCTCATCGAGGGCCGTGACAACCTTCCGGTCACGTCATGGGAGCCCGAGGCTGTCCGCGGGCTCGGCGGTCGCCCGACGCTGCTCTCCAACGCCGAGACCTACGCGCAGGTCGCAGCCCTCGTGGGGCTCGGCGCGTCGGCCTACGCGCACGAGGGCATGCCGAGCGAGCCTGGCACGACCCTGCTGACGATCGCCGGTGACGGCCCGGGTGGCATCGTCCTCGAGGTCCCCTTCGGAGTCCGGTTGGCCGACGTCCTTCTGCGCTGCGGGTACGAGCCCACCACCCCGTTGCTCGTCGGCGGCTACCACGGGGCCTGGCTGACACCCGAGGAGGTTCAGCGTCGGCGCGTCAGCCGCGCAGACCTCGCCGACGCGGGCGCCGCCCTGGGCGCAGGGGTCATGCTCCCGATCGAGCGCGGCTGGTGCCCGGTGGTCCTCACCGCGCGGATCGTGGAGTACCTCGCGGGCCAGAGCGCACAGCGATGCGGGCCGTGCCGGTTCGGGCTACCTGCCCTGGCCGACGCTATGGGCCTGCTCGCCGACGGCGGCGTCGGGACGGCGACCGAGCGGGCGGCCGAGCTCGCGGGCATGGTCACGGGGCGAGGTTCGTGCGCCCACCCCGACGGCACGGCGCGCCTCGTGCGGTCGTTGCTGAAGACGTTCCCGGCGGAGGTTGCCGCGCACGAGCAGGGCTACTGCGAAGTCTCGGCGAAGGTGGGTGCCCGATGAGCTGGGAGCTGAACCTCGACAGGACCGAACAGCCCTCGACCTCGCAGCGCGAGGCCGCCGAGCGCGCCTGGCGTGAGCGGGAGGCCCGCCAACGGGCGCTGGCCGCCGAACAGGCCGAACGCGAGCAGGCCGACCGGGAGCGCGCCGCGTACGAGACCGCGGAGCGGGAACGAGTGGCCTACGAGCGGTCGGTGCAGGGCTACGGCCAGGGGCCGCACACGCAGCCCACGCCCGGCCAGCTCGCGATCGGCCAGCCCACGCCCGGCCAGCCCACGCCCGGCCAGCCCATGACCGGCCAGCTCGCGATCGGCCAGCCCATGACCGCCCAGCCCACGACCGCCCAGCGGACGTACCCGCAGCAGTGGGAGGCCCCGCCGACTGCCTACTCCCGCCCCGTGACCAGCGAGGACGTGTATCGGCGGAGCACCTCGACGGCGGAGACGCCGCCGATGGGCGTGCCAACGGCCGCCACCACGTACGCACCCTTGGAGCTGCGCCCGAGCGGGATCCCGGGCTGGCCGACCCAGGGCGGAACTCACGGTCCGCCCCGGGGTGCTATGCGTGAGCTGGCACCCGCTCGGCCGACTGCTGCGCCGGGCAACCGGCAGGCCCCCGCGGGCCCCCGGCTGCGGGTCGACTGGCCGTCGTGCAAGGCGCACGGGCTCTGCCACGAGATCCTTCCCGAGGCCGTGCACCTCGACGAGTGGGGTTACCCGGTCGTGGAGCCGGGCTCCCTGGAGGAACGTCTGGTCGAGGTCGCCAAGCAGGCCGTCAAGTCCTGCCCGACGCTGGCCCTGCGCCTGGTCGACCCCCGCTGACCGGGCGGGCACCCGCTGAAGGCCAGCCGTGGGTGCCCGCTCCGCAGCCCGGTGGATCCGCACATCCACCGGACCCGGCCCGCCGGCCGACCTGGGGACCCCTCCTCCCGGGTAGGGCCGGCGGGCCACTTTCGTCACCTCGGCCGTTGCGCCCTCAGGGGCCGAGTCCTTACTCTGCCGTTCGCCGTTCAGCTGCTGCACCGTCCGCACGATCGCTTCCCATGAGATGAGTCATGTGGTCAAGCCACGCGGCCCGTCCTAGCGGTCATCGGCGGTGCCAGCCGAAGTCACCTCGGCCCAGGTCAGTGCAGGGCCAGGTGCCACGTCCCGGCGAGGATGCCCGCCGCGGTCGCGACGAGCGCCAGCGCGAGCCCACCGGCCAGCACGGCGACGTCCGACCGCGCCAGGATGCTCGGCCGTGCCCACGTACGCCCACGCCCCGCGCCGAAACCGCGGGCCTCCATCGCGGTCGCGAGCACGGCAGCGCGCCGGACGGCGAGAACCAGTAAGGCGAACACCCGCCCTCCGAGGGTGCGAGCGCGCCCGACGACACCGTCGTCCCCGAGGCCCCGGGCGCGGCGCGCCAGCCCCAGCGCCTCCCACTCCTGCGCGAGCACCCCGACGAGCCGCATGGCCGCGAGGCCGGCGAGCACGAAGCGGTGGGGAAGGCGCAGCACCTGGGACAGGGCGTCCGCGAGATCCGTCGGGTCCGTCGTCGCCAGGAGCACCACGCCGGGCAGCCCGACCGCGACGATCCGCAGACCGATCGCCAGCCCCGACGTCGCCGACCCCACTGTCACCGACACGGGGCCGACGGCCATGAGCGTGCGCCCGGAGTCGATGCCCAGCAGGGCGGTGACCACCGCGGCCGGGACCGCACCGAGGAGGACGAGAGAGCTCCGGCGCAGCAGCGTGGACGGCCAGACGCCGCACCACGGGAGGGCGACGAGCTCCAGCGCCAGGGCGCACCCCGCCGTCACCACGTCGACGGTGAGCAGCAGCGCCGCCGCCACGACCGTCGCCACGCCCAGCTTGGCCACCGGGTTGGCCCGCGCCAGCAGGGCGGTCGGGTCGATCCCCCGGGGCGTCTCGTCGACGATCAGGCCCACACCGGGCCCGCCTCCGGCACGAGCCTCACCTCCTCCCCCCCGCCGGGCTCGGTCAGGGCCGCGACCAGCGCCTCGTCGTGGGTCAGTGCGAGCACGGCCGTGCCGTCGTCCAGCAGCTCCCGCAGCAGGCCGAGCAGCTCCGCCCAGGTCCGGGCGTCCTGGCCGAAGGTCGGCTCGTCGAGGATCAGCACACCCGGGCGGGTCGCCAGCGCGGTCGCCACCGAGAGGCGCCGCTGCTCGCCACCGGAGAGGGTGAACGGGTTGGCCTGGGCGAGGTGACCCAGTCGCAGCCGCTCGAGCAGCGTCCTCGACGCGCGCGCGGGACTCGTGCGGTGCGAGCCCCACCCGGCGGGGGCCGACCGCGAGCTCGTCGGCCACGCTGCCCGCGACGAACTGGTGCTGGGGCTCCTGGAAGACCATGCCGATCCGGGTCACGAGCTGACGGGGGCGCCACCGCTGCGGCGACGAGCCCGCACCGGCGGCCAGCGCCGGCGACGCGGCGACCTCGCCCGCCAGCGGCGCACGCAGCCCCGCCAGTGACAGGGCCAGGGTGGACTTGCCGCTGCCGTTCGGCCCGACGAGGCAGGTCGCCCGCCCGGCGCAGAGGTCGAGGTCCACGCCGCTGAGCACCGGCCTGGTCGAGCGCCCCACGGTCACGGCGCGCGCCGACAGCGCGACTCCACCGGCTACCGCGACCGACGAGCCGCCCGGGCCCGCCTGCCACCGGCGAGGAGGCGCCACCGCCGCTCGTCCGGGCACCCAGACCCCCTGCGCAGCGAGCACGGCGCCGTGCGTGGCGAACACCTCGGAGGGCGCACCGTCGGCCAGCAGCCCACCGCCGGGAGCGAGGACCGCGACCCTGCTGACGACGGGAAGCCAGGCCTCCACCCGATGGTCGACGATCACGCACGTCGCCGACGTCGCGGACAGGATCGCCCTGACCTGCTCGCGCAACATGGCCGCGCCGTTCGGGTCGAGCATCGCCGTCGGCTCGTCGAGCAGGAGCAGGCCCGGGCGCAACGCCAGAACACCGGCGAGCGCCAGCCGCTGACGCTCCCCGCCGCTGAGGTGGGCGGTGGCGTGGTCGCGAGGGTAGGGAAAGCCGACGCCGCGCAACGCGGCGTCCACCCGCGGCCAGATCTGGGCCGGCGGCACCGCATGGTTCTCCAGGCCGAACGCGACGTCGTCGCCGCAGCGGGCCAGGACCGTCTGGGACAGCGGGTCCTGCAGCAGCAGCCCCGACCGCGCCGAGCCCGCGGCGACCGCCTCACGTCTGGCCAGTGGGGCCGCCACCCCGTCGACGAGAAGATCGCCCTCCTGCTCGCCGCTCCCCCCGCCGCTGTCGGGGTCTCCCGGGGTGAGCAGGCCCGCGAGCCCGGCCAGCAACGTGGACTTGCCGGACCCGCTGGGTCCGAGCAGCAGCAGCCGCTCGCCCGGGCGGACGTCGAGGTCCACCCCGCGCACGGCCCAGGCCCGCCGAGCGGCGTGCCGCCACCCCCAGCCGAGGGCGCGCACGCTCGCGGCGCGCGTCACACCCGCTGCGCGGCTCGGCCGCTGGCCAGCGGTGCGAGCGCGCCCGTGCGCGCCAGGGCCCGGGTGAGACCCCACGACCCGGCTCCGGCGATGACGACGCCGGAGGCCGTCGCCACCGCGATGTAGGCCCACTGGTAGGCGGGGGAGAACTCGGTGTAGTACACGGTGGTGTCCAGCAGCCCGACCGTGACGCCGGCGCCGGCTCCCGCGGCCAACGCGGCGAGCAGCCCGAACGAGCGGTAGAGCAGCAGGGCGAACACCACCTCCGCGCCGAGGCCCTCGACGAGCCCGTACCAGACGGTGCTGAACCCCCACTGGTTGCCGATGAGCGCGCTCAGCACGGCCGCGACGAGCTCGGTGTACACCGCCGCGCCGGGCTTGCGGACCACCAGCCCGCCGAGCACCGCGGGAACGAGCCATACCCCGACGACGACCGCGACCGCCGGCGTGACGCCGAGTGCCGTGCTGATCGGCGGGTACACACCGGCGTTGAACACGGCGAACAGCAGGCCGCCGGCGATGCCGAGGACGCTGGCGACCAGCATCTCGACAACGCGCCACCGACCGCGTCTGGTCGCGACGCCGACGGTGACCATCACCCCGCCGAATCCCACGAGCAGGGCGGCCGGGACCGTGAGGTCGGACAGGTGCGTGTCGAACACGGTGTCGGCGGGCAGGCCGACGACCACGACGACGAGCCCGGCGACAGCGCTCGCCGCGAGGCCCGGCCACAGGCGGGCCAGGCCGGCGCGGGACCGCCCGGGGCCGGGTGGAGAGGAGGTTGAACGGGGGTGCTGGGTGGTGCTCACGGGTCCTCCCGAACGGGTGTCAGGAGGGGAGCCGGGCCGTCCGCACGCCTCCCGGCGTGACGGAGGGGCTCCGGCTGAGATGCGCTCGACTCCCTTCGCCGGCATGACCCGGATCAGGTTCGAGGGTCTGCGGTCGCCCGCACTCTCAGCGCCTGGTGGCGCTCCCCTGTCGCGGGCTCGATGCTACGCCGCGCCGGCTGCCGCCGCCACGGCACAGGCCCACAGCACAGCCCACGGCACCGCACGAGCCCCGTCACACCACCCGAGGCCTGCGGTCCGTGCGCCACCGTGGCAGGCTGGTCGGATGCTGCTGCGGATGCTCCAAGGGCCGGGCACCGGCCGGCCCTCCCGCGGAACCCGGCTGCTCGCCGTCCTCGTCGCCGGCGGGCTCCTCGCGGCCAGTGCCCCCGTGCTCATCCCCTTCTGCGCCTGGCTCGTCGGCCTGCTCTGACGACCGGCCCGCCCGGTTGGGCCCGGTCGTCCATCTCCGTCGTCCGGCTCCGTCGTCCCTCTCGGTCCCTTCCTGCCGGCCCGGCCGCTAGCGTGGGCCGCGTGGCGACCACCGTGATCCGAGGCATCGGCGAGCTCGTCACGAACGACCCCGCCCACGCCTCCGCCGGCGACGGCGGGCAGGCCGACGGCCGCGCGCTGGGTGCGCTCGCAGAGGCGGCCATCGTGCTGGACGGCGATCGCGTCGTCTGGGTGGGACGCGACCGGGACGCCCCGGCCGCGGACACCGCGGTCGACGTCCACGGGCGGGCGGTGATCCCGGGTTTCGTCGACTCCCATGCACACCTGGTGTTCGCCGGTGACCGCTCCGGCGAGTTCGCCGCCCGGATGTCCGGCCAGCCGTACGCCGCCGGCGGCATCCGCACCACCGTGGCCGCAACCAGGGCGGCCTCCGACGCCGACCTCGCGGCGAACACCGCGCGCCTGGTCGCCGAGATGCTGCGCCAGGGCACCACCACGGTGGAGATCAAGTCCGGGTACGGGCTCACCGTCCGCGACGAGCAGCGCAGCCTCGTGGCCGCGCGCCAGTCGACACCGGAGACCACCTACCTGGGGGCCCACGTCGTGCCCGCCGAGTTCGCCGACGACGCCGGCGGGTATGTCGACCTCGTCACCGGGGACATGCTGGCGGCCTGCGCCCCGCACGCGCGATGGGTCGATGTCTTCTGCGAGCGCGGGGCGTTCGACGCCGACGCCGCGCGCGCCGTCCTGCGCGCAGGCATGGCCGCCGGGCTGGAACCGCGGGTGCACGCCAACCAGCTGGGGCCGGGGCCGGGAGCCCTGCTCGCGGCGGAGGTGGGCGCGGCGTCGGCGGACCACTGCACGCACCTGGACGAGGACGACGTCGCCGCGCTGCGCGACGCCGGGGTGGTCGCCACCCTGCTCCCGGCCGCGGAGTTCTCCACGCGTTCGCCGTACCCGGACGCGCGGCGTCTGCTCGACGCGGGCGTCACGGTGGCCCTGGCGACGGACTGCAACCCCGGTTCGGCCTACACCTCGTCGATGCCCTTCTGCATCGCCCTGGCCGTGCGGGAGATGAGGATGACGCCGGCCGAGGCCCTCTGGTCGGCGACCGCCGGCGGGGCGGCGGCGCTGCGACGCGACGACGTCGGGACCCTGCGGCCCGGCAGCCAGGCGGACATCCTGGTGCTGGACGCGCCGTCCCACATCCATCTCGCCTACCGCCCGGGGGTCCCCCTGGTGCATGCCGTCGTGAAGGACGGCACACGACGGACGCCGTGACGCCGACCGCCCCGCGGTCGCTGGGCGCGGCGCTGGCCCGCGGCGCCGTCGTCCTGGACGGCGGGCTGTCCACGGAGCTGGAGCGGGCCGGGCACGACGTGTCGAGCGACCTGTGGTCGGCCAGGCTGCTCCGGGACGCGCCTGAGGCCGTGGTGGCCGCGCATGCGGCGTTCTTCGACGCCGGGGCGCAGGTCGCCACCACCGCCAGCTACCAGGCCACCTTCGAGGGCTTCGCCGCCGCGGGGATGGATGCCGCCGAGGCCACCGTGCTGCTGCGTCGCTGCGTCGCGCTGGCCCGCCAGGCGCAGGAGCAGTCGGCGGGCGACGGGCGGGCGACGTGGGTGGCGGCATCGGTCGGCCCGTACGGGGCCATGCTCGCGGGCGGCCAGGAGTACACAGGGGAGTACGTCGACCCGCAATGGACCGGCCGAACCGGCGGTGGCCTGAGTGTCAGGGAGCTGCGGGCCTTCCACCGCCCCCGGCTGGAGGTCCTGGCGGCGGCGGGCGCTGACGTCCTGGCCCTGGAGACCATCCCCTGCCTGGCCGAGGTCGAGGCCCTGCTGGCCGAGGTCGACCAGCTGGGCGTGCCCGCCTGGCTGTCGCTGACGACGGTGACCGACGACGACGGGCGGGTGCTGACCCGGCGCGGCGAGCCTGCGGCGCAGGCGTTCGCGATGGCCCGGGACGTGCCGGCCGTGGTGGCCGTCGGGGTGAACTGCACCGCACCGGCGGGAGTCATGGCCGCGGTGCGGGACGCCGCCGACGCCGGTGTATGCCCGGTCGTCGCCTACCCCAACAGCGGGGAGGTCTGGGACGGCGCCGCGCGCGCCTGGCGTGGTGACCCTGCGGCCGGCCTCGATCCGCCGGGGTGGGTCGCGGCCGGGGCCCGGCTGGTGGGCGGCTGCTGCCGGATCGGCCCAGATGCGATCGCCGGGGTGGCCGCCGCACTGACGTGACTGACACCCATCCCCGTTGGCGCGGCGGCACACCGCGCCCAACAGTTTGGCGCTGTGGCACACCGCGCCAGTTCGCTCAGACCTCCCAGGCCCGTTCGATGGCTTCGGCGAGCATGTGGCCGACCTCGTCGATGCCCGTGTGCATCCCGTGCTCGACCACCAGCCGACCGCTCGCGATCACGGTGTCGACGTCCGCGGCCCCGGCCGACAAGATTGCCTGGGCCGGCAGGGACCCGGCGGTGCGCACAGTGTCGAGCCGGACCGCGACGAGGTCGGCGTGTGCTCCCACCGCGATGCGACCCCCGTCGGGCCACCCCAGGGCGTGGTGGCCGTTCACGGTGAGCGCATCCACCAGCTGGCCGACCTCGAAGCGGCCACGATGACCCGAGGCAAGGCGTTCGTGCATCTCGAGTGCGCGGGCCTCCTCGAGCAGGTCCATCATCGCGTGCTGGTCGGTGCCCAGGGCCAGTGGCGAACCCGCCTCGGCCAGGGCACGGGCCGGCCCGATGCCGTCGGCGAGGTCCCGCTCGGTCGTCGGGCAGAATCCGGCCGTCGTGCCGGTGCTGCCGAGCAGGGCGACGTCCTCGGTCGTGAGGTGGGTGGCGTGCACCGCCGTCGTCATCGGCCCCAGCACGCCGTGGTCGGCCAGCAGCCGGGTGGGCGTCACACCGTAGCCGGCCAGGCATGCAGCGTTCTCAGCCGGCTGCTCAGAGACGTGTGCGTGCAGCGGGCGCCGGGCCCCGTCCGCCTCGGTCGTGGCATCGACGATGTCCTGCAGCTGGTCGGCCGGCACCGCCCGAACGGAGTGGATGGCCGCTGCCACCCGGAAGCCCGCGTCGTCGGCGAGCGCGCTGACCCGGTTCGCCCAGCCCTCGGCGTCGGTGTCGTCGAAGCGGCGCTGCACCCCCTCCAGGGCCACGCCGATGCCCGCCGACAGGTAGCAGGTGTCCAGCAGCGTGAGCCTGATGCCCGCCCGGTGCGCGGCCTCGCGCAGGGCCTCGCCCATCGCGTTCGGGTCTCCGTAGCGCGCCCCGCCCGGGCCGTGGTGCAGGTAGTGGAACTCCCCCACGCAGGTGACACCGGCCAGTGCCATCTCCGCATAGACGGCCGTCGCGAGGTCGAGGTAGGAGTCGGGGTCCAGCCGGTCCGCGAGGGCGTACATCTGCTCGCGCCATGTCCAGAACGTGCCGCCGTCACCGTGCGTGCGCCCGCGCAGCGCGCGGTGGAACGCATGGGAGTGCACGTTCGCGAACCCGGGCAGCACGAGGCCCCGAAGGCGATGCTCGACGTCGCCGGGGTGGACGCCGCGGGTCACCTCGCCGATGCGACCGTCAGGGTCGACCACGACGCGCACGCCTTCGGCCACGCCGTCCGGCAGCCAGGCGTGCTCGCACCACCACGACGTGGTCGTGTCGTTGCGCTGCCGGCGCGGGCTCACAGGTACCTGCCTTTCCCGAGCGCCGGGCCCTGGCGAACCGGCACTCTCCACGAGGGAGGGTCCCTCAGCGAGAGCGGCTCCAGTGGGTACAGGCCATGGGCCCCGATCCTGCAGGACGAACCTAGCCGGGCGACAGGGGCGACGGCCACGAATGCCGCAGTTCGACGAATCCACCGGCCACGGCCCGGCTCCGGCCAGCTCGGCTCGGTCCGGCTCGGCTCGGCTCGGCTCGGTCCGGCTCGGCTCGGCTCGGTCCGGCTCGGCTCGGCTCGGCTCGGTCCGGCCAGCTCGGCTAGGTCTGGCGCTGCGGCTGCGGGTCGGCCGAGCAGAGGTCGGCCAGTACCGCGGCGAGGGCGAGTGCGCCCGCCTCACAGTCGGCCGCGTCGGCGTGCTCGGCCGGGGCGTGGGAGATCCCGGTCGGGTTGCGGACGAAGAGCATCGCCACCGGGACGCCGGCCTGGGCGAGCACACCGGCGTCGTGCCCGGCCCCGGTCGGCAGGGCCGGCGCGGACCCCGGGAGGCCGGCGGCGGCCCCGGCGACCCGGCCGACACGTTCGGTGAGGTCGACGTCCATCGCGGTGGCCGCCGTCCAGGACTCCTCGACGGCGTCGAAGCCCCGGAATGCGACGTCCCCGATCACCTCGCGCACCTGCCGCTGGGTGTCGGCGCGCACGTCGAGCCAGGCCACGACCTTGGAGGGGATGGCGTTGACCGCGTTCGGCGTCACGGCCACCTTGCCGACGGTTGCCAGCGCGTCGCGCACCCGGGCGCTCTGGCGCACGAACTGGACGAAGCGCGCCAGCTCGAGCATCGGGTCCTCCCGGTCGGCGAGCCGGGTCGTCCCGGCGTGGTCGGCCCGGCCGTGCAGCTCCACGCGCCAGCGCCCGTGCGGTCGGATCATCGTGGCGACCCCGACCGCCGCGTCGACGGCCGGCGTCGACAGCCCGCGGCCCTGCTCCACGTGCAGCTCGACGAAGGCACCGACACGCCGGGAGAGCGCCGGGTCGGCCCCGGCCCGATCCGCGTCCAGACCTGCGGCTCGCATCGCCTCGGCGTAGGTGGTGCCGTCGGCGTCGGCGAGCCCGAGCACCCGGGCCGGCGCGACCGCACCGGTCACGAGCCGTGAGCCGGAGCAGGCGAGCCCGAAGCGGCCCCCCTCCTCGTCCACGAAGCGCACGAGGCCGAGGGGTCGCGACGGCCGGAACCCGGCGGCTTGCAACCGGTCGACCGCGACGAGGGCGGTCGCCACGCCGAGGGGGCCGTCGAAGGCCCCGCCGTCGGGCACGGAGTCCAGGTGGCTGCCCGTCACCACGCCCGGCCCAGCGTCGGGGTCGCCCCACCAGGCCCACTGGTTGCCGCAGACGTCTGTCGTGACGTCCAGGCCCCGCGCCGTGCAGGCGGCAACGAACCACTCACCCAGGTCGGCGTCCTCACGCGTGAAGGCGAACCGGCGGTAGCCACCGCTGACGGGGTCGCGGCCGATCCCCGCGATCTCGTCGAGCAGCCCTGTCACGTCGCGCTCATGCACCGGTACACCCCTTCGTCCGGCCGACCGTACCCTCCTGGTCGGTGACCACCTCGGGTCGGTGCCCGTCACTGCTCGCGCATCGGCACCCGTACGCCACGCTCGTCCGCGACGTCCGTGGCCAGGTCGTACCCGGCGTCCACGTGCCTGATCACGCCCATCCCGGGGTCGTTCGTGAGCACGCGGGCGAGCTTCTGCGCCGCCAGCGGCGTCCCGTCGGCCACGCTGACCTGGCCCGCGTGGATCGACCGGCCGATCCCGACACCACCGCCGTGGTGGATGGACACCCATGTCGCTCCGGACGACGCCGCGACCAGCCCGTTGAGCAGCGGCCAGTCCGCGATGGCGTCCGACCCGTCGAGCATCGCCTCGGTCTCCCGGTACGGGGAGGCCACCGAGCCGCAGTCGAGGTGGTCGCGACCGATCACGATCGGCGCGCTCACCTCACCGGAGGCCACCATCTCGTTGAACCGCAGGCCCGCCTTGTCGCGCTCGCCGTAGCCCAGCCAGCAGATGCGCGCGGGCAGACCCTGGAACGCAACCCGCTCCTGTGCCGCTCGCATCCACCGCTGGAGATGGTCGTCGTCGCCGAAGAGGTCCATCACCGCGCGGTCGGTCGCCGCGATGTCGCGCGGGTCGCCCGACAGCGCAGCCCACCTGAACGGGCCCTTCCCCTCGCAGAACAGCGGACGGATGTACGCCGGCACGAACCCCGGGAACGCGAACGCGCGCTCGAAGCCGCCATGTCGGGCCTCGTCGCGGATGGAGTTGCCGTAGTCGAAGACCTCGGCCCCGGCGTCCATGAAGCCGACCATCGCCTCGACATGACGGGCCATGGAGACCCGTGCCCGGTCGGTGAACTCCTCGGGCTTCTTCGCCGCATAGTCCTGCCAGTCGGACAGGTCGATGCCCTCGGGCAGGTAGCTCAGCGGGTCGTGGGCCGAGGTCTGGTCGGTCACGATGTCGACCGCGACCCCGCGCCGAAGGAGCTCCGGGAGCACCGCCGCGCAGTTGCCGACCAGGCCGACCGACAGCCCTCGGCGCTGGGCCTTGGCCTCGAGGACTCGGGCGATGGCGGCGTCCAGCGCGGGGGACGTCGCCGCGGCGGCGCCGTCCGGCACGTCGCCGTCCACCACCTCGTCGAGGTAGCGGGTCTCGACTCGGCGCTGGAGGCGGTGCCGGTCGACGTCGACCATGAGGCACACGCCGTCGTTGAGGGTGACTGCAAGCGGCTGAGCCCCGCCCATGCCACCACACCCACCCGTCACCGTCAGGGTGCCGGCCAGCGTGCCGCCGAACCGCTTGGCCGCGACGGCCGCGAACGTCTCGTACGTGCCCTGGAGGATGCCCTGGGTGCCGATGTAGATCCACGAGCCGGCGGTCATCTGGCCGTACATCGTCAGACCGAGGTGCTCCAGGCGGCGGAACTCTGGCCAGGTGGCCCAGTCCCCGACCAGGTTCGAGTTGGCGATGAGCACGCGGGGCGCCCACTCGTGGGTGCGCATGACCCCGACCGGACGGCCGGACTGCACCAGCATGGTCTCGTCGTCGCGCAACGTCGTGAGCGTGCGCACGATGGCGTCGAAGCTGCGCCAGTCGCGGGCCGCCTTGCCCGTCCCGCCGTAGACCACGAGGTCGTCGGGGCGCTCGGCCACGTCGGGGTCGAGGTTGTTCATCAGCATGCGCAACGGCGCCTCGGTCTGCCACGACCGGGCGGTCAGCGTCGTCCCGTGCGGTGCGCGGACCGGGCGGGGGCCGGCGGTGCCCTGCGGGGTGGTGATGGTCATGCGAGCTCTCCTGTGACGGACTCGACGGCGCTGACGACAGCACCGGTGCGGACGAGGTCGGTGACGCGTTCGATGTCGGGAGCGAGGTGCCGGTCGGGTCCGGGGCCGGCCACCCCGTGTGCCTCGAGGAGGGCCAGCACGGCGGCGCTGGCAGGGGACGGCTCCAGCGGGGCCCGCAGCGCGAGGCCGCGGGCGGCGGTGAACACCTCGATGGCCAGGACGGCGCCGAGCGCCTCGACGCACCGCCGCAGCTTGCGCGCGGCGTGCCAGCCCATCGAGACATGGTCCTCCTGCATCGCCGAGGACGGGATCGAGTCGACCGACGCCGGGGCCGCCAGCCGTTTGGCCTCCGACACGAGCCCGGCGGCGGTGTACTGGGCGATCATCAGCCCCGAGTCCACCCCGGGGTCGTCGGCGAGGAAGGGCGGCAGCCCGGCGTTGCGCGACTTGTCGAGGAACCGGTCGATGCGCCGCTCGCTCATGCTCGCGACGTCCGCGGCGGCGATCGCCAGGAAGTCGAGCACGTAGCCCACGGGGGCGCCGTGGAAGTTGCCGTTGGACTCCACCCTCATGTCCGGTGTCACGACAGGGTTGTCGATGGCCGATGCGAGCTCCCACCCGGCCACCCGCTCGGCATGGGCGAGGGTGTCGCGGGCGGCACCGTGCACCTGCGGGGAGCAGCGCAGGGAGTAGGCGTCCTGCACCCTCGTGCAGTCCGGGGTCCGATGGCTGGCCACCACGCCGGACGACGCGAGGACGGCGCGCAGGTTCGCCGCGCTGGCCGCCTGGCCGGGGTGAGGGCGCATTGCCATGAGGTCCTCGGCGAACACCCGGTCGGTGCCGAGCAGGGCCTCGACCGACATGGCAGCGGCGACGTCGGCCGTGCGCAGGAGCATCCTGAGGTCCTGGGAGGCCATGACGAGCATGCCGAGCATGCCGTCGGTCCCGTTGATCAGCGCCAGCCCCTCCTTCGCCGCGAGGGTGACCGGCTCCAGCCCCGCCTCAGCGAGGGCCTCGGCTGCCGGACGGCGCACGCCGGCCGCGTCGCGGACGTCGCCCTCGCCGATGAGCGCCAGGGCGCACGCAGCCAGCGGGGCGAGGTCGCCGGAGCACCCGAGGGAGCCGTACTCGTGGACGATCGGGGTGATGCCTGCCGAGAGCATGGCCGCGTAGGCCTCGGCCGTCCCGACGCGGACGCCGGTGCGTCCGGTCGCCAGCGTGTGCAGCCTCAGCAACATCAGCCCTCGCACCACCTCCCGCTCCACCTCCGGGCCGGTGCCGGCGGCATGCGAGCGGACGAGGCTGCGCTGCAGTCGCTCGCGGTCGGCAGGTGCGATGTGCCGTGTCGCGAGCGCGCCGAAGCCGGTGGAGACCCCGTACACAGGGCGCTCCTCCTCGCCGAGGGCGACGATCGCGGCACGCGAGGCGGCGACGGCGGCCAGTGCGTCGTCGCCGAGCACGACGGGAGCGCCGTGGCGCGCGACGGCCACCACCTGCTCGGGCGTCAACGGGTTCGGGGTGATGGTCACGGCCTGCGTGGCGTGACGGGCGTCGATGACTGTGCTCACACCTCAAGGGCACACCACAG
This sequence comes from uncultured Actinomycetota bacterium, assembly GCA_963778845.1. Lineage (GTDB taxonomy): Bacteria > Actinomycetota > Actinomycetes > Actinomycetales > Kineosporiaceae > CAVZVW01. The sequence goes on from CAVZVW010000002.1 coordinate 99,404, forward strand.
GCGAGCCCGCGTCACCAGCACACGCTGCTCAAATGTCTGGGATCCCAGACATTTGCCTCCCACGTGCACTCGGCCGGGTGACGAAGTCGCCGTTGGCACCGAGGCTCCCTGAGCATGTACGCTTTTCGCCGGTTGCAGTAGCAGTTCCTCGTACGTTCACGAACGCCCGCGGAGTTGTCTCCGCCGGGCGTTTTTCGGTATCGGGTCCACATAGGGCCCGGAACGGCGAACACCGCGGCAGCCCGGACTCCGGCACAGGGCCGGCTTCCGCACCGTTTCACCGAAGGAGAGAACAACGATGGCTCAGGGCACCGTGAAGTGGTTCAACGGTGAGAAGGGCTTCGGCTTCATCACCCCCGACGGCGGCGCGTCCGACGTCTTCGTGCACTACTCGGCGATCGCTGCCGACGGGTACCGCACACTCGAGGAGAACCAGCGCGTCGAGTTCGACGTCCAGCAGGGCCAGAAGGGCCCACAGGCTGCGAACGTCCGCGTCATCTGAGCGAAACCCGCAAGGCCGGCATCACCCGCAAGGCCCGCATCACCCGCAAGCCCCGCATCACCCGCAAGGCCGGCATCACCCGCAAGGCCGGCAACACTCGTGAGGCCCCCCGGTTCGCCGGTGGGGCCTCACGGCGTGTGAGGCACGTGTGGCGCCATGGGCGCGGGCGCGGGCGCCGGCAGCTGCAGCACCGCTACCGCCGCAACGACGCACAACCCGCCCGCCATCCACCAAGCGCTGGTGTAGGTCCCCGTCACGGCCCGCAGCACTCCGGCCACCTGTGCCGCGATGCCCGCCCCGACCATGTGCGCGGCGAACACCCAGCCGAAGACCACACCGGAAGCCTGCACCCCGTAGTACTGCCTGCACAGCGCCACGGTGGGCGGCACCGTCGCCACCCAGTCCAGCCCGTAGAACACCACGAAGAAGAACAACGGCGGGGCGACGTGCGGTCCCAGCAGTGCCGGCACCGGCAGAAGGGCGAGGCCGCGCAGGCCGTAGTAGGCCAGCAGGAGCAACCGAGCGTCGTAGCGGTCGCTGAGCCAGCCCGATGCGACCGTCCCCACCACGTCGAACGCTCCGACAAGGGCGAGGAGGGACGCCGCCGTCGTCGTCGGCATCCCGTGGTCGTGGGCTGCCGCCACGAAGTGGGTCTGGATCAGGCCGTTCGTCGACCAGCCGCAGACGAAGAAGGTGCCGGCGAGGATGAGGAAGGAGCGTTGCCTCGCCACTGTGCGCAGAACCTGCACTGCGGAGGACGACGCCGCCCGCAGGCCCCCGGCCCGAGCCGGGTGCGGCGACGGCGGGGAGTCCGGCGGCACCCCGTACGGGCGCAGCCCGACGTCCTCCGGATACTCCCGCATGACCGCGAGAACGATCGGCACCAGGAGCATCGCCAGCCCCGACGTCAGCAACGCGGCAGCACGCCAGCCCTGGTGGACGGCGAGGTACGCGATCGCAGGCAGGAACACCAGCTGGCCGGTCGCCGACCCGGCGGAGAACACCCCCGTCACCAGACCGCGCCGCTTCACGAACCACCGGTTCGCAACGATCGCCCCGAACACCAGCGCCATGGACCCGGTTCCGACACCGACCACGAGCCCCCACAGCACGAACAGCTGCCACGGGTGAGTCATGAGCAACGTGAGCGCCGAGCCGGCCGCCACGAGCGTCAGAGCGGCCGGGATCACCCGGCGCAAGCCGAACCGATCGATGAGAGCGGCGGCGAAGGGCGCCGTCAGCCCGTACACGAGCAGGTTCAACGACACGGCACCCGACGTCGACGCCCGCGACCACCCGAACTCGGACTCGACCGGCTCGAGAAGCACTCCGGTCGAGGAGCGGAACGCCGACGCCGCGACCAGCGCGGCGAACGTGACAGCCGCGACGGCCCATGCTCGGTGGGGACGGCGAAGCCCGAACCGGCGGCGGCCGGTGGCGGGCTCGCGGCTCCTCCGGGCGAGCGCGGAGACGTCGGCGTCACCCTCCACGGTCACGTTCGGATCATCGCATCCGCCCGCCGATGATCGCCCCCGGTGGTCGACGTCACGCGTTGGCCCGGCTCGGCGGTCGGCGGTCGGCGGTCGGCGGTTGCCACTGTCCGGCTGAGGGCACTAGGCGCCGGCGCCAGCGCCGCTACGGCGGCAGGGCACTGGGCGCGAGATGCTTTGCACTGCACGCCGATCCGCAACACCGGTCGCCCGCCGCCGCTGCCACATGCCGCACCGCCGCCCGCACAGGCTCTGCACGCCGATCCGCAACACCGATCACCCACCGACCATGCGTCATGCCGCTCCCGCTCGCATGCCGCAGGCTCTGCACGCCGATCCGCAACACCGGCGGGTCGGGCGCGGACGTCCCTGGCCGCGAGAGGTGTCCCGGGTGCCCGTTGCGTATCTGCGTGCATTGCAAAGCATCGCGACACCAACCCCTCACAAGACGTCGGGCCTGCGGTGGGTGTGGTTGACCACGAGACCTCGAGACCACGAACCAACCGGCCCCACTGCTCGGGTGCCGGCCGCTCCGACTGGCCCTCAGGGCGTGAGCGCGAGGCTGAGGACCGACGTTGCCAGCGTGCAGTCGCCGGCCAGCGTCAAGGTCGCCGACTCGGGGCCGACCCTGCGCCACATCAGGAGATCCAAGGCGCTCGGGCTGCCGCGCACCTCCGCCGACGCCGGGGCACCCGAGACAGCCGAGTCACCCGAGGCCGCCGAGCCAGCCGCATCGCCCGTCCCGTCGCCGGCCAGCACCCACCGGCCGAGCGGCTCGTCGAGCGTCCCGACCGCGACGAGAGCCACCGAGCCCGTGATCGCCGCGATGCGACCCAGCCTCACCTGGCGCGGGAACATCATGGTCGCGACCTCGTCGACCCCGTCCAAGGCGAGTTCGTCGTCCAGGTCGACGGCGCAGCCCTGCGAAGCCTGCCCGTCCCACAGATGGATGGCCGTCTCGTGCACCTGCCGGCGGAACCAGAACGCGGTCGTGTGCGGCTCCGGGCCGAACGACCAGCATGCGGCGTCCGGGCCGGCTGAGCGCAGCGCCACGATGAGCGCGCGCGCCCCCTCCGTGTACCACTCGGCGAGCGCCGCCTGCTCGTCCGGGGCCTGGGGTGGCTGCGTGTTGGGGTGGCCGTCCACGACGGCGCCCCGGGCCCAGCGATGCACCTGGTCCAGGTGCTGACCCAGATCGCGCAGCGTCCAGCCAGGGCAGCTCGGTACCGACGCATGGAGGTCACCGGCCGCGAGGAGCCTCGCGAAGGCGGTCACGAGCACGTCGAGCCGGTCGAGATAGTCGGCTGGGCTCAGCGGCGACCCGCGATGCATGGGCGAGGCTCCTCAGTCGGTGATGTCCAACAAGGTGAATCGTCGCACCCGCTCGGGATCGCCGTGACAGCTCACGAGGACCGCTGCCGACAGGTCGGCGCGCAACCGGACGCGCCAGTGCCGGCCCGCCCCGGCGTCGAGTCCGACGTCCCAGACGCCCTCGTCGTCCTGCGCCCACCACGACGCCGTGAGCTCGTCTCCTCCGGTCGGCGCGGGGCGTCGTCCCGCGAGCTGGAGGGCGGCGAAGTGAAGGGCGGCCTGGGCGACCGGTGGGCGACCGCAGCGCCCACGGTGATGGGCCAGATCCACGGTCCCGTGCCGCAGTGCGTCGAGCACGCCGATCGCGGAGCCCGCGTCGAGCCCACCGAAGAGCTCGCCGTCCGGCAGGACGAGCACGTTCGCAGAGAAGCGGTGACCGCCCAAGTGTGAGCACTCCCAGACATCCCACCCCCGATCGAGCAGGGGCTGGACGAGGCCCCGCCCTCGCACGCCGCAGCATGCGTCGCGGCGGGCGTGCGTGCATACCAGGACGAGCGCGCCGCCGGGGGACGCCGCCGCGTCGGGGGACGCCGCGCCGCCGGGGGACGCCGCCGCGTCGGGTGCCGCCGCCGCCCCAGGCTCCGTGGCCGCCCCC
>CAVZVW010000003.1:0-36097 GCA_963778845.1 uncultured Actinomycetota bacterium
GCCTGGCGACGAGAAAAGCGGTCAGGCGACGCGATGTCAAGTTCAGTCACCGTAAGAGGAACGGCCACCGGGATGTCGATCACGTCGCAGCCCACGGTGTCGTCGTCCATCAGCTCATGTCCCGTTGGACCCGTCCGTTAAGGATTCCCGCGCAGGTGCGTCATCCGGGACGCTTGTTCGTCGATCTGCGGTTCCCCCGACAGCGGTCGTCCGCATATCAAGCATGTGCGCGTATCGATGCTGATGGCCGTTCTTGATCATGATCAGCGTGTGCCGGGCAGTCTGGCGGCTGGTCTCAGTTGTGGTCTCATTCGCCCCCCAGGAGACCCCCTGCACCCGCGTCGTGAGGGGTCAGGAGTTGGTCATGTTCGGCGTGCGGTGTCAGTCAGAAGACTGAATCTTCCGCCAGCCGCCGGCGCGGTTGTTGGCGATCACTGCCCGAAGCAGGTCCAACAGCGCCGCCTCGTCGAGCTCGTCGCCCCGCCGTACCTGGATACCCCGGGCGGTGGCATTGTCCCGGCCTTGGTTGATCAGGCGGTGCGGGTCAGGTGCGATCGGATCGTAAATGAACACGTTGAGGTGGTCCTTCGCGCCCAGTAGTGCGCAGATGTTTCCCCGGAGCACGAAGAACGGCTGCCGGCTGCGCTTGATGACCTCCTCGACCTCCGGGTCGGCCTCGTGCACCAGGTGACGGACACGCCGGGCGACATCGCGCTGCCACGCCGGGAGCGCATCGATGTACTCATCAACCCGAGGATCCATATGGCTTGCCGGCATGGCCCGAGCGTAATGACCGTGCCATCTCCCGCCTACGGAGGGAACCCCGGTCCAGGCAACCTCGGACAACGCCGACCGGGACGCCATCCGGAGACTGCCGCAAGGCCCGGGAACTCGAGATCGGGGACTACCACGAGGAGGTGTGCCGCGCGCGGCAACCATTGCGCCGATCCACCGGACCTGGTCGCGCTATCGCGGAGTCAACACGCAGAACTCATTGCCGTCGGGATCGGCCATGACGACCCAGCTGACCTCGCCCTGGCCGATGTCGATGCGAGCGGCCCCGAGGGAGACGAGACGGTCGACCTCGGCTTGCTGATCGCCGTAGGCAGGTGGTGCGAGGTCGAAATGCAGCCGGCCCTTCCCGGGTCTCGGCATCGGCGGCGAGCCGCCCCAGGTGATCTTCGGACCCCCGCGTGGCGAGCGGATCGCGGTCTCCTGGTCCTGGTCCCAGACCAACGGCCAGCCCAGTGCGGCGCTCCAGAAGTACCCGACGTCCTGCGAGCCGTCGCATGCAAGCGCTCCGATGAACCCGCACTCGGCGAGGAACGTGTTGCCCGGCTCGATGACGCAGAACTCGTTGCCCTCGGGGTCGGCGAGCACCACATGCCCCTCGTCCGGGCGCTGACCGATGTCGATGTGCCGAGCCCCGAGCCCGAGCGAGCTCGCCACCGTCTCCTGCTGGTCCTCCAGGGACGTGCTCGTCAGATCGACGTGCATCTGGTTCTTGGCGGCCTTCTGCTCCTGGGTCAAGAGGAATCGGATCCGGAACCCGGTGTCGTCGCTCGGCAGCAACACGATGCCGTCGCGGTGGTCGGCGACCAGCTCCCAGCCCAGGACGCCGGCCCAGAAGCGCGCGAGACGCGGCGGGTCGTTCGCATCGAAGCAAAGCGCGTGGAGGTGACAAGCCATCGCGCCTTGCATCTCCGATCTGGTGACCCGACAGGGGCGGCTGGGCACGTCCCGCCCGCCTTGTGCGGAGTGCGACGCTAGACGCTCGCGGGTCGGCCACGCAACGCGAATGAGTGACAGGGGAGGCCTCTGCGCATGATCAGGTGCCGGGGGCTGGCCCTGGGGGAGCGTTCCGGCCGGAGACGAAACGGCCTGGCGCTGGTTGGATCGACCTGTGACGAACCCATGGGACGACGAGTTCGAGCCCTCGGCCAGCGCCCGCAACACGTTGCGGTGGGCACAGGCGAATGGCGCGGCGACGCTGGGGGAGGCCTACGACCTGCTCGACCAGCTGGAAGTCAGTAACGACGTACCCGAGGTGCTGGGGCACGACGACACCGTCGAGGACGTGCGCCGGGAGCTCGAGCTGGGCATCGACGTTGTCGGGGAGGACGCTTCCCTTGCCACCCTGCTGTAGGACGGGAACGCTCACGTGGTCACTCACGCCGGCAGTCCGCGCCGGGACAGCCGGCCTCGCTCTGGCGTGGATGGGTCTCGTGCGCCGACGGGACGCATGATCGCCACCCCAGCGACATAGGTGCCTCAGAGGTGCCGCGAGTCCGCGGCTCTTGCGCGGTGGTGCGCACGTTGTGGCGCTGGGGTGGCGATCATGGCTGGGCCACCGATGTACCGGGTCGCCGGCAGTCCGTCTCACCTCGGCAGACCGCGCCTCTCGCGTCGCGAGGGGGATGCCCGGGACCGGACCACGTCGTCACATGTGCAGCTGATGAGGACATGACCAGGCCGCTCGCCGGTCATGGCAAGGTCGTCCGGCCAGTCCGGGCCGGCCTGTTCCGGCCGTCAGGGCTCGGGGAGGCGAAGATCGGTTTGGGGTGACCACCTCGCGGCGCATATGACGTACACCGACCTGTGGGTTGCGCGTCGACTCCGGTGGTGAATCCTGGTCTGGCCCGATCTGGCGGGGCGAGTCCGGCTGTCTCACCGAGACTGCACCTACAGCTCTGGCTGCCCGGCCACGTCCGGGACAACGACGCCGCGTACCGGCCCCGGTAGCCCTCCCCGACGGGTTGGACGCCAACTATGCACGGGGCGCGTCGCAACATGGTTACAGTTTGCTCCCGGCCTCTTGCGTCGAGGGAATCCCAACTGCGCATGAGAGGCTGTGGTGATCAAGTGGCATGTCGCATAACGGAACTGGTCCTGGACGCACGCGATCCCGAACTGTTGGCGCGGTTCTGGTGCGAGGTGCTGGGCTATGTCGAGCTGGAACGCGACGAGGCAAGCATAGAGATCGGGCCCCCTGGCGTCGGCTTCGGTGGCCCGCAGCCCACGATCGTCATCGGCCGGACTGACGAGCCCAAGGCCGGCAAGCTGCGTCTGCACATCGATGTGAGTGCCACCGACCGGGACCAGGACGACGAGCTGGAGCGGTTGCTCGCGGCCGGCGCGTGCCGCGTCGACATTGGGCAGACCGGTGCGGCGTCATGGCATGTGCTCGCTGACCCTGAAGGTAACGAGTTCTGCCTACTCAGACGACGGGTGCCAGAGGTGTAGTCGATCACCCCACGCCCGCTGCGGCGTCGCGCTTCTCGGTGATCAACTGGACGAGGTTGCCGCACGTGTCGTCGAAGACAGCCACGACAGCCGGGCCGATGTCGGTCGGTGCCTGGGTGAAGGTGACCCCCAGGCCGACGAGGCGGTCATGCTCGGCTGCGACGTCGTCGACAGCGAACTGGACCATGGGGATCCCGTCGTTGGCGAGGGCCTCTCGGTAGGGGCCGACGGCAGGGTGGCCGGAGGGTTCCAGCAGGAGCTGCGGGCCGTCAGGGTCCTGAGGGGAGACCACGGTGAGCCAGAAGTTGTCACCGAGGGGGATGTCGTGGTGGACCGTGAAGCCGAGGACCTGGGTGTAGAAGTCGAGGGCGGCTCGCTGGTCGTCGACGTAGACGCTGGTGAGGCGGATCTTCATCGGGCGTCCTCTCGGCGCGCCGGCGGTCGCCACCGTCGCGATGACTGCAAGGTCTAGGCAAATGCCTACTTGCATGTGCCATGTGACCAGATCGTGGCTCGCCGCGGACGCTTCTGTCACGTCACGACTGAGGCCCGGCTCCCGGCGCAGCAAGCCGATGCGGCAAGACGTAGCCGACTCACACACCGACGCGGGACGTCAAGCCGCGCGCAACGCGCCGGATCAGCAGCGAGGTGACCGGGTTGGCGACGCGCAGGGGAGGGTTCAGCACCGAGCCCGGTTCGAGGGCCAGGGTCCAGCGGAACCGCGACCCGGTGGGCGTGGACTCGACACGGTAGTCCTCAGCCAGACGACGCAGCCCCGGGGCCGATGCCTCGACCCCGGTGAAGGTCTTGCGTCTGCCCTGGTCCCATCGGTAGTAGCGCTCCCGGACGGTGACCGACCAGAGCACAGTTACCTCGCGGGTTGTGCCTACCCCGAAAGGGCGCGGTGAGGTCCAGTGCAGGCCGGTGACGAGAGCGGTCCAGGAGACCAACGTGTCCTCCGCCGTCAGCGCTGCCCACATCCGCTCGGGCGGGACAGGTACTTCCACCGTAGCGACGTAACGGAGAGGGGCCGACTCCAGGAAGTCATCGCCGCTGTCCATGAGCTCATGCCATTGCACCCTGATCCTCACCGCCTCGTCTCGTCGAGATCGCGCGACCCTCACCCGCCCGGGCGACGCGGCCTTTCCACACATGAAGGAGGTGGGTAACTTGCCGCTCGTCGCTAGCTTGACAAGGTCACGTCACGAGAATTTGGGCGGGCAGTGCTTGCCCGGCACTTGAGACGTTCTTACGAACGCTTTGGTCGGCGTCGGATAGGCGCTCCTGCTGCAGGCGAAACGCGTGTGCGCCCTCGTTCAAGCCGCTCATGAAGATAGCGAACGTCGCCGCTCCCCGTGAGCTCGTCCATGATCTGGTTGTGCGTCGCCCGATTCATCAAACGCCAGAGCTCGGTGAACAAGGTGGTTGTCTGCGAGCACCGTGTTCACCGAGTCCCTGACGAATCCGTGACCTCCCGCGTTGGCGGAGGGGGCTGTTGTCAGTCGTTGTCTTCCGAGCACAGGGGCCGTGGCGAGGAACCTGACCCGGCCGGCTCCGCCGACCAGGTCGCACTTAGATTCGGCGACGCCGCCCAGGTGTGACTGCCGCGGCAACCACCGCGGTCTTCGCTACCGGCGAGGGACCAGGGGTAACGGCGGCGGCGACCACCGCGGTCTTGGCCACCGGCGCGCCGATGACACCGACTCTTCCTCGACGTGCTGGTCTGAGTGGCATGTCAGGCTCCTTCGGTCGCGAGTGCTTCATCGGCCTCGATCGAGGCGATGATCGCCTGAATAGGAATACGGCCGTTGGCGATCAGCTGGCCACCGCTACGCCGTGCCGCTGATGCGAATGGCGCAGCCCACAGGTTCTCCCAGATGAGCACTCCCGCGGTGCTTCCCGGCTCCATGGCCGCGGCGAGGTGCACGACGTCGTCCTCGGCCAACAGCTCCGCAAGCTGGGCCTCGAGGACTTGCAGCGCTCCGAGCTCGCCGAGATCGGAAAGCTCCGCCGCTTCGACGGCTCCATCGGCGTCCTTGGTGAGGATCAGAATGTCGATCACGCGGATGGTGCCGGAATCCACGAGCGCGAGCAGCTCGTCGACCATTTCGCCGGTGAAGTTGCTCGCTCCGGCCGGAAACTCGACGACGACATAGTCAACGGGTCCGAGCTCATCGAGGGATGTTGCGTCAGTCATCATTCATTCCTTACTGTTGGCTCGACTGGCCTGTCTCACGCGCACGTCCGTGGCCCGACCACGATAGGTGGCGTGCCTGTCCGCGACAAGGGCGCGAGGTGCGCAGCCTTCATCGATCACTCGGCTCCCGTCGAGGAGCTCACCCTCCCTGAGGAACAATTCGAGCTTCCCGTTCCGGTCACCGGAGGTGGTAGCAGCTGTCCGCGTGTCACCGGCCGTTCAAGCCAGGCGCGTCGACCGTCGTCCCTCAGAAGCGTTCGGATCTTGTGTGCTCAGGGTCGCCGCTCGCTGTCAGCCGTCGCTGATCGCAAGCGCGAGCTTCGCGATGGCGGCCTGCTGCTGCTCCACGAGCACCTTCAGCTGGTCGAGCTGTTGCCTCGCGTCGTCGGGGGTGTTGGCAGGCCCGTCGTCAGCGGGTGCCTGCTGAGCGGGCGAGAGGAAGAGGTTGGCGAGGTAGCCCGTGAGCGTGCCGAAGATGCCCACCCCGACGACGATGATGAAGGTGCCCATCTCGCGCCCGGCCGTGCTGACCGGGTACTGGTCTCCGTAGCCGACGGTCGACATGGTCACGATGATGTACCAGAGGGCGTCAGACGCCGTCGTGATGTTCGCGTCGGGCGCGGCCCTTTCCAGGCCGAGCATCGCCAGGCTGCCGAACTCGAGGACGAGGATGCCGATGAGCAGGAGGGTGAGGAGGGCGCTGCCCGCTCGGTCCTTGATGAGGCTTCTGCCGATGTTGCGGGCTCCGTACTGGCGCAGCAGGCGGGTCACCCGGACGAGCCGGAAGATCCTGAGGACCTTGACCGAAGGGAAGGGGAGACTCGCGAGCAGGTCGGCCCACCCGTAGCGACGGACGAAGTAGTCGTAGCGTGACGGAGCCCGGCGGAACCTGAAGAGGAAGTCGATGAGGAACACAACGCTGAGCAGGACGTCGAGCGTGCTGACGACCTGCTGTGTCGCTGGGTCACGCAACCCGGCCACCAGAAGGACGTTCACCAGTGACAAGATCGATAGCGCCCCGATGAAGATCTCGTACCCGGTGTTGCCGAGCTCGGACTGGGGCGAACCTTTCGCGGACATCGGTGACCTCCTCGAAGCCTGAGTGTGATCGAGGATGCCAGGTCGATGCGCCGCTCGCTGAGGATCGGCTCAGGGAGAGGACGGTGGCAGAGTGGGGTTGCCGGATCGGACGGTTGCCGCGATCGCGTGCCTGGCGCTATGCACCGCGTGCTCGACCGCCTCGGCTCCGGTGTCGACGTCCACCTCGCCATCGTCAACCCCCGGACCGTCGACAGCGATGTCGACGCCGCCGCCCTCGACGACGCCAGCTCCGGAGAGCACGGTGATCGTTCTCACGTCGCTCGGAAGTTCCGCGGTGGGGATGGCGGCACTGGTCCAAGGAACTCTGACGGTCGATGACCGAACCTGCGTGCGCCTTGACGGCAGGTTGGTCATCTGGCCGGCCGGCACGGGGTGGGACGTTGCCAGTGACGCGTTGCGGCTGCCGGGGGGACAGCTCGTCCCGGTGGGAGCCGCTGTAAGCGGGTCAGGTGGCTACCTAACGGTCGACAACGCACACAGGTACCTCGACACGCCGTCCAGCGTTGCGTCGCCTCGATGCATCTGGGAGCCCACGGAGGTGGCCGTCTTCAACCCCGGCAGCGAGGTCGCGCTGGCCACGCCGGCTGGCTGAGGACAGACCATCCTTGACACGCCCTCAGCTGGGCCCGCCCGGGCGAACCAGGCCCACCTCGTACGCGCGTACCACGGCCTGCACCCGGTCACGCAGGCCAAGCTTCGCGAGCACCCTCGCCACGTGCGTCTTGACCGTCGTCTCCGACAGCAGAAGCCGTCCCGCGATCTCGGCGTTGGACAGCCCGTGCGCCACCAGCACGAACACCTCCCGCTCGCGGGGCGTCAACGAGCCGAGCGCCGGGTCGGCCGGTCCGGGCGGCGTGCCGTTGAGCAGGGCACCCAGCAGGCGGCGGGTGGCAGACGGGGCGATGACGGAGTCCCCCCGTGCCACCGAGCGCACCGCCGACACCAGGTCCTCCGCCCGGGCGTCCTTGAGCAGGAAGCCGCTCGCGCCCGCCCGCAACCCGGCCATCACGTACTCGTCGAGGTCGAACGTCGTGAGGATCAGCACCCTTACCTCCGGCTGCGCGGCCACGACGCGCCTGGTTGCTTCGATCCCGTCGACCCCGGGCATGCGTACGTCCATGAGGACGACGTCCGGCCGGTGCTTCGCGGCTGCCGAGACCGCCGCGACCCCGTCCCCTGCCTCGGCCACGACCTCGAGGTCCGGCTGGGCGTCGAGCACCATGCGGTAGCCCGCGCGCATGAGCTCCTGGTCGTCGGCGATCAAGACCCGGATCGTCACGAAGCCGCCCCGCCCGTGGGGAGGACGGCGTGCACGCGCCAGCCGCCGGTCGCGGTCGGCCCCGCCGAGATCACCCCGGCGAACATCGCCACCCGTTCGCGCATTCCGGACAGGCCGTGGCCGGCGAGGTCCCGCGCCGCCGGCGGATGGCCGACCGCGCCCCTGTCGACCACCTCCACCTCCACCCGGTCGGCGGTGCGTCGCAGCACGACATCCGTCGGGGTCTGGGGGCCGCAATGCTTCAAAGTGTTCGTGAGCGACTCCTGCACGATGCGATAGACCGCCAGGCCCATGGTCGGCTCGAGCGGCAGGTGTGCGCCCTCGCGGACCAGGCGCACCGGCAGACCTGAGGCGCGCATGGAGGCGACGAGCGCGTCGAGGTCGCGCGCATCCGGCTGCGGCGCCGTCCCCGTGGAGTCGCCCTCCTCGCGCAGCACACCGACCATCCTGCGCAGCTCGCCGAGAGCGGTCCTCCCCGCGTCGCAGACCTCGACCATCGCCGCTTCGGCTCTCTCCGGCGCGGTCCGCACGGTGGCCCTGGCGCCCTCGGCCTGGGCGACCATGACCGCGACCGTGTGCGCGACGACGTCGTGCATCTCCCGCGCGATCCGCGCGCGCTCCTCGGCCACGGCGGCGCGGGCGAGGGCCTCTCGCTCGCGCTCCAGCCGGCTCGCCCGCTGCTCCAGCTCGGCGAGGTAGCGCCGGCGGGTGCGCATGTTCTGCCCGGCAAGCCAGGCGGCCACCACCACTGCTGCGGGCGGGATCAGCCCGAGGTAGCTGACGTCGCGGGTCGACCGCACCGACAACCACGCAAGCACCGCCCCGAGCAGCCCCACGCCCAGGGCCGGTGCCGACCAGCGGCGCGAGGCGTAGGCCGAGATGGAGTACAGCGCCGCGACCACCGCCAGGTCGTAAGCGCCGATCCGGGGCGTCGTCAGCCACTGCACGAAGGCCGCCAGCGTGACGACGGCGAAGACCTGCACGGGGTACCTGCGGCGCAGCACGAGCGGTGCCGTCAGGGCGAGGCTCAGCGGCAGCCTCGCGAGGTCGCCCGTCGACGCCCACGTCGGCGTCGAGATGGCGAACAGGAAGGCCGCGAGCGCGCCGTCCACGAGGACGGGGCGCCGCCACCATGCCGGGCCGGGGGCCACACTCACCAGGCTACGGCCGCGACGGCGACGGGTGTGGGCCGTGGAGGCCACCGTCAGGCGTCACGCCGCTGCAGCGCGACCCCACCCGCGACCAGGGCGACAGCCGCATACCCGAACAGCACGCCGAGACCCGCCCAGGGCCCGAAACGGTTGGGCTCCGCGTGCGCCTGGATGACGGCCAGACCGGCGTTGAGCGGGATCCACCGGTCGACGTTGACCTGCCAGTCGCTGGGCAGGAAGCTGGTGAGGATCGGCAGCACGAGCATCAGGCCGAAGAGGGTGCTGATCGCCGCCGCCGTGTGCCGCATCAGCGCCGCCAACCCGAGGCCGAGCAGCGCAACGGCCACGAGGAACAGCGCGGCGCCGTAGACGACCCGCGGCACCCCGGCCGCGGAGAACGTCGTCTGGATGTGCTTGCGCGCCAGGATCGACTGTGCCGCAAGGAAGGCGGTGGTCGTGGTCGCGGCGGCCACGACCAGTGCAGTGACGGTGAACGTCACGATCTTCGTGCCGTAGACGACCAGTCGTTGCGGCGTCGCGGACAGGGTCGCCCGGATCGTCCCGGTGGAGTACTCCGCGCTCATCGCCAGCACGCCGAGCGCGCCGATCACGAGCTGGGCGAAGAGCACCCCGCTCACGCTGAAGGTGGCCGGTTGGAAGGTCAGCCGTCGCTGCGGCTCCATGCGGTCCCAGCGGCTGACCGTGCCGAAGGCGATGAGGACGGCGAAGCCGACGCCCACAATGGCCGTGGCCAGCAGCGAGAACACGGTGGACCGGACGCTGCGCAGCTTGGTCCACTCGGCGGCGAGGTTGCCGGCGACCTGCCTGGGCAGCCCCGGCTGCGCGACGGTGGGGACGTCGGCCCGGGCTGCGTCGAGTGTCGTCATCGAGATCGTCACTGCTCCGTTGGGGTGGGGTCGGCCAGGGTGTGACCGTGGAAGTCGACGCTGTCGGCCGTCAGCTCCATGAACGCCTGCTCGAGAGACGCCTGCTGGGGCGTCAGCTCGTGCAGGACCACCTGGTGGTCCGCGGCGACCTTGCCGATGAGAGGGGAGTCCAGACCCTCGACGAGCAGGGTGCCGTCTGGTTCCTCGGTGACCCGCGAGCCCGCCTCGATCAGGGCGGTGCGCAGCGTCGGCTGGTCGGCGGACCGCACGAGGACCTGCCTGCCGGAGGCCCGCCGCACGAACTCCTCGACAGTGGTGTCGGCGATCAGGCGCCCCCGACCGATCACGACCAGCCGGTCGGCGGTCAGGGACATCTCGGCCATGAGGTGGCTGGACACGAGGACCGCGCGCCCTTCGGCGGCGTACGCCTTGAGCAGCGTGCGCACCCAGATGATCCCCTCGGGGTCCAGTCCGTTGACAGGCTCGTCGAACACCATGGTCGGCGGGTCGCCGAGAAGCGCCGCGGCGATCCCGAGGCGCTGCCCCATGCCCAGGGAGAACGTGCCGGCCCTCTTGCGCGCCACCGACTCCAGCCCGACCTGCTCCAGCACCTCGCTCACCCTGCGTCGGTGGATCCCGTTGCTGCGCGCGAGGAACAGCAGGTGGTTGTACGCCGACCGCCCAGGGTGCACGGCCTTGGCCTCCAGCAGCGAGCCGACCTCGGTCAGCGGCGCGCGGTCGTCGGCGTAGCGGTGCCCGTTCACCCGCACCCGGCCGGCCGTCGGGCGGTCCAGCCCGACGATCGCGCGCATCGTCGTCGACTTGCCCGCGCCGTTGGGACCGAGGAAGCCGGTCACCTTGCCGGGCTCGACGTCGAAGGACAGGTCGTCGACCGCCAGGGTGGTCCCGTAGCGCTTCGACAGCCCTCGGATCTCGATCACGCGTGTCTCCCTCGTCTGGGAGCCTCGACGTTAGGCGACGCGGACGCCGTGCTTCGCCCGCCGTGCGGACGAGCCCGGGGTCATCCCCGAGGACGACGCCGCGCCGTCGCACCACCGCGAATAGCTCCATTTCGGTTGACGCGGGACCTCCTGGGGTCTAGGAGGTATCTCGGCAGATCACGGACCCTCCTGGACGCGGGGGCACGTCGTCCGGTGAGTACCGAGGGAGGGCGCATGGCCACGAGCGAGCAACCGGCAAAGCCCGCAGCATCCGACGTCGCCGCACGTCCCCCGCGTCGAGCCCCGCGGTCGAAGGTGTCGACAGCGCTGAGCCCGGGCGCCCCGAACGGCGCCCCGAACGGCGCCCGGCCCGCGGTCGCCATGCTGGGCGAGCGCAATGCCGTGCTCATCGAGGTGAACCTCGCCGGGCCCTGGACGCGCCGCCAGGTGCTCGATGTCCACTTTCCCCGGTTCTACGACACCTGGCGCCGGGGCCGGCGGCGCGCGCGCGACGTCCGCGGCCGCCCAGCACTGCGCATCGGGGACAAGTACCTCCGCGTGGCACTCGCACCCGATGAGATCACCGACCTGGTCGCCGCGGACGAGCGTGACAACGAGCATCCCTTGATCCACCGGGTGTGGGCCGACTACGTGCTGCACGCCCACATCGACCGGTCCACGCGTACGGTCAAGGCCGATGCCGCCGGTCGCGTCTTCTCAGCCGACGGTGCCGGCATCACGTGGGCGGTGCTCGACTCGGGCATCCACCGCGAGCATCCGCACTTCGCCACCCACAACACATTCGCCGACACCGAGCAGCTCTGTGCGGACTTCACCTACCTCACCGACGACCAGACCCAGCCCGACGGGCACGAGACCCAGCCGTGGGGCACGCCGTTCCAGGACGACGTCGGCCACGGCACGCACGTCGCGGGCATCATCGCCGGCGGACTGCCGGACGACGCCGAGGCAGTCGTGCTGCAGACGCATGACGACGATGTGACCGGTGCGCCGGTCTCGAGCATTCGCCGCGACCATGGCCGGCTCGCGGGCATCGCCCCCATGACGCGCCTCATCAGCATCAAGGTGCTCGCCCCCGACGGCAGCGGCCAGGCCCGCACCACGAGCTCGGCGCTCATCCAGGCGCTGCGCTACGTGCGGCACGAGCTCAACAGCGACGGCGACCCCAGCTGCGTGCAGGGGGTGAACATGTCGCTGGGCTGTCGCTGGGACCCTGCCGACTACGCGGCCGGTCAGAGCCCGGTGTGCCAGGCCGTGAACCAGCTCGTGGACTCCGGGGTGGTGGTCGTCGTCTCGGCGGGCAACGAGGGATATGCGGGGGAACGGCAGGACGACACCCGCGGGCACGGCGTCATGTCCAGCATCACGGACCCGGCCAACGCCGAGCTCGCCGTGACGGTCGGCGCGACCCATCGCGACCACCCGCACACCTACGGCATCTGGTACCAGTCCTCGAAGGGGCCGACGTGGGACGGGCGGGCCAAGCCCGATCTCGTAGCCCCGGGAGAGGCGGTGTGCTCGGCCGCCGCGCCTTCGCTCCCGACGCGCGCCTCGGCGTCCGCCACGCTGAGCCCGCTGCTGGCCGACTCGACCGCCGCCGTCTACGCCGAGGACAGCGGGACCTCGATGGCCGCGCCGCACGTCTCGGGTGCCATCGCCGGCTTCCTCTCGGTGCGCCGGGAGTTCATCGGGCAGCCGCGCGAGGTGAAGGCCCGCTTCAGCGCTGCCGCCACCGACCTGGGCCGAGACCGGTTCTACCAGGGCCACGGGCTGCTCGATGCCCTGCGAGTGCTCGACGACTGCTGACCCCGCCCCCGCCGTCCGCCCGCACCCCGTCCACGGCACGCCCCGTCCAGCGCACCCGCCGTCCACCGCACAGCGGGGCATCATCGAAAGGACCACCGATGACTGACATGATCGCCGGCCACCCGTTCTGGAGGGTTGTCTTCGACAAGGACGGCGCCTGCACGACCGACGGCGGGCTGCCTGCCGAGCTTGCCGGCTCCGGCGTCACCGACCTGTTCATGTTCTCGCACGGCTGGGGCAACGAGACCCACGATGCGGAGTCGCTGTACCAGGGGATGTTCCCGCTCGTCGCGCAGGCGGCGGCACAGGCCCTGCCCGGGCGCACCGTGGGGTTCGCGGGGGTGTTCTGGCCCTCGATCGAGTTCCCCCAGGACAAGCCGCCGGCTGGTCCGGCCGCGGACGCCGCGCACGCCGCCGCCGCGACCCCGTCCGGTGCCGAGATGGCTGCGACCATGGCGCCGGCCTTCAGCGCTGCCCAGCGACCGGTGCTCGACCGGCTGGGCGAGCTCGCCGACCAGCAGCCGAAGGACGGCGCCCAGCTCAAGGAGTTCCAGACCCTGCTCGGGCAGCTGACGACGAGCACCGGTGAGATGGCACCCGAGGACGCCGGTGAGCGGCAGATCCTCGCCGGCCGCCCGGCCGCGGTGTTCGGCACGTTGTCGACGCTGTCGAAGGCGAGCAGCGGGGATGCCGAGGGGCTCGGGGACGTGTTCACGACCCTGTGGCACGGCGCCATCGAGGCCTGGCGCGCGACGTCCTTCTACGAGATGAAGGGTCGCGCCGGTACGGTCGGCAAGGTGGGCCTCGGCCCGTTCGTCTCGGGGCTGGCGGCCGCGCACCCCGGGCTCAGCGTGCACCTGGCCGGCCACAGCTTCGGCGCCCGCGTGGTGTCCTTCGCGCTGGCGGGTCTTACCAACGTGCCCGCCGGTGGTGCCAGCCCGGTCAAGTCGCTGGTGCTGGTGCAGGGTGCGTTCAGCCACTACGCGTTCACGAACCCGCTGCCCTGGGGCGGGCATGGCGCGCTGGCCGGGATGCAGGCACACGTGGACGGTCCGCTCCTGGCCACCTTCTCGAGCAACGACCGTGCAGTGGGCTGGTGGTATCCGGCAGCCAGCCTGCTCTCGCACACAGACAGCGAGTCGGCCGCCGACCTCGCGAAGCGGTGGATGGCGATGGGTGCCGACGGCTACCAGGTCACCGGCGTCTCGCGGCAGTCCCTGGCCCCCAGTGGCCACGACTACGGCTTCGCCAACGGCTCCTTCTACAGCCTCGACTCCAGCGCTGTCATCGCGAACATGGCCAACGGGTTCGCCGGCGCACACAGCGATATCAAGCATCCTGAGGTGGCATGGGCCATGGCGAATGCCGCGCGGTGAGGCCACGTGAGCGCAGGCTCTGAGATCGCAGCCCTCACCTGCGCGCTGGCAGGCCCTGCACACGTTCCGTGGCGCGTCACCCCTTCGTCGAGGCAGTCGACCCGGTAGGGGTCGCGCGCGTCGAGGGGGTGACCGAGGGCTGCTCGACGGGGATGCACCCCTCCACCGACGGCGCCGGGGAAGGGGCCATCAGCCGGGTCGTCAGCGGCACGGGCCGCATCGTCTTGTACTTGGCTCCGAGAACCAGGTCGACGGTCGAACCCTCACGCGAGTCGTCCAGCTCGAGCGTGACGGCGCCGATCACCTGGGCGGCGACCGTGCGCGCCTGCATCAGGCCGTCAGGCCCGTATCGGACGACGGCCGCGCCCTTGATCGTGGCGTTGAGCGGGTCGTTGGCGGGCAGTTCCGGGATCACGAAGCCGCGCTTGTGCAGCTCGCGTGCCACGGACTGCGCCAGCCCACGCCGGTTGGTCCCGTTGTAGACGTTGACCCTCGTGCCACGCACAGGTGCAGCCGTCGGGCTGGCCACCGGGCACGGCGGGCCGACCTTGTGCTGGCCCCAGGATGCCGGGAGGGCCCAGTCGCCCTGGTAGAGCTTGTAGCCGGCGACGCCCATTGCCAGGACGATGCCGAAGAGCGCGAGAAAGGTGATCGTCTGTCGGATGTGCCGGCGCCGCGGGCCGGTGCCGAACGGCACCGTGGCCGGGACGATCGTGGGGACCGGAGGCACGCGCAGCTCAGCGGGTGGCTCCTCCGGCGTCTGCTGCCAGGACGCGACCACCTCGGCTGTTACCGGCACCGACGTCGTCGCCCATTCACGGGCGACGCTCTCCTCGACGTCAGTCGTCTCCGAGCCGGTGGGCCCCGCTACGGCCGGACTCGGGTCCAGGGGGACCGGGCTGGGCTCAACCCGAGCCGCGGCCGCGGCGCCCGTCTCGTCGCCAACTGTTGCGCCGGCAGCATCGGCGACCTCGGCGGCGGCGACCTCGGCGGCGGCGACCTCGGCGGCGGCGACCTCGGCGGCGGCCGCCGGCGCGATCGCCGCGTCGTCGTCGGCTGGAGGTTCGCCTGCCGCGGGCGCCCCGCCGCCTGCCTCAGCTTCGGCTACGGGTTCGGGGTCTGGGCTCGTTTCGGCGGTGTCGGCCTCTGCCTCGGGTCGGGCGTCGGGCTCGGCCGGGGCCTCGGCCTCGACCTCGGCGTCGGCCTCAGCCGCGGGTTCGTCGTCGGCTCTCGGCTCGGTCTCGGTCTCGGCCTCGGGTTCGCTGGGGGCGGCGTCCTCGGGCTCGGGCTGGGCCTCGACGTCGGCGTCGGCCTCAGCCGCGGGTTCGTCGTCGGCTCTCGGCTCGGGCTCGGTCTCGGGTTCGCTGGGGGCGGCGCCCTCGGGCTCGGGCTCGGCGTCGGGCTCAGACGCCGGCTCGCTCGTGGCCGCCGGCTCGTCGTCCCCCGACTCGGCTGCTGATGGCTCGGTTCCTGATGACTCGGTTCCTGATGACTCGGTTCCCGATGACTCAGCAGAGGCCGTGGAGGAGGACGGCGACTCCGCCGGCGCCGAACCAGCGTCGGCGGCAGCGGTCGGAGAACCGGTAGGCGTGGTGCCGTCCGGCTCTGGGTCCCCGGTCACCGATCACTCCTCCAACACGAACACGCGTGCATGCAGTACAGAACGCTGGGCGAGTGCCGCGCGGACGGCGCGGTGGAGCCCGTCCTCCAGGTACAGGGTGCCTTGCCACTGGATGACGTGTGCGAAGAGGTCGCCGTAGAACGTCGAGTCCTCGGAGAGAAGCTGGGCCAGGTCGAGCGTGCGTTTGGTGGTGACGAGCTCGTCGAGGCGGACCTGGCGCGGTGCGACCTCGGACCACTGACGAGGCGTCGTGATGCCGTGGTCCGGATACGGACGCCGGTCCCCGACCGCCTTGAAGATCACCCGTACGAGTGTAAGACCTGGCTCGCGGCGGGTCGGGAGCGCGGCACGCGCACGCCTGTCAGGCGGCGCCGGTGTTGTGGGTGGAGGCCGCGGGGGGGTGGGCTGGGGGTCCGGTTTCGGGTGGTGGGGCGTGGGTGTCGGTGGGGGTGGGCCAGTCGTGGGGGTCGGTGGGGTAGGTGTGCCCGGTCGGGGTGGTCCAGGTGAGGCGGCCGTGGTCGTCTTGGTCCAGCCGCCAGCGGGTGTGGGTCTTCAGCCGGTGGTGTCGTCGGCACAGGCAGGCCAGGTTGGTCAGGGTGGTCTGGCCCTGCGGGTAGGCCAGGGTGTGGTCGAGGTCGCACTGGTGGGCCGGTCGCCGGCAGCCGGGGAAGCGGCAGGTCCGGTCGCGGACCGCGACCAGCTCAGCCAGCCAGGGCGGGGGCCGGTAGGTCGCGGTGGTGGTGGCGGCCGCGGTGGCCTCGCCACCCACCCCGATCAGCCGCCAGGCCGCTCCCGCGGCCAGTGCCCGCAGGGCCGCCGCCCGGGCCACCTGGGCGGCCACCGGGCCCTGCATCGCCAGCTCACCGGGTGCGGTCCCGCCGGTCAGCAGGGTGTCGAAGGGCACGGTGATGTTCACCAACGCCCCCAACCGGGCCCGCCCCCCACCGGCCCGGGTCGCACCCGCCCGGGTCGCACCGGCACCGGACCCGGCAGCGGCACCGCTGGTCTGGCCCGTCCCACCACCGGTCTGGCCCGTGCCTGCGGGCAGGCCGGTGCTCGTGGTGGCCTCCTCGCAGAGCAGGTCGACGAACACATCGGCGCGGGCCTCATCGATCGTGCGAACCGCCCCTCGACCCTGACCAGTCTGGTCGGTGGGGCTGGTGTCGGTGGGGGTGGGGGTGTCGGTGAGGTGGTGGGCCAGGTCGCTGAGGTGGGCCCACGCGCAGGTGGCCTCATCCGCGCCCAGGACCGCACCCAGCTCGCTCATCCCCTGCCCCAGCGGGCGCAGCCACACCCGCCGACCCCGCCGCGCCCGGGCGTGGGCCCTACCCGCCGCGGCCGGGTCGGCGGCCAGCACCGCGGCCCGCACCCGGTGCGCCAACCGCCCCCACGTCCAGGTCCGCGCCCGCGGCAGCAGCTCGGCGACCACCCGCGCGGCCACCTGCGGGGCCAGCACCGCGGTCTCCTCCACCAGCAGCCCCGCCCGCGAGACATCGGTGCGGCCCTCGGCCAGGGCCACCCCCAGCATCGGCAGGTGCCCGTGCACCGCCAACGCCAACCCCACCCGCCGGCACGCCGCGGCCACCGACACCCCCAACGCCGCGGCCACCTCCTCCGGCAGGCACTCCCACACGGTGTCCTCGCCGGCATAGTCGGGCACCCGCGCCCGCGCGTAGGCCAGCCGGGCCTCCTCCCGCCGCCCCAGCTCCGCGACCACCTCCAGCCCGGCCAGCTCCACGCGGGCCTTGAGCAGCTCCAACCCCTGCAACCGGGCCACCAACCCATGATCACTCGTGTCCGCGCACACCACCGCGGCGTCCACCCCCGCGTCCAACGCGGCGGCCAACCCGGACAACCCGGCCGGCCACGCCTCGACGTCGAACATCCCCCCACCCTATCGAACACCAGTTCGACCAACAACCCACCAGTCCCCCACCTGTGGACGAAACCCCTTGCAGCACAACGGAAGGCCCCGACAGGGGCGCGTCGGCCACGCGGCATCGACCATGTTCCCGTCGTCAGCGGGGGGCCTCGCCGTCCCACGTCGTGGGGGTGACCCCGGCCTCTCGGAGCCGGAACTTCTCGACCTTCTGCGTCGGCGTCCTCGGCAGCTCGGCAACGAACTCGATGTAGCGGGGGACGGCGTGCTGTGCCCCGTTGCGTCGGCAGTGCTCAGCGAGCGCATCCGCGTGCAGAGCCTGTCCGGGCCTGAGGACCACGCACACCTTCACGTCCTCCTCCATGAGCTCGCTCGGCACCCCGATCGCGGCCGCCTGCAGCACCGCCGGATGGCTCTCGACCACCTGCTCCACCTCGTACGCCGAGATGTTCTCCCCACGCCGGCGGATGGCGTCCTTGGCGCGGCCGGCGAACGTGAGGTAGCCGTCGGCGTCCAGGCTCCCCAGGTCGCCGGTGTGGAACCAGCCATCCCGGAACGCCTCCGCGGTCGCCTCCGGCATGCCGTAGTACTCCGTCATCACCAAGCCCGGCTCACGTCCCCGCACCAGGATCTCCCCGAGCAGGCCTGCTCCCACCAGCACGCCCGCGGCGTCGGCGACCGCCACCTCGAACTGCGGGATCACCCGGCCGCACGACCCGGGCCTCGGCGGCGCATCAAGGGGGTCGTACACCGGAATGCCGGCGTCGGTGAGCCCGTACACCTCGTAGATCGGGACGCCGAAGCGCTCCTCCCAGCCCGTCCTCCAGTCCGGCATGGGGACCCCCCAGGCGAGCCGGACGACGTGGCGCCGGTCGTCGTCCGAGGCGGGCTGCTTCCACAGCAGCGTGAGGGTGGCGCCCATGAAGTTGAACACCGTCGCGCCGTACCTGCGCACGTCGTCCCAGAACCCCGAGACGCTGAAGCGGCGCGCGATGGCCGCCGTCCCTCCCACGGACAACGCGGCGACCAGAGTCAGCGTCGCGGCGTCGATGTGGAACAGAGGGAAGGGGCTGTAGAGGACGTCGTGCGCCGTGAGCCGGAAGTTCTCGGCGTGCAGCTGAGCCTGGCGAACCACGTACCGGTTCGAGAGGACGCACGCCTTGGACACCCCGGTGGTCCCCGACGTGAAGAGCATCAGCGCCGGCGCGAGGTCGTCCACGCCCTCGATCCGGGCCGCGCCCGGGCCGCTCGCGAGAGCCAGGCCCTCGAACGGCAGAAGGCGGGCGTCCGCCACGGCCGCCCCCGCGGCGAGACCTCCGCGGACGACGACCGTGCCCCGCACCGCCCCCCGAGTCGTCCCCCGAGTCGACGCCTCGCCCAGCACCTCGGCCAGCACCGGGAGCAGGTCGTGGTCGACGACGACGACCCGGGCGCCGGCGACCGACAGCGTGTGCGCGAGACCGCGGCCCTGGAGGGCAGTGTTGACGGGCACATAGACCGCACCAAGCCACGCGAGGGAGAACCACGTGAGGACGGCGTCCGCACTGTTGTGCAGCAACGACACGACGCGGTCCCCGGCGCCGACCCCCAGCCCGGCGAAGCCGGCAGCCAGCCGTGCTGCGCCGTCCCGCACCTGGGCGTAGGTGAGGTCGCCCGTGTCGGTGCGCAGGAGGACGGCGTCCGGTGTCTCCTGCGCACCGACCGCGAGCAGGTCGGCCAGGACCGTGGTGGTGGCCTCGGGCGAGGCCGGCGCGGCGTCGCTCCTCATGTGTCCGCCGGTGTCGCCCCGGCGGCGCCGAACCCGAACAGTGCTGCGGCGTTGTCGTGCAGAAGTGCGTCGAGGGCCGCGGTCGGCAGGCCGCTGTCGCGCCACTCGGCGAGGGCGCGCGCAGGCGTCATGACCGGCCAGTCGCTGCCGTAGAGCACCTGCGAGCGCAGGACCGAGGGCATCATGCCGAAGAGCACGTCCCAGCCCGTGCCCGGCCGGGCGACGTACTTGGGGGCGAGCCCGCCGAACTCCAGGAACACCGTGGGATGACGCCGCGCGACCGCACACACCTCGGTGACCCAGGGCCAACCGGCGTGGCAGGCCACCAGCCGCAGGTCGGGGAAGTCGCAGGCCACCTGGTCGAGCAGCTCGGGCCGCTCGTGACGCAGAGGATGCATGCGGGAGTAGGTGATCCCGGTGTGGACCGCGACGACGAGGCCGAGGTCCTCGGCGCGCGAGTACATCGGGTACAGGGCACGGGAGTCGATGTCCAGACCGAAGAACGCGGGTTGGACGGCGACGCCGACCAGCCCGGCCGCGGCGACGTCCGCCACCTGGTGCGCCGCTCGGGTGGGGCGCACGTGCTCGAGGTCCACAGTGCCAACCCCTCGGAAGCGGGTGGGGTGGTCGGCCACGACGACGGCGACGGCCTCGTTGAGCGCGTCCGCGGACTCCCCGCCTTCGGACTCCGCATGCATGACTGCCTGGGCGACACCCTCCGCATCCATCTGCCCCAGCAGGTCCTCGAGCGTGCCGGCGTTCATCTTCTCGGTGAGGTTGAGCACACGGTCGTACTGAGCCGTCTGCAGCGGGGGAGCCTGGTAGGTCGCGCGCTGGCGCAGGTGCTGCGGCAGGCGCACTCGGGCGTCGATCACCGTCATGGCGGGCCTCCTCGGGTGGTCAGGACGGTTCGCAGGGCAGGTGCGTGGGCGGCGTCCACACCGTCGACGGGACTGCGACGCGCGCGCCGACCAGCCGGAAGGCCAGGTCGGCGAAGCGGTCGGCGAGCGTGGGGATCGTCAGGCGGCCTGCCGGGTCGTACCAGCGCGAGACGCCGTTGCACATCTCCAGGAGGGCCAGACGGGTGACGCCGGCGTCGGTGAGGTCGAAGGCGCCCGTTCGTGCGCCGTCCTCCATCGTGGCCTGGACGAGCCCGTCGTAGGCGTCGCGCAGCTCCATCACCGCGGCGCGGTGCTGTGCGCTCAGGGCCCGGACCTCGGAGTCGGTGACCTGCGCCGTGCGCGGGTTGGCTGCACTGAGGCCGATGTGGGCGCGCACGATCCCGGCCAGCCGCGCGGCGGGGTCGGGCGCGGCGTCGCAGGCCGCGCGGGCGCCGTCCAGCAGGTTCTGCAGACACACGGTCATGACGCCGAGCAGCAGGTCGTCCTTGCTGCCCGCGTAGTGGTAGAGCACCCCGGAGGTCAGCCCGACCTCGCGGCCGATGTCGCGGATGCCGGTCGCTGCGAAACCGCGCGCGGCGAAGAGCTTCACCGCGGCCTGCTGGAGCTCGGCGAGGCTGCTCATCCGCTGTCCCGACCTCGTCTGCGGCCCGTTGGCGTCATTGATCGATCGATCGATCAGTTGCTGACCAACCCTCTCAGGCCGCCTGCGTGGAGGTCAAGCGGTGGCCAGACTGTCCCAGACGCGGTTGCCGCCTCGGACGCCGAGCCTTTCGGCAATCACCGCGACCATCCGGTCCGCCGAACGCACCGCGCCGTCGGAGTGGCTGCACTCGGTCGTGTCGCCTCCGATGTGCACCCGGCCGTGGGGCGCGCGCAGGGCGGCGGCGAGGGCGTCGAAGCGGCACCTGCGCCGGCGAACGGGCCAGTAGGCCACTGCCGCCGGGTAGTCGAACGCCCGGGCATCGGTCACGAGCCGCGAGACCCCTGGCAGGAGCGGCGCGGGTCGCCCTCCGCGCACGGGCGAGGCCGACAGGTGCTCGAGATGACCGGCGGCACGGCTGATGATCGCCTCGGTGGGCGCGCCGTTGAGCGCCCGCGCGTGACGGCCGTGCAGGAGCATGGTCAGCACGAGGTCGCGTCCGTCCAGGCCCTCCACAGGCGCTCCCCCGCCGAGGTAGATGCACCCTGCCGGCCCGTCAGACAGCAGAGTGAACAGTCCTGGCCCGTAGGACGACCACAGCTGCCGAGCCTCCGCCCGCAGGCGAAGGACCACCTTGACGTAGCTGCCTGCTGCTGCCGACTGCAGCGCGGTGCGGGCCGCGGCTGCAGGGCCCGGTCGCAGGTCGACGTGTCGCAGTGACCACGAGGGCAGCGTGAGCACGACCTGCTCGCAGCGCGTGACGTGAATGGCGCCGCCGGCGCCGCGGTGGCGCACCTCGACGTGGCCGCCACGGTCGTCCACGCGAGTCACGTTCGCGCGGGTCTGCACGCGGCCGTTCGGGAGCCTGGCCACCAATGCCTCGACGAGCCGGTCGTTGCCTCCGGCCACGTGGGCGTTGGCCTCGCCGAACCCTTCAGCGGTGTCGAGGAACGGCCGGAGCTCGGCGATGCCGTCGAGGGCGCTGATCTGGTCCCATTCGACGGCGGTCTCGGACTCGACGACGAGCCGGACCCACTCCGCCACCCGCTGGGCCCGCACCGTGGCTGTCACGAACGAGCGCATGCTTGTGCGGGCCAGACGTGCCAGAGGCGACCCCGCGGTCACGGCCGGGTCGGGCCGCCCCGCAAGCCGCCGGAGGACGCTTCCGGCCAAGGCGTCCCATGCCAGGTAGGCGCCCCGCTCGGCCGGGTCGAACAGCCCGCGGAGGTAGGAGTCGCGCTCGCCCTCTCCCTGGTACTGGCACAGGTCGCCCTGAAGGACCACGGAGGAGTGAGCTCGATCCTCCACCAGGGGCAGTCCCAGCTCTCGCAGCAGCGGGTATGCGGGGCTGCTCTGCCAGAACTCCTCCATGTGCGCCTCGGCTGTCACGCCGTCGGGGAACGTGATGGTCTGGATCCGCCCGCCGAGGCGCGGCTGCGCCTCGAGCACCAGGCTGTCGATCCCGTGCTTGTGCAAGCCGTATGCGGTGGTCAGCCCGGCCAGGCCGCCCCCCACCACGACGACCGGGACGTCGATCCTCATGGCGCTCCTCGCGTCGGTCGGCAGGCGTCCGCGGGAGGTGCGAGCGTCTCGGTTGGGGGAGCGACGAACGGGGGTGCCAGATACGCCGGCCCGGCCGCAGATCATGGGCCGACGTGCGGCAGTGCTGGGGCGTCCTTCAGTGCTGGGGTGCCGCAGCGCCCGGCTTGCGTTCCATCTTGTAGTGGAGCACCAGGAAGGGGATGCCGAAGACGGCGAAGGCGTGCTCGGCGCGCAGCCGGCCGGCGTCGTCCACGTGCACGTCGAGCCGCTCCGCGAAGCCGTGGACGGCCAGCGTGGTCAGGCTGCGGTCGTCGGGGTCGATCACCGTCAGGTAGTGGCCGGGGTGGGGCAGGGTCCGGCTGTGGCTGGTGAGCACCAGCCCGCCCCCGGGGCGGGCTCGGGGGAGAAGGGTCGCGGTGAAGCTCCCGTTCGGCACGGGGAAGCCGACGCTGACGTACCCGCGACCCTCGTGCCGGTACGTGGTGTAGATGCCGACGTAGATGGGCTCGTCGGTGTCGGCGTAGGAACGGATCCATCCGCGCACGGTGGCGGGCGCGCCGTCCGCGTCGCCGGGGACGACGATCGTGTCGATCCGCCCGCGCACGCCGCGCTGCGCCTGCCGCTGGTTCATCGGGACGTTCGCCTGTCCGAGCGGCCGGGCCAGCGCGGTGCGGTAGAGCAGGTAGCCGGGCAGCACCCAGGCCCGCCACTGCGGGACGATGTCGAGGGTGAAGCGGGTCGTCCGCTCGTAGAACTCCCGCACGAGCGGGTGCGCCGCGCTCGGGTCGAAGTCCGGGCCCGCCAGATCGTCGAGTGAGGCGACGATGCCGACCTCTTGGGCGTCGGCGGTGTACGCGCCGCCGAGCAGGTGTGCCAGCTCCTCGACGTATCCGGTGCCGACGTAGGGCGAGCGCGCCTCGAGCGGGACGACGAACGGCAGGTCCGCAGCGGCCGCCCCCTCGGCGAGCAGGCTCACCTGCGGGTCCCGGAAGGCCGAGGCCGAGACCAGCCGGTAGGTCAGCATCGTCGCTGCCGCGACCGCCGCCGGAGGGGTGGCGGCACCGCCGCGCACGGCGTGACGGCGCGCCGCCTCGCCGACGAGCACGCCGATCGCAGGGCCCAGTGCGACCTTCTGCGGTCGTGCGCCGAGCGTGCCCGCGACCATGCCCGTGAGTGTCCCGATCGCCCGCGGTCCGGCGCCGGTGAGGCGGTTGACGGACCACCCCAGTGGCGCGGCGAGGGCCGTGCTCGCCGCCAGCCGACCCCAGAACGGCGGGATCTCGCCCGGACGCTGCCGGGCCTGCGCGAGCGCATCGACGCCCGCCAGGGCAAGGCCGCCCCCCACCGCGGCCCGCAGCGCCGACCGGCGGCCTCGCCCGGCCGCAAGGCTGGCCCCGGCAGCCGCCCCGATCAGAGCGGCGAAGCCGACATCCTGGATGCCGGGCCGGCGACGAGGGGCGACGTCCACGCGGACGACGTTACGACAGCGCCGGCGAGCCTGCGTGGCGGAGGACAGGTGTGCTCGCTGTCAGCCATGGAGCGGGTCCTCGTGGTCGACGCCGGTGGTGAAGCGGTGAAGAAGAACGCGTTGTGTTGGGCGGGGTCAGGTGCCGGCGGGTGCCGGCAGGGGGCGGGTGGTGTCGGTGATGTACAGGTCGGCACGGAACGCCTGCGAGAGCCGCTGATAGGCGGCCCAGGCCTCGGCGGGTGAGGTGACTTCCCCGGTGGTGAACCTGGCCTGCTGGTCGTCGTCCGGATCGGCTCTCCACCAGGCCAGCGCGCGGCGGTCGCCCTTCGCCGAGGTGATCAGAGCGCGGATCCGGGCATCCTGGTTCGCTCCCGAGTTCATCTCGAACAGGCAGGCCATGAAGCCCTGGTAGGCGGTGAACAGCGCGTCGGAGAACAACGGCTTGTTCGCGAACATCACCTCATCTACCCCCCGTTTCAGCTGCAGTGCTTGGTCGGGGGAGATCTCCTTCCAGCGGCCGACGAACGTGGCGAAACACAGCAGCTGGTTCAGCTTCGTGGCGACCAGGTCGAACACCGCGAGGCGGCGGGTGATCACCGCCTTGTTGGCCTCCTGGACCGCCTCGACCCGTCGCGTCCCCCGCGCCACCACCACTCCGAGCGCGACCACCGTGAGTGGGGTCAAGACGCCCACGACGAGCTTGGCTACCTCAACGCTGGTCCACCCACCATCGGCCGCCGCCATCACCGCTCCCATCACTCGTCGCACCACGCCATGATCTGCGGCCGCCCGCCCCGCCGCATCTTGCGTCGTCGTGCCCTAGTCCGCACAGAGCCGAGCCAGGCGGACTGGCCGTCCCCCTGCTCGTCAACGACCACGGTGCCGGCCCGGCGCCCAGATGGGCGCATCACCCGCCGCCGAGTGTTGGCGCGCACGGCTTGACTGCCGCCTGGACGAGCGGAAGCCTGCGTCAGCGGAAGCCGTCACGCGGGAGGTCGGTACGGGTGGGTGCTCGCTTCGATGCCGATGCGCTCGCACGCGCTGCCCGGGAGCACGGGCTCGTCCTCCTTGTCGGTGCGGGCCTGTCGATGGGGCCGCCGTCATCGCTACCGGGCTGGACCGCGATCAACGACGCCTTCCTGGACAACCTCGCGATGCGCCTGGCCGACCACACCGACGGGCAGACCGGCTACGACGTGCTGCAACTCGTCCAAGAACGGCGGGACTCGGCCGCGGCGGCCCAGCCGGACCTCCAGGCGCAGCTGGCCGAGGAGTCGCTCGGCGAGCGCTACTTCGCGATCTTCGAGCCGCTCGACATCGGCACCTGGAACGACGGTCACGCAGCTGTCGCCGCACTCGCGCACACCGGATACCTGCGCGCGGTCGTCACGACCAACTTCGACCGCCTCATCGAGCTGGCCCTCGTGGCCGCCGGTGTCGAGGCGGCTGTGTACTGCTCTCCCGCCGACTTCGAGGGGCTCACGCGCCACCCCGTGGGACGTCCGGAGAAGAGCGTGGTCCCGGTGATCAAGGTCCACGGCTCCGTCGGGCAGGCGTCGACGATGGTCGACACACTGCGTCAACGGGTGCTTGGACGTCCCGAGGCACTCGAGGCGGCACTTCTGCGGCTCTTCGAGCAGCACGCAGTGCTCGTCCTCGGGTTCTCAGGGGCCGACCTCGCCTACGACCCGCACTACCTGAGCCTGCGCAGGGGTGCAGCCGGGTCGCCGTCCTTCACCGTGATCAACAGGGAAGGCGGCAAGCCGACCAACGCGATGACGGAGCTGGTCGACTCCGCCGGGCCGCACGCGCGCTTCGTGGACGGCATCGTGCCCGACTGTCTCCTGTCCTTGGCGAGCGCGCTCGGGGACGACGGCCCGATCGTCCGCCCGCCGTTCGACACGGAGATGGAGTTCCCCGGGATGCGGGCACTGACCTTGCCCGCAGCTGTTGACCGGGCATGGGGGGCGTCCCTCAGCCCCGTCCGCGCAGCCGTCGTACTCGCCTCCATCGCGGACGCCGCCGGCTCGAGCGACGCGGCGTTCCGGCTGCTGACGACGGCTATGCCGTACCACGTCAAGGCCAAGCTCCAGGACGACCCGGCGATGCCCCGGCACCTGAGCATGATCGCCGCGACGCTGATCGACGCCGCCCACGTCGTCGACGACCTCGGTGGGGACAGGTTCCACGGCCGGACCGCGGCGCTCACGGTGCTCTCGGCATCGGTCAACGGGAAGCCTCTGATGGACGCTGAGTCCCTCGCCCTGCGGGCGCTGGCGCTGGCGCTGGTCGGCGAGGCACCCCAGGCCGACCGAGTGGCGGTGGCGGCGCTCGCGGCGACGCGCGAGGAGCTGCCACCCACCGTTCGCGCCGACACGATCTGCACGCTCGCGCGAGCGTGGACCCTCGACGAGCGCTGGCTGCCGGGCTATACGGAGGCGCTGCGGGAGACCTACGATCTGATGCTCGAGTGGGGGGACGAGCCGCGGCGAGCCCGAGTCGGCGCGCTCTACGCCCGGTTCCTCGGCCAGTCGGGACAGCTCGACGAGGCAGCCGCGATCCTCCTTGACTGCCAGCCCGTCGCGCAGCGCCTCAACCTCCCGGCCGTCGCGAACGAGCTCATCGCGACGGGGGGTCGCCTCCGCCTCTGGCAGGGTCGGTACGACAAGGCGCTCAGCGCGCTCGACTCCGTGTGCCGGCACAGCGCCGACGGGCAGCACGCTCTCCGCCTGGCCGAGACGCTTCTGCCGCTGGCCGAGGCGGCGGCCGCAGCGGGGAACGGCGACGCGATGGTGCAGGCCTTCGCCGACCTGGACACGTTGCTTCCCCTCGTTCCGGGCATGGCCCTCCCCTACGCGGCCAGCAGGGTGCGCGTGCTGTGCAGGATCGGCGAGCTCGAGCTTGCCCGCAGCGTCGTCCGCGACCTGGTCACCTTCGGGGAACGCTGGGATCACCCATGGGTCCCGGCTCTGGCCGAGCGCCTCGACCAGCAGATCGCTGTCGCCCAGACGGGCTGATCCGACGTGCGGGATGGCAGGGGGAGCCAGACGCGCCGGGCCTGGTCCTCCGTGCCTGCGAACTCCATGCCGGTGAACTCCATGCCTGTGAACTCCATGCCGGTGAACTCCATGCCTGTGACGTCCACGGACGTTGGCGGAGGATAGGGGATTTGAACCCCTGAGGGTGTTTAGCCCAACACGATTTCCAATCGTGCGCCCTAGGCCACTAGGCGAATCCTCCGCGCAGGAGTGTACCGGTGCGTCGCCGGGGCGCCGGCGATCGCCGGAGGGGATGGCGACCGCCTCGGAGGCGATGGCGACCTCCGCCGGAGGCGACGGCGGCCCCCGCCGGAGGCGGGTACAGTTGGCGGCGACCCCTCGTGCGGCGTCATCCCGCTGAACTCCCCCAGGGCCGGAAGGCAGCAAGGGTAGGTGGGCCCTGGCGGGTGCGCGAGGGGTCCTTCGCCGTCCGGGCGTCTGACCCTCGACGTAGGGTGGGCATTCGTGTCGACCGCGCTGTACCGCCGCTACCGGCCCGAGACGTTCGCCGAGGTCATCGGCCAGGATCACGTCACCGGGCCGCTGTCCGTGGCGCTGACGAACAACCGGGTCAGCCACGCCTACCTGTTCTCCGGCCCTCGAGGGTGTGGCAAGACCACGAGCGCGCGGATCCTGGCGCGTTGCCTCAACTGCGAGCAGGGGCCGACGTCGACGCCGTGCGCGCAGTGCGACTCCTGCCAGGCGTTGGCCCGAGGCGGCGCGGGCAGCCTCGACGTGATCGAGATCGACGCGGCCAGCCACCGCGGCATCGACGACGCGCGCGAGATCCGCGACCGCGCCGCTTTCGCCCCGGCGTCGAGCCGCTACAAGATCTTCATCATCGACGAGGCACACATGGTGACGAAGGAGGGCTTCAACGCGCTCCTGAAGATCGTCGAGGAACCGCCCGAGCATGTGAAGTTCGTCTTCGCGACGACCGAGCCGGAGAAGGTCATCGGGACCATCCGCTCGCGCACCCACCACTACCCCTTCCGCCTCGTCCCCCCCGGGGTGCTCCAGGAGTACCTGGGGCAGGTGGCCGAGCACGAAGGCGTCGCCGTAGGGCCAGGGGTGCTGCCGCTGGTCGTACGCGCGGGAGCGGGCTCGGTGCGCGACTGCCTCTCGGTGCTCGACCAGCTGATCGCCGGAGCGGGGCCCGACGGGCTCACGTACGCCACGGCGGTGTCGCTGCTGGGGTATACCGACGCCACACTGCTCGACTCCGCCGTCGAGGCGCTCTCGGCGGCCGACGGCGCGACCGTCTTCTCGGTGGTCGACCGGGTCGTGGAGTCCGGTCATGACCCGCGGCGTTTCGTGGAGGACCTGCTCGAACGGTTCCGCGACCTGCTCGTCGTGGCGGCGATGCCGGACGGCGCAGCCGCCGTGCTTCGTGGTGTGCCCGTCGACCAGCTCCAGCGCATGCGGGTGCAGGCCGGCGCGTTCGGTCGCATCGAGCTCTCGCGGGCGGCCGACGTCACGAACGCGGCACTCACGGAGATGACGGGAGCGACGTCGCCGCGCCTGCAGCTGGAGCTGCTGGCCGCCCGCCTGTTGCTACCCGGCGCAGACGACGGAGTACGCGGGTTGGGCGCTCGCCTGGACCGGCTCGAACGCCGGGTCGCCGCGGGGCCCCCGGTCGAAGCGGCGGTGGACGCCGCAGCGCCGCCGCCGCCGCGCACCCGCACCCCCCAGCCCCCGCCGGAGCCGCAGGACCAGCCGGGCAGCAGGCCGGCCAGCCGAACCGACACCAGGCCGGGCAGTCCGGATCGCCGACCAGTGGCCAAGCCGGAGGCCGCGCCGGACATCAAGGCGGAGGCCGAGCCGGTGGCCGAGCCGGCGGTCGGCGCCCGACCCGCCGCGGCGACGTCCCCTGGTCCGGCGAGGCCCGCGGCCGGCTCGGTCGACCTCGCCGCGCTGCGTAGCGCGTGGCCGCAGGTTCTGGCCGCGCTGTCCGGCATCAAACGGACCACGTGGACGCTGATCGCCGGCCACGCGCAGGTGCACGACCTCGACGAGCGGCGCCTGGTTCTCGCCTTCGGCTCCAGCGGTCTCGCCTCGGCCTTCACCCGCGGGTCGCACCAGGAGTTCGTGCGCCAGGCGCTGATCGACGTGCTCGGGCTCGAGCGCCGCATCGAGGCTGTGGCCGCCGACGCCGTCCCGGCGGGCTCCGAGGCTGTGGCTACGTCCGACGCGGCGCCGGCCGCGGCGGCGACAGCTGCCACCACAGCCGCCGCCGCGGCGGCGGCCTCCGCGACTGCCGACGCCGAGCCGAGCCCCGACGACCGCGACGCCGACGACGGGGGCCTGGTCGGTGCCCCCCTCGTGGAGCAGCTGTTGGGCGGGCGCGTGATCCAGGAGCTCGAGGATTGAGCGCACTCACGCTGGTGGACGCGTGGGACGTGCCGCACGTGGCCGCCGCCGTCCTGGGGGCGGGCGGCGTGCTGGAGCAGCGCGGTGACGCCCGCCGGGAGTTCCCCCTCGCGTCGGTGACGAAGCTGCTCACCGCCTACGCCGCCCTCGTCGCTGTCGAGGAGGGTGCGATCACCCTCGACGAGCCTGCCGGACCGCCCGGGGCCGTCGTGCGCGACCTGCTCAGCCACGCGGCCGGCTACGGCTTCGAGAGCCGCGCCGCGGTGATGGCCACCCCGCGCACGCGTCGGATCTACTCCAACAACGGCTACGAGCGGCTCGCCGAGCATGTGGCCGCGGCGTCCGGCATCGGGTTCGCGGCGTACGCGAGGGAAGCGGTGCTCGAGCCCCTGCACCTGACAGGAACCCGCCTCGACGGGTCGCCGGCGTTCGGGGCGACGAGCACGCTGCACGACGTGTGCCGCTTCGCCGCGGAGCTGCTGGGCGACCCGAGGCTGGTCTCCCCGGCCACCCGGGCGGAGATGGCGCGCGTGCAGCAGCCCGGCCTCGCCGGCGTCCTGCCGGGGGTCGGACGCTTCGACCCGCTCGACTGGGGGCTCGGCCCGGAGCTGAACTTCGGCAGGCACGGCCACTGGGCAGGCGGCGCGGTCTCGCGGGCGACATTCGGACATTTCGGCGGTGCCGGCACGTTCCTGTGGGTCGACCCCATGGCCGGTCTGGCGTGCGTGTGCCTCACCGACCGCGAGTTCGGACCCTGGGCCCTGCAGGCGTGGCCCGTGCTCTGCGACGCGGTGGTGGAGGAGCTCGCCGGCGGCACCCGAGGCTCCGGCCACGGCGGCGTCCCGGCTGTCAGGGCCACCGATTAGGCTCATCACGTGTACGAAGGTGTGGTCCAGGACCTCATCGACGAGCTCGGGCGCCTGCCCGGGGTCGGTCCGAAGAGCGCCCAGCGGATCGCCTTCCATCTGGTGCAGGCGGATCCGGCCGACGTGCGGCGGCTGGCACACGCCCTGACCGAGGTCACCGACAAGGTCCGCTTCTGTTCCGTCTGCGGCAACGTCTGTGCCGAGGACCTCTGCATGGTCTGCCGCGACCCTCGGCGCGACGCCACAGCGATCTGCGTGGTGGAGGAGCCCAAGGACGTGGTGGCTGTCGAGCGCACGCGCGAGTTCAAGGGGCTCTACCACGTGCTCGGCGGGGCGATCAGCCCGATCGAGGGGGTGGGCCCGGACGACCTGCGGGTGCGGGAGCTGCTCACAAGGCTCGCCTCGGGCGAGGTCACCGAGATCATCCTGGCCACGGACCCGAACCTGGAGGGCGAGGCCACGGCGACCTACCTCGCCCGGCTGCTCAAGCCGATGGGCCTGCGGGTCACCAGGCTCGCGTCGGGTCTGCCGGTGGGAGGCGATCTCGAGTACGCCGACGAGCTCACGCTCGGGAGGGCGTTCGAGGGGAGGAGACTGCTCGATGTCTGATGTGGCGAAGGACACCCTGGCGGCGCACGGCTCCGGCGTCGAGGCCGGCGACCCTGTGGACGAGCCCGAGCCAGCCGACCTGCGCGAGGCCGCGGACCTGGAGCGTGCCGTCGAGGCCGAGGAGGTGGCCGAGCTCAGCGAGGCCATCGAGCTGGTACACCTGGCTGAGGAGACGGCGGTCGACGCCCAGCACTACCTCGACGCGGTGACGGAGGTGGCCGCGGGATCCTCGCCGGATACGGCGGTGCCGATGTTGCTGCTGGCGGTGTCTCAGGTGCTGCTCGCGGGCGCCCGCTTGGGCGCGATCAACGACGTCGTGCCGAGCGAGCGCTTCGAGCCCGACGCCGGACCGGACCCCGACGTCGACCCGGTACGCGTGGGTCTGGCCAACCTGCTGGACGGGCTCGACGAGTACGCCGACGTGGTCGACCCGTTGACCTCCGGTGAGGTGGTCGAGGGAAGCCTGTCCGACGACCTGGCCGATGTCGCGGCGGACCTCGCCCACGGCATGCGGCACTACCGGGTCGGCCAGGTGGACGAGGCGCTGTGGTGGTGGCAGTTCTCCTACCTGTCCACCTGGGGCCTGCGGGCCAGCAGCGCCCTGCGCGTGCTTCAGTCACTCATCGGCCACCTGCGGTTGGACGCCGACCCCGAGACCGTCGCCGAAGCGGAGTTCGACGCGCTGCACGTGGAGTAGGCGCGCACACCAGGCCGGCACCGGCATGCGCAGCGGTGGCGGGCCCACCGGGCCGACGAGGTCCTCAGGCGATGCGCGTACCCCTCGGCAGGCGTCGCACCGGAGCCCGCAGCCGGCGTACCGCCATCGCCGAGAAGCCCAGCGCCACGGCGAGGTCGACCGCCAGCCCGTACGGCCATGTCGGGCCCAGTGAGTCGCGCTGCCCCTGGCGGGCGGCGTCGACTCGGTCGAGCTGCGCCTGGTCGGTGGGGCAGAAGTCCTGCACCGGCGGCGGCAGCCGGGCCTCCCGCACGCCGGCCCGGATGAGGGAGAGGGGGTCGCCGGCGGAGTCCCCGGCCGGCTTCGGTGAGGCGTCGGCCACCACGACGTAGGGGCTCGGGGCGAGCAGCCACCAGATCCGCGACGTGTGGATCTGTGTGATGCGCACCGTCTGGGACACGCAGTGGAGGCCGTCGGGAGTGACCGTCCGCTGGACGACCGTGTCCACGGTGGTCACGGTCGGCAGGAGGAGGAGGAAGAGCAGGGGCAGGCCCAGGCCGAGGAACGACACCGTCAGGTACGTCAGCACCGCCGACGACGACGTGCGCGCGGTCAGGGCGGAGTAGCCGAGCCCGATCGCGCACACGACCAGCAGCGTGAGCGCGAGCACGACCAGCGTCGTCAGCAGCCTCCCCACGGGTGTCCCGCCGTCGAAGTACGCCCACAGCAGGAACGGGGAGGCGGTCACGAGGAGGGCCAGCGACGTCGTCCACGCGGCCAGGAGCTTGCCCACCACGAGGTCGGCCGGTGACAGAAGCGTGGTCTGCAACGTGGCGAGCACGCCGGCCGTGCGGTCGCCGTTGATGCTCGTGGCGGACAGGGCCGGGGCGACCAGTGCGCCCAACGACAGCACCAAGAACACCACCAGGCCGAAGATCGTCGCTCCGACCCGCGGGGAGGGGCTGGGCTGACCGTTCACCAGCAGGCCGGTGCTGCGGTGCAACCCGTAGCGGATCAGCGCCGACAGCACCCCGAGCACCGCGAACCAGACGACCAGGACGACCACCCACCGTGTCGACCGCACGCGCTGGCGCAGCTCCAGGCGCGCCACGACGCGTACGCCGAGCAAAGTCGGCCGCCAGGTGGTGGTCCGTCCGCCCGCGCTCACTGCCGGTCCTGCGTGAGCGCGAGATAGGCCTGCTCGAGAACGCCGCCCGAGGGCCGGATCTCGACGACGGGCACCCCGTCGCGAACGAGGGCGGCGAGCAGCTGGGCGGCCTCGGCGTCGGAGGCCAGCTCCACCTCCACGCCCTCCCGCTCGGGCGGCCCGTGCGGCGTCCCGCGGCCGACGAGGCTCGCCAGCAGCGCCGTCTCGTCCAGCGACCGGATGCGCCAGGTGCGTGCGGACGACGGCGCCTGGCCGAGCACCTCGACCGCGACACTGCGACCACGCGCGACCACCACGGCGGTGTCCGCCATGGCGTCGAGCTCGGCGAGCACATGGCTGCTCACGAGCACCGCCTTGCCGTCGGCGGCGAGTGCGCGCACCGTGGCTCGCAGCTCCACCCGCGAGCGCGGGTCCAGCCCCGACGCCGGCTCGTCGAGCAGCAGCACCGCCGGGTCGTGCACGAGGGCGCGCGCCAGCCCCAGGCGCTGCTTCTGCCCCCGGGAGAGCACCTGGGTCGGACGGTCGGCGAGGTCGGCGAGGTGGACCAGCTCGAGGAGGTCGCCGACCCGGGTTCGCGCGACGGCGCGGGGCACGCGGTAGGCGTCGGCGACCGTGGCGAGAACCTCCCGGCACGTCAGCGTGGCCCAGGTGCCGAACACGTCGGGCATCCAACCGGTCCTGGCCCGGACCGCGGCGGGTTCGCGCTGCGGGTCGTGCCCCGCGACGAGCACCTGGCCCTCGTCCGCGGCCAGCAGCGTGGCGAGCACGAGCAGCAGCGTGGTCTTGCCCGACCCGTTCGGGCCGACGAGTGCGGTCACCTGCCCCGCTGGGGCGTCGAGGTCGATGCGGTCCACGGCCACGACGTCGCCGAACGTCCGCCGCACACCGCGCACGACGACCCCGCCCGCAGCGGCGGCATCCGCGCTGCCGAGCATGGCACCCTCCCTGGTCGGCCGCCGTGCTGCGCCGCCGTGCCGACGCCCCCCGACCCTCTCAGACGCGCCCGCGCACCGGGTGGACGGAGGTCTCGCGATCCGGGACGCCGCCGGGGCGTTCCAAGGCCCTCGTTAGACTCAGGTGCCGGGTTGCGCCGAGGACGAGCCGACGACGAGCGGAGGAGTCGCACCGTGGGCCTGATCGTGCAGAAGTACGGCGGATCCTCTGTCGCCGATGCCGACGGCATCAAGCGGGTGGCGCGGCGCATCGTCGACGCGAAGAAGTCCGGCAACGAGGTCGTCGTCATCGTCTCGGCGATGGGGGACACGACCGACGAGCTTCTCGACCTCGCGCACAAGGTCACCCCGACCCCGCCGCCCCGCGAGCTCGACATGCTGCTCACCGCGGGGGAGCGGATGTCGGCAGCCCTGCTGGCGATGGCGACGGCGTCGCTGGGCGTCCACGCGCGGTCCTTCACCGGCAGCCAGGCCGGAGTGATCACCACCGAGCAGCACGGTGACGCCCGGATCATCGACATCACGCCCAGCCGCATCCGCTCGGCACTCGACGAGGGCGACGTCGCGATCATCGCCGGCTTCCAGGGCGTCAGCCAGGACACCAAGGACATCACGACGCTCGGCCGGGGCGCCTCGGACACCACGGCGGTGGCCCTCGCCGCTGCTCTCGGCGCCGACGTCTGCGAGATCTACACCGACGTCGACGGCGTGTTCACCGCCGACCCCCGGATCGTGCCGACCGCCCGGCGGATCGACGCGGATCTCCAGCGAGGAGATGCTCGAGATGGCGGCCTCGGGGGCCAAGGTGCTGCACCTGCGCTGCGTCGAGTACGCGCGCCGGTTCGGGGTCACGGTGCACGTCCGCTCGTCGTTCAGCCAGCGCGAGGGAACCTGGGTCACCGACGCGGTGCCTGCAGGGACGGAAGGGAAGCAGATGGAGCAGCCGATCATCTCCGGCGTCGCGCACGACCGCAGCGAGGCCAAGGTCACGGTGGTCGGGGTGCCGGACAAGCCGGGGAAGGCCGCGGCCATCTTCGAGGCCGTCGCCGGCGCCGAGATCAACATCGACATGATCGTGCAGAACGTCTCCGCGGCCGCGACCGGCCTGACCGACATCTCGTTCACCCTGCCCAAGACCGACGGCCAGGCCGCGATGAAGGCGCTGGAGAAGGTGCAGCGGCGAGGTCGGCTTCGAGTCCCTGCAGTACGACGACCAGATCGGCAAGGTCTCGCTGATCGGCGCGGGGATGCGCAGCCACCCGGGGGTGTCCGCCAGGTTCTTCGCCGCGCTCGCCGACGACCGGGGTCAACATCGAGATGATCAGCACGTCGGAGATCCGGATCTCTGTGGTCACCCGCGCCGAGGACGTCGACACCGCGGTGCGCGCGGTCCACACCGCGTTCGGGCTGGACGCCGAGCAGGTCGAGGCCGTCGTGTACGGAGGGACGGGACGATGACCCGGCAAGCCCACCCTGGCCGTCGTCGGCGCCACCGGTGCCGTCGGCACGGTGATGCTGAAGATCCTCTCGACCCGCGAGGACGTCTGGGGCGAGATCCGGCTGGTCGCCTCGGCCCGCTCCGCCGGGCAGGCTGCTGCGCGTGCGCGGCGAGGAGGTCGAGGTCCAGGCGCTGACGCCGGAGGTCTTCGACGGCGTCGACGTCGCGATGTTCGACGTGCCCGACGAGGTGTCGGCGCAGTGGGCGCCGATCGCGGCCGCCCGCGGCGCGGTCGTGGTCGACAACTCCGGCGCGTTCCGGATGGACCCGGACGTGCCGCTCGTCGTGCCCGAGGTCAACCCGGCCCAGGCCCGCAACCGGCCCAAGGGCATCATCGCCAACCCCAACTGCACGACGCTGACGATGATGGACGCGCTCGGCGCGCTGCACCGCGGCTGGGGTCTGACCGAGCTGGTCGTCGCCTCGTACCAGGCGGCGTCGGGCGCCGGGCAGCCCGGCGTCGACCGGCTGCTACGACGAGCTCGAGGTCGTGGCCGGCGACCGGACGCTCGGCCAGCAGGCCGGCGACGTCCGCCGCGCGATCGCCGACAAGCTCGGCGACGCGACCGTCGCCCGTTCCCCGCGCCGCTGGCGCTGAACGTCGTGCCGTGGGCCGGGTCGCTCAAGGACGACGGCTGGACCAGCGAGGAGCTCAAGGTCCGCAACGAGTCGCGCAAGATCCTCGGCATCCCCGACCTGAAGGTGTCGGCGACCTGCGTGCGGGTGCCGGTCGTGACGACGCACTCGCTCGCCGTGCACGCGGTCTTCGCAGAAGCCGATCACGGTCGACGAGGCGCGGCAGGCGCTGATGGACGCGCCCAGCGTCGTGCTGCTCGACGACCCGGCCGCGGCTGGAGTTCCCGACGCCGGCCGACGTCGTCGGCTCCGACCCGACCTTCGTCGGCCGGCATCCGGCAGGCGCTGGACTTCCCGAACACGCTCGATCTGTTCGTCTGCGGCGACAACCTGCGCAAGGGTGCCGCGCTGAACACCGCGCAGATCGCCGAGCTGGTCGCCGCCGAGCTCACGTCCGTGCGGTGACCGCCGCAGGCAGGTGGCGCTGCACGAAGTCGAGCTCCGCCGCACCTGACGCACGC
>CAVZVW010000004.1:0-401727 GCA_963778845.1 uncultured Actinomycetota bacterium
CGAGAGGTCGGGCAGCGTGCGCGGGTCGGCCCACGTTGTCCAGCGGACCCCGCGGGTGGGCGTCGAGGTGTCCACGAGCGCGACGGCTC
The DNA here is from genome assembly GCA_963778845.1 of uncultured Actinomycetota bacterium. Classification (GTDB taxonomy): domain Bacteria; phylum Actinomycetota; class Actinomycetes; order Actinomycetales; family Kineosporiaceae; genus CAVZVW01. The sequence goes on from CAVZVW010000004.1 coordinate 90, forward strand.
GGGAGCGCGGCACGACGGATTGGCCGGTCGAGGCGCCCTCACCGGTGAGTGATCGTGACCCCGGACGCCGAACGAGGAGAACCCGTACCCCGTGGTCGCGGGCCGCATCGAGGAGGCGCTGCGCGACGTCGTCGTCGAGATCGCTGCTGAACGGCGCCGCGCGCCCCCAGGAACCTGCCGACTCGACCAGCAGGAACCGCCCCTCGACCGGGGCCGTGGCGAACATGGGCTCACCACGTATCCGCGCGTCGTCGCTGCACCGCACCGTCGAGTCCACGACGGCATCATCGCTGACACGTGGGGCCTGGGTTCTGCCGGCTCGCTACCGTGACTCCGGTGAGCAGCCGCGTGCCTGCCGCGGAGCAGGCGCTGGCCGTGCTCCGGCACCTCGCTCGCCAGGTGGGTCCCGTCCCAGCGGCCGCGATCGCCCGCGACCTGGGACTCCCCCGCTCGACCACCTACCACCTGCTCGCGGTGCTCGCCGACCAGGGCTTCGTCGTCCATCTGCCCGAGGAACGCCGGTTCGGTCTGGGCGTTGCGGCCTTCGAGGTCGGCTCTGCCTACGCTCGGCAGGCGCCGCTCGCCCGGCTGGCGCGCCCGCTCCTGGCTCGGCTTGTCGACCGGACGGGCCAGTCGGCGCACCTGGCGGTGCTGCACGGCAGGGAGGCGCTCTATGTCGTCGAGGACCGTGCCCCGGGGCGAGCCCCTCTGGTGACCGACGTCGGCGTCCGGCTCCCGGCCCATCTGACTGCCAGCGGGCTCGCCGTGCTGGCCGCGCTCCCGGCTGCCCACGTGCGCGCGCTGTTTCCGGACAGCGGGGCGTTCAGCGACCGCACCGGCCTCGGACCGACGTCGCTTGCCGACCTGCGCCGGGAGCTCGTCGCGGTCCGAGCGCGCGGGTATGCCGTCGAGGACGGCGAGGTCACACTCGGCTTCGCCTCGGTCGCCGCTGCGGCGCACGACCACACGGGCCACCCCGTCGCCGGCGTGGCACTGACGTTCTCGGTTGACGACGTCCGCGCCGAAGCGCGCCCCGCGCTCGCCGAGGCGGTTCGCCACACCGCCCAGGAGCTCACGCGCCGCATCGGCGGACACCCTCCGAGCTGATCGTGCGACTCGTTCTCGATCGTGAGGGCCTTGGGGTCGGCTACCCGGCCAGAGCCGGGGCGGTGGCCGCCAGGGCCCGCAGGGCCGCAGGGAAGATCTCGGCGGGCGGCGTCACGAGCCCGGCACCCACCTGGCCGACACCCGCGACCCGCCCGGCCATGCCGGTGTTGATCTGGGGCAGGATCCCGGTGCGCACGACGCGGCTGACGTCGATACCCGTCGGCGTCCCTCGGAACTCCAGGACCGGCACGGCGAACGCCGGGTTCTCCGCGAGCGTGATCTCATACATCCGTCGTGTGGTCGCCAGGGCGAACGGGACGTCGCCGCCGACGAAACGCACGATGGCCGGCGCGGCGGCCATCGCGAACCCGCCGATGCCGCCGGTCTCGGTGATGGCCGAGTCGCCGATGTCGGGGTTGGCATCGTCTGGGCCGTAGTCGCCGAGGTAGAGACCCTCGGGGGTGTTCGCCGGGCCGGTGAACCACTCATCACCTGTGCCCGACACCTGGATGCCGAAGTCGGTGCCGTTGCGAGCCATGGCGACCACGAGGGTGGACCCAGGGACGTCGCGGGCGGCGTCCGTGGCGAGCTTGCAGGCAGGCATGCCCAGGTTGAGGAAGAAGTGGTCGTTGGCCGCCACGAATGCCACGGCCCGAGCGACGTCGGACTGGGACAGTCCTTCGACGCGCCCCGGAGCGTCGACCATCGCAGGCAGAAGCTCGCGCAGCAGCATCAACGTGCCTGCGCGGTTGCGGTTGTGGCCCTCGTCGCCCATCTGCAGCATCTGCGCGATGATCGCCTTGACGTCCACCCCACCTGAGCCGGCACCCGACCCGTCGCGGACGGTCCGCACCGCGTGCTGGAGCAGCGGCCCGAGGACGGCGCTCATCCACCGCAACCGGTCGATCACCTCGGGGCCGTAAGCCCCGTAGCGCAAGACCTTGCCCAGCCCCTCGTTCAACGAGCACCAGGCCCTGCCGCCGTTGTCCGGGTTCTCCAGCTCGAACATCCACATGGACGGCGAGACCACGCCGGCCATCGGCCCCACGCTGGCGTGGTGGTGGCACGGGTCGAGCACGATCGAACGCCCCGACCCGACCGGGCCGGCCGACGCCGCCAGCTGCCGTTCGGCGTCCTCCGGGGTCACCGCCAGGCCCTCGAGGACCATCGCGCCCTGCAGGGCCCCCCGCATCGGGCCCGACGCGCGCTCCCACTCCATGGGGGGCCCGGCGTGCAGGAAGGTGCCGCGCTGCAGGCCCAACGCCTCCGATGCCGGACGCACGTCGACGAGGCGGGCACCTGCCGCGAGCATCCGACCGACGGCGAGCTGGTTGGCCTCGGCCCGCCGTGGGTCGGCCATCACCCTGACGAGGTCGTCCGCGACGTCACCGTTGCCCGGGGGTCGCCACTCGACATCGGCCACCTCCACCGCCTGCGCGGCCAGCGCATCACTGAACAGCGACACCCCTGCGGAGACGACGCGCGGAGGCGCGGACAGCAGGTCCCTCACGATGCCTCCACGAGCTCGACCGCCGCGCGGGCGGCGTCTGCGTTGGACAGGTGAACCGAGGCCCCGGCCGCGTTGAGCGCCTCTGCCTGCCGCGTGAGGCCTTGCGGGTCGGCCGACGTGCCGCACAGGGAGATGACGACGGCGAGCTCCGCGCCACGAGCAGCAGCGGCGGCATGGGCACCGGCGACGGCCGCGGCCAGCTCGGCGGCCGGGTCGGGGTTCGCGCCGTGTCCGAGGACCACGTCGACGAGCAGCACGGCGACATCGGGCTCGCCCGCCTGCCGCACGATCCACTCACTGCGCAGCGACCCGTCGATCATCGGATGCGGGCGTCCGCGGGTCAGCTCGTCGTCGCCGAAGTCGACCATCGCGTGGCCGGACGACCGCAGGTCGTGCGGCAGCAGTGGGGCGCCGTCCAGCGGGATGTTCGAGGCGATGGGACCAAGAAGGGGGGCCGCGATGAGCATGGCCTCGTCACACAACGTCCCCCCGGCGAACGCCCCACGCAGCAGGCGGTATCGACCTGCGCGAGGCGTGGGTGCGTCCCAGCGCCGGGGCTGCTGCCAGGGCTGGCCGAGGGCGACCACCGCGGCCCGTGCGGCCGCCGTGAGGTCGGGCCGGCCGGGCCCGAGGAGGGCGAGCTGAACAGGCGTGCGCATCGTGGCGGCGAGCGTCGCGATCGACTCACCGACCTCCGCGGCCGGCGGTTTGGAGACGACAACGATCAGCTCGACCGACGGGTCGGCGTCCAGCATCGCCAGGGCCTGCCTGGTGGACCGCCCGCCGACCGCCGCCGACAGGTCGCGCCCGCCCACGCCGAGGCAGTGGCGGACCCCGACGCCCGCGGCGTCCAGCAGGCACATCAGCTGTTGTGCGCCTGTGCCGGACGCCGCGACGATCCCTACCGGACCCGGCTGCACGACGTTCGCGAAGCCCAGGCCGACGCCGCCCACGACCGCGGTGCCGCAGTCCGGTCCCATCACGAGCAGGCCCCGGGCGGCAGCCTCGTCCTTCAGCCGCACCTCCTGCTGCACCGGCACGTTGTCGCTGAACACCATCACGTGCGCCCCGGCCTCCAGGGCGTCCATGGCCTCGGCGAACGCGAACTGCCCGGGCACCGACACCAGAGCCAGCGTCGGGGCAGCGGATGCCTCCAGCGACCGGATCGCGGAGCCGGTGGTCCTCGGCGTGACGGCGGCTGCACCGGCGGCGCCGGCCGGGGCACGTCGGCCGGCAGTGAGCGCGGCCGCCATCGCGGCGTGCGCGGCCGCGACGGCCGCGTCGTCGACGGCACGAACCGCCACCACGAGGTCGGATGCCCCCGTAGCCGCGGGCACCGTGAAGCCCATGGCCGCCAGCACCTCGAGGTTGAGGTCGGTGCCCATGGCCACCTGCGCAGCGAGCACGCCGTCGACAGCCGCGACGGTGCGGCTCACCTGCATCAGGGCGACGGAGTCGTGGTAGGCCCCCGACGTCACCTCGACCCGCTCGACCGTCTGGGTCATCGCGCCTCCCTGGGCGGGTGTGTCATGCGTGGACGCACGAGTGGAGTGTCCAGGCGTGGACGGCGAGCAGCGCGCCCAGCGCCAGCGCCGGGCCCGAGGAGTGACCGACGGCCAGCACGCCGGCCATCGCCGCCTCGAGGCGTGCCGGCGACCCGGCCGAGGTGAGCGCGGTCGCCAGCGCCGTCACCGGCGGCACGGCATGACCGTCGGCGGCACAGCGCAGCAGGGCACCGGAGACAACGGTCGTCCGGCCGACGCTCGCCGAGCACGCCGCAGCGAGCCCTGGTGCGCGCCTCGGCGGCACCGACGACCGCCGGCCCCAGCGCCGCCAGCGCAGCCATGGCCCCGCACAGCACGTCGTCCCCGGCCGGGGTGAAGCCGGGACCGAGGCCCACCAGCCGGCCAACGGGCTCGGTCAGCGACTGGGGGGCGTCCGGGCCGGCAAGGGCGGCACCAAGCGCGACGTGCCGCAGACGCCACGTCCGCCGGGACCTCGGTGACCAACCGGGCGACCCACGCTGCGCCCGACGTGGCAGGGGTCGGATCGAGGGCACTGTGCCGGGTCGGCCCGGTGGGGACTCGCGAGTCCCACCAGCGCAGGACCCGCCACGACCGACCGCCGAGGCTCACCCGTCCCTCGCCGACCCGGGCGCGTTCGCCCACCCCCCACGACGCAGCGGGGACACCGCTGTCGAGCAGCACCCCGATCGGTAGGCGCACGGCGTTGGCACCGAGCAGCGCGACGACGTCGACCGGACCAGCCGACCCAGCGCCGCCCGACCCAGCGCCGCCCGACCCGGCGTCGTCCACCTGCAGGTACATCGCCTCGGGCAGCGACGCGATGACGCGCGCCGCCCGGTCCGGGCCGAGCAGGAGCGGCCGAAGCGCGATTCCGGCCGCTGCCATCGCCCACCTCCCGAACCACCGTTGCGACCCGAACCACCGTGCGACCCGAACCACCGTGCGACGTGGCTCCCGGCGACGCTAGTCGGGACGGTACGGTCTCCGAATGGCCAGACCTGCCAACGTCCGCCCCCACACGCCCCAGGAGTTGCCAGGCGCCGCCCGTTCCGCTGGTCAGGAGCCGGCGGCTCAGCTGCTGTCGAGGCCGGCCACGGACATGCACCGATCCTCCTCGGGTCGGCTGGTCGGCGGCCTCAGCGTCACCGAGGTGCTGCAGACGCACGTTCTGCGCGGCGCGACCGTGCTGGCGGGTGCGACCGGGCTGGGCCGGGCCGTCGAGCGGCTCAACGTCATGGAGGTGCCCGACATCCTCCCGTGGGTCAAGCCGCGCGAGCTGCTGCTGACCACGGGGTACTCCCTGCGCGACTCCCCGGAGGCCCTCGTGGGCCTGGTCGCCGACCTGGACGACCGGGGGCTCGCCGCGCTCGGCGTCAAGCTCGGCCGCTACCTCGACACGCTGCCGGCGCCCATGTTGGCCGAGGCTGACCGTCGCGGCTTCCCGGTGATCGGCCTGCCCGAGGACGTCGCGTGGGACGACGTCCTCGAGCAGGTGCTCACCGACCTGTTGAACCGGCAGGCCGCAGCCCTGGCCCGGTCGGAGGAGGTGCACCGGGCGCTCGTGCAGATCGTGCTCGACGGGGGCGGTCTGCCCGAGGTCGCCGAGGAGCTCGTGACCTTGCTGGGGGCGGCTGTCGCCATCACCACGCAGGACGGGCGGGTGCTCACCGACGCCGGGCCGGCCGACGAGGTCGCCGCGATGTACGCCACGCGAGCGTTCGACGCCTCGGGTCGGCTGCGCACCGAGGATCTCGCCCCCGGCCTCAGCGGGGTCTCGGGCGGCTCAGCAGCCCCGGCAGCTCGGCGGGCTGGCGGGCACGGGCAACCGGATCGTCGTCCCCGTGGTCGCCGGCAGGCTCGACCACGGGCGGATCGCCGCGTTCTCGACCTCCGGGGCGCTCGGCGGCGAGGACGTGCACACCCTGGAGCGGGCCGCAACCGTGGCCGCCCTGGCCGTGACGAAGCAGCTCGCTGTCCGCGCGGTCGAGAGCAAGTACCAGGGCGACTTCCTGCGCGACCTCATCACCGGTGAGGTCGGCCCCGACCAGGCGGTCTCCCACTCGGCGTCACTGGGGTGGGACGTCGACCGGCCGGTGGTCGTGGTCGTGGCCGAGCTCGACCCTCTGGACGACGACGAGCGCGGTGGCCCGTCGCTGCAACCGCTGGTCCCGCGGCCGGCGCTGGAGCGGTTCGCCTCCGCCTGGCAGTCTGTGGTCCGCCCGCGTGACCCCCGTGCCCCCGTGGCGGGGTTCAACCGGGAGGTCGTGGCCGTGCTCGGCGTTCCGCAGCGCGGCGACGTCGACCGGCTTGTTCGCGAGCTGGTGCGTGAGGTCGCCGGGGACGGCGGGGGCGGGCGCCGCTCGTTCAGCACCGGGGTGAGCCGCATCGCCGGCAGCCCGGGGTCCATCGCGAGCGCCTACGAGCAGGCTCGGACGGCAGTGCGCGTGGGCCGGCGCATGCAAGGCCGGGGAGCGGTGGCCCACTTCGACGGGTTGGGCGTCTTCCGGCTGCTGAGCCTGGTGGAGGACCACACCGAGCTCCGCTCGTTCGCCGAGGAGGCGCTGGGCGAGCTCGCGCGCGACGACGACGAGACCTCCGACCTCCGGCGCACCCTGGAGGTGCTGCTCGAGGCGAACCTCAACGTCGCCGAGACCGCACGGGTGCTGCACTTCCACTACAACACGCTGCGCTACCGCATCGCGAAGCTGGAGCGCCTGCTCGGCCCCTTCACCGACGACCCGCATCTGCGGCTGAGCCTGCAGCTGGCCCTGCAGGTGCTGCAGATGCGTGGGGCCTGACCGATGGACGGCAGCCGCACGCGGCCGTGGCTGACGCGCAACGTCGTCGTCCTCTCGGGCGTGTCCTTCCTGCAGGACGCCGCGAGCGAGCTGCTCTACCCGATCCTGCCCATCTTCCTGACAGTCACCCTCGGAGCCCCGGCCGCTGTCGTCGGCGCCGTCGAGGGACTCGCCGAGGGGGCGGCGTCGGTCACGAAGCTGGGGTCCGGCCTGCTCGGGGACCGCTACCGTCGGCGCCCCCTGATCGGGGTCGGCTACGGCATGGCCGCACTCGGCAAGCTCCTCGTCGCGCTGGCCGCGGCATGGCCCATGGTGCTCGCCGGCCGCGTGGTGGACCGGCTCGGCAAGGGGGTTCGCGGGGCGCCCCGCGACGCGCTGCTGATGGACGGCGTCGACCCCCAGGCCCGTGGCCGGGTGTTCGGCGTGCATCGCAGCGCCGACACCATGGGGGCGGTGGTCGGCCCGCTGCTGGGGCTGGCCGGTTACGAGCTGCTCGACCACCGCATCAGGCCGCTGCTGTTCCTGGCCGTCATCCCGGCCGTCATGAGCGTGCTGCTCGTGGCCGCCGTGCGCGAGCGTCCGAGACCGGCGCAAGAGACCGGCTCGGTGCAGAAGAGCCGGTCGGCCTCACCGTTCGCCGGGGTCCACGAGCTGCCTCGGCGCTACTGGCGGGTGGTCGGCGTGCTCGTCGCCTTCAGCCTGGTCAACTTCCCCGACGCGCTGCTGCTGCTGCGGTTGAACGAGATCGGCTTCACCGTGCCCGGGGTGATCCTCGCCTACGTCGGGTTCAACCTCGTCTACGCCGGGTCGAGCTACCCGGCCGGGATGCTCTCGGACCGGCTGCGGCCCAGGCGGGTGTTCGGCGTGGGACTGGTGTTCTTCGCCATCGGCTACACCGGGCTCGGTCTGGCGCACACACACTGGGTCGCGTGGCTGCTGCTCGCCGCGTACGGTCTGTTCGCCGGGTTCACCGACGGCGTGGGCAAGGCGTGGGTGTCCGCGCTGGCCGGTCCAGCCCACCAGTCCGGTGCCCAAGGCGTGTTCCAGGGCCTGACGGGCCTCGGCATTCTCGTCGCCGGGGTGTGGGCCGGGCTGGCGTGGGGCGGCGACGGCCGGCTGCCGTTGCTGGTCTCGGGCGCCGTCGCCGCCGTCTTCGCCGCGGTCCTGCTGCTGGTGCCGTCCGCGTGGACCAGGTCTCGCGTGCCGGTGCGCTGACGTCGCTGGCGCACGCAGGCCGCGACACGAACTCGACATGCACAAACGGTGGCAGCCCCTTCTGTCACACATCGCTAATGTCGCCCCCGGGTGGCGGCCCTAGGTTGCGGTGATCCCGACCACCCCCGGGAGGGACGGTGCACCCGCACCGGTCCCACCGGCAGTACAGCCCCGTAGGAGGGCGCATGGCAATCGGATGGAAGCTGCACGGGGACGGCAAGACGCTGGCACCGGGAGAGGTCGTCCGGCCGGACGAGCGGCTCAGCTGGGGCCGCACGGTCGGGCTGGGGGCGCAGCACGTCGTGGCCATGTTCGGCGCGACCTTCGTCTTCCCGATCATCATGGGACTCAGCCCGCAGCTCGCGGTCATGATGAGCGGCATCGCGACGATCTGCTTCCTGCTGATCGTGCAGGGCAAGGTGCCGAGCTACCTCGGCACGAGCGCGTCCTTCGTCGGCGGCGTCGCGGCGATCCGGGCCCAGGGTGGGGACAGCGCGCAGGTGACCGGCTCGATCCTCGTGGCCGGCGCCGTGCTGGCGGTCGTCGGGGTGATCATCCACTTCCTCGGGTCCAAGGCCGTCTACACCGTGCTGCCACCGGCCGTCACGGGCGCCGTGGTCATGCTCATCGGCTTCAACCTCGCCCCCGTCGTCGCCACCATCTACTGGCCGCAGGACCAGTGGATCGCGCTGCTGGTCATGACATTCGTGATCGTCGTCAGCGTCGGCTCGCGGGGGTTCATCGGCCGCATCGCGATCTTCCTCGGCCTCGTGTTCGGGTATGCGCTGTCGTGGATCTGGGACAAGGTAGGCGGCCAGATCACCTCGTTCAACCCCAGCGTCGGCAAGATCGACACGCACTTCCGGGTCAACTTCACCGGGGTGAAGGACGCGGCCTGGTTCGGGTTCCCGAGCAAGACGCTCGTCGCCGCGGACGGCAAGGAGACCGTCGGCTGGCACACGCCTTCCTTCTCCATGGCCTTCATCCTGCTCGTCCTGCCGGCGGTCATCGCCCTCGTCGCGGAGAACACCGGGCACGTCAAGGCCGTGGCGGAGATGACGGGGGCCAACCTGGACCCCATGATGGGCCGCGCGATCGCCGCGGACGGCATCGGCACGGTCATCGCCACCTCCGTCGGCGGGTCGCCGACCACCACCTACGCCGAGAACATCGGGGTCATGGCGGCCACCCGCGTCTACTCGACCGCGGCCTACTACGTGGCGGCGGTCGTGGCGATCATCTTCGGCCTGTCGCCCAAGTTCGGCGCCCTCGTCTCCTCGACCCCCGGCGGCGTCCTCGGCGGCATCACCGTCGTCCTCTACGGCATGATCGGCCTGCTCGGCGCGAAGATCTGGCACGAGAACAACGTCGACCTGGGCAACCCGGTCAACCTCGTGCCGCTGGCGGCCGGCATCGTGATCGCCATCGGCAACACGAGCATCAAGTTCTCGGACACCTTCACCCTCACCGGGATCGCGCTCGGCACGATCGTCACCATTCTCGGCTGGCACCTGGCCCGCATCGTGGCGCCCAAGCACCTGCGCGACGCCGCGGTCGGCGGTGCCATCATCGTGGTGGATGCTCCGCACGCCTACGAGGAGCCCAACCCCTATCCGGACGAGCAGCCGCGCAATCCCTGACCCCGAGCCGACGACGGGGCCGGGAGCACGCTCTCCCGGCCCCGTCGCCGTTTCCGACGGTCGGAGGGAGGATGCCCCCGTGAAGCCGTCCGCGTTCACGTACCACCGGCCAGGCACCCTCGACGAGGCCCTCGCTGTGCTGGCCGAGACCGGCCACGACGGCAAGGTGCTGGCCGGCGGGCAGAGCCTGATGCCGATCCTGTCGATGCGCCTGGCAGCACCGGCCCACCTCGTGGACGTGAACCGGCTCTCGGACCTGGCCTACGTCCGCAGCACGCCGGACGGCGTCCACGTCGGGGCGCTGGCCCGGCACACGGACGTCGAGCGCGACGCCGCCGCGGCCGACGTCCAGCCGCTGCTGCGCCAGGGCCTGCGCCTGGTCGCCCACCCGACGATCCGCAACCGAGGAACGACGGTGGGCTCGCTCGCGCACGCCGACCCCAGTGGGGAGATGACCGCCGTCCTCGCCCTCACCGAGGGCCGGGTGAGCCTTGCCTCGGCCGCCGGGCGCCGCGACGTCGCCGCGGCCGACTTCTTCCTCGGCCCGCTGGAGTCCGCCGTCCGGGCGGGCGAGCTCGCCGTCGAGGCCTTCTTCCCCGCGTTCGCCCCCGGCACCGGCACCGCGTTCGTCGAGGTGGCCCGCCGGCACGGCGACTACGCGGTGTGCGGCGTGGCCGCGGCGGTCACCCTGGACGCCGACCGGGGCGTGCTCAGCGCTCGGGTCGCCTTCATCTCGATGAGCCCGGTGCCCGTGACGGTGGACGTCGCAGCGGTGGCGCCGTCGGGCCCGATCACCACGCTCGCCTCGGCCTGGGCGCAGGCCGGTGACCTCGCCGTCGCTGACCTCGAGCCCGAGGCCGACATCCATGCCAGCGCCGTCTACCGCCGCCATCTCGGGCAGGTGCTGAGCGCGCGAGCCCTCGCCCAGGCCTCGGCGACGGCCGCCGGGCGAGCAGGTCTCGGCGGCGACGCCGATACGAGGAGGGCCGGATGAGCGAGCAGCACCTCGACCTCGCGCTCAGCGTGAACGGCCTGCCCTACCGCATCAGCGTCCCGTCCCGCCGGCTGCTCTCCGACTGCCTGCGCCACGACCTCGGCCTCACCGGCACTCACGTCGGCTGCGAGCACGGTGTCTGCGGCGCGTGCACGGTGCTGCTGGACGGTGCGCCGGTGCGCTCATGCCTGCTGCTGGCCGCCTCCGCCGACGGGTGCGAGATCACCACCGTGGAGGGCCTCGGGTCGGTGCAGAGTCTCGGTCCGGTGCAGCAGGCGTTCCGGGAGTGCCACGGCCTGCAGTGCGGCTTCTGCACGCCCGGGTTCCTGACCACGATCACCGCGTACCTGCGCGAGAACCCCGACCCGACCGAGGAGGATGCCCGAGACGCGATCGCCGGCAACCTCTGCCGTTGCACCGGCTACCAGAACATCGTGAAGTCGGTGCTGCGGGCGGCTGAGCTGGCCCGCGCCGCCACCCCGGACGGGCGCGGCACCGACCCCGACCCCGACCCCGGCACCGACCCCGACTGGCGCAGCGGCACACAGCGCCAAACAGTTTGGCGCGACGGCACACCGCGCCAGGAGGAACCTGGCGCGGTGGCACACCGTGCCAGCGAGAACCCTCAGGGCGGGCACCCGTGAACGGCGGCTCGTCGCTCATCGGGTCGCGCGTCGTCCGGCGCGAGGACGCGCGGCTGGTCACCGGCGGCGGCAGGTACCTCGACGACCTCGGCGCCGACGCCTACGCCGCCGCCTTCGTGCGCAGCCCGCACGCCCACGCGCGCATCGTGGACATCGACGTGACCGACGCGCTGGACGTCGACGGCCTGCTCGCCGTCTACACGTGGGACGACCTGCAGGAGGCCGACGCGCGCGCCGGTACACGGGTCAGCGAACCCCTGCCGCTGCTGATCCCGCACCCGGCCCTGACCCACCCGCGGACCGGCCATCCCCTCGCCAAGGGCGAGGTCAACCACGTCGGCGAGGCGATCGTGATGGTGGTCGCCCGGGACCGGTACCTGGCCGAGGACGCCGCCCAGCGCGTCCAGGTGACCTACGACGTCCTGCCCGCCGTCGTCGGGGTGGCGCAGGCACGCGAGGGCGCGCGCCTGGTGCACGACGACGTCCCCGGCAACGTCGCCGCCCACCTCGTGCAGGAGGTGGGCGACGCCCCGGCAGCGATCGACACCGCACCGCACACGCTCACCCTCGAGCTCGACGTCCAGCGCAGCGCGTCCATGCCCATGGAGGGCAAGGGCGTGCTGGCCCGCTGGGATGCCGACGAGGCTGCACTGCGCATGTGGTCGTCGACGCAGACCTCGACCGGGGTGCGCGCCGCCGTCGCCGCGAAGCTCGGGCTGCCGCTGGTGAAGGTCGACTGCGTCACCCCCGACGTCGGCGGCGGGTTCGGCTCCAAGATCGTGCACCCCTGGCCGGAGGAGGTGCTCGTGCCGTGGGCGGCGCGCGAGCTGGGTCACCCGGTCAAGTGGACCGAGGACCGGCGCGAGCACTTCATCTCCAGCACCCACGAGCGCCAGCAGCTGCAGACTGTTCGTGTCGGCTTCGACGACGAGGGCCGCGTGCTGGGGCTGGACGTGACGATCTGGCACGACAACGGGGCCTACGTCCCCTACGGGATCATCGTGCCCATCATCACCGCGACCCAGCTGCTCGGCCCGTACAAGCCGGGCGCGTACCGGGTCGAGTTCTTCTCCCTCTACACCACGACGGTGATCGTCACGCCGTACCGGGGCGCCGGCCGGCCCCAGGGCGTGTTCGCCATGGAACGCGTGATGGACGCGATCGCCGATGCCCTGGGCAAGGACCGCACCGACGTACGCGCGGTCAACTTCATCACCCCCGAGGAGATGCCCTACGACCACCAGATGACGTTCCAGGACGGCAGACCGCTGGTCTACGACTCCGGCGACTACCCCGCGTCGCTGGCCAAGCTCAAGGCGCTGGTCGGGTGGGAGGAGTTCGAGGCGTACCGCGACGAGGCGCGCTCTCATGGGCGCAAGGTCGGCATCGGCATCGGCTGCTACGTCGAAGGCACCGGCGTCGGCCCCTACGAGGGTGCGCACGTCCAGGTGGAGACGTCCGGCCGGGTCAACGTCGCGATCGGGCTGACGACGCAGGGCCAGGGCCACGAGACCGCCTTCGCCCAGGTCGTGGCGCAGGTCCTGGGGGTGCGGATGGACGACGTCCACGTCACCTCCGGCGACACCCGGCGGTTCGGCGTACGCCGTGGGGACGTTCGCCTCCCGGGCCGCGGTGATGAGCGGGAACGCGGTGGCCCTGGCCGCGCAGAAGGTGCGGGCGAAGGCGCTGCGCATCGCCGCGGACGCCCTGGAGGTCTCCGCGGACGACCTGGAGATCGTCGACGGCGTGATCGGCGTCGAGGGGGCCGGCGAGGGGTCGCGCTCGATCCCGCTGGCGACGATCGCCGTGCTGAGCAACCCGCTGCGCTACGCCTTCGACGCCTCCGCCGCGGCGGCCACCCAGTTCGCCGGTGCGGGGTCGATGGACCGGCCCCCTGTCGCCGCCGGCGACGAGCCCGGGCTGGAGGCCACCGACTACTACTCCCCGATCCGCTCGACCTTCGCCAGCGGGATGCACGCGGCCATCGTGGAGACCGACCCGCAGACCGCCGAGATCTCGGTGCTGCGCTACTGCGTCGTCCACGACTGCGGCACCCTGGTCAACCCGATGATCGTGGAGGGGCAGATCCACGGCGGCGTCGCCCAGGGCGTCGGCGGCGCGCTGTACGAGAGGATGGTCTACGACGAGAACGGCCAGCTGCTCAACGCCTCGTTCATGGACTTCCTCATGCCGTACGTGACCGAGGTTCCGAAGGTCGAGACCGACCATCTCGAGACCCCGTCGCCGCTGAACCCGCTGGGCATCAAGGGCGCAGGCGAGGCGGGCGTGATCCCCGGCATGGCGGTGTTCGCCTCGGCGATCGAGGATGCCGAGGGGTTCGTGATCCGGCGCATGCCGATCTCGCCCTCGGAGCTGTTCGACCTGCGCGCCGAGCACCGGGCGGGGCGCGTGCCGTCCCTGCGGCGAACCGCCGGCCCGGGCCAGACCACCGAGGAGGCCCCATGAAGATCCAGGGCAGCGCGACGTTGAGCGCACCCCCCGAACGCGTGTTCGCGGCGCTGAACGACCCTGCGGTGCTGGTGCGAACGATCCCGGGGTGCGAGCAGCTGGAGGCCCTCGGGCCCGACCAGTACCGCATGACGGTCACGGCCGGAGTCGCCTCGATCAAGGGCACCTACCTCGGCGACGTCCGCCTCGTCCGACCAGCAGCCACCGGGCGCCTTCACGCTGCGGGCGTCCGGCTCCGGTGCGCCCGGAACGGTGGACGCCTCGGTGCGGGTCGTGCTCGACGACCGCGGCGACGGCACCACCCTGCTCAGCTACGACGCCGACGCCGTGGTCGGCGGGGCGGTCGGCGGCGTGGGCCAGCGGGTGCTCAGCGGAGTGGCGAAGAAGACCGCAGGGGAGTTCTTCAAGGCCGTGGACGCCGTGCTCACCGGCGATGCCGTGCTCGCGGGGGACATCGATGCTCGCGGGGGACATCGGGCTCGCGGGGGACGTCGGGCTCGCGGGGGACGTCGCAGCGCCGGCGCCGGGCGCCCCCGCCCCTGGGTCTACCCCTGGGTCCACCTCGGCGCCGGCTGCCCAGGGTGGCCCGGCTGCCGAGACGGTGTTCCGCCGGCCGGCCGGGCCGGCTGGAGCCCGAGACGTCCGCGTCGACATCCGCAACCAGCTGCCGGGCGCCGTGATCGGGGCGGTGATCGCACTCGTCAGCGCCTGGGTCGGCGCGCGCCTGTCCCGGCGAAGGGACTGACCCGTGCGCGCGTTCACCGTCGCCGCCCTGCAGGTGGCTCCGCTGGCCGACCCGCTGACGCCGGCGACCCTGGGCGCGAACTGCGCCCACGCGGTGCAATGGCTGCGCCGGTGCGTGGATGCCTCGGGGGCCGACCTGGTTGTGCTGCCGGAGACCGCCTCGACGGGCTTCACGACCGGACTGCGCCCCGAGGCGCTCTGGGACATGGTCTCGGCGATCCCGGGGCCGGTGACCGAGCCGCTCCAGGAGGCCGCCCGGGCGCTCGGCGTGCACGTCGTCTGGGGCACCTATGAGCGCGGGCCACAGCGCGGCGTCGTCTACAACAGCGCAGTGCTCATCGGCCCCGGCGGCGACGTCCTCGGTGTCTACCGCAAGACGCACCCGTTCTGCACCGAGCTTGCGTCCCGGGGCGGGTGGGTGACGCCGGGGGACGAGGTGTGCGTCGTCGACACCACGCTCGGGCGGATCGGCATGATCATCTGCTTCGACGGCGACTACCCGGAGCTCAGCCGGATCACCGCGCTCCACGGCGCGGAGGTGATCGCCCGACCGTCGGCCCTGTTGCGCTCGGCCGACATCTGGGAGCTCACGAACCGGGCTCGCGCGTATGACAACCACGTGTTCGTGGTCGGCGCGAACGCCACCGGCATCGACCCGGCCGGCGTCGTCTACTTCGGCAACTCCATGGTGGTGACGCCGATAGCCGAGGTGGTGGCGCGGGCCGCGTCGCACGAGTGCTGGGTGACGGCGCGCCTGGACCCCGCGAGCGCCCTCGCGTCGCTCACGCCCGGGTCGAGCGTGCCCCAGGTGTTCGACCACCTCGCCGACCGCAACCTCGACCTCATCCGCCGCTATGCGGGCGACCTGCAGGCACCCGGCAAGACGTCGTTCCCGCACGCCGGGTGACCCCGCCCGGCCCCCGCGGGCGACGTCACCCGTTCATGATCGCCACCCCGGTGCCACAAGTGCGCCGCCGAGTCTCCGCGAGGCCGACTCCGCGGGGTTGTGTCGCCGGGGTGGCGATCATGGCGGCGTGCCGAGGCTCGCAGCGCCGCCCGGACCACGCGACGGTGCCCCCCGACGTCGCGGCGACGCCCTCGGACGTGGCGGTGACGCCCCCCGACGTCGCGGCCCGTCGCCGCAGCACCCATACTTGAAG
The DNA here is from genome assembly GCA_963778845.1 of uncultured Actinomycetota bacterium. Classification (GTDB taxonomy): domain Bacteria; phylum Actinomycetota; class Actinomycetes; order Actinomycetales; family Kineosporiaceae; genus CAVZVW01. Next base: position 15,897 of record CAVZVW010000004.1, read on the forward strand.
GCCGCTCTCGTCGCAGATCGGGCTGGCCAACAGGGAGGGTCGCGCTGAGCACCGCCGACGTCCGGCGAGAGATCGCCGCCGAACAGGCCTATGTCGATCGCCTCTACGACCACCTCGACGTTCTGCGGGCGCGCGCCGTCCGCGACCTCGACCGGGTCCGGCGCGCCCCGATGGTGCCGACGCCGGCCGGGCGCGCCGAGCGGGACGCCTTCGACGCGTGGCACTCGGAGCGGCTTCGGCGGCTCGGGGCGGTGGAGGACCGACTGGCCTTCGGCCGCCTCGACCTGGCCGGCGGCGAGACCCGCTACATCGGCCGGATCGGTCTGTCCGACGAGGACCAGCGCCAGCTGCTCATCGACTGGCGGGCGCCCGCGGCGTCGGCGTTCTACCAGGCGACCGCGGCGTCGCCGGCCGGCGTCGTGCGCCGGCGGCACCTGGCAACGCGCCTGCGCACGGTGACGGGCCTGGACGACGAGGTGCTCGACCTCGAGGCGCTGTCACGCAACGGCCATGCCGGGGCCCACACCGCGGCCGCATCGGCGGGTATGCCCGACGAGACCGCCGTGCCGACCCGGCTGGTCGCCGTCGCGGGTGAGGGCGCGCTGATGGCGGCACTGACGGCGAGGCGCACCGGTCACATGCGCGACATCGTGGCGACCCTGCAGGCGGAGCAGGACGAGGTGATCCGCGCCGAGCTGCCCGGCATCCTTGTCGTGCAGGGCGGTCCGGGGACGGGCAAGACCGCCGTGGCACTGCACCGTGCGGCCTACCTGCTCTACACCCACCGCGATCGCATCGCCCGCAGCGGCGTGCTCGTGATCGGCCCCACTCCGGCGTTCCTGCGCTACATCGAGCAGGTGCTGCCCTCCCTCGGCGAGACCGGGGTGGTCCTCACCACGCCCGCCCAGCTGTACCCGGGGGTCGACCCGGTGGGGGAGGACGGCGCGGAGGCGGCCGTCGTCAAGGGTGACCCGAGGATGGTCACCGTCATCCGCAACGCCGTCCGCGAGCGCCAGCGCCTGGTCGGCGCGCCCGTCCCCCTCCGGCTGGACGGCGACGTGATCCACCTTCGGCCCCGAGCGGTGGCGGCTGCCCGGGGGAGGGCGCGACAGACCGGCCGCCCGCACAACGAGGCTCGGCGGACGTTCGTGCACCACCTCCTCGACGACCTCGCCGACCAGCTGGCGCGCGTGCGCGGGCTCGCCTCGGACGAGGAGTCCCGTCCCGAGATCGTCGCCGAGCTCCGCGAGAGCATCGACGTGCGGCGTGAGGTCAACCTCTGCTGGATGCCGTTGACGGCCGAGCAGGTCGTGAGCGACCTCCTCACGCGTCCGGCCCGGCTGGACGCCGCCGCGCGCGACGCGCTCACGCAGGCCGAGCGCGCTGCGCTCCACCGGCCACCCGGTGCCCCGTGGACCGCCGCGGACATCCCCTTGCTGGACGAGGCGGCCGAGCTCGTCGGTGCGGACGTGGAGGAGTCCTCCGGACAGGCCGCCCAGCGGGCCCGCGACCGGGCCGAGGCGATGGCGTACGCACGCGGCGTGCTGGAGATGTCGGGCGAGGTCGCGGCGATGATGACGCCGGAGATGCTGGCCGAACGGTTCGCCGACTCCAGCCCGATGCGGACGGTGGCCGAGCGCGCGGCGGAGGACCGGACCTGGGCCTTCGGCCACGCGGTCGTCGACGAGGCGCAGGAGCTCTCGCCTATGCAGTGGCGGCTCATCACGCGCCGCGTGCCGTCACGCTCGATGACGGTGGTCGGGGACGTCGCCCAGGCCAGCTCGCCCGCCGCCACCTCGTCGTGGGGCGCGGCCCTCGACCACGTGGCAGCGGGACGCTGGCGGGTCAGCGTGCTCTCGGTCAACTACCGCACGCCGGCCCAGGTCATGACGCTCGCGACCGACCTGCTCATCGCTGCCGGCGTCGAGGTAGCAGCGCCACGTTCGGCGCGGGTCGGCGCGTGGTCGCCCGAGGGTCGCCGGCTCGGCTCGCGCGACACCCCAGTGCTCGTCCAGGCCCTGGTGGAGGCCCTGCGACGCGACGACGTGCTGCTGCCGGGCGGGGTGTTCGGCGTGGTCGTCCCCCGCGCGTCCCTCGGTGAGATCGCCAGGGCACTGCCGGACGCGCTCGAGTCATGGGACGAGCCGGCAGCGCCAGGGAGACCTCCGGGGACCACGCCGGGGACGACGCCGGGGACGACCAACAGGACGCCGCCCGCCGGTGCGCCGCTGCGTGAGCGCGTCAGCCTCCACTCGGTGGCCAGCGTCAAGGGTCTGGAGTTCGACGGGGTGGTCGTGCTCGACCCGGCCGCGATCGTCGCCGAGTCCCCGCGAGGGACCAACGGCTTGTACGTGGCCCTGACCAGGCCGACGGAGCGGCTGACCGTGCTGCACCACGGCGACCTGCCGCCCGGCATGGAGGGGCTCGGCTGAGCCCGCCGCCCGTACGCAACCCATGACCCCTCACGCACTTCCGAGGCGAGGTCGGGCAGTCACCCGAGCCTGTTGACCACCGCCGCGAACACCGCCGGCATGGCTGCGGCTGCCGGCACGACCCAACGACGCGTGCCAGGGTGCTGGGCGGCCCACACGAGCCCCCCGGTGAGGGTGCGGTATCGGCGTGTGGTCCTCCGCCAGGCGGCCTCGTAGGCCTGCGGCCGGCCCTGGACGACGCAGCGGACCGCCTCTCGTGCGCACGCGAGGCCGACCGCGACGCCCTCGCCCGTGAGGGCGTCGACGTACCCGGCAGCGTCACCGACCAGCAGCACCCGGCCCACCACGTGCCGGGTCGCCGCCTGCCTCAGGGGACCCGCGCCGTGCACGGCACCGGCCGGCTCGGCGCCGGCCAGCCGCCGGAGCAGGGCGGGGAACCGGCCCAACCAGGCGTCGAAGCCTTCACGACCCGGGCACAGGATCGCGACGCCGACCAGGTTCGGCCCCACGGGGGTCACGTAGGCCTCGGCGTCGCGAGCCCAGTGCACCTCCACCCGGTCCGTCCAGGGCGCCACGTGGAAGTGCCGTCGCAGACCGTAGCGCCGCAAGCCCTCACGGCGGTGCCCGGACGGCGGGCGGTCCACCCCGAGCCCGCGCCGCACAGGCGAGTGCAGCCCGTCGGCGGCCACCAGCCAGTGCGCCCGCAACCCCGCGGCGACCACGCCGGGCCCCCCGGCGACCAAGCCGGGCCCCCCGGCGACCTCGCCGAGCACCTGGTCGACCGACCCGACCCGCAGGGCGAGCCGGTGCACCCCCACCTCTCGAGCCCGAGCGTCCATGGCGGCGGAGAGTGTGGTCCGGCGAACCCCGAGCCCGGGCCCCGCCGCGAAGTCGGCGCGGGCACGGCGTGCGCCGTCCACGTAGTCGATCCCCACGAAGGGCATCCCGGGTACTGCAACGCCGAGCCGCGCCAGTGCTGCCACCGCGGGAGGCATGAGGCCCTCACCGCACGCCTTGTCGGTCGGAGCCTGGCGGGGGTCGAGCACCGCCACCGACAGGCCCGCGAGCGCCGCCTCGATGGCGGCGCCCAGACCCACCGGCCCCGCTCCCGCGACGAGCAGGTCGACGTCGTACCCCGGCGTCACGGCGTCACGACGTCACGGCACCGAGGCGGCCGCCAACGCCTGCTCCTCCACGCCGACGCGAACGCGCAGAAGTGCGAGGTTCGCGGCCGTGAAGCCGAGGCACGTCAGCCAAGCGGTGTGCACGAGCGGCAACGCGACACCCTCCGCGACGACCGCCACGTAGTTGGGGTGTCGAAGCCACCGGTAGGGCCCGGTCGTGACGAGCGGCAGCCCCGGGACCACGACCACACGGGTGGTCCATCGACGGCCGAGGGAGCGGATGCACCACCACCGCAACGCGTGGGCCGAGACCACGACGGCGAGCATGGGCCACGCCAGCCACGGGAGGAAGGGCCGGTCCGCGGCCCACGGCTCCACCAGGCACCCGACCAGCAGGGCGGCGTGCAGGCACACCATCACCGGGTAGTGCCCGGCCCCGTACTCCACGCCGCCCTGCGAACGCGCCCAGGCCAGGTGCCGCTTGGAGACCGCGAGCTCGACGAACCGGACAGCGACGACGGCCACGAGCAGCAGGTCGTAGGCGGCAAGGGTGCTCATGCGGGACGCCTCGTCACCACTGCAGCAGCACGAGCTCGGCGCAGAACCCCGGCCCCATCGCCAGGAGCACGCCCAAGCTCCCCGGCGTCGGAGGGCACTGAGCCAGCGTCCGCTCCAGCACCAGCAGCACCGAGACCGAGGACACGTTCCCGACCTCCGCCAGACACTCCCGGGTCACGCGCAGCGCCTCGGGGCGCAGGTCCAGCGCACGCACGATCGCGTCGATCACCTTCGGGCCGCCGGGATGGGCCACCCAGGCGTCGATGTCCGCAACCGTGAGGCCGTGGCCGGCCAGGAACGCGTCGACGTCGTCGCGCAGGTACTTCTCGACCGTGTCGGCGACCGTGGCCGACAGGACGATGCGGAAGCCGCCCGCCCCGATGTCCCAGCCCATGACACGCTCGGTCTCGGGGTAGAAGCGGCTGCGGCTGCCCAGCACCTGCGGCGCGGCGGGGCGCAGCCCCATGGTCGTCGCTCGACGATCGCCGACCATGACGACCGCGGCCGCGCCGTCGCCGAAGAGCCCGCTGGCCACGAGGTTGGCCGTGGACGCGTCGTCGCGCTGCATCGTGAGCGAGCAGAGCTCGACGGCCACGAGGACGGCGACGCCGTCGGGGTGCCCGACGAGGTAGTCGTGCAGTCGCGCGATGCCCGCCGCGCCCGCGACGCAGCCGAGGCCGAAGATGGGCAGCCGCTTGACGTCGGGGCGCAGCCCCAGCCGGGGGACCAGGCGCGCGTCGATGCTCGGGGCGGCCACCCCTGTGACGGATGCGGACATGATGACGTCGACGTCCTCCGCACCCAGCCCCGACGCCGCGAGGGCGGCGGACGTCGCGCGCTCGGCCAGCGCGACCGCGCACTCGATGAACACGTCGTTGGTCTCGCCGAAGTCGGCGAGGGCGGCGTAGGAGTCCAGGGGCAGGACGAAGTTCCGGGTGCGCACGCCTGCGGCGGCGTGCAGGCGCTCCAGGAGGGGACGCTGGTCGGCGTGCTCGCCGAGGACGACGTCCGCGAAGGCCGCGGTGATCGCCTCTTGGGAGTACGCGTTGTCGGGCAGCACACCCGCAACGGCGGCGATCGACGTCATGTGCGGGACGCTACCCGCCGCCTGCCCTGGGCGCCCGATGGCGGATGCGCCGGGAACATCCGGCCACGCGTCTGGTCGTATACCCATGGGGGTATGACGACGTCCATTGACGACTGCGCATCAGGAGACGCTGACGTGACGGCGCGCCCCGGCGCTGGCCGTCGTCACCGTCCGGGCTCTGCCCGCAGGCGTCGCGGCGGCGTTCCGGGCCCGGACCTGCGACCGGTCGGTGTGGTGACCTGACCGGACGCGGCCGGCCGTGGCCCACCCCGACCGGACGCCCGTCAGGACGACTTGGCGACATCCACCACGATCCGGGACGGGGAGGTCAGCCGCGTCACGGTGAAGCCGGCCTTGCTCGCCAGCCCGATGCCGAAGCTGAGCGTGGCCTCGAAGTCCCCCGCCGTCGCGATCTCCCGCACCTGCGGCAAGAGCGGCGTGAGCCGGTGCGGTCCGGCGTAGGTGCGCGCGACCTGCGACCCGCTGAGCTGGAAGGAGTTGTCCAGCGTGGCGCCCTGGACGACGACCTGGATGAACGCCGTGCCCTGCATCGGGACAGGGGCGTCCGAGGGGTCCTCGGTGATCGCGTCGACGTACCGTACGAGATAGGCGTTCACTGGGCGGTCGAACTCGAGGACGACGCGGTCGTACCCGTCGTGGGTGGCCGCGCGCATCTCGCGCAGGACCGCCGTGGTGTCGTCCACTCCGGAGCCCGGCGTGCCGGTCGCCTCGACGTCGGCGGTCGCCGTCGGGGACGGTGAGGCGGGCTCGTCGGTCGAGGTGCCCTGGGTGGCCGGGGCCGCCGTGCTCGACGCGGCCGGGCCGGTGGCACTCGGTATCGACGTCGTGGCGCCGGCCCCCGACGTGCTCCCCGCCCCGCACGCCGCCAGCAGCAGCACGACGACGGCGACCCCCGCCGTGGTGCGCGCCCGGTTCAGCGTGCTCGCCGAGTGCTGGTGGCCGCTTGTCGGCGTCCGGCCGCCGGCAGACCCTTGACCTCGCATGACCCCTCCCGTGCCCGATCCGGTGGTGCGCCGCGTGCGCCTGCTCCGGCGCCGCTCGTCGTCCCACGGATGTGTCTCGGTCATCGCACGCCGGGTGTCCCGGAGACCCGGGACCTCCGTCGCAACGCTGTCCACACCTCATGGACGCCTGTCTCGGGCCTTCGGTTGACGTCGGGGCTGCCGGCTCCCCGACGTGGCCGCCGGTTACGGGTCGGGACCGCGAATCCGCAGACCGAGGGCGCCGGCTGCGGGTCGAGCCGCGCGTCATTCGTGACGGCGCGATCACAAATTGCTTAGCAAGAGTTGCCGACGAGATTGTCGAGATCCGCCGATTCAATGGCGCCCATGGATAGCCGACCCGTAACAGCCCTGCCCACAGCGCCGACCATCCGGATCGGCGTCGACACCGGCGGCACGTTCACCGACGTCGTCGCGTTCGACGAGACCTCCGGCCGGCTCGTCACGACGAAGACGCCGTCCACCCCGGCCGACCCCTCGATCGGCTTCATGACCGGCGTGCACAAGGTGCTGGCGCTCATCGGCGCGCCGCCCCACGCCGTCACGTCGGTGGCCCATGGCACGACCGTGGCCACCAACCACCTGCTGGAGGGCAAGGTGGAGCGGCTCGGCTTCATCACCACGGTCGGCTACGAGTTCATGCTCGAGATCGCCCGTCAGTCGGTGCCTGACGGCTACGGCAACAGCTACTTCTGGGTGAAGCCACCGCGCATCGTGCCGGCCGACCTCGTACGCACGGTCGGCGGCCGGCTCGACGTGACCGGTGCCGAGGTGCGGCCGTTCGACGAGACGGGGGCTGTCGCGGCGGCGCGCTTCTTCCGCGAGCACGGCGTCACGGCCGTCGGGGTCTGCTTCCTCCACGCGTACGCCGACCCGGCTCACGAGCACCGGATGCGCGAGGTGCTCTCGCGCGAGCACCCGGACGCCGTCGTGTCGATCAGCAGCGACGTGCTCAGGGAGTACCGCGAGTACGAGCGCAGCATGACCACGCTCGTCGACGCCGCCGTCAAGCCCCAGGTCGCGCGGTACGTCGCGACGATCGCCGACCGCCTCGCATCGCTGGCGTCCGACCCCGACCCCGACCCCGACCCCGACTGGCACGGTGGCACACAGCGCCAAACAGTTGGGCACGATGGCACACCGCGCCAGGGGGAAACTGGCGCGGTGGCACACCGCGCCAGTTCGCCGGCGTCGGGGAGGCCACCGCAACGCCGCATCGCGTTCGCGATCATGAAGTCCAACGGCGGCGTGATGTCGGCGGAGGAGATCGTCCACCAGCCCATCAGCACGGTGCTGTCCGGGCCGGCGGCCGGCGCCCTCGGGGCGGCGCTGGTCGCGAGCACCGCGGGCTTCGACAAGGTGCTCACGCTGGACGGCGGGGGCACGTCGACCGACGTCTCGGTGGTGCTCGACGGTCAGCCCACGATCACGACCGAAGGCACGGTCGGTGCGTACCCCAGCCGCATCCCCATGATCGACATCGTGACGGTGGGTGCCGGCGGCGGCTCCATCGCCTGGATCTCGCCGGAGGGCACGCTCAAGGTCGGCCCCCGCAGCGCCGGAGCCGACCCGGGCCCGCTCTGCTACCGAAAGGGCGGGATGGAGCCCACCATCACCGACGCCCACCTCGTTCTCGGTCGCATTCCCCCCCATCTGCTCGGCGGGGAGATCCCCTTGGACGAGGACGCCGCGCGCGAGGGACTGCAGTCACTCGCCGGCAAGCTGGGCCTGGGGGTGGAGGAGTGCGCTCGCGGCATCCTCGAGATCTCCGCCTGGAACCAGGCCAACGCGCTGCGCCAGGTGAGCGTCAAGAGGGGGCTCGACGTCCGTGACTTCGTCATGACCACGTTCGGCGGCTCCGGGTCGCTGCTGCTCTGCCGGCTCGTCGACATCCTCGGGTTGGCCGGGGTCGTCGTCCCGCCCGACCCGGGCAACGTCTCGGCGTTCGGCCTGCTCACCGTCGACGTCCGCACAGACCACGTGCAGACCGCGGTGATGCGCCACGACCACCTCGACCTCGACCGGGTCGCAGCGGTGTACGCCGACCTCGAGGCGCAGGCCGTCGAGGCACTCGACGTCGAGGGGTTCGACGCCACGCAGCAGCAGCTCGTGCGCACGGCCGACCTTCGCTACGCCGGCCAGGCGTATGAGGTGCGCGTGCCGGCGCCCTCCGTGGCGGTGGACGCCGCCTTCGCCGAGGCGGTGGCCCAGTCCTTCCACGCCGCGCACGAGAGGACGTACGGGTACTCCTTCGCCGGGCGCTCCGACCAGGCGGTGGAGTGGGTCAACCTGCGCGTCACGGGAGTCGGCCCCATCCAGCGGCCGCAGCTGCGCGAGCAGCCGGACGGCGACGGGGACGCCGCGCGCGCACTGACTGGGCGGCGTCGCGTCGTCTTCGAGGAGCCCGTCGAGGACGCGCCGATCTACGCCCGGTCGCTGCTTGAGCCCGGCGACGAGGTCACCGGGCCGGCGGTGATCGAGGAGTTCGGATCCACGGTGCCGGTGCACCCCGGCTTCGTGGCGCGGGTCGACCGGTTCACCAACCTGGTGGTCACCCGCCCCCCCGTGCCGACCTCTGTTGGGTTGGCGTCGACAACGCACGCGTTGGGCGACGACAACCCTTCAGAGGACGCGAAGGCCGTAGACCCTGTGCTCGTCGAGATCGTCGAGGGCACCCTGGCCAGTGTCGAGAAGGAGGTGGAGACGGCGATCGGGCGCACCTCGCGCAGCCCCATGATCCGTGACGCCCACGACTTCCGTGCGGGGATCCACGACCGGGCCTTGCGCAAGCTCACCGGCCGCTCCTACTCCGCCCTCGTGCACCCGGTCGCGCGTGACTTCCCCCTGCCGACCATGTGCCCGGGCGACGTCTTCTTCCACAACGACGTCTACGAGTCCGAGGGGGGCATCGGCCACCTGCCCGACCTCTGCGTGACTGTGCCGGTGTTCCACGACGACGGCTCGGTCGACGTCGACGTCGACGGCCGGACGACGCCGCGCGGCCCCCAGGTGGTCGCGTTCGTCCAGGCGTTCGGCCACCACGACGACATCGGCGGTGCGTGCCCCGGGTCGATGCCCAGTGGCGCGACGTCGGTGTTCGAGGAGGGTCTGATGGTCCCCCCGATCAAGCTCTGGGACGCCGGCGTGCCCAACCAGGCGGCTCTGCGGATCATGACCCGGAACTCCCGGATGCCCGACTCCCTCGCAGCGGACCTGGACGCCGAGTGCTCGGCCTGCCTCATGGGGTCGCGCCGGCTCGGCGAGCTGTTCGACCGCTACGGCCGTGCCAGGGTCGAGGCCTGCTTCCAGGCCATCCTCGACAAGACCACCCAGACGTACCGGCGCGAGATCCTGTCCAAGATCCCGGACGGGACGTACGTCTGGGAGGACTACGCCGAGCACGACGGCGTCGACGAGCCGCGACTGCACACCCAACGGATCACGCTGACGAAGAGCAGTGAGGACGGCGGCCGGCTCGTGATCGACTTCACCGGCACCGCGCCCCAGGCCAAGGGGCCCATCAACCACTGCGGGGACTACGCCGACGGCAACTTCCTCAAGAAGTGGCTCGCGCCGATCCTGCGCAACCTGGCCGACAGCCCCCAGCGGATGGCCGAGCTTGACGTCAACGAGGGCGTCGTCCCACTGATCGAGATGCGGTTCCCGCCGAAGGGCACCTTGCTCACCCCGGTGTTCCCGGCGCCGACCAACGCCCGCACGTTCGTGATCCTCCGCCTTCTGGGGGTGCTCGCGGGCGTGCTGGCCAAGGCGGTGGAGGGGCGGATGCCCGCCGACCAGGAGACGATCCGCTACACCGGCGTGCATGGTCACGACGCCGCGGGCAACCACTACCTCATGCGCGAGGTCCTCGGCGGTGGGTCGGGCGGGCGCTACTACGCCGACGGCGAGGACACCATCCACGTCGTCCCCGACAGCCGCAACATCCCCACGGAGTTCAGCGAGAGCCGCTTCCCTCTGCGGGTCGAGAGGCTCGGGCTGGCGGTCGACTCGGGTGGCTCGGGCCGATTCCGCGGCGGGCTGGGGTACGAGAAGCACATCCTGATGCTGCGCGACGCCTCGTTCATGTCCATCGCGGACCGGTCGATCCTGTCGTGCTGGGGGGTCAAGGGCGGTCGAGCCGGACGGCCCTTCCAGGTGACGATCGACCCCGGCGGGCCGAACGAGCGCGAGGTCGAGGCGCTCACCGACGCCGAGCCGGTGCGGGCCGGTGAGGTGATCCGGATCCGGACGACGGGTGGCGGGGGCTGGGGGGACCCGCTGGATCGGCCCGTAGCCGACGTCGAGCGCGACGTGCGATGGGGCAAGGTGTCGCCGTCCGGCGCCCGCGAGGACTATGGCGTGGTCGTCACGGGCTCTTCCGATGAGGCAAGCGTGGACGTCGCGGCCACAGTCGACCTCCGGGCTCGGATGCGGGCCGAACGGGGCTCCGACCAGCCGTTCTTCGACCGCGGACCGGGCTACGCGCGGCTCGCGGCGGGCGCGACGTCCTCACCCTTCGACTGGCTCTGAGCCGTGCCGAGCTATCCACCGGAGGCTACGAGAGGCCGACGATGGTTCCGTCGTCCGCGATGTCGATGCCGAAGGCGGCAGGTTTCGTCGACAGCCCCGGCATCGTGCGCATGTCGCCGCAGAGCGCGTAGATGAAGCCCGCGCCGACCGAGGCACGGACCTCGCGGACGGGCAGTCGCCAGCCGGTGGGAGCGCCCAGCAGCTTGGGGTCCGACGAGATGGACAGGTGCGTCTTGGCGATGCAGACCGGCAGCCGGCCGAAGCCGTTGCGCTCGTAGCTGTCGAGCTGGGTCGCAGCGATCGGGGAGTAGTCCACGCCGTCGGCGCCGTACACCTTGGTCGCGACCGTCTCGATCTTCTGGCGCAGGGGGACGTCGTCGGGGTAGAGGACGCTGAAGGACGACGGCTCCGCCGCCGCCTCGGCGACGGCCTCTGCGAGCTCCGTGGCACCCGCACCGCCGTGGGTGAAGTGACGGGACACGGCCACCCGGGCTCCGGCCGACTCCGCGACCTCGCGGATCGCCGCCCACTCGCTCTCGTGGTCGGTGGGGAAGACGTTGATGGCGACGACGGGCGACACACCGTGCACCCGGATGTTCTCGATCTGCTTGCGCAGGTTGGCCGCACCCGCGTGGACGTCGTCCGGGTTCTCGGCCAGCAGCTCCTCCGGCAGCGGGCGGCCGGCAGCGATCTTGTACTTGCCCGAGTGCGCCTTCAGTGCGCGCACAGTGGCGACGACGACCGCGGCGTCGGGGGCCAGACCCGAGACCCTGCACTTGATGTTGAAGAAGCGCTCGGCGCCCATGTCCGCACCGAACCCGGCCTCGGTGATGAGGAAGTCGCCGCCACGGATGCCGATGAGGTCGGCCAGCACCGAGGAGTTGCCGGTGGCGATGTTCCCGAACGGCCCGGCGTGGACGAGCACAGGCGTGTGCTCGAGAGTCTGCAGAAGGTTGGGCTTGACCGCCTCGCGCAGGATCGCCGCCATGGCCCCGGACGCCTTGAGCTCCTCGGCCGTGACCGGGTCGCCGGTGCGGGTGTAGCCGACGACGATGCGCGCCAGGCGCGCCTTGAGGTCGGCCAGTGAGGAGGTGAGGGCCAGCAGGGCCATCACCTCGCTGGCAGCCGTGATGTCGAAGCCGGTCTGGCGCGGGACGCCGTCCAGCCTCGTGCCCAGACCCACGATGATGTTCCGCAGTGCCCGGTCGTTGACGTCGAGGACCCGCCGCCACGTGATGTTGTGGACGTCCAGACCCAGGGCGTTGCCGTGGTAGAGGTGGTTGTCGACGATGGCCGACAGCAGGTTGTGGGCTGCAGTCACTGCGTGGAAGTCACCGGTGAGATGAAGGTTGAGCAGCTCCATGGGCACGACCTGGCTGTAGCCGCCGCCTGCCGCTCCGCCTTTGATGCCGAAGGTCGGGCCCATCGAGGGCTGCCTGATCGCGATGGTGGCCGTCTTGCCGATGTGCTTGAACGCCTGCCCGAGCCCCACCGTCGTCGTGGTCTTGCCCTCCCCGAGCGGGGTGGGGGTGATCGCCGAGACGACGACGTACTTCGCTTTCGGCCGGTCGGCCAGCTCCTCGATCGCCTCCAGCCTGATCTTGGCCACGTCCTCGCCGTGCTGCTCCAGCAGGTGGGTTCCTATGCCCATCTGGGCCGCGATGTCGGGGAGGGGCTTGAGGACGGCGGCCTGGGCGATCTCCAGGTCGGAGGGGAAGGCCATTGCGAGCATCCTTTTCATGCGAGGCACCCCACCGTCAGGGGTGCCGTCCCGGCGGAACGTAGCCCCGGGGAGGGGCCCACGTCCAGAGTCACGTCGCACATAGCGCAATCGAACGCGCCATACGCAACGAACTGTACACTCGAGCCGGGTTGGGCCTCCCGCCGAGCCCTGCAGATGTGGCAGCGTCGCCGCGGTCGATGTGGCAGCCGTTGCCGATGAGGTCGCTGCGATCGGGCTCCTAGGCTCCAGGGATGACGCAGACCCCCGCCGGCCCGCTGGCCGGCCACCTCGTGGTCGACCTCACCCGAGCCCTTGCCGGGCCGCACGCGGCGATGATGCTCGGCGACCTCGGCGCCCGGGTCATCAAGGTCGAGGCTCCGGGCACCGGTGACGACACCCGCGGCTGGGGGCCGCCCTTCGTCGACGGCGAGTCCACGTACTTCCTGTCCTGCAACCGGAACAAGGAGTCCCTCACCCTCGACCTGAAGTCGGACGAGGGTCGCGACGTCCTCGCACGGCTGGTCCGGCGTGCCGACGTCCTGCTGGAGAACTTCCGCCCGGGCGTCCTGGACCGGCTCGGCTTTCCCGCCTCCCGGCTGCACGAGCTCAACCCTGGCCTCGTGGTGCTGTCGATCTCGGGCTTCGGCCACGACGGTCCCGAAGGGGGCCGGGCCGGCTACGACCAGATCGCCCAGGGTGAGGGCGGCCTGATGTCGGTGACCGGCCGCGACGAGCTCGACCCGCAGCGGGTCGGCGTGCCGATCGCCGACCTGCTCGCGGGCATGTACGGAGCCTTCGGCGTGCTGGCCGCGCTGGTCGAGCGAGCCGGCACCGGTCGCGGCCAGGTGGTGCGCACGAGCCTGCTGGCGGCGATCGTCGGCGTCCATGCCTTCCAGGGCACGCGTTACACCGTCGCCGGCGAGGTCGGCCGTGCACAGGGCAACCACCACCCCTCGATCTGCCCGTACGGCCTGTTCCACTGCCGTGACTCGGCCGTGCAGATCTCGGTCGGGAGCGAGGGGCTGTGGCGACGCCTCTGCGGAGGGTTCGGCCTGCCGGCCGACGACGAGGGGCTCGCCACCAACGCTGAGCGGGTGGCGAACCGCGCGCGGGTGATCCAGCTGCTGGAGTCCGCGTTCGCGACCTACGACGCAGCCGACCTGCTGCCGCGGCTCGCCGAGCTGGGGATCCCCGCCGGGCGCGTGCGCACCCTCGACGAGGTGTACGCGTGGGACCAGACCCGCTCGCAGGGCCTGATCGTGGACGTCGACCACCAGAGCCTGGGCCCCCTGAAGCTGCCCGGGCCGCCCCTGCGCTTCTTCGTCGACTCCGACGGCGACCTCGCAGAGGTCACCCGCACCAGGCACACGGCGCCGCCGACGCTCGGCCAGCACACCCAGGACATCATGGCGTGGCTGGCAGCGACGGGGGACCGCCCGGAGGAGGGTGCCGCGGGCGAGGCCGACACCGGCGCCGACGCGGGGGGCAAGGCATGAGCGGCGGGCAAGGCATGAGCGGCGGGCAAGGGATGAGCGGCGTCCGCGGTCCCGGCGCCATGGAGCTCGTCAGTCGCGTCCTCGACCCCGGCAGCTGGGCCACGTGGGACGTCGACATGAGCGCCTTCGAGAGGACCGACCTCGGTCCCCGCGCCCCGACCACGACGGACGCCGCCGAGCCGGACCAGGCGGCCGCGCCGCAGGGGTACGCCGCGGAGCTGGACGACGCCCGCCGCCGCACCGGGCTCGACGAGGCCCTGGTCACCGGGGAGGGCAGGATCGGCGGGCGGCGGGTAGCGGTGCTGGCCTGCGAGTTCGCCTTCTTCGCCGGGTCACTCGGCGTTGCGGCGTCCGAACGCCTCGTGCGAGCCGTGGAGCAGGCGACGGCGCAGCGGCTGCCCCTGGTCGCCGGGCCGGTGTCCGGGGGGACCCGGATGCAGGAGGGGACGGTCGCGTTCCTGCAGATGGTGAAGATCTCCGCGGCGATCGCCCAGCACCACGCGGCGGGCCTGCCCTTCATCGTGTACCTGCGCAACCCGACGACCGGCGGGGTCCTTGCCTCCTTCGGGTCCTTGGGGCACATCACGATCGCCGAGCCGGGCGCCCTGGTCGGCTTCCTCGGACCGCGCGTCTACGAGGCCTTGTACGGAGAGCCCTTCCCTAGCGGCGTGCAGACCGCCGAGAACCTCTTCGCCCACGGGCTGATCGACGCTGTGGTGCCCGTCGAGAACCTGCGCGAGATCGCGGTCTCCGCGCTCCGGGTGCTCTGCAGGCCCGAGGAGCTGCGCGCCAGTGCCCCGGCTCGCGAGCTGGCCAGGGTGCGCATGGAGGAGCAGGCTGTCGCCGCGCAGGGGGCAGACCTTCCAGGCCGCAGCGACGCACCGGGGCCGGACGTGTCGGCCTGGGAGTCGATCCAACGGTCACGGCGACCGGAGCGGCCGAGCGTGCGCGCCCTGCTCAAGGTCGCCGCCCGCACCGTCGTGCCGCTCAGCGGCACCGGGGAGGGTGAGGCCGAGCCGGCCGTGCTGCTGGCGCTCGCCGAGTTCGGCGAGGCGGCATGCATCGTCTTGGGGCAGGACCGGCGGCGCAGCGCCGACCGCCCCCTCGGGCCAGGGGGGCTGCGCGCCGCCCGGCGCGGGATGCGGCTGGCCGCCGAGCTCGGACTGCCCCTCCTGTCTGTGATCGACACGGCGGGCGCGGCCCTGTCCAAGGAGGCGGAGGAGGGCGGCCTGGCCGGTGAGATCGCGCGCAGCCTCGCGGACCTGGCGACCCTGCCCGCGCCGACCGTGTGTCTGCTGCTCGGCCAGGGCGCCGGCGGAGGGGCGCTGGCGCTGCTGCCTGCCGACCGGGTGATCGCCGCCGAGCATGCCTGGCTCTCCCCGCTGCCGCCCGAGGGCGCCTCCGCGATCCTGCACCGTACGGTGGACCGGGCGCCGGAGGTGGCCGCGTGGCAGGGAGTGCGCTCGCGCGACCTCCTCCGTCACGGCATCGTCGACCGGATCGTCCCCGAGCTCCCCGACGCGGCGGACGAGCCCACCGCGTTCCTCTTCCGTGTGGGCACCGTCCTCGAGCAGGAGCTGCTCGGGCTGCTGCTTGCCGACGGGCCGGCACGGCTCGCGGCGCGGCTGGCACGCTACCGCCGGCTGGGGCTGCCCGGCGCACCCCGCTGAGCGCCCGGTGGCGCAGCCGGGGACGGAAGCCCCGGCGCCCGCCACGCCTGCGCACATAGCGTGCTCAGTGTGAGACGCGGGCACAGCGCGACCCAGGACGGCGACGCGACCGCTGCGGTGCGTCTGGTCGCCGACGGCAGCGCCGGGCTCACGGCCGCCGACGCCACCCGGCGTCTGGATGCCGTGGCAGCCTTGGTCCGACTCGCCGACCTCTCCCCGCACCACAGGCCGGCCGTGCTCAGTGTTCTGGCTGCCTACCTTCGCGCACCGTACGACCCGGGGCACCCTGCCCGAGGTGAGGCCGAGGTGCGGCGGAGGATCCTCGACACGATCCGCACCCATCTCGGCGACCCGAACGCCCCCACGACCTGGTGCGGTCTGAACCTGGACCTCAGCTGGGCCGTGCTGGACTCGGGCAGCCTGGCCGGCGCGCACCTGACCGGCGGCGTGGTCCGGCTGGCCCATGCCCAAGTCGGCCCGGGCACGCTCGACCTGCGAGGGATCACGGTGAGCGGGGGCGCCCTGGTGCTGGACGGCCTGCACGTCGACGGCACTCTCGTGCTGGACGGGCTGACCGTCGACGGCGGCGAGGTGCGGCTCGAGAGCGCCTGGCTGGATGGCGGGACGATCAGCATCGAGTCGGCCGCCGTCCGCGCGGGCCGGCTCTCGCTGCGCGACGCCCAGCTGCGCAGCGGCCGGCTCTCGTTGCGCCGCAGCGTGATCGACGGAGGGCAGGTGTCGCTCTACGGCGCCCACGCGGGTGGGGCCTACCTGGACTTCCGCGACGTCGAGGTTCGTGGCGGGGAGTGGTTCCTGACCACGATGACCGTGCAGGACGGCGTCCTCGACCTGAGGGGGGCACGCCTCGACGGCGGGACCACGTCGCTGCGGCTGGCCACGTTCAGCGGCGGCCGGGTGCTCCTGGACGACATCGGGGGCGGGGAGAGGCCCCTGAACCTCGACGGGGTTCACGTGGACCCCGCGGCGACGGTCTCCTGGGGCGACGTCGTGATGCCCGAGCACGCTGAGACGGCGGCACCTGCCCGCGCGTCCTGACTCGGAGGCTCCTGCCAAAGGATCCCGCACCCCGCGGGCAGATTATGACCGTGCCCCCGCTCGCCGTGCGCACCTAGGCTCGGCGGCCATGCGGGTTCTCGTGGCACTGGGCGGCAACGCCATGACCGCCCCGGACGGGCGGGCCAGGCCAGAGGACCAGCGGGCTGCGGTCGAGGTCGCGAGCCGCAGCCTCGCCGACCTGGTCGCCGCCGGTCACGACCTCGTGGTCACCCACGGGAACGGTCCGCAGGTGGGGAACCTGCTCGTCAAGAACGAGCTGGCCGCGCACGTCGTCCCCCCCGTCCCGTTGGACTGGTGCGGCGCGCAGACCCAGGGCACCATCGGCGCTCTTCTGCTGAACGCGCTCGACGCCGAGCTGGCCCGCCGTGCCGTGCGGCGACGCGTGGCGGCCCTGGTCACCCGCACCCTGGTGGACCGCGCCGACCCGCGGTTCACGCGCCCGACGAAGCCCATCGGGCGGTTCCTCGACGCGGCCGAGGTCACTGCACTAGCCGGCAACGACCATGTCTGGCACGACCCGGCCGGGCGGGGCTGGCGGCGACTGGTGCCCAGTCCCTACCCCCTGGAGGTGCTCGACGCACCTGCCGCAGCGGCTCTCCTCGCGGCAGGCTTCGTGGTCGTCTGCGCCGGGGGCGGCGGCATCCCGACGGTCGCGGACCAGGCCGAGGGCACCCGCACGCTGGTCGGGGTGCACGCGGTCATCGACAAGGACCTCACGGCGGCCGTGCTCGCCGCCGAGCTCGGCGTGGACCTGCTCGTGATCGCGACCGACGTCGACCACGCGATCCTGGGGTTCGGGACGCCGCAAGCCAGGCCCCTGGGCCACGTCAGCGCGGCCGAGCTGCGCGGCTACGCCGCCGACGGGCACTTCGCCAGCGGCAGCATGGGGCCCAAGGTGGAGGCTGTGCTGAGCTTCGTGCAGTCCAGCGGCCGACGCGCCGCGATCACGTCGCTGAGCCGGATCAGCGAGGCGATCGCCGGGACGGCTGGCACGATCGTGCTGCCGGCCGACTCGGCGGCCGGGGACCCTTCCGTGTCCGCTGGCGCCTAAGTGGTCGAATCACCGATCGGATAGGACCGGAAACCCCCAGAGGTCGGGGCCGGAGCGCACGACAGGCCGCCGCCCGCATCCGAGACACCAGACATGCGGTATCGACAGACACGCACCATCGACAGACACGCACCATCGACAGACACGCACCATCGACAGACACGCACCATCGACAGACACGCACCATCGACACGAGAGGTGACACAGGTGCCCGAGACGACGGCGACGCCGCAGCCCATCGAGGTCCGGAAGGTGCCGATCACGCACGTCAGTGACGCGTCGGGGCTGGCAGAGCTCATCGACGCCGGCATCGTGGAGGCCGACCGCGTGATCGCGGTGATCGGCAAGACCGAGGGCAACGGCGGGGTGAACGACTACACGCGAATCATCGCCGACCGGGCCTTCCGCGAGGTTCTGATGAGCAGAGGCACGCGCGACCATGACGCCGTCATGCAGGTGCCGATCGTGTGGTCGGGCGGGACGGACGGCGTCATCTCACCGCACGCGACCGTGTTCGCCACGCTGCCTCCGGGCCACCCGGACGCTGCGACGGGCAAGGACGAGCCGCGCCTGACCGTCGGGTTCGCGATGAGCGACCAGCTGCTGCCGGAGGAGATCGGCCGCACCCCGATGATCCAAAAGGTGGCAGCGGCTGTGCGCGTGGCCATGCAGCGAGCCGGCATCACCGACACCGCAGACGTGCACTACGTGCAGACGAAGACGCCGCTGCTGACGATCCACACGATCCGTGACGCCAAGGCGCGCGGCAAGACCGTGTGGACCGAGCACACCCACGAGTCGATGGACCTCTCGAACGGCTGTACCGCTCTGGGGATCGCGGTGGCACTCGGCGAGATCACGATGCCCGGCGACGCCGACGTGATGCACGACCGGTCGCTGTTCTCCGCGGTGGCCTCGTGCTCGTCCGGTGTGGAGCTGGACCAGGCGCAGGTGGTGGTGGTGGGCAACGCGCGCGGCGTGGGTGGGCGCTACCGGATCGGGCACTCGGTGATGCGCGACGCGCTGGACGCCGACGGCGTCTGGGCCGCGATCCGCGCGGCCGGCCTCGAGCTGCCCGACCGGCCGCACCACAGCGACCTGCAGGGGCGGCTGGTCAACGTGTTCCTCAAGTGCGAGGTGAGCCAGGACGGGGAGGTGCGCGGGCGGCGCAACGCGATGCTCGACGACTCCGACGTGCACTGGCACCGGCAGATCAAGTCGTGCGTGGGCGGCGTGACCGCGTCGGTGACCGGGGACCCGGCGGTGTTCGTCTCGGTCTCGGCCGCTCACCAGGGCCCGGACGGCGGCGGGCCGGTCGCGGCGATCGTCGACCTGGGCGACGGCGAGCCGACGGGGTACCGCCCACCTGCCGTCTGAGTTGCGGTGGGTAGATCAGCTCGCTGAACAGCTCAGGTCACGTCGGCCGGGGTTCGCCACAGGTCTGGGAGGGAGGCAGGCGAGGCGGTTGCCGAACGCGAGTCGCTGCGGGCCGCAGTACAGCACGAAGCCTGCGGTGAACCGCTCGCCGAGCCGATCAGTTGCCTTTCGATCTGCCGCGGGGTTGCCTTTCGATCTGCCGCTCGCACCGCTGCCCCGCTGCCCCCCACTCCGTGGTCGGCCGCTCCGGGCGCAAGCCTGGATACGAGAGGATCCAGGGCATGAGCGACGACACCGTCCGGGCCCAGCGCAGCCCGGCGAGCCCCGCGCACGACGACCGCATCGAGGCCGCCCTCGCGGCCCTCAGCCTCGAGGAGAAGGTCCGCCTCCTCACCGGCCAGACAACGTGGCGCACCTATGCACTGCCGGGCATCGGGCTGCGCGCCATGGTCACCTCGGATGGCCCGGTGGGCGTGCGTGGTCAGCGGTGGGACGAGCGCGAGCCGGCGGCGAATGTGCCCTCACCGACGGCGCTGGCCGCCACGTGGGACGAGCCGATGGTCGGTGAGGTGGGCCGCTTGCTTGCGGGCGAGGCGAGGCGCAAGGGCGTCGACGTGCTGCTCGCGCCCACCGTCAACCTGCACCGCAGCCCGCTCGGCGGCCGGCACTTCGAGTGCTTCTCGGAGGACCCGCTGCTGACCGGGCGCATCGGCGCCGCCTACGTCAACGGGCTGCAGTCAGGCGGCGTCGCGGCCACCGTGAAGCACTACGTGGCCAACGACTCCGAGACCGACCGGATGACTGTCGACGTCCACGCCGATGCCCGCACGCTGCGCGAGCTGTACCTCGCGCCGTTCGAGCACATCGTCACGCACGCCCACCCGTGGGCCATCATGGCCGCCTACAACCGCGTGGACGGCGTCACCATGACCGAGAGCCCCCTGCTCGCAGACCCGTTGCGCCCGTGGGGCTTCGACGGCGTGATGATGTCGGACTGGACCGCGACCCGCTCCACCGAGGCGGCGGCGCGGGCCGAGCTCGACCTCGCGATGCCCGGGCCGCGCGGCCCGTGGGGCCAGGCCCTGGTCGACGCTGTCCGCGCCGGTCGCGTCCCGCGCAGCGCCATCGACGCCAAGGTGCGCAACCTGCTGCGGCTGGCTGCACGCGTCGGCGCGCTGGGCGACGTCCCCCCGGCCGTACCGGCGCCGGACCTCACCGAGCTCGCGGCACCCGACTCCGCGGGCACCCGCTCGCTGCTGCGCCGGGTTGCCTGCGCCGCCATGGTGCTCGTGCGCAACGCTCCCCCGGGCAACGCCGTCGAGGGACTGGTGGACGCCGCCCCGCTGCTGCCGCTGGAAGCCGCCGCGCTGCGCCGGGTCGCCGTGCTCGGGCCCAACGCCGCTGCCGGGCGCGGCCAGGGCGGGGGCAGCGCGACCGTGTTCCCGACGCACGTGGTGTCGCCGCTCGACGGCCTGCGCGCTGCCCTGGCTTCGCACGGGGTGGAGGTCACGCATGCCGAGGGTGCGCGCACTCGCGACAGCCTCGTACCCGTCGGCCTGCCGCTGTTGCGCCACCCGGAGACCGGCCGCCCCGGCACCCGGGTGCGCTACCTCGACGCCACGGGTCAGGTCGTGAAGGAGGAGCACCGCCTGAGCGGCCGGGTGCTGTGGCAGGACGTCGCGCGTGACTTCGGCGCCACGGCCGTCGAGGTCGACACGGTGCTGCAGTCGCCTGCCGCCGGGCGCTGGCGGCTCGGGCTGGCGGGCGTCGGCCGGCTCATCATGGACGTCGACGGCGCGACGGTGCTCGACGTGACCATCGCCATCACGCCGGAGCAGGAGGACTTCGCCACGCTCGTGACCCCGCCTCAGCGCGAGGTGCTTGTCGACCTGCCCACCGCAGCGGTGGCGGTGCACGTGCGCTACGAGCCGGAGCCCGTGATCGACATGATCGCGCTGGAGCTGCTGGCCGAGGCGCCGCGGCTCGGCGACGCCGACGAGCTCGATCGTGCGGCTGCGCTGGCCGCCGACGCGGACGTCGCGATCGTCGTGGTCGGCACGACGGATCTGGTCGAGTCGGAGGGGTTCGACCGCACGTCACTGGCGTTGCCCGGCAACCAGGACGAGCTCGTGCGGCGGGCGGCGGCGGCCAACCCGCGCACGGTCGTCGTCGTGAACGCCGGGAGCCCCGTGCTCATGCCCTGGCGCGAGCAGGTGGCGGCGGTGCTGCTCGCGTGGTTCCCGGGCCAGGAGTTCGGCGATGCGCTGGCCGACGTGCTGCTCGGCATGGTCGAGCCCGGCGGGCGGTTGCCGACCACCTGGCCCGCCGAGGAGCAGGACGCGCCGGTGCTCTCGACCCAGCCGGTCGAGGGAGTGCTGGAGTACAGCGAGGGGCTGCACATCGGGTACCGGGCCTGGGCCCGGGCGGCGGTGGACGGCGGGCCGAAGCCCGCGTACTGGTTCGGGTTCGGCCTGGGCTACACGACGTGGGAGCTGGCGAGCTCGACCGTGGTCGAGACGGGTTCCGAGGGCGTGCAGCTGCGGGTGGCTGTGCGCAACAGTGGCGCGAGGCAGGGTCGCGCCGTCGTGCAGGCCTACGTGTCACGGCCCGGCTCGACGCTCGAGCGGCCGGCGTTCTGGCTGGGTGGCTTCGCGGCCGCCGAGGCCGAGCCCGGTGCCGTCGTCCAGGTGCCGATCACGTTGGGGCGCCGGGCGTTCGAGCATTGGGACGCCGCCGCACAGGCCTGGGCGCTCGAGCCCGGTTCCTTCGTCGTCGAGATCGGGCTCGACGCAGGCGAGCGCCCAGTGAGGGCGGACATCGCCCTGGGGTAGTCCTTTCGTAGACTGCGGAGCGACGTGGCGGCCCCGGGGTCGGGGTACGTGCCACCCAGATGGACGTCGAGAGGGCCCGATGGACCTCAGCAGTCTCCAGATCACCGTCATCGCCCTTGTCGCCGCCCTGTCGGCCGTCGGGGTCGCGCTCTTCGTCCGCACCGTCATCCTCATGACCCGGGTGATCAGGCTCGGGCAACCGGACGCCTCTCGCGGGGGTCGGGCCGCCGACCGAGCCCGGTCTGTGGTGTCGGAGACGCTCGGGCATCGTCGCCTGCTCACCTGGAGACTCGTCGGTGTCATGCACTGGTTCGTCTTCGTGGCCTTCGGTGCCTTGTTCTTCACGCTGGTCACGGCCTACTGGCAGCTGGTCTGGCCGGACTTCGCGCTGCCCGTGGTCGGGCACTGGCCGCCCTACGAGTGGCTCATCGAGCTGCTCGCCTGGGCCAGCGGCATCGCGATCGTCGCGCTGATCGTGGTGCGCCAGGTGAACCACCCGAGGCGGTTCGCGGCGTCGTCCGGGCGGGGTTCGCGGTTCTTCGGGTCGTCGTTCTGGCAGGCGTACTACGTCGAGGCGACGATCCTGGCCGTCGTCGTGTGCGTGCTGCTGCTGCGCGGCCTGGAGTACGCCCTGGGGGCGGCGACGTCGAGCGCGAGTGGCGGCGCGGCGCCGTCCCTCGTGCACTTCCCGACCACAGCCTGGATCGGGCGGCTCTTCTCCGGCACGAGCGTCCACACCCTCGAGCTGTGGATCATGTGGGTGGCGGTCGCCAAGATCGTCGTGTCGATGGCGTGGTTCATGACCATCGCGCTTCAGCCCACGATGGGCGTCGCCTGGCACCGGTTCCTCGCGTTCTTCAATGTCTGGTTCAAGCGTCACCCCGGCTCGCCGGAGGTGACACGGCCGAGTCTCGGTGCGCTGCAGCCGATCCTCGTCGGTGGAGTGCCGCTGGACTTCGAGAAGATCGACGAGCTCGACGAGGACGACGCGCTCGGGGTCGGCAAGGTCGAGGACTTCACGTGGAAGGGACTGCTCGACTTCTCCACGTGCACCGAGTGCGGACGGTGCCAGTCGCAGTGCCCGGCGTGGAACACAGACAAGCCGCTGTCGCCCAAGCTGCTCGTGCTGAGCCTGCGCGACCACGCCCACGGCAAGGCCCCGTGGCTGCTCACTGACGAGGCCGAGCGGGACCGGCTGCCGGCCGACGCGGCCGCGCAGGCGCAGCGCCGGCTGGTCGGGACGGTCGATGCGGACCACCCGCTGGCAGGCGGCGTGATCGACCCCGACGTCCTGTGGTCCTGCACGACCTGCGGAGCCTGCGTCGAGCAGTGCCCGGTGGACATCGAGCACGTCGACCATGTCGTCGACATGCGTCGCTACCAGGTCCTCATCGAGTCGGCCTTCCCGACCGAGCTCGGCGGGATGTTCAAGAACCTCGAGAAGTCCTCCAACCCCTGGGGGATGAACGCCCGGACGCGCATGGACTGGGCGAAGGGCCTGCCGTTCGACGTCCCCCAGGTCGGCGTCGACGTCCAGGACCTCACCGAGGTCGACTACCTCTTCTGGGTGGGCTGCGCCGGGGCCTTCGAGGACCGGCAGAAGAAGACGACGCGCGCCGTGGCCGAGCTGCTCCACACGGCCGGGGTGTCATTCGCCGTCCTCGGCGACGGCGAGGCGTGCACCGGGGACCCGGCCCGGCGGGCGGGCAACGAGTTCCTGTTCCAGATGCTGGCCTCGGCCAACGTCGAGGCTCTCACCGAGGCGAAGGCGACCGCGATCGTCGTCACGTGCGCGCACTGCTTCAACACGATCAAGAACGAGTACCCCCAGCTGGGTGGCAGCTACGAGGTGCTGCACCACACCCAGCTGCTCAACCGGTTGGTGCGCGAGCGGCGACTGCTGCCGGTCTCCCCCGTGTCCGGCCAGACCACGCTGGCGCCCAACGGAACCCCGCTGCCCGCGCGCGCGACGGTGACGTACCACGACCCCTGCTACATCGGCCGTCACAACGGCGTCTACTCCCCGCCGCGCGAGCTCATCGAGTCGCCTGCCAGGGGTCAGCTTCACGGAGATGCCACGCAACCAGGAGCGCTCGTTCTGCTGCGGCGCCGGCGGCGCGCGGATGTGGATGGAGGAGACGCTCGGCACCCGGATCAACACCGCACGCACGGCCGAGGCCCTGCAGACCGGTGCCGACAAGATCGCGGTGGCGTGCCCGTTCTGCCGCGTCATGCTCTCCGACGGGCTCACGACCAAGCAGGCAGAAGGCACGGCGCGCGACGACGTCGAGGTCGTGGACGTCGCCCAGATGCTGCTGGCGGCCGTGCGCCGTCCCGAGCCCGAGGCGAGCCGCGAGTCGTCGGCGTCCGGCCGGTGAGCCGGCCCGACAGCCGACCGGACCAGCAGCGGCAGGTGCGCGAGGCGGCCGCGTCAGGGCGACGACGACCAGCCGGGCGCTGCCTCGTCGGCGAAGAGGGCAGGAGTTCCGCCGGTGTGCCAGAAGACGACCGGGCCGCCGAAGTCTCGCTCGCACACGGCGTGCAGCGCCTTGGCACTGTAAACGGGGTCGGCGACGACCCCCTCCGTGCGGGCCAGCAGCTCCAGAGCCGCGGTGGAGCCCGCCGACGCGACGGCGTACCCGGCACCCAGGTAGCCGTCGAGCACCTCCGGCGGCGCGGCGGCGTCGTCCCAGATCGACCGCACGCCCAGGAGGTCCGCGGTCTGGCGGGCAAGCCTGGCCACCTCGTCTGCCAGCGGATCGGTGATCTTGGCGACATCGACGCCGACCACGCGGGGTGACGGTACGTCGAGCAACGCCCGCGCGAGCACGAAGCCCAGGTGCAGCCCGGCCTGGGTTCCCGCCGAGGACGACGCGTGCACGACGGCGACGGGGTCGAAGGCGGCAAGGCGGCACTGCACGGCGAGCTCGAGGTAGGCGGCCGCGAAGGCTGCGGCACCCAGCGGCACGCTGCCACCGACCGGGATGGCGTAGGGGCGGCGGCCGTCCTGGCGCAGCTGCTCCGTGATCGCGGCGACGCCTGCCGCCATCGCCGTCCACCCGCCGGGGCCCGCCCAGCTCAGGCTCGCCCCGAACAGCTCGTCGAGCAGGAGGTTGCCGGACGGCCGCCTGGGCCGGTCCCCACCGAGGACGAGCCGGCAGTCCATGCCGAGCATCGCGGCCACAGCGGCGACCGTGCGCGCATGGTTCGACTGCGCCGCTCCGGCGCTGACGAGTACGTCGGCTCCGTCGTGGCGAGCGTCCGCGGCCAGCAGCTCCAGCTTCCGGATCTTGTTCCCGCCCAGTGCCGTGCCCGTCAGGTCGTCCCGTTTCAGCCACACCGACCGGTCAACTGCGGCCGACAGGTGCGGCGCCTCATGCAGGGGCGTCGGCAGGAGCGCCAAGCGGGTCCTGGAGGACATCAGCCGCGAGAGCGCGGACAGCTCGGGGCGCCGCGCGGCGACGTCGGCAGCCAGCCAGTCCGCCGAACGGCTTGCCAGGTTGTCGTCCACGTCCGGGATCCCTCCGTCGGCCGCCCGCGGCGTCCGCATCTGGACGGCGACCGGCCAGGAGAGGCTACCGGGGCAGGCTCACGGGCGGGGCGCGATCACGGGCGGACCCGCGGACGCCGCCTCCTCCGGGGACGTGCTCAGTGAGCAGTCGGCTTCACCCGGGTCTTGAGCGGGTCGGCGTCGAAGGACGCCTCCACCCGAGCCATCGCGACGAGGAGAAGGGCCATCGCGGGCAGCGAGAGCAAGGCAAGAACGATCTGCACGCCGCACCTCTGTCTCATCGGACCTCGGTTGATCCTCGGCATGAGGAGGCGCGACCTGAAGCGGTAGTACATCACTTGGCCTCGTACCAGTCACCCGCTCACGGACGCTGCGCGTCTTGGTACTGTGTGGCCTGCTCGGCTGGGAACACCGGCCCGCGGGTGTAGTTCAATGGTAGAACATCAGCTTCCCAAGCTGACAGTGCGGGTTCGATTCCCGTCACCCGCTCCACCGAAATCCGTGGGTATGCAAGAAGTTTCATCGCCTACAAGCCTGGTGAAGTCTCAGACCGGAGCCCGATGCGGACCCCCTGTCGCCCTTCGTGACCGCCACGTCGGTCACGTAGCGGTCACGTGATCTTCCTCGGCCGTGGACTGGCAACGCCCGTCACAAGGCCTCGCGCGATGAGTGGAGGTTCGATCACCCGATCCTCGGTGGGACGCTGGCGGCTGCGGTGCAACGGCCCGGACGGGCTGCGCCGATCCGGCGGAAACTACCCGACCAAGGCCGCCGCCGAGGGACCCGCGCCCGGCTGCACACAGCACGGCTTACTGGCACATGGCGTCCGCCGGCCACGGCGGGTTCCCCCACCCTCGCGGCATGCGCGGCAGTGTGGCTGGAGCGAGCCCGAGGGCACACCGCCTCGGATCCGCCGCTTCGGCCGCATCGTCGCCCCGGCGCACCTGGCCGCGCTGCTGGCCACCGAGGGCGCCGAGGGCCGCTAATTGTCGTGCTGATCCACCGCGATCTGTATGTTTCACGGGCGGCCATCTGTAGCGTAGGAGTGCCGCGATCTGTAGCGTTGCCGTTGTGAGCGGCGCCGGCGGTTACGTCAGACGGGTGATCGACAGCGAGCTCGACGAGCTCTTCCCGCACCTGCCGGCGATCGCCCTGGACGGCGCCAAGGGAGTGGGCAAGACGGCCACCGCCACCGCCCGAGCGAGCACCGTGTACCGCTTGGACGATTCGGCGTCGCGTGAGCTGCTTCACGCGGACCCCGAACGGTTGACCTCAGCACCCCGACCAATTCTCGTCGATGAGCACCAGCGGTGGGAGCCGGCTTGGGACCTCGTCCGCCGGGCGGTGGACGACGACCCGAGTCCGTCCGGCTTCCTGCTGACTGGGTCTGCTTCGGTGCTGCAATCCGCCGCCCATTCAGGGGCGGGACGCATCGTGCGCTCGCAGATGCGCCCGATGACCCTGCTTGAGCGCGGGCTGACCGCCCCCACGGTCTCCGTCGCGGAACTGCTCAGCGGCGGTGCCCGCATCCAGGGGAGTACCACCTTCGCCCTCACCGACTACACCCAGTCCATCGTTCGAAGCGGGTTCCCCGGGACCCAGTCACTACCGGACCGCGCCAACCGAGCCGCCCTGGAGAGCTACGGGGAGCTCATCGTCGATCGCGAGGTGCCCGAGGCCGGCTTTGGTGTGCGCAACCCGACCCAGATGCAGGCCTGGCTACGAGCCCTCGCCGCCGCCACCGCGACATGCACCACTTGGGAGACACTGCGGGCCGCCGCCACCCCCGGCCGATCGGACCTCCCGGGGCGCTCCACCACAGGCCCGTGGACCGACGCCCTGGCCCGGACCTGGGTCTACGACCCGATCCCTGCCTGGCAGCCCGGCTTCGCCCACCTCAAACGCCTCGCCGCCTCACCCAAGCACCACCTGGTCGACCCCGCCTTGGCCTGCACCTTGCTCGGGCTGACCGCGGACGACCTGCTCACCGGCGGCGGCCCCACACCGGCGATCCCACGCGACGGCACCTTCCTCGGCGGCCTCTTCGAATCCCTGACCACACTGTCGGTCCGGGTCTTCGCCCAAGCGGCCCAAGCGCGGGTCGGCCACCTGCGCCGCCGAGACGGCGACCACGAGATCGACCTCATCATCCATGGGACCGGACGGCGCCGCGTCGCAATCGAGGTCAAGCTCACCACCGTCGTCACGGATCGCGACGTCAGACACCTCCTCTGGCTGAAGGACCTACTCGGCGACGAAGTCACCGACACCGTGATCGTCACCACCGGCCACGACGCCTACCGACGCCGAGATGGCGTAGCCGTGGTGCCGCTGGCGCTGCTCGGGCCGTGACACGGCGCCGCCCACACCCGACAGATCAATGCCTAGCGCCTTGACACAGGGGTGCCCAAGCTGACAGTGCGGGTTCGATTCCCGTCACCCGCTTCATCTGATGTCTCAAGACATCGGCGACAGCCCGAACCCTCAGCCCGCCGGTCGAGCCGGGGGAAGCCCAACGACGCGCGACACTCGGGACCGGGCTTGCCAGCGATGGCGGATGCGTGGTTGAGGGCTCATGTGTGGCCGCGAGCCAGACGCCGCATGACGGGGACGGTCCGAGACGAGAACAGGCGCCTCGCGGTTGAAAGCTGTTAGCCGGGCTCTCCGGCGATGCTCCGGGCGGGCGCCGAGCGATCCGGGCGTCTATCAGTTCCTGTCTGACGTCAGGTCGCCCATGGCGCGCACG
Organism: uncultured Actinomycetota bacterium; assembly: GCA_963778845.1. Classification (GTDB taxonomy): domain Bacteria; phylum Actinomycetota; class Actinomycetes; order Actinomycetales; family Kineosporiaceae; genus CAVZVW01. The sequence goes on from CAVZVW010000004.1 coordinate 44,132, forward strand.
GCGAGCCAGATCTCAGCCAGGTCTGCGGTCGAACGCAGGTCTCGGCCGGTCAGCTCCTCGAACCGCTTGAGTCGGTATGCCAGCGTGTTCGGGTGAAGGTGGAGAACCTGTGCGGCGGTCGTGTTCTGCCGATCGCGCTCCATCCAGGTCTGGACCGTTCGGAGCAGGTCGATGTCGTGTTCCCGGTCGTAGTCGAGGACCGGTCCCAGGACCGCGGTGACCAGGGCGTGCAGCGCTGCCGGGTCCTCCACGACCCATCGGCCGATGGGGTCTTGTCCGAAGCGCACCACTCTGGCGCCGGAGTCAGCAGCGCGCGCCACGGCCCACAGGGCTTCACGCCGGGGCAGTTGCAGGTCCTCGCCCTGTTCGAATCCCTTGCTGACGCCGACGGCGATGCGCGCGATGTCGGCGAGCGAGCGGTCGAGGTCGGCGTCCAGCTCGGTGAGGAGGAATGTCTGGTTCCGCTGCTGGAGCAGCAGGTGGGCAACGTCGGCACCGAGGAGTGCGCGGCTGATCGCGCCGGCCTGGACCGCCTCCCCCTGACCCTGGACAACCAACAGCTGCAGGCGTGCTGCCGGCTTGAAGCCGGAGCGCGACAACCGGCGGCGGGTCGCCTCGGGCGGCAGGGTTCCCTGAAGCATCTCGGCGAGAGTCTCCGCCCCCTCCCGGCGTTGGGTCTCTTCCGCGGCCTTGCGCATCGTGAGCTGCAGCGCAGCCACCGTGGCGATGTGTTGCACCACGGCAAGACCGGCGTGGTTCGTCCCGGGTCGTTCCAGCGCAAGGAGGAACCCGCCCAGCCCTCCGAGCACCGGGATCGGCAGGGCGAAGCCTCCGGGGATGGTGGGCGCCGACTCGACCGACCGGGAGAGGACGCCGTGCAGGTCCGCCGGAGGTACTGGGACGCCGGGGAAGAGCGGGAGGAAGCGAGGGGTGCACAGGTAGATCCGGAAGCCTGACAGCCGTTCGAGGCGGCCGAAGACCTCTGCCTCGCCGAGATCTTCGGCGGTCAGCCATCGCACTGCTCCGAACACCTGGAGCTGGGCGTTGAGCCGTTGGGTGCTCGCGTCCTGCACTGCCGCCGCAACCTCTTGCGCCACGGCGATGAACGGCACGGACAGGGGAACCTCGAGGATCGGGAAGCCGCGGGAGTCCGCTTCGCTGAGCAGCATCTGGCTCATCGGGGGCATGTGTAGCTGCGCCGAGACAGCCAAGCCCGAGACACCGCCCTCATCAAGGCGGCGAAGGTAGTCACGCTGCTTTGCGGCGGCCCGGGGGAACCCGAGACCGGTCGTCATGATCAGCTCGCCACCTGACAACCACGGCCGCGGGTCGTCGAGCTCGCTGACATGTGCCCAGGAAACCCGCCGGCCCAACCCGGAACGGCCAGCGATCAGGCGCATCTGAAGCGCCGGAGACTCCAACAGACGTTCTACCGTCAGCGGTGCACGCGGGTCCATGGCTCGCCTTCTTTCAGCAGAGACTTGTGGGCCGACACAAATAAACTACCAAAGTTCGGCCAAACAACGATTGACCGGGAATCACACTGGGGCCGAGAGTTGCGGCCACGCGGCCCACGCGGCCCCCACTTCGAGGAGCCATCCATGGACAGCACCCGCACAACGACTCGCCTCGAAGAAGAGGCAGCCCTGCTTGCGACCACCGTCGAGACCAGGTCGATCGACTACATCCCCGAGAACGAGCGCCACGGCAAGATCTGGCAGCAGGGACCGTTCTGGTTCCTGGGCAACTTCCAGTTCTTCTCGATCGCCGTCGGCTTCGTCGGACCTGCGGCCGGACTCACACTGGGCTGGTCAGCACTTGCCCTGGTTCTCGGCTACATCTTCGGCACGTTCTTCATGGCGTTCCACGCCTCCCAGGGGCCGCAGCTCGGCCTGCCGCAGATGATCCAGTCGCGCGCCCAGCTCGGGCACCGGGGCGTGGTCGTCGTCCTGGTCGGGGCGATCTTCACGTTCCTGGGGTTCCTGGTCCTGGACACCACGCTCATCGGCTCGGGCCTCAACGGGATCTACGGCTGGAACGCCGTCGTCGTGGGCATCGCCATCAACGCTGTGTCCGCGGTGTTGGCGATCTTCGGCCATGACCGCCTCCACCAAGCCTTCCGCCTCCTGTTCTGGCTGTCCGTCCCGTTCGTGGTCGTGCTCACGATCGGCATCATCACCGGCCACGCCGGCGGGCACGCGGCCACCGGCGCTGGCTTCACCTGGGTCGCGTTCATGGCCCAGTTCGCCGCAGCTGCCGCCTACAACATCACCTACGCCCCCTACGTCTCGGACTACTCGCGCTACCTGCCCAAGTCCACCAAGACCAGCCACATCGTCGCCTCGGTGTTCTGGGGCGCCTCCGGTTCCGCGATCTGGCTGGGCGTGGTCGGTTCATGGCTCGCCGCCGAGCTCGGGGCCTCGGACGCGCTGGTGGCACTGAAGACCGCCGGTGACCACGTCTTCGGTGGGCTCGGCACGATCCTCGCGGTGCTCAGCGTGCTGGCCCTGGTCGCCACGATGGGGATGGGCGTCTACAGCGCGATGCTGACAGCGCTCACGGGCGTCGACTCGTTCCGAGCGGTGACGCCGACCCGGGGGCACCGCATCGCGGCCATCCTGGTGTTCCAGGTGATCGCCTGCGGCGTCGGGCTGCTGCTGCCCAGCAACTACCTCAGCGCACTGTTCAACACCCTCATCATCATGCTGTACCTGCTCGTCCCGTGGACCGCTCTGAACCTCGTCGACTTCTTCGTCGTCAGGCGCGGTCACTACGCCATCGTGGATCTGGTACGCCCGGGAGGCATCTACGGGATCTGGGCCTGGCGCGGCCTGACCGCATTCGTCGCCGGCCTGGTGGCGATGTCGCCGTTCATGGTGTTGTCCTTCTACTCCGGGCCTCTCGCGAGGGCCATCGGCGGCGTCGACATCTCCTTCGTCATCGGCCTGGTCGTCTCCGGCGTCGTCTACTGGGTCCTGTCCCGGTCCCTCGACTTCTCCTCCGAGAAGGCAGCGATCGAGGCCAGCGACCGAGAGCTCGCCACGACCTCGTAGCTCGGACGAGCACAGCACCGATCGACTCGCGAGAAGAGAGGAGCGGAAACCGATGCCCGACGACAGCAGCGAGCTCCCCGGCGCGGCTCAGCACACGGGGCCGGTCGGGCCCCCCTCCGCGATGGTCGTACCGCGCTTCGCCGGCCCGGACACCTTCGCGCGGCTCCCGCGCCTCGATGACGTCCACCGCGCCGATGTCGCGGTGCTCGGAGTGCCCTTCGACAGCGGAGTCTCCTACCGACCGGGAGCCCGTTTCGGTCCCGGGGGGGTGCGGGCGGGCTCCAAGCTGCTCCGCCCCTACCACCCGGTGCTGGACGTCGAGCCGTGGGTGACGATGCAGGTCGCCGACGCCGGAGACGCCGCCGTCAACCCGTTCAACCTCCGGGAGGCCATCGATCAGGTCGAAGCCGCCGCGGAGGCGACCTACGAGCGAGCGTCGAAGATCGTCACCATCGGCGGCGACCACACCATCGCGCTGCCGCTGCTTCGTTGCGCACATCGGCGCCACGGCCCCATCGCCCTGGTGCACTTCGACGCTCACCTCGACACGTGGGACACCTACTTCGGCGCGCCGTACACGCACGGCACCCCCTTCCGGCGAGCGTCGGAGGAAGGTCTGCTCGCCCTTGACCACGCCTGCCATGTCGGCACCCGTGGCCCGCTCTACTCCAGGGCGGATCTGGTCGACGACTCCGGGCTCGGCTTCACCAACGTGACCACCCTCGACATCGCGAAGAACGGCGTGAGCCACTCGATCGACCGGGTTCGAGAACGAGTGGGCAACCTCCCCATCTACATCAGCGTGGACATCGACGTCCTCGACCCCGCACACGCCCCCGGCACCGGCACCCCGGAACCCGGCGGCCTGACCACCCGCGAGCTGCAGCTCATCCTCCACGGGCTCGCCGACCTCACCCTGGTCGGCGCCGACGTCGTCGAGGTCTCCCCTGCCTATGACCATGCCGAACTCACCACGATCGCAGCGGCGAACCTGGTGTATGAGTTCCTCGGCGCTTTCGCACTCCAGCGGCATCGGTAGCCGCCGCCTGACCGCCACCGCAACCCCGACGTGAGCACGTCCCTGGAGGAAACGATGAAGGTGACCCGAGTCGTGGATCTGTCGCTGGCCATCGACGCAGACACCCAGATCTACCCGGGCGACCCCCCGGTGCGGCTGGAAGTCGCCTGCAGCATCGCCGAGGACGGGTTCAACCTCCTCAGCGTGGCGATGGGGTCGCAGAGCGGCACGAACTGCGACGCTCCGTACCACTTCCTGGAGTCAGGCGCGCGCATCGACCAGATGGACCTGCGGCTCTTCACCGGGCCAGGGGTGATCGTCGACGTCCGTCACAGAGCAGACCGAGAGCCGATCACCTCGGACGACGTCATGCCCCACCTCGACCGACTCGCCCCCGGGACCATCGTCTTGTTCCACACCGGCTGGTCCAAGCACTACCGGACACCCCGGTACTTCGAGCACCCCTTCCTCGGCGAAGACACCTGCCGGCTCCTGCTCCAGCACGGGGTAGTCACCATCGGGCTGGACGTCCTGAACATCGATGAAACGCCCGACGACCGGCATCCAGGAGCCGGGTGGCCGTGCCACCGCATGATCGCCGAAGCCGGCGGAGTCGTCGTCGAGAACCTCACGCACCTCGATCAGGTCGACTTCGAAGACCCCCTCATCTCGGTCATGCCCTTGAGACTCACGGGGGCGGACGGCGCACCAACACGCGCCGTCGCCATGCAACTTCTCTGAGCGTGTGTGTAGCCGCCGGCGCTGTTCCGGCGCCATGTCAGGCCGTGCAAGCAGACGTTGCCCCTTACCCCGGAGGCCACGATCCTCACCACCAGGTCATCCCTGAAGGAGCCTGGTGCGGGACAGGCGTTCCCGGGCGGTCAGCAGCCGGCGTCGGTTGGCCCACTCGGGGTCGGCCTTGCGTCCGCGTCGGCCGCGCAGGTCGCGGGTCAGGCGCCGCCGGACGTCGGTGAGCATGGTGTTGGCGAGCTGGATCAGATGAAAGTGATCCACGACCAGGACCGCGTCTGGCAGGGCCGTGCGGACGGCGGCGGCGTAGGCGGCCGCGGGGTCGATCGCCACGTGGGTGATGGCGTCGCGGAACCCCTGGGAACGACGCCCCAGCCAGGCGGTGACGTCGACGGAGCGGCGGCCCAGGGTCTGCCCGAGCAGGCCCTGGTCCCCGCTGATGTCGACGAAGCCGGTGTGCCAGCGATCGGTGCGTGTCCACCGGCACGTGAACGGGTCCTGGGTCCAACGGGGCCGCCCGCGGCGGGTCTCGTCGATGCCGAGCACGGCGGTCGGCTCCGGCTCGCCCAGCACGGCCTCTCCGTAGGCGACCACCGCCCGGTGCGTGGTCGGCCACGAGACGCCATGCGCGAGCGAGACCTCGGCGACCGACCTCAGTCGTCGTTGCGGATTGTGCCTGCAGCCTTGGCGACCGCCACCGTCGCGTTGACGGGTGCAGACAGCACGACGTAGAACACCTCGTTCTTCTCCTTGACCCGGTCGCCCTTGACCCGGACCGAGATCGTCTTGCTGGTGGCCCCAGGGGCGAAGGTGATCTTCCCCGACGCGGCGATGAAATCGCTGCCCGCCTTCGCCGTCCCCTTCGCCGTGCCCCAGTGCACCGTGATCGGTACCGTGCTGGCGCGGCTGAGGCGGATGGTGAATGCCAGCGGCCGGGTGCCCGAGTTGCCCTCCAGGATGGAGCGGCCGACGATGCTCAGCGTCGGCTTGGCACGCACAGTCATCGTCACTGACGCCTGCACGCTGCCGACGCTGTTCTCGGCAAGTATCGAAAGCAGGTAGCTGCCAGCGGTTGTGGGCGTCCCGGAAACGATCCCCCCCGAGCTCAAGCTCAACCCGGCAGGAAGCGTGCCGGTCACGACCGACAGGACCGGCGCCGGGTACCCGGAGGCGACGAAGCGGTAGGCGAACGGCTCGCCGACCCCAGCGGCGGGCGGGGTGCTCGCCAGGAGCGTCGGCGCGGCCGGGGCGGGGTCCACGGTCAGGACCCTGAGAAGGTCCGCGTACCCACCGGGGTTCGCCGCCCGGATCACGACCGGGAAGCTGCCGGAGCTGCTGGGCGTGCCAGCGAGAGCACCGTCGACGCCTAGGTTCATGCCGGTCGGCAGGGTCCCCGACGAGATCGAGTAGTCGGCGGGTGGCCAGGCGCTGACCATGAAGCCGAACGAGAACGCCGTCCCAGCCGTCAGGTGGGGCACGATCGGCATCGTCCATGACGGAAGCACCACGGGACCGTAGGTGATGATCACCGAGCCGTTCCCGTTGCGCACTCCTGCCGTGGTGGCGACCTGCGTCATCCCCGAGGCCACGTGCCCGGACCCACCGCCGCCGGAGAACTCGAATGCGCCTCCCCCGCCGCCCTGCCAGCCCCCGCCGCCACCCCCGCCGCCAGCGAGGAAATGGGATTCTCCTGCCCCACCCTGGCCGGCAGCCCCAGCGGACCCGTACTCCGGGGGAGTGCCGTCCGCCGAGCTGTGGACGCCGGCCGCTCCCGGCGCGGTTTGGGTACCTCCGCCGCCGTTGAGGAGGCCTGCATCTCCGGTCGGGACCTGACCGCCGGTGGTTCCGCCGCCATCCCCACCGGGGTAGCTCCAGCCCGCGCCACCGCCGCCGCCAGCCACCACGAGCTGGGTTCCGGCCGGGTCGGTCAACGAGCTGCCACCACCGCCACCTGCCCCTGCCGGCTCACCCGAGTTGCCCGCAGCCCCGGATCCTCCGTCACCGCCGCCACCGATGCCTCCAAGCCCGGGGAGAAATCGCGCCGTGACGCTTCCGCCTTGACCGCCGACGATGATCGAGTAGGTGCCTCCCGGGGTGAGCGGGACGGCGGCGCTGGCCATTCCGCCGTCGCCGCCGGCAGGGCCGTTCAGCTCGTTCCCGCCGGAGCCCCCGATCACGGTCACGACGGCGGCGGTGGCGTCCGCCGGCGCCGTCCAGGAAAACGTCCCCGGAGTCAGGAACGAGACCGCATTCGTGGTCGCGTGGGCGGCGCCGACCCCGACGCACAGCACGGACGCCGCGACCAGACTCGCCGGCAACAAGACTGCAGCGGGGGTGGATAGCTTACGGGACATGGCGCTCTCCTCGGGTGGGGCCGCAGATCGACCGTCAGGTCCACCATCCGGCTAAGGCAGGCTCCTTTGGATCGGGCACCGTCCCTATACCGCCGTCCCAGGCGACTCCCGGCTCCCTATCTCTCCGGGACCCGTTCGTGATCGCCGACGCCGCCCGGACCATGCCGCACACCCTGCGCCGGGTCGGCACTGATGACGAGGCCCTGGCCGGACTGTCTGGCAGGCTACGACGACGACCTGGCCGCCCAGTCCAACCGCCTACACGAGTGGCTACTGCACATCCACCCCGCCCTGGACGGCTGCTAGGTAAGCACTTCGACCGCGGCGGAGTCCTGGAACTGCTCGCCGTCCTGCCAGACCTGGGGACATCGAGCTCGGCCGGATCCCGATCGGGAAGCTGCGGCGAGAAGCCGTTGCCACCTGGGAGGCTGCCGCCCGGCCCGCGCTTGGACCCTCGCTCAGGGACTGGCGGTTCCGGCCGCCGGGCGCCGCCTAGTTTAGGGTCACCCGGTCCCCTCGAAACCGTTGCTACACAGGGGTTTCCCAGAAATTGGGTTCGTCCTGCCACCCGGGCCGAAGCCCGTTCTGCCCCCTGACGACGCTGAGAGTGCGGGTCCATCAGCCCGACGACGGTGCGCGTCCACGTCTCGAACCTGATCGCCAAGCGCCACGTGATCTCCCGCTGGCAGACATCAGTTCACGTCTATCCCCACGGACTCTTGGGACCCCGACCTCGGCACGTGACATTGCGCCCCGCCCCCGGCCGCCGTCGGCACTCGACCGCCCCGGGTATGTCTATCCTTCAGCCACCCTTCGAGATGGAGCCCTTCGATGCATGCCCACCGACCCTTGCTCGCCATAGCCCTCGCCGTCGGACTCACCACGAGCTCGGGTGTGGCTGCCGCGGGCCGCGCCTGAGCCAGTCTCCGAGGTGGCGCAGGCGGCGAACTCCGTCGGGACCCCTCGCCGTCCGACGGTCACAATCGACAGCTCGGTCGTCGCGGGCGATGGCGCCACCATCACGTACACCGTGAACCGGCTGGGCCCACTTCGTGGGTGAAACCACCCGAGCCACCCCGCCGGCATCTCGCTGTTCAGGTCCGCTTGGAGCAGCCACAACAACGGGTTCATTGATCTCGTTCAACGGTGCGCCGACGACGGCAAGTCGATTTCGACGTCGCCCAAGCAGCTCTTGGTTGGGCGCATGCGATGCCTATAGACATCGGCCGACCTACCGGGCGGGCCCGACGGGCCTGCAACGCCGCTCCACGCTGCCCATGAGTACGATCCCGCAGTCGCAACCGATCGGCCGGAAGCAGCCCTGGGGCTGATGCCGAGGCTCCGACGGCGCCGAGCGGGTCGGGATGCGTGTCCAGTCCGGTCATGATCAGACCCACTGGGTCTTCGTGTCATGACCAAGGGCGGACGACTATCCCGACCCGCTCTACCACCGCCGGAGCCGCGGCGAAAGGCGCCTGGCTTGCCGCGCTGTCAGTCGTCGTTGCGGATGGTCCCCGTCGCTCGGGCGACGGCGATGGTTGCGTTGTGCGGCGTGCGTAGCGCGACGTAGAAGGTCTCGTTCTTCTCCCGCACCCGATCGCCCTTGATGCGTACCGTCACGTGCGCCACCCTCTGCCCCGGCGCGAACGTCACCGTGCCGGAGGCCGCGATGTAGTCCGAGGGTGCCTTCGCCGTGCCGTTGGCGGTCGCCCAGTGAGCCGTCACCGCAACCGTGCTGGCGCGGCTGAGAGTGAGGGTGAACACCAGCGGTCGGGTACCGCTCTTGCCCTCCAGAATGGACTTACCCGTGATCCGGATGGCCGGTGGGGCGGCCACCACCACCGGGGGGTCGACCACGACGGTCACCGGCTGGGTCGACAGCCCGATCGGGTTCAGGGCGGCGACGGTGAAGGTGTAGTTGCCGGCCTTGGTCGGGGTACCAGTCATGGCGCCGTCAGAAGACACGGCCAGGCCCGGGGGCAGGCCCGCCGCCGGCGCCGAGAACTCCGCAGGCGGCCATGCCGACGCGCTCAGCGGGTAGCTGAACGCCGTGCCGACCAAGGCGTGTGCTGGGGTCGGAGGGTTCCAGACGGGGGCACTTCCCGTCCCGTAGGTGATCACGACCGAGCCGTCGCCGGGGTGAACGCCTTGCAGAGAGGACACCGAGGTGGCCGAGGCTGTGACATGGCTGGACCCACCGCCGCCGGAGCCGCTATAGCCACTCCCGCCGCCGCCGCCGAACCAGCCACCGCCCCCGCCGCCGCCCCCACTGCCGACCCCACCGCGGACCGGGTCGCCAGTCCACGTGCTGTTCATTGTCGACCATCCCGCGCCCCCGGCCAGTGCCGCACCATCGCCGCCGACGGTCCCGATCGCCGACCCGCCGGCACCCCCGGCCATCTGCGTCCCGCCGCCGCCTGCACCGTTCGCTGGGTCGCTCCCGCCGACTGGGCCCCCGCCCGCACCACCGGACACGACATAGATGCCGCCGCCGCAGAATGCACCGCCCCCGCCGCCGGCCAGGACCAGCCACCCATCACCATCGGCGAGCCCGGAGGCCCCACCCCCACCCCCGCCACCGACCTTGTACGGGGCGAAAACAACCGTCCCGCCCTGGCCACCGCCGCCCGCCCCGCCGGAACCTCCTGGCAATGTGCCAGGGCTGTCCCCCCCACGGCCGCCAACCATCACGGCGTAGGTCGTGCCGGGGGACAACGTGATCGAAGCGGTGACAGATCCACCCCACCCACCCGGCGCCGAGGCGTTGGGATCCGCGGCGCCTCCACCGGCCGCGCCGTTGACCGTCACGACCGCGGCCGTGGCGTCGGCCGGCGCCGTCCAGGAGTACGTGCCCGGGACGAAGAACGCTGCGGCTGACGTGGCCGCGGCGGCGGGCCCGGCCGCAGTCGCGAACATCGCGGACGCCGCGAGCAGGCTCGCGGGGAGCAGTGCGGCCATCCGGCCGGTGACGAAGCGGTTCATCAGAGCCTCCAAGACGGGGGCCGCGTGATCGGCCACTACCAGAGACCCTGCGCCTAAGGAGCCCCGCCTCCGCATCGGTCAGCCTCCCTAACCGCACCGACGGCGGTCCCTAACCTGGCCGCGCCGCCTGCCGCCTCGCTCGTGCCACGGAATCCGGCCGTGACGGCTCAAGGAACAGTCACGAAGCTTCTGGGCCGGGCCTCCCAAGCCAACGTCCGGGTTCGATTCCCGTCACCGCTCCAGCCAAGAGCCCTGGTCAGAGGTCGGTCAGATCCCGGCCGTAAACCGTAGAGCGATACCTCAAATGCATGATCATGTCCCTAACGGTCCGTCGGGAACGTCGGGGTCGTCGCCCAAGTCAGGCGAGGCCACCTTCTTGATCGTCTTCTCCAGCGAACCCATGTCCACCACTGTCTCGGTCATCACAGGCCTTCCCACCGATCATCAGACCGGCATGTCGAGGCCACTGATGTCGGGGCCACTTACACAGTGCGACATCAGTCCCGCTCACGAGATCGGCAGCCGCCCGGCCGCCACCACCGCACGCCGGAGCAGCCACTCGACGTTTGCGTTGGTGCTGCGCAGGTCGTCGACCGCCCAGCGGAGAGGGCGTCGTGCAGGTCCGGGCCCAGGCGCAGCAGCATCGACCTGCGCTGCCAGCCCCGGACCCGCGGTCTAAGGAGGCCTCACCCCGGTGACGGGGTGGGTTGCCCGATCCGGACCATGCCTCCTCATCTGCATCGTCGAGGCAGACGACCTCGACGAGAGACGGTGGGTTCGATGTCCACGGTGCCAGCAACACGCGACCAGTTCCCCTCTGCCCCGCTGCCAGGGTCGCCCTCGATCTGGCGCACGCCCGGCTTTCCCAAACTCCTGGTCGCCCTGGGCGTCTCGCAGGCCGGCGACTGGCTCTACAACATCGCACTCCTCGCGCTCGTCTTCGAGCGCACCGGGTCGGCGCGTATGGTCGCCCTCGCCTCGGCAGCGCGGATCGCGCCCATGCTGGTCGTGGGACCATTCGGCGGCGTCATCGCCGACCGGCTCCCGCCACGGGTCGCAATGGTCGGCTCCGACCTCCTGCGACTTGCATGCATGGCCCTGCTCACCGTCGTCGCGGCGCTCGGCCTGCCTGTATCAATCGCGATCGCCCTCGCCGCCCTCGGCACCGCCGCCGCGGCGCCCTACCCGGCATGTGTGGCCGCCACGGTGCCCCGGCTCGTGAGCAGCGATCGGCTCCCTGCGGCCAACGCCGCACGTACGGCCGTGGCCAACACCTGCATCGTCGCCGGCCCTGGCGCGGGCGCCGTCCTGCTTCTGGTCGGCTCGCCCGCAGCCGCGTTCGCCGTCAACGGCGCCACCTTCCTCACCTCCGCCGCGCTCGTGCTCACGCTCCCGCGGGGCTGCGTCACCGGGCTTCGAGAGAGGGCCGGCAGGCCCGGGCAGGTCCGGGATGAGGGTGGGCTGCGCGGGGTTCTCGCCGACCTGTACGCGGGCGCGCAGGCTCTGCGCCGAAGCCCGGTCGCCCTGCGGCTGTTGGGCGCCGACGTGCTGGCCAGCGGCGTCTACGGGATGCTCACGGTGGTCCTGCTCGTCCTGAGCCGCCGGCTGGGGATGGCCGACCACGGCTACGGCTACCTGATGGCCGCGATCGGCTTGGGTGGGGTGATCGGTGCGCCCCTCGCGAGTCGAAGTGTGGCCTTCGGGGTCGGCGGAGCCGCCTCGGCTCGGCGGCCCGTGGCCGCTGGCCTGGTCTGCATCGCCCTGGCACTCAGCGTCGCCGGCGTGGCGACACCGACGGCCGTCGTCATCGGCTGCTGCGTGGCGCTCGGCGTCGCGTCGGTCGTGATCGAGGTCGCCGCGGACACTGCTCTGCAGCAAGATCTGCCCGAGGAGTACCTCGCTCGCGCGTACGGCCTTGTGATGCCCCTGTGCTGCGCCGCGATGGTCGCCGGTGCGCTCGGCGCCCCGGCACTGCTCGCCACGGCCGGGCTGCCCGCAACTCTCGCGGCCCTCGCATGCCTCGCCGTGCTCTACGCCTGGCGCGTCGCGGCACCGCCGGCGAGCCCGCGTGCGCTGGCACTGGGTGAGGGTTCGTCGTCGAACAGCACCCCCGCTCGGTAGGCCACCGCGGCAGCCTCACCACGGCCGCTCACCCCGAGCTTGGCCAGGACGTTGGAGACGTGCACGCTCACCGTTTTGGGGCTGATGAACAACGTGCCGGCGATCTGGCTGTTCGAGCGGCCCTCAGCCACGAGGCGTAGCACGTCGAGCTCTCGGGCCGTGAGCGCGGGGATCCGCTCGTCCGGCGCGGCGGGAGAGCGCAACGCGTGCAGCGGGAGGCGTGCGCGTCGTCCCAACGTCTCGATCTCGGTCAACAGGGGTACGGCCTGAAGCGCCGTTGCCAGCCCGGCGGCCTCGACCACGGCAGACGCCGCGACGTCACGATCCCCGTCAACCAGCGCCGCCTCGGCGAGCCGCAACAGGCTCTGCGCCAGGGGGTACGGCTCCTGGGCCGCACGCCAGCACTCCACGGCCTCCCGCCAGCCTGCGAGGCGCTCGGGCGCGATCTCGGCCAGGGCCATCGCGCGGTGCGCGGTAACCGCCGGGTAGCCCACGGCGACGGCGCTCAGCCGTTCGACCACTGGGCCATCGCTGGGCGTCAGACCCTGTTCGACGTCCAGGCGGTGCCGCAGCCAAACCAGCTGCCAGGCATAGCGCGGCATGTCGAGCAGGGCCGCCTCGGGCACAGACTCGATCGCCGCGCGGGCGCCGGCGAGGTCACCGGAGGATCGCAGGGTGGCCGCGAACAGGTAGGTCATGGGTAACAGGTACTGCGGCCCGAGGTCGGCGAGCGGGGCGAGGCCCCCGATCGCGGATGCGTGCCGGGCGTAGGCTTCGTCGTGTCCCTGGTAGACCTCCAGTTCGGCCAGCACGCTGTGCAGCGTGGCGGCATGCACCCCCGCAGGGTCCAGTGACAGCCCTGTCTCGGCATGGCGGCGCGCATCGTCCCAGCGACCCAGGCGTATCAGCGACTCCGCCAGGTTGCCGCTGAGGAACGCACCGCGTGAGCGCGAGAGCCCGACCCGCTCGGCGAAAGCCATGCCTTCCACCGCAACCGCGATGGCCTCGTCGTGCCGGCCGCTCAACCCGAGGACGTCCGAGAGGTTGATGTAGGCGCGCATCGACACGTCGTCGTCGCCGAGATCGGCGGCCAGCGCCAGGGCCTCGTGCAGCACCGCCTGCCCTTCGTCGATGTCGCCGCTGTAGGCGCTGAATGCTCCTAGGGTGGTCAGCGCCGACGCCACATGGTGGGGGCTGTCCGTGGCCCGAGCGACCCGTACGGCCTCCCGCGCGACCCTGTCACCGCCCGCGAAGTCGGCGTTCAGGCCGAGGCGGGCCAACTGACAGAGCACCCCAGCGAGCTGCGACGTCGGCCGGTCGCCCGGAAGGAGGGTGACCGCTCGTTCGAGGTCCTCCCTGGCTTGCGGATGGCCCAGGGAGAAGCGGAGCGTCGCACGACGTTCGAGCAGGAGGGCCAGGCGTTGCGGCGGCGGGTCGGGCGACGCTTCCATCTCGGCGATGGCTTGGCTCGCGTAGCCGAGCGCACGGCTCTCGTCCCCCGCCTGACCGGTCATTCGGCAGGCGAGATCGAGGAGCGCCACGTGGTCGAGACCGGTGCGCTGCTCGCCGTCGGCAATGCGGGGCCAGATCTCCAGCGCTCGCCGCAGATGCTGCCCGGCTTCGGCATAAGCGTGGACGGCGGCAGCCTGGCGGGCCGCCTCGACCGCCGCGGGCAGGGCGCGAGGGAGGTCGTGCGCAGCGAACCAATGGAAGGCTTCACCGGCGGCCGGAAACCCCTCTGCCAGTGACGGATCAGTCGAGAGCGCTCGGGCATAGGCGCCGTGCAGGGGCATGAGTTCCCCGGGAAGGGCCTCGTCGTACACGGCTTCGCGTGTCAGCACGTGCCGGAACGCGTACCCGCGCCCACCATCGTCGACCGTCAGCACGTGGTTGTCGACCGCCTCCCGCAGCGCCGTCGAGAGATCGGCGACATCGAGGCCAGAGACCTCCGCCAGCAGGTCGTGACGCACCCGCTGGCCTGCCACCGCGGCCACTTGCACGATGCGCTGTGCCAGCGGTGAGAGCCGCTCCACCCGCTCGAGCAGCACGTTGCGAAGGCTCGCTGTGAGGCTACCGTTCGCCCGAAGCAGCTCGAGCACCTCCTCGGTGAGGAAGGCATTGCCCTCTGACCACGCGAAAACCTGCTCGACGACGCCGTCGTCGGCAGGGCTGCCGAGGATGCCGGACAACTGCTGCGCCACGGCGGCTCGGTCGAACCGGTCCAGCGAGATCCGCAATGCCCGCCGCAGCCGCTCAAGCTCGGCGAGCACGGGCCGCAGCCGGTGACGGCGGTCGAGCTCGTCGGAGCGGTAGGTGAGGATCATGAGGACAGGGTCGGCCCGCAGCGAGCGCGCGAGGAAGGCGACCAGGGACAGCGTCGAACTGTCGGCCCAGTGGAGGTCCTCGATCACCAAGACTAACGGCCGCTGAGCGGCGAGGCGGGCCACGACGCCAAGGTAGAGCTCGAAGAACCGGCTCAGTGCGAGACCGCCCTCGGGGCGGTCGGGCGGGGTGCGAGCGAGCTCGGGCAACAGCCGGGCCAGCTCGGGCCGGGCAGCACCGAGAACCTCATCAAGCTCGGCGGGGTCGAGCTCGCGGGCCAGGGCCCGTACCGCGTCGGCGATCGGGGCGAACGGGAGCCCCTCGCCGCCGAGCTCCACGCACGCGCCGACGAGCACGCGCGCGCCAGCGGCCCGGGCACCCTCGACGGCGGCTTCAACGAGGCGCGTCTTCCCGACCCCGGCCTCACCGGAGACAATAGCCACCACGGGTCGGCCCTCGACGGCCTCGAGCACGGCACCCTCGATGCGCCGCAGCTCGTCGTCTCGCCCCACGACCACGGGGCAGGTGACCCGGAAGGACATGTGCTCACCATGCCATCGCCATGCGCACGGCACGACCCGCGATCGCGGCGGCCGAGGCGCGGGGCTCTCGACGCCTTCGTCGTCTGCGGCAGGATCGACCCGCCGCCCAGCCGCAGCTGGGCACGAGCCGCCCACACGGCGGTGACGCCTGCGCTCGCCCGCGCTGCGAATCACCCTTCATTGCTGTGCGGCCTCGGTGGGCTTAGGCGATCCACTTGAATCCGACGCCGAACTTGCCGACGATACGAGTACTGCTCCCCGCCGTCCTGGATCCTCGGATCTCGGACTGGCGGGGATTATCAGTTGCGGAGTGTCACCTCATGACCGATCGCGTAGTTCTCTTCCTGGACTACCAGAACGTCTACAAGGGAGCACGCTCCTGCTTCCACGACCGCTACGACCCTCACATGTGCGGTCAGATCAGCCCTCTGGATCTCGGACTGCACATCGTGGCCAACAGCCCATACGACCGTGAGTTGCTCCAGGTGAGGGTCTACCGAGGACGCCCAGCAGAGAAGCACGACGTCAAGGGCTACAGCGCTTGTACGCGCCAGTGCGCCATCTGGGAGCAAGATCCTCGCGTGCAGGTCTTCCTGCGCACGTTGGCCTACCCCGTAGGCTGGCCCACCGGTCACTCCCCAGGGGAGAAGCCCAGAGAGAAGGGCATCGACGTCGCACTGGCCATCGACTTCCTCACGATGGCGGTCCGCAAGGAGTACGACGTCGGCATCCTGATGTCCACCGACACAGACCTTGAGCCAGCCCTTTGAAGGCGTAGCGCAACTTACGACGACCACTCGCCCTCGCCCGGAGGCGGCGGCCTGGAGCGGCAAGGGCATGCAGAATCGCCGTCTGTCCATCAGCAGCCGAAACCTCTGGTGCCACTGGCTGGACGAGACCGCCTACGCCGCCGTAGCGGACATGACCGACTACTCCTGATCCAGGTCGAACTCCTTCTCGTCATACTCAGGAGGATGCCTCGGTGTCCAGGACCACAGGCTTCAGGACGACGAACCCAGCCGCAGCGGCCCGGCCACCCCTGGGTGTGCACGGGGGCCAATGGCACGCTCCAACCGTCGGACGGATACGACCCGGGAACGTGCAGTTCGGTCCGTAGCCGGTCCGTAGGGACCGGGCACAAGGGTCAACCAAGGGTCGCACAGGTCAAGATCAAATAGCGTTCGTGCAGTTCAGAGGACATAGGGGGCCGTCACGGACCCTCCTGTCCGGGGCTTCCCAAGCTGACAGTGCGGGTTCGATTCCCGTCACCCGCTCCAGCACGAAAGCCCAGGTCAGAGGTCATGTCAGGTCCCGGCTATACACGGCTGAGCGATACCTAAACGCATGATCAGGTCCCTATGCGTCCGTAAGGACCGGATCGGTACCGCCCAACCCGGTGTTTGAGCGCCCTCTGGACACACCACCTGCTGGAGGTGTGGACAGATGGCGAGGCCACGTCGACCGAAGGCCTCACGCGATGAGTGGGGCTCCATCACCCGCACGCCGGCGAGACGCTGGCGACTGCGTTACAACGGACCCGACGGCAAGCGTCGGCCTGGCTGCACCTACCCGACCAAGGCGGCCGCCGAGGAGGCCCACGCGCGGCTGCACTCGGCCGTGGCCGCCGGACGTGGTCGCCTCCGGCCTCAAGCGCTTCGCCCACCGGCGCGGCGTACGCGCAGGTGTGGTTGGAACGGGCGGAGCGGGCCGAGGCGCTGAGCCCGCGCACGATCGCGTTGTACCGGCGGCAGCTGGACCGGCATGTGCTGCCGGGTGTCGGCGCTGCGGCCGGTGCCGGGGCTGGCTTTGGGTCGAGCGGTGTAGGCGGTGGCGGGGGTGGCCCGCTGGGGCAGGGACCGGTGGGGGCGGTGGTGGTTGTACTGGTCGGTGAAGGTGTCCAGCAGGGTCGGCAGGTTGAACCGCCCCGGGTTGCGTCACGCCCGACTGGTCCGCGCCCGGCGCGACGGCGGTGCAGATCGCTGACTCCGTGGACGGCGGCGTCGGATCGTGGCGCCTGTCGGGTCCGCGCACGCCGAGGCCGAGCTCGGGCTGTTCTTGGAGGGTGGCCGGACCCCAGGTTCGTACGCCTGTCTGCGGCCCCGCCGCGGGCGCGGGCGCCGGAGGTGCAGAGCGGGCGCGAGTCGCGCGCCGGCGAAGCCGGCGCCTTGAAGTGCTAGGGACACTTCGTCCCGGTCGGGTTGAGAGTTGAGCCAAGTTTCACGCGGCCATCCGGGCGTTGTCGATGTAGTCCTGGACGGCGTGGTCGAGGGTGCGTAGTGCCTGTCGGACGGGGAGCGGGGCGGGTGGTCGGTCGGCGGCGAGCAGGGGCCTTAGGAGCCGGTCGTGGACCTTGGTGTAGAAGACCGCGACCCTGATGCCGTCGGGGGTCAGGACGTAGGTGTTGGAATGGGGCAGCCGCACGATCAGGCCCTTGAGCCGCAGCCGCCGCAGGTCGTAGCTGGCCTGGCCCATCGTGTAGTCGACGCCGAGCAGTTGGCTCACTTGGGCACGCAGGCTCCGGTTGGTGAACCCGGCCACGACGTTGACACCGATCGCGAGTGCGCCGACCAGGGCCATGACCCGAGGGTCGCCGAACCGCAGGGCTGGGGCCCTCCGACCGTCCGCAACGGTCGGTCGCGCGACCCGCTCAAAGGCTGGGCTCGCAAGGACACAGCCCTGGCCGACCCGTTCAGTGTCCACCAGGCGACGGTTGAGGGCACGGGCCCGTTCCTGCAGGACGGGCAGGTGTTCCAGGCGGCGCTTGACGCCGAGGTCGCCGGTGTCGTTGACCACGGTCTCGACGCGGAGGGCACGCCCGTCCTTCAAGTACTGCTTGATCCGGGAGTGCTTGTAGTAGGCGTTCACGGTGACGTCGACCCCGCGGGTGATCACCCGGGTGGTGAACGTTCCCGGCGTCCGTGCCGTCACCTTTCGGCCGAACAGGATCTCCACGCTGTCCGGGCGGCCGATGTCGAGGTTGTCGCCGACCAGGGCCTCGAAGAACGCCCGCCCCGACCGCGGCACGTCGAACACCAGGGTCCGGGAGACCTCGACCTGACGCATCGAGATGTCCCACCAGTAGCCCGCGGCCCGGTCCGCCTCGGTCAGCGGCAGCGGCAGCCGCGCCCACCACCGCTCGCAGAACACCCGGATCGTCCCCGGGCCGAGCCGGTCACAGATCGCCTGCAACCCCGCCGGGTCCTCACACGAGGCGAACCCGTTGGACAGCGCGGTGAAGCCGATCCCGGCCTGGGCGGCCTGCCGTTTGGCCCACTCGTGCCCGTTGACCCAGATCTTCATCGGGTACGGGAAGTAGCAGCACACCTTCACGAACGCCGGCCCGAAGTCGGCGTCCCACAGGTAGAAGTAGTAGCAGGTCACCCGCCGGTCGGCCTTCGCGAACGAGAACCACGGCGCCCCGCCCTCACCGCCGCCGCGCCCCTCACGAGCCGTCCCGGTGAAGACCTTCGCGTACTCCTGCGCCACCCCGATCGCCGCCACCGCCGACACCCCGCCCGCGGCCGCCGCCTCCAGATACGGGCCCATCACCTCGATCTTGCGGTCCCCACGGTCGAACCGGACCACCGCGATCTCGTTGTCCCGCGCGAACTTGGCCACCGCCCGCCGGAACCGCCCCCCGATCTGGTCGAAGATCGCCGGAGACGGGATCGGGAACCCCAGATGCGCCGTCAGGAACGACACCACCTGCCCACCCACCTGCAGGTTGGGCACATACCCGTTGAGGTAGACCCGATCCAGGCACTCCACATCCAAGGTGACATGCCCGTCCAGGACGTCGTTGACCGTGACCGGCCTACTCACCATGGCGCACCTCCACGACCACCCGGCCGTCGTGCACCACCCTCCACCCCACCCCCGGAAACGTCACCCCCGCAGCCAGCCACCCACCTCGGCGGTCAGAGGCGCAGCCTCATTAGAGAAACCTGTCACTGGCCAATAAGGTCGGTACTTGACCTGCGGTCTCGTTGGGCGGCGTTTCCTTGGGTGTCGTCGACCGAGGAGGCCGGGTTTGCGCCTGAGATGATGTCACCGTCGAATAGCGGCCGGACGCGATGGGAACGGGTTGTCCGGGCCAAGCGGGTCGAGGCCCGGGCTACGGAGATCTGGCATCGGCGATGGGTGCCAAGCCAATCCGGTCCTGCTCAGCATCCCCGAGAGCCGTTGGTGTTGCGGTACGAGCGTCGTGCCCGCCTCGCCCGTCCTGGCAGCCAGCCGTTGGCATGTGGCGTTGCCCACGGTGATGATTACGAGTAGACAAGTGGAACCCTCGTCCAGTAATGGAGTGTACATGTCTATCGCTAGCGACGGGAATGTGTCGTTCCGCCAGCTCACGATAAGTGATCTCAACGACCTAGCCGTACTTGCGCAATCGCTCGACAATCAGTGGGTGCCGCCGACCGTCCTGTCCGAAATGATCGGTGCCAGTCAGTCCTTTGATGACGTCGTCAATGCAAGGCACGCAGCCATGCGTGTTGAGTATCTCAGATCGCTCATAAACGCGTCTCAGACTGTCGTCAACAGAGCGTACATACTCAACAACCCGGTGCTCTACAACGACTTCCGGCAACCAGGGCCAAATCGGGATGCTTTCAAGGCACTACTGCAGCAACAAGTCATCATTCCCTTCTTCTTCGACGAAACCTCGCCAGTACAAGAGACACGCTTTAATGTGAACCCTGTCAGTCGCGCCGCCTGGGATACAGTCGCGCAGGAAACCTTGATGTCGTGCGTTCGCTTGTCGTGGGACGAGGACCGTAACCGGGATTACATCAGGAGTCAGCTCATAACCAGGTTCGGGGCCTTCGTGCAACAGATGAATCTCTTGGAGCCGGAGCCATTGCTCAGGGATCTGTCTCTTAGTTTGACCGGTCACGACCACGCGGCATTTAAGCAGCGACTGAGCCAGATTGTGCGCTGGAGCGCCGACGAAGTTGACGCCGGCAGGTATGTGACGCGAGACGCCCTCTATCGACATTTCATCGTCGTTGACGGCACAGACCCCGCCGAGGGACGTTTCGACAGGAGGAAGCCTTTCGTAACCGAAGTCAAACAACTCGTCGACCTCGATTACAACGTGAACCTTGCTGATGCCCTCGACATCTATCCACTCACTCCCCGGGATTCTCTCCGGCGAGCCGCGTTGCAAGAGTGGCAAACGCTGTCGCGTCAGTCTGAGACAACTTCAGCGGACGAGATTCTTACTCTCCTTCGCCGTGCGGCCTTCGCACATGTACAAGAGGGTCTTTACCTTGACTCGCTCGCAGAATTGCAGCTGGCCGACGTTCCGGTTGTCCGTGCCACAGACGAGTGGCGCGCCTACGCCTCCAGCCTTGGGAACCTCCTCCGGGCGCCTCTGTCATTCAACGATCCAGGGGCGGGCGCGGGAGCCGTCCTTGAAGCGTACGTTCAACTCGCCCGCGTGATAACGGAAGTGGGAACGCAACACGCCGTGGCGCGAAGGGTGGGCCGTCTGTCTCGATGGCAGCCGGTCGTGGAAGTTGTTTTTGAGATTGCGGGTGCCGTCCTCACGGTGATCTTTGCCGGTCAGACGGGTTATCGTGTCACAGGTTCCGTCGCGGCGAAGATCGGCTCCAAGGCAACGCCTGCCGTTATGAGGCTCGTTATTCGTGGACTTACGGAGCACGGATCGAAATCGAAACTGGGGATCAGCGTCGATCTCATGCGTCGCGATGTGCGTAATGCCCAGAAAGAGTGGGATGAGGTAGTGAGGGGCGTGGCGGGCCTGCCCAACTTCACCGAGGTGGCCACGATATCTACCAAGGAGCGACCTTCTAACTACGAGTACCAGGGAAGTGATCTTGTCTACTGAACACTCGACGAGTGACGGGGCACGTCGCGATACATACCAGATGCTGCGCGAGAGCCGGCCGGATCTATTTACAAATCCGCCGGATGAAGCCGGGATAACGTTGCTTCTCGATACGGCCGACATGGATCAAGTGGAAGAAGAGTCGCAGAGACGCCTACTTGACGCCGGACTTCCCGCCGAGTGGGGGCTCGTAGGGCTCGTCTTCGAAGATGAGTATCTTCTGATCTTGAGGGACGCGGTCCTGTTTCCCGATGGAAGGCGGGGCACGTACGTCCGAGTCTTGTCGCAGGGCGAGGCGGCTGGCGTCGCCGTGCTACCGATCCATGGTGACAGAGTCGTGTTGCTTCGGCACCATCGGCACGCGACGAGGCAGTGGCATCTAGAAATCCCGAGAGGCTTCGGGAGCGTCGAAGCCTCTCCAGTTTTGGACGCGAGACGTGAGCTGTACGAAGAACTTCACGCCACGGTTAATGATCTGATCCCTCTTGGCACAATTCACGTGGATACGGGGCTCTTTAATCATTCGGCGCAATTGTATGCCGCGATGGTCTCGGAAGTTGGCCCCGTTAGTGCGGGCGAGGGAATTGCGGAAGCGTTGGAGATGTCGTGGCAAGAGGTGGGTGGCCTCATTCGTGGCGGTCAGATCACGGACGCGTTCACGCTTGCGGCACTCGTCAAGGCTCAATTGATAGGTCTCGTCCCGTCTTATTGATCGTGCCGGAAGGCCTCTTTCAGCTCCCACGCCCGGTGCAGCGGCTTGTTCGCCGCAGCGATCCACGCGAGCTTGAGCTGTTGGGGCCTCGACGCCATCGTCGACGCAGGCCAAATCCGAGCCACGCGAACCGGGTACTGCTCGGCTCGGCTCGGCTCGCAGGTGGGTATCGGGGACGGACGGGGCACCCGCGAGGCAGGCC
The DNA here is from genome assembly GCA_963778845.1 of uncultured Actinomycetota bacterium. GTDB lineage: Bacteria > Actinomycetota > Actinomycetes > Actinomycetales > Kineosporiaceae > CAVZVW01. Next base: position 66,039 of record CAVZVW010000004.1, read on the forward strand.
AGGTCACTTCCAGTAGTCGGTCAGGTCTCGGGCCCTGATGAAGTCCTCTTCGTTGAGGCGGGTATTCCAGACCTTCGCCTCGTCGGCGCGCAACTGCTGATTGCGGTGGTTCGGCGACCACCAAGACGCTGTCTCGATCTTGGCTAGGTGCAGTGCGCACGCCTCGTCCAGCACCGGCGCCAGGTCGGTGTCCGTGGACGCCAGGATCACCAGGTTGGTATCGGCCGTCCGCGCCTCACGCAGGACCGCCATCGCCACCAGGACATCGATCCCCTTCTCCTGCTTACGGCTGTAGATCTTCTTGCCGTTGACATCCACGAGCGGACGGTTGTCCGGCCCGTACACGTGGTAGTACTTCAAAGGCCGGTACGTCACCTCCACCCGAGCGTCGCGCTCCCACTGTGCCTTGGCTGCCTGGGTGTAGGCGTACAGATCGGGGTCGTGTTCGTCGGACGGCTGCCCGCGGTAGACCAGCACCCGCCCAAGGACGGCCTGCGGATACCCGGGCCGCTGCTTCGAGTTGCGCACCCTGAGTAGCTGCTGGGCGAACAGCAGCGGGTCGATCAGCGTCTCGTGCTTCTCCACGTGTCTTGGCTCGCCGAAGGCCTCGTGCCCCGTCAGGTGCACGTTCTGATAGTCCATGATCACGGACGCACGCAGCGGCGCCACGCCGGGGACAGGCGCAGACATGCTCGACTCCTCTTGCGGAGAAAAAAAGCCCCGCCAGTCCCGGAGGACGGCGGGGAGCAATGCCTCGACGATAGCCCGTTGGTGGCGCGCAGACAACCGCCGTTCGGGCGAGATGTCCAGATCACCGATGGTTCGTACGCTCCGGTTCCGCGTGATCGGCTCCAAGGAGTATCACGACGAGGGTCGTCGCGCACCACATGGCGAGATCCACGGGACGGATGCCCGTTGGGTCGACCAGGTACCATCACGGAGCCGTGCAGTTCGGTCCGTATCAGGTCCGTAGGGACCGGGTACAATGGTCAACCGGGGTCAGTACAGGTCAAGATCGATCAGCATTAGTGCAGTTCAGAGGGCATAGGGGACCGTCACGGACCGTCCTCCCCGGGGCTTCCCAAGCTGACAGTGCGGGTTCGATTCCCGTCACCCGCTCCACCCAAGACCACTGGCCCGCCGACCCAAGGACACACGCGATGAGTGGGTTCCGATCACCCGCTCCTCGGAAGGACGCTGGCGGCTGCGGTACAACGGCCCGAACGGGCTGCGCCGACCGGCGGGAACTACCCGACCACGGCGGCCTGCGAGGAAGCCCGCGCCCGGCTGCACACGGCGCTGGTCACAGGCACCTGGCGCCCGCCGGCCACCGCCGGTTCGTCCACTGTCTCGGCCTATGCGGCAGTGTGCCTGGAACGGCCAAGCGCGCGGAGTCGCTGAGCCCGCGCACGATCACGGTGTACCGGCGGCAACTGGACCGGCTCTACCTTCCGGACCCGGGGGACATCGAGCTCGGCCGCATCCCGATCGGCAAGCTACTGCGAGAATCCGTGGCCGCTTGGGAGGCCGAAGCCCGGGCCGTAGCCCGGGCCGCCGCCCGCGCCTGGGCCCTCGCCCTGGGCCTGCCGGTCCCGGCCACCGGGCGGGTGTCGCCTCGTGGGGCTCGACCGCCGGCCGATCACCGTTCGGGCCACCCAAGACCGCGGCCGGCTGTTGCCAGCACGCACTCCAGCAACGGATGGGCGTACACGCTCCTGACTAGCGCAGGGACCGGCGCGCCCCCTCGATCGCGGCGAGGAGCGCGTCCCGCGCGGCAACATTGTCCGGGCTCCAGATAGGCGAGAAGCGCGTCGCGGCGATGCCGTACTCGATCGTCCGGCGCCTGGACCCGTCGACCCAGCTGATCCGGATCGCGCTGCGTCGACTCGGCTCGACGGACTCGATGTCCCGCAACGGGATCATGATCCGCTTCGTCAAGGGCTTGACCGCCGCGTTGAGGAACGTCTGTGGGTGTGCCGACCAGTGATGCAGCTTCTTACTCAAGCCAGCAACGCGACTCGAGAGCGTGAGCGAGTCGCGGCTGATGAGTGGAACGAAGAGCAGCTTGTCCCGCTGAAGTACCAGCGTCCCACCCATTAGCGCAACGCCCTTGGTGAGCAGGCTAGCGACGTCCTTGCGGATGAAGTGCGGAAGATCTTCGCCGCCCATTGGCATCTCCTTACGGTCAAACAGATGCAGGGACTCACGCCAGCCCTGCACTTCGGCGGACCCTCGATGAGCTCGCCTGTCGACCGCTCCTGAACTGCACGGGCTGCCAGCGATGGCTGGTCTGCAGCGCCAGGGTGCCAGGATGCCAGACATGTGGAGGCGCCGGTCCAAACGCAAGGTAGTCGGGGCACGTCTCACGGTCGTGGCCAACGAGGCCGCCCTAGTCAGTCTTGCCGAGACCGTCGCCGCAGCACTCAGAGCGGGACGGCTAGGCGGCAGTTCGGGGCTTGACTCTGTGGAGCTTGTCCGTGTCATCGAAGGGCCCGAAATGGGACAGGCGTCCTCCCCTGGCCTGACCATGACCTGGCACCAGGGTGAAGGCCGCTTCGGCCTGATCGCGACGATGAGCCGCTTGGTCCAACAGGCCGATGCGGCTGAGTCCGTCCTCACGTACCTCGACTTGGCCATCGACGAACCGCACGCCCCCGCGCAAGACGGAACGCGCACATGGTTCTTGGACTTGCCCTCTGGACCGTACTGAAGCCTTCCAGTTCGTCACCCGGGGATGCACAGCGCACCCATCGACCTGGGTCGCCGTGGCTGTTGCCCTGTGCGAGACGGCGGACCGGCCGGAGGTCAAGTCCCGCCGAGTGGTGTTCGGCTGATCTTTCGAGTTGATGGCGGGGTTCAGTAGGTCGGGTCGGCGTGGGTGCCGAGCGGGCCGGTGACGGGGCTCCAGTCGTTGATGTCGTCGGGCCAGGGGGCGGGGTTGCCGTGCTCGTCCCAGAAGCCGGTCTCGGCGCCGGTCGTCCGGAGGGCTGCGTCGAGTGCGGCCCGCTCGGCGGGGCCGGGGACGGCGGTGGGCTGGGTGCTCATGCTGCCGGGTTCTCCAGTTCGCGTGCCGGCGCGGGGACGCCGTCCGGGACGTCGGACGCCGTCTCGCAGGTCACCGTAGCGGTGAGGCGGATCCGGCTGCGGGAGAGCACGTCCAGGGCGAAGTAGCGGCGGCCTTCGACCCATTCGTCGTGCTGCTCGGCCAGGACCGCACCGACCAGGCGGATCACCGAGCCGCGGTCAGGGAAGATGCCCACGACGTCGGTCCGGCGGCGGATCTCCTTGTTCAGTCGCTCATTGGGGTTGTTGGACCAGACCTGCCTCCAGATTTCCTTGGGGAACTCGGTGAACGCGAGCACGTCGGTCCGGGCGGCGTCGAGGTGTTCGGCGACGTCGTCGAGCTTGCCGGTCACGTGGTCCAGGAGCTTGTCGAACTGGGCGTGCACGGCATCGGCGTCGGGCTGGTCGTAGACCGAGTGCAGCATGGCCTTCACCGCGCCCCAGGCGGACTTGGGGCACACGCTCATGAGGTTCGCGGCGTAGTGGGTGCGGCAACGCTGCCAGGTCGCGCCGGGCAGGTTCGCCGCGATCGCCTCGACCAGGCCGGCGTGGGCGTCGGAAGTGACCAGCGCGACCCCGGACAGGCCCCGGGCGACCAGGTCGGCGAAGAAGGTGTTCCACGCCTGCTTGGTCTCACTGGTCGCGACCTGGCAGCCCAGGATCTCCCGGTGCCCGTCGGCGTTCACACCGGTCGCGACCAGGACGACGGCGTTGACGACGCGGCCGTCCTCGCGGACCTTCATCGTGAGCGCGTCAGCGGCCACGAACGTGTACGGGCCGGCGTCCAACGGGCGGGTCCGGAACGCCGCGACCTGTGCGTCGAGGTCCTCGGCCATCCGGGACACCTGCGACTTCGACAGCGACGTGATCCCCAGGGACTGCACGAGCTTGTCCATCCGGCGGGTCGAGACCCCGAGCAGGTAGCAGGTCGCGACCACGCTGATCAGGGCGGACTCGGCGCGCTTGCGGCGCTCGAGCAGCCACTCGGGGAAGTACGTACCGGTGCGCAGTTTGGGGACCGCGACGTCGATGGTGCCGACCCGGGTGTCCAGATCCCGGTGCCGGTAGCCGTTACGCCGGTTGACCCGCTCCGGGCTGGGCTGACCCCACTCCGCGCCGCAGACCGCGTCGGCCTCTGCGGACAGCAGGGCGTTGATCGTGGTCGCGAGCAGGTGACGCATCAGGTCCGGCGACGCGTCGGCCAGAGCCTGGCCCAACACCGCGGCAGGGTCGACAATTCGAGGTGCGGTCATCGCGCTGATCTCCATTCGAGGGTGCTGTGAGAGGTTCACTCGAAGGATCACGCGGTGACCGCACCTACATCGGCAGCGACACGGTCACCGGGTCGTACACCACTCTGAGGGACGCGACTCGGCCGGCGCCACGGCCGTGCGGTTGGTGTGCGATGACCGCGCCACGACCCGCGGCGCGTACGAAGATCCGGCCTAGCGCTGGCCTAGCGCCTGTTCCATCGAGGGTTAGGCGAGCCGCAGGCCGCGGGCCGCATCGACAAAGGCGTGAGCACGACGTCCGGCTTGGACGCGTTCCTGGCCGCTGACGGGTCTGTGGGTGTAGCCGGCCTTGGTCTTCAGGCCGAGTAGTGCCGCGAGGTGGCCGGCGAGCTCGCTGCCACCGGGCTCGACCCGACGGAGCAGTTCCACGGCCTCGTTGTGGTTGTCGCCGGTGTGGTGGAGCTCAAGGCGGGTCGCGGTGATGGTGTCGGCGCCGGCGATACCGTCGTGCACGCACAAGGTGACGTACGCGTCGCCGATGACTGCGGCGTCGTCGGCCAGCTCCATGATCTCGTCGACGGCAGACAGGAACTGCAGGGCCTTGAGCCGGCGGCCGGCGGCGTAGCCGGGGTCGGGGTGACGGTTCGGGCTCACTGGGGTGAGGCTAGTGCGCGGGTGCGACGACGCTGGGGGCGTAGTCGTCGCAGGGCCGCGACGTCGCCCGCCAAGGGGACCCCGTCGCGCAGGACGTCCTCGACGACGGACCCGGCTTCGGTGTCAGCACCCCTGTTCGACCCACCAGGTGGTGCGTCGGTGGCAGCAAGCTCCAAGACGCGGGTGTCGTTGCCAGTCCAGCGGGTGGCGTCGCGTTCGAGGTCTGCGACCTGGGCTCGCCACCTGGGGTCGTCGACCGCGACGGCCTCGGGGCGCAGCACGCAGATGTCCAGGTCGCTGTCGATCCGCTCGTCGCCGCGGGCTACGGATCCGAACAGGGCCGCGTATCCGGGTGCGGGATCCCAGCCGCCGAGGACGGTTCGCAGCCGGTCCAGCAACGCCGACCGCAAGCCGGCCAGAGCCACGATCGCGGGAGCGGCCAGGTGGTCTCGGTTGAGCCGATACATCTGAGCAGAGCCGGCCGGCTCACGCTCGACGATGCCCTGCGCGACGAGCCGGGCCAGGGCTTGACGGGCGCCCTCGCTGCTGGAGCCGGCGAGCCGCGCGAGCTGGCGACCGGTGAACGCGCCGCCCTCGGACCCGGCCAGGACCGCCAGCAGGTCGCCGTCCAACGCAGCCGTCACCACACGCAGCGGCATCGACAGCTCCAGCTCAACCCACTCCTCCAGCCAGGTGTCCAGCATAGTGGCCATTCGACCGGAATTACAGTCACGTGCCCACTGTGGCGGCCACACAACATGGACGCTAGATCTGCGGTTACATGGGTCAGCCTGAGTCCGCACACGTCAAGATCCGGTCCCTATCGGTCTAGGGACCCGGTCGGTACCTGACACCGCGGTGTTGAACGCCCTCTGGACACACCACCTTCTGGAGGTGTGAACGGATGGCAAGACCACGCCACCCCCAGGCCATCCGCGACCAATGGGGCTCTGTCACAGTCGCGTCCCTCAGAGTGGTGTACGACCCGGTGACCGTGTCGCTGCCGATGTAGGTGCGGTCACCGCGTGATCCTTCGAGTGAACCTCTCACAGCACCCTCGAATGGAGATCAGCGCGATGACCGCACCTCGAATTGTCGACCCTGCCGCGGTGTTGGGCCAGGCTCTGGCCGACGCGTCGCCGGACCTGATGCGTCACCTGCTCGCGACCACGATCAACGCCCTGCTGTCCGCAGAGGCCGACGCGGTCTGCGGCGCGGAGTGGGGTCAGCCCAGCCCGGAGCGGGTCAACCGGCGTAACGGCTACCGGCACCGGGATCTGGACACCCGGGTCGGCACCATCGACGTCGCGGTCCCCAAACTGCGCACCGGTACGTACTTCCCCGAGTGGCTGCTCGAGCGCCGCAAGCGCGCCGAGTCCGCCCTGATCAGCGTGGTCGCGACCTGCTACCTGCTCGGGGTCTCGACCCGCCGGATGGACAAGCTCGTGCAGTCCCTGGGGATCACGTCGCTGTCGAAGTCGCAGGTGTCCCGGATGGCCGAGGACCTCGACGCACAGGTCGCGGCGTTCCGGACCCGCCCGTTGGACGCCGGCCCGTACACGTTCGTGGCCGCTGACGCGCTCACGATGAAGGTCCGCGAGGACGGCCGCGTCGTCAACGCCGTCGTCCTGGTCGCGACCGGTGTGAACGCCGACGGGCACCGGGAGATCCTGGGCTGCCAGGTCGCGACCAGTGAGACCAAGCAGGCGTGGAACACCTTCTTCGCCGACCTGGTCGCCCGGGGCCTGTCCGGGGTCGCGCTGGTCACTTCCGACGCCCACGCCGGCCTGGTCGAGGCGATCGCGGCGAACCTGCCCGGCGCGACCTGGCAGCGTTGCCGCACCCACTACGCCGCGAACCTCATGAGCGTGTGCCCCAAGTCCGCCTGGGGCGCGGTGAAGGCCATGCTGCACTCCGGTCTACGACCAGCCCGACGCCGATGCCGTGCACGCCCAGTTCGACAAGCTCCTGGACCACGTGACCGGCAAGCTCGACGACGTCGCCGAACACCTCGACGCCGCCCGGACCGACGTGCTCGCGTTCACCGAGTTCCCCAAGGAAATCTGGAGGCAGGTCTGGTCCAACAACCCCAATGAGCGACTGAACAAGGAGATCCGCCGCCGGACCGACGTCGTGGGCATCTTCCCTGACCGCGGCTCGGTGATCCGCCTGGTCGGTGCGGTCCTGGCCGAGCAGCACGACGAATGGGTCGAAGGCCGCCGCTACTTCGCCCTGGACGTGCTCTCCCGCAGCCGGATCCGCCTCACCGCTACGGTGACCTGCGAGACGGCGTCCGACGTCCCGGACGGCGTCACCGCGCCGGCACGCGAACTGGAGAACCCGGCAGCATGAGCACCCAGCCCACCGCCGTCCCCGGCCCCGCCGAGCGGGCCGCACTCGACGCAGCCCTCCGGACGACCGGCGCCGAGACCGGCTTCTGGGACGAGCACGGCAACCCCGCCCCCTGGCCCGACGACATCAACGACTGGAGCCCCGTCACCGGCCCGCTCGGCACCCACGCCGACCCGACCTACTGAACCCCGCCATCAACTCGAAAGATCAGCCGAACACCACTCGGCGGGACTTGACCCTCTGTCACCGCTCCGCCGACGGGCGGTGGCGGCTGCGCACCACCCCCCCGGGCGGGCTGCGCCGCGGCGCCGCCCGCGGGCCCGCGCTCGTCGGGCCGCCTCCGCCTCGCGCGCACGGCGACGTCGCGGTCCCGCTCGGGCACCGGCGGGGCGCGACGGCCGTTCCGGCGGCAGATTGGGCGCCGCCCACCCTGGTCGAACCCCGCGTAACTGGGTCAGTATGGACAAGTGTGCCGGGTGACCGGGCGACCCCTGCCCCATCGGCAATCCACGGTGAGGGGAGGTGGTGGCGACGTGACCGCACTGCCCGTCCCCTCGGCGATGCGGGAGACGGCCCGCCGGCCCGGCACGGCGCGCCCGTCGCCGCCTTCGGTGGTCAAGTTCAACGCCCCCGAGATCGTCTTCGGTCACGGCTCGCTGGCCGAGGCCGGTTACTGCGCCCTGCGGCTGGGCGCCCGCAGGCCGTTCGTCGTCACCGACCCCGGGCTGATCGAGTCCGGCTGGGCGGCGGAGCTCGTCGCGCACCTGGGCGCCGCTGGCCTGCCCTGCCAGGTCTGGCACGGCGTCACGCCCAACCCCAAGGACCATGAGATCGAGGCCGGGTTCGAGGCCTACCGGGAGTGGGGCGGCGACGTCATCGTCGCGATCGGTGGCGGCTCCTGCATCGACGCCGCCAAGGGGATCGCGATCCTCACCGGCAACGGCGGCACGATCCTCGACTACGCCGGCGTCGACCGGGTCGAGAACCCGATCCCGCCGCTGATGATGATCCCCTCCACCTCGGGCACCGGGGCTGACGTCAGCCAGTTCTGCATCGTCACCGACACCCAACGGGCGATCAAGGTCACGATCATGGGTCGCGCGCTGGTGCCGGACATCTCTGTGACGGACCCTCGGCTGCTCACCACGATGCCGGACTGGCTGAACGCGGCGACGGGCCTGGACGCGCTGACCCACGGGATCGAGGCGTACGTCTCCAAGGCGCACAACCCGCTCACCGACATCCACGCCCTGACCGCAGTCAGGCTGGTGACCGGGCACCTGGTCGCCACCATGGAGCACCCTCAGGACGGCGACGCTCGCACCTGCATGGCGCAGGGGAGCCTCGAGGCCGGGCTGGCCTTCACGAACGCGATCCTGGGCGCGACCCACGCCATGAGTCATCAGGTCGGCGGCCTGCTGGACGCCCCGCACGGGGTGGTCAACGGGGTCCTGCTGCCCCACGTGATCCGCTACAACGCGGCGGACGACGCGAGCCGGTTCGTCCCGCTGGCAGCGGCCGCGGGTCTGCCCGTGGACGGTGTGCCGGCGATGGAGGCAGCGCTGATGCTCGCAGAGCACGTCCGCGGCCTGGCCGACACGGTGGGGGTCCCGCGCGGGCTGGCCGAGCTGGGGGTCACGGAGCAAGATCTGCCCCGCCTGGCCAGCACCACGCTCGCCGACGCGTGCCTGAGCACGAACCCGCGGGGCGCCGACGCCGAGGCCATCGAGACCCTGTTCAGAGCCGCGTTGTGAGCAGCCCCTCGGACGGCGCGCTCCACGGGCTCGCCGGACCCTCCGCGGACGTCCATCCCGATCTGGCGTCGCTGACCGGCGTCCGGTCGGGCAAGCGTTCCTACTACCGGGCGTTCCGGCTGTCCTCGGAGCAGCTGGAGACCGCGCTGCACTCCCTGGACCGCATCTCGCTCGCGCTCGTCCGCACCGTCGAGGGGCCGCGCGCGCTGCTCACCGCGGTGGTCCGGGCGGCGCACGAGCACCTGCAGGCCCGCTGGGTGGTGCTGGCCGTTGCGGACGGCGCCCTGCCGGACGCGCGGCCGCGCTTCCTGGGCACCGGCCCCCGCGCGGTGCTGATAGATCGGGAGGACGACCTTCCCCCGCCGGCCCGCGACCTGCTTCGCCGGCTGCGCACCAGCCCGCCGGCGACCGCCGAGATTCTCGCCGACCACCGCGTCCTGGTGCCGATGACCATCGACGGCATCCCGGTGGGCGGCATCGCCGGTGCCCCCGGTCTGGAGGAGCGTCCGCAGGCGATCGACCTCGCGGTGCTGCGGATCCTGGTCAACCAGGCGGCGGTGGCCTTGCACAGCGCGTTCCTTTACCAGTCCAGCGTGGCGCTGCGCAACCGCACCGAGCAGCTCTCCCAGCAGGCCATCCGGAACGCACGCGACCTCGCGGCCCGCAACCAGGAGCTGTACCGCGCCCAGCAGCTGCTCCTGGACGCCCGCGAGCGCGAGACGCTGGACGCCGAGCGGCACCGGATCGCGCGCGAGCTGCACGACAGCGTGAGCCAGTACGTGCTGACCGCGGGGATGACGCTCGAGATCTGCCGCAACGACCTCGCGGCCCTCGGCGGCGGCGCCCTCGCGATCTCGGAGCGGCTGGCCGAGGTCAGCGAGCTGACCAGGCAGTCGGTCGACCGGCTCCGCACCGCGATCTACGCACTCAACCACAGCGACGATGCCAGCGCCTCGCTGCCGCGGCTGCTGGAGCAGGCAGTGGCCTTCCACGCCAGGGAAGAGCTGCGGATCGACCTTCGGCTGGAGGGCTCGCCGGTCCCGATGCTGGGCGCCGCCGAGCGGTCGCTGTCCCGCGTGGCGGGCGAGGCCCTGTTCAACGTTGCTGCGCACAGCCGGGGCAGCCGCGCGGTGGTGCGGCTGAGCTACCGGCCGGGAACCGTCCGGCTCACGGTGGACGACGACGGGGACGGCGACCCGGCGACCCTGCGCACGCTGCTGCGCGTGGAGGCCGCGGGTGACGTCGACGGCCGGCACCGCGGGCTGGTCAACATGGCCAGCAGGGCCGAGGAGCTCGGCGGCAGCTTCACGCTGCGCCGCTCCCGGCTCGGAGGGGTGCGCATCGACGTCCGAGCGCCGGCCCCCGCAGGCCCCGCCGCCGGAGAATCGGGCCGATGACCGAGCCCGGTGGCCCGCGCACCGTCCTGCCGATAGTGCTGGTGGACGACCACGCGATCGTTCGGCAGGGCCTGCGCTCGGTGCTGGAACGCGAGCCGGACCTTCGGGTGGTGGGCGAGGCCGGCTCGCCGGCGCAGGCGCTGGCGGTGGTGGAGGACGTCCGGCCGCGGATCGTCCTGCTGGACCTCAAGCTGTCCGCGGCGTCCGACACCGAGGGGCTCGACCTCTGCAGCCGGCTCACCCAGGAGCACCCGCAGGTCGGTGTCCTGGTGCTCACCACGTTGCTGGACGAGCACCTGGTGCTGGACGCGATCCACCGCGGCGCGCGCGGCTACGTCGTCAAGGACGTCGACAGCTCCGAGCTCGTCCGGGCGATCCGGGCGGTTGGCCGAGGCGAGAGCGCGTTCGACTCGCGCAGCGCGGCGGCGATGGTGCGCGGGCTGAAGGCGGCCGACCAGGCGGAGAGCCGCCAGCTGACCGAGCGCGAGCTCGAGGTGCTGCCGCTGCTGGCGCAGGGGCTGTCCAACCGCAGCATCGGCGGCCGGCTCTACATCTCGGAGACGACGGTCAAGTTCCACGTCGGAAACATCATGCGCAAGCTCGAGGTGTCCCGCCGCGCCGAGGCGGTGTACACCGCCTCGAAGTTGGGCTTGATCTGAACCCCGCCTCCTCACGGGGGAGCCTGGAACACCAGCCATCCGCCGTGGTGGTCCTCGACGCGCCATCGCCAGCCGTTGCGGGCAGTGATCATGGCCCCGAGCGCGGCCAGGTCGTCCAACGTCACCACGCTGACATGACCGAACGCGGCGTCCGCCTCGTCCTCCAGCGGGACGGCGACCACCACCCGGTGCCGGGCGAGGCGCACCGCCTCCGCGACCACCCTCGCGCCGTGCGCGGCGTCGAGGTGCTCCAGCAGGTGCAGGGCGGTGACGGTGTCGGCGCAGCCGTCGGCGAGCGCCAACCCGGCCGCGTCCCCCGTAATGCACTCGAGGGCACCGGGTGCGTCCGTTCCGAGCAGCCGCGCCGAGACCAGGCCGAGCAACCGCACAGTGGAGGCGGACAGGTCGACGGCGCGCACGCTCACCCGGCGCCGCATCACCAGCCGCAGTGCGAAGAAGCCGAAGCAGCAGCCCAGATCCACCAGGGATGGCGCCGGGCCGGCGGAAGGCTCGGCGCCCGGTGGCGGCAGCGCCAGCCGCTCGGCGTGCGCGTACACCGGTGCGAATCCTGCCAGTGACCCGTAGGCGCGTCCGCCGCCGTCGCCACCCTGGTCCGTGGCGCCGTCGGCGATCACCGCTTCCAGCCTGTCCAGCGACCGGCGGTAGAAGCCCTCCCAGGCCGTCACGGGGTCGGGGGTGCACGACCGGACGACGCCCGTCAGCAGCCGCTCGAAGATGTCCGAGCCAGCCACCCAGCCGGGTGTGAACAGCTCCTCGGCCAGCAGCCCGGCCAGGTCGTTGTCCACCCGATCGGGAGCGATGTCGTGCGCCAGCACCAGCCGGCCCTTCTCGCGACGGAGGGCGAAGTGTCGGGTCCGGGTGTTCCACGCCGGCACGGGGTGCCCCGCCGCCGTGCGCCGCCCGCGGATCACCACCACCGCGTCGTCCTCGTAGCGGCCCGAAGCACAGGCTGCCAACGGGTCGATCGGCCGTGGCAACGCGCTGGTCATCCCGCGGCCGTGGCCATCATGCGGGAGACCCGGTCGAGGCCGGACAGGTCACGGACGACGTGCACCCGGGTGCAGTGCTCGGCGTAGGCCGGCAGGTCGCACCCGCCCAGCCCCCAGGAGTACGAGGGCTCCGGAGTGAGCCAGAACGTCTCCCGGGCCCGGCGGGTGATCTCGGCGAACGCGGGCAGGTTCGGGTCGCGGCCGTTCCCCCGCCCGTCGCCCAGGACGACGACGGTGCTGCGGCGGTGGATGGCCGAGCCGAATCCCTCCACGAATGCGCCGAAGGCCGCGCCGTAGTCGGAGTCGGTGTCGATGTCGAGCACACCACCGGCCGGCAGGCCGCCCATCACCAGCCCGAGCGCCTCGTGCATCGGGTGTTCGGCGAAGAGGTCGGTGATCTCCACGAGGTCGGCCACGAACGCGAAGCTGCGCACATGCGAGGTGAGGCTCTGCAACCCGTGCACGAGGTTCAGGGTGAACCGCGCCGTGGCCCGCACCGACAGCGAGACGTCGGCAAGCACGAGCAGGCGCGGCCGGTCATGCGCGCGGGACACGGTGATCGGGCGGAACGGGATGCCGTCGTAGCGCATCGACGAGCGCAGCGTGCGGCCGCCGTCCACCCGGCCCGCAGCCGTCACTCTCCGGCGCGCCCGTGGAGCACCGTGCAGGCTGCGGACCAGCCGGCGCAGCGCCTCCTCCAGCTCGAGCCTGTCCTGGGCGCTCACCCGGTCGACGCCCGCAGCCCGGATCTCGCCGAGCTCGATGGCACGCCGCTCGAGGGCCATCAGCGTCTCCAGGTAGCGGCGCAGCAGCTCGGGCAGCTCGCCGAGAACGCCACCGAGGCGGCGGCGCAGCTCGTCCAGCAGCGCCTCGTCCGGGCCGTCCGCGCCGTGGTTCAGCTCGCCCGCCAACCAGTCGATCAGCGCCAGCTCCTCGGCCACGGTGAGCTCGACGTCGACGGCGCGCCCGCTGGTGGCCGCCAGGTCGCCCGGGGCGCCCGCGCCGTGCAACCGGGTCGTGGTCAGCTGCACCCGGGCCGCGGCGGCGAGCGAGCCGGCCGGGTCCGTGGACAGCACCAGCTCGTCGGTCATCGCCGACATGTCGATCGTGTCCGCCTCCTGGTGCAGGTTGAACTGCTGCGCCATGTCCTCGGCCTTGAAGTGCTCGCGCAGGTCGGCCGGCTTGCCATGGGAGTGCCCCTGGCGGGGGGTCTGCGAGGGCTCGGGCGAGACCGTGACGTCGGCGGTCTCCGCGGTGTCGGACAGGTCGTCGTGGGCGTGACCGTGGTCCTCGGCCTGCCCGCGCGCCGCCGGTGCCAGATGGAAGAACGCCTCGAAGATCTCGTCGAACACCGCCTGGTCGCGACGGTCCTTGACCAGGCACACACTCATGCCGGCGTGCAGGGCGAGGCGGTCCGCGAGCACGCCGGGCTCGGCGGCGGCGCGCATCGCATCCACAACCTCGGAGACTGACACCCGCATCCCGGACCGGCGCAGCAGGCGGGCGAACCGGTGCAGCGCCGCCTCCATGACTCAGCCGCCCCTGCGGCGCCGGCTGGTGGCAGCCCGGAAGGAGCGGCCGCCCTGACCGCCGCCCGTCGCCCGCTGGGACGCGGACGCGGCCGCGCCCGTGCTGGCAGGGTCCGGCCTGGACGTCGCAGATCCGTTGCGGGACAGGTGGTCCTCGGCAGCCGGGAAGCCCGAGGAGAGGGGGGGCGGCACCGGGCCGGGTGAGCCGTAGTAGCCCTCGTCGTGGCGACCAGGACGGTCCTTGGCCAGCCGCAGCTCCGCGCCGTCCGCGTCGCCGGTCGGGCTCTCGTGGCCGTGGCCGTGCCGGTGGTCGTGGTCGTGCCCATGGCCGTGGTCGTGGCTGTGGCCGTAGCTGTGGCTGTGGCCATCGGAGTCGGGTTCGGCGTTCGGGTCGACCAGCCGGGCCAGCGCGCCGATGGCCACCCGCATGTCGCTCTCGTACTTGACAACCACGTTGACGGTCGCGGTCAGCACCTCCGCCGACAGCTCCTCGACGCCGAGCACAGCCAGCGTGCGCGCCCAGTCGATGGTCTCGGAGATGCTGGGCGACTTGCGCAGGTCCAGCTCGCGCAGCCCGCGCACCACCTCGACCAGCGCGGCGGCGAGCGCGTCCGCGAGCCCGGTGTGCTTGCTGCGGACGATGTCCAGCTCGCGCCGTGGGTCCGGGTAGTCGAGGAACAGGTGCAGGCAGCGCCGCTTCAACGCCGCAGAGAGGTCGCGGGTGTTGTTCGAGGTCAGCACGACCAGGGGCGGGTGCACCGCTCGGAACGTGCCGAGCTCGGGCACCGAGACCTGGAACTCCGCCAGCAGCTCGAGGAGAACGGCCTCCAGCGCCTCGTCGGCCCGGTCGATCTCGTCGACCAGCAACACGACCGGCTCGCGGGAACGGACCGCCTCCAGCAGCGGCCGGGGTGCCAGGAAGATCTCCGAGAAGAACACGCTGTCCTGCTGGGCGATCCGGTCCACCGCCGCACGCAGGTCGTGCGCGTCAGCGATGATGTCGCCGATCTTGTCCCGCAGCAGCTGGGTGTAGAGCAGCTGCTTGCCGTAGTCCCACTCGTACAGGGCCTTGGTCTCGTCCTGGCCCTCGTAGCACTGCAGGCGCAGCAGGCGCCGGCCGGTGGCTTGCGCAAGGCTCAGCGCCAGCTGGGTCTTGCCCACCCCGGCCGGCCCCTCCAGCAGCATCGGCTTGCCCAGCCGCTCGGCCAGGAACACAGTCGTGGCGAGCCTGCGGTCGGCCAGGTAGCCCTGGTCCGCCATCCGCGCCAGGGCGTCGTCGATGTCGGCGAACCCGCTGCCGGGCACCGGCTCCGGGGGTGGCCCCGGGTCGCCGGAGTCGCCGGGGGCGGTGGGGTGGGTCATGGCGGGCTCCCTCTGGGGTGGCTGCCGCGGGTGGCGCGGGGCCGTGGCCGTGGCCGTTGGCCGTGGCCGAGCGCCACCCGCATCCGAGACCCCTGTCATCGGCGGTTCAGCCGAGCAGGTCGTCCAAGGATCCGGTCATGCAGTGCTCCACCACAGGCCGCACCGTCTCGAACGTGCACTCCTTGGCGTTGCCGGGCGTGCAGGCGTCACCGAGCACGTGGTTGGTGATCCGGTCGACGTCCTTGTCGTCGCCGGAGATCACCTTGGCCTTCTCGTAGAACTTGGTCGGGCCGGTCCCCAGGCGGTTCTTGGAGTAGCTGCCCTGGTTGACGTCGATGAACTTCTCCGGGATGCCGACGTCGCGCAGCAGCCGGATGGCGGCGTCCAGCGCGGCCTCGGCCGCGCGCACGTCGGTCATCCCGTGGGTGTCGATGCCCATGGCCCGGGCGATGTCAGCGAACCGCTTGTACGCCACCGGCATGTTGAACGCCCACACCCGCGGCAGCGCGATCGCGTTGTTGAGCCCGTGGTGGGTGTCGTAGAACGCGCTGATCGCGTGCGAGATCGAGTGGATGATGCCGAGACCGCCGGAGTTGAACGCCTGCGCGGCGATGTACTGGGCGTACATCATGCCTTCGCGGCCGGGCAGGTCCTGGCCGTTCCAGACGGCCGCCCGCAGGTTCTCCGCAGTGAGCTTGATGGCATGCAGGGCGTTGCCGAGCGATGGCTGGAAGTTCAGCCGGGAGACGTACGGCTCGCTCGCGTGCGCGAGCACGTCGAAGCCGCACTGCGCCGTGTAGTCGATCGGGCAGGGGTAGTAGAGCACCGGGTCGTCGATCGCCAGCGACGTCACCGAGGCGTCGTCGAACGCGACGTACTTGTGCGGGTTGTCGGGGTCCGTCGTCGTGTCGGTGATGACGTAGGCCCACGACGTCTCGGAGCCGGTGCCTGCCGTTGTCGAGACCGCGATGTGCGGCGGGTTGTTCGGGTTCTCGCTCTTGTTGAAGCCTTCGAACTCGTTGACGTTGCGGCCGTCGTGCGCCACCGAGACGCGCGCGCCCTTGCAGGCGTCGTGCGAGGACCCGCCGCCGATCGAGACGAAGGAGTCGCAGGCGTTCTTCTGGTAGAGCGCGACGGCGTCCATCACGTTGTAGTCCTTGGGGTTGGACTCCACCTTGTCGTAGATGACGACGTCGATCCCGTGGTACTTGAGCGACTCGGCGATCTTGTGCACGATGTCGGTGCCGCGCAGGCCGCTGGTCATGATGAGGGACTTCCGGAAGCCGAGCTTGAGGGCCTCGGGCCCGATCAGCTCGTGTGAGCCGGGGCCGAGCAGGGCGCGCGGGAAGGGGTGGAACTCCTTGATGGGGAAGGGCTTGAGAAGTTCGTCGACCTGCATCGGGCATTCCTCTCCGGCGGGCGCGGCCAGACCGCATCGCCGAGCTCCGGGCGGACGATGGTCCGCGACTGGATGACGGCGCCCGGCCCGAGGTCGGCTGCGCCTGCCTGGTGGCCGTGACGCTAGGCAGCGGCGGGGGCCGGCAGAAGGGCCGAGAGCGAATCCCGTCCGACGGCCATACCCGATGGGAGCCCCTCCCTCCCCGACCGGGCAGGTCCGGCTGGTCCAGACTGCGGGGTCGGCTCCGGACCAGGTGGGCCGACGCCGGTTCGGCGATGCGTCGACCCGCCCGGCGGGTAGGGCTCGGGCCTATCCGATCGGTCGGTTCCGCCGTCCTGCGCTTCCTCTGCGGCACCGGCTGCCCGTACTCTCACCCCACCGTCACTCGACGACGAGGAGCATCCCATGGCGCAGACCGCCCCCGCCGCGACCGTCGCCGTCAACCAGGCCGCTGCCCAGGTCTCGACGAGCGATGCCCCCGTCGAGGTACAGGACGCCGTCCTGGCCGAGCAGCTGCTCGTCGAGGACGTCTCGATCGACGGGATGTGCGGCGTCTACTGACGTTCCCCCGACCGCCGACGGTGTGCGATGACGGACTCGGAAGCCACTCCCGCAGGCTTCGACCTGGATGCGGCATGGCGGCTGCACCATCTCGCCGCCGTGCGCCCGGAGCCTTTCGGAGCGCTGCTGTACCACTTCGGCACCCGAAGGTTGTGCTTCGTGAAGGACCCGGTGCTGCTCGCCGTCGTCCAGGCATCGGCCGAGCATCCCAGCGCCCGGGCCGCGTGTACAGCTTCCGGGGTCAGCGGCGCCGAGCTGAGCCGCTTCGAGGGTGCGCTGGCCGGTCTGGCCGCCTCGAACATGATCGTCCGGCGCACACCTGACGGCTGTACGCGAGACTAGGGGGCTGAGATGAGCGCCACCGCCGCCGTGTCGAGGGCAGCGCCCGGCCAGCTGGCAGACCTCTTCGAGTACGGCCTGCGCGCACCGATCTGCCTGACCTGGGAGCTCACCTACGCCTGCAACCTCGCCTGCGTGCACTGCTTGTCCAGCTCTGGACGGCGCGACCCGCGCGAGCTGAGCACGGACGAGTGCAAGGCCGTGATCGATGAGCTCGAGCGGATGCAGGTGTTCTACATCAACATCGGCGGCGGCGAACCCACCGTCCGGGCGGACTTCTGGGACCTCCTGGACTACGCGACGAAGCACCACGTCGGGGTCAAGTTCTCCACCAACGGCGTGCGGATCGACGGCGACGCCGCCGCACGGCTCGCCGCGAGCGACTACGTGGATGTGCAGATCTCGCTCGACGGCGCGACCGCCGAGGTCAACGACGCCGTCCGCGGGCAGGGCTCGTATGCGACGGCGACCCGGGCGATGGAGCACCTGCGGGCGGCCGGGTTCGGCTCCTTCAAGCTCTCCGTGGTGGCGACCCGGCACAACCTCACCCAGCTCGACGAGCTCAAGGCGCTCGCCGACTCCTACGGTGCCCAGCTGCGCCTGACCCGGCTGCGCCCGTCCGGTCGCGGCGCCGACGTCTGGGACGAGCTGCACCCCACGGCCGGGCAGCAGCGCGAGCTCTACGACTGGCTGGTCGCCCACGGCGACGGCGTGCTCACCGGCGACTCCTTCTTCCACCTGTCGGCCTACGGCCAGTCGCTGCCGGGGCTGAACCTGTGCGGTGCCGGGCGGGTGGTCTGCCTGATCGACCCGGTCGGTGACGTGTACGCCTGCCCGTTCGCCATCCACGACGAGTTCCTCGCGGGCAACGTCCGCCACCCGGACGGCTTCACCGGCGTCTGGCGGACCAGCGCGCTGTTCGCCTCCTTGCGCACGCCGCAGACCGGCGGCGCCTGCTCCGGCTGCGGCGCCTTCGGCACCTGCCGCGGTGGCTGCATGGCTGCGAAGTTCTTCACCGGCCTGCCGCTCGACGGCCCGGACCCCGAGTGCGTGCGCGGCTTCGGTGAGCAGGCTCTCTCGGCCCGGGACGGCGCCGACCTGCCCCGACCCTCGGTGGACCACACCCGCGCCCGGGGCTCGCGGCCGGTGCTGCTGACCCTCGGGCGGCGTCCGGACAGCGGCCTCGGACCGCGCCCGCCGGTCGGCGCCTGCGAGGAGAACCCCCTGGCCGGGTTCGTCGCAGCGACCGGCTGAGCCACGACATGCCCTCGCTCACCGGCCCGGTGACGCTGGCCGGCCGCACCGCCGCCGGGCGGCTGCTGTTCGGACCGCACGAGACCAACCTCGGCGAGGAGAGGTCGGTCTCGTCCCGGCACGTGGCGTACTACGCCCGGCGGGCGGTCGGCGGCGCGGGCATCATCGTGACCGAGACGGCGTCGGTGCATCGCTCGGACTGGCCGTACGAGCGCGCCCCGCTCGCGTCGGACTGCGGCCCCG
Organism: uncultured Actinomycetota bacterium; assembly: GCA_963778845.1. GTDB lineage: Bacteria > Actinomycetota > Actinomycetes > Actinomycetales > Kineosporiaceae > CAVZVW01. The sequence continues at coordinate 84,847 of CAVZVW010000004.1, forward strand.
GCTGGGCGGCGGTCGTCCGGGCCTGCCGGCCGCACGGAACGCTGGTCCTGGGCGGGATCGGGCACACCGGCGGCCAGGGTTCCAGCGCGTACTCCCAGCTGCCGCTGTGGGCACCGTCACGGGTGCCCGACTCCGCCAGCCGCGAGCTGCCGATGGCGATGGAGGACGGCGAGATCGCCGCTCTGGTGGCCGGCTTCGCGGCTGCCGCGGCTGCCGCGGCTGCCGCAGACCTCGACGGCGTGGAGGTGGACGCCGGACCGGGCGCCCTGCTCCGCCAGTTCCACTCGGGGCTGACCAACCTCCGGGAGGACGGCTACGGCACGGACCGGCTGCGGCTGACCCGGGAGGTGCTCGACGCCGTCCGGGCCGAGCTGGGTCCGGGCCGGGTGTTGGCGCTGCGGCTCAGCGCCGACGAGCTGGCGCCCTGGGCCGGGGTCACCCCCCAGATCGCCGCCGAGCAGGTGGTCGCCCTGCGCGGTCGGCTCGACCTCCTCGTGGTCACCCGCGGCGGCCCGTTCTCCGCCAGCGCCTACCGCCCGGACGGGCACACCGCGCCGGGCTTCAACACCGACCTGGCCCGGGGGCTGCGCGAGGCGCTCGGGGGCGCCGTCCCGGTGGTCCTGCAGGGAAGCGTGGTCGACCCGACGGCGGCGCAGGCAGCCCTCGACGCTGGCGCGTGCGATCTGGTGGAGATGACCAGGGCGCTGATCGCCGACCCGGACCTGCCGGCCAAGGTCGCGGCCGGCACGCCCGAGCGGGTACGACCGTGCGTGCTGTGCAACCAGAGGTGCCGGGTCCGGGACAACCGCAACCCGATCGTCAGCTGCATCGTCGAGCCGCGCTCCGGGTACGAGTGGCAGGACGCCGACCCCGAGCCGCCGGCCGCCTCCTGGCCCGGGCCGACCGCCTCGGCCGGCGGCGCGCGGGCAGTGCTCGTGGTCGGTGCCGGACCCGGCGGGCTCGAGGCCGCGCGGGTGCTGGCCGGCCGCGGCCACCCGGTGGCCCTGCGCGAGGCGGCCCCGGCCGCGGGCGGCGCGCTGGTCCTCGCCGCCCGCCTCCCGGGCCGGTCCCGGATGGCCGACGCCGTGACCTGGTGGCTGGCCGAGTGCGACCGCTTGGGCGTCGACCTGGAACTGGGGTCGGCGGTCGGTCTCCCGGACCTCGAGGCCGCCGAAGGGGCCGGGACCGCGGTGCTGCTGGCGACGGGCGGCCGCCGCGGCCCACGGCGTTACGCGGTCGCCGATGACGCGGTGGTGCTGGACGACGCCGACCTGCTCGCCGCCGCGGCGGGCGGCGGCACGGTGGCCGATCCGCTGCCGGACGGCCCGGTGCTCGTGCTGGACGCGGTGGGCGGCCCCATCGCCCTCGGCCTGGCCGAGCTGCTCGCCGAGGCGGGACGCGCGGTCGGCGTGGTCACGGGCGACCAGGTGATCGGCACGCTGCTGGCGATGAGCGGCGACCTCGCCGACGGGAACACCCGGCTGCTCCGGGCGGGTGTCGTCCGGCACACCTCGATGCTGCTGCGGGCGGTGCACCCCGGCCACGCCGTCCTCGAGGACCGGTTCTCCGGCGAGCGCCTCGAGGTGCCGTGCGCCGCGGTCGTGCACTGCGGTCACCGGCTGCCGGAGGAGGCGCTGTACCTGGCCGGGACGGCCGGGCTCAGTGTCGGCCCGACCCGCCTCGGCGACTGCGTGGCGCCGCGAGGTGTCGCCGAGGCGGTGCTGGAGGCGCGCCGGACGGCGCTGGCGATCCACGCCGGCGAGCAGATCGGAAGCCGACCCACGACGACCGTGGGCGCCGGCCCGGGCAGCGGGGCCGGCGCGGATGGGGAGGTGGCCCGGTGAGCGCGGCCGGCCGTTACCGGCACCTGCTCAGCCCGCTGCGGCTGGGCTCGCTGACCGTGCGCAACCGGGTCGTGTTCGCCGCGCATCTGACCAACTACGCCGTGGACGGCCACCCCAGCGAGCAGCACGTGGCCTACTACGCGGCCCGGGCCGCGGGCGGCGCCGGCCTGATCATCACCGAGGAGCACTCGACCCATCCGACCGACTGGCCCTACGAGAAGCTCATCCACGGCTTCAACCCCGGCGTGATCCCCGGTTACCGGCGGATTGTCGACGCGGTGCACGCGCACGACGTCCCGATCCTCGCGCAGATCAACCACAACGGCGGCCAGGCATCGAGCATGTACAGCAGGTTGCCGGTGTGGGCGCCGAGCCCGGTCCCCGACCCTCTGTTCCGCGAGGTCCCGAAGGCCGTCGAGCTCCACGAGATCCGTGAGATCGTCGCCGGCTACGCCCTGGTCGCCGGGCACTGCGCCGCGGGCGGCTTCGACGGCGTCGAGCTGCAGTGCTCGCACTCGTCGATCGTCCGCGGCTTCCTGTCGCCGGCGACCAACGAGCGCGGCGATGCCTACGGCGGGTCGCTGGAGAACCGGGCCCGGCTGCTTCTGGAGATCGTCGACGCGGTGCGCGAGGCACTCGGCCCGCACCGGGTGCTCGGCGTCCGGCTGTGCGGCGACGAGCTGATCGAGCACGGGACGACGATCGACCAGGCGGTGGCGGTCGCCCGCCTCGCCGAGGCGACGGGCAAGGTGGACTACATCAACACCTCGATCGGCGTCGCCACCTCGACGCTCTACATGATCGAGGCGAGCATGCAGGTGCCGCCGGGGTACGCGCTGTTCATCCCGAGCGCGATCCGGGCCGCGGTCTCGCTGCCCGTGGTCGCCGTCGGGCGGTTCAAGGACCCGGTGCAGGCCGAGCGCGCCCTCGCGGAGGGCCACGGCGACCTGATCGGCGTCGTCCGCGGCCAGATCGCCGACCCGGACTTCGTCGCCAAGGCGCGCTCCGGGCACGCGGGCGACATCCGTACCTGCCTGTCCTGCAACCAGGAGTGCGTCGGGCGGATGGGTCTGAACCGCTGGTTGGGGTGCGTCGAGAACCCCCGCACCGGACGGGAGTCGGTGCCGCTGCCGGCGCCGCAGCGCCGCGGGCTGGACGTCTGCGTGGTCGGCGCCGGGGCGGCCGGGCTTCAGGCGGCGGTGACCGCGGCGCAGCGCGGCCACCGGGTCAGCGTCTACGAGCGGGAGCCGCGGACCGGCGGGCAGGTCGCGGTCGCGGCCTCGGTCCCCAGCCGGGCCGAGTTCCTGGACATCGTGCGGAACCTGGCCGCGCACGCGAAGCGGCTCGGCGTCACGGTGCAGACCGGCGTGGAGGTGGACGCCGCGTTCGTCCGGGCGAGGGCCCCGGATGCCGTGGTGCTGGCGACGGGCGCCCGGCCGCAGCGGCCGGGCTGGGCAGGCGACCTGGACCGCGTGGTCGATGTCCGGGACGTTCTCGAGGGCCGGGCGGAGCCGGCCGGGCGGGTGCTGGTCGTCGACGACCTCGGCTTCCACCAGGCGACGTCGACGGCGGAGCTGCTCGCCGACCGCGGTTGCGCCGTGGAGGTGACCACCAGCGGCATGGTCGTCGGCCAGGATCTCGGCGTGACGCTGGACATGGAGACCTGGAACGTCAAGGCCCGGGCCAAGGCGATCGCGCAGACCACCGACCGGGTGGTGATGGGCGCGCGGGTGGCCGGTCCCGACGACGCGGCCGACGGCGGCGCCCTGGTGGTCGACGTCCTGCACCACCCGACCGGCCGGATGCTCCAGGTGCGCTGCGACTGGGTGGTCTGCGCCACCCACGCCCAACCCGAGGACGGCCTGTGGCACGAGCTGCGGGACGCGCCGTTCCCGGTGCTGCGCGCGGGCGACTGCATCACGCCGCGACGGGCGCACGCAGCGGTGGTCGAGGGCGAGCGGGCCGCGGTCGCGCTGGACGCGTCGACGGCCGGGACTTCCGGGGTGCGCGACGGTGACGGCTCCAGCCGGGCGGCGGTGACGGCGTGACGGCCGCCCCGCTGGACGGCGCGCGGGTGCTCGCCGTGCTCGTGGCCCGCCGGGGGCAGCCCCCGGTCGGCGGGCCGGAGGTGGCCGCCGAGGCGTTGGAGCAGCCCGGCGGTGCCGTGCTCGTCGTCGGCGACGGTGCGGGCGAGGCGGCGACCTCCCTCGACCTCCCCGGACCGATGTGGTGGTCCGAGACCGGACCGGGGCTCCTGCCGGGGGCGCTGTCGGCGGCCCTCGCTCGCCCGCTGCGCGGCATTCCGTTGCTGCTGCTGCCGTCCTCGCCGGACGGTCGGGACCTCGCGCCGCGGCTGGCGGCCCGGCTCGACCGGCCGCTGCTCGCCGCGGCGCGCTCCGTCCGGCTGCTGCCGGGGCTCGCCGGCGCACCGCCGCTCGTGCACGCGGAGCTCTCCCGGCTGGAGGATCGGCTCATGTTGCCAGTCGACGTCCCGGCGCCCGCCGTCGCGACCTTGGTCCCCGGGGTGCGGGACCCGCGCCCGGAGGGCTGGGCCCCGGGAGCCACGGGCCGAGACCGGCACGAGCTCGCGCTGCCGCCGGCCCCCGAGCACGGGGCGCGCGACGTCGAGACGCTAGCCGTGCTCGACCCCGAGCCCGCCACGATGGACCTGGCCGAGGCGCCGAGGGTGCTCGGCGGCGGAGCCGGCCTGGTGCCCAGCGGGGTTGGCGAGCCCGCCGGCAGGGCCATCTTCGACCTGCTCGCCGCCGTGGCCGCCGGGATCGGGGCCTCCGCCGGGGCCACACGCGTGGTCACCGACGCAGGCTGGATCGGCCATGACCGGCAGATCGGCACCACCGGCGTCGAGGTCTCCCCCGTCCTGTACATCGCGCTCGGCATCAGCGGCGCCACCCAGCACGTCGGCGGGCTGGGCAACCCCCGGCACGTGGTCAGCGTCAACACCGACGGCTCGTGCCCGATGACCGCGATGGCCGACCTGGGCTTGGTCACGGACGCACTCGGCCTGCTGCGCGAGCTGGCCGGCAGGTTCGGCGTCGAGGTGCCGGACGCCGTGCCGGCCGCGCGTGTGGAGGTGCAGGAATGAGCTCGACCAGCACCGCTGCTGGCCCAGCGGGCAGCGAGGCCCGCGGCGCGCCGGCGCTGGACGCCGTCGTCGTCGGCGCGGGTCCGGCCGGCGCCGCCGCCGCGCTGGCGCTGGCCCTGGCCGGGCGCAGCGTCGTCGTGCTGGAGCGCGGGCCGTTCCCCGGCTCGAAGAACGTCTACGGCGGCGTGGTGTACGGCCGGATCCTCGACGAGGTGCTGCCCGGCTGGTGGGAGGAGGTGCCGGTCGAGCGTTGGGTGGTCCGCCGCTCGACGATGGTGATGACGGAGTCGTCCTCGCTCAGCTTCGACTACCGCAGCGAGGCCTGGGGCCACCCGCCGTACAACGGGATGACCACGCACCGGGCCGACTTCGACGCCTGGCTGGCCGGCAAGGCGGTCCAGGCCGGGGCCCGGCTGATCACCTCGACCGTGGCAACCGGGTTGCTTCGCGACGCCGCCGGCCGGGTCTGCGGCGTCCGGACCGACCGCCCCGACGGCGACCTGCCCGCCCGGGTGGTGATCGCCTGTGACGGCGTGAACTCCTTCCTGGGCAAGGAGGCCGGGCTGCTCACCGCACGGCAGCAGGCGCACCAGGCGGAGCACCACACGCTCGGCGTCAAAGAGGTCCTCGCCCTGCCGCCGGAGGTGATCGACGAGCGGTTCGGGCTGCACCGGCACGAGGGCCTGGACATCGAGATCCTGGGCGGCACCCGCGGCATCCCGGGGGGTGGCTTCCTCTACACGAACGCGGCCTCGGTCAGCGTCGGTGCCGTGCTCTCGCTGCGGTACCTGGCCGAGGCCAAGGTGCGGCCGGAGGAGATCGTCGCCGACATCAAGGGACACCCCTCGATCGCGCCCTTCCTGCGCGGCGCCAGGCTGCTGGAGTACTCCGCGCACCTGATCCCGGAGGGTGGCTACGACGCGATGCCGGCGCTGAGCACCGACGGGCTGATGCTTGCCGGGGACGCGGCCGGCATGACGCTGGCTGCGGGCATCTGGCTCGAGGGCGTGAACTTTGCGATCGGCTCGGGCCTGACTGCCGGGCGGGTCGCGGCGCGTGCGGTGACCGCCGGCGACACCTCGGCGCGGGGGCTGTCCGGCTACCGGCGAGAGCTCGCGGGCTCGTTCGTGCTGGCCGACCACAAGCGGCTGCGAGGGGCACCGCGGGTGCTGCTCTCCGAACGGGTGCAGCGCCGCTACCCGGGCCTGATGGCCGACATCGCGGAGGGTGTCTTCGCGGTGACGAACCCCGAGCCGAAACCCGGCATGCTGCGGGTCGTCCGGCGGGCGGCCAAGGCCAACGGGCTGCGGCTGACCGACCTCGGGATGGACGCGCTGCGGATGGCGCGGGTGTTCCGATGAGCGCCCGGCCGGAGCCCGGCGGCGAGCGCTGGCAGGACGTCTCGTTCGAGGACCGGATGGCGACGGTGGAGTTCCGGGTGGGCGAGCGGGCGCATATCGTGGTCGACTCCGACATCTGCCGCTCGTGCACGACGCAGGCGTGTGTCACTGCGTGCCCGGCCGGCCTCTTCGCGCCGACCGCGGACGGAGGGATCCTGTTCAACTACGAGCAGTGCTTCGAGTGCGGCACCTGCTACATGGTGTGCAACCATGCCGGCGCGATCACGTGGACCTACCCGGACGGCGGCCGGGGCGTCGTCGTCCGCCGGGGGTGAGGCGATGAACCCGGTGCCGGGCAAGGCTTCCGCGCCGCTCGTGGTGGCCGCGCTGCGGCATGCGTCCCTTCGCGTGGACGTCGACCCGCTGACGGCCGAGGTCGTGCGCGACCCGCACGGCGTCGGCCTCTCCCCGTCGGACGCCGCCGCCCTGGAGCACGCGCTGCGGATCGGCGAGGCCTGGCAAGCCCGGGTGCTGGCCGTCGTCGCCGGTCCGGCGGACGCCGACAGCACCCTGCGGGAGGCGGCCGCCGTCGGTGCCGAGGTGCTGCGGGTGGCCTGGCCCCCGCCGGGCGTCGAGCGCCGTGGTGCCGCCGCGGACATGGCCGACGACGGAAGGGCGCTGGCTGCCGCGCTGGCCGCAGCGGTCCGCACCGTGGCCGAGCCCGCGCTGGTGCTCTGCGGCGATCGGTCCGCCGACCGCGGCACCGGCACCGTGCCCGCCTTCCTCGCCGCGGCCCTCGACTCCGCGCAGGCACTGGGCCTGGTGAGCCTGAAACCGGACGCCGGGTCGGCGGGGCTGCTCGCCGAGCGCCGGCTCGACCGCGGACGCCGGGAGCGGTTGCGGGTACCGCTGCCGGCCGTGTGCTCGGTGGAGGCGGCAGGCGTCAGGCTGCGCCGCGCCGGGATGCAGGACACCCTGGCCGCGGCCGAGCCGGCGGTCCCGGTGCACGTCCCTGCGCTCGCCGCGACGGCAGGGCCGCCGCTGCTGGTCGGCCCGCCCGCTCGGCCACGCCCTCGCACCCGGGTGGTGGCGGCTCCGGCCGGCGAACAGGCGCGCGAGCGGCTGCTGGCCCTGACGGGCGCGCTGGTCGCACGCACCCCGCCGACGTTGCTCGGGCCGATGGCCGCCGCGGAGGCTGCCGACGCGCTGCTCGACTACCTGGTGCGGCACGAGTACCTCGCCGCGCGCGAGAACGGGGCCATGCACTGATCGTCGCCGACCTGACCTTTGCCGGCGGCGGCGCAGCGGCACGCAGAGGCGGTGGCGCTTCTGCTGCCGGTGGGCTCGTGCGAGCAGCACGGACCGCTGGCGCTGCTCGGACCATGACACGGCATCGCCCAGACCCGACAGATCGCTGCGCAGCGCCTCGACCCACGCGCCGGCGGCGGCGTTGGCCCACCGACGCGGCACGATCCCCTCAGCCCGCCGCCGTCGTGGCGCCCGCAGCTGCCGCCATGTCGCTGAGCTCGCGGGCCGAGGTGCGCGGGCGGCGTCCCTCATCCATCCGCACGAGGACGACGCCGGCGATGATGGCCACGCCACCCGTCAGCTGAACCGCGCGGGGCAGCTGGTGCAGCAGCGCCCAGGCGAAGAGGATCGCGAACACGACCTCGAGCAGCCCGACGAACGATGCGAGCCGGGCGCCCAGGGTGCGAGCCGCGATGATCCCGGCGACATACGGCACCGCGGCGGCCAGCAACGAGAGGCCGAGCACAGGCACGAACCACGGCACGGTCGCCGACGGGAACCGCACGGCCGCGGTTGAGCCCTGGAGGTGGCCGGCTCCGAGCAGCCCGGCGACCACGAGGCCCAGGGTGCCGACCACCATGCCGGCCCAGGCGAGCACCAGGGGCGGCAGTGCGCCGTCCGCTTTGCTCGCGATGAGGAAGTACATGGCCAGGCCGACCGCCGCGCCCAGACCCCAGAGCACGCCGACCATGTCCATGCGCACCGTGCCCGTGATGCCGAGCACGAGCACGAGGCCGACCAGGGCGACGGCGGCACCGGCGAGGGTGAGCGGCCGCGGGCGTTGGCCGTGGCGCACCCAGACCCAGAGCACGACGAGCACCGTGCCGAGGTACTCCAGCAGCAGGGCGACCCCGACATCGAGGTGGCGGATGGCGTTGAAGAAGCACAGCTGGGCCCCCGCCACGGCGAGGATGCCGTACATGAGCAGGCCGGGGGTGGCCGAGCGCAGGCGTGACCAGCCGCCGCGCAGCTGTGCGATCGCGGGCACCGTCAGCACGAGGGCCGCGACGCCAAGGCGTGCCGTGACGGCGGCGGTGGGGGACCAGCCGGAGGCGAGGAGCGGGGTGGCCAGCGACCCGGAGATGCCGAAGGAGGCTGCCGAGACGATCGCGAGGATGGCGCCGGCCGTACGGTTCGGGTTCATGGCGATGCCTCCAGTGGAACGACCGGCGGTGTAACACCGCTGGTAATGACCAAAGTGCTTTAATGGTGATGACTGCTGCCCAGCCTAGAGTGCACCGCGTAAGGAGTCAAGATGGCCTTCGCCCATGACACGGAAGTGGCGCTGGCGGCGATGGCAGCGCTGGTCAACTCCGCCGGACCACCGGAGGAGCTGCCGGACGTCGCGAGCCTCGATGCGTTCGTCGACCACTGGCGCTGGACCGGGAGCCGACGCCGGGACGCCGCCGAGCTTGCTCAGGTGCGGGCGCTGCGGCCTCGCCTGAGGTACCTCTGGAACACCGACCTCGAGGGCGCTGTGGAGCTGGTCAACGGCTTCATGCGGGACTACCACGCCCTGCCGCAGGTCGTGCGGCACGACTCGTGGGAGTACCACCTGCACGCGACCTCGCCCGAGGCGCCGTTGGCTGCGCGCATGGCCGTGGAGGCGGCGATGGCGATGGTGGACGTCGTCCGCGCGGGCGAGCTCGGCCGGCTTCAGGTCTGTGGGGCGCTTGACTGCGACGACGTGCTGGTGGACCTGTCGAAGAACCGGTCACGCCGTTTCTGCAGCACGACGTGCTCGAACCGGATGAACGTGGCGGCCTTCCGGGCCCGCCAGCACGGTCAACCCCCGCCCCCCTCCTCCCCGTGATCATGCAATCTCTGCCCGCCTGTGGACAGCGCCTCGGACGTCGGCGCGGCGTAAGACCAAGTGCGCCCCCTGGGTGGTCATTGCGCACGACGAGCGCCATCTCCGTGCGGACTGCCACCTCAGCCGGAGGCCATGGCCATGAGGTCGTCGACCACGTCGCCGAGGTGATGCACCACCAGGCTGAGATGACCCTCGCCGTTATGCAGGTGGGCGTGTGCGCCCGGGATGTGCTCGATCAGCCATCGCCCGTGCGTCCACGGCACCATCCGGTCCTGCGCCCCGTGCCAGACCGCCACTGGCGTCTCGATGCTGGTCAGGTCGAAACCCCAGGCCGCAGCGAACGCGAGGTCGTCGCCGTACCAGCCTGCGCCGCCCGCCGTCCCGGCTCGGCTGAAGGAGGCCGCGACGTACGCGCCGAAGTCGCCGTCCAGAACCGCTCGGTCGACATCCGACGCCAGCCCGCCGAGGGCCTCGGCAAGGCCCGTGGCCGTCAGGTCTGACAGGGAGGCCACCGAACCCTCCAGCATCGTGCTGAGCTCGTCGGCGCCGGCCACGGCGGCGGAGAACTCCGCAACGTTGTCCTCGGCCATCCCGTCGAACCAGTCCAGTCCGGGCGCACGGTAGGGCGCGAGGCCCCCGACCGATGCCGCTGCACGGCACCGGTCGGGCAGCAGCGCTGCGCACGCAAGCGCGTGCGGGCCGCCGCCGGACCAGCCGATCGTCAGGAACGTGTCTGCACCGAGGGCGCCGACGACGGCGAGGGTGTCGGCGGCGGCATCCGCGACGCTACGACCCGGCGACGGCGTGGACCCCGCATAGCCAGGTCGTGAGTAGGTGGCAACTCGCAGTCCCCGCCCGGCGGCGACCTCATCCAACGCAGGGAAGGGACACGCCGCCATCGGTGTACCGACATGCCACACGAGCAGCGGAGCATCCGCCGGGCCTGTCACGACGCCCTCGAGCCCCCGACCGTCTTCCCGCTCGACCACGAACCAGCTTGGCAACTCGCGCACGACGGCCACTGTAGAGAACAGGAGCCGGCTCACCACGGCACCCGCCGTCAGGGCTTGCCGTAGAAGCGATCTCCGAGATGCAGGTGCCGTCCGGTACGTCGCACCCGGATCACACGGGAGGCAGTCGCTTCTCCCACACGGCTGTCTCCAGCTCCGGGGTCATCCCGACGCTTCGGTAGAGCATCGTCGCGCCGGTGGGGCTGGTCGCGTCGACGCCAAGGGTGATCCTGGGGACCCCGGCCTTCCAGGACCGGCTGAAGGTGTGCCTCAGCAGGGCCTTGGCCAGACCACGGCCGCGCCACGCGCGGCGCACACCGAGGCTGGCCACGTAGGAGCCTCCGTTGCGGTTCGGCACGTTGCGGATCGCGGCGACCGGCAGACCGCCCTCGCGAACCATGAACCACCAGGAGATGTCGAAGTCCGGGCCGCCTGTCCGCAGGCGCCACCACTCGTCGAAGGGCATCGGGCGGGGCTCCCAGTGGTCCTCGAAAGCCTCGGAGATCACCTCGTGGAACGCGGGACCGTCCTCGACGGTGGCCACGTCCAGGGTGAACCCCTCAGGCAGGACGACCGGCGGTGGCGGACCGTCGAGCTCGATCGCCATCTCGTAGAACCGCCGGACCTCGCGGTAGCCCCGGCTCGTCACCAGCTGCTCGGCAGCCGGGTCCGGCACGAGCACGGCGACGTGCAGCCGTGCCAGACCTAGGGCCGCAGCGCGGCGCTCGAGAAGGTCGACCAGCATCGGCGCCACCCGTAGGCCGGCGGCGGCCGGGGTCGCGATCGGGAAGCCGATCCCGAGGTCCTTTCCGTGCTGCTCGAGCCACACGACCCCGACCGGCTCGCCCGACGTCGAGGACGCGAGAATCCACGAGCTGCCCACCAGATCGATGGTCTCCCACCAGTCCCCGACGTCGCCCTCCACCAGTCGCGACGGCCGCCCCGTGACCCGTTCCTCGTCGGCGCGGGCGAGCGCCAGCACGACTGCGACGTCGTCGGGTGAGCAGGCGCGGACCGTCAGCGTGTCTGAGTCGGACATGGCTGGCACGGTAGACGCCCCGGGCCGCTCTCTGCCCGCCATTTCCGGCGTGAACGGCTCATGACAAGGGACAGTGCCCAGGGGTGACCGCCGATGTGGACGACATCTCGGCGCTCTTCAGCGCGGACGTCGTCTACCGGTACCACCCGTACGACGAGCCGAACGTCGGTCGCGCCGCCGTGGTCTCCTCCTGGCTCGGAGAGGGCGCGTCCGGCGACGCCTCCACCCGCGACGCGTCCGGCACATACGCGGCTGAGTTCTCCCCGCCGCTGTCGACGGCGACACCGTGGTTGCCACAGGTACGTCGCGGTACCTCGACGTGCCCGGCGGGCCGGTCGTGCGCATCCACGACAACTGCTTCATGATGCGCTTCGACGGCGCAGGACGCTGCCGCGAGTTCACCGAGTACTACGTGCGCCGCCCTTGAGACGGCGGCGGCCACGTACAGCCAGTGGAGGGGGCCCCCGTGGTGTGCGTCCAGTTGCGTGAGCTCGTGAGCATCGAGGACCGCGCTTCGGTCATGGGCCTGCGTCTGCGACCGGGGCAGGATCGCTACCTGGACTCGATGGCCGACATCTTCGCCGAGGCCGACGCGGAACAGCGGGCCATGCCGAGTCAGTGGGCGGTGCACGACGCCGAGACCGGTTCCCTGGTCGGTTTCGTGATGATCAGCGACAACATCCCGGAGCCGATGCACGAGGACCTGGTCGGGCCGTACTACCTGTGGAAGCTGCTCATCGACGAGTCGTTCCAGGGCCGTGGATACGGCGCAGCCACGCTGGATGCTGTGGTCGCCTACCTGGGCACACGGCCCGGCGCCGACGTGCTCTACACCAGCTGCGCCGACGGTCCCGGGTCTCCGCGTGGGTTCTACCTGCGCTACGGCTTCACCGACACGGGGCGGATCATGTGGGGCGAGAACGTCCTCGCCCTCAACCTCGAGTTACCGTCGGCCTCAAGGGGTCTACCGGCTCTGGGGTCAGCCTGAGCGGCCGACGGCGCACCGGGCCGTCGCGGCAAGGGCGAAGCCACCCGAGGGCGAGCCGAGGCGAGCGAAGAGCTCGGCCCGGACGGCGGAGCGCCGGTCGTCGTCCAGAGTCAGGCAGTAGGAGCCGGCCGGCCCGATGCCGGCGAGGAACCCCGCCCACAGCTCGTCGAATCCCGCATAGGACGAGCTGGCCCGCAGCGTGGTCTCGAGGACGTCCTCGAACCCGGCCGACTCCAGCAGGTCGACGATCTCCCCGCGGCGGCCGAACCGAAGGGTCTGTGCCTCGTCCGGCGCCCGCGGATCGATCGCCAGGGCGGCGTCCCAGAACTGGCGCAGCATCTGCATGCCCTCGGCGAAGTCCCACACGCACGCGGCCGCCACCCCACCGGGTCGAAGCACTCTGCGGAGCTCACCGGCCGCCTTGGCCGGGTCGGACACGAAATGCAGGACGAGCTGGGCCAGCGCGACGTCGAAGGAGGCGTCGTCGAACGGGATTGCCTCCGCCCGGCCCTCGCGGACCAGCACACCCGGGTGGCGAGCGATGCACTCGGCCACGAACGGCGGCGAAGGGTCGACCGCCGCCACAGCACCAGTGCCCAGCCGGTCGACCAGCACGCCGGTCAGGGCACCCGGTCCGCACCCGACGTCCAACACGCTCTGGCCCGCCCGCACCCCGGCCACATCCGCGAACGCCACCGCAAGCGGTCGCGAGTACCTGCCCATGAAGCCGTCGTAGGCCTGGCCCGAGGCCAGGAACGAGCGCGCCCCCTCGACATCTCCCATCGGCGACACCTCCGGTGCTCAGGAGCGGGACGGCGCGCGCCGACTGCTCCCGACCCGTCCCTCAGTGCCAGCGATCCTGCCACGGCCGCAAAGTTGTCCTGTGTCTGTCACGGGCGGCAAGCGCCGTCGCCGCGAGGACGAAGCCGGCGACCGCCCCCGCTGCGTTCGCCATCCAGTCGGCCGGCTGACACGACGTGCCGGCGAAGCCTGCCTGCATCAGCTCGATCAGGGCTGAGACGACACTGAGGCCCGCCGCCGTGATCATCGGGCGACGCAGCCAGAGGGACGGGACGAACGCCGGCCCGGCGAACAACACGACGTTCGCAACTCCGTCGGTGCTGGTCAAGGCGTGCTGCACCGCGCGGAGACAGGGTCAGCGTCAGCATCACTGCGAATGGCCGCGTCCCTCGCCCGCGACGTAGGGGTGCAAGTCCCGGCGGAACTCGTCGAAGCGTCAGGCGGTGATGCGCACTTTCGCGTTGTACTGCGGCAGCTCTACGTACGTCTGGCCGGGAGCCATCCTCAGCGGGCTACCGTCGCTGAGGGTGAGCTGGAACGGCTCGTTCACCGCGCCCTTGGCCCAGGTGCCGGTCACGTACTTGCCGCCGTGGAAGTAGAGGAACGTCCCGTTGGTATCGATGATGTCGTGGATCGGCTCGTCGCCGCCTGAACCTGCATAGATCTTCGCGTAGTGCTGGTTGGCCCGGATGACGAGCACGTTGTCCGTTGCGACCCTGGTGCCGTCCGCGAGCACATGCTTGCCCCAGGGCATGCTGCGCAGATACCGCCCCGACTTCCCGTCGTAGCTGTACCCCATGTCGTACGTGGCGCCCTTCTTCCACGGGACGTGGACGGTCCGTGCAGCCTTGCCCGATGCCGTGCTGACCTCGGCGCCGGTCGAGGCAAAGGGGAGGTAGGCCTGCGCCGGTCCGCCCCGGAACTTCTTGGTCTGTTTCGCCAGCACCTTGGGGTGGCACACGACGGCGCGGTCGTAGTACGTGACCCCCTGGTACGTCCGCACCCGGGACGGGTCGATCGAGTACGAGCCGGAGCCCCTGGTCGCCATGTAGGTCAACGCGCCCTCGACATACGCTCCGTAGTGGCCGACGTAGTCGAGCACCCAGCCGGTCGCGCCGGTGCTGCCGATGACCACCCCGATCGGACTGAGCAGCGCGACATCAGCCGGGCGGATCGACCGGACCGGGGCCACGTCGTCCGGCATACGGGAGTGGAAGACCGGGACCAGCCGGGTGCCGCTGTATCCGGAGGGATCGCGGTACCCGTCCAGCTCCACGAACACGATGTCGGCCTTGTCCAACCCGACCTGAGGGTGCTCGTTCCTGTTGTCCGGGACCTTGACCGCGACGGCCGCGTGCTTGGCCGCGGACGCGTCCTGGAGCAACGTGCCGGTGAGCGGCCACCGCGGACGGGCGTCCACGCTGGCCGATGGGGAGGGGGTTGGGGAGGGGATGTCGATGGGGATGGGGGGCGTGGTACTGCTTGTCGAGCTCGTCGGCGACCCGGACGAACATCCGGCCACGGACGCCCCCGTGACGCCGAGCATTCCCAACAGGAACGTTCGGCGGTCGAACGGGTCCATCACGCGTCCTCTCCTGTCGTACGTCCTCGCCGAGGCAACCGCCCGTTCGCCGTCCTGCTCGGGTTCCGCGGGCCGGCATCGTGCCTTGTCGCCAGTATGGCGGCCCCTCTCTGGTTCCCCTGGCAGGACCCGTCCAGGTTCGGAGCCGGTTCATCCCGGGCGGGTGAGGGGAGCCAGACGAGCCTCGCGCCATAGTTGGGCCACACCGACAGGAGCGAGCATCACGGCGACCCAGCTACTGACCGTGCTGTTCAACGCCGGCATGGTCACCTCGGTGGGGGCCACCGTCCTGTCGCTGGGTATGTCGTTCACCTGGCGCTGGTGATCGCGTTGGCGACCGGCATCGCAGCCAACTGGAGCGTCATCGTCTCGATGCTCGGGTCGTGGGTGTCCGTCACCACAATCCTCGCCGTCGAGATCGGCCATCGGGCTCAACGGCCGGCTGCCTCCCAGTAGCGCTTGCGCGCGTGTTTGCACTGCACGCGGATGTGCAACTCGGCGCTGCACACCAACGGGGACCCCACAACCTGTGCGGCGCCCTGCCATCCTCCGTGACCGTCGCAACGGTGGTCAGCCAGAGTCTCGTGATGCGGGATGTCGCGTTGCCCCGCAGGCTCGACCTCATGCGCAAAGTGATCGTTGCCGTGGTCGGCCTGCTCGTCCTGCTCGTCGTCGCGGACCGGCTGGCGGCAGGGTTGGCGGCGCGCACGGTGGCGCAGCGGGTGCAGGCCTCCCAACAACTGGCCACCAAGCCGACCGTCACGATCGAGGGTGTGCCGTTCCTCACCCAGGCCATCAGCGGCCGGTACGAGCTGGTGAGCGCGACCATCCTCGACGAGCCGGTGGCGAAGGGGCTGCAGATCGACCGGCTCGACGCAGCACTTCACGGCGTTCGGCTGTCCCTCGCCGACCTCCTGAGCGGGAACGCGAAGCGGGTGCTGGTCGACGGAGTGGACGTCGTCGGGCACAGCAGCTTCGCATCCCTCGACGCCGCGGTAGCCCATGCATTGCCCACGGAGCTCGTGGACATCCGGTTCACCGCCGCCGGTACCGACCGGGTCAGGGTCTCCGGCCGGCTCGTCACCCCGCTCGGCACGCTGGCCTTCACCGGCCAGGCGAAGGTCTCCGTTCAGGACGGCCGCCTCACCGTCGCGTTCGTCCCCGGGTCAGCGCCCGGACTTCCGGCCGTCGCGCAGCAGCTGCTCGCGCGCCTCCTCGTTCCGACAGTCGTGCTCCCCCGGTTGCCCTTCGGGTTGACAGCGGTGTCCGTATCCGTCGAGCCCGGCGGGTTGACGGTGAGCGCCCACGCCGACCACGTCGTTCTGCCCGGGTGACCCGCCGTCGCGGCTCGACCTCTGGTGCCCAAGTGCCCTCTCGATCGGTTTGAGGCGACAGATACCGACCAGACGTCGTGGGGATAGCGCGGCCGTCAGGCGCGGTCTCGTCGCGTCGCCAGGATCGAGCCGAGCAGCACCAGCGGGAAGCCGACCATGATGCCGACCGTGACGGGCTCGCCGAGCACGAGCACGCCGAGCAGCACGGCTACGGCGGGGTTCACATACGTGATGACGGTGGTGCGGGCCGGGCCGACCTCAGCGACCAAGGCGAAGAAGACCACGAACGCCACGGCGCTGCACAGCACGCCGAGCACGGCGACAGCCAGCCAGGCCTGGGCCGGTACCGTGCCCGTGGGACGGGTCAGCCAGGCGAACGGCGCATACCCCACGGCGTTGAGCGCCAGGGCCAGCGTGGAGATGCCGAGGGCCGGTAGGCCCGCCAGCTTCGTCGAGGCCAGGATCGGCCCGATCGCGTACCCCAGGGCCGCCAGCCCGACGGCGCCGACCGAGAGCAGGTCGCCGCCTCGCACGTCGAGCCCGACCAGGGCGCCCACCCCCGCCAGGCCGACGAGGAGTCCCGCCAGGCGCGCGCCGTCCAAGCGGTCGTCAAGCCGCAGCAGCCGCGCGAGCACGGCCGCGATGAGGGGCACGGCGGCGATGAGCAGCCCGGCGAGTGAGCTGGAGATCCGCTGCTCGGCGTACCCGAGCATGCCGAACGGCATCGCGATCTCGAGAACGGCGAACAGCAGCAGCCAGCGCCACTTGCGCACAACCGGGCGCAGCATGCCCCTCGCGGCGGCGATCGGCAGGAGCAGCACGGCGGCCAGGGCGGCGCGGCTGAACACGACCATCGCCGGCGAGAGCGACTCTACGGCGATCTTGATGAAGAGGTAGGGCACGCCCCAGATCAGCGACAGAGAGACGAACAGGCCCCACCCACGGCGCGACACGAGCACACACCCTAGGGCGGGCGGCCTCATCGCACGGTGCAGGGGCGGGGGTGGCCGTACCGAAAGCCAACACAAGTCAGCGACACGCCGATGCCGGTGATGCCGGGGCGGGCTTGTGTCAGATCTGCGTACGCGGTCGGCGCCGGACAAAGTCAGGAGCCAGACTTGCGATAGTTACCCGTCGGTAGCATCATCTTGTTACTGACGGGTAACCGAGGACCTCAGCTGCCCGACACCCGCCCGCGGGGTGCACCCTCGCCCGAGCGACCGGAGAGCGACCGCGATGAGCCACTACAAGCACAACCTCCGCGACATCGAGTTCGCCCTGTTCGAGGTCTTCGGTCGTGCCGAGGTGCTCGGCGCCACGCCCTATGCCGATGTCGACGTCGAGGTCGCCCGCGAGATGCTCACCGAGGTGGCCCGCCTGGCCACCGACGACCTGGCGCCCGCCCTGCTCGACTCCGACCGCACCCCGCCCGTGTTCGACCCCACCACCTACTCCGTGACGCTGCCCGACGCCTTCACCCGGGCCTACCGCGCCTACCTCGACGCCGAGTTCTGGCGCACCGACGTGCCCGAGCAGCTCGGCGGGACGCCGGTGCCGCCCTCGCTGCGCTGGGCGATCGCCGAGCTCGTGCTCGGCAGCAACCCCGCGGTGCACCTGTACAGCTCGGGCTTCTCCTTCGCCAAGGTGCTCTACCTCCTGGGGACGCCGCAGCAGCAGGGCCTCGCCCGTTGGATGGTCGAGAAGCATTGGGGCGCCACGATGGTGCTCACCGAGCCAGACGCCGGCTCCGACGTCGGCGCCGGCAGGACCAAGGCCGTCCGGCAGCCGGACGGCACCTGGCACCTCAGTGGTGTCAAGCGCTTCATCACCTCTGCCGAGGCCGACTTCTACGACAACGTCGTTCACCTGGTGCTGGCCCGACCGGACGGTCACGGCCCGGGCACCAAGGGGCTCTCGTTGTTCGCGGTCCCGAAGTTCCACGTCGACGTGACCACCGGTGAGCTCGGCGAGCGCAACGGCGTCTTCGCGACCAACCTCGAGCACAAGATGGGCCTGAAGGCGTCGACCACCTGCGAGCTCCGCTTCGGCGAGGTCGACGGCATCCCCGCGGTCGGCACCCTCGTGGGTGACGTGCACGACGGGATCGCACAGATGTTCCACATCATCGAGTCCGCGCGCATGATGGTGGGCACCAAGGCGATCGCCACCCTCTCGACCGGTTACCTCAACGCGCTGGAGTACGCCAAGCAGCGCGTCCAGGGCGCCGACCTCACCCAGATGACCGACAAGGCGGCCCCGCGCGTCACCATCACCCACCACCCCGACGTCCGCCGCTCGCTCATGACGCAGAAGTCGTACGCGGAGGCCCTGCGCGCCCTCGTGCTCTACACCGCCACCCAGCAGGACGCCGTCGCGATCGCCCAGTACAACGGGCATCGCGACGAGATGGCCGAGCGGGTCAACGACCTCCTTCTGCCGTTGGTGAAGGGGTGCGGGTCGGAGCGTTCGTGGGTGCTGCTGGGCACCGAGAGCCTGCAGACGTTCGGCGGCTCCGGCTTCCTCCAGGACTACCCGCTCGAGCAGTACGTGCGCGACGCCAAGATCGACACCCTCTACGAGGGCACGACGGCGATCCAGGGCCTCGACTTCTTCTTCCGCAAGATCGTGCGTGACAAGGGCCAGGCCACTGGCCCACATCTCGCAGCAGATCGCGGAGCTGGCCAAGGGCGAGGCCGGCGACGGGCGCCTGGCCACGGAGCGGGAGCTCCTCGGGAAGGGGCTGGACGACGTCCAAGGCATCGTCGGCTTCATGGTCGGTGCGCTGATGGCCAGTGACCCCAGCGCCGGCGGTGACCCCGCGAACATCTACAAGGTCGGGCAGAACACGACGCGGCTGCTCCTGGCAGCCGGAGACCTGGTGTGCGCCTGGCTCCTGCTGCGCCAGGCAGAGGTCGCCCTCGCCCGTCTCGACGAGCAGGGGGTCTCCGAACGCGACCGCGCGTTCTACGAGGGCAAGGTCGCGGCGGCTCGGTTCTTCGCCCGGCAGGTGCTGCCCCGGCTGGCCGGCGAGCGCGCGATCGCCGAGGCGACGGACAACGCACTCATGGACCTGCCGGAGGACGCGTTCTGAGCCCGTCCCTCCCCGGCCGGGGGCCGGTCAGGCCGGCCGGGCCACCGCCCGGTACAGCACACCCGCGATGGTGACCGCGAGCAGCTCGCGGCTGTCGTCCTCACCGAACGACGTCAACCCGGGCAGCAGTACTCCCTGGCCGGCCAGTGCGCCGTTGTACTGGTAGACCCAGATCCTGCCCGAGCCGTAGTCGCCGAAGACGTACAAGCCACCGAGAAGTGCGGCGTAGGCCGCCCCCCGGTAGACGTAGCCACCGGTGATGGCGTCACCGACCGCGTGGGAGTACACGACGTGCGGCGCGGCGTACTTGGCGCCCGAGATGCACCGGCTCGACAGGTACACCGCCCGTCCCTCGAGGCACGACCAGCCCATGTTGAAGCCGCCGCGCGGTGAGACGATGTCCACCTCCTCGTAGCGGTTCTGGCCGACGTCGCCGATCCACATGTTGTGCGTGACGCGGTCGAAGGAGAAGCGCCACGGGTTGCGCAGACCCCAGAGCCAGATCTCCCGGCGAGCCACCGTGCTCGTCGCGAACGGGTTGGTCGACGGAACGCAGTACAGCGACGCTCCACAGGCGTGCAGGGCGTCGATGCGCAGGATCTTGCCGTTCAGGTAGCGCGTGTTCTGGGCGCGCGCGAACGGGTCGCCGGCCCCGCCGCCGTCACCGGTGGAGATGTAGAGGTACCCGTCGGGGCCGAAGGCCAGCTGCCCGCCGTTGTGGTTGGCGTAGGTCGGGTGCGACACCGTGATGACCTGCTGGAGGGTCGACGTGGACACCGTCGCCTGACCCCGTGTCGGCGCGGACATCCGGCCGACGACGAGCGTGCCGGTGGGCTGGGTGTAGGCGACGAAGACCCATGGCACGGTCGGGAAGCCGGGAGCGAACGCGATCGACAGGAGGCCGCGCTCACTCGTGGTGTCGAGGAAGCGCGACAGGTCCGCATACGGCGTGGGCAGCAGCGTGCGCCCCTGCACGACGCGGATACGCCCGGTCTTCTCGCAAACGAAGACGCGGGCGGTGCCGTCGCGGGCACTCGTCGCACACGTGGGCTGGGTCAGTCCTCGGGCGACCACGCTGAAGCGCACGGCCACCGTGGCCGGAGTAGCGGCGAGGGCTTGCGGCACCGAGAGGAAGGGGGCGACCAGGCCTGCAGCCGCGGCGAGCACGGCCAGGACCCACTTGAGCGATCGTGTCTGGATCGTCACGGGACCTCCCGGCGGAGCGGGGACGGGCTCCCACCGTAACAACAACCCGGCGTCGCGCGCCCGGGTCAGACGGGTGAGATCGCGACTCCGAACAGGGCCTCCACCTCCGCGGCGGGCGAGGGCGGAGCGTAGAGGAAGCCCTGGGCGCGGTCGCAGGCGATCTCCTGCATGAGTCGGGCCTGCTCGGCCGTCTCGACCCCCTCGACGACCGTCGTCATCCCCAAGGCTCTGCTGAGGGCGAGGATGCCCGTGAGCACTGCGCCGTCGGGGTCCGTCGCGAAGAACGAACGGTCGATCTTGATTACGTCCAGCGGCAGGCGCCGCAAGTAGCTCAGGGAGGAGTACCCGGTGCCGAAGTCGTCGATGGCCAACCGGACGCCGAGCTCCTTGAGCTCACGCAGCCTCGGCACCGCGAGGTCGATCTCGTCCACGAGCAGGCTCTCCGTGATCTCCAGCACGAGCCGGTCGGGGGCGAGGCCGGTCTCGCGCAGCGCGGCCGCGACCTCGTGCACGATGGTCGGCGACCCGAGCTGACGGGCGGAGACGTTCACGCTCACCTCGCGGGGCGCGGTTTCGGGCATCTGCCGCAGCCACGCGGCGGCCTGCCGGCACGCCGTCCGCAGCACCCACCCGCCGATCTGCTCGATCGAGCCGGTGGCCTCGGCGAGCGAGATGAACGTCTCCGGACCGATGAGCCCACGCACCGGGTGCTGCCAGCGCACCAGGGCCTCGACGCCGTCGATCCGTGATGTCGCGACGTCGACCAGCGGCTGGTAGTAGAGCACGAGCTGGCCACGCTCGACCGCGGCCGCCAGGTCGGTGACGAGCTCGAGCCGGTCTGTGATGCGTGTGTGCATGGACACCTCGAAGACCGCGACTCGTCCCTTCCCCCGCATCTTGGCCTCGTACATGGCGGTGTCGGCGTCGCGCAGCACCTCGTCGGCCGTGACGTCGCCCGAGGTGACCACGACACCGGCGCTGGCCGACAGGCCCTGGTGCCGGCCCAGCACCTCTACGCCGAGGCCCACGGCGTCCAGGAGGTCCTTCGCGGCCACCTCCGCGGCGGCTCGCCCCTCGACGTCCTCGAGGACGACCGCGAACTCGTCCCCGCCGAGCCGGGCGAGAGTGTCACCGGGCCGCACGACGATCCGCAAGCGGCGCGCGACGTCGACCAGCACGTCGTCGCCGACGGAGTGGCCCAACCCGTCGTTGATGTCCTTGAAGCCGTCGAGATCCACGATCACCACGGCCACCTCGCCGCCGAAGCGCCTGCGCCTGGCCAGAGCGTGGCCGATGCGGTCCTGCAGCAGCGCCCGGTTCGCCAACCCGGTCAGCGGGTCGTGGAACACCAGGTGGGTGAGCTGCTCCTCCATGGCCCGCCGCTGGGTGACGTCGCGCAGCGTCCAGACCACACCCGGGCCGATGGATCCCTCCACGGTGTGCAGCGCCGCCTCGAACCGTCGTGAGCGCCCATCCGTGTGGAGGATGCGCAGCTCGCCCGTCGTCGTCGTGCGGTGGTCGGTGACCGACCGCGTCAGCAGCGACACGACCGTCGCTACGTCGTCCTCGTCCACGAGATCGGCCATCGAGCGCCCCGCCCAGGCCGACGGCTGGCGGCCCAGTGCGGCGACCAGGGCGGGGCTCACATAACGCACCGACCCGCCCGGGTCGGTCAGCACGATGACGTCACCGGACCCGGCCACCATCGCCTCGAACCGCGACCGCACCTCGAGCTCCGCGGTGAGCCGGTCCAGGCGGCGCCGCACCAGCAGCACCCACAGCACCGACAGCGGCAGCGCCACGACCGTCGTCCACGTCGCGACCTGGACGGCGCGGTTGGCGTCGGCCTGCACGTGGAAGGCCAGCTGGTCCAGGTCGGCCCTCGCCACCGTGTACGCCGGGTCCACACGGGTCTCGTCGACGTCGTGCGCCCGGGCCAGCAGCCCCTGGTCCAGCGCGGTGACCTCCTCGTCCATCGCCGCGAGGTAGGCCGACAGGTTGCGGTCCAGTGCTGCGCGCTGAGCGGCGTCCAGGGTGCCCGTCGCGGTGAGGTGGGCCATCCGGCCGGCGATCAGGGCGCGGGTACCGGTCATCGAGAGGCGGACGCTCGGGTCGACGTCGTCGCGACCGATCGCCTGCCACTCCAGTGCCGAGAGCTGGCTGACCGCGCTCTCGACGGCATAGATGTCACTCACCGCCGCCGTGCGCTCCTCGCCGCTGCGGAAGAGGTAGACCGCACCGGCGGCTGCGAGCAGGCAGCCGATGATCGCCGTCGTCGGCAGCATCCACCGCCGCCACGACGCCTGGTACCGCATATGCCCCCGCACCCCTCGCCACGGTCGGCCAGCGGAGCGCACACACTCCGCAGGAGAATCTTCGTGCATTCTGCGTAAGCCCGGCCACCCGCATCGAGAAACCCGCCGTTCGGCCGGTGCTCAGACCTCGGCGCAATACCCACCAGGCGGGGCATTCCCGTCATCCCGGGTGCAGCCGCAGCCGCTGACGACCACCGCGCGTGGTCAACGGAGGATGTCGGGAACCACCCACGGCTCGTCGAGCACCGTTCGTGCGAGGAAGGCCAGCACCACCTCGTACCAGACCTTGGCGTGCTGGGGGGTCAGCACCCAGTGGTTCTCGTCCGGGAAGTACAGGAACTTGTGCGCGATCGCGCCGTCGGGAGCCTGCGAGCGCTCGGCGAGCTCGGCCCACAGCCGCAAGCGCCTCCCCGATCGGGACGCGGTAGTCCCGGTCCCCGTGGATCACCAGCATCGGCGTCCTGATCGAGTCCACGGAGCAGGTGCGGGCTGTTGTCGGCCGCCATCTCGGGGCGTCATCTCGCGTCGCCAGTAGAAGTAGGCGTCCGTCGTCGGCCCGAACTGGTCGAGCGCCCACAGGCTCGCGTGGGTCACGATCCCCTTGAACCGGTCGGTGTGACCGGCGACCCAGTTGGCCATGTAGCCGCCGAACGACCCGCCCATCGCCGCGGTCCGTGTCGGGTCGAGGTCGTCGCGAGCGAGGGCGGCGTCGGTGACGGCCATCAGGTCCGTGAACGGCGCGGCGCCCCAGCCGCCCCAGCCGCGCGCGATGAAGTCCAGGCCGTAACCGGTGGACAGCGCCGGGTCGGGCATCAGCACCGCGTACCCCCGCGCGGCGAGCAGCCACGGGTTCCACCGCCAGGACCAGGAGTTCGACGACGCCAGCGGACCGCCGTGGATCCACAGCAGCGAGCGGGGCGGGCGCGTCGGACGACGCCCCCTCGGGGAGCACGAGCCACGCGCGCAGCGGCGTCCCGTCCTCGGCCGTCGCGGACACCTGCGTGAGCGAGCCCGGCACGGTGAGGCCGGGCGAGGGGCCCTGCAGGAAGGTGGGCTGCTGGTACGGCGACGGCGGCTTCGAGACGCACGGGTGCGGCCGGGGCGTCGACGCCCGAGCGCAGGGCGTACACGTGACGCCCGTCCGGGCTGACGCGGACGTCGCTGTAGGCACCGCTGTCGCCGGTGAGGCGGGTGACCTCGCCCGTCGCGGCGTCGACGCGGAAGACCGGGGCACAGCCCTCCTCGTCGGCGACCACCACCAGGGCTGAGCCGTCGGGCACCCACACGGCGCGCTCGGCCCACCGGTCCCAGGTCTGCGGTCAGCACGCGAAGGTCGCCGGAGGCCAGGTCGAGCACCGCGACCTTCAGGTCGGGCGGGCTGGTCACGGTGGACCTGCGCCAGAGCGCGAGCGCGACCCGGGCGCCGTCGGGGGAGAAGCGGGGGGCGCCGTACTCGAACCCGGGGTCGCCGAGCAGCAGACGGTGCGCGCCGGTCTCGGTCTGGACGGCGACCAGCCCGCTGCGGTACCCCCCCGGTTCAGGGATCTGCCACGTCGTGACCACGGTCGGACCCGTCGGGGCTGACGTCGATCTCGGCCTCGTCGAGTGCACGCGCCGGGGCCGGCGTGAGCTCGCGCAAGGCCAGACCCGTCCTCGCCGGCGAGCACCGAGGCGTCGGCCACGAGCAGCCGGGCCTGGTCGGGGCCGAGGTCGTGGTCCCAGAACCGCACGGGGTACGCTCTCGTGCAGGATCGCCGTGACCTTCTTGTCCTTGCGCTCCTTGCGCCGCTTCTCGTCGTCCTCCGCGGTCTGCGACGAGGGCAGTGTCGGGGACACGACGACGACCGTGGGCGCCCGGCTCGCCGTCACGACCCCGGAGACCCCGCCGGGACGGACGGCCACGACCCGAGCCTCGCCCCCGCCGGCAGGCAGCAGCCACAGCGCCGGCTTCGCGTCGTCCTCGCTCTCGGTCGCCTGCGGGTTCGGGCGCGCGCTGACGAACAGCAGCGACCCGTCGGGGAGGAACGCCGCGCCGGACTCGCCCTTGGCGCTGCGGGTCAGCCGGCGCGCCGGGCGCCGACCCTCAGGGTCGACCTCCCACAGTGCCGTGACGTACTTCGTGCGCTTGGGGTCCAGGGTCGCGACGGCCGTGACCAGCCTCGTGCCGTCGGGGCTGAGCGTCAGCCCACCGGTGCGCGGCAACGCGACGTACGCGTCGAGGTCGTGGAAGGGGCCGGGAGCGTCGTCGGTCACGTCCCTTTGCTATCACGGCCGGCGCCGTCGTGCGCCGCATGGTCACCCGCCGCCCTGTCCTGGATCGTCCGGTCGCGACGGGCCAAGCCCGCGAGCATCGCGTTGTAGGCCTTGAGGTCGGCGTCGCCGTCCCGGTCGGCCGCGCGGTCGGTGCGCCGGGCCTCGCGGTCGTCCGACATCGCCCACTGCACGGCGAGCACGATCGCGATCAGCAGCGTGGGTGCCTCCCCGAGCCCCCACGCGAGCCCGCCGCCGTACTGCTGGTCCGCCAGGAGGTCCCCGCCCCAAGGACGGCCGAGGGCGCCGAAGTAGCCCGGCTGCAGCACGGTCTTCCCGGAGATGAGCGAGATGCCGAAGAACGCGTGGAAGGCCATCGTGGCGAAGAGCATGACCAGCCGCATCGGGTAGCCCGGCCGCGGCGGCCCGGGGTCGACGCCGATGAGCACCCACGCGAACAGGTAGCCGGCGAAGAGGAAGTGCACCTGCATCACCTCGTGGCCGACGTGGGTGCGCAGGGCGAGGCCGAACAAGGAGGAGTAGTAGAAGATCACGAGGCTGCCGGCGAACAGCGTGGCGGCGACCACCGGATGGGCGAGCAGCCGCAGGTAGCGCGACTCCAGCACGGCCAGCAACCACTCGCGGGCTCCCCGCGTGCCGTCCCCGCGCGGGTGGAGGGCGCGCAGGGCGAGCGTCACGGGCGCGCCCAGCACGAGCAAGGGCGGGGCCAGGAGGCTGAGGCTCATGTGCGTGACCATGTGCAGGCTGAACGCCACGCGGCCGAACGCCGCCGGTGGCCCGCAGGTCATGTACACGACCACGAGCACACCCGTGAGCCAGCACAGGGTGCGCCCGACGGACCAGCGGTCACCGCGACGGTGCAGCCGGGCGACGCCCAGCAGGTACAGCCCGGTCATGCCCGCCGTCACGGTCACCCAGAGCAGGTCCGGCTGCCACAGCGTGAGCCAACCGTGCGCCGTGGGCCTCGGCGGCATCGGGTAGCCGGTCACGACCTCGACCATCGTCGGCGTCGCCACGGGTCGGGCAGCCACCGGCGGGGCGCTGCGCGCCAGCGCCACCGCGACCCCGACGGCGAGCCCCATGACCACCACCTCGGCCAGGGCGAGCCTGGCGAAGGCGCCCGGGCGGCCTGCGTCGAGTGCGGGCAGGGTGCGCGAGCGTTGGGTGTAGCCGGCGACACCGAGCAGCAGGAGCGCGACCACCTTCGCGATCACGAGCGCCCCGTAGGCCCCTTCGAGGCCGGCCCAGTCACCGACGCGGATCTTGGCGTTGACGACCCCACTGACCGCCACGAGGGCGAAGGACCAGCCCGCCAGGGTGGAGTACCGGCGGGCCGCCGAGGCCAGGGCGGGCCCCAGCCGTGCGTGCAGCATCACCAGGGCCAGCAGACCCCCCGCCCAGACGCACACCCCCAGCAGGTGCAGCCCGAGGGAGGTCACCGCCGTCTCGTGGCTGGCCGACCCCGCCGCGTGCCCGCTCAGCGCCTGGGGGATCAGGCCGATCATCGCCACCACGGCGAGCAGGCCGGCCGAGCCCAGGCGGGTCGCACCGGCCGTCATCAGCGACACGAGGGCGGCCACGGCCGCGGTGAAGGCGAGGCCGCGCCCCAGGTCGATCTGCTGGACGAAGGCGAGGATCTCCCCACCCAGGCCCGGCGTCGTCAGGTCGCGTCCCGCGATGTCGGCGTACACGAGGACGGTGCGCGCCACCGTGGCCAGCGCCCATGCCACCGAGGCCGCCCAGGCCAGCCTGATGCCGGGCGGGTAGGCCAGGGGGATGCGGTCGCGCGTCCGGGCGTGCGGGACCGGAAGGGCAAGTGCGGTGAGCACGAGGGAGCCCACCGTCAGCGCGCCGGCCAGGTCCGCGACGACGGAGACGACCGGCAGGCCCCAGCGCACCACCGCCCCCGGGTCCGCGAGCAGGCTCGGTGCGGCTGCACCGGTCGCCGCCAACCCTGCCACGACGGCCACCAGCCCCGCGGACAGCACCAGCGCCGCAACGCCGAGAGGGGGGGCGGACGCCGCCACTCCCGGCTTCGCGCCGGCGCCGGCGGGCGCCGGGGGCGCAGGGGAAGGCGTCGAGGTCACCCCTGGCCTGATCGCGTGCGAGCGCGGCGCCGCAGCACCACGCCGAGGCCCACGAGCACGGCCGCCCCCGCGGCGACGAGACCGACGACTGCGGCCGTGTTCGGACCTGACGACCCCGAGGCGGCATCGGACCCGGCCGCCAGGCCGACCGCCGCCCCGGTTGCGGTTGCGGTGGAGTGCGATGTGCCCGACCCACTGCTCGTCGGCCGGCCCGACGGTGTCGCGCCCGCGCCTGCGGAGGCCACGGTGAAGCGGAGCCTGCCCGAGACCGGATGGCCGTCCGCAGAGACCACCCGGTAGCTCAGCTGGTAGGCGCCGGGCCCTTGGTCGGGGAGCGGGACCTGTACCCGGTTGCCGCTCGTGGTGGCCTCGGGCGCGGTGGGGCGCTGGGGACCCGTGAAGGCCACCCTGACGAGCTTGGGGTCGAGGGGGTCGCTGAATGTGAGGACCACCTGCTTCGGCGCCGCGGCCAGGGTTGCGCCCTGCTGGGGAGTGGTGGACACGAGCGCGGCGTGCGCCTGCGCGGCTGCGGCACCCCAGCCCACAGAGGTGGCAGCAGCGACTGCGACAACGGCAACGACGGCGCCCACGCGGGCAAGCACCTGGATGGGGCGGGTCACGGGAACAACGATAGGCAGCCGGTTGCGCGGGCCCGCGCCGGGTCGGTGCCGGGCTCGGATACGGCCGGGACGGTCAGTAGGGAGCGTTCAGAGGCGGCGGTCGGCCAGCACGGGGAAGGCGTGCCGGTAGCTCTCGACGTCAGCGAGGTCGAGGTCCACCACGAGCACCTCCTCGCCGGTCCCCGTCTCCGCCAGTACCTCCCCGGTCGGCGACACCACCTGGCTGCGCCCGCCCATGGCGACCCCGCTGTGCTCCCCCCCGGTGTTGCACTGCACGACGAAGCACTGGTTCTCCACGGCCCGGGCCCGTCCGAGCAGGCACCAGTGCTCCACCCGCGCCCGCGGCCAGGCCGCAGGCAGCACGAAGATCTGGCTCCCGGCGTCCAGCAGGCGGCGGAACAGCTCGGGGAAGCGCAGGTCGTAGCAGGTCGCCAGGCCGAGCACGGCGGTGGCGGAGCCGTCGCGGCTCACCAGGGGGGCGGTCACGAGCGCGCCTCCCGCCTCCATGAGCACGGGCTCCCCGGCCCCGAACCCGAATCGATGGATCTTGCGGTACGTCGCCAGCTGAGCGCCGTCCGGCCCCAGCAGCACGGAGGTGTTCCACAGGCCGCGCCCCTCGGGCCCCAGTGCGGGCCCCGCCGAGCCCTCCGGCGCACGCTCGACGAGGGACCCCGCATGCACAGTGGCGCCCAGGGCGCGGGCAGCCTCGGCCATCGCGGAGACCGTCTGCCCGTCAAGGGTCTCGGCCCGCTCGGCCCATCTCTGGTAGGCGAAGCCTCCGTGCGCCCACAGCTCCGGCAGTACCACGAGATCGGCGCCGCGCTGGGCTCGCACGAGGGAGGCGACGCGCTCGACGCGCTCGGCCACGGGCTCGGCATCGGTGTAGGCGACCTGGACGACGTGCACCCGCATGAGCTTCACCCTACGGCGGGTCCGTGCGGTCGACCCGAGCCGCGGCCTTGGCGTTGTAGAGGTCGGCGTCGGCTGCCGCGAGCAGCCCGCGTGGCGTCCAGCGACCGCCGGCGTCGGTGACCTCAGCGGACTCCGCGACGCCCATCGACACGGCCACGGGGTCGTGGCCCACGGCGAGCCGGCTCAGGGCGCGCAGCACGCGAAGGCGCGCCGGATCCCGTGCACACCCGGGGAGCACCACGCAGAACTCGTCGCCGCCGAGGCGGCCCACCGTCCCGCCGGGCCAGGTGGCGATCTCACCGCTCAGAGCGTCGGCGAGCCGGATCAGGGCTTGGTCGCCGTGGGCGTGACCGCGCTGGTCGTTGATCTGCTTGAGCAGGTCGACGTCGAGCAGCACGAGTGCCGCGTCACGGCCCGACGCGGCGAGGCCGTCGAGGGCGTCGTCGATCGCGCGGCGGTTGCCCACGCGGGTCAGCGGGTCCTCGAACGCGAGCCTGGCCACGCGGTCGAGGTTCTCGGCCTGCACCACCACGCCGCCCATGAGTGTGGCGACGGCGGTCAGGAGCTCGATGTCGGCCGCCCCGAACGGGGGCTCGCCGTAGTCGGAGGTGAGCCAGATCTGACCCCACATCCGGCCCTCGAGGTAGACCGGCACGGCCGCCGAGGAGTACTTCTCCAGGCTGCGGAGCAGGGCGATGGCCTCGGGGTCGGCATGCGCGTCGTCCACCGTGTGCATGTAGGGCAGCCCGCTGAGCATGGTCCGGCGCGGTTGCGCGTACTCGGACAACGCGTAGGTCTCGTTCTCCGGGAAGGGCTCCTCGCCAGGCCCGAGCTGCCCAACGTTCACCAGGCACCGCAGCTGGCCCGACTCCCGCTCCCAGCGTTCGAGGGACGCCGACGCCGCCCCGACGATCAGCCGCACCTCCTCCAGCGCCACGCGCATCAGCTCGCGGGTGTCGCGCGAGGAGGCGAGCACCCGGGTGATGCCCACCAGCGAGCGCAGCCGCTCCTCCATGCCTCGTCGCCCCATCCGGCGGCGGTCGAGGTCGTCGACCAGCTCGCCGACCGGGACGACGTCCGGCGGGCGCGCGGCCAGGCGCTCCAGGGCAGAACCCAGGCCGGACCGGACGGCGCCGCGCCCGCAGGCCACCCGACGCAGCACGGCGGCGAGGCTCGCGGCGTCCGGCTTGGCGTCCATGGCGGGCAGCGCGTCGGCCACCTCGACCGAGATCCGCACGAGCCGCACCTCCGGCGGCACACGCAGGCCACGGCCCGCCAACGAGGCCAGCAGCGGCTCCGAGCAGAGGTCGAGGGGCAGCCGGCCGTCGACGGCCAGCCGGCGAAGGTCGTGCACGAGCGCGAGCCGGCCGACGACGTGGGCACGTCCCTCCGACAGCCCCACCTCGCGCGACAGCGCCGTGGCGACGGCGTGGACGACGCCGCGGTGCACGCCGCCGCTGCCGGCGAGGAGCCGAGCCGCTGCCAGCACGGCAGTGTCGACCGTCACCGGCCATACCTCGTGCTCGGTGCCGAGCACCTCCGCCGGTCCCACGCCGCGCGCGGTTGCGGCCACCTCCTCGGGGTCGGGGTTGGGCCTTCCGTAGAAGTTCCCCTGCGCCGCGGGGCACCCCAGCCGCTGCAATGCCTCCGCCTGCTCAGGCGTCTCCACGCCTTCGGCGATCACCGACATGCCGAGGGAGTCCGCCAGGTCGACGATCACGCGCACGATCGCCCGGTCGGCCCCCGCATTGGCGACGCCCGCCACGAAGCTGCGGTCGAGCTTGAGCACGTGAACGGGCAGCCGACGAAGGTTGTCCAGCGTGGCGAATCCGACGCCGAAGTCGTCGAGGGCGATGCGGACGCCGAGCGCAGACAGCTCCTCGAGCACCGGACGGGCGGCCGACGACGTGGCCGCGGACTCGGTGATCTCCAGTACGAGCACGGAACCCGGCATGTCGTGCTCGGCAAGGGTGGCCCGCACGAGATCAGCGAGGTCGTCGCCCACCAGCTGCGCCGGCGCCACGTTGACGCTGACGGTCGCCGCGGTGATCAGGCTCGAGCCGGCCCGCCAGCGCGCTGCTCCCGCCACCGCCTGGTGCAGCATCGTCGCGCCGAGCTCGAGAACCAGCCCGCTGCGCTCGGCCACGGGTACGAACGCCGCCGGCGCGAGCAGCCTGCCCTCCACCGTGCGCATGCGGGCGAGCGCCTCGAAGCCGACCACCTGGCGACCGCGCAGCACGACGATGGGCTGGAAGTGGACCTCGATGCGCCCCTCGCGCAGTGCCAGGTCGAGGTCCTTGGCAGAGACCGGCGAGGGGCGAGGGGCGTGGCTGCGCCCGGCTGTGGGCGCACGCGGTGCCGCGATCTCCATGCGTCTCCGTCCCACTCTGTGCCCAGCGACCGGTGCGCCGCTCGGCCCTGAACCGCTCACCACGCTCCGGGTACTCCCAATCTGTCAAGCGCGGGTCCACCCACGCTAGCCTCCCGCCGGGTGGCGCCGGGTGGCGCCGGGTGGCGCCGGGTGGCGCCGGGTGGCCCCGGGTGGCCCCGGGTGGCCCTGCCTCGGCCGACCCCGGCCGAGCCGCCCGGGGTCGGCCCATGCGGGCACGATTTGACGCCGCTGCCGGGTCCACGCATAGTTGTAGTACGCAACTAGTTGTGCCATACACCGGTCGCCTCCAGGGGCGACGACGACGTCTCCGGGCAAGGGGAGCCACCGTGACCACCGACACCATGCCTGCCGCGGCTCCGCCGGCAGGAGCCGTGCCCCCCGCGGGGCACCAGGGTCGAGCCGTGCCCGCCTCGGCCCACCAGGCTCGCGCCGCGGCGAGCGCCGCGCTCAGCCAGGAGCTCGTGCGGCACACGCGCCTGCTCCACGTCCTGCGCAGCCAGTCGTCCCTGTGGACGCCCGTTGGCCTCGACTGGGGCGCCTTCGCGCTGCTCGCCCACCTCGTGAAGGGCGGACCACGCCGGCAGGGCGAGCTCGCCGGCTGCGCGATGCTCGACCCGTCGACGGTCAGCCGGCACGTCGCCCAGCTGGTCAAGGCCGGGCTCGTGGAGCGTCGGCCCGACCCGGAGGACGGCCGGGCCGTCCACCTGGCTGCCACGCCGCCCGGCCAGGCCACGTTCGACCAGGTCGCGGCGCGCCGGGACGCCGTCATCGCCGAGGTGATGGCCGGCTGGGACCTCGACGACGTCGAGGCGCTGACCCGGCTGCTCGTCCGGCTGAACGACGACTTCGAGACCTACCGCCCCGCCGTCCTTGCCCCACCCTCCGGGGTAGCGGGCACGCCTGCCGGCCCGGTCACCGCCCGACGCGCCGACGACTCAGCACCCCCACGTCTGGAGCCTTGATGTCCACCGCACCCTCGGCGTCCGCCGGGTCCACCACCGCCGCCTCCAACGGCGCCGCGCCGAGCACCACCGACGCGCAGCTACCTGGCGGACCCGCGCTGACCCACCGCCAGATCCTGGTGATCCTCACGGGGCTCATGTCGGGCATGTTCCTGGCGGCGCTGGACCAGACGATCGTCGCGACGTCCATCCGGACCATCGCCGACCACCTGCAGGGCCTGAGCCTGCAGGCCTGGGCGACCACCGCCTACCTCATCACCTCGACCATCACGACCCCGCTGTACGGCAAGCTCTCCGACATCTACGGGCGCCGGCCCTACTTCATCTTCGCGATCTCCGTGTTCGTCCTCGGCTCGGCCCTGTCGGGCATGAGCCAGACCATGTACCAGCTGGCCGCCTTCCGGGCGGTCCAGGGCATCGGGGCCGGGGGGCTGTTCTCCCTCGCACTGGCGATCATCGCGGACATGGTGCCGCCGCGGGAGCGTGCCCGCTACCAGGGCTACTTCCTCGCGGTCTTCGGGACGTCGAGCGTGCTCGGCCCCATGGTGGGCGGGTTCCTCGCCGGGCAGGCGACCATCCTCGGCATCTCCGGCTGGCGCTGGGTGTTCCTGGTGAACGTCCCGATCGGCATCGCGTCCCTGGCCCTCGTCGCCCGCACCCTGCACCTGCCGCACAGCCGTCGTGACCACCGCATCGACTACCCCGGAGCGGTCGCGCTCGTCGTCGCGCTGGTGCCCCTGCTCGTGGTTGCCGAGCAGGGGCGGCAGTGGGGCTGGACGAGCCCGCGCTCGCTGACGGCCTACGTGATCGGTGTGGTCGGGATCATCGGCTTCCTGCTCGCGGAGCGGGCCTACGGCGACGAGGCGCTGCTGCCGTTGCGGCTCTTCCGAGGCAAGACCTTCAGTCTCGGCACGTCGTTGAGCTTCATCGTCGGCATGGGGATGTTCGGCGGTCTGGTCTCGCTGCCGCTGTACATGCAGATCGTCAAGGGCGAGTCGCCCACTGCTGCAGGCCTTCTGCTGCTGCCGCTCACCTTCGGCATCATGGCAGGCACATTGACCGCCGGGCAGATGATCGCCCGCACCGGCCGCTACAAGGTGTTCCCGGTCATCGGGGTCAGCCTGCTGCTGGTCGCCATGCTGCTCATGAGCCGGGTCAGCGCGGACACGTCCCTGGTCGTCGTCGACCTGTACGGGGTGGTCTTCGGCCTCGGCCTCGGCTTCAACATGCAGACGCTCGTGGTCGCCATCCAGAACGCCGTCCCCGCCACGGACATGGGCGTCGCGACGTCCTCGGCCACCTTCTTCCGCCAGATGGGCGGCACGCTCGGCACCGCGCTCTTCCTGTCGGTGCTCTTCAACGGGCTGCCAACCAAGATCAGGGAGGCGTTCCAGGCGATCGCGCCGACACGGGAGTTCCAGTCCGCGCTCAAGGACCCGGCCGTGCTGGCGGACCCGGCGAACAAACCGGTGCTCGACCTGCTCGCGGGCGGGGCCCATGGCGCGATCTCACCGGGCACCATCAACGACTCGTCGTTCATCGGGCACCTCGACCCAAGGCTCGCCCGGCCCTTCCTCGTCGGCTTCGCCGATGCCATGGACGTGGTCTTCCTGCTCGGCGCGGGTGTCCTGACGATCGCCTTCATCCTCGTCTGGTTCCTCCCCGAGGAGCCGCTGCGCACCATGTCCGGCATCCAGGCGGTGCGCCAGGAGCAGGCCGAGGCGGCGGCGGCCGCGCTGGCAGGCGACGAGGCAAGCGACCAGCCGGTGACGCCGACAGCCCGCCTGCGCGGTGCGGAGGCTGACGGCGAGCACGGTGCCGAGGCACGCGGGCTGCAGGGCGAACCGGTGTTCGACGGCAGGGACGGCGCGGGCTGACCTCGACGGTCAGGCCCAGGCGAGAGCCTTGGACGGGTGCTCGAGCACCGCGGCGACGTCTGCGAGGAACCGGCTCCCGAGGTCGCCGTCCACGAGGCGGTGGTCGAAGGAGACGGCGAGCTGGGTGACCCAACGGGGGACGACCCGGCCCCTGTGCACCCACGGCTGACGGCGCACCTGACCCAGGCAGAGGATCGCCGCCTCGCCCGGGTTGAGGATCGGCGTGCCGCCGTCCACGCCGAACACCCCCACATTGGTGATGGTGATCGTGCCGCCTGCCATGTCCGACGGCGGCGTGCGCCCCTCGCGCGCGGTCACGGTCAGCTCGCCGATGGCCTCGGCGAGGTCGTGCAAGGTGAGCCGGTCGGCGTCCTTGATGTTCGGGACGACGAGGCCGCGCGGGGTCGCGGCCGCTAGGCCGAGGTTCACGTACCCCTTGAGGACGATCTCGCCCGCGGCGGCGTCCCAAGTGGCGTTGATGCCCGGGTTGCGGCGTACGGCGAGCAGCAGCGCCTTCGAGACCACGAGCAGCGGCGAGACCTTCACATCCGCGAACTCGCGGTCCTCACGCAGCCGGCCCACCAGCTTCATGGTGCGCGTCACGTCGACCTGCACCCACTCGGTGACGTGCGGGGCCGTGAAGGCCGAGGCGACCATCGCCTCAGCCGTCAGCTTGCGCACTCCCTTGATCGGGATGCGGGTCTCTCGATCCCCGCTGATGTGTGTCGTCGGCGTCTGTGCGGCCGCGGCAGCCTCGACGTCCTCCCGGGTGACGACGCCGCCGAGCCCGCTGGGCGTCACGCCTGCCAGGCTCACCCCGAGGTCGCGCGCGAGCTTGCGTACGGGCGGCTTGGCGAGGGGCCGAGCGACCGGCACGGTCGTCTGCTCCGGCGACTCGTACCCGGCGTGCATGACCGGCGAGGGTTGGGCGGCGCGGGCGCGGCGGGTCGCCGTCGTCGTCTTGGGGCCGTAGCCCACCAGCACCGCCATGCGTCCGCCGGGCGCCTCCCCGCCGATCAGCCCGTGCTCGACGACGCGCTCGACGACTCCCGGCGCGACAGCCGGAGCCCCGGCTCTGACCGCCGGCGCGGCGGCCGATTCCGGGGCAGCCATGGCGGGAGAGGCATCGGGAACCGGCTGGGCGCCGTCCGGGTCGACGTCGACGGCGATGATCGGCGTCCCGACGTCCACGGTCGTTCCCGCGGGCACGAGGATCTCGGTGACCACGCCGGCGAACGGACACGGCAGCTCGACCAGGGACTTCGCCGTCTCGATCTCGACGATCGCGTCGTTGACCGACACCCGGTCGCCGGGCTGCACCTTCCAGGAGATGATCTCCGCCTCGGTCAGGCCCTCACCGGCGTCGGGGAGGCGGAACTGCTTGATCTGCGCCATGCGATCCTCCGGCCTCAGTACGCGAGCACGCGGTCGACGGCGTCGAGCACACGGTCGAGGTCGGGCAGGTACTCCTCCTCGAGGCGGCTTGCCGGGTACGGCGTATGGAAGCCGCCGACTCTGAGCACAGGGGCCTCGAGGTGGTAGAAGCACCGCTGCGTGATCCGCGCGGCGATCTCCGAGCCGAGGCCGAGGAAGACCGGAGCCTCGTGGACGACGACCAGCCGGCGCGTGCGCTGCACCGAGGCCTCCAGCGTGACGAGGTCGAGCGGGGAGATGCTGCGCAGGTCGACGACCTCGAGGCTCTTGCCCTCCTCGGCCGCGGCGTTCGCGGCGTCCAGCACCGTCTTGACCGTCGGTCCGTAGGCGGCAACAGTCACGTGCTCACCCGCCCTGGCGATGCGCGCGGAGTGCAGTGGGAGCGGTGTCGCCGCGAGGTCGAGCTCCCCCTTCTCCCAGTAGCGCCGCTTCGGCTCGAAGAACATCACCGGGTCGTCGCTTCGCACCGCCTGCTGGATCATCCAGTACGCGTCCGCAGGCGTCGAGCAGGAGACGACCCGGAGCCCGGGCGTGTGGGCGAAGTACGCCTCGGGGCTCTCGCTGTGGTGCTCGACGGCGCCGATCCCGCCGCCGAACGGGACCCGGACGACGACCGGCAGCCTTACCGAGCCGCGCGAGCGGTACCCCATCTTGGCCAGCTGGGACACGATCTGGTCGTAGGCCGGGTAGATGAAGCCGTCGAACTGGATCTCGCACACGGGCCGGTACCCGCGCAGGGCCATCCCGATCGCGGTGCCGATGATGCCGCTCTCGGCGAGCGGGGTGTCGATCACCCGGTCCTCGCCGAAGTCCTTCTGGAGCCCGTCGGTCACACGGAAGACCCCGCCCAGCTTGCCGACGTCCTCCCCCATCACCAGCACCTTCGCGTCGTCCTCCATGGCGCGGCGCAGGCCGGCGTTCACGGCGCGAGCGATGGTCGTGATGCTGGTCGTGGGGCTGCTACCAGGGGCGGTCACGGCCGGCCTGCCTCGACCGGGGCGAACGTCGCGTGGTAGCCGGCGAACCACTCCCGCTCCTCGGCGACGAGCGGGTGCTCGTCGCGGTAGACGTGGTCGAACATCTCCAGCGGCTGCGGGTCCGGCATCGACAGGCACTCCTGTCGCACGTGCGCTGCCAGGGCGGCGGCGTCGGACTCCACCGAAGCGAAGAACGCCTCGTCGGCCAGGCCCTCGTGAGCCAGGCACACCTTCAGCCGAGCGATCGGGTCCTTGAGCTTCCACTCCTCGACCTCGGCCGCGATGCGGTACCGGGTCGGGTCGTCCGACGTGGTGTGCGCACCCATCCGGTAGGTGAACGCCTCGATGAAGGTTGGGCCCTCGCCGCGCCGGGCGCGGTCGAGCGCGGCCTTGGTGACGGCATGGACGGCCAGCACGTCGTTGCCGTCCACCCGCAGGCCGGGGAAGCCGAAGCCGAGCGCGCGCCGGTAGAGCGGGATGCGGGTCTGGCGCTCGTTCGGCTCGGAGATGGCCCACTGGTTGTTCTGGCAGAAGAAGACGACAGGTGCGTTGAAGACGCTGGCGAAGACGAAGGCCTCGTTCACGTCGCCCTGCGCCGTCGCGCCGTCCCCGAAGTACGCGATCACGGCGGCGTCTCGACCGGGGTCACCGGTCCCGACGGCCCCGTCGCGCTGGATGCCCATCGCGTAGCCGGTCGCATGCAGGGTCTGCGCGCCGATGACGATCGTGTACAGGTGGAAGTTGTGCTCGGCGGGGTCCCAGCCTCCGAGGTTGACCCCGCGGTACAGGCCGAGCAGCGTCACCGGGTCGACGTCGCGGCACCAGGCCACGCCGTGCTCGCGGTAGGTGGGGAACACGTAGTCCTGCGGGGCCAGTGCACGCCCCGAGCCGATCTGGGCCGCCTCCTGCCCCAGCAGGCTCGCCCAGATGCCGAGCTCACCCTGCCGCTGGAGGGCGGTCGCCTCGGTGTCCACCCGGCGCACGAGCACCAGGTCGCGGTACATCGACCGGAGCTGGTCCGGCGTCAGGTCGCTGGCGTAGTCGGGGTGGCTGACGCGCTCGCCTTCGGGCGTCAGCAGCTGAACGAGGTCGCGCGCTCCCGGGATGGGGGAGCTCGGTCCGCTGACCGCGGTGTCCGTCACGGGCACTCCTTCGTCGGCGCCGGGAGCGGGGTCGCCGCCGTCCGGCACGGTCCCGGCGCCGGCGTGCCTGGTGGGCTCACGCGACACCGGGGCTGCATCGGTAGTCACAGCCCCGTGGGACAACCTACCCGTCGAGGAAGGGGGTTGGGCGAGCCTGCGAACCGGCGTGGACGGCGCGGGTCAGGACGCTCAGCGGGCAGCGGCGCGGGCAGCGGCGCGGGCCTTGGCCTTCGCCTCTGCCTTGGCCCTCGCCTCTGCCTTGGCCCTCACCTCTGCCTTGGCCCTCGCCTCCGCCTTCGCATCCGCCCCGGCCCTCGCGGCTGCAGCCGTGGCACGCCACTTCGCCTTCGCGTCGGTCACACCGTGCGAGCCGGCGATGTCGGCCTGCACCGAGCGGGTGGCGCCGTGGCGGGTCGCCGAGAACCAGGCGGGCATCGCACCCGGGCCGTAGCGGTGGTCGCGCCCTCGGTCGGAGCGGTCGCCGCCACCGTCGCGACCCGCGTTCGAGCCGTCCCCCTCGCCGTGCCCCCGGCGCGTCGACGCGTCGTGAGAAGCGCACCCGTCGTGGTCCGTACCCGGGGGCCGGGACTGGCCGGATGCTGTGGGCGACGGCTTCGAGGTCGGCGAACCGGACTCGGCGCCTGGCGGGGTCGGGGTCGGCGTCGGCGTCGGCGTCGGCGCGGTCGTGCCGGACCCGGGGGGCGCTGGGGTGGTCCCGCCCGGTTGCGTCGCGCCCCCGGTTGGTTCGCTCGGAGCTCCCGTCGGCGCGGGACGTGGCTGCACCACGGGAATGACCACGGGCTTGTCCGGACGAGTCTGTCGGCCGGGGCTGCTTCTGGTCGTGGACGTGGCGGTCGGCTTGGGTGGGGGCGGCAGGGCGCGCACGGCGGCACCGCGCGGGGCTGCCACCCCGGACTGGCCAGGAATCAGGTGGCTGAGGTCCAAGGCGTTGCTGCCCGCCCAGGCGAGCGTGAGTACCGCTCCCCCGCAGAGGGCAGCCGAGAGCACCGTCGGCAAGGCGACACCCGCTGGCCGCCCAGGGGGGGCCGGCGTGTGCTCGGGCCGGTTGCTCATCGCATCCTCGGGAGTGGCAGGCTCTCGGCCGTACGAAGCGCGTCGCGGTCGCGATGCAGCCTCTTGGGTCTTGTGCGGTATCGGCAGATCGCTGTCTGGACTTGACTCCGCCTCGTGGGGCCGGAGGGGTGAACCCGATGGGGATCACCACTACGAGCGTAGGTGGATGGCACTGCCATCGCCCTCGTCAACGGGTGAATCCCTCCTAAAGGAGTAACTGTGCGATCACCAAGCGTAGCCGAGACGACGCTCCGGGGACATCGGGCCAAAGTCGCTGCTGCGATGGCTGCCGTCTACGTGATCTGGGGCTCCACCTACCTGGCGATCCGCGTCGTCGTGACGGCCGGCCTTCCGCCGATGGCGACGATGGGGGTGCGCTTCATCACCAGCGGCACGATCCTCATGACGCTGCTCGCGCTTCGTCTCGGACGCAAGCACCTGCGGATGACCCGCGAGCAGCTTGTCGGCTGCGCTGTCGTCGGTGCGATGCTGCTCCTGGTCGGCAACGGCTTCGTGGCGGTCGCCGAGACGTCGGTCGCCAGCGGGCTGGCCGCGCTACTCGTGTCGAGCACCCCCCTCTGGCTCGCGCTGCTCCGGCCGCTCTTCGGTGAACGCACCCGGCCGCTCACGATCGCCGGGACGCTCGTCGGGCTGGGCGGCGTCGCCATCCTCGCCCGACCAGGCGGCGCCGGCTCGGTGACCGGCGTCCTTCTGATCGGCATCGCGACTCTGTCGTGGTCCACCGGCTCACTGCTGTCGGGGCGACTGCGACTGCCCGATGACCCGTTCGTGTCCGCGGCGACGCAGATGCTC
Organism: uncultured Actinomycetota bacterium; assembly: GCA_963778845.1. Classification (GTDB taxonomy): domain Bacteria; phylum Actinomycetota; class Actinomycetes; order Actinomycetales; family Kineosporiaceae; genus CAVZVW01. The sequence goes on from CAVZVW010000004.1 coordinate 124,182, forward strand.
TTCGCGGGGGGCCTGCTGCTCCTCACCGGAGTGCTGCGCGGCGAGCTGCACGGCGTCGACCTCGCCTCGGTTCCTGTCAAGGGGTGGCTTGCCCTGGTGTACCTCACGACATTCGGGTCCCTCGTGGCGTACACGTCCTACTACTGGCTGCTCCGCAACGCACCGATACAGCTGGTCTCCACCTACGCCTACGTCAACCCCGTGGTCGCCGTGATCCTGGGCTGGCTGATCCTCGCGGAGCAGGTCACCGCGGCGGTCGCGGTCGGCGGAGCGGTCGCCGTCCTGGGAGTGGTGCTCGTGATCACGTCGGAGCGCCGCCCGGCCGCCTCGCACTGACACCTCGGCGCTCGTGGTCGAGCTCGCGGTCGCCCCGCGACCCGAAGGCGAAGCAGGTCCGCAGCAGCGTGTCATTGGCCTCAGGCTCAGCGATCGTGCACCTCGCGCCTTCGCCGGCGAAGGCCCGGACCGCCAACCCCGCGGACGTGCACGCCGCGACGAAGTCCGCGGTGCGCACCCCTAGGGGCAGCCACACGAAGTTGCCCTGGGCATCGGGCACTTCGTAGCCGGCGGCGTAGAGGCCCGCGACCACCCGCTCACGTTCAGCGACCAGCGTGGTGACGCGGTTGTCGAGCGCCACCTGCGCATCGAGCGACGCCAGGGCAGCCTCCTGCGCGATGGTCGAGACCCCGAACGGGATGGCGGTCTTGCGCAGCGCCTCCGCAACGGGCTCGTGGGCGACGGCGTATCCCACGCGCAGACCGGCCAGCCCATAGGCCTTCGAGAAGGTCCGCAGGACGACGACGTTCGGCCGCTCGCGATAGACCTCGACACCGTCGGGTGCCTCCGGGTCGCGCACGAACTCGCGGTAGGCCTCGTCGATGACGACGAGGACGTCGCGAGGAACGTCGTCCAGGAAGCTCCTCAGCTCGTCGGAATGCACCGTCGGGCCCGTGGGGTTGTTGGGCGAGCAGACGAGCACGAGACGAGTCCGCGACGTGACGGCCCTGGCCATCGCGACCAGGTCGTGCCGTGCATCGCCGTCGAGGGGGACCCTGACGCCGGTGGCACCGCACACCCCCACGCAGATCGGGAACGCCTCGAACGACCGCCAGGCGTGCACGACCTCGTCACCGTCACCGGCCACTGCCTGCACCACCTGCGCCAGCACACCGACGCTGCCCGTCCCGGGAACGACGTGGTCGGGCGGGACCTCGAGGCGCCGGGCGATGGCCGCGACGAGACGGGCCGCCCTCAGGTCGGGGTAGCGGTTCATCGACGCCGCCGCCTCGACCGCCACCGCGAGCACACCGGGCAGGGGAGGGTAGGGGTTCTCGTTCGCCGAGATCTTGTGCGCGGACTCGGGACCTGACGGCAGCGGCCGGCCGCCCGGGACGTACCCGGGCACCGTGGCCAGCAAGGGCCTCAGGCGTGGCCCGGACCCTGGGGGCGGGCTGCTCACAGGCTCACACTAGGCCAGCGGGCCCCCGGCGGCGCCCCCTGCCACGCCAGGTCGGACGTGCCTCGTGGTGCCCCGCCGCCCAGCCCTCGCCCCGCCGTCCGGCCCGCGCCCCGGCGCCCGGCACCACTCCCCCGGCCCCCCGGCCAGCGGCACGCACCAGCCCATGAGGTGCCGAGTCCAGGGACCGCACACACGGGGGTGCCCGTTTGCACGCGCTTTGCTCTGCACGCGCATGCGCAACACTGGACGGCCTGGCCGATGGCTGCTGATGCCACCTCGACGCGACGCGGCGCGAGAGACGCAGGACGCGCTGCAGCAGCTTCGGCGCGAGCGTGGACGTGAGCGTGTCCCGATCTGGGGGTGGCCACCCCCAGATCGATCCACCGTCGCGTCCACACTGAGCCCCGCCGACTGCGACCAGGCCCCAAGGTGTGACACGACGCACAGCACCGACGAGCGAGCATGTGCGGTCCGCAGGGATCGGCCCGCTCGTGAGGACAGCTGCGCCCTGCGTGTGAGCTCGCCATTGTGGAGAGGTCGGTTGGGGGCGCCTTGCGGCGAAGCGAACCCTGGAACCGAGCGGCCTCACCGCCGACGTCGATCGCGCCCACGGCGGCCAAACCCGTGGAAGCGACACGGCCCACTCAGGTATGCGTCCGCGTGGTCTCCGTCGACGTGTTGCGGATCCGCGTGCAGAGCAAAGCAGGTCGCAACACACACCCGACGCACCCGAGACACCCCGAGGCACCACCGAGAAACCCCCGAGGCACCACCGAGAACCCCCGAGAAACCCCCGAGAAACCCCAGAGACACCGTGACACATGCGCCCAGGGGCGCACGCGGGCCGGGCAATCCTGGGTAGACCACCCCGCGCGCACCAGGCATGCGCTGCGTTGGCGAGGTGCCGCTGACCAGCCCAGACGGCCGCGCTAGCGAGGCGTGGCTGACCAGTCCGTACGCACGTGCGCGAGATGGCGGCGCACTGCGGCCGCGGCGCCGGCGGCGTCTCCCGCGAGGACGAGGTCGAGTATCACCTCGTGCTCAGCCGCGCTGCCGGTGAGCAGCCCGGCCTGCGCGAGGCCCTCGAGGCCGTAGAGGCGGGAGCGGTCGCGCAGCCGAAGCACGGTCTCGGTCAGCACCGGGTTGCCGGCGAGCTCGAGGAGCCTCGCGTGGAAGGCGCGGTCCGCCCGGAGGTGTGCCACGACGTCCCCGGTCTCGGCAGCGCTGACCACGTCCCGTGCGAGCTCACGCATCCCGGCCAGGGCGGCCGGGCGAGCGGCGTCCGGCAAGGCGGCGACGCGGTGCGCAGCAACGGGTTCGAGCAGCAGGCGGACGTCGCTCATGGCGTCCAGCTCGGCTGCCTCGGGCACAACGACGCGAAAGCCCTTGTTGCGCACGGGTTCGACCAACCCGTCCTTGGCGAGGTCGAGCAACGCCTCACGGACGGGGGTTACCGACACCCCGTAGCGCTCGGCCAGCGCGGGGGCGGAGTACACCTCCCCCGAGGCCATCTGACCGCCCACGATGGAGGCCCGCAGAGCGTCGGCGATCTGCTGGCGCAGGCTTGCCGCGAGCCGCAGCGCCCTCACAGGGCCCCGATGGCCAGTGCGGCGACCACGAGGTCCTCCCACGCCTCCCCGACGCTCTTGAAGAACCGCGGCCGGCCGGGCTGTGCCACCCGCCCGCCGCAGACAAGCTCCGGCAGGTCCGCGGCGATCGCCTCCGCGCTGAAACGCCCCTCCTGCACCGGGATCATGATGTCGCCGGCTTCGCGCAGGGCCGTGGCCCGCGACTCCACGACCACGAACGCCCGCGCGACCAGCTGAGAGTCGACCTCGCGGGCCTGTGGCTCATGGCTGCCGACCGCGACGACGCACGCGTCCAGCCGCAGGACGGCCGAGTCGAACAGCGGTTCACGTGCTGTCGTCGCGCAGACGACGACGTCGGCAGAGCGCAGGGCCTCGTCCAGCACCGGACTCGACGGCGCCAGGACCTTCACGCCGAATCCCCGCTGCCGCAGGCGATCCGCGGCCTGCTCGGCCATACCGGGGTGTCGGCCCACGAGCGTGACGCCCGCCAGGGGCATCACCGCCCCCATCGCCTCCACATGTCCCTCGCCCTGCGGGCCCGTCCCGAAGACCACCAGGTTCACCGGGTCGCCGGGCGTCGCGCCGACCAGCCGCGAGACCGCAAGAGCCGAGACGGCAGGGGTGCGCATGTTGGTGAGGGCGACCCCGTCGATGAGGGCCACCGGCGCCAGGCTCTCGGCGTCGAACATCACGTAGGTCCCGTGCACGCGCGGCAGGCCACGAGCGGGGTTGGCCGGCGCGACGGTCACCAGCTTCACCCCGAGCCATCGGCCCGCCTCGGCCGGCATCAGGAGCAGGTCACCGTGGGCGGCGGCGACGTGGGAGCGCGGTGGCGCGGCCCCCGGGGCCTGGCCGGAAGCCAGCGCGGCACTCAGAGCCTCGACCGCGGAGGCGTACGTCACGAGGCGGTGCAGGTCTGCCGCCCCGACCAGCGGGAGTGAGGTGAGGTCGGTCATCGCAGGACGAACCCTTCGGGCAGCGGGTCGTGCGGGTCGAGGAGGAACGTGTGCTCGCCGGTGCGGTGGGCCGAGCCGCGCACAACAGTGACGACAGCGGGGACGCCGTGCGTGGTCGTCGTCTCGTGCGTGACCCAGGCCTGGAACCGGGTGCCGACGATGCTGTCGTGCCACAGCATGTGCGCCGGCCCCAGGCGGGACTGCGCGTGCAGGACGGCGAGGCGGGCCGACGTCCCGCTACCGCAGGGCGAGCGGTCGACCTCGCCGTCGGCGAAGACAGTCACGTTGCGCTGGTGCAGCACCGGCGGGTCGTGCGCCGCCGCGACCTCCTCGAACCAGATCGACCCGTAGAGACCCGAGAGCCGCTCGTCGTCCGGATGCGACACGGCCGCACGCGCGGCGGCGTCCTCGGCGAAGAACGCACGGATCTCGCGGGAAGCCGCGATCAGGCGCGGGAGGTCGCGCGCGCGCACGCCGAGCCCGAGGCTTGCCGCCTGCACGCTCGCATAGAAGGCGCCGCCGAAGCAGACCGCCACCTCCACCGGTCCCAGCGAGGTCGGCACGGTGAGACCCGCCGTGCTGACCCAGGCCGGGACGTTCGTGAACGAGACGTCGACGACGCGGCCGGCCTCGCGCCGTGCGTCCACCTGCAGCCGCCCGCTGGGGACGTCGACCGCGAAGGTCGTCACGCCGTCCGCCGGTGCCGCGACGACCCCCTCGTCCAGGGCCCACGTCGCCAGGGCGATCGTCCCGTGGCCACAGGCAGTCGAGAAGCCGTCCTTGTGCCAGAAGAGGACACCGAGCGCAGCCGCCTGCTCGCCGTCGGGCACCGCGTCGGGCGGGACCACGAAGCATCCGTACATGTCGGCGTGCCCGCGTGGCTCGGAGCACAACAGCCGGCGCACGTCGTCGGCCTTCCCCCCGTCGGCGCGGGTGAGGGCGGCGTGCCTGCGCGCGGCGACTGTGTCGCCCGGCGGGAGGGGGACGCCGTCCGCCACGATCCGGAACGGCTCGCCGGCCGTGTGGTAGTCGACCGTCCGGGCGACCCGGCTGAGGCGGGTGCGCTGGGTGTGCGGGGTGTGCGCAGCCACGGTGGTCACGGGTGCGGGCACAAGGTCACCGTGCGGGTGGAGGCGTAGAAGTCCAGCGCGGCCATCCCCTGCTCGCGCTGCCCGTGCGAGGAGTCGCGCTCACCTCCGAAGGGCGCCCAGAAGTCCACCCCCGTCGTTGGGGCGTTCACCTTGACCATGCCGGTCTGCACCTGGCGCACCGCCTCGAGGACGGCGCCGAGGTCGCGGCCGTGGATGCTCGTGACCAACCCGTAGCGCACCGACTCCGCCAGTCGCACGGCCTGCCCGGCGTCCGCGGCGGGGAGCACCACCGCCAGCGGCCCGAAGGTCTCCTCCTGGGCGACCGGATGGTCCGCGGCCACCCCGTCGAGCAGTGTGGGCGTCAGGTAGTAGCCCTGGTCGTCGGACTCGAAGGCCCGGGCGACACCGCCGGCGAGCACCCGCCCACCGGCGTCCACGGCCTGCTCCGTGACGTCCAGCACCCGTTGCACCGCTTCGGCGGTGATCAGGGGCCCGACCGTCACGCCCGGCTCTGCGGGGTCGCGCGGCACGAGCTCGAGGACGGCGGAGCGCAGCGCCTGCGTCACCTCGGCCACACGAGCTGCTCCTCCGACCACGACCACGCGTCGGGTGGCGGTGCACTTCTGCCCGGCGAAACCCATCGCGGCGCCCGCGATGGTCGCGGCCGCGGTTGCCGCGTCGGCGTCCGGCAGCACGATGGCCGCGTTCTGGCCGCCCATCTCGGCCTGGGCGGGCACGCCGCGCTGCGCGGCCGACACTGCGACCTGCCTGCCGACGGCCGCTGACCCGGTGAAGCTCACGACGTCGGCGGCGGCCAGGAGCGCGGCACCTGTCGCCGGCCCGCCCGGCAGCACCTGCACGAGACCGTCGGGCAGGAGCGGGCCGAGCAGGTCCGCGAGCCACAGCGCGCACGCCGTCGCGTCGGGGGCGGGCTTGAGCACCACCGCGTTCCCGGCGACCAGCGCCGGGGCGGCCTTCCACAACGGGATCGCGAGCGGGAAGTTCCACGGCGTGACGAGCCCGGCGACGCCGTGCGGGCGCCGCTCGGTCCAGAGCAGGCCAGGAAGGCTCGGCGGGAGCATCGACCCGACAGGCGCGTAGGTCGCCTGGGCGTAGTAGTCGAGGATCGCCACGGCGCGGGCGACCTCGCCTGCGGCCTCGCCTGCGGGCTTGCCGACCTCGCGGACGACGAGCGCGCTCGCCTCGCTCGCCCGTTCGCGCAGCGCGGCGGCACAGCGGGCCAGCACGGCGGCCCGCGACGGTGCGGCGCAGGACGACCACCACTCCTTCTGCGCTCCTCGAGCGCGGCTGACGGCAGCCCCCACGTGGGCGACGTCGACCTCGCCGACCTCCACCACGACGTCGGAGGGTCGCTGTGGCGACACCGACCTGATCACTGGAGCCGCAGGAGTCACAGCTGGAAGCCTTCCGGGAAGGGGTCGGTGTCGTCGAGGTGGTACTGCGCGGTCCCCGTCACCCAGGCCCGGCCGGTGATCGTCGGGATGACGGCCGGGCGCGGCGCCTGCGCCGTGCCCGGGGCTCCCGTGCCGAGCGTCGTCTCCTCGACGATGCGCCCGATGAACCGGGTGCCGATGAAGCTCTCGTTGACGAGGTCCTCGCCCACGGCCAGCTCGCCCCGGGCGTGCAGCTGGGCCAGCCGGGCGCTGGTGCCCGTGCCGCACGGCGACCGGTCGAACCAGCCGGGGTGGATCACCATGGCGTGCCGGGAGTGTCGCGCGGTGGACCCCGGCGCAACGAGCTGCACATGGTGACAGACGGCGATCTCCGGGTTCTCCGGATGCACGGGCCGCGCCTGCTCGTTGACGGCGTCCATGATGGCCAGCCCGGCGTCGAGGATGCGCTGCTTCTGCGAGCGCTCGTACGGGATGCCAAGGGAGTGCAGCGGCACGATCGCGTAGAAGTTGCCGCCGAAGGCCATGTCGTACGTGACGTCGCGAGTGCCGCCGCCGTCCAGGCCCTTCACCTCGACCGTGGCAGCGAGTGAGTGGGAGTAGCTCGCGACGTTGCGGATGGTGACGGCGCGCGCGGCGCCGTCCTGCACCGCGACCTCGGCGACGACGAGCCCGGCCGGGGTGTCGAGTCTGATCGAGGTGACCGGCTCGACGACGTCGACCATGCCCGTCTCCACGAGCACGGTGGCCACGCCGATCGTGCCGTGGCCGCACATCGGCAGGCAGCCCGACACCTCGATGTAGAGCACGCCGACGTCGGCGTCGGGACGCGTCGGCGGCTGCAGGATCGCCCCGCTCATCGCCGCGTGACCCCGGGGCTCGTTCATCAGGAACCGGCGAAGGCCGTCGCTGTTGGCCATGAACCAGCGCCGACGGTCGAACATGGTCTCCCCGGGCAGCACGCCGACACCGCCGACGACGACTCTTGTCGGCATGCCCTCGGTGTGCGACTCGACCGTGTGGATGACCCGTCGCGATCTCATGGCGCCCTCTCGGGAACGTTGGGGAGAGCTCGGCGCGCACCGCCTGCAGGCGCCGTCATGGCAACCGCCGTCGGCCGGCTCGCTCGGCGAAGGCGTCGAGCGCCGCCAGAACCTCATCGGCTCGCCAGGCCCGGCCTCGCCGCCGCGAGGTGAACTCGACGACGACACCGGCGTCGAGCAGCGGGTCCATCGCGCGGTAGACGTTCTGGGGCGCGATGCCCAGCTCCCGGGTCACCACGGCGGCCGTGACCACGGGTTGCCGCAGAACGAGCTCGGCGACCCGCCGCGCAGCGGACTGCTGCCGCACGGACAGCCGCTCGTCCCACGAGCCACGGATCCCCCGCAGGTCCTCGACGAGCCGACGGCCGTTGCCGACGGCGAAGAAGCACGCCTGCGAGAGCCGTTCGACGATGGGCCTGGGGTTCCCCTCGCGATAGCTGACGAGCGCTGCGAAGTAGGCAGCCGTGGCGCTCAGAAGCCCGGAGGAGACAGGGACGGTGACGTTTCGGGTCAGCCGCTTGTGACGCAGCATCGACTGGAGCAGCGCACGGCCGGTACGGCCGTTGCCGTCGGGGAAGGGGTGAATGGTCTCGAGCTGGGCGTGCGTCACGGCCACATGGGCGAGCACCGGGACGTCGTTGCGTGCCGCGAACGCGACCAGGTCGTCGATGGCGGCAGGAACGCGGTCGTGGTGCGGCGGGATGAAGTCGGCCAGGTGCGGGCCGACGTTCCCACCGCCGATCCAGACCTGCTCGTGGCGCCACTGGCCGGCGATGGCGGGGTCCACAGGCTCCAGGAGGGCCCGGTGCATGACGAGGATGCTGGCTGCGCTGACGTCGTCGGCGAGCGCGACTGCCGCGAGCATGGCCTGCACGTTGGCGACGACCGCGCGCGCGTTGTGGCGTTCCGCTGTACCGACCTCCGCCTCGGCGATGGCGCGGGCCGACGCCGACAGATCCTCGATCTGGCTGCTCGCTGCGGCCTCGGAGCGCAGCAGCAGGGCGGCGAACGGAGCGATCTCACCGCCCATCTCCGAGTCGAAGCGGGCAACCTCCATCGATGCGTCCTCCGCCTCGGCCAGGGCTTCGAGCGGCAGGTCCAGCTCGGCCTTCGCGATCAATGGGACGACTGCGGCCTGGTACGGGCCAAGGTGTCGAGCCAGCTGCCGCCGCGAGGCCGAGCCCTGGTCGGTGACCGACCAGGCTCGCAGCTCGTGAGTGACGACCGGCCATGGCGCCTTCCCGCTGATGGTCGTCACCGCCTCACTGCACCTCGGAGTGAGAAGACCGGGCAATACTATTCTCACTTACACTCACAACTGAGAATACACTGGATACGGTCTCCCGCCTCGACGTCACCGCAGGCCTTCCGCCAGCACCTTCTCGGTCGCGTCTCGGATCACTGCCTCCTGCTCGGGCAGCAGCGGCAGGCGAGGGGGCCGGCACGGGCCGCCGAAACGCCCGGCGACGTCCATGGACAGCTTGATCGCCTGCACGAACTCGGTCTTGGCGTCCCAGCGCAGCAGGGGGTGCAGCGACCGGTACAGCGGCAGCGCCGCGGCCAGGTCACCGTCGCGCGCCGCCCGCCATAGCCGCCCGCACGACTCCGGCAGCGCATTCGGGTACCCGGCGACCCAGCCGACGGCACCGGCCACCCCGAGCTCGACCACCACGTCGTCGGACCCCACGAGCAGGTCCAGCCCAGGCGCCAGCTCGGCGATCTCGTAGGCCCGGCGCACGTCGCCGGTGAACTCCTTGACCGCCACGATGAGGCCCTCGCCGAACAGCCGTGCCAGCAGGGACGGCGTGAGGTCGACCTTGGTGTCGTAGGGGTTGTTGTAGGCCACGATCGGCAGGCCGGCCTTCGCGACCTCCCGGTAGTGCTCCAGCACAGCCCGGTCGTCTGCACGGTAGGCGTTGGGCGGCAGCAGCATCACGCTCGGCGCCCCGGCCTCGGCGGCGTGCTCGGCCCAAGCGCGTGACTCCCGTGCGCCGTAGGCGCCGACTCCGGGCATCACGGTGAAGCCGGGAGGGGCTGCCTCGACGGCGGCGCTGACGACGGCCGAGCGCTCCTCCCGGGTCAGCGTCTGGTACTCCCCGAGCGAGCCGTTGGGGATCACGCCGTCGCAGCCGTTCTCGGCCAGCCAGCGCACGTGCTCGCCATAGGCCTCGAGGTCGACCGACAGGGAGTCGGAGCCGTTCGGGCGAAGCGGGAGGGCGGTGGCCACGAGGACGCCGTGCCAGGGGTGCGCGCGCACGGGTCGGTCGTCGGTTCGTGCAGTGGCCGGGGTGGGGGAGGGCTCGCTCATGACGGTCCTTCGGGTAGGCGACCGGGGTCGGTGGGCAGATCGCAGGGGTGAGCTCGCGCCAGTGTGCGCAGGGACACGGGAGAGGCGATCGGGCGTTGGGAGAAGCGGTGGTCAGCAGCGTTCGCGGGCATCCCTGCGCCGGAGCCGCGGACGGCGACCAGGCGCGACACCGCCTCCGCGCACATGCGCCCCTGGCACCAGCCCATACCGCACCGGGTGAGCAGCTTGGCGGTCCGGGCATCGGTGGCGCCCAGCTGGTCCACGGCCTCGACGACCCGGGCCAGCGGCACCTCCTCGCAGCGGCAGACCACCGTGTCGTCGTCCAACCACGTCAGCCATCCGTCGCGCACCGGGTGCGCGGCGTGGAGCGCGGCGGCGAACTCCCTCAGCCGCTGCCTGTGCCCGGCCTGCCGCGGGTCGGCGCGCGGCCGATGGCCGGCCGCGAGGGCGGCTGCCGCCGATCCGGCCAGCCGCCCCTCGACGGCGGCGAGGGCCGCCCCGCCGACGCCGGTCGCCTCACCGGCCGCGAGGACACCCGGCACGCTGGTGACGCCGACCTCGTCGGCGCTGACGACGGCCGCGCCGTCCGGCCCCGCCACGAGGTCGCAGCCCGCTTGCTGGGCCAGCTCCAGGCGCGGCACGAAGCCCCAGCTGACAGCGACGGCGTCGCACTCCAGGCGCCGGGTGCTGCCCTCGATGCAGTGCCAGCCCTCGTCGACTCTGGCCACACTCACGGCCGTGACTGCGCCGTCCCCGTGAGCCGCGACCACGGCCGCGCCGGTTCGGACGGGCACCCCGTGACGGGCCAGGACGGCCAGGTACCCGGCGGCCTCCGCAAGCCGCGGCCCCGCCGTGGCGTACGCGTGCCACCCGGCACCCCAGCGACGCAGCAACCCCCGACCGGAACCGGCCTCGAGGACAGCCACCACCTCCGCACCCGCGGCGGCGAGATCCGCGGCCACCGGCAGGAGGAAGGGGCCGGTGCCCGCGACGACGACGCGCCGTCCTGCGGGCACGCCGTGCTCCTTGAGCAGCGACTGGGCGGCCCCGGCCGTGAGCACCCCGGGTAGGTCCCAGCCGGGGAACGGCAGCACCCGGTCGTGGGCTCCCGGGGCCAGCAGCAGCACCCTCGCGGTCACGACCACCTCGCGGTCGCCGCCGCCGGCGGACGCGCGCAGGCAACGCAGGACCCACCTGTCGGCGACGGGTTCCACGCGCCACACGCGATGGGAGGCCAGGTACGCCAGGCTCCCCGAGGCCATCCCGTCGGCGAGCCCGGCTGCCAGCCGGTGGTAGTCGCCCGCCTGGTGACGGCTCCGGCCGAGCCCCCCGGGACCGTGCCTCCAGAACTGGCCGCCGAGCCGGGCCTCGGCGTCGACGAGGCCGACCCTGGCCCCCCCGGCCAGAGCGGCGTGTGCCGCGTTGAGCCCGGCGGGGCCGGCACCGACCACGGCCACGTCCACCTGGACCGTGTCCATCTCGACCACGTCCGCCGCTCGTGGCTCAGATGCCGAGGTGCTCACGGCCGCTGCCTTCCTGGGAGCGCACGTCCATCCCCGCCACGGCGGGCACGACGCACGCCCGCTCGTTCGGTCGGCCGTCAACGACGAGGAGGCAGTCGAAGCAGACGCCGATGCCGCAGAAGAGCCCGCGCGGCTGGGCGGCGACGCGCGTCGTCCGCCATGAGCGCACCCCGGTGGCCCACAGCGCCGCCGCAACGGACTGGCCCGCCCGGAACGGGACGGTCCGGCCGTCGAAGGTGAAGCCCTGGCCGGTCGCCGCAGCGGCGGGGCTCGCTGCAGCGGGCCCGGATCCCGCGCTCATGCCGCCTGCTCGAAACGCTCGGGCCGGAAGGGGTGCACGTCGAGCGCGGGCGTGCGACCGGTCAGCATCGCAGCGAGGACGTCGCCGGTCGCCGCCGCCAGGCAGATCCCCGCGCCCTCATGCCCGCAGGCGTGCAGCAGGCCGGGGGCCCGCGGGTCGGGGCCGATCACCGGCAGGTGGTCGGGGCAGTAGGGCCGGAAGCCGCGGTAGGCACGCAGGACCCGGGCCTCGGCGAGCACCGGGAAGAGGCGCACCGCCTGTGCGGCCAGGCGGCGGATCACCGCCGTGGGCATCGCCGGGTCGAACCCGACCCGCTCCCGGCTCGCACCGATGAGCACGGTGCCGCTCGGCGTCCCCTCGACGATCGCACTGCTCTCCAAGCCGGCGTCGTCGCTGGCGACGTTGGCCACGTACTCAGCGGTATACACCTTGTGCCGCACCAGGATCGGCAGCGCCTCAGTGACGAGCACGACGCCGCGGCGGGGCATCACCGGCACCTCGACCCCCGCGAGCGCGGCAAGCCGGCCGCCCCACGTGCCGGCGGCGTTGAGCACAGCGCCCGCAGGGATGTCGCCGCGCGCCGTCACGACTCCCGTCACGGCGTCGCGGTCTCGCAGGAAGCCCGTGACCTCGACGCCGCAGACGACGTGCGCCCCCAGCCGACGCGCGGCCCGCACCATCTGCGCGGCCGCGAGCATCGGATGCACCTGGCTGTCCTGCGGGTAGAACGCGCCCGCGGCCAGGCCCGGGGCAAGGTGAGGCTCACGCTCACCGAGCCGGTCGCCGTCCATGTCCTCGACGTCGACCCCGCTCGCCCGCTGGGCAGCCGCGATCGCCCGCAGGCCGGCCATGCCGGACTCGTGCTCGGCGACGACGAGCCCGCCCTTGGCCACGAGCTCGAAGCCGCCGGCCGGCGGTCCCCAGGCCTCGGTGATGTAGTCGGCCACCTCGCGCCAGCACTGCAAGGAGTGCTGGGCCAGGGCCAGCTCGGGCCCCGGCGGCTTGTCGGAGACGAGGAGGTTGCCCTCACAGGCGCTGCTCGTACCTGCGGCCACCGGGCCCCGGTCGACGAGGGTGACCGAGAGGCCCGCCCGAGCCGCCGCGAGCGCACAGGCGGCACCGATGACGCCGGCGCCGACGACCACGAGGTCTCGGACGCCGGATGTGGTCACCCCGGGTTCAGCCACGAACAGTGGTATATCACACCTTACTGAAGCACGGCCATCGTCAGGCTGATCGAGCCGGTCTCAGCGGGCACCACCACCGGCGTGGCGAGGGCCGACCAGCACGTCGGCGACACGGCGCCGCGAGTCCTCGCCGCGGGCGCGCGCGTGCGAGGATGCCCGCGTGCGAACGTTTCTCACCAAGGTCGTCGTCAATGCGCTCGCTGTCTGGGTCGCCTCACTGGTCATCGACTCGGTCGGTGTCCCCCCGGGAACGAGCACGTCCACGACGGTGCTGACCCTCCTCGTCGTCGGCCTGATCTTCGGCGTGGTGAACGCGGTCATCAAGCCGATCGTCAAGCTGTTCACCCTGCCGTTCTACCTCCTCACGCTGGGGTTGTTCGCGTTCGTGGTCAACGCGCTCATGCTCAAGCTCGTCGACTGGCTGTCCGGCGCGCTCGGCATCGCCTTCAGCGCCGGCGACAGCTTCTGGGCCACGCTCGGGGCGGCCGTGGTGGTCACCTTCGTCAGCCTGGCGCTGAACATCGTGCTGCCCGACAAGGTCAAGGCTTGACGGGCTAGCCGACGGCGGATGGCATCCCCGAGCGCGGGTTCGAGGCGCTCACGGGGCAGATGTCACCGGCCATACCAGGCGAACAACCCAGGTGCCGCGCCCCGCAGCCGGGTCGTCGTCCAGGTAGACCTCCCAAGCCTGCGCATCCGGGTGCAGCCCGTGGCTCTCGATCCACGCCGAGACGGCCGCGTAGGACTCGCCCAGCGTCTCGTAGGGTCCCTCGTGCAGGGCCGTCACGACGGCTCCACCGGGCAGCACGCTGGGGGTGAGGTCGCCGTCCGCGGTGAAGGTACCGTCCACCGGGAACCCGGCCTCGACGTCGATCATCTGCTGCGGGCCCCCACGAGGAACCTCGTGGAAGAAGCAGAACGGGGGGCCGGTGAGGCTCAGCCACGACGCCTCCACCACGCGCGCGACAGTGCCCAGCGCCTTCGGAAGGAAGTCCGGCAGGTCGGCGACGGTCACGGTGGCGCGCACGACAGCGGTCGCGACGGACTCCACCTCGGCGCGTTCGACACCCGTCACGGGGCCAGCACTACCACGGACGCCTCCAGCCCGGCCACGCCCATCTGGACGTCGGCCGCGGTCGATCGTGGCCCAGGTCACAGCCGGGCGACCGCAGACGAAGGTCCCGAGGTCGCGCCGACCCCACGTCTCGTGGCAGGATCGCCAGGCGCGCCGCGGACCCTGGAGCAAGGAGGGGCTGGTGGACGACGCCACCGACCCGGCGACCGGCCTGCCGTGGTGGCGTGACCCGCCCTCCGAGCCGCAGAGCGGGATCCCGCCCGACGTCTCGGACTCGGCGGGCCACCCGGAGGCCGCCGGCCACGCGGGCCACACGGATCCTTCGGGCGGCGGCGCCACCTCCTCCGGCCCGTCGAGGGCCCGCCATCGTGACCCGCTCTCGCCGTCCGTGCCCTCGTCGTCCCCGCCGTCGTCCCCGCCGTCGTCCCCGCCGTCGCAGCGGCAGGTACGACGCCGCGTGGTGGCGTTCGTCAGCGCGGTGGTCGTCGTGCCGCTGGCGGCGGCCGCCTGCGTCGTCGCCCTGCTGCCCGTGGCCGGGTCGCCGAGTGCCGGCAGCGGCGCGAAGGGCAGCGCCGGCCTCTCGGTGGCCGGCCCCGGCCCCGCCGCCGCACCCGTGACGAGCGCCACGGAGGCCGCTGGGAGCTCCACGGACCAGGCCACCGACCTGCCCGTGCCCACGACTCCTGCTGACTTCCGCCAGATGTCGGCCGGCGAGGCGTCACGCATGCTCGTCGGGGGCCGTGTGGCGCTGGCCGGCACGATCACCTCCGCCTGGGCGTGGCGCGACCGCAACGGGGCCAATGTGCTGGCGCTCACCCGCTCGGTGAAGACCGGGCGGGGCGACAGGCCGGGCACGGTGACGCTGCGGGTGGCGCACCTCGCGGGGGACGGGCGGCTGCGACTGCTACGGCTGATGCGTGACCCCGGGATCACCGACTGCCCTGGCGGCAGCTTGCCGCAGGCCGCCTTCACAGACGGCTCGGTGCATATCGTCGACCTGGACGGCGACGGGGTAAGCGAGATCAGTGTCGGCTGGCAGGCCGGCTGTGGCCAGGACTCCGGTCCCCGTCAGGTGCGGCTCGCGCTGATCTCGAACGGGCGCAAGTTCATCCTGCGCGGGGAGGCGGTCATCGGCCACACCCCCGGCGACCCCGCCCCGCAGCTCTCCCCCGACCCGGATCCCGGCAGCTGGCCGGACCCCTTCTTCGACACGCTGACCGCGATCGCGGAGAGCCTCTACCACTGACACCGGCCGCTACGGATCGACCAGGGCGTGTCTTCCCGCTGCTGTCGTCACCGGCACGCGCGGGTCTGCCGGCATGCCGGCCCAGGAGTCACGCACCCAGGCGTGGGCGGCGTCGTCGCAGAAGGCCATCGACCGGTCCGCGCTCGGGCCCGCGAGCACGTTCAGGTAGTACATCGGGTACCCGGGAGCCGCTACGCACGGGCCGTGGTAGCCATAGGGGATGCAGAAGACGTCGCCGTCGCGCACCTCGACCTGCGTGTCGATCGGCGCCAGCCCCGCCGCGGCGTGCTCGGCTGCGGTGTATGTGCGGTGGAGGCCGTACCCCTGTCGGCTCGGGGTGACGCCGTCCGGCCCCGCGATCCTGAAGAAGTAGATCTCCTCGTTGACCACCGGGCACGGCTGTGTGGGGTCGTGCTTGTGTGCGGGGTAGCTCGACCAGTTGCCGTCCGGGGTGATCAGCTCGCAGGCCACCAGCCTCTCGGCGTGGTCCCAGACCCCGGGGGCACCGAAGTTCGTCACCTGCCGCGTCGCCGGACCGGCCCCGCGGACGTCGACCGGGACGTCTTCGGCCGGCCCGTAGCGGGGCGGCAGCCGGCGCTCGCAGCGCGCCGACGGCAAGGCCACCTCGGCCGCCGAGCCGCTCGTCAGGTTCGTCAGACGAACTGTCGAGTCACGACCGACGTAGGCGAAGTCGCTGACCCTCGAGAACACCGACTCGCGCCCGACGAGGTCGAACACGGCCTCGGACTCGTGCGGCGCCGCGCTCGCCGCGACGTCCACCCGCACGCCGCCCGACAGTGGCAGGACGAAGGCCTCGCTCGCGCCCGTCGTCAAGGTCACCGGCACCCCGGGAGCGACGTGGACGACGCGCAGCCCGCAGTAGGTCCAGCCGGCCCGCTCGGGGGTGAGGTCGACGACCACCCCTGACTGGCTGCCGGTGAGCGTCGACCACGGGTGGTGCAGGTTCATGGCCGGCTCCTCGCACAGTTTGTCTTTACGTCCTTACCATAGGAGGTAGGGAGTATATGCGTCATACTCAGACCATGATCGATCGAGCGGACCCGCCCGCACATGCCCTGCTCAGCACCGTCACCCTCGACCGTACGAGCCCCGTGCCCCTGTACTTCCAGGTGGCCCAGGTGCTCGAGGCGGGGATCGCGGACGGCACGCTCCCGCCCGGGACGCGCTTCGACAACGAGGTGCTGCTGGCCGAGCAGCTCGGGCTGTCGCGGCCGACGATCAGGGCTGCCATGCAGTATCTGGTGGACAAGGGCATCCTCGTTCGCCGTCGAGGTGTCGGGACGCGGGTCGTGCAGCCGAAGGTACGCCGTCCCATCGGCCTGAGCAGCCTCTTCGAGGACCTCGCGGGCAGCGGGCAGGAGCCGACCACACAGGTGCTGTCGCTCACCGTCGAGAAGGCGTCCGCACCGGTGTCGCGCGCCCTCGCCGTGCCCGACCTGACGCCGGTGACGGCTGTGATCCGGCTGCGCAGCGCCGGGGGCCAGCCGATCGCGCGCATGGCGAACTACCTCCCGCACACCATCCCGGCGCTCGTCGACGGTGTCACCACCGAGGCGTTGGAGGCTCGCGGCCTGTACCAGGTGCTGCGGGGGCTCGGCATCGTGCTTCATGCAGCTGACCAGGCCATCGGCGCGCGCACCGCAACGGCGCAGGAGGCCGGCCTGCTGGGCGAGCGGCGCGGTGCCGCTCTGCTGACCATGCAGCGCACCGCCTACGACGACCAGGGGCGGGCGGTGGAGTTCGGCAGCCATGTGTACGCGGCGTCGCGCTACAGCTTCGAGCTGAGCATGCTGGCCGGCTGAGACCCAGCGGTGATCGTGAGACACGCCACGCGGCCGGACGGGCGAGACGCCTCACGATCACCGGTGAGCACACAGATGCCTCACGATCACGAGGGCGCGCACCGATGTCTCACGGTCACGGGCGGGCGTGCGCGCACCGATGTCTGACGAGTCGGGGCCGGCCTACTTGTCGGGGTTGGGCACAACGATGTCGCGCACCAGCGCCTCGAGCTCGCCGTTGGCCGCCAGGAACTGGCGCAGCGTGCGGCGGGTGGCGCCGAAGGAGTCGAACTCGGTCGGGCTGAGGCCGTCCTCGTCGTAGGCGCGCCGGAACTCACCCAGCTTGCCGTAAAGGGCGTCGACGATCCGCGGGTCGACAGGCGTCTGCATGCGCGGCGTCGGCTCGATGCCGCTCGCGTTGAGCCGCCTCTGCCATCCGAACGGCGGGGAGATGACGACATCACCGCCGATGAGCTCACTCCAGTGCATGTGGTTGCGGAAGGCAGCTGAGAGCAGGCGGGTCCGGTAGCCCCGCTCGCCGAAGATGCCGTAGGCCTTCTTGAACGCCGCAACTCCGGCCCACTCGTAGTAGCCGGGGTCAAGGGTGACCCCCGACTTCTCCGCCGACATCTTCATCCAGTCGTCGAGGCGGCCGACCATGATCGTGCAGACCGGTCCCATGGAGGCCACGTCGAGGCCCTCGGCCTCGCGACGTAGCAGCCCGCGCTCGACCGCCGCACCGACGGCGAGCGCCTGCGGGACCGTGAACGACACGGTGGCGTTGATGCTCACCCCTCGGTAGGTGGCCTCTTCCATCGCGGCGACGCCGGCCGAGGTCGCGGGGATCTTCACGATGATGTTCGGCGCCAACCCGCTGAACTCCACGGCCTGCGCCACGATCGAGGCGGTGTCGCGGTGCAGCCGCGGGTCCGTCTGGATCGACAGGCGACCGTTGCGACCGGCATGGGTGACGAAGATGGGTTCGAGCAGCTTGGCGGCGGCGACGGACAGCTCCTTCACGACTGCCCAGCCGAGCTCGTCCTCGGTGGCCGCCGGACGCTCGGCGGCGAGTGTCTCGATGCGGGCACGCCACGTGGGGAGGTCCGCCTTGATCGCGGCCAGGGCGATGACGGGGTTGCAGGTGGCCCCGACCGCGCCGAAGGTGATCGACTCCGCCAGCTCGGCGGGGTCCGCCGAGTCGTTCCACAAGCAGGTGGGGGTCGTTCGCGTCATCTCCAGCAGCGGGCTCGTCATCGCCGGAGCGTCGGTGCCGGTCTGGGTGGCGGTGTCGGTCATGGGTTCCTCCTACGGGTGCGGTCGACTCGACCACGGTCGCTCTCTTATACCTAATGATAGGACAAAGTTTGGTCGAGGAGAAGGGTCTCAGCCAAGCCGGTCTCCGACTGCCGCTTCGAGCAGATCCTCGGCATGGGCGTGGTACCACGCAAGGCTTCGGCGCGCCCGGGCGGAGGCCTGACGCACCACCCAGTGCTCCGTGAACGCCGGGTGCCCGCGCGCGACCTCGGCTCGGACGTTGTCGTAGCTCCACTCGTGGCCGGGGGCGACGGCCGAGGCGGTCAGGCGACGCAGATCGTCGTCCGCACCGTAGGCGTCGAGCAGCACCCGGAGGACGGCTCCGGTGGGCTGACGACGTTCCGCTACATCACGTCCCGCACCTGAGGCAGTACCTGGAGCTGGCGATCCTGCTGGGCTCGGTCTACATCGTCCAGACCTTCGACGCCATCTATACGATCACCCAGGGCGGGCCGGGGACGGCGACCACGAACCTGCCGTACGAGATCCACCTGACCATGTTCCGCAAGTACGAGTACGGCGCGTTCCTGGTGAACTCGGCCACCGCGGCGGTCATCTCGACGACCCTCGTGCTGCTGCTCGCCGTCCCCGCGGCCTACGCACTCAGCGTGAAGCCGGTCGAGAAGTGGACGGATATGATGTTCTTCTTCCTGTCCACGAGGTTCCTGCCGGGGATCGCCGCGCTCCTGCCGATCTACCTGATCGTCAAGCGGCTCGGCATGCTCGACAACGTGTGGTCGCTGATCGTGCTCTACACCTCGCTCAACCTGCCCATCGCCATCTGGATGATGCGCTCGTTCCTCGCCGAGGTGCCCCGGGAGATCCTCGAGGCGGCGGAGATGGACGGCGCCGGGCTGCTTCGCGTGCTCTGGAACGTCGTTGCTCCGGTCGCGATGCCCGGGTTGGCTGCGACCAGCCTCATCTGCTTCATCTTCAGCTGGAACGAGTTCATGTTCGCGGTGAACCTGACGGCCGTGCGCGCCTCGACGGCGCCGGTGTTCCTCGTCGGGTTCATCACCAACGAGGGTCTCTTCCTCGCACGGCTGTGCGCCGCGGCCACCCTCGTCTCCCTCCCGGTCCTCATCGCCGGGTTCGCCGCACAGGACAAGCTCGTGCGGGGCTTGTCCCTAGGAGCCGTCAAGTGAGAGCAGCAGTTATCACCGAGCCCGGCTCGGTCGAGGTGACGACGGTCGACGACCCCACGCCGGGCCCGCGCGAGGTGGTCGTCGAGGTCGCGGCGTGCGGGATCTGCGGAACCGACCTGCACATCCTCGACGGCGAGTTCGCGCCGACCCTGCCGATCGTCCCCGGGCACGAGTTCGCCGGAGAGGTCGTCGCGGTCGGCCGGGCCGTGACCGAGGTCGCCGTCGGCGACCAGGTCGCTGTCGACCCGTCGCTGTTCTGCGGGGAGTGCCACTACTGCCGGCGCGGTCGCGGCAACCTCTGCGAGCGCTGGAACGCGATCGGCGTGAGCGTGTCGGGCGGGGCCGCGCAGTTCGTGAAGGCACCGGTGGCGAACTGCGTCAAGCTGCCTGCCCACGTGCGCACGGCCGACGCCGCGCTGATCGAGCCCCTGTCGTGTGCCGTCCGCGGTTACGACGTGCTGCGCTCGGCGCTGGCCGACCACTTCCTCATCTACGGCGCCGGCACTATGGGGCTGATGATGCTCGAGCTCGCCAAGCGTGCGGGTGCTGCCAGCGTGGACGTGGTCGATCTCAACCCCGCCCGCTTGGAGACGGCTCGCACGCTGGGCTGCACGCACGCCGTCGCGAGCGCCGACGAGCTCGAGATGCCGCGCGGCTGGGACGTCGTCATCGACGCGACCGGCGTCGTCGCGGCGATCGAGGACGGCCTGCCACGAGTGGGGAAGGCGGGCACGTTCCTGCAGTTCGGGGTCGCGCCCGAGAAGTCGACCGCCTCGTGGTCGCCGTTCCGCATCTACAACCAGGAGATCACGATCACCGGCTCGATGGCCGTCCTGCATTCCTACGAGCGCGCGGCCGAGCTCTTCGCCGAGGGGGCGCTGGACCCCGACATCTTCATCAGCCACCGCTTCCCCCTCGAGGAGTACCCGGCTGCGCTGGAGCAGTTCAAGAACGGGATCGGCCGCAAGATCCAGGTGACGCCGTCGGTACTGCCGCCCCGGTAGCCGCGTCCCTTTGGCGGCGATCACAGGGGTCGGGTGAGCCGTCGTGTGGCAGGCTGCCCGCATCGAGAGGAGTCCGATGCGGCAGCCGACCACCGGCGACCTCGTCGCGGTGCTGGGCGCAGGGACCATGGGCGCCGGGATCGCCGAGGTGGCTGCGAGAGCCGGCCATTCCGTGCTGCTGTTCGACGCCGAGAAGTCCTCGACGCAACGCTGTCTGCAGACAGTCGCCGACAGGCTGGCTCGCGACGTCGAGCGGGGCCGCCTCACCGCGCAGGCCGCACGCGACACGGCCGGCCGCGTCAGCGGCGCGAGCAGCCTCGGCGCCCTGGCGCGCTGCACCATCGTCTGCGAGACGATCGTGGAGGACCTGGCCGCCAAGCAGGCCGCTCTCGCCGCGATCGAGGGGGCGGTGCCCCCGACCGCCCTGCTGACCACCAACACGTCGTCCCTGTCCGTCACGAGAATCGCGTCAGGGCTGGTGCGTCCGGAGCGCCTGGTCGGCATGCACTTCTTCAACCCCGCGCCGCGCATGGAGCTGGTCGAGATCGTGCGGGGGGAGCGCACCGAGGACTCCGCCGTCGAAGCGGCCACCGAGCTGGCGCGGATGTGGGGCAAGACGCCCATCCACTGCGCCTCCACGCCCGGCCTCGTCGTCAACCGGATCGCCCGACCGTTCTACGGGGAGGCCCAGCGGCTCGTGGAGATCGGGGCCAGCGACCCGGCGACCATCGACGCCGTGCTGCGCGAGGCGGGCGGGTTCCCGATGGGGCCGTTCGAGCTCGCGGACCTCGTCGGGCAGGACGTGAACCTCGCCGTCGCCAGGTCGGTCTGGGAGCAGACCTTCTACGACGCCCGCTACGCCCCGACCGTGTGGCAGCAGAGACTGGTGGACGCCGGGCGGCTGGGCCGCAAGACCGGGCGCGGGGTGTACGGCTACGCCGCCGGCGACGTCGTCGCGGACCGCGAGCCCAGCTCGTACCCGCCCAGGCCGGTACCCGCGCGGGTCGAGGTCACCGAGTACGACATGGGCTGCATGGGTCCGTTCTTCGACCGTGTCGCGACCGGCGGCGTCGAGGTGGTGCTCGTACCGATGGGCGACGACGAGGTGATGGAGGACCTGCCTGGTGTGCGCCTGCCGGGCGGCGGCCTGCTCAGGGTGACCGATGGCAGCACGGCGCGGTCGTGGTCGATGGAGGAGCCGGACGGTGTGGTGCTGCTCGACTGGGCCCATGACCCCGCAACATGCACAAGGGTCGCCATCATGGCGCCACGCGGGATCGCGGTCGAGGTGCTCGACGAGGCAGCCGGGTTGTGCCAGGCGGCCGGGGTGGCGGTGAGCGTGGTCGGGGACGTCGCCGGCGGCGTCGTCGCGCGGACCGTGTCGATGCTCGTCAACGAGGCGGTGGACCTGGTGGCCCGCGGCGAGGCAAGCGCGACCGACGTCGACGTGGCGATGCTGCTCGGAGCCGGCCATCCCTCGGGACCGCTGGAGTGGGGTGACCGGATCGGGGCCATCCGGGTCGCCTCGGTGCTGGCCGAGCTCGGCGCGGAGAGCCCCGACGGCCGCTACCGGCTCAGCTCTCGCTTGGACGAGGCGATCACCGCGGAGGAGAACCTGCGTGACCTGTGACCGAGAGGCTGGACGCTCGTGAGCGCCTTCCCGGACGACGACGGCCCCAGCTGGTGGGATCGGTGGCGCGAGATCGCGGACGGGGTCCTCGTACGCCGCCACCGCAGCCTGGACCTGAACGTCAGCCTCGTCCTCGGCGACGAGCGCTGCCTGGTCGTGGACACGCACTCTCACGACGCGGCGGCCCGCGTGCTGATCGAGTCGATCCGGTCGGTGACACCGTTGCCGTGGGTCGTGCTCAACACGCACGCCCACTTCGACCACTGCTTCGGCAACGCCGCATTCGCCGCTGCTCAACCGGGCCTGGAGATCTGGGGCCACGAACGGTGCGCGACGACGCTGCGCCTGCACGGCGAGCGACAGCGACGAGCGACCGCGGCGTGGATGCAGGAGGCGGGCAACGAGGACGACGCCGCGGCCATCGGCTCCGTCACGATCGTCGAGCCGAACCACACGTTCACGCAGCCGGTGCGCCTCGACCTCGGTGGCAGGCACGTCGACGTCCACCATCCAGGCCGCGGTCACACCGACCACGACGTCGTCGTCGACATCGCCGACGCGTCGGTGACCCTCGCGGGCGACCTCGTCGAGCAGGGGGCGCCGCCCGCCTTCGAGGACGGCTTCCCGCTGGAGTGGCCTCGCACACTGACCACCCTGCTGCCGGGTCTTCAGGCGCAGGTCGTACCGGGCCATGGTGACGTGGTCGACGCCGAGTTCGTCGCTGCGCAACGCGACCAGCTGAGCGTGGTGGCAGACGTGGCGCGCGCGCTGCCGGTGGACGTGGACGACGCGGCGATCCTGCGGGCGGCTGTGTCCCTGCCGGTCGGGCGCCAGGCGGGGCTGACCGCGCTGCGACGGGCCCTCGTCACACGCTGACACGGCCCGCGCGGCCCCGCGCAACGGTGCGGCCATCAGCCGGCCGGTGCGGGTGGCTCACGGACACCACGCACGAGAATGCGTTCGACCGTGACGCCCGGGCCGTTCATGAACTCGGCGGCCGTGGCCCGCCACTGGTGGATCGAGACGTCCGTCGAGGCA
This sequence comes from uncultured Actinomycetota bacterium, assembly GCA_963778845.1. Classification (GTDB taxonomy): domain Bacteria; phylum Actinomycetota; class Actinomycetes; order Actinomycetales; family Kineosporiaceae; genus CAVZVW01. The sequence goes on from CAVZVW010000004.1 coordinate 147,305, forward strand.
TCGACGACGGCACCGGCGCGGGCGTAGGACTGGATCGCGTGGGGCGCCGGCTCGCTCGCCCCTGGCGTCGACGCCGGGCCCGGCGTCGACACGACGACGGAGACCCATTCCACACGGTCGGGGTTGGACCGCCCGTCGAGCCGGGGCACGAGGTCGTCCTCGTTCTCGACGGCCAGCACGGCGACGCCGTCCCCGATGTCGTAGCCCGCGATCGGGGCACCCGCGCTGAGCACGTGCGTGACGTGGAAGCGGGCGCGGAACTGCGGGTCGGACGCCAGGGCCGCAGCCACCATCCCGCCCTGGCTGTGCCCGGCGAGCAGAACCGGCTCGCCCGCGCCGGCTCCCGCGATCTCCAGTGCTGCAGCGACAGTGGCAGCTGCGGCTGTGGGGTCTCCGGCCATCGAATGGATGTCGCCCGTCAGGTCGAAGGGGTTGGTTCCGGGAAGCGGCCGCCACACCTGCGTGCCCGGGATCTCCACGACCCAGGCGCGCCGGCCGTCCGGATGCCGCACGCACTCCACGCCAACACTGCCCGGCGCCCCGCCGGCGGCGGGGTACAACGACCCCACCCGTTCCAGGACGTCGGCCACACCGCGGGGCGCCGACGCCGACGACGGGAGGCCGACGACCGCGGCCGTGACCACGCCCGGCTCACGCAGCAGGGGCGATACGCGGCCAAGGGCGGCCACCATGGCGGCCGCCTCGGGGATGTCGCGTGGTGGCCACGGGTGCCCGGCCAGTGCCCCGAGGGCCACGCCCACGCCCGGGTACGGCGACAGAGCACCGTCGAGCACTCCCGGTGCAGCGTCCATCGCGTGCTCGGCCGCGGGCGCCTGTCGTTGCAGCAGGCTCAGGAGCACGCGCGCGAGCACCCGCGGGGTCGTCGCCAGACCGCCGCTGACCGGGGTGGCGACCTGGCTCACGCGGCCGCTGCTCGGCTCGGTGGCCCCGCCCGCACCGTGGTCGATCGCGTGGACGGCGACGTCGGCGACCGCCAGACCGGCGGCCAGCGGCAGCAGTGTCCCGGCAAGGGCCTGACCGAGGGCCCGGCCGGCCACGAGGTCGACGGCGTGCAGGGCCGAGGCGGCCGCGCCGTCCGCGGTCTCGTACAACGTCGCGGCAGCTTCCACGGCAGCCGCGAGACCACCGAACCTCGCCGCGAGCACCAGGCCCCCGCAGGGGCCGGCGATGGCACGTGCCAATGCTGCCTCGGCTCGTCCGAGGCTCACCGGTGAGATCAGGGCGGTGGCCGCCAACGCGGGGTCGGTCGCCACCCGGACCAGGGACTTGCCCACGCAGGCAAGGCCTTCCGCAGCCACCGCGAGCAACGCTGCCAGCCGGTGCAGGTCGTCCAGGTGTGCGCGCACCCCGCCCACTCCGCCATGCACCGACAACAGTCCGGCGTGCACTTCCGTGCGCTCGACGGTGCGCACCGCGTCGTGACGTTCACCCTGAGCCGTCATTGGGACCGTCCTGCACGGAGGGCCGACCGAAGGCCGGCACCAGGAAGAACATGATGGTTGCGGCGATCTCGTCCCGCGTCACGGCTGGGTGACGGCGCGCGAGCCGCGCGGGCCGGTGGGCGGGCCACTGGGCGGGCCACTGGGCGGGCCACTCGGCGCGAGGCTGCGCCAGCCGCCGTCCGACGCTCACCCAGGTCTGCAGCCACGACACCGCGGCGTCGGCTGCGCGCAGCCCCACGACCTGGACGGCAGCGGTCACCACGCCGACCCATGCCCCGGTCGGCATGACGACGCCTCAGGAACCCAGCACAGGATCTGCTCGGTCACGGCCTCGGCCGCGACGAGGGACACCTCGACGCAAGGGTCCGCGACAGGCGCTCCCGCGTCGTCACGTGCCAGGAACGCAGCCAGCCCCTCCGCGACCGCGACGCACACGACCTTCTCGCCGTCGGGGCCCCAGCATCGCATCGTGATGGCAGCCCGCGCACGCGCATGCACGGCCAGCACCGCGGCCACCGCGGCCGGCGGCGTCTCCGCCGCGCGGGCGCCCTCGGGCTTGACGGAACCGGGAGCCAGGGCCTCCACTGAGAACTCGGGCGGGACGCCGGCCGCGTGGTCGGTCTGCAGCCATCGAACGAAGCGCGGCACGGGAACTCGTTGCCGGACAACGGGTTCGACTGCGCCCGATCGGCTCCGTGACCCGCCTCGCAGTGGCTGCGTCACGGCGCACCCCATGGCCCACCCGCGGCATGGATGAGCGGCCCCGACCCGCCGTCCAGCGCGTCGGCATGCAGGCGGAGGAGAGCGGCGGCGTTCTCCACGGCCTGCGCGCAGCGCCGGACGCGCAGGAGGTCCTCCGCGAGGCGATGACGGAACGCCGCGGCCGCGCTCGACCGCCACTCGACGGCGTCGTGCGCCTCCATTCGCGCCGCCAGCCAGCCCACGTCGTCAGCCTGGCGGGCCACCAGCACGGCATCCCGTCGTACGTGATCAGCCATCATGACGGCGACGTTAGGCACCTGCCGCCGCGCCCGCGGCCTGCTCACGGCGCACCTGTGGACCGCGAGACCGCCCACCACGATGGGGAAAACTCACCGCGAAGGACTGTTTCGCACCCCCGCTCAGCGCAGGATGCGTACCCCGCCTTGCACCGTACCGGGGGCCATGCACCACCATGGGTTCATGCCCGACGACCGCGTCTACCGGGTTTGCTTCGTCTGCAGCGGGAACATCTGCCGAAGCCCGATGAGCGAGGTCGTCCTCCGGCGCATGGCCGACGAAGCCGGCATCAGCCGGCAGCTCGTGGTGGACTCCGCGGGCACGGGTGACTGGCACATCGGCGAGCGTGCCGACGACCGGACGCTCGCCGCCCTGTCGGATTTCGGGTACGACGGTGCCACGCACCGAGCGCGCCAGTTCGACCCGCAGTGGTTCGCGCACAGCGACCTCGTGATCGCGCTGGACCGCGGCCACGAGAGGACCTTGCGCTCCTGGGCGCCCACTCTCGCCGACCGCGCGAAGGTGCGGCTGCTGAGCAGCTTCGACCCTGCGACACGGGACGTCGGGGACGTCGACATCCCGGACCCCTACTACGACAGCGACGCCGCGTTCCGCCTGGTGCTGCACCAGATCGAGGCCGCCTGCCAGGGGCTGCTCGACCACATCGTCGTCGCGCTGGCCGATCCGGCCGACAACGCCACCGTCGGCTGAGCCGTCGACGCCGGGGCCACGTACCGCTAGTGTCCGGCCGATGGACGACGACGACCGCGGCGCGGGCCCGCCCACCACGGACGCGCCTCCCTGGAGCGCACCTGCACGGGTGGAACCGCCCTTCGTCGACGCGCAGCGCAACAGCCTCGACGCCTGGCTGGACTACCACCGGGCGACCCTGCTCATGAAGTGCGCCGGGCTGAACGCCGACCAGCTGGCCCTGCGCTCGTGCGCGCCGTCCAGCCTGAGCCTCCTGGGACTCGTGCGACACATGGCCGAGGTGGAGCGCAACTGGTTCCGCCGGGTGGTCGACGGGCAGGACGCCCCGCCGATGTTCTACAGCGACAGCTCCCCCGACGGCGACTTCGACGACCTCGAACCCGCCCGGGCGGGTGAGGACCTGGCCGCATTCCGGACCGAGGTGGACGCCGCGCGGGAGATCGCGGCCAGGCACGACCTGGACGACGTCGGCCGGCACCATCGCATCGGCGACGTCGACCTGCGCTGGGTCATGGTGCACATGATCGAGGAGTACGCCCGCCACAACGGTCATGCCGACCTGCTCCGCGAGCGCATCGACGGCGTCACCGGCGACTGAGCCGCCGTAGAGCTGAGCGCGGAACTGAGCGCACGTAGGTCTGACACAACCTCCCCCGGCACGGCGGATCGTCGGCCTGGCGCGGGTTGTGTCAGATCTGCGTACGGTCGCGGACGGGTTCGTCTCGGCTGTCGCCGCCGGCGGGACGGCGCCAGGACGGTTGGGCGAGCACCCCCGCCACGGTCGCCACCGCCACCGCGGCCGCCGCACCGAAGAACGCCCGACCCGGGCCTCCGGCGTCGACCAGGACTCCGGCGGCGGCGGTGCCCGCCGCGCCGCCGGAGGTGTAGGCGGTCGTCAACCAGGACTGCGCCTCGCCGAGCCGGTCCCGCGGGCCGAGCTGGTCCACGAGGTTCGCCTGGATGATCATGGCTGGTGCGATGGACAGGCCGGTGACGAAGAGCGTCGCCATCAGGGCGAGCAGGCTGGGCCGTCCGGCGTGCAGCATCGTGCCGATCGTCACCAGCCCCACGGTGAACAGCCCCATGGCCACCGGCATCCGCCGCCGCTCCGGGCCGACCCAGTGCCGCGACCCGTACCAGAGCCCGCCGGTCACGCTCCCCGAGGCCACCGCGGCGAACAGCAGCCCCACCCGGGCGGGGCGGTCGAGCACCTCGCGCGCCGTGGCGGCGATCGCGACATCGTGCAGGCCGAAGCCGACCGAGATGAGGACGGCGACCCCCAGCACCGCGGCGACGCCCCGCGCCCGCAGGGGCGACATCCTCGCGTGCACGGCATCCGGGTCGGGCTCCCCCGCCGGGCCGACGGGAGGGTGTTCGGCCGCCCGCCAGGCCCGCGCGGCTGGGGTGACGCAGTAGACCAGCCCGCCGCCGGCCATCAGGGCTGCGGTCACGAGCAGGGGCAGCGCCGGCAGCCTGGCCAGCAGCAGCACGGCGAGGAGCAAGGGTCCGCCGACGAAGATCGCCTCGATGGCGACGGCGTCAAGGGCGTACGCGGCCCGCCGGTCGGCGTCCTCGTGCAGGACGACCCGCCAGAGCGCCCGCATCGCCGGCGATACGGGCGGGAACGTCAGCCCCGCACCGGCCGCCAGCACGGCGAGCGGCACGTCGCCCGCACCCCCGACCGCCGCCAGCGCCACTGCCGCCAGGAACGCTGCCGAGGCGACGGAGGTGGGGCCGATGACCCGTGGCTGGCCCATGCGGTCGAGCAGCATGCCCCACCCGGGGGAGGCGACCGCCGAGCCGAGGGCGAAGGCCGCGGTGACGAGACCGGCCACCGCGTAGGAGCCGCGCACCGACTGCACGAGCAGCACCAGACCGAGCGGCGCCATCGAGATCGGCAGGCGTGCGACGGTCGCCGCGGTGAAGGGCACCAGCGCCGCCGGACGTCGCAGGATCCTCGCGTAGCGGCGCACGAGCCGAAAGCCTGCCACGTCCCGGCGTCGGCTCGTGCCGGCACCAGATGCCCCGCTTCGAAGCGGGCACCTCCGCGCGAAATATGGGTACCCCGGCTCGACAGATGGGTACCGCACTCCGTAGCACGGCCGAGCGTCGCGGCGTTAGACCTGTTCCCGCCGGGGACACGTCGCCAGGACCGGACGACGCCCGCTGACAGGAGGGACCGCGATGCCGCTGTTCATGGACGTCCACAGCCTCGACGGAGGCGTGTCGATCGACGACGTCGCCAAGGCGCACCAGGCCGACCTCGCCGCGCAGGGCGAGCACGACGTGAGCTACCTGCGTTACTGGGTCGACGAGGCCCAGGGGCAGATCTTCTGCCTCGTCGAGGCACCCGATGCCGAGGCTGCCAACACCGTGCACCGCACGGCCCATGGGCTGGTCGCCGACCAGATCTTCCAGGTGCAAGAGGGCGTCTGACCCACCACGTCGTGACGTGGCCGTGTCGGGGCGGCCGCGATCGTGAGACATCTGTTCGCCTACGGTGATCGTGAGGCACCTCGCCCGTCGGGCGGCGTGTCGTGTCTCACGATCACCGCTGCGTCTCACGCACGCTCACATCTCGGCGACCCCCGACGTGACGCCGTGCTCACCGGGCCGGTTGGATGTGCACGTGAGAGCCCTCGACCGCAAGCTCGCCGCGATCCACTCCGGCACCTACACCCCCGACGACTTCATCATCGCCGACGCCAAGGACGCCGACATGGCCTTCGGCGTCCAGGCACCGGGACCGGCTGGGGGCGGCTACCGCACCCGCGAGGACTACCTCGCCGACATGGACGCCCTCGTGCGCGCCGACCTGCTCGACGTGCTGCTCACGTCGGCCTCGAACGGCGAGCGGATGGCGCGCAGCGGCGTCCTGGACGACAGCTCGACGACGCTGGCCGTGCGGGCCAACGACACCACCGACATCTGGTTCCCGCGTGGCGCAGGCTACTCGGCGCACCCGTCGCGACCCTTCCGGACCGCCCACCTCGCCTCCGTGCGCGAGTTCTGCGACCTCGTGCTGTACTCGGTGACGTTCAACAACGACGTCGACCGCGACCTCGCCTCGCTCGCGGCCTTCGCGCAGTTCCGCGAGGCGGCACACCAGCTGCAGATGCGCTACTTCCTCGAGGTGTTCAACCCCAACGCCGCCGTCGGGCTCGCCCCCGACGAGGTCGGCGCGTTCGTCAACGACAGCATCGTGCGCGCCCTGGCCGGGGTCACGTCGGCTCACCGCCCGCTCTTCCTCAAGATCGCGTACAACGGCCATGCAGGGCTGGGCGAGCTTGCGGCGCACGACCCGACACTCGTCGTCGGCATCCTCGGAGGCTCGGCCGGCACGACCCGTGACGCCTTCGAGCTGCTCACGCAAGGCAGAGCGGGCCGGCGCCCGAGTGGCCCTGTTCGGCCGCAAGATCCAGCGGGCGGAGTCCCAGCTCGACCTCGTGGCGCTCATGAGGCCGGTGCTGCGCGGCGAGGTCACCCCCGAGCAGGGGGTTCGCGCCTACCACGAGACGTTGCAGCAGAAGGGGATCGCAGCCCAGCGACCACTGGCCGACGACCTCGTCGTCACCGAGCCGCTGCTGAAGGCGTAGCCGTGCCCCCGCGGTCCGGGGTGCTGTGCGGCGGGTCGATCGTGGCCGACGTCAGCAAGACCATCGACTGGTACCCCACGCTGGAGCGGCTCGCGGTCATCGACGACGTCTCGTTGAGCACCGGCGGGCCGGGGCTGAACATGGCCGTCGACCTTCGCCGGCTCGGCGCCGGGTTCCCCGTGGACGTCGTCGGGGTCGTGGGCGACGACGAGCACGGCCGTTTCGTCCTGGCTGCCTGCGCCGACCTAGGGATCGCCTCGACGGGCGTCGCGGTGCGGCCCGGAGCCGTGACCTCGTTCACCGACGCCATGGTGGTGCGCGACGGCGGGCGGCGAACCTTCTTCCACCACGTCGGCGCCAACGCGCTGCTCGACGTCTCCGACTTCGACCTGGATGCCTCCGGCGCCCGCATCCTGCACCTGGGCGCGCCGGGTCTGCACCCGCGGTTGGACGCCGCGCAGCCCGGGGGCAACGGGTGGGCGGCCCTGCTGCGCCGTGCGCACGAAGTCGGCATGCGCACCAACCTGGAGCTGGTGTCGCTGGACGCCGCGCGGGTGCGGGAGGCGGCGTTGCCCTGCCTGCCCCACCTGGACTCCCTCGTCATCAACGAGGTCGAGGCTGCCGCGCTCACCGGCATCGACGTCTCGGGCGACCTCACGGCCGACGACCGCGCGGGCACACCCGGCCCGGAATCCGCCGTGGGCTGGGAGCGGCTCGAGGCTGCCGCCGTCCGGCTGCTCGAGCTGGGCGTCGGCAGGCTGGCCGTGGTGCACTTCCCCGCCGGCTGCGTCGCGGCCACGCGCGACGGCCAGGTGCTGCGGCACGGCTCGGTCCGTCTGGACCGCTCGGCCATACGCAGCGCGACCGGCGCCGGGGACGCCTTCGCCGCCGGAGTGATCCTCGGGCTGCACGACGACCTGCCGGTCGAGCAGTGCCTGCGCCTGGGCGTGTGCTCCGCGGCAGCGAGCCTGCAGGGGGCCAACACCTCTGACGGCATCCTGCCGGCAGCTCAGTGCCTGGCCGCCGGGGAGCGCGCCGGCTTCCGACCTACCGGCTGAAGGTCAGAGCGCCTTCACCGCGCTGAGCACCTTGGTCAGCGAGTCCTTGGCGTCGCCGAAGAGCAGCGACGTCTTCGCGTCGTACAGCAGCTCGTTCTCGATGCCGGCGAAGCCGGGCCGCATCGACCGCTTGAGGAAGATGACCTGCTGGGCGTCGGACACCTCGAGGATCGGCATGCCGTAGATGGGTGCCCCGGGGGACGTCTTGGCCGCCGGGTTGACGACGTCGTTCGCGCCGACGACCAGCACGACGTCCGTCGTCTTGAACTCGGGGTTGACCTCGTCCATCTCCTTGAGCACCTCGTACGGCACGTTCGCCTCGGCGAGCAGCACGTTCATGTGGCCAGGCATCCGGCCGGCCACCGGGTGGATGCCGTAGAGCACCTCGATGCCCTTGGCCTCGAGCACCTCCGCCAGCTCGCGGATGGTGTGCTGGGCCTGGGCGACGGCCAGCCCGTACCCCGGCACCACGACCACCTTGTGCGCGTAGCCGAGCAGGATCGCGACGTCCTCCGGCCCGACGCTCTTGACGGGGCGGTCCGAGATCGCCGTGGAGCCGGCGGTCGACCCGCCGCGCAGGGCGCCGAACATGACGCCGAGCACCGAGCGGCCCATCGCCGCCGCCATGAGACGGGTGAGGATCGTGCCGCTGGCTCCCACCAGGGTGCCGGCGACGAGCAGCACGGTGTTGTGCAGCACGAAGCCGCCTGCCGCGACTGTCAGGCCGGTGAACGCGTTGAGCAACGAGATGACGATCGGGACGTCGGCCCCGCCGACCGGCAGCACGGTCATGACACCCAGGACGAGACCGACCAGCATGAGCACCACGCCGACCCAGAGCTGCCCGGTCAGGAAGACCGCGAGCGCGGCCACCACGCCGGCACCCAGCCCACCGATCAGCAGCGGCTTCGCGCCCGGCAGCACCACCGGTCGCGTCGTCATCAGCTCCTGCAGCTTCATGAACGTGACGATCGACCCGGCGAAGGACACCGAGCCGACGAGCACGGTGAAGGCGACTGCGGCCAGGTTGCCGTAGTCCTTGTCCACTCCAGCATCGATCAAGCCGGAGATCGTCGAGAGCTCCATCAGCGCGACGACTGCGGCCGCGCCGCCGCCGACGCCGTTGAACAGCGCGACCATCTGCGGCATCTGCGTCATCTTGACGTTGCGTGCGGCGGGCACCGCGATCGCGGACCCCAGGAGGATCGCGAGAATGATCCAGACCACGTTCTTCAGGTCGGTGGAGAAGAACGTCACCACCAAGGCGATGGCGGCGCCGGCGGCGCCGATGAGGTTGCCCCGTCGCGCCGACTTGGGCGAGCTCAGGCCCTTCAGCGCCAGGATGAAGCAGACGGAGGCGACGAGGTACAGCACCTCGACGGTGTTGGGGGACAGCGTCTTCACCGCGAGCCCCCGCCCTTGGCGCCGTCCCCGACCGCTGGCTTCGCCGGTGCCCGGCCCTTGAACATCTCCAGCATCCGGTCGGTCACCACGAAGCCGCCGACCAGGTTCACCGTCGCGAGCAGCACGGCGAACAGCCCCACGACGAGTGCCAGGGTCGACTCGGCCCGACCCGCGACGAGGATCGCCCCGACCAGGATGATCCCGTGGATCGCGTTCGCCCCCGACATCAGAGGGGTGTGCAGGATCGTCGACACCTTCGCGACGACCTCGAAGCCGACGAAGATGCTGAGCACGAACACGTCGAGCAGCGCGACACCGGACATCACGCACCACCTCCCGCGTCGGCGGAGCCGGTATCGCCGCCCAGCAGCTCGGCGGTCGGTGCATGCGTCACCGCGCCGTCGTGCGTGAGGCAGGATCCGGCGACGACCTCGTCGTCGAAGTCAGGAACCACCTGGCCGTCCTTCGTCATGAGCATCAGCAGGTTCACCACGTTCTTGGCGTACAGCCGGGAGGCGTCCGCGGGCATGGTGCTCGCGGCGTCCTTCATCCCCACGAGCCGGACGACGCCGCCCGCGACCTCGACGAGGACGTCCTCCCCCGCGACCGCCCCCGCGACGTTGCCGCCTGACTCAGCTGCGAGGTCGACGACGACGCTGCCGGGCTTCATCGCCGCGACCATCGGGGCGGTGACCAGCAGGGGGGCGCGGCGGCCGGGGACCGCGGCCGTCGTCACGACCACGTCGGCCTCGGCGATGAAGGGGGCCAGCGCCTCCTGCTGCCGCTTCGCCCGGTCCTCGCTCAGCTCCCGGGCGTAGCCGCCGGCGCCCTCGACCGCCTCGAGGTCGAGGTTGACGAAGCTGGCGCCCATCGACCGCACCTCGTCGGCGCTGGCCGGCCGCACGTCGTAGGCCGATACGACGGCACCGAGGCGCTTCGCGGTGGCGATCGCCTGCAGGCCCGCGACACCCGCCCCGAGAACGAGCACCTTGGCCGGTGGCACGGTGCCCGCGGCCGTCATGAACAGCGGGAAGAACCGCGGGAGGCGCATCGCGGCCTCGAGGACGCACCGGTACCCGGCCACCAGGGCCTGGGAGGTCAGCGCGTCCATGGACTGGGCGCGGCTGATCCGGGGCACCAGCTCCATGGCGAAGGCCGTCACGCGGGCGTCGCGCAGCGCGGCGACCGAGACGAGCTCGGTGGACGGTGAGCAGAAGCCCACCGTGATCGTGCCGGGCCGCAGCTTCGCGATCACGGCAGTGGTCAGCGGCCGGACATGCAGCAGCACGTCCACCGCGGCGGCTTCCACGGACTCCACGACGGCCGCACCGGCCGCCGTGTAGGCGGCGTCAGGGGCGAGGGAGTGAAGGCCCGCACCGGTCTGGATGACGACGTCAAGGCCCGCCTTGGTCAGCGTGGGGATGACGTCGGGAACCAGAGCCACACGATGCTCACCGCGGATCGACTCGATGGCGACGGCGACGTTCACGCGCCGAACCTACTCCCGCCGCCTCGGCCCGGTCGCCAGCGAGGCTGTGTGGCGGGTCACGTGGGCGTCCCGGTGGGAGCTGGGGGCGCAACGGGGCGACCCGGTCAAGGGGTCCGAAGTCCCGGGATCGGCGGCATAATCTCGCGGAGATCGCGGCGCGGCCCGCTGCCGCGACGTGCAAGCTCGCGTTCGCGGGAGGAACCATGTCGACGACCACCGAAGGCCGCCTCAGATGGACCCACGGGCAGACCTGGTACCGCATCCTCGGCGATCTCGACCCTGCCGCCCCGCAGGCCCCGGTCGTCATCCTGCACGGTGGCCCGGGCGCAGCGCACGACTACTGCGAGCCGATCGCCGAGCTGCTGGCCCAGACCGGCCGCACGTGCGTGCTCTACGACCAGCTCGGCTGCGGCCGGAGCGACCACCTGCCGGCCGCACCGGCCGAGCGGTGGACGCCGGAGCTGTTCAAGGACGAGCTCACCGAGCTGACCCGGCACCTGGGCATCTCGCGACGCTACGCCGTCCTCGGTCAGTCCTGGGGCGGCATGCTCGCCATGGAGCACGCGCTGGACCACCCCGCGGGCCTGGGCGCCCTGGTCGTCGCGGACTCACCTGCAAGCATGCAGCTGTGGGTCGAGGAGGCGAACCGCCTCAGGGCGCAGCTGCCTGCCGAGGTCGAGTCCACGCTTCGCCGGCACGAGGATGCCGGCACGACAGCCGACCCGGAGTACGAGGCAGCCGTCCAGGTCTTCTACGACCGCCACGTGTGCCGGGTGCCCCAACCGGAGTGCGTCCGGAGGTCGTTCGCCCAGATCGCGCAGGACCCGACCGTCTACCACACCATGAACGGGCCGAGTGAGTTCCACGTGGTGGGCACCCTCAGGGAGTGGGACATCACGCGGCGGCTGCCGTCGATCGCCGTCCCGACGCTGCTGGTCTCCGGTGCGCACGACGAGGCGACCCCGCGGATCCTCGGCGAGATCCACGACAGGATCCCCGGATCGCGATGGGAGCTCTTCGCGTACTCCAGCCACATGCCGCACATCGAGGAGCCTGCGAAGTTCAAGGAGGTTGTGGCGGGGTTCCTCGCCGAGCACGACAGCCCGAGGCCGGCGTGAGGGCGGCCATCACGTCGGAGGTGGCAGCGGATGATGGCACGCCACCTGCCGGTCGGGTGAGCCCGACAGGTGCGGCCGCTGCGCGAGGCAGATGTCCGTCGCGAACCGGCACCTGGGGGCGAAGGCACACCCCGCGGGCTTGTCGATCGGGCTGGGTACGTCGCCGGTGAGCACTATCCGCTCCGTGTGCCGCGTTCCGGTTCCGTCGTCGATCTCCGGCACGGCGGACAGGAGCGCCTGCGTGTAGGGATGGCTCGGCGCGCCGTAGACGACCTCCGCCGGGCCGAGCTCCACCAGCTCGCCGAGATACATCACGCCGATCCGGTCGGACACGTGCCGGACCACTCCGAGGTCGTGGGCGATGAAGACGTACGTCAACCCGAACTCGTCCTGCAGGTCGGCGAGCAGGTTGAGCACCTGGGCCTGGATGGACACGTCCAGGGCCGACACCGGCTCGTCGGCGACGAGCAGCTGGGGGTTCAGGGCCAGGGCCCGAGCGATCCCGATCCGCTGTCGCTGGCCGCCGGAGAACTCGTGAGGGTAGCGCTCGAAGAGCGAGGGGTCGAAGCCGACCACCTCGAGCAGCTCACGTGCCCGGCTGCGGATTGTCCGCTCCGCAGCAACCCGGTGCACCCGCATCGGCTCCTCGACGATCGCGGCGGCTCGCCGGCGTGGGTTCAGCGAGGCGTACGGGTCCTGGAAGACCATCTGCATCTGCCGGCGGTAGGGGCGCATCTGGCGGCGGGAGAGGCCGGTCAGGTCCGAGCCGGCGAACGAGACGGACCCGGAGCTGAGCTCGAGCAGCCGCACGATGCAGCGGCCGAACGTCGTCTTGCCGCAGCCGGACTCCCCGACCAGGCCGAGCGTCTCCCCGGCGACGACCTCCAACGACACGCCGTCGACGGCGTGCACGACCTGCCGGACCCTCCCCCCGAGCAGGCCGCCGCGCACCGGGAAGTACTTGACGACGTCGCGGGCCGACACCAGCGTCTCGCCCGCGGCGGTGCGGCCCCGATCGGCGGACGCCGAGCCCACAGGCACTGCCGAGGCCGGGCCTACCGGCTCTGCGGACGACGCGCGGTCGGGGGTCACGTCCGGGCCTGCTCGGCTGCGGCGTCGGACTCCCCGCGCAGCCGCGCGCGAGAGGGAGAGTCCAGCCAGCAGGCATCGGCGTGATCCACGCCGGGTCTCCCGGTGAGGGGCGGCTGCTGCTCGCAGGCGTCGTGGGCGAACCGGCACCGCGGCGCGAACCGGCACCCGGGTGGCGGGGCCAGCAGGGAGACGGGCGAGCCGGCGATCGCTGCGAGCCTGCGGGTCCGTGGCCGGTCCGTGCGCGGGATCGACCCGATGAGCCCCCAGGTGTAGGGGTGGAGCGGGTGGTGGAAGACCGCGCTGCGTTCCCCGACCTCGGCTACGCGGCCGCCGTACATCACCAGGACGCGATCGGCGATGTCGCTGACCACCCCCATGTCGTGGGTGATGAGAAGGATCGAGGACCCGTGGTCGCGTCTGAGGTCCTGCATGAGCTGCAGGATCTGGGCCTGGATCGTCACGTCCAGCGCCGTGGTCGGCTCGTCGGCGATCAACAGCTGCGGGTGGCAGGCCAGCGCCATCGCGATGACGACGCGCTGGCGCATCCCGCCCGAGAACTGGTGCGGGTAGGCGTCGACCCGCCGCTCGGGGTTCGGGATGCCCACCTCGGCGAGCAGCCTGACCGCGCGAGCGCGGGCGGCCTGCTTGGAGACCTTCTCGTGCGCGCGGATCTGCTCGGTGATGTGCCAGCCGGCGGTGTACACCGGGGTCAGCGCGGTCATCGGGTCCTGGAAGATCATCGCGATCTCGCGACCGCGGACGGCGCGCATCGCCGGGTCGTCGAATCGCAGAAGATCCTCGCCGCGGAACGCGACCTCGCCGGTGATGGAGACGTTGGGACCGGTCAGCAACCGGAGCACCGCCAGGCAGGTGACGCTCTTGCCCGACCCGGACTCCCCGACGATGCCGAGCACCTGCCCCTCGTCGACGGTGAACGACAGGCCGTCGACGGCGGTGACGAGGCCCTGCCGGGTGCGGAACTGCACCCGCAGGTCGCGCACGTCCAGCAGCGGCTCAGGCATCGCGAACCCTGGGGTCCAGCAACGCGTAGAGCAGGTCGACCACAGCGTTGGCGACCACGACGAAGAAGGTCGCGTAGATCACGGTGGCCATGATGACGGGCAGGTCGAAGTTCTGCAGCGAGTCGTAGGTGAGCTTGCCCAGGCCATGCAGGCCGAACACCACCTCGGTGAGCAGCGCGGCGCCCCCGACGAGCGCGCCGAAGTCGAGCCCGAAGAGGCTGACGATGGCGACCAGGCTGCACCGCAGGGCGTGCCGAAGCAGGACGCGGCGTTCGGTGATGCCTTTGGCCCGGGCCATCCGCACGTAGTCCTCGTCCAGCGAGGTGATCATCTCCCCGCGCAGCACCCGGGCGTAGATGCCGGCGTACAGGACGGCCAGGGTCAACCAGGCGAAGAGCAGGTGCAGTGCCCACTGCCCCACCCCCTCGGACAACGGTGCGTAACCCAGAGGTGGGACCCACGAGAAGACGCTGTCGTGCAGTCGGCTCTGCGTGACGAGGTTGACCACCTCCCCCAGCCAGTACACGGGCAACGAGATGCCGATGACACCGAGGAACATGATCAGCGGATCCACCCAGGTGCCGCGCCATCGGGCCGCGGCCACGCCCATGGCCACGCCGACGACCATCCAGATCACCGCCGCGCCGATGACCAGCGACAGGGTCACCGGGATCGCAGCAGTCACCTGCGGCACCACTTCGGCGCCACGATTGACGAACGACGTGAGGTCCTTGTCGACGAACAGGTGCTTCATCATCATGCCGTACTGCACCGGGAGCGGGCGGTCGAGGCCGAAGGACGTGCGCACCTGGGCCAGGGTCTCCTGGCTGGCGTTGCGCCCGGCGATCCGGGCAGCGGGGTCTGCGCCCGGTGTCGCGAAGAAGATGAGGAAGACCAGCACGCTGATCGAGAAGAGCACGAACACCATGGAGGCGGCCCGGCGAAGCGCGAACCGCGCCATCAGAGGCTGCCGCGCAGCTTGGCCCGGGGGTCCAGCGCGTCGCGGGCGCTGTCCCCCAGCAGGTTCAGCGCCGCCGCCGAGACGGCGAGGGCGATCCCAGGGGCGATGGCGACCATCGGCCGGGTGTAGAGCAGGCCGAGCCCGTCGTTGATGATCGTCCCCCAGGAGGCGTCCGGCGGCTGGACACCCACGGACAGGAACGACAGGGCCGACTCCGTGAGCATGTTGATGCTCGTCATCAGCGGCAGAAAGACGATCACCGTGGGTAGGACGTTCGGGAGGAGCTCCCGCCGCAACACTCGGCCGTCCGAGGCGCCGGCACCGATCGCGGCCTTGACGAAGTCCTTCTCCCGCAAGGACATCACCTGCCCGCGCAGCGGTCTGGCGACGTAAGGGACGTACACGATCCCGATGATGACGATCGGCAGCAGCAGGCTGCCGGCGGTGATCGTGATCGGCCCGAGGCGCACCCCGCTGGTGAGCAGCACCACCGACAGGCAGATCGCCAGGAGGTAGACCGGGAACGCCCAGACGACGTCGAGGAGCCGGGAGAGCACGCCGTCCACCGCGCCGCCGAAGTACCCGGACACGACGCCGAGCACGGTCGCCAGGAAGCAGCACAGCAGGGCCGACGCCAGCCCGATGAGCAGGCTGTTCCGGCCCCCGTAGAGCATGCGAGCGGCGACGTCCCGGCCCTGGTTGTCCGCGCCCAGGAAGAAGTTCCGCGGATCCCACGTCGGCCCGATCGGCGTGACGCCGAGCCCCAGGCCGGTGGTGCTGGGAGCCAGGATGGGCACCGTTTCGCCATCGACGACCGTGGTGCCGTTGATGTTGGACTCGAACGGGTCGGTGTGCGCCACGTGCTGGGCGTACATCGGGGCGAGCAGGCAGGCCGTCACGATGACGACCAGGACGGACAGCGAACCCAGCGCCACCCGGTCGTGGCGCAACGACCGGAACGCGGTCCGCCAGGGCCCTGGCGGACCCTGGCTCGGCCGGGTCGCGGGCGGCGCCGAGCCCCCGCTGGCCACGAGCGGGCCAGCGGGGGTGGTTGGCTCGGCCGTCACTGAACCCAGAGCTGGTCGACGAGCATGTAGTACTGCTTGGAGAACTGGTAGTTGCCGACACGCTTGGAGGTGAAGTCGAGCAGCTTCGGCGTGATGAGCGGGGCCATCGGCGCCTTTGCCATGATCGCCTGGTCGATCTGGGCCCACTGCTTGTTGGCACCGGCGGGATCGGTCTGACCGGTGACGATCGCGGCCTTCATCTGGGGGTCGATGGTCTTGTCGCAGAAGCCGGCGATGTTGATCGAGGAGTCGCTGCCGGGGGTGAACGACGCGCAGGAGAGCAGCACGTTGAGGAAGTCCGAGGCCGCCGGGTAGTCCTGGTACCACGAGCTCAGGCTGATCTGCACCTTGTTCTTGGTGTTCTGGATGTAGGTGAACTGGATGTTGCCGGAGATCGGCTTGGCGGTGGCCTTGTAGCCGATCTGCGTCAGCGTGCTGGCGACCGCCTCACCCATGGCCTTGTTCACCTCGTCGTCGGTGACGATCACCTGCACGGCTGTGCCCGCCGTGCCGGACTGCTGCACGAGCTGCTTCGCCTTGTCGAGGTCCGGTCCCTGCCACGTGGTGCCCGCCGGATTGGTGTACTGGCAGCTGTCCTCGTGGCCGGGGAACTCGGGCGGCAGGATCGTGCACACGGGCTGTGCGAGGTTCGATCCTCCGTAGAGCTTGACCATGGCCGCGCGGTCGACCGCCCAGTTCACGGCCTGCCGGGCCGTCTCGTTGTTGAACGGCGCCAGGTTCACGTTCATCGCGAGGTACCAGAACGCGGTCAGCGGGTTCACGTGCACCTGCGGGGCATACGTGGTACCCAGCTCGGCCAGCCTGTCGGCAGGTGGGGGGTCGAAGAGCCAGTCGGCCTGGTTGTTCTCGACCGCGGTGACCGCCGCCTCCACCGTCTGCCCGAAGTCCATCTCGATCTGGTCGGGGTAGCCCTCGGGCTGAGCCTCTCGGTTCCATTCCTTGAAGGCGGGGTTACGGACCATCACGAGGCTCTTGTTCGGCTCGTACGACTTGATCATGTAGGCGCCGGTGGTGGGGATGGGGGTCGTCCCGGCGTCGGTGCTCGGGGCGTCCTTGGGGTTGATCGAGGCGTGTGGCACCGCGAGCTTGTAGACGAACTCGGAGTCGGGGGCGGTGAGGTGGAACGTCACGGTGTTCGCGGCCGCGTCCGCGACAACCCCGCCGGCCAGGGTGCAGGTGGCCGGGGTCTTCAGGCAGGCGTCGGCCCCGACGATCCCGTTGTAGAAGGACCCGGCCGTCGGGCTGCTCACCTTGAAGATGCGCCGGAACGAGGCGGCGACGTCATCGACGGTGACGTCGCGGCCGTCGGAGAACTTGATCCCCTTGCGGAGGGTGAACGTGTAGGTCAGGCCGGCGTCCGTGGCGGTGGGGACCGCCTCGGCGAGGTCCGGCACGACGGTGAAGGAGGCCTTCCCGCCCACCTGCTTGAAGGAGAGCAGCCCGTCGTACATGGTCTGGAACAGCTGCCAGTACTGCAGCGTGTAGTTGATCTTCGGGTCGATGGTGCCGCCGGCGGACTTGGCGAGCAGCCGCAACGTGCCGCCACGGTGCTTGGGGTCATAGGGGCGCGGCTCCCCTTCGCCCGCCGTCGAGGCCGGGCTTGAGGCCGAGGTCGACGGGGCCGGTCCGGTGTTGGAGGAGCTGGCGGACCCGCCGCACGCGGGAACGACCAGGACGAGGGCGCAGACGGCGGCCAGGATGCCTGGCCTGGTGGACGATCGCATGGCGTTCTCCATCGCGACGAAGGTGTGCGTAGCGTGGTGCGCATGCCGCCGGATGGCAAGGCGCGCAGGGGCCGACGACGAGATCGATATGCGTACGTGACCCGTCTGCGGGATGCAGGCCCGGTTCGTCACGATCGGGGTAGCCGTACGGCGCGCAGTCCTTGATCGTCCGGGCGTCCCGGAACCGCCGTACCCGCGGGGGGCCGTTGGCCCTACGCTCGTCCTGTGAATTCGTCCCATGATCGGGCGCCTGCGATGGTTCCGGCGGCGGGCTCGCTCGGCGGGCCCGTGGGCGAAGATCACCCGGCCGTCGAGCCAGGTGCCGCGGCGACCCCGACGGCCGGCACCGGCACCGCGCCGGGCACAGTCCCGGCATCGGGCTCCGCCGCCGGGCGCGCGGCGTCCCACCGTCTCGTCGGCATCGGCATGGTGCTGCTCGCCGCCACCTTGTGGTCGGTGAACGGCACGGTCAGCAAGCTCGTGCTGACCTCGGGGCTGTCCTCGCTGCGGCTGGTCGAGATCCGCTGTGTCGTAGCCGCTGTCATCTTCCTCGCCTTTGCCCAGGCGCGCCGTCCCGGCTCGCTTCGCACCTCGGCCCGCGAGCTGGCGTTCCTTGCCGTGTACGGAGTCGTCGGCCTGGCGCTGGTCCAGTGGCTGTACCTGGTCTCGATCTCCCGGATGCCCGTGAGCATCTCGCTGCTCATCGAGTTCACCGCCCCGCTGATCGTCGCGCTCTGGGTGCGCTTCGTGCGCAAGGAGCCCGTCCGAGGCCGGGTCTGGGTCGCCCTCGTGCTGTGCCTCGTGGGCCTCGCCCTGGTGGCGCAGGTGTGGGCGGGGCTGACGTTGGACGCGCTCGGGCTGCTGTGCTCCGGCCTCGCCGCGCTGTGCCTGGCCGCCTACTACATGCTCGGCGAGCGTGCCCTCACCGACCGCGACCCGGTGTCCCTGGCTGCCTGGAGCTTCGTGATGGCCGGGGTCTTCTGGTCGGTGCTTCTGCCGTGGTGGACCTACCCGTTCGGCACTCTGGGGGGTACGACGCGGATGGGCGAGGCAGCCTGGCCGTGGCTGGCCTCGCTCGACCTGCCGATGTGGGCGCTGCTGGCGTGGATCGTCGTGCTCGGGACGGTCGTGCCGTTCACCCTCATCCTCGCCGGGCTGAAGCGGCTCGGCGCCACGCGGGTCGGTCTGGTGGGGACGGCGGAGCCCGTGATGGCGGGCCTGGTTGCCTGGGTGCTCATCGGCGAGGTGCTCGGTGCGGTGCAGATCCTGGGTGGTGCCGTCGTCCTGGCCGGGATCATGCTCGCCGAGACCGCCCGGGGACCACATCCGTCGCCCGCCAACGCCCTGCCGGAGGGCGTCGCACCCTGACGCTGCTGGCGCGACTGTCGGTGGCGGGTGCGAGTCTGGCCTGACGATCGCGGGCATCGACGCCCGCGGCTGGCCGGAGGACGTACATGAGCACACGTGACACCCCGTGGCCCCAGGGAACGCCCTGTTGGGTCGACCTCATGACCACCGACCGCGAGGCGGCCTGGGAGTTCTACAAGAGCGTGTTCGGCTGGGAGATCGTCGACACGGGCGCTGACATGGGCAACTACAGCCTGGCCACGGTGGCCGGCCGCAACGTCGCCGGCCTGGGTGGAATGCCGCCGGGAGACAGCAACCCACCTCCCACGTGGACGACGTATCTCGCCTCCGACGACATCGACAAGACAGCTCGGGCCGTCACGGCCAACGGCGGCCAGTTCCTCGTGGAGCCCATGGACGTTCCCGGTGCCGGGAAGATGGCCATAGCGATGGACCCGACCGGTGCCGCCTTCGGTCTGTGGCAGGCCGGTGGCCACACCGGAGCGAGCCTGGTCAACGAGCCGGGCGGCTTCGTGTGGAACGAGTGCATGACCCGGGACCCCGAGCGGGCGCGCGCGTTCTACGGTGCCGTGTTCGGCTACACGTACTCGGCGATGCCCGGTGCGGACGACTACTCCACGATCGACGGCGCCGGCCCCGGCAACACCATCGGCGGCATGGGGGCGCTGGACGCGTCGATGCCCGAGCACGCCCCTCCCCACTGGATGACCTACTTCCAGGTGGCGGACGCCGACGACACGGTGGCGCGGGTCACGGCAGGCGGGGGGGTCGTGCGCATGGGCCCGTCCGACACCCCCGTCGGCCGCATGGCCGTTCTGAGGGACCCGCAGGGTGCCGTCTTCTCCATCATGCAGACGATCGAGGCCGGCGAGAGCGAGGCCGACAAAGCCTGACGAGACCGGTCGGCGTGGCCGGCTGGGCGTCACGTGGCCCATGGGACCATGGGCCACGTGACCGTGCCGGACGACGCCGCGACAGTCCCGCGGCCCGGAGCAGGGCCCGAGCCAGGGCCGGGGCCGGACTTCCCCGACGCCCCGCTCGGACCACTCGACGGCCGGTACCGCCCCGTCGTGGCGGCCCTGGCCGGGCACCTCTCCGAGGCCGCCCTCAACCGCGAGCGCGTGCACGTGGAGATCGAGTGGCTTGTGCACCTGTCCGCCACCGCGGCCGTCCCCGGGGCACGCGCGCTGAGCGACGACGAGGTCGCTGCGCTGCGGCTGGTCCCGGTCCGGTTCGGCGCGGCAGAGGCCGCAGCGCTGGCCGAGATCGAGCGGGTGACCCTGCACGACGTCAAGGCCGTCGAGTACTTCATCAAGCAGCGGCTCGAGGCGACGTCGACGGCCGACGTCGCGGAGGTCGTCCATCTGTTCTGCACGAGCGAGGATGTGAACAACCTCGCGTACGCGCTCATGGTTCGCGGCGCCGTCCGCGACGTCTGGCTGCCTGCGGCGACGGCACTGACCGACCAGGTGGCGGCGATGGCCGGCACCTACCGGGGCACCGCGATGCTCGCCCGCACCCACGGCCAGCCGGCGACGCCGACCACGCTGGGCAAGGAGCTCGCCGTCATGGCCCACCGGTTGCGGCGTCAGCTCGCCCGAGTGTCGCGAGCCGAGTACCTAGGCAAGATCAACGGGGCGACGGGGACGTACTCCGCACACGTCGTCGCAGCACCGGGCACCGACTGGCTCGACGTCTCGCGACGGTTCGTCGAGGGGCTCGGACTCACGTGGAACCCCCTCACGACCCAGATCGAGAGCCACGACTGGCAGGCCGAGCTCTACGGCGACATCGCGCGGTTCAACCGCGTCCTGCACAACCTGTGCACAGATGTCTGGACCTACATCAGCCTCGGTTACTTCGTCCAGGTGAGAGGCCAGGGCAGCGTCGGGTCCAGCACGATGCCGCACAAGGTGAACCCGATCCGCTTCGAGAACGCCGAGGCCAACCTCGAGGTGTCCAGCGCGCTGCTCGACCTGCTCTCCTCCACACTCGTGACGTCGCGCCTGCAGCGCGACCTCACCGACTCCACCATGCAGCGCAACATCGGCGTCGCGATCGGCCACTCACTTCTGGCCGTCGACAACACGGCCAAGGGCCTCGCGGGGCTCGACGTCGACGAAGCCGCGCTCGACCGCGATCTCGACGCCACCTGGGAGGTGCTCGGTGAGGCCGTGCAGTCGGTGATGCGCGTGCACGGCCTCGACCAGCCGTACGAGCGGCTCAAGGAGCTCACCCGGGGGCGCCGGGTTGACGCGGCGTCGTTGCGCGAGTTCGTCCTGGGGCTCGGTCTACCGTCAGACGCCGAGGCGCGGCTGCTCGCACTCACCCCGCAGACCTACACAGGGTTGGCCGACCTGCTCGTGGACCAGCTCACAGACCTCGCCGACTGACCGCCCTCCTCGCCGCCTCCCCGCGATCGTGCACGTGGCGTTCGGCGTCACGAGCGCGGTGCACTCATGAGGCCAATGATTCACATCCGCCGGGCGGCCCGACGGCTTTCATGATCGCCACCCCGGCGCCATAAGTGCCTCACGGGTGCCTCGCCACACCGGCCTTGGGCGGTGGCGCGCAGGTTGTGGCGCTGGCGTGGCGATCATGGCCGTCCAACGACCCACCCGACTCGCATGATCGCCAGTGGGTGAGGGCGTACCCGAGCGCATGATCGCCACCCCGGCGCCATAAGTGCCTCACGGGTGCCTCGCCACACCGGCCTTGGGCGGTGGCGCGCAGGTTGTGGCGCTGGGGTGGCGATCATGGCCGTCCAACGACCCACCCGACTCGCATGATCGCCAGTGGGTGAGGGCGTACCCGAGCGCATGATCGCCACCCCGGCGCCATAAGTGCCTCACAGGTGCCCCGACTCACCGGTCTTGAGCGGTGGCGCGCAGGTTGTGGCGCTGGGGTGGCGATCATGGCCGTCCAACGACCACCCGACTCGCATGATCGCCTGTAGGTGGGGCGTGTACCCAGGTGCATGTTCGCCGGTATTGGGGCGGCACGAGTGAGGGTGACGGGGGTCACCGGCCCGCGGGGTGGTGTCACCCGTTGAGAGCCTGCAGTGCGTCCACCTCGAGAACGATGATCGAGGTGGAGGGGGGACGCCGTGCGCCCGCGCCGAGAGATCGCCGTCCTGGTCGTCGCCCTGTGCGGCGCCCTCGGGTACACCGGCGCGGGCGTGGCCGACGCCTCCACCCCGACGCGACCTGCGCCCACGCCGTCTGCGGGGACGCGACCGGGCGCTCGCACCGATCCGCACCGTGCCGGCCCCGGCCAGTCCGCGCCCGCCCCCGCGCGCACCGGCGCCCTGCCCCGGCCCTCGCTCGCGGCGTCCACCCCCGTCCTGACCGTCGACGTGTCCGCGAGCAGGCACGCCATCAGCCCGGACGTGTACGGCATGAGCTACCCCGACGAGGCCGTCGCCCGGGCGGTCCGGCTGCCCGTGCAACGGTGGGGCGGCAACTCCACGAGCCGGTACAACTACACCAACGACACGACCAACACCGGCGCCGACTGGTACTTCGAGAACATCGTCGCCTCCGGTGAGGCCACCCTCGACGGCTTCGTCACCACCAACGCGGCCCGGCACACGGCCAGCGTCGTCACCGTCCCGATGATCGGCTGGGTCGCCAAGGACTCCCCCGCCGACCACCCGTTCACGTGCGGCTTCCCGCAGGAGCCTCTTCCCGACCCAGGACGGCTTCGACTACTGGGACCCCGGCTGCGGCAACGGCTCCCGCAACGGCAGCCCACTCACGCCGAGGGCGGCGACCACGACCAGCGTCCCCGCCGACCAGGCGTTCACGACGGCCATGGTCGAGCATCTGGTGTCCGCCCACGGGGACGCCGCACACGGCGGGGTGAGCGTGTACTCGCTGGACAACGAGCCGACGCTCTGGAGCTCCACCCACCGCGACGTGCACCCCGCCGCCCTCACCTACGACGAGCTGGCGTCGAAGAGCCTCGCCACCGCGGCGGCGGTGAAGGCCGGCGACCCGACGGCCGCCGTCCTCGGCCCGGCGGACTGGGGGTGGTGCGCCTACTTCTACTCCGCCGCCGACGCCTGCGGCCAGACGCCGACCGACCACGCTGCGCACGGCGGTGTCGACCTCGCCCCGTGGTACCTGCGGCAGTTCAAGGCGTACGCCGACACCCACGCGGGCGTGCGCCTGCTGGACTACTTCGACGAGCACTACTACCCGCAGACGCCGGGGGTCGCGCTGGCCACGGCCGGGGACTCGGCGACCCAGGCGGCACGCCTGCGCAGCACCCGCTCGCTGTGGGACCCCACCTATGTCGACGAGTCCTGGATCGGCACCGACGTCCAGGCCCCGCCGATCCAGCTCATCCGCCGCATGAAGACGTGGGTCGCGGCGGAGTACCCGGGCACGAGGACGGCCGTCACCGAGTACAACTTCGGCGGGCTGGAGTCCCTGAACGGCGCACTGACCCAGGCCGACGTCCTGGGGATCTTCGGCCGCGAGGGCCTCGACCTGGCCACCCTCTGGGGCCCCCCTCAGGCCGGGCAGCCCGGCGTCTTCGCCTTCACCCTCTACCGCGACTACGACGGGGCGGGCTCGCAGTTCGGCGACACCTCCGTCGCGGCGAGCAGCCCCGACCAGGCACGGCTGGCCGTCTATGCCGCGCAGCGCACCTCCGACGGCGCACTCACCGTGGTCGTGGTCAACAAGTCGGCCTCGGCACTGGCGTGGCCGGTCCGGCTCGCCGGGCTGGTCCCCTCCGGCCAGGCCGCTCGCTACCAGTACTCCGGAGCCGACCTCACCCGGATCGTCCCGCTGCCGCCGGTCGCCGTGGGCCGCACGGGGTGGACCGTCACGTATCCGGCCTCCTCCGTCACGCTGCTCGTCCTCCGGCCGGCCTGACCGACTTTGATCCCACCCGACCCAGCCACCCTGATCCCACCCCGACCCGCCCAGACGCGGCTTGACCCAGGACCTGCGCCCCAGGAGGGGACGGACGGCGACGCATACCGTCGAGGGACGACGTCACTGCGGTGGCGTCACACCGGCCGGCCCGCCGGCGTCCTGAAGGAGGCAGCGATGGAGGACCGGGAGATCCTCGAGGTGATCCACGGCTTCGTCGCCGAGGAGCACCGGCTGCGCGGCATGTACGAGCAGGGTGAGCTGTCGGGCCCGGACGAGCGCAGCCGCCTGTGTGAGGTCGAGGCCGGCCTGGACCGGATGTGGGACCTCCTGCGCCGCCGCCGGGCGCTGCGCGCTGCGGGGCTCGACCCCGACGGCGCCGAGCTGAGCCCCGCGGGTATCGACCGCTACGTCACCTGAGCCCGAGGGCGACAGCAGGACTTTCCGCCCGATCCGGAATACCCATCAGGGGTATCGTCGTTGCCGCGTCGGACGACGACACGACGGATGAGACGAGGGTCGGCGATGGCCGGGTACACGGGCAGCAAGGACGACTACCTCAAGCGCCTGCGCCGGATCGAGGGCCAGGTTCGAGGACTCCAGCGCATGGTCGAGGAGGACACCTACTGCATCGACGTCCTCACCCAGGTGGCTGCGGTGACCAAGGCGCTGCAGGCCGTGAGCCTCGGCCTGCTCGAGGACCACGTAGGGCACTGCATCGTGAACGCCGCGCGGGAGTCCGACGAGGCGGCCCACGAGAAGGTGCGCGAGGCCGCCGATGCGATCGCTCGCCTCGTTCGCACGTGACCGGCTGCCCTGGCCGACGACCGCGACCCGACGTGTGGACAGGTCGAACCCGCCGTTGCGCACCCTAACCCGCACGACCCGACCGAGGAGAGCGCAGTGACCATCACGACCGTCCATGTCAGCGGAATGACCTGCAGCCACTGCGTCAAGGCCGTCAGCGAGGAGCTCGGCGCGCTGGGCGGCGTCCAGGACGTGGCCGTCGACCTCGTGCCCGAGGGGACGTCGATCGTGACGGTCACCAGCCAGGACGCCCTCGACGCCGCAGCTGTGCGGGACGCCGTGGACGAGGCCGGGTACGCCGTCGTCGACGACTGACGCGCCGCGCAGGCAGGCGCAGGTAGCGCGGGCCACTCTTCCGCGTCACGGGGCCGTCGAGCATGCTGGGCGGCGTCCCGCGGACAGGTAGGAGGACGGGTGGCCCGGTTCGACGATGTGACGCGCACCCAGCAGGCCATGTGGTCGCGGGGGGACTTCCACCGCATCGGTGTGTCGCAGCTCGTGGTCGGTGAGCTCCTGGTGCGCGACCTGCAGGTGCATGCCGGTGAACGCGTGCTCGACGTGGCGGGAGGGTCCGGCAACACCGCGCTCGCATCGGCCCGGCGGTGGGCACGGGTGACGTGCAGCGACTACGTGCCCGCGCTGCTGTCGCGGGCGAACGAGCGGGCCAGGGCCGAGGGGCTGCCGCTGCAGACGTGCGTCGCCGATGCCCAGGCCCTGCCCTTCCGCGACGGGTCGTTCGACGTCGTGACCTCGACCTTCGGGGCGATGTTCGCCCCCGACCAGGCGGCCACGGCGGCTGAGCTGATGCGGGTGCTGCGCCCCGGCGGCCGGCTGGGGATGGCGAGCTGGACGCCGGACAGCTGGGTCGGGGCACACTTCGCACTCCAGGCCCGCTATGCCCCGCCGGCAGCGGACGTCTCCCCGCCGACGGTGTGGGGCACGGACGACGGGCTGGCCAGGCTGTTCGCCGGGTCGGCCGGCGAGCTGGCGACGACGCGCCAGTACGTCGAGATCATGCACCCCACCACCGACGGCCTCTTCGGCCTGTTCAGGGACTGGTTCGGCCCTGTGGCAACCCTGCTCTCCCGGTTGGACGCCGCGCAACGCGCCGCGTTCACCCAGGACTGGATGTCGATCACCGAGGAGTTCAACACCGCGACGGACGGCACGTGCGACGTCCCCTCCACCTACCTGCAGGTGGTGGCGGTGAAGAGGGCCTGACTCCCAGGGTCGTCCCGGGACTTGACATGTGACCATCTAGTCACCTTTCATAGAGCCGTGACGGACGACGACCGCATCTTCAAGGCGCTCGCCGACCCGACCCGGCGATTCCTGCTGGACAAGCTCTTCGTGCGTGACGGCCGCACGCTCACCGAGCTGGAGTCCGAGCTGGAGATGACGCGGTTCGGGGTGATGAAGCACCTGCGGCTCCTCGAGGAGGCGGGGCTCGTCGTCACGCGCAGGGCTGGCCGGGAGAAGCTGCACTACCTCAACCCCGTGCCGATCCGGCTGATCCACGACCGGTGGATCGACAAGTACACCGAGCGCCGGGTCTCGGCGCTCGTCGACCTCAAGAACGAGCTGGAGGACCAGACATGACGAGCGCTACCGCGGCCACCGTGACCACCCAGGTGTACCGGGTGTACATCAGGGCGTCGGCCCAGGCGATCTGGGACGCGATCACGAAGCCGGAGTGGACCGAGAAGTACGGCTACAGCGGGCTCGCCGAGTTCGACCTACGCCCCGGCGGGGCCTTCCGCTCCCACGCGACCCCGGAGTACCTCGCCCAGGGCACCCCCGAGACCCTCCTCGACGGTGAGGTGGTCGAGGCCGACCCGCCGCGCCGGCTGGTGCAGACCTGGCGGATGTGCATGGACCCCGCGCTGCAGGCGGAGGGCTTCACCCGTCTGACGTACGACATCAAGGAGGGCGCCCGGGGGGTGACGACGCTGACCATCGTCCACGACCTCGAGAACGCTCCCGGCCTGGCGGTGCTCGTGGCCGGCGGGCTCGAGGACACCGGCGCCGGCGGCGGTTGGGCCTTCGTGCTCAGCGACCTCAAGTCGCTCCTGGAGACCGGCTCCCCCGTGGGCGGCACGGTCGGGCACTAGGAGAGTGCGGGTGATCGCCACCCCAGCGCCATAACTGCCCGCAGACGGCCCCCAACAGGGGTGTTCAGGGGGTTGTGTCACCCGCGTGGCGATCACCGGGCCCGACGGCCTCAGACGTCCACGACTCCCGCCGAGGTGGCGAAGCGGACCGTGAGCAGACCCGGCGTCCCGTGCGGCGCCGTCCACTCGACGTCCACGTCGTCCAACGGGTGGAACTGCGGCTCGCCCAGCCACTCGCAGACCCGCTTCGGGTCTCCGGCGATGCGCAGGCCGCAGAGCCGGACGTCGGACGTCGCGTCCGCCGAGGGGTGCAGGTCCGGCTCCACGTCCCACCGCAGGACGAACGGCAGCTGGGGGTCGGCGATGAGGCCGTTCACGCCGATCTGGTGCCAGCGCAGCTCGACACCGTCGGGCCGGTGGCGGTTGCCGGGCACGGCCTGCCGTCCGAGGCGGCGCTCCACCGGGACGAGGTCGTCGACCGCCACCACCCAGCCGAGCCACCCGCCGCCGGCCTCGGAGCGAGACCGCACGGCGCGCCCGAACGGTGCCTTGTCGGCGACGGGGTGGTCGAGCACCTCGACGACCTCGACGTAGTGACCGCCTGCGAGGGCGAGCACGAGGTTGCGCGTGCCGAAGCGGGGATGGATGCCCCCGTCGACGGGCGCGACGCCGATCGCCTCGCCGAGGCGGGCCCCCGTCGCATGCAGCCCGTCGGGCTCGGCCGCGTAGGAGACGTGGTCAAGCCGCATGGATCGATCGTGGCACAGGCCGATGCCCGCCCCGGCAGAGGGTCGTTCGGGCACAGCGGCTGTGCAGCGCGGCTCCTCGGCGGCTGCTCGGGGGCGCCGCCCGGTCAGCCCACCGACCGCGGGACGGGGCGTGCGGACTGTGCGGCCGCGCCGCCGGCCCGTCCCGAGAGTCGCCTACCCCCGCGGGTCAACGCGTCCCCGAGCGCGGCCCGCGTCATGGCCGGCATCGGGGAGCTCGACAGCACCCGCAGCTCCTCGCGGCGTGTCGTGGCACCGTCCAGGAACCGCAGCACGCGCGCCGGGGGGTTGCGGTCGAAGAGCCGGCAGAACAGCTCGGGGCCCGGGGTGTGCCCGCGGTCGAGCGCCCGCAGCATCACGGCGTCCGCCCACCGGTGCCGCGGCGGGTAGGGCCTGGGCGGCATGGGCTCGTGCCCGCGCACCAGCGCCTCGGCGATCGCCTGCGCCTGGCGCTGCATCGCCGAGAACGTGTAGCCGGTGGAGGGGCGTGTCGCGCCGCCGGCCGTCCCGATCCGGAAGACGCGCCCACCGGCGCGGCGCGAGTACGCGGCATCGGTCATCGGGACCGCGCCGTCCTCGATGCCGAGAACGCGGGCGGTCCGTGCGGCGCGCCCGTACCGCTGCGCCAGGTACTGCACGAGGGCGTCGTCGTAGGCGCGGGACTCCAGTCGCTGACGGGAGAGCTGGGTGTACTCGACGAGCGCGCGGCGGCGGTCGAGCGGGAGCACGTACCCGAACGCCACCCCGTGGTCGGGCTGGGGCACCGAGAAGTCCATCAGCACAGGGACGTCGGGGTCGACGACCGACCGGGCGAACTCGACCGTCCAGCCTCGGAAGTGTTGCACCCAGGCGGTCCGGGCGGCTCGGACCGGCGACGCCGGCCGCGAGTCGAAGACCCAGCGGGCCAGCAGGGTGCGGCCACCAGCCGTGACGCTCGCCGCCTCGGGTGCGTCCCGGATCGCCACTGCCGGGGCCTGCACGCGGATCACGCCGAGGTCGTCGCCGGCCTCGTCGGCCATGGCGTAGAAGTCGGGGGACGCGACCATGGCATAGCGCAATGGCGCGAGGTCGAGACGTCGCGCTGCACCGGAGCGGGCGACGAGGTCCACGTGCCGCCAGGCGCGGTGCACGACCGGGTCGAGCAGGCTGCGCCCGCCGTCCCAGAAGCACCACGTGCGGTCGGCCCCCCGGCGGTGGACCGGGTCGACGAGGGCGATCGACGGCCGCAGGGCACCGGCCGTGTCGCCCGCGGCGGCCAGGGCCGCACGCAGCTGGACGAGGAGGCTGAGCCCGGCCGCACCGGCGCCGACCACCGCGATGTCGACCGGTTCGTTCACGCCACCACCCTGCACCGGGGTCCCTCCGGTCCGCGCGGTGACAGGCAGACTCAGCCGATCAGGCGAACGGGCGACCCGGCGGCGACGGCCGCCTGCTCGGCGACCAGCACGCGCTGCGCCGGCGCGAGACGCCGATCGGCCGGCAGTCGCACGCGACGACGGCGACGTTTGGCGGCGAACATCGCGGCGTCGGCCCGGTGCACGAGTGTCGGCCCCGTGTCGCCTTCCCGGCTGAGCACCGCGCCGATGCTCGCCCCGAGGGCCACGGGGGTGCCGTCCACCCACATCGGCGGCTGCAGACCCGCACGTACCCGGCGCACGACCTCCGCCAGCGCCGCCTCGGTGCTGACGTTCTCGACGAGGAGCAGGAACTCGTCCCCCCCGAGGCGTGCAGCCGTGTCGCCGGCGCGCAGAACGCCCAGCAGGCGCCTGGCGACGCCGATGAGGAGGGCGTCGCCCGCCGAGTGTCCGAGGGAGTCGTTGACGGCCTTGAAGTCGTCCAGGTCCAGGTAGAGGACGCCGACCGGCAGCCCGCAGCGGGCGGCTCCCGCCAGCGCGACGTCCAGCCGCTCGGTCAGCAGCAACCGGTTCGCCAGTCCGGTGAGCCCGTCGTAGTGCGCGAGCCGGGCGAGGCGTTCGCGCTCCTGGTGTCGCAGAGTCGTGTCATGCACATGGGTGAGCAGGTACTCGCCGTCTCCCAGGCCGATGCGCACCGTGGTGACCGAGGCCCACCGGGGGCGCGCGCCCGCCAGGCGCACGTCGGCGCGCGCCACGTCGTCGCGGCCGTGGACGACGTCGCGCAGCGCGGCCACCCAGGCGCCGTCGGGGTCGACGGCGAGAGCGGCGAGGGTGTCGGTGCCGAGGTCGAGCCCCGCGCCGTCGGTCAGCTCCCGCAGAGCCCGGTTGACGTCGACGAAACGCCCATCGAGGGTGCACAGGGCGAGGCCGACCGGGGAGAGCTCGAACAGGGCCCGGAACCTCTGGTCGGCGTCACGGGCCGGGTCGGCGGGCGGGCGTGACGGCGAGGACGCCTGCCGGCGGGTCCTGGACCGCACAGCACTCCTCCCTCCTGTCTCCCACCCTGCCGTGAGTAGTCAGTCCATCGCTGACAGTAGTCAATCTAGCGAACCACCCC
This sequence comes from uncultured Actinomycetota bacterium, assembly GCA_963778845.1. Classification (GTDB taxonomy): domain Bacteria; phylum Actinomycetota; class Actinomycetes; order Actinomycetales; family Kineosporiaceae; genus CAVZVW01. The sequence continues at coordinate 177,438 of CAVZVW010000004.1, forward strand.
CGCACTCGCGCCGGGCGACACTGCGCCGACCGGGTGACGTGGCTGGCGGTCCGACTCACGTGACCGCACTCAGGTTGAGCACGCTCAGCCGAACCGCCTGCCCCGGCCGCAGCTGCGCGGCCACGTCGGCGTCGGGCTCCAGCAGGCAGGCGAGCACGGGGTAACCGCCGGTGACGGGATGATCGGCCATGAAGATCACCGGTTGCCCCGACGGTGGCATCTGCACCGCTCCTCGCACCAGCCCCTCGCTCGGGCCGACGAAGTCTGCAGCAGCCTGGGCCAGTGGCCCCACAAGCAGGGCCGGCGACGGCCCTGACAGACGCAGCCCGACCCGGTCACTGTCGGGGGAGACGGTCCAGACGACGCCCTCGAGCGCCCCCGCGCGCTGGGGAGTCCGCGGGCCGGGGACGGCGCGCAGCACCACCGGGCCTGCCCCGGCCTCGCGCGCCGGGGCGGCGTCCACGAGCGGCCAGCCGTCGACGTCCTCACCCACCGGAACCCAGCCACCGGAGGCGACCTGCGGGGGCCCGAGCCCAGCGAGGGTGTCGGTGGCCCGGGACCCCAGCACCTCGGCGACGGCCACGCCGCCGCGTACCCCCAGGTAGGCCCGCACCCCCGCGGTGGCCTGCCCCACCGCGAGGACGGCACCGTCGGCCAGGTGCAGCACAGCGTTGCGCGGGCTCGCCCGTCCGTCGACCAGCAGCGGGCACGCCGCACCCGTGACACACACGGTGAGGGCACCCGTCGCCATCGCCTCGAACCCGCCCAGGGTGATCTCCAGGGCCGCAGCCCTCTCGCGGTTGCCGACGAGCCGGTTGGCCAGCCGGAACGAGGCTCGGTCGGCCGCGCCCGAGGCCGTCACCCCGATGCTGCCCAGGCCCGGCCGACCCAGGTCCTGCACGGTCGTGAGCGGCCCGGCCCGCACCACCCGCAGCCCTCTCACCCCCACCACGGGCTCAGGGGGACGCTTCTGGTCGCGCGAGCCCGACGTGCCCGACCGGAGTCCCCGCACCGCCTTGGGCGCCACCGACACGAACTGCACGCACACCCCGGGGCGCAGCAGAGCGGGCGGGGCGGCGGCGACGTCCCACAGCGGCAACCCGGTCCGCCCGATGATCTGCCACCCGCCGGGCGAGGCCCGCGGGTACACCCCCGAGTACGCCCCTGCCAGCCCCACAGCGCCGGCCGGCACGCGCACCCGGGGGACCGCGCGCCTCGGCACCCCGAGCAGCCGAGGGTCCCCGCCGACCAGGTAGGCGAACCCCGGGGCGAAGCCCGAGAAGGCCACGGTCCACAGGCGCCCGGTGTGCGCGCGCACGACCTCGGCCTGGTCGAGGCCGGTGACGGCGGCGACCTCGGCGAGGTCCTCGCCGTCGTACACGACCGGCACCTCGACCGTGACGCCCGCGCGGGCTCCCGAGGCGAGCGACCGGACACCGCGGACCCAGGCGGCCACGGCAGCCACGGTGGTTCGGGACGTGTCGATCCGGACCAGCACGCTCGTCTGCGCCGGCACCAGGTCGATCACGCCGTCGGGGCGCTCGAGCTCCAGAGCCGCACACAGGGCGAGCGTGGCGAGCGCCCTCTCGGCCGAGCCCCACGGCCCCTCGGCCGAGCCCCACGGCCCCTCGGCCGAGCCCCGCGGCTCCACGAGCAGAGCCGCCTCGCCGAGGGCGAGGACCCGCGGCCCGTCTGCGGGGCTGTCCACGAGCCGACGCCGTCCTCAGGAAGGGGCGAACGCCGCGACCTGCACGCCGGCGGCCAGCAGCGCGGCCCGAACCGCCGCGGCCAACCCGGCCGCCCCAGGGGTGTCGCCGTGGACGCACACCGACTCCGGCCGCACCGCGACGGTCGTCCCGTCGACCGCCTCGACCGTCCCGTCGACCACCATGCGCACCGCTCGCGCGGCCACCTCGGCCGGGTCGGTGACCAGCGCACCGTCGTGCGAGCGCGACACCAGGTTGCCGTCACGGGTGTAGGCACGGTCGGCGAACGCCTCGGGAACCGGGCGAAGGCCGGCCTCGCGCGCGGCCTCGAGCAGGGCCGAGCCGGGCAGGCCGAGCACCGGGAGGGCCGACCCGTGGTCCACGACCGCGGCCACTACCGCGGCAGCCTGCTCGAGGTGCCCCACGACCGCGGAGTAGAGCGCCCCGTGCGGCTTCACGTACCGCACGTGGGTGCCCGCGGCGCGGGCGAACGCCTCCAGGGCGCCGAGCTGGTAGAGGACGTCGTCGCGCAGGTCGTCGGGGGCGACGTCGATGAACCGGCGCCCGAACCCCGCAAGGTCGGCGTAGGACACCTGCGCCCCGATCGCCACCCCCCGCTCGGCCGCCAACGTGCAGGTGCGCCGCACCGTCGCCGGGTCCCCCGCGTGGAAGCCGCACGCCACGTTGGCGCTCGTGACCTGGGCGAGGACGGCCGCGTCGTCCCCGAGCGTCCACCGCCCGAACGACTCGCCGACGTCGGCGTTGAGATCCACGAGAGTGGTCACGCACCCCATCCTGCCCCCATCGACGCCGCCCCGTCGGCCCATCCGACGAGCGGATACCGTGGGGCCGTGCTCCTCTCCGACCGAGATATCCGGGCCGAGCTCGAGAGCGGCCGCGTGGTTCTGGACCCCTACGACGCGGCCATGATCCAGCCGTCGAGCGTCGACGTGCGCATCGACCGCTACTTCCGGCTCTTCGACAACCACAAGTACCCGGTGATCGACCCGGCCCTGGAGCAGTCCGAGCTCACCCGGCTGGTGGAGGTGGACCACGACGAGGCGTTCGTGCTGCACCCGGGGGAGTTCGTGCTCGCCTCGACCTACGAGATCGTGACCTTGCCGGACGACGTCGCCGCCAGGCTGGAGGGCAAGTCCAGCCTCGGACGCCTGGGGCTCCTCACGCACTCCACCGCGGGGTTCATCGACCCCGGGTTCTCCGGGCACGTGACGCTGGAGCTGTCGAACGTCGCCACACTGCCGATCAAGCTGTGGCCGGGCATGAAGATCGGTCAGCTCTGCTTCTTCCGGCTCTCCAGCGCCGCGGAGCACCCGTACGGCTCGGGGTCCGGGGCGCGCTACCAGGGCCAGCGGGGTCCGACCGCCAGCCGCTCGTACCTCTCCTTCCACCGCGCGAAGGTGTGACGGTGGCGGGCATCGGCGGCTGGCTGCGCCGGCTCGCTGCCGGCAGCAGCGGCGACCTCGCCGCCCGCGGCCCCGTCGGCGGCGCCTCCCCGGGGGGCTCCTCCGACGTCACAGGCCTCGGTGCCGGTCTGCGCGGCCTCGCCGACCAGCACCTGCTTCTGGTGCCCACCACCGTGCACATCGAGGACGTCGACGCCGTGCTCCGCGCTCGCATGCCCCGCTGCAGCCTGGCCCGGACGGGCGAAGCCAGGCTCGGCAGGCACAGCCGCCTCACGGGCCCGTACGAGCTGTCGATGGAGGACGCCGTCGACGCCGCGGTCCCCATGCCGTGGACGCTCGCGTACGCCCTGGAGTCCCCGGTCGAACGGGAGGACCCGCCGATCCCGGGCATGGACGACCGGGACGGCTTCGCCTTCGCGTTCCCGCAGGGGCTTCCCTGGCGCGAGGAAGGCCGGGGCCTGCATCTGCTCGTGAGCATGGCCCGCCGGCTGGGCGGGGCCGTACGGGCGGCGGGCAGCCTCGAGATCATCCAGCCCGACCCCGACCGCGCGGTGGACTACCTCGTGCACGCCGCCTTCTGGGTCGACCCACAGACGCTGCTCGGGGTCGTCGCGCGCCACCTGCCGACGGCACGGCTGGCCGTCGAGGGTGAGGACTGGGCCGGCCCCGACGAGGCCGCCTACACCGGGGCAGCGGTCGCCGCGGACACCGCGGACGACCCGATCCGCAGCGCCGACCTTGCGGCCCTGCACGCGCGGGCCGACGCCGCCGACGTGCGGGCCATGGCCACCGGGGAGGTGCTGGACGCCTACGCGGTGGTGGGCGAGGTGAGCGGTGGGGCAGACGGCGCCGTCGAGGTGCTCGTGCACCTCGGCGAGCCGGACGAACCCGCCGTCGCGGAGGAGGAGTGGGCCGGGTCGGTCTTCGTCACCTACGAGATCCGGTGGGCCTGCCCGGATCCCGGCGAGCGCGAGCAGCGTCAGCCCTCCCCTCACTTCCTCGCGGCGCGGGCGCGCGTCGGGCCCGTCGTCCGCGGGGTCGCCCATGCGGTGGTCGAGGCGACGTCCGGCGTCGTCACCGACGAGGACGGGTTCTGGGTCGACCGCTACGAGCTGTGACCCCCCCGGTTCTGGTCAGGCCCGCGACATCCCCACCTCGACCGCCTCGATCAGCCGCGGGCGAAGCTCGTGCGCGGCGATGACGGCGTCGACCGAGCCCATCCGCACCGCCCGGTCGATGCTGTGCACCGCGTCGAACTCCGCAGCCACCTCACCGAGCTTCTCCGAGCGCACGGCGGCGCGCAGCTCGGCCAGCTCGGTGGCCAGGTGGGCGCGCTCCAGCTCGCCGGCCTCGGCCAGGCGCTGCTCGACGGCGCGCACCCGCGGGTCGGCGGCCGTGCGGTTGTCGACCTCTCCGCTGAAGACCACCGCAGCGGCCGGGGCGCCACCGATGACCGACGCGTAGGAGCCCTCCACGGCCAGCACCTGCATGTTGTCGTGCAGCGCCTTGGAGAACACGACGAACGCGCCGCCGTGGTACCGCGACACCACGCAGAACACCACAGGACCGTCGAAGTTGACCACTGCGCGGCCGATCTCGGCGCCGTACTCCAGCTGCAGCGTGCGCATCGACTCCGGTGACCCGTCGAAGCCGGACAGGTTCGCCAGCACGACGAGCGGCCGGTTGCCGCTCGCGGTGTTCACGGCCCGGGCCGTCTTCTTCGACGAGCGGGGGAACAGCGTTCCGGCCGTCCAGGAGTCGGGCCCGTCGCTGGGCCAGAACCCCCGGCGGGCAACGGGTCTGGACTCGATGCCGAGCAGCAGCACCGGGTGCCCGCCGAGGTGGGCGTCCAGCACGACGGAGGTCTCGGCGTCGGCCATGCCGGACCACCGCTCCAGCACGGGGTGGTCGGCGTCGACGGCCGCACGCATGACGGTACGGATGTCGAAGGCCTTCTTCCGCTCCGGGTTGGTGTCGGTCGAGAAGATGTCGCCGACCGTGCGGAAGTCGCTGTCCGGCACGTCGTGCGGGTAGTCGCGCACGTCGCGGTCCCGGGGGTCGGCCGTCTCGGCCTTGCGGGGGAAGCGTTCCCCGGGGGCCACGTAGGCGTGGTCGTAGTGCTGGAAGAGGACGTCGACCGCCGCGGCCAGGTCGCCCGCCCAGTACTGCGCCTGCCCGTTCGGGCCCATCACCCGGTCGTAGCCGCCGATGCCGAAGTTGTCCTCCGCGGAGACGCCACCGGAGTAGTCGAGGGACTGCTTGCCGGTGAGCACCATGGCGCTGTCGGGGGTCATGACGAGGATGCCCTTGGTGTGCATGAGCATCGTGGCCTCGGCGTTCCAGTAGGGCTGCGCCCCCACGTTGATGCCGGCGACGATCACGTTGATCTCCCCGCCGGCCTGGGTGAACTCGATGATGCGGCGCAGCGCCCGCGCCACCCAGTCCATGTTCTCCGTGCCGGACTCCATCGAGATGCGGGCACCGGCGGAGAGGGCGAACCACTCGACGGGCAGGCCGAGGCGCTCGGCCAGGTCGAGGGCGGCGCACACCCGGGCACACTCCCCCTCGGCCACCGCGCCCAGAGCCTTGGTCGGGTCGCCCATCAGCACGACACGAGCGACCCCCTCGGGGTAGCGCTGCGTCCGGGTGCGCGCGACGCCGACGACGAGGCCGGTCTTGTTGCGCCCCGGCGGCCGAGTGACCGGCGCGAGGGCGCCGTCCTCGGCCAGGTCGTACTCGACGAACTCGCCGTCGTCGCCGGTGAGCATCGGGATGAGCTCGTAGGGGTACACCGTCCCCCGGCGGCGTGAGCGCAGCACCTTCTGCGCGTAGTCGTCGAGCGGGGCGAGGCGCTCGGTCGGCGGGCCGCTCACGCTGGTGACGACGCCGGCGCCGGGCTGGTAGGAGAAGCGCGCCGCGGCCTCGACGACGCCGCCGCGAGGCAGCGCGATGCGACCTTGCGCCAGCACCTCCTCCACGCCGGCGCCGACGGTCAGCGGTGCGATCGTGCGGCGCAGCGCGGTGAGCTCCTCGACCGGGGCGTGGATCGTCGGCCAGATGTAGAGCCAGACGTGGTTCATGTCCAGGCGGACGCCGCCCGGCCGTGCCCCGCGGGCCCTGCGGATGGCGTCGAGGCAGCCGGCGATGGCCCGCTCGGCCTGCGGCAGCGAGGACACATGGCCCGCGGCATCGCGTACCACGGTGAGCTCGCGCACCTGCGCGATCGCCACCAGCCGCTGGTCGGAGGCGTTCTCCGGCGCGACGCAGTGGTAGAGCACCACGCCCTCCGGCGCCTCGAGGCGGGTGAGCTCGAACTCGCGCAGCCGCCACAGGTCCAGGCGCCTGCCGACCATGGGGTGCATGCCGCGGACGAGCTCGTCCTCGACCACCCCCTCCGGTCCGGGCCGGAACGTGTACTGCTGCAGCTGGGCGCCGTCCTGCGAGCTGACGGCGATCGCGACCCTCCGCACCCGGCGGGCGAAGTCCAGGCCGTCGAGCAGCCGGCGCAGGGCGGGGACGCACGCCTCCGGGCTGGCCGGGGCGTCGTGCCACGCGAGGTAGAGGTCGACGACGGGCTGCCATCCCGGCGGGGCGGCGTCCACCTGCTGCTCGATGGCGGCCCCGGCACCGGCGATCTCCGCCATCCTCGCCACGGTCGACACGAGATGCGTGGGCCTCTCGTCGAGGGTGTAGTCGGCCGTCACGAACGGGCGGCCGTCCACCGCGAAGTCGCGCACGTCGTGCAGCGTGTGCTCGCGGTAGTGGCGCCGGGCCAGCACCTCCAGAAGGGGCTCCCGCTGCGGAAGGCCGTCGGAGATCCGCTCGCCGAGGAACCTCGCGAGCGGCTCCGGGCTCGCCACGAGCGACTCGACACGAGCCTCGTAGTCGGCGGCGTCCGGGTTGGCGGACAGGTAGGCCAGCTGGGCGCGCACGTGCCCGTAGGCGGCCTCGCGGGCGACGTCGACGACAGGGGCGTCGAACCACCGGAACCGCGTGCTGCGGGCAAGGTCGCCGACCACCGGGTAGCGCAGCTGCGTGGCCACGACGAGGCGGTCGAGGACGACGCGGGCGGACTCCGCGAGGGCGGCCGACGGGGGGTCCTCACGCATCCACCGCTCGAGGACGCTCGTGACCACCGGCAGGTGGGAGGACGCGCGTTGCTGGGCAAGGAACACCCGGAACACGGCCTCCTCGAGGTCGGGTGAGCGGGTGAGGTCGGCGACTGCGTAGTGAGCCAGCACCCGCGACAGGCGCTCGCGGAAGTCCTCCGGCAGGTGCTCGCGGTCGCAGTCGAGGGAGTGCAGGTAACGGTGGAAGTGCTCCCGGGGGCTGTGCACGCGCTCGTCGGTGCTCTCCTCGGCCAGGGGTCGGTTGCGGGCGAGCTCGCAGAGGTCGGCGAACACCGTCAGCACGGCGAGCTCGCCGCCGAGGAGCTCCTCGGCCGCCTGAGGGTCCGTGGTCAGCCCCTGCCTGCTCTGCAGGTACTCGCTGACGATGCGCCGACCCTCCTCCGGAGCGAGGTCGAAGCCCATGAGCAGGCTGCGCAGCGAGCGCAGGCAGTCATGGGCGCGTGCCGTCGGGGTGAACGCGACGGGCGCGGGCAGGTCGAGAGGCTCAGCCGGGCCTGTCGGTTCCTCACCGTCGCCGAGGGGCTCCATGCGCAGCAACGGAGCCCCGGTGTTCACCTGGTCGTTGGCGGCCGTGAGCAGCTCGCGGACCCGGCCGGAGAACGGTGCGGTCAGCACCGTCTCCATCTTCATGCTCTCCAGCACGACCACGGCCTGGCCGGCGTCCACCTCTTGGCCGACATCCACCGGGACCGCCACCACCAAGGCCGGCGCCGGGGCCCGGACCACCCCACCCTCGTCGCGCGTCACGCGGTGCACGACACCCTCCACCTCGACCACATGGTCGGGGGCGTGGGTGGCGGTCACCACCCTGAAGGTGCGCTCGCCCACCGTGAGCCGGCCGCCGTAGCCCTGCCGCTCCAACGTGGCTCCGGAGTGCTCGCCGTTGACGCTGACGCGGTAGCCGTGCGGGCCGACCTGGGCGACGGTCACCTTGCGCGCCGTCCCCCTCAGCTTCAGGTCGAACTCGCGGCCGATGTCGTGACGGGCCTGAGGCCGCCCGCCCCGGGCCGTGCCGAGGAAGCGTGCTCGCTCGACCCCCTCCTCCACCTCGTAGGCCTCGATCGCTGCGGCGACCAGGGCCACGCCCGCGTGCCTGTGGTTGACCAGGCCGCCGGTCGTGCGTACCCGGTCGATCCAGCCCGTGTCGGCGGCCCCGCTCACGACGTCGGGCTGGTCGAGCAGGTCCAGCAGGAAGGACTTGTTCGTCGTCCCACCCTCGATCACGACGGTGGTCTCGCGCAGGGCACGCCGCAGCCTGGCGAGTGCGGTGTCCCGGTCGGGCCCGTAGGCGATGATCTTCGCGATCATCGAGTCGAAGTCCGCGGGGATCAGGTCGCCCTCGGCGACCCCGGTGTCGACCCGGACGCCCGGACCCACCGGCGGCGCGAACACCGCGATGCGCCCGGGCGCGGGGGCGAAGTCCCGGTCGGGGTCCTCGGCGTTCAGCCGCGCCTCGATGCTGTGCCCGCTCTCGGCCGGCGGCCCCCCTTCCAGGCGCCCCCCCGCGGCCACGTGCAGCTGCAAGGCCACGAGGTCCACACCGGTGGTGAGCTCGGTGACCGGGTGCTCCACCTGAAGGCGCGTGTTCACCTCCAGGAAGGCGAACGCGCGGTCCGCGGGGTGGTAGAGGAACTCCACGGTGGCAGCGCCGCAGTAGTCCACGGCGAGGGCGAGGCGCGCTGCGGCCTCCTTGACGGTGCGCTCCTGGTCGGGGCCGAGCACGGGCGAGGACGACTCCTCGAGCAGCTTCTGGTTGCGTCGCTGCACCGAGCAGTCCCGCACGCCCAACGCCCAGGCCGTGCCGTGGCTGTCCGCGATCACCTGCACCTCGATGTGCCGCGCGCCGGTGACCAGGCGCTCGAGGAACACCACGCCGCTGCCGAACGCCCGCTGGGCCTCCTCGCGGGTGCGGTCGAAGACCGCCGCGAGCTCGGCGTCGGAGGTCACGACCCGGATCCCCCGTCCCCCGCCCCCGGCCGCCGCCTTGAGCATCAGGGGGTAGCCGATGCGGGCCGCGTGGGCGTGCGCCGCCTGCAGGTCGGGGATCTCCCCTTCGCTCCACGGCGCGACGGGAACACCGGCCTGCTCCGCCAGGAGCTTCGCGCCGATCTTGTCGCCGAGCCGCTGCATAGCCTCGGGGCTGGGGCCCACGAATGTGACGCCGACGGAGTCGCAAAGGCGCGCGAACGCGGGGTCCTCAGCCACGAAGCCCCAACCCACCCATGCGGCGTCCGCACCGCTGTCCCGAAGCGCCCGCTCGAGGACGGCCAGGTCGAGGTAGGGGCGGGCGGACGCCGGGCCGAGCGCGTAGGCGTGGTCGGCCTCGCGCACGAACATGGCGCCGCGCTCGCCGTCGGTGTGCAGGGCGACCGTCTCGATGCCGCCGCCGTTGCGGGCGTTGAGCTCGCGCACCGCGTGGATGAGCCGCATCGCGGCCTCGCCGCGGTTGACGATCGCCACTCGCGAGAACATCTCTGAGGCCCCTCCGTCCGGCGGGGGACTCCCGCGTTGGCGCTCACCCTAGAAGTCCTGGTGCCGTCGGGACACCCGCGGGGCGTCGGCGCCGGTGCGCACACTTGGCGAAACCCCTCACGCGTGCGCGAGGCTTCTGCCATCGTTCCGAGTCAGGGTGGCCTATCGGCTTCACCCGGGACCTCACGCGCGCGGGCGGGCGGGTGCGCGCCGGGCCCCGCGTGGTGGCGCCTATGTCGTGGGCCCCCTACCAAGGAGGTGACGCGGTGCTCGCCCACGCCCTCGGCGCGAGGCACGACTGCCGCGCGCCGTCAGTGGGGCTCGTGCTCATGCTCGGCGGGGCGGTCGTCCTGCTGCCGTTCCCTCTCGTCCAGGGCCGGCCGTTCTCCGAGGACGGCGTGGCGGCCACGCCCGCGTGGAGGATCCGGTGAGGGCAGCGCCCACGATGAGGAGGCATCGCCCGCGCGGTGCCGAGTCGGCCGAGCCTTTGTCGGCGGGCGCGATGAGCCTGGTGCTGCTGGCCGCGCTCACGGCCGCGCTGTGCCTGCGCCTGGGCATCGCCGGGCCGTCCGGCGCCCGCAGCGTGTCCGCGGGTCTGGTCTTCGCGGCCACCTTGCTCGCCGTGGCCCTGGCCGCCCGCCACACGGTCGCACGCTGGACCTGGCTGCCGGACGGAGCCCCGCGGCTGTCCGAGCGTCGGCTGCGAGCGGCGGGACCGGTCAGGCGGCTGCCGTCCAACGCCCTCATTCGCTGTGTGGGCCTCGGGCTGGTCGGGGCCGCCGTCCTGAGCAGTGGCCCCTACCTGGCGCACCTGCTCTCGCCGGGCTCAGACCTCGACACCCGGGCGCTGCCGCTCTGGGCAGTCGTCGTGTCGAGCGTGGCCGTCGCCGAGGAGGCCCTGCTGCGCGGGGCGCTGTGGTCGTCGCTGCAGGCCTGGCACGGACCCTGGGCGGCGCTCGCCGGCACCACCGCGGCATTCGCGCTGATGCACGTGCCCCTGTACGGCTGGGGGGCTCTGCTGCTCGACACTGCCGTCGGCCTGCTGCTCGGCGGCCTACGGATGGCCGGCGGCGCCGTGCTCGCACCCACGCTGGCTCACACGGCTGCCGACCTTGCGGGGTGGTGGCTTCGGTGAGGCGCGCTGTCCCTGCCTGCGCGGGTTGGAGGCCACCGTGATCGTGAGACACCAGCGCGGTGATCGTGAGACACACCGGTGATCGTGAGACACCAGCGGTGATCGTGAGACACGACACGCGGCCGGACGGGCGAGATGCCTCACGATCACCCGCGAGCGCAGGGATGTCTCACGATCACCGCCACCCAGACGCGACCACCACCGAAGCCACCCACCACCGAAGGCAACCCGACGCCGAAAGCGACCCACCACCGGAAGCGACCCACCACCGAAGACGACCCGACACCGAAAGCCATCCGACACCGAAAGCCCGACACCATCGCGATCGGACGACAGGGGTGTCGGCCCGGGCCAGGCTCGGGGTACGGTCACCAGCCTGAGCGACTCCGCAGGCACCCACGGGCGGGCGCGGGCGTGGCTGGCCGGCGTCCTCGCCGTCGTGGCGGCGGTCAGCCTCGGCGACCGACTGACGCAACAGCCGCTCGCGACGAGCCGGCCGCACTTGCTCACCCCCGCCCGGTGGGCCACGGACATCGGCGGCACAGCACCCGACGGACCGACCTCTCAGCTGCGCTGGCTGGCCGAGGGCAGCATTCCCGGCACCGGGACCCGGTGGCAGTCGATGGTCCGGACCGCCCTGGTCGACGTCCACGCCCTCGAAGCGCCCGGCGGCGCGGTGGCGGCCGGGGCCGCGGCCTCGTGGAGGTTCACCTGGCCGCGAGACGCGGCGTTCACGGTGGCGGCGCTCTCGAGCACCGGCCACCAGGACGAGGCCGGCCGGATCCTGGGGTTCCTGCAGCGGGTGCAGCGCCGCGACGGCGGCTTCGAGGCGCGCTACCTGCCGGACGGGTCTGGGCCACCGGACGGCCGTCCGCCTCAGGCCGACGGCGCGGGCTGGGCGCTGTGGGCCCTGGACCAGTACGCCCGAGTGGCCGGTGACCCCTCTGCCGCGCGGCAGGATGTCGGGGCGCTGCGCCCGCTGCTCGACCGGTCGGTCGCTTTCACCCTGCGGCTCGTCAGCGGCGGCCGGCGGCTGCCCGCGCCGTCACCGGACTACTGGGAGATGCGCGAGCCGCTGGTGACGCTCGGCACGGCGGCTCCCCTGCTTGCGGGGCTGACGGCCGCCCAGCACCTGTACACCGTGCTCGGGGACGCCGCCGCGGCACGACGCAGCGGGGACGCCGCCGCGCGCCTGGCCAGTGTGATCAGGCGCCGCTTCGAGCCCGACGGCTACCAGCGCTACCCGTTCGGGGGCGGCCACGACGCGGCGGTGTGCTTCCTCATGCCGCCGTTCGTGCCCAATCCCCGCCCCGCGGTGATGGCGGCCTGGAAGGCCTACCAACGCGAGGCCGCGCGGGCGGGCGGCGGCCTGGCGCCGGGTGCGGGATGGAAGCAGGACGGCGTCTCGTGGACCCCAGAGACCGCGCTCGTGGCCCTCACGGCGGCATCATCGGGGCAGCCGGTGACCGCCGCGCGCCGGCTGGACTGGCTCGAGGCGCATCGCAGCCCCTGGGGCAGCCTGCCCGAGCGAGTTCTGGCGGACGGCGCACCGGCCGGGCCTGCGCCCCTGGGCTGGACGGCGGCGGCCGTCGTCCTGACGGTGGCGGCGTTGGATCGCGGACGGGCCGGCGGCTAGACCGCAGTCGGTCTGGCGTAGCCGCTCACGTGCTCGGGGACCGCGGCGGCGTGCGGGCCGAGGTCGGGTGCCGGGACCGGCGGGCCGAACGAGGTCACGACCGGCACGACCCCGGCCCAGTGCGGCAGGTCCAGGTCCTCGTCGTCGTCGCCCGGCGCTCCGCTGCGCGACTTGAGCGAGGCCTCGGCCAGCGGGAGCCGCAGAACCGCGGTCGCGGCGAGCTCCTTCGCGTCACCGGCACGGCTCTCGCCGGCACGACCGGGGACGACGTGGTCGACGACGGCAGCCAGCGCCGCCGCGCGCTCGGCTTCGTCGCGGACCAGGCTCGCCTGCCCGCGCACGACGACGCTGCGGTAGTTCATCGAGTGGTGGAACTGGCTGCGGGCGAGCACGAGCCCGTCGAGCAGGGTCACGGTCAGGCACACCGGCACCGGTCCGGCCGAGGCGATCCGGGCCAGGCGGGCGCCGGTCGACATGTGGAGGTACAGCGCGTCGTCCACCCGGGCGTAGATCGTCGGGAGGACGACGGGCTCGCCGTCCACGACTATTCCGAGATGGCAGATCAGCGCCTCGTCCAGCACCGCGTTGACGGCGGCCACGTCGTGGCTCGCCCGCTCGGCGAGCCGGGTCGGGGTCGTGCGCACGGTCCGCGGGAACGTGGCGGCGCTCATTCGGGACTCCCGGCCTGAGTGGCGATCTGCACGCCCGCCCACGCCTCGATGAGCTGGACGACGGCCGTGTGGTCGACGTCGGAGCTGCCGACCTGGCGCTTGGCGATCTCGAAGAACTCGCGAAGCTGGCGTAGCAGCGGCGCCGGTGTGCCGGCGTCGGCGAAGACCTGGTTGGCGATGCCGAGGTCCTTCGCGAGCAGGCCGAGGGCAAACGTGTTGGTGAACTCGCGCGTGACGATGCGGGTGGGGGCGAGGTTCTCGGTGACGTTGGAGCGCCCCGACGACGCGTTGATCACCTGCAGGGCGAGCGCGGGGTCCACGCCCTGGGTCACGAGGGCCACCAGACCCTCCCCGAGGGCCCACAGGTTCACCGCCAGCAGCGCGTTGTTGATCGCCTTGACGGCGTGCCCGGCGCCGAGTGGGCCGACGAGGACGATCGTCGACGCATAGGTGCTCATGATCGGCAGCGCGCGGTCGAAGTCCGCCTGGGTGCCGCCTGCCATCACTGTCGCCTTCGCCGCTACCGCTCCTGCGACGCCGCCGGACAGGGGCGCGTCGAGGTAGGCGACGCCGCGCTCGGCGAGCAGCGCCGCGGTGGCCCTGGCCATCGCGGGCTCCCCGGACGTGTGGTCGATCCACAGGGTGCCCGCCTTCAGGTGCGGGGCGGCGGCGCGGGCGAGGTCGTCGACGTCGCGAGAGACGGGCACGCAGGTGATGACGACGTCGGCGCCTGCTGCCTCCTCCAGGGACACTGCCCGGGTGCCGTGCTCGGCGGCGTGCTGCTCGGCCTTCGCGGGCGTGCGGTTGTGGACGAGGGTCTCGAAGTGTCCGGCCAGGTGGCCCGCGAGGGGGTACCCCATGGCTCCCAGCCCGATGAAGGCGACGGTCGGCGACATGCCGTCAGGGTCCCAGAACCTTCCCGATGCGCTCGCACGGCCCCGCCGGAAGGGCGCAGTGGAGCACCGCCTGGGTCGAGACCCTGTCGCTCACGAAGACCACGAGATCGACATGGCCGGCGTCGGGCCAGGCCACCCTCCCAACCTCGTTCGCGACTGGAGGCCCGTCGCCGAGCCGGGTCACCACACCGGTGTCGACCGCTTGCAGGCGGAGGTCGTCGAGCAGCACGTATCGGCCGTCCGGGGAGATGGCGATCGCGTTCTGACTCAACCTCACCAGCGGCACCGAGGGCCGCCGGAGGTCGACGACGACCGCCGCCGAACCGTCGTTCGCGGCCAGGAGCAACCGGCTTCCGGCCTCGGCCACGGAGACGTCGTCGAGCGGTGTGGCGGGCGGCAGCACCAGCGGCACCGGGGCCGAGCCGGGTCGCCAGAGCAGGACAGGTCCTCCGGGGCCCTGGAGGTCGGACAGCTGAAGCACGATCCCGTCGGCGGTCCACCCCAGCACCAGCGTGTCGCGAGTGACAGGGGTCGTCGCACGAACGGCGCCGTCACTGAGCGCGCGCACGACCGCCTTGGTCACGTCCGCCGTGGCGCTGAGGTGCCGCACCGAGTAGGCGATGACGCTGCTGTCGTGTGGGTCGCGAGCGATCCCGTTGAACGCGCCCGTGTCCAGCACCCGCAGGCGGCCGTTCGGCGCGAACAACCCGAGTCGTGCCTCGTAGTCCTGCTCGCCGGTGAACCCGAGAGAGCTCAAGGAGACCAGCGGCCCGTACGTGGTGTCGAGCACGACCTCCCCCGCCGAGGCATCTGCGGGCAGCCGGTAGCCGCGCCCACGCCAACGAAGCAGGCCCGGGCCACCGATGACCTTGCCCTCCACATAGCCGGTGGCGAACGGGTCCGGCCCCGTGGCTTCCGGCAGTGACCGCGCCCAGGCGGCGAGCACCTCGTAGGAGAACGAGGCGGTCGGGCCGGGCGACGGCGCGGCGGTCGTCGCGCTGTTCGACGGTGTCGGCGTGGGTCGGATGGGTTCGGTGGAGTGCCTGCCGCCAACAGGGCCGATCGCGAAGGCGGCCACGAGCACAGCCGCCAGTGCGCCTGCGGTGGCGGCAGCCTTGGTGATGCGACGCCGGCGCCGGGCCTCGCGACCGCGGGTCAGCACGGTAGCCAGCGGGACAGTGGGCGACTCGACCAGCGCGGCGACCGTCCGAAGCTCAGTGTGCAGCAGGTCCTGCATGTCGTCCGTGGGCTTCATCGCTGGGTCCTCTCGCCGGCGCTCGGCGTGCCCTCGGTTGCCAGCGCCTGCCGCAACCTGGTGAGAGCCCTGCTGCTCTGGCTCTTGACGGTGCCGACGGAGCAGCCCAGGACACTCGCGGTCTGCACCTCGGTGAGGTCCTCGAAGTAGCGCAGCACGAGCACGGCGCGCTGGCCGCGCGGGAGGGCCGCAAGGTGCGGCCACAACCTCAGCCGCTCGGTGACGGCGTCCAGCTCGCTCGCGCCCGACGCACCCGGCCGCGGCTCAGGGGGCTGGGCGTCCGGCAGCTCGCGGTTGCGGTGCCGGCGCCACCACGAGATCGACGTGGTGACCATCGCCCGGCGGACGTAGGCCTCCGCGGCCTCGGGTGCCCGCAGCCGCCCCCAGTGGACGTAGCTGGTGGCCAGTGCCGCCTGCACCAGGTCCTCCGCGGCCTGACGCTGGCCAGTGAGCAGGTAGGCGAACCGGTACAGCGCCGCGTAGCGGGCGGAGACGAACTCGCTGAAGCTCTCGTCGCTCGCTCCGCGCCCCGACCCGTCCACGTCGCCTCGCCCTCAGGTCACCGGCTCCATGCCGACCGGTGAGCAGTCGACAACCATGACGCCATCGGGAGGCAAGAGGTTGTCACGCGCCTATCGGCGCACCAGGAGCATGGCAGCCACGATCGGGCCGCTCGCGGTACGAGGACGGGTCTGCTTAGGTCCAGAGGCAGCCCAAGATCGCCACCCCAGCGCCACAAGTCGGGGCTGTGGCTCCCGCGCGTGCTGGCAGGGACCGGCGGCCGAGGGTTGTGGCGCTAGGGTGGCGATCTTGGCCGCCCGGGTCGGTGCGCAGGCGGCGTGGGAGGCGAGCCGGGCGCGGTCGGGAACCGCCGATGAGCACAGGGTGACGGCGACCGCCGCGGACCGTACGCTCCGAGGCCGGAGACGAGGAGGTCGCCGCCATGACCCAGCACACGCCACCGGGGACCGGCCCTGCCGGCACCCGCGCCGCACAGGACACCGGGCCGCACGCGCAGACGCGTGCAGAGCCTGCACGCTCACTCGCCGCCACCTTCGTCCAGTGCGCCCAACGGCTGCCGGACAACGAGGCCTACCGCTCCCCGACCGCCACCGGCTGGACGTCGCTCACCTGGCAGCAGACGGCTGCCCGGGCCGGTGAGCTCGCTGCCGGCCTGCTCGCCATGGGCCTGCAGCGGGAGGACCGTGTGGCCATCGCGGCGTCGACCCGTCTGGAATGGGTGCTCGCCGATCTGGGTGTGCTGCTGGCCGGCGGGGCCACGACGACCGTCTACCCCAACACCCGGGCCGAGGACGTCGCGTTCATCCTCGCCGACTCCGGCAGCGTCATCGTGATCGCCGAGGACGAGACCCAGGTCACGAAAGTGCGCGAACACCGGTCGCAGCTGCCCGGCGTCCGCGCTGTCGTCGTCATGGACCCGAAGGCGTCCCCGGGCGCGCACGACGAGGAGCCGGCCCGGGACACCCCGGACCCGGGGGACGCCGGGTGGCTGCTGAGCCTCGACGACCTCGCCTCCCGCGGGCGCGAGTGGCTGTCCGGGCACCCTGGCGCGGTCGAGGAGACGGTGGCCGAGCTGGGCCCGGACCACCTGGCGACGCTGATCTACACCTCCGGCACCACCGGTCGCCCGAAGGGCGTGGAGCTGACCCACGGCAACTGGCTGTACCTGGCCGAGGCGGTCGAGTCGGTCGGCGTGCTCAAGCACGAGCACCTGCAGTTCCTGTGGCTGCCGCTCTCGCACGTCTTCGGCAAGCTCCTGCTCGCGGCGCAGTGCCGCATCGGGTTCGCCACAGCCGTGGACGGGCGCATAGACCGGATCGTGGACAACCTCGCCGCGGTCCGGCCCACCTTCATGGCGGCGGCGCCCCGCATCTTCGAGAAGGTGCACGCGCGCGTGGTGTCGACCGCTCACGCCGAGGGCGGGGCCAAGGCGCGGATCTTCGACTGGGCCTTCAGCGTGGGCATCGCGGCCGTCACCAGGGAGCAGGCCGGGCAGCCGGTGCCCGCGCTCGTCCGCGCGCAGCGAGCTGTGGCCGACCGGCTGGTGTTCACCAAGATCCGGGCGCGGCTGGGCGGGCGGCTCGACACGCTGGTCTCGGGCAGCGCGGCGCTGGCGCCCCAGATCGCGACATGGTTCGCGGCCGCGGGGCTGCCCATCCTCGAGGGCTACGGGATGACCGAGGTGACGGGCGCGTCGTTCGTCAACCGTCCCGGCGCGCTGCGCATCGGCACAGTCGGGCAGGCGCTGCCGGGCACCGAGGTTCGCATCGGGGAGGACGGGGAGATCCTGCTGCGCAGCCCTGGAGCCATGCGTGGCTATCACGGCCTGCCCGAGCAGACCGAGCAGATGCTGCTGCCCGACGGGTGGGTGGCCACGGGCGACGTCGGTGAGGTGGACGCCGAGGGCTACCTGCGCATCACCGACCGCAAGAAGGACCTGGCGAAGACCAGCGGCGGCAAGTACATCGCGCCGAGTGCCATCGAGGGGTCGCTCAAGGCCGCCAGCCCGTTGATCGGGCAGGTCGTGGTGGTGGCCGACGGCCGTCGCTTCGCGAGCGCGCTGGTCACCGTGGACACCGACGCGGCCGCGCAGTGGGCAGCGGCGCACGGTCGGCCGGTGGCGGCGGTCGCGTCCGGCACCGACGAGACGGTGCAAGCCGCCGTGCGTGCCGCGGTCGACACGGTGAACGCCTCGCTCAACCGGTGGGAGACGATCAAGCAGTTCCGCATCCTGCCGCGTGAGCTGGCGGTCGAGACCGGCGAGCTCACCCCGAGCCTGAAGATCAAGAGGTCGGTCGTCGCGCAGCATTTCGCCGACGTGATCGACGAGATGTACTCGGCCACCTGACCCGGCGTCCTGCCGTCCCCAACCCGGCGCCCGTCCCCCGCGCCGTCGTCCGTCCTCTGGTGGGTAAGTGCCCCCAAGAAGGCATCTGGGGGACGGTTACCCGCCAGAGAACGCGTCAGGAGTTTGCGGAGGACGCTGGCGGCGCATGCGCCGGTTACGCGCGATCGCCTCCCGCAGCGGGGGGACGAGGACGCCGCGCGCGGCCATCCGACGGCGCACCTTCCGACGGCTGACGAGGATGCCTGCCACGCCGAGCGCCCACACCAGGTACTGCACCGACATCGCCACGCGGTAGTCGCCGAGGGCCGCCGGCGTGCCGGCGCCACCCGAACCACCCGCGCCACCGGCGCCACCGCCGCCACCTGCGCCGCGCACGTCGAGCACCACCCCCACGAGCAGGATCGTCACCAGCGACGCCACGAAGCCGCCGACGTTGACGATGCCGGTCGCCGTCCCGAGCCGGTTGGAGGGGTTGAACGTGCGCGCGTAGTCGAAGCCGATCATCGACCCCGGTCCGCCTACGGCGAGCGCGACCACCAGCACCGCCAGCAGCCAGCCCGGCGCCCGCCCCGGCCACGCCAGCACCGCCGTCCACGCCGAGACGTTGACCGCCACGATCGCGAGCACGAGCCACGACCGCCGCAGGGGGTGGCGTTCCACCAGCACACCCACGACGGGGCCGGTAGCCACGACGACGAGCACGAACACGGTCATGAGCGCACTCGCCTGGGCCCGTGGCACCCCCTCGCCGGACACCAGGAAGGGGAACCCCCACATCAGCGCGAACACCGTGCCGGGGAAGCCGGTCGTGAAGTGCGTCCACATGCCCAGCCGGGTGCCGGGGTGCCGCCACGCGCTCACCACGTCGGCACGCACGCGTCGCACCGTCGTCGGTGGTCCACTCGCTACGGCTTCGGCCGGTGAGTCACGCAGCGCCAGCACCGCCAGGACCCCCGCGAGGACGCCGAGCGCGGCCACGGACGTGAAGGCGACGGTCCAGCCGCGGCGGGCCAGCAGCGCTACCAGGGGGATGGCGGACAGGATCTGCCCGAACTGGCCGACGAGGCCGGTCAGCTGGGTGAGCAGCGGCACCCGCGGGGGCGGGAACCAGGCGGCGACCACGCGCAGGACGCTCACGAACGTCATGGCGTCGCCGGCGCCGACCAGCGCGCGGCCGGCGACGGCGAGCGGCACCGACGGCGCGAACGCCAGCATCAGCTGGCCGGTGGCCATCACCGCTGCGCCCGTAGCGATCATGCGACGCGGGCCGAAGCGGTCCAGGAGCACCCCGACGGGCACCTGGAGTGCGGCGTAGACGACCAGCTGCAGCACGGTGAAGCCGGCCAACGTGCTCGCCGAGGCCCCGAACCGGCTCGCGGCCTCCAGGCCGGCGACGCCGAACGACGACCGGTCGAGAACGGCGACGATGTAGGCGAAGAGCGCGACCGACCAGACGACCCAGGCGTGACGGGGCGTCGTGCGGCTCGCGACGGTGTCCATCACCGGCGATTGTCCCCTCCGGTGTCAGGGGTTCGTTAACAGTCGGCAGGGGCGCGTGGAATCACCGTTAACGACGTAGATGGACGCCGCCCGGCAGGCCTTGAATGGGGACGTGACCCGTGTGTGGACGTCCCTGGGAGACCGCGATGGCTGACGCCGTCTACGTGTTGGTGACCCTCGCCGTGTTCGCCGTGCTGGCGCTGGTCGTGAAGGGGGTGGAACGACTGTGAGCTGGGAGAACGTGACCGGCCTCGTCGTGTCGGTGGTCCTTGTCGGGTACCTCGTGGTGGCACTCGTGCTGCCCGAGAAGTTCTGAGGCGAGGCGAACCCATGTCCGACACCGTCGCAGCGCTGATCTTCGTTGCCGTGCTCGTGCTCGCCCTTGTGGCCACCCATCGTCCGCTCGGCGACTACATGGCGCGCGTGTTCTCCACCACCTCCCACTGGCGCGTCGAGAAGCTCCTGTACCGCGCCGGCGGGGTCGACCCCGACGCCGACCAGCGTTGGCCCGTCTACCTGCGCAGCCTGCTCGCCTTCTCGCTGGTCTCGATGCTGCTGCTGTACCTGATCGAGCGCGTGCAGCCGCACCTGCCGCTCTCGATCGGGATGGCGGCCGTGCCACCGGCCCTCGCCTGGAACACCGCAGCCAGCTTCCTGACCAACACCAACTGGCAGAACTACGGCGGCGAGTCCACCATGAGCCACCTCACCCAGATGGCGGGGCTCGCGGTGCAGAACTTCACCTCGGCAGCCGTCGGGATCGCCGTGGCCGTCGCCCTCGTCCGCGGGTTCGCGCGCTCACGAACCGAGCGCGTCGGCAACTTCTGGGTGGACCTCGTCCGCTGCTGTCTTCGGATCCTCCTTCCCCTCAGCGTGCTCGCCGCCCTCGTGCTCATCGCCGGAGGCGCGATCCAGAACCTGCACGGCGTCACCGACGTGCACACCCTCGCGGGCGCGACCCAGTCGATCCCCGGCGGGCCGGTGGCCTCCCAAGAGGCGATCAAGGAGCTCGGCACGAACGGCGGCGGCTTCTTCAACGCCAACTCCTCCCACCCCTTCGAGAACCCGACGACGTGGACCAACCTCCTGGAGATCCTCCTGCTGCTGCTCATCCCGTTCGCCCTGCCGCGCACGTTCGGCAAGCTCATCGGTGACACCCGCCAGGGCTACGCGATCGTCGCTGTCATGGCGATCTTCTGGGTGGCCTCGGTCGGGGCGAGCTGGGCGTTGGAGACGCACACGAAGCCGCCGGCGGTCGTGGCCGCACACGCCCCGATGGAGGGCAAGGAGACCCGCTTCGGCGTCCCGAACTCCACGGTCTTCGCCTCGTCCACCACCCTGACATCCACCGGGGCCGTCAACTCCTTCCATGACAGCTACACCCCGCTGGGCGGCGGCATCGTCCTCGCGGACATGATGACCGGCGAGGTCGCGCCCGGAGGTGTCGGCTCGGGCCTGTACGGCATGCTCGTGGTCGCCGTCATCAGCGTGTTCGTCGGCGGCCTCATGGTGGGGCGCACGCCGGAGTACCTGCGCAAGAAGATCGGTGCCCGTGAGATGAAGCTCGCGAGCCTGTACATCCTCACCACCCCGGCGGTGGTGCTGATCGGCGCGGCCCTCTCGGCCGTGCTCCCGGGCCCGCTGTCGGCGCGCACGAACGACGGGCCGCACGGGCTCAGCGAGATCCTCTACGCCTACACGTCGATGGGCAACAACAACGGCAGCGCGTTCGCGGGGCTGGGCACGAACACCGACTGGTACAACACCTCCGGCGGGGTCGTCATGCTCTTCGGCCGCCTCCTGCCGATCGTGTTCGTGCTCGCGATGGCCGGCAGCCTCGCGGCGCAGAAGCCGGTACCGGTCACGGAAGGCACGCTGCCCACCCATCGGCCGCTGTTCATCGGCCTGCTCACCGGCGTCGTCGTGCTCGTCGTGGCGCTCACCTACTTCCCGGCGTTCGCACTCGGGCCACTCGCGGAGGGACTGCACTGATGTCGACGTCCACCCTGCCCGGCCCCGCGCCGACAGCCCCGGTCGGCCCCGACCGGCCAGGCACGACGCGCGTGGCGGCCGGCCTGCTCGACCCCGCGATGCTGCTGCGGAGCCTGCCCGACGCCTTCCGCAAGCTCAACCCCGTGACGCTGGCGCGCAACCCCGTCATGTTCATCGTCGAGGTCGGATCGCTGCTCACCACTGTGTTCGCGGTCGTCACCCCGTCGGTGTTCTCCTGGAACGTCACCGCGTGGCTGTGGGCCACGGTGCTCTTCGCCAACCTCGCGGAGGCCGTCGCCGAGGGCCGGGGCAAGGCCCAGGCCGCGACCTTGCGGGCCACCCGCACGCATACGGCGGCGCGCCGCCTGACGGACTGGGCGCCCGGCGTCACCGCGCCGGCAGAGGAGTCCGTGGCGGCGACAGACCTGCGGCTGGGCGACGTGGTCGTCGTCCAGGCCGGTCAGGTGATCCCGGGTGACGGCGACGTGGTCGAGGGTGTGGCCAGCGTCGACGAGTCCGCCATCACCGGGGAGTCGGCGCCGGTCATCCGCGAGAGCGGCGGCGACCGCTGCGCCGTCACGGGCGGCACCAAGGTGCTCTCCGACCGCATCGTCGTGCGCATCACGTCGAAGCCGGGCGAGACCTTCATCGACCGGATGATCGCTCTGGTCGAGGGCGCGTCCCGACAGAAGACGCCCAACGAGATCGCCCTGAACATCCTGTTGGCGAGCCTGACGATCATCTTCATGCTCGCGGTGGTGACGCTGCAGCCCTTCGCCATCTACTCCGGCGCCGAGCAGTCGATGGTCGTGCTCGTCGCCCTGCTGGTCTGCCTCATACCCACCACCATCGGCGCCCTGCTGTCCGCGATCGGCATCGCGGGCATGGACCGGCTCGTGCAGCGCAACGTTCTCGCCATGTCTGGTCGCGCGGTGGAGGCGGCGGGCGACGTCAACACCCTCCTGCTCGACAAGACCGGCACCATCACCTTGGGCAACCGCCAGGCGGTGGAGTTCCTGCCTCTGACCGAGGTGGACGTCGCCCGGCTGGCTGACGCTGCCCAGCTCGCCAGCCTTGCGGACGAGACGCCGGAAGGGCGCTCGATCGTCGTGCTGGCCAAGACCGGGTTCGGGCTTCGCGAGCGCGCGCCCGGAGAGCTCAGGCAGGCGACGTTCGTGCCGTTCACCGCGCAGACCCGCATGAGCGGGGTCGACCTCGCCACGGACGAGCAGGGCCGCACCCCGGCCCGCCTCGTTCGCAAAGGGGCAGCGTCCGCCGTTCGTGCCTGGGTGCGCGAGCAGGGGGGCGTGCCACCGGAGGAGCTCGGGGCGATCGTCGACGGGATCTCGGCCTCCGGCGGCACGCCACTGGTCGTCGCGGAGGGCGGCGAGGGCGGCACGCGGGTGCTGGGCGTCGTCCACCTCAAGGACATCGTCAAGAGCGGCATGCGCGAGCGGTTCGACGAGATGCGCGCGATGGGGATCCGCACCGTGATGATCACCGGTGACAACCCGCTGACCGCGAGGGCGATCGCCGAGGAGGCCGGTGTCGACGACTTCCTCGCCGAGGCGACGCCCGAGGACAAGATGGCGCTGATCAAGCGCGAGCAGGAGGGCGGCAAGCTGGTCGCGATGACCGGCGACGGCACGAACGACGCCCCGGCCCTGGCTCAGGCCGACGTCGGCGTGGCCATGAACACCGGCACGTCGGCCGCCAAGGAGGCCGGCAACATGGTCGACCTCGACTCCAACCCCACCAAGCTCATCGAGATCGTGGAGATCGGCAAGCAGCTGCTCATCACCCGCGGCTCGCTCACGACGTTCTCCATCGCCAACGACGTGGCGAAGTACTTCGCGATCATCCCGGCGATGTTCGTGTCCGTGTACCCCGGGCTCGGGTCCTTGGGCATCATGCGGTTGCACAGCCCGGAGTCGGCGATCCTGTCCGCGGTCATCTTCAACGCGCTCATCATCGTGGCGCTCATCCCGCTCGCGCTGCGCGGCGTCCGGTACAGGCCGACGTCGGCATCGGCGATGCTTCGGCGAAACCTCTACGTCTACGGCCTCGGCGGCCTGGTGCTGCCGTTCGTCGGCATCAAGGCGATCGACCTCATCGTGCAGCTCATCCCCGGGATCGGCTAGGAGCCCGCTGTGACCACCGACGTGACCACTCCCACCGACGCCTCGCTGCCCCCACGTGCCGGCAGCCGCGGGGCGCTGCCCCGCCATCTCGCGGCCGTGCGCATGATCGTTGTGCTCACCGTGCTCCTCGGGCTGGTGTACCCACTCGCCATGACGGCGGCCGCGCAGATCCCCGGCCTGAAGCACCGAGCCGATGGCTCGTTCGTCAAGGACGCCTCCGGCCGGGTCGTCGGCTCGCGCCTGCTCGGGCAGGGCTTCCTCGACTCCTCGGGCAACCCGCTGCCCCAGTGGTTCCAGCCACGCCCATCGGCGGCGGGCAAGGACGGCTGGGACGCACTGTCGTCGGGGGCCTCCAACCTCGGCCCGTCGAACCCGGACCTGGTGCAGGCGATCAACGACCGCCGGGCCGCGGTGGCGGCCTTCGACAGCGTGCCCGGCCACGCGGTGGACCCCGCGTCCGTGCCTGCCGACGCGCTCACGAGCTCAGGGTCCGGCCTGGACCCCGACATCAGCCCTACCTACGCGCGCGAGCAGGCCTACCGGGTGGCGGGCGCGCGGAAGGTGGACGCTGCTGCGGTGCTGGCCCTGGTGGACCGGTACACCACCGGCCGGGCGCTGGGCTTCATGGGCGAGCCGACGGTCAACGTGCTGCAGCTCAACCTCGCCGTCGCCGGCCTGGGATCATGACAACGTGGGGCTGAGAGAGCTGCCGTGCCCGCCGGCGAGCCGGTCGTGAGCGAGCCGCGAGGGCAGGCTCGCTCACGCGGGCGCCTGCGCGTGTACCTAGGGGCTGCGCCCGGCGTCGGCAAGACCTACGCCATGCTCGGCGAGGGTCATCGCCGCCACGACCGCGGCACAGACGTCGTGATCGGCTACGTGGAACCGCACGAGCGCCCGCGCACCCTTGCCATGGTGGTGGGGCTGGAGACCGTACCGCGGCGCACGCTGACCTACCGCGCAGCCACGTTCACCGAGATGGACGTCGACGCCGTGCTCGCCCGGCACCCGCACGTCGCCCTCGTGGACGAGCTCGCCCACACGAACGTGCCGGGCAGCCGCAACGCCAAGCGCTGGGAGGACGTGGAGGTGCTGCTGGAGAGCGGCATCGACGTCATCACCACCGTCAACATCCAGCACCTGGAGTCGCTCAACGACGTCGTGCAGCGCATCACCGGCGTGATCCAGCGGGAGACCCTGCCCGACGCCGTCGTCCGCGCGGCCGACCAGGTCGAGCTGGTCGACATGAGCCCGGAGGCGCTGCGTCGCAGGCTGGCGCACGGCAACGTCTACAGTGCCGAGAAGGTCGACGCGGCCCTGGGCAACTACTTCCGCGTCGGCAACCTCACGGCGCTGCGCGAGCTGGCGCTGCTCTGGCTGGCGGACAAGGTCGACGAGGGCCTGCAGGAGTACCGGGCCACCCACGGCATCCACGACACGTGGGAGGCACGCGAGCGCGTCGTCGTCGCCCTCACCGGCGGCCCCGAGGGGGACACGCTGGTCCGCCGCGCGGCGCGCATCGCCGCTCGGATCGGCGGCGGCGATCTGCTCGCCGTCCACGTCAGCCGATCGGACGGGCTCGTGGGCTCCGACCCGGAGGCCCTGGGCCACCAACGCCGGCTGGTGGAGTCCCTCGGTGGCAGCTACCACCAGGTGATCGGGGACGACGTAGCAGCGGCTCTGCTCGACTTCGCGCAGGCGGAGAACGCCACCCAGCTCGTGCTCGGCGCCAGCAGCCGCAACCGGGCGTCGATGCTGTTCTCGGGCAGCATCGGCGCGACCGTCGTGCGCCACTCCGGGCACATCGACGTCCACATCGTCACTCACGACTACGCCGCGACCAGGCGCGGCCTCCCGGCGCTGAGCGGCGGGCTGACGGCGCGACGCCGGCTGGCCGGCCTCGGCGTCGGCGCGGTGGGTCTGCCGCTGCTGACCCTGCTGCTCGCGCTGGGCCGCAGCCGGCTCAACCTCACCAGTGACGTGCTCCTCTACCTGTTGCTGGTGCTCGTCGTGGCGCTGGTCGGCGGGGTGCTGCCGGCGGTGGTCGCCGCCCTGGCGGCCTCGTTGCTGCTCAACTACTACTTCACCCCCCCGCTGTACCAGTTCACGATCGCTGAGGCGAACAACGCCCTCGCGCTCGGCGTCTTCGTGGTCGCGGCGATCCTCGTGAGCACGCTGGTCGACATCGCGGCACGACGGACGTCACAGGCGGCGCGCGCGAGCGCGGAGTCGCAGATGCTCGCAACCCTGGCGGGAACCGTGCTGCGCGGTGGGGCAGTGCTGCCGGCGCTGCTCGAGCAGGTGCGCGAGGCGTTCGGCCTCACATCGGTGACGCTGCTGGAGCGGGTGCCGGGCGTCACCGCTGCGCACCAGGCCTGGCATGCCGTGGCCTCCGCCGGGTCGCCGGAGTGCCACGACCCCGACGCCGCGGACGCCGACGTCCCCGTCGGGGAGTCCCTCGTACTCGTGGTCAAGGGGCGCCCACTGGCGGCGCACGACCGTCGGGTGCTCGGCGCCGTCGCAGCTCAGGCCGCCACCGCCCTGGAGCAGCAGCGTCTGGCCGACGAGGCTGCCGCCGCCCGTCCCCACGTCGAGGCGGACAAGATGCGCTCAGCGCTGCTCACGGCCGTCAGCCACGACCTGCGAGCCCCCCTGGCCTCGGCGAAGGCAGCGGTGACATCGATGCGCAGCACGCAGGTGCACCTGACGGCGGCCGAGCAGGTAGAGCTGCTGCTAGCTGCCGACGAGTCACTGGACCGGCTGGCGAAGCTGGTCTCGGACCTGCTCGACATGAGCCGGCTGCAGGCGGGGGTGCTCTCCGTGTTCCCGCGCAGGATCGCTCTCGACGAGCTGGTGCCGCTGGCGTTGGACCAGCTCGGCCCTGCCGGCAAGGAGGTGCAGCTCGACGTGCCCGAGGACGTGCCACAGGTGCTGGCCGACCCCACGCTGCTGGAGCGCGTGATCGCCAACCTGGCCGAGAACGCCGTGCGCTACTCCCCGCCCGGTAAGCCGCCACGGGTCACCGGCAGCTCCCTGGGCGACTGGGTGGAGCTGCGGGTCGTCGACCGTGGTCCAGGCATCGCGGCCGCAGACCGCGAGCGGGTGTTCGCACCCTTCCAGCGGCTGGGCGACAACGACGCGACGGCCGGGGTGGGGTTAGGCCTGGCGGTGGCGAGGGGCCTGACCGAGGCGATGGGCGGGAGGCTGGAGCCCGAGGACACCCCGGGAGGCGGACTGACCATGATCGTGACCTTGGCGGCGGCCCCGGCGTCCCACCCGGCGCCATGACCCGCGTGCTGGTCGTCGACGACGAGCCCCAGATCCGACGGGCTCTGGCCATCACCTTGCGGGCCCGCCACTACGACGTCGACCTCGCCGACTGCGGACGGCGCGCGCTCGCCGCGGCCGCGAGCCAGCCCCCCGACCTCGTGATCCTCGACCTCGGCCTGCCCGACATGGACGGGGTGGAGGTCATCCACGGACTGCGAGGGTGGATGAACGCGCCGATCCTCGTGCTGAGCGGGCGTTCCGGGTCCGGGGACAAGGTGGCGGCGCTGGATGCCGGCGCCGACGACTACGTGACCAAGCCCTTCGGGATGGACGAGCTGCTGGCCCGGCTCCGGGCTGCCTACCGGCGCTCGGGCACCGCCGACGACGTGCCGACGGTGCTCCTGGGCGACGTGGTGGTGGACCTGGCCACGCACCGCGTGGCGGCGGCGAGCGGGGAGGAGATCCGGCTGACACCGACGGAGTGGTCGGTGCTGGAGCTGCTCGTGCGCCACCCGGGCAAGCTCATGACCCAACGGCAGCTGCTCACCGAGGTCTGGGGTCCGGTCTACCCCGAGGACAACGACTACCTGCGGGTGTACCTGGCCCGACTGCGCCGCAAGCTCGAGCCGGAGCCCTCGCGCCCGAGGTTCCTGCTGACCGAGCCCGGGATGGGGTACCGCTTCCAGCCCTGAGGGCCGGCCGGGGCTCTTCGGCGACCTCGGGAATGCAACTGTCCCCTGAGATCGATGTGAGGGGACAGCTACCCACCAGAGGTCGGCCGGCAGCCCTCCTCGAGGTTCGCACCGAGCCAGGCGGCGACGTCCGCCCACGCGTAGGCCAGGCTGCGGCTCCAGCTACCGGTGAAGCAGCCGTGCACGGCGGTCTGCAGTGCCGGGCTGACCGCCGCTAGGTCGTGCTCGCCCGCGCCCGCGTGCCGAAGCTCGTCTCCCATCCGTCTCAGCATCAGCTCGGCCTCCAGCCCCGGGGCCACGCCGAGGGCCTCGACCGCGCGCGCGAGCGCGTTCATCGGGCGCTCGGTGCCGCGCGGGAAGACCAGGGCGAACGGCGCGCCCAAGCCCGGGGCCGCGGTCAGCGCGCACCCCTCGAAGGCGTCGGCGAGGGCGCTGTGGCTGCCGAGGAACCAGAACGAGTCCCTGACAGCCCTCACGGCACTGGCCCGGGGACGCGAGGACGCGAGCGTCGATGCGGGCCCGGAGATGCCACAGGCCGGAGTGGAGACGGGGGGCATGTGTAGAGAGTTGGTGCCGCGGCGGCGCAGCGTCAACCCCACGGTTAGGTATTGTCATGCCCCTGTCATGTGGGGGTTGTGCCTGCCCTCGACGGTGTGCATCCCGTCGTGACGGTGTGCATTCCGTCACGGTGGTGGGCGCCTGCCGCGTGGGCGCAGCCGAACCCCGGGCAGGGCCGGGGCCGCCAGGGGTTCGCGGTCGCGGTCCACGACGCCGAAGCGGGACGAGGGGTCGCGGGTGCGCCGCTGCCGTTCCCAGTCGGCGCGGCTGGCGGCGATCTCGTCGTGGCTGCGCGCGACGAAGTTCCACCACATCACCAGCGTCTCCCCGAACGGCTCCCCGCCGATGAGCAGCACCAGGGTGTCGCGTGACGCCGCCAGTGTGACGTCACGTCGGCCGGGTTCCAGGTAGGCGAGGGCACCGCGGGGGACCTGCGCGCCATCCGCCTCCACGGGCCCGTCCAGGCCCATGACCGCGTGCTCGAAGGCGTGGCGCAACGGCAGTCGCAGCGCAGCGTCGGCGTGCACGAGCACCTCGACGCCGACGGCGGGGCTGAACACCGTCGCCGGCGAGCGCACGCCGTCCACCTCGCCGACGAGCACCCGAGCCTGGCCCGCCTGGCTGTCGATGCGGGGCAGGCCACCGGCTGCGGGCGGCCCGGCGTGGTGCTCGAAGGCCGCCGGAGCGTCCGCGGCCACGGCCGGCAGGGCGATCCAGAGCTGGACGCCGTGCAGCCGGCTCCCGCCGGTCGGCGGGGCTGCCCGATGCCGAGCCGCCGAGGCGTCCACCGAGCTCGGGGAGTCCTCGGAGTGCGAGATCCCGTGGCCCGCCGTCATGAGGTTCAGCTCGCCCGGACGAACCCACTCGGTGGTCCCCAGGCTGTCCTTGTGCAGCACCGATCCCTCGAGCAGCCACGTGACAGTCTGCAGCCCGGTGTGCGGGTGCGGTGGGACGCGCATCCCACCCGCGCCCGCGACGTCCACCGGTCCGAAGTGGTCGAGGAAGCACCACGGCCCCACCATGTGGAGGTCCCGGTGGGGCAGGGTACGCCGCACGAGCATGGCGCGCGGTCCGCCGAGCGGCACCTCGCGCCCGTCGAGCACCAGTGACGGGGTTCGTGGCCGCGACGAGCCGGACGCCGGCCGGGCCCCCTGCATCTCGCTCACCCCGCCGACTCTAGGACGGGGCTCGACCCCGTTGGGTGTAGAAATATTCTACTTTCAATCATCGTTCCCACTGGACCCTCCCGCCTCGGCCTCAGGTCGCGCCGAGCGGACCGCACCCAGGAGAGCGCATGCCAGCGGTCACGGTCGACAACCTGCTCACCCTTCCCCGCATCACCCGACCCGACCAGGCAGCGGCGACCCCGCGCCCGGTCGTATCGCTGACCACCGCGCCGAGCGGTTTGGAGGGCGAGGGCTTCCCGGTACGCCGCGCGTTCGCGGGCGTCGACCTGCGCGCGCTCGACCCCTTCATCCACATGGACCAGATGGGCGAGGTGGAGTACGCGCCCGGCGAGCCGAAGGGGACGCCGTGGCACCCCCATCGCGGGTTCGAGACCGTCACCTACATCATCGACGGCATCTTCGAGCACCAGGACTCCCACGGCGGCGGCGGCGTCATCACCGACGGCGACACGCAGTGGATGACGGCCGGCTCCGGGCTGCTGCACATCGAGCGCCCGCCGGAGCACCTGGTGATGAGCGGTGGCCTGTTCCACGGCATCCAGCTGTGGGTCAACCTGCCTCGGGCCAAGAAGTGGTCACCTCCGCGCTACCAGGACATCCGCGGGCGGCAGGTGTCTCTGCTGACCTCGGGGGACGGCGGCGCGCTCGTGCGGGTGATCGCCGGTGAGGTCGCGGGGCACCCCGGCCCCGGGGTCACGCACACGCCGATCGCCCTCGTGCACGCCACGTTGGCCCCCGGAGCCGAGCTGTCGCTGCCCTGGCGGCCGGACTTCAACGCGCTCGTGTACGGGCTGGCCGGTCGCGGCACGGTGGGCGACGAACGGCGCCCCATCCGCACCGGGCAGCTGGCGGTGCTCGGTGCGGGCGACGTCGTCACCGTCACCTCGGACCAGACGCAGGACGGCCGCGACCCGGCACTGGAGGTGCTGGTGCTCGGCGGGCAGCCGATCCGCGAGCCGGTCGCTGCCTACGGACCCTTCGTCATGAACACCCGCGCGGAGCTGATCCAGGCGTTCGAGGACTTCCAGGCCGGCAAGCTCGGGACGATCCCGACGGAGGCGCACCCGGGCCACGACGTCCTCTGACCCCCTGCGAGGCTGGCCGCGATGACCGATGACCTGGCCGAGCTCGTCGTCGTCGACGCCCAGGCGTGGCGCGACTGGTTGAGCGTGCACCACACGAGCACCGCAGGGGTGTGGCTGGTGCTCGCCAAGAAGGGCACCACCCGACCGACCAGCCTCACCTACGACCAGGCGCTCGACGAGGCGCTGTGCCACGGCTGGATCGACGGCCAGACGGGGGGCCGGGACGAGTCCACGTTCCGGCAGCGCTTCACGCATCGCCGTCGGCGTAGCCCGTGGTCGGCGCGCAACGTCGGCATCGTCGCGCGGTTGCTCGACGAGGGGCGCATGCACCCGGCGGGTGTGGCCGAGGTCGAACGCGCCAAGGCCGACGGACGCTGGGATGCCGCCTACGCCGGGCAGGCGGCCATCGCGGTGCCGGCCGACCTCGCCGCCGCGCTGAGCGCCGATCCCGCGGCCGAGGCGATGTTCGACGTCCTGACAGCGCGGAACCGCTACGCGGTGCTCTACCGGATCGAGAGTGCCAAGCGGCCCGACACCCGCGCCCGCCGTATCGAGCAGTTCGTGGCGATGCTCGCGCGCGGCGAGACGGTGTACCCGCAGAAGGCTCGTCCGCCCGCCTGACGCCTGGCTCTGCACGCACCTGTGCGACACGAGCGCCGGCCGACGTCGCCGAGCGATGCGCTGCCCATGTCGGGCGTACGCGGTTAGCTCGGCCAGGTGCGAAGAAGCCGGACGCAGCCGCCCTAGAGAGCCTCGACCTCCTGGCGGATCGCGTCGACGGCGTCCTGGCCGATCATGCCGGAGGCCATGCCCACCGCTTGTGCGGCCGGCATGCCCTTGGCCATGTTGAGCATCGGGTTCGACGTGATTCCCGGGGAGTGCCTCTCGAGGATCGCCTGCACCTCGGGGTCCTCCAGGAGCTGGCCGAGAGTGACTGCGTCGAGGTCGTACTTGCCCATGCGGTGATCCTTCCCTGTCGATCCGCGCGGCCACCGCACGGCACGAGCCATCCACCTGCACGAGCCATCCAACTGCACGGCGCGCCCAGGTGCACGGCGCAGGGGGCTCACAGGCACCGGCCGGCCGCTCGTGGCGCACGAGGGCGGCGGCCCTGGAACACTTCGGCTCGTGCGGACCACCCGGCTCGAGGCGTTCAGTGACGGCGTGCTCGCGATCATCATCACGATCATGGTGCTCGAGCTCAAGGTGCCCGGCGCGCCGACGCTGAGCGCGCTTCGCGACTCTGCTCCCTCGTTCGTGAGCTATGTGCTGAGCTTCGTCTACGTCGGGATCTACTGGAACAACCACCACCACATGTTCCAGGTGGTCGAGCGGGTCAACGGGGCCGTGCTCTGGGCCAACCTGCACCTGCTGTTCTGGCTGTCACTGCTGCCGGTGGCTACCTCGTGGGTCGAGCGCTCGCACTTCGCCCGGCTGCCGGTGATGATCTACGGGGTGGACTTCCTGCTCGCCGCGATCGCGTACTACGTCCTGCAGCAGACGATCTTCCGCGTCGAAGGTGGCTCCGGGTTGCGGGATGCGCTCGGCGCTGACCTCAAGGGCAAGCTGTCACCACTGATCTACCTTGCCAGCATCGTGCTCGCCTTCGTGAACCCGTGGCTCTCGATGGCCGGCTACGCCCTGGTCGCCGTCATCTGGCTCGTGCCGGACCGGCGCGTCGAGCGCTACCTGGAGTCACAGTCCTCGCGACCGGGGTGAACGTCTGCCGAGCTAGTCCGTGCGGGACGACTGGGGTGGGTGTGCGCCATCCGTGGTCGGGTTCGGGCGCTCCGTCGACTCGTTCCCGGCGCGCGGCCGGCCGCGCCTGGGCAACGGCCCCGCGTGGTCGGGCATCCGCCCGGCGCCGGTGAGTGCCCGGCGCAGGAGCATCTCGATGTGCGCGTTGGCGCTGCGGAACTCGTCGCCCGCCCAGCGGACCAGCGCGTCGTGTACCGCAGGGTCGAGCCGGAGCAGGACCTGCCGACGCTCGCTCACGTATACAGGGAGCCGACGTTGACGACCGGTGAGGGGGGCTGATCCCCGCACAGAACCACCATCAGGTTGCTCACCATGGCAGCGGTGCGTTCTTCGTCGAGGGAGATCACGCGGTTCTCGGTAAGCCGGTTCAGTGCCATCTCGACCATCCCGACCGCCCCCTCCACGATCCGCGACCGGGCTGCGACCACGGCGTTGGCCTGCTGGCGGCGCAGCATCGCCTGGGCGATCTCCTGCGCGTAGGCCAGGTGGGAGATGCGGACGTCCACGATCTCGACCCCGGCGATCGCGACCTTCTCGGCGACCTCGCCGCCTAGCTGTGCCGCGACGACGTCGGTGGAGCCGCGAAGCGAGGTCCCGGCGTCGGTGGTGTCGTCGTAGGGGTGGCTGGTCGCGACGTGGCGCAGCGCCGACTCGGCCTGCACCGTCACGAAGTTCAGGTAGTTCTCCACCGCGTACGTCGACTTTGCGGTGTCAGCGACCTGCCAGACGACGATCGCGGCGATCTCCACCGGGTTGCCGTCGGCGTCGTTGACCTTGAGGCGGTTGGTCTCGAAGTTGCGCACCCGAACGCTGACCCCGCGGCGCACCGTCAACGGCAGAACCCACCAGAACCCGGGCCGGCGCACCGTCCCGATGTAGCGGCCGAAGAACTGGATCACCGACGTCTGGCCGGGCGTCACGATCACCAGCGAGGCGATGACCAGGCAGAAGACGACGATCGGCAGCCACAGCCAGCCGCTGCTGCCTTGCACGGCCATGACGGCCCACCAGGCACATCCGGCGAGCAACGCCACCCCGAACCAGCCGCTCACGGCGGCGGCGGGTCGCTGCGTGATGTCGACCTGCGCGCCCTGCTGCCTGACGGGTGCGGTGCTGTTCCCTGACTCTGCGGTGCTCATGACGTGCTCCCCTCACATGGAAAGTGATATCCAATAGATATCACTTTCCATGTGTGTCCGCTAGGACCGGTCGGCTCCTCGAGTGAGCCGCTACTGGGCCATGTCCACGAATCGGGAGTAGTGGCCCTGGAACGCGACGGTGATGGTGTCCGTCGGGCCGTTGCGGTGCTTGGCCACGATGAAGTCGGCCTCCCCTGCGCGCGGTGACTCCTTCTCGTACATGTCCTCGCGGTGCAGAAGGATGACCATGTCGGCGTCTTGCTCGATGCTGCCCGACTCCCGCAGGTCGGACATCTGCGGCTTCTTGTCCGTACGCTGCTCGGGCCCGCGGTTCAGCTGGCTGATGGCGATCACGGGAACCTCGAGCTCCTTGGCCAGCAGCTTCAACGCTCGGGAGAACTCGCTGACCTCCTGCTGGCGGCTCTCGACCTTCTTGCCCGACGACATCAGCTGCAGGTAGTCCACCACCACCAGCTTGAGCTCGTGCCGCTGCTTCAGCCGCCGGCACTTGGCTCGGATCTCCATGAGCGACATGTTCGGGCTGTCGTCGATGAACAGCGGCGCCTCGTTGACCTGGCCCATCGTGCGCGCAAGGCGGGTCCAGTCCTCCTCTCGCATGGTGCCCTTGCGCATGTTCTGCAGGGGGATCCGCGCCTCGGCCGACAGGAGCCGCATGGTGATCTCGGTGCGGCTCATCTCGAGACTGAAGATGACGCTGGCCATGTCGTGATGGATGGCCGCACTTCGGGCGATGTCGAGCCCCAGGGTCGACTTCCCGACCGCGGGCCGCGCGGCGACGACGATCATCTGGCCGGCGTGCAGGCCGTTGGTGAGGCGGTCGAGGTCGGCGAACCCCGTCGGGATGCCGGTGAGCCCGTCGCCACGGTGGCTCGACGCCTCGATCTCGTCGATGGTTCCCTCGATGATCGCCGACAGCGGCAGGTAGTCCTCGCTCGCACGGCGTTCCGTGACCGCGTACACCTCGGCCTGCGCGGCGTTGACTATCTCGTCGACGTCGCCACCGTCGGCGGCGTAGCCGAGCTGGACGATCCTCGTGCCCGCCGTCACGAGCCGGCGAAGGACGGCACGCTCGCGGACGATCCGGGCGTAGTAACCGGCGTTCGCGGCCGTGGGCACGGACGAGAGCAGGGTGTGCAGGTACGCCGGACCGCCCACGCGGCCGAGCTCGCCCCGCTTGGTCAGCTCAGCCGACACGGTCACGGCGTCCGCCGGCTCCCCGCGTCCGTACAGGTCGAGGACGGCGTCGTAGATCAGCTCATGGGCCGGCCGGTAGAAGTCCGTGCTCCGCAGCACCTCGACGACGTCGGCGATCGCGTCCTTCGAGAGCAGCATTCCGCCCAGGACGCTCTGCTCGGCCGCGACGTCCTGCGGGGGGGTACGCCCGTAGTCCTCGGCACGGCCACTGTTCGCGACCTGCAGATCGACCAGGGACACCCCGGGATCCCTCCCCTCGACGCGTCGCGGCCCCCACGGCCGCTTCCTCGACTCAGGTGTACCGGAAGCCACCGACAGGCTCGCTCGAACATGTGTCCGAACTGACCCTCCCCGGCACTTCTGGCGAAGTGTCGGTCCTGTCGCCGGCCCCGGTTCCGGTTCGAGGTACGGCCCGGACGAGACTGTGACGACGCTAGGACCCTGGGCGTCGCGGTTCAAACGCGCCTGTGAGGCCACCTAGGGACAAGGTGTGGATTACGCGTGGACAACCCCGTGCGGCGTCCACAAGATGTGGACAACCGTGGGGACGGGAGCCCTTCCCCAGTTGCGACACCGCAGGTGGCAGGCCGAACGCGGGATCCACCACCTGTGGACCGAAGAAAGTTTCGCGGCACGCCGACGACCCGCCGAGACATCCCGTCGTCCAGGCGTCCTAGGCTGGCTCACGCCCGTCCGAACCCCGCCAGCTCCCGCTTCGAACCCGCGCCGCACACCGAGAGGAGGGGCGTGGACGCCGGCCGCGCGCCGTCCCGAACCGACCACGAGATCCTCGCTCTCGCCGTCCCCGCCTTCGGGGCGTTGGTGGCCGAACCGCTCTTCCTGCTCGCCGACTCCGCGATCGTCGGACGGCTGGGAACGCAGGCGCTGGCCGGGCTCGGGATCGCGGGTGCGGCACTGTCCGGCGTCGTGGGCCTCTTCGTGTTCCTCGCCTACGGCACGACGGCGGTGGTGGCGCGCCGGCTCGGGGCGGGCGACCGGGAGGGTGCGCTGAGCCAGGGGGTCGACGGCATGTGGCTCGCCGCCGGTCTGGGAACGCTGGTGGCGCTCACGGGCTGGGGCCTCGCACGGACTGTGGTCCACGCCTTCGGCCCCCCGGCCGGCGTGGCCGAGCAGGCGGTCACGTACCTGCGCTGGTCCATGCCCGGGATCCCCGCGATGCTGCTCGTGCTGGCTGCCACGGGTGTGCTGCGCGGCCTGCAGGACACCCGGACGCCGCTCGCCGTGGCCGCAGGCGGGGCGGCGGCCAACGCCGGGCTCAACCTCGTGCTGGTGTACGGCACCCACCCGTTCGGCGGTCGGTGGCAGGGTATGGGGATCGCGGGTTCGGGGCTCGGAACGGCACTCACGCAGGTCGGGATGGCAGTGGCGCTCTGCGCCGTCGTCGTCCGCGGGGCACGCGGCCTCGGCGTCCCGCTGCGCCCCGACCGCGCAGGCATCCGCGCATCGGGGAGGGCCGGCGTCCCCCTGCTGGTACGCACCCTGTCCCTGCGCGTCGCCCTGCTGCTCACGACATGGGTCGCCGCCTCGCCGCGGTGCCTCGGCGCTGGCGGCGAACCAGGTGGCCACGAACGTGTGGATCTTTCTGGCGCTCGCCCTGGACGCCCTCGCCATCGCGGCGCAGGCGCTGACCGGGCAAGGCCCTGGGCGCCGGGGACGTCGTCGCTGTCCGGGCCGCGACCGGCACGCATGCTCCGGTGGGGCGTGGGCGCCGGGGTGGTCTTCGCCGTGCTGCTCGGCGCGGGACGTGGGCTGCTGGCACCGCTGTTCACCGCCGACCCGCAGGTGCAGGCAGCACTCGTGGCGGCACTGCTGGTGGCCGCGGTGGCGCAGCCGTTGGCCGGGTACGTGTTCGTGCTCGACGGGGTGCTCATCGGGGCCGGCGACGGACGTTACCTCGCGCTGGCGGGTGCGCTGCAGGTGCTGATCTACGCCCCGTGTGCCCTCGCCGTGGCCAGGTACGCCCCGGCGGGGACGGTGGGCCTCGTGTGGCTGTGGGTCAGCTTCGCCGGGGTCTACATGCTCACCCGCGCGGTGTTCCTCGGGGTGCGCGAGCGAGGTGACGCCTGGCTGGTGACAGGCGCCACCCGCTGACGCCGCCCCTTGCAGCGACCCGTCGACGGGATCCGGTCACCGGCGCCGGCGGTGGGTCGCCGGGGAGCCGCGCTTACTGGGCGGCGACGACCTGCAGCTTGACGTCCGCGCGC
Source organism: uncultured Actinomycetota bacterium (assembly GCA_963778845.1). Taxonomy (GTDB): domain Bacteria; phylum Actinomycetota; class Actinomycetes; order Actinomycetales; family Kineosporiaceae; genus CAVZVW01. The sequence goes on from CAVZVW010000004.1 coordinate 214,391, forward strand.
ACATCGGAGTGGATCCGCACGTGCACCGTGTAGTCGCCGACCGCCTTGATCGGCTGCGGCAGCTCGACCTTGCGCCGGTCGACCTGCGGGCCCGCCCACGGCCACGACCGCCTCGGCCACGTCGGCCGGGGTCACGGCACCGAAGAGGCGGCCCGAGGCGCCTGCACGAGCCGTGACCGTCACAGTGCCTCGACTCCAGGGCCGACTTCAGCTTGTGTGCCTCGTCCATGGACTTCACGGCCCGCGAGTCGCGGGCCTTGCGGATGGAGGCGACCTGCTTCTCCGCCGCCCTTCGTCCACGCGGTCCCCAGGCCACGCGGCAGGAGGTAGTTGCGGGCGTAGCCGTCCTTGACCTCGACGATGTCACCGGGAGCGCCGAGGCCGGAGACCTCTTGGGTGAGGATGAGCTTCATCGGGCGTCCTCTCTCAGCGCGCCGAGCTCGAGTACGGCAGCAAGGCCATCTCGCGAGCGTTCTTGACGGCTTTGGCGATCTCGCGCTGCTGCTGCACCGTGACACCGGTCACGCGTCGGGCGCGGATCTTGCCGCGGTCGGAGATGAACTTGCGCAGCAGTGCGGTGTCCTTGTAGTCGACCTTGTCGACTCCGGCGCTCTTGAGCGGGTTCTGCTTCTTCTTCGGCTTGCGAATAGGTGGCTTGGCCATCGTGGTGCTCCTCCTTCAGGAGCCCGGGTGTCAGCCCGGGATGGTCGTAGGGACAAGTCGTGTGTTCGGGAGACCGTGCGCGTGGTGGGTCGTCCATCGTTGCGGGCACGCCCCACCGTCAGAACGGCGGCTCCTCCTGGGAACCGCCCGACGGGCTGGTCGCCCAGGGGTCGTCGGCCTGGCCGGCGCCGCCGAAGCCGCTGGCCCCGGGGCCGCCCGAGCCTCCGGAGCCGCCGAAGCCGCCACCGCCCCGAGCCTCCTGAGCCTCCGAAGCCGCCACCCCCGCCGCCGCCGCGCGAGGTCTTGGCGACCTTGGCGGTGGCGTATCGCAGCGACGGGCCGACCTCGTCGACGTCGAGCTCGACGACTGTGCGCTTCTCGCCCTCCTTGGTCTCGTACGAGCGGCTCTTGAGCCGGCCCGTGACGAGGACCCGCGAGCCCCGCTGCAGCGACTCGGCGACGTTCTCCGCCGCGTCACGCCACACGGAGCAGCGCATGAACAACGTCTCGCCGTCCTTCCACTCGTTCGACTGCCTGTCGAACGCGCGGGGAGTGGACGCGACGGTGAAGTTGGCCACCGCGGCTCCCGAGGGCGTGAACCGCAGCTCGGGGTCGTTGGTGAGGTTTCCGATGATCGTGATCACGGTCTCGCCGGCCATGGGCGTCTCTCCGGTCTTTCAGCGGGTGGGGCTCTCAGGCATCCGGCTCAGTGGGCGTCGGGCCGCAACAGCTTCGTGCGCAGCACAGCCTCGTTGAGGTTGAGCTGGCGGTCCAGCTCCTTGGCCACGTCGGGCTCGGCGCTCATGTCGACGACGGCGTAGATGCCCTCGGACTTCTTCTTGATCTCGTAGGCCAGGCGCCGGCGACCCCAGATGTCGACGTTCTCGACGGAGCCGCCACCCTTGCGGACGACGTTCAGGAACTTGTCCAGTGACGGGGCGACAGTGCGCTCCTCGAGGTCCGGATCGAGGATCACCATCAGCTCGTAGTGACGCATACGACTACCCACCTCCTCTGGTCTCAGCGGTCACGGTCTCTCCGTGACAGGAGGGCTAGTGCGTCGGCCGGGACGCCACGCGACGAATGCGGCTGTGCTGCCGCACCACCAGCGACGGCGTCCCGAACACGGAGCAGCCTAACGGCGCAACCCGGTCCGGCCGAAATCGGCGGTCCACAGACCCCCTTTCACGCCGGGCTCAGGCCCGTAGCGCGACCACCAGGGGCGCCGGCTCGGAGACCAGCGGGCCGCTGATCGGGTCGTCGGCCCCCGGTTGCCCGTCCTCCGGCACGCGGACGGGGTCGAGCACCGGGTCCCTGGCCATCCGGACGGCCTGGGCGCCCAGCCAGCCGATCCCGGCGAGGCGCAGCAGCAGCAGCACCATGTAGAACGCCGCCGTGAGTCCCCGGTTGGGGTCGCTGCCCGCGGCGATGTAGAGCCAGACCCCCACGAAGTAGGCGAGCTCGGGAACCGCCCAGAGCAGGTGGTCGCGCCAGGGCAGCCCTGCCAAGGCGATGAAGGGCAGCAGGACCAGCGACGCCTGTGGGGGCAGGGACTTGCTCACGATGAGCGTCGTGGCCACGGCGAAGAGCGCGACATGGGCAAGCCGAGGCCGCTGGGTCGGCACCACCGCCAGCGCCACGACCGCCACGGCCACCACGGCCAGGCTGCTCAGCACGAGAGCCGTCGTGACGGACGACGACAGCGCGCCTCCCGTGTACCACAGGCGCGCTGTTCGCGGCCGGCTCGACGCGAGCAGCTGCGGCACCAGCCACAGCGAGCCGTAGCCGGGGCCGGCTTCCTTCCAGGTGCGCCATCCCGCGCTCAGCCCGCCGGTGAGCCCGGGCACGAGCAGCAGGCGGAGGCCCAACCACACCACACCGGCGGACGCGGCGAACGAGAGTGCCGGCGCCGTCCGCCGCTCGCGCACGGCCAGGGCGAGGACCGCCACGAGGACGACGGCGAGCGTGGGCGCGGTGAGGATCGCCAGGCCGAGCAGGGCTCCGGCCAGCACCGCCCGCCGTCGCGACCAGGCCAGTAAGCACAGGGCGACGAACATCAGCGCCAGCAGGCTGTAGGAGACGAGCCCCACCGTGACGAGCAGGGGGCTCAGCGCCACGTGTGCGGCGTCCCATCGTCGTCGCCCGGCGGCGATCGCCGTCGCGGTCACGGTGACGCAGAGGCTGGCCGCGAGCAGGAGCGCGGACAGGTCGAAGAACCGCCGCGGCGACGAGTGGCCTGTGTCGGGGACGAGCGCGGAGGCCGCCCAGATGGCCGCCGAGGCCAGCGGTGGCTGCCCGAGAGTCGTGACGGCCTCGCCCAGCCCCGGCCGGTCGTGGCTGCCGAGGCCGCTGCTGCCGTAGAGGACCGCGACGTCGGAGTAGCAGGCGTGCCAGAACATGTCCGGGGTCGACCAGCCTTGGGCCCTGCAGTGCTCCTTCTGCACCAAGCCGAGGCCCAGGACGGTGGTGGCGAGCAGCACCAGCACGGGCACCGCACGGAACAGCCACGGCCCCGCTGCCGCGCGGCGTCCGGCGGGCCCCCCGACGACCTCGCTCGCGGCGCGCACGACCGGGTCGGCGTTGGACGGCGAGAGCACCGGCGAGGCCTCCCGCGACGCAGCGTGCGTGCCCGACGCGCCCGGAGGCACCGCGTCGCCGATCACGTCCGCGGGCAGCAGCCTCGGCAACACGTCGTCCTGGTCCGTCGACCGCGTGGTCACCGGGTCGGCGGTCACCGGCACCGTCGACGGCGTGGTCACCGGGTCGGCGGGCTGCTGCGTCATGGCGTCGGGGCCGGCGTCGTCGGTGGCGGCGTTCCTGAGTCAGTGGGGGAGGGCGACCCGCTGCTCGTCGGGCTCGGGCTGCCCGAGGGGGACGGCGACCGGCTCGGCGACGGCGTCGCCGTCACGGAGGGAGTGGGGGACGGCGACGGCGACGGGTTCACAGCGAGCCCCCCGTTGACCGGCGACGGGAAGTCGACCACCTTGGCGTTCTTGAGGGCCGACGTCATGTAGGCGGTCCAGACCTGGGCCGGCCACGACCCGCCTGTGACGTCGCGGCCGCCTATGGTCAGCGTCATCTGCTCCCCGTGCGGGCCGACGTTGTACATGGCTACCGCGGTGGCGAGCTGGGGGGTGAAGCCGACGAACCACGCCGACTTGCTGTCCGAGGAGGTGCCCGTCTTGCCCGCGGCGGGCCGGCCGAGGTTGCGGACGAAGGAGCCGGTCCCGCGCCGGACCACCTGCTGCAGTGCGAACGTGGCGTCGGCCATCACGCCCGGCGCGAAGGTCTGCTTCGGCTTGGGCACCTTGTGCACGTAGATCTTGCCCTGCCGGCGCGAGGAGACCGACGCGACGACGAAGCGCGGGTAGTGCTTTCCCTGCGCGGCGATCGTCGCATAAGCGGCCGCCATGTCGATCGGATGGGGCGATGCCGAGCCGAGCACGTTCGAGGGGTTCGCCTTCAGGTCCTGGGTGTCGGACGGCAGCCCCGCGCGGATCGCGACGTTGCGGGTGTCCGCCGGGGTGACCTTGATGCCGTTCTGGTCGAACTCGTTCAGCTGGGCGAACACCGTGTTCACGGAGTGGGCCGTGGCGTCGAGCAGGTCGATCTGGCCGAACTGCTCGTTGCCGAAGTTGGCGACCTTCTTGGTGCCGAAGCCGGGCAGGACCTGGGGGCTGCGGCCGTCGAAGCGGGTCTTCAGCCCCAGCCCCTTCTCCAGGGCGGCCACCAGTGTGAAGGCCTTGAACGTGGAGCCGGCCTGGGCGATGTCCTGCGTCGCGGCGTTCTGCTGGCGCACCATGTAGTCCTTGCCGCCGTAGACCGCACGCACGGCTCCGGTGTTCGGGTCCACCGTGGCGATCGCCACCTGCACGGTCTTGGGCGCGTTCTTCGGCATCGTCGCCTTCACCGCCGCGACCTGTGCGTCCTCGAGCCGCTTGTCGAACGTCGTCACGATCCGGTAGCCGCCGACCGCGAGGTCGCGGTCGGTCTTGCCGAGCTTCGCCTTGACCTCGTCGAAGGCCATCGTGAGCAGATACCCGCGCTGGCCGCTGCGGCTGTTCTGGGCGGCCAAGGGTGCGACCTTCGGGAACGTCTGGTTGGCGCGCTGCTCCGGCGTGAGGTACCCCAGCGTCACCATGCCGTCGAGCACGTAGTTCCACCGGTCGGTCGCCCGGGTGAGCGCGGAGGCGCCGTCCAACGGGTCTGCACGCTCCGGAGCGTTGATGATCCCGGCGAGGAACGCGCTCTGGGAGACGGTGAGCCTGGATGCCGACACCCGGAAGTACGCCTGCGAGGCCGCCTCGATGCCGTCGACGTTGCGGCCCCAGTAGATGGTGTTGAGGTAGTCCTGGAGGATCTGGTCCTTGCTGTACTCCTGGTTGATCTTGACCGAGATGAAGAACTCCTTGATCTTGCGCTTCCACGTGCGGTCGGCGTCGAGGAAGCCGTTCTTCACGTACTGCTGGGTGATCGTGGAGCCGCCCTGCAGCGACCTGCCGCGCAGGTTGTTCCACGTCGCCCGGAGGATGCCGGTCGGGGAGATCCCTGCGTTCTTGTAGAACGTGCGGTCCTCGGCGGCGATCACGGCATGCTGCAGGTCCGGCCTGATCTTGGCCAGGGGGACGATCGTGCGGTTCTGGTCGGCCAGGCGGCCGATCTCGGTCTTGCCGTCGGAGTAGTACACGATCGTCGTCTCGGCCGAGACGTCCTCTCGAGGGGTGGGCACCTTCGTCATGGAGTAGGCCACACCGACCGCGACGAGCACGGACAGCGCGCCGAGGACTCCTAGGCCGAGGACCAGTCGCCACGACGGCAGCCATCGGGTGAACCCTCGGCGGCCGGCTCGGGGGTAGTCGATGAACCTGCCCTTGACGGGTGCCCCTGTGACGGGAACCGGGCGACCGTTGGTTATGCGCGCACCGGTCGCCCGCCGCGCTGCCGGCGTGCCGGATCGACGTCCCACGATCTCCTCGTCCTTCTCGGGTACATGCTCGTCCGGTCGCTCACGCGCGGAGCGAGGCAACCGGCGTTCAGTATGCGCCGGGTGTCGTGCACGCATCGAAACGTGCAGGTCGCAGCCCTGCGACCAGGGCTATGCCCACCCCGGGCGCCAGGTGTGGGGCGGCCTGGCCGGCCGTCGGCAGGGGCGCCGCAGGAGGGCTCCCGAGCCGGTGCCCGCTTGCGCGGGAGAGGGCGAGGCCCTATCGTCCGGATGTATCGTAGCGATACATCATGGCGACACACACGACACCACAACGACACACAGGCTGGAGGCCTCGTGAGCCGGCGCGCCGACGTGCTGGAGCTCGCCGTCCTCGGCCTTCTGCACGAAGGAGGGATGCACGGCTACGAGCTCCGCAAGCGGCTCAACAGTCAGCTGGGCGCCTTCCGCGCGCTGTCCTACGGCACGCTCTACCCCGCCTTGAAGACACTGCTCGCCGGAGGCCTGATCCGGGAGACGCCGGACCCGGCCGCGCCCGTGCCGCCGCTGTCGGGCAGACGCGCCAGGATCGTCTACGAGCTCACCGCCGAAGGCAAGGAGCACTTCAACACCCTCGTCACCGAGCCCGGGCCGCAGGCCTGGGAGGACGAGACGTTCGACGTCCACTTCGCGTTCTTCGGCCGGACGGACGCCGCAGCCCGGCTGAGCGTCCTCGAGGGCCGCAGGATGCGCCTGCAGGAGCGCCTGGAGCGGGCGCGCCAGTCAGTGGTGCGAGGTCGAGAGCGGCGCGACAGCTACACACTCGAGCTCCAGCGCCACGGGCTGGAGTCGGTCGAGCGAGAGGTCCGCTGGCTCACCGAGCTCATCGACTCCGAGCGCGCGAGCAACATGACCCACCCCCCGAAGGTCGACGAGCCCGGGCAGGGCTGAGCCGCGACTCCCGGTGCGGCACCCTTCCCCACCGGCCGTTTCCACGAGCTGCACACAACTGCGAATACCGCCGTCCCCCACAGGATCTGAAGGAGCACACCATGGGTACCGTACGCGTCGCGATCGTCGGTGTAGGCAACTGCGCGGCATCACTCGTGCAGGGCGTGCACTACTACCGGGACGCCGACGCCGGTGGCACCGTGCCCGGCCTGATGCACGTCCAGCTCGGCGACTACCACGTGCGCGACATCGAGTTCGTCGCCGCGTTCGACGTCGACGGGAAGAAGGTCGGGCTGGATCTGTCCGAGGCGATCGGCGCCAGCGAGAACAACACCATCAAGATCTGCGACGTCCCCCCGCTGGGTGTCACCGTGCAGCGCGGACACACCCTCGACGGGCTCGGCAAGTACTACCGCGAGACGATCACGGAGTCCGACGACCAGCCGGTCGACATCGTTCGAGCCCTCAGGGACGCCCGGGTCGACGTCCTCATCTGCTACCTGCCGGTGGGTTCGGAGGCGGCGGACAAGTTCTACGCCCAGTGCGCGATCGACGCGAAGGTCGCCTTCGTCAACGCGCTGCCCGTGTTCATCGCCTCCGACCCCGCGTGGGCCAAGAAGTTCGAGGACGCCGGCGTGCCGATCATCGGCGACGACATCAAGAGCCAGGTGGGCGCGACGATCACCCACCGCGTCATGGCCCGGCTGTTCGAGGACCGCGGCGTGGTCCTGGACCGCACCTACCAGCTCAACGTCGGCGGCAACATGGACTTCAAGAACATGCTCGAGCGCGACCGCCTGGAGTCCAAGAAGATCTCCAAGACCCAGGCCGTCACCAGCAACCTCGACCACGACCTCGGGGCCCGCAACGTGCACATCGGCCCGAGCGACTACGTCCAGTGGCTCGACGACCGCAAGTGGGCCTACGTCCGGCTCGAGGGCCGGGCGTTCGGGGACGTGCCGCTCACCCTGGAGTACAAGCTCGAGGTGTGGGACTCGCCGAACTCGGCCGGTGTGATCATCGACGCGTTGCGCGCCGCCAAGATCGCCAAGGACCGCGGGATCGGCGGCGCGATCCTGTCGCCCTCGGCGTACTTCATGAAGTCCCCGCCGGTGCAGGTGGAGGACACCCAGGGCCGCGCCGACGTGGAGGCGTTCATCCGGGGTGAGCGGGAGCGCTGACCCCGCGCCCCAGCCCCACGCCGTTCGACTGGCGCGGTGGCACACTGCGCCAGTCTGTTTGGCGCAGTGTGCCACCGCGCCAGTCCTGATTTGGCGCAGGACTCCGCAGTGACGGGCTCGGAGCGGCGTCCGGCCGGGATGAGCCGCCGAGGCCGATCCGTACGCTTGGCCGGTGGGAACAGCCAGGACGTTCGCGGCCGACGCCGCGACCGTGCTGCACGGCCGCGACTTCCGGCGCCTCTTCGTCACCCGCCTGACCTCGCAGGCCGGCGACGGCGCCTTCCAGGCGGGCCTGGCGAGCCTGCTGTTCTTCTCCCAGGAACGTGCGGCCACGGCACCCGCCGTGGCCGCCGCGCTGTCGGTCGCGGTCGTGCCGTACACGATCGTGGGCCCGTTCGCCGGCGTGCTGCTGGACCGTTGGCGCCGCCGCAACGTCCTTGTCGTCGTGAATGCGGTGCGCGGCGTGGTCGTCCTCGCGATCGCGGCCCTCGTCGCACGCGGCGCCACCGGAGCCTGGCTGTACGTCGCCGTGCTGGCCTGCCTGTCCCTCAACCGCTTCTTCCTCTCCGGGCTCGGCGCCGGGCTCCCGCACGTCGTCCCCGCACACGAGCTCGTCATGGCGAACGCCGTGGCACCGACGTCCGGCACGATCGCCGCCATCGCCGGCGGCGGGCTGGGCTACGTCGTCCGCGAGCGGCTGGGAGCCGCCGACGGGACGGACGCGGTGATCCTGGTCTGCGCAGCGAGCTTCTTCTTCGCTGCCTGCCTGCTCGCCCGGCGGATGCACCGCGACCTGTTGGGACCCGTCGTGACCGAGGAGGACGGCGACGGCGCGGCTGCGGTGACGACGCAGCCGTGGCGGGACGCCGCGGCGGCGGCGGGCGGCGTCGTACGAGGGCTCGTCGAGGGACTGGCACACCTACGCAGTCGACGGCGCGCCTTCACAGCCCTGGCCGCCATCGGCGCGCACCGCTTCGCCTACGGTGTCACCACTGTCGCCACCGTCCTCCTGTGTCGCAACACCTTCAACGCGCCGTCGGACGTGGACGGCGGGGTGAGGCTGCTCGCATCGGTGTTCGCCGCGAGCGGGGCCGGCTTCGCGGTGGCGGCGGTGATCACCCCGCTCGTCACCCAACGGCTGACCAAGACCGGCTGGATCGTCACGTGCTACGGCATGGCCGCAGTCCTCGAGGCCGGCCTGCTCGTCACGCTCACCGTGCCCTCGGCCCTCGTGGCGGCGTTCGGGCTCGGTGTCGCCGCTCAGGGGTCCAAGATCTGCGTCGACGCGATCGTGCAGGCCGATATCCACGACGCCTTCCTCGGCCGCGTCATGAGCCTGTACGACATGGTGTTCAACCTGGCCTTCGCCCTGGCGGCCGGGCTCTGCGCCGCGGTCCTGCCCAGCAGCGGTTACGTGCCGTGGCTGTACGCCATGGTGGCGCTGATCTACGCCGCGACCGCCGTGGCCTACGCCCGTGCCCAGCGCAGGGACGGTCTGCTCACGGGCGCGCTGACCACCACCTGAGCAGCTCCTCGCGCGCCACTGCCGGGTCCAGGGGTCCACGCTCGAGGCGCAGCTCGCGCAGGTACTGCCAGGCCTGGCCCACCTCGCGTCCCGGCGGGATGCCCAGGACCTCCATGATCGCGTTCCCGTCGAGGTCCGGCCGGACGGCGTCCAGCTCCTCCTGCTCGCGCAGCCGGGCGATCCGGGCCTCGAGCTCGTCGTAGGCCAACGACAGCCGGGTGGCCTTGCGCCGGTTCCGCGTGGTGCAGTCCGAGCGGGTGAGCCGGTGCAGGCGGTCCAGCAGCGGCCCGGCGTCCACGGCGTAGCGGCGGACCGCGGAGTCGGTCCACTCGCCCTCGCCGTACCCGTGGAAGCGCAGGTGCAGCTCCACCAGCCGCGCGACCGCCTGGGTGGTCTCCTTGTCGAACCGCAGCACCTTCAGCCGCCGAGCGGCGATCTTGGCCCCCACGACCTCATGGTGGTGGAAGCTCACCCCACCGCCCGGTTCGAAGCGCCGGGTCGCCGGCTTGCCCACGTCGTGCAGCAGAGCCGCGAGGCGCAGCACGAGGTCCGGCCCGGGCACGGGGCCGCCACCGGGAGGGTCCTCCAGGGCGATCGCCTGGTCGAGGACCACGAGGGAGTGCTCGTAGACGTCCTTGTGCCGGTGGTGCTCGTCGATCTCCAGCTGCAGCGCGGGCAGCTCCGGCAGCATCCGGTCGGCCAGGCCCGTGTCGACGAGCACCGCCAACCCGGCCCGCGGGTCGGCTGCCAGCAGCAGCTTCTCCAGCTCGACCCTCACCCGTTCCACCGAGACGATCTCCAGCCGCGCCGCCATGGCGGTCATCGCCGCCGCGCACCTCGGGGGCGAGCGTGAAGCCGAGCTGAGCGACGAACCGTGCAGCGCGCATCATCCGCAGCGGGTCGTCGGTGAACGACTGCTCCGGGGTGCCCGGGGTCCGCAGGACACCGAGGACGAGGTCGGCCAGCCCCCCGCTGGGGTCGACGAACGTCATCGACGGCAGCTCGACGGCCATCGCGTTGACGGTGAAGTCCCGGCGGACCAGATCGCCGGCCAGGGTCTCGCCGAAGGCCACGTCCGGCTTGCGTGAAGCCGGGTCGTAGACGTCGCTGCGGTAGGTCGTGACCTCGACGACGACCTCGCCGCGCCGGGCGCCGATCGTGCCGAACTCCTTGCCGACGTCCCAGTGCGAGTCTGCCCACCGGGACAGCACGACGCAGGGTCTGCTCGGGGCGGGCGTCGGTGGTGAAGTCGAGGTCCGGCGATGGGCGCCCCAGAACGAGGTCGCGCACCGGTCCGCCGACCAGGGCTAGCCGATGGCCCGCAGCCGCGAAGGTGGCCGCGAGGTCGAGGACGACGGGGTCCATCGAGACCAGCCCGGCCGCCATCGCCCGCCGAGCCTCCGCCAGCCGGCCGTCCGGTGCGGACCGGTCAGCCGGCACGAGCGGGTCCTGGGCGTCGGGCACGGGCTACAAGGGTGCCAGATCCTCACCACTGCCCCGGACGTCCGGCGAGCGCCCGTGGCTGCGCCGTCGCGGCGAGGACGGCGCCGGTGAGGGACTCGTTACAGTGACGGACGTGCCCCGCGCCCCCCGTCCCGGCTCCCGTCGGCCCGTGCCGACGGTCGAGGAGACGTCGGCAGGCGGCCTGGTCGTGGACCTCGACGGGCACCAGCCGCGGGCGGCGGTGATCGCCCGGCTGAACCGCGCGGGCAAGGTGGAGTGGTGCCTACCGAAGGGACACCTCGAGAACGGCGAGACCCCCGAGCAGGCCGCCGTCCGGGAGATCGCCGAGGAGACCGGCATCCAGGGCCGGGTCATGGGCTCCCTCGGCACGATCGACTACTGGTTCTCCGTGGACGGGCGACGGGTCCACAAGCTCGTGCACCACTACCTGCTCGTGGCGACGGGCGGGCGGCTCAGCGTGGACGGCGACCCCGACCAGGAGGCGATCGACGTGGCATGGGTGCCCCTGGACGAGCTGGGCACCCTGCTTGCATTCCCCAATGAGCGGCGAATCGCCCGGGAGGCTTCGGCGCGGCTCGCGGACACCGGGTGACGCCCGGGCCGGGGGGCGCGGCTCCCGGCCAGGCAGGGGGCCGTGCAGGGGGGCGTCGTCGGCGGCACGAGGTGCGGCGGCTCTCCGGCGCGCGGACGGCCGCCGTCACGCTCGCCGCGATTGCGGGGCTGCTCCCGATCACTGGAACAGGGGGGGTCTCCGCCGCCGCAGACACCGTGGTTCTCCCGGTGAGGATCGCCCTGGACGGCGTCTCGCCGAGCGCCCTGACCCCGGGTACCACCTTGGTGATCACAGGCTCGGTGACCAACACGGGCACCCGGACCCTGGACGCCGTCCGGCTCCGGCTACGCACCGCCACCGGCGCGTTGGAGACGAGGGCGCAGCTGAGCCGCTGGGCACAGGCCACCCCGGCCGATGACGCCGGCACGCGGGTGGACGCGGCCACCGGTCTGATCGGCACGAAGGCCCCGTCGCAGCAGAGCGCGTCGGTGCCTGCAGGGCAGACGCGGACGTTCCGCCTGTCCGTGGCCGCGGCGGACCTGGGCCTGGAGACCAGTGGCCTCTCCCCGGTCGGGCTGGCCGTCGAGGCCGTCGCCCGGCGCAACGGCTTGCTGGACCGCGTCGGTCTGGTGCGCACGTTCACCGTGTGGAGCCCGGCGGTCGACTACCGCCCCACCGCGGTCAGCGTCCTTGTGCCCGTCACCAGCTCCGTGGCTCGCCTCGACGCAGGCGCACCCGACGCCGCGCTCGCGGACGAGATGGTCAGCGGGGGGCGCCTCGACGCGGTGCTGCAGGCCACGGCCGACACCCGGGTCGCCTGGGCGCTCGACCCGGCGGTCGAGTCGGCCGCACACACCGCGGTCAGCGGCACCGAGCCGGCCGGGGTCGCCGATGCCGCCACCGCGTGGCTGGGCCGCCTGGCGGTGGGGCGTGCCGGCCGTGATGTCGCCTCCCTGCCCTGGGGGGACCCCGACGTGGCCGCCCTGGCTCGCGGGCACGCCGTGCGGCTGTTGGCCGAGGCCGACCAGCGCTCGGCGGCGCTGAGCCGCTCCTCCGCGTCGATGGCGCAGGTCCACCTGGCCTGGCCGGCGGGAGGGCAGGCCGACAGCACCACGCTGCAGCTGCTCACCGGCCCGGTGCGCCGTTTCGTCGTGCTCAACAGCCTCGCGATGCCCGCCACCGTCGGCTACACGCCGACCGGCCTGACCGTGGTCCCCGGAACGGGCGGCCGTCTGCGCGGACTGCTCTACGACCAGGCGGCATCGGACACCCTCACCTGCGCGGGAGGGGCGAACCCGGTGCTGTGCCGCCAGCGGCTGCTCGCGGACACCGCGGCCATCACCGCCGAACGCCCCAGCGACGCTCGGCACGTGCTGCTCGTGACGCCCCGCGCCTGGTCACCCTCGCCCGAGGACGTGCGCACAACCCTCACGGCGCTCAGCGGCGTCCCGTGGGTCCAGCTCCGGCCTCTGTCGACGCTGGTCTCCGCGGAGCCGCCGGCTGTGCGGCGAACGGTTGCGGCCTACCCGCGCACCGCGGTCGCCGCCGAGCTCAACCTGTCGCACGTGGTGCAGGTGGCTGCCGACGAGCTCAGCCTCAGCCGCCTCACCCGCATCCTCGACGACCCCGGCCCCGTGGTGGACCCGGCCCGAACCCGCGCCCTCTCGATCGTGGGCGTGACCTGGCGGGGCCACACGCGGGCCGAGCTGGCGAGTGCGCGCCAGGCGCTCGACGTCGCTGTCGAGGCGGTCGGCTCCGGCGTCCGTGTCGTGCCTCCGCCACCGATCCTGCTGCTGTCAACCTCGGGTCCGCTCCCCATCACCCTCGCCAACGCCCTGCCATACCCCGTGCACGTCAAGCTGCGTCTGGTGCCGCGCACGGGCCAGCTGACCGTCCACACGGAGGTGGACGTCGAGGTGCCTGCCCTGAAGACCACCACGACGAAGGTGCCAAGCAGGGCGGTGGCGAACGGCAACGTCGAGGTGGAGGCACAGCTCCTCACCCCCCAGGGCGTGCCGGTCGGCGACCCCGTGACGTTCCAGGTACGGGTGCGCCGAGACTGGGAGTTCCGGGGGTTGTCCGTCCTCGCGGCAGTGCTGCTGGTCCTCCTGCTCGTCGGGCTCGTCCGCGGCGCCCGGCGGCGGCGTACGCGGGTGCCGCCAGAGCTCGTGCCGGACGTCGACGACCTCGCCATCGCCGAGGAGCAGCGACCTCGGCAACGGCGGACGGCGCCGGCACCGATGCTCTCGACCGTCCCCCCGACCGCATCGGCCTGGTTCGGCCCCGACGGTTTCGGCGCCGCCTGGTTCGGCTCCTCCGACGCCGACGGTGGACGCAGGAACACTCCCGCGCGGCACGTACGGGGCCAGACGACGACCGCGCTCCTTCGCCCGAGCCCACCCGACGACGCGGGCCTGGCCGACGGGCTCACCCCCGGGGGCCAGCCACTGGACGGGCTGTCCCCCGACGAGATCGCTCCCGACGAGCTCACTCTCGGCAGACCGGACCCCCGAGGGCCGGACCCCGACCGACTCCCGCCTGACGGCGAGGGCACGGGCAGTGTCATGCGCAGCAGCGCCGTCATGGCCGCCGGGACACTTGTCTCGCGCATCCTCGGCTTCGTCCGGGCCTGGATGCTGGGCTGGGCGATCGGTGCCTCCACGGTGTCCGCCGATGCCTTCTCGATCGCCAACAAGGTGCCCAACATCGTGTACATGCTGCTGGCGGGCGGCGTGCTCAACGCCGTCCTCGTCCCGCAGATCACCCGGGCCGACCGCGACCGCGACCGCGAGCGGGGCCGCGAGTACGTCGACCGCCTGGTCACGGTGTCGATCACCATGCTCGCCGCGCTGACCATCGTCGTCACGGCCAGCGCACCCCTGCTGGTCGCGCTGTACAACTCCTCCAGCGTGAGCAGCGAGCAGATCGCACTCGCCACGTCGTTCGCCTTCTGGTGCCTGCCGCAGGTGCTCTTCTACGGCCTGTACACGATCTGGGGACAGGTGCTCAACGCGCGAGGTGCCTTCGCCGCGTACACGTGGTCGCCGGTGCTGAACAACATCGTGGCGATCCTCGGTCTGGTGATCTTCGTGAAGGTCGCCGGTGCCTCGGACAAGCCCGCGGACTTCTGGACCCCCGGGCTCATCGCGCTGTTCGCAGGCTCGGCCACCCTGGGGGTCGCCTCGCAGGCGTTCATCCTCATCCCCGTCCTGCGCCATGTCGGGTTCCGATGGCGCCCCCGGTGGGGGTGGCGCGGCGTGGGTATGCGCGCGGCCAGCCGCGTGGCCGGCTGGACCTTCGCCGCCGTCGTGGTCACCCAGCTCGGGTTCGTGGTGACGTCGAAGGTCGTGACTCTCGCCGGGGACCTCACCCGCCAGCAGTTCGGGGGGGAGGCCTCGGGCGGGTCGTTCATCTACGACCTGGCGTTCCTGCTCTTCATGCTGCCGCACTCGCTCGTGACCGTGTCCCTGGTCACGGCGCTGTTCACGCGCATGTCCGCCTCGGCGGCTCGGGGGGACGTCGACGCCGTGCGCGCCGACGTCTCCGTGGGCCTGCGGATCACTGGCGTGGCTACCGTGCTGGCAACCAGCGCCATGGTCAGCCTGGGCCCGTTCATCACCGCCGTGCTGTTCCACGGCTACCGCAGCGCGGCTCAACGAGGCATCACGGCGGCGGCCACCGCGATGATGCTCGGCCTCGTGCCGTTCAGCGCGCAGTACCTGTTCCAGCGCGCGTTCTACGCGTACGAGGACGCCCGGACCCCGTTCCTCATCCAGCTGCCGGCCGTCGCGGTCGGCGTCATCGGCAACGTGGTCGTGGCGACCATGGTGAGCCCGCAGTGGATGGTGGTCGGTGTCGGTCTGTCGATGACCCTCGGCAGCGTCGTCGGTGCCAGCCTGTCGGCGCTGGTGCTCCGACGGCGCATCGGTGGCCTCGACGGCGCCCGGGTCGTCGGTGTGCACGTCCGTCTCGTGCTCGCTGCGGCGAGCGCGGGACTGGCTGCCTGGGCCAGTGCGAGGGCGCTCTCCGGGATGCTCGGCACGGGGCTCGGCGCGGGCGTCGTCGTCCTCGTCGGGGGTGGGGTCGTCCTGGTGACGGGGTATGCCCTGCTGCTACGGGCACTGCGGGTGAGCGAGCTGGGTGATCTGCTCTCGCCCCTGCGCAGGCGGGCGAGCACCCGGGTGTGACCGGCGCCGTGTCGGACGGTGCCGATCCGGTCGTCGGCTCACCCGACCGGGCGCGGGCCGACCGGGTGACCGGTTGCTCAAGTGCCCGCTTCGACAGTCCGACACCAGAGCCATGGCCCAGAGTTCGACAGGGCACGACGACGCCTCGATCGTGATCGGGTGGCTCGTGAGGGTCTCGCTGTGCCTGGTCGTCGTCGGGGTGGTCTGCTTCGACCTCCTCTCGGTCGTGACCGCTCGGATCACCGTCGAGGACGACGCCGACGCTGCGGCCCGGGCTGCTGCTCAGACATGGCACGACACGCACGATCTGAATGTCAGCTACGCATCGGCTGTCATCGCGGCGACACAGGCGAACGGCGCGGACACGGTGCCCGCAGCGGTCTTCCGGATAGCCGCCGACGGGTCGGTGAGTCTGTCCGTCGAGCGCACGGCGCCCACGGTCGTCGCCGTCCACATCCCCTTCCTGCGCGACTACACGGCCGTGGCCGCAGCCGGCCACGCAGCCCCGGACCTCTGACCCACCCCGGGCCGGCAGGCGGGCTCCGCCTCCCGGCGCACGGCTCCACCTCCCGGCGACACCTCGCGGCGTCCCGCCCGCAGCGACGGCGTCCTAGCATGGGACGGCACGCGGCTCGAGGTCGCGGCATGCGTCAGCGGGAGGAGGCCCCACTCATGGACAGCGTGGGCCACGGATCCCTGCTGGCCGGACGCTACCGGCTCGAGGAGCGACAGCCGGGAACCGACGCGACGCTGTGGCTAGGGGTGGACGAGACGCTCGACCGACAGGTCCGCGTGCGCCTCATCCCGCCGGGTCATCCGTACGGGGCGGACGTCGTGGACGCCGCCCGGCGGGCCGTGCTCGTGGAGGACCCTCGCCTCGAGCGGGTCCTGGACGTGCAGGACACCGGCGAGCAGGCCTTCATCGTGACCGAGCGGCTCCTGGGTCGTGACCTCGCTGACCTGACCCGGGAGGGTCCGATCTCACCGGAGGCGGCGCGCCGCCTCGTCGGCGAGGCCGCGCAGGCTCTGGAGCGGGCGGGCGCCCGGGGCCTGCACCACCGACGCCTCGGCGTTCGCGACCTCGTGGTGCTGCCCGACGGGTCGGTGAAGATCCTGGGCACCGCGATCGCGGCGGCCCTCGACGGCCTCGACCAGGAGGGGCTGGTGGACGCCGGCCGAGAGGACGCGGTCGGGCTCGTCCGCCTCCTGTACGCGGGGCTGACCGCCCGCTGGCCCGGCCGTGGGGACCAAGGGCTCCCCCCGGCCCCTGTGGAGGCGGGGCAGCCGGCCCCCCCGCGCATCTTCGCCCCCGCGGTCCCGAACGACCTGGACACCCTCTGCACGGTCACGCTCGGTCCCCGCCACGACGGCCCTGACAGCCCGGCCGAGCTGGCGCACCAGCTCGCCCCGTGGTCGGCCCGTGAGCCGGTGTACCCGGCCAGATCACTGTTCGAGCCTGCGCAGCAACAGGGGTCTCAGCCCGAGCACGAGCGCCAGCCGCAACCAGTGCTGGACCCTCGGCCGGAGCCCGTCTTCTTCGCACCGCCAGTGCCCGCCCCGGTGCCACCGCTCACCGCCCCCGTGCCCGTTGCGTCGGCCGCTCCCCCAGTCGCGCCGCAGGTCGCGCCGGTGGCCTTCGAGACTGCCTCGGCCCTGCCGACGATCCTTCCGCGCGACCCCGAGCCGCACGCGGCCCCCCCTGTGCAGCAGTACCAACCAGTCCAGCCCAGCGCCCCCAGTGAGCCCAGCGCCCCAGTGAGCCCAGCGCCCCTAGTGAGCCCAGCGCCCCCAGTGAGCCCACCGCCCCCAGTGAGCCCATCGCCTCACGTGAGCCGACCGCCTCAGGCCAGCCGAGCCCCCTCCCACGCAGCGCTGTTCCATCGCGTCACGTTCAGTCGGACCCGTTCCCAACGGGTGCCGTCATCGCAGGCGCCGCCCTGGCGGGCGCCGCAACGCCGGACCCCTTCGCAGCGATGCCGGGTCACCAAGGCGCCGACCCGCTGGTCGGTACCGATCCCCCCTTCCCTGTGGCGCAGCCCCGCCGACCCGACAGGTCCAGCCCTGCTGTCGATCCCGGCCCCTTCGAGCGGGTCGGGCACTCCGAACCCGTGGAGCGAGCCAGCCCCAGAGCTGCACCCACACCTGGCGACGCCTGGCCACCTGTCGGCACCTCACCCGCAGGGGGGCAGCCGGGGCTGGCCACCGAGCTCATCGCGCGCTTCGGCTCCCCTGAGGAGGGGCGGCTGCTCCCAGGGCCGGCGAGCCGGTCGACCGAGGACGCCGAGCTCTGGGCACGAGCGTTTCCGCGTGCAGAGCCTGTGCCCCGTCTCCTCGAGCCCATCCGGCCTTTCGGGCCGACCGTCCCTCTGGAACGGCCGTCCAGGGACCAGAGCCGGGCCGTACTCCTCGTGGTCATCGGCGTCGTCGTCATCGGCCTGATCGTGGCCGTGTACACCTTGCGCGGCGTCATCGAGGGGTCGCCCAGTGCGAGCGGGCCGGCCGTGCACTCCTCGACTCCCTCAGGATCGGCCGGGACGTCTGCGACCCCGGGGTCTCACGCGTCGACCCCGGCGAGAAACGCCCCGCAGATCACGGGCGCCAGCGCCATCGACCCGCAGGGCAATGACGGGCAGGAGAACAACAACCTCGTTCCGAGGGCGATCGACGGCGATCCCGCCACGAGCTGGCGCACGAGCACGTACGGCAGCGCGGCGTTCGGCGGGCTGAAGAAGGGGCTGGGCCTGGTGCTGGTGCTCGGCGACGGCGCCACGCTGCGACAGGTCACCATCGACAGCCCCAGCGACGGCGCGCGTGTGGAGCTGCGCATCGCGGACGGCCCGGCCTACGACGGCTCCACGCTGGTGGCCTCAGGCCAGGTCGCGGCGGGCCACCTCGTACTGCGCCCGTCGAAGCCGGTCTCGACAGGCTTCCTGGTGCTCTGGTTCACGCGGCTGGCCTCGGACGGGCGGGTCGTCGTCTCCGAGATCCACGTCTCGTGAGCGACGCCTCGCCCGCTCAGGACCGCCTGCTCCTCCAGGCGCACGTGGACGGCGACCCAGACGCCTTCACCGAGCTCGTACGTCGGCACCGTGACCGGCTCTGGGCGGTGGCGATCCGCACCCTGGGCGATCGCGAGGAGGCCGCTGACGCGCTCCAGGACGCGCTGATCTCGGCGTACCGCAACGCGGCGCAGCTACCGGGGTGAGGCTGCCGTGACGACGTGGCTGCATCGGGTCGTGGTCAACGCGTGCCTCGACCGCGTGCGACGCCGCCAGGCACGACCGGGCGACCCGCTCGGAGACCGGGACGTCGCCTCGCCCCGCGACGAGCATGCCGCCACCGAGACGCGCCTCGACGTCCAGACCGCCCTGTCCAGGCTCCCCCAGACCCAACGTGTGGCAATCGTGCTCGTCGACATGGAGGACGTCCCGGTGGCTGAGGTCGCCCGGCTGCTCGGAGTGGCCGAGGGGACGGTCAAGTCCCGATGCTCGCGAGGCCGCGCTGCCCTGGCGGTGTGGTTGCGACCCCAGCCACGCACGAGCGGGAACCGCAGGGCCGGCTCGCGCGTCGCACCGGCGGAGGAACCGGCAGCCCCCGTGGGCGGCCAGCCGGGTGCGACTGCAGGCGCTACCGGGGGGGAGGGATGGTGACACGCGTGTCCGGACAGCACCCTGACCGGGACCTTCTCGCCGATCTCGCGGCCGCCGTCCTGCCCGAGGAGCAGGCGCAGGCCCTCGAGGAGCACGTCCGCTCCTGCAGCGACTGCACGAAGGTGCTCGCCGACGCCGAGCGCGTGCGCAGCCTCCTGCTCGCCCACGACCCCGGACCCATGCCCGACGACGTCTGGGCCCGGCTGGAGTCAGCAATCATGGCCGCCGCCGACCTTCCTGCCGACGGCGTCCATGCCGTGCCGGACGGCGTCCATCCGGCGATGGCGATCGAACCCATCCCCGAGGTCGTGCGCCGACCGGCGCGCCAGGGGGTGACCGGCTCGTGGACGGAGACCGACCTGGTTCCCATCCGTCCGCACACGCCCCGCGGCTCCCGCCTGGGCCGACCGTCCCGCAACTCCCTTCGCACCCGCCGCCAGGTTCGCGAGGAGACCCAAAGCGCGAGACCCTCCCGGCGGTCCGTGCTGCTGGCCGTCGCCGCGGCGATCGTGGTCGTAGCCGGAGCCGGTGTCGTCGTGATCCCCCGGTTGCTGCCGGGCGGAGGGTCGGCGGGCACGTCGGTCGCCGGCTACGAGTCTGCGGGCGGCGGGCGCGTCTCTGGAGCCGCCGCCCCGGCCGTGCCGGCTCTCGGCGTCCTGGCCACGGGTCACGACTACACCAAGGCCACGATCGTGGCCCAGGTCCGAGGGCTGCTCGGCAGCTCGCTCGCCCGCGGCGATGCCTCCTCGTCCACACCGGCGGCGTCCTCCGGAGCGGTCGGGTCGGGCGTCGCACCGAAGGACACCGCACAGCTCCCGACCCCGGCCCGAGCCTCCGTTCCTCAGGCGCAGGCAAGCGGTGGCCTGACCGACCCCGCGGTGCTCGCCCAATGTCTGAAGCAGCTCGACACCCAGGGACCCGCGCTGGCGGTAGACCTGGCCCGCTGGCAGGGTCAGGAGGCTGCGGTCATCGTGGTCCCGTCGCAGTCGGGAACCGGCGGCTACGAGGTCTGGGTGGTGGCGCGCTCGTGCCGCGCGGGCGCTGACGGCACCTTGTACTGGGCGTCGATCAGCCCGTAGGACGCCGCGGCGAGCCTGTGACGCACACGATGACGCGTGGTGGAACAGCGGGCACCTAGGATCGGTTCGTGTAGTCAAGCGTCGAGCTGACCCGCCCGGCGCCGGTGAGGCCCTGTGACCTGCAGGGCGTCCCCCCGCGGGAGAGACAACGTGAGCGACGACGTGCGCGACCTGATCATCATCGGTTCCGGACCTTCCGGGTACACCGCGGCGCTGTACGCGGCGCGAGCCGACCTGCACCCCTTGGTCTTCGAGGGGTCGGTCACGGCCGGCGGTGCGCTCATGACCACCACCGACGTCGAGAACTACCCTGGCTTCCCTGAGGGCGTCATGGGCCCGGAGCTGATGGAGAAGCTGCGCGCCCAGGCCGAGCGCTTCGGGGCCGAGCTCGTCACCGACGACGTCGTAGACGTGGACCTGACGGGCTCCGTGAAGCGCGTCGTCTCGGGGTCGGGGACGACGCACACGGCCCGTACGGTCATCCTCGCCACGGGGTCGGCCTACCGCGAGCTGGGGCTGGACAACGAGAGGCGGCTCTCCGGCCACGGGGTGAGCTGGTGCGCCACCTGCGACGGGTTCTTCTTCCGTGACCAGGACATCGTGGTCGTCGGCGGTGGGGACTCCGCCCTGGAGGAGGCCACGTTCCTCAGCCGCTTCGCGCGCAGCGTCACAGTCGTGCACCGCCGTGGGTCCCTGCGCGCCTCCAAGATCATGCAGGACAGGGCGTTCGCCGACCCCAAGCTGCGGTTCGTGTGGGACAGCACCGTGGTCGACGTCCTCGGCGACACGAGGGTGACCGGGGTCAGGTTGCGCCATCTGACCACCGGAGAGGAGTCGGTCATCGACGTCACCGGCATGTTCGTGGCGATCGGCCACGACCCCCGCGTGGACCTCCTGCGGGGACAGGTCGACCTCGACGACGCCGGCTACATCAGCGTCGAGGGCCGCAGCTCGCGCACGTCCGTGCCCGGGGTGTTCGCGTGCGGGGACGTCGTCGACCACGAGTACAGGCAGGCGGTCACCGCCGCAGGCTCGGGGTGCGTCGCGGCGCTCGACGCCGAGCGATACCTTGCAGCTCTGGACGACACGGCACTGGACGGCACGGCACTGGACGGCACGGCTCTCGACACCGCACTCGACGGTGCGACGGTCGAGGCCGACAGCCTTGCCGCCGGCGCTACCGGGCTCTGACTGGCCGCACGGGCGCCAGAGGCAGAAACGACCCACGAACAGGGAGACGACGCGATGGCTGCGACCAAGGCCGTGACCGACGAGACGTTCGACGCCGATGTCCTCAAGGCGGACAAGCCGGTGCTGGTCGACTTCTGGGCCCCGTGGTGCGGTCCGTGCCGGCAGGTCGCTCCGATCCTGGACGAGATCGCTGAGGCACACAGCGACAAGATCGAGGTGGTCAAGCTCAACACCGACGAGAACCCGCGCGTCGTCACGACCTACGGGATCATCTCCATCCCCACCCTCAACGTCTACGCCAACGGCGAGCTGGTGAAGTCGATCATCGGCGCCAAGCCGAAGCCGATCCTTCTCCGCGAGCTCCAGGAGTGGCTGGCCTGACGCACTGGTGACCACGCAGCCATCCACGGTCCCGCCGGGCCTGCAGCCGGCCCCCGCCGACCTGGCGCGGGCGTCGTCCGGCTCGATGGGCTCCGGCGCGCACGGCCCGCATGTCCTGCGCCCGGGGGACGACGGGCCGGCGGTCGCAGGCCTGCGCGGGCAGCTTCGGGCGCTCGGACTTCTCTGCCCCAAGGCGCTGACTGCCGACGAGACCCACTTCGACCCTGGCGTCGAGGCCGCCGTCCGGGCGTTCCAGCAGCGGCGCGGGCTGCGCGCCGACGGCGTCGTGGGCCCTCAGACGAGCCGCAGCCTGGACGCCGCGCGCTGGCGCCTCGGTGACCGCGCGCTCCTGTTCACCCCAGGGCATCTCATGCTCGGTGACGATGTGGCGGAGCTGCAGGAGAAGCTCGTGGTCCTGGGCCTGCTGCACAGCCGCGTCGACGGGGTCTTCGGTGTCGGGACGGACGCCGCCCTGCGAGAGATCCAGCGCAGCCTGGGCCTTCCGGCCGACGGCCTCTGCGGTCCGATGACTCTGCGTGCCCTCGCAGGGCTGTCGCGTTCGGTCTCTGGCGGGGACCCGTGGGCCCTGCGGCAGCAGGCCGCCGTCGCCGGCGCTGGCAGCAGTCTTGCCGGCAAGGTGGTGGTCCTCGACCCCGCTCACGGGGGTGGCGACCTCGGGGTCAGCGCCGGCGGCCTGCACGAGGCCGACATCACCCTCGACGTCGCGGGGCGCGTGGAGCGACGCCTCGCTGCGTCCGGAGCCACGCCCGTGCTCACCCGTGGCCTGGACGCAACCCCGTCGGAGGCCGAGCGAGCGTTGCTCGCCCGACAGGTCGAGGCCGACCTCCTGCTGAGCCTGCACTGCGACGGCTCCGCCAGCACGCGGGCGAACGGGGTCGCGACGTTCTACTGGGGCGACTCCCGCGTGAGCGCCTGGTCGGCGGTGGGGGCCCGACTGGCCGGTCTGCTGCAGCGTGAGCTCGTCGCGCGCACCGGCATGGCCGACTGTCGCACGCACCCTCGCACCTACGAGATCCTGCGACACACGGCCATGCCTGCGGTGCGCGTGGAGCTCGGGTACCTGACCCATGCCGGGGACGCCGCGCGCCTGGCCGACCCCGCGGTTCGCGACACCATCGCCGAAGCGGTGGTGATCGCGGTCCAACGTCTCTACCTCGGCGAGGACGACCCCACCAAGACGGGCTCGCTGCGGCTGAGCGACGTGCTGGGGCGCGCCGGTCTGGTGTAGTCGCGGAGCGAGCCGCCGGCCCGGGGGCCGGCCGCACCGCGGCGCACCACGTCCGACGGTGCCCGTCGACCCGGCCTCTCGGGGTGGGAAGACGGCACCTGCACGGCGGCACCCAGCCCGTCCGCGATCTGCCGACCCAAAGTGAACGCGCGTTCAGTACGGCCGTTCACCACCGCACGGGGTCCATGAGCGTCGACTGCCGGGGGCAGCCTCCCAGGAGGGCACCCACGGACCCGATCCGGGGCACCACGAACGGGATCGCCGTGCAGCACAACGGATCGACCTGCTGAGCCACCCGTCAGAAGACTGTCGTGCGAGGCGACGTGAGCGCGGGGGTCGTCTGCCGCACGCTGCCGAGAATGCGTTCGATGGCCTGCTCGACGTCCTCCCGCCACGACAGCGCCGTCTTCAGGTCGAGGCGCAGCCGCGGGAACCTCGTGTGCGGGCGGACAGTCTTGAACCCGACTGACAGCAGCATGTCCGCCGGCACGAGGCAGGCCGTCGCTGAGTCCCGCGACCCCGGCGCGGTACCCGAGGCGAGGCCGAATGCCTCCATGGCCCGCACGCCACGGCGAGTGAGGTCCTTGGCCGCAGCCTGCACCAGCATGCGCGCCAGGCCACCCCCCGCGTAGAGCGGAAGGACTCGCACCGCCGTCAACAGCACGGCGTCGGCGCTGACAGGCGAGGTGGGGAAGGCCATGGCCCTGGGGACGAAGGCGGGCGGCGCGTAGGAGACATAGCCGGCAGGGTCGTCGTCCACGTACGCGATGCGCCCGCAGGACCCCCACTCGAGAAGTGTCGCGGACAGCCATGCCTCCTTCTCGAACGCCGTGCCGCCGGCCTCGGCGGCCTGCCGGGCGGCGACGGCGTCGAGCTCCCACACGACGCAGGTGCGGCATGGGTCGGGTAGATCGCAGACGTTGTCCAGGGTCAGCGCGGCGAGGCGGCGCCCCATCAGCCGTTCGCCTCCACGGGTGCTCGCTGCGTCAGGTCGAGGTCCACACGGCGTTGCTCCGGCGGCTCAGCGTCCACCTCGTGATCTGGCGAGGCCGACCGGGTCGCCCACGGTTCGTCCGTCGCCGGCGTTCCGGTCGGGTCGGCCGGCTCGCTCCGAGCGCGTGGCCGAAGCAGAGCGAAGAGGAACCCGACCGTGACGCCCGTGGCGAGGCCCGTGGCGACGAGGGTGCGCAGACGCATGCGACACTCCTGAACGGGGTGCAGAAGCGGCATCCTGCCGCGTGATCGGAACTGGCCGTCCGAACAGCAATGGTACGCAGCGGTTTGGCGGGGGTGAAGACCACGGGGCGTAGCAATGGCTCCACATCTCGTAGTCAGGGCGCGGGAGGATGTGTGCGGGAAGCGCAGCCGACGGCGGCCGGGGCCCCCGGGTCGCGGCTCGACCGGTGGGTCGGCTCGTATGCCAGCAGGACGCGGGGCATGACGGCCTCGGAGATCCGCGCCTTGTTCGCGGTGGCCAGCAGGCCTGAGGTGGTCTCCTTGGCGGGAGGGATGCCCTGCCTGTCGGCGCTCCCCCTCGACGTCGTCGGGGACGCCCTGGCACGACTGGTCGCCGAACACGGGACCGTTGCCCTGCAGTACGGGTCCGGTCAGGGCGATCCTGGCCTTCGCGAGCGCATTCTGGACGTGATGGCGCCCCAGCAGGTGCAGGCCCACCCGGACGACATCGTTGTCACCACCGGCTCCCAACAGGCCATCGACCTCGTCACCCGCATCTTCGTCGACCCCGGCGACGTCGTCGTCGCCGAGGCCCCCAGCTACGTCGGCGCACTCAGCGTCTTCGGCTCCTACCAGGCCGACGTGGTCCACGTCCCGATGGACGCCGACGGGCTGAACCCCGTGGCCCTCGACGAGACCTTGCGACGCCTGCGTCGGGAGGGTCGCCGCGTCAAGCTCCTCTATACGATCCCCAACCATCACAACCCCGCTGGTGTGACCCTCTCCTCGGCGCGTCGCCCGCAGGTGATCGAGATCGCGGCGCGTTTCGGGGTGCTCGTTGTCGAGGACGACCCGTACGGTCTGCTCGGCTTCGACGGTGACCCTCTGCCCGCCCTGCGCTGCGCCGAGGCCGAGGGCGTGGTCTACCTCGGCTCGTTCTCCAAGACTTTCGCACCCGGCTTCCGGGTCGGCTGGGCCGTGGCTCCTCACGCTGTGCGCGAGAAGCTCGTGCTCGCCAGCGAGGCGTCCATCCTCTGCCCCAGCGCCTTCAGCCAGCTCGCCGTGGCCGCCTATCTCGACGGGCACGACTGGAAGCACCAGGTGGGGGTGTTCCGGGACCTCTACCGCGAGCGACGGGACGCCGCGCTGGCCGCCCTGGAGGACCTCATGCCTTCGTGCACGTGGACGACGCCCGGCGGCGGCTTCTACGTCTGGGTGCACCTGCCGGACGGCCTCGACGCCAAGGCCATGCTGCCGCGGGCGGTGACCGAGCGGGTCGCCTACGTACCGGGGACGGCCTTCTTCGCCGATGGTCAGGGTGCCTCGTACATGCGGCTGTCCTACTGCTACCCGCCGCCAGAACGCATCCGGGAAGGGATCCGGCGGCTGTCGGGCGTGGTGGACTCCGAGCTCGACCTGCAGTCCACCTTCGGCCGCACCCGCCGGCCGGCACCGGAGCGACCCGGTGCGGTGCACTCCCCTGGACCGGACCTCACCTGATACCCGCCGTCTGGACCCGTCTCCCGTTGGAGCCCACCGTGTCGCTTTCCCCCCGTGTGCTCGTGCTGGCCGGCGGTCTGTCGCACGAGCGCGACGTCTCACTGCGCTCGGGACGACGTGTCGCCGAGTCGTTGCGCGACGCCGGGTGCGAGGTCATCGAGAGTGACGTGGACGCCGAGCTGCTGGCCACACTGGCACGGCAGCGGGTCGACGTCGTCTGGCCGGTGCTGCACGGCGCCAGCGGAGAGGACGGCTCCGTCCGTGACGTGCTGGATCTGGTGGGTGTGCCGTACGTCGGGGCGGTGGCGGCCGCCTGCCGTGCCGCGTGGGACAAGCCGGTCGCCAAGGCCGCCGCGGCGGCGGCGGGCCTCGACACCCCCCGGTCGGTGTCGCTACCGCACGGGACGTTCCGAGAGCTCGGGGCCGGCGCCGTGCTCAGCGCGATCGTCGACCGCTTCGGGCTGCCTCTCGTGGTCAAGCCCGCACGCGGCGGGTCCGCGCTCGGGGTGAGCGTGGTGCACGCGGCCACCGACCTGCCCAGAGCCATGGTCGACTGCTTCGCCTACGGCGAGGTCGCCCTCGTCGAACAGTTCGTCGCCGGCACCGAGGTGGCCGTCAGTGTCGTCGACACCGGTACCGGCCCTCGCGCCCTTCCTGCCGTCGAGATCGTGCCGGACGGCGGGGTCTACGACTATGACGCCCGATATATAGCTGGTCGTACGGAGTTCTTCTGTCCTGCGCGTATTTCACCTGATATCTCTGCTCGGCTGGCGGACGCCGCCGTGCTCGCCCATCGGACATTCGGCCTGCGCCACCTGTCGCGCACCGACCTCATCGTCGACCACGGCGGGCGAGCGTGGTTCCTCGAGGTCAACGTGGCACCGGGGATGACCGAGACCTCACTCCTGCCGCAGTCCGTCGTCGCCGCCGGCGC
Source organism: uncultured Actinomycetota bacterium (assembly GCA_963778845.1). Classification (GTDB taxonomy): domain Bacteria; phylum Actinomycetota; class Actinomycetes; order Actinomycetales; family Kineosporiaceae; genus CAVZVW01. The sequence goes on from CAVZVW010000004.1 coordinate 240,999, forward strand.
AGTGCCCGCTCACCTGTACCGCGCCCTGGTTGAGCACGCCCTCGCGGGCTCAGACTCAGCCCGCAACCGCCGGGCGACCCCAGGTCACGCGTCGTCGGTATGAGGCGGTATGAGGAGGACCTCAGCCCTCCGCTCGGAACGCCCCTCGCTCCTCGGGGGCCAGGATCGCCAGGATCCGGTTCAGGTCCTCGACGCTGGCGAACTCGACACTCAGACGTCCCTTGTTCTGCCCGAGGCTGATGTTGACCCGTGTGTCCAGGCGGTCGGCCAGGCGGGCAGCCAGATCGTCCAGCTCGGCGTGGCGGGCACCCGCGCGAGGGCGCTTGGCCCGCTGAGTGGTGACGCGGTCCCCGATCGCCACGATCTCCTCGACCGCGCGTACCGACAACCCCTCCGCGACGATCCTCTGTGCCAGCCGTTCGATCGCGTCCGCGTCGTCGAGGCCGAGGAGGGCCCGCGCGTGCCCAGCGGAGAGCACACCGGCGGCGAGCCGGCGCTGCACGAGCGGGGGCAGTCGCAGCAGGCGGATCGTGTTGCTGATCTGGGGCCGTGACCTGCCCAGGCGCGTGGCCAGCTCGTCGTGAGTGCAGCCGAAGTCGTCGAGCAGCTGCTGGTAGGCCGCGGCCTCTTCGAGTGGGTTCAGCTCACTGCGTTGCAGGTTCTCCAGGAGCGCGTCACGCAGGAGCGCGTCGTCGGACGTCTCCCGGATGATCGCGGGGATCGACTGCATGCCTGCCTGCTGCGTCGCCCGCCAGCGCCGCTCACCCATGATCAGCTCATACTGCGGGCGGCCGTCGACAGCGGCCGCGGGGCGAACGACCACCGGCTGCAGCACCCCGACCTCACGCACGGAGCTGGCGAGCTCGGCCAGCGCCTCCTCGTCGAAGACCTGCCTCGGCTGACGCGGGTTCGGTGTGATCGCCGAGACCGGGATCTCCGCGAACCTCGCTCCGGGAACCGTGACGAGCGCGGAACCGGATGCTGCTCGGCCGTTGGTGGCCTGGTCGAGGGCCACCGTCGGCGCGTCCGGGGTCACGGTGAGCCCGTTGCCCGCCAGAGCCGACGCGGGGTCCTCCATGGTCGCGACGGTGGAGTCCCTGCCATCGCGGTCGGGGAAGAAGACATCCACCGGGCGGTCGCCCGCCGGTCGTGCCGTCGTACCGTTCGGGATCAGGGCCCCGAGTCCCCGGCCCAACCCACGCCTCTTCTCGCTCACGACTGACCCTCCCGCGTCGACGACGACTCATCACCGGATCGGACTACCTGCTCCGCGAGCTCCCGCGCCGCTTCCAGGTAGGAGAACGCCCCGCTCGACGCGGGGTCGTAGGTCATCACGGTCTGCCCGTGACTCGGCGCCTCGGAGATCCTCACGGACCGCGGGACAGTTGTCTTGAGCACCTCGCGGCTGAAGTGCGCGCGGACCTCGTCGGCGACCTGCGCCGACAGCCGGGTGCGGCCGTCGTACATGGTCAGCAGGATCGTGGAGACGACCAGCTCCGGGTTGAGATAGCTCTGGATGAGCTGCACGTTCTTGAGCAGCTGCGAGAGCCCCTCCAGCGCGTAGTACTCGCACTGGATGGGGATGAGCACCTCACGGGCTGCGACGAAGGCGTTCACGGTCAGGAGCCCGAGGCTGGGGGGGCAGTCGATGAGGATGTAGTCCAGGCGGGGGAGCCCGGCGTCGAGCCGCTGCTGCATGAAGGTGTCGACCGCCCGCCGAAGCCGGGTCTCGCGCGCCACCATGGAGACGAGCTCGATCTCGGCGCCGGCGAGGTCGACCGTCGCAGGTGCGCACGTCAGGTTCGCGACGTCGGGGCAGGGCCGGACGACGTCGGCCAGTGGCCGCCCCTCCACGACCACGTCGTAGAGGCTCGGCACATCGTCACCGTGGTCGACTCCCAGGGCAGTCGATGCGTTCCCCTGCGGGTCCATGTCCAGAACGAGCACCGACAGGCCGGACTGGGCCAGGGCCGCCGCGATGTTCACCGTGGTCGTCGTCTTGCCGACGCCGCCCTTCTGGTTGGCGATCGTGACGACCCTCGTGTGCGGCGGCACCGGGAGCTTGCCTCGGTGCAGGCTCGAGTACCACGGCATGGGCGCACTCGGGGTGTCCACGAGCACGGGGAGGTCCTCCAAGGCCGGCACCGGCGCGAGCAGGACCGCTGCGACGTCCGGGATGTCTGGGGCTACCGGGCGGTCCGGACGTTCGGCCGCCCCGTTCAGTCCGGCGTCGGTGGGTCGGGCCTCCCCACGACCCTCGTCGCCGGAGGATGATGTTTCACGGGAAACATCGACGGTTCGGGGGGCGTACCCCGCCACAAGTCCGCCGTCCGCGGTCGGCGTCGCGACCACAGGCTCATCTGGCGTCGCCTCGGTCATCACCGACACAGCCGCGTCACCACCGACCTGCGGCCACCCCAGGCCCTCGGTGCTCGCCGCCCGCTTCTTCGACGCGCTCCGAAAGCCCGGCCACCCGAGTCCGTGAAGCACCATGGCACTCTCCTCCCGCGGCGCCGAGCGCGTGCCGCCGACTCCCCATCATCGCCTGTCGCTGTGCAACCTTGTGCGCGCCGTGCCGAGCGACCCGCTCCAGGTCTCAAATCGAGCCGTCTCCCGCCCCCTAGATGCCGCCGTGACCCCGGACCGTCCATGGGTGTGCGCTTCGCCCACGTGGCGATGGCGCCGGAGGCTGGGGTCGGCTCTCGGCGGTGCAATCGTGACTACGTGCTCTCGCCAGCGACAGTCGCCGCCCGGTTTCACGTGGAACTGACGTGTCCCGTCCTGCCATGCCAGGCTTCCCGCCCGCGGCGAGCGTTCCACGTGAAACGCGTCTCCCCCCTCATCGGGCCGACGCCTCCGGGGACCCGCCGCCGCTCCGAACCGAGCGCATGCCCCGCCCGTCCCCCACTGCCACCCGAACCACGTAGGTCCGCGACACCCCGGGGGCCGCGATGTCGCACACGTCCCATGCCACCCCACCGAGGCTCTCGAGATCCCCGACAGAGCGCATGAGCTCCTCGCGGGCGGACTCGCCCTTCATCGCCAAGAGCACACCCGTGCGCCGCAACAGGGGTAAGCACCACGCTGCCAGCTGGGGCAGCCCTGCCACAGCACGGGCGGTCACCACGTCGGCCGACGCCCTCGCCACGTCCTCCGCACGCCCGCGGTCCACGGCCACCGTGGTGAGCCCCAGCGCCGAGACCACCTCGTCGAGCCATGTCGTCCGGCGGATCAGCGGCTCGACGAGTCGCACCGACAGATCCGGCCGGGCGATGGCCAGAGCGATCCCAGGAAGGCCGGCGCCCGACCCGACGTCCACCACGTCGCAACCGGCGGGGACGAGTCGGTGGACCAACGCGCAGTTGAGCAGATGACGATCCCAGATCCGTTCGGTTTCACGTGGACCCAACAACCCGCGCTCCACGCCGGTGGTCGACAGATGCCAGGCGAACCGCTCCGCCAGTCCGACCCGCTCCCCGAACACCTGCTCGGCGACCTGGGCCAACTCGGGTGGGGCGCAAACCCGTTCCGGGCACATCACCCCTCGCCGAGACGCCGGATCAGGACGGGCTGACGACGACGCGTCGTCCCGGGTCCTCGCCCTCCGACTCGCTCATCAGCCCTGCCTCAGCCACGACGTCGTGCACCACCTTGCGCTCGAACGCGGTCATCGGCTCGAGACGCACAGGCTGCCCGGTTCGCGCGACCTCCTGGCAGGCGCGCGCGGCGACGTCCTCCAGAGCCCGCCGGCGCGCCGCTCGGTAACCCGCCACATCGAGCATCAGTCGGCTCCGCTCGCCGGTGCCGGCCTGCACCGCGAGCCGGGTCAGCTCCTGCAGGGCCTCCAGCACGTCGCCGTGCGCCCCGACGAGTCGCCGCAGGTCGCGCTCGCCCGCACCCTCGGAGACGATCGCCACCGCGGCGCGTCCGTTCTCCACATCGATGTCGATGTCGCCGTCCACGTCGATGATGTCCAGCAGCTCCTCGAGATAGTCGGCGGCGACCTCGCCCTCCTCCTCCAGGCGCTTCACGAGCTCCGCACCCGTACGTGCTCTCCGCGGCTCGGCGCCTCCGTCCTCGGCGGCTGCGTCCTCGGCGGCTGCGTCCTCGGCGGCTCCGTCCTCGGCCATTGCCGTCTCGGCCTCACCGTCACCCGGTCGGACGCCCCCCATCGGCGGTCCGAGGCCTTCGGCCTCGTCGCCGTCGACGGCCGCGTCGGCCTGCGTCTCGTTCACGATCTACCTCCAGGGAACAGTTGTCTGGTGAGTTCGAGCTCCCGTGCCCTCAGGCCGACGATGCGCGAGGCCCCTCCTCCTCGCCCTCGTCGTCGTCCTCGGCCGACTCCTCCGCCGAGCCGTCCGCGGGGGGCGGCGACCCGGGGTCCGACGGCTGGTTGGGCTTGGGGGGGTTGGGACCTCTGCGCTTCTTGCGCGGCTGCTGCCTGCGCGGCTGGGGACGCTGGCCGCTCGGCTTCTCGTCCTCCGGGGCGGGGGGCAGCTCCGGAGCCGGACCGCTGCGCCGAGCACGGCGCTCGTTCAGCGCTTGCTCGGCCTTGGACCCGGGTGCGGGCATGCGGCGGATCACGTAGAACTGCTGCCCCATCGACCATACGTTCGTGGTGAGCCAGTACAGCAGGACGCCGATCGGGAAGTTCACGCCAGACACCGCGAAGACCAACGGCATCACGTACAGAAGGATCTTCTGTTGTTGCGCGAAGGGGTTGTCCAGCGCGCCGGCGGGCATGTTCTTCATCATCAGCTGGCGCTGGGTGGTGAACGTCGACAGCGACATCAGGATGATGAGCACCACGGTCAGCACCCGGGTCGCGGGGCTGTGGGCGTGGATGAAGGTGTCCGACAGTCGAGCGCCGAAGATCGTCGCCTGGTCGGCCTGGTGCACCAGCTCGTCGTTGAGCGGCCCCACCGTGTTGCCCTTGGGGATGCCGTTCAGCACCCGGAACAGCGCGAAGAAGATGGGCGACTGCAAGAGGATGGGCAGGCACGACGACAAGGGGTTGGTCCCTGTCCGCCGGTAGAGCTCCATCGTCTCCCGCGACATCGCCTGACGTGACTCGGGGTCGGACTTGCCCTTGTACTTCGCCTGGATCTTCTTCATCTCGGGCTGGATGAGCTGCAGTCCTCGCGACGCCTTGATCTGCTTGACGAACAGCGGGATCAGCGCGATCCGGATCACGATCACCAGACCCACGATCGACAGGGCCCACGTCCAACCGCCACCCGGCGGCAGGCCCACAGCCGTCAGGGCCGTGTGCCACGCCACCATGATCCAAGCAACCACGATCTCGAGTGGCTTCAGGATGTTCGACATCGGTTCCTCGCCCGCTCAGGCAGCGCGCCGGCGGGCCGGCCCGCCCGCGCAATGATGGGTGACATCCTCCGCGGCGAGGGCTCCGGCTCGATCGTCGCCGACACCACCCCTGCCGGCCCCGCGAACAAGGGGAACGAGGTCCACCCCACCGGGGTTCCACGGGTGGCAGCGAAGCAGGCGTCGCAGCGCTCAGCCACCCGCCCCTCACAAGCCCGTGCCGGTCCACCGACTCCAGCGCGTACGCCGAGCACGACGGGTAGAACCGGCAGGTCTGCCCGTACAGGGGCGACACCACGAACCGGTACAGCCGCAGAGCCGTGACGACGAGGAACGCCGGTGCCCGCACCAAGGCCGCCGCCACGCGCCGCCCTACCATCGCACCCCTACTCGGCGCCACCCCGCCCGCTCCCATCGACCACGTTCGCACCCAGCGCGCCCGCTCGGCGCAACGCTGAGTCGAGATCGGCCGCTAGCTCTGACCCGCTTGCGGTGGATGCCGCCGGATTTGCGCGAACCACTACTATTGCTCCACTTTGTAGCCTTATCAGGCGAGCGGCCATCAAGTGCCTGAGGCGCCGCTTCACACGGTTCCGTTCGACCGCGGACCCGACTGCCCGTGAGACCACGAACCCCACGCGCGTCGCGGGCCCGGCCTCCTCCTGATACGCATGCACCACGAGCAGCCGGCGTCCCGCACGGCGACCGCGGCGGACAGCCAGTTCGAAGTGCGCACCTCGCCGCATCCTGTGGCTCGCTGGCAGCACCAGGCGGCCGTCCCGTCTCAGGAGGGCGTCAGGCCGACAGCTCGGAGCGTCCCTTGCGGCGACGCGCGGCGAGGATCGCGCGACCCGCTCGGGTGCGCATCCGCAGCCGGAACCCGTGGGTCTTGGCGCGGCGTCGGTTGTTGGGCTGGAAGGTCCGCTTGCTCACCAGGGGCTCCAGGGGTCGTGCGAGGTTCAGCGCAGGGGACAGGACAGGGACGGCTGCGGTGGACACGCTCCACCACGCTCGGACGCCAGCCACCACCGGACGCCCACGCAACCGCGCGGGCACGCGACAGCGGCCGCCACCAGGCCACTCACGGTACGGCTGCCCGCACCCGAGGGTCAAACCGGTGAGCCGTCCCCTCGACCGTCGGCGGCGGCCCGTCGCGCGTCTGTGGGCGGGCCCCCCGCGCCGTCGCCGAACAGGCTATGGTCGTCCATGCTGCCGTCGCCGCTATAGCGACACGCCGTCCGCGCCCTCAAGTCGTCACTCGGAGTGCACCAAGCTCGGACTCCAGGCAGTGGGGGTAGGACGTACGCGCGGTCGGCTGTTGGCCGGCCGCGTGCGCGGGGCATGGGCACACCTCGTGCACAGGATGTGGACAACGGTGTGGACCGACAGGTCGTCGAGGCGCACGAGGGCCGCGCGACGGCGGAGAAGGAGCACCGATGGAGGCACCCGCTGAGGACTTCCCCGCGATCTGGCGCCGAACGCTGGACACCATGTCCATGGAGGCCTCCGGAGTCACTCCTCAGCAACGGGCTTTCGTCCGACTGACGCGTCCCGTCGGGCTCCTCGACGGAACCGTGCTGCTCGCGGCCCCCAACGACCTCACGAAAGAGGTCCTCGAGCACCGGATGCGTGACACGATCACCGACCTGCTGTCCGACCAGCTCGGGCACCCCGTCCGGCTCGCGGTCACGGTCGACCCCACGCTGCTCGACGACGAGCCGGCTGACACCAGCGCAACGACGTCCGCCGCCCCCTCGGGGGGGCGCGCAGCCCCGGTCGTCGACGTGCGCGGAGTCTCCGGGGGCCAAGCCGTCGACGACTGGGCAGCTGAGCGCAGGGCTACCGACGGAAGGTCTGTCGACGCGACACCTGTCAACGGCGCGGGGCCGGCGGGGGGTACGGGTCTGGGGAGAACGGGTCCGGACCAGGGGGAATGGACACCCAGCGCCCCTCTCACCGCTACGGCGACGAGGAGAGCCTCGACGCCGCTGTCCGCTCTGCCGCCTCGCCCGACCGACCGGACTTCGGCGATCCCACGCGACCTGGCACGGGGCGCAGCGCGTCCGGTCGGCCCACCGAGCCGGCTCGCCTGAACCCGAAGTACACATTCGAGACCTTCGTCATCGGGGCGAGCAACCGCTTCGCCCACGCCGCTGCGGTCGCCGTCGCCGAGGCACCGGCCAAGGCGTACAACCCCCTCTTCGTCTACGGGGAGTCCGGCCTCGGCAAGACCCATCTGCTGCACGCGATCGGCCACTACGCCCAGAACCTCTACCCGGGGGTCCGGGTGCGCTACGTGAACTCCGAGGAGTTCACCAACGACTTCATCAACAGCATCCGGGACGACAAGGCCAGCGCCTTCCAGCGCCGCTACCGCGACGTCGACGTCCTGCTCATCGACGACATCCAGTTCCTCCAGGGCAAGGTGCAGACCCAGGAGGAGTTCTTCCACACCTTCAACACTCTGCACAACGCGAACAAGCAGGTAGTGATCACTTCCGACGTCCCCCCCAAGCAGCTGGCCGGCTTCGAGGAGCGCATGCGGTCACGCTTCGAGTGGGGCCTCATCACCGACGTCCAGCCACCGGACCTCGAGACGCGGATCGCGATCCTGCGCAAGAAGGCGATCGGGGAGCGTCTGCAGGTGCGTGACGACGTCCTCGAGTACATCGGCTCGAAGATCTCGACGAACATCAGGGAGCTGGAGGGCGCACTGATCCGCGTGACGGCGTTCGCCAGCCTCAACCGCCAGCAGGTAGACCTCTCGCTGGCCGAGATCGTGCTCAAGGACCTCATCCCCGCGGACAACACCCCCGAGATCACGTCCGCCACGATCATGGCCCAGACCGCTGCCTACTTCGGGCTGACGATGGAGGACCTTTGCGGTTCCTCGCGTTCGCGCGTACTCGTCAACGCCCGCCAGATCGCCATGTACCTGTGCCGCGAGCTCACCGACCTCTCGCTGCCCAAGATCGGTCAACAGTTCGGCGGGCGTGACCACACCACGGTCATCCACGCCGACCGTAAGATCCGGCACCTCATGGCGGAGCGGCGTTCGATCTACAACCAGGTGACCGAGCTCACCAACCGCATCAAACAGACCTCCCGCAGCTGAGACGAAGCCAGACGCGTGCCAAACAACTCACAGGTCGAGACGACGATCACCTCAACAGATCACCATCAGCTTCCTATTTGTCCGGATAATTTGTGATCCTCCGTTACGCTGGTATCACTCTGTGTTCATTTTGGCCGAACTGAACACTCTTCGTACACAGCTTGGGGACAAGTCTGTGGAGAAGTCTGCTGAATGACCTTCGTCGTGTGGTGGACATCCGGTGGAAACCCTGTGGTTCACGCGCCGAAACCTGTGGACCACCGGCGCAGAAGACGGGTGCAACCCGCACCGACGAACCCCGACATGCGGCCTCGTCCACCGTTGTCCCCAGGACACGGCGACGCCGTCGACACGTCCTGCACACCCCTGTGCCGCCCCGACGTGCTGCGACGGCTCTCGTCCACAGGATCCACACCCCCTATGACGACGTACCCCCTTCTCTTCTATTCAGGGGTGATCCACGTACATCTGCCTCACGAACCGCTCCCCGCCTGCGCGCCGCACCCCTTGCGACTCGCGTAGCCTCATCCGGGCATGCCGCCTGCGGTGTCGGGCCGGGTGCCCGTACGCTCGTGTTCCGGTCGCCCGCGTCCTCGACTGCACCACGTCGTGAACGGTGCCGTGCGCGCGGGCCAGAAGGCGGGTAGGCACCTGGGCGTCGAGAGACGGGACCAGCGCCGCGAGAGCGTGGAGAAGGGACAGCGTCGTGAAGCTGCGGGTCGAACGGGACACCCTCGCCGAGGCCGTCACCTGGGCGGCCCGAGCCCTGCCCACACGCCCTCCTGTCCCGGTGCTCGCCGGCCTGCTTCTCGAGGCCGACCCCGAGGGCGTGCTTCGCCTCTCGAGCTTCGACTACGAGATCTCGGCACGCGTCGAGGTGGCCGCCGAGGTCTTCGACCCAGGCACGGTGCTCGTCTCCGGCCGGCTGCTCGCGGACATCTCCCGTGCTCTGCCTGGCAAGCCGGTGGACGTCTGGACGGACGGGACGCGGGTGGCGGTCACGTGCGGGGCCAGCCGTTTCACCCTCCTGACGATGCCGGTCGAGGAGTACCCGACTTTGCCGTCGATGCCACAGACGTCGGGGATCGTGGCCGGCGACGTGTTCACCGAGGCGGTCGCCCAGGTCACTGTGGCCGCGAGTCGGGACGAGACCCTGCCGATCCTCACCGGTGTGCGCATCGAGATCGAGGGGGAGCTGCTCACCCTCTGGCCACCGACCGCTACCGGCTCGCGTTGCGCACCCTCCCCTGGCGTCCAGCTGCGCCGTCAGCGAGCGCGATCGCTCTCGTACGCGGGCGCACACTCTCCGACGTGGCGAAGGCCCTGGGGGCGGCCGGGGACGTGGGCCTCGCCCTGGCCACCGGCGGCACCACCGAGCTCATCGGCTTCGAGGCGGGCGGTCGCCGGGCGACGTCCCTGCTCGTCGACGGGGAGTACCCGAAGGTGCGGGCCCTGTTCCCTGACACCTCCCCGACCCACGCGGTGGTCGACACGCACGCCTTCATCGAGTCGGTGCGCCGCGTCGCGCTTGTGGCAGAGCGCAACACACCGGTGCGGCTCACGTTCAGCGACGCGACGCTCACTCTCGAGGCCGGCCAGGGTGAGGACGCCCAGGCCTCCGAGGCCGTCGAGTGCTCCCTGGTCGGTGAGGAGCTGTCGATCGCGTTCAACCCACAGTTCCTGCTCGACGGGCTCGGCGCGCTGACCACGACGTACGCCCGGGTGTCGTTCACGATCCCGAGCAAGCCCGCCGTGATCTCCGGCCAGGCCGAGGCGGACGGGGACGACGACCCGGCCTACCGGTACCTCATCATGCCGGTACGCATGGCCGGCTGAGCACAACTCCACCCAGAGCCCGAACGGAGGAGGCGCCGTGCACATCGGACTCGTCGGGCTGGGCCGGATGGGCGCGAACATGCGCACCCGGCTGCGAGCCGCCGGCATCGAGGTCAGCGGGTACAGCCAGGAAGCAGGCGTGCGCGACGTCGACTCCCTCGCCGCGCTCGCCGCCGTCATCGACAGACCGCGCATCGTCTGGGTGATGGTCCCAGCAGGTCCCGCGACGGCCGAGACCGTCGAGACCCTGGCCGGGCTGCTGGCGCCCGGTGACCTCGTGATCGAGGGCGGCAACTCGCGGTTCACCGACGACCTGGTGCACGCCGAGACGCTGGCGTCGAAGGGGATCGGCTACCTCGACTGCGGTGTCTCCGGCGGCGTCTGGGGCCTGGAGAACGGGTACGGCCTCATGGTGGGGGGTCCTGCCGGGGACGTCGCCCGCGCGATGCCGATCTTCGACGCCCTGCGCCCTGGCGGCCCACGTGAGGAAGGCTTCGTCCATGCGGGCGGGGTCGGCGCGGGCCACTACGCGAAGATGGTCCACAACGGGATCGAGTACGGCCTGATGCAGGCCTACGCGGAGGGCTACGAGCTGCTCGCGGCGAAGGGCCTGGTCACCGACGTGCCGGGGACGTTCAAGGCGTGGACACGCGGCACAGTCGTTCGCTCCTGGCTGCTCGACCTGCTCGTCCTCGCCCTCGACGCCGACGCCGACCTCGCCGCCATCAGGGGCTTCGTCAACGACTCCGGTGAGGGGCGCTGGACCGTCGAGGAGGCCATCGCGAACTCGGTGCCGATGCCCGTGATCAGCTCTGCCCTCTTCGCGCGGTTCGCGTCGCGGCAGGAGGACTCCCCGGCGATGAAGGCCGTCGCGGCGCTGCGCAACCAGTTCGGCGGGCATGCCGTGACTGCGGCGCAACCGACCGCCGAGCCGTCGTAGACGACGGCCGACGCCGCGGCCCCGTGCACCTCACCCACCTCTCCCTCACCGACTTCCGGTCCTACACCGGTGCCGAGGTCGCTCTCACGCCCGGCGTGACCGCGCTCATCGGACCGAACGGTCAAGGCAAGACCAACCTCGTCGAGGCCGTCGGCTACGTCGCCATGCTCAGCAGCCACCGGGTCGCGACCGACGCGCCGCTGGTAAGACTGGGGGCCCCTAGAGCGGTGGTCCGAGCGGCGATCGCCCGCGGCGGGCGGTCCACCCTGGTCGAGCTCGAGATCAACGCCGGCGGCGCCAACCGGGCACGGGTGAACCGCGCCGCCGTCCCCCGGGCCCGTGACGTGCTGGGGTTGCTGCGCACCGTGCTCTTCGCCCCGGAGGACCTCGCCCTGGTGAAGGGCGACCCGGACGGGCGCCGACGCTTCCTCGACGACCTGCTGGTCGTACGGTCGCCGAGGCTGGCCGGGGTGCGGGCCGACTTCGAGCGGGTTCTTCGGCAGCGCAACGCCTTGCTCAAGAGCGCCGGCGCCACGATCAAGGCCGGCCGCGGTGACGTGCGCACCCTGGACGTCTGGGACTCCCACCTCGCCACGGTGGGGGCCGAGCTGCTGGCCGCGCGGCTGCGGCTGACCCGGGACCTCTCACCGCTGACCGCCGCGGCCTACGCGGCAGTGAGCAGCGACAGGGCCGAGGCTCAGCTGGCCTACCGCAGCAGCCTGGGCGAGGAGGTCACAGCGGGCGGCCCCTCCTCCGGCGGCGGCAGCGCCGGCGGGCACGCCGCGGACCCGGCCGACCGAGAGCTGCTCGCGGCCCGCATGCTGGACGCGATGGCCCGTTCGCGGCAGGTCGAGCTCGACCGGGGTGTGAGCCTGGTGGGCCCGCATCGGGACGACCTGGTGATCAGCCTCGGCCCTCTCCCCGCCAAGGGCTATGCCAGTCACGGCGAGGCGTGGTCGCTGGCACTCGCCCTGCGGCTGGCCAGCTATGAGCTGCTACGCGCCGATGCCGGCGAGGTGGGCGACGGCGAGCCGGTGCTGATCCTCGACGACGTCTTCGCCGAGCTGGACGCCGGGCGGCGAGACCGTCTCGCGGCGCTCGTCGCGAAGGCCGACCAGGTGCTCGTGACGGCTGCCGTGCCCCAGGACGTCCCGGACGTGCTCGAGGGCGCGCGCCTTGACGTGATGGATGGCGAGGTGCGCCGTGTCCGATGACCCTCCCCTGGAGCGCGGGCAGGCCGGCGCGGCCGACGCCGGTCCCGACGCGGTGCGGGCTGCCCTCAACCGCGCCCGGGCCGGCGCACTCGCGCGCGGCGTACAACCCGGGCCCCGGACGACGCCCGGACGACGTCGTCGTGTTGCCGGGGAGGCACGCCGCTCGGGTGCCGGCCCGGATGCCCGGGACCCGCAGCCGCTCGCGGCCGGCATCGACAGGCTGGTCAGCGAGCGAGGGTGGACGACTGCCGTCGCCGTCGGGGGGGTGCTCGGCCGCTGGGACGCCGTCGTCGGGGCCGACGTCGCGGCACACTGCCGGCCCGAGATGTTCGCCGAAGGCGTGCTGACGGTCCGTGCGGACTCGACGGCGTGGGCCACGCAGATGCGTCTGCTGGCCCCGGCGTTGATGCGCCGCCTCGGCGAGGAGGTCGGGGAAGGGATGGTGACCAAGGTGGTCGTTCGGGCGCCGTCGGGTCCGTCCTGGGTGCGCGGCCTGCGGGTCGCACACGGCGCACAGGGCCCCCGCGACACCTACGGCTGACCACCAGGGAACACCCTCACGCCGGGCCCAGGAGATGCCCGATCAGGGGCTCGGACGGCCGTTCCGGGCACGCTGGTGGCGACCGCCTGTGACGCCCAGGGAGCACGCCGGGGGGGAGCGCCGTACAGGGAGTCCAGGGAAGGCACAACGCGGCGCAACGTCGTCCACAGCGGCTCTGCCGGGCACGTTCCGGCCCCGCGAACAGGTAGGATGACGTCATGAACGGCGGTCCCCGGTCCCCGGTGCCGGTGCCGCCGAGCGCTGCGGGGAACGGGCAGTCTCGCGGCAGAGTCGGGCGTCGCACCCGGCGAGCATCAGCGTCCTGCCGAGCACCGGTTGATCGAGAGCACAGGAGTGCGAACGCCAGTGGCCGACCAGATCGCCCAGACGTCGCCTGCCCCGAGCAGCCCACGCCGTGACGGGGACCCGGCGGATCCGCCGCGAGAGACCGATGTAGCCCCGTATGCACAGCCGGTAAGGACCGGGGGGTCGGGCAACGGCAACGCGTGGGAGCAGCCGTCCGCCGAGCTGGACGGCGCGTACGACGCCTCCTCGATCACCGTGCTCGAGGGCCTCGAGGCCGTCCGCAAGCGGCCGGGCATGTACATCGGCTCCACCGGTGAGCGTGGCCTGCACCACCTGGTCAACGAGGTGGTCGACAACTCCGTCGACGAGGCTCTCGCGGGTTTCTGCGACACCATCGAGGTCACGCTGACCTCTGACGGCGGCGTGCGGGTCGTGGACGACGGCCGGGGCATCCCGGTGGACATGCACCCGGTGGAGAAGCGGCCGGCCATCGAGCTCGTCCTCACGGTCCTGCACGCCGGAGGCAAGTTCGGCGGAGCCGGCTACTCGGTCTCCGGCGGGCTGCACGGCGTCGGCGTCTCGGTCGTCAACGCGCTCTCGGCCCGCCTCGACGCCGAGGTCAGGCGAGACGGTTTCGTGTGGAGGCAGACCTACCGGCTCGGCGACCCGACGGCGCCGCTGGCCCGAGGGGAGGCGACCCGGGAGACCGGGACCACGATCACGTTCTGGCCCAGCGAGGACATCTTCGAGACGACCTCGTTCGACTTCGAGACACTGCGCTCGCGCTTCCAGCAGGTGGCCTTCCTCAACAAGGGCCTGAGCATCACCCTCGTCGACGAACGGGCTGACCACGCCGACGAGGACGGGACGGCGCCGGCCGTCACCTTTCGCTACGACGGCGGCCTGGTCGACTACGTGCGCCACCTCAACTCGTCGAAGAAGACCGAGGCGGTGCACGTCGAGATCATCGACTTCGAGGCCGAGGACGCCGACCGACGGCTGTCGCTCGAGATCGCCATGCAGTGGACCAGCGGGTACTCCGAGAGCGTCCACACCTACGCCAACACGATCAACACCCACGAGGGCGGCACCCACGAGGAGGGCTTCCGGACAGCCCTCACGCTGCTGGTCAACAAGTACGCCCGGGAGAAGAACATCCTCAAGGAGAAGGAGGAGAACCTCACCGGCGACGACATCCGGGAGGGGCTGACCGCCGTCGTCTCCCTGAAGCTCGCCGAGCCTCAGTTCGAGGGCCAGACGAAGACCAAGCTCGGCAACACCGAGGCCAAGCTGTTCGTCCAGCGCGTGGTCAACGACCAGCTCACCGACTGGTTCGACCGGCACCCCGGCGACGCCCGCGAGATCATCCGCAAGTCGATCCAGGCCGCTGCGGCGCGGGTGGCCGCACGGCGCGCGCGTGAGGCCACGCGCCGCAAGGGTCTTCTGGGGGGCGGCGGGCTGCCCGGCAAGCTCTCCGACTGCCAGTCGACCCACCCCGACGAGTGCGAGATCTTCATCGTCGAGGGCGACTCGGCCGGCGGCTCGGCCAAGAGCGGCCGCGACCCGCGCACGCAGGCGATCCTGCCGATCCGGGGAAAGATCCTCAACGTCGAGAAGGCGCGCATCGACAAGGTCCTGGCCAACCAGGAGGTGCAGGCGCTCATCAGCGCCTTCGGCACGGGGGTCGGTGAGGAGTTCGACCTGGCGAAGCTGCGCTATCACAAGATCATCCTGATGGCCGACGCCGACGTCGACGGGCAGCACATCCGCACGCTCCTGCTCACGCTGCTGTTCCGCTTCATGCGGCCGCTGGTCGACCACGGGCACGTGTACCTCGCCCAGCCTCCGCTGTACAAGCTGAAGTGGGCGAAGGCAGCGGGGGAGTACGCCTACTCCGACCGCGAGCGCGACGCCCTCGTCGCCGCCGGGGTCGCAGCAGGCAAGAAGCTGCCCAAGGAGGACGCCGTCCAGCGCTACAAGGGCCTGGGCGAGATGAACGCCGACGAGCTGTCGACGACCACGATGGACTCCCGCCAGCGGATCCTGCTGCAGGTCACGCTGGAGGACGCCGCAGCCGCGGACGAGATGTTCTCCGTGCTCATGGGGGAGGACGTCGAGTCGCGGCGCTCGTTCATCCAACGCAACGCGAAGGACGTGCGCTTCCTCGACATCTAGCCCGGCTGCGGCCACCCTGACGGCGCCCGCGTGCGTCCTGATGGACGGCGGCAGGAGTTCCGGTCCGCAGCAGCCGACGACATGACGGCGAACCCGACGAAGGACGACAGTGACCGAGCAGCCACCGCCGCAGCCGGCGAACCCCGGCGGGCGCATCGAGCCCATCGACCTGCAGCTGGAGATGCAGCGCTCGTACCTCGACTACGCGATGAGCGTCATCGTGTCGCGGGCGCTGCCCGACGTGCGCGACGGCCTGAAGCCGGTGCACCGGCGCGTGCTGTACGCCATGCACGACGGCGGCTACCGGCCGGACAGGAGCTACTCCAAGTGCGCCCGTGTCGTCGGCGACGTCATGGGCCAGTACCACCCGCACGGCGACTCAGCGATCTACGACACCCTGGTGCGCCTGGCTCAGCCGTGGGCGCTGCGCTACCCCCTGGTGGACGGTCAGGGCAACTTCGGCTCACCGGGCAACGACCCCGCAGCCGCGATGAGGTACACCGAATGTCGGATGGCGCCGCTGGCCACGGAGATGGTCCGCGACATCGACAAGGACACCGTCGACTTCGCGCCGAACTACGACGGCAAGACCCGCGAGCCGACCGTGCTGCCCAGCCGGTTCCCCAACCTGCTGGTCAACGGGTCGGCGGGGATCGCCGTCGGCATGGCAACCAACATCCCGCCGCACAACCTGCGGGAGGTGGTCGACGGCGTCCAGTGGCTCCTGGCCAACCCGCAGGCCGACGACGAGGAGCTGCTGCGTCAGCTGCTGCTGCGCGTGAAGGGGCCCGACTTCCCGACGCGCGGGCTGATCATGGGCACGCGGGCCATCGAGGACGCGTACCGGACGGGCCGCGGTCAGATCACGATGCGCGCCGTGGTCGAGGTCGAGGAGATCCAGGGCCGCACGTGCCTGGTGGTCACCGAGCTGCCCTACCAGGTGAACCCCGACAACCTCAAGGTGAAGATCGCCGAGCTCGTGGACTCCGGTCGCGTACAGGGGATCGCGAACCTGCTCGACGACACCTCCGGCAAGACCGGGCTGCGCATCGTCATCGTCCTCAAGCGCGACGCCGTCGCGAAGGTCGTGCTGAACAACCTCTACAAGCACACCCAGCTGCAGGACACGTTCGGGGCCAACATGCTCGCCCTCGTCGACGGCGTCCCGCGCACCCTGAGCCTCGACAAGTTCGTGCGGCACTGGCTGGACCACCAGGTCGACGTCATCATCCGCCGCACGACATACCTGCTCGGAGAGGCCGAGCGCCAGGCCCACCTCTACCGCGGGTACGTCAAGGCCCTCGACGCCCTCGACGCCGTCATCGCACTGATCCGGTCCTCGGCCACGGTGGAGGACGCGCGCACGGGACTGGTGGCGCTGCTCGACATCGACGAGGTGCAGGCCGAGGCGATCCTCACGATGCAGCTGCGCCGGCTCGCGGCGATGGAGCGGCAGAAGACCATCGAGGAGCTGGCCCGGCTCGAGGCCCAGATCGCCGACTACCAGGACATCCTGGCCTCCCCGCCGAGGCAGCGGCAGATCGTCAGCGACGAGCTCAAAGAGGTCGTCGACAAGTACGGGGACGAGCGGCGCACCACGATCCTTCCCTACGACGGGGACATGGACATCGAGGACCTCATCCCCCAGGAGGAGGTCGTCGTCACCATCACCCGCGACGGCTACGCCAAGCGCACCCGCTCCGACGCCTACCGAGCCCAGCGCCGTGGCGGCAAAGGCATCCGCGGCGCGCAGCTGCGCAGCGACGACGTCGTCTCGCACTTCTTCGTGACGACCACGCACCACTGGCTGCTGTTCTTCACGAACCTGGGCCGGGTGTACCGCGCCAAGGCCTACGAGCTGCCCGAGGCCGGGCGCGACGCCAAGGGCCAGCACGTGGCGAACCTGCTCGCGTTCCAGCCGGGCGAGGAGATCGCCGAGGTCCTCGACATCGAGGACTACGGCGCGGCTCCGTTCCTGGTACTGGCCACCCGTGACGGCAGGGTCAAGAAGACCCGGCTCGAGGAGTACGACTCCAACCGCTCCGGCGGGGTGATCGCCGTCAACCTGCTCGACGGCGACGAGGTGGTCGCCGCGCGCCTGGTGGACGCCGACGAGGACCTGCTGCTCGTGTCCCGCAAGGGCATGTCCGTGCGGTTCACCGCGGACGACGCGGCGTTGAGGCCGATGGGACGCGCGACGTCCGGCGTCCAGGGCATGCGGTTCCGACCGGGTGACAGGCTGCTCTCGATGGACGCCGTGCGCGACGTCGAGGGTGCCTACGTCTTCGTCATGACCGAGGGCGGGTACGCCAAGCGCACGGCGGTCGACCAGTACCGGCCGCAGGGCCGCGGCGGGCTCGGGATCAAGGTGGCGAAGCTGTCCGAGGAGCGCGGCGACCTGGTGGGCGCTCTCATCGTGAGTGCGGACGACGAGGTGCTGGTGATCCTCGAGCGCGGCAAGGTCGTCCGCTCCCCGGTCTCGGGCGTGCCGGCGAAGGGTCGCGACACGATGGGTGTGGTGTTCGCCAAGCCGGATGCCGGCGACCGCATCATCGCTGTCGCCCGCAACTCCGAGCGCACACTCGGGGGCGAGCCGACGGCCGACGAGGACGAGGACACCGCCGCGGTCGACGAGGCCCCCGTGGCGTCCCTCGGTGGGGTCGAGGATGGTTCTGCCCGAGTTTCAGGTGGTTCTTCACCGAACGCCTTCGTCGAAGACGGCGAGGATGCCGTACCGTCGAGTGAGTCGCATGACAGCGGAGGTGACGACGAGTGAGCCCGTCCGAGCAGGTCTACAGCCCGGGCTCTCCCCCACGTGTCTCCGGACGGGCGCAGCAGGCGCCCTCGGCGACGGCTGCCCCGTCGGCTCCTGCCCAGGCCCCGGCTCCTGCCCAGGCTCCGGCTCCGCAGCCGGCCCAGGCGGCACGGCCCAACGGTGCCTCGGCGGGGCCCGCTCCCGGTGCACAGGGAAGGTCGGGCTCGCCCGGGGGACCTGTCCAGCAGGCACCGGCACGACCGACCCCCCAGACGCAGGGGATCCCGACCAGGCCGGGACAGCCGCGACGGGTGCGCCTGACGCTGGCTCGGCTCGACCCCTGGTCGGTCCTGAAGCTCTCGTTCCTGCTCGCGGTCGGCATCGGGGTCTCGATCGTCATCTCGACCATCGTGCTCTGGTCGGTGCTCGACGGGATGGGGGTCTTCACGAACATGGAGACCCTGCTCAACGAGATCGTCGGGGCGGAGAACAAGGTCGACATCTACCAGTACGTCGGACTCAGCCGCGTCGTTGCGCTCTCGACAGTGCTCGCCGTCGTCAACGTGGTACTCCTGACGGCCCTCGCCACTCTGGGGTCGTTCCTGTACAACCTCGCCGCCGGGCTCGTCGGTGGCCTGCACGTCACCCTGTCCGACGACTGATACATGGCGCCCGGGGCCAACTACCCGATCCGGTTTGGGCGGCCCCGGCGCACTGGGGTACCCTCGACCGGCGCGGGCAGGGACCGGCACTTCGCGGTCGGCCACCACGCACGGGCCTATAGCTCAGTCGGTTAGAGCGCTTCCCTGATAAGGAAGAGGTCGGAAGTTCAAGTCTTCCTAGGCCCACCCGTGCCGGTCACCACAACGTGCGAGGAAGGGGGATCGGCATGAAGAAGCTCATCATCGCTGCGACAGTCGCGGCCGCTGCGTTCGCCGTCTGGCGCAAGATCGAGTCGGGCAAGGCGGAGCAGGCGCTCTGGGCCGAGGCGACCGACGCAGTCTGAGCCGACGGCTTCCTCACCTACTGGGCCTTGACGCACCGACTCGAGGGCCACCGGCTTCGGTGGTCATCGGGGCTCGGTGGCCCGATCACAGGACGGGCCGGCCCCACCGGCCCGTCCTGATCCGGCCCGGCCCGGCCCGGCCCGTCTCACCACCGCCGACGCGCGGATCTCTCGTCGGCCGGTGAGACCCTCGGATCCACCGGCCCCTCGGGGCCAGCCTGGGGGCGTGGCGCAACTGGCAGCGCACCTGCTTTGCAAGCAGGGGGTTACGGGTTCGAGTCCCGTCGCCTCCACCAGGTTCTCTAGGTCAGGGCCGCATGGGTCAGCCCCCACCGATGGCCGAGTGCCTTGTTCGTACTGCTGAAGGACGGCAGTCGTGGCGCGGGCGGACGGGGTCCATGCCGCTGCTCGCGACGCTCAGCGGTCCCTCAACGACGCGTCGGGACCGCCTCAGCGGCGACCTGACGATGTTCTCCCAGGATCGGCTCGTGCGTCCAGATGTCCACGGCTAGTACGTCCAGATGCCCACCGGCGATGCGTCCAGACGTCCACGAAGGATGCGTCCAGATGTCCACGTGACGGGTCGCGGTGATGCACACTGAGGTCATGCAGACGAGTCGTGACGTGATCCCGCGCAGGGCATCTCGCCTGGTGGAGGAGGCGCTGGCCGACACACGGGTGATCACGGTCAACGGCGCGCGGCAGGTAGGGAAGAGCACCCTGGCGCGGTTGGTCGCCGATGCTCGCCCGGGCAGCGCGGTCCGGCTCCTCGACGATCCCGCCACTATGCGGTCAGCCACCGACGACCCGGCCGGCTTCGTCGAGCACGACGGTCTGCTGGTGATCGACGAGGTGCAGCTGTCCCCTGAGCTGTTCCATTCGATCAAGGTCGTTGTCGACACCGACCCACGACCGGGACGGTTCCTGCTCACCGGGTCGTCGCAGATCCTTTCCATGCGTGCGCTACCGGACGCACTTCCGGGCCGGATGGAGATCATCGAGCTGTGGCCGTTCTCCCAGGGAGAGCTCCGGCAGAGCCCTGACGGCTTCGTGGACGCCGCCTTCGCCCACGGTCCCGCGCTGACGAGAAGCTCGCAGCTGCGCAAGCGGGACTACCTCGAGGCCATCGTCCGGGGCGGCTTCCCGGAGGCGGTGCGACGGACGCCGGCGCGCCGCGGAGCGTTCTTCGACTCCTACCTGACCAGCCTCGTCGAGCGAGACATCAGCGAGCTTGCCGCAATCGAACGCCGCGGTGACCTGCGTCGGCTGCTGTCCCTGCTCGCCGGCCGGTCGGGGAGCCTGCTCGTGCCCGCGACGCTGGCCACGGAGTCCGGTATCCCCCGCACCACCTTGAACCGGTACCTCGAGCTGCTCTCCGCCGTGTTCCTGATCAAGCAGGTCCCCGCGTGGGCGTCCGGGCACACTCAACGCGCGATCGGGACGCCGAAGCTCGCGTTCGTCGACAGCGGCATCGCCGCGCATCTCATCGGTCAGGACGCCGCCCGCCTCGGCGAACCTGACGGCGCCTCCGGCCCGCTCGTCGAGACCTTCGTCCTGTCCGAGCTGGCCCGCCAGCTCACCTGGTCCACCGAAAGGCCTCGGCTCTACCACTACCGGACCAAGGACAAGGTCGAGGTCGACGCCGTGCTGGAAACCCCGGACGGCCGCGTGATCGGCGTCGAGGTCAAGGCCGGCGCCACCGTCCGCTCCGAGGATCTTGCCGGCCTGCGGCACCTCGCAGCGCGGCTCGGTCCACTCTTTGTCGCCGGTTACGTCCTCTACACCGGGCAGCAGACCCTTCCGTTCGGTGACCGCCTCCGGGCGCTGCCCATCGACGCCCTCTGGGAGTCGGCACTCTGACGAGACCCACAAGCACCCGATGGGTCCTGGTCCCGCGTGCTCGACGGGCGCTCAGCGACGCTCGCCGCGGGCGCTCCGCACCGGGGACAGGCGCACCCGGTTGTCGTGGAACGTGGCGCCGCGGCCCATGTCGGCGTCCCGCTCGGCCACGGTCACGTTGACGGTCGGCCCGCCGACCTGTGCGGGCGCGTGGCCCTTCGTGGTCGCCGCGACCCCGGGCCGGACATCGGTGCTCACCCGCACCCGCGCCACGAACTCCCCGCGCCCGTTGGCCACGCGCGCTCTCTCGCCGTCCACCAGGTCGAAGGCCCGGGCGTCGTCGGGGTGCACCGTCACCGTCGGTTCACCGGCGCGGGTGTGGTGCGGGCTGCCCGAGAACGTCGAGTTCAGCAGGTAGTGGTTGGCGGCAGAGACGAGGGCGACCCCGACCTCGACCTCGGCCTCGACCCCGACCCCGACGTCGGCCGTCGCGCTGGACGCGGCCGCCTCGTAGGGCGGCGTGTATCCGGGGAAGCGCCCGTGACCGTCGACCAGGGCGCGCTCGGAGGAGAACTCGAACAACCCTGACGGGGTCGGGAAGCCCTCGGCGAAGGGCAGGTACGGGGTGGGGTAGCCCAACCGCACCCAGCCTCGTTCCTGGAGCCGTTCCAGAGTGATCCCCGCCAACGCCGGGTGGCTGCCCGACAGGGCCGCCCGGGCGAGGTCCTCGTCGCTGTCGTACAGAGCCGGCTCCTCCAGCCCGAGCGCTGAGGCCAGCCTGCGGAAGATCTCCGTGTGCGGCAGGCACTCCCCGGGCGGCGCAACAGCCGCGGCGTTCCAGCCCAGGTACACGTGGGTGTAGGAGTCCTGGAGCTCCACGTGCTCGATCTGGGTCGTGCCCGGCAGCACGATGTCGGCGTAGGCGGTGGTGTCGGTCGGCACATGGTCGATGCAGACCGTGAAGAGGTCCTCCCGGCTCAGCGCCTCGCGCACCCGGGACTGGTCGGGGTTCGACACCACCGGGTTGGCAGCCCACATCACGAGTGCCTGCACGGGCGGGTCACGCACCTCCAGCAGGACGTCGGCGATGCGCGTCATCGCCAGCGACCGGGTCGGCCCGTCCGGCTCCAGGTCCGGGCGGGCCAGGGCGCCCTCGTTGATCGGGTAGGCCGGTCCGGTCGAGTAGCAGATGCCGCCGCCTCGCCGCGCGAAGTCGCCGGTGAGGGCGGGCAGGCACGCCAGCACCCGTGCGGCCTGGCCCCCTCCGCGGTGCCGCTGCATCCCCATCAGGCAACGGATCCCCGTCGGCCGGCTCTGCGCGACCATCTCCGCCAGCCCCTCGACCTGCTCCTCGGCAAGGCCACAGATCTCCCCGGCCCGCCTGGGGCTCCAGCCCGCGAGGACGTCGTCCCGGAACTCCTGCCACCCCAGGCTCCACTCCCGCAGGTAGGCCTCGTCACAGGCGCCGAGCGTCACCAACCGGGCCATCACACCCAAGGCCAGGGCGGCGTCGGTGCCGGGTCGTGGCGCGATGTGGACGTCGGCCTGCGCGGCCGTACGGGTGCGTACGGGGTCGATGACGACGACCCGCGCCCCGGCGGCGCGACCGGCCGTGACGAACGGCCAGAGGTGCAGGTTCGTCGTGAGCGTGTTGGTGCCCCACAGCAGGATGAGCCGCGAGTGGGCGAGGTCCTCGGGGTCCATGCCCATCGCCGAGCCGCACGAGTACGCCATGCCTGCGTGGCCGGCGCGCGAGCAGATGTTCGGGTCGTGCCGGCTGGCACCGAGGGCGTGGAAGAGCCGCCGCCCCGCCCCGGCGTAGCCCTGCAGGACGCCGACCGTGCCGGTCCCCGCGTACGGCCAGATCGCCTCGCCGCCGTGGGTTGCGAGGACGCCGCGCAGCCGGGCCGCGATCTCACCGAGCGCGTCGTCCCACGTCACCCGGACGAAGTCGCCAGCCCCCTTCGGGCCTACCCGCCGCAACGGGTGAAGCAGCCGGTCGGGGCGCCTGGCGTGGTGCAGGTACGGGTTGACCTTGGCGCACAGGCCTCCTCGGGTGAACGGGTGGTCGGGATTGCCGCGCAGCCGAGTCGGGGTGCCCGACGCGTCCAGGCTCACGACCCAGGAGCATGCGTCGGGGCAGTCCAGGGAGCACGCCCCGACGACGTCGGGCATCTCGCTGCCTGCAGACGCCGCCCCTCGCGGGCTCGTCAACCGCGTCAGCCGCGGCGGCGGCGACGCCCGGTGCCGCCCTCCGGGCCGGGCCCCGCCGAGTCGGGGTCGCTCGCCGCGGCGTCGCCGACGGGCTCGCCGTTCGCCGCGTCGCCTGCGCCCTCCTCGCCGCCCGCGTGCGCCCCGTCGGCCGGGCCTGTAGCGTCACCAGCCGCCTCCGCGGCGGTGACGTCGACGACGACGTTCCCGGGCTGCGAGTCGCCGGTCTGGCCGACCGGTGTTTCGCCGGGGAATGCGTACGTGGGGCTCCTGCTGTCGGGCGTCTGCTCGTCGCCGAGCCCTGGGTCGAAGACTGGGGCCTGGGACGCCGCGACTCCGGTCGCGTCGTCGTTGCCCCAGGCGTGCTGGTCGCGCCGGCCGCGCCGCCACGCCGCCAGGCCCGCGGCGAGACCTGCGCCCACGGCGCCGGCCAGCAGCAGCCGGCGCAGGAGAGGGTGCCGGCGCCGGCGGGCGCCGTCCGGCTCGGTGCCTGTCGCCTCCAGCTCGGCTGCCTCCCGAACGGCCGCCGCGGCGGCGGCCGTTGCGGCGGCCGCTTGGACGGCCTCGACCAGCCGCGGCAGCAGGTCGTCGACGATGCGGTCGCGCGCGGCGTCCACGGCGGGGGCCACCCTGTCGGCGGCAGCCTCCACCCGAGGGACGGCGGCCTCGAGGCCGCGCTCGAGGCCGCGCTCGAGCCGTGGAGCGGCCCAGGTTCGTGCCGCCTCGACCCTCGGCGCAGCCCAGGCCAGAGCCTGTTCCGCGGCCTGCTCGGCAGTTTGCAGCCCGTGCTCGACGGCAGGCGCAAGCCGTTCGCGAAGCGCTGCGGCCGAATGCGCCGGCTGGTCGTTGACCTTGTGATTGCGATGCAACATGAGTGGTGCCTCCTCGAGCGCCCTCCGGCCGGCCCCCGGGCTCGACATGACAGACTGCTGGGGTCGACTCAGACGTTGGAAAGGTATCCCGTGACCGAGCCGTTGTCCTCGCCGCTGCACGCAACGCTGCACACCAACCGCGGCGCGATCAGGGTCGAGCTGTTCCCCGACCATGCCCCCAAGACGGTCCGCAACTTCGTGGATCTCGCCGAGGGCACGCGTGAGTGGGAGGACCCCAAGACCGGGAAGAAGAGCAACGAGCCCTACTTCGACGGCCTCGGGTTCCACCGGGTGATCCCAGGCTTCATGATCCAGGGCGGGTGCCCCCTGGGTACCGGGACCGGCGGGCCCGGCTACACCTTCGACGACGAGATCCACCCCGAGCTGTCCTTCACGAAGCCCTACATGCTCGCGATGGCCAATGCCGGGCAGCGCATGGGCCGTGGCACGAACGGCTCCCAGTTCTTCGTCACCGTCGGGGCCACCACGTGGCTCCAGGGCAAGCACACGATCTTCGGCGAGGTGGCCGACGCGCCCAGCCGTGCGGTCGTCGACGGCATCGCCGCCACCGCGACCGGTGCCGGCGACCGACCGGTCGAGCCGGTCGTGATCGAGCGCGTCAGCGTCGAACGGGGATGACCGCCGGTCTGGGTGAGGGGCGGGGCTCGGCGGGCGCATCCGTGCCCGTGTGCCCGCGCCACCCCGACCGCGAGTCCTACGTCCGGTGCCAGCGCTGTGAGCGCCCTGTCTGCCCCGAGTGCCAGCGCCCGGCTCCCGTCGGAGTGCAGTGCGTCGACTGCGTGCGGGAGGGGGCTCGCGGCCAGCGGGTGGCCCGCACGGTCTTCGGCGGGCGCGTGGGCACGCGAAGGCCCGTGGTCACGCAGTCGATCATCGGCATCTGCGTCGCGGTGTTCGCCCTGCAGTGGTTCGGCGGAGCCGCGTTCACGAACAGGTTCTCCTTCTTCGCGCCGTGGGCGCTGACCGAGCCCTGGCGCTTCCTGACGTCGGCGTTCCTCCACTCGCCCGGGTTCATCCTGCACATCGCCTTCAACATGTACGCCTTGTGGATCATCGGGCCGTACCTGGAGGCGCTGCTGGGGTGGGGGCGGTTCGCGGCGCTGTACCTGGTGTCCGGGTTCGGCGGTTCTGTCGGCTACTTCGTGCTCGTGCCCGCCAGCGCCGAGCCGAACAGCGGCTGGCTCACGCCCGCTCTCGGCGCCTCCGGGGCCATCTTCGGTCTGTTCGCCGCGTTGCTCGTGGTCAACCGGCGGCTGGGCCGTGACTCCTCCGGCGTGGTCGGAGTCATCCTGATCAACGTCGTCCTGGGGTTCATGCCCGGCCTGCACATCGCCTGGCAGGCACACTTCGGCGGGCTCCTCACCGGCGCGGCGCTCGCCCTGGTGCTCGCGAAGGCCCAGCAGGAGCGCAGGCCGCGGGTGCAGGTGCTCGGGGTGGTCGCGGTCGTGGGCGTGCTCGTGGCGCTCGTCGCCTGGAAGGCCTCCACGGTCCCCCCGGACCTGCTCCTGCGCTGAGCCGATCCGGCGCCGTGCGCCCGTGCGCCCGTGAGCCTGTGGACGGAAGGTGGTGCGACACCTGTGGATTACCGCCGTGTAATTCCACAGGTGTGAGTAACCCTGTGGACGAAGGTTCTCAGCGCCAGCGCGTGGTCATGAAGAAGCCCCCGAGCAGCACGATGAACCCGATGACCAGGTTGAGGGTGCCGATCCCGGGGATCGGGTAGGCCTGCTCGGTCAGGTAGAAGATGACGATCCACGCCAGGCCGACGAGCATCAAGGTCACCATCAGCGGGGCGAACCAGGCCGCGTTCGGCTTGTTGGCGCCCGACTTGCCGGCCGGCGGGGTGTAGAGGCTTCTACGCCGGCCCTTCGACTCGGGCATGGCACTCTCCTCGAACTGGCGGTTCTCGCGGAGCGCGCGGACCGCGCCCTGCGCCCACGTCGCGGGCCGGCGGCAGGTCCGCGGCCCGGGTGGTCCTCGTCTAGCGTAGTGCCGTGCCGTCGCGCCTACTGCCGTCCCGCCCGCACCGGGCCCGGCGCAGGCCCACCCTGGGGTCGGTGGGCGTCGGGGTCGTGCTCGCGGCGGCCGGGCTGCTGTTCGCGCTGAGCGCCGAGACGGCGAGGGGTACCCAGCTGCGCAGCGACCGCGGTGACCTCGCGAGCCTCATCACGGCGGAGAACGCCCGGGTGAACGGGCGGGCCCGCCAGGTGGCCGACCTGCACGCCTTGGTCGACCAGCAGACCAAGATCATGGCGACGGGGGACCAGCAGGTCAGCCGGCTGCAGGCGCGGGCCGAGCCCCTGGTCGAGGCGGCGGGGCTCGCGCCGGTCGAGGGGCCGGGGGTCGCCGTGACCCTCGACGACGCCCCGCGGGACAAACCCGTCCCTGCCGGCGTGAAGCCCGATGACATCGTGGTGCACCAGCAGGACGTGCAGGCTGTGGTCAACGCGCTGTGGGCCGGGGGGGCCGAGGCCATGATGCTTCAGGACCAACGCGTGATCTCGACCAGCGCGGTCCGGTGTGTGGGGAACACGCTCATCCTTCAGGGCCGTGTGTACTCCCCGCCGTACACCGTCACGGCGATCGGCGACCCGGCGCGCCTACGGGCCGCCCTCGGCCGGAGCCCGGAGGTGGTGATCTACCAGCAGTACGTGGCCGCACTCGGGCTCGGCTGGAGCGTCAAGGACGACTCGAACCTGAAGCTGCCGCAGTTCGAGGGCTCGCTGGCGCTGCGGTTCGCGAGGGTCCCGTGACGCGGCAGCCGACTCGGCGACGGACAATGCCTGCATGAGCACGCGCATCCTCGTGGTCGACAACTACGACAGCTTCGTCTGGACGATCGTCGGCTACCTCGCCCAGCTGGGTGCCGAGTGCGAGGTACGCCGAAACGACGCGGTGACGACCGACGAGGCGTCGGCCTTCGACGGGGTGCTCCTCTCGCCCGGACCGGGCACGCCGGCCGAGGCGGGAGTCTGCCCCCAGATGGTGCGCCACTGCGCCCGGACCAGCACGCCCATGCTCGGCGTGTGCCTGGGGCACCAGGCGCTCGGTGAGGTGTTCGGTGCCACAGTCACCCACGCCAGCGAGCTCATGCACGGTAAGACCAGCCTTGTCCGGCACAGCGGTCACGGGGTTCTCGCCGGCTTGGCCGACCCGTTCCGCGCGACTCGGTACCACTCCCTGGCGGTGGTGGCCGACACCGTGCCGCCCGAGCTGGAGGTGACCGGTCACACCGACGGTGGCGTGGTGATGGCTCTGCAACACCGCAGCCTGCCGCTGCACGGCGTGCAGTTCCACCCGGAGTCGGTGCTCACGGAGGGCGGGCACCGGCTGCTGGCGAACTGGCTGGAGACGTGCGGGGACGACGGCGCCGTGGCTCGCTCGGCCGGCATGGCCCCGCTCGTCCGCCGCTGACCTGACGCCGGCGGTGTCCGCTGCCAGCAGTGTCCGTTGCTCGCGCCCCCGTCGCCGATCATGCACGCCACATGGGCCCTCGAGCGACGCCGCTGCACACCCCGAAACGCCGGCGCATGATCGCCGCCCCGGCAGGGGTGATCGCCGTCCCTCAGGGGCGATCCCAACGAGCCGCGGGTGACCGCCGTCCCTCAGGGAGTCGGCGTTGTCGTTGACGGCGTCGGTGGCGGTGTCGTCACGGTGGGGCTGGGAGTGGTCGGTGGCGGCACGGGTGCGGTCGCGATCGTGATCGTGACCACCGACCCTCTCGTCAGCTTGGCCCCGCTCTGGGTGTCTTGAGCGATCACCGTTCCGGCCGGCTTGTCGCTGGTCTGGCTGTGCGTGGACACCTTAAGGCCCTTTGCCGTGAGTGTGGACTCAGCCTTGGAGCGTGACAGGCCGCGCACGTCCGGCACCGTGACCAGACCGTCGGAGACCCACAGGTCGATGGCGTCGCCAGGCGCGGCGGGCTGGCCGATGTCCGGAGCGGTGTGGTCGACCAGACCGGCGTCGTACTTGCTGTCGGAGCTCTGTGCCACCGTGCCGACGGTCAGGCCCTTGGCCGCCAAGGCGTCGCGCGCCTGGCTCTGGGTCATGCCCTGGATGTTGGGGATGACGACGGCGTTCGGCCCCGCGGAGACGACGAGCGCGACCGCGCTGCCCTCCTTCACCGACTGGTCGGCTTCCGGTAGCTGAGAGATCACCACACCTGTGGGGACCGAGTCGTCCGCGGCGGTCGTGACCTTGGGGATCAGGCCCTTGGCGCGCAGCGCTGCCTCTGCGACGGGCTGCTGCTGGCCCACCACCGACGGCACGACGACCGAAGCCGGCCCGGCCGGGCCCCGGAGGCTGGCCAGCAGGAAGCCCACGCTGACCAGCAACGCCAGGCCCACGACGACGGCGATGGCCCAGCCGACCGCCCTGCCCTTGCGCTGCTCGCTGCGGCGGGGAGGGTACGACTGGTACCCGCCGACCGCCTGGTCATCGGTCGACGGCGGCGCGCCCGGCAGCATGCTGCCGATTCCCACCCCGACCGCTGCCGCACCCATGGCCCGGGTCGCCTGGGCCGACGGGGGGATGTACTCCGTCGCGATCGCCGCCTGGCCCGTGACGAGGGGCGCTGCGACCCGCCGCCCCGCCCGCGCGGACTCGACGTCCTCCTGGAACTCCGCGGCAGTCTGGTAGCGGATGTCGCGGTCCTTCGTCAGCGCGTGCATGACGATACGGTCGACCGCCTCCGGCACCCGCGGGTTGATCGAGCTCGGCAGCGGAGGGAACTCCCGAACGTGCTGGTAGGCGACGGCGACCGGGGAGTCGGCGACGAACGGGGGTCGGCCGGTCAGCAGCTCGAAGAGCAGGCACCCAGTGGAGTACAGGTCGCTGCGGGCGTCGACGGCCTCACCCCTGGCCTGCTCGGGCGAGAGGTACTGTGCGGTCCCGATCACCGCCTGGGTCTGGGTCATGGCGGCGGAGGCGTCGGCCAGCGCCCGCGCGATGCCGAAGTCCATCACCTTCACGTCGCCGTTCGGCGTGACCATCACGTTGGCCGGCTTGATGTCGCGGTGCACGATCCCCGCGCGGTGGCTGTACTCCAGGGCGGACAAGACGCCGGAGGTCACCTCGAGGGCGAAGTCGATGTCCAGCGCCCCCGGTGCCACAGGCGCCGAGCCGTAGGGCAGCTCGGTGCCGGCGCGGGCGCGCGCGGTCTCGACGAGGTCGCGCAGCGTGCGACCGCGCACGTGCTCCATGACGATGTACGGCAGCCCGACGGTCCCGCCGTTGATGTCGGCGACGGTCTCCTCGCCGGTGTCGTAGACCGAGACGATGGAGGGGTGGTTGAGCGAGGCGGCCGACTGCGCCTCACGCCGGAACCGGGCCTGGAACGTGGGGTCGCGGGCGAGGTCCGTGCGCAGGAGCTTGATCGCCACCTCGCGGCCCAGGCGCGCGTCGCGGCCCAGATGCACCTCGGCCATGCCACCACGGCCGAGGAGGTCGCCGATCTCGTATCGGTTCCCCAGCACTCTCGGGCTCTCGTTCACCGGTTCCGTCCCTCGTTCGTCTGCCTGGTCGTGCCGTCCGTCGGGTTCGAGCCGTCCGCCTTGGTCGAGCCGAGCGCGGCTCGCCCTCGCCAGAGTCTGAGCATGCGCCTCAGCCGCCCTTCCTCGGGCCGGCCGACACGAACACCGTGACCGTCGACCCTGGCACCACAGGTCCGTTCGGCTCAACGGTCAGCACAGTGCCCTTGCGCACCTGGTGAACCCCGGTACGCACGACGACGGTCATCCCGAGTGCCCGCAGCTCGCGGCGCACCACGCCGATCTGCCGCCCGACGTAGTCGCCAGGGCGGATCTGAACGGTAACTGCAGACGGCGGCGTCGTGCCCGTCGGGGCGGCACGGCGGCTCGTCGAGGGTGCCCTCGACGTCGTGCGGCTCGCAGACGGGCGATGGGTTGCGGGGGTGGGTGCGGCGGTCTTGGACGCGGACCCGGGCGAGGCGCTGGACGACGGCGCTCCACTGCCCGCGTTGGACCCACCGGTGAGCAGGGCGCCGACGACGACGAGGGTCACGAGCCCGAGCAGGGCCAGGAGCGGCCCACGAGTGCGCCCCCGGCGCAGCAGCCACCATCTCCCGCGGGTGCGGCGCCAGTTCGGCCCCTTCACCCACGTGTACCTCGCCACGGCCGGGAGCTCGGCAGTCCCGGGGTCACCCGGCCACGCGGGCCGGTGCCGACCCGGCGGCGACCCCGGCGATGCCGACCTGGCGGCGGGACCGGTGGTGGCTCCGGGGGCGCGGCCGGGGCCGCGGCCGGCGGGGGACGTCCCCGGTCGGACCGAGGGAGCGAGGAAGACCTCCAGCGGCTCTGTGATCGCCGCTCCGCGACGCTGGGCGACCAGCGTCTCGGCGAGGTCGGCCACCGCCGCCGCGCCCGGCGGGCGTCGAGCGGGGTCCTTGTCCATGAGCAGGCCGACGACAGCCCGCACGTCGGCGGGGACGGTCTCGGACAGCGGCGGCGGCTGCTCGCGCAGGTGCGCCGTCGCCACCGCGATCTGGTCGTCGCCGTCGAACGGGCGCCACCCGGCCAGGCACTCGTACATGACGACGCCGAGCCCGTAGACGTCGGACTGCGGCGTGGCCACCTCGCCGCGGGCCACCTCGGGTGCCAGGTAATGGGCCGTCCCCATGACCTGGCCCGTCGCGGTGAGCGGTTCGTGGTCGCGCGGGCGGGCGATCCCGAAGTCCGTGACCTTCACCTGCCCGTCGGGCGTCACCAGGATGTTCGCCGGCTTGACGTCGCGATGCACCACACCGCTGCAGTGCGCGGCATGCAGGGCCCTGGCGGTCTGGGCGACCACCGACAGGGTGCGGTCGGTGCCGATCGCACCCTCGCGTGCGAGCAGGGCCGACAAAGGCTCGCCGGGGACCAGCTCCATCACCAGGTAGGCGAGGTCCCCGGCCTCGCCGAAGTCGTAGACCGCGGCGATCCCGCCGTGCGCGAGCATGGCCGAGGTTCGTGCCTCCGCCCTGAAGCGACGCCGTAGCGGGTGGTCGGCCGCCAGCTCTGCCCGCAGCACCTTGACCGCGACGTCGCGGTCGAGCATCTCGTCGATGCCTCGCCAGACCTCGCCCATGCCGCCGACGGCGATCTGCTCCACGAGCCGGTAGCGCTCGCCGAGCCTCTGCCCGACCTTCGTCGTCATAGGCCCAGCGCCGCCTCGATGACCTTCTTGGCGATGGGCGCGGCCACCTTGCCGCCGGATGCGGCGTCGCCGAGCTGGCCGCCGTCCTCGACCACCACGGCGACAGCCACCTTCGGGTTGCCGGCGGGGGCGAAGCTGGCGAACCAGGCCTCCGGCGGCTGACCTGGGGCGGTCTGCGCGGTCCCGGTCTTGCCGGCCACCTGCACCCCTGCGATCTGGGCACGCCTGCCGGTGCCGTTGTTCACCACGTCGACCATCATCTGCGTGAGGGCGGCCGCCACCTGGGGGCTCACTGCTGTCGAGAGCTCCTGGGGCGAGGGCGACTGCAGCACCTGCAGGTCGGCGGAGCGGACGGTCCGGACGAGGTTGGGCTGCATGACGACCCCGCCGTGCGCGATCCCTGCCGCGACCATCGCCATCTGCATCGGCGTGACCCGCACGTCGTACTGCCCGATCGCGGTCAGCGCGGTCTGAGGGGCGTCCACCTGTGGCGGGAACACGCTCGGGGTCACGGGGACGGGGATGCGCATGCCCTGGCCGAACCCGAACTTCTGGGCCTGCTCCCGGATCGCGGCGTCGCCGAGCTGCAGGCCGAGCCACGCGAAGGCGGTGTTGCACGAGATGCGCAGCGCGTCCCTCAGGCTGATCTTGTTCCCGGGCCCACAACCACCGGCGAAGTCGTTGGGCAGGGTCGCGTCCGTCTGCGGAAGGTCGAGCCGAGGCGGCCCGGGCAGGGTCGAGTCAGGCGTCCATCGCCCGCTGGACAACGCGGCCGCTGCCGTCACGAGCTTGAACACCGACCCAGGGGGGTACAGGCGGCTGTCGATGGCCCGGTTCTCCAGGGGACGGCCCGGGTCCTTCAGCAACAGGGTGCGGGCGGCCGTGACCTTCTTCCGGTCGTGCCCGGCCAGCAGGTTGGGGTCGTAGCTCGGCTTGCTGACCAGGGCCAGGACCGCGCCCGTGTTCGGGTCGAGCGCCACCACCGCGCCTCGTTGCGACCCGAGGGCGTCCCACGCGGCCTTCTGCACCTTGGGGATGATCGTCAGCTCGACGGAGGCACCACGGGATCCGGTCCCCGTGAGCAGGTCGGCGATCCGGCGGTAGAACAGCTGGTCGGCGGTGCCGGCGAGCAGGTCGTTGGCCGCCGCCTCCATGCCGGTGGAGCCGTACACGACCGAGTAGAAGCCCGTCACGTGGGCGTACATCTGGGGCGCGGGGTACTTGCGCTGGTAGGTGTAGACGTCGTCGACCTTGACGGACTCGGCCACGGGTGCGCCGGCGACCAGCAGGGGGCCCCGTTCGCGGCTGAACTCCTTGTACAGCGTGCGCGCGTTGCCGGGCCGGGTGTTGAGTGAGTCGGCCGAGACGTACTGCACCCATGTCGCGCTGATGAGCAGCGACGCGAACAAGGCAGCGGCCACCACGGCGAGGCGGCGAAGCGGGGTGTTCATCCCAGCGCCACCTCCATCGTCGGCGGGCTGAGCTGACCCGGCAGCCGCGGCGCCGGCCGGCGAGCCGAGTCCGAGATCCGCAGCAACATCGCCGCGATCATCCAGTTCGCGACGAGCGACGACCCGCCGTAGGCGAGGAAGGGCATGGTCAGCCCGGTCAGCGGGATCACCCGTGTCACGCCGCCGACCACCACGAACACCTGCAGAGCCACCGAGAAGGCCAGCCCGCCGGCCAGCAGCTTGCCGAACCCGTCGCGCACGCCGATGGCGGTGCGAAGGCCGCGCTGGACGAACAGCGCGTACAGCATGAGCAGGGCGAAGACGCCCGTGAGCCCCAGCTCCTCACCGATGGCAGCGAGGATGAAGTCGTTCTCCGCGTAGGGCACGATGTCGGGCCGGCCTGCGCCGAGGCCGGTGCCGAGCAGGCCGCCGCTGGCCATCCCGAAGAGCCCCTGCACCAGCTGGAAGGCGCGGTCGGTGTTGTCGGCGGCGAAGGGGTGCAGCCAGATGCTCACCCGTGACTGGACGTGGGCGAACTGCGTCCACGCCAGGAAGGCGCCGCCGACGAAGAGCAGCAGCCCCAGCACCGTCCAGCTCACGCGCTCGGTGGCCACGTACAGCATCGCGACGAAGAGCCCGAAGAAGAGCAGCGACGTGCCCAGGTCGCGTTCGAAGACCAGGACGGCGAGGCTCGCGAGCCAGGCGACGAGGATCGGCCCCAGGTCGCGGGCCCGCGGCAGCCGCAGCCCGAGCACACGCCGTCCGACGAGGGAGAGGGTGTCGCGCGCGCTCACGAGGTACCCGGCGAAGAACACCGCGAGCAGCAGCTTCGCCAGCTCGCCCGGCTGGAAGGACAGCGGGCCCACGGCGATCCAGATGCGGGCCCCGTGGATGTCGCGGCCGAGCACGGGAAGCAGGGGCAGCAGCAGCAGCGCGAGACCGGCGAGCATGGCCGTGTAGGTGTAGCGGCTGAGCACCCTGTGGTCAGGCACCAGCACGAGGACGGCGACAGCCAGGCACGCGCCCACCGCCGTCCAGACGAGCTGCCGAGTGGCCATCGCGTTGCCGAGGTCGCGGTGCTCGGCCAGGTCCAGCCGGTGGATCACCACGAGACCGAGGCCGTTGAGCGCCGTGACGATCGGCAGGATCACGGGGTCGGCATAGGGGGCGCGTAGCCGAAGCACCACGTGGACACCGCCGACGAGGATCGTGAACCCGGCCGCGACCAGCAGAAGGTCGGGCGGCAACGCGTCGTTCGCGGCCAGACCCACGAGCGCGTAGGCCCCCAGGGCCACCCCGAGCGCCAGCACGAGGAGTACCGCCTCGACGTTACGCCGAGGGCGGGCAGACACGCCGCTGGTCACCGCCATCAGTTGCCCAGCCCTCCGCAGTCGACCGGGGGCGGGGAGGTGACGTCAGGGACCGCGGGCGCGGTCGTCAGGGTGGACGGCGCCTCGGGGGCGGTCGTCGTCCCGCCGGCGACGCTCGGCTCGCCGCTGGACCCGATGGGGCTCGCGGGGCTCGCGCCGGGGAGCGCCGATACGGTGCTCGGCTGGCCGGCTGTGGCCGGTCCACCGGTCGGGGGCGCTGCCGGGGAGGCCGCCGACGGGGTGCCGGACGGCGTGGCAGCGCCCGGGCTCGAGGTGGCCGACGGGCTGGGGGAGGTGGTCGGGGTTGCCCGCGCGGCCCTGCAGGCCTCCGCCTGTTCACGCAGGCTCGAGACGATCGTGTGGGCGTTGGTGCGCGAGTCGGCCACGATGCCCCGCTGGACCTGCTCGCGGGCGTAGCTGGGCAGGTCGGTCACGGGCACGTCGGAGGCGACCTCCACCACGCGGGAGAGGTTCATCGGACCGACGTCCTCAGGAAGACCCTGGTAGATGGCGACAGCACCCGAGGCGTCAGCGACGAAGTACTGGTCCTGGCTCCAGCGCCAGGCGCCGTAGCCGCCGCCGACGAGGACGGCCGCCAGTGCGGTCGCGGCGAGGCCTCTGCGGACCCAGCGGCGCTGGCGCGGCAGGGACTGGACCAGATGATGCACGTCGTCGACCACGGCGTCGTGTGACGCTTCGGCGCTTGGGTGAGCCTGCGGGTCGGCCTGCGGGTCGGTCACGGGGCGAGCGGACGTGAGTGCCGCTGCCCGGACGGCGGCCGACGTGGTGTCGGTCGCGACGCTGCGTGCGGGCGCCCGGCTCGAGGCCGCCCCGACCACAGTGGGGATCGCGTCGCCGCTGTCGTCGGAGGGGGCGCCGGCGTCCACGACATCGGCGACGATGCAGGTGACGTTGTCCGGCGCGCCGGCTCGCAGAGCAAGCTGCACCAGCTGGTCGGCCGTGGGCAGCGGCAGGTCCCCTGCGGCGAGGGTGGCCCGCAGGGTCTCGGCGCTCACGACCCCGGAGAGGCCGTCAGAGCAGAGCAGGTACCGGTCTCCGAGCCTGGCCTCGCGCATCGAGAGGTCGGGTGTGACGTCGTCGACAACGTCGCTGAGCACCCGCATGAGGACCGATCGCTGGGGGTGCTGCTCGGCCTCCTCGGCCGTGAGCCGACCGTCGTCGACGAGGCTCTGGACGAACGTGTGGTCGCGGGTGATCTGCACGAGGTCGCCGTCGCGCAGCACGTAGGCCCGAGAGTCGCCCAGGTGTGCCAGCGCAAGCCGGCTCCCGGTGCGCAGGATCGCAGTGACGGTGGTCCCGAGACCGCTCAGGCGCGGCTCGGCAGCCACCCGGTCCAAGAGCTCGCGATGCGCCGACCGGATCGCGGCGGAGAGGCGGTCCAGCGCGTCGTCCGAGGCGTGGCTCTCGTCGTCCAGCGGCGCGAGCTCCCCGATGGCCAGGGACGATGCCACGTCGCCGCCGGCCGCACCGCCCATGCCGTCGGCGATGACAAGAAGATGGGGGCCCGCGTACGCCGAGTCCTGGTTGCTCGAACGGACGAGACCCACGTCGGAGGTGGCCGCGTAGCGCAGCGCGATGGCCAAGGACGCTACCTCCGCAGCTCGACGACGGTCCGGCCGATCCGGACGGCGGCCCCCGCTTCGACCGGTGTCGGGCCTTCGACACGGGTGCGACCCATGAACGTACCGTTCGTGGACCCCAGATCCTCAACCGCCCACGTCCCGTTGAGCAGGAAGAACCGAGCGTGACGAGCGGAGGCGAAGTCGTCGTCGAGCACAAGGGTGCACTCGGGGGCGCGCCCGAGCAGGATCGAGGACTGGCCGAGCGCGAGCGTCGTGCCGCGCAGCGACCCCTCCGTGACCACGAGAGTGTGCGGGGCGGCGCGCCGCTCCTCAGCCGGCCCGGCCGATCTGACCGGGGGCCCGGGTTCGGCGTCGGGCCCGTCGGAGGTCCGCCGGGGGACGCGCGTGCCGAACAGGTCGCGGCGCAGAACCGCCACCACGGACAGGACCATCAACCACAGCAGCACGAGATACCCGAGGCGCAGCAGGGTGAGGGTGAGCTCGCTCATCGGCGGGCGGTCACCGCTGCCCGCTGCGATAGACGATGCGGCTACGACCGACCGCGATGGTGCTCCCGTCCGCCAGGAGGCCGGCGTGGACGCGCTCGCCGTCCACGAACGTCCCGTTCGTCGATCCGAGGTCGACCAGGCGGGCCTGACCGTCGAGGACATGCACCTC
Organism: uncultured Actinomycetota bacterium; assembly: GCA_963778845.1. Lineage (GTDB taxonomy): Bacteria > Actinomycetota > Actinomycetes > Actinomycetales > Kineosporiaceae > CAVZVW01. The sequence continues at coordinate 277,386 of CAVZVW010000004.1, forward strand.
GGCATGCCGGCGCGAGACGCCGGGGTCGTCCAGCACGACGTCCACGTCCGCGGCGCGGCCGATCACGGTCACCTGCGTGGTGATGCGGTACATGCGCCCGTCGACGTCGAGGGTGGCGACCGTCTGCGTCGGTGCGGGTGCCGGCCCACCGGGTGCGGGCACTCCGGGTGCGGGCATTCCGGGTGCGGGGCCCGGGGCTTGCGGGCGCGGGTCGCCCCAGATCGGCGGGGGCGCGGTCGAGAGGGGAAGCGCCTCGCCCCGGGGCGGCGACGAGGGAGCCGGGGGGATCGGCGACGCGACGGGGTCGGGGAAGGCCGGGAAGGGCGACGGCGGCGGGTTCATGACCACGGCCGGGCGCTCGGCGGGCTTCGTCGTGGCACTGCGGACGCGGAACACGCCGGTGTCGAGGTCCTCGGTCTGCTCGAAGGCCACCGAGAGGGGGCCGACGAAGGAGTACCGCTGCTGCACCGCGTGCTCCTCGACGGCGTCCCTGAGCTCCTCGGCGAGGGCGTCCTGCCACTCCCCCAGCCGCTCGTGGTCGGCGGGTCCGAGCTCCACCACGAACGCGTTCGGCACGATGGTCCGGTCGCGTCCGATGACGGCTGCGCGGTCGTCGCACTCGCGGCGCAGGGCGCTCGCGATCTCGACGGGCTGCACCTCGCTGCGGAACGCCTTGGCGAAGGCGCCGCTGACGGCGCGCTCGATCCCCTTCTCGAACCGGTCGAGAACTCCCATGGCTGCACCTCCTTCCAGCCCCCCGGCGCCGTGACCAGGGTAACTGGGCGGGCCCTGCGTGGGAGAACGCGCGACGCGCCCTCACCGGACGGGTCCCGGAGGGGGCGCGTCACGTGCGCTCGCCCACCGCCCAGGTGTAGCCGTCGGGGTCGACCACGACCGTTTCGCGCCATCCGTGCGGCTTGACCATCGGCGGGGACTGCACTCGCCCCCCTCGCGCCTTGACGGCCGCGGCCACGACGTCCGGACTCATGCCCAGGAGCCGCAGCTCCGCGCCGACGCCGCGGTGGGCGCCGTCCTTGAGCTCTCGGTACCAGGGGTGCGCCGAGTAGGTGTGGTCCGCGTGGAGCATGAGGGGGACGCCGAGCAGCTCGAGCGCTGCGAAGTCGGCGTCGGCATGGACGACGACGGCGGCGAGCACGGCCTGGTACCAGTCGGCCGAGGCCTGAGGGTCCCTGACAAGGAGGTTGGCGCAGAAGGTCGGCAGAGCGCGGCCGTACTCCACGGCCGACGCCGGCTTGTTCGAGGAGGGCACGCGGTGACGGTACGCCGACCCCCGCCGGTTCGCGATCTCCGGTCGGCTCGGCGGTGGCGGCGGTGGGCGCGGTATCACCTCGGCCCCCCCTGAAGGCCACGGAGCCTCGCGCGCCTGCGTGCTAGCCTCTTGGTCGCTCGCGCGAGTGGCGGAATAGGCAGACGCGCACGGTTCAGGTCCGTGTGCCCGAAAGGGCGTGGGGGTTCAACTCCCCCCTCGCGCACGTTCAGGAGACACGACGCCGCAGGTCACCGACCTGCGGCGTTCGTGATTCCGCACGGCCGCGCCCTCGATGTGTGTCGCCGCTGCCACCGGACCCCTGCCCGGGGGAGGTGCTTGTTGCGGCGTGCTTTGCTTTGCACGCGGTGACGCAACACCCAGGGTGAACGTGGCACTGCAGGGTCGGGTCGGGGTCCTGTCCCGCCCGGCGCGGGGAGCCGTGCGCGTCATGTTGCGTATGCGCGTGCATGGCAAAGCATCGCGAAACGAGGCCCACGTGGCGCGGGCGCGGGGAGCCGGATACGGGGCACGGCCAGTCGCCACACGACGCCTGTTGAGCGGGCACTGCGGGGGCAGCGTGCGGAGGGTGCATCCGCCGGGGGCGCACCAGCGCGGCACTAAGGTGTGCGGTCGTGACTAGGACTGCGTCGCCGGCGCCCGCCACGCGTTGCGGCCGCGGGGCTGTCGCCGGCATCGCCGCGCTCGTCGGCCTGGCGCTCGCAGCGTGCAGCGGCGGGGGCGACGCGGGGGTCCCCGAGACGGCCCTGACCACCGGGTCCTCGGCGTCCACGAGCAGCACCGAAGCGGCCTCGGCCGGCCCCGGCCCGAGCCCGAGCCCGAGCCCGAGCCCGAGCCAGAGCCAGCCGCCGAGCGTGAGCCCCAGCCCCTCGCCGTCCTCCAGCAGTCGGCCCGGGGGGAGCGCCCGGCGCTATGTCTTCCCGGTTCTGCCGGTGGCGGCGGCGAGCTTCGGACACGTCCACCACGACTACCCCGCGACCGACATCTTCGCCCCGTGTGGCGACACCTACCGGGCACCGACGTCCGGGCGCATCACGCAGACAACCACCAAGGACACCTGGAGCTCGACCAGGAACGCCGGCGCGACGCGCGGAGGCCTCTCGGTGACCCTCGTCGGCGACGACGGCGTGCGCTACTACGCCAGTCACTTCTCCGCCATCCTTCCCGGGGTGCGCCCCGGACTGAGGGTGGTGGCCGGGCAGCGGCTGGCCGTCGTCGGGCACACGGGCAGCGCCCGGCCGACCGCATGCCACGTGCACTTCGGGATCAGCCCGCAATGCCACCTCACCGGTGACTGGTGGAACCGGCGAGGGGTGCTGTACCCCTGGCCGTACCTCGAGGCCTGGCGGCGCGGCGTCCAGAAGAGCCCGGTCGCGGCGGTCGCTGCGCTCCCGCACGCGAAGGGCTGCTCGACCAAGCCGCTGGTCTACCCCTGACGGGGTCGCCGGGCGCGTCGGGGGGGTTTGTCAGCCGGAGGCGGGTGCGCGTCGCCGTGCACGATGTGGGCGTCGGGCCCAGGGAAGACCACCGCCGTGTGGCCGGGGTCGTCGGACCACTCCACCACCCACGGTGGCGTGCCGTCGGGGTGCCGCAGCTCGACCACCTTCCCGTCGCGTGCGGCACGGTCCACCTTGTTCGAGGCGACGACGATCCGGTCGCCCACGACTGCCTTCATGGCCCCTCCCGGTTCTGCGACACCTGCGCCACCATCAGACACCCATAGGGCCCGGCGTCGGAAGGCCGGCGCGGCGCGGCTGCCCTCAACGCAGCGTGTCCAGCACCCCGATCACCTCGTACGGGTCGGTGGCCGGGTTCACGAAGGCCAGCCGAAGCACTGTTCGGCCCCGCCACCGGGTCGGTACGCAGAGCATCACGCCGGCGCGCGCCAGGTCTTGCGACCACGCCGCGTACGCGGCGTCGTCCCAGCCCGGCCGCTCGAAGAGGAGCACGGAGAGCTCGGGCTGGGTCACCAGCCGCAGGTGGTCGCAGGCCGTGATCGCTGCAGAGACGGTCCGCGTGATCCACAGGGTGTGCTCGACGGCCGCTCGGTAGCGGTCGGTGCCGTGGCTGGCGAGGCTGAACCAGAAGGGCAGCCCTCGCGGTCGACGGGAGAGATGGACGGCGAGGTCGGCCGGGTTCGGCTGGTCGCGATCCACGAGGTCGAGATACCCGGCGGTCTGGGCGTGTGCAGCACGAGCCTGGGAGGGGTCGCGATAGAGCAGCGCGCAGCAGTCGTAGGCGGCGAACAACCACTTGTGCGGGTCGACGATGAAGCTGTCGGCCCGCTCGATCCCGTCGAACAGGTGCCGCACGCTCGGTGCGGCAAGAGCGGCACCGCCGTAGGCGCCGTCCACATGCAGCCATGCACCGTGCTCGGCACAGGCGTCGGCGACGTCCTCGAGGTCGTCGACGAGGCCGGCGTTCGTCGTCCCGGCGGAGGCGACCACCGCGAACACGTCGTCCGTCCGGGCCAGCACCGCTCGCAGCGCCGCCCCGGTGAGGTGCCCGCGGTCGTCCTCAGGCACGTCGACGACCTCGACGTCCAGCACCCGTGCGGCCGAACGGATCGAGGAGTGGGCGTCGGCGGTGCAGGCGAGGCGCCACCCACCGGCCGGCCGTGAGCCGCGGCGGCGCAGCGCGGTGTGCCTCGCGGCGACGAGGGCCGACAGGTTGCCGATCGTGCCGCCTGCGACGAAGCACCCGCCGGCTTCCTGCGGCCAGCCGAGCAGGTCGGCGATCCAGCGCAGCGCCTCGTTCTCGGCGAAGATCGCTCCTGCCCCGGCCTCCCAGTACCCGGCGAAGATGTTCGCCGCACTCGTGGCGAGGTCGAAGGCCACGGCCGTTCGGGTCGGTGCGCTGGGGACGTAGGCGAGGTTCATGGGGTCGTCCTGGGCGCGGGTCGCCGGCACGAGCACCTCGTCGAACACCTGCAGGGTCCGCGAACCCCCGAGGCCCTCGGCTGTGATGGTGGCACCGGCGGCGGCGCGAAGCTGCGAGGCCGACCGAGCCGTCGTCTTGGGGTCGCCGGGGTGCACGGCTCGCCGTGTCGCCCAGTCCAGCACCGCCTCCACGGTCGGTGCCTCGTCGCCCCAGGCATGCGTACGCGTGATCTGCGGAATGGCGATCTGCATGGTCGACTGTGGGCATACTCGCGCAACATGTGCAATCGCGATGGTGATCACTGGGCAATCTGCCTAGAGACGGACGCGGACGGCCGGACGCAGGCGGGCACGGTGACCAGTAGCGTGCAGCTGTGGACGTGATCTCTGGAGTGCGGCTGGTGGACGGCCGCGTCGTCGATGTCCTGCTCGAGGGCCAGCGCATCGCCGAGGTGAGCGACGTCTCGCCGACGAGCGCGATCGGCCTGCTGCTGCCGGCGTTCATCGACACGCACGTGCACCTGGACAAGGTGCTCATCCGTGACCAGCTTGCCGAGCACGACGGCACCCTTGCAGGCGCGATCGCCGCCACCCAGGCGGCCAAGGGCGCCTACACGGTGGAGGATGTGCGTCGCAGAGCCCGAGCCGTGATCGAGTCCAGCGTGCTGACGGGCACGACACGGCTGCGCAGCCATGTGGACGTCGACACCATCGGCGGGCTCACCCCGCTTCGCGGGGTTCTCGCAGCGGCTACGGACTGCGCGGACATCGCCGACGTGCAGGTGGTCGCCTTCCCGCAGGAGGGGGTCCTCCGAGACCCCGGCGCGGCCGGCCTGATGCGCGAGGCCATGCGGGAGGGGGCCCACGTCGTCGGCGGCATGCCGCACTGGGAGGCGACTGCCGACGAGCAGCGCGAGCATGTGCGCATCTGCTTCGACATCGCTGCGGAGTTCGACGCCGATGTCGACATGCATGTGGACGAGACCGACGACGGAGCGGTCCGCACCCTCGCCATGGTGGTCGAGGAGACCCGGCTGCGGGGTTGGGGCGGCCGGGTGGTCGCGGGTCATGTCTGCGCGCTGTCGGCCGCCGACGAGGGGTACGCCCGCGAGGTGGTCGCGGCGTGCCGTGACGTCGGTGTCGGCATCGTGAGCAACCCCGTCACCAACCTCGTGCTCCAGGGTCGCGGCGACCGGGGCTTGGTGCGGCGCGGGACGACGCGGGTGCGGGAGCTGCTCGCCGCCGGGGTGGACGTGGCGTTCGGCCAGGACTGCGTGGCCGACGCGTTCTACCCGTTCGGCCGCGGCGACATGCTCGAGGTGGCGCTCGTGAGCGCGCACGCGGCGCACCTGACGACTCGCGACGAGCTGCAGACGACACTGGACGCCGTCACCGCCGCACCGGCGCGGATGTGGCGGCTCGGCGACGACTACGGCGTCAACCCGGGTGCGACGGCCGACCTGCAGCTGTACGCGGCCCAGAGCTGGGACGCCGCCCTGCGTGCGCAGGAGCCGCCGATGGCCGTATGGAGGCAGGGCCGGGTCGTCGCCCGCACGACTGTGGCCCGCCAGCTACGCCCGTGACACTGCCCGACTTCGCACTCGAGGTCTTCTTCTCCCAGTGGGAGTTCAAGGCCCGCCATCACCTGGCCGCCTCCGATGCCCAGACCATGTCGATGCGCGACCTGCTCGCCCTTGCCGAGCCGGACGACCTGCGCGAGTGGGAGTCCCTCGACCTCGGCTACCGCGAGACCTACGGCTCCCCGCGGCTGCGGGAGGCCGTCGCCGAGACCTACGACGGGCTCGACGCCTCGGACGTGCTCGCCTTCGTCGGCGCCCAAGAGGCGCTGGCCTGCATCGTCCGTGCCGTGATGCAGCCCGGGGACCACGCGGTGGTCGTGCTGCCGAACTACCAGTCCCCCGAGGCGATCGCCTCGACGCTGGGGGACGTGAGCGCCGTCCTGCTCGACACCGACGACGGCTGGACGCTGGACGTCGACGAGGTGGCCGCGGCGATCCGGCCCACCACCAGGCTCGTCGCCGTCAACTTCCCGAACAACCCCACCGGCGCGGTGGCCGATCGCGAGACGTTCGAGCGCCTCGTGCGCCTGTGCGACGAGCGCGGCGTGCGCCTGCTCAGCGACGAGGTGTACCGGGGGGTCGAGCAGGACGCCGCGCGCACCTTGCCGCAGGCTGCGGACCTCTCCCCGACCGCTGTCAGCGTCAACGTGCTGTCCAAGGCGTACGGGTTGCCGGGCCTGCGCCTGGGGTGGGTCGCCTGCCGCGACCATGCGCTCCTGCAACGCCTCGAGCGTCTCAAGCACTACAGCTCCATATGCAACCCCGGCCCCTCCGAGGTGCTCGGCCGCATCGCCCTGCGGGCCCGAACCACGATCCTCGGCCGCACTCGCGACCTCATCGCAGCGAACCTCCCCCACTTCGACGCGTTCTTCGCCGCCCACCCGGACCTGTTCGCCTGGTCGCGCCCGGACGGCGGCTGCGTCGCCTGGCCGGCCTACCTGGGCCCGGACGGCGCCGAGGCCTTCTGTGCGCGTGTGCTCGACCGCGCCGGCGTCCTTCTGCTGCCCCCGAGTGTCTACGCGAGCCCGCTCGCGCCCGTGCCGGGCGACCGCTTCCGGGTCGGGGTCGGGCGCCGCGACCCCGAGCCCGCGTTGACCGCGTTGGACGGCGCTCTGCACGGCGCGTGACCGGCCTCGACGCAGCCGCCGTCACCCCGCGGGCTGATCTGCCTCCCACCAGGACGCGGCGACCAGCTCCGCGACCGTGACCTCGGCGAGCAGGCGGACGTCGTCCTCGTCGTCGTGCAGGTAGCGCACAGGCTCCCCGGCACCCTCGACCGGCGCGCCCACGGGGACGACGGTGCTGCCGCGCAGGACCAGCCATCGCATGGCCTGGTCGTCCCAGCGGCTTCCGGGCAGCAGAAGGGCCCGGTAGTCCAGCGTCTTGGCCAGGTAGACGTCCACGTGGGCCCACTCGGCGGTCTCGCTGGCGCTCGCCGGGCGGCGCGGACCCTCGCGCACCATGAGCGCCGACTGCTGGGCCGAGGCCATGCGCCGGGCCGGTGCGAGAACGTGCACCCCGTCCTCGCAGTCCATGGCCGCTGCCACGCGGGGCAGCCACTGCGGCCGGCGGTCGAGCAGGTCGCCGGTGGCCTCCGAGGCGCGCATGACCACCCCTGCCAGCTCCCCGCGACCACCGACCGAGCCCGCCAGCCGGTCGGCCAGCGCGAGCAGCAGCACGAGTGTGTGCCGGTACGTGCGGCAGGCCACACCGCCGCGCTCGGGCCCGGCGCCCAGCTCCACGGTCGCGCCGACCAGGCCCGCCAGCTGCGAGCCGGGGTTCTCGGTGAGCGCCACCAGGCGACCCGTCCGCTCGTAGCGTGACGCGGCGTCCAACGTCTCCGCGCTCGACCCGCCCGCGGAGACGGCGACGACCAGAGTGCCCGCGTCGGGGGGCCACGACGCCTCGACAGCGGCCGTCTCTGCCAGCGCCACCAGCCCGCGGGCACGCAGCCGGCGCGCCACGACCTCGGCGCCGTAGAGGGACGAGCCGATGCCGAGCAGCAGCACACGCTGGACGCCGCGCAGATCCACGTGCGACCACGGGTCCGCACGGTCCAGATGCTCGGCCAGGGCGGCCAACCGGGCGGGCGCGGCCTCGACATCGGCACGGAACAGGGCGGGGTCCACGGCAGGCAGGATCTCGCAGGTCAGTCGCCCGCGGCGTACAGGCCCCGCACGCGGCCGAGCGTGGCGTAGAGCCACACCGGCAGGAAGTGGGCGGCGTACAGCACCTCGCGGCAGACCTGGTCGGCCTCGAACGCGGGCAGCACCCGCTCGTCGAGCAGCCTCGCCTGCCCGGCGGCGGCCAGCCTGGTGCGGTAGGCCGTCAGCAGGCGGGCGCGGGCGTCGGCGCTCCAGGCGTCGACCTCCGCCGTCCTCGTGAAGCCCGACCGCCTGTCCACGATGCGCCCGATCTGGTCAAGGCTGCACAGCAGGTGGGCCAGGTCGCGGGCGGCCGGCTGCACCGCCGGGTCCTCGGCAGTGCCGGTCACGGGCCCCACCACGGGGTTCCCGTCGAAGTCGACGACGGCCAAACCCCCCGACCAACGCAGGATCTGACCCGCGTGCAGGTCACCGTGCACCCGCTGCACCAGCACCGTCGCGCCGGTGTCGGCCAGGTCCGCCAGCGTGTCGATCGCCGCCTCGAGCCGGGGCCTGTGGGCCAGCAGCGTCGACGCCGCCTCGGGGGATCCCTCGACATCGGCGGCAGCGGTGCAGGCCTGGTCCAGGCGTTGTCGCGCTTCGGCATGCCACCGGCGCAGGACCTCCGTGTCGGCGAGGCGGACCGGCTCGGGCACCACGTCCGACGGGGTGGCCAGGCACAGGTGCAGGCCTGCGAGCAGGTGCGCCAGCCGCTCGGGCAGGTCCGCCACGAGGTCGACGACCCGGTCGGCGTCCTGGTCGCCGCGCGGCGCCGTCGTGTCCGGGTCAAGCCGCCGGGCCAGCACCTGCTCGACCACGTCGACGCACCAGGTGTAGCCGTCGCGTGCGCCCGGGAGGTAGCCGCTGACCATCGCGCACGGCACCTCGACCCCGCCCGGCGTGCGCCAGAGGAGCACCCCATAGGTCGCGGGGACCCCCGCGTACCCCACTGCGGCCAGATGGGCCAGCGTCACAGGCGCCGGGTGCTCACCGTCGCGCAGCCTGTGCAGCCACTTGACGATCACCCGCTCGCCCACCACGACGGAGGTGTTCGTCTGGTCGACGAGGATCGCGCGCTCGCCGAGTGCCTCGGGCGGGGTGGCGAGCCGGACGAGCCGGAACCCCTCGGCCGGCTGGTCGTCGGTGACCATGGCGCGCAGCCGGGCGACCAGCGCCTCGGCTGCGCCGTCGCCGGCCTCGGCCTGCCGCACGATCGCCGGGTCGTCGCCGGTGACGACCTCCAGACGGCAGCGCCACCCGGGCCGATCGGCGCTGATCTGCACTCGGGTGTGCGGCGTGAGGCACAGCTGCGCGAGCGTCCCCGGCTCCGCGGCACCGCCGGGGGCGGCGTCCACGCGAGGGTCCGTCGTGCCAGGAGTCATCGAGGGCCCCATCCGGCGGGCGACATCAGCCGGTTCACCCTAGTACCGCGACGCCCCGTGTGACGCGGTCACGGGCGCACGGCAGGATGACGCCGCGACCCCGACCACGCTCGAGGTTGACGCGGTGACGACCCAGGAGCTCAGATGACTCAGCCCGCGGCGGCAGGCCGACCCTTCACCGCCCTCTTCATGCCCGAGAGCGCCTACGGGCCCACCAACAACTGCATCGGCATCGGCCACGTCCTGCGCACCCGGGGCCATCGCGTGGTCTTCGCCGCGGAGCGGTCGTGGGAGGGCAAGCTGAAGGCGCTGGGGTTCGAGGAGGACCTCGTGGACCTCAGCGCCCCGCCCGAGCCGGGGCCGGACGGCGCAGCGGCCGACCAGGACCCCGGGCAGTTCTGGAAGGACTTCGTCCGCGACACGGCTCCGGAGTTCCGCAAGCCCACGATCGAGCAGCTGGACACGTGGGTGAAGCCGGTCTGGAGCGAGCTCATCGCCGGTGCCAGGTACTGCCAGCCGCACCTGCGGGCCATCGTCGAGCGCACGCGGCCGGACGTGGTCGTCGAGGACAACGTGGTGGCCTTTCCCGCACTCCTGACGGCCGGGGTGCCCTACGTGCGGATCATGTCGTGCAACCCCCTCGAGGTGCGTGGCCCCGACGTCCCCCCCGTGTTCTCGGGCTACCCGGAGGCGGACCGGTCGGCGTGGGCGGCGTTCCGCGCCGAGTACGACCGCACCCACCGCCAGGTGTGGGAGGACTTCAACGCCTGGGTCGTCGAGCAGGGTGCGCCGGCGTTGCCGGACCTCGACTTCGTGCACACCAGCGACCACCTCAACCTCTACGTGTACCCCGAGGTCGTCGACTACGCCCGTCCCACCGCGCCCTTGGGTGCCACGTGGCACCGCCTGGACTCCTCCGTGCGGGCAACCGAGAGCCCCGTCGAGCTGCCCGACCACATCGCGTCGCGCCCTGACGGCTGTGCGCTTGTCTACTTCAGCCTGGGCTCGCTCGGCTCCGCGGACGTCGAGCTCATGCGGCGGGTGATCGCCTGCCTTGCGGCGACCCCGCACCGCTACATCGTCAGCCTCGGCCCCCTCCACGACGAGATCGAGCTGCCGCCCACGATGTGGGGCGCGCAGTTCCTGCCCCAGACGACGTTGCTCCCACTCGTCGACCTCGTGATCACCCACGGCGGCAACAACACGACGACCGAGGCGCTGCACTTCGGCAAGCCGATGATCCTCTTGCCGCTCTTCTGGGACCAGTACGACAACGCGCAGCGTATGGACGAGACCGGTTTCGGCGTCCGGCTGGACACGTACCGGTTCACCGACGAGCAGATGCACGCCGCGCTGGAGCGCCTCCTCGGCGACCGGTCGTTGCACGGCCGCATGGCGGCGGAGGGTGAGCGCATCCGAGCGCGAGAGGGCACCGCGAGGGCCGCCGACCTGATCGAGGCCGTGGTGCGGACGGCGCGAGGCGCAGGCCCGACGACGACGTGACCTGGCACGGCGGCCGGCGACGAGACGGCGGCTCCCCGGGGTTCCCGCTGTGCTCGGCGGCCCCTATGCTCTGCGCACCCCGATCCCCGCGCAGGAGGTCCCCACCATGGCCGAGCCGGTCCGGTCCGTGCTTCACGAGGCCCAAGAGGCAGTCGGAGCGACCTTTCGCGACGAGGACGGCTGGCTCTGGACGGAGAGCATCGGCAGCGACCTGGCCGGCTACGAGGCCGTCCGCGACTCCCTTGCCATCTGGGACATCTACCCGCTGGTGAAGTGGGCGGTCAGCGGCCCGGATGCGCGCGCGGCGATCCAGCGGGTCTTCACCGCCGACCTCGCGCCCCAGCGACCGGCGACGGTCAAGTACGGGGCCTTCGTCGACAGCGACGGGCTGATGGTCGACGACGGCACGGTCTTCATGCACACGCCAGTGTCCTACTGGGTCTTCACCAACGCCGAGGACACCGGCGACCACCTGCTCGCCAACGCAGGCGGGCTCGACGTCCGCGTCGTCAACCGCACCCTGGAGATGCCGCTGATCTCCGCCCAGGGCCCTCGCTCCCGCGAGGTGCTGCAGGGCCTCACCCCGACAGACCTGTCCGGCTTGCGCTACTTCACGTTCATCCCCGAGCGCGTCGCCGTCGCCGGCGTCCCCACCTGGCTCATGCGCACCGGGTTCTCCGGTGAGCTGGGCTTCGAGCTGATCCCCGACCCGGACGGCGCCGTGACGCTGTGGAGCGCGCTGGCCGATGCTGGTGGCGTGCCGTTCGGGCTGACGGTGCTCGAGCCGGTGCGGGTCGAGGCGGGCCTGATCGTCTACGACAGCGACTACTCGCCGGGCCAGGACACGCCCTACGACGTCTGCCTCGACCGTTACGTCAGCCTGGACAGCGGCGCCGACTTCCTCGGCCGCTCGGTGCTGCGCGAGATCGCCGCCGCGCCGCCGCGGCGGCTGAAGACGCTGCGGATCTCCGGTGCCCAGCGCCCCGAGGCGGGCGCCGACGTTCTCGTGGACGGCGCTGTCGTCGGCACGGTCACCAGCCCGGCCGACAGCCCACGGCTGGGGCTGCTGGCGCTCGCCAAGATCGACACCGAGCATGCGACGGACGGCGCCCACGTCGAGGTCGCGGTGGCCGCCGGGACCGCGGCGGCGACCGTGGACGTGCTCTCGGTAAAGGACCCCGACAAGCGCCGCCCCAGGGCGTGACGCCCCCCAGCCACCGCACGGTGGCGTGACGCCCGCCAGCCACCGCCCCCGATCTCGCACGGTGTGAGTCGTGAAGGTCACACGCCGCCCAGGGTGAGCCGGGTGCTGGCGGCGTGTCCTTGACGGCCCTGCGGTCCCAGCAGCCAGACCGACTGGCGGCCCATCACCTGCCACTGGGTCCCGGCCACGGCCGGTGGTCCGCCCCACCCCGTGCGTCGGTCGGCAGCGTCGTCCAGGCCGCCCACGAGGGCTGTGTCCTCGTCGATCCCGATCACCTGCACTCCCGGCGGCGCGCTCGCGACACGACGCAGCACCAGGTCGGGCATCCACGAGGTGAAGCGGTCGAAGTGCGGCAGCACCTCGACCATCGGGACCAGGCCGAGGCCGGGCAGGGCCGGTCGCCAGGGCTTGCGCACGTCAGGCATCGTGGCCGACATCGCCATCGCGCCGGCGCTGCAGCCGGCAAGGGCGGCGCCACCGCGCCAAGCCGTCACGATCGCCTCCCACACCGCGGTGTCGCGAAGCGTCTCGGCCAGGTAGACCGGGTTGCCACCGGAGAGGTAGATCAAGCCGGCGCCGGCCACGAGCGCGGCGTTCGCCGGATCCTGCGCGTGGCTGCGATCAGCCACGGGGACGACGACCTGCTCGGCACCGAGCCGCTGCGCCGCGGCTGCCCCGAGGGCATGCCAGCGCCGCAGTGACTGCTCCCCCTCCGGGGCTGCGGCGGTGGCGAGCTGAACGTACCTCGGCGGCCGCCCGGCGATCAGCGCGCGCTCGACCGGTTCGAGCACCGGCAGGTACTCCCCCGACCCGACGAGGGCGACAGGTCCGGCGCCGGGGGCAGTAGCGGGGTCCACGCGCGCCAGGCTACGGCGCCGCAGAGTCCGCGTCGCCCGGGGGCGCGGGCCGCATGGAACCCCGATGGGCGCTACCGCGCGGGACGAGTGGGGGCGCCGAACCTGGGCCCGGGTGGAGGCGCCGAAGGCCGGGGCTGAGCGCGGCGCGCAAAACTCGTGACGGGGTGAACGAAAACCGCGTGTCGCGCCTCCTATGTCACGAAGGCGCCCGCCACCGGTGCAACTCTGGGACGGGCCAGGCACTGGGGAGGGTGGCCATGCGCACCGTCGGCTCGCGGATCCGCACCACCTGTCCCACGTGCGCGACCGTCTGGCTCGAGGTGGACGACGTCACGCTCGTGTGGAACCAGGTCAGCGGCGAACGCTGGTACGCGTTCGACTGCACGGGCTGCGTGCAGCGGGTCGTGAAGGCCGCACCTCCCGCGGTCGCCGCAGCGCTGTCGATGGCCGACACCCCTCTGCTCGTCGTCCCGCTGGAGGTGTGCGAGCACCCCCCGACGCACCGCCCGCTGGTCGTCGACGACCTGCTCGACGCGATGCTGCTGCTCGAGCAGGCCGACGACGTCTCCCGGCTCGCCTCAGAGGCCTCCCCAGTCGGGCCGTAAGGGGAAGCCCGCGTCCCCCGTCTCGCTGACCTTGACCGCCAGCACCTGGTGAAGCTCGACGTCCCGGATCTCGAACCCGAGCCGGGAACCCGCCAGGTACAGCCCCCACACCCGAGCAGTGGGCTCGCCGACCTCCGCCACACAGGCGTCCCAGTGCTCGACGAGGTTGGCTCCCCATGCCGCACAGGTGCGCGCGTAGTGCTCGCGAAGGTTCTCCTCGTGCCTCACCTCGAGGCCGACGTTCTGGATCTCGGTGATGATCCGTCCGGACCCGGTGAGCTCCCCGTCGGGGAAGACGTACCGGTCGATGAAGCCGCCCTTCACCCGGGGGGCGTGGGTGTTCTCGGGCCGGGTGATGCAGTGGTTGAGCAGCCTGCCCCCGGGCCGCAGACGGGAGCGAAGGAACGTGAAGTACGAGGGGTAGTTCCTGACCCCGATGTGCTCGGTGAGGCCTATCGAGCTCACGGCGTCGAAGCCGGACTCGGTGACGTCGCGGTAGTCCATGTGCCGGACCTCGGCCTGGCCCTCCAGTCCCTCCCGGCGGATCGCTGCCTGCGCCCAGGTGGCCTGCTCGCGCGACAGGGTCACCCCGAGGGTCCGGACCCCCTGGCGGGCGGCGTGGCGGACCATTCCCCCCCAGCCGCAGCCGACGTCGAGCAGCCGCATGCCCGGCTGCAACCCGAGCTTGCCCGCCACCAGGGCGTACTTGGCGTCCTGGGCCTGCTCCAGGGTGGCGGCCTCGTCCGGGTAGCACGCACACGTGTAGGTCATGGACGGGCCGAGCACCATCTCGTAGAAGCGGTTCGAGACGTCATAGTGGTGGTGGATCGCGTGGGCGTCGCGAATGCGGGAATGGCGCAGCCCCTCCATGAGCCGTCGCCAGTCAGGCAGGGCCTCCTGCGGCGGTGGGGGCGGGGGGATCAGACGGGAGACGCCGAGGGTCTTCACGACGCGAGCGACGGTGCGTGGGTCGGGGCGCCGCCACCGCAGGCCGGAGCCCATGAGGCGAAGCAGCGCGTACGGGTCACCGGGGTGGACGCCGCGCATCTCGAGGTCTCCGGCGACGTAGGCCCGGGCCATCCCGAGCGACCCTGGCGCGGTCGCGAGGTAGGCGGCCCCGCGGGGGCTGCGCAGGTGCAGACCGATCTCGGCGCTGGCAGGCCCGGCGGCGCTGCCGTCGTAGGCGGTGAACCTGAACGGCAGCGGGCCGGTGGTCAGCAGGTCGAGGGCCTCGCCGAGGCGAGCAGGTGTCTGGTCGTCACCGGAGTCGGTGCGCCAGGGCCCGAGGGACAGGGACATCTCTCCTCCCGCGTCGTCTGGTCGTTTCTGGATGTGATCGTTTCTAGAAGTGATCGCTCTAGATGTGATCGTTGGATGGTGTTCCGCCCACGTACCCTAGCCAGCCGCGGCGACAGGCGGCAGTCGGTACAGGGGTGGAATTTCGCCACAATCCCGGCGGACCTGCCCGGACAGCCGGTCGCGGGCTCAGCACGTGGGCCGCCGATGTATCCCGGAGGGTGTCAGCGCCCTCTTCCCTGCAACGCCGCGGCCAGGCGGCGACCCGACCGGAGGAGCCTGCCATGACCACCTCGATGCCGAGTCTCGGTGCTCTGCGAGTCGCCGCCGTCACCGGACTCGCCCCGACCCGCGCCCACGTCGCCCACCCCGCGCGTCCGCAACGGGAGCGCGCCCCACGCTCCCCGGCCGTCCGCACCGTGCTGCCAGGACTGCTGGCCCGCGTCCGCAGCGCGGCCCCGGCGCGGACTCAGCGCCGTCGCACCGCCTTGGCGTACAGGTCGAGCAGCCGGCCGTCGGTGTCGTAACGCTCCTTCAGGCTGCGGTAGGCCCCACCGCCGTAGCGCAACCAGAAGTCCTCCTCACCGTAGAACGCCTCGGAGTACAGGGACTTGTGGCCACCGAACCGGTCCACCGCCTGCTCGATCCGACGGTTGACGTCGCCCGCCCTCCCCTCTGGGGCCATGGCCACCATTCCCCAGAAGCCGACGTTGACATAGACCTGGCCGGCGCGCAGCGGGTACAAGGGCCAGCGCTGCGCGCCGGCCGGACCACGGTCCTCACCCTCCCCTGACGAACGCGTCCCGGCCTCGGCCTGAGCGTCGGCCGGGCCGGCCGGTCCGGCCGGGTCGGGCTCGCGCAGGCGCAGCGGGCACAGCCACACCGGCCGCATGCCCACCTCGGCGTCGAACCACCGGAGGAACTCCGCCGTGGACCCCAGCGGGATCTCGACGTCCTGGATCACCCGCTCCCGGGAGGGCCGACCGCGCCAGCCGTCGATGCGCGCGGCGACGCCGTACCGGGTCTCCAGCCCCACGAGCCGGTGGTAGACGTCGCTGCGCCGCCGGCTCGCCGGCCAGACGCGGCGCACGTACGGGTTCTGGGCGCCGAAGGCCTTGGAGCACCAGAACCAGTCCGTGTCCCAGCGCCACAGGTAGTCGTGCACCGTCATCGCGTCGCGCCCCCTGTCGCGCAACGACAGGTAGTAGACCGCCTGACCGGTGTAGTCGCTGATCGCCGGGACCTCATCGGCCCAGGTGCCGAGCACCAGGTACACCTCTGCGGGTGAGAAGGCCACGCCGTCGACGAAGTCGACCGCCTCGCCCTCCCAGGATCGCGTCGCGACGATCTGTCCGATGGCAGCGGTCAGGTCGTCCAGGCGCGTCAGGCGGACGTTGCGCAACGTCACGTACGGCCTGACCGGCTGCAGGCGGATGCGCAGGCGGACTGCGTAGCCGAGGCTGCCGTAGGAGTTCGGGAAACCGGCGAAGAGGTCGGCGTGCTCGCCGTCCGGCGTCACGGTCAGCAGCTCGCCGGCGCCGGTCAGCACATCCATCTCGAGCACGGACTCGTGGGGCAGCCCGTTGCGGAACGACGACGACTCGATGCCGAGCCCGGTCACCGCGCCGCCGAGGGTGATCGTCTTGAGCTGGGGCACGACATACGGCATGAAGCCCTGGCGCAGGGTGGCCGCGACCAGGTGCTCGTACGTGCACATCCCCTGGACGTCGGCCGTGGCGGCGTCGACGTCGATCGCGATCACGCCGTCGAGCCCCGCGACGTCGAGCCCGGGCCCGCTCGTCGCGGCCCTCGGCCGGAACAGGTTCGACGTGCGCTTGGCCAGCCGCACCGGTGACCCCGGCGGGACGGCGCGGTAGCTGTCGAGCAGGCTGCTCACAGCACGGCGATGGGCGTGCCACCCCTTCGGCTGGCAGACGACCGGGGGCACCCGGGAGGCAGTGACCGGGGCGGGCACGTCCAGGGCGGCGGGGCGGACCTCCGTCATGACCTCATCATGCCGGGCGTCGCGCCCAGGCCGTCAGCCCGGTCGTCTCGTAGTCCGCTCGTCTCGTGGCCCGGTTGGCTCGTCAGCCCGGCTCGCCCATGAGGTGGACGAACAGGCCGCTGCGCAGCTTGGGCTCGAACCACGTCGACTTCGGCGGCATCACCATCCCCAGGTCAGCCACCGCCATGACGTCCGAGGTGGACGTCGGGTGCAGGCTGAACGCCACGGCGAAGCGGCCGGAGTCGACGAGCCGCTCGAGCTCCGCCGTCCCCCGGATGCCCCCGACGAACGCCAGCCGCGTGTCGGTGCGCGGGTCCCCGACACCCAGGAGCGCGCCGAGCACCCGGCTCTGCAGCACCGAGACATCGAGGGCGGCGATGACGTCGCCGGGCGGCACCGCCCTCGCCCGCACGTCCCACCAACGCCCGCCGGCGTACACGCCGAACTGCTGGCGCTGGAACGGCTCCACCGCGTCGTCAGCCGTACGGACGTCGAAGGCGCCGTCCAGGGCCGCCACCAGGCCGTCCGCGGTGAGCCCGTCGAGGTCGGCGACCACCCGGTTGTACGGCAGCACGGTGAGCTCGTCCGCGGGGAAGACGACGACGGGGAAGGCATCACTGCCGGCTGCACCCTGTGTGTGCACGCGTGCCGCCGCTGCGCTGCGGTGGTGGCCGTCGGCGACGTACACGCGGGGCACCGCCGCGAAGGCCATGCGCACCTGCTCCACCCGCCGGGGGTCTGGCACGGCCCAGAGCGTGTGCCGGACGCCGTCGTCGGACGCGAAGTCGTACTCGGGCGAGGTTCGGCAGACCTCGCGGACGGCGTCGTCCACCGCGGTCACGCGCGGGCACATGAGGAACACCGGCTCGTCGTGGGCACGAAGCGCGCTGAGATGGCGGACCCGGTCGTCCTCCTTGTCGGGTCTGGTGTGCTCGTGCGTGGCGATCGCGCCGCTGGTGTAGTCGGCTACGGCGGCACAGCCCACAACGCCGGTCTGCGTGCGAGGGCCCATGCGCTGGCGGTACACGTAGAACGACGCGGTCTCGTCCTGGCGCAGCACCCCTGACGCAACAAGGGCGCACAACGCGTCCCGGCCCTGCGCATGGACGGCGCCGTCGTGGGGGTCCAGGTCGGGCGGGAGGTCGATCTCGGGCCGGGACACGTGCAGGAAGCTCAGCGGGTTGCCGCCAGCGATGGCCCTGGCCTCGGCGACGTCCACGACGTCGTAGGGGGGGGCCGAGACCGCCGCAGCGTGCTCCGGGAGGGGTCGCAGAGCGCGCAGCGGGCGCAGGTCCACCATGACGTCGATCCTCGCGCACCCGCCGGAAGGCTCCCGCCGGCGGGTACGCGAGGATCTGTCAGGGACTGGTCAGGAGGCCGTGCTCGGGGTCGGGTGGGGGTCGGGGCGGCGGGGGCGGTGGGGTCGTGTGGGTCGCCGACGGGGTGGGGGTGGGGTTGGTGGGTCGCGGAGCCGGCGTGCTGCCGCTGGGCACGGGCCGCGAGCCCGGGGCACCCGTGCGGCACAGCATGACGTGAACCGAGCGCAGCGGGACCGACGTCGCACCGGAACTCTCAGCGTTGGCGATGGCCGTGAGGGTGCCCTGGTCGAGCTTCAGGCACAGGCGATCGTGGGCGTAGCGACCACCCTCGCTGTCACTCACGCGGCCGCTGCTGCTGCTGCCACTCGCGCGGCTGACCCGCGCACCGGCGGCCGCCGTATTCGAGCCCTGCTGCCCGCCGAGGTGGCGGGACGACGTCTGCGTCGCCAGCGCCACGGTGTGCGCGTCGGCGGACTGCATCAGGCTCGTGGCGACTCCGGTGGCCGCGACCGCGCCGACGGCCAGACCGCCGGTGAGCCACGAGGTTCGGCGCATTGATGGACGGGGTAGGTTCCGATCTGTCATGGCCGCGAGCCTGCGACAACGGCAGTGAAATGCCGGTCATGCAAGCGTCAAAGCCTCCCTAAACGGCGAGAGCCTCCCCAACAAGGATCTTGGCGGCCTCCTGGACAGCGGCCAGGTGGTCGGGGCCCTTGAAGCTCTCGGCGTATATCTTGTACACGTCCTCGGTGCCGGACGGGCGGGCGGCGAACCAGGCGTGCTCGGTGACCACCTTGAGACCGCCGATCGCAGCGCCGTTGCCGGGAGCCGTGGTCAGCGTCGCGACGATCGGTTCGCCCGCCAGGTCGGTCGCCGTCACCTGGTCCGGCGACAGCCGGGCGAGCACGGCCTTCTGCTCGCGGTCTGCGGGGGCGTCGATCCGTGCGTAGGCCGGGTCGCCGTGCTCCTGGGTCAGCGCCCGGTAGTGCTCGCCGGGGCTCTTGCCCGTCACGGCCTGGATCTCCGCGGCCAGCAGGGCCAGCACGATCCCGTCCTTGTCGGTCGTCCATACCGTCCCGTCCTTGCGCAGGAACGAGGCGCCGGCGGACTCCTCGCCGCCGAAGCCGACCGTGCCGTCGAGCAGGCCGGGAACGAACCACTTGAAGCCCACCGGCACCTCGAGCAGGCGGCGTCCCAGTGCTGAGGCGACGCGGTCGATCATGGACGACGACACGAGCGTCTTGCCGATCGCGGTATCGGCGCCCCAGCCGGGCCGGTGCCCGAACAGGTACTGGATCGCCACCGCGAGGTAGTGGTTGGGGTTCATCAGACCCGCGTCCGGCGTCACGATCCCGTGCCGGTCGGCGTCGGCGTCGTTGCCGGTCGACAGCTGGAAGGCCGCGCGGTTGGCGATGAGCGAGGCCATCGCGTACGGCGACGAGCAGTCCATGCGGATCTTGCCGTCCCAGTCCAGGGTCATGAACCGGAACGTCGCGTCGACCAGCGGGTTGACCACCGTGAGGTCCAGCCTGTGCCGCTCGGCGATGGCCCCCCAGTAGTCGACGCTGGCCCCGCCCAGCGGGTCGGCGCCGATGCGTAGGCCGGCCTCGCGCACGACGTCCAGGTCCAGCACCTGCGGCAGGTCGTCGACGTAGGCGCCGAGGAAGTCGTACGTGCCCGTGGTGTCCGCGGCCCGGGCCCGGGCCAGGGGCATCCGCTTGACGCCGTTCAACGCGTCGGCCAGCAGCTGGTTGGCGCGCTCGGCGACCCAACCCGTGGCGTCGGTGTCGGCGGGCCCGCCGTGCGGCGGGTTGTACTTGAAGCCGCCGTCCGGCGGGGGGTTGTGCGAGGGCGTGACCACGATGCCGTCGGCGCGTGCCGGGTCGTCGTCGGCGCGCCCGCGGTTGTGGGCGAGGATCGCGTGCGACAGGGCCGGGGTGGGCGTGTACCGGTCGCGGCTGTCGACCAGGGTGGTGACGGCGTTGCCGGCGAGCACCTCCAGCGCCGAGACCCATGCGGGCTCGGACAACGCGTGGGTGTCGCGCCCGAGGAACAGCGGCCCCTGGATCGACTGTGCGGCGCGGTAGTCGCAGATCGCCTGGGTCGTCGCGACGATGTGCGCCTCGGTGAAGGAGCCGTCGAGGCTGGAGCCACGATGGCCGGAGGTCCCGAAGGCCACGCGCTGGCCGGGGTCGGCGAGGTCGGGCCAGGTGGTGTAGTACGCCGTCACGAGGTGCGACAGGTCGACGAGATCAGTGGGTTGCGCGGGCTGTCCGGCGCGGTCATGTGCCATCGTCCGCCCCCCTTCGGTCGTGCCGTCCTCGGGCACCTCGGCGCTGAGGCGCCCGCGGCGGGCAGGTACGTGGCGTTGAACGGGAGGCTAGTGCCCTGATGATCCTGATGCACCTGTGACCCGTGCCTGAGCGTGCGGTAGCGGGCACGCACCGCGACCGGCGCCGGGCGCCGGCGCGGTCGCGAGGTCTCGTCGGCGATAGGTTCGCTAGCGTGCTGCGCACCGTCCGGGCCACGCGCTATGTGACGCCGCTGCGCGAGGGCGGCTCGCTACCCGGCCTCGTGGAGGCCGACGACGACGGCATCTACGTCGTGAAGTTCCGAGGTGCCGGCCAGGGCAGCGCGGCGCTCGTGGCCGAGGTCGTCGTCGGTGAGCTCGGCCGCCGAATCGGGGTGCGGGTGCCCGACCTGGTCGCCGTCGACCTCGACCCCCGGATCGCCCGCCGCGAGCCCGACGAGGAGGTGCAGGAGCTCCTGGCCGCCAGCGCCGGCCTCAACCTCGGGCTGGACTTCCTGCCCGGCTCGGTCGGCTACGACGGCGTCGGCTGGCGGCCCGGGGTCCAGGAGGCCGCCACCGTGATGTGGCTCGACGCGTTCACGGCCAACGTCGACCGCACCTGGCGCAACCCCAACCTGCTCGTGTGGCACCGCACGCTCTGGGCGATCGACCACGGCGCGGCGCTGGTCTTCCAGCACGCGTGGCCCCCCGTGGCCGGGTGGGCCTCGCGCCGGTACGACCTCGCCCACCATGTGCTCGCCCCGGTCGTGACCGGTCTGGACGCCGCGGCCTGGCGGGCGCTCGACGAGCGCCTCGCGGGGCTGCTCGGCCCTCGGGCGCTGGAGGAGGTGCTGGCGCTGGTGCCGGACGGCTGGCTGCTCGGCATGAACTCCGCCGTCGGTGACAGCCGGGACGCCGCCGCCTGGCGGGCGACGTACCTGGAGTACCTCACCGCGAGGCTGGACGGCGAGCGACCGTGGCGCGTCGGAGCCGCGGCGTGAGCGCGGTGCCGTTCGAGTACGCCGTGCTGCGCGCCGTGCCGCGGGTGGACCGCGGCGAGTGCGTCAACGTCGGGGTGGTCATGTACTGCCAGGCCCGCGGCTACCTCGGCTGCACGGTCCATGTGGACGGCGCGCGGCTGCGCGCGCTCGACCCCGACGTCGACCTCGAGGCGATCCGCGCGGTCCTCGAGGGTGTGCAGGCGGTGTGTCGCGGTGACGCCTCGGCCGGGGAGGCCGCCGCGGCCGGGCCGAGGGCGAGGTTCGGCTGGCTCACCGCACCCCGGAGCACGGTGGTGCAGCCCGGACCGGTGCACAGCGGGCTGGCGACGGCAGCCGGCGAGGGGTTGCCCGACCTCCTCGAGAGGCTCGTGGCCCGACTGGTCCGCTGATCGAGTGCAACCTCGCGGGCGCCCGATGCGTCCTGTTCCGTGACGGTCGAGTGCGCGACCGGGCAAGGCCTGTACGAGGGTGGTGGGTCCATGGCTGCCATCGGGGGTCCCGAGGGGGCGACAGCCGAGCGGCGTACCCGCGCCGCCGTGGCGGTGGTCGTGCTGCTGACCACGGCGACCCTGGTCGGCGTCGCGGGGATGCGCGCGGTGCGGCTGCTCGGATGGCAGGCCACGGCCGCGGGGCCGGTAGTCACCGTGCGCGACAGCTACGGCACGCCGGAGGAGACCGTCGTGGCCTACCTCCAGGCTGTCGCCCGGCACGACCGCAGTGCCCTGGTGCTGCTCGATCCCGGCCTGCGCACGGCCTACGGGGACAGCCCCGACTCCGACTTCGCGAACGTGCGCTCGCTGACCCGTCCGGTGGTCACCTCTGGGGCGCAGCCGGTCCGGATGACCGGGTACCCGACGGCCGTCGAGGTGGCGGTGAGCTACGACGCCGTGTTCGGGCACGTCGTGGCGAGTGAGAACGGGCGGCAGGCTCGTCTGGTGGTGCTGGCCCGCGAGGGCGGCGCGCCGGCGGGTCCCTGGCGCATCCTGAGGATCGTCGTCGTCCCCTAGCCCTGGGCTGTCGTGGTCAGCCGTCGTGCCCGACCGAGTCGTCGCTGTGGCCGGAGCTGTGGGTGTCGGCCCGGGAGTCGTCGGTGCCGGAGCTGTCGTGGCCGGAGTCGTCGGTGCCGGAGTCGTCGTGGTTGCGGGCGTCGTCGCTCGTTGCGTGGTCGTCGGTCGACGCGGAGGCCACGCTGCTCGGGTCGCTGCTGCCGCTGCTGCTGTCGTCGGCGGGGCTGGACGCAGCGGCGCTGGGATCGGAGGCCGACTGTGAGGACAGGTCGACGGAGATCCGCTGCGAGTGCGCGGCCGGGCCGACGCCGAGGGTGGCGGCCGAGGCGGCGACCGCCCCGACGACCGTGAGGGTGGCTACGGCTCCGACTACGAACCATCTGCTGCTGAGCATCATCGTCGTTCTCGCTTTCGTTCTCGTGGTCCGGGGGGTACCGGTCTGGGCCGGCACTCTGGGGTGCCGCTGACCACAAGACTGCGCGGAGGACGTGAGACCCCGAGGAGACGCGGATGAGAGCCCCCTCATCTGCGAGGCCTACTTGTCCACCACCAGCCGGTAGCCCATGCCGCGCACGGTCTCGATGTGACCTGGTCCGAGCTTCTTGCGCAGGTAGCGGACGTACACGTCCACGACGTTGGACCCGGGGTCGAAGTCGTAGCCCCACACGTTGCTCAGCAGCTGCTCGCGGGAGAGCACCTGCCCCGGATGCCGCAGGAACGCCTCGACCAGGGCGAACTCCCGCGCAGACAGGTCCACCGTTCGGCCGGCCACTGCCGCGCGCCGAGTGCGCAGGTCCAGGGCCAGGGTGCCCTGGCGCAGCACGCCGCCCTCCCCGGGCTGGCCGCCGTCCTGCAGGCGCAGGCGGATGCGGGCCAGCAGCTCCTCGAAGCGGAAGGGCTTGGACATGTAGTCGTTGGCGCCACCCTCGAGCCCGGCGACCGTGTCGGTCACCGAGTCGCGGGCCGTCAGGATGATCACCGGGATCGCGTTGCGGTCGTGCCGCAGCCTGCGCAGCACCGTGAACCCGTCCATCACCGGCAGCCCGAGGTCCAGCACGAGCAGGCGGAACTCGCCGGTCATCGCGAGGTCGTAGGCAGCCGCGCCGTCGGCGACGGTGGTCGGCGCGTACCCGCTCGCCCGCAGGCCCTTCTCGATGAACGAGGCGATCCGCTCCTCGTCCTCGGCCACGAGGATCTGCATCAGACTGGCCTCCTCTGCATCAGATCTGGCCTCCTCTGGATCACACGCCGGCCTCCTGCACGGGATGGCGGTCCGCCTGCATCCGGCGTGCTCCGTCTGCTGCTGTGGTGGGCAGGGCTTCGCCCGGCTCGCGCGGCAGCACGAGGCAGAACTGGGCACCGCCACTGTCGGGTCGCACCAGGTCCACACGGCCGCCGTGGGCGTCCGCGATCGCGGCCACGATCGCGAGCCCGAGCCCGGCGCCGTCCCCTCTCCCGTCTGCGACGCGGGCGAAGCGGTCGAAGATCCGCACGGCGTCCTGCTCCGCCACACCCGGCCCCTCGTCCCTGACCCACAGCCGGACGGCGAGCTCGTCGGCGGCGCTGCCGAGCGCGACCACCGTGCCTGGCCTGGTCGCCGTCACCGCGTTGCGTGCCAGCTCCAGCAGGGCCTGGGTGAGGCGTTGCGGGTCGGCCATGAACGTCGCAGCGCCGTGGGCGTCCAGGCGCCAGTCACGAGGGCCGAGCGCCCGCGCCTTCTCCAGCGTCTCGACCGTCAGCGTGTGCAGGTCGACGACGCAGGGTCGGAGGAAGTCCGGTCGTCGCGCCTTGGTCAGCAGGATCAGGTCGTCCACCAGACGCGCCATCCGGTCCAGCTCATCCAGTGCCAGGGCTCGGGTGTCGGCCACCTCGCGGGGGTCGTGGGCATCCATGAGCTCGAGGTGCCCGCGCACGATGGTGACCGGCGTGCGCAGCTCGTGCCCGGCGTCGTCCAGGAACTGGCGCTGGGCGCCGGCCCCCGCCTCGAGGCGGTCGAGCATCTCGTTGAACGTGCGGGCCAGCTCGGAGACGTCGTCAGCCCCCGTCACGGGGATCCGCTCGGACAGGTCGGCGTGGGAGATCCGCAGCGCCGTCCGCCGCAGCAGCCGCAGCGGACGCAGCAGCCGCCCGGCCACCAGCCAGCCCACGAGGCCGACAAGGGCGAGGCACACGGCTGCGACGAGGGCGAATCTGCGGGCTCCCGAGGCGATCTCGGCCCGCGCGGGCGTGAGGTCGTAGGCGACCACGTACACCCCCGTCGAGGGTTGGCCGGCGATGCTCACGGGGACCGCGGCGTAGCGCACCGCGCCTGCCGAGGTGTCGGCGTCGCGGATCACCACGGGGTCGGCGGGCCCCAGGCCCGTGACCACCGACACGATCCCTGGCTGGTCCTCTAGCCTGAGCGGCCGCTCGCCGCGCGGGGTGTACAGCGGGCGCCCGTCGACGACCGCGAGGAAGGTCTGCTCGGCGTCGGGGGCCTGCAGCTGGATCGCGACCTCCAGCAGGCCGGAGACGTCGGCGTAGCGTCGTTGGGTGATCGGGTTGACCCCGCCCACGGCGATCTTGCGGAAGTCGGACACCTCCGTCGCGAGCCGCGACTCCACCCGCTGGTCGAGGTTGGCCAGCTGGAGGACGACCGTCGTGCCCCCCGCGACCGCCATGGCGAGCGCGGCAAGGCCCAGGACGACACCGAGGATGCGAGCGCGGACGCCGAGGCGCCACCGGCCCGCTCGCTCAGCCGTGGGAGCCGCCACCGCCACCGCCACCGCTGCTGCCGCCGTGGCCGTCCAGAGTCGAGGGCTGCAGCTCAGGCACCTGCAAGGGGTCGTCCGACCCGCCACCGCGGCCGCCGTGCGACGAGCCGTCCTCGTCGGTCGGCGCGAGGGTCGGGGAGACCGAGGGGCTCGACGTGACGGCCGCCGCCGGCACGTGCGACAGGTCGACGACGACCGCGGGGCCGAGCGGGACGTCGCGCGGCTGGGCCCCCAGCACCCCGGCGACGGCGACGCCCGCGCCCCCGCCGACCAGCACCGCCACCGCAGTGACGACCAGTGTGCGTCGCATGCGTCCAAGGGTGCCACCGACTCATGGCGATGGTGTGAGCCGGACATGAGAAAGCTCTCATCGACGCCGTCTCGCTCTCGGGGATGCCGGGCCGGGGCAGTCGCGGGCAGACTGATCCGATGCCGGAGCTGCCGGAGGTGCAGGCGCTCGCCACCTTCCTCACCGAACGGGTGGTGGGCCGCGTCGTCGCGCGCGTGGACGTGGGGGCGATCAGCGTGCTGAAGACGTACGACCCGCCGCCGAGCGCCTTGCACGGGCTCATGGTCACGGGGGTCGCACGGCACGGCAAGTTCCTCGACCTCGACGTCGACGGGCTGCACCTGGTGTTCCATCTGGCTCGGGCCGGATGGCTCAGGTGGTCCGACGCACTGCCGCAGACACCTGTGCGCCCGGGGAAGAGCCCGCTCGCCCTGCGGGTCAGGCTGGCCGAGCCGGACGGTGACCCCGGCGCCCCCGACCCGGGGTTCGACCTCACGGAGCAGGGGACCCAGAAGCGGCTGGCGGTCTACGTGGTCCGCCGGCCGGGCGACGTACCCGGCATCGCCTCCCTGGGGCCGGACCCGCTCTCCCCGACCTTCGACCGCGACGCCCTGGCGGCGATCCTTCGGGGGTCGCACCAGCAGGTGAAGGGCCTGCTGCGCGACCAGTCGGTGCTGGCCGGCGTGGGCAACGCCTACAGCGACGAGGTGCTGCACGCGGCCCGGCTCTCCCCCTTCGCCGTCGCGGGGAGGCTCTCCGAGGCCGAGCTCGACCGGCTGTGGGCGGCGCTGCACGCCGTGCTCACCTCGGCCGTGCAGGCGGCCAGCGGCCGGCCGGCCAAGGAGCTCAAGGACGCCAAGCGGGCCGGGATGCGGGTGCACGGGCGTAGCGGGCAGCCGTGCGCGCAGTGCGGTGACACCGTCCGCGACGTCTCGTTCGCCGACTCGTCGCTGCAGTACTGCCCCACGTGCCAGACCGCGGGTCGCATCCTCGCGGACCGTCGGTTGTCCAGGCTGCTGAAATAGCCGCGGACAGGGCCGAACGGGGCTGTCCGGGCGGGCCCTAGGGCCCGACTGGACCGGCGAGTCGCCTGGGCCAACCAGATGACGGACCGATTACAGTCAACTTTCGGTGCAGACACTCAGGAAGTGGCTGCATAGTGTTTTGTCATGGACCGAAGGGGAGCGGTCGACCGGCGGGGCTCGCACGAGCGCCGCCCCCTTTCCGTGCCCTTCCTCAAGGTTGTCAGCGTCGTCGCGGTCACCCTGTTCTGCGCGAGCCTGTCGGTGCCGGGGGTCAGCCTCTCCGGTGCCGGCGCCGAGAGCGCGAGCGTGACCTCGCTTCGGGGTTCCCTGAGCAACCTCGTCTCCTGGCTCTTCGGCCGCTCTACGGCCCCGCAGTTCGACTCCGTCGCCCCGGCATCGGCCGTCATCACGATCCCGGTGAGCGATGAGGCCCCGACCGCGCCGGTGGTCGGCATCCCGGCGTCGGCCCAGACGGGCGGCGGCCCCTACGGGATCTCCTCGGCCGTGCCGCTGACCGGGTCCGGGATCCCCCTGCGGGCCTACCAGGCCTACACCGCCGCCGCTGCGTCGGTCGCACGCACGACCCCGACGTGCCGGCTCTCGTGGAGCGTCCTGGCCGGCATCGGCCGCGTGGAGAGCGACCACGGGCGCTTCGGCGGCTCCACGATCTACAGCGACGGTGTTGTGCGCCCGCCGATCCTCGGGATGCGCCTGGACGGCAGCCGGTCGGCTCGCATCATGGACACCGACCACGGGCGTTGGGACGGCGACCCGGTGTTCGACCGTGCGGTCGGGCCGATGCAGTTCATCCCGGGGACGTGGGCCCGTTACGGCGCCGACGGCAACGGTGACGGGGTCGCCGACCCGCAGAACATGGACGACGCCGCGCTGGCCGCTGCTCACTACCTGTGCGCGGGGGGCGCGGACATGTCGACCAGCGCGGGTCGCTGGGCGGCGGTCTTCCGCTACAACCACGCGAACGCCTACGTCTCCCTCGTGCTTGCCCTGGCCGATGCGTACGCCTTCGGGCACGTGGCCGGGTTCCCGAGGCCGCCGGCGGGCGTCCCGTCCGGCGGCGGCGGCTCGGCGACGGTCGGCCAGCCTCCTGCGATCGGCGGCGGCCCGACACCGTCACCGACCACGAGCTCGCCGTCCCCCAGCAGCACGAGCCCGTCGCCGACCCCGACGACCGGCAGCCCGTCGCCCAGCCCGACGACCGGCAGCCCGTCGCCGAGCGGCACGCCGTGCCCGTCGGGCACCTCGCCCAGCCCGTCGACGTCCCCCAGCCCGTCGACGTCGCCCAGCCCCAGCCCGACGCCGACCCCCTCGTGCAGCCCGTCGCCGAGCGGCACGCCGTCCTCGTCGCCGCCCACCACGCCGCCGGCGTCGCCGACGAGCACCCCGCCCAGCGCGGCGCCGACCTCCTCGTCGGCCCCGCCGAGCACGGCGGCGCCCACCTCGGCGCCGGCATCGAGCACCAGCGCCGCGGCCTCACCGACCGGGGCGCCCAGTGCCGCGACGTCCGCCCCATCGGCGCCGCCGCCGACCGGCAGCCCCACGTCCTCGGTGGCACCGTAGGCGACCTCCGGCGCCTAACGGTCACCTGCCGGCACGTCAAGCGACAAGCCACCAGAGGTCGAACAAGGGGTCACACGAACGGGCGCTCTGGTCAGGCGCTCAGGCCGAGCACCGTGCCGACCGCCAGGAAGTCACCGAAGGGGTCGCCGTCGGCGGCGGCGCGAAGCCGCACCTCGAGGTCCACCCCGTCCACGGAGGTGCGACACGTCACCGGCACGTTGTCCGTCACCGGGATGTCGCAGCCGGCGTCGGTGAGCGCGGCCTCCAACGCCTCGAGCTCACCGGAGTCGACCACCGACGCCTGCGCCTGTGAGCAACCGGCCGCGACCACGTCGCGCGGCTCGGAGATCGCCTGGTCCACCGCGGCCTGCATCCAGTCCACGAGCGACTGCTGGCTCGACTGGGCTTGCGCGTCGCAGGCTGCGGCGCCGCGATGCCCCAGATGTGACAGGGTCATGGCGCCCCCGGCGAGGGCGACGAGTGCGGCGATGAGCCCGACGGCCAACCACCGGGTGCCACGGTTGCGCCCGGCCGGCTCCTGGCTGCCCTGTTCAGCCTCGAAGACATCGAACACGTTCACGTCCACTTCGGGTACGCCCTCGTCGCTCGCCTGGCCCCGCGAGCGAACACTACCGCCACAAGTCGACGATGAGCCTCAGTGAGAACTCGACGTGGTCGCGGGCCGCCCGTTCGGCCGCGTCGGGGTCGCGGGCGGTGATCGCCTCGAGGATCCGGGCGTGCTGACGCTGCGACACCTCGACGTCCTCGGCGTTGTAGCGCATCGCGAGGCTCCCGTTGAACGTGTAGAAGCGGCTGCTGTCGGCCAGCCGCTGGAAGTAGGTGTTGTTCGCCGCCTCGGTGATCATCTCGTGGAAGCTCGGTGTTGAAGTCCACGAAGCGCAGATCACCGCGGTCGAAGTCCCGGTGCGCCCCGAGGAACTCGACGAGCTCGGCCACCTGCTCGTCGCTCGCCCTCTGGCAGGCGAGCCTCGCCGCATACCCCTCGAGTGCCATCCGGACCTCGTAGATGTCCTTGATCTCCTCCAGCGTGTGCTCGTGCACCACCCAGCGTCGCCGCCTCGACACGATGAGCCCGTCGGCGGCAAGCCGCTGCAGGC
Source organism: uncultured Actinomycetota bacterium (assembly GCA_963778845.1). Lineage (GTDB taxonomy): Bacteria > Actinomycetota > Actinomycetes > Actinomycetales > Kineosporiaceae > CAVZVW01. Next base: position 306,509 of record CAVZVW010000004.1, read on the forward strand.
TCTCCCGTACCGGTGTGCGGCTCACGTTGAGGCTCTCGGCGAGGTCCACCTCCACGAGCGGGTCGCGCGGTCGCAGCCGGCCCGTCACGATGTCGGCCCGCAGCTTGCGGTACACGTCATCAGCCAGGCGGGCAGGCTGTGCATGCGGCGCGGCGGACACGGCCACCCTCCTCCCCTGGCGCTGCTGCAACGTCACGTACCCACGGAGGCGTCGCCGCAGACGTCGCCACGACCGTACAGCCCGCGACCGGCACCGGTCCGCCCGAGCCATGATGATCACGTCTCTGGCGACACCACGGCGTCGGCGACAGCGACGCGGGCGGAACCGCGTGGCGCGGGTCAGATCCCACCCTGCGGCAGCAGCCCGGCCAGGGCGCTCCATCGGGCGATCTCACAACCGTTGGTCCTCGCGAGGCCGGCGTCGACCGCCTTACCGTTCCACGTGCCGACCACGCGCGCGGTCTCCGGACCGCCGTAGATCTCCGTGCACATCATCCCTGCCGGCACCGGCGACAGAGCCATGGCCCCCTTGGCCCCGAGGACGCCGCACGCCACCTCGGGGTGGGGATGGTCCCCCCCCGCCGGGCCGCAGGTCAGGTGCCAGGTGGTGGTGTTGCCCACGCCGTCGTTGACCGTGATCGTCAGGTCCGCCGTCCCGGCGTCGGCGGTGGGCAGGGGTGGTGGAGAGGACTGGCCCTGGCCGGGCGTGCCGCTCACGGGAGAGTCGCTGCCGCTGGGCACGCCGCCTCCTGCTGTCGGGGTTACCGGTACGCCGCCCGCCGTCCCGCTGGACGCCGCGCCGCACCCGCTGACAAGAGCCACCGACACCGCGGTCACCGCTGCAAGCACGGCGAGGTCGCGGATCCCCCTGTATGGCGCGCAGGTGCTGCGCGCCCTCCGGTTCCTGCCGATGTCCATCCTCGCTCCTCATCCTTGGTGCGTCCTGCGAGAGTCGGGTGTCGTCAGTGTGACGCGCCGCGTCGGGCGCCGGCTCCCTCGTTCGCGTCACTTCCGCCCATCCTCCCCGCTGCGCTCGGCGATCACCTGGGAGGATGGGCACAGCGAGGCCGCTGGAGGTTCGATGTCCCTGCCCGTCGTTCGGTCGAGATGAGCACAGGCGCACGCGCCGCCTTCCCGCAGGTGCGTCTGGACGGGTCAGGGCCCGGCGAGGAGCTCGTGGCCCACCTCGCGCCCGTGCTCGATGCGCTGGCCCCTTCGCATGACACGGCGGGGGACGGCGCCGCGCCGGTCACCGCGACCCTGCTCGGCGAGCTGTTCGACGCCCAGGCCGGCAGCCGTTGGCTGGACGTCGCCGCCCGCCGGCTGCGCGCCGTCGGCGAGGGGTTCTACACGATCGGCTCCTCCGGCCACGAGGCCAACGCCGCCGTCGGGCTCGCCCTACGCGCGTCCGACCCCGCGCTCCTGCACTACCGCTCCGGGGGCTTCTACCTCGCCCGGGCGAACCGTGCGGGCCACGCCGACGGCATCCTCGACGTCGCCCTGGGGCTGGCCGCCAGCGCCGACGAGCCGATCGCCGGTGGCCGGCACAAGGTGTTCGGCCACGCGGCCCTCGCGGTGATCCCGCAGACGTCGACCATCGCCAGCCACCTGCCGCGGGCCCTCGGTGTGGCCTGGGCGATCGGCCGCCAGGGGCAGCTGCCCCCCCGCCTGCGCCCGGACCTCGCCTGGCCCGCCGACGCCGTCGCCCTCGCGAGCTTCGGCGACGCCTCGGCCAACCACTCCACCGCGACCGGCGCGGTCAACGCGGCCTGCTGGGCAGCCCACCAGAGAATCCCGCTGCCGCTGTTGCTGGTCTGCGAGGACAACGGCCTCGGTATCTCGGTGCGCACCCCGGACGGGTGGGTGGCGGCCATGTTCGCCGACCGGCCGGGCCTGCAGTACCTGCGCACGGACGGCGCGGACGCCGCCGGGGTACTGGCCGCCGCCGCGCAGGCCGCCGCGCTGGCGCGCTCGCAGCAGTGCCCGGTGCTGCTGCACCTCACGTGCGTGCGCATCGGGGGCCACGCCGGCTCCGACGTCGAGACGGGGTACCGCGAGGCGGCCGAGATCGCGGCCGATCTCGCACGCGACCCGGTGGCGGGCACGATGCGAGCCCTGGTGGACGCCGGGGTGCCGCCTGAGCAGGTGCGCGCGAGGTGGGAGGCTGCGCGGGAGGCGGTGACGCACGCCGTCGAGGAGGCCCGGGGCCGTCCCCGCCTGACCGACCCGGGGGACGTCATCGCTCCGCTGGCTCCGCGCCGACCAGCTGCGGTGCAGGCACGAGCGACCCAGGCGGCGGCGGTGACCGAGCGTGAGCACGCCTTCGGGGGCCGGCTACCGGAGGCCGAGGGCCCGCTGACGCTGGCACAGACCATCAACCGGACGCTGCTGGACGCCGGCGCGCACTCCCGGGGCCTCGTGCTGCTCGGGGAGGACGTCGCCCGCAAGGGCGGGGTGTACGGCGTCACCCGAGGCCTGCAGCGCAGGCTCGGCGCCTCGCGCGTGGTCGACACGCTGCTCGACGAGCAGACTGTGCTCGGCATGGCCCTGGGGGCCGCGGTGAGCGGGCTGTTGCCGGTGCCGGAGATCCAGTATCTGGCCTACCTGCACAACGCCGAGGACCAGCTGCGCGGCGAGGCCGCCACCTTGCAGTTCTTCTCCTCCGGCGCCTTCCGCAACCCGCTGGTGGTGCGGGTCGCCGGGCTGGCCTACCAGAAGGGGTTCGGGGGGCACTTCCACAACGACAACGCGATCGGGGTGCTGCGCGACGTCCCCGGCCTGGTCGTGGCCTGCCCGGCGCACCCGTCGGACGCCGCCCCGATGCTGCGCACGTGCCTGGCCGCGGCGGAGCTGGACGGCACGGTGTCGGTGTTCCTCGAGCCGATCGCGGCCTACCACGAGAAGGACATGATCTCCCCGGGGGACGGCGCGTGGCTGGCGTCGTACCTGCCGCCGGAGAGCTGGCCGATGGCTCATGCCCCGATCGGGCGAGCCGCGGTGTGGGGCACCGGGGAGCACCTGACGATCGCAACGTTCGGCAACGGGCTGCGGATGTCGCTGCGTGTGGCCTCCCGCTTGGCGGCCGCGGGCATCGGCTCCCGCGTGGTCGACCTGCGGTGGCTGGCGCCGCTGCCGATCGAGGACGTGCTTCGCGAGGCCGAGGTGACCGGCCACCTGCTGGTGGTGGACGAGACACGACGCACGGGCGGGGTGTCCGAGGGCCTGGTCACGGCTGTGCTCGAAGGGGGGTTCGCGGGCCGCCTCGCGCGGGTGGCCGCGGAGGACTCGTTCATCCCGCTCGGTGACGCGGCGAACCTCGTGCTCGTCAGCGAGGACGACATCGAGGACGCCGCGCGGGGGCTGCTCGGAGCCTGACCAGGCGGGTCACGAGCCCGGTGCAATCCAGCGTTTAGGGCGCGCACGCTCTCCTTCGCGGCATTCTCTGACACATCATCGTGCAACAGGAAGAAATGACAATTCGCCCACCCTGGACCGCTGAAGTTCCTTCGTGATTCGCGAGATTCCGCAGCATGCGCGGCTCTACACTCCCGAATCTGCAACATCTTCCGCGCCACGTGCGTCCCTGCCGGGATCGCACTCGCGCCTGCCCGATGGGGGGCAGGCGTGCTCGTGTGCGGAGGAGCCAAGGGAACACTGGACCGGGAGAGCTGAATGTCGCGTAAGAGGGGTAAGGGCACCACCGCAGCCTTGGCAGCGGTCGCCGTGGTGATTGGCGGGTCGCTCGTCGGCACCGCCATGTCGTCACAGGCCGCAGCGGCGCCCAAAGGCGCTGACCGATTCACGCTCGCCGCTGGGCAGCCGACGCGCGACGGCGCCACGATCGCCGCGGAGGTCAAGGCCGCCAAGGCGGCCGCGCGCAAGGACGGGCGGACGGCGATCGTCGTCAAGCTCAAGGACGCTCCGCTGGCCTCGTACACCGGGAACGTTGCGGGCCTGCGCGCCACGTCGCCTCGGGTGACGGGCGCTGCGAAGCTCGACCCGAGCTCGGCCGACAGCCGCAAGTACCTCAGCTACCTCGACGGCAAGATCGGCGCCTTCGAGGCACGCGCTCGCAAGGACAGCCCCCGGGCCAGCTTCACGCACCGTCTCGACACTGTCGTGGGCGGCGTGGGCATGGTGCTGCCTGCCTCGGACGTCGCCAAGGTCGCGGCGGACCCGGCCGTGGCGAAGGTCTACGTCGACACCCTGCAGCACCCCGAGACCAACGTGACCCCGCAGTTCCTGGGGGCGCCGTCGGCGTGGAGCGCCCTGGGCGGGCAGGAGAAGGCGGGTGAGGGCGTGATCGTCGGCGTCATCGACACCGGCGTCTGGCCCGAGCACCCGTCCCTCAGCGACCCCGACCCCTCGGGCAAGCACTACACCGCCCCGCGGCCGGCCACCGACGGCCTGCCCCGCACCTGCGACTTCAGCGGCGGCAGCAACCCCGGGCCCGCCTTCACCTGCAACAACAAGCTCATCGGCGCCTACACGTTCCTCGACACCTACAAGGCGTTCGACGGGCTCCTCCCGGTCGAGTACACCAGCGCCCGTGACGACGAGGGCCACGGCACCCACACCTCCACCACGGCAGCCGGCAACGCCGGCGTGGCGGCGAGCATCTTCGGCGTCTCGCGCGGCACGGTGAGCGGCATCGCCCCGCGGGCGCACGTGATCATGTACCGCGCGCTCGGCATCGACGGCGGCTTCAGCAGCGACCTCGCTGCGGCCGTGGAGCGCTCGATCATCGACGACGTCGACGTCATCAACTACTCGATCTCCGGCGGGGCCAACCCCTACGGCGACGTCGTGAGCCTGGCCTTCCTCGACGCCTACAACGCAGGCGTCTTCGTGGCGGCCTCGGCCGGCAACTCCGGCCCCGGCGCGAACACCACCGACCACCGCGAGCCGTGGGTGACCACGGTCGGGGCGAGCACCGGCCCGCGCTCCTACATCGGCAGCGCGACGCTGACCTCGACCGACGGGGCCACCCTGACGGTCTCCGGCACCACGATCGCGCCGCCGCTCACCACGGCGTCCCCGGTCGTCTTCGCCGGTGCCGCTCCCTACAACGACCCGCTGTGCCTGAGCTCGACGGCCGACTCGCGCCTTCGCGGGCAAGGTCGTCGTCTGCTCGCGCGGCTCGAACGGTCGGGTGGAGAAGGGTCACAACGTGCTGCAGCGCGGGGCCGTCGGGATGATCCTCTTCAACCAGAGCGCCGCGGTCACCGACCTCGAGACCGACAACCACTTCCTCCCGGCCGTGCACGTGCAGGTGGCTGACGCCACCGCCGTGGCGGCGTTCCTGACCGCCCATGCGGGCGTCACCGCCACGATCACGTCCGGGGTGGCGACCGCCTCGCAGGCCGACGTCATGGCGTCGTTCTCCTCGCGCGGCGGCAACGCACAGCCCCTGGGCATCTCCAAGCCCGACGTCACCGCCCCCGGCGTGCAGATCCTGGCCGGCAACACGCCGACCCCGATCGACATCGCCTCGGGCCCGCCCGGGCAGCTGTTCCAGGCGATCGCCGGCACCTCGATGGCGGCGCCGCACGTGGCGGGCGCCGGCGCGCTGCTCAAGGCCCTGCACCCGAGCTGGACGCCGGGTCAGATCCACTCCGCCCTCATGACCACCGCGAACACCGCGACGGTCAAGGAGGACGGCGTGACCCCGACGGACGCGTTCGACGACGGTTCGGGTCGGATCAATCTCGCCCGGGCCCGCGACCCGTTCTTCACGATCGACGAGACCGGCGCGAACTTCGTCGCCGACCAGGCCGCGCTGTACAAGGCGAACTACCCGAGCCTCTACGTCCCGGTGCTGTCGGGCAGCCTCACCGTGGCTCGCACGCTGAAGAGCGTGTCGCACTCGTCACGCTTCTACACCGTGTCCGTGTCGTCGCCGGCCGACCTCAAGGTCAAGGTGTCGCCTTCGTCGTTCAGCATCGGCGGCAACGGCAGCCGGACGGTCTCGATCACGGTCGACGGGCGCGACGTGCCGCTCGGCCAGACCCGGTTCGCGACCGTCACGTTCAAGTCCGGGTCGCGGTCGTTCACCTTCCCGGTGACGATCGTGCGCGGGCAGGGCCCGGTGTCGGTCGACAAGACCTGCGCGCCCGACCCGGTCGCGGTGGGTGCCACCACCACCTGCTCGATCGCGCTGACGAACAACAGCACGAGCGCCGCGACGCTGACGGTCAAGGACAGGGTGCCCTCGCGGCTCGGGGTGACCGGTGCCGTCGTCGGCGGCTCGAGGCACGGCAACTCGGTCTCGGCGACCGTCACCCTGCCGGGCCGCCTTGCCCCGCAGGTGTCGATCGCCGCAAACCCGGGCGGCACACCGGCCGGTCGGCTACCTGCCGCTGTCGGCGTTCGGCGTGGCACCGGTGGCCGGGGTGGGTGACGACACGATCACGAACTTCAACGTGCCGTCGTTCAGCGTCGCGGGGGTCTCGTACTCCCGGATCGGCCTCGGCAGCAACGGATACCTCGTGCTCGGCGGTGGCACCCAGGCGGACGTGTCGATCAACAACCAGGACCTGCCGAACCCGGCACGCCCGAACAACCTGCTGGTCGGCTTCTGGTCGGACCTCAACCCGTCCGCGGCGGGGGCCCTCCGGATCGCCACGCTGACCGATGGTGCCGACACCTGGCTCGTCGTCGACTACGCCGGGGTGCCGGAGTTCAGCACCGCGACGACGTCGCACACGTTCGAGTTCTGGATCGGCCTCAACACCGACGCCCACCCGGCCGAGGACGTCTCGCTGGCGTTCGGCACCGGCAACGTCGGCACCGGGGACATCGGGTTCGCCACGGCCGCCGGGGCGGAGAACCCCGACGGCACGAGCGGGAACGCCCTCTACGTCAACGGCGCCGGCACCCTGCCGGCGGACAACGCGGAGTACACGGTGACCGGAACGCCGGGACAGACGTTCTCGGCCACCGTCTCGTTCGCGGCTCGGGCCCGCTCGGCGGGGGCGTACGTCAACTACGCCGAGGTCACCGGCGACGTGTTCGACGGCACGGCGATCGCCCGCTTCGCGGGGACCGTGACGCCGTAGGCCGACCGGCACGGGCCTGAACACCGAGCAGCGGCCCCGCCCCGAGATCCCTCGGAGCGGGGCCGCTGCTCGTCCGCCCGCGCCCGCTCTCGCCGATCATGCGCTTCCGTACGGCCGAGGACATTTGTGGCGCTAACCCAGATAACTGCCGCTAACGCAGTATGTGGGGGCCTAGACCGACCTTCTGCCACATCTTCCGCACCGAGGGCGTCCCTGACAGGATCGCCCCTGAGTGTCTGAAGAGGGTGGGCGCGAGCGCTCCGTGTCGTGCATCGTCCGCGAGGACCAGGCGCGGCAAGAGGTGCCGATTCGTGGTGAGCGAGCGCCGTGGCGCCGGCCGGAGACCCCGGCCCGCCGAGGGGAGTGACCGTGAGACGAAGGCTGTCGGTACTCGTCGCAGTTGTGGGGCTGACGGCGGCCTCGTTGCTGCCGGCAGAAGGAGCGACGGGTACGCAGGGACACGCGCCGGCCGCGAAGCCCGCCGTCGAGCGGTCCCAGCGCTACATCGTGGTCATGGCCAGCGACCCCTTGGTCGTCACGCATGGCCAGGCCCGGTTGCGGACGGCGCCCGCGCGCGCCCGCGAGGCCCAGCTGACTGCGGGCCAGGACGCCGCCCTCGAGGCGGTCGGGAAGCGCCCCGCGGACAAGGCCTACAGCTACACGACCGCGATCGACGGCTTCGCTGCCGACCTCACTGACAGCCAGGTCGCCCGGCTGCGGGCACGCAAGGACGTCACGTTGGTGATGCCCGATGTCATGCGGCACACGACCACCGACGCCAGCCCGCGCTTCCTCGGTCTGAGCGGCCCGGGCGGGGTCTGGGCCAAGGGTTACACGGGCGAGGGCGTCATCGTCGGCGTCATCGACACCGGCATCTGGCCGGAGCACCCGAGCTTCGCCGACAACGGCAGCTACCCCCCTCTGGGGATCACGTTGGAGAACACCCCGGCCAACCCGTCCTGCAACTTCGGGAACAGCACGCAGAACCCGCTCGACAGGCCGTTCACCTGCAACAACAAGCTGATCGGCGCCCGCGAGTTCCTGAACACCTACCGCGCGGTGCTGGGCTTCGACCCAGACGAGTACGACTCGGCACGTGACGACGACGGGCACGGCACGCACACGGCGTCCACCTCCGCCGGTAACTCCGGCGTCGCGGCGCAGATCTACGGCGTGCCGCTCGGCACCGTCTCGGGCATCGCGCCGCGCGCACGGGTCATCGCGTACAAGGCTCTCGGCAACCAGGGTGGCTTCACCTCCGACCTCACGGCGGCGATCGACCAGGCCGTGACAGACGGTGTCAACGTGATCAACTACTCGGTCGGCGGTGGCGCCTCCCTGACGGGCGGCGACGACATCGCCTACCTCTTCGCGGCCGACGCCGGGGTCCTGGTGGCCACCTCCGCCGGCAACAGCGGCCCAGGCGCGGGCACCATCGGCGGCCCGGCCTCCGTGCCGTGGGTGACGTCGGTCGGGGCCAGCACCCAGCCTCGGTTCTTCCAGGCCACCGTCCGTCTGGGCAACGGCCGGCAGTTCGCCGGAGCATCGGTCACGGCGGGCACCGGAAGCCTCAGGCTGGTGGACGCCGCGTCCGCCGGGGACGACCTGTGCACCCCTGGCGCGCTCGACCCCGCCAAGGTCCGGGGCAAGATGGTGCTCTGCCGCCGCGGTGTCGTGGGCCGGGCGGAGAAGAGCTTCGCCGTCCAGCAGGCAGGCGGCGCGGGCATGATCCTCTACAACAACGACAACGTGGACAACCTGTTCACCGACAACCACTGGGTGCCCTCGGTGCACCTGGACCAGACCGCCGGCCTGGCGGTCAAGAGCTACATCGCCGGCCAGCGGCGACCTACCGCGCGGATCATCGCCAACCAGAGGTCCGTCTGGCCGTCGGCGCCGTCGATGGCGGTGTTCTCCTCGCGTGGCCCGGACCCCGTGGCCGAGGACATCATCAAGCCCGATGTCACCGCTCCCGGTGTGCAGATCCTCGCCGGGGCCTCCCCGACGCCTGACCCGGGGGCACTCGGCGGCCAGGCGCCGGGCCAGCTCTTCCAGGCGATCGCCGGGACGTCGATGTCGAGCCCGCACGTGGCCGGCACCCTGGCCTTGATCCGTCAGGCGCATCCTGACTGGAGCCCAGCCATGGCCAAGTCGGCGCTCATGACGACCGCCTACCAGAACGTGGTGGACAACGACAGGAGCAGCCCGGCGAACCCGTTCGGGATGGGGTCGGGGCACATCGATCCGGCCGGTCAGCACGGCCACGGGACCCCCTTCGACCCGGGTCTGGTCTATGACGCCGGGTTCCTCGACTACCTCGGGTTCCTCTGCGACGCCGACAACTCAGTGTTCTCAGACCCAGCCGGCACCTGCGGCAGCCTGGCGAGCCTGGGTGTACCGACAACCGCGCGCAACCTCAACTACCCCTCCATCGGGATCAAGGCGGTCCCGGGCACCGAGACCGTGCAGCGCACGGTGACCAGGGTGGCCCGGCCGGGCTCGACGTCCAAGGACAAGGTCGAGTTCCGGGCCCGGGTCTCGGCTCCGCCGGGGTTCTCGGTCACGGTGACCCCGAACCGGCTCCGGCTGGCCCCCGGCGCGACCGCGACGTTCTCGGTGACGGTCACCAACGTGTCGGCGCCGATCGGGGAATGGCGGTTCGGGTCGCTCACGTGGAAGAGCGAGCGGTACGACGTCTACAGCCCGATCGCGGTCAAGGGCTCTGCGCTCTCGGCACCCGCCTCGGTCACCGGGACTGGCGCGGCCGGGTCCGTGGACATCCCGGTGAAGTTCGGGTACACCGGCGCCTACACGGCCGGCGCGCACGGCTTGGTCTCGGCGACGGTGACCCAGAGCACGGTCGCCCAGGACCCGGACCAGACGTTCGACCCGACCGACGGCTTCTCGGACCCGCACCCGATCACGCTGACCGGGGCGGCCCTGCTGCGGGTGGCGTTGCCGCCAGACGCGGTGAGTGACCCGAACATCGACCTCGACGTCTACATCACCGACTCCTCGGGCCAGGTCATCGCGTCGAGCACCGCAGGAGGCACGGACGAGAAGATCGACATCTCCGCCCCTGCCGACGGTACGTACACCATCTGGGTGCACGGTTGGCAGACGGTGACCCCGACCGCCGCATACACCATGTACGACTGGGTGATCCCGAACGCACCGGGCGGTGGCAACCTGTCGATCACCGCGGCGCCGGCGACGGCGACGTCGGGCGCGACGGGTACGGTCACCGCCACCTGGGCCGGCGTACCGGCCACGTGGAACCTGGGCGCGGTCTCGCACTCCGGTCCCAGCGGGGTGCTCGGGCTGACTCTCGTGGAGGTGGACAACCGCTAGACGCCGCAGCACCAGTCGCGGCGGGCGAGGTACGTGGGGCGCTCCCGGTAGGGGGCGCCCCACGCGCGCGCGGGCTCACCCGGGCCGCTCGCACAGGAAGGGCACACGGACTCGACCGCCGGCGTGGTAGGCGTAGCGCCGCCCGCCGTGCTCGAGCACGATCCGGCAGCCGTCGACCGGGACCTGCGGGTAGCGCATGCCCGGCCGGCGGCAGCCCAGCCCTGTGTCCGGCCACGTGACGATCTCGGCCGACGCGACCCGGACCTCCGGCTCGTCCTCGACCAGCCCCAGCCTTGCGACAAGGTCGGCGATGGCCTGGGCGGTGAGACCGGCCAGGGCCGGATCCACGACTCGTGCCATGTCCACCAGGTATACGGACCGGGTTCCTCGCCGTCCACCCGGTACGTGCCCGCGGCTCAGCACCTCCAGTTTGCCCGCGGTGTCCCTGTTGTCGACGGGGGTTGTCACTGGGTGCGACATGCGCGGTGTGGACACGCTGCGCCCGTTGCGGCAATGCTGCGGGCGTACCAGTCGCCTGACAAGGGAGTCAGCCATGCGCAGAAGCGCGCCACTCACCGTGGCGGTCGTGGGCGCGACCGTCCTCACCACCGTCTGGAGCGGCTCTGCCGCCTCGGGCGCCGCGCGCCCGCACTTCCACCGTGTCAGCGTCGCCGGCGTGGCGAACGGGTTCCGCCCGCTCGCGCTGAGCCCCGCCCGATCGGTGACCGTATCGGTGGTGATGACGACGCCGTCGGTGGCCGCCCGTGAGCTCACGGCGGGCCGGCACCTCACCAGCGCCGAGCGTGCCGCCGCGCACCGCCAGATCAGCGACTCCCACGCCGGCGTCCGGTCCTCCGTGGCCGCCCATGGCGGCCGGGTGATCCGCGAGCTTGCCGACGCCGTCGACGCCGTCACCGTGCGAGTTCCCGAGTCCGCCCTGCCCGCCCTCGCGGCCGTGCCCGGGGTCGCCCGGGTCGTGCCCTCCCGCATCGTGCATCTGTCCAACACCACCTCCGAGCTCTACACCGGCGTCGGCCAGGCGTGGCAGGCGACCGGCCGGACCGGCACCGGCGTCAAGGTCGCGGTCATCGACACCGGCATCGACTACTACCACTCCGACTTCGGCGGCGCCGGCAACCCCGCCGACTTCGCGAACGACTCGGGCCTGGTCGTCGAGCCCGGCACGTTCCCGACGGCGAAGGTGATCGGCGGCTTCGACTTCGTCGGCGACAACTACGACTCGGCGTCGGCCGACCCGGCGAAGAACACGCCGAAGCCCGACCCCGACCCGCTGGACTGCAACGGCCACGGGTCGCACACCGCCGGCACCGCGGCAGGGTTCGGCGTGACGGCGTCCGGCGCCACCTACCACGGCCCTTACACGGAGGCCGCTCTGCGCACGGGCAACCTCAGGATCGGCCCCGGCACCGCCCCGAACGCGCTGATCATGGCGTACCGGGTGTTCGGCTGCGACGGCTCCGCCACCGACGCCGACGTCGCAGGCGCGATCGACCGCGCCGTCGCCGACGGGGCCGACGTCATCAACATGTCGCTCGGCGAGACCTTCGGCGGGACGAACGGGCTCGACACCATCGCCGCGGACGCCGCCGCTCTCGCCGGCGTCGTCGTCGTGGCCTCGGCGGGCAACGAGGGGCCGAGCGCCTACATGACCGGCTCCCCGGGGACGTCGACCCGCACGATCTCGGTTGCGGCCCTGGACACCTCCCTGCCGGCCTACCCGGCGGCGAGCATCGACTCGTCCCCGGCGGCGACGACCGGGCTGGTCGCCAACGGCATCGCCATCTCCCCGGCGATCACCGCGCCGGTGTTCGTCGTGAGCGACGGCGCGGGCGGCATCGGGCTGGGATGTGCTTCCACGGACTACACCAGCGCTGCGGCCGGCGCGATCGTCGTGACCAAGCGCGGCACCTGTGCCCGGGTCGACCGGGCCACGCTCGGCCAGGCTGCCGGCGCCCTGGCAGTGATCATGGTCAACAACGGCGGCGGCCTGCCTCCGTTCGAGGGCCCGATCCCCGGTGTCACCATCCCGTTCATCGGCATGCCGCTCAGCGCCGAGGCCACCTTGGCGGCGATGACCGGGACCCACACCATCACGGCCGCGGGCACGATCCCCAACCCGACGTACGGGTTCTCCGCCGACTTCAGCTCGGCAGGGCCGCGCAACGACAGCATCCTCAAGCCCGACATCGCCGCACCGGGGGTCAGTGTCATCTCTGTCGGAGCTGGCACGGGCAGCGGCCCGGCCACGATCTCCGGTACCTCGATGGCCAGCCCGCACACGGCAGGCATCGCGGCGCTCGTCGTCCAGGCCCACCCGTCCTGGCCGGTGGTCGCGATCAAGGCCGCACTCACGAACACCGCGACCGCTGACCCGACCCTCGTGCACGCGTACGACCCGACCCGGCTGGGTGCCGGGTTGGTGCAGCCCCGCAAGGCGGTCGACACCTCGGTGCTGGCCGAGACCGCTGACGGGCTGGACAACCTGTCCTTCGGTTACCAGCCGCGTTCCGACGGCTTCAGCCAAGCCCGGACAGTGACCCTGGACAACCGAGGTGGCCGTGCGCGGACGTACCGGCTCGCCGCCGCGTACACGTCGTCCACGCTGGGCTCGACCATCCAGGTGAGCCCGTCAACGGTCACGGTGCGGGCGCACAGCCGGGCCTCCGTCCGGGTGACGATCAGGTTGTCGGCCGCGGCCGTGGCCGCTCTGCCGGCCGCTGAGGCCTCCGACGGCGGGGCGCTCGCCTCGGCGCGCGGAGTCGTCACGGCGACCCCGACGTCGACGGGCGCCGGCATCTACCCGCTGCGGGTCCCGTTCCTGCTCGTCCCACGTGGCCTGTCCCAGGTGCAGAGCCAGACGCCGGTCGAGCTGAGGCGAGGCAGTGGCGTCCTCACCGTCCACAACGAGGGCAACCACGCCGGCAACGCCGACGTGTACGCGCTCGGGGTGACGGACCCGCAGGACGCACCAGGGCCGACCGACCTGCGCGCGGTCGGTGTGCAGGCGCAGCCGGGCGACTTCCTCGGGATGGGTCCGGACGACCGCTCGCTGCTGTTCGCGGTGAACACGTTCGAGCGTTGGGGCAACCCCGGTGAGAGCGAGTTCGACGTCGTGATCGACACCAATGGGGACGGCCAGGCCGACTACGTCGTGGTGGGCGTCGACGACGGGCTCGTCTTCACGGGAACCCCGAACGGGTTCTTCGATTCGTTGATCTTCGACGCCGCCGGCAACATTGTGGACGGCTGGGGCACGGTGGCTCCGATGAACTCCTCGACCGTGCTCCTCCCGGCGGCGGCGAGCGACCTCGGCCTGACGGCGGGCCATGCTGGCTTCACCTACACCGTGGTGGCCGGAAGCGTGGTCGAGCGGGGCACGCCAGACGACATGACCGGGACCGGGTCGTTCGACGCGTTTGCGCCGGCGCAGAGCACCGGTGACTTCGTGACGCTGGCACCCGGGGTGAAGGCGAACATCCCCGTCACGGCGAGCGGCCGGGCACCTGCCTGGCTCGTTGTGACGTTCGACGACGCCAACGGCGCGGCGCAGGCCGACGTGGTCAGGGCGGCGCGAGCCGGGTAGCCACCCTCACTGGCCGCGATCATGCACTTCCGGCGTTCCTGTCGACAGTCTCGGCGGAGCACCCACCGGACGTGCATGATCGCGGCTGCCCGGGCACGCGGTCCTGCCTGGCCTGACGCGACTCGTGTGGCTGAGTCGGGTGCATGAGAGGCGGACTGCTGGTTCCGTGGACATGACCGTGCTCGTGGTCGACGTCGCCAATGTGATGGGCGCCCGGCCGGACGGCTGGTGGCGGGACCGGGCGGGTGCCGCCGCACGGCTGCTGGGCCAGCTCGCGGGGGTCGTCGGCGCCGAGGTCGCCGGACCGGACGGGAGTCGCGTCGTCCTCGTGCGGGTGGTCGCCGTCGTCGAGGGTGCGGCGCGGGAGGTACCGGCTCCGGCCGGGGTCGACGTCGTCCGTGCACCGGCCGATGGCGACAGCGCCCTGGTCGATGCGGTCGCCGCGTTGGCTGGGGAGCCGATGCTCGTCGTGACCGCCGACCGGGGTCTGCGGGAGCGTCTACCGGCCGGCGTCCGCAGCGCCGGACCGGCCTGGCTCCTGCACGAGCTGACCCCGTGACGCGCTGGCGGCGTCCTCGACACGTCGGCGGAGGCCGCGCAGCATGCTGGTCGCCATGATGTGGTCGGCGGGCACGAGGGTGGCCAGGTAGGCGGCGGTGAACCACCAGGGGCCGGTGCGCGCCCGCGTCCGGATGTGCATGCGGCTGCCGCCGCCCACGTCGGGGTCGAGCGCGAAGGTCCAGACCCAGTCGATGCGGACGCCGCAGCGCTCACGCCATGACGCGGGCGCGTGCGTGGTCGAGTGCAGCACGAGCATGCGCGGGGCGTCGACGTGCTCGACCACGAACTCGGCCGTGCCCGGCGGGCCGTCGGGCACGGTGTCGCCGACGCGAAGGTCTCGGGTGAGGGCCGGGTCGAGGCGGTCCGGGCTCGGCCAGTTGGCCGGGAACAGCAGGCGGTCCACCCACTCGGCGGTGTACCACCCGGCGCGGTGCCAGCCGACCTGGGTCAGCCATGGCCAGATCTGTTCCGGCGTCGCTGCGATGGACGCCGCGTGGTCGGTCACCAGGTTCGCGGGCTGCACGAGGTGGTCGCCGGGCAGGACACGTGCGCGCTCGTCGGCCCGGCTGCCGGAGCGCCGTCCCAGCACCTGCAAGGCCGCGTAGGCGGCGGTCATCGTGCCCAGGCCGGCGATCGCGGCCACGGTCCTCGCGCGCGTCACGAGGCCATCGTGGGGCGAGCCGGTGTGTATCGCCCAGGGCCGTTGGACCCTGATCGACCGCACGGTTGCCACGCTTCGTGGTCGCTCGGTGGCTACTGGCGCGCATCGGCTTGCAGTCCAGTGAAGATGTGCCTCGAGGCCTTCCCAGCAGGGCCGGCACCTGCCAGGATCACCGTCGCGTCCGCCCGACGGGGGCGGGTGATCGCCGATCGACGCCCACGGGCTAACGGGAGACATGAATGTCGCATATCCGACGTAGAGGTGCACGCGTCGTCTTGGGGGCAAGTGCCGTGGCACTGGGGGTGTCGCTGGCCATGTCGGCGGTGCCGACGCAGGCGGCTGTCACGCCGCCCGGCGGTGGCAGCTCCGCGCGCGCGGCCGGCCGGATCCCGGCGGGTGCGGTGGCGCGCAAGCTGACTCCGAAGCAGGTGCTGACCGCCCAGGTCACCAAGGCCAAGAACGCCGCGGGCGTCGGCGGGGTCGCCCACGTCGTCGTTCGGCTCAAGGACGCGCCCCTCGCGTCCTACACGGGTTCGGTCGCCGGCTTCAAGGCGACGTCGCCCCTCGTCACGGGGGCCAAGCGGCTCGACCCGAGATCGGCCGACGGGAAGAAGTACCTGAAGTACCTGGACGGCCGCATCTCCACCTTCGAGAGCCGCGCGCGGCTGGCCAGTCCCACAGCGAGATTCGGCCGCCGCTTCGAGACCGTGGTCGGCGGCGTCGGGATGACCGTCCCGACCGCCGACCTCGGCCAAGATCGCCGCCGACCCGCAGGTCGCGGGCGTCTACCAGGACACACTCGAGCATCCCCTCACGGACGTCACCCCCGGCTTCCTCGGGACGGGCCCCCTCTGTGGCTCCGAACCCCGGGCTCAGCGGTGAGAACCAGATCGTGGGCGTGATCGACACGGGGATCTGGCCCGAGCACCCCTCCCTCGCCGACCCGAGCCCAGTCGGTGGTGGCTTACACCGCGCCTCGGCCGGCCACGGACGGCCTGCCGCGGACATGTGACTTCGGCACGTCCGGGTCGAACCCCGGGCCGGCCTTCACCTGCAACAACAAGCTCATCGGCGCCTACACGTTCATGTCGTCGTACCGCACCAACTTCCCGACGCCGGCGGCGGGTGAGTACACCGACGCACGCGACGACGAGGGGCACGGCACGCATACCTCTACCACGGCTGCGGGCGACGGGGGCGTCGCTGCGTCGACCTTCGGCGTGCCCGGCAGGATCGTGAGCGGCATCGCGCCGCGCGCCCACGTGATCATGTACAAGATCTGCGGCCAGCAGGGCTGCTTCAGCAGCGACGCGGTCGCCGCGATCCAGCGCGCGATCGTCGACGACGTCGACGTCCTCAACTACTCGATCAGCGGTGGCACCAGCCCCTACACCGACGTCGTGAGCCTGGCGTTCCTCGACGCCTACAACGCGGGCATCTTCGTCGCCGCCTCCGCCGGCAACTCCGGCCCGACGGCCAACACCGTCGAGCACGCCGAGCCGTGGGTCACCACCGTCGGCGCCACCACCGGCCCACGGGCGTTCACGGGAACCGCCGTGCTCACCGCCGGGGCGAACAGATCTCACCATCACCGGTGCCACGGTCACGGCCGCGCTCGCGTCATCCACCGGGGTCGTCAACGCCGGCGACCCGGCCGGTGCCAACGACCCCTTCTGCTTGAACGGTGCCACCGACACGGCTTTCGCCGGCAAGGTGGTCATCTGCAAGCGCGGCTCGAATGCCCGCGTCGAGAAGGGCAAGAACGTCCAGAACCGACGGCGGCGTCGGGATGATCCTCTACAACGACGCCGCGACGGTCACTGACCTCGAGACCGACAACCACTTCATCCCCACGCTGCACGTGCAGAACGCCGCCGGGCTGAGCGCGATCGCCTTCCTGACTGGCTAACCCCAGCGCGACGGCGACGATCACGAGCGGGACGGCGTCCGCGACCAAGGCCGACGTCATGGCCTCGTTCTCCTCGCGCGGAGGCACCGGCCAGACGCTCGGCATCTCCAAGCCCGACGTCACCGCCCCCGGCGTGCAGATCCTCGCAGGGAACACCTCCACGCCGAGCGAGGTGGTCGACGGCCCATCCGGCCAGCTGTTCCAGGCGATCGCGGGCACGTCGATGTCCGCGCCACATGTGGCGGGCGCCGGCGCGCTGCTGCACGCGGCCCACCCGACGTGGACGCCGGGTCAGATCCACTCCGCGCTCATGACCACGGCGAACACGGCGACGTTCAAGGAGAACGGTACGTCGGCGACGAACTCGTTCGACGACGGCTCGGGCCGCATCAACATCACCAACGCGAACAGCCCGTTCTTCACGATCGACACGTCAGGCGCGCTGTTCAACGCCTACAAGTCGGCGCTGTACAAGGCGAACTACCCGAGCCTGTACATCCCGACGCTGGCGGGCAAGCTCGCCGTGACGCGCAACCTGAAGGACGTGTCGGGCCTGGCGAAGCCCTACACGGTGACGGTGGCGGCGCCGGCCGACCTCAAGGTGACGGTCACCCCGGCGGCGTTCACCATCCCGGCCAACGGCAGCCAGACGGTCACCATCACGGTCGACGGCAGCAGCGCGCTCGTGAACAGCCTCGCCCGGTTCGCGACGATCACGTTCCACTCCGGAACGCGCACGTTCACGTTCCCGGTCACGGCCGTGCGCCGACAGGGTCCGGTGTCGGTCACCAAGACCTGCACGCCGAACCCGATCAAGCGGCTGAAGACCGTGACCTGCACGGTCACGATGGCCAACCGGTCCCTGTCGGCGACAACGGCAGCCTTGACCGACGTCGTCCCGTCGCGGTTCACCGTGAGCACAGTCACGGGCGCCACGCGAGTCGGCAACAAGGTGACCACGTCGAAGGCGATCGCGCAGCGTACTCCGTCGAACGTGACGGTGGCTGAGCTTGCGGCCTTCCCGTATACACCGATCACGGTCCAGGATCCGTCCGTGACTCCGGAGCCTGGGTTCACCGACGACTCGGTCGAGTGGTGGACCTTGCCCGCGCCGTTGACATTCGCCGGCGTCACGTACAACGACATCGGAGTCAGTAGCAACGGCCTCGTGGTGCTCGGTGTGCCCCAGCTTGCCGACGCGACCCCTGTGAACCAGAGCCTGCCCAACCCCGCGCGTCCCAACACCACCATCGCGGCGTTCTGGACCGACCTCAACGTGGAGGCCGGCGGGGCCATCTACCTCCAGTGGTTCCAGGACACATCCGTCACGCCGGTCAGCAACTGGTTCGAGATCGCCTTTGAGGGCGTGCCGGAGTTCACCGACCACACCAAGACGCACTCCTTCCAGATCACGCTGGGCTTGAACACGAATCTCGTGGCCCAGCGGGGGATATGGGTGGACTACGGCCCGAACTCCGGAGACGGCGACCGGCACTTGGTCACCATCGGGGCAGAGAACTCCGAGGGCAACCGAGGGCAGAACCTCTGCTTCAACTGTGGCGCCGGTGTGTCGACCGTCGAGGGTTTCGAGCTCAAGGTCAACGGAGTTGCCCAGATCGTGCGGACGGCCGTGGTGAAGTACACGGCCAAGGCGGTGACTGCGGGGACGTACAACAACTACGCCTCGGTCGACCAGCCCGCTCCTGGCGGGCACGTCGGTCGCGAGGTTCGCCGGAACGGTCAGTCCGTAGCCTTCCGGCTGATCCGTCGGTGGGGTCGCCCGGGCCGTTAAGGCTCGGGCGGCCCCACCGCCGTGCGGGCCACGACGGTGCGGCACAGTGGAGTGGTGATCGTGGACGCGAAGGCCCAGCGGTGGCCGCTGACCCTTCGCGCCATCGTCGAACCCGAGCCAGGTGCGGCCTGGCAGTCGTACTTCCACACCGCCTGGCCCGGGTACCGGCACTGGTACCTGCACGATGGGGACGCCGCGCGGCCCTGTCTCGAGGCCTGCTCGGCGGCGCTGGCTCGCCACATGCCCGAGCTGCACCCGGTCTGGCGACGCTTGGTCGAGCTGGCCGGGGGCGACCCGATCGCCGCGAGGATGCTCTGCCTCTGGAACCCGCCTGCGTACATGTCGGGCTGCTCGCAGGCCGTACTCCCCGAGGGGGGCGCCCGCGGCGGGCCGGCGTTGGTGCGCAACTACGACTACGCGCCGCTGATGTTCGACCGCACGGTGATGGCCACGGCCTGGGGAGGCCGCGATGTCGTCGGGATGGCCGACGGCCTCTGGGGCCTGCTCGACGGCATGAACGACGCCGGGCTCAGCGTGGCCCTGGCCTTCGGTGGACGGCGTGTGCTGGGCGAGGGCTTCGGCGTCCCGCTCGTCCTTCGCTATCTGCTGCAGGTGTGCAGGACGGCGGCCGAGGCCCGCGAGGTGCTCGCCCGCGTTCCGCTGCACATGGCCTACAACGTGACGGTGGTCGACCGCGACGGCGACTTCTTCACGGCCTTCCTCGGGCCGGACCGGCCGCCGGACTTCCGCGACCAACGGCTGGCCACGAACCACCAGGACGACGTCGCGTGGCCCGAGCAGGCCCGAGCCACCCAGAGCGTCGAGCGGTTCGCGGCGTTGGCGACCACGCTGGCCGACCCCTGCCTGGACCTGGAGTCGTTGACCGGGGCCTTCCTCGCGCCGCCTTTGCGAACGCTCGACTACGACCAGGGCTTCGGAACCCTCTACACCGCCGTCTACGAGCCCATGAAGAGCTCGGTGCACTATCTGTGGCCGGGCTCGCAGTGGACACTCGCCGCCAACGGCGCCGGCCCCGCCGTCCACCAGGTCCTGCTGCCCTGACCGACCTTCGGCGGAGAAGGGGTCACGACATCTTGAACGCCAGCGGGCCAGGCGGCGGCGGCGGGAGCTCGGCTGCCAGCGGGATGCCCATGAAGTGCGCCCTCATCGCCTCGATCCACGATGTGCACCGGTCGTAGAGGTCGCACCCGTCCGGGCTCTGCAGGCGCAGGCGCAACACCAGGGCGCCCAGGTCGGCGCCCTTGTACTGGACGTCGCCCGGCTCCATGATCCGCAGGTAGAAGGCCTCCTCGTCGACGGTGAGGTCGTGCCAGTCGTGCTCCATGCGTCGGTAGGTGACGTGGCCGCCCGAGTCCATCGCGTAGATGCCCGACACCGGCGTGCTCGTCAGGAGCTCCAGACCCTCGCGCGTCTCCTTGAAGATCACCTGTCCCCACTGCTCGCCGGTGTCGGCGGCCCAGCGGTCGTTGATCTCGGCCACGTCGAGCTCGTACTCCACGTCCATGTACTCCAGCAGGTGGAACAGGAACAAGGGGGCGTCCGCGTACGCGCCCACCGTCACGTTGGTCACCGAGCTGATCCCGCTGATCCGGGGGTTGATCTCACCCAGGTAGACCTCGCCGTCCACGAGGTCCACCAAGAAGTCGATCTCCAGCAGCCCCCGGTACCCCTCCTCCGCGAGGCGGTCGCCCAGTCGCGCGGCCATCGACCGGGCGGTCAGCCGCTGCTCGGCGTTGATGTCGGCGGGGTAGTCGTTGCCGGCCCAACCACCGCGGTAGGGGGTGAGCTCGGGATGGCCGGTGACGTCGTTCATCAGCGGACCGACGATCGTGCCGTGGCGGGTGACCACCGCCTCGACCGCGACGCTCAGGTGGCTGATCCGCTTCATCACCTTGAGCTCCTGCTCGTGCAGCGGATCCTTGCGCGCGCACCGGTCCCAGTCCTTCTTGGAGGTGATGAAGAACGTGGTCTTGCCCGAGTCCCCGTACGGCATCTGCACCACGAGGTCGCGCCCGAGCCCACCTCTGTCGGCCAGGGCGAGCAGGTCGGGATAGGACGTCGCCCGGCCCAGCACGTTGGGCACCGACGGAACGCCTGCCTCCTCCGCCAACCGGGTTGTGACGATCTTGGAGTCGAGGTGGTGACGCAGCGCGGCCGGCGGGTGCGCGACGTCCAACCCCGCTGCTCTGGCGAGCGTCTCGGTCTCCTCGTCGAACATGACGAAGAGTGCCTTGCCGTGCGGTGCCTTCGATCCCATCCACGTGATCACGTCGGGGTGCGTGAGCAGGTAGTTGCAGATGTCCTCCATCGACGTGAACTCGCGCGCCTCCCGATGGCGCGGCACGAACATGCGCGGGTGCGTCGCCTGGAACGTGTCGTAGTAGCTGATGTAGTAGAAGTTGCGCACCCACCGGTCGATGCCCAGCAGGTTGAACGGTGTCGGCGACACGAAGTAGATCGGCGTGGTGTTCGTCCGGAAGAACCGCCGGATGTCGCTGAGGCCGCGCAGGACGCCGTCCGAGCCTTCTGCGTGCGGGCGTGTGGTGGGCGGCCTCCGGCGGGGACGGCGCGCAGCAGGCTTCGCCGCGGGGGCGGGCGTCGTCACCGTTGCGCCCCCCGTGTTGGCACGCGTCTTCTTGCCATCGCCCTTCCTGCCGGCGCCCTTCTTGCCGGCGCCCTTCTTGCCGGCGCCCTTCTTGCTGCTGGCCTTCGGGGTGGCCTTCTTCTTCGTGGCCATCAGGACTCCTCGTCTGCAGTGAGGGGCGGGCAGAGTGCGGTGGGGTGGGTCAGGCGAGGGTGGGCACCGGCTGCGCGGGCGGGCGGAGGTCGAGCCCCAGAATGCTCTCGACAGTCTCGGCCGCAGCCAGCACCCGCCCGTCGTCCCGGCGTCGCCCCAGCAGCTGAACGGAGACCGGGAGCCCGTCGTCCCCCAGACCCATGGGCAGTGCGCACGCCGGCAGGCCCGCGAGGTTGGCGTCGTAGAGGAACGGCGCCCAGTCGAGGTCGGGGTAGCCGATCGGCACCGAGCCGATGCTCTCGGGATGACGCGACCCGTGCGGGAACGCCTGGCAGCCCAGGGTCGGGGTGAGCAGCGCGTGCGCACCGGTGCGGGTGAGCAGGTCGGCGTAGGCACCGAAGATCTGTTCACGGGCGAACTGTGCGCGAACGTACTCCTCGGTGCTGACGTAGCCCCCGGCGGCGATGAACTCCAGCGCGGCGGGAGTCAGCTCCTCGCGGTGGGTGAGGAACGCATCGCTCTCGGAGAAGTGCGCCTCGGTGAGGGCGATGGCACCCCAGGTCCGTACCGAGGTCGAGAGTCCTGGGTGGTCCTCGACCAGGCGAACCCCGGCCGCGGCCAGCCGGTCCAGGCAGGCGTGGAACGCGCGGCGGACGTCGTCGTCCACCGGGGCGAAGCCGAGGTCCTCGCTCACGGCGAGCACGAGGTCGCCGGGTGCGGGCGGGGCGACGTCGAGGGGTCCTGCGGGCAGGCTGTGCCGGTCCCGCGGGTCCTCCCGGGCCACCGCCGCGAGCATCAGCCGAGCGTCGGCGACGGTCCGCGCCAGCGGCCCGAGGGAGACCAGGGTCTTCCAGCCGGCGGTGGACGGCTCGTGGGAGACCAGGCCGAACGTCGGTTTGAAGCCGACGAGGCCGCAGAACGCCGCCGGGATCCGGATGGAGCCGCCGCCGTCCCCGCCCAGGCTCAGCGGGCCGCACCCGGCGGCGACGGCGGCCGCCGCGCCGCCCGAGGAACCGCCGCAGGTGCGCCCGAGGTCCCAGGGGTTGGCGGTGCGACCGAAGAGGGCGGACTCGGTGACCCCGAAGTAGCAGAACTCGGGCACTGTCGTGCGCGCGAACACGACCGCGCCGCTGTCGAGCAGGGCGGTGATGCCGCCGACGGTCTCCTCGGGGACGAAGCCGACGCGCGTGCGGGAACCGCACGTGCTCTCGACGCCGGCCATCCAGTGCGAGTCCTTCGTCGACACGGGGACGCCGAGCAGGGGGCGGTCGTCGCCTCGCAGGCGGGCGACGTCGGCGTCCCGCGCGGCCGCACGCGCCCTGTCGTCCAGCCTGATCGTGAACGGGTTGACGGTCGTCGCGATCTCGTCGGCGCGCGCGAGCACGGCTTCGAGCGCCTCGACCGCGCTGAGCTCGCGCTGCCGCAGGGCGGCGCTCAGCTCGAGGGCGGTGAGATCGCAGACATCCATGCCGTGCTCCGCTCGCACAGGGAGAGTTCGGTGGAGCCTATTGTCACGCCCGCCGCTTCGCCGACCTCTGGCGCCCGACTGTCGCCATAGGCGCCCGGAAGGAGCAGTGACCCTCCCAAGGTCGCACGCAGCCCTGGAGCCAGGCGTCGGAGCGTCAGACGATGTTGTGCTCCGGGCGGGCGTCGCCGGTGGCGAAGCGGTCGGCCGACATCGGCGTGAGGTCGACGAAGGGCTCGCGGCCGAGGTACAGGTCCCGCAGCACCTCCCCGACGGCCGGCCCCTGCAGGAACCCGTGCCCGGAGAACCCGGTGGCGTAGAAGAAGCGCGACACCGCCGCCGCCTCGCCGATCATCGCGTTGTGGTCCGGCGAGATCTCGTACAGGCCGGCCCAGCCGTGCGCGACACCGACGTCGAGCAGCGCCGGCGCCCGGTGCTCGATCGCCGCCGTCAGGTCAGGCAGCCACGCGTCGTCGAGGTCCATGTGGAAGCCGACATCCTCGCCGGTGTAGGACATCCCGAGCAGGATGCCGGGCCCCTCGCGGTGCAGGTAGAAGGTGGAGGCCGCGTCGATCGTCATCGGCATCGTCGGCGGCGCGAGCGCGGCGACCGCGGGTGGCAGCGCCTCGGTGACCAGGATCTGGCGCCGCAGCGGCGTGACCGGCAGATGGACCCCGGCCATCTCTCCCACCGCCTGCGACCACGGGCCCGCCGCGCAGACGACCGCGGGGGTCTCCACCCGGCCGCCGGACGTGAGCACAGCGGTGATCTCGGACGGCATCCCCGCGCCGCCCTCACGGGTCTCGATACCGAGGACGTCGACACCCGTCAGCACGGTGGCGCCGAGCCGCCTTGCGCCCGTGGCGTAGCCGAGCACGACCGACTCCGGCGAGCAGTACCCGTCCCCGGCGTGGAAGGCCGCCGCCAGCACGTCGTCGCACGTCATGATCGGCGCGAGGGCGGCGGCCTCAGCGCGGTCGAGCATGCGGCTCGGCACGCCCAGGTCGTTCTGCAGCCGCACCGACGCCTCGTACACCGCGACGTCCTCGGGCGTCGTCAGCAGGAAGAGGTACCCCACCGTGCACAGGTCGATCTCCTGACCCGGCCGCGTCGGGAAGTGGGTGAACGCCTCGAGGCTGCGCGCGCCGAGCTGCACGTTCAGCGTGTCGGAGAACTGGGCCCGGACGCCGCCCGCCGCCTTGGACGTCGACCCGCCGGCCAGCGCGTCGCGCTCGAGGAGCAGGACGTCGCGCACGCCGGCCTCGGCCAGGTGGAACGCGACGCTGGCCCCCATCACACCGCCGCCGACGATCACCACGGACGCTCGGTCGGGCAGCTGCCTGGCCATGGTCACCTCCCCACCCTCGTGTGGTCGCCATCATGGCGGGCACGGCTGAGGCGCCTGCGCGGGGGTCAGCCGTCGAGGTCGGCGCGGGCGGCCGCGAAGGCGGTCACCGCGGCGTCGACGTCCTCGCTGGAGTGCGCCGCCGAGAGCTGCACGCGGATGCGCGCCTTGCCCACGGGCACGACCGGGAAGGAGAAGCCCATCGCGTAGACGCCATGGACGAGCAGCCGCTCGGCCATCCGGCCGGCGAGCGCGGCGTCGCCGATCATGACGGGCACGATCGGGTGGTCTCCGGGAAGGATCTCGAAGCCGGCCGCCGTCATCGCCTCGCGGAACCGGCGTGTGTTGCGTCGCAGCTGCTCGCGCAGGTCGCCGGACTGCTCGACGAGGTCGAGCGCCGTGATCGAGGCGGCCGCGATCGCGGGTGCGAGGGAGTTGGAGAACAGGTAGGGCCGTGACCGCTGCCGCAGCAGCTCCACGATCTCGCGCCGCCCGGAGACGTAGCCCCCGCTCGCCCCGCCCAGGGCTTTCCCGAGGGTGCCGGTGAGGACGTCGACCCGCTCGGTGACGCCGAACAGCTCCGGCGTCCCGCGGCCGTTCTCACCGATGAACCCGACCGCGTGCGAGTCGTCGACCATCACGAGGGCGTCGTGCTCGTCGGCGAGGTCGCAGATCTGGTCCAGGGGGGCGAGGTACCCGTCCATCGAGAACACCCCGTCGGTGGCGATGAGGCGGAAGCGTGCGCCGGCGCTCTCGACGAGGCGGCGCCGCAGGTCGTCCATGTCACGGTTGCGGTAGCGCAGCCGGCGCGCCTTGCACAGCCGGACGCCGTCGATGATGCTCGCGTGGTTGAGCTCGTCGGAGATGACGGCGTCGTCCTCGCCGAGCAGGGTCTCGAAGAGCCCGCCGTTGGCGTCGAAGCAGGAGCCGTACAAGATCGTGTCGTCCGTGCCGAGGAACTGTGACAGCCGCGCCTCGAGCTGCTTGTGCACCGACTGCGTGCCGCAGATGAACCGCACCGAGGCCATCCCGAAGCCCCACCGGTCGAGTGCCTCATGCGCTGCCGCGACCATGCGCGGGTGGTCGGCAAGGCCCAGGTAGTTGTTGGCGCAGAAGTTGAGGACGCCGCCGCTCCCGGCAGCCGCCAGCCGAACCTCACGATCCTGCGGGGAGTCGATCACCCGTTCCGGCTTGTAGAGCCCCTGCGTGCGGATGCCGTCCAGCGTCTCCTGGACCGAGCGGGCCATGGACGAGTACACGGTGCCTCCTGGCGGGTTCGATGCGGGGCCTCGATGCCGGCCGGCTCAGTGCTGGGTCCAGTCGAGGATGACCTTGCCGGCGGCGCCTGACCGAGCCGCAGCGAAGCCCTGCTCCCACTCCGCGATCGGGAAGCGGTGGGTGATCACGGGCGTGAGGTCGAGGCCGCGTTCGAGCAGCACGCTCATCTCGTACCAGGTCTCGAACATCTCCCGGCCGTAGATGCCCTTGATGGTGAGCATGCGCGTGACGACGCGGCTCCAGTCGACGTCGAAGGGCGCCGCCGGCAGGCCCAGCATGGCTATCCGACCGCCGGCCACCATGTTCGCGATCATGTCGCGTAGCGCAGCCGGCTGGCCGGACATCTCCAGACCGATGTCGAAGCCCTCCTTCATCGACAGCTGGCGCTGCACTGCGGCGATCGGCGTCGTGCGCACGTCCACGGTCAGCGTGGCTCCGACCTTCGCCGCGAGGGCGAGCCGGTCGGGGTTCACGTCGGTGACCACCACACTGCGCGCACCGGCATGCGCGACGACGGCGGCGGCCATCACCCCGATCGGGCCGGCCCCGGTGATCAGCACGTCCTCGCCGATCACCGGGAACTGCAGGGCGGTGTGCACGGCGTTGCCGAAGGGGTCGAAGATCGCCGCGACGTCGAGGTCCACGGCCACGCGGTGCACCCACACGTTGCCGGCGGGCAGCACGAGGTACTCGGCGAAGGCGCCGTCGCGGTGCACGCCGATGCCGCGGCTGCGGTCGCACAGGTGGCGTCGACCGGCCATGCAGTTGCGGCACCTGCCGCACACGATGTGTCCCTCGCCGCCGACGAGGTCGCCGACCTGGACGCCGTCGACGTCCTCCCCGACGTCCGCGACCTCGCCCACGAACTCGTGGCCGATCACCATCGGCGCGTTGATCGTGCGGGCTGCCCAGTCGTCCCAGGTCTGGATGTGCAGGTCGGTCCCGCAGATGCCGTTGCGCAGCACCTTGATGAGAACCTCGTTCGGGCCCGCGACCGGCTCGGGCACGTCCGCCAGCGTCAGCCCCGGCCCGGCTTCCTGCTTGACGAGCGCCTTCACCGTGCGGTCACAGCCTGAACGCCATGTCGGGCTGCGGCACCTCGACGTCCATCTGGGCCTTCTGCAGCCGCCCGGAGTAGTCCCAGTTCATCGACTGCCACCGGGTGAACTGGTCGAGCACCCAGACGCCGGACTGGCGCGAGCCGTTGCCGCTCTTGCCGTTGCCACCGAAGGGCAGGTGCGCCTCGGCACCGGAGGTCGAGTTGTTGACCGACACCATCCCGGCCCCGACGCCCTGGCGGAACCGGAAGGCCGACGTCGGGTTCGTGGTGTAGATGGACGACGACAGCCCGTACCCGGGCCGGTTCGCCAGCTCGATCGCCTCGTCGAGCGTGCGGTAGGTGGTGATGCCCACCAGCGGCCCGAACGTCTCCTCGCAGGAAGACCTCGTCGTCGGGGCGCACGCCGTCCAGCACCACGGGGTGGTAGTACAGGCCTCGGGCCATCGCCGCGTCGTCGCCGACGAAGCCCTCGCGGTGGTTGTCCGGGGTGATCCTGCCGATGCCGGTCGAGCCGAGCACGTGATGGTGCTCGCCGATCCAGCCGAGGTACTTCTCGTACCGGTCGGCGTGGGACGGCGCGAGCAGCGGCCCCATCACGACGTCCTGCGTCGGGTCGCCCACCGCCGCGGAACGGACCCGCGCGTCGAACCACCGCGCGAACTCCCTGTGCACGCTCTCGTGCACGATCACTGTGCCGAGGCTCGTGCACCGCTGCCCGGCGGTCCCGAAACCGGAGAACAGCGCGCCCTCGATGGCCAGGTCGAGGTCGGCGTCCTCGGTGACGACCATCGGGTTCTTGCCGCCGAGCTCGAGGCAGGGCGACTGCAGGTGCCGCCCGCAGAGCTCGCCGATGCGCCGCCCGACGTCCGTCGACCCGGTGAACCCGACCTTGCCCAGCAGCCCGGCCGTGAGGGCGGCGTCCATCCCCTCGAAGGCGCTGGCGCCGTCGGCGTGCACGACCGTCAGCAGCCCGGGCGGCAGGCCACCGGCGATGAACACCCGTGCCATGGCGTCCGCGCACGCGGCGGCGTACTCGGCGGGCTTCCAGACCACCGCGTTGCCGGTGAGCAGGGCCGGCACCAGGTACCAGGACGGCACGGCCATGGGGAAGTTGCCGGCGGTCACGACCATCGCCGTGCCGACCGGCACCCGGAACGTGAACAGCTGCTTGTCCGGCATCTCGCTGGGTACGGTCTGGCCGTAGAGCCGCCGACCCTCCCCGAGGAAGAAGTCGCACGTGTCGACGATCTCCTGCACCTCACCGCGCGACTCCGCCAGCGGCTTGCCGACCTCGCGCGTGATGAGCTGCGCCAAGGACTCGGCGTTCGCCTCGACGAGCCGGCCGATCGCGGCGATCACCCTGCCCCGGATGGGCGGCGGCACCTTCGCCCACTCCCGCTGCGCGGCGGCGCCGGTTCGCGCAGCCCGCACGACCGAACCCGCCGCGGCGAGCTCCACCCGGGCGACCACGTCCGAGATGTCGGCTGGGTTGACCGAGTCGACGACTCGGACCGCCTCCACGGCGTCGCCGGGGATCAGGCTGCGGATCGTGGTCGGGGTCGCGCCAACGGGCGCCGAGAACGTCGTCGTCATGCTCGCGACGCTACCGCTGTCGACCGACGCGCCGACATCGCACCCGCCGAGCGTGGACTCGACGGTGGACCCATCCGGGGGTGGCTACCCCCATCTGCGTCCACCGTCGAGTCCACGCTCGCGTCCGTTGCCGATACCGGGGCCGTAGGCTCGTCCACTGTGGATAACGGGCCGACGTCGCACACACCGGGCACCAGCCCTCCGAGCGGGCTGAGCGCGGCGCCGGGGAGCGGCCGAGCCGCGGCGCCGGGGAGCGGCCGAGCCGTGGCGCCGGGGGGTGGCCGAGCCGCGGCGCCAGGCAGCGGCCGGATCGCCTACCAGGGCGAGCCTGGCGCGAACTCCGACGCCGCATGCCGGGAGATGTTCCCCGCGCTCGAGCCGCTGCCCTGCCCCACGTTCGAGGACGCCTTCGAGGCGGTCACGAGCGACGTCGCGGAGCTGGCTCTGATCCCCGTGGAGAACTCGATCGCCGGGCGGGTGGCCGACATCCACCACCTGCTGCCGGAGTCCGGGACCTTCATCGTGGGCGAGCACTTCCTTCCCGTGCACTTCCAGCTGCTCGCCGTCCCCGGCGCGACGCTGGACGACGTCCGCGTGGTGCGCAGCCACGCGCACGCGTTCTGGCAGTGTCGGCAGTTCATCCGGCAGAACGGGTGGAGCTCGGCCGTGGCCGACGACACCGCCGGGGCCGCGCGCGAGGTGGCCGAGCTCGGCGACCCCAGCGTCGCATCGCTGTCGCCACGGCTGGCGGCGCAGCTGTACGGGCTGCAGATCCTGGCCGAGGACGTCGAGGACGCCCACCACAACACCACCCGGTTCCTCGCCCTGGCCAAGCAGCCGTACGAGTACCCCCCGGACGACGGCCCGATGATCACATCATTCGTGTTCCGGGTTCGCAACGTGCCTGCCGCCCTCTACAAGGCCATGGGTGGCTTCGCCACCAACGGCGTGAACATGACGAAGCTGGAGAGCTACCAGCTGGGCGGCACGTTCTTCGCCACCCAGTTCTACGCCGACGTCGAGGGTCACCCCAAGGACGCCTCGCTGGCCCTGGCGCTGGAGGAGCTCGCCTTCTTCTCCGTGCACCTACGCGTGCTCGGGACCTACCCGGCGAGCCCGTTCCGCGCCCAGATCGCCGAGCCGGCGGAGAACAGGGTGCTGCGGCCAGTGCTGCCGACCGACGACGACGCCTGACGGCGGGCGACCGACGACGACGCCTGACGGCGGGCGACACCGTCGACCCCCGCAGCACTCCCCGACGCTGCCGACTGCCCCCGCCACGGTGACCTCTCGGCGTGTCTGAGGCAATCTGCCGTTCTGGCTAGATTCGGCGATACGGTCCGATCGTGGACCCCGTGCGCAACCCCTACGCTCCCGGAGCGGGCCAGCGCCCGCCCGAGCTCGCCGGACGCGACGGCGAGCTCGACGCCTTCGACGTGGTGCTCGAGCGGGTGTCCCGCGGCCGGCCGGAGCGCAGCGTCGTGCTCATCGGGCTGCGCGGGGTGGGCAAGACCGTGCTGCTGAACGCCATGCGGTCGGCCGCCGTCCGGCGCGGGTGGGGCACCGGCAAGCTCGAGGCCCGCCCGGACTCCTCGCTCCGCCGGCCCCTCGCCTCGGCCCTGCACCTGGCCGTGCGCGAGCTGGGCGTGGGCGAGGACGATGCGGCCGGCGCCGAGGCGGCCCACGTGCTCGGCGTCCTCAAGTCGTTCGCCCTTCGCGACGACGGGCGGACCCGGCGCGGCGAGCCGGACGTAGCCGAGGGTCGCCGCGGCGGCGGCTCGGCGGCGTCCACCTCGCGGGGGTCGATGAGGCGCTGGCACCCGGGGATCGACGGCCCGGCGGTCGCGGGCAGGGCCGACTCCGGCGACATCGAGATCGACCTCGTCGAGCTGCTGTGCGACGTCGCGGGCCTCGCCGGGGCGGTGGGCCGCGGCGTGGCCGTCTTCATCGACGAGATGCAGGATCTGAGCGCCGACGACGTGTCGGGCCTGTGCGCCGCCTGTCACGAGATCAGCCAGGGTGGGCTGCCGCTGGTGGTGGTGGGCGCCGGGCTGCCGCACCTGCCCGCGGTGCTGTCGGCGAGCAAGTCGTACTCGGAGAGGCTGTTCCGGTACTCCCGGGTCGACCGGCTCGACCGGGCGGCGGCGGACCGGGCGCTGCGGGCACCTGCCCAGGAGGAGTCGGCCGACTTCACCGAGGCGGCGCTGGACCTCATGTACGCCCTGACGGCCGGCTACCCGTACTTCGTGCAGGCCTACGGGAAGGCGGCGTGGGACGTCGCCCCGCGCGCTCCCGTGACCGAGGACGACGTCCGCGTGGCCGCGCCCGAGGCCGAGGCCGAGCTCGCAGTGGGCTTCTTCGGGTCGCGTTACGAAAGGGCGACCCCCGCGGAGCGGGAGTACCTTCGGGCGATGGCCGACCTGGCAGCCGTCGCGACGGACCGAGCCGGCGCCGAGGGGACTGCTGATGCTGATGGCTCGACCGCAGCCACCGCCCCGGCGCCCCTGGAGGACGCCGTCTCCACAGCGGCGATCGCGCAGCTGCTGGCCCGCAGCGCCCAGTCGCTCTCGCCCGCCCGCGATGCATTGATCAAGAAGGGCCTCGTGTACTCCGGTGAGCGCGGCCGCATCGCTTTCACCGTGCCGCAGTTCGGGCAGTACCTGCGCAGGCACGGGGTGGACTGACCGGCCGATGTGAGCCGATTCGGACTTGAACTCTCAACAAAATACCTTTAGTGTTCAACAACAGCGGAGGGCCACCCCTCCACGCCGTCACCCTCATCCACCCACCGCACGATGATCGGGAGATCACCTATGAGCACGTTCCCCGCCGACCTGACCGGCACCTGGGACATCGACAACGTCCACAGCACGATCGGTTTCGCGGTCAAGCACGCCGTGGTCGCGACCACGCGCGGCAAGTTCACCACCTACACCGGTGGCGCGACGATCGACGCCGCGAACCCGGAGTCGTCGTCGGTGTGGCTGGAGATCGACGCGAACAGCGTGGACACCGGCAACGACCAGCGCGACGGGCACCTCAAGAGCGGCGACTTCTGGAACGCCGAGGAGAACCCGAAGATCACGTTCAAGTCGACCAGCGTCAAGGTGGACGGCGAGAGCATCGTCACGTCCGGGGACCTCACGATCGGTGGCAAGACCGCGCCCGTGGACGTCACGTGGGAGTTCGGCGGGGTGGCCAAGGACCCGTTCGGCAACATCAAGTCCGGCTTCGAGGGCACCGCGAGCGTCAACCGCAAGGACTGGGGCCTGACGTGGAACGCCGCCCTGGAGACGGGTGGCTTCCTGATCTCCGACAAGGTGAAGCTCGTGCTCGAGGTCGAGGCCACGAAGAAGGTCGACGCCTGACCTTTGCACGCCCCTTTCGCCGCGACCTCTGGCGTGAAACTGACCCCTACATGCACATGTAGCGACAGTTACACGCCAGAGGTCGCGAACGACTCCAGGGTGAGCAGCAGGCGCTTGGCGGCCAGACCGCCGGCGTAGCCGGTAAGGGCACCATCGGCGGCGACCACGCGATGGCACGGCAGCACGATGCACAGCGGGTTCGCGCCCAGCGCGGCACCGACTGCGCGGGCCGCGCGCGGCCGGCCGACCGACGAGGCCAGGCCGCCGTAGGACACCGTGTGCCCGAAGCCGACCTCGCCGGCCAGCCGACCCAGGACCATGCGCTGGAACGGCGTCGCCAGCACCGTGTCGACGTCCAGGTCGAACCCGTGGCGGCGTCCCGCCAGGTAGTCCTCCAGCTGGCGACGCACCTCGTCGAGCGGTCTGACCTGTCGCAGCACCCTCGGGGACACCACGCGGGCGAGCCGCTCGGTGACGGCGTCCACCCGGGCGTCGTCGGGTACGTAGGCACTAGCCACGAGAGCGCCGCCCGGCCGGACGGCCAGCAGCATGCGCCCGACCGGCAGGTCGTCGACCACGAGGTAGGCGAGGTCGCTCTCGGGCAGCAGGGGCGGCTGAACACGCATCGGCGCGTAGGCACGCAGGGCCGCCTCGACGCCGGCACTGTCAGTCTCGATCACGGTCTTGGTCATGCGTCCTCCAGAACGGGCTCGACCGGCGCAGTGACGGCCCGCAGACGGGCCAGAGCATCCGACACCAGACGCCGGGACGCCGCGGGCGTCGTCCCGAGCTCCCGCGCGATCTCGGCGTGGTCGAGATCGGCGATGTAGCGCAGGCCGATGGCCAGCCGCTGGCGTTCCGGCAGCGCGCGAGCCGCCTGCCAGACGCCGACGTCGGGCATCCGCTCGAGGGGGCCGCCGGCCGGGTCGGCACGGTCGGCCACCGCCGGGACGTCGGCCACCGGCACGGCCCGGCGAGCCCGCCCCCTGTGCACGTCGGTGGCGCAGCGGGCCGTGATGCGCAGCAGCCAGCCGCGCAGGTTCGCCGACGACGTGAGGTTCGGGTAGGCCGCCAAAGCCTGCACCCAAGCCTGCTGCGCGACGTCGTCGCCGTCCACGGGACCAGCGAGGGCGTGCGCGAGGCGGGCGACGTCGCGCCAGTGCTCGTCGACGAGGCGCTGGAAGGGCGGCAGGGTCACAGTGCTCCAACGCTAGAGGGACCGCCGGTGTGAGGGGAGGCCGGTCCGCCGGGAGGCACCGGGGGTTTGTCGGGCGCTCGCCGGGGTTTGCCGGGAGCAGAGGCCCTCCGTGGGACCATCGTGTGCGGCAGCCAGCGAGCGCGCGGAAGGACGCTGTGGACAGCGTGAGGACGCCATAGCCGGGCCGCAGGTGGTCGCCCATCGCGGCGCGAGCGCCACCGAGCCCGAGCACACCCTCTCCGCCTACCGGCGCGCGGTCGAGGTGGGGGCCGACGCCCTGGAGTGCGACGTCCGCCTGACGGCCGACGGCCATCTCGTGTGCGTGCACGACCGCAGCGTCGAGCGGACGTCGAACGGTCGTGGGCTGGTCTCCACCCTGGAGCTCACCGATCTCGAGGGGCTCGACTGGGGGTCGTGGCGCAGCATCGACGCCCGTGCCGGGGCCGGCCGGGTGGCCGAGGTGCCCGACCGGGTCGAGGCAGGCGACAGGTCGAAGCTGCTGACCCTGCGCCGGCTGCTCGCGACCGTCGCCGACGCCGGCCGCCCTCTCGAGCTCGCCATCGAGACCAAGCACCCCACCCGCTACGGCGCCCTCGTCGAGCGCACCCTCGTCGACCTGCTGGACGAGTTCGGCTGGGCTCACCCCGCCCCCGGTCAGACGAGCCCGGTGCGGGTGATGAGCTTCTCCCTGCTCGCGATGCGGCGGATGAGGGCGCTCGCCCCCGCCCTGCCCCTGGTGTACCTGATGGAGCGCGTGCCGATCCCGTTCCGTGACGGCACCCTGCCGCGCGGGGTGGCTGCCGCCGGGGTCGCGGTCGACGTCGTGCGGGCCCACCCCGGCTACGCCGACCGCGTGCGAGCCCGGGGACGTGACGTGCACGTGTGGACCGTGGACGAGCCGGACGACGTCCAGCGCTGCGTGGACCAGCACGTCGCGGCGATCATCACCAACCGTCCAGAGATGGTGCTGCGCGCGCTGGGCCGCTGATGGTCCGGTCGGCCCCCGCCGGCACGGGGGTCGCTCGCGCGGGGCGGCTACTCTCGACGCCGTGAGCAAGAAGAGCCGTCGCGGGGCACAGGGGCGCACCGGCGTCGCCGATCGGCCGACCGGGCACCTGAGCCCGGACGACGTGCCGGTCGTCGGCGGGCGTGAACCGTGCCCGTGCGGCTCGGGTAAGCGGTACAAGGCCTGCCACGGCCTCGAGAG
This sequence comes from uncultured Actinomycetota bacterium, assembly GCA_963778845.1. Classification (GTDB taxonomy): domain Bacteria; phylum Actinomycetota; class Actinomycetes; order Actinomycetales; family Kineosporiaceae; genus CAVZVW01. The sequence goes on from CAVZVW010000004.1 coordinate 340,717, forward strand.
CCGCCAGGACGCCGCCCGGCTCGTCACGAAGCCGTTCGACGGCCTGCCCGGCGAGTGCGACTGGGTTGCGTTGCGCGAGATCGTCCCGGCGGCGACGGCGCAGGTCCGCATCCTTGCCGACGCCGCCGGCCGAGCCACCGACGCGACCGTCGCCACCGTGCTGCCCATGGCCTGGGCCGCCATGCACCGCGGCAACGGCGCGGTGTTCGTCGGGCTTCAGACCGCCGTCGGCTCCAGCGACCCCAGCCGAGACGTGGCCCACGCCCTGCTCGGTGCGCTCGCGGCAGACCCCGGAACGCCGGTGCCCGCGGTCTCGGACCCGGGGCCCGGCCCCCGGTTGCAGGACCTGCTCGACACGACCATGCCCTTCGTCGTCAGCGTCCACGAGGGCTTCGACTTCTGGCTGGACGGCGACGACGTCACGCCCGACGTGCGCGAGTCGATGGAGCGCGCCAACAACGCCGCCGTACCCACGCTGCGCCTGGCGAGCGTCGAGGCGGCCTACTGGTGTCGCGTCGGGGTACGTCGCCACCTGCGCTGGGTGCTTCCCGACGCCGAGGACACCCTGCTCGACGGCCTCGCCCGCCTGCATGCTGCAGGTGCCACCTCGCTGCTGCCCGGCTCGCGCTACATCGGGGCGTTCCGGGCGCACGGGCTCGTCGTCCCGGTGTGGGACCTCGCCGCCGACACCGAGGCCGACGCCCTGGAGGCGCCGGCGGCGGCCTTCGCGAAGCGCCTGGGCGAGGCCGTGGCCACGCAGGCGCCACTGACCCTGGACGAGCGCCGCGCCCGTGACGGCGTCGTGTCCCGTCAGCTGACCCTGCGCTGAGCCATGAGCGACCCCACGGGCCGGCCGAAGGCGGTACTGCCGGGAGGGCTGGCCGTCGTGATCCCCGCGAAGGACGAGGCGGACCGGATCGCCGCCACGGTCGCCGCAGCCCGGTCCATCCCCGGCGCCGACCTGGTCGTGGTGGTGGACGACGGCTCGCGCGACGCCACGATGCGAGCAGCCTTCGACGCGGGGGCCGTCGTCCTGCGCCACCCGCGAAACCGCGGGAAGGCCGCTGCCCTCGAGACCGGCGCTCAGCGGGTGGCCCGCCTGGACGCGGCGGCGGCCGTGGACCGGCTCGAGGACGGCGCGCCCGGACGGCGTGCCCTGCTGTTCGTCGACGCCGACCTCGGGTCCAGCGCGGCCTCCACCACCGTCCTCGCCGCTCCCGTGCTCGCGGGCGTGGCGGACATGACCATCGCGATCCTGCCGAAGCAGCACAGCACCGGGGGCGGGCACGGGTTCGTGGTCGACCTCGCGCGCAAGGGCATCGCCCACGCGACGGGGTGGACGCCGACCCAGCCGCTGTCGGGCATGCGTTGCCTCACGCGTGAGGCGTACGAGGCCGCCGTGCCGCTGGCGCGCGGCTGGGGGGTCGAGACGGGCCTGACCATCGACCTCCTGCTCGCAGGCTTCCGGGTGCTCGAGGTCCCCTGCGAGCTGCAGCACCGCGTCACGGGGTCGGACTGGCGCTCGCAGATGCACCGAGCGCGCCAGTACCGCGACGTCGCCCGCGCGCTCGCCGTGCGGCGGATGCGCCGCGCCGCGCCGTTGCGGGTGCTGGCCAACCGCGCGCACCGGCGCACCTGACGTGCCCCCGGCAGGCCGGCTGGCGATCGGCTGTGGTGCCACGTCACTCGTGTTGCAGGCGCTGAGCGCGGCCGCAGGGGACAACGCCGCAGTTCCGGGGCTGGGTGCCCTCACGGTCCTGCCCCCCTGGGACGCCGGCCTCGGCTGGTCGTCCGCGACCGTGACCGTCGTACTGCTCGTCGCCGACCTTCTCGGCGTCGCCGCAGTCGGGCTGGGGCTGCTGGCGGTGCGGGACGGCGCGCGCCTGCCCGCCCGGTCCGTCGCCGTCGCGGGGGTCGGGATGGCGCTGGCGCTCACGCTCGTGCCGCCCCTGGGTTCGGCTGACCACCTCTCGTACCTGGCGTACGGCCGCATCGCCGCGGCCGGCGACGACCCCTACACGGTCAGGCCCGACCAGTGGCACGGCGGCCAGGACCCGGTCGCGGGCGCCGTCCAACCGCCTTGGCAGGGCACGCCCAGCGTCTACGGTCCGGTGGCCACGGCCCTCCAGGCCGGTGTCGCCGAGCTCGGCGGCGGCTCCCTGCGGCGCAGCGTCTGGGTGTGGCAGCTGCTCTGCGCCGCCGCCTTCGTGCTCGTCGGGCGCGTCCTGGCCCGGCTGTGCGGGCACGACCCTGCGACGGCCACCCGTGCCGCTGTCCTGTGGACGCTCAACCCGCTGCTGCTCGGCCAGCTGGTGCTCGGCGCTCACGTCGACGTCGTCGCCGCGGCCGCCGCCATGCTCGCCGTCGCCCTCGTGGCGACGTCCCCCCTCGCCGCGGGGGTGCTGGTCGGCGTCGCCGCGGGCGTGAAGGTGCCCTACGTGCTCGTGGGCCTGGCCGCGTGCTGGGGGCTGCGTCACCTGCCAAGGCCCGAGGGTTGGCGGCGGCTGGGCCTCGGCGTGGCCGGTGCCTTGCTCGTGCTCGTGCCCGCGCACCTGTGGAGCGGGCCGCACACGTACTCGCAGCTGCGCCAGGCCAGCCGCTTCGTCTCGTTCGCGACGCCGTGGCGGATCGTGGTCGACCGCCTCGACCCGATCCTCGGCACGCGCGCCGTGCGACCGGTCATCGGGCCGATCGCGCTCACGCTGGCGGTGGTGCTCGCCGTGCTGCTGGCCCGGCGGCTGGCCCGGGTGCCGACCGTGCCCCTGGAACCGGTGACGGCCGCCACGGGGCGAGCCTTCGCCGTCCTCGCGTGCGCCTGGGTGCTGACCGTGCCCTACGCCCTGCCCTGGTACGACGCGATGGCCTGGGCCCCGCTGCCGCTGGTCGGCGCGACCTTCCTCGACGTCGCCCTGCTCGCTCGGCTCGGCGTGCTCGCCCTGGCCTACGTGCCTGGCCGGGTGGTCGGCCTCAGCCCGACCGTGGAGCACCTGACGCTGGGGGCCCGCCGCTACGTGGCGCCGTGGTTGCTCTTGGCCGTGCTCGGCGCCGTCCTGGCCTGGGCCCTCACCGAGGCTTGGCCGGCGTCGTGGCTGAGGCGATGGCGAGGGCTTCCCGGTCCTCCACGTCCAGCTCCAGCGCGCGAGCGCTGACCGCGATCAGCAGCGGGATGGCCACGGTCGCCGCGACCGCGGGGATCACCGTGCCCGAGTCGTTGACCGCGAACCCGATCCCCACGAGCACCCCGAACGCGAGCAGGCCGTGGCGCAGCACGGGCGAGCGGTCGTAGGCCAGCTGCAGCGGGCGGACCCCCCACGACACCGGCCGGGCAAGCACCAGCACCACGAAGGCCGCCGCGAAGGGCAGAAGGGCGCTCAGCCACGAGCTGTAGAGGATGTGCAGGTTCTGGGCGGCCTTGCGTCGCACGACCGGCCAGGCGCCGCCGTCGATGGCGGTCTGGACGAACCGACCCAGGTGCGTGCGTTCGGTGCTCGGCCGTAGCCAGTCCCCGACCGACAGCGCCACGAGCACGACGAGCGTGACCCCCGCGATCAGCAGAACCCGGCGCCAGGTGAGCCGCACCCCCGCCACGAGCAGGGCGAGCACGGCGAACGCGGGCACGATCGCCGGCGGCCCGCCGAAGTCGCTGCCGAGCCCGGGGGCGCCGTCCAGGATCGTCGCGACCGCCCCGATCGCCACGACCACGCCAACGGCGAGGCGCCGCCGTCCCGCCTTCACAGCGGCGTCGGCCAGCGCGACGGCGAGCAGCAGGCACCCGGTCGCGAACAGGGCGAACCCGGGGTTGGAGAACCCGTAGAAGCGCCCCGCCACGATCGGCTGCACGCCCATGAGGCTGGAGAGCACGAGGTGTGACCCCGTGAGGACGTCGAGAGCCAGCACCGCGGCCGTGACACCGGCCACCGCGCCCATCGGCCCGAGCAGGCGACGCCGCCAGGGCGGCAGCAGCGCGAATGCGGCGATCGGGACGACGAACGCGCTGACGGCGGCGAGCACTGACACCCCGGGCAGGTTCCCGCGCCACCATGGCACCAGGTTGGCCAGGAAGGTGGCCGCGGGCACGCAGGCGAAGACCACCGCCGTACGGCGCAGCCAGGCCAGCACGCGGTACCGCCGTCGCTGCCCGGTGCGCAGGTTTCGCACGGCCAGCGTCGCGACGCCGTACAGCACGATCTGGGCGAGCACGAGGCCGTTGAAGAACCAGGGGACGATCGGTCGCACCGACTGCGCGGCGAGGTCCAGGTCGAGCACCTTCTGCAGCCGGTCGACGGGTTGGCCGCCCGCCGCGACCGGCCGGATCGGGCTGCCGACTGCCTGCTCGGGAGTGCCCACCCCGAGCAGGTCGAGCACCGTCGGCAGCAGGTCGGTCGACTGCACGATGCCGTCCTGACGGGTGGAGCTGCTCCCCAGGAGGGACGTCGCGTAGCGGGCTCCGCCGGCCGCCGGGCCGATGGCGCTCATGAGCTGGAGGTGCGGCTGGGACGGCGAGGCGTCGGACAGCGACGCGACGAGCAGCGTCGAGCCGTCGGGCAGCTCATCCATCACGGCAGCCAGCCGGTCGTCCACCGCGGTTGCCTGCTCGTCGACCGGGATCGGGTTCTGCCCGCCTGCCGCCTCGTCCCGGATGCCCCCGATGTCGACCACCACCAGGTCCGGATGGGTCGCCAGCGCCGCCCGGACGTCGGAGACCAGCAGTTGCGTGTCGGGGCCGCCGAGGTCGGCGACTCCCGTCGCATCGCCCGATCCCAGCCCGGGCCAGGCGTGCGCGGCCGTGCCGTCCGGGCGGGCGAGCGCGACCGCGGCTCCCGGCCCGACCGCGTCGGCCACGAGACCGGCCCGGTCCAGTGTCTGGCCGAGCAGGCCGAGGGTGGCGTCGAACGAGCCTGCCGACGCCTCGCTCAGGTACTGCGACCAGTGGTCCACCGATGCCGACCCGCCGGGGTCGGGCGTGGTCACCTCGATCGGCCGACACGCGGGCAGCCCTGACGGCGCCTCGAGGTCGGCCGCCCGGCGTCCGGCGGTCACCGCGAGCCAGCCGTCGGCCGGGCACGTGGTGGGCCGGACGCTGCGGACGGCCAGGGTCGCCACCGACCCCTGCTCCAGCAGCGCCTGGAAGGTCGGCGTGGTGTCATCGACGTCGCCCCAGGTGACCCCGCCCGTGCCGACGAGCACCACGGGGCCGGGCACTCGTGCGACGCCCGCCCGCGGTGCGCGGGTGCCCCCCTCCGCGGCGGACGCCGATGTCGCCATCGCGCCGGCTGACGACGCGAGGCAGACCAGAACCGCGACGGCCGGGGCACGGCGGATCATGTCTACCCGACCGCCTCGCACCAACCCAGGGTAGACGGGCCCGACAATGGCACCTGTGACGTCGACCCCGAGTGCGGCCCGACGCCGGCTCGTGAGCCCCCGGGCCGGGTGGCGCGCGCTCGGGGGTCTCGTGTTCGCCGTGTCGGCGGCCCCGCTGGTCTGGCACTACCTGGGTGCCTACCCCCGCGAGATCTGGCAGGTGGACCTCGAGGTCTACCGCGAGGGTGCGCGCAGCCTTGTCAGCGGGTACCCGCTGTACGACCTGCGCACCGAGGCCCCCCAGCTGTTGCCCTTCACCTACCCGCCGTTCGCCGCGGTGGTGGGGCTGCCGCTCGTGCTGGCTCCGTTCCCCGTGATGGGGTGGATGTGGGCGGCCTTCCAGCTCGGGCTGCTCTGGCTCAGCGTGGGTCTGGCGTTCCGGCCCTTCCTCGCCCGTTTTGCGGTTCGCCGGGGGCTGGTGCATGGCGTCGTCGCAGCCGGATGCGTGTGGATGCTCCCGGTGGCGGAGGGGATCCGCTTCGGCCAGGTCAACGCGCTCATCGTCGCCCTGTGCCTGGTGGACGTCGCGCGTCGCGAGTCGTGGCTGCGCGCCGTCCCGCGCGGGGTCCTCGTGGGGGTCGCCGCCGCCGTCAAGCTGACCCCGGCCGTGTTCTGGGTGCACTGGGCGCTGGCACGCCGTTGGTCGGTGTTGCGCGCGTCGGTCACGGCAGCAGTGGTCGCGACGCTCACGACTGCTGTCGTCCTGCCCGCGCAGTCGGCGCAGTACTGGACCGACGCCTTCCTCGACCCCCAGCGGCTGGGTCCCAACGCCGGGACCTCCAACCAGTCACTGCGCGGCGTCCTGCTGCGGCTCGGGCCCTCGCCCGGACCGGCACTGAGCGTGCTGTGGCTTCTGGCGGTGCTCGTCACGTCTGCGGCCGGCTTCGCGGTCTCGGTGCGCCTGGAGCGGGCCGGGGAGGCGGTGGCAGTGGTGGCGACAGTGGGGCTCGTCGCGTTCCTGGTGTCACCGGTGTCGTGGGTCCACCACCTGCAGTGGGGTGTCGTCGTGGTCGGCGCCCTGCTCGGCGACGCCCGCCGACCGACGCGAGTGCTCGCCGCTGCCGCTGCGGCCGGCATGCTCTGGATGCGTCTGCCCTGGTGGGGGATAACCATGATCGCGGAAGGGTTCGGGCCGAAGTGGGCGGGCCGGACGGTGCAGAACGGCTACACGCTGTTCGCCGTCCTGGGCATCGCGGCGATGTGGTGGTTGATCGCTCGTGGGAGCGTCGACACGGGTGCCGCGGCGGCTGCCGCCTCAGGTGTCAGCCCGGGGCATGACTCGGCGGGTGAGCCGCTGGGGACGCCGGTCGCGAGGTCGTGACTCGGATGGGGGGCGTCCCCGGCAATGCTCGTGTGTCCGGCACCGCTCGCGTGTCCGGCACTGGTCGCTAGTCCGCTGCCCGGCATCTCGCCAACGCGCCGTCAAGCAGCTCGTCGTGCCCGTGCGGCGCACCACGGAGAGTCTCGGTGGCGCGGCGGGGTGTGCTCGTCGGAGTGCTTTGCATTGCAGGCGGATCCGCAACACGGACCGACTCGCCCTGCCGAACCGCGACAGTGCCCTGAGGCTAACGCGTGCGTCCGCGCTCGGTGCCCGGTGACCGGTGTTTGATGCCTCGTGCCGGGGTAAGTCACTCTCGAAGTGGCGGGCGGGGCCGAGGGTGCCCTTCGCTGGAATGCTTTGCATTGCACGCGAATCCGCAACATAGACCCTCGTACCGCGGGCGCACGGCGACCATGCCCTGCGCCGTGGATCGCCTACGGTCGGCCGACGCGGTTACCGATCACCCTGCGGACCGCCGCCAACATGTTGCGGATCTGCGTGCAGTGCAAAGCATTCCGCACGGCGCACCAGCCGCCGCGTGTCGCGTGGCGCGCGCGCGCGCTGTCGCTGTCGCTGTCGCTGTCGCTGTCGCGTGGCGTGCGTCGCGTCTCGGTGGCGCCGTCCTCGTCACCGATCGCGGGTGCAGTCCTCGAGCGTGTGTTGCCGATCTGCGTGCAGTGCAAAGCATTCCGCTCCACACCGAGGTCAAGCCCCCCCGGGTCGGGGGGCGACCTCGGGCCAGGTGGCATACGGCCGACCGCGCACTCTTCTGGCTCGAGGCGAATGGCGGGAGGGAAGGCCAGCCGTTCGGCGGCGAGCCGAGCCGAGTCTCCTAGCCGAGTGCCGCCGGCTCGACGCCCGTGGGCTGGTGGCGTTGTGCGACCGGTGTGATGGCCCCGCCGGTGCCGCGGGTGCCGGCCATGTCGAGTGCGGTCCGGTACGCCGCGGCGGCCGAGGCCGGGTCCGAGTGCGCGAGTCGGTCGGCGATATCGCGCGCCACGGCGGCCGTGAACCTGCTCGCCTCCACGCCGGCCAGCGCGCCCAGGGCCGCCGAGAAGTGCTCGCGGGCGTCGTCCGGCCGATGCTGAGCCAGTGCTGCGTCGCCGAGCAAGGTGAGCACCCGGGCCCGCTCGGGGCTGGGATCGGGGTTGAGCCGCAGCAGCGCCTTGCGTGCGAGGTCCTCGGCGGCGACAGGTCGGCCGATCAGCAGCTCGGCGTGCGAGCGCGTGCTCTCCCAGTAGGCCAGGTCGGCGGGGCTGCCCAGGTCCGTGAGGTCGGGCAGTGCCCGGTCGAGCAGGTCCACCGCCTCGGCGGCTCGGGAGGGGTCGGCACGCAGCAGGAGCCAGGCGGCGTCGTTGCGCAAGAGGGCGAGGTCGCGGGTGCCGCCCTGTTCGGACAGGCGGGCCAACGCTCGCTCGCTGAGGACCAGGGCCTGGTCGGTTCGGCCCTGGGCGTCGGCGGCCAGCGCCGCGTTCCAGTACAGCGACGCCTCACCAGTCACGCTCCCGGCCCGCCGGGCCGCCTCGATGAGCTGCTCCGCCCAGATCGTCGCGTGCGTCGTGTCGCCCAGCTCGGTGTAGGTGGCCACGACGGTCGCGGCGAGCCGGAAGTGCTCGTCGGTCGCGGCGAGCCCCAGCTCGGCTGCTGCCGTGATGCCCTCCAGGCCCACCCGCACAGCGGCGTTCAGGTCTCCACTCAGCCGGTAGCAGTGGCACAGCAGGAGCCCCACCGTGGACGGGGGCAGGGCGCACGCCCCGGCCTTGCTGCGTTCGTACAGGGGCAGCGCCACCCGGACCGCCGACTCGAGGTCGTTGGTCTTCTCGTGGGCCAGAGCAAGGTAGTAACGCGCCTGGTCCGCAGCGACGGCGTCGAGATCCGGCTCGCCCAGGAGAACCACAAGCCGCTCCCGCGCGTCGTCGGACTCGCCGTGCGCCAGTGCCAAGCGGGCGTACTTCAGCTCCAGCTCGATGCGGCGCTGGCGCTCGGGCGGCTGACCGTCGATGATCTGCGCCGTCGTACACCCCAGGCGTTGTGCCAGGACGTGGACGACCTCCCCGCTGGGCTGGCGCTTGCCGGCCTCGATCAGCGAGATGTAGCTCGGCGAGAGGTCGTCCCCGGCCAGCTGGATCTGAGAGAGCCCCGCGGCCACGCGGAGGTCCCTCAGCCGTTCCCCGACAGAGCTACTCATCGGTGCCTCATCACGTGACGAGCCGTCATCGCGACGGCTGAGGGTGTGACTGATGGGTGTCTCGACGGCGCGATCGTACCCGCGATGATCTCTACGCTCGGTGAGATCGCCCCAGCTGTCATCGGATCAGCTAACTGAACGTGAGCGTTACGAGCATTGGGTGATATCTCTGGGAGTGTCCGGCCACCTCGTGTCACGATCGGCCCTGACAGCCAGTCAAAGGATCGTGACTTAGGAGTCCTCATGTTCGGTTCCCCTCTTCGTGCCGTCACTGCCACCGTGTCCGCTGTCGTGCTCGCCGCGGCTTGCTTGGTAGGCCTGAGCGCCGGTGCCGTCGACGCAGGGCCCGGTACCTGCTGCCGCCCCTTCTCCGTGCAGCGCTGAGCCCGGCGCAACCCGCGGGCCTCCCTCTGGCCCTGATACGTCACGCGGCCGGGCTAGGAGCGCGGGCGGGGAGATGATGGCCCGACACCTCCCCGCCCACGCCCGCTCGTGCCGTCATCTCCAGACCAGGGCGCGGCCAGGTGCGACCGGTCCGGATCAGGCACACGACCACTGTAGTCATAACGGCCGCTGACTGATAGTCAAAGCTCTTGACTCAGGTCTACCGTCTGTGGCTACGGTGTCTCGTCGTGCCGTCTCGACTGCCCTCGGGGGGCGGCCGAGCCGGGGCTCGTCCCACCGGGCGCGAGCACCACCAGCGCGAGGGGTTGCACCCTCACCCGCAGCGCGCGCGCCATCCCTACGGGGTCGCCGTCCATCTGCGCGTGAAGGGGCTTGGCGGCGCTGATCTCGACACTGCGGCATCGCAGGTGCTCCACGAGCGGGTGACCGCGGCGTCGGCGCGAGAGCACGGCGGCGCTCACGGCTACCCAGCCGACGAGCCCGCGAGGCGAGACGGCCACCACGTCCAGCCATCCGTCGTCCACCTTGGCGTCGGGCATCAGCCGCACCCCGCCGGTGAGCTCGCCGCAGTTGCCCACGACCACGGCGCGTACGCGGCGGCGGATGCCGGGCTCGTCGTCCACGCGGATCACGACGCGCGTCTGTGGCCCCCGCAGGTTCTGCGCCCCGGCCACGACGTAGGCCCACCAGCCCACACGGCGCTTGAGACCGGGGTGGACGGCGGCCATCACCTCAGCGTCGAAACCCAGCCCGGCCATCACGAGGAACGTGTGCGTCTGCGGGGTGTGGTCCTCGCCGGAGACGTCGATCTCGGCGCGTCCGATGTCCACCCGGCGTTGCCCGCCTGCCAGGGCGATCCGCAGGGCCGCGTCGGCGTCCGTGACGGGGACGCCGAGGTTGCGCGCCAGCAGGTTCCCGGTGCCGGCAGGCAGCAGCCCGAGCGGGACGTCGGTGCCGGCCAGCGCCGAGCCCACTGCGCGGACTGTGCCGTCCCCCCCGTAGGCGAACACCGCCGAGGCCCCGGACTGCAGCGCATCCTGGGTCTGGCCGAGTCCGGCGTCCTCGATCGTGGTCTGCGACCACACCGGCGGGCCCCAGCCATGGGCGTTCATCGCCGCCCCCAGCCACTCGGCCCGGGCCCGGGCGTCGTCGACCTTGGTCGGGTTGACGACGACGGCCGCCCATGGGCGGCCCTCGGCCGGGGTGTCCTGTGAGGCTGCCGGGCCGTGGGATGGCCGTGACGGTCGACGAAGGCGGAAGAAGAGCACCACGGCCAGCGCGAGCACGACCACCAGCACGCCGACCTGCGCGGCGTCGCGCCCTCCCATGAACGGCAGACTACGGGCCGCGCCCGCGGTCCGCCCGGCTAGGCTCCCCCCGTGATCGACCTGCGTCAGCTGCGTGACGACCCCGAGACCGTGCGGCGGAGCCAGCAAGCCCGGGGGGACGACGAGTCCCTCGTCGACGCGGTCCTGGCGGCCGACGAGCGCCGTCGCAGCAGCCTGGCCGAGTTCGAACGGGTCCGCGCGGACCAGAAGGCGCTCGGGAAGGACGTCGCGAGGGCCCAGGGGGAGGAGAAGCAGGACCTGCTGACCAAGGCCAGGCACCTGGCCGACCAGGTGAAGGCTCTGCAGGCCGACGCCGCGGTCGCCGAGGCCGCCCTGACGGATCTGGCCGCTCAGATCGACAACGTCGTCGAGCCCGGCACGCCGCCCGGCGGTGAGGACGACTTCGTCGTCCTGCGCGAGGTCGGCACGCCCCGGGACTTCGCCGCGGAGGGGTTCGCCCCACGCGACCACGTCGAGCTCGGCGAGCTGCTCGGTGCGATCGACACCGAACGGGGCGCGAAGGTGTCGGGCGCGCGGTTCTACTTCCTCACCGGGGTGGGCGCCCGGTTGGAGCTCGCTCTGCTCATGTGTGCCGTCGACCAGGCTGTCGCGGCAGGCTTCTCGCCGGTGATCACCCCGACGCTCGTCAAGCCCGAGGTGATGGCGGGAACGGGCTTCCTCGGGGCGCATTCGGCGGAGGTGTACCACCTCGAGGAGGACGACCTCTATCTGGTCGGTACGAGCGAGGTGGCGCTTGCGGGCTATCACGCGGGCGAGGTGCTCGACCTGTCGGCCGGGCCACGACGCTTCGCCGGGTGGTCGGCGTGCTACCGGCGGGAGGCCGGGTCGTACGGTAAGGACACTCGCGGCATCCTTCGGGTGCACCAGTTCCACAAGGTCGAGATGTTCAGCTACTGCCGGGTCGAGCAGGCCCACGACGAGCACCTTCGCCTGCTCGGGTGGGAGGAGCAGATGCTGGCGAACGTGGAGGTGCCCTACCGCGTGATCGATGTGGCGGCCGGCGACCTCGGCTCGTCCGCGGCCCGCAAGTACGACTGCGAGGCCTGGGTGCCGACCCAGGGCCGGTATCGCGAGGTCACGTCGACGTCGAACTGCACGACCTACCAGGCCCGGCGCCTGGACATCAGGGAGCGCAACCCGCACGCACCCGAGCAGGGCAACCGCTACGTCGCGACGCTCAACGGCACGCTGGCAACGACGCGGTGGATCGTCGCGATACTGGAGAACCACCAACAGCCGGACGGGTCGGTCCGGGTGCCGATGGCCCTGCGCCCGTATCTGGGCGGGCTGGACGTGCTGACACCACCTGCGTGACCCAGCCGTTCCTCATGCGACCTCCGGTCGGTGCTGGTTGCCTACTTGCCTCGAAGAGGGCACGTGCACGCCAGAGGTCGCGTCAAGTGTCGCCTCGGCGTGCCGATCATGGAGGAGTGAGACCGGCTGTGACGACGGCTCGGCTGGTCGCCCTCGACATCGACGGGACGATCATCGACCACGACGGCGTGTTGACGCAGCGCGTCGCCCAGGCGATCCGCCGCGTCGCCGCCGACGGTTGGCATGTGGTCCTGGCCACCGGTCGAGCGCTCTACGGCACCCTGCCAGTGCTGAGCTCACTCGACCTTCTCGAGGGCTGGGCCGTATGCAGCAACGGCAGCGTGACCCTGCGGCTCGACCCTCTGCTGCCGGACGGCTACGAGGTGGCGCACAGCGTCACGTTCGACCCCTCCGACGCCCTGCGGCTCTTGCGCCGGCACCTGCCCACCGCGCTCTACGCCGTCGAGGAGGTCGGCGTCGGCTACCGCTTGACGGCCCCCTTCCCGGACGGCGAGCTCGACGGAGCCGAGCGGATCGTCTCCTTCGAGGACCTCTTCACCGCGCAGGCCACCCGCGTGATCGTCCGCGACCCCAACCACACCCCCGAGGAGTTCCTGGAGCTGACCGAGCGCGTGGGTCTGCACGGTGTGAACTACTCGGTCGGCTGGACGGCGTGGCTGGACCTGGCACCCGAGGGCGTCAGCAAGGCCAGCGCCCTGGAGCTGATCCGATCCCGCCTTCGCGTCGACCCTCTGCAGACCGTTGCCGTCGGGGACGGGCGCAACGACCTCGACATGTTCGCGTGGGCGGCCCGCGCGGTCGCGATGGGCCAGGCTGTTCCCGAGGTCGTCGCTGCGGCCGACGAGGTGACGGCGCCGGTCGCGGAGGACGGGCTGGCCCTGTTCCTCGAGTCGCTGTGACGCCGCGGGGAGATGGGCACGCCCTGACCGCCGTCGACGCCTCCACACTCTGGACGGGCTTGCTCAGTCTCGCCGTTGCTCTCCTGGCTGTGCTGTCACCGGCCTGGCGCGTGCTTCGGCACGTGCTGACGATCGCGCACGAGGGGGGCCACGCCACGGTGGCGGCGCTGTCGGGAAGGCGGCTGCGCGGCGTCCGGCTGCACTCAGACACCTCTGGCCTCACCGTCTCGGCGGGCCGCGCGTCCGGCTTCGGGCTCGTGATGACCTTGCTCGCCGGCTATCCAGCGCCGTCCCTGCTCGGGCTGCTCGGTGCCTGGGCCATCGCGCAGGGGTACGCGACGGCACTGCTGGGCGTGTGTGTCGCTTTGCTCGTGGTGCTTCTGCTGCAGGTACGCAACCTGTTCGGCGTGCTCTCCGTAACCCTCGTCGCTGCCGCTCTCACCGCGGCGGCCTGGCTCGCCTCGCCGCGATGGCAGGAAGCGGTGGCCGCCGTCCTCATCTGGGTGCTGCTGCTCGGCGGCCCGCGCACCGTCGTGGACCTGCAAAGGTCGCGCCGTCGTAGCCGTTCGCGCGGGTCGGACGCCGACCAGCTGGCGCGGCTGACTCACGTCCCGGGCGTGGTCTGGGTGCTGGTGTTCCTCGCGGTCAGCGTGGGCTGCCTCGTGCTCGGCGGCATCTGGCTGGTCATCGGCGTCGGCTCGACGATCGGGGGCTAGGCACTCCCTCGACGCCGTCGCCGAAGGAAGATCATGGCGGGCGCGACGCCACGGTGCAGGCCTTCGCGGGAGTGGAGCGTGTTTCGAGACGCTTTGCATTGCACGCGGATCCGCAACACCGGTCGCCGGCGCCGCGGATGCGGCTCGGGTGGAGGCGCGCCTTGTCGACAGTGAACGGCGTCGTCGAGGGTGACCGTCGTCGAGGGTGACAGCCGAGCGCGGCCTGCCGAGCGTGGCCTGCCGAGCGTGGCCTGCCGAGCGTGGCCTGCCGAGCGTGGCCTGCCGAGCGTGGCCTGCCGAGCGTGGCCTGCCGAGCGTGGACTCGACTGTGGAAGGATCTGGGGCTACACACCCCCACCTCGGTCCACCGTCGGGGACACACTCGACCCACTCGCTCGGCGCAGCCATCCGCTGGATGCCTGTCCCTCACTCCGGCGACGAAGTGTTGCGGATGCGCGTGCAGAGCCCAGGGGGTGTTGCGGATGCGCGTGCAGAGCCCAGCAGCCACGCCCCGGGGCCTGCCTGTGGACGCAGCTACGCGGCCGGCTCGCTCGTGCGGCTACGGTCGGCGTCGTGCCGGACCTCGTGGTCGACTCCCAAGTGATCGAAGCACTCGCGCAGAGTGTGGGCGAGGCGGCGCGGCGGCTCGCTGCCGTCGAGCTGCCGCCGGCTCCCGGCTGCACGACCGACGATGCCGGCCTGGCCGAGGCTCTCGCGCGGCTGGTGCGGGCATGGCAGCAGGGGTTGACGGCCACGGTGGTGGAGGCCGCGCGCTTGAGTGATGACCTCGCCGCGGTGGCGGCCGCGTACGTGGCGGTCGAGGCGGCGGCGACGCCGGAAGTCATGCGCTGAGGGCCACCGTTCGATGCGGGCTCCGCTCGGCCAACGTCGCACGCACACCAAGCCACGCTGCGCCAGCGGCCCCGCGGTGCTGCCGTCCCGATGAGCGAGCAGGCGGCTGACGCCTCAGCGGGGGGCGACGACCCCGGGCGAGCGTCGTAGGGCCACCTCGGGGTCGCGGTAGACCATGAGCTTGACCGGGTGGCCTGCACGGTCGGACAGCTGTGACGTGACCTCGTCCAGCCCCAATGCGCGGACCTGAGCCGCACTGAGGGGCGCCGTCCGCGCTCCGCCCGAGCGCAGCTCGACACCGAGTCCAGCCGCGCGGTCCATCAGGCTCGGCGAGGCCACGGCGACGTCGACGTCACTGAGGCGACCGGCGTCGAAGGCCGCTCCGGTGAGGAACCGCCGACCGGTCACCGATGACCCCACCACGATCGCGACGGCATCGGGGTGCCCGGCCGCCGCGAGCCCTGCGTGCAGGCGTGAGCCGAAGTCGGCGAAGTCGGCGGCCGACTCGAACGCCAGCGGCACCTCGTGCGCGACGGTGAGGGCTCGGCCTCGCCCCCACGGGATGGCGGCTCCGGCGAGAGCGCCGATGCCCTCGCCGTAGCGCCCGGCCCGCCAGGCGGGGACATCGACAACCGCCTGCACCGTCGCCACCGGATGCCGGACACTGCGCCACAGCGCCCCGGGCAGGCCCGCCCAGGCGTGGGACCAGCCCGAGCGGTCCGTCACCACTGACCCGGTCAGCGACCAAGCCATCCGGGCCGGGTCGGCCAAGCCCGTCGTCCACGCGGTGCGGACGGCGTCCTGCACCTGCTCGTCGACGCCGAGGCTGTGCTGAGGCACCTCCGCAAGCAGCGTGGTCAGCCTCCACTGGGCATGTCGGCACGCCGCCCAGTAACGCTCCTTCGCAGCAGCCCACCGTGACCAGGCGGCGTCCTCGGCGCGGGCCAGCCGCGGGACGAACCATTGGCCCGCCGCCTCCGCGGACGCCTGAGCCGCCCGCGCCGACTCGACCTCATAACGGGCTGCGGCCATGGCGCGCGCCGCGGCTGTCGCGTCGTCCGCCCAGTCCGTGACCACGACCGACGTGGCAGCAGCGGTGGCGGCCAGGCCTGCCAGGTCGGCTCGAAGCCGCGAACCGCGGGCAGCCCATGACTGCGCGGCGTCCCCGCTCCAACCGGCCCCCGCGCTGTCTCCGGCGACATCGCCGTCCGCCGCAGCGAGCGTCCTGACCGCGCCGGCCAGCGCGGCGGCCAGCCCGAGGGCGCGCGACGTCGCGACGGTGGGGACCAAGGAGGCCGAGGGAGTCCGGTGGGGCGAGAACGCTCACAGGTCGCGACGCTAGGAGAAGGGCGCGCGCGCGTGCGGGCCTCTGTCCACAGGCCGCGCTGCGAGCCCGCTCAGCGGCCCTCGAGCCGTACCTCGTCGAGCCGTCCCTGCAGGAACTCCCGTTCGGCGCCGTTGTGCGTCAGGTCGAGTGCGGCTCGGTAGTCGCGCGCAGCCTCGCGCCGCCGACCCAGCCGGCGGAGCAGGTCGGCCCTCGTCGCCGGCAGGTAGGGGTAGCTGGCCAGCCGCGGGTCGGCGCCCAGGGGCTCCAGCTCCGCCAGCCCTGCCGCGGGGCCGTCGACGAACGAGACCGCGACCGCTCGGTTGAGCGCCACCACCGGGGAGTCCCACACCCGCAGAAGCGAGTCGTACAGCGTGACGATGCGTGGCCAGTCCGTCTCCTGCGACGAGGGCGCCGCCGCGTGCACCCCAGAGATCGCCGCCTGCAGGGCGAAGCGCCCCGGCCGCGGGGCGGCCAGCGCCTCGGCGGCGTAGCGCAGGCCGGCACTGATCGCGGTCGGGTCCCATCGGCGGCGGTCCTGCTCCTCCAGCAGCACCAGCCGACCGGCGGCGTCGGTGCGCGCGTCCCTGCGTGAGTCGGTCAGCCGCAGCAGCCCGAGCAGCCCGCGGGCCTCGGGCTGGTCGGGCAGCAGGCGCACGAGCGTCGTGGCCAGCTCGATGGCCCGCTCGCAGAGGTCCCGACGAACGAGGTCGGCACCAGCGGGCGCCGTGTGTCCCGTGGTGAAGAGCAGCGACACGGCGGTGAGCACGCCGTCCAGCCGCTCCGGCAGCTGCTCCACAGGCGGCAGGCGGAAGGGGATCCGAGCCTGGGCGATCTTCTTCTTGGCCCGCGTGATGCGCGCGGCCATGGTCGCCTCGGGCACGAGGAACGCCCGCGCGATCTCCGTGGTCGCCATCCCGCACACCAGCCGCAGCGTCAGCGCCACCTGCGACTCCGTCGCCAGCGCCGGGTGGCAGCAGACGAAGACCAGCCGCAGCCGGTCGTCGGGGACCGAGGTGTCGTCGTCCGCATCGTCCCCGCCGACCTCGGTCTCCGACTCGGACTCGAGGTCCGGCTCGACCAGCAGTGGCAGCTTGCGCTGCAGGGTGGACTCGCGGCGCAACCGGTCGAGGGCCTTGTGCCGGGCCGCTGTGGTCAGCCAGGCGCCCGGTCGGTCGGGCACGCCGTCGCGGCCCCAGGTCTGCAGCGCGGACACGTATGCCTCTTGCGCGCACTCCTCCGCCAGGTCGAGGTCGCTGGTGACGCGCACCGTCGCGGCGAGCACGAACGCCCACTCGCGCCGGTGCGCGGTCGCCAGCGCCTCCGACAGGGAGGAGTCCGGGTTCACGCGCCCGATGTGTCGGCGATCGGCCTCACCTCGACGCCCCCGGCCGGTGCCGGGCACTGGGAGGCGAGGCTGATGGCATGGTCGAGGTCTCGCGCCTCGATGAGGTAGAAGCCGCCGAGGGTCTCCTTGGTCTCCACGAACGGCCCGTCGGTCACCGCCCCACCGCTGCGGATGGACGTCGCGGTGTGCGCGGGAGCCAGCGCGTCGCCGTGGGTGATCACTCCACCCTGGTCGACGACGGCCTTGGCGAAGGCGTTGTGCGCGTCGAGCATCGCCTTCCAGGCCTCCGGTGTCATGTCGGTGAACTGCGACTCGTCGCCGTAGATGAGGACCGCGTACATGGTCATGCCAGCCTCCGCAGATCGTGTGTCGGGCGTGCTCGTCGCCGTACCGACGAACACCGTGGCCCGGAATCGACATCGCGGCAACTCCCCGGTGCTCCGCCGACAGGCGACAATGGTGGTCTCGCGGGCAGGGATCGGCCCGCTCGCGCGAGGAGGCCGGATGAGCAGCGACGTCCAGGGTGGCCGGTCGGTCGGTCGGTTCCGGCTGCTCGGCTTCCCCGTGCACATCGACCTGTCGTTCGTGGTGATCATCGCGATTCTCGGGTTCCAGCCGGGCTCGAGCCTGAGCAGCCTGGCGCTGTGGATCGTGATCGCCGCGCTGTCGGTGCTGCTGCACGAGCTGGGTCACGCCGTCGTGGCCCGCCCTGTCGCCACGGACATCACCATCACCCTCGCGGGGCTGGGCGGGCTCACCCGCTACCAGCCGACGGCCAGGCTCACCCGGGGGCGGTCCCTGGCCATCGCCCTCGCGGGGCCGTTCGTCGGGCTCGCCGCGGGTGCCGGCCTGCTGCTGCTGCGGCAGGCGGTGACCCCTCGGCCCGGTGGGCTGGCGGCCGAGGTGATCGCGACCGGGGTGTGGACGACGATCGGGTGGAGCGTGTTCAACCTGCTGCCGATCCTCCCGCTGGACGGCGGTCACGCCGTCATGGAGCTTCTCCCGGGTTCACCGGTGGTTCGCCTGCGCCGCACGGCCGTCGTCTCTATCGTCGCCGCCGTGGCGGTAGGGGTTGCGGGCCTCGCTCTCGGGCGGGTGTTCTTCGCCGTCTTCGCGGCCTTCCTCGTGCTCACGAACGCCGCCGCCCTCCGCCGGCCATCCACCTCCGCTCCGCAGGGCGCCCCCGCTCCGGACGGCGCCCCTGCTGTGGACGGCGCTCCGCCGCGACAGCCCGACGCCGTGCGCGCCGTCGTCCAGCACCTGTGGGACCGCCAGCCGGGTGCGGCCCTGACCCTGCTGCAGTCCCTGCCGGAGGGCACGGTCACCGACCTGGCGCTGCACGGGGCCGTGCTGGCCGCCACCGGCGACCCTGCGCAGGGCTTCGCGCTGCTGCACCAGGAGCGCGCCCGCCGCCCGGGCGACGAGAACGTGCTGGCCCTGCTGGTGCTGGCCCACGTGCTGCGCGGGGAGTACGACGACGCGCTCGCGGTGATCGCCGAGCCGTCGGGTGCGGCCACCCCGCTCGGGATCGTGCGCCGTGCCCAGGACGATGCCTTCGCGGCGGGCAGCTTCGTCGCGGCCGCCCGGATCGGCGACGTGGCCTGCGACCGCCTGATGGCGATCGGGCAGCAGGGTGACGCCGCCGCGCTGGCCTTCGGGAGCGCGCGGGCGTGGGCGCGCGCCGGCGAGGCGCAGCAGGGGCTCATGGCGCTGCGGCACGCGGTGGACGCCGGCTTCAGCGACCTCGCCGCGCTGGACCGCGAGCCGGACCTGGCAGCTGTGCGCGCCGAGGCCGGGTACGAGCGCGTGCGCGAGGTCGTGCGCCTGGCGGCGGCTCCGGGCTGAGAAGCCGATGCCCGGGCGAGCCTGGTCGGGGAGGCGCCGGAGCCACGGGTGAGGGCGGGAGCCGGCTGCACGCCGTCCCCCGCTGGGTCACCAGGGGAAGCGGCGTGGCCGGTGTGCCTGCTCGCGCAGGAACCCGACGGCTGCGGCCCGGCCGGCCGGAGTCAGCGCGATCACGTCGGCGCCGGCGCTCACGGCCCGCGGGGCCGTGGCGAGCCCGAGAGCACGCGCCGCGAGGTGCCAGCCATCGATCACCGTGCCGATCTCGCGGTGCCGCGGAGCGCTGCCGTCGCGATGCTCGAAGCGCTCACTCACGGCTGCGGCGCAGGCTGTCTCGAGCTCGGGGATGCTGAGACCGGTGTTGGCACGAAGGAGGGCGGCAAGACCGAGCTCGGTCACGGTGGCGCTGAAGTCGTCGTCGGTCCCCATCGAGGTGACGGTGGTCTGCCACAGCGAGCGGGCATCGACGAGGGCGCGCAGCCCGGCGGACGTCGTCCGCAGCCCGTGCCGTGTCGGGGCGGTCAGCCGGGTGCGCGCGAGCAGGGTGCGGATGGCGCCGAGCTCGGCGAGCCCGGCCTCGCTGCGCGGGATCGCGCCCGATCGCGGCCTCCATCCGAACCGTTGGGCGGCGTCGGCGGCCAGTCGTGGCGGGAGGTACCCGGCCGGCGTCAAGGTGATGCGGGGGTGGATCGCGGCCAGCAGCCACGACAGCGGACCGAGCAGCATGGCCATGTCGCCGGGCGGCGTCGGCTCTTGGCTGAGCGAAGGCAGCACCGGGTGGAGGATCGT
Source organism: uncultured Actinomycetota bacterium (assembly GCA_963778845.1). Lineage (GTDB taxonomy): Bacteria > Actinomycetota > Actinomycetes > Actinomycetales > Kineosporiaceae > CAVZVW01. Next base: position 360,449 of record CAVZVW010000004.1, read on the forward strand.
GTAGCGCGCCGACCGCGGCAGGCCCGCCCAGCGCTGCCTGCGCTCGGCGTGGACGACGTCGATCGCTCTGCGGCCGCGCCAGGCCAGCTGCTCGGTGAGCAGGAAGTGGTGCGTGAGGCGGCGGGCGCGAGCAGGCGTCGTCCGACCACCCGGCACGAGGTCGCCGGACACCAGCGCGGCCTCGAGGGCACGGGCGGCAGCGGTGTGCACCGACGTCTCGTCGGGACCACCGGCCTGGCCCCACGCGAGGAGGTCGGTGTCGGGCGGCTCGACGCCGCTCGCCGCGACAGCATGTCGGTAGGCCTGGCGACGGGTCTGGTCGTCGGGCGACCGCACGATCGACAGCGTGATGTCGGAGCGGCAGATCGCCGCGTATCGCCGGCGTCCCGACGTGTCGAGTACCGCGGCGAGGGCGCGCAGAGCCGGCTCCGGGCCTTCGGGGCGGGCGGCCCAGAGGCGCGGCAGCGTGTGCCAGCAGAATCTCTGGACGTCCGCCTGGCACACCTGGTCGAGGGACCTGCCGTCGCCGAGCAGGCAGTCGAGTGCGGCCGCCGCCGGCTCGCGCAGGTCGGCGTCGATCCGGGCCAGCAGCGTGTCGCGATGGCGCGCCTGCGGCGTGTCGACGGGCACGATGCAGGGTATGCCGGGCCGCCGGAACGGTTGTCCACCACCCCCGGTGGTGTCGGCCGGCCGGCGTGGACGCGACTGTGTACTGGGGCTGGGGTGATCACCCCCATGTGTGTCCACTGTCAGGTTCAGCGTCGACCGCCTTCGAGCCGACCGGGCGGTGCGGGTCGAGGTGTGGGCGGACCGCAGGCGCATGATCGCCGGTTGAGGGCCGTGGCCGATAGCGTGTCGCTCCATGACCGAGCCAGGGCAGGGTCCGGAGCATCGAGTGGAGATCGCGATGCCGGATGCCCTGGTCGCCGGTGTCCATGCCGACCTGGTCGGCGTCTGGCACACCCCTGAGAGCTTCGTGCTCGACTTCAGCGCCCTCGGCGAGCCCCCGCGACTGCTCCAGGACGCCGGCCGCGACGTCGTGCTCCAGCGGGCCCAGGTCGTGGCGCGTGTCCGCATAGCCCCGGGCCAGGTGTTCGAGATCATGAAGGCGCTCGAGCAGCAGCTGACAGCGTGGGAGCAGGAGACCGGGCGGTCTCCGGGTCGCGGCGACTGACCGCCGCCACCGAGGGGGCCCGCCACCAGGGCCGCGCGACGTGCGCCAGAGGCGAGGGCCACCGACGGCCCTCGCCCGTTCGGCCTAACGCGTCGTCACAGCCCGTAGAGCAAACTGTTAAGTCTTTCCTAAGGCACGCCGTGCGAGGACGAACGTCCCAGCGTCCGAGGACCGATCGGCGGCTACACCGGAGAGGATCGACTACACATAGCAGTCATCTGATTACTCCGGGTGAGCCAAGAGAACACACGTCGATCCCGCACGAGCGACCCCATCCGGATCACCCCAGGAGGGCACCATGCCCGTCGCACCACATGACGCCTCGACGGTCCTCGCCGGGTGCCAGGCCCGTCCCGACCGGGCCGCCTTCGACGGGATCGCCGTCCCCGGCGGGATCAGCCGTCGCGCCTTCATCGGCTTCTGCACCTCGGTCACTGCGGCGCTGGCCCTCCCGGCCACGATGGCCCCAGACATCGCCCGCGCCGTCGCTGCCGCCCCGCGCATCCCCGTGGTCTGGCTGGCACTGCAGGACTGCACCGGGGACAGCGAGTCGTTCCTGCGCAGCTTCAGCCCCACCGTCACCACCCTGCTGTTCGACCTGATCTCGCTGGACTACCACGAGACGCTCATGGTGCCCGCCGGCCACCAGGCGGCGGCCTCGCTGGCCGGCGTGCTCGCCAGGCCGAAGACCTACATCACGATCGTCGAGGGCTCGATCCCCACCGGTGCCGGCGGGGCCTACTGCACGATCGGCGGCGAGACGGCGCTCAGCCTGGTCAGGCGTGTCGTCGCGGGGTCCCTCGTCACGATCGCTGCGGGCGCCTGCTCGGTGGACGGTGGGCTCGCCGCCGCCGCCCCCAACCCGACCGCGGCGACCGGGGTCGCCGGGGCCGTCCCGGGCGTCACGAACCTCATCAACATGCCGGGGTGCCCGGTCAACGGCGTCAACCTGGTCGCGGCCATCGCCTACTACCTCACGTACAAGGCCTTGCCCGCCCTGGACTCCACCCGCAGGCCGCTCTTCGCCTACGGCAACGAGATCCACGGCAGTGGCCGCTGCGAGCGCTACCAGTTCTACGACGCCGACCTCTTCGTCAGGGCCTGGGGTGACGCCGGCCACCGCAAGGGCTACTGCCTGCTGCACATGGGGTGCCGTGGCCCGTCCACGCGGACCAACTGCTACACGCGCAACTGGAACCAGACCAGCTGGCCCATCGGTGCCGGGCACCCGTGCATCGGTTGCACAACTTCCAAGTTCTGGGACCGCAACACGCCGTTCTACGCGAGCAGGGACTGACGATGGCGACGACCTCGAACCCCACATCAGGCCCGACCGTGCGACCGGCCGGCGTCGTCCCGGCCCCGGGAGGCGCTGCGCCGACCCGCCCCGGCCAGGGACCGACCGTCGCCACGACAACGGCGACCGCCCCGCAGCGCGGCGTCCCCATCCCCGGCAGCTCGGTGAGGATCGCCGTCGACCCGGTCACCAGGATCGAGGGCCACCTGCGCATCGAGGCGCAGGTCGACTCCGGCAAGGTCAGCGACGCCTGGAGCTCCACGCCGATGTTCCGCGGTATCGAGACGATCCTCACCGGCCGCGACCCGCGCGATGCGTGGATCTTCACGCAGCGGATCTGCGGTGTGTGCACGACCGTGAGCGCGATCGCCTCCGTGCGGGCCGTGGAGAACGCCCTGGGGATCACGATCCCCGACAACGCCCGGATCCTGCGCAACCTCATGGAAGGTGCCCTGTACATCCACGACCACGTCGTGCACTTCTACCACCTGCACGGTCCGGACTGGATCGACGTCGTCAGCGCCGTCTCGGCGGACCCGGCGCAGGCAAGCGCCCTGCAGAAGTCGATGTCGGCGTGGCCGAACAACAGCACGGCGTACTTCACCGGCGTGCGCGACAAGCTGCAGGCCTTCGTCGGCAGCGGCCAGCTGGGACTGTTCGCCAACGGCTACTGGGGGCACCCTCAGTACGCGCTGAGCCCCGCGGCCAACCTCGTGCTGATGGCCCACTACCTGGAGGCCCTGGACTGGCAGCGCGAGGCGGTCAAGATCCACGCGCATCTCGGGGGCAAGAACCCGCACCCCCAGACCTACGTCGTCGGCGGCATGGCCACCCCTCTCGACCCCTCCAGCACCAAGGCGGTCAACCCGACGACCCTGGCGACGCTGCGACGCATCAACACCACCCTGAAGACGTTCGTCGACCAGGTCTACGTGCCCGACCTTCTGCTCCTCGCCAAGAGCTACAAGGCGTGGACGTCGATCGGCGCCGGCGTGGGCAACCTGCTGAGCTACGGCGACTTCCCCGCCAAGAGCGGTGTGCAGCTCATGGCCGCGGGGATCATCCGCGGCCGCAACGTCGGCGCCGTCGAGGCGGTCGACCAGGCCAGGATCACCGAGGACGTGACGCGTGCCTGGTACGTCAACGGCACCGCCAAGCACCCTTCGGCCGGCGTGACCCAGCCCAGCTACACCGGCCCGACACCGCCCTACGAGCTCCTCGACACCGCGGCCAAGTACACGTGGGGCAAGGCTCCCCGCTACGGCGGGGCCGTCATGGAGGTCGGACCGCTGGCGCGCGTGATGGTGTCCTACGCGGCCGGGCGCCCAAGGATCAAGCAGCTGGTGGACGGCGCCCTCGCGCAGGTGGGCATCCCGATCGGTGCCATGTTCTCCACGGTCGGGCGAATGCTGGCTCGGGGTCTGGAGACCCAGTGGGTAGCGGAGAACATGACCCCCTGGGTCGACGAGCTCGCGACGAACATCGCCGCCGGCAACCTCACCGTCGCCGCCACGGCCAAGTGGAACCCGAGCACCTGGCCGGCCAGTGCCACGGGCCGCGGCTTCTCCGAGGCGCCGCGGGGCGGCCTCGGTCACTGGGTCGCCATCTCCGCCGGGAAGATCGCGCGCTACCAGATCATCATCCCCTCGACCTGGAACGGGTCGCCGCGCGACGCGGCCGGCAACCGCGGGGCGTGGGAACAGGCCCTGGTCGGCGTGCCGGTGTTCGACGCCGCCAAGCCGCTGGAGATCCTTCGCGTGGTGCACTCCTTCGACCCGTGCATGGCCTGCGCGGTGCATGTGCTGGACGCCGATGGCGGCACGGTCTCCTCCGTCACCGTGGTGCCGTGAACCCCGAGCCGGCCACGGGAGCCACAGGCGAGGTGGCCGGCGGCGAGCGCGTCGTCGTCCTCGGCCTGGGCAACGTCCTCGTCGGGGACGACGGTGCCGGAGTCGCGGCGCTGGCAGACCTGACACGGCGCTACCTGCTGCCGCCGCAGGTCGAGGTCTTCGACGGCGGGGTGCTCGGGCTGCAGCTCCTGGGGCTGGTCGAGGACGTCGAGCACCTCCTGGTGCTGGACGCCGTCCGCCGCGTCGGGGCCGTTGCCGGAGATGTGGTGCGCTTGGACGGCGACCAGGTGCGGGCGCGGTTCGCCGTCACCGTCTCCACCCACGAGCTGGGCCTGGCCGAGGTGGTCGGTGCTGCCGAGCTGCGCGGACGCAGGCCGCGGCACCTGGTGGTGCTCGGCGTCCACCCGGGTGCCGTGCAGGAGCTCACGCTTGCGCTCACGCCACCGGTCGAGGCGACGGTCGGGGTGCTGGCCGACCTGGCCGCAGCCGAGCTGCGCACCTGGGGGCTCGCGGTGAGCGCCCGTACCGACCCCGAGCCCGCACGACCGTACCCGGACGGCGTCCTGCCGGCGCCTGCGTCGAGCGCCCCAGGCGGCCGCGATGCATGAGCTGGGGATCGCCCGAGGGATCCTCGACATCGCGCTGTCAGCCGCTCGTCGCGCGGGGGCGGGCCGGGTGACGGCGGTCGACGTCGTGATCGGCGCCCTCGGCGGTGGTGCCGACGAGGCCGTGCGCACCTGCTTCGAGGTGCTCAGTGACGCGACGCCGGCACAGGGGGCCCTGCTGCGGTTCACGATCGAGCCGGTCGCCGTCCGCTGCTGGGACTGTGCGTCGTCGCACGAGGTGGTGCCGCCGCTGCCGGACACCTGTGAAGCCTGTGGCGGGTCGCGGCTGGCCGTTCTGGGTGGGCGCTCGTTCCGCGTGCAGAGCATCGAGGCAGTCTGCCCGGACGAGGCGATACGCGAGGAGGAGCTGTGCTCATCGACGTCGTGACCGAGGTGCACTACCGCAACGCGCAGACGGCGGAGTCGGTGCGGCGGCGCCTCGATGCCAGTGGCACGGTGGCGGTCAACGTGCTCGGCTCGCCCGGCGCGGGCAAGACGACGATCATCGAGGCGATCGCCCGGCGGGTCGGAGCCGGCCGGATCGCGGTGATCGAGGGCGACCTGGCGTCGAGCGTGGACACCGAGCGGCTGCTGGCGGCGGGTGTGCCGGCCGTCCAGGTGAACACGGGCGGCGACTGCCACCTCGACGCCGCCATGGTCGCGGCCTGCCTGGACCGGGTGGATCTCGCGGCTGCTGCGCTCGTGCTCGTGGAGAACGTCGGGAACCTCGTGTGCCCGGCCGACGTCGCGATCGGCGCACACCGCACGATCGTGCTGGCGAGCGTGCCGGAGGGTGACGACAAGCCGCTGAAGTACCCCGGGATCTTCGCCGCCGCCGATCTCGTGGTGGTCACCAAGACCGACGTGATGCACGCGTTCGACTTCGACCTCGAGCGGTTCGCCCGTCGGCTGAGGGCCGTGAACCCGGCGGCGTCGGTCATACCGGCGTCGGCGCGGACCGGCGACGGCATGGCCTCGGTCGTCGAGTGGCTGCTAGGCGCTCTCGCCCGGTGACGGTGGGGGTCCCGGATCTCGACGCCGGTCTCGCGGCCTGGTGCGAGCGGGTCGTCGGTCCCTTCCGGCTGGAGCCTCTGCCCGCCGCCGGGGGTGGGCGCTCGGCCGGGCGCGGGCTGGTCGTCGGGCTGCGGACGCCGTCCCTGCTGCGGGTGCTCAAGGTGCCCGTCACGGCGAGAGGGGCGCAGGCCGAGCGGTGGGCCTACCGCGAGTGGGCACCGGTGCTGGGCGATGAGGCGCCGCGGCTGGTGGCCTACCGCGAGGGGGCTCCGCCGGCGCTGATCCTCACCGCGATGGACGGCCACCCCGCGCCGGACGACGGGACAGCGTGGCGACCGGCGACTCTGCGCCGCGCCGGCGCTGCCCTGGCCCGCCTGCACGGCGTCGCGTTGCCCGCGCCGGCCGACGCGGACGGGGCGGCCGTCGACCACGTCTCGGCGGTCCTCGAGGACTGGCTCGGTGAAGGCCTGGCTGCGGGCGCCCTCGACGCGGAGGAGGTGGCGCTGGCCCGAGCGGCGCTGGACGACGTCGCGTGCTTCTCGGGTGAGCCCGGCGTGGCCTGCCACGGGGACTACCGTCCGGCCAACTGGCTCGTGGACGGCGCCGGTGGATGGGTCGGCATGGTGGACTTCGAGCACTCACGGCTCGGGCCGGCCGCCCTCGACGTGACGGCGTTCTGGGACGCGACGTTCGGCACGAACCCCGAGCTCGGCGCGGCCTTCCTCGACGGCTACGGGCGCCGGGCGGGGGACGAACGGCGCCTGCGGATCGGCAGGGTTGCGGCCGCCCTGGCCCGCGTCGTCGGGGGCACGATGGCCGGCGCAGCGGAGCCTGTCGCCGCCGGCCGGTCGGCCCTGCGCGCACTGGCTCGCTCGTGGTCGTGACGCACGTGCGGTGCGCCACCCGTGATCGTGAGACATCCGTGCGCTCACCGGTGATCGTGAGGCATCTCGCCCGTCCGGCCGCGTGGCGTGTCTCACGATCGCGACGGGTGTCTCACGATCACCACTGAGACAGGCGTGCTCACCGGTAATCGTGATCACAGCGAGAACGTCGGCGGTCGGCGGTCGACGCCGCGTCGGGGAGGATGAGGGCGTGCGCCTCGTTGCCTGCGACCTGGACGGGACCGTCGTCCGTGCCGACGGCACGATCTCGGCGCGGACCCTGGCCGCGTTCGAGGCGTGCACCGCCGCCGGCGTCGAGGTGCTGTTCGTCACCGGCCGACCGCCTCGGTGGATGCCACCGATCGCGGAGGCGACAGGGCATAGCGGCATCGCCGTCTGCGGCAACGGCGCGGTGCTCTACGACCTCGCGAGCGAGCAGGTTCTGCACGCGTACGGGCTCGCGCCGGCCATGGTCCAGGCGGCCGCCGACCGGCTGCGGGCGAGCATGCGCGACGCGGTGTTCGCGATGGAGACCCTGCAGGGCTACCGGCGTGAGCCCGGGTTCGTGCCGCATCACGACGCCGCCGCCGCGGCGCTGTGTGGGCAGCTGCCCGACCTGCTGGCCGACGCTCCCGTCGTCGTCAAGCTCCTCTGCCGGGTCGAGTCGCTGCGCGCCGACGCGATCCTGGCCCGGGCCAGGCGCCTGCTCGTCGGGATCGCCGAGCCGGTGCACTCCGACCCTCGCGGGAGCCTGCTCGAGGTGTCCGCCATCGGGGTGAGCAAGGCGTCGACGCTCGCCACCCTGGTGGCCGAGCGGGGCCTCACCGCCGAGGATGTGGTGGCCTTCGGCGACATGCCGAACGACGTGGCGATGCTGCGCTGGGCGGGCCGCGGCGTCGCGGTCGCCGACGGGCATCGCGAGGCGATCGGGGCCGCCGACGAGGTCGCGCCGGCATGCGCCGACGACGGCGTCGCCCGGGTGCTGGAACGCCTGCTGGCGGTCACGCCTTAGGCACCTGCCGACGCCGCGCGCAGCTCAGCCGCCCGAGGCGGTGGGTGAGAAGCCGACGACGCCTCGGTTGACCCGCTGTTGACCCGCTGCTGGGCCAATCGAGGGCGCTCGCACAGGACGCTCTCATGTAGGGCGTGCAACCTGAGGGTCAGCGTCCACCCCCACCCCAGGAGCCACCGATGTCCCCCCGCCCCCGCCGGGAACCGATGACCCCCGACCAGCGTGACGCCGCCCAGCGGCGCATCCGCACCGTGACCGTGAGCGTCCTCAGCGCCGCCGTGGCCGCCACCGGGGTGACCACCCTGACCGCCGCCTTCACCCACCCCGCCTCGTCGACCTCGGCGGCCGCTCAGACCGCGGCCGCAGGCACCTCTGACACGTCCGGCGGCTCCGGCACCACGAAGGCCCAGAGCCGCTCCTCCGACGACGGCGGCGGGGAGGAGGGCGACGACGGCGGCTTCTTCTCGTTCATCCCGGGTGTGGGTTCGGGCGGAGGTTCCGGTCCAGGGTTCCGGTCTGGGCTCGGCACCCCCGCCGCCCCCCACGTCGCAGGGCGGCAGGGTCTCCTCGGGCGGGTCGTGACCATGACCACGGTGACCGCTGTGCCTCCCGCGGCCGTCTCCCCCACGCGTGAGTGGCGAGCCCTCGGCACCACGGTGCAGCTCGCCGTCAGCGAGCCCGAGCACCTCGACGAAGCGGTCGGCGTGGCCACTGCCGTGATCGACCACCTGGACCGCACGTGCAGCCGCTTCCGACCCGACTCCGACCTCTCGAGGGCGAACGCCGCTGCGGGGTCGTGGGTGCAGGTCGACGGGCTGCTCGTGGCGGCACTCGGTGCGGCGCTGCACGCCGCCCGGGTCACGGGGGGGTTGGTGGACCCCACCTTGGGGCGGGTGCTGGCCGCCCAGGGATACGACCGTGATCTGGACGACGTGCGCGCCGCCCGAGTGAGCCCTACCTCCGTTCGCCTGCCTTCTGCCGCTCCGCGCCCCGGCGCCTGGCGGGAGGTGGGCCTGGACCGGGCGGGCGCCGTCCTGGTGCCCGAAGGGACCGCGCTCGACCTCGGTGCCACCGGCAAGGCGTTCGGCGCCGACCTCGTGGCTGCTGCCGTCGTCGCCGAGCTCGGCTGCGGCGTGGCCGCAAGCCTGGGCGGGGACGTCGCGGTGGCCGGACCGCCGCCTGTCTTCCCCGACGGTGTCGGCTGGCCCGTGACGATCGAGGCCGTCGCGGGACGTGGCGGGGCGCCGCTGACGGTGCTGGTGGACTCCGGTGGGCTGGCGACGTCCAGCACCCGTCGGCGCACGTGGAGGCACCGCGGTCGCCTCGTGCACCACCTGCTCGACCCCTCGTCCGGCCGCCCGGTGCCGCCGGTGTGGAGCGAGGTCAGCGTGCGAGCCACGTCGTGCCTCGACGCCAACGCGGCCACCACGGCCGCCATGGTGATGGGCGAGCGTGCCGTGGAGTGGTTGGACGCCGCGGGCCTGCCGGCGCTCCTGCGTCGCCTCGACGGTCGCCTCGTGGGTGTCGCCGGCTGGGCCGTCGAAGGCTGACGCCGGCAACCCGGCAGGATCGGCCCGGCAGCGATCAGCCCTACAGCGATCAGCCCTACAGCGATCAGCCCGGCAGGACCGGCACGAGCTCGTCGAGCAGCTCCCGTAGGCGCTTCGTGGCGGCCCGGGCGTCGTCGACGGCGGCGTGGACGGCGTGCTCGTCGCGGCGGCGGGCAGCCACCCATGCCGTGAGCACGTACTCGCCGAGATGGGCGACCAGCGTCGCGGCGTGGCCGACCTCCCTGTGCACGAGGTGGCCCAGCCCCAGTGGTGCCTCGGGAAGCTCCGGTTCGTGCGAGGGCCAAGTGCGTTGCGCGGACTCGCAGATCCCGCGCACCACGCTCAGGCTGTGCTCGAGGGTCTCGGCGATCTCGTCCAGCTCGATGCGCAGCGGTCGGGACGGCACGGTGACCATCACCTCGCGGTAGCGGAGCACCGCGCGCTCGTAGCGGTCGTGGTCGTTGCGCCAGACGCCACTGCCGAGCGCGGTCTGCTCACCGTGTCGGTGAGCGGCCCAGTCACGAAGCCTCACATGATCACCCCCCGCGGAGGGTCGATGCAGGAGCGGGTCTCCCCCAGCCCCATGAGTCTGCCGTTCGGGGCGATCGGTGCGCCAGCGGTCGAATGACCGGCACGGGGCGTCCCCCGTTCGGTGGTCGGAGGGTGGTCACGGGTGGTCGGAGGGTGGTCAGAGGGTGGTCAGACGGTGGTCAGACGGTGGTCAGAGGTACTGCCCGGTGCCGTCGACGTCGGGGTGACCAGGGACGCCGCCCTCGGGCCTCATCATGACCTGCCCGCCGCCGGCGGCCCCGGGAAGGGCACGGCGCATCTGCTCCAGCTGCGCGCGCGCGGCCATCTGCTGGGCGAACAGGGCCGTCTGGATGCCGTGGAACAGGCCCTCGAGCCACCCGACCAGCTGCGCCTGGGCGATGCGCAGCTCGGCGTCGCTGGGGGTCGCGGTGCCGTCGAACGGCAGTGTGATCCGGTTCAGCTCCTCGACGAGCTCGGGCGCGAGGCCCTCTTCGAGCTCGTGGATGGAGCGCTCGTGGATGGCCGCCAGCCGGACGCGCCCGGCCTCGTCCAGCGGGGCGCTGCGCACCTCCTCGAGCAGCTGCTTGATCATGCTGCCGATCCGCATGACCTTGGCGGGCTGCTCGATGAGAACGGCGGGGTTCGGCTCGTCGTCCGAGCCGGGCCCCGCGACCGCCATACCCTCCGGCGTCACGACCAGGATGCGGTCGCCGCGGTGGTCACGCCCCTGGCGCGGCGGGCCCTCCGCGCCCTCCTTTGCCGGCTCCTGTGCCGGGTCGGTGGCTGGCTCGTCTGGCGTGGTCGGCATGACACCATCCTGCTCTCCCGGCCGCCCTGCGGCGCAACCGCCTCCACCCCGGCCCGGTCTGGCGTGCCCCGGCTCGGTCTCGCGTGCCCCGGCCTGGTCTGGCGTGCCTTGTCGTCGGCTCAGAGGTCCGTCGTCGGCTCAGAGGTCCGTCGTCGGCTCGGAGGTCCGTCGTCGGCCCAGGGCCCGTTGTCGGCTCACTAGGCTGCGGCCCATGACCGAGGCTGCCCCCACGACCGCGACCCACACCTACGACGCGGCGGCCGTGCGCGCGCTCTACCCGGCGCTGAGCGACGGGTGGGCCTACCTCGACGGCGCGGCGGGCACCCAGGTGCCCGCCTCGGTGATCGCGGCCGAGTCGGCTGCCTACGCAGGGGGGATCGGCAACCTCGGCGGCGCGTTCGCGGCCTCGCGACGGTCGGGGGCGATCACCGACGCTGCCCGCCAGGCGCTCGCGGACCTGACCGGCGTCGACGACCCGGACGGCGTCGTCCTCGGCCCGAGCATGACTGCGCTCACCTACCGCTTCGCCGACGCCCTCGCACGCACATGGCGGCCCGGCGACGAGGTCGTGGTCACCCGGCTGGACCACGACGCGAACGTGCGCCCGTGGGTGCAGGCCGCGCACCGGGCCGGCGCCACCGTGCGGTGGGTGGAGCCCGTTCTGCCGGCCGTGGAGCTGCCCCTCGAGGCGTTCGACGGCGTGCTGGGCGAGCGCACGCGGCTGGTCGCCGTCACCGCGGCCTCGAACGTCGTCGGCACCAGGCCGGCGGTCTCCGCGATCGCCGACGCCGCGCATGCCGTGGGTGCCCTCGTCTACGTCGACGGCGTCCACGCCACGCCCCACGGGCCCGTGGACGTCGCCGCGTTCGGCGCCGACCTGTACGCGACGAGTGCCTACAAGTGGTCCGGGCCGCACCAGGCGAGCGTTGTCGGGGCGCCGGCGCTCATGGAGACGCTGCACCCGGACAAGCTCGCGTCGTCCCCCGAGGAGGTGCCCCACCGCTTCGAGCGCGGGACGCCGCCCTTCGCCCAGTTCGCCGGGCTCACCGCCGCGGTCGACCACCTCGCCGGCCTCGGCGCCGTCGGTGACGCGGTGGCCATGGTCGACGCCGCGGCCCCCCGCCGCCGGCGGATCCTCGCCTCGATGACGGCCGTGCAGCACTACGAGCAGGCTCTGCTGGCGCGGATGCTCGACGGGCTGGCCGCGATGGGCCACGTGGAGCGGGTGGGCCACCCGGCCCAACTCGCACCGACGGCGTACTTCCGCGTGCGGGGTCGCACCCCCGACGCGGTCGCCGAGCACTGCGCCCGCGCGCGGGTCAACGTCTGGTCGGGCCACAACTACGCATGGGAGCTCACGGGGCTGCTGGGCATCCGGGACTCCGGGTCGGCCGTGCGAGCCAGCATCGCCTGCTACAGCCTGGCCGAGGACGTCGACCGGCTGCTCGAGGCCGTCGCCGAGCTCGGGTGAGGCGGCCGGCCCTGCCTGTGGCCCACGGATGATGGCGAAGGCATCGCGGCTGGTGGACAGTGTGTGCATGGGGCTCGCGGCGGACCTGGGCATCACGGACTGCGGGCACTCCTGGTTCACCAGGAGCATCCGCGAGGTCGCTGCCACCCGGCTCGGCGCTGGCCTCCTGGCCCCGACGCTGCACCACGTCGACACCCTCGTGCTGCGGGTCAGCCGGGGCAGCACCACTGTGACGGACTCCGTGGCGGGCTTCCCCACCGTGCTCCTCACCACGACGGGTGCGCGGTCGGGCCGGCCGCGGACGGTCCCCGTGGGCGGCATCCCCCAGAACGGCGACCTCGCCGTCATCGGCTCGAACTTCGGCCGCCTTCACCACCCCGGTTGGGTGCACAACCTCTCCGCCTGCCCCGACGCCCGGGTGAGCCGGCACGGCGTCAGCCGCGCGGTACGTGCCCGCGAGCTCGAGGGCGAGGAGGCCGAGCAGGTCTGGCGGCGTGCTCGCACCATGTACAAGGGGTTCCAGACCTACCCGGGCCGCACGGGCGGCCGCCAGATCAGGGTGTTCGTCCTGCAGGCCAGTGAAGGGTGACCATGAGCGTCAAGGTTGAGCTGGAGCGACTGCTCGAGGTCGCCTCCGGCTTCGGGACGGTCCCGATGCTGCTGACGACCGACGGGGACGGGCGCCCGCGGGCTTCCGCCGTCACGCTCACCTGGGACGGCGACGATGCGAGGGTGCGGGCGGGTCACCGGTCGGTGGCGAACGCGGCCGAGCGCGCGTTGGTGAGCCTGCTGTGGCCGGCGCCGGTGGGGGAGCGCTTCGCCCTGCTGGTCGACGGCGAGGTGATCGCCGTCGAGCCCGACCCCGCCCTGCCGGAGGGGTCGAAGGGCAAGCCCGGCGGCTACGTCACGGTGCGCGCGACGTCCGGGATCCTCCACGTGGTCGACAGGCCCCACGCCTGAGCACCGGCCGGGCGCGTCAGCGAACCCGCAGAAGCACCTTGCCGACGTGACCGGACCCCTCGACCAGGCGGTGGGCGGCTGCGGCCTCGGCGAGCGGGAGCACGGCGTGGACCACAGGGCGCACGTCGCCGCGCTCGACCAGGGGCCACACGTGCTCGCGCACACTCGCCACGATGGTCGCCTTCTCGGCGGGCGGTCGAGCCCGCAGGGTGGTGGCGATCACGGCGGCCCGCTTGGCGAGCAGACTGCCCAGGTCGAGCTCGGCGCGGCGCCCGCCCTGCAGGCCGATCACGACGAGCCGCCCGTTGGGCGCCAAGGCGTCGACGTTGCGCGACAGGTACGCAGCCCCCATGTTGTCGAGGATGACGTCGGCGCCGTGACCGTCGGTCGCCTCGCGCAGGGCGGCCACGAAGTCCTGCTGGCGGTAGTCGATCAGGACCGTGGCGCCGAGGTCGGCGCAGCGGGCGAGCTTGTCGGCCGAGCCCGCCGTGACCGCGACGACGGCCCCGACGCTGCGGCCCAGCTGTGTGGCCATCGTCCCGATCCCACCCGCACCGCCGTGCACCAGCAGCACCTCGCCAGGGTGCAGGTTCGCCGCCATGAAGACGTTGCTCCAGACCGTGCACACGACCTCGGGCAGCGCGGCGGCCTCCTCCAGGGACACCCCGGCCGGAACCGGCAGGAGCTGGGCCGCCGGGACGGCGACGCGCTCGGCATAGCCCCCGCCGGACAGCAGGGCGCACGCCTGGTCGCCCAGTGCCCACCCGTGCACCTCCTCACCCACCTCGGCCACCACTCCGCTGGCCTCCAGACCGGGCCACGGCGGCGCCCCCGGCGGCGCCGGGTAGTGACCCTGCCGCTGCATGAGGTCGGCACGGTTGACGGCGGTGGCGGTGACCTCGAGCACGACCTCGCCCGGGCGTGCCCGCGGGTCGGGGACCTCCTGCAGCCGCAGCACGTCGGGCCCGCCCGCCTCGGTGATGACGACGGCCTGCATGGGGGTTACCTCCTGGCGTAGCGCTCGCGAGCGCGACCCTACGCCCGCCCGCGCGGCCACCGCTGAGCCTGGGCGAGGTCCGCGGGCGTGTCGACGTCCCACGCCTCCTTCTGCGTCACGGGTACCTCGACGACGCGCAGCCGCGCGAGGACGTCGCGCATCGAGCGGTCCCGCGAGCCGCGGGCCAGCTCCGCGGCCAGCGGGGCACGCCGGTAGGCCCCCAGCAACGGCTGACGCCGCCCCGCGGGGTCGACCCCGACCGCTGCATCGGGCAGGGTCTCCGCGCTCGTACCACCGGTGCCTGCCGTGCCCGCCAGGGCGCTCAGCAACCGGGGGACCGCGGGCGTGGCGAAAGGCAGGTCCCCCGCCAGCACGACCACCACCTCCCTCAGCGGGTCCAGCGTGGCGCAGGCCGCCGCCAGCCCGGCGGCCGGCCCGCCGAACGGGGGATCCTCGCGCACCCAGCGCATCGGCCGCCCCGCCGCGCCCGCATCGTCGGCCGGCCCGACCACGGTGACCGCCCACTGCGGCGGCAGCCCGGAGAGCACGTGGTCGAGCAGTCGAACGCCCCCGAACGCGGGCGGCGGTCTTGTCGGCACCGAACCGGCTGGCGCGGCCGCCGGTCAGAACCACGGCACAGACGGCCGCATCCGCCCAGGGGGTCGGTGGTCGCGCTCGGCTCACCCTCGAAGTCTGCGGTGCGCCCGGACGGGTGAACCACCCAGGGTCAGGCGTCAATGCGAGGCCGCATCCGGTCGACAGAGAACGGAGTGCCCGGGGTGGGGCGGCCCGACGCGCGCGGTCGAGGGCGTCGTCCATCGGGTTCGACGGGCCGGTGGCGAGCGAGCGGAAGGTCCACATGCTGCGGAACCTGGGTATCCGATGGAAGATCCTCGCGATCCTCGCCCTGCCGGTGCTCGTGCTGCTGCTCGCCGGCGGGGTGATCTCGTACCAGGCTCTCGCCTCAGCTCGTACCGCTTCGCAGGCCGGCGCGCTCGCCGCGGCCGGCGACGAGTTCAGCGCACTCGTCAACGCCCTGCAGACCGAGCGTCAGATCTCGGTGTCCGCGATCTCCGCTGCGGGCCGGGGCAACCCCGTCGGCGGTGACCTGGGTCGCGCCCGCGCGGCCACCGACGCCGCGTCCCGCGACTTCCGCCAGGCGGTCGCCGCTGCCCAGATCGACCAGCTCAGCGTCGAGGCCGCCTCGGCGCTGTACCGCTCCGAGCATGGGCACGCCCGCCTGGCCACTGTCCGCAGCGGTGTCGACCGTCCGGCGACCGCGCAGTGGGCGGCGACGGCCGACCTGGTGACGAACACCTACGACCAGATCATCGACGCCTACGTGCTGCTGCCTGCGGCCATCGGCGCCACCCTGAGCGACCGCGGACAGGCCGCGCGCCTGGCCTCCTTCACCCAGCTCGCCCAGGTCGTCGAGGGGGCTATGCGCGAGCAGCTGGCCGGCGAGCGGATGATCGCCACCCACAAGGCGACAGCGGAGAACGTCCGCGATCTCACGCTCAGCATCGCCGCACAGGACCAGGCGCTCGACGAGCTTCCGGGCGACGGCGGACGCCGGCCAGGTCGCCGTCCTCGCGCGGGCCTCCAGCGACCACCGGGTGACCGAGCTCGCGCAGCTGCGTGACGCCCTTCGGGCGGCGGGGACCAGCGGCAAGATCACTGTCGACCCGACCAGGTGGCACGACGTCACCTCCACGCGCGCCCAGCAGCTCGACAACCTCGCCGGTGTCGTCGCCGACGACGCCGCCGCGAAGTCGCAGACGTTCGTCACGCGTGCACGCTGGCAGGCCGTCCTCACCCTCCTCGCGGTCGCCGCACTCGTCGCGCTGTCGGTGCTGTTCGCGCTGCTGATGTCTCGTCGCATCACGGAGCCATTGAGAGGGCTCACCGACATCGCCGGGCATGTGCGCGACGAGCTCCCCCTCGCCGTTGCTCGCATCCAGACCTCCACGGACTCGCGCAGGGTCGTCCTCCCCGAGGTCCCTGTCGGTTCCCGGGACGAGATCGGCCGGCTCGCGGCAGCATTCCGCGACGTCAACGCGACGACGGTGCAGGTCGCCCAGCAGCAGGCCGCGCTGCGCGCCTCGATCGCCGAGATGTTCGTCAACATCGCCCGGCGCAACCAGGTTCTGCTGTCGCGTCAGCTCGCGTTCATCGACCAGCTGGAGAGGACCGAGGAGAGCCCGGACACGCTGGACAACCTGTTCAGGCTCGACCACCTCGCCACGCGCATGCGCCGCAACGCCGAGTCGCTGCTCGTGCTGGCCGGCATCGAGGCCGGGCGGCGGTTGCGTGAGCCGATGCCGCTGTCCGACGTGATCCGCACCGCCACCAGCGAGATCGAGTACTACGACCGGGTCGCGCTCACGCTGGAGGTCGACCCGCCGGTGGTGGCTCACCTGGCGCTGGCAACCGCCCACCTGGTCGCCGAGCTCGTGGAGAACGCCACTGTGTTCTCCGACCCCGGCAACCTCGTGCGGGTCTCGGCCGCGCTGGTGCCCGGCGGGGTCAGGGTCCGGATCGCCGACGAGGGCCTGGGGATGAGCCACGCCGAGCTCGCCGACGCCAACGCCCGCCTGTGCGACCCGCCCTTCGGCGAGATCGTCGGTACTCAGCGGCTGGGGTTCTTCGTCGTCGGCCGCCTCGCCAAGCGCCTGGACGCCACGGTGCGCCTGGTCCCGGGTGACCTGCGCGGCACGGTGGCCGTCGTCGACCTCCCTCCGTCGCTGTTCGTGAGCGGGTCGGTCCCCGACGTTCGCTTCGAGGACCACCCGACCGACAGCGCCGACCTCGTGATGGCGCTGCACCCCGCCGACCGACTCGTCGCGGCAGAGCTCGCCGTCGTGCTCGACCCTGTGTCACCGGACGCCGCTGCGCAGCCGGACGTCGCTGCGCGGCGGGAGATCGCCTCCGCCGGTGACGTCGAGGAGCTCTCCGACAGCCCGGTCGTCCGGGACGTCGACCAGCCGGCTCCGGACGCCGACCAGCCTGCTCCGGACGTCGACTCGCCGGTCCCCGTGGCCGCGCTGGCGCTGGTGCCCCGACTTCGTCGGCTCCTGCCGCGACGTCGTCGCGGGTTGCCCCATCGCGTTGTCCCGGACGGGCCGATCGGCGGGATGCCGGCCCCCGGTGTGCTGGAGGCGGCGCTCGCGGCCTCCGTCGCGGACCTCGTCGAGGCGCCTGTGATGCGGCTCGAGCCACCGGACCCGGTGGTCGACACCGAACCGGTCGAAGCCGCAGCCGACAGCCCGGACCCGACCAACCTCGACGCAGTCGTGGTCTGGGACGAGATGGCCAGGCTCGACCTCGAGCTGGGCAGCGACATCGATGCATCCGCCAGGGGCGCTCAGCCGACGTGGGAGCAGGTCCTCAGCGTCGGCAGCGACGCGGCGTGGCCTACGCACCTCGGAGCCCACGGCCGCCACGCGGTCATCGGCCCTGAGCCGGAAGCCGAGCTGGTGCCCGAGCTGGAAGCCGAGCTGGTGCCCGAGCTGGAAGCCGAGCTGGTGCCCGAGCCGGAAGCCGAGCTGGTGCCCGAGCCGGAAGCCGAGCTGGTGCCGAAGCCTGAGCCCGAGCCGGAAGCCGCGCTGGTGCCCGAGCCGGAAGCCGAGCCTGAGCCCGAGCCGGAAGCCGCGCTGGTGCCCGAGCCGGAAGCCGAGCTGGTGCCCGAGCCGGAAGCCGAGCTGGTGCCCGAGCCGGAAGCCGAGCTGGTGCCGGAGCCTGAGCCCGAGCCGGAAGCCGAGCTGGTGCCCGAGCCGGAAGCCGAGCTGGTGCCGGAGCCTGAGCAGGAGCTGGAGCCGCCGGCCGAGGTGGCGCCGGAGCCCGAGCCGCAGGCCGTGGTCGTCGCCGAGGATGCGGGAGCGGCGGCGACCTCCAGCCTCTTCGCCGGCTTCCGGGCTCGTCGCGACATGGCCACGCCCGCGGCGCCCACGGTCGGCGGCTGGGCGGCGTCCCCGGCTGTCCCCTCGATCCCCGCGCCTCGCAGCGCTGCGGCGGCCGCCTACGCCGAGCTGGCCGCGGCGGCCGCGGCCTCGCAGGCAGCACTGCGCTCGGCCGCCCCTGGGCAGACGACTCCCGAGCCGGTTGAGCCGGCACCGGTGTACGAGGAGCCCTACGTCGCGCATCCGATGGCCGTCACGATGGACGTGCTCCCGGCGCGCCACCCACACCGCCCGGCGTTCCGGCTCACCCGCAAGCCCAAGCTGCTGCCGCCGACCACGCCGTACCTCAACGAGCAGCCGGCCGGCCGCGCCGGCGGCTGGGGGCATCACCACGGCGACGCCGCCGAGCCCGGCCACGGTGGGCCCTCGCCCGCCGCGGAGCCGGTGCACGAGGGGCACTCGCCCGCCTGGCCCGATGCGTGGGCCGACACGTGGTCGGACCTTCGGGAGCCCGGCCCGGGCGGCCTCGGGTCCGCCCTCGGCCCGGCCGAGAACGAGCCGCTGACACCCGCGGAGACGGAGCGGCGCCGTTCCGCCCTTGCCTCGGAGGCGCTGACCGAGCTCAGCCGGCTGTCGTCCTACCGCCCGGAGGCGGTGGAGAGCACGGCACCGACCCGGCTGGTGCGCCGAACCCCGGCGGCCACCCCGGCGGGGCACGTGGAACCGGCGTCGCCGCAGCCGACGACGCATCGGTCCCGCACGGCGACAGAGGTGCGCTCGATGCTCGCGGGTTTCCACGCGGGTGTGGAACGCGGGCGCACGTCCAAGCCGGCACAACCACCGGTCGGCAAACCCCCTCCCGGGGGTGCCGACAACCGCGCAGCACCGCAGAACCCCGGCTGACGGGCTACGGCCCATCTCAGGCAGACCCCGTTGACCCGTACCGCCCGACCGGAGGACCAGACCGTGACCTCGATGAGCCCAGAGGCGACCAACTTCAACTGGTTGCTGGACAACTTCGTCAAGAGCGTGCCCGGCGTCACGCACACCTTGGTCGTCTCGGCCGACGGTCTGCTGATGGCGATGTCGGACGAGCTGGACCGCACTGCCGGCGACCAGCTCTCCGCGATCGTGGCCGGCATGTCGAGCCTGACCCGGGGCGCGGCCCGTCAGCTGCGCAGCGGCGAGGTGCGCCAGTCCATCGTCGAGATGGACACGCTGTTCCTGTTTCTCATGAGCGTGTCCGACGGGTCGGTGCTGGCCGTCGTGGCCGACGCCTCCTGCGACGTCGGCCTGGTCGGCTACGAGATGGCCCTGCTCGTGAGCCGCACCGAACCGACCCTGAGCCCCCAGCTGATCTCCGAGATGCGTTCGCGACTTCCGCTGGCCGGTCCCACCCGCGCAACCGTCATGGGCTGAGTGCTCGCAACCAGGTGATGGGGTGATGCCGAGATGACCATTCCCCGCCGGGGATCGCACGCGGACGACACGGACCGCGTGCGCGAGGGCTTCGACGAGGCCGCTTACGTACGCCCGTACACGGTCACGGGCGGCCGGACCCGGCCGACGTCCGACGCCCTGCCGATCGAGGCGCTCGTGCAGTCCTCGGGCTCGCCCGATCCTTCGCACACCCCGGAGATGCGGCGCATCCTCGAGCTGACGACCGGGGAGTACCTGTCGATCGCCGAGCTCTCGGCGCACATGCATCTGCCCATCGGCGTGGTCCGCGTGCTCGTCGGCGACCTCGCCGACGCCAAGCTCGTGAGCGTCCACGGCGTCACCAGCACCGACTCCGCGTACAACCCCGCGACCACGCTCAGCGTCCTGGAGAGTGTTCTCAATGGCATATCCGCGCTCTGACGTCACCGCGGCCACCGTCGCGGCACCGGGCGCCGTCGTGCCCGTACCGTTGCACCAGGCCGCGCCGACCGTCGTCAAGATCGTCGTTGCCGGCGGGTTCGCGGTCGGGAAGACGACCTTCATCGGGTCGATCTCCGACATCGAGCCGCTGTCGACCGAGGCCGCCATGACCGAGCACAGCATCGGTGTCGACGACGTCGGCCGGCGCTCGGACAAGACCACCACGACCGTGGCCATGGACTTCGGCCGCATCGCGCTGCCGGGCAACCTGTGGCTCTACCTGTTCGGCACGCCGGGTCAGGACCGCTTCCTGTTCATGTGGGACGACCTGGTGCGTGGCGCGATCGGCGCCGTCGTCCTGGTCGACACCGACCGCCTCGACCAGTGCTTCGCGGCGGTGGACTACTTCGAGGTCCGACGCATCCCGTTCGTCGTCGGCATCAACTGCTTCGACGGGGTCGCCCGCCACCAGATCGACGACGTGCGCGACGCCCTGGCCATCTCCGCGGACGTCCCCATGATCTACACCGACGCCCGCTCCCGGGCGGCGACGAAGCAGGCGCTGATCACGCTGGTCCAGCACGCCATGAGCAGCATCACCGGCTGATCGCCGCCCCCGGCACGGTCGCTCACCGGCTGGTCGCGCCCCGGCGCTCGCGTCGCTGCGCGGCGGCACCTCGTCCGGCAAAGTCGTGTGGCTTGGCGCAGGCCACCCGCGCGCCGTCCACGAAGTCGCAGGTCGCAGGCGCCCCTTGGGGCGCCTTTAGCGCGCTTTGCGCGGTTTCACGGCCCCTAGCAGTCGCCGGTGACGGGCATGTGACCCAATCGTTACCGCTCTGGTGTCTCTCATCTGTTGCGGGCTCACCACCGAAAGCGTTTACATCCTCTCAACGCATGCCTGGCGACAGACCAGGTCGTCGTGAGGACCGGGAGGAAAGTCCATGGCAGTTCGCACATGGCGGCGCGGCACGACCGCGCTGGCGGGTGCCCTCGGGGCAGCACTGGCCCTGGCCGCCTGTGGTGGTGGCAGCTCCGGCGGCGGTGGCTCCACCGCCTCTGGCGGGTCGAGCAGCGGGGCGGTGGCCGCCGGCTGCGAGGCGTTCGCGAACTACGGCAAGTTCCAGGGCAAGACGGTCGAGATCTTCTCCTCGATCCGTGACATCGAGGCGAAGCGCTTCGAGGACTCGTTCAAGGACTTCGAGAAGTGCACCGGCATCACCATCAAGTGGAACGGGACCGGTGAGTTCGAGTCCCAGCTCCAGGTGCGTGTCAAGGGCAACAACGCCCCGGACATCGCGACGATCCCGCAGCCGGGCCTGGTGCAGACCCTGGTCGCCCAGAACGCCCTCAAGCCGGTCGGTGACACGGGCAAGGCCGCCGCGACCGCCGCCTACACCAAGGACTGGCTGGACTACGGCAGCGTCAACGGCACGCTCTACGCCACGCCGCTGGGCGCGAACGTGAAGTCGTTCGTCTGGTACTCGCCCAAGATGTTCAGCGACAACGGGTGGACCGAGCCGCAGACGTGGGACGAGATGATGGCGCTCACGGACAAGATCGCCGCCAAGTTCGGCAGCGCGGCAAGCCGTGGTGCGCGGGCTTCGAGTCCGGGACGGCGACCGGCTGGCCGGGCACGGACTGGATCGAGGACATCATGCTCCGCACCGCCGGGCCTGACGTCTACGACCAGTGGGTCAAGCACACGATCCCGTTCAACGACCCGCAGGTGCAGGCGGCCTTCGACAAGGCCGGGACCATCCTCAAGAACCCCAAGTACGTCAACGGCGGCGTGGGCGACGTCAAGACGATCGCGACGACGGCCTTCCAGGACGGCGGCCTGAACATCCTGCAAGGCACCTGCGCCCTGCACCGCCAGGCCTCGTTCTACGCCAACCAGTGGCCGAAGGGCACGAAGGTGGCCAAGGACGGCGACGTCTACGCCTTCTACCTGCCGCCGATCGACCCGAGCAAGGGCAAGCCCGTGCTCGGCGGCGGCGAGTTCGTGGGTGCCTTCAACGACAAGCCCGAGACCGCTGCCGTGCAGCTGTACATGATGTCCGACGAGTGGGTGAACAAGAAGGCGAGGCTCGGCGACTGGATCACGGCGAACAAGAACCTCAAGGTGGAGAACGTGCTCACCGGCGGGACGACCGACCCGAACCCGATCAACCAGCTGTCGGTCGTGCTCCTGCAGGCCCCTGAGACCGTCTTCCGCTTCGACGGCTCCGACGCGATGCCCGCCGCGGTGGGCGCCGGGACGTTCTGGAAGGGCATGACCGACTGGATCACCGGCAAGTCCACGAAGGACGTGACGGACACGATCGAGGCGTCCTGGCCGAAGAGCTGACGTTTCGGAGTGCATGACGTCCGGCCCGGACGGTAACGTCCGGGCCGGACGTGTACCCCCGACCGGGGGCCGGCACGTCCCGGCCCACTGGTCCCCCTGTGGTATCCGTCCTCGAGGCTCTGCGGCGCCCTTGGAGGTCTGCGGTGAACTCTAAGCTCGAGTGGTTGGGCATCGGTGTCGTCGCGTTCGTCGTCGTCGTCGCCCTGATACTCCTGATCGTCGACAACTGGCCCAAGAAGCTGGGTCGCAACACGGCCCAGATCATCTGGTTCGTCGGCCCAGCGCTGGCCCTCGTCGGCTTCGGCCTGATCTGGCCGGCGATCAAGACGTTCATGCTCTCGTTGCAGGACGAGAACGGGACGGGCTTCGTCGGGCTCGACAACTACAAGTGGATGTTCACCCAGCCCGACGCGCTCACCGTGCTGCGGAACAACGCCATATGGTTGATCTTCGCCCCGATCATCTCGGTGTCGATCGGGCTGCTCTACGCGATCCTCATCGACAAGGTGCGCGGCGAGCCGATCTACAAGATCTTCGTGTTCATGCCGTTGGCGATCTCGGGCGTGGGCGCAGCCATCATCTGGAAGTTCATGTACGCCTACAGGCAGACCGGCAGCCCGCAGATCGGCACTCTCAACGGGGTGATGAAAGGGCTGGGTCTCGAGACACAGAACTGGCTGCTCAACGACCCGTGGAACAGCCTCTTCCTCATCGTGGTCATGATCTGGGGCCAGGCCGGCTTCGCGATGGTCATCCTGTCGGCCGCGATCAAGGGGATCCCGGCAGACATCGTCGAGGCCGCCCGGCTGGACGGCGTCAGCTCGTGGCAGATGTTCTGGAAGGTGACGCTGCCGTCCATCCGGGCGTCGGTGGTCGTGGTGTTCGTGACGATCATCATCGTCGTCCTCAAGGTCTTCGACATCGTCCGCGTGATGACCAACGGCAACTTCAACACCAGCGTGGTGGCGAACGCGATGTACAACCAGTCGTTCGTCTTCAACCAGTCCGGGTGGGGCGCCGCGCTCGCGGTGTTCCTCTTCGTGCTGGTCGTCCCCGTCGTGATCTACCAGGTGCGCTCGCTGAACCGGCAGAGGAGTGAGGCACGATGACCGCCTCCGCAACGCCCGTCGCCGCGGCTCGGCCCGTGGCCGCCGCGGCCGCAGAACCCGGCATCGCCACCCGCGTGCGCAAGACGCTCAGCAGCCGGGGCGCGATGGTCGTCGCGATCATCATCGCGGTCGTCTGGACGATCCCCACCTTCGCCCTGTTCATCTCGTCGTTCCGGCCCGAGGCGGCGATCAAGACGACCGGGTGGTGGACGTTCTTCTCCAACCCGGAGCTGACCCTGCAGAACTACAAGGACGTCCTGGCAGGCGACACCGGCAACCTCGGCTCGTTCTTCCTGAACAGCTTCGTCATCACGATCCCCGCGGTGCTGTTCTCGATCTTCTTCGCCGCGCTCGCCGCGTACGGCCTGTCCTGGATGCGCTGGCCCGGCCGGGACTGGGTGTTCGTCGCAGTGTTCGCCCTGCAGATCGTGCCGCTGCAGGTGGCCCTCATCCCGCTGCTCAAGATCTTCTCGACCTGGTGGCCTTTCAGCACGCTCGACCCTCAGGGGGAGGGCAAGTTCATCACGATCTGGATCGCCCACGTCTGCTTCGGCCTGCCGTTGTGCATCTTCCTCATGCACAACTTCATGTCGGAGCTGCCCGGTGAGCTCATGGAGGCCGCGCGGGTGGACGGTGCCGACCACGCCCGCATCTTCCGCAGCATCGTCCTGCCGCTGATCGTGCCGATGCTCGCCTCGCTGGTCATCTTCCAGTTCCTGTGGATCTGGAACGACCTGCTCGTCGGTCTGGTGTTCGGCACCGCCGAGACAAGACCGCTCACCGCGGCGCTGGCAGACCTCGCCGGCACCCGCGGGAACGAGTGGCAACGGCTCACCTCCGGGGCCTTCGTCTCCATCGTCATCCCGCTGTCGGTGTTCCTCGCGCTGCAGCGGTACTTCGTGCGCGGCCTGCTCGCGGGCAGCGTCAAGGGCTGATCGTCAGCGCAGCGTCGGCGAGGGGTGGGCGTTGCCCGGGCTTCTTGGGCCGGTGGCGTCCCCTCGCGTCGGTGGGCTGCTCGCGCCTCGCGTCGGTGGGCCGGTTGCCGTACGGGGAGTGACGATGGTCGGCGTGGGCGGGGTGGTCGGCGCCTCGAGGTAGGCGGGGTTCACCACCGCGCTGGACGCGCTGACCATCAGAGGCGCGGTGTCCACTGCCTCGAACGCCGACTGCCGGGATCGCCTTGAGCTCGCTGATCAGCCCCTCGGGCCAGCCGTCGACCGACTGGCCCTGGAAGTACCACGGCGACCCGTTGTCGGCGAGCACGAGGCCGTAGGTCTGCATGGCGCGCAGTACCACCTGGGTGTCCGCTCGCCGGCCGCTGAGCGAGAACGACGCCTTCAACCGGAAGCGCGCCCCCATCGGCGGGTACGTGTGGTCGCTCACCGACCCGGCCTGGTGGCGTGCAGGCCAGACGTAGGCGCGGTCGGTGATGTCGGTCGTGAACCGGATGGCGTGGTCCACCGACCCGGCGAGCACCTCGTCCAGGCGCAGCAGACCCGGCAGGATCGGCAGCCCCGCGGCGTCGGCCGAGGTCCACTGCGCAGGCCGCAGGGCGGGGGACGCGAGCGACCATACGGCTCCGGACCCGGCGGTCCAGTGTGTGACGCCCCCGCTGACCGTGCGGCCTGTTGCGTAGGTCTCGTAGAGGGTGCAGGTGCCTGCGTCGACCACGATGGCGTGCCGGTCACCGGTGGCCCCGGCCCCGCCCTCGATCAGGGTGTCGAGCCCGAGCGGGTACGGCCCGGCATCGGACTCGTCGGCGTAGTCGAACGTGACGGCGACCTTGGCGTGGCCAGGCGGGGCGATCGTGATCGGGATGCCGTAGGGCACCGGCTGGTCCCCGTAGCTCGGCCCGAAGTCGGGGTGCAAGGTGCGGGCGGGTGACATGTGCGCCAGCCACTGTGCGCTCCTGGCGTTGACCGGAAGTCCGTCCACCGGCGCATGCCAGTAGGTGTCGGCCCCGAAGGCCCTGCACGTGGTGCCGGCGAGCAGCGCCGACGAGGCGCGGGACGATGACGGCTCAACGGTCGGTCTGCTCGGTGGTTTCGCGGCCGACCGTGACGTGACGGTGGGGGTGCCGGGCCTCAGCGGCGCGGCCGCCACTGCGCCGCCGACTCCTGAAAGGGCCAGGGCGGCCGCGATCACGGTGACGCCGATGACAGCGACTCGCGAGGCCCGGCCGGTCACACTCGGGGTATCGACGGGCCGGCGCGCGGGCTTGACCGGCCCATCGGGTGACGACCGCCGAACCGAGACACCCCTGCAGCTGAAGACCCGGTTGGTTCATCGCCGCCTCGCCCCCGCCGCCCGGCTCTCGCCGCCTGGCCCCGCCGACTCCGGCCGGGAGAGGGTGGCGTGTGCGAGATGCTTTGCTCTGCACGCGGATCTGCAACGGGTTGCCGCCCGACCCGAGGAGGGTGGCGTGTGCGAGAGCCTTGCTCTGCACGCGGATCTGCAACGGGTTGCCGCCCGGCCCGGGGAGGGTGGCGTGTGCAACACGCTTTGCTCTGCACGCGGATCTGCAACGCTCCCCGAGCGGCCCGCCCGCAACACGGATCGCGAAGCCGAACGACCGGTGTTGATCGTGAGACACCTTGTTGATCGTGAGACACGCAACGCAGGAACACGGTCAGGGAGCCTCACGATCGGCGCCCGTGCTGGGATGTCTCACGATCGACAGCCGTGGTCAGGCATCCTTGCGGGATCGGCGTGAGAGGCCCTGGCAGCGCCTGCAGCGGGCGTTGCGGATGTGCGTGCAATGCAAAGCACGCCGCATGAGGCATCAGGTGCGGCGGCGCAGCGCTGCCTGCAGCGGGCGTTGCGGATGTGCGTGCAATGCAAAGCACGCCGCACCAGGCACCAGGTGCCGCCGGTCGTCGCGGCCGGCACCGGTGAGGCGGGCCCGCGTGACGGAGGGGGGCCCCCGATCTGTGCTGCGTACACCCGAACCGGAGGAGTCGACGTGCGCTGATACGCTCGCACCGCCGGCCGAGCCCCATGGACCCGTCCCGGCAACGCAGCAGCAGCGAAGTCCGGTGCGAATCCGGTGCTGTCCCGCAACTGTGGTGCGCCCCCGCCGGGGTGCCGAGCCAGGTCGCCTGCGCTGCGTCGACGTCCTCGACCCCGAGGTTAGGGTCGCACGTCGGGCGAGGGACCCGAGTGCGCTCCTCGCCCATGTCCGTACGGAGTCCTCATGGCAAGCGCCCGCACTCTGCGACGCATCCTCGCCGCCCCCCTCTTGGTCGCGCTCGCAGCGTGCGGTGCCTCCAGCTCGACCGGTGGCCCGACCGGTGGCGCCGCCCTGAGTGCCACCCCCGTGGCCGGCGCCACGAGCCAGACACCGACGGCTCCGGCCTTCCCCGTCACGGTGACCGGCGCCAACGCGACGATCACCCTCGCGCAGGCGCCGACGCAGATCGTCTCCCTGTCGCCGACGGCCACAGAGATGCTGTTCGCGATCGGCGCGGGGACCCAGGTGAAGGCCGTGGACGACAACTCCACCTACCCCGCCGACGCGCCGCGCACCAAGCTGTCGTCCTTCGAGCCGAACGCCGAGGCGGTCGCCGGCTACAAGCCTGATCTCGTGGTCATCTCCAACGACGCCAACGGGCTCCTCGACGCGCTGGAGAAGCTGCAGATCCCGGCGATCCTGCTGCCGGCCGCGAGCACGCTCGACGACACGTACGCCCAGCTCGACACACTCGGGCGGGTCACTGGTCACCTCGCGGACGCCGAGAAGGTCGCCCAGCAGACCAAGGAGCGCATAGCGGCCGCAGTCGCCTCGGTCGCCACACCGGCGACGCCGCTGAAGGTCTACCACGAGCTCGACCAGACCTACTACTCCGCGACGAGCAGCACGTTCCTCGGATCGATCTACACGATGTTCGGGCTGAAGGACATCGCGGACGCCGCCAAGAACGCCTCGGGCGGGTACCCGCAGCTCTCGGCCGAGTTCGTCGTGAAGTCCGCACCCGACCTCATCGTCCTGGCCGACTCCCGGTGCTGCGGGCAGACGCCGGCCACCGTCGCCAAGCGGCCGGCCTTCGCCTCGGTGCCTGCGGTGAAGAATGGCAAGGTCATCGCGGTGGACGACGACATCGCCTCCCGCTGGGGTCCGCGGACGGCGGACTTCGCCGAAGCGGTCGCGGCGGCCCTGCGCGGCTGACCGGCATCGGCGGCCGACCGGTCGAGGGAGGCAGCATGGACGCGGTGAGACGTCGGCGGACCGTCGCCGTCATCGTCGCGGCCGTCCTGCTCCTCGTGGCGATCGTCGCTGCCGTGAGCATCGGTGCGGTGGCCCTGCCTCCGCGTCTGGTCCTCACGTCGATTCTCGACCGGCTGCCCGGCGTCAGCCTGCCGGAGCTGACCCCAGGGGACGGCCGCATCCTGTTCGAGCTGCGGCTGCCGCGGGTGCTGCTGGTGGCCGTCGTGGGCGCGGTGCTGGCCGTCGCGGGTGCGGCCTACCAAGGGGTGTTCCGCAACCCCCTGGCCGACCCCTACCTGCTCGGCGCCGCCGCCGGCGCCGGTCTCGGCGCGACGCTGGTGATCGCCTACGCCCCGGCCGGTCAGGTCGGCCCGATCGCCGTCACGCCGCTGGCGGCCTTCG
This sequence comes from uncultured Actinomycetota bacterium, assembly GCA_963778845.1. Lineage (GTDB taxonomy): Bacteria > Actinomycetota > Actinomycetes > Actinomycetales > Kineosporiaceae > CAVZVW01. The sequence goes on from CAVZVW010000004.1 coordinate 388,423, forward strand.
TCGGAGCACTGGGCGGCGTAGGACTTGCCTACGCGCTGGGTGCGGCAGCCGGTCGAGGCGGTGGGGGGAGCGCGACGCTGCTGCTCGCCGGCGTCGCCGTGGCCTCGTTCCTGACCGCAGCGCAGACGATGGTGCAGCAGACACACACCGACGACCTGCGGCAGGTGTACTCCTGGATCCTCGGCCAGCTCGGCAACTCGCAATGGTCGGACCTCGCCCTGCTGGCGCCGTACGCCGTGGTGTCCTGCGGGGTGCTGCTGGGTGCCTCGCGTGCGCTCGACGTGCTGGCGGTCGGGGACGACGAGGCCCAGGCGCTCGGCGTCCGGCCGCGTCGCGTGCGGTTCGTGGTGCTTCTGGCCGCCTCGCTCGGCACGGCCGCAGCAGTGGCGGTCAGCGGCCTCATCGGCTTCGTCGGGCTCGTCGTCCCCCATGTCGTGCGGCGGCTCGTCGGCGTGTCCTACCGCGTGGTGGTGCCGGTGTCACTACTCGGAGGTGCTGCGTTCCTGGTGCTGGCCGACCTCGTGGCACGCACCGTGGTCTCCCCCGGTGAGCTGCCGATCGGGGTCGTCACCGCGTTCGTCGGTGCGCCCTTCTTCGCCGCATTGCTGCGCGTGGGCGGGCGGGCGTCGTGAGCGTGGCGGCGAGCCCTGTGCCGGCCGACGAGCGGGCTCCCACGGGCGGGGTGAGCGTTCGGGTGAGCCGGGTCGGAGTCGTCCTGGGCCGCTCCCGGGTGTTGGACGGCGTCGATCTCGACGCGCTGCCGGGCACCTGGCTCGCCGTCGTCGGGCCGAACGGTGCGGGGAAGTCGACGCTGTTGAGGGCGCTCGCCGGTCTCATGCGTCACGAGGGCCGGGTGCTGCTGGACGGCGCGGACGTGTCCACGCTGTCCGCCAGGCAACGCGCCCGGCTCGTCGGTTACAGCCCGCAGGTCCCGCTTCTGCCCGACGGCGTGCTGGTCCGCGACTACGTCCTGCTCGGCCGCACGGCCTACCACGGCCTGCTGGCGGGGCCGAGCCGCGACGACCGCGCTGTCGCCGAGGAGGCGATCGGCAACCTCGACCTGGAGGCGCTCGCCGGTCGCCGGCTGCGCACGCTCTCGGGCGGTGAGCGGCAGAGGGCCGTACTGGCCAGGGCCCTTGCCCAGCAGCCTCGCCTGCTGCTGCTCGACGAGCCGACCGCGGCGCTGGACCTTGGCCACGCCCAGCAGGTGCTCGAGCTCGTCGACGCGCTACGGCGTCGCCTCGGCATCACCGTGATCTCGACCCTGCACGACCTCGCCCTCGCCGCCCAGTACGCGCAGTCCCTCGTGCTGCTGGCCCATGGCCGGGTGGTGGCCGAGGGGCCGCCGGATCGCGTGCTCACGCGGGCCGCGCTCGCCGAGCACTACGGTGCCCGCGCTGAGATCGTCCCCGGGCCGGACGGCGTCCGCGTACACCCCCTGCGCCCACCTCGCGGGGAGGGAGACCCGTGATCGCCCACCTCTCCGCACGCGAGGAGGACGGCGCCGAGTGGCCGCTGTTGTGGTGGCAGCCGGGCACGGGTTGGCGGATGGTGGCCAGCACGGTGCTCGGGGGCGGCATCGCAGCGCGCCCATGGTGGCTCAACGCCATGGTCGGCCTTCACTACGACCGTACCGACCCTGCTGCGCACCTGCGCGAGATCGCGACAGGTCTCGGCCTGGTCGGCGAAGGCGTCGGCATGCTGACCGCGGCCGACGTGCGCCACTGGTGCTCGGCCGACGACGGCGGGGTCGTCACGGTCGCGACGGTCGGGCTCGGGCTGCCGGTGTGGGCGGCTGTCCCGGCGGAGGTGGCCGAGAACGAGACGGCCGAGAGCGAGACGGCCGGGACGGCAGACCCCGTCGGCACCGTCAACCTGCTCGTCGTGGTGCCGGTGCCGCTCTCCGACGCCGCGCTCGTCAACGCCGTCGCGACCGCCACCGAGGCGAAGGTGCAGGCGCTCGCCGAGGCCGGGATCGCTGGGACGGGCACGGCGTCGGACGCCGTCTGCGTCGCCTGTCCCGAGCCCGTCGCCGGCGAGCCCGTGGAGGTCTACGGCGGGTCGCGGTCCTTGTGGGGCGCCCGGGTGGCCCGCGCCGTCCATGCGGCGGTCGGCCAGGGGACCGACGGGTGGGTGGCCCGCCACGGGCACCCGCAGCGTGGCAGAGTCACACCGTGGAGCTCTGGACCCTGATCGGGGCACCGGTCGTCCCGAGGGCGATCGGGGAGCTCCTGCTCACCGGCGACGGCACCGCGCTCACGGGTGTGCTGTTCACCGACGAGCAGGACCGCCGGGCGGAGCGGCCGAGGCGGGTCAGTGAGTCGATGAGGGACGACGACGCCGCCGTCTTCGCCGCCGCGGCCGCGCAGCTCGGCGAGTACTTCGCCGGCGAGCGGACCACGTTCGAGCTGCCGCTGCGCCCTATGGGCACACCGTTCCAGCTGCGGGTGTGGTCGGGGTTGCAGGCCATCCCCTACGGCGCCACGACGTCCTACGGCGCACTGGCTCAGGCGATCGGTCTGGACGCGACGGCCTCCCGCGCCGTCGGCCTGGCCAACGGGGCCAACCCGATCTCGATCATCGTCCCGTGCCATCGCGTGATCGGCGCGAACGGGGCCCTCACGGGGTACGGCGGCGGTCTCGACCGGAAGCGGTTCCTGCTGGACCTCGAGCGTGGCTCGCTGTTCTGAGGGCGCCCGGAGCCGTTGTGCAGGAACTGACGGCGTGCGTGGAAGAATGGCCGCCCCATCGGGCTGACGCCCGGGTGATGCGGTGATGCGACGAGGAGGCCGCCACGTGGCCGGCAGCACGGCTAGCACCGACTCGGCCGTGGCCGCCGTCTGCGCCGCGGTGGCGCCGCACTTCGACGTGATGGACCGCGCGGTCGCTCGACGACGCCGAACGCTTGTGGACACCCCCGACTGGCGTCTCCACCGCCGAGGGATGCTCCTGGAGGCCGCCCCGACACCCGCGGGCATGTCCCTGCTGCTGACCGGCCCGGACGGCGAGCGGCACGATGCGCACAGCGCCGAGGCCCTCGACGGGCCGCTGCTCCCGACCGCGCTACCGGTCGGCGCGCTCCGCGACCGCGTGATCGCCGTCGCCGGGCTGCGCGCCCTGTTGCCCCTGGTGCAGACGGAGGGCCGAGTGCACGAGGTGAGCCTGCTCGACGGCCAGCAGAAGACCGTGGTGAGGCTCGTCGTCGAGGCGCCGGCGCGTGCCAGGGCCACGGCGTGGGCGCCCATGGCCGGCCGGCCGGACCTGCCGGTCGGCAGTGGCCTGGTGCCTGCCCGGATCCTGCTGATGCCGGTGCGCGGCTACCTCGGCCGGGCCGCTCAGGTGCGCGGCCTGCTGCGCCGCGCGCGTCTGGGCGTCGACCCCGCGGCGGTGGCTGAGACAGGTTTCACTGCGGCCGGGCTGGTGCCGGGGATGCTCCCCGGGGTGGTCGATCCGCCACCGACCGCGCACTCGCCGGCCGACGCCACGCTCGCCGCCGTCCTCGCCGCCAACCTCGAGATCATCGAGGCGAACGTGGACGGCGTCGTCGAGGACGTCGACACCGAGTTCCTGCACGACCTGCGAATCGCGGTGCGCCGCAGCCGTTCTGCGCTCAAGCTCGCCGGTGATGTGCTGCCCGCGGGCACCGTGGCGACGTTCGCCCCGCAGCTGCGGTGGCTGGGCGACGTCACGACGCCGATGCGCGACCTCGACGTCCACCTGCTCGACGTGCCCGCCGCCGCCCGGCGGCTGCAGGCGTACGAGGCCGTCGACCTCGACTTCTTCCACGACCACCTGGCCCGCCACCGCACTCGCGCGCAGCGTGCCCTGGCGCGAAGCCTGCGCTCGGCACGCTACCGCCGTTTCGTCGTGGCCTGGCGCGAGTGCCTCGATGCCGTTGCGGCACAGGGACTCACGGGCGAGGACTCGGGGGCGGTGACGGCCGGTGAGCTGGCCGCGGCCAGGATCGCCAAGGCCGACCGCCGCGTCGTCCGGCTCGGCTCGCAGATCACCCCGGAGTCCCCGGCTGAGCAGCTGCACACCCTGCGCAAGCGCGCCAAGGAGCTGCGCTACGTCCTGGAGCTCTTCGCCCCGGTGCTGGACCAGCTGGAGCTCAAGGCGGTGGTCGCCGACCTCAAGGCGCTGCAGGACTGCCTCGGCGCCTTCCAGGACAGCCACGTGCAGCGGGAGGCGATCCACGCTTTCGCCGCCGCGATGGTCGCCGAGCAGTCACCGCGCCGTCCCGTCCCGGTCTCCACCCTGCTGGCCATGGGCGAGCTCGCCGCGCGACTGTCCACCGACCAGGAGGAGGCCCGTGGCGACTTCGAGCGGCGGTTCGCGCGCTTCGTGCGGCCGACGGCTCGCCAGCACATGGCGACCCTCACGAGGCGAGCCTCGCGCGAGGGCGCAGGGGAGGGCGGCGACCCCGACGAGGCCGTCCACGACCCCCTCGACGACCCCCTTGACCGTGGTCTCGACCGGCGTCTCGACCGGCGTCTCGACCTCCATGACGGCGAGGACCACGAGCGCGACCACGCCGCTGACCAGACTGCGGATCACAGCAAGGAGCATGTCGTGGACCACACCGACGAGCCGCCCCGCGCTCCCGCGCGTTCGCGGAGCCGTGCCGCCTCGGCGGTGACGCCATGAAGGTCGTGGCCACGTACGCGATCAAAGGTGGGGTCGGCAAGACGTCTGCGGCGGTCGCCCTGAGCCACCTGGCCGCCCGCGACGGGTTCCGCACACTGTTGTGGGACCTGGACCCGCAGGGGTCCGCCACGTTCCTGTTCCGGATCAAGCCGAAGGTCAAGGGTGGCGGGCGCGGCCTCGTCCGCGGGCGGCACGACCTCGACGTCGCGATCAAGGGGACCGACTTCGAGGGCCTCGACCTGCTGCCGGCGGACTTCTCCTACCGCAGCCTCGACCTGGACCTCAACGACCTCAAGCAGCCCGAGCAGCGCCTGCGCCGGCTGCTGCGTCCGCTGGCCTCGGAGTACGACCTCGTGGTGCTCGACTGCGCACCGAGTGTCTCGCTGACCTCGGAGAGCGTGGTGCACGCGGTTGACCTGCTTGCCGTCCCGCTGGTGCCGGCGACGCTGGCTGTGCGGTCCCTGGACCAGCTGGAGATGTTCCTCGACGAGGTCTACCGCGGGCGGCGGCGCGGCCGTCCCCAGGTCATGGCGTTCCTGTCCATGGTCGACAGGCGCAAGCGCCTGCACCGCGACCTCGCGAACGCGCTGCCCGTCGAGCGCGACGACGTCGTGGCGGTGGAGATCCCGTCGCTTGCGGTGATCGAGCGCATGGCCGAGGAGCGCGCGCCTGTCACGGCCTACGCCCCCGGTGGTGCGGCAGCTGCCGCTTACGAGCGGCTGTGGGCGGAGCTGTCGGCCCGACTGGGTCTCGCCGTGCCCGACGCTGCCGTGGCGAGCGGCCGTTGAGCGACCGGTCGGCCGTCCCCCGCCGGCCGACGGTATGGGCGGCCGGCGGGGTGCTGTGGCGGCCGGGTCCCGCGGGTGAGCCCGAGATCGCCCTCGTGCACCGGCCGCGCTACGACGACTGGAGCCTGCCGAAGGGCAAGGCGAAGGCCGGCGAGCACGTCCTGGTCACGGCGTTGCGCGAGGTGGCTGAGGAGACCGGGCACCACCCCGTGCTCGGTCCGTTCATCGGTCGCTACAGCTACCCCGTGACCTCGGCGAACGGCACGGTGAGCCGCAAGAGCGTGGGGTACTGGGCGATGCGCAGCGCCGGGGAGGGTGACCTGGCGGACCTCGACGAGGTGGACGACGTCTGCTGGCTCTCCCTGGGCTCCGCGAACGCGCGGGTCACCCGGGTGCTGGATCGCACGGTGCTCAGCCGATTCGTCGCGTCGGTGACGTCGCCGATCGTCGTCCTCCGGCACGCCGCCACGACCCGCGCCGCGAGTCGCCCGCTCGCCGCCCGCGGGCGATCGCAGGCCATGGCTCTTGTGCCCGTGCTCGCCGGTCTCGGCGTGGCCCGGGTGCTGGGCGCCCCGCCGCCGGCATGCCGGCAGACCCTCGAGCCCTACGCGGAGCAGGCAGGGCTGCACGTGGAACCGACAGGCCCCGCGCTGCAGGGCGTCCTGCTGGGCCTGGCCGCGCAGGGCATCGCGGCTGCCGCCTGTCTGCCGCAGCCCGATGTGGCTCCACTCGTCGAGGCGGTGGCTGCCCGCGCCGGTAGCGTGGTCTCGGCCGGCCGGGCCCTGCGTGAGGCGGGCTGGTGGCTGTTGCATCTGGACGGCGCCCGCCTGGTGTCCGTCGAGCGTCACGACCCGCCACCGCCCCTGGTGACGTAGTCCGTGGTGATCTGATGGGCGCCGAGAGGGCCCGGGAAGGAGCCGGTGTGGCGAGCACGCACGTGGAGGTCGAGCGGAAGTTCGACGTCCCGACGTCCTTCGCCCTGCCCGACCTGCTGGCCCTGCCGGGAGTCTCGGCGGTCGAGGAGCCCGAGGAGCAGCACCTGGAGGCCACCTACTTCGACACCGACGACCTGTGCCTGCTGCACGCCCGCATCACGTTGCGCCGCCGGACCGGCGGGTCGGATGCGGGGTGGCACCTCAAGCTGCCCGCGACCGCGGGTGCTCGGCTGGAGGTGCAGCACCCCCTCGGCAGCACGGTGCGCACCGTGCCCGCCGCGATCGCTGGCCTCGTGCGGGTACGGGTGCGCGGCGCCGCGCTGGTGCCCGTGGCCCGGCTGACCACGCGGCGTACCGTGCACCGGCTGCTGGCCGACAGCGGTGCCGAGCTGGCGGAGCTGGTCGAGGACGGCGTCGTCGCGGAGACGTTCGGGCCGCCCGCCGGTGGCCCGGTGACCAGTAGCAGCGCGTGGAGCGAGATCGAGGTCGAGCTCGTCGACGGTGAGGACTCGCTGCTCGACGCCGCAGGCGCGGCGCTGCTGGCCGCGGGCGCGCGCCCGGCCGACTCGGCGTCCAAGGTGGGCCGGGCCCTGGCGCAACGCCCCACATCGCCGGGAGCAGCAGCGACATCGCCGGGGGCAGCAACACCGGCGGACGGCCGCAGGGGCGCCGCTCGCGCCGTCCTGGCCGTACTCGCCTCGCAGGTGGAAGAGGTGCTGGCCTGGGACCCCCACGCCCGTGTCGGCACCCCCGGCGCAGTCGAGCGCATGGCCGGGGCGACGCATCGGCTCAGCGGCCTGCTGGTGGGCCAGTCGAGCGCCGTCGGCGGCAGCGGCGTGCTCGAGGCGGCAGTCGCTGAATCGCTGCGTGTGGAGCTGGACTGGCTGGCCGAGGTGCTGGACGCCGAACGGTGCGCCGCGAGCCTGGTCGCCGGCCTGGGGGCAGCGTGTGACGGGCTGCCACCGCAAGCCTTGCCCCGCGCCGTGCGGGCACGGGTGGACGGCGCGCTGTCGGCGCGGCTCGGGGACGCTCGCGTCACGACCCGCACGACGCTGGACGGCGCACGCTACCTCGCGCTGGTCGACGGGCTCATCGCCCTGGCGGAGGGGCCTGGCCGCCCAGGACGGTCGTCCGCCCCGGCGCGGCCCCAAAGCCGCACTGCGGTGCGGGATGCCGTCGTCCTGATGGGGGCGGCGATGGCGGATGCAGGCTCGACCGACGGCCGTGCCGCCGTCTGGCGTGCGAGAAGCGCCGTGGAGGTCGCGGCGAGCGCCGGGTGGAACAAGGGCGGGGCCGCGCGCTTGGCGGTGGCCGTCGAGGACGCGCAGGCGCGCTTGCAGGCCAGGTCGGACGCCGCCTGCGCCCGAGACCTCGTGCGACAGCTGGCCCTGACGGCGGCCGACGCGGGGGAGGACACCTTCGGCTACGGGGTGGTGTACGCGGTGCAGCTGCACGCCGTCGAGGTGGCCGACAAGCAGGCTCGCCGTGCCTGGCGGCGGGTGGACGAGGCGGCCTCGCGGTGGCCGGGCTGACGAAGTCGGCAGTCCCACCCCGGACCTCGGGCTAGCGTGACGTCGTGCTCCCCCTGCCCCCGACCCCGTACGTCGCTGTCGTCTTCGTGTCCCGGCGCACCGACCACACCATGGCCGACGGCGTGAGCTACGACGACATGGCCGCGCAGATGGAGGCGCTCGCCCGCGCACAGCCTGGTTACCTCGGGCTGGACACCGCGCGGGACGCGACGACCGGGGTCGGCGTCACCGTGTCGTACTGGGCGGACGAGCCGGCGGCTCGCGCATGGAAGGCCGTCGCCGAGCACGCCCGAGCTCAGCGGCTCGGCCGGGGGGTGTGGTACGAGAGCTACGAGACCCATGTCGCGACCGTGCATCGCTCCTACGCCCACCCGGGGGAGCGTGTTTGACCCAGGTGCATCTGGGGGGCGGCTCGCCACTCTTCACACTGACATGCGCCGTTCGCCCTAGACTGCGCCCCGCGCCGACGTCGTCCGACCTGGTTCGACGTCGTGCGGAACAAGTCGCCGGGTCGGCGGGTTCTGCGTGAACAGCAGTGGCTGCCGACCTGGGCAGCGACGGGTGTGACTGACGTGCCCCGGCAGTCCCGGCGGCCTACGACAAGGCGGTGACCTGCGGCAATGCAGATCTATGACGACGTGACCAAGCTGGTCGGCAACACCCCCCTGGTCCGGCTGAACCGGATCACCGACGGCGCCGCGGCCACGGTCGCCGCGAAGCTGGAGTTCCAGAACCCTGCCGGCAGCGTGAAGGACCGCATCGGCGTGTCGATGATCGACGCCGCCGAGGACTCCGGCGAGCTCAAGCCCGGCGGCACCATCGTCGAGGCGACGAGCGGCAACACCGGGATCGCGCTGGCGATGGTCGGCGCAGCGCGCGGTTACCGCGTCGTGCTGACCATGCCGGAGTCGATGAGCAAGGAGCGCCGCGCTCTGCTGCGCGCCTTCGGCGCCGAGCTCGTGCTCACCCCTGCGGCGGAGGGCATGAGGGGCGCGGTGAACCGGGCCGAGGAGCTCGGGAAGGCCGAGGGCGCCGTCCTCGTGCGGCAGTTCGCCAACGAGGCCAACCCGGAGGTGCACCGCCGGACGACGGCCGAGGAGATCTGGAACGACACCGACGGCCAGGTGGCGGCCTTCGTGTCCGGGATCGGCACGGGCGGCACGATCACCGGCGTCGGCCAGGTCCTGAAGAAGCGCAACCCCGACGTCAAGCTCTTCGCCGTCGAGCCCGCGGCCTCGCCGATCCTCAACGGCGGCACCCCCAGCGGTCACCCGATCCAGGGGATCGGCGCCAACTTCGTCCCGGAGATCCTCGACACGACGATCTACGACGAGGTGCTCGACTGCCCCACCGAGGAGGCCGTGACGTACGCGCGGCGGGCGGCCAAGGAGGAGGGCCTGCTGGTCGGCATCTCCTCCGGCGCGGCGCTGTGGGGGGCGATGCAGGTCGCCCGGCGGCCGGAGTTCGCCGGCAAGCTCATCGTCGTGGTGATCCCGTCGTTCGGTGAGCGGTACCTGTCGACGATCCTCTACTCCGACCTGATGGACTGACGCTGTGTTCCGCGCACGGGAGGACGGGCTGTTGGAGGCCGGCACACCCCGAGGCCTGGTTCGCGGCGACGGCCTGGAGCACCTCGGCTGGCGGGCCAGGCTGACCGAGGACCTGGACGCCGCGATCGCACGCGACCCCGCCGTGCGCAGCCGCGCCGAGCTCGTGCTCGCCTACCCCGGCCTGCACGCGATCTGGTCCTACCGGGTGCATCACCACCTCTGGGTGCACGGGCACCGGCTGGCCGCGCGCCTGGTCTCGCAGTGGACCCGAGCGGTCACCGGCATCGAGATCCACCCGGGGGCCACGATCGGGCGCCGCTTCTTCATCGACCACGGCATGGGTGTGGTCATCGGCGAGACCGCCGAGATCGGTGACGACGTGATGCTCTACCACGACGTCACGCTCGGCGGTCGCAGCCTGCAGAAGGTGAAACGGCACCCCACGCTGGGCAACAACGTGGTTGTGGGGGCCGGGGCGCGCATCCTCGGGCCCGTGGTGGTGGGGGACGGCGCGCAGATCGGCGCGAACGCCGTCGTGGTCCGCGACGTCCCGGCCGGGTCGGTCGTCGTCGGCGTCCCGGGCCAGATCCGCGAGCGGGGCGGGGCGCCGGTGGTCGACCTGCCACCGCCGCCCGACGTGCCGCACGACATCGGCGATCTGGTCGACCCGGCGATGTGGATCTGACCGCTCCTCGGCGATCAAGCGCGGCGCGCACAGCGGGTAGACGGCGTGGCGTTGCGGGCTCACGAAACCTGTCGGCAACGTGAAGGCGGCATGCTGAGGATGTCGGCTGTCGGCGTCCTACCGCAGGGAGGTCCCGTGCTCGCTCGCGTGCGTGTCAGCGTCCCCGATCGTCCGGGCACCCTCGGGCTGGTCGCCTCGGCTGTAGGCCTGGCCGGGGCGGACATCGTCGGCGTCGACGTCCTGGAGTCCGAGTCGGGGCGCGCGGTCGACGACCTGTTCATCGACGTGCGGGACGCGGCCCACCTCGACCGCGTGAGCGACCATCTGCACGGGGTGGCCGGCGTCACGGTGCAGGGCCGCCAGGCGCCCGCCCCCCCGGCCACGCGCCATACCGACCTCGAGCTGATCGCTCATGTCCTCGCCAGCCCGCAGCGCGCGTTGCGGACGCTCGTGGACGGCGCCCCCGCGGCCTTGGGTGCCGACTGGGCCGCCATCGTCGCGTTCCGCCCGGGGTCGGCCGACATCGAGGTGGTCGGCACGAGTGCACGCTGCCCGGGGCCGGAAGCCGTGCAGGTGACCACCGGGCCTCGGCTGGCGTCGGTGACCATGTCGCACCCGTCCGGCGTCCCGTTCGGCGGGGCGGCCGTCGTCCCGCTGGGTCGTAAGCCGTTGGCGCTCGCGCTGGTGCGCGAAGACGGCCCGCAGTTCCACTGGAGCGAGCTGTGGCGGCTGGGACAGGTCGGCTCGATCGTGGCGACGGTCGTCGTGCTGCCCTCCGCCGTTGACCTGCAGGCCGATGAGCCGTCGGGGGCTAACGTCGGCTGACACGCTGCGGGCCGAACGAAGCCCGTTTCGCGTCAAGCGGTGGCGCTGGTGTTGGCGATGCCCGTTCCGCGGCAAGCGGTGGGGCCGGTGATGGCGATGCCCGTTCGGCTGGGCGCCTTGCGGTCAGTTGATCATGAGACACGCGGTTGATCGTGAGACACCTCAAGCGTGGGTCCCGTCCGCCTGCATGACGATCACCGGCGCAACCACCGATGCCTCACGATCAACTGTCTTCGACCACTGAAGCCCCACGATCAACTTGCTTCGACCACCGGGCCCTCACGATCAACGCTGTGCCGGCGCCATCGGGGGTAGCGTCGCTACCTATGAGGGCCGAAGTGTTGAAGGGCCACCTGGACGGGCTGCTGCTCGCCACCCTGGAGGGCGCCCCGCTGCACGGTTACGCCGTGATCGAGGCCCTGCGAGCGGGTTCGGGCGGGGTTCTGGACCTGCCGACTGGCACGGTGTACCCGGCGCTGCGCCGCCTGGAGGGCGCAGGCCTGCTCGCGTCGAGCTGGTCGACGGGCAGCGGTCGTCGGCGCCGGACCTACGCGCTGACGGCGTCAGGTCGGCGGGTACTGGTGCAGGAACGGTCGACGTGGCGGGAGTTCTCGCGGGTTGTCACGGCGATGTTGGCCGGGACGAGGGTGGACGGCGCGAAGGTGGACGGCGCGGCGTGGGTGGCGACGACGTGAGGGCGGCACGCGCAGCGGCGGCATCACCCGCGTCGTCGGCGGCGCTCGACGCCTGGGTCGACACGGCGGTGCTGGGCGTCGTCGGGCCCGCTCGATGGCGCGCGGACGTGGTCGGCGAGCTGCGGGACGGGGTGGACGACGCCTTCGCGGCCTACCGGCAGACCGGCCTGTCCGACGAGGCTGCCGCGGCGAGGACAGTCCTCGACCTCGGCGATCCCGGGCTGACGGCCAGAGGTCTGGCGGCTGAGTCGGCGGGCCGTCTCGCGGGGCGGGTGGCCAAGGGGCTGCTCGCCAGCGGGCCGGTCGCGGCGCTCACCTGGACAGCGGCGCTGGTCACGTCGGGCGCCACGCCCTGGCTGCCTACGCCGGTCGGCCCCCGCTCGCTGGCTGCCCGCCCTCGGCGTGCTCGTCGCCGTCGCGGCCGGGGCAGCCGGTCTGACGCTGGCCAACCGGGGTGCACACAGGCAGGCGTGGATGCGTCCGGCATCGCCGCCCACCACGGCCGGCGTGGCCGCAGGAGTGTGCGTGGTTGCGGATGCGGCCATGCTCGGGCTCTACCTGCCGTGGCTCGGCGCGGCCCCCCGCGTGGTGTGGCCGCTGGCCTGCTGCGCAGTGGTGTTCAGTGTCGGGCGGCTCGCGGTCGCCGCGCTCGCGGGCCTGCGCTGCGCGGCCCGCGCACGCCGTCTCGCCACGGTGTGACCCCACGCCGCCAGAGCGCCCACGCGATCACCGGGCCACCCACCACGGTCGGCAGCACCCAGAGCGCCCAGACCGGCAGCAGGCGCCAACCCGGCAGCTGCGGACCGTTGTCGACGTAGAAGGCCGTCAAGAGCAGCACGTATGACGTCCCCATCCCGAGGATGTGGCGGCCCGTCCAGCCCGGGCGCTGCCGCCGCCGGGCCCGCCACGCTGCCAGGCCGACCCCGAACGAGCCCGCCCCCAGGGCTGCGAGGTGGATGTCGTGCGGCCAGCGCAGCAGGGCGAGCAGCATCGCCGTGAGCGCGACCGTCGCCAGCGCACCGAGATAGACCCGCCCGGCGTTCGGGTGCCGCCCCGGCTGCTTCCTCGCGCCCGCAGCGATGACCCCGGCGAGGACGGCGACCATCCCAGCCGGGACGTGCACCGCCAGCACCACCAGGAAGATCGGGCGGCTGTCGGGGAGGACGATCCCGAGCACGTCCATGGTGATCCCGTCCCGAGCTGGAGTGAGCACTATAAGTAGGATCACTACCTATAGTGTCACTACCCGAGCGTCGCGGAAAGGGTCAGTTACACCGCGACCCGGGGCGAGAGGACGGCGGCCACAGAGGCCAGCGACTCCGGCACGACCCGGTAGTGGGTCCAGACACCGCGCCGCTCGGCCGTCACGAGACCGGCCTCGAGCAGCCTCTTCAGGTGGTGGCTCACCGTCGGCTGGCTGAGGCCCAGCGGCTCGGTGAGGTCACAGGTACAGGCCTCCAGGTCGTCGCTGGCCAGCAGCAGGGAGAGCAGCCGCAACCGAGCCGGGTCCGCGACAGCCTTCAGCCGCCCGGCCAGGTCCTGGGCCTGGTCCATCGACAACGGAGCCTGCGCCAGTGGGGTGCAGCAGGCGGCCAGATCCTCGGCGGGCTGGATCACGGGGAGCAGCTTGGGCATGTGTCCAGTGTCA
>CAVZVW010000005.1:0-483203 GCA_963778845.1 uncultured Actinomycetota bacterium
TGCAAGCCGCCCCAGCCCAACTCGTAGTAGGGCAGTTCGATGTTCAAGACCATGTTGGGTTCGAGGCGGCGTAATTCATCGTTTGGCTTGATACCGCCCGCCTCGTAGAGTTCGACACCGATGCAGTGACCACAGTGGGAGCGATTATAGTGCGGGATGCCCGCCTTGCGGACAGTTTGAATCGCCAGTTCGAATAAATCGCCCGAGCGCGCGCCAGGCTTGAGATGGCTCGCCACTTCTTCCACACCCAACCGGCAGCTCGCATAATAACGGCGGAGCTGGTCCGGCGGCTCGCCAAGGCAAACTGTTCGCCCCGTATCCGACCAGTACGACCGATAGGTCGCGCCGTAATCGTGACGAACCCATTCGCCCTCTCGAAGCACGCGACCGTGTCCGTTCATCGGAAAGATCATGCTGCTTTCCTGACCGGGAGCGCTGGACACGAATTGCGGAATGGCATCATGGCGCGCCAAGCCGACAGCATAGGTGCGTAGAACGTCGTCCCACATTGTTCCGGGCTGACAGGCATCGTCATTCCTGTCCCGCCTGTTCGTTGATGCGAGCGGAATCCGTCAGAGCGCGATTTCATCCGGCGTTTTGATGAGGCGGATTTCGCGAAAATATTTTCGCCCGCGAGGGGATCAAATCGGGATACGTTGTATTCGCGCGCAGCATAACCGATGCCGGTTTCATCAAACGCGACGCGACCTTGTGACATGCCCAGGTCCTTGAGCACCTTGTTCAACACACTCCGGCGCGACCGGCGTGCTGCTGCTCCACAAGTCGCGGAAACGAGTTTCGATTTTTGTGAGCGTGCTGTCCGGCGGCATATAGACCCAGAACTCGCCGTTGGTGTGGATTTCATCCGCCCACACGGTTTGCGCGGCGACGGTGGTGAGTTCGACGGGGGAATAATCAGGACGAGGGGGCATCCCGCTGCGACGAGAGCAACGCGCGAATGGGCGAGCTGAGGGCAAAGCCAAGTTTGCGATCGTAGCCGGTGAGGTAGGTAATGTTGTGCGGCTTGCCGGCGACGATGCCCGCCAGATTATGCGCCGCCATGATTTCAACTGCACGTTCGTGGTTCAAATACATGTTTCTTAATCCGTGACCGATGCTTCGGCGATGCCTGCGGTGCGCCCGCCGTCGACAGGCAGCGCGATGCCCGTGACGTATTTGGATTCGTCTGACGCCAAGAAAAGCGCGGCATAGGCGATATCTTCTGGGCTCGCCGATCCGCCGCAGGGGAATGACCTTTTCTGTACCGTGCTTTTGCGCGTCGAGGTCGCTCCATTGGCTGAACGCGTCGCGCGTCATATTGGTCCAGATGGTGCCGGGGACAATTGCGTTGAAGCGCACGTTTTGCGGTCCGTACGCTACGGCTGCGCCGCGCGTAAGCGCTAACAGTCCTGCTTTGGATGCACCGTAGACAGGCATGCCCGGACGGCCGGTGACTGCCGCGCTGATGTGTTGTTGATGATAGAGCCGCTGCCGCGTGGGATCATGATTGGCAATACAGCTTGAATGCAAAATAATGCGCCTTGAAGATTTACCGCAATCAGGCGCTCGAAATCTTGCTCACCGGTATCGAGGAGTTTCTTTGGTACCACAATCCCGGCATTGTTAAAGAGGATGTCGATGCGCCCATAGGTCCAGCTTGCTTTTTCGACGAGCGCGTTAACCGCCTGCGCAGAGGTGATGTCGGTGTGAACAAAGATCGCCTGCCCCCCGCGAGTGCGAATGGCTTCAACGACTTGAAGACCAACCGTATCGTCAATATCCGCCAGGACGACACTCGCACCCTCTGCCGCAAACACTCGCGGAGTAGCAGCGCCAATGTCTCCGGAAGCGCCGGTGATGATAGCAACTCGCTCTTTTAGACGCATGTGCAATTCGCTCTATACTCCAATATGGAGCCGCTCTGCAACGGCGACGAGATCGGACCACGTTTTTTCATCAATCGGGATGCCGTCGCGTTCGCGTTTTTCACGTGTGCGGCGCTCGGGGTCGCCGGGGAGCATGATGTCTGAGCCACCGTCCATCGGGAGGGCATGCTTGACGAAATTGAACAACATGTCGACGGACGTGTTGTATTCTTGCGCCGAGCGAAAAAAGGTCTGGTCTACCGCGAGCAAGAAGCTCCGTTTTCCAGTGCGTATAGGTCGGGAAACTGGGAACGTCTGCGCCGCTCATAATGCCCGCCAGGACTTCGGCTAACAGCGAAAGACTATAGCCCTTGTGCTCGCCAAAAGTCAGAATGGCGCCGCCCTCATAGAGGTCAGCCGGATTGGTGGTCGGTTTGCCGTACTGATCCACGACCCACGTTGAGGGGATGGACTCGCCTTTGAACATGGCGACACGCACTTTGCCCTCGGCAACCGCCGCGGTAGAAAAATCGGCGACAAGCGGAGGATAGGTTCCGGCGGGGATGGCAAACGCAATCGGGTTTGTGCCGAGAATTCGCTGGCGGGAACCATACGGAGCGACGAGACCGCCGGGGCGGGAGCCACTCACAATCAACAGCCCAATCAATCCCGCGTCCGCGACCTGGGTGACGTATTCGCCAAGCCGACCGACGTGCATAACGCCTGCAAAACTCACTGCGCAGATGGCGGATTTTTTTGCGCGCTCGATACCCAATTCTGCAGCGCGGCGCGCACGATTTGACCAAACGCGCCGTGGCCGTCGAGCAAAAGGGCAACGCCGTTGTCACGCACAATTTCAGGCTCGGCAGTCGGAACGATCATGCCGCTCTTGATAGCATCCAGGTATTGCGGAATACGAACAAAGCCGTGGGAATCCACCCCAATCAAATTGCTAAGTATGAGTGACTGCGTCACCTGCTGTGCAACAGGCTCGGGCACGCCCGCTGCCACAAACAGGCGGGTGCCGGTGTCTTGCAGTTGCTCCCTGGTAAAGGTCGGCATACGGTCTCCACACTGCTCGATTTTTCACAACGGGTAACACGATTCTAAAAGGCATCCGAAAACCCAACTCAGTAGTTTGGATGACGATATTCGCAACTTGATTTCCAAATTATGGAAGCTTGAAAACCGGTTTCGGGACTCTTTTTACACGAGAAGCAGATACGGGTGTTCCAGCATTTGCTTGAGGGATTGTAAAAAGTGGGCGGCGACGGCGCCATCGACGGCGCGATGATCGGCATTCAACGTGAGTCGCATGCGCGGGCGAGGCAATCTGTCCATCAACATTCACTGGCACCTCCGCTGATCGTGCCGATAGAAAGAATACCCACTTCGGGTGGGTTGAGGATGGCAGTGAAGTGCTCGATCTCGAACATGCCAAGATTCGACAGGGTAAAGGTGCTGCCGCGCACTTCGGAGGGCTTGAGACTGCCACTCCGCGCCCGTGCAGCAAGGTCCGAGAGGTCGGACGGAGAGCTTGCCAGCCCTTTCTGCTCGACGTTTCGGACTACCGGGACAATCAAACCCTCTGCGAGCGCTGACCGGCGATGCCCAAATGGACCGCGCCATATTCTCGAATTTCATCCCCGATCAGATGTGCATTCACGCGGGGGTGTTGGAGCAAGGCGCTGCTCACAAGCTTGGCGAGGACCGTTGTGAGGGTCAAGGCATGTCCCGAGCGTTCGAGCACTTGGGGTTTGACTGCTCGACCATGTGCTGCAGTTCAGACATGTCGGCAGAGAGCGTGAGCGAAATGTGCGGCGCGGTCCGGTAACTGGCTTGCAAGCGATCCGCGATGGTCTTGCGGATTCCGGTGACGGGTACGACGCGATATTCGGTGGTCGATGGAGGCGGCTGTGGCGGTGTAATCTTTGCGGGCTCGACGGAAGTGATGGATTGCAGCGACTTTGAATTGCTT
Source organism: uncultured Actinomycetota bacterium (assembly GCA_963778845.1). Taxonomy (GTDB): domain Bacteria; phylum Actinomycetota; class Actinomycetes; order Actinomycetales; family Kineosporiaceae; genus CAVZVW01. The sequence continues at coordinate 3,844 of CAVZVW010000005.1, forward strand.
GCTCTGGTACATCTTGACCCGAATCGCGCCGTCCATGCCGGTGCCTTGCAGGGAGGTCAGTGCCAACGTGATGCTCGGTGGCGAGGCGGCGCGCTTTCGGCGTAGCTGCGATGAGACGTGCGCGAATTGTGTGTCCGCGGCTTGCCGGGTTTCGACAAATGCCATGACATCCGCCTTTTGAATCCGATCGCCGGTCGATTTAATTGCAGCGGGCTCGACAGCCAAATTCCTGCGCAAGTCGTTTCGCCAGCGGAGTGATGGCGATTGGTTTGGAGGAGGGAGGCGAGGAAGCAGGCGGCATGCGCACGCGGGTAACAGGTTCGATTTGTGTCACCAGCCTCGGCGATGATTTGACCCACAGGAACCTTGTCGCCCGGCGGGCGTGCACGTTCGATAAATAGCCCGCGCCGGGGGATTCGATATCGACGTTCACTTTGTCCGTCTCGATGGATAAAAGCGGTTCGCCTTTGGCAACCGCCATCACTTTGACCGCGTGCGGGTTCATCCCGTGCTTCTCGATGCCGGCGGAATAGGCCTCGATCACGTCGCCCTTGAGGTGCCGCGCCCAGCCTTCGGCCATCTGGCTGCGGCAGGAGTTTCCAGTGCAGAGGAAGAGGACTTTCATTGGCGGCATTGCTTTCGGCATAGTTCGGTGGGATCAATCTTGAGCACTGTTTGAGTTGTTTGGCATCCGCGGCGGTTCGCTGGTCATCCGCCAGGGACAAACCACCCAGTCCAGCGCCGCGCGAACCGGAGGCGGCGCATCCTTCCCGGGCAGGAGTAATAGACCCATCGCCCGTCCTTGCGCACATTGAGCCAGCCGCACCTGGTAGAGGATGGAGTAGGTGTTTGGACATGGTGGACGGAGCCAGGCCGAACAGCTCCGTGAGCTGGCAGGCGCACAACTCCCGCCACCGCAAAACCAGCACCATGCGGACCCGGTTGGCATCCGCCAGCGCCTTGCTGAGGTTCATGAACTCGCGCATCTGTCCTATTATTCGCCAAACAACGAACAGTGTCAAACGAAAAGCGAAGGACTCGTTCGGTGCCCGCGGCGGGAGAACCTTGGCGATAGCTTCTCGGAGGCCAGCAATGCAACGAACGAAGCAGACGAACATAAACATAACGTATTGCCCATCCGAAACGTCCCAGCATGGTCGATCTCGCACCGCGAGATCCACGCAATACGTGCCACCCCCAGCGCTGCCCAACGTGGCCGGCTACGACATCGCCGTCATAGGCGGCTGGGAGTCGCCCTACTACTGGCGGCTTGCTCGTCAACTCCGCGCGTGCGATACCCCCGTGATCCTCTTCTATGAGTCCACCACCGCGAGTCATAGGTTCAGCTCTGGCCCTGTTGCTCGCCTCCGTCGGCGGTTCTTCAAGTCAGCTGACGCCGTGGTGACGGTGGGCTCGGCGTCATCGGAAGCCGTCGCCGCCATGGGCGTCCACCCCAGTCGCATCTACCAGTCATTCAACAGCGTGGACGTCGCGTGGTTCCATGAAGCCGCAGCCGCGAGGCGCAAACCACCCGATGCCAGCCACCCCGGACATCGCTTCGTATTCGTCGGGCAGCTAATCCCCCGAAAGAACGTGGCGACCCTCATCCAGGCATTCGCCCACGAGCGCGAACCTGGCGACACGCTGACGATCGCGGGTTCGGGTGTGCTCCGCGCCGAGCTCGAAGCCCTTGCCACACGCCTTCACGTGGACCAAGCCGTTAGCTTCGCGGGCGCCTTGGAGCAGGGGCAGATCGCGGGGGTGTACGCCGAGAGCGACACTCTCGTCCTGCCCTCCACGCAGGAGGTCTGGGGACTGGTCGCCAACGAGGGGCTGGCCGCTGGCCTACATACCGTCGTTAGCAGCGCCTCCGGCGTGGCGCCCGATATTCGCGAAATGCGGGGCGTGTTCGTGGTTGAGCCTCGTCTAGCCTCGATCGCCGACGGGATGCGAAGAAGCCGTGCCAGTTGGAGAGGGCCTATCGCACGACCCGAGATCCTCGAGCGCGGCGCGACCGGGCTAGCCGACTCGATCACCAAGGCAATTCAGAAGTTGGGGGCGGCGGGGCTTGTCAAACCCGAACCTTCTACTCCCCGGATCCTCTGGCTCACGAACATTCCCGTACCCTACCGCATCCAGACCTGGCGGACATTGGCAGCCACAGCCGATCTCTCCGTCGCATTCATGGCACTCAGCTGAACCGCCACTGGAACCTCACCGCTGATATCGCCAGCATTCGCCACATTTTCATGGATGCCCCCGCCGTCAGCCTTGGCGGGTCGCACTTGTACCTGCCAAACCGGCAGCTTCTCAGCCTTCTGCGAAGTGAGGTCTTCAACTGTCTCGTGGTGGATGGCTGGGAGTCGCCCGCGTACCAGGTGGCCATTGCCGTGGCGCGGCGCCGTGGGTGGCAGGTCCTCCTGCTATACAGGTCGACTCTTCAGTCTCATCGGTACTCCGGCGGAGTCGTCGCCAGCATTCGAGGCAATGTCATATCTCATGCCGATGCGGTCATCACTGCGGGTCGCGCCTCTACTGAGGCGGTCCTGCGAATGGGAGTCGACGCCTCGCGGATATCGGAGTCGTTCAATAACGTTGATGTCGAATGGTTCCGCGCGACGACAGATGAGATTCGGAACGAGCTGAGCAGCAGCAGCCACGAGGGAGCCGGTCGCCATTTCCTTTACGTTGGGCAGCTGATCAAGCGTAAGAACGTGGAAGGTCTGATAGCAGCCTTCCGGCTCGCCCGTGCACCGGGTGACACCCTCACGATCGTCGGCTCGGGGCCGCAACAGTCCACACTCGAGCGTCAGGTCAGAGCCAATGGCCTGTCGGGAAGCGTCGACTTCCGCGGGTCATTAGAGGGCCGTACCCTGGCGCACGCCTATGCGGTTGCGCACGTGTTGGTGCTGCCGTCTAGCGAAGTGTGGGGACTGGTCGTGAATGAGGGCCTGGCAAGTGGGCTACAGGTAATCGTATCCCAAGCGTGTGGGGTATCCCGCGAGGTTGCCCACATTTCTGGTGTATGGGTGGTCCCTCCCACCATAGGTGAGATCGCCAGGGCGATGGCGGAGACCACGGCACAATGGGTGCCTCCTGACACCCGCGATGCACTGCTCCGGCCAGCGTCAGGCCTTGCCGCAAGGGTGCTCCAGGTGGCAACCGCCAGAAACATAGTGTCGCCAAGCGCTCCCTGGACCGCACCCTGTGATGACCTCCAAGACCTGTAGCCAATGGGTCCCGGGGAACGAGAGGAACGTCAGCGTCGTTCACCGAAGGGGGTGCTCTTGAGCACAATCCTTGCAGTCGCCTTTACGCCGGCACCCGCAAAGCAGAACCCTAACCTTCGCAAGACGGACGATGCCGGAGCCTCGGCAACGTACTACCGATCAATATTCGTCACCCTTGCATCCGCTAGGCGTTGGAATGGGCAACTGGACTTAGTACTGGTTACGGACGCCTCGGTACCGCAACCCTACCGTGACCGATTCGCGAGTCTCGGAACCAGGGCGGTCGAAGCGCCGTTCGATCACCGGCCACCCATCGGTTTCTGGCCCACGTTTAACGCATCTTTGTACACTATCGACGCGATGGTCAGGCTGTCGAGGGACGCAGGGGCGACAACCAAAGTTCTGCTGGTTGACCCTGACGTCCTCTGTACAGGGCTTCTGGATCCCGTCTTCGAGAGAGTGCATGACAGGACTATTCTCGTGTATCCGACGGGGTTTCCGGATTATGAGAAGAGTCAGGGCCTGAATGCATTTGAGGCCGCCTCACTACACCAACGTCTCGAACCCGACCTTGTCGACATACCCGTTCATTATGGGGGAGAACTTTATGGCTTCACCACGGACGGATGCCGTTCGATTCTGAAGAGAACGGAGGACGCTTGGCGACTCGCGATGGCGGACTGGGTTGCGCGTAGGCCACATTTTGTGACGGAGGAGCACTTGCTCAACTATGCACTCCGGCGCGCATCGGTGGTGGACGGAAGTATGTTCATCCGTCGGATATGGACGGCGCCTGTCTACCGAACGGTTCGCGGCGATGAGGGTGGCCTCCTGCTCTGGCATCTGCCAGCGGAAAAGGACCGGGGCATTGCTGCCTTAGCTGCGCCGGCCCTCGACCGTTCCTCCTGGTTCTGGCGGGTTAGTCGTGAAGAGTTCTTGCGTCGATGCGGCCGGGTGCTAGGCATACCCAATTGAAGTCCCACCCGTTGGGGGTACGATCTCGCTGGTGGATGGGGTCGTCGGTTGCTATCCCATGCTCGAAGTGGGCCGTGACTCGATCCTCGGGCACTTCGTAGTCTCTCTGCCATTGAATGGCACTTGACAGGCAAACGTCGTGCTTTCCGCCAACCCGCATCCGGTCGCCGGATAGTCGGCTCGCGCGTCTGCGCCCTCACGGTAGCCAGGCGTCGGGGGGCTGGCCATGACACCAGGCAGTGCTACAAACACTACTATACTATCTCAGATCCCGCTACCCGTACACTCTCTTAAGGTGCTAGAGATGCTCGTTCCGCGGCACGCTATCCTCGTGAGCGAGCCATCGGAGTCATGCTCGGGGAGCAGGTCACGTCCGCGCGGACTGTGGAGAAGGATCGGGGTTCGGGGGTGACGGCCTCTGCGGAACAGTCGATCCTCCAGATACAGGACACCTCCAAAACCGGATTCGGCGGTGTCTACGCGTTCCAGGCCCGCCCTTGGCGTCCGATGACAATGCCCCGACCCAGGTATCCCTCGGTCCCACACCCGACGCCATCCTTGATTCTGTTTCGGCGCGAGCCAGGCCACGTCAGCACTGCCCGATCGCCATACGGCCAGGCGGCACCGCAGAAGGTCCCCAGGGGAACATCTTCTTGGACACCCACTGCCACACACGGAGCACGTACTGCCAAGGCGAGCAACCCATCGCGCCACTCCCGACACGCGTCAGCCCCTCCAGGGCGCCGGGGCCGGCTGCCTGGCCTAGGACACGGGTATCGCCTCACTCCTCCCTACCGGCCACTAGGTGCTCCCCTGGCCGCCAAGCTACGACCAATCCTTGTCGAGACATGTGGAACTCTCGCGGGGCGGCGATTCTGCATCGCACCTCAGTAGAGGCCGGCGTGTCACGGACGGTCGGCTGCCGCCTCCCCGGCTGCACGCCCACGCCAGATCGTCAGCGCATCGCAACCACTGAGGACGCGCTGGGCGGCTGGCCGCGGCTTGTGATCGGCGTTCCCACGCTGGGCGAGCGATCAATCACAGGACTACTGAACGAACTCAGACGTCAGGCTCCAGAGGCCGATATCATCGTAGCGTTCAACGGTTCGTCGATAGGCAGGTCAGCCGTCGAGGCCGCGGTGGCCGAAAGTCGGAGTCGACTAGTGGAGTCTCCGCGCGGTTACTCTTATGCGCGGAATGCCTTGCTCGACGCGGCCAAGGATGCCGACTATCTTATCTACTTTGATGACGACCAAATTCCTGACAAGGGCTGGTTCTCCGCAATGGTTCAGGTAACCTCCGGACTTGGGCCTGATGTCGTGCTGGGACCTGTTCTTCCCATTCTCCCGACCGGAGCCTGGGCGTCTCCATACGATCTAAGGCACGCTGCGGACACCGACTGCGGCCCTTTTGTCGGCGACGGCTACAGTGGAAACACTGCGGTCCGCGTACACAAAGTGCGCGCCGCGGGTATCCATTTCGGCGGAAGAATTTGCTCGCATCGGCGGAGAAGATACGGACTTCTTTCGCCGACTTCGAGCTCACGGGAGCAGCGCATGGTATTGTCCTGGTGCCTTGGCCCTCGAATATGTCGACCCCGAGCGGGTGACACTCCGTGGCCGGCTTAGGCGTGGCCGGAACCTAGGTAGCCGGCGCGCAGCATTAGATGGACGCTCTCCCACAACCACGGCCAAACGTTGCGCACGCGGACTCCTCGGCCTCTGGCAGTTTCTCATGGGTCTACTCGTCCTGAACCGGGCCCTGGTTGGTCGTGGAGCCTTCAACATTGGCGTCGCATGGGGTCATTTTGTGACCGGGGCGGCACATGCCTCGCGATAATCGTCAGCATACTGTAGGAGCGGGCTCGGCCAGAGCCCCCGGATATTATCCAACAGCACTCCTTGATGATCTCTATCGTCACCGTGACCCGCAGGAACCCTTCGGCCCTGGCGCAGACGATTGAAAGTGTCAGTGGCGCGCGCTTGACATCCTACGAACACATCGTCATTGAGGGGGACGACTCGCCCAGTGCCCTTCCGCAGGTGCGATCCGTTCCTTCCCGTGGCGACAGGCGCGCATGGCGCGTCGAGCCGGACGGCGGCCCGTACGAAGGAATGAACCGCGGACTTATCGCGGCGGTGGACGACTGGGTTTGGTTCATGAACTCTGGGGATGCTGTACCCACGGACTTCGATTCGACTGCTCTCGAGAACGCCCTTACGCATGCAGCTTCGTCCGTCGCCTGGGTGATCGGACACGCACGGGTCGTCACCCCGCAGATGAAGATGACGGAGCTGAAGTCCTCTGCCGGATACTCCCTTGCCAAGTTGAACAGTGGTGCTTACACCCCGTGCCACCAGGCCGTCCTGTGTCGGCGCTCCGAGCTGGCAAGGGTCGGCGGCTTTCGTACCAAGTTTCGGTTGGCCGCCGACTACGACGTGTTCCTCGGTCTTGCTGCCCGCTCCACCCCTCTCCTGCTGTCGCAGGTGCTCGTGGACTACCAGCAGGGAGGCATGTCAAGCAACCGCCCGGTCATACTGCGGGATATCTCGCCGCCCGCAGAGATCGTCTTGACCGACCCACTCTTACCTCGGCGATGGACGTGCTGCATACAGAGGCAGCCCTCGCGCGCCATCGCGCCAGATCGCTGCTACGCACTTCCGTTCAGAAATGATCACTTCGCAAAGGGGAACGTGAATGGCAAGAACGGCTCGCCAAGCCTCCCCTATCGGCTTGTCCGCCGTAACGAGGCCTCAGCCCCAGTTGGAGAACGAGCCAAGGCTGCGTTCAGCCTCACGGCCGTTTCGGTGATCAGATCTTCCTGAACCAGGCGTCGAAGTCCGACAGCTCGCGAAATCTTCGCTGATACCCGTGCCTCGTCATGATCGCGTCGAGTAGCCGCTCATTCTCCGGTCGGTGGTTGTGCTCAACCGAGATGAGCCGAATGTCGCGAGTCGCAAAGTCGAAACCTTCGAGGATCGCGAGCTCCGTCCCTTCGGTGTCGATACTCAGGTAGTCAATGACGTGAGGCGAGAGATGCTCTGTGAGGAGGTCGTTGAGCGAGACTGTCTCAACACGAACGGGCACTCCGGTCAGAAGACGGGTCTCCGTGTGTTCGTCCTCCCCTGCGGCCGCCACGACGGTCGAGAGCTCCGGGTCGGCTGTTACGAGCAACTCCACGCTTTCGCCGGACAAGCCCCACACGCACCGCATGTCGATATCCGCGGCACGGTTTCTCCGCAAGGCCGCCTCTTGTGCTGGGTTAGGTTCGGCGAGCAGGCCGGCCCAACCAAACTCTCGCTCCAACAACAGGGTGTTGCTGTGCGCAACCCCATCGGCGGCGCCGAACTCCACAAAGTACCCACCCACCTTGCTGCCTGTCTCATAGAGCACCCACAGGTCTTGAAGTAGTTGTCCGAACGCCTCTCTTCGATGGACCTGCGCATACGCAAGGAAGTCCATCAGGTCGTCGTGGTGCCCATCCCCCGGTCCCTTGTCTGCTCCGGGCGAAGTCACAATCCTACGGAAGATCCGCTTCGCGACATAGGGCTGTGCTGCAATCTTCTGCAACACGCGAAGCGCAACGTCCCCGAACCCGAAACGCCGTGCAACGCTACCCATTCCTTGGGGAAGTCTCATCGCCGCTACCCACTCTTCCCAAGAATCCCACGGGCCCGAACGAACGACGGCAAGGCCAGGGCCACCGTCATCGACATGACAGAAGCCGCCACGGGTCCAACGGCACCCAGACTCCTTGTAAGAAGGAGGCCGAGTCCGAGATTGGCCACGGCCATGACAGACACGGCAATAGCGTTGAAGCGCAGGCCAGCAGGATCCGTTTCGGATCATTGCGCTGGGCTGATGGAAGGACTGCGCAACAAGGAGCATCCCGAAGGCAACCGCCAGCCAAATCGACACCGTCACGCGTCGTCCCGTTATTAGCCCGACAACCCACGGCGTTGTCAGCACATATCCAAGGGCTAGCACAATTCCCACACTTGTGAAGCCCAGCGTAAGCCGGACGAAGCCGGCGGCCGATGGAAGTGCCTCTTCGGCCCGGGCGCGCGAGAAGACGCCCCACAAGACAGCCGATCCCGCGGCCACGATGCTGAAGAGCGCCGTGAAGAACTGGGAACTCACGTTATAGGCAGCAAGCTGGTCGGGTGTAGAAAGGTGGCTGAGAAGTAGGCGATCCGTCTGGTACGCGATAGGGAGCATGAGCCACATCACTAGCGCAGGCCGGGCTTCGTGGCCGAGCCGCGCACCCACATAGCCACGCTCCAGAACAGCCAGGCTCAACCTTCGCAGCGAGATCCCCACGACTCGCGCCGCAAGCAACGCACATACAACGGCTACGACCAATTGACCACCGAAGGCGCTCGCTACGAATGCAAGGGGAGCAGCGTGGGTGATGCTCGAGATACCTACCAGAATCAGACTCACCACGCTCGCGGCGGTCGTCGCGAGCGTCGCGAGCAGCCAGCGCCCTGTGTTCATGAGGATGGCTAGGCCCTGTCCGAAGACTTGAAGGAGGGCGACGCTGACCACGACCATGAGCGCACCCACGGTGAGCAGTTGAGGGTCACCGCCACCCAGGAGCGTTGGCCACAGGCCCAGGGCTGCAACCGCCACCGACGAGAGGATCAAGGTCACCCCCATCAGCCCGATGACCCTCGTTGCGGTAACTAGCACCGCGAAAAGCCGCTGGTTGCCGCAGACGAGCGACTCGCCGGCGGCGTTGGCAAGCGATGCGGACGTGCCCAAGTTCAAGAATCCGAAGAGGGCTTGCAGGCCGACAATGAGCCCGATGGTGGCGTAGTCATCGACCCCGACGGAGTTGATCGTCAGAAAGATGGTGGCCGCTGTTGCCACCGCTTGCACAGGCAAAGTAGCCATTCGGGCCGTCATGGTCCGTGATGCCATCGAGGCAGGCGACCGGGAACCCGGGGAAACGTCCGTCAACGGAGATCCGCCCTGGACCGAGCTCGCGCAGATCGCCCGCTTTCGAGATATGCACAAGCCTCCGGGAGTTCCAATCCCCTACTTCGACGATGATCCAGGCCTCTCCTCGCTGGGCCGGCCTTGGCTTCAGCCTCGGTATCGAACCCGGAGGTCCCCGGCAAAGTGACCATGATGACCCGTCACAGCCTGAGCCGCAGTGAGAGGTTGCTGACGTCAGCGTCGACCATCACACGGGCCAGTTCGGGCGCCCGAGTCTGCGCCGTCCATCCTAGGACTTCCTGGGCCTTGCGGGCATCGCCGATGAGTGCGTCCACTTCGGTGGGCCGAAGGTACCTCTCGTCGAGTCGCACGTACTTCTCCCAATCCAAGCCTGCGTGCGAAAATGCAAAGTCTGCGAAGTCGCGTACCGTGTAGGCGGCACCGGTGGCAAGCACGAAGTCCTCTGGTGTGTCGCGCTGAAGCATACGCCACATTCCCTCGACATACTCTGGTGCATAGCCCCAGTCCCTGACCGCCTCCAAGTTGCCGAGGTAGAGCACCCGCTGCTCACCCGCGGCGATACGCGCGACGGCCTGAGTAATCTTTCGCGTCACAAACGTGGCGCCACGACGAGGCGATTCGTGGTTGAAGAGAATCCCGTTAACGGCAAATAGTCCGTACGCCTCTCGGTAGTTGCGTGCGGTCCAGTAACCGTAAACCTTCGAAACCCCGTATGGTGACCTCGGGTGAAACGGGCTGTCCTCGCTCTGGGGCGGGGGGGTGGCCCCAAACATCTCGGAACTCGAGGCTTGGTAGAAGCGGATCGGCAGGCTGGTCATCCGGATCGCCTCGAGGAGTCGCGTCGTGCCGAGCCCCGTAGTGTCCCCCGTATACTCCGGTTCGTCGAATGATACCCTGACATGGGATTGTGCGGCTAAATGGTAGACCTCGTCCGGTGCGATCCTGGCGAGCAGCGTCACCAGCCGGGAGCCGTCGGACAAGTCACCGTAGTGAAGGAACAGGCGGGTGCCCTCTTCGTGCGGGTCTCGATAGAGATGATCGATACGCCCGGTATTGAAGTTGCTGGACCGCCTGATGAGGCCGTGGACCTCGTACCCCTTGTCGAGGAGAAGCTCCGCAAGGTATGAGCCGTCCTGGCCTGTGATCCCGGTGATCAAGGCTCGCTTACCGTCCAACTGCGTCGGCCCTCCGCCTACACCCACCCGGTTGCTCGGGTGGCACTCTCAGTTAGCGCTCCGGCCCGGAGCGTAAGCACCACTTTAGCGGTGTCCGATCTTGACTGGGCTCGGCGGGCCGGGGATCCTTCGCCAACGCGCCTCCGCTTCTCGCTGCTGTCGTTGAACGGAAGAAGCGCGGGGGGTTGGCGGCCTTGGGATGGGTCGGATGCGCCGGTGCTCACGCACGGACAGCTTCCCGACCGGGGTCGGTGTCTAACGAGAGGTTGGGCGGGATCTTGTGCGGGTGAGCGCACCCCATCCGACCTGTGGCCGGCGCGCGCGAACACCGTGCGTGTCGGTGGTGGGTGCTCCTTGCCTGAGCGAAGTTGCACGCGCGACTCATCCCGACTCGTACCCTGGCTGCGGTTGCGCAAGTGGAGGCTGCCGAACGAGATCCAGCATTGGTTGGGTCAGTGGCGCGCAATCCGGCGCCCGTGGTGGTGGCGACTCCTTATCAGACGCAGCCCGCGCCATGGCGGCAAGAACTACTGCGAGCCCGAGCGCGGTTCCCTTGTCCTCCCACCAAGGAAAGAAGGGGGTAAACGCGATCAGGACAAAGACCCAGGCTCGTGCTGTCGTATGAATCGATTGGTAGCCCGCAATCAGTCTTGTATTACGCACCGAAACTACGATTGCAGCAAAGAATGCCACGAAGACGACGCTTCCGATTACTCCGAACTTCGCCGGAAGGATCCATGGCGTATCCAGTGAAATGAAGCCGGGACGGTACTCATAGCCCGGGCCGCCTCCGAACCATGGGTGTTCTTGAAATCTGTTGTGGGCCATGTCGTAGGACTGTAGTCGACTGAGGTAGCTTTGATCCGTACCGGCCAGCACCGACGTGAGAGCCGCCACTCGTTTAGCAAGGAAGTTCGGGTCACGCACAACGTAATCAGCGACGAGCGGGACCAGGCAAATGGCAGCCGCGCCTACGGCTGCCATCGTTCCCAGAATTCTTCCGATCGGAGCTCGCGCCTTACGCGTGGTGCCTAGGGCTCCGAGGAATGCGACCATCATCAAGATGTTTGTTCGCGTGCCATTGACAAGCAACGCGGTGGCAATGAATAGCGCCACAAGCCCCCATACCACAGCGCGAGAATGCGTTGTCGTCTGCACCACGGCGTGGGCGAAGCCAAGCATGGCCAGAGTATCCGTTGCCAACACCAGTCCACCGGCTCCGAGCCTGGAAACTCCCCGACTATCGAGCCAATGCAAGGCAAACGCGGCCGCAGCGACTATTCCTAGGACGCCTATCAACCGACTAGACACATGCGTTGGTAGATCTTTGGCGGCGTCCAGGCCGACTACCGGGAGAGCCACGAGCAGAACGTACGACAAGATGTCCTGCGCCCAGTGTTTCAAACCCAAGCCATTTGCGTGCGCTACAAACCCGGACATCAAGAGGACTACCACTACGGCTGACCCTGCACCCAACAAGGGCCGAAATGCTCTGGAGACGGCGTCTCCACGCCTGGCAAGTTGTGCGGCCGACACACCGAAGCAAAGAGCGGTGACAGCGAGGTAGACGTACTTGGGTTCACTCGAGGATGATGCAAAGGCAAGGAGCGCTCCGACGACAACCGCGGCAAGGCGTGCACGCGATTCAGCGACCAAGAGGACGAGCAGAGGTGCGCCGATCCCCAAGGCAATCCCAAAGGCCGGACGGTAGACTACGAGGGCTCCCGCCATGGCGGCTGTCGCGGCAACGATCCCGAAGAGTCGAGCATCTCTAACGGCGATAGCCATGACCCTCCCTACGGAGCCACAACGTGGTCTCGGCTCGCCACGGGGTCTAGGCCAAGCCTGGAGAAGGGAGCATCTGCTCGCCCCGATAGAGCCACGAGGACGTTGACCTCAGATCCGATGCGGCTGGTAGACGAGTCACTGACGTGTGTCCTCGGGCGCGGCCCTTGCCGAGGAGCAGGCCGGCGAGGCCGCGCCCTGCCACATACCGACGGACTCCTTGATCCTCCAACGCACTCCCCTCCGTGCCCCCTGTAGGCCTGTCAAGCCAGACCACTGTGTGTCAACAGTGACCACCTGACTGTGAGCACTACGATAGTGCCTCCAGGCGGGGCGTGTAGCCGCCCTGCCGCGTCGTGCGAGGGGGGGCCATGCCCCGGGCGCAGCCGCTCCCGCGTGACGCCCGTGTGTACATAGCAGGCCACCGCGGTCTGGTCGGGTCGGCGCTCTGGCGCCGGTTCGAGGCCGAAGGCTTCACCGACCTGGTAGGCCAGACCTCGACCGCGCTCGACCTGCGCGACCGACCCGCGACTTTCGCCTTCCTCGACGAGACCCGCCCGCACGTCGTCGTTCTGGCCGCAGCCAAGGTCGGTGGGATCCTCGCCAACGCCACCCAGCCGGTCGAGTTCCTGTCCGACAACGTGCGCATCCAGGCCAACGTGCTCGACGGCGCCCACCGGGCGGGCGTGGAGCGCCTGCTCTTCCTCGGGTCCTCGTGCATCTACCCGAGGCTGGCTCCTCAGCCGATCCGGGAGGACTCCCTGCTCACGGGGCCGCTCGAACCCAGCAACCAGGCCTACGCGATAGCCAAGATCGCCGGTGTGCTCCAGGTGCAGGCCTACCGCACGCAGTACGGGCGCCAGTGGATCTCGGCCATGCCGACGAACCTCTACGGCCCAGGTGACAACTTCGACCTGCAGACGTCGCACGTGCTGCCCGCCCTGATCCGGCGGTTCCATGAGGCCCGAGAGTCGGGCTCGGAGTCGGTCACCCTCTGGGGTACCGGCGCGCCGCGGCGGGAGTTCCTGCACGTCGACGACCTCGCCGCCGCGGCGCTGCACCTGTTCGAGAGGTATGACGACAGCGCTCCCGTCAACGTCGGCACCGGCACCGACGTCGAGATCCGCGAACTGGCCCGCCTCGTGGCATCCGTCGTCGGGTACGAGGGGCGCATCACCTGGGACCGCACCAAGCCCGACGGCACCCCGCGCAAGCTGCTGGATGTCACCCGACTGACCGGGCTTGGGTGGACGCCGTCCATCTCCCTGGACGACGGCATCAGCGCGACGTACGCCTGGTACCGGGAGGCGAACGTCCTGAGTTGACGCCCGCCGGTCCCCTACCCTTGTGGTGGAGCCCGGCAAACCGACAGCGATCAGACACCAGGGACGACGACAGAGAGACGGAACTCGGGTGAGCCTGCGGGACTACCTGCGCGTGCTGCGCAAGCGGTGGATGTCGATCACGGCGATCGCTCTGCTGGCGATCGGTGGTGCCGCGTTGGCGACGGCGCTCACGCCGAAGGTGTACGAGGCGCGCACCCAGATGTTCGTGGCGATCGCGAGCCAGGACTCCAGCGCGGGCCAGATCCTGTCCGGGTCGCAGTTCACTCTGCAGCGGGTGAAGTCGTACACCCAGATGGCCAGCAGCCCCCGGGTGCTCGACCCGGTGATCAAGGATCTCGGCCTCAACACGACGTCGGTCGCCCTTGCACAACAGGTGTCTGCCAGCAGCCCTCTCGACACTGTGCTCGTCAACATCAGCGTCACGAGCCGGTCTCCGGTTGAGGCAGCACGCGTCTCCAACGCCGTCGCCGTGCAGTTCGGCCTCACCATCGAGGCACTGGAGACCCCGCGCTCGGGCGGCACCTCGCCGGTGAAGGTCAGCGTCGTCGACCCGGCGGGCGTGCCGACCGTTCCGGTCTCCCCCAAGCCGAAGATCAACATCGCGCTGGGGGTGCTGCTCGGGCTCGCGCTCGGAGTCGGGTACGCCCTTCTCCGGGAGACCCTCGACACCTCGATCCGTACCCCGGACGACCTGCAGGCGGCTACGGGCACCTCACCCCTGGGAGTCATCGCCTACGACCCCGACGCGAAGAAGAAGCCGCTGCCGGCACTGGACCCCCGGTCGGTTCGATCCGAGTCCTTCCGCGTCATCCGGACCAACCTGCAGTTCGTCGATGTCGACAACCCGCCCCGCCGCGTGGTGATCACCTCTGCGCTGGCGCACGAGGGCAAGAGCACGACCGCCTGCAACTTGGCCATCACCCTGGGGCAGGCCGGGTTGCGGGTGTGCCTGGTGGAGGCCGACCTCCGTCGCCCGAAGCTCGCCGACTACCTCGGCGTTGAGAGCGCCGTCGGGCTGACGAACGTCCTTGCCGGGCAGCACGGCCTCGACGACGTCCTGGTCGCCTGGAACCGAGGGATGGTCGGCGTTCTCCCCTCCGGGCCGGTGCCGCCGAACCCTTCGGAGCTTCTCGGTTCACGCAACATGGGTCTGCTTCTTGATGAGCTCACGCGCCGCTTCGACACGGTCATCCTCGATGCCCCGCCGCTGCTCCCGGTCACCGATGCGGCGGTGCTTGCACGGGCCGTGGACGGCGCGATCCTGGTGACCCGGCACGGGGAGACGACCCGCGAGCAGGTCAAGCGCGCCGTCGAGGCGCTCGAGACCGTCAACGCGAGGCTGCTCGGCACCGTGCTGAACTTCGTGCCGCTGCGTTCGGGCTCGCAAGGCTACGGCTACGGGTACGGCTACGGGTACGGCTACGGGCCCGGCGAGGGCAAGAGCGGCCGAGGCCACGGCCGCGGGCGCCGGCACTCCGACGTGGACGACCCGTCGGCAACACTGGCCGCTCTGCTGGGTCCCCCGGCGGCCCCCCAGGCGAGCGGGCGCAACGGTGCCTCGAGTAACCGGACCGACGGCGACCTTCGGGGAGCACCCGCGGACCCGCGACCGGCGACCCCGGCAGGCGGTTGAACACCCGCCGGCTCAGCGGGAGCGTGAGGGAAGACGCCTCGTCACACCCGAGGGGCGTCGACACGTCGCCCGGTTAGCGGTGATCGAGCACAACGCGAACAGCCCCGTCGAGGTCCGTCACCGCGGTCGCGAGCAGACTCATCACCGGCTCGTGCGCCGCATCGCCGATGACGTGCGGGTCCGGGACGTCGTCGTCCTGGTGGTAGGGACCCGACCCGCGGGCGGCGTCCAGCTCGTCGACGAGCCAGCGAAGCCGACCCCGGACATCGCCTGCCGGTGGCAGCGCGACAGCGGTCGGCAGGTCGCCGCCGATGAGCACCGCGGCGAGGCGAGCCGCCTGGCGAAGAGTGAACAGCCGGGCGTGGGCGGCAGGCACGAGCCGCGCCACTGCGGCCCGGTGTCCTCGGTCGGCCGCAAGCACCAGGTCCGCGCCGCGCACCAGGTCGGCCGACAGCCGCCGCGACCCGCCCGCCCAGCCGACCACCTCGCGGTCGTCCAGGTGGCCCGCCAGCAGTCCGCGAGCCCGGGGGCAGCGAGCCCACCCGTTCCCCGCCTCCACGCCCGCGCTCGCGACGACGACCTCCGTCGGAGGGACGCCGCCGCGCACCAACGCCGCCCGTAGCAGCTGCTCAGCCGAGGGGGATCGGCAGATGTTGGCCGTGCACACGACCAGGACTCTCACGGCACCCATACTCGTCGCGGTGCTCACGGCACGACGCCACACACCGGGACTGCACTGTGCGCCGTGACGGGCCTCACGAGCGGCTGGAGGGGGACTACCGCTGACCCCGCCGAGGTGGGCTCGTCGAGGCGGAACGTCACCGTCGTGGTCCCTTGGGGCGCGACCTCGACGTCCGCGGTGTAGACGGGGTGGCCCAGCTCCTTCTGGGCAGCCACCAGGATGGGCCGCCCGTCCGCCACGGCCCCCGTGAGCTGTGCGCCGCTGGTTGCGTAGAGAGAGACAAGCACGTGGTTCGTCCCCCGTCCCGCACGACCGTCCAGCCTCCCGGCGACGTAGTCGGGCAGCCCCCGACCACCTGGAGGAGCCGAGCTCGACAGCCGGACCACGACCTCGGAGGAACGCCGAGGGTGCCCGCAGGGCCCGGCCGTGTATGTCACCTCTCGTCCGAGGTAGTAGTCGAGCTTGTTGCCGCCGGCGTTGTTGGCCACGACGAACGCGTACGGGGCGGCCGTGACGAGCACCGTGCCGGCCACTGGGGTCTCGGCGAGCAGCGCCTGCTCAGCCTCGTGGCGGCTGCTCACGAGCAGCCGCCTCTCCCCCGCGGCGCGCGCGAGCGCGTCCAGGACGCCTCGTGGGGAGCCCGCGCCGCGCCCGAGCAGCTGGTCGAGCACGGCTCGGGCCACCACGATCAGGAAGGCCTTGCGGGCCGAGTTGTCGCGGGCGTAGCGGGTGTACGCCTCGGACTCCGTGAGCGGGACGACGTTGGCAGCCGTCACGAGCTCCCCGCCCGGAAGGGTCGTGGGCCCCATGGCCCCCAGCAGGTACGACAGCGCGGTCGGATCGGTGGCGATGGCGCCGTCGAGCTGCTGTCCGGTCTGACGAGCCCACATCTCCTCCCAGATCCGGGCAGCGTAGGGGAAGTGAGCGCTGATGTTGCTGTTCTGCAGCAGCCCGGCGCTGGCGTAGCTGGCATACCGGTCGTTGAAGTCGGCCCCGAGGTCGACCACAGGTGGGGAGAACGCGTTCATCCGGGTGTTGTCGCCGAGAAGCTCCACCCTCAGCCGGCCGTGGTCGGCGACGACGATGCCGAAGGCGCCGACCAGCCCACCGGTCCCCCGCGCCTCGGCGTTGGTCTGGAACGCCAGGAAGTAGCGCCGGGGGCCGTCGGCACCGAGCATCGGCGGCAACAGCCGGGCCAGCGTGTCCGCCGAGCGAAGGCTCTCTGACGTGGCCTCGAGCTGTGTCGCCAGCGCTCGGCGGGCGTCGTCCGCGAGCGTCATCCACGTCCGTCGGGGGAGTGCGTCGACGTCCCGGCGGATGTCGGCGACGCGGGCGTCGGCGTCGCCGAGCGGCCGCTGAGCCCGCTGGACGGCGCTCAGGTCGATGCGGTCGGGGCCGCTTCTGATCCGGGACGGGTCGAGTGCTCCCGCCGCCGTCACGACGTCCGGAAGCGCCTCGGCCGCCAGCCTGTCCACTGCTGAGGTAAGGCCGCGCACGGTCGCGGCCGGGGCTCCGAGGAAGGGGACTCGGGCAGCCGCCGCCCAGACGAGGTCGTGCGTACCCGCCTCGGCCGACGCGGCGCGGCGCTGCACATCGCTCAGGAGGTGCCGCGCCCTGACCAGGTCTCCGGCGGCCAGGGCGGATCGCAGAGCAGGGAGCTCGCCGGAGGCGTCACTCAGCTGGGCCCTGGCCTGTGCCCCGGTGAAGGCGAGCCACAGCACGGCCAGGGCGATCGGCAGCAGCACCCCTGCCGCTACCGCAGCCCGGCACCCGCGCTTGCCGACGCAGACGCGCGGGCGCCAACGCACGACGGTCGGGTCAGGCGGGCTGGTGCTCGCGAGCGCGACGACGACGTGCGATCACGAGCCCACCACTGCCGAGGACCACGAGGCCGAGGCCCGCGAGTGACAGCGACAGGAGGTGGTCGGACCCGGTTCGGGGCAGCGTCGACGAGCTCTCGGCCACGACTGTGAACTGAACCGTCAGCAACCGGCTGCCTGCCGCGTCGAAGATGGCGATGTGGTGCACGCCCGCCTCGGCGCCCGAAGGGATCGTGACTGCGGCCGACACGTTGCCGTCCGAGTCGACGACCGCGGTACCGAGTGAGACCCCGCCCGGGAACAGGGTGAGCGTGACCGTGTGGCCCGGCGTGAAGCCGCTGCCGCCCACGGTCAGGCTGCCACCGGCGCCGACCGAGGTCGCGGAGACCGTGCCGGCGCATTGCGCCGGTGGATAGGCGGTCACCGGGGAGGCCGACGTCGCCGTGCATGAAGCCGCCTGTGCCGCTGAACCGCCGGCGACAAGCAGGGCGCCGGCTGCAAGAGGCAACGCGGCAAGGAGCAAGACGCTCCGACGTACATTCATGAGCTACCCCCAGCAGGCAGTGAGCGGGCGACGGCGCCACCCGCTGCAATCTTCTCGGCACAATGGGTGACATGCCCTAAGCCTTAAGTCCCTTGTCAGTGCTTCCGACAGCGCCGTAGGCAGGATCTGACCTGGACAGGAGTGTGACCACGGTGCGAGCCCTCCCACGACCTCCGGCCCGAGCGGTGTCGGTCGCGGCCCTCGTCGTGCTCCTCGCAGGGACGTCGATGCTCGTGTACGTCGGGTACCTGCTGTTCGGGACGGGGTTGCAGCAGGAGAGCACCCAAGAGCGCTTGAAGGTTCAGTTCAATGCCGACCTCGCGAACCCCGGAACGCCCTCGCCCTCGCCCTCGCCCTCCCCCAGCCTTCGTTCGACCTCCGCGAAGCCTCGCACTCTGCCACGGGCTCCCGAGGGCCACGTCGTGGCGCTGCTGCGCATCCCCCGACTCGGAGCGCACTACGAACAGGCCGTCGTGGAAGGCGTCCGGCTGCGCGATCTGGAGAAGGGGCCGGGCCACTACTCGACCACCCCCTTCTTCGGCGAGCCCGGCAACGTCGGGGTCGCGGGCCACCGCACCACCTGGGGCGCCCCGTTCTTCCACCTGGACCAGCTGCGCCGGGGTGACAGGATCGATGTCCGAACGGCTGCCGGGGACTTCGGCTACCGGGTCATCGGCCGCGAGATCGTGACGCCGACCCAGACGTCGGTGCTCCGCCCGGATCCGACGGCACCGATCGCCCAGCCCGGTGACGGGCGGGGTAACTACCTGACCTTGACCACGTGCAACCCCGTGTACTCCGCCCGACAGCGGCTCGTGGTGCACGCCGTCCAGACGTCGTTCACTCCCATCGAGTCCCAGTCCCAGTAGTCGCGCACGAGGGGCGCGCGTGCGCTGCGACGCGTCGCACGGCAAGGGGAGGCTCCACCGAGAGCGGAAACCCGATCAGGGCGTGGCAGCCGCGGTACAGGACAGGTCAGCCGCGGGGATATCGGCGTACCCGGGAGCGTTGCGCCAGCCGCACATGTACCGGTCCCAGCGATCGGCGTACTGGAGGAACGCAGCCCCACCCAGTGCGGCGAGGGAACGAAGGCGCTGGATGTGGATCTTGTGGTAGACGTTCACCCGGTGGCCCCCGTAGTGCTTGAACGAGGTGGGAACCTGAGCCTGCAACAGCTGGGCCAGCGAGACGGGCACGATGGTCACGCCGTCGGCGCTGAGCCCGGCCGGATCGTCGGGTGCAGCCCATCCCACGGTTCGGCGTCCCTCGTCGTGCACGAAGCGGTACTCGCCTCGCTGGGTCGAGGCCGAGACGGGCCGACCGTCGACACCGACGAGATCGAGCTCGATCGTGCTCGAGGCGTCGACGCCGGCCGCGGTGACCGGCACGGAGATCCTCAGCCCGCGGCACACCGCGGTGATGCCACCGAAGAGACGTCTACCGCAGCTCACCAAGCCCACGACGTCAGCGTCGTGGAGGTCCCCGCTCAGGCGCAGCGGGAGGCGCCGGCCGTCGACGCGCAGCCATGCCTGGCGTAGCCGGGTGCCCAGCGGCACGTCGACCCGCAGCTCGACCGACGCATGGGCCGAGTAGGCGGTGCCAAGCAGCCCAGGCAGGTCGTAGCGGGGCAGCCGCCGGGCGACCTCCTGGGCGCTGGACCGCACGAGGTTGGCGGCCGCGACCGAGCCCGTGATGTCGGCGTAGGCGCGCACGGACACAAGGGCGGACAACCATCCGTTGAGGATCGCCGAGGGCACCGTGGTCGGGTCCTCCTCCAGAACCGGACCGACCACGCCTGGACTGCTCACGCCGCCCTGCGCCGTGGGGATCAGCAGCGATGCGAACACACGCTCCGCAGCGAGGCGGAGGCTCTGGTCCCCGGTCGCGACCGCCGCGCGCGCCAGGGCGGCGGCGTAGTAGGCCTGGGTGAGTGCGGAGTACGAGCGGCCCGACGCCTTCAGTGGGACGGTTGCCGGGGAGTACCAGAAGACCAGGGCGCCCTTGAAGGGCTGCATGCGAGCCACCGCCGCATGCGCCACCACCAGCAGGGCCTGGCGGTCCCGTTCGTCGTGAGTTCGTCGCAGCGCGCCCAGGTAGCCGTTGATCAGGTAGACCCCGTAGATGGGGTGTGCCACGACCCGCCGGCCCTGCCTGACGCCCGGGTACCCGTCGGGCATCACCACCATGCGGTAGTAGTCGGTGTTCACCTGCGTGATAGGCCACGGAGCGGCGAGCACCACAGCCCTGCCGGCGTCGGGTTGGCCGCGTGCCAACGAGGTCAGCCCCGTCGCGAGCACCAACGCCACCAGGAGAGCGACGACCCAACCGCGGCGTGCCCACCGCGCCTCCCGCCCCGGCTCGACCCCGCGCTCTCCGGTCGGGCTGCCCGCGGCGACAGGTGCCGCCCCATGGGTAGCGTTCCCGAGGATCGCTGCCACCGCGAGGACCAACCGTCGGGCACGGCCCACGGGGCGGTCCGGCTCGATCGTGGCTCGCGGTCCTGGTTGCGTGCTCACCTCAGGCATGGCCCGCCCTGGCAGTAAGGTCGCGGAGCTGCATGGATTCCGATGGCGGACGACGGCCCGACGGCGCGATCTCAGTCAAGGGCGCACTCTTACCGCTTGACTGGTCAGTGTCAAGAGCAACTGACGCAGGCCCCGGCGCTGCCCAGTGGCCGCAAGAGCTCGGCCGGGATGGTCGCGTTCCGGCTGGGGTCGTCACAGATGATGTGCTTGACCGAGATGGGCGTGACGGGGGGTGTCCGCCTCGCCGGACGTCGAGGCGCGGGCGCCGGACCATGCCTTGGCGGACGTCGCTCTACCGCTGAGCCCGTCAGTCCAGGTAGTCGCGCAACACTTGCGAGCGGCTTGGGTGGCGCAGCTTCGACATCGTCTTGGACTCGATCTGGCGGATCCGCTCTCGCGTCACGCCGTAGACCTTGCCGATCTCGTCCAACGTCTTCGGCTGACCGTCGGTGAGGCCGAACCGCATCGAGACCACGCCGGCCTCCCGCTCGGACAGCGTGTCCAGCACGGAGTGCAGCTGCTCCTGCAGCAGCGTGAAGCTCACGGCGTCGGCCGGCACCACGGCCTCGGAGTCCTCGATCAGGTCGCCGAACTCGCTGTCGCCGTCCTCGCCCAGCGGGGTGTGCAGCGAGATGGGCTCGCGCCCGTACTTCTGCACCTCGATGACCTTCTCCGGGGTCATGTCGAGCTCCTTGGCCAGCTCCTCCGGAGTGGGCTCGCGACCCAGGTCCTGCAGCATCTGGCGCTGAACACGAGCCAGCTTGTTGATGACCTCCACCATGTGTACCGGGATGCGGATCGTGCGCGCCTGGTCGGCCATGGCCCTGGTGATCGCCTGGCGGATCCACCACGTCGCGTACGTGGAGAACTTGTAGCCCTTCGTGTAGTCGAACTTCTCGACCGCCCGGATCAGGCCCAGGTTGCCCTCCTGGATGAGGTCCAGGAACAGCATGCCGCGACCCGTGTAGCGCTTGGCGAGGGAGACCACGAGACGCAGGTTCGCCTCGAGCAGGTGGTTCTTCGCCCGCCTGCCGTCCTCGGCGATCCAGCTGAGCTCACGGCGCATCTTCATGTCGAGCTTGGCCCCGGAGTTGAGCTTCTCCTCGGCGAACAGCCCTGCCTCGATGCGCTTCGCGAGCTCGACCTCCTGCTCCGCGTTGAGCAGGGCCACCTTGCCGATCTGCTTGAGGTAGTCCTTGACCGGGTCGGCCGTCGCACCGGCCGTGGCGACCTGCTGAGCGGGCGCGTCGTCGTCGTCATCCGAGAGGACGAACGCGTCCTCCTCGTCCTCCTCGGCGGGGACGGCGGCCTCCGCCTCCACCCCCTCCAGCTCCTCGACCGCGACCTCCCCGACCAGGTCCGCGAGGTCGACGGGGGCGTCGTCGGCCTCGACGCCGGCGATGACGTCCGGTACAGCGTCGAGGTCGGCAACTGCCTCGAGGTCGACGCCCCCCTCGATGGCGGCGTCGACGTCGAGCTCCGGCACGCCGTCCCCGATGCCCGGTGCGAGCGCCGACAGCTCATCGACTCCCGGCCCTGCAGGTGTTCCGGCCTTGGCCGGTGGCTTGGCAGCGGCCTTCACCGGGGCCTTAACCGCGGCCTTCACCGGGGCCTTCGCCGCGGTCTTGGCCGGGGCCTTCGCCGCGGCCTTGGCCGGGGCCTTCACCGCGGCCTCGACAGGCGTCTTCGCCGCGGCCTTGGCCGGGGCCTTCGCCGGGGCCTTCGCCGCGGCCTCGACAGGCGTCTTCGCCGCGGCCTTGGCCGGGGCTTTCACCGCGGCCTCGACGGGCGTCTTCGCCGCGGACTTGGCCGGGGCCTTCACCGCGGCCTTGGCCGGGGGCTTCGTGCCGGCGTCGGACCCCGTGGGGGGCTCGGTCGGCACCGCCGTGGCCGGCGGCGCACTCTTCGAGGGACGGCGCACCGCCGCGGGCGACTGGGACGTCGCCGCGGTCACCGTCGTCGAGGCGCGGGCGGACGCCGCGGGCACAGCACGGCGGGCCACCGGAGGATCCTGGAACGCGGGGTCGCTCAGCTCGGACGGACAGGGCCGGGAGGTCGGAACCGACGGCACGGACAACCTTTCGTCGAGACGGACTCCCACCCCGAGCAGCCGCGGCTCGGCCGGGCTAATCTGGGGTGGTCTGCACGTGAACAACGCAGCAGCAGGCTTCGTTGTGCCCGCAGCGCGATGAGTCAACTGCTCATTGTTGCACGATGCGCACGGTCGAGCCGACCCGCGACGCCCACTGCCGATGGCTCAGTGCTGCGCCTTCGCCGCCCTCTTGAACTCCCGCACGAGCATCAGCGACTGCGCGTCGACGACGTCGGCCACCGACCTGTGGCTGCCCTCCTCACCGTAGGCGCCCGCCGCCGCCCGCCACCCGTCGGGACGCACGCCGAGCTGCTTGCCGAGCAGGGCAACGAAGATCCGCGCCTTCTGGTCGCCGAAGCCGGGCAACCCCACCAGGCGCGCCTTCAGGTCCGCCCCGGTCGCCACGTCGCGCCAGACGGCTGCGGCGTCACCGGCGTACGTTTCTGCGACGTATCGCGCCAGCGCCACAACGCGCCCGCCCATGCTGTTGTGGTACCGGTGCACGGCGGGCGGTCCAGCCATCGCCGCGGCGAAGCGCTCGGGGTCGCACTCGGCCACGGCCACCGGGTCGAGGACGGGCATCCCGAGGCGGTCGGCGAGGAGCTTGGGGCCGGCGAACGCCTTCTCCATCGCGATCTGCTGGTCGAGCTGCATGCCGACAAGCAGGGCGAAGGGGTCCTCGGCGAGCAGCGCGTCGGCTGCAGGGTCCTGCGCCAGGCAGAGCTGCGGCGGCTCCCCGCGCCCTTCGGCTGCGGCGCCCCGCGTCGTCCGGCCCGCCATCTCCGTCGTCCCGGTCCTGCTCAGTCCTCGGCCTTGACGGCGAGGACCGCGCATGGCGCCTCGAGCAGGATCCTCTGGGCGTTGCTGCCAAGGATCAGCTTGCCTACCGGGGAGCGGCGCCGCAGACCGATCACGATGAAGTCGGCGTCGATCTCCTCGGCGACGGCGATCAGGTCCTCGGCCGGCTCCAGCCCGCGGACGAGCTGGCGGACCTCGTGCTCGACCCCGAGGTCGTCGAGCTGCTTGCGGATGACGGCAAGCTCCTCCTCCGACTCCGCGGCCTCGCGCCCGGTGAGATCCTTGCCCCCGCGGTTGGAGTTGATGACCACGAGCCGGGTGCTTCGCAGACGGCACTCCTGCGCCGCGCGGTCCAGCGCCGCCCTGCCCTCGGGTGTCGCGACGTACCCGACGACGATGGCCATCGCAGTCCTCCTCGTGCCGCAGCCGAGAGGGAGACCGACACCGGACGCCCTCGTCCTCGCGGTGCGAACCTACCCGATCACGCGCCTGCCGTCCTCGCAGCGTGGCCGATGGTTCGACTTCGCCCCGCGGCCCGCGCCCCACGCCCCACGCCCCGCGCCCCGCAGCCGGCCCGACGCCGTGGTCGCGGCCCGTGACCTGGCGCCTACCGTTGTCGCCATGGCGCGCGCCGACGGCAACGGATGGGTCGAGTGCCGGTGCGGGCAGCGTCACTGGGGCCTGCACGGTGCCGCTGGACTCCTGCTGGTTCGCCGGTGCCCGTCCCCAGACCCAGACCCAGACCAGGGGCCGGGTCGCGCGGTTCCGGGCGAGGCACGGGTGCTGCTCGCGCTGCGGGCCGGCTGGACGCACGAGGGCGGCACGTGGGGACTGCCCGGCGGTGCTCGCGACAGCCACGAGGACGACGCCGCGGCGGCACTTCGCGAGGCCGAGGAGGAGGTGGGGGTCCCGGCGCACGCGGTCCGCGTCCTGGGATGCCGGACCGGGGCCGACCACGGCAGCTGGCGCTACACGTACGTGATCGCCGTCGAGGTGGCGCCCTTCGACGCCGCACCGCGTACCCAGGAGAGCGACGAGACGCGGTGGCAGCCCCTCGGCGCCGTCAGCGACCTGACCCTGCACCACGGACTGGCCCTGGCGTGGCCGGTCCTGCTGCCGGAGGTCGGTCGGATGGTCGCGCGACATGGGTGACCGATCCGTTGCCGCGCGGGCATGCTCTCGACGGGGGCGGGGCGCCCTCAGCAACGACTGAGCGTGCGTTCCCCCAGCAGCTGCGTGACGACGGCGCCCACTGCGTCGCCCTCGACGAGGAAGCCGTCGTGGCCGTACGGGGAGTGGATCACTCGTAGCGGCGGGCACCCGGGGATCGCCTCGGCGATCTCGCGGTTGAGCTCCACGGGGTAGAGCCGGTCGGAGTCGACCGCGACGACGGCCGTCCGTGCCGTCACCCGACGCAGGGCGGCCGGGACGCCCCCGCGGCCGCGGCCCACGTCGTGGGAGTTCATCGCCTCGGTCAGCACGACGTAGGAGTTGGCGTCGAAGCGGTCGGACAGCTTGGACGCGTGGTGGTCGAGGTAGGACTCCACGGCGTAGCGCCCGCCACCACCCAGCGGCTGCTCGCCGGGCTGTGCCTGGCGCCCGAAGCGAAGGTTGATCTCACCGCCGGAGCGGTAGGTGGTGTGCGCGATGCTTCGGGCGACCCCCATGCCGACATGGGGCCCCTCCCCGTCCGAGGCGTCGTAGTAGTCGCCGCCGCGGAAGCCCGAGTCGCTGCGGATCGCCACCAGCTGCGGCGCGCACCAGGCGATCTGGTCGCCGGTGGCGTACGCACCGGACGCGAGCACCAGGAGTCGCTCGACCCGTTCGGGGTGGGTGACGGCCCACTCCAGCGCCCGCATGCCGCCCATGGAGCCCCCGAGCACGAGGCCCCAACGGTCGATGCCGAGGTGGTCGGCCAGCCCTACCTCGGCTGCCACCTGGTCCCGGACGGTGATGAACGGGAACCTGCTCCCCCAGGCTCGACCGTCGGGGGCCGACGACGACGGGCCGGTCGTGCCTTGGCAGCCGCCGAGCACGTTCGGTGCGACGACGAACCAGCGGTCGGTGTCGAGTGGGCACCCCGGGCCGATGAGCCCGTGCCACCAGCCCCGCAGTGGGGTGGCCGGGGCCGGGCTCGCCGACGACGTGGCTGTCGCCGGTGAGCGCGTGCAGCACGAGGACGGCGTTGTCGCGCGCGGGTGACAGACGGCCCCACGTCTCGTACGCGACGCGCACCGACGGCAGCCGTCCACCCACCTCCAGGCTCACCTCCCCCACGTCGGCGAACTGCCGACGCCCGGGGTGGTCGCCCTCCCGCCAGGCGCCCGACACGGGCGGCCCGGCGGCTCGCGCGGGCTGCGCGGCGCTGGTCATCGCCCGTGCTCGCTCACGCGTGTCTCCTCCTCCGCCTCGTCCGGACGCTCCATCGAGCCCGCCCCGGCGCACGTCAGGCCTCCTTGGCCGCCCGGAAGCCGGTCTCGAGGTCGGCGAGGATGTCGTCGATGTGCTCGATGCCGACCGCGAGCCGGACCAGACCCGGCGTCACGCCCGAGGCGAGCTGCTCCTCGGGGCTCAGCTGGCTGTGAGTCGTGGACGCGGGGTGGATGACGAGGCTGCGGACGTCGCCGATGTTGGCAACGTGGCTGTGCAGCTCCAGCGCGTCGACAAAGCGCTTGCCCGCCTCGATCCCGCCCTTGATCTCGAAGGCCAGCACGGCGCCCGGCCCCTTCGGGGCGTACTTGCGTGCGCTGTCGTGCCAGGGGCTGCTGGGCAGGCCGGCGTAGGCGACGCTGTCGACCTCGTCACGCTCCTGCAGCCACAGTGCCACGGCCTGGGCGTTGGCGACGTGGCGTTCGACGCGAAGGCTCAGCGTCTCCAGCCCCTGCGCGAGGAGGAACGCGTTGAACGGGGAGATGGCCGGCCCCAGGTCGCGAAGCAGCTGCACCCGGGCCTTGAGGATGAACGAGAGGTTCACCCCGAAGATCGCCCCCCACGCCGAGGTCGCGGCCGTACACCAGGCCGTGGTAGCTGGGGTCGGGCTGGTTGTAGTTCGGGTACCGGTCCGGGTACCGGGCGTAGTCGAACGTGCCCGCGTCGACGATGACGCCGCCGATCGACGTCCCGTGCCCGCCCAGGTACTTGGTGGTGGAGTGGACGACGATGTCGGCACCCCACTCGAACGGGCGCACCAGGTAGGGGGTCGCCACGGTGTTGTCCACGATCAGCGGGACGCCGACCTCGTGTGCGACGCCGGCCACCCCTTCGATGTCGAGGATGTCCTGCTTGGGGTTGGAGATCGTCTCGCCGAAGAAGGCCTTCGTGTTCGGCCGTACGGCCGCCCGCCAGGAGTCCAGGTCGTCGGGGTCCTCGACGAAGGACACCTCGATGCCCAGCTTCGGCAGTGTGTAGTGGAAGAGGTTGTACGTGCCGCCGTAGAGGCTCGGGCTGGACACGATGTGGTCGCCCACCTCGGCGACGTTGAGGATCGACAGCATCTCGGCCGCCTGGCCGCTCGCGACGAGAAGTGCGCCCACGCCACCCTCGAGGCTGGCGATCCGCTGCTCGACGGCGTCCTGCGTCGGGTTCATGATCCGCGTGTAGATGTTGCCGAGCTCCTTGAGCGCGAACAGGTTCGCGGCGTGCTCGGTGTCGCGGAACACGTACGACGTCGTCTGGTAGATGGGCAGCGCGCGGGCGCCGGTGGCGGCGTCGGGGGTCTGGCCGGCGTGGATCTGCCGGGTCTCGAAGGACCAGCCGTCTGTCACGGGAGTCTCCTGGTGTCTGGGTGCGGGGACGAAACTGGGGTCGATCGCTGCCGGTGGGCGGCGGGTCGGGGTCTGTGGGTGAGCGGCCGGTCAGGGTCCGCCGGTAGTGGCTGAGGACGCCGGCGCCGGGCCGGGCCTTCGGGATCCGGGGTCGCCTGGCCCTCGGGCCGCCCGGGGTGCGCGAACGCGAGCGGCGCGATGGGCGGGCTGGACGGCTGTCGATCTGGGCGCACGTAGGGACGTGCTCAGACGCGGACACCCCGGTGGTTCAACGACACATTCGCTCGTTCACGGCATTGGCCTCCTCTGACCGGGGCCCTGCCTCGGGCCCGCGCTTGCCTCCGCCACCTCGGCGGTCAGCCTGGTCATCACCCGGGGCACCCCACCGCGGTGGAGGGTTGCCGTCCAGCAAGCCGGGGCTCCGCGCTGGCACTCATGACCTGCGTCGATGGTAGGGCGCGTCGTCGTGGCGTGGACACCTCGTCTCATGATTCGGACGGCGTCCCCTCGGGCGGCCTGCGGCCGGACCGCAGCGACCGACCTGCTCGCCCCGCGCGGGCGACCCGCCCCCCGCCCGTCCGCGGGGCCGGCCCTACCCAGGGTGGGGGCACGGCGTGCAGGAGGAGGTCGTCCACCAACCCCGCGAGCGTATGTCCGTCGCGGTCGCCCAGCGCCGCCTGCACGAGCAGGCGGGCCCTGGCGGCGTCGCCGCCCCACCAGGCCAGCCATGCAAGCACGGCGAGCACGTCGGCACGTTCGCCCTCGGGTGCCACGCGGGCCACGGCCGCCAGCAGCGCACGGGCCCGCTGCAGCAGCTCCCGGTCCG
Source organism: uncultured Actinomycetota bacterium (assembly GCA_963778845.1). Lineage (GTDB taxonomy): Bacteria > Actinomycetota > Actinomycetes > Actinomycetales > Kineosporiaceae > CAVZVW01. The sequence continues at coordinate 32,001 of CAVZVW010000005.1, forward strand.
GTGTCGCAGTCAGGGCACGGTCGAGGTCCGGGACCTCGCCCCGCACGCAGGACAGCGCTTCGCGCCCCGCCCCCGGGACGGCGCGGAGCATGACGGCATCGCGGAGGTGCCCGTCACGCAGGGCATGGGTCAGCCCCGCCTCCACCCACTCCCGTGCGAGCTGCTCGGTCTGAGCGCCCGCGGCGTGCGCGTCGAGCGCCCCGCTCCAGCGTCGGAACCACCAGGCTGTGCCCCTGGACGGCCCACCGAGACAGGCAGGAGCCGGGTCCGGCCGGATGTCGGCAACCAGGTCGTGCTCGGCGTCGAGGACGACCCGTCCCTGCGACACGGCAACTGCGGCGACCTCGCTCGACCACACCTCGTCGAGGCAGTGCCCGGCAGGCGGGCAGCACGACTCGTTGGTGCACAGCAGCGACCGGTAGCTCGTCGAGCCGACGAGGAGGACGTCGAGGACCTCCAGCCCCGCCCGCCGAAGCCGCGAGCGCATGGTCCGGGCGCGCCGTTCCCACCCGGTCGCAGCGTCGTCGGATACCACGAGGACGACGACACCTCCGGCGTCGCTTCGCCGCAGAGGGGTGACCATCGCGTCCAGCGCTGCCCCGGTGAGCTCGACCGGCGGCAGCGACACCCTCGCGACCAGGCCCGACACCCATCCGGGCAGGTTCAGCCCCACGAGGACGAGGCTCTCGCGGGGCCGGTACCCGAGCCGGAACCAGGCAAGGGCGATGACGTCTCGCGGACCACCGCGAACCACTGTCTGCACATGAGCGAGCCTGGCTGCCGGCGTCTGCTCGCGGGGCCACCTCGGGCGGCGCTGTGGACAGCGGTGCTGTCGCGCCCCCTGTGGAGGACTCGGCGTCCGGCAGGTGTCAGAAGTCCCGGTAGCACGGCCCGTCGGCGATCGCGGCCATCCCACGAAGATCCCCCGGGGCCAAGGTGGTGGTGTGCACACCGGGCCGCGGGTTCATCAGCTGCGCCGTGTCGTCCACGTGGTCCAGCCCCACGAGGTGGCCGAGCTCGTGCTCGACGACCGCCTGGAGGCGCTCGGCCCCGCCGTCCCAGCGGGCCACCGTCGTCAGGTGGTCACGGTTGAGCAGGACGACGCCGCTCACGTACCGGGTGGTGCCCGGCCGGGTGCCCGATACGGCGACGGGGCCGCCCAACCCGGCGTAGCCCGAGACGGCCGCGTACTCCTGGGGGTCGGTCCACACGATCAGCACCGGCGCCCAGCGCCAGCCGTAGCGCACTGTCTGGATGGACGGGCGGTCCTGCCGTGGCGGCTCCGTGGTCGGGCCGTCGTAGACGAACGTCAGGCCTGTGGCGCGGGAGATGTCGGCCAACGAAGCGCGCAACGCCTCGTTTCCGCCGGGAGGGGCGCCGTCCGGTCGGACGACGTAGTGGATCGGGCGGCACGGGTCCCACCGCACCGGCGTCCCCGACCCGTCGTCCTCGACGCGCAGGAGGGCGTAGCCGCCCTCCCCGCCGGGAGCAGGCGCGGGCTGCGAAAGCGGTCGGTCCGCGGCATCGGCCGGAAGCCCGGGCCGCATCGCCCCGCCCAAGGCCGGGCCACGGCCCAGAGCGTGGACGGCCAACCCCACCGAGCCCCCGCTCACCATCGCCATCAGCACGACCACGACGGCGGTCGCACCCCACGGGGCGCGGCGCGTCCGGGAAGGCGCGCCCGCACCGACCCGGGGCGCACCAAGCACTGCCCGACCCATGTCTGCGAGTTCGGCACCACGGCGGGCGACCTGGAGCGGTCGAGGTCTCCACGTAGCCGGTTGGCCATCGGTTGGAGTAACGCGGGCCGGTGTTCGTGCACAGCCGGTGACGACCCGAGGTAGGGCTCACCACCCACGGCCGAAACAGACGAACGGCGCGTCCCAGCGGTCCGCCGTGACGGTTGCGAGAGCCTGCGATGGCGTGAGACCCGCTCGAAGCCCGCGGTGGTAGTCCACGGTGACGTCGCACGCGACGTCGTCAGCCACCCTCGCGACGCTCGCCACGACGGATCGGATGCCGGCGCGCAGCAGAGCGGCCGTCAGGCCCAGCAGCTCGTCGCCCGCGCGCTGGGTGGCCAGGCCGAGGTCACATGCCGAGAGCACGACGTGCTCGGGAAGCGTCTTCACCCGCACGAGGTCGTAGCCGAAGAGCGGTCCATCGGCGAGGCGGACGGCGGAGAACAGGGGGTTGGCCGCCTCGTGCACCCCGTGAGCCGCGACATGGACGACTCCTCCGGCGGGCACGGCCTCGATGAGGGCGGGGCCGGTCGCCCGGCTGCCCGTGAGCACCGTTGCGTGTGGCCAAAGAGCCGCCGCATGCGCGACCTCCTCGGCCGCCCGTGCGAGCCCTGGACCCGCCGCGAACAACGCCGTGGAGCCTGGCCCGGTCATCGAACGCGGACGTCCGGCCCGCAGCCATGACGTCGCCGATCGCGCGACGGACATGGGGCGGCCGCGAACAGTGGGCAACATGGTCCACGGGACGCCGACGAACACCCCCGCGGGGACCAACACCAACGGCCCCGTGCCGAGCCGCCCAGCGACCGGCCCCAAGAGCTCCCGGTCGAGGGTCTGCAGGCCGGAGACCAGGCTGCGGGATGCTGTGTCCCTCATCGGGACGGGAATGCCGCCCAGCGCAAGCACGTCCAGGTCCGCTCGCACTCGACGAACGGTCTCCAGGAGCGCATCCGCGTTCCCGGCACGGACGAACCGGGCGCGGCGGGTGCCGACGACGAGCATGAGGACCCGGCCGTCCACCACAAGGTGGGCGACAAGGGTCCCCGGGCCGCCCGGAGCTTCCGCAAGCTCTGCACGCAGCTGGCTCAGCCGTGCGGGTTCGCCCACGTCGCCGACCCCGCGGACGTGCCACGAGCGCTGCCGGACGCGGCGCTCCAGCTCATGTCGACGTGCTCGCAGCACCGGCTCGTCGCGACCCTCGAGCTCCACCGCCCTCAGCTCGGTTCGCACGTAGCGCAGCTGCTCGAGCAGCTTCGCCGCCTCGGGGTCGTCGGGGGGGCGCACCGGGGGGAGGTGTGACGCCAACGCGCGGCTGCGTTCGACCCAGCTGAAGATGCGCTCGGGCCGGCCGCTGGCGACGGCGAGTGTGAGCCCACGGCTCACCAGCGGCAGCCCGTGTCGCATCACCGCCGTCTGCAGGTCGAGGCTGCCGAAGGAGCCCTGGTAGCCGTGCAGCTCGCGTAGGCCGGCCGTCAGCTCCGCGGCGGCGGCCCGGGGGCTGCCGTTGCTCATCGCCAGATCGGCCCGCACCTCCCGCGCGTACAACCGTGTGAGGATCCCGTCGCCCGCCTGCAGCCCACGCATGCGTCCCGCAGCCGCGACGGCGCCGTCAAGGTCGCCGGCGCCGAGCCGAGCGTCGACTGCCACCAGCAGCGCGGTCCGAGCGTCCTCGTAGAGCCTGGCCGCCCTCAGGTCGACGGCGAGGCGCGCTGCATCCGCGGCGACCGCCGCGAGCCCCCGGCCGAGCGCCCGCCGAGCTCGGACGACTGCCAGATCGGCGACCAGGCTCCACCCCTGGCTGCCACCGGCGGCCAGCTGCGACCTGGCCTGCCGGCCGAGGCGCAGGGCGTCGCGGGGTCGCCCCTCCGTCAGCGCGATGTGGGCCCGTGCCAGCTCGCTCTCGACGCGGTACTGCCGTGCCCCCGCACCCGCGAATGCCACCGACGCCTGCACGAGGTCGGCGTCAGCCTCGGCAAGCAGGCCGGCCGCGAAGAGGACACGCGCCCGGTCGAGGTGGTACACCCCGTCCGAGGCACTGCTCGTGCCTGAGTGCTCGCGGTAAGCGCGGTCCATGCCGGCCAAGGCCGTTGGCAGGTCCCCGGCGACGAACTCCAGGTACGCCAGGTTGTGCCGCGCCCTGGACTCGTACAGCGGCTGACCCGTCGTCCCGGCTACCTCCGAACAGCGCCCGAAGTCCTCCCGGGCGGCGCCGAGGTCTCCGGTCGTCATATGGAGGAGCCCTCGGTTGAGCAGGGCGACGACCAGCCCCTCCGCGTCCGAGTCGAGCATCGGGACCGCGATCTGGAGATCAGCCAGTGCGGCGGGCAGGTCGCCAGAACGTAGACGGAGCAACCCGCGCTGGCTGAGTACGAGCCCTTGAACCGCCAGAGGACCGGTCTCGGCTAAGCCGTCGAGGATGGCCAGGCCCTCGTCGACGTGACCCCGTTCCGCTCGGATCGCGGCCAGAGTGAGCAGCACACGCTCGCGCGTGAGCCCGGTCGACGGCCCCCCGTTCTCCACGAGCCGCAGGATGTGTCGCAGCTCGCGCTCGGCCTCGGCGTGGCGGTAAGCCGTGGCCAACGCCAAGGCACGTTCGAACCGGTCCTCCGCCTGCCCCCTCGCCACAGGCCCATCCTTGCCGATGCCGCCCCCGTCGGCACCGTCCAAAGGTAGGTCGAGCAGCCTCGGCGGTGACCTCCTCGATCCTCAGGCCGAAGGTCGGCGCGATCCTCAGACCTGTATCGCGGGGGTCACGACCGTCCCGGGGAGCTCAAGCCCAGCCCCAGCCGTGGGATGGAAGACGAGCTGCGCCAAGCCGGGTCTGACGCTGTCGAAGGAGAACCTGCCGTCCTCGTCCGCCATCGCACGCCGCTCACCGCCGTTGTTCCGTAGCCCGACGCTCAGGCCACTGCCGCTGGTGATCCAACCGTCGAGGCGCACTGCGCGCGCGATCTCACTGATCGTGATCATGACGGACAAGGAGGGGCTGGTGAACGTGACCGTGCGAGCCTCCTCCTCGCCACGAGCCCCGACCGGCGAGAGCACCTCGGCCTCGAGCCGCAGCAGCTCTACCTCCAGGTTGTCCAGCGACAGCGCGAAGAGGACCCTCTCGGCAAGGTCGGCCGGCACCGGGTCGCGGTGCTCCCACATCCGGCACAGCGTGCCGAACAAGGCTGCGTCGGCCGGTTCCACCGGTTTGGTCGCAGCGCCGTCCCCGTTCATGTCGTCCTCCAGTCGACGGCGTCACCGAGCAAAGACCGCAGTTTGGCCAGACACCTACCTCGCGTCGGCCCGATGCTTCCCACCGGCATGCCCAACGTGCCGGACAGGCCGTTGTAGTCGGGCCGCTCCGAGAACGCGACGATCCGTAGCAACCGCTGGCAGCGTTCCGTCAGTCGGCCGACCGCCGCCCACAGGGCGGCATCACGATGATCGCGAACCACCGCTGCCTCGGGGCCCTCGGTCTCCGCAGCGCGCAGGTCGAGCACGTCGTCCTCATGAGGTTCGGCACGCTGGTGCTGACCCGCGGCGCGCCACGCCTCCCGACGCGCCGTGACGCACAACCAGCGGACGACGGCCTGGGGGTCGGCGATGGAGTCCGCCTTGCGCACCAGGGCCATCCAGGTGGTCTGCACCGCGTCCTCGGCGGTGGCCTGGTCGAGCCGGTAGGCGCGAACGATGTGCCAGAGGATCGGCGTCATGCGGTGCACGAGCCGGTCCAACGCGGCGCCGTCCCCGCCGACCCACCCGGTGAAGTCCGCCGCAGCGGCGTCGCACAGGTTGCTCAGCTCTCCCGGCTCTATCGAGAGATCTCGCGCCCGGCCCGCCGCCGCTGAGGCGCGCGGACCGGTCGACTCACCCGGTTGCCTGGTCACGGTACTCACGCTGTCACGCCCACGCTCCTGGTCACGCAACGCCGCGCCAGCCGGCCGGCGATGACTGCTGAGAGTGCTGCATGCGGCTGATAGCTGCGAATGCGCAGGTCGCAGGACGACTCAGGTGCCGTCTCCGTGGATGCCGATGTACGGGTCCGGCTTGCGCAACGGGTCGGCGGGCGCCTTGGGCACCGCAGGTGGACTCACCTGCGGGTCCACCACGGGCGCTGCCGGGGCGGGTGCGGGCTGGGCAGCAGCCGGAGCGGGTGTCGGTTTCTTGGCACTGGGCACGATGCATCCCCTCTTTCGTCTCGTCCTGGCCAGGAGGACGGTGCGGCTCCGACGATACCGTGTCCGGATGTGAGCCAGGTCACATCCATGAGCGGTATCCGCACGGGCGGCCCTGGGTCCTTGAAGGGCGCATCGAACGCGATCTCGGGGTGAACCGGAATGGCCCGCCCCGCGAGGTGCGCCACGGGGGCGCACCTCGCGTCGGGAGCGGTTTCGATTCACACGGCGACGCGTGAGGGGATGTCGCCGTACCCGTGCGGGGGTCGTGCTGGCCAGAACCCACGACCCCCGCCGTCGGCGCCGGGCGGCTCCCCGCAACCTGCGTGACGGCAGCGAGCGCGCCGGAACGTCCGAGTGCGCACGAAGATCGACTCTGTCGTCGCCGAAGCACACGCTGCCCTTTCCTGCTTTCGTCCGAGGCCGCCCGTGCATGCCCCCTTGACAAGACCCCGTGATATCGCGAAATATGTTCGCCCATCGGTGCGAACGTGCTGCCGGCCACCTCTGCGCAGCATTCTTCTGCACGGCTACAAATGCCGCGACAACGGGGTCCTCCTCCATGCCTGGTCCACGAATGATGGCTCTGATGTTCCTCCCCGTGGCGGTCGCCGTCGGGTTCTTGTCGATGCGAAGAGGCGCACGGCCGCGATTACGCGCAATACGCCTACGTCATATGTGGTTGATCTGGGTCGCGGCCACCGTCCAGCTTCTGAGGTTGTGGGACGCCGCGTGGGCTACCCCCTTCCTGAGGCCGGAGCACGGCCTGTGGCCGGTGGCGCCATCTGGGGGTCGGCGGCCGCCTTCATCGTGGTCAACCTCCGGTCGGTTCCGGCCACGGTCCGCCCGCCTCTCGTCGTGGCCGGCGTAGGGTTCTCCCTGAACTCGCTGCTCACGGCCCTTAACGGCGGCATGCCCTTCTCGATGACAGCCGCTCGCGCGGCCGGCGTGTCCGAGCAGCAGCTGGCCGAGCGCCTCGTCGGCCACGTGCCCCTGGGTCAGCACGGTGCCATGGCCGCCTTCGCCGACGTGATCCCGGTGCCCGGACTGCACAAGGTCGTGAGCATCGGCGACCTCCTCCTCATGGGCGGGATTGTCTGGCTATTCATGTCAGGGGCAGATGCACGCCAGGTCGCTCCTGGGGCCGGCAGACCGCGCCACGCCCTGCAGGCGTGACCCCCGTTCCTATGGTGAAATCCAATATCCAGGTCCGAAGGGAGGTGCTCATGACGAAGTCTCGCCGCCGCCAGATTCAGCTCTATGCGTTCTCGGCAGCCACGGCCGCTGCGGCGGTCTACGCGCTCGCCGCTCCATACTGGGCCGCACACTGACGACTCAAAGGTTCGGGAATGGGCGCCTGCGAAAGATGTCGAGTCGCCGACGCCCATTCCGACCCCACCGAACCGCACCCGAGCGCGCTCAACGATGGTCGAAGTGCTGGTAGTCCGGGCTCCTGAAGGCCCCGCCCCAGGTGAAACCGGCCGCGACGAAGGCCTTGTACGCGCGGTCGCCGCGCGTGATGAGGCCGGGGACCCCGGGCTGGCGGGAACGGAACGCCGCACCTGCCGGCGGCAGCACCTTCCCGGCGAACAGGTAGGGGTTCTCCACGGGGTCGATGTCGACCGCCTTGCCGAACGCGTGGCGCGACCAGGTCGGCGGACCGGCCGCCACCGCGCGCCGGCAGTTGAAGGCCGACGTGTTGTCTGCGGCCATCGACGCGTCGTCGCTGCCGCCGAAGTGGCTCACCGGCTGCATGCTGCGCACCGGGAACCTCATGGCGTAGAGGGCCGCGAACACGGTGCGGGTCTGTGCCACGAGGCTGCGGTGGACCACGAGGACGCCGCTGTGCGCCTTGCCGTCGAACCCCCAGTAGCGCAAGCCCACCGCGCGCAGGTCCGCCGGGCCCACAGGGCATCCCGGGCGCCACGACGCACCGAGCTCGGCCGCGGTGACCGGGCTCACCGAGGAGGCGAACGCCGGCGAGGGCGTGGCCCCGGTCGGGGACTGCGTCGCTCCGGTCGAGGACGGCGACGCCGTCGCGGTCGGGGTGCCAGGGGCGGTGCCGGAGCCGGTGCCGGAGCCGGTGCCGGAGCCGGAGGCCGTGCCGGAGGCGGGAGCTCTCGAGGCGCCGCCGGAACCTCCGGTGCTGCACGAGGTCAGGCCGACAGCCAGGGCCAGTGCCGCGCCGGCGGCCACGCTGACAGCCGACCGGGTCCGCACGTCCCGTGCCACAGTCAGCAGACACTACTGCCCGTCCCGCCCCCGTCCCCCACCCGGCAGGATGGACGCGTGCACGACGGCGACCCGAGGCGGCGGCGTGGTCGCCTCGTCCAACCCCCGGTCGGCCAGTGGCCGGTCCGCACGGGCACCATCGCCTTCGTCCCCGACGACGACCGCCGCCGGGCTTGGACCGTGCTGGTCAACGGCGTCCCGAGCAGCCACGTGGACCTCGACGACGCGACCCGCCTGGACTTCGAGTACATGCGCTGGGCTGGCGACCTGCTCGACGTCCTCGCCCCGCAGGGTCAGGGCCTGCATGTCGCGCATGTCGGCGGCGCCGGGTGCACGCTCGCGCGCTACGTCGCCGCGACGAGGCCCGACTCGAGGCAGGTCGTCTTCGAGGTCGACGAGGGAGTGCTGGACGCCGTCCGCAAGGCCTTCGGCTGGCGCTCCTCGGCACTCCTGCGGCTGCGCGCCCAAGAGGGACGCGAGGCCGTCGCCGCACTCCCCCCCGCCAGCCAGGACGTGGTGGTGCGAGACGCCTTCAGCGGCGCCGTCGTCCCTGCCCATCTGCGCACGCGTGGCTTCCTCAGGCTGGTGGACGCCGCGCTGCGGCCCGACGGTGTCTACGTCGCCAACCTGGCCGATGCCCCGCCGATGTCGGCGTCGCGCGTCGAGGCGGCCACCGCGCTCTCGGTGTTCGACCACGTGGCGCTGCTCGCGGAGCCGGCACTGTTCAAGGGACGCCGCTACGGCAACGTGGTGGTCCTCGGTTCGCAGGCCGCGCTGCCGATCGCCGCCCTGGAGCGTCGGCTGGCCTCCGGTGCCGTCCGGGCTCGCCTGCTCGACACCGACCAGTCGCGGGCGTTCGCCGGCGGCTGCCGCCCCGCCGACGACCCCGAGGGCGGCACCTGACCCACCCTCTCGTCGCGACCTCTGGCGCCCAACGGTCGCTTCCGGGCGATCGAGGGGACAGTGACGCGCCAGAGGTCGCCTACGACGGCACCAGGACGGCGACCCCGGGCGGCCCGCCCTGGCCGAGCGCCACCAGCGCGTCACCGGCCTCCGCCATGGTCAGGTGCCTGCTGACCAGCAGGTCCGGGCGCAGGCGCCCGCTCTCCACGAGCCCCAGCATCTCGGGGTAGGCATGGGCGGCCATCCCGTGGCTGCCGAGCACCTGCAGCTCGCGCCCGATCACGAGATGCATCGGCAGCGCCACGGGGCCGAGCACCGACGGGAGCAGCCCGACCTGCAGGTGCCTGCCGCGCGGGCGCAGGCAGGCCACTGACGCCGCGCAGGCGGCAGGGCTGCCGAACGCATCCATCGACACGTGGGCTCCCCCTCCGGTGAGCTCGGCCACCACGTCCTCCGGTGCGAGGGCGCCGCCACCGGCGAGGACCACGTGCTCGGCACCGAACCGGCGCGCCAGCTCCAGGGCGGCGTCTGTTACGTCGACCGCCACGACCCGGGCGCCCGCGGCCACCGCGACCATCACGGCCGACAGCCCCACCCCGCCGCAGCCGTGAACGGCGACCCACTCCCCCGGCCGCACCCGGGCGACGTGCACCAGCGCGCGGTAGGCCGTGGCGAACCGGCACCCCAGCGCGGCCGCCGCGACGTCGGTCACGGCCTGCGGCAGGCTGACGAGGTTGACCATCGCGCGGTCCACCAGCACGAGCTCGGCGAAGGACCCCCAGCGGCTGAACCCTGGCTGCGTCTGCTCAGGGCACACCTGATGGTCGCCGGCCCGGCACGTCGGGCAGCTGCCGCAGGCGTTCACGAAGGGGGCCGTGACGCGGTCACCGCGTCGCCAACCCACCACCGCGGGTCCCACGGCCTCCACGACGCCGGCGAACTCGTGGCCCGGCACGTGCGGGAGTGTGATGTCCGGGTCGTGCCCGGCGAGGGCGTGCCAGTCGCTTCGGCACAACCCCGTCGCGCTCACCCGTACCACCACCCCGTCCGGCGTCGGCGTCGGCTCTGGCACGTCCGCCACGACCGGGGTCCGACCGAACTCCTCGATCACCAGTGCGCGCACGGGCGGCCTACAGACGGCCGAGCTCGTCGACCAGGTCGTCGAGGCCGAGCGAGCCCTGGGACAGCGCCGCCATGTGCCACGCCTTCGCGTCGAACACCTCACCAGCCTGGCGGCGGGCCTCCTGCGCGCGGGCCCGGCCCTGCAGCCACGCCCGCTCGCCGAGCTTGTAGCTGATCGCCTGGCCCGGGCCGCCGAGGTAGCGGATGAGCTCGCTGTCGAGGAACGCCGCCGGCCGGCCGGAGTTCAGGCCGAAGAACTCCCTGGCCAGCGCCGGCGTCCACCGCTGCCCGGGGTGGAACGGCCGAGCCACCCCCTGGTCACGGGGGATCTCCAGCTCCAGGTGCATGCCGATGTCGATGACCACCCGGACGGCGCGCATCTGCTGCGCGTCGAGGTACCCCATGCGCTCGCCCGGGTCAGCGAGGAAACCCAGCTCGTCCATGAGCCGCTCGGCGTAGAGGGCCCAGCCCTCGACGTTCGCCCCGACCGACCCGAGGCTGGTCTGGTAGCGCGTGAGCTGCGGGGCGACGTGCACCCACTGGGCCAGCTGCAGATGGTGGCCCGGGACGCCCTCGTGGTACCACGTGCTCACGAGGTCCCAGGTGGGGAAGCGGGTCTGCCCCAGCGTGGGCAGCCAGGTGCGACCCGGGCGGGAGAAGTCCACCGCGGGGCGGGTGTAGTAGGGCGCCGCCGCCGAGCCGGCGGGGGCGATCATGGCCTCGACCCGGCGCACCGGCTCCGCGAGGTCGAAGTGCACCCCGTCGAGGGCCTCCATCGCCGCGTCCATGAGGCCCTGCAGGTGCACCCGCACCTCCTCCACGCCTTCGATCGCCCGGCCGTGCGCGTCGAGCCAGGCCATCGACTCCCGGGGGGTTGCCCCCGGGAGCACCTGCTCGGCACCGGACCGCAGCTCGGCGTCCAGCCGGGCGTACTCGGTCCAGGCCCACGCGTAGGCGTCGTCCAGGTCGAGGTCCGACCCGGTCCAGAGGCGGGCACCCACCTGGTAGCGCTCGCGGCCGACCGGGTCACGTCCCCGGGTCGCGGCGAACGGACCGTAGACGTCGCGCAGCCAGTCCCTCAGCTCGGCGGTCGCCCCGGCCGCCGCCCGGGCGCCCTCGGAGAGGGCGTCCCCGGAGGATGCCCCACCGGCCGTCGCGGCCCTCGCCGCGAACTCGCTGAACCAGTCACCGCCCGTCCCGGCCGGCACGGTCTCTCCGAGCCACTCCGCGAGCTGGTCCAGCACGGCCGCCACCTGCGAAGGGCCGGCGTACAGGCCCCGTGCCATGCCCTCCTCGTAGCGCTCACGCAGGCCGGCGTACGCGGCCGGGATGCGGCCCAGCCGAGCCGCCACCACGTCCCAGTCGGCCGCGGTGGTGCTCGGCATCAGCAGCAGGATGGAGCGCACCGACTGGATCGGTGAGAACAGCGTGCCGATGGCGCGCAGGTTCTCACCACTGTCGTGCACCGCCTGAGCCGCGCTCAGGCGCTCCCGCAGGAGCCGGGCACACCGCCGCTCGGCGTCGTCCAGCGCATCGCGGCCACCCGCCCTCGCCTCCGCGGCGTCGAGCCGAGCCAGGGTTGCCCGCCTCAGGTCCGCCTCGGCCTGCAGCCCAGCGGGGCCGAGGTCGGGGTAACGGTCGGCGCCGTCGGGCAGGCCGAGCGCCGTGGCCACGAGCGGGTCGAGAGCCACCACGTCCTTCACGAAGGCGTCAGCGATGAGGCGCGGGCTGTCGTCGTCCGGCATGCGAAGTCCCTTCTCCAGGCCCGGTAGCGCTCAGCTGTCGCTGGAGCGCTGCCAGAGGTTGATGCCGGAGTCGACCGCGTGCTGGTCGATGGCCGCGAGCTCGCCGTCGCTCAGCGTCGGCCCCTGAAGGGCCGCAACGTTGGCCTCGAGCTGCGCGACGCCGCTGGCCCCCACGAGCACCGAGGTGACGCGCGTGTCGCGAAGCGCCCAGAGCAGGGCCAGCTGCGCCAGGGACTGCCCACGGTCGCGCGCCAGCTGGTTCAACGCCCTGATGTGGGTGAGCGCGGCCGCGGAGAGCAGCTCGGGGTCCAGGGACTTGCCCTGGCTCGCGCGGGAGCCGGCGGGCACGCCGTCCAGGTAGCGGTCGGTGAGCATGCCCTGCGCGAGGGGGGAGAACGCGATGCACCCGACCCCCTCCTCACCGAGCACGTCGAGCAGCCCCGACTCGATCCAGCGGTTGAGCATGGAGTAGCTCGGCTGGTGGATCAGCAGCGGCGTCCCCAGGGAGCGCAGGATCGACACGGCCTCGAGCGTGCGCTGCGCGGAGTACGACGAGATGCCGGCGTAGAGGGCCCGCCCGGAGCGGACGGCGGTGTCGAGGGCCCCCATCGTCTCCTCCAGCGGGCGTGCTGGGGTCGAACCGGTGGCTGTAGAAGATGTCGACGTAGTCCAGCCCCATGCGGCGCAGCGACTGGTCGAGGCTGGCGAGCAGGTACTTGCGGCCGCCGCCTTCGCCGTAGGGCCCCGGCCACATGTCGTACCCGGCCTTGGTCGAGATCACCAGCTCGTCCCGGTAGGCGGCGAAGTCCTGCGCCATGAGCCGGCCGAAGCTCTCCTCCGCGCCCCCGTACGGCGGGCCGTAGTTGTTGGCGAGGTCGAAGTGCGTGACGCCCAGGTCGAAGGCACGGCGCAGGACGGCCCGCTGGCGCTCCAGCGGCGTGTCGTCACCGAAGTTGTGCCACAGGCCCAACGAGACCGCGGGCAGGTCGAGGCCGCTGCGCCCGGTGCGCCGGTAGTGCATGCCGGCGTAGCGCTCGTCGGCTGCGAGATAGCGAGGCTGAGTGGACATGGGCACACCCTGCCAGGGTGGGCGGACGACGTCAGCGCCCACCCCGGCGCGACTATGGTTGACGCGCACAACGGCGTGCCCGCAGCGACACGTCCTCCTTGCGTCTGGAGCCCTCGCCATGCCCGTTCGCCGCGTCGCCCTGCTCACCGCCGGTGGGCTTGCCCCGTGCCTGTCCTCGGCCGTCGGCGGTCTCATCGAGCGCTACACACAGGTGGCCCCCGACATCGAGATCATCGGCTACCTCGACGGCTACGCGGGGCTGCTCGCCGGTCGGCATCTCGAGGTGACCCCGCAGGTGCGGGCGAACGCGCATCTGCTGCACCGCTTCGGCGGCAGCCCCATCGGCAACAGCCGCGTGAAGCTGACCAACGTCGCAGGACTGCGTCAAGCGCGGGCTGGTGCAGGAGGGCCAGGACCCGCTGCACGTGGCCGCCGAGCAGCTGACGCGAGACGGCGTCGACGTCCTGCACACCATCGGCGGCGACGACACCAACACGACGGCCGCCGATCTGGCCGCCTACCTGCACTCCAACGGCTACGAGCTGACGGTCGTCGGGCTGCCGAAGACGGTCGACAACGACGTCGTGCCCGATCCGGCAGAGCCTCGGCGCGTGGACGGCCGCCGAGCAGGGCGCGCTGTTCGCCCGCAACATCATCGCCGAGCACTCCTCGAACCCCCGCATGCTCATCGTGCACGAGGTCATGGGCCGCAACTGCGGCTGGCTGACCGCCGCGACGGCCGCGAAGTACCGCGAGTGGCTGCACCGCCCAGGCCTACGCCGGCTTCGGCAACGACGCTGCGGGCTGGGACGTCCACGCCGTGTACGTCCCCGAGCTCGGCTTCGACATCACCGCCGAGGCGGACCGGCTCAGCGCCGTGATGGACGACGCGGGCTGCGTCAACATCTTCCTGTCCGAGGGGGCCGGGGTCGACACGATCGTGGAGGAGATGGTCGCTCGCGGCGAGGAGCCGCTGCGCGACGCGTTCGGCCACGTCAAGCTCGACACGATCAACCCCGGGCGCCTGGTTCGCCAAGCAGTTCGCGAGCCTCGTCGGGGCGGAGAAGACCATGGTGCAGAAGAGCGGCTACTTCTCCCGGTCGGCCGCCGCGAACGCCGAGGACCTCGCACTCATCCGGCAGTGCACCGACCTCGCGGTCGACGCGGCGCTGCGCGGCGAGAGCGGGGTGATCGGCCAGGACGAGGCGCGCGGACGACGCGCTGCGGGCCATCGAGTTCCCCCGGATCAAGGGCGGCAAGGCGTTCGACACCGACCAGCCGTGGTTCCAGGACCTGCTCGCCGCGATCGGGCAGCCCAAGGGGCCCCGCCTGCCTGTCGAGCACTGACCCGCTCGAGCACTGACCCGCTCAGCGCGGGGCGTCCGGCGCGTCGGGTGCAGGTGGGCGGCAGAGGATCCCGGCCGCGCCCGGGCCCGCGCCGTGCAGCGCCCACGTCCCGGCGCACCACGGGACCAGCACGGCGTCGCCCCGGTGAACGGGCAGCCGGACGCCGCCGCCGGTGACGATCTCGCCCTCACCGGCCAGCACGAGCAGGACGGCGAACCCGGGCTCGACAGCGGCGTCCGAGGATCGCATCCGCTGGGCACGGAAGTAGGGCTGCGCGGCGTCCGGAAGGGCCCAGGCAAGCGACTCCGCCCACCCTGACGGGTCCGAACCCGCGCCTGGCACGACGTGGCGGGCCACGTCGTCCTCGCTCCACGGCTCGAGGTCGACGGCGGTCAGGGCGACCTCGAACCCCAGGCCCAGATGGCCGTCGCGGTCACCGTCGACGGCCAGCCCCTCCCACTCCAGCAGGATCGAGAGGTCGGTCGGCTCCTGGAGCTCCACGACGAAGACGCCCGCGCCGATGAAGTGCGGTGTGCCGGACGGCACGAGGATCCCGTCGCCGGCTCGGACCTCGCGCACCCGGCACGCCTGGACCAGCCCGGCGCTGTCATGGGCCGCCACCATCGCGGCGACGTCCGCGGCCGGTATCGCCTGCCGGAAGCCGAGGCCGACGACCGCGCCCGGCTCGGCGTCCACGACGACCCACGCCTCGGTCTTCCCATGGGCGAGCCCGAGGTGCTCCCTGGCGAACCGCCGCGTGGGGTGCAGGTGCACCGGCAGCCGCTGGCCGGCGTCCAGGAGCTTGACCAGAAGCTCCACGCCCTCGCCGCCGTAGCGCGCCATGTGCTCAGGCCCGAGCCAGGCCTGGGGGTCGGCTCGCACCCGGTCACGCAGCACAGTGCCGTCGGGCAGCCGTGACAGCCCCTGCTCGGGCTCGCCGAAGCGGGTGGTGGCGGAGGCGATCCACTCCTCGGGCCGGCGCGGGCCGCCCGGACCGCCGCGCAGTGCACCGATCCGGTCGCCGCCGAGGTAGAAGTGGTCGAACTGGTTGCTCGGCAGGAGCACGGGGCCGGGACGGGTCACGCTTGACCTCCTGTGACGGCGTTCGGTCGGTCGGGGCGTCGGGTGAGGCGCACACTACGCGGCCGGATCTGAGGCGGGCACCGGACGGGCCCGCCCCCGGTCGGTCCAGGCCGGTAGCGTCGGCCGTGCCATGACCGCAACTCTCCTCGCCCGCGACCTGGGTGCCGCCCACGGCGACCGGGTCCTGTTCTCCGACCTCGACCTCGTCGTAGCCCCGGGCGACGTCGTCGGCCTTGTCGGGGCCAACGGAGCGGGCAAGTCCACGCTCCTGCGCATCCTCACCGGGCTGCGCCCTCCGGACTCAGGGGTCGTCCGCCTCACCCCAGCCGCCGCGACCGTGGGATACCTGCCACAGGAGCCTGACCGGCGCGACGACGAGACGGTCGCCGGCTACCTGGCTCGGCGCACCGGGGTGGCGCAGGCCCATGCGGACCTGGACGCCGCCGCGCACGCACTCGCCGCTCCGGCAGACGCCGCCGGCCCCCCGGCCGCCGCCGAGCGCGCGGGGAGCGCAGCCGACGGCGCCGACACCTACTCCCTCGCCCTCGAACGCTGGCTCGCCCTGGGCGGTGCTGACCTCGACGAGCGCAGCGCCGCGGTCGCGGCCGACCTGGGGCTCGGCGTCGGCCTCGACACCCCCATGACTGCCCTCTCCGGCGGACAGGCGGCCAGGGTCGGGCTGGCGTCCCTGCTGCTGTCGCGCTACGACGTGTTCGCCCTCGACGAGCCGACCAACGACCTCGATCTGGACGGCCTGGACCGCCTCGAGCGCTTCGTCTCGGGACTGCGTGCCGGCGCCGTCGTCGTCAGCCACGACCGGGAGTTCCTGGCCCGATGCGTCACGCGCGTCGTGGAGCTCGACCTCGCCCAGCACCAGGTGCGGGTGTTCGGTGGCGGGTACGCCGCGTACCTGGAGGAGCGCGAGGTGGCCCGGCAGCACGCCCGCCAGCTCTACGAGGACTACGCCGAACGGCGTGACGACCTCACCGAGCGGGCCCGCAGGCAGCGAGCGTGGATGGAGAAGGGGGTCAGGAACGCCCGCCGCAAGCAGCCGGACAACGACAAGGCCGCACGGAAGTTCCGCACCGAGCAGACCGAGCAGCAGGCGGCCAAGGCCAGCCAGACCGAGCGCCTCATCGAGCGGCTCGAGGTGGTCGAGGAGCCGCGCAGGGAGTGGCGCCTGCAGATGGAGATCGCGCCGGCCGCCCGTGCGGGGGCCGTCGTCGCAACGCTGCGCGAGGTCGTCGTCCACCGGGGGTCGTTCACCCTCGGCCCGGTCACGATGCAGGTGGACTGGGCCGACCGGTTAGCGGTCATCGGCGCGAACGGGTCGGGCAAGTCCACGCTGCTGGCTGCGATGCTGGGGACCCTGCCCGTGCACTCGGGCTCGGCCTCGTTGGGCCCGGGCGTGGTGGTCGGTGAGATCGACCAGGCACGCTCGCGCTTCGGTGCCACGTCGGCCGGCACGGCCACCCTGCTACGGGCCTTCGCCGAGGCCGTGCCGGACTGGCCGGAGTCCGACGTGCGGACGCTGCTGGCCAAGTTCGGCCTGACAGCCCAGCACGTGCGGCGCGCGGCCGCGAGCCTGTCGCCGGGCGAGCGCACGCGGGCGGGGCTGGCACTGCTGCAGGCCCGCGGGGTGAACCTGCTGGTGCTCGACGAGCCCACCAACCACCTGGACCTGCCCGCGATCGAGCAGCTGGAGCAGGCGCTGGACAGCTTCGCGGGCACACTGGTCCTGGTCAGCCACGACCGGCGGCTGCTCTCCGACGTCCACCTCACACGGCGGATCGCGGTGGAAGCCGGCAGGGTGCGCGAGCTGGCCGCCCCGTGACCGACACCACTCCGACGACTGACAGCCGCGCCCCGGCGCTCGCCGCCCTGCGAGCACTCGTCGGCCGTGACGACGTCACGTTCCGCGACGGTCAGTGGGAGGCCGTCTGCGACCTCGTCGACCACCACCGCCGGGCGCTCGTCGTCCAGCGCACCGGCTGGGGCAAGTCGGCGGTCTACTTCGTCGCGACCCGGTTGCTGCGCGACGCCGGTCTCGGGCCCACACTCATCGTCTCCCCGCTGCTGGCGCTCATGCGCGACCAGGTCGCGGCCGCCCGGCGGGCCGGGGTGCGTGCGGTCACCATGAACTCGGCGAACACGCACGAGTGGGAGGACGTCGCCGAGGCCCTGGCCGCCGACGAGGTCGACGTGCTGCTGGTCAGCCCGGAACGGCTGAACAACCCGCGCTTCCGCACCGAGCTGCTGCCGGGCCTGGCCGCCCGCCTCGGGTTGCTGGTCGTGGACGAGGCCCACTGCATCAGCGACTGGGGGCACGACTTCCGTCCGGACTACCGCCGCATCCGCGACCTGCTCGCCGACCTGCCGGCGGGCACGCCGGTGCTGGCCACCACCGCGACGGCGAACGCCCGCGTCGTCGCCGACGTCGCCGACCAGCTCGGGACGGGCGGGCGGGACGTCGCCACGCACCGCGGCGCCCTGGCCCGGCCGAGCCTGCGGCTGGGTGTGCTCGACCTCGGCCCGGCCCAGGACCGGCTCGCCTGGCTCGTGGCCCACCTCGGCGACCTCGCCGGGAGCGGGATCGTCTACGCCCTCACCGTCTCCGCCACCGAGGACGCCGCCGCCCTGCTGGCCGCCGCCGGTCACGATGTTCGCGCCTACACCGGCCGAACCGACACGGCCGAGCGCGAGCAGGCCGAGGACGCGTTGCGCCGCAACGACATCAAGGCACTGGTCGCCACGAGCGCGCTCGGCATGGGCTTCGACAAGCCGGACCTCGGGTTCGTGATCCACCTCGGCGCCCCCGCCTCGCCGGTGGCGTACTACCAGCAGGTCGGCCGGGCCGGCCGCGCCGTCGAGAGCGCCGACGTGCTGCTGCTGCCAGGCGTGGAGGACCGCGACATCTGGGCCTACTTCGCGACCGCCACGATGCCTCGGCCCGACCAGGCCGAGGCCGTGCTCGGTGCGCTGGCCACGGCGACGCGCCCGATGTCCACGGCGGGCCTCGAGACGGTGACGGACGTGCGCCGCACCCGCCTGGAGCTGCTGCTGAAGGTGCTCGACGTGGACGGCGCCGTCGAGCGCGTGCCGGGCGGCTGGCAGGGCACGGGGCGCCCCTGGCGGTTCGACGCACCGCGATACGCCCGCGTCGCGCAGGCGCGGCGGGACGAGGCCGCCGCGATGCTGGCCTACCAGCGAGGTGCGGGGTGCCGCATGCGCTTCCTCGCCGAGGCTCTCGACGACCCCTCCGCGAGCGACTGCGGGCGCTGCGACTCCTGTGCCGGACCCTGGTACCCCACCGCGGTGCCGGACGCCGCGCGGGCCAGAGCCGACGAGAGGCTGCGGCGCGTGGGGGTCCCGGTGCCCGCGCGCGGGCAGTGGCCGGCGGGCATGGACCGCCTCGGCGTGCCCGCCAAGGGCCGCATCGCCGGAGAGGAGCAGGTGGCCGAGGGCCGTGTCCTCGCCAGGCTGACCGACCTCGGGTGGGGTCAACGCCTGCGGACCCTCCTGGGTGCGAGCTCCACGGCCGGCGACGCGCTCGCGGAGGCACCGGGCCGGCGCGTCGACGCGCCTGCGGACCCAGCTCTCCTCTCGGCCTGCGTTGCGGTGCTGCGCGACTGGGACTGGGCGGCGCGGCCCGCGGCCGTCGCCGCGGTGCCGAGCCGGCACGCCGCGGAGCTGGTCACCTCGGTGGCGCGGCACCTGGCGGACGTGGGGCGCCTGGAGTGGCTGGGGCCGCTCGTCCCGGCCCAGGACGCTGGAGGCGTCGTCGGCCCGCGCGGGAGGCCGGGCGGCAACAGCGCCCATCGCCTCGCCGGGGTGTGGGAGGCCTTCGAGGTGCCGCCCGCGATGGCTGAGGCGCTCGCACGTCTCGATGGCGGCCCGGTGCTGCTGGTCGACGACCTGGTCGACTCACGGTGGACCATGACGGTCGCCGGCCGGGCGCTGCGGTTGGCAGGTGCGGCCAGCGTGCTGCCCTTCGCCCTGGCCGCCGCCGGCTAGCCGGCTACCTCGCCGGGCGGCCGGGTCGGGTGGTCGTGCCCGTCGGTGGCGGCGGCCAGAATGGCCCGATGCTGATCGTCGACGTCGCCGCCACCTCCGACGCTGTCGCGGCCACGTCGGGACGGCGCGCGAAGGTCGACCTGCTCGCCGCCTGCCTGCGGGCGGCGGCCCCCGACGAGGTGGCCATCGTGACCGCGTGGCTGAGCGGGCAGCCGCGACAGCGCCGCACCGGCCTCGGCTGGGCGTCGCTGCAGAACGTGCCGCCGCCGGCGACGGTCGCCCGGCTGTCCGTCGTGGAGGTGGACGCCGCCTTCGAGGCCGCGCAGCAGGCGGGCGGCGCGGGGTCGCAGGTCGTGCGCCGCGACGTCCTGCTCGGGCTCCTCGCCTCGGCGACCGAGCCCGAGCAGCGGCTGATCGCCGGCCTCGTCGCCGGCGAGCTTCGGCACGGTGCACAGGCCGGCCTGGTGCTGGATGCCGTGGCGACCGCGGCCGTCGTCCCCGTCGAGGCTGTGCGCCGGGCCGTGACGCTCACGGGTGATCTCCCGGCGGTGGCCGTGCGGGCCCTGGCGCAAGGCGAGGCTGGTCTGCGTGCCTTCGGGCTGCGCGTCGGTCGGCCCCTCTCGCCGATGCTGGCACAGTCCGCGCCCGACCTCGCCGAGGCCCTGCAGCGCACCGGGGCGGCCGGTGTGGAGTGGAAGCTGGACGGGGTCCGGGTGCAGGTGCACCGCGACGGCATGGACGTCGCCGTGTTCACGCGCACGCTGGACGACGTCACGGCGCGCCACCCGGAGGTGGTCGAGGCGACGCTGGCCCTCCCGGTGCGCTCGTCGGTCCTCGACGGCGAGGTCATCGCCCTGCGCCCCGACGGCCGGCCTCGGCCCTTCCAGGTCACGGCCTCTCGCGCCGCTCGTCAGGGCGGGCCGGCCGCGGCCGGCACCCCGCTGACGACCGTGCTTCTTCGACGCCCTCCACGTCGACGGGGTCGACCTCGTCGACCGTGACGGGCGAGAGCGCCGAGCCGTGCTCGAGTCGCTGGCGCCGACGCCAGGGCTGCCGGGCGAGGTCGGCCTGCTGGTCCCGCGCCACGTGGTGGACGACCCGGACGACGCCGACCAGCGAGCCGCCGCCGGTGTGTTCGCAGCCGCCGCACTGGCGCGCGGCCACGAGGGCGTCGTCGTCAAGGGACTGGACGCCACCTATGCGATGGGGCGCCGGGGCGCTGGGTGGGTCAAGGTGAAGCCGAGGCTGACCCTGGACCTGGTGATCCTCGCAGCCGAGTGGGGCCACGGCCGTCGTTCCGGGTGGCTGTCGAACCTGCACCTTGGGGCACGCGACCCCGACGGGGCATACGGCGAGCCCGGCGGGTTCGTGATGTTGGGCAAGACGTTCAAGGGGCTCACCGACGCCATGCTCGCGTGGCAGACCCAGCGCCTTCAGGAGCTCGCGGTGGCGTCGACGCAGTGGCGCATCGACGTTCGACCCGAGCTCGTGGTCGAGGTCGCCTTCGACGGAGTGCAGACGTCGCCGCGCTACCCGGCGGGAATGGCGCTGCGGTTCGCGAGGGTCGTCGCGCACCGACCGGACAAGCCTGCGGGCGAGACGGACACCGTCGGCGCGGTTCGCGCGCACCACGACGACGGGTCCGGCTAGCCCGGGATCTGGGCGGGTCGCGGGTGCCACGGCTCACGCGAGTCGACGCGCACCTGGAGGTGTCAGGCGGCACGCGCACGCCTGTCAGGCGGCGCCGGTGTTGTGGGTGGAGGCCGCGGGGGGGTGGGCTGGGGGTCCGGTTTCGGGTGGTGGGGCGTGGGTGTCGGTGGGGGTGGGCCAGTCGTGGGGGTCGGTGGGGTAGGTGTGCCCGGTCGGGGTGGTCCAGGTGAGGCGGCCGTGGTCGTCTTGGTCCAGCCGCCAGCGGGTGTGGGTCTTCAGCCGGTGGTGTCGTCGGCACAGGCAGGCCAGGTTGGTCAGGGTGGTCTGGCCCTGCGGGTAGGCCAGGGTGTGGTCGAGGTCGCACTGGTGGGCCGGTCGCCGGCAGCCGGGGAAGCGGCAGGTCCGGTCGCGGACCGCGACCAGCTCAGCCAGCCAGGGCGGGGGCCGGTAGGTCGCGGTGGTGGTGGCGGCCGCGGTGGCCTCGCCACCCACCCCGATCAGCCGCCAGGCCGCTCCCGCGGCCAGTGCCCGCAGGGCCGCCGCCCGGGCCACCTGGGCGGCCACCGGGCCCTGCATCGCCAGCTCACCGGGTGCGGTCCCGCCGGTCAGCAGGGTGTCGAAGGGCACGGTGATGTTCACCAACGCCCCCAACCGGGCGCGCCCCCCACCGGCCCGGGTCGCACCCGCCCGGGTCGCACCGGCACCGGACCCGGCAGCGGCACCGCTGGTCTGGCCCGTCCCACCACCGGTCTGGCCCGTGCCTGCGGGCCGGCCGGTGCTCGTGGTGGCCTCCTCGCAGAGCAGGTCGACGAACACATCGGCGCGGGCCTCATCGATCGTGCGAACCGCCCCTCGACCCTGACCAGTCTGGTCGGTGGGGCTGGTGTCGGTGGGGGTGGGGGTGTCGGTGAGGTGGTGGGCCAGGTCGCTGAGGTGGGCCCACGCGCAGGTGGCCTCATCCGCGCCCAGGACCGCACCCAGCTCGCTCATCCCCTGCCCCAGCGGGCGCAGCCACACCCGCCGACCCCGCCGCGCCCGGGCGTGGGCCCTACCCGCCGCGGCCGGGTCGGCGGCCAGCACCGCGGCCCGCACCCGGTGCGCCAACCGCCCCCACGTCCAGGTCCGCGCCCGCGGCAGCAGCTCGGCGACCACCCGCGCGGCCACCTGCGGGGCCAGCACCGCGGTCTCCTCCACCAGCAGCCCCGCCCGCGAGACATCGGTGCGGCCCTCGGCCAGGGCCACCCCCAGCATCGGCAGGTGCCCGTGCACCGCCAACGCCAACCCCACCCGCCGGCACGCCGCGGCCACCGACACCCCCAACGCCGCGGCCACCTCCTCCGGCAGGCACTCCCACACGGTGTCCTCGCCGGCATAGTCGGGCACCCGCGCCCGCGCGTAGGCCAGCCGGGCCTCCTCCCGCCGCCCCAGCTCCGCGACCACCTCCAGCCCGGCCAGCTCCACGCGGGCCTTGAGCAGCTCCAACCCCTGCAACCGGGCCACCAACCCATGATCACTCGTGTCCGCGCACACCACCGCGGCGTCCACCCCCGCGTCCAACGCGGCGGCCAACCCGGACAACCCGGCCGGCCACGCCTCGACGTCGAACATCCCCCCACCCTATCGAACACCAGTTCGACCAACAACCCACCAGTCCCCCACCTGTGGACGAAACCCCTTGCAGCACAACGCGAACCGCACGCCCACGCCCCGACCGCACGGCAGGCAGGACGAGCCCGCTCAAGACCGAGACCGGGTGCCGGCCGTCCTCGAAGCCGGAACGAGCCTCAGCGGCGGCGCAGCCCGACCACGACCATGAACGCCCCGACGAGGGCAACCACGGGACCGATCACGGCCCAGGTGGTGGAGCCGCTCATGAAGCTCCCACTGATGAGGCCGAGGCCCTGGAACATCCAGACCAGCCCCATGAGGACGACGAGCACCCCTGCACCCACGAGCACCTGACGCCTCATCGCCGACCTCTTTCCACCTGGGGCGACCCCGCCCGGACACTCGCGTGCCCCGGTCGGCCAACGCTGCACCACCGAACGCGCGGCGGCAAGCCCGCCGCACGAGGCGGCAACGCCTTGGGGCATGAGGCGGCCGATGACCCGGGCCCATACTGGTCGGGTGCTGTCCGTCGACCTCGCACTGCGCCTTCGCGACGCGGGGCTGCGATGGACGCCGGCCAGCGGCGACCGGTTCGTCCTGCCGAACCGAGGCATGGACTCCGAGGTGTTCGTGCTCGCGGACATGACAGTCGAGGTGCACGAGTTCCCCACCGGCAAGGTGATCGGCTTCAACGGGGTCACGGAGTGGGCGCTGGACTCCGTCGACAAGGACGATGCCCTCTGGCTGCCCGCAGAGCACCAGCTGCGCGCCCTTCTCGCGAACATGTTCGTACGGCTCCAGCCGCTCGAGCCGGGTCCCGGCTTCGGCGTGACGATCAAGCTGCCGGACGACGAGAGGACCTTCACGTCGAACGACGCCGAGGACGCCTACGCGGGCGCGCTGCTCGCCGTCCTCCACTTCGTCGGGGAGTCCCCGACCGCCGAACAGCACCCGCCGGGCCGGGAGCCTCGGCCCCTCGGCCCGGCGGGTCGGGCGGGCCGAGCGGACTCGGCGGTCTGACCGTGCCGGACGACGAGAGCGGGCCACCGGGCCTGGACATCGGACGCCTGGCCGCCTACCTGGGCCGCGAGGCGCCCGACCTGCTTCCCGGGCGCCCGCTCACCGCCCGACTCGTGCCCGGCGGCCGGTCCAACCTCACCTACGTCCTCGAGGACGGCGCGCGCTCGGCGGTGCTGCGCCGCCCCCCTCTGGGGCACGTGCTCGCGACGGCCCACGACATGCACCGCGAGTTCCGCGTGATCCAGGCACTGGCCGCGACACCGGTGCCCGTACCCGAGGCGCTCGTGCTCGGCGACGACCCCGACGTGCTCGGAGCACCCTTCTACCTCATGCAGCACGTCGACGGCCGCGTCCTGCGCCACGACACCGACCTCGCCGACGTCGGCACCACGCAGCGCGAGGTTCTCGGGCACGCCCTCGTCGACGTCCTCGCGGACCTGCACGACGTCGACCCGGCGTCCGTCGGGCTGCAGACCTTCGGCCGCCCGGAGGGGTACCTGGAGCGGCAGGTGGTCCGGTGGGCCGCGCAGCTCGAGGCGAGCCGCAGCCGTGACCTGCCGGGGATCGAGGACCTGCGCGACCGGCTCGGCGGCGCCGTCCCCGCGACCCGGCGCAGCACCGTGCTGCACGGCGACTACCGGCTGGACAACGTCATGGTCGACCGCGCGGACCCGCGACGGATCGTGGCCGTCCTGGACTGGGAGATGGCGACCCTTGGTGACCCGCTGGCCGACGTGGGCCTCCTGCTCGTGTACGCGACCGGGCTCACGGGCCTCGGCCACGCCGTCACCGACGGGATGACGGCCGAGGGGTTCCCGAGCAGGCGCGCACTCGTCGAGCGGTACGTCTCGCGGTCGGGTGCGGACGTATCCGGCCTGGCCTGGTACGTCGCTTTCGGCTACTTCAAGCTCGCGGTGATCCTCGAAGGCATCCACGCCCGCTACGTCAAGGGCCAGACGGTGGGCACCGGCTTCGAGGACATCGCGGCGATGGTCGTCCCGCTGGCCGGCGCGGGTCTGGCTGCCCTGCGCGAGCCCTCTGCCTGGCAGACGTGAGCCAAGGCAGACGCGAGCCATGGCAGACGTGAGCCATGGCAGACGTGAGCCCGGCCGGGACCCGGGCTCAGCCTTCGCTGCGTCCGCGCCTGTCGTTCTCCTCGGCGAGGAAGCGCTCCAGCTCCGCCCCCAGCTCGTCGGCGGTGGGCAGCTGGGCCGACTCCTCGGCCAGCAGCGAGCGGCTGCGACCCCGGATGAACGCGTCGTACTGCTCCTCCAGGGCGCGCACCACCGCTTGAACCTCCGGCTGGTCGCCCACCTGCTCCTCGATCGCTGCCCGGGTCTGCTCCCCGGCCTCCCGCAGCGCAGCGGTCGGCAGCGTGAGGTCGCACACGGCGCTCACGGCCTCCAGCAGGGCCACCGCCGCGACCGCGTACTCCGCCTGGGCGAGGTAGTGCGGGACGTGGACGGCGAACCCCGCGGCGTCGTGCCCCGCCTCGCCCAGGCGCAGCTCGAGAAGGCCGCCGATGTTCCCGGGCACCTGGACAGTGCCGACCCACGGCTCGTAGCCGCCGATGAGGTCCTTGCGGGTGGCGTGGGCGGTCATGCCGGCAGGGCGGGTGTGCGGCACGGCCATCGGGATGGCGTGGACCCCGACCGACAGCCGGACGCCGAAATGCTCCACGAGGCCGCGGACGGCGCGCACGAACCGCTCCCACTGGACGTCGGGCTCCGGACCCGTCAGCAGGAGGAACGGGACACCCTGCAGGTCGCGGACGAGCCGCAGCACCAGGGCAGGGGCGTCGTAGGACTCCCAGTGGTCCTCGATGAACAGCATGGCCGGGCGGCGTGCACGGTAGTCGTGCACCTGGTCGACATCGAACGTCGCGAGCACGCTGTGGCTCAGCTCGGACAGCAGGTGCTCACTGGCCAGGCGCCCCGCGGAGCCAGCGTCGATGAACCCGGTCAGCATGTGCAGGAGCACGGGCCGCTGCAGCTCACCGGCGCCCGGCTGATCTGCGCTGAGCTCGTAGAGAGCCTTCGGATCGAGCACGGTCCGGCTCCTCCTTGTCTGTGCGAATCGCCTTGTCTGTGCGAATCGACGTCTTCTGGGCGAATCGACGTCTTCTGGGCGAATCTTCACGACCTGCTGGCGTCGCGAGGTGCTGGTCTGAGGACGTGCTGGGCGGTGATCACACGGTACGTCAATGCCTGGATCGAACGCGCGAGCGCTCCCGCCAGTATTCCGACGACGGGTACGGCCGACACGACGAGCCACCGGAGGCGACGGTTGCTGAGGATCACGGGTCACTGCCGATGACGGGTACTAGAACGAAGGGACATCTGGCGACCTTCCCGAGCCCGCGAGGAAGGTGGCGGCATCGAGAGGGTGGCCGAGCCCACTCAGACCAGCCGGGAGATGACATGCCCATCACCATGCGGCGCGTCCTGTCCGCCTCCACCGCCACTGTCCTGGCCGCCGCCGCCCTCGCGATCGCGACCCCGGCGCAGGCCAAGGCCGGCGTCGTCACCGCCAAGGGCACCTGCACGGGCGGTGCCTGGAAGCTGAAGGCCGGCCATGACAACTCCAAGATCCAGGTCGAGCTCGAGCTCGATACCAACCACAACGGCCAGAGCTGGGCGGTGAGGGTGACCGACAACGGTGTGGTCGTCGTGTCGGGGACCAGGAAGACACTCGCCCCCAGCGGGTCGTTCACGGTCAGGGCGCTGGTGGCAGACCGCGCCGGCAAGGACCGCATCGTCGCGCGAGCGACTCGCGCCGGAGTCACATGCACCGGCGCCGTGACCGTCTGAGCGGGATCAGGCTCCGCGTGCCGCACCCAGTGGCCGAGCGCCTGAGATCGCTCAGCTTCCGCACCGGGGCGGGTGGCCCTACGCCACCCGCCCCGTCGCCACGCCCGGCCTACGGCGACGCCAGCACGCTGTGGAGTGACGAGTGGGACTGGTGGGAGGCCGCCGGCGCCGAGGCCGGCACCCCCGGCGACCTCGGCGGTGCACGGATCAGCAGCACTGGGTCGGCGCACCGCATCGTCCTGGCCGACGGCAGCACGGCCCCGGTGACGGCGGCCTCCTCGCGCCGCCACGTCATCCTCCGGTTCGCTGCGGTCGACGCCGCACTCGTGCTCGTCCTGGTGATCCTCGGTCTCGTGCTGGCGCAGGTCGCGGCTCGCAGGGAAGCGGTCGCGGACGCGCGCAACGCCGCCGACCTGCTCGCCGCCAGTGTCGTGCAGCCAGCCCTGTCCTCCGGACTGGCCGCAGGTGACCCGGTGGCGGTGGCGGCCATGGACCGGGTGGTCCGTCGCCGGGTGCTCAGCACCACGGTCGTCCGTGTGAAGATCTGGACCCGGGACGGCCACATCGTCTACAGCGACGAGAAGAGGCTTCTCGGCGCCAGGTTCGGGCTGGAGGAGGACGAGACGCGCGCCCTCGATCTCGGGCTCACCCAGGCCCAGGTGTCGGACCTGTCGAAGCCGGAGAACACCTACGAGAACGGGTTCGGCAAGCTCCTGGAGGTCTACCGACCTGTGCGCGACCCCGCAGGCCACGACCTGCTGTTCGAGACGTACTCGCGGTACGCGAGCGTCTCGGCGCGCAGCTCTGCCGTCTTCGGCGCGTTCGCCCCGGTGACCCTGTTCACGGCGATCCTGCTAGGCCTGCTCCAGTGGCCGCTCGTGCGATGGGTGCTGCGACAGCTCGACACGATGCGGGCCGAGCGGGAGCAGCTGCTCGTGCAGGCACTGGCCGCCGGTGACGAGGAGCGTCGTCGGATCGTCGGGAACCTGCACGACGGCATCGTGCAGGACCTCACGGGGGCCTCCCTCGTGGTCACCGGAGCCGCCGCCTCGGCGCGGCGGACGGGCCGCGACGACCTGGCCGACGAGATGGGCTCCGCCGCCGAGGCGGTCAGGCGCGGCCTGCGCGGGCTGCGCTCGGCCCTGGTGGAGATCTACCCTCCGGTTCTGGACGAGTCCAGCCTCGTCGACGCGCTCGGCGACCTCGTCGCGCCCCTGCGCAGCCGCGGCATGCAGGTGGACGTCGACCTGCCGATCCAGGTGGACGCGCCGGCAGCCGTCGAGGCCCTCGTGTACCGCGTGGCGCAGGAGGCGGTGCGCAACGTGGCCAAGCACTCCGGGGCGGCGCGGATGTCGCTGCGCCTGGCACAGACGGGGACAAGCCTTCTGCTCGAGGTCCAGGACGACGGTGTCGGCTTCGAACCCCGGCACAGTGCGGACGGCACCCGGCTGTTCGTCACCGAGCGCGATGACGGCACCCATGTGGGACTCTCCCTCCTGGCTGACGTCGCACGACAGGCGGGGGCCAGACTGGAGCTCTTGACCACTCCGGGCCAGGGGACGACAGTGCGCGTGGAGGTGCCGCTTCTGTGATCAGAGTCGTGCTCGTCGATGACCACCGCCTTGTTCGCGAGGGACTGCGCACGCTGCTCGACGACCTCGACGACATCACCGTGGTCGGGGCAGCCGCCGACGGTGACGAGGCGCTCACGGTCGTGCGCGAATGCCTGCCTGACGTCGTCCTCATGGACCTGTCCATGCCACGGACAGACGGTGTCGAGGCGACGAGGAGGATCGCAGCGGAGCACCCGGACGTGCTCGTCGTCGTCCTCACGTCCTTCGCCGAGACGGCCCGGGTACAGTCCGCGCTCGACGCGGGCGCGGTCGGCTACCTGCTCAAGGACTCCGAGCCGGACATGCTGGTGCGCGGCATCCGGGCCGTGGTCGCCGGGGAGTCCCCGTTGGACCCCCGGGTGACCAGGGCCGCCATCGCCGCCCGCAGCCAGAAGTCGCCGAAGACGAGCCTGACCGACCGCGAGCGCGAGGTGCTGCGCCTCGTCGGCCGGGGCCTGGCGAACAAGCAGATCGGGCGCATCCTGGGCATCTCCGAGCGCACCGTGAAGGCCCACCTGACGAGCGCCTTCAGCCGCATCGGCGTCAGCGACCGCACGTCGGCCGCGCTGTGGGTGCAACGCAACCTGGTGGAGACGCCCGACGCCTGAGACCGCGCCTGTGGGCGGGCAGCATTCAGCGGCCCGAACCGGTTTCCCACCAGGTCCTTCGCCTCACCCACCGCGCCGAGCCCTGTGCCGGGTCGAACGGGTGGCTCGTGGCTTTGGGTCACCATCCTGGGTGAGCCGGTATCGGGCCGCCGGACACCAGAGTCCTCCGACTGGTCGACCCCGGGCACGGGACCTTGGTCATGCCGGTCGGTCACCCAGTGTGTCGAACATCTCGACTCCGGACGAGCCCGCGAGGAGTACTCTCCGGCGGACCCCGGCGAGCGTGCCGAACGCGCTATTCGCCGCTGTGTCAGGCGTTTCGCCAGTGAGCAAGCAGCTTCTGCTCCGCGTCCTCCGCGAGCCCCACACCGGGGACCAGCGGGGTGTGCGGATCAGCGAGGATGTCACGCACCGTATCTGCCAGAGGCCGGGGGGCAAGGCCCGAGGCGAAAGCCGCGGACGGGTCCACGGCCCCCAGCCACGACGGGTCTCCCTCGGCCCACAGGGGCAGCGCACGCCCGTCCTGGCCGGCGGCGAGGAGGAAGTCCGCGTCGACCCAGCGCAGGACGGTCCCGGGGCCGGCGACGGCGGAGACGACCGTGTCGAGGGCATCGCCGAGACCGAAGGGTGGTGCCGGGCTCGCAGCGTGGAACACTCCGCCTGCGCCGCCCTCCACCAAGGACACGACCCAGCCGGCGAGGTCCCGGGCGTCGACCACCTGTACCGGCTGGTGCGCCGGCCCAGGTGCGAGCACCTCCCCGCCGCGGGCGATGCGACGCACCCAGTACGTGAAGCGGCCGGTGTGGTCGCCGGGGCCGACGACGTATGTCGGGCGGATGACCAGCGGGCCGGCGTCGAACACCTCCGTGGCGGCGGCCTCGCAAGCCGCCTTGAGCGCACCGTACGTCTGCCCGTCGACGGTCTCGGTGTCCGGCTCCGGCGGCGGCTGCAGGGCCGCGTCCTCGACGATCCCCGGGCCGGCCGGCTCGGCGTAGGCCGAGATCGAGGAGATGTAGACGTAACGGCCTCCCCGCCCGCCGAGCGCATGTGCCAGGGTGCGCACCTGGCGTGGCACGTAGGCACACACGTCGACCGTCGCATCCCATGTGCCCCGTGCCAGGGCACCCAGGTCGTGGTCGCGGTCACCCAGGCGGTGCTCGGCGTCGGGGAACAGCCGAGGGCCGGTGCGGCCGCGGTGGAACAGCGTGACGTCGTGACCGCCGTCCAGCGCGGCCTGCACCAGGTGCCTGCCGACGAAGCGGGTTCCACCGATGACAAGGACCCTCACCCGTACTCCTCCCGCTGCGCCGTCGTCGTGACCCGACCTTACGGGGCGTCGTCGCCGGCGAGGATGCGGTAGATCGAGCGGCGGGACTCCTCGAGGACCGCGAGCGCACGTTGCGTCTGGCCCTCCTCCGCCTGCCGCGCCACCTGCTCCACCGCCATCGCCAGGGCCCTGAACGCGCCCATGAGCCCCTGCACCTGGCGGACCGGGCCCGCGTCACCCACCTCCCATGGGGTGGTCATCTCCTCTGGATGGCCCTCCACGTACGTATGCCCGGCCGCGGTGAGGCAGAACACACGCCGACCCTCCGACTCCTCCGACGTGACGAGCCCCTCGTCCTGCAGCTGCTGCAGGACCGGGTAGACCGAACCTGGGCTGGGTCGCCAGAGCCCCCCGCTGCGCTCGGTGAGCTCCATCATGATCGAATAGCCGTGGCGTGGGCCCTCGGAGAGCAGGGCCAGGACGGCGGCCCGGACGTTGCCGCGGCCGCGGCGACCACGAGGGCCCCAGCGGTGGCCGGGGCCGAAGCCGCGACCGGGCCCGAACCTGCGGCCCGGGCCGAAACCGGGTCCGAACCCCGGGCCGCCGAAGCCAGGTCCGAACCCCGGGCCGAAGCCCGGGCCGAAGCCGGGTCCGAACCCCGGGCCGCCGGAGCCGGGTCCGTGGCCAGGTCCGTGACCAGGTCCGTGGCCAGGTCCGTGGCCCGGCTCGTGGCCCGGCCCCTCGCCCGGCTCCTCCTGCTGGGCTGCGCCCCAGCTCTGTGCGCGCTCGGCTGTGCGTGCCCATCGTCGGGCCAGGTGGTGGGCCAGGTGCAGCTGCATCGTGGCCCGGGTCGGACGCGGCGGCCCGAAGCCGCGCAGGAACGGCTCCCTCGGCTCGGCCGCGCCCTCCATCGCGAATGCGGTCATCGTCAGCTCCCTTCAGATGTGTTGACGATATATCGCTGAACGGTCGCCAGACAAGACATGTTCCCCGCAGGGACATGCGATCGCAGCGAGGACCAGGCAGGCTTGCCCCGACCACAGCTGCCCTGCCGAGGCCGGAGGCCCCGTGAACGAGCACACGCCCGCTGACGCCGCACCGCCCACCGACGTCGAGGACGACCGGCCCGGGCTCGAGGTGATGTCGTGGCAGCTCTTCGGCACCGCCGTACGCGAGCTCGCCGCGATGGTGGCCTCGGACGGCTACCGCCCGGACCTGGTGCTCGGGATCGCGCGCGGTGGGCTCCCGATCGCCGGCGGCATCGCCTACGCCCTGGGCGCGAAGGTGGTCGGCACGCTCAACGTCGAGTTCTACACCGGTGTGGATGCTCGGCTCGACGAACCAGTGGTGCTCCCGCCGCTGCTGGACGTCGACGCGCTGGCCGGCAGCGACGTCCTCGTGGTCGACGACGTCGCCGACTCCGGACGAACCCTCGAGCTGGTCCTGGGGCTGGTAGCCGAACGCGTGTCGCAGGCCCGGATCGCGGTGCTGTACGACAAGCCGGGGTCGGTCGTGCGGCCGGACTACGTGTGGCGACACACGGATCGCTGGATCGAGTTCCCGTGGTCGGCGCTGCCCCCTCTGGTCGACTCCGCGGCCGTCTCCGAGGTCGCCGGCTGACGACCGGGTGACGATGCGGCCGATCAGGCCGAAGCTCCCGAGTACCTCCGAAGCCCGGCACGCCACACCAGCCGGGCCAGCAGCGTGAAGCCCATGGCGAACGCGACGGCCCCGAGCAGCAGCAGGGGGCTCAGCCGGCCGATGAGTGCCTGGGCGGGCACCGTGACGGCGAAGGCCAGCGGGACGAGGAACGTGAGGACGCCGCGCAGCCAGCGGGGGTAGACCGATATGGGGAACCGGCCCGCTGCGAAGAGCCCCTGCACGAGCTCGGCCACCTGGTCCATGCGGACGAACCAGAAGGCGCTCGCGGCCAGCACCAGCCACATGTCGTAGATCAGCACGCCGCCCAGCGTGAGCGTGACCGCGAAGCCCAGGCCGGCCGCGAGCCCGTCGGCCAGGGAGGCGTCGCGGCCCAGCCGGACGAGGGCGTACACGAGAAGGCCCAGCCCGACCAGGACGTCGGCCAGCGACCAGAGGCTGAACTGGCGCACGCTCACCAGCAGCTGGGCGTCAGCAGGCTTGGTGAGGGCGTGGTCCAGACCGCCCGAGCGCACGTCCTGCATGAGCCGGAGCATGTTGGGCTCGACCGCTGCGGCCACGAACCCGCCGAGCATGGTGTGCACCGCGACCAGCACGAGAAGCTCGTCGTGGGACCAGCCGGCCAGGGAGTCGGTGTAGCTGAACACCAGCGCCAGGACGAGCAGCGCGGTGCCCACCGAGATCGCCGCCTGCACGAGCTGCAGGGCCAGGTTCACGCGGTACTGCAGCTCGTGCAGCAGGCCGACCCTCGCGTGCACCGCGGCGATCCTCAGACCGGCGCCGACTCCCATGCCCGCCTCAGCCCCCGACGGCGGCGTAGCGCCGCAGGGCCAGCCGCCACACGACGACCACGAGCAGGGTCGACACCCCGATCCACACCACCTGCAGCCCCAGGCCCACCAGCAGCCCGGTCCGGTCGAGCCCGGTGGTCAGGGTCTGGATCGGGAACCCGAACGTCAGCGGGAACGGCGTGCACGCAGCCACCTGGCGGACCCAGAGCGGCATCAGCGCCATCGGCACGAGCCGGCCCGACAGCAGCAGCTCGGCGGTGAAGAACAGCTGGTAGAGCGCGCCAACGCGCGTCGTCCAGAACGTCACCATCCCGAGCACCCACAGCACCATCGACCGGATCAGGTAGGCGCCCCAGATCGCGAGGAAGAAGGCGACGAGGCGCAGCGGGGTCACCTCCAGGGCGGGGTGGAACACCAGCCACATCACCGCGGCGATCGGCAGCCACAAGACGATGACGACCAGCTTCCACCCCGCGAAGAACGCCAGGTCGTAGTGCAGGGGGTGCACCGGCCGCAGGAGCTGGCCCGACAGCTGGCCCTCGCGGATGCGTTCCTCCCACCCGTACGGGGTGAAGACGATGTTCATGTTGCGCACCAGCGTCCACACGACGTAGTAGCCGGCCAGGTCGGCCGTGCTCAGCCCGCGGATCGAGCCGCCCTGCGCGTCGGCGACCGCCGTCCACACCACGAGGTAGATCACGGGCTCGGCGATCATGCCGATCATGTAGGCGTAGTTGGCGCCGCGGTACTGGAACTGCTCGATGACCGCTACTCGCATGACGGTGGCGTAGAAGTCCGGCAGGCCGCGTACGCGGCGACGGCCGACGCGAGGGTGCAGGGCCGTCACCGGGCCTCCGGGTCCGCAGGACCAGAGGCGGGCAGCGTCGCGAAGACCTGCTCGATGACGTCCTCGATCGGCGGGTCCTCGATGGTCAGCTCCGTCACCGCGTGGTCGGCGAGCAGGCGCGCCGCCGTGGCGGAGGTGACCCCGCGTGCCACCCGCAGCGTGACCCGCCCGTCGTCGACCCCCAGCACCTCCCCGTACGGGGCCAGGTCGGCCCCCGGATGGGCGAGGGTCACGGTGACCGTCTGGTTCATCCGGAACTCCTCGGCGATCGACCGGAGGTCTCCGTCGGCCAGGATCCGCCCGCCGTGGATGACGATCACCCGCCGGCACAGTGCGGTCACGTCGGCCATGTAGTGGCTGGTGAGCATGACCGTCGCGCCGTGCCGGTCGTTGTAGCGGCCGACGAAGCCGCGGATGCGCTTCTGCATCGTCACGTCCAGGCCGATCGTCGGCTCGTCGAGGAAGAGCACCTGCGGGCGATGCAGGAGGCTGCCGGCCAGCTCCGCCTTCATCCGCTCGCCCAGGGACAGTGTGCGCACGGGCTTGCGCACCAGGTCGCCGATCTCGAGAAGCTCGACGAGCTCGTCGAGCATGTGCCGGTAGGCGGCGTCGTCGATCCGGTAGATCGACCGGTTCATCTCGTAGGAGTCCAGTGCCGGCAGGTCCCACTGCAGCTGGTTGCGGTTGCCCATGACGAGGGCGATCCGCGCGAGGAAGGCCTTCTCCCGGCGCCACGGCACGTGACCGAGCACGCTCGCCGTGCCGGCGCTGGGGTGCAGCAGGCCGGTGAGCATCTTCAGCGTCGTCGTCTTGCCCGCCCCGTTCGGCCCGAGGAACCCGACCACCTCACCGGGCGCCACGGCGAACCCGACGCCGTCGACGGCGCGCACCTCGCGGTGCTTGCGGCGCGCGAGGCTGCGCATGGCGGCCGCGAGCCCGGCGTCGCGTTCGGGTACGAGGAACCACTTCGACAGCCCCTCGACCGCGACGTCGAACGCAGGCGCACCCGTCCCCGGCATTCCGGAAGGCTAGCCCGGCGCCGCCTGCGGTCCTGGTCCTTTTCGCCGCGTCGCCTCGTGCCCCGGCTGTACTGTCGACGTCCTGCCGCCTCGAGGACGGCCGACCACCGATGGGAGGGACCGTGCCGCGAGCGCGACGAGCCCGCGTCCCCGTGGTGGTCACCGTCGTCGTCGTCCTGGCCGCCATCGCCGCCGGGGCTGGTTATGTCTACCTGCGCCTGAAGGACAACGCCGACGTCGCGGCGCTGCGACGCACCACCGACGGCTTCGCCGCGGCGTGGGGCGGAGGCCGCCTCGCCACTGTGGCCTACACCGGAGCGCGGCCCGACGCCGTGGCCGCCGACGCCCAGGCGGTCTTCGCCGACCTCACCCCGGCCGCGACGGACAGACCGGCCACGGTGACGGTCTCCGCCGTCGACCGCGACCCGCAGCACCACGACCGGGCGCGCGCCGTCCTGCACGTCACGTGGCACCTCGACGGCGCACACTCCTGGGTCTACGACACCACGGTCGGCTTGAGCCGGCACGACGGCGCCTGGAGGGTCGACTTCGCCCCCGCCATGCTCCTGACCGGCCTGCAGCCCGGCGAGGTGCTGGTCACCGCCCGCACCACCCCGCCGAGGGCGCCCATCCTCGGCGCGCGGGACGACGTGCTCGTGACCGAGCGACCCGTGGTGTTCGTCGGCGTGCAGCCGGGCAGGACCACCGACGTCACGGCCACGTCCGTCGCCCTCGGGGGCCTGCTCGGGGTGGACGCCGCGGCGCTGGCGAAGCGGGTGCGCGCCGCCAAGCCCTCGGCGTTCGTCGATGTCATCACGCTGCGGCGGGCGGACTACGACGCTCTGAGGGCCCGCCTTCAGCCGATCAAGGGGGCGGTGTTCCGAGAGGGCTCGCTGGCGCTGGCTCCGACGGCCGACTTCGCCCGCGCGCTTCTCGGCAGTGTGGGCGCACCGACGGCCGAGATCGTCAAGACCAGCGCGGGCCGCGTGCATGCCGGCGACCTCACGGGTCTCTCGGGCCTGCAGCGGACGTATGACCAGAGACTCGCCGGAGCCGCCGGGCTGCAGGTGCGCCGGGTGCCCGCACCCCGGGCCTCCCCTGCCGGGACCCCCTCGAACCGCCCCGCTGAGACGGTCTTCGAGGTCGCACCGCTGCCGGGCCAACCGGTCCGGCTCACCCTCGATGCGCGCGTGCAGGCCGCCGCGGAGTCCGCACTGGCTGCGGCACCGAAGCCGGCAGGGCTGGTCGCCGTCCGGGTGGGTACCGGTGAGGTGCTGGCCGTCGCGAACGGCGGCCCGGGCGCGGCGGGGTACGACCGCGCCCTGCTCGGGCGCTACCCCCCGGGCTCGACCTTCAAGATCGCATCCGGCTACGCCCTGCTCGCGGACGGTCTGACCCCCGGCTCACCTGTGCCGTGCCCACCGAGTGTCACGGTCAACGGCAAGGTGTTCACGAACGCGGAGCACGAAGTGCTGGGGCTCGTGCCGTTCCACGTCGACTTCGCGAAGTCGTGCAACGCGGCGTTCGTCGGCAGCGCGGGCCGGATCACCGCCGCCCAGCTGTCGTCGGCGGCGGCCGCCCTCGGCTACGGCGCGGCCGGCGGTGTCGGTGTCGAGGCCTTCGGCGGCAGCGTGCCCCAACGCGCCACCCCCGTCGAGCACGCCGCGGACATGATCGGTCAGGGGACCGTGCTCGCCAGCCCGCTGACGGTGGCGACGGTGTCAGCGTCCGTCGCCTCGGGCCGGCTCGCGCCACCTGTGCTCGTGCGCGACCCCCCGGCGACCGTGCCCGCCGCCACCGCCCCGCTATCGGCCCGGGCGGTCGGCGGCGTGCGCCTGATGATGCGGGAGGTCGTGACGTCCGGCACAGGCACCGCTCTGGCCGGGGTTCCCGGGGGTCAGGTGCGCGGCAAGACGGGCACCGCCGAGTTCGGCAGCGCGAACCCGCCGCACAGCCATGCCTGGTTCACCGGCTACCAGGGCGACGTGGCGTTCGCCGTGATCGTCGAGGACGGCGGCTTCGGGGCCAAGGCCGCCGCGCCGCTCGCCGCCGCCTTCCTGCGGTCTCTCGCCGAGGGCTGATACCGACGGGTGCGTGTCGGGCTCAGGCCGATGACCCGCCGGAGCGCCTGCGGGCGGCGTTGGCGTGGATCGCGTCGTGGGTGTACTGCGCCAGCCCGGGCGCGAGCTCCTCGTAGTGCTGGGTGAACCGCGGGTCCGCCAGGTACATCTGCGCCAGGCCCTCGTGCATCTCCAGCCCGCAGTCGTAGAACCAGCGGCTGATCATCTGCCTGTGCGCCTCCGCGGCGTCCATCGCCTCGACGCCGTCGGCCGGTGCACCCGAGGCGAGAGCGGCCGCGAGCCCCTGCTCCACGTGGGCCCCCTCGGCCTTGACGGCGAGCCAGTCCTGCTTGGTGTAGGCCGAGGTGCGCCGATGCGACTGCGCGTACGCCGGCGTGTCGCCCCAGCGCTGCTCGGCCTCCTCGGCGTGCCGGGTCGGGTCCTCCTCACCGAAGACCTCGAACATCTCCTGCGGGTCCAGCCGGATGCCCATCTGGTGTGCCTCCATCGTCTTCTCGATCAGTCGTGACATGCGCTGCAACGCCTCGACCCGCTCGCCGAGCAGCCGGTGCTGGCGGCGCAGGTGGGCCAGCGGCTCCGCGCCGTCCGCCAGCAGCTGGGCGATCTGGTCCAGGCCGAAGCCCAGGTCGCGGTAGGCCAGGATGTGCTGCAGCCGCTGCAGGTCCGCCGGCTCGTAGCGCCGGTAGCCGGCCGGGGTACGCCCGACGGGCCGCAAGAGCCCGATCCGGTCGTAGTGGTGCAGCGCCCGCACGCTCACCCGCGCTATGCCGGCGACCTCGCCCACGCTGTACTCCACGGCCCTCACCTCCCATCCCGGGACGCTAGACCCTGACGTTACGTCAGGGTCCAGCCACCGTCGTCCCCTGCTCGCCCCCGCCGCCGCCGTCCCCTGCTCGCCCACGTCGCCGTCGTCCCCACCCGCCCGCGCCGCGACGTCCCCGTCGGGCTCGCGCGCCTGCCCTAGGCTCCGGCTCATGGAGCGCACGCGGATGTACCGGGCGGGCGTCCTGGCCGCCGAGGGCTTCCCGGTCCAGGACGTCTCGGACTTCCTCGAGCAGCCGGAGACCGTCGTCTGGGTGGACCTGTGCCGACCCTCTCGCGCCGACCTCGCAGTGGTGGCCGACGAGCTCGCGCTGCATGCGCTGGCGGTCGACGACGCCGTGGGCGCGCGGCAGCGGCCGAAGCTCGACCGCTACGAGAGCCACCTGTTCATCACGGCATATGACGCCGCGCTCGACGCGGTGAGCGGCAGGTTGGAGCTGCGCGAGGTCGCGATCTTCGCCACAGACCGGGCGTTGGTGACGGTGCGCAAGGACGAGGAGTTCGACGTCGACGACGTCGTCCAGCGCTGGGACCTGACCCCTGACCTGTCCGAGCACGGCGTGGCGTTCCTCCTGCACGGCCTCCTCGACCACGTGGTCGACACCCACTTCGCGGCCGTCCAGACCCTCGACGACGAGATCGAGCTGCTGGAGGACATGCTCTTCGACGACCGGCCCCGCAGCGCCGAGGTGCAGCGCCGCTCGTTCGAGCTGCGCAAGAGCCTGGTGCGGCTGCGCAGGGTGGTGCTGCCGATGCGGGAGGTCGTGAACTCGTTGATGCGCCGCGACCTGCACGTCCTGGACGACGCGATGGCACCGTACTTCCAGGACGTCTACGACCACGTGCTGCGGGCGTCTGAGTGGACCGAGTCCATGCGCGACCTGGTGGCCACGGTGATGGAGACGAACCTCACGATCCAGGGGAACCGGCTCAACGCGATCATGAAGAAGGTCACGAGCTGGGCGGCGATCATCGCGGTCCCCACCGCCGTCACCGGGTTCTACGGGCAGAACGTCCCCTACCCGGGCTTCGGCCACGTCTCGGGGTTCTGGATGTCGACAGCCATGATCGCCGTGCTGTCCGGCGTGCTGTACGCGCTGTTCCGCGCCAAGGACTGGATCTGACGCGGCCGTGGCCGTGACGTCGTGGCCGCGCGAGGTGGTGGTGGCCACGCGGGCCGCACTGGAGCCGCTGGCCGACCCGGCGCGGGCAGAGCCGATGGCGGCGTACATGCGCGGACAGTTCACGTTCCTCGGCGTGGCGACGTCGGCGCGCCGGGCCGCCACGCGTGCTGCCTGGTCGGCGCTGCCTGGCCCCGCCCCCGGCGCTCTCGCGGAGTCCCTCGACGAGGCGGCCCGGCAGCTGTGGCGGCTCCCGGCGCGCGAGTACCAGTACGCCGGATGCGACCTTCTCGCCCGCTACCTGGCTCCGGCGGTGCGGCGTCTGCCGGCGACGCTGCTCACCGGGCTGGTGCAGGACCTCGTCACGACGCGCAGCTGGTGGGACACCGTGGACGCGCTGCGCCCCGCGGCGGTCGGCCCACTCGTGCTCGCCCACCGTGAGCTCGTCGCGGTGATGCAGGCGTGGTGCGACGGCACCCAGCCGTGGCTCGTCCGATCCGCACTGATCCACCAGCTCGGCTACGCCGAGCGCACCGACGAGGCGCTGCTGATGCAGCTGTGCGCCCGTCGGGCCGCCGACCAGGAGCTCTTCGTGGCCAAGGCAGTCGGGTGGGCCTTGCGCACACACGCGCGCAGGCGGCCCGGCGCCGTCCTCGACTTCGTGACCGCTCACCCGGAGCTGTCGGCGTTGGCGCGCAGGGAGGCGGTGAAGCACCTCGAGGTCTGATGGCCAGGTACCGCCGGCGCGCTGGGTGCTGCCGGGCCTCGACCGCGGTTCAGCCCGTGGCGGCCTTGGCGGCCAGCGCCGCGAGCGAGGCGCTCCAGCGTCGCTCGAGCTCAGCGGCCTGGGCGTCGTCCCAGACGCGGTCATGGCGAAGCTCGAGCAGCGTCGCGTCGCCGTCCGCGCGAAGGTCGAGCTCAACGATGGACGGCGGACTGTCCGGCGTGGCATGCCACGAGACCCTCAGCTGCTCCAAGGGGTGGTAGCTGCGGACGAAGCCGCAAGAACCGTCCGCGCAGTGGTAGGAGTCGCCCTTGGCGCCCAGGACCGCACCGTCACCGAGCAGGGCCACCGCGCCGTCGCGGCTGACCAGTACCTCCCAGACGTGGCCCACGGGAGCCTGCACGACCTGGCTCACCTGGACCACGCGCTCGCCGTTCCCGGCCGACTGCGCCTCCGACTCCGTGCCAACGCCTGTGGACATCGCGCCTCCCTGTTCGGTTCCGGCTCCGGTGGCGGAACCTGGCGAGTCCAGCAGACCAAGTCCAGGCCGTCACCACAAGACCCTGGGGGCACCAACGGTGGATGCGCCCGGCAGGCGACGCCTCGACGCACCGATAGGCCGGGACCGACGTCCCAAGAGGGCTTGGCCCACCGTGCGCGAGGTCCGGCACCTGCGTGGTCGTTGCATGTTCACCCATCGGGCGACGTTGGTCCCACCTGATCCGCGGCGGTGGGGGCAATGCTTGATGGCGAGGAGCCGACGGTCCACCCCGCCACCGACCAGATGGCGGACTGAGGAGCCTCGAAAGGGAGTACGACCATGCGACGCAAGACGTTCGATGCTCTGCTCACAGCCGGCGGCCTCGTGGTCGCGGTCCTCCTGCTGGTAGCGGGGGGCCTGCTGACCTGGGCGCACAGCTTCATCGACGACCAGGTCACCACCCAGCTGTCGGCCCAGAAGATCTTCTTCCCGCCGGCGGGCAGTGAAGGGCTGCCGGCCAAGGACTTCCCGACCCTGCAGAAGTACGGCGGCCAGCAGGTCGTCAACGGCGAGCAGGCCCGCGCCTACGCCGACGAGTTCATCGCCGCCCACCTCAAGGCCACTGCCGGAGGCAAGACCTACTCCGAGGTCAGCACGGCCGCACGCGCCAACCCCAACGACCAGGCCCTGGCCGGCCAGGTGCAGACGATGTTCCGCGGCGAGACCTTGCGCGGCCTGCTGCTCAACGGCTACGCGTTCTGGCAGATGGGTGTCGTCGCCCTCTGGGCCGCGATCGCCTGCTTCATCGGTGCAGCGCTCCTGCTCCTGATGGCCGCCCTCGGTTTCGCCCACCTGCGGCGTACCCCGGAGACGGTCGAGCTCATGACGGGCGCCGCCAAGGACCAGCCCGCAACAGTCTGACCGGGGACCCCTCCCCCCGGATCACGCGGGCTCCGGCCTCACCGGGCCCCGCCGCACGAGAGGCCCGCACGCGAGTGCGGGCCTCTCGTGCTTTCTCTGCGGCCCTGACGCCTGCTACCGCTTCTGCGCCTCTCGCGGATCCTGCGAGCGGTCGAGCGTGGACGTCACGGTGGACCGGAACGGGGGTGGCCACCCCCACATCCGTGCACGCTCGCGTCCACGCTCACCGTCGGCCGGGGACCACCGGCGCCGGCGGGGTCCCAGGTGCGCGTCATGCTTGACGGATGAGAGAAGACCGGCCGACGACACCGCCGACGGTGGCCGGCCCGCTCCCTCGGGTGACCCAGAGCGGTGCCGTGACGGTCAGGCCGGCGATACCCGACGACTACGACCGCGTGATCGGCCAGGTCGACGGCTGGTGGGGTGGTCGGGCCATGGCGGCGATGCTGCCGCGGCTGTTCTTCACGCACTTCCACGCCACAAGCCTCACCGCCGAGACCGAGGACGGAAGCGTGGTCGGGTTCCTGTGCGGGTTCGGCTCACCGAGCCGGGCCGCGGAGGCCTACGTCCACTTCATCGGCGTCGACCCCGGGGTGCGCGGCCATGGCCTGGGCCGGAGGATGTACATGGGCTTCGCGGCCGGCCCGGCCTGCGCAGGCCGCCACGTCGTGCGAGCCGTCACGTCCCCGCTGAACGTCGCCTCCCGTAGGTTCCACGCCAGCCTCGGCTTCGTCGAGGAGAAGATCGTGGCCGACTACGACGGGCCGGGCGAGGACCGGGTGCTGCTCACCTGGCACCTGCCCTGAGCCCCCGGCCGCCCATGGCAGCGGCTGGCCGGCGCAGCCCTCTCGCC
This sequence comes from uncultured Actinomycetota bacterium, assembly GCA_963778845.1. Classification (GTDB taxonomy): domain Bacteria; phylum Actinomycetota; class Actinomycetes; order Actinomycetales; family Kineosporiaceae; genus CAVZVW01. The sequence goes on from CAVZVW010000005.1 coordinate 73,313, forward strand.
GACCTACCCCGACGGGTCCGTGGGCGCCTGCGCCGCGGCGTCCCCCACACCTGCCTGGGCATCGCCCCCAGAGCCCGGCTGCGCATCGCCCCCAGAGCCCGGCTGCGCATCGCCCCCAGAGCCCGGCTGTGCGACGTCCTCCGGCCCTGGAGACCCGCCGGACGAGATGAGGATGGAGGCCCACTTGGTGGCCGGGTCGATGTCGAGCAGCAGTGCCTTGGCGAGCAGGGTCATCGGGATGGCCAGGAGCGCGCCGAGGGGACCGAGCACCCAGGCCCAGAAGATCAGCGACAGGAAGGTGAGCGTGGTGGACAACCCGACCGCGTCGCCGACGAAGCGCGGCTGGATGATGGTCTGGATCACCACGTTGAAGACGCTGTAGACGACGAGCACAGCGATCATGCCCCGAGGCCCGTCCTGGAGCAGGCCGAGCAGGGCCGGCGGGATGACGCCGATCACGAAGCCGATGTTGGGGATGTAGTTGGTGATGAACGAGAGGATCCCCCAGAGGACCGCCAGCGGGATCCCGAGGGCGTACAACGCCGCTGTGTCGAGCACCGCCACGATCGCGCCGAAGATCGAGCTCACGATGAGGTACTGCCGCGTCCCGGACACGAACGAGAGCAGCGCCGTCACGAGGTCCGGCCGGCTCGACCCCGCTGCTCGGGCCTTCTCGGGCATCCCGGCCGCGTCGGCCACCATGAAGAAGAGGAGGGTGACGAGGAAGAGCAGGTTCGAGAAGACGCCGAGCAACCCGGACAGGACGCCACGGAGAACGCCGACGACGCTACCGAGGTTGACCTGCGAGAGCGCCGTCTGGATCTCACCCTTGCCGACGCCGAAGCGCGCGAGGGCGTCAGTGAGGTCGGTCTGCAGCTGCTGGGCCTGGTCGGCGTAGGTGGGCAGCAGCGTCGCGAGCCTGGCGATGCTGACCCCGAGCACCAGGATGAGGAGCAGCAGAGTCGCGTAGACCACCACGAGAGCGGCGAAGGTCGCCAGCCAGGTGGGAATCCGGCGGCGCAGCCATGCCTGCATCGGTGAGACGCAGACCGTGAACATGAGGGCGAGCATGGTCGGAGCCAGGATTCCTCGGAACGCCTGCATGCCGGCCACCACGAGCACGGCCGAGGCGCCGCCCAGCAGCACGATCAGCCCTCGCGGCATTCCCCAGGCGGCGTCGTCGCCTGGCCGAGCGTCCGCCCCCGTCGCCTCCGCCGTCGCCAGCCCGGTCGCCAGGATGTCAGTCATCGCCAACTGCCGCCGTCCGTCGTCGCGTCACATGTCACGACGCCGCAGCCGCGACGTCGGGGTCACGTCGGCACAGGCATCCCCCGGCCTGCAGCTCCATGCAGTCGATCACGAAGGCGTGGACCGCGACCTCGCCGGGGCAGCCCACGAGGCACTCGATGTCGCCGTCCTCGTGACGCACAGCCGTGCCGTGGCAGTGCAGCAGACCGTCGGTGCACATGCTGCACGCGGCGGCCGTCGTCTCACCTGCCGTCTCCCTCACCTCCGGTCGACTCCTGGCCGGGACGCCGCCGTCCCGGCCCGCCGGCTGACCCTGCGCAGTGCTCGCGTTCGTGCCCCCGCGTCTGCCGTGGCACGATTCTTGCGTCCTGGAGCCCGCCGAGCGTCGTCCACAACGGCGTGTCGCGCCACCTGTTCGAACCGACGCCTGTCGCCGTCGCGGCGTAGCGTACGAAAGCGTCGGCCCCCCGCCCGACGCCGGTCACCAGACCCGTCCGACGCCAGACCCGAGGAAGCGCCGAGATGATCGCACTACTGCGCCGGTACCTGCGCCGCTATCGCGGGTCGCTCGTGCTGGTCGTCGTCCTCCTGCTCGTCCAGGCGATCGGCACGCTGTACCTGCCCAGCCTGAACGCCGACATCATCAACAACGGTGTCGTGGTCGGTGACACGGCGTACATCGTTCGCGTGGGCGCGTTGATGCTGATCGTGACCGTGCTGCTGGGGGTCTCGACGGTGGTGTCGGTGTACTTCAGCGCACGGGCGGCGATGGGGTTCGGGCGGGACGTGCGCGGCGCCGTCTTCCGTCGGGTCCAGGGCTTCTCGCTGCGGGAGGTCAACGAGTTCGGCGTCCCGTCCCTCATCACACGCACGACCAACGACGTGCAGCAGGTGCAGCTGCTCGTGCTCATGGGCCTGACGATGATGGTGTCCGCACCGATCATGGCCGCGGGCGGCATCGTGATGGCGGTGCGGGAGAACGTCCAGCTGTCCTCGCTGCTGGTCGTCGTGGTGCCTGTCATGCTCGCCGTCATCGGCGTCCTGGTGCGCCAGGCCGTGCCCCTGTTCCGTGCGATGCAGGTGAAGGTCGACCGGATCAACCAGGTGATGCGCGAGAACCTGGCAGGCATCCGGGTGATCCGCGCCTTCGTCCGCACCCGACACGAACAGGAGCGGTTCGCCGAGGCCAACGACGACCTCACCGCGACGGCCCTGCGCGTGAACCGGCTCTTCGCCCTCACGTTCCCGTCGCTGATGCTGATCCTCAACCTGTCCAGCGTGGCGATCGTCTGGTTCGGCGGCCACCTGATCGACAGCGGGGCCATGCCGATCGGCAACCTCACGGCGTTCCTGGCCTACATCATGCAGATCCTGTTCTCGGTGATGATGGCCGTGATGATGGTGGTCATGGTGCCGCGCGCTGCGGCCTCCGCCGAGCGGATCCAGGCTGTGCTCGCGACGACCCCGGCGATCGGCGACCCCTCGCATGCCGCGGGCGAGGGCGAGCCCCCCGAGCCGGCGGGGGACGACGCCCGGGGCCGCGGGCGCGTCGAGCTTCGTGGTGTCGAGTTCCGCTACCCCGGTGCCCAGGACGCGGTGCTGAGGGACGTGAACCTGACACTGCTGCCCGGTCAGGTCACCGCGATCACCGGCAGCACCGGGTCTGGCAAGACCACCCTGGTCAACCTGCTGCCGCGGCTCTACGACGTGACGGCGGGAGCGGTTCTGCTCGACGGGGTGGACGTGCGCGACCTGCCGCTGGAAAGCCTGTGGGCACGAATCGGGCTGGTGCCCCAGAAGTCGTTCCTGTTCAGCGGCACGGTCGCCGACAACGTCCGTCTCGGCCGGCACGAGGCCAGCGACGACGACGTCTGGCAGGCGCTGGAGGTGGCCCAGGCCCGCGACTTCGTCGCCGCGATGCCGGACGGCCTCGACGCGCCGATCGACCAGGGTGGGGCGAACGTGTCAGGTGGTCAGCGCCAACGGCTGGCGATCGCGCGGGCGCTCGCCAAGCGGCCGGACGTCTACATCTTCGACGACAGCTTCTCGGCCCTGGACTACGCGACCGACGCCCGCCTGCGCGCAGCGTTGACGGCCCAGACGGGCCAGGCGACCGTCCTCATCGTCGCCCAACGGGTCAGCACGATCATGCGGGCGGACCGGATCGTCGTGCTCGACCAGGGCAGCGTGGTCGGCGAGGGCTCACACGCCGAGCTCATGGCGACGTGTGAGACCTACCGGGAGATCGTCACGTCGCAGCTGGACCAGGAGGAGGCGGCGTGAGCGGTCCCGCCGCCCCGCGCCCCGGAGCGGGCGGCCCCGGGATGGGCGGTGGTCCCGGCCGGCCCGGCATGATGCTCATCCCCACCGCGAAGGCGCAGGACTTCAAGACGTCACTCGGGCGTCTCCTCGCCCGGCTACGGCCCGAAGGTGCGCGCATCGTGTCGGTGGTCGTGCTGGCGGTCGGCAGCGTGTCACTGGCCGTCGTCGGCCCCAAGCTCCTCGGCAACGCCACCAACCTGATCTTCGAGGGCAGCCTCGGCCGGCAGATGCCCCCGGGGGTCACCAAGGACCAGGCCGTCGCCGCCTTGCGAGCAGCGGGTGACACCAAGACCGCAGACATGGTGGCGGCGACGAACGTCGTGCCGGGGGTCGGCGTGGACTTCTCGGCGCTGGCGCACGTGCTGTCGCTCGTGGCCCTCGTCTATGTGGTGAGCTCGCTGCTCAGCTGGGCGCAGGGGTACCTGATGGCGGGCGTCGCCCAGCGCACCGTCTACCGGCTGCGCGAGGACGTCGACCTGAAGCTCGGCCGGCTTCCGCTGCGGTACTTCGACTCCCACTCCCGCGGAGACCTGCTCAGCAGGGTCACCAACGACATCGACAACATCGCCACCACACTGCAGCAGAGCCTCACCCAGATGATCACCTCGGTGCTCACGGTGGTCGGCGTGCTCGCGATGATGGTGTGGATCAGTCCGCTGCTCGCCGTGATATCGCTGGTGACGGTCCCGCTGTCGTTCGTCCTCACCGTCGCGATCGCCAAGCGCTCGCAGCCGCACTTCAGTGCTCAGTGGACCTGGACGGGCAAGCTCAACGGCCACGTCGAGGAGATGTTCGCCGGCCACGAGCTCGTCAAGGTGTACGGCCGGCGGCAGGCGGCCATCGAGGAGTTCGACCGGGCCAACGAGAAGGTCTACGACGCCAGCTTCAAGGCCCAGTTCATCTCCGGGATCATCCAGCCGGCGATGATGATCGTGTCCAACCTGAACTACGTGGGCATCGCCGTCATCGGTGGGCTGCGAGTGGCCTCGGGCACGCTGTCGCTGGGCGACGTCCAGGCGTTCATCCAGTACTCGCGCCAGTTCATGATGCCGATCACCCAGATCGCGAGCATCACGAACCTGCTTCAGTCAGGGATCGCCTCGGCCGAGCGCGTGTTCGAGCTTCTGGACGAGGCCGAGGAGGTACCCGACGTCGAGACCCCGCTTGTGCGGTCGGGCACCCCTGGCCGCATCACGTTCGAGGGGGTCAGCTTCCGGTACGAGGAGGACAAGCCGCTCATCCAGGATCTCACCCTCGACGTCGCCCGAGGTGAGGCCGTTGCCATCGTCGGCCCGACCGGCGCCGGCAAGACCACGCTCGTGAACCTGCTCATGCGCTTCTACGACGTCGACTCCGGGCGCATCACGGTCGACGGCGTCGACATCCGCGACCTCGCGCGCGACGACCTTCGGCGCACCTTCGGCATGGTGCTGCAGGACACCTGGCTCTTCAGCGGCACGATCCGCGAGAACATCGCCTACGGCGCTCATTCGGCCGACGAGCAGCAGATCCTGGAGGCGGCCGGCGCGGCCCACGTCGACCACTTCGTGCGCACACTGCCCGACGGGTACGACACGGTCCTGGATGACGAGGCGACGAACGTCTCGGCCGGCGAGCGCCAGCTGCTGACGATCGCCCGCGCGTTCCTCGCCGACCCGGCCGTGCTGATCCTCGACGAGGCCACGAGCTCGGTCGACACCCGCACCGAGGTGCTCATCCAGCAGGCGATGGCGCGGCTTCGGCACGGGCGCACGAGCTTCGTCATCGCCCACCGGCTGTCCACCGTGCGCGACGCCGACGTCATCCTGGTGATGGACGCCGGACGGATCGTGGAACAGGGCAGCCATGACGAGCTGCTGGCTCGGCACGGCTTCTTCTACGACCTGTACAACAGCCAGTTCCAGGACAGCTTCGACCCCGTCGGGTGAACCAGGACCCGTCGCCGCGCCGCGCGGCGCGTGGGCGTGCGGGTGTGGCCGGTGTGGCCGGGTGTGGCCGGGTGTGGCCGGGTGTGGCCGGGTGTGGCCGAGTTCGGGCGGGGGACCGGGCCGGCGGTGCTGCCTCGCGGCGGGCCGGCCCGGTGCCCTCGCCTCAGGCGCCCGAACCGCTCGGCGCGGGCGCCGGGGGCTGCGTGCCTGCGGGCGCACCTGCAGGCGCCGGGTCACCCTTGCCCATGCCGTCCTCGACGCCGGTGACCGCGAAGGTCTTGTCGAGCTTGACGGTCACGAGGGTCCCGTCGGCCTTGGACATGTGTGCCTCGTAGGCGGCGTCCCCGGCGTCGGTCTCCACGCGGTACACCGTCGCCCCGGACACCGCCTTCTGCGCGGCAGCGGTCACCTTCGCTGCGTCGGCGCTGCTGAGGCCCTTCTCGTCGGGCCGTGCCGGCACAGCGCCGCCATGGCCCCCTGATCGGCCGCCGGGTCCGGCCGGTCCACCCGGCCGGCCCGGCTGCCCCGGCTGCCCCGGTTGGCCCGGCTGGCCCGGTTGGCCCGGCTGCGCTGACTGCGAGCTGCCGGACGACGTGCTCGGCGTCGGCGACCCGCTGGCAGCGAGGGCTCCCGTGGCGCCTGCGAGCAGTGCCCCGGCCGCCGCGCCGGCGGCCACCAGGCCCGCCACGCGTGCCATCGCGGGAACGGCTCGCCGGCCCACGTTGCGCTGGTCGTTCATGCGGTGTACCTCCTCGATCTCGCACCGCCAGAACGGCGGCGACAGATCGAGACTGGCGACCGAACATGTGGGCGAGCCCAGATGCGGCGATGACCGTCATGTGCGACCTCTGGTGCCCAGTCGTCGTCTTCACGCACGACTTAGGCGCACTCAGGCGCCAGAGGTCGCGGCGGGCTTGCCGTGCTCCGCCTCGGCCAACCGCTCGTGCAGGCGCGTCCGCACCTCGTCGGGTGTGTACGCGAGCCTCCGCCGCTGCGACCGCGCCACGACGACGCCCGTCGCTGCCACCCCTGCCAGGCCCGCGAGCCCGACCACCTTCCACCAGCGCACGCACCTAGGCTAGCGACCCATGGAGGTGCACCGTCTGAGCCTGGACCAAGCCATCGACCTGACGCGCACGGGCGACGTCTGGCTCTTCCGCGGGTCGAGCATGGCCGACCGCGCGATCCAGGTGACCACCAACGCCCCCGTCAACCACGTGGGCATGGCCGTGGCGATCGACGACCTTCCACCCCTGATGTGGCACGCCGAGCTGGGCCGCTCACTGGTGGACATGTGGACGGGGACCCACCATCGCGGCGTCCAGCTCCACGACCTGCGCGACGCTGTCGTGGTCTGGGCCACCAAGTACGGGCAACGTGCATGGCTGCGCCAGCTGGACCACCACGTCAGCCGCGAGGAGGAGGACGCCGTGCTGCGCTGCATCGCCAGGCTCGACGGAACACCGTTCCCGAGCACCGCCCGGCTCGCGGCCCGATGGATGCGCGGTCGCCGTCCGGTTCGTCGCCTGGCCCTTCGGCGGCCCCTGCGCGCCGGCGTCGACGCCGCAGCCGCCGCCGACCCTGCCCCGGACGGCGGGTCGAGCAGCATCGCGGGCGACCTCGAGTCGGCGTTCTGCGCCGAGGTGGTCGCCGTGTCGTATGCCGCGATGGGCCTGCTGCCCGGCGGCCGACCGCCGAACTGGTACGACCCAGGCCGGTTCTGGAGCGGCGACGACCTCAGCCTCCAGCTCGGCGCCAGGCTCGGCGCAGAGATCGAGGTCGACGTGCCCGTAGGAACTCAGCGCTCGACTGCCTGATGCCCTGCCGACGCCGGGCCGCGGAGCGGGGACGCCGCCCTGCCCGGTGAGCCTGCGGCGTCTGCCGTTCGACCGGGCCGGGTCCATCGTCCCGGTCTCAACCATATCTGGCTCGTTAGCGTCGACCACGTCCCGTGATAACGGGCCGACACCACGATGCTGAGCCGGCTGGACCGGCAGACCGTGCTCGCCAGCACAGGCCAGCTCGTGGCTGACGTGAGAGGACGTCATGGCGAAGCTGATCCAGCAGCTGGACCAGGTGGTGATCCGCTTCGCCGGGGACTCCGGTGACGGCATGCAGATGACGGGCGAGCGGTTCGCTCAGGAGACCGCAGCCTTGGGGAACAACCTGTCCACACTTCCGAACTACCCGTCCGAGATCCGGGCACCGTCCGGGACCGTCGCCGGCGTCTCGTCCTACCAGGTGAAGTTCGCCGACCACGAGGTGCTGACCCCGGGCGACCCGCCCGACGTCCTCGTGGCCATGAACCCGGCCGCACTCAAGGCCAACCTGGCCGACCTGCGGCCGTCGGCCCTCGTGATCGTCAACAGCGACGAGTTCGGCAAGCGCGGCCTGTCGAAGGCCGGCTACGCGGCCAACCCGCTGGAGGACGGCTCGCTGACCGCCTTCGACGTGCATGTCGTGCCGATCACCTCTCTGACCGTGGGCAGCCTGACCGGGCTGGACGTGTCCCGCAAGGAGGGCGAGCGCGCCAAGAACATGTTCGCGCTCGGCCTGCTGAGCTGGATGTTCCACCGCCCGACCGAGGTGACGATCGAGTACCTGGAGCAGAAGTTCGCCAAGCTGCCTGTCATCGCGCAGGCGAACATCGCCGCCTTCCGGGCCGGCTACAACTACGGCGAGACGACCGAGGTCTTCGCCGTCTCGTACGAGGTGGCCCCGGCGGCGCTGGCACCGGGCCGCTACCGCAGCATCACCGGCAACGTCGCGACGTCCTACGGCCTGCTCGCCGGCGCACGCCGCGCGGGCCTGCGGCTCTTCGTCGGCTCGTACCCCATCACCCCCGCCACCGACATCCTCCACGACCTCGTCAAGCACAAGAAGTTCGGCGTGATGACGTTCCAGGCCGAGGACGAGATCGCCGGTGTCTGCTCGGCGATCGGGGCCTCGTTCGGCGGGGCGATGGGCGTCACCACGACATCGGGGCCCGGCCTGTCCTTGAAGTCCGAGGCGATCGGGCTCGCGGTCTCCCTCGAGCTGCCCCTGGTGATCGTGAACGTGCAGCGCGGCGGGCCGAGCACCGGCCTGCCGACCAAGACCGAGCAGTCCGACCTGCTCCAGGCCATGTTCGGGCGCAACGGCGAGGCCCCGGTCGCGGTCGTCGCCGCCAACTCGCCCGCGGACTGCTTCGACACGGCGGTCGAGGCGGTGCGCATCGCCACGACCTACCGGACGCCAGTGATCATGCTGACCGACGGCACCCTGGCGAACGGCTCGCAGCCGTGGCGGATCCCCGCGATGGCCGAGCTTCCGGACATGCCGGTGACGTTCACCACCGAGCCGAACGGCGAGAACGGCGCATTCCTGCCGTACCTGCGCGACCCGGAGACTCTTGCGCGACCGTGGGCCGTGCCCGGGACACCGGGGCTGGAGCATCGCATCGGCGGGTTGGAGAAGCTGGACGGCGCCGGGACCGTCTCCCACGACCCGGCCAACCACGAGTTCATGGTCCGCACGCGCGCCGCCAAGATCGCGGCCGTGCAGCGCTCGATCCCCGCGCTGGAGGTGCTGGACCCGCCGGGGCCGGACGGCCGCCGCGCGGACACCCTCATCCTCGGATGGGGGTCGAGCTACGGCCCCGTCGAGGCCGCATGCCGGCGGCTACGGCGCTCCGGCGTCCAGGTCGCGCACGCCCACCTGCGCCACCTCAACCCGATGCCGGCCAACACCGGTGACGTCCTGCGCAGCTACGACCGGGTGATCGTGCCCGAGCTCAACCTGGGGCAGCTGGCGCACCTGCTGCGGGCGGCCTACCTGGTGGACGTCGAGAGCTACACCCAAGTGAGGGGAATGCCGTTCATGGCCGACGAGCTCGTCGAGGGGCTGCGGGAGGTGATCTCGCGATGAGCGCGACGATCGGCAACGGGGCAGGGACGATGCCGCCGCTGGACCTGCAGCCGGTGCTCTCCGCGAAGGACCTCAAGACCGACCAGGAGGTCCGCTGGTGCCCCGGCTGCGGGGACTACGCCATCCTCGCGGCGGTGCAGCAGTTCCTGCCGGAGCTGAACATCCCCCGCGAACGGCTTGTCTTCGTCTCGGGAATCGGCTGCTCTTCCCGGTTCCCGTACTACATGAACACGTACGGGATGCACTCCATCCATGGCCGCGCGCCCGCGATCGCCACGGGCCTGGCGGTCAGCCGTCCGGACCTGTCGGTGTGGGTGGTCACGGGGGACGGCGACGCGCTGTCCATCGGCGGCAACCACCTCATCCACGCGCTGCGGCGCAACGTCAACCTCAAGATCCTCCTGTTCAACAACAGGATCTACGGGCTGACCAAGGGCCAGTTCTCGCCGACCTCGGAGTTCGGCAAGGTCACGAAGACCTCCCCCTTGGGGTCGGTCGACTACCCGTTCAACCCGCTGTCGCTGGCCATCGGGGCGGGTGCGACGTTCGCGGCTCGCACCCTTGCATCGGACAGGGCGCACATGGCGTCGGTCTTCCGGGCGGCGGCGGCCCACGAGGGCACGGCCTTCGTCGAGATCTTCCAGAACTGCGAGATCTTCAACGACCACGCCTTCGAGCTGTTCACCAAACCGGACTCTCGCGAGCAGTGGACTGTGCCCCTCACCTCGGGCGAGCCCCTGCGGTTCGGGCACGGTGGCACCTCCGGGGTCGTGCTCGACACCGAGGCGATGGGCCTGCGCGTGCGGCACGGCCTGGCAGGGGACGACTCGTCCGTCGTCGTCCACGACCCGACCCGGGAGGACCCGACGTACGCCTTCGCGCTCAGCAGGCTGGGGGACGACGACCCGCGCGTCACCCCGATCGGCGTGCTTCGCGACGTCGCCCTCCCCACCTACGACGAGCTGATGACCGAGCAGCTCACGCACGCCCACGCCTCCGACGAGGCCGATCTCAACGACCTCTTCGTCGGCCGGGACTCCTGGGTGGTCGGCGAGGCCTGAGCCTGCCGGCCGAGACACGGGTGAGGGCCCCGACCGCATCGGTCGGGGCCCTCACCTCGCCCAGATGGGACGCCTTCGGCCCCCCGTGCCGGGTCGTTCGTGGTAGGAATCAGCAGACGTGAAGGAGAGGGAAGGTCCATGAACCGCATACTCGTGCTGGCGATGACCGTTTCCATGGCGCTGCTCGTCGGCGGATGCGGAGGCAGCAGCAGCGGAGCGGCGAGCACACCGTCCGCATCGGGCGGCAAGCTCGACGGCACGAGCTGGCAGCTGTCGGCCTACGCCGCCGCGGGCGCGACCAGCATGACGTCGGTTCCCGCGAACGTCCGCGCGACGGCGGTGTTCACGGCGGACCGGGTGGCCGGTTCGGGCGGCTGCAACAGCTACAGCGGCCCGTACACCACCAGCCGGGCGACCATCCACATCGGCCCGCTCGCCTCGACGCAGATGGCCTGCATGGGCGCGGCCGGAGTGGTCGAGGCCCTGTACCTGAAAGGCCTCGAGGCCGCCGCCGGATACACGGTGACTGCGGCCGAGCTCACCCTGACCGGCGCTGACGGCAAGCCGATGCTGAGCTTCGCCGCTGCCAAGGCCCCGTCGCTGGTGGGCACCAACTGGACGGCCACGCAGATCAACAACGGCAAGCAGGGAGTCGAGTCCATCGTCGCCGGTACCACGGTGACGGCGGTCTTCGCCACCGACGGGACAGTCTCGGGCAGTGGGGGGTGCAACACGTACAACGGCTCCTACACCGTCAACGGCGCCGCCCTGACGTTCGGTGCGATCTCCAGCACGCAGAAGGCCTGTGCTGCCGACGTGAGCACGCAGGAGGCCGCCTACCTGGCAGCACTGTCACGGACCACCACGTATCTCATCCAGAACGACCACCTGGAGCTGCGGGACGCCTCCGGCGCACTTCAGGTCGCCTACAGCGGGGTCGCGGGTTGAGCAGCCACGAAACGGCACGCTCGCCCGCATCGTCTTGACTCTTCGCCATCATGTGACTCTGCCGACGGAGGGCCAGACATGCAGCCGGATCGCGGTCGTCCGATCGTCGCCCTGCCAGGCGAAGGGCGCGCCATCGACATGGGCGCCTTCGGCATGACAGTAAAGGCAGACTCGAGCGACACCGGGGGGTCCTTCTCCCTTCTGGAGGCCGCGGAGCCTCCCGGCTTCGGACCGCCCATGCACACGCATGAGGATGCCGGCGAGGCGTTCTACGTCCTGGAGGGCGAGTACCTGATCTTCATGGAGGAGCGGGAGTATCGGTGTCCTGCCGGATCCTTCGTGTTCATTCCGGCTGGGCAGGTCCACGGGTTCCGCGTGGGCAAGGTCCCGAGCCGCAAGCTCAACATCTACAGCCCCGCCGCCATGGTGGGGTACTTCGACGCCCTGGAGCGTGCCGCTGCGTCGTCGGCTCCCCTCGACGCCGAATCGCTGGTGACGATGGCCGCACAGCACCACATGCGGGTGCTGGGCCCGGTCCCCGAGGGTTACTCCTGACACCCCGGAACGCGGTCCCTGAGTGCGGAACCTCGGGGCGCTGCAGCGTCCTGGAGCGCGTGTCCGGTGAGCGCCACGCCCGATGGCGGCGCGCGACGGGCTGACACTTCCCCACCGAGCCGCCCCAACTGCGGCGGACAGGACGTTCCCCGCCCAGGCAGCCGGCGAACCCCACAACCGCACGGCGGCGTCGTGGATTCTCGTAGACTGGAGGGTACTATCCATTCTATGAGAAGTGCTGCGCCGCTCATGGCGCCGCTGTTCCGCTCCGATGGGCAAGCTCGGCTGCTGGCTGAACTGCTGCTGACCGGTGAGGAGCTCAGCCTCACAGCACTCGCCGGACGCGCTGACGTGGCATACCCGACAGCACACCGGGAGGTGGCGCGCCTGCGTGACGCTGGGTTGCTGGTGGAACGGCGGGTGGGCAACACCAGGCTGCTGTCAGGGAACCCGGGCAGCCCGCTGCTCGCTCCGGTGCGAGCGATCCTCCTGGTGGCCATGGGTCCCGTCGTACTGCTACGGCAGGAGCTCGGTGGCGTGGAGGGGATCAGGAGCGCGTTCCTGTTCGGCTCGTTCGCCGCCCGCGCCCTTGGTGTGCCCGGCCCGGCACCGAGCGATATCGACGTCCTCGTTATCGGTGACCCCATCTCCAGCCAGGTGTACCAGGCGTGTCGCAAGGTCTCCGACCAGGTTGGACGAGTGGTGAACCCCACCGTGATGACACCACAGGAGTGGGCGGCACAGACCGGTTTCGTGGCGGATGTGAAGGCCCACCCTGTCGTTGACGTGATCGGAGAGGTGTCCGAATGGCTGTAGCTCCCCTGACGGCGATCCAGCAGCGAGCCGTGGACGCCATGGTGGCCAGCGGGGAGTTGCGAACCGTCACCCCCGATGGGGCCAAGGCCACAGCATTCCTGGCCGGCGCCGAGGCGGCCCTTGCTGACGTCCCGAACGTCACCCGGATCGAGAACAGGTACGACTTGGCGTACAAGGCCGCCCATGATGTCGGTGAGAGCATGGCTGGCGGCCTACGGGTACAAGGCGTCGTTCGGACCAGGCGCACATGAGAAGGTCGGCAAGTTCCTGGCGTCCATCTTCGACACGCCGCCGCCCAGCGAAGCCGCCGCCCACTACGACGTGATGAGGGCGGACCGCAACGCCAACCACTACCGGGCGCGCCCGGTCACACAGGCAGCCGCGAACGAGGCCGCCGCTGCCGCGAAGGTGCTCTACGACGCCGCGCTGAGGCGCGTGACAACCACCTGACGGCCCGCCACGTCACAGATCCCCACGATTAACCAGCATCGGCCCGGATGTTGGCAGCCTTCACAACTCCTCCCCCGGCTTGACCGAGCCATAACGAGCTGACGTCCCACGCCGCCAAGCGACGCCCCGCCTTGTGCACACCGCGTCGCAGCTCAAGGAACCCACAGCGCAAGCAAACGCCGATAGGTGAACGTCCATAGACTCACTCGATGGTCGCCGACGATCCCTGGGGGGCCGACGTGCCGCCTGCCACCGTCAGCCAGGTGACCGCTGCGCTGCCGCCGCGGCTGGCTGAGCTGAGGGCGCTGAGCCGACGCCGTGACCTGCTGGCGGGGGAGCGCTGGGGGTTCCCGTCCGCCGAGGAGCTGCCCGAGGTAGCCGCCCTGGTGAGATCGGGCTGGTTCGCCCTGGACGGCGCTCCACTCCACGCGTGCCTTCCCGCGGTCTGGCCCGGCGAGCACCGTTGCTGGGTGCCGGACCGACTGCCTCAGGTCCGCCACCGCTTCGACGGCCAACGGCGATGGGTCGAGCCCTGGTCCCCGCAGGACCGGACCGAGGCCCGCGAGCACGTGGTGACCATCGCCGACGAGTGCGGCCTGCCGCCGCCACCCTTCGGGCGGATCTGGCTGATCCGGTCGCCGTGGCCGTCGATCGCCGTGGAGGTGCTGCTCCATCTGATCGGGCGACGGTGCGACCAGCGAGAACTGCCGTTGTTGCCCGACGGGTTCACCGCGGCCGCTCGCGAGCTGGTCGGCTGGGGCGAGCAGCAGCTCTGGGCCTGGTGGCCCGGGCCGACCGGCGCGGCCGCTCGGGCCTGGCGTCAGCGCGGCCGCGACGGCTCGCAGGCTGCCTCGGCCGTGCTTGCTGGGCTGGACCCCGAGATGACCGGCGTGTTGGCCGAAGGTGGACTGACCGAGGTCCAAGCGGTGGCATGGGCCCAGGCGCTCGACGTGTCCGGGCCCGCCGCTGTCGCGCAGGTGCCACGTTGGCGGGCCCTCGGCCTACCGCCCGATCCCCCGCCGCAGCTCGCCGGGGTAGCGGGCTGTTTGACGGTCGGGCAGGTAGGGGCCTGGCTCGCTGCGGGCTTCGACCTGGCCGCCGTCGAGCAGCTGAGCGGGTGCGATGTGCCGACGGCGCTGCGCTGGCGGGCGGCGGGGCTAAGCCCTGAGCAGACCCGTCAGGTGATGGAGGCCGACCCGACCCTGACCGAGGGCGAGCTGTCGGCCTTCGACACGGCCGGGATCGACTGGCCGGACCAGCTGGCCTGGATCGCGCACGGCTTCGACGCCGACGCGGCGGCCACCTGGCGCCGGTTCGACGTCACCCCGATGCTGGCCCGCGCGTGGCGTTCGGTGGGCCGGAATGCGAGCGACGCTCTCGCTCAGGCGGACAGCGGCGGCGTGGGCCTGCCGCCCGGCATCGAGGTCGGCTGGATCGCGTTCGGGACAGATCCTCGCGACCGGCACTACGGGGTTGCGGATCCACCCGGTACCCGCGGCCAGTTCGCGCAGGAGCACCGCGGCGGTGATCACGGACTCCAGTACGGATAGGCCGGATCCTCACCCCCTGCGGCTCCAGCGCGCATAGCCCTCCGGCGGCGGAAACGGCCCAGTGCGATGGTCGCTGTCCTGACCCCGTGGGGGCCAGGGCAGCGGCGTGTTGTATGAAGATCACGAACTATTGCCAACCTTGGCAACGAATGTCCCGTGACCATCGTGGACATTCCCGTGACCATCCGGGACATCTCGCGACCAGCACACGGGACATTCTCGTGACCCTTCGCATCAGCTGCATCCGCTGGTGCTCCCGCAGCCCTCGCAGACGAAGCAGGAGCCCGCCGGGCGCATCTTGGTGCCGCAGGTGAAGCACATCGGCGCGTCGGAGGCGCGGCCCTGCATCTTCTCCATGAGCTCAGCCGATGAGTGCACCTCGACCGGGACCGTGCTGCCCGCCCGCGCGGGTGCGGCTGTGGCGGTGGCGGTGGTCGGCGCCGGCGAGGCAACCGGGGCCGGGGCTGCAACCGGGGCCGGGGCCGGGGCTGGGCCGACTGGCGCCGTGGACGCCGACTGCGAGCGGGAGTCCAGCTCGTCCTCGAGGTCCTCCTCCAGCGGCAGGTACGAGCCTGTCTCCAGCTGGCGGATGCGCTCCTGGGCGGTGTAGATGCCCAACGCCGAGCGGGTCTCGAACGGCAGGTAGTCCAGCGACAGCCGGCGGAAGATGTAGTCCATGATCGACTGGGCCATGCGCACGTCGGGGTCGTCGGTGAGCCCGGCCGGGTCGAACCGCAGGTTCGTGAACTTCTGGACGTAGGTCTCCAGCGGCACGCCGTACTGCAGCCCGATCGACACGGCGATCGAGAACGCGTCCATCACGCCGGCGAGTGTCGAGCCCTGCTTGCCGAGCTTCAGGAACACCTCGCCCAGGCCGTCGTCCGGATAGGACCCGGCCGTCATGTACCCCTCGGCCCCGCCGACGGTGAACGACGTGGTCGTCGACGGTCGCGACTTGGGCAGGCGCTTGCGCGTCGGGCGGTACTCCACTCGCACCTCCGGCTCCGCCGTCGCCGCGGGAACCTTCTTCGCGCGGGCATCCGACAACGGCTGGCCCACCTTGCAGTTGTCACGGTAGACGGCCAGCGCCTTCAGACCGAGCTTCCACCCCTGGAAGTAGACGTCACCGATCTCCTCGACTGTGGCGCTCTCCGGCAGGTTCACGGTCTTGGAGATCGCCCCGGAGAGGAAGGGCTGGCAGGCGGCCATCATGCGGACGTGGCCCATCGGCTTGATCGCACGCGTGCCGACGGCGCAGTCGAACACGTCGTAGTGCTCGAGCCGGAGCCCGGGGGCGTCGATGACGTGGCCGTGCTCGGCGATATTCTCGACGATGGCCTCGATCGTCTCGTCCGCGTAGCCCAGCCGCCGCAACGCCTGCGGAACGGTCTGGTTGACCACCTGCATCGACCCGCCGCCCACGAGCTTCTTGAACTTCACCAGCGAGAAGTCGGGCTCGATACCCGTGGTGTCACAGTCCATCATGAAGCCGATCGTCCCGGTGGGGGCGAGCACACTTGCCTGTGCGTTGCGCCAGCCGTTGGCCTCCCCGATCCGCAGTCCCAGCGCCCACTCCTGGGTGGCGTACCGGTGCACGTCCTTGTCCAAGGAGGTAACCGTGCGCACCGAGTCGTTGGCGGCGGCGTGCTTGCGCATGACGCGACGGTGCCCATCGGCGTTGCGCGCGTACCCCTCGTACGGCCCGACCACCCCTGCGAGCTCGGCCGACCGGCGGTAGGCCGTGGCCGTCATCAGCGAGGTGACCGACGCCGCGAGCGCACGCCCGCCGTCGGAGTCATAACCCAGCCCCGAGGCCATGAGCAGGGCGCCGAGGTTGGCATAACCGATCCCGAGCTGGCGGAAGGCTCGCGTCGTCTCACCGATCTTCTCGGTGGGGAAGTCGGCGAAGCAGATCGAGATGTCCATCGCGGTGATGACGAGCTCGATCGTCGCGACGAACCGCTCGGCCTCGAACGAGCCGTCGTCCCTCACGAACTTCATGAGGTTCAGCGAGGCCAGGTTGCAGCTGGAGTTGTCCAGGTGGAGGTACTCCGAGCACGGGTTGGACGCCGTGATCCGGCCGGACTCCGGCGTCGTGTGCCAGTCGTTGATCGTGTCGTCGTACTGGATGCCGGGGTCGGCGCACTCCCAGGCCGCAGTGGTCATCTTCGCGAGGAGCTCACGCGCGTCGACGGTCTGGATGACCTCGCCGGTCTTGCGCGCCCGCAGCCCGAACGGCTCGCCGTTCTCCACGGCCCGCATGAACTCGTCCGACACGCGCACCGAGTTGTTCGCGTTCTGGTACTGCACGCTCGTGATGTCGCGGCCACCGAGGTCCATGTCGAAGCCGGCGTCGCGCAGCGCGCGGATCTTGTCCTCCTCGCGCGCCTTCGTCTGGATGAACTCCTCGATGTCGGGGTGGTCGACGTCGAGGACGACCATCTTCGCGGCTCGGCGCGTCGCGCCGCCGGACTTGATCGTGCCGGCCGAGGCGTCCGCACCGCGCATGAACGACACCGGGCCGCTCGCCGTCCCACCGCTGGAGAGCAGCTCCTTCGAGGAGCGGATCCGGGACAGGTTCAGCCCGGCTCCCGAGCCCCCCTTGAAGATGAAGCCCTCTTCCCTGTACCAGTTGAGGATCGAGTCCATGGAGTCGTCGACGGCGAGGATGAAGCACGCCGAGACCTGTTGCGGTGCCGAGGTTCCCACGTTGAACCAGACCGGTGAGTTGAAGCTGAACACCTGGTGCAGCAGCATCCAGGTCAGCTCGTGCTCGAAGACCTCTGCGTCCGCGGGGGTGGCGAAGTACCCGTTCTCGGCGCCGGCCCTCGCATATGTCAGCACCACGCGGTCGATGAGCTGCTTGAGGCTGCGCTCGCGCTCGTCGGTCCCGACGGCGCCGCGGAAGTACTTGGTCGTGACGATCGTCGACGCGTTGACGCTCCAGGAGTCGGGGAACTCCACCCCCCGCTGCTCGAAGATCGTCTCTCCGGTCCTCCAGTTCGTCTGGACGACGTCGCGTCGCTCCCAGACCACGTCGTCGTAAGGGTGGACCCCCGTCGTGGTGTAGACGCGCTGGATCGTCAGGCCCTTCCGCCGGACCTCGGGAGCCTTGCTCCTGGTCTCGCGGGCCCCCGAGCCGGACGCGGTCTCCGTCATGTCGCTGTTCCCCTCACTTGTCGCGTGCTGCGCATCGTGGGACGACGTCTCGCGGTCCGGTGACGTCGCCCGGCTGCCGTGCTTGGTTGCGATCTCGGTGGACTGGTGGCGCAGGTGGTGGCTGTCGGCGGCGGTGCCTTCCCCTGCGCCGCCGCCGACAGCGTCTAGGGGCCCTCGCCGACTGATGAGGGCTCGACCCCGGTCGGGTCTCGTTCGATGCGAAGGAGTGTGATGGCAGCCTCGAAGTCCTCGAGGGACTCGAAGCCCTGGTACACGCTGGCGAACCGCAGGTAGGCCACTTCGTCGAGCTGGCGCAAGGGAGCCAGGATGCTCAGCCCCACCTCGTGCGCGTCCACCTCCGCACACCCCGTGGCCCGGATCTGCTCCTCCACCCGCTGAGCCAGGAGCGCCAGCTCGTCCTCCCCCACCGGCCGACCCTGGCACGCTTTGCGGACGCCGGCGACGATCTTGGTACGGCTGAAGGGCTCGCTGGCCCCCGACCGCTTGACCACGGTCAGGCTGGCGGTCTCGACCGTGCTGAACCGTCGCCCGCAGGACGGGCACTGCCGGCGGCGGCGGATCGCGAGACCGTCGTCGGTGCTCCGCGAGTCCACGACCCGCGAGTCGCTGTGGCGGCAGAACGGACAGTGCACGATGAACCCCTCCCCTCAGCCGCTCGGCAGCCCCTGTGGATGACCCTGTCGATGACCTGTGGGTGGACGGCCAATGCCTGGGGACAACCTGGGGACTACATGTGGATGGCTTACACGGCTGTAACTACTAGATATAGGGAACGGTAGGCGTCCCCGGGGTGGAGCGCAACTCGAACACGCACGACTGCATCACAATTTCCGTCACGCTTGGTGTCCGCTTCACTACATTCTGCTGCGATTGATGGGTCTACTCCCACCCGGGGCGCACACCCGGGCGCACAGTGCGCAGCGGCGCGAGCAAGCGGCGTGGGCCCGGTCAGGGGCTCTCAGGGAGTGCGATGCGCTGACCCGCGAGCACGCCCGCACTGGCCATGTCGTTGAGCTCCACGATGCGGGCGATCGTCTCCCGCCGGTCCTGGCCCGGTGCTACCTCGCCCGCGATGCTCCACAAGGTCTCCCCGGGCAGGACCATCCGATAGGTGACGGGCAGAGGGCGGCCGGACGGGTCGGCACTCGCACGGCCACTCCCGACGACGAGCCCCGACAGGAGCGCGGCGAGAACGGCCGCCAGCACGAGCAGCGCGACGACGACGCGCCCGCGCCGGGTGAGGCGAATGCCTCGGTCGCCGGCAGGCCTGGCGAGGGCGGGGCTCGCGACGGCACGGCCCGCGAGGTCAGAGCTCGCGAGGTCAGGGCTCGCGCCTCGCACAGGGCTGATGTTGCGCAACGCCCGCGTCCTGGTAGCCGGCCTGGTGGTGTCGACGCTCATCGGACCTCCTCCGTCCACTCGCGGAGCCGACCGCGGGGAAGTCCCGGTCGGTGCCGCGCGACGTCCGCCCGAACGGTCGAGACCCGAGCGGCTCGCCCCCCGCCCAACTGGTCTCCACTGGACCGGGGTCGAACCTCTGTTCGATAGAACGTCTGTACGATGTCTACCACCCCCCACCGACAGAGTCGAGACACGTTCGAACAGATGTTTGAAGTGTCGCCCCGGGACGCCTACGGTGAGGACCATGCGACCAACCGGGCCGGCTGCCCGGGGTACGGCGGCGCGAGCGAGAGGCGGGGCAGCGGATGGCTACGAAGGAGACGTCGGCTCAGGTGCACACGCTCCCCGACGGCCCGGTCGACGGCGACGGTCTCACCACCCGTCAACGCCTGGTCCTGGAGACGATCCGCGACAGCGTCGAGCGGCGCGGCTACCCGCCGAGCATGCGCGAGATCGGCGAGTCCGTCGGGCTGTCGAGCCCCAGCAGCGTCGCGCACCAGCTGGTGAGCCTGGAGCGCAAGGGCTTCCTGCGCCGTGACCCGAACCGTCCGCGGGCCATCGAGGTCATGCTGCCCGGGGAGGACCGCCACACCGCGGAGGACCGTCTCGACGGGGCTACCGGTTCGGGTGAGGAAGGGTTCGGCGATGCCAGGCCGACACCCACGTACGTCCCGGTGCTCGGCCGGATCGCCGCCGGAGGCCCGATCCTTGCCGAGCAGGCAGTGGAGGAGGTCTTCCCGCTCCCCCGCCAGCTCGTCGGGGACGGCCAGCTGTTCCTGCTCAAGGTCGTCGGCGACTCGATGGTCGATGCGGCGATCTGCGACGGCGACTGGGTCGTGGTGCGCCAGCAACCGGTGGCCGACAACGGCGACATCGTCGCGGCCATGCTGGACGGCGAGGCCACGGTCAAGACCTTCAAGCGCCGCGCCGGGCACGTCTGGCTGATGCCGCACAACGCGGCCTACTCGCCGATCGACGGCGACGCGGCCACCGTCCTCGGGCGGGTTGTCGCGGTGCTGCGCCGGGTGTGAGCTGCGCCGGGTGTGAGCTGCGCCGGGTGTGCGCTGTGGACGGTATGAGGCAGACCGGGGCACGAAACCTCCGAAAGGCCCGGGTGCGCGTCATGCAGGGCAGCTAGCGTTCGACGTGACACCGCTCTCCTGGACGTGACACCGCCCTGTGGAGGTCAGCGACCGTGGCCAGTATCGACTTCGACGGCACCGTCCGCACTGTCGTCGCCCGGCACCTGCGCCTCGCACCCGAGGCCCTGACCCGCGACGCATACCTCGAGACCGACCTCGGCATCGACGACGTCAATGCCACGTCGGTGATGGTGGCCGTGGAGCAGGCCCTCGACGTCCGCTTTCCCGACGACTTCCTCGACGGCATCCGGACGTTCGGAGAGCTGACCAGCGCTGTGAGGATCGCAGTCGGCGCCTGAGGGTCAGCCGGCAGCACCGAGGGCGTGGGCGGCGCGGTCGACGTCGGACTCGTCGTTCCACAGGTGGAACGACATGCGCACCTTCCCGGCACGCCCGGCCACCGAGCAGCCGGACTCCTCCAGCAGTGCCCGACGGCGCCCGTCCGGGTCGGGAAGGCTCACCATCGACCGGCCGGCCGCCTCGAGGCCCAGCGCCACCCGCAGCAGGTCGGCCAGCCGGGCGTCGTGGTCCTTGACCTCCCTGACGTCCAGCTGGGCGAACATCTCCAGCACAGGTGCCGCGCCGACCCACGCGAACCAGGCCGGTGAGACGTCGAAGCGGCGCGCGCTGCTCGCCAGCACCATCTGCGGCCCGTACACGGAGTCCCACACCGACTCACCGGCATACCAGCCGGCATGCAGCGGCCGAAGACGGTCACGCACGTGCGGCCCGGCGGTGAGGAACGCCGTCCCCCGCGGTGCGCAGAGCCATTTGTACGCTGCGCACACGGTCACGTCGAAGTCCCCACTGCGCACGGGCAGCCAACCCGCCGCCTGGGTCAGGTCGCACACCGTCGTGGCCCCCACGGCGGCCGCCGCCTCCCGCACTGCCGGCGCGTCCACCACGACCCCGTCGGCGGACTGCACGATCGAGAAGGCGACCACCGACGTCTGCGGCCGCACCTCCTCGGCCAAGGCGGGCAGGGGCACCTGGCGCACGCGCACGCCCCGGTCGCGGTGCACGAGGAAGGGAAAGACCACGGAGGCGAAGTCGTCCTCGATCGTGAGGACGTCCGCGCCGTCCGGAAGCCCGGCCGCGACCAGGGCGACGAGTGGGGACACCTGCGCCCCGACGGCGACGTCCTGGACGGGGCTGGCGACCAGTGATGCGTAGGCGCGACGGCAACGCTCCACCGCGGCGTCGTAGCGCGATGCCATCGACAGGCCGGCCTGCCACTGGTCGAGCTCCTCGCGCAACGCCGTCAGGGTCTCTCGTGAGGGCAGCCCGAGCGTCGCCGCGTTGAGGTAGCCGGGCACCGGTGCGAAGCAGGCGCGCGCGTCATCGAGGCCGAGCCGGGGGCCGGGGCTGGTCATGCGGGCATTGTCCACTCCTGTCAGGCGCCCGCCGCGGGCGCCCGCGCCAGTCCCAGATCCGCCGCACGGGCCCGTGCCTGCCCCGGGGTGCAGCCCAGAGTCAGCGCCAGCTCGTCGACGTCCATCCCGGACGCATACCCGGCGCGCAGCACCTCGTCCTCAGGCGGCGTCCACCCCCGGCCGGCTCGGACTCGCGACCGGGAGGACGCGGGCGAGGGCGCGGGGGACGGCGCGCCGGACGACGCGCGGGACGACGCAGCGCCGGCGCCGTCCCCGGCCGTTACGCCGGCCGCCGCGAGGGCCCGGTCGACCGGGTCGGCCACGGCCAGCGGAGCCGGGGCCGCCGCGTCGATGCGGCGCAGCGCGTCCAGCACGAGGGCCCGGTCGGTCGTGGGCCAGAACGGCGGAAGGGAGGCACGCAGGAACCCGGCGTACCGGGCAGTGGCCAACCGGGAGTCGAGCACCGCCACCACTCCGCGGTCCTGCGAGGTGCGGATCAGCCGCCCGACACCCTGCGCGAGCCGCAACGCCGCGCCGGTCGCCGCCACCGCCATGAAGCCGTTGCCGCCGGACCGCGCGACGGCCTCCTGGCGGGCGGAGGCAAGCGGGTCGTCCGGGCGCGGGAACGGTACCCGGTCGACCACCACCAGCTGGCAGGCAGACCCGGGGACGTCGACGCCCTGCCAGAGCGAGAGCGTGCCGAACAGGCAGGTCCGGACGTCGCGGGCGAACTCGCGTACCAGCGTGGGCGTTGCGTCGTCCCCCTGACACAGGATCGGCAGGTCCACCCGCTCGCGCATGTGCTGCGCCGCGGCCTCGGCGGCCCGGCGCGAGGAGAACAGGCCCAGCGTGCGCCCGCCCGCGGCCTCGAGCAGCGCGGCGAGCTCGGCGAGCATCTGCTCACCCAGGCCGTCGCGGCCCGGTGCCGGCAGGTGGGCTGCGACGTACAGCATGGCCTGGTGCGGGTAGTCGAAGGGGCTCCCGACGTCGAGACCGGTCCAGGCGGGGGCCTCGGGCCCGCTGAGCCCGACCGCGGCCGCGGCGGCGTCGAAGGACCCCCCGAGCGTCAGCGTCGCCGACGTCAGCACGACGACGCGCTCGTGGAACAGACGTTCGCGCAGCAGCGCGGCCACGGACAGGGGCGCGACGTGGATCGTCGCGCGCTCGCCGGCAAACCTGGGCTGCGACGGTTCGGACTCCGCCACCCGCTGGCGCGACAGCCACACGACGTCTCCGCCGCCCTGGCGCGGTGCATCGTGCTCGCCCGGGTGCGGACGCTCCCCCGGTTGCGGACGCTCCCCCGGTTGCGGACGCTCCCCCGGTTGCGGATGCTCTCGCTGAGCATCGGCGAGCAGGCGCTCCGCGACGTCGAAGACCTCGGTCACGGCCGCGCGAGCCACCTGCCGGGCGCCGTCGGCCGCGGCCGACCCAGGGTCCGGTTTCAGCTGCGACAGCAGCTCGCGGGCCGCGTCCCGCACTGCCGTCACGGCCTGCGCCAACGCCCCCGTCACGCCCGCGACCAGCCGGCCCTCGGGGGCCTGGGCCAGCGCAAGGCCCAGCCGAGCGCCGGCGTCCTCGAGCTCGGCGCCGTCAGTGACCCGAGCGCGGCGGGCCCGCCGGGCAGCCCCCTCGACCATCGCGGCCGAGAGCTCGTCGGAGATCACCGATACGACGCGGTCGGCGAGCTCGTGCGCCTCGTCCACCACCAGCACCTCGTGCGGCGGCAACATCTGCCGGCCCTCGAAGGCGTCGATCGCCACGAACGCGTGGTTGCTCACGACCACGTCCACCGCGCGGGCTCGCTCACGGGCGAGCTCGCTGTGGCACTGCGCGGCGACCGGGCAGCGCTGTGCGCCCAGGCACTCGTGGGCGTTCACCGACACCTGCCACCAGGCGCGGTCACTCACACCCGGGACCAGCTCGTCACGGTCGCCCGTCTCGGTGCGTTCGGCCCAGTCACGCAGCCGCACGACCTCGCGCCCGAGCCGCGAGGTGGGGGCCCCGAGCGCGGGCGGAGACGGGGGCGTGGCCGAGGGCGCGGGCGCTGACGAGGACGAGGGCGCTGACGAGGTCGAGGACAGGTCGAACAGCACGTCGTCGTCGGCCGGGAAACCACCGAGCAGCTTCTGCCGGCACACGTAGTTACGCCTGCCCTTGACCAGCTGCCAGGTCGGCCGACGGCCGAGCAGCGGGGCGAGCGCATCGGCCACGAGGGGGAGGTCGCGGTCGACGACCTGTGCCTGCAGGGCCAGCGTCGCCGTGGACACCACGACCGGCTCGCCCGAGCGCAACGCGTACGCCACCGCGGGAACCAGGTACGCCATCGACTTGCCCGTCCCCGTCCCGGCCTGCACCACGAGGTGCTCGCCGGACTCGACGGCCGTGTCGACCGCCTTCGCCATGGCCACCTGCCCCGGCCGGGTCACACCGCCGAGCCCGTCGACGGCCGCCGCCAGGAGCGCATCCACCGGCACCGGTGCACGCGCCGGCCTCGCCCGCTCGGTCACCGAGCGAGCCTAGACGGTATGGAGTGTCGGACCCGACGACGACGGCGTGCGTGCACCCGCAGCAGATGCACACCTTCGGCACTGGGGACACAATGACGGGGCTGAGGCGATCGCGACCGACTCGTGGGGCGTCTGGCCGGCGTCTGGCCGCCGGCGCCGTCCTGCACAGACGAGCACCGCCTCGCACCGGGGAGGACCGTGATGGACTGGTACCTGGAGCCCGGGGACGCGGGTGCTGTCCCCGAGCTGCGTCGCGCTGTCGTCGGCTACCTCGCGCGCCACGCGAGCGCGGACAGCGACCTCGCGGCTGCCGAGATCGTGGTCGCGGAGCTGCTCGCCAACGCGGTGGAGCACGCGGCGGGCCCGGCGTGGGTGAGCATCAGGTGGGACGACGTGCGCCCCGTCCTCGCGGTCACCGACCTCGGGCCGGGCTTCGAGCGCGGCCACGGCAGTGCCGACCCGTCGTCGGGCTCGGCCCCCGGTACGGGAGGTCCCGCGGCTGGCGGCGACGCCGTCCTGCAGTCGACCGCCCTGCCTGCCGACCCCTTCGCCGAGGGCGGGCGCGGGCTCTTCCTGGTGGACCATCTGTCCCACGACCTCGACATCGCCGCCCGGAGGTCCCGCGGGACGACGATCTCGGCAACTCTCGACGTTCGTCGCCGGCCCGGCGTGCACGTCCGCGCCCCCCGTCGCAACACCGCTGCGCTACCAGCGATCGAGGAGGCGCTGCCTGAAGGCGGCTTCGCCCGGGAGACGTTCCTCAACGCCATCGTCGTGCAGCTCGCCCAGTCGGTGGAGCTGCTCCAGGGTCCGGAGGCCGCCGACGCGGTGCTCACCCAGGTGGGCGCCGACGTCGGGGGCAGGATCGAGGAGGAGTACCGGGCGGCGCGGGCGGTCCGTGACCCGTTGACACCCCGCCAGATCGGCGAGTGCCTCGTGCGGTTCAAGGCCGCCCTGGACGGCGCGTTCTCCGTGGAGTCGGTGGACGAGCACAAGGTGGTGCTGGTCAACTCCAGGTGCCCCTTCGGAGCGGCGGTCCAGCGGATGCCCGCGCTGTGCCGCATGACTGCCAGCGTCTTCGGCGCGATCGCCGCGCGCAACGCCGCGGGCGGGGAGTCGGCGGTGCTGCTCGAGGAGCGGATCGCTCTGGGTGACCCCGGGTGCCGCATCGTCGTGTGGCTCGACCCCGACGAGGGCGCACCCGCAGCCGCACACCGCTACCGTTCCGCCGTGTGACCACCGCAGCCGACCTCGACCCTCCCGACGTCACCGTGGTGGGGTCGGCGAACGCCGACCTCGTGGTCCCCGTCGGCCGTCGACCTGCGGGCGGCGAGACCGTGCTCGGCGGTGACCTGGCCACGGTTCCGGGCGGCAAAGGGGCCAACCAGGCCGTGGCGGCCGCGCGACTGGGCGCACGGGTCGCCTTCGTGGGATGCGTGGGGGACGACGCACACGGGCGCCTGCTGCGCCTGTCGCTGGGCGATGCCGGCGTCGACACCACGCACCTGCGCCTCGCCACGGCGCCGACGGGCGTCGCGCTCATCCTGGTCACCCCGGACGGGGACAACAGCATCGTCGTGTCCCCTGGGGCGAACGCCGCGCTCACCGCAGCCGATGTCACGGTGCCGGCAGTGGCGACGGCCCGGGTGGTCGTGCTGCAGAGGGAGGTGGACGCAGGCGTGAGCCTGGCGGCGGCACGCCACGCCCGCGGTCTCGTGGTACTCAACCTCGCGCCGTCCGGTCCGGTCCCGCACGACCTGCTCCGGCGTACCGACGTGCTGGTGGTGAACGAGCACGAGGCAGCGGACCTGCTGGGAGAACCCGCTCACACGCCGGGGTCCGCCGACGGGGTGGACGCCGCAGAGCGCCTTCGTGCCCTGGGTCCGGCGACCGTCGTGGTCACCCTCGGTGGCCGGGGCGCTGTCGCGGTCGACGTCGGGGGCACGCACGTCGCTGCAGCCCCGCGCATCGACGTGGTCGACACCACCGGCGCGGGTGACTCCTTCACGGGCGCACTGGCCTGGAGGCTGGCGGTCGGCGACGGCATCGCACGGGCCCTGGCGGTCGCCGTCCATGTCGGGTCGCTCGCGGCCACCAGGCCTGGGGCGCAGCCGTCGTTCCCCACCCGTGACGAGCTGCCTTCCGGACTCGTGGACGCTGCCGGGTGACGCCGCGTCGGCCCGCTGCTCGCGGCGGCCCGGTGCCCGCGGCACCTCGCCGGGGCCGGTCTCTCGGTGTACGTAGATCTGACACAAGTCCGCGGGATCGACGCTGACAACGCTGTCAGCGGCACTTGTGTCAGAGTTACGTACGCCGAATACCCATGGGGGTATCGGCGTCAGGTCAGCTGGTCGACGGCGGTGACGCGGACCACCGCGACCCCCGCCTCGTCGCTGCCGTCGAGGTCCACCTCGGCCGAGATCCCCCAGTCGTGGTCCCCGGCGGGGTCGTGAAGGACCTGCCGGGCAGTCCAGCGACGCCGCGGGACGCTCGAGGCGGCGGCAGCGGCGGCGTCGTCGTCGTCGTCGGAGCCTGGATGTGCGTCGGGGTCCGCCGGCGGGTTCTCGTCCAGCAGGAGCAGCGCCGGTCCCCGGGCATCGGCGTCGGTGCGGATCTCGTCGTGCTCGGCGAAGTACGGGGCCAGCGCAGCGGCCCATGCGTCGGCGTCCCACCCGGCGTCGGCGTCCAGAGCCGCGAGGTCGCCCCAGCGACGCAGGGCAGCGAGCTCGACGCGGCGGAACAACGCGTTGCGGACCAGCACCCGAAACGCCCTCCGGTTGGTCGTGACCGGTGGTGGCACGGCCTCCCGCTGCCGGCCCGCGGCAGCTCGGGCAGGGGCGCCGTCCACGCCGTCCCCGCCGTCCACGCCGTCGCGCAGGGCCTCCCACTCGTCCAGCAGGCTCGAGTCGGTCTGGCGGACCAGCTCACCCAGCCACTCGACCAGGTCCTCCAGCTCCTCGGTGCGGGCCTCCTCGGGCACGGTCTGCCGCAGTGCCTTGTACGCATCCGCCAGGTACCGCAGCACGGTGCCCTCCGACCTCGCCAACCCGTAGTAGGCGACGAACTCGGTGAAGGTCATGGCCTGCTCGAACGCGTCGCGGGCCACCGACTTGGGTGAGACCTCGTAGTCGGCCACCCACGGGTGACCTCTCCGGTACATCTCGTAGGCGGCCTCGAGGAGCTCGGCCAGCGGCTTGGGATGGGTGACCTCCTCGAGCAGCTCCATGCGCTCGTCGTACTCGATGCCCTCGGCCTTCATCGCCGCCACCGCGGCGCCGCGGGCCTTGAACCGCTGGGCGGAGAGCACGGGGCGCGGGTCGTCCAGCGTCGACTCGATCACCGACAGGACGTCGAGGGCGTACGCGGGCGACTCCCGGTCGAGCAGCTCGAGCGCAGCCAGGGCGAACGGGGACAGCGGCTGGTTCAGTGCGAAGTCCGGCTGCAGGTCGACGGTGAGCCGCACGGCCCGCCCGTCGGCGCGGGGCGGGTCGAGCCGCTCCACCACGCCGGCCGCCAGCAGCGCGCGGTAGATCGCGATCGCACGCAGGATGTGGCGGCGTTGCGCCGCCCGATCCTCGTGGTTGTCCTCGAGCAGGTGCCGCATGGCCTCGAAGGGGTCTCCCGGCCGCGCGATGACGTTGAGCACCATCGCGTGGGTGACGACGAAGCTCGACGCCAGGGGCTCCGGCTCTGCCCCCACCAGCCGCTCGAAGGTGGGCCGCCCCCACGAGACGAAGCCCTCGGGCGCCTTCTTCCGCACCACTCTGCGGCGCTTCTTCGGGTCCTCGCCGGCCTTGGCCAGCAGCCTCTCGTTCTCCACGTCGTGGTCAGGGGCCTGCACGACCACGGTGCCCGCGACGTCGAACCCCGCGCGACCCGCGCGGCCGGCGATCTGGTGGAACTCGCGCGCCTTCAGGTGGCGCACGCGCGTGCCGTCGTACTTGCTCAACGCCGAGAACAGCACGGTGCGGATCGGCACGTTGATCCCGACGCCGAGGGTGTCCGTGCCGCACACCACCTTCAGCAGACCGGCCTGGGCCAGCTGCTCGACCAGGCGGCGGTAGCGCGGCAGCATGCCGGCGTGGTGCACCCCGATGCCATGGCGCACGAGACGGTTGAGGGTGTTCCCGAACCCGGCCGAGAACCGGAACCCGGCCACGTGCTCGGCGATGGCATCCTTCTGCTCCCGCGTCGCGAGGTTCACGCTCATGAGAGCCTGGGCACGCTCGAGCGCGGCGGCCTGGGTGAAGTGGACGACATAGACGGGCGCCTGCCCCGTGGCGAGGAGCTCCTCCAACGTCTCGTGGATCGGCGTGGTGGCGTAGGAGTAGTAGAGCGGGACGGGCCGCTGGGCCGAGCTCACCGTGACGGTGGGGCGGCCCGTGCGGCGGGTCAGGTCCGTCTCGAACCGTGTGACGTCGCCGAGCGTCGCCGACATCAGCAGGAACTGGGCCTGCGGCAGCTCGATGATCGGCACCTGCCAGGCCCATCCCCGGTCGGGCTCGCCGTAGAAGTGGAACTCGTCCATCACCACCTGGCCCACGTCAGCCAGGTGGCCCTCGCGCAGAGCCAGGTTCGCGAGCACCTCGGCCGTGCAGCAGACCAGCGGCGCGCTGGCGTTGACGCTGGCGTCGCCGGTGAGCATCCCCACCCGCTGCGCGCCGACCTCTCGGCACAACGCGAAGAACTTCTCCGACACCAGCGCCTTGATGGGCGCCGTGTAGAACGTGCGCCGCCCCTGCGCCAGGGCGGCGACGTGAGCGCCCAGCGCCACCAGGCTCTTGCCGGACCCCGTCGGCGTGCCCAGGATGACGTTCGCACCCGTGACGATCTCCAGCAGCGCCTCCTCCTGCGCCGGGTAGAGCGTGAGGCCGCGAGACGTCGCCCAGCCGGCGAAGGTCTCGAGGACGGTGTCGGCATCCGGTGCCGCCTGCCCAGCCGCGCGGGATGTGGCGGCCGAACCCAGCAGACCCTCGAGCGTCGTCATGTCGACTCGATCGTCTCAGCAGCCCCTCAGAGCTTGCGGGCGACCCAGAGATCCTCGACCGGCCACTTCCTGGCCCAGTCGGCGCTGGCGAGGTCGTAGTACTCGTGGTCCGAGGCGTCGTCGGGGGCGTAGAGCTCACGCAGCGCCTCGATCGCGAACCCCGCCTGCTGGAGGATGTCGATCCACTCCCCGTGCCCGGGGTGGAACTCCACGCCCCCGCTCGGCCACTGCACGCGGTAGAGCCCACGCTGAGGGCGCATGAGCTGGGTCAAGGCGATGCCCTCGTCCTCGGGCCAGCACAGTGTCACGATCGTGCTGTTGGTGAGGAAGACAAGTCTCCCGCCGGGTCGCAGCAGCCGAGCGGCCTCCAAGACCCACAGCTGCGGGTCGGCCCACAGGCACGCCCCGTACTCGGACAGGGCGAGGTCGAAGGCCCCGTCGGGCAGGGGCACGTCGGTGGCGTCGGCCTCGATCAGCGGGAACGTGAGGTCGAAGAGCTCCTGGCAGCGGCGCGCCGTCGCCAGCTGGGCCGGCGTGACATCGACCCCGACCGGCCGGGCGCCGCGGCGCGCCAGCCACGCCGAGAAGTACGCCGACCCGCAGCCCAGCTCCACGACGTCCAGCCCGTCGACATCGCCGAGCACGTCGAGGGTGGTCTCGGGGATCGAGAAGACTCCCCACGAGATGTCGGTCGAGGCCCACGCCTGGTCGGCCGCGGCGTCGGTGTAGTTCGCGTTCTCCGTGGTCCAGACCTCGCGGTTGGTCGCAGCATCGGCCACGGGGTCGCCCATGACCGGCCAGTCAACCAGCGCCGACCGAGCCCGTCGAGGCGGTTTCGGCATCCCGGGGGTGATACTGGCTCACGGCCCTCATGGACGTCGCCGCTGGCCGGTGTCCGGCGAGCGCGGGTCAGGAGGTCCGATGAGCGAGGATGCCGCCCGAGCCGGGCTGCGAGAGGTGCTGTCGGCCAAGCGCGCGGAGCTGGAGGCCGAGCTCGCGGCACTGTCCGCCCCTGTCGCCGACCAGTCGGGAATCGGCTTCGGCAAGCGCGTCGGCGAGGGCACGAGCCTCGCCGTCGAGCGGCTCTCGCAGGTCGCCGCGCACGGGCGCCTGCAGGTGCTCGAGGCAGAGGTCCGGCGCGCGCTGACCAAGCTCGACGAGGGCACCTACGGCGTCTGCGACACCTGCGCCGCGCCGATCGCCGAACCGCGCCTGGAGGCGCGACCGTGGGCGACCCGATGCCTGTCGTGCTCGGCGGCCGGCTGATCTCGTGCGCGGGGCGGTCGTGCGCCGGTCACGCCCCGGCGGCGGGCCTGCCGACGCGGTCAGCCCGAGCCGACGCGGTCAGCCGAGCCGGCGCGGGATCCGTTCATGCCACGACCGGCGCCACACGACGTCCGAGCCCTCCAGGACCTCCAGGTCCACGCGGGCGTCGAACGCCTCGTCGTCGATGTCGAGGCGCAGGTCGGCCTGGCTGCTGACCTCGACCCCGGGCCACGCCACGCCGAGCCGACAGGTGGCGGTCGCCTGCTGGGCGGCGTCCCCGTCGATCTCGACCCGGCCGCGGTAGACCTCGCTGAGGTCGGCGTCGTACGGCACGGCGCTGACCCCGCCGTGGTCGACCTCCGCCCATGTGGTGCGGCTCAGGACGTCGTGCCCGTGCTGCCAGAGAACCGGCCGGGGCGGTATGGCCCGGGAGGCCGGCTCGGCGCTGGGCGCCGGGGGGTCTTTCGGCGCCGGGAGCCTCGGTGCTGGGTGCGGTGTCCCACGCGACACCGGGAGGCTGAGCCACGAGGCACCGAGGTCGACGGCCGACCAGGACCCCGGCGGGGCGACAGTGTTGGGCCAGTCCGCGCAGGCCAGCGCGAGCCGCAGCCTGCAGGGGGCGCCGTCCGGCCCAGCGGTCACCTCGAACGACGTGGCCTCCAGGCCGATCGTCACGTCGACCCACTCCCCCGGCACGCACGCCCGGGGGGACGTCGAGTCACCGTCACGGTAGGACAGGTTCAGAAGCCCTCGGTCCACCAGCAACGACGGCCTGCCCGTGCTCGGCACGAGGCTGAGCTTGGCCGACACGAACGCGATCTCACTGTCCGGGCGAACCCGCAGGTGCAGTGACGGGTTGCCAAGGACGACCGACCCCTGCGGGACATCCCACTCGACGCAGAGGGAGCGGGCGTCGTCCTCGGTCTGGTCCTGTGGCTGACCCCACGGCAGGGACGCCGCGCAGGAGTTCCAGGCGCGCAGGCCGACGTCGCGCGCCGGCAGGTAGGTGGCGACGCCCTCGCCGAGCCGCAGGTCCAGGGGCTCGCGCGCGGCGAGGGTCTGCGCGTCGTGGGCCTCCCAGCGGCCGGGCCACTCGGCGGCGTCAGGGCTGGGCGGGGCGAACCCGCGCACGAACGTGACGAAGCCCGGCTCGTGGTCCACCCCGTTGGGCTCCTTGCGCAGCCAGCGGTCGAACCACGCGGCCATCAGGGGGACGTGGTCGACCCGCGGTCCGGGCACCGAGCCCTCCGGGCTCATGTGGCTCCACGGGCCGGCGAGGACCCGGACCGGGGTGCCGTTGCCCTGCAGCGCACGGAAGGTGCGGAAGGTGTTGTTGCGGTACCCGTCGGCCCAACCGGCGATGATCATGGTGGGGCAGGTGATGCGCTCGTAGGACGGACCCGTCGACCCCGGCGCAGCCCGGACCGAGCCGTGGCGCCAGTACGGCCCGTCCGTCTGCTCGCGAAGCCAACGCAGGAGCCACGGCTCGCCACCGTCGTCGAGGCGGCGGCGCCACTCCTCGCGCCATCCGTCCCCGAACACCGCCGGCACGGGCGGCAGCGCGTTCGAGGCCACCATGAAGAGGGGCCAGTCCACCTGGTCGAGCAGGCGCATGGCCCCGCCCATGTAGTGCACGTCGTCGGTCCAGCGGTCGTCCGTGGCGTAGATGGCCACCACCGACTCCAGCGCCGGCGGCCGCTCGCAGGCCATCTGCAGCGAGTTGAACCCGCTCCACGATGTGCCGAACATGCCGACCGAACCGGTGC
Source organism: uncultured Actinomycetota bacterium (assembly GCA_963778845.1). Classification (GTDB taxonomy): domain Bacteria; phylum Actinomycetota; class Actinomycetes; order Actinomycetales; family Kineosporiaceae; genus CAVZVW01. Next base: position 105,719 of record CAVZVW010000005.1, read on the forward strand.
ACCACGGCTGGTCGGCCAGCCACGCGATCACGGCGTGCAGGTCGGCCTGCTCCTGCGGGTGGTACTCGTCCAGGGCGATGCCGGTGCTCGAGCCGGTGCCGCGCAGGTCGACGCGGGCCACGGCGTAGCCGTGCTCGTCGCGGAAGCGGACGTACTCGGGGCGGTAGGAGGCCGTGACGTCGTCCTTGCGGTAGGGCAGCGCCTCGAGGAGGCACGGGACCGCCGTGGGCGAGCCCGAGCCGAACGGGAGGTACAGCGTGGCGGCCAGCCGCTCGCCGTCGGGCATCACGACCCAGGTGTTCTCCACGCAGGCCGCGCCGGGCTCGACGTCTGGTTGGTCGTCCACCAGGCGAATCCTGCCCGCCCGCGCCCGCGCTCTGGCGCCTTCTCGTCCCTTCGGGCGTGTCGAGGGGACGAGAAGACTCCAGAGGTCGGGGCGGAAGGGGTCAGGGGCGGACCGCGGCGAAGGGCGCCAGCTCCGCTGCCATGCCCGGGCGCACCCTGGCCCGCAGGTGCGTGCCGTCCGGGGTGTGGTCCTCCGCGATCACCTCGCCGTCGGCGTGCACCCTGCTCACGAGGTCGCCCCGCTGGTAGGGCACCAGCACCTCCACCTCGACCGCCGGCCTCGGCAGGAGCTCGGCCACGACGTCCCGCACGGTGTCGATCCCCTCGCCGGTGCGCGCCGAGACCGCCACGGCTCGGGCCTCCCGGCGCAGCAGCCGCTCGACCACCTCGGGGTCGGCGACGTCGACCTTGTTGACGACGACCACCTCGGGGATGCCCCGGGAACCCACGTCGGCCAGCACCTCGCGGACCGCCGCGAGCTGCCCCTCGGGGTCGGGGTGGCTGCCGTCGACGACGTGGACGACGACATCGGCGCCGGCGACCTCCTCCAGGGTGGACCGGAACGCCTCGACGAGCTGGTGCGGCAGCTGCCGCACGAAGCCGACCGTGTCGGTGAGGGTGAAGTCGCGCCCGTCCGGCGTGACCGCCCGGCGCACGGTCGGGTCGAGGGTGGCGAACAGCGCGTCCTCCACCAGCACGCCGGCACCGGTGAGGCGGTTCAACAGGCTCGACTTGCCGGCGTTGGTGTACCCGGCGATAGCCACGCTCGGGACTGCGTTGCGGCGGCGGCTGTCGCGTTTGGTCACCCGGGCCGTCTTCATCGCGGCGATCTCGCGGCGCAGCTTGGCCATGCGCTGGCGGATGCGCCGCCGGTCAAGCTCGATCTTGGTCTCCCCGGGGCCGCGGGAGCCGATCCCCGCACCGCCGGCGACCCGCCCACCAGCCTGTCGGGACATCGAGTCGCCCCACCCGCGCAGCCGCGGCAGCAGGTAGTCGTACTGCGCGAGCTCGACCTGGGCCTTGCCCTCCTTGCTCTTCGCATGCTGGGCGAAGATGTCGAGGATCAATGCCGTCCGGTCGATGACCTTGACCTTGACCACGTCCTCCAGCCCACGACGCTGGGACGGCGAGAGCTCCCCGTCGCAGATCACCGTGTCGGCCCCCGCGGCGGCGACGAGCCCCCGTAGTGACTCCGCCTTGCCCGAACCGAGGAAGGTGCCCGGGTCCGGGCGGTCGCGCCTCTGGATGACGCCGTCCAGCACCTGGGAGCCCGCCGTCTCGGCCAGTGCCGCGAGCTCGCGCATCGAGTTCTCGGCGTCGGCCACGGTGCCGGAGGTCCACAGCCCGGCAAGGACGACGCGCTCGAGCCGCAGCTGCCGGTACTCCAGCTCCGTGACGTCGTCCAGCTCGGTCGACAGACCGCCGACCCGGCGCAGGGCATGACGCTCGGCGAGGTCCAGCTGGTCGCCGTCACGCTCACGGTCGTCCACGTCATGGTCGCGGCCGTGCAGCGCGTCGACGCGCCGACCGGCGCCGTCGGCGCCCTGCTGGGCGTGCGCGAGGACGCGCGCCACGGCGGCGCTGCCTGCCGCGACGGTGTGCGGAGGGCGGGCAGCCTCGGGGTCGCGGTCGCCGTCCAGGGCGCTACCGGTGTCGAGCTCGTGCGTACTCATCGGCCTCCAGACTCCCATCACAACCCCGGGAGGAGCCAACGGGATTCCTCACCGGCGGTGGCTCGCAGTCTGGGTAGGCTGCCCCGCGTCATGCCTCACTACTTCCACACACCGGAGGGCGCGGCGACCCGCCGGCTGCTCACCGTGCGGCTGGGCGGCCGGGACCGAGGCGTCGAGACCGCCGCAGGAGTCTTCAGCGGTGACCGCCTCGACCCGGGTACGGCGGTCCTGCTCGACCACGTGCCCGACCCACCGGCCCTCGGGCACCTGCTCGACCTCGGCTGCGGCTGGGGTCCAGTCGCGCTCACGATGGCCCTGGCCTCCCCCGCGGCCACGGTGTGGGCCGTCGACGTCAACGACCTCGCCCTGGAGCTCACGCACGCCAACGCGAGGCGCCTCGGGCTGGCCGGTGTGCGGACGGCGCGGCCGGAGCAGGTGCCCGTAGAGGTCGAGCTCGCGGCGATCTGGTCGAACCCGCCGATCCGGGTGGGCAAGGCAGAGCTCCACGCCACGCTCCTGCGATGGCTGCCACGACTGGCCGCAGGGGCCGAGGCTCATCTCGTGGTCCAGCGCCATCTCGGCGCGGACTCGCTGCACCGCTGGCTCGTCGAGACGCTCACACCGTCGGACTGGGACGTCGACAGGATCGCCAGCGCGAAGGGCTACCGCGTGCTGCGCGTGGTGAGGGCGAGGTGAGGTCGCCCGCCACGAAGAGTGCGCACGCGGCGGGCGACCTCGAGCCGCAGCAGGAGTGCGTCGCGTCGGGCCAGCCGGTCAGGACCATGCGTCAACGACGGCTGGGCGGTCTTGACCGCTTCCTCGCCGTTCACGTCCCCTCCCTCTTCCCGAGCCGACCCAGACCCTGGCCGAGCCGGGGCTGCCACGCTTGTCATGCTTGCGAGTCATCAGGAGTAGACACCGGGGCGCGGTGATACCGCGTCCCCCACACGGACGATGAAGGGGTCGTGAGTTAGGCGCGGCCGCGGTCGGTCGGAGCCGGCGTCAGTGGCTGGACAGGGTCAGCGGCCGGACCGGGCCAGCCACGCCTGGTCCAGCTCGCCCTCCGCGACGACGACGGAGGGTCCGGCGAGCTCCACCCATGCGCCTGCCTCGACGGCCTCGGGCGCTCGCACCCGAAGCCGCCCCCCCGGGACGTCGACCCACCAGACGGTCGGCGCGGACGCCCCCGCCCACACCCGGGCCGCGAGCACCGCGGCCGCAGCCCCGGTCCCGCACGAGCGCGTCTCCCCCACCCCGCGCTCGTGCACCCGCATGGCCAGGTGCCCGCCTTCGGGCCCGGGGCGCGACGGGACGACGAGCTCGACGTTCGTGCCGTCCGGCGGGTGGGGGGAGACCCGCGGCGCGAGGCTGAGGTCGGCCTGCGCCAGCTGGTCGGCATCGGGGAGGGCGACCACGACGTGCGGGTTCCCGACCTCGATCGACAGGCCGGGCAACGCGAGGGTGCTTCCGGCGACGACCACCTCGGCGTCGTGACCCCGCCGGACGGCGTCGCTGCCGCCGGCCACGTGCCAGGGCCCCAGGTCGACGGCGAGCAGGTCGCCGTCGCGACGCACCGGCTTGACCCCCGACCGCGTCGCGACCCGCAGCTCCTCGCCGTCGTCCAGGTGCACGAGCCCCTCGCGCAGCAGGTAGGTCACGAAGACCCTGGCCCCGTTGCCGCACATCTGCGCCGCAGACCCGTCGGCGTTGCGATAGTCCATGAACCACTCGGCCTGGCGCGCGAGCGGTCGCCCCTCGGGGAGCCTCGCCGAGGCGACCACCCGGATCACACCGTCGCCGCCGATCCCCGCGCGGCGGTCGCACAGGGCACGCACGAGGGCTGGGGTGAGGTCCAGAGTGCCGTCGAGGTCATGCACGAGGACGAAGTCGTTCTGGGTGCCATGCCCCTTCGCGACGCGAAGCCCTGTCACGCGTGCAGGCTACGCCGGGGCGGCCGCCTCGGCGGCGGCGACCTGGGCCAGGGCCCGGTCGACCAAGGCGGGGTCGTCGGCCTGCAGCCACACGACCCGGCGGTCACGGCGGAACCACGACTCCTGCCGGCGGGCGAGACGCCGGGTGGCCACGACTGTCGCGTCGCGCGCCTGTCGCTCGTCGCAGCGCCCGGCCAGGTGGTCGAGCACCTGGGCGTAGCCGAGCGCCCGCGACGCCGTCCGCCCGTCGCGCAGGCCGGCGCCGGCCAGTGCCGCGGTCTCCGCGACGATCCCGGCGGCCCACATCCGGTCCACCCGCTCCTCGATGCGCCGGTCGAGCGCCTCGCGTGACAGGTGGAGCCCGAGCTGGAGGGTGGGGACCGCGTACTCCGGGTCGGGCATCGTGGCCCTGAACGGCGCCCCGGTGAGCGTGTGCACCTCGAGGGCGCGCACGACGCGGCGCCCGTTCGTGGGCAGGATGGCGCGTGCGGCCTGCGGGTCCACCGCGTCCAGCCGCGCGTGCAGGCCCTCCGGACCCACGGCGTCCAGCTCCGCCTCCAGGCGTGCCCGCACGAGGGGGTCGGTCGGCGGGATGTCCAGCCGGTCCAGCGCAGCCCGGACGTACAGCCCGGACCCACCCACGAGGACCGGGTTCCTGCCCCGCCCGGTGATGTCGGCGACGGCCGCCCGTGCGGCGGACTGGAAGGCGGCCAGGCTCGCCTCCTGGGACGGGTCGAGCACGTCGAGCAGGTGGTGGACGACGCCGCGCCGGTCGTCACGGCCCAGCTTGGCCGTGCCGATGTCCATCCCCCGGTACAGCTGCATGGCGTCGGCGTTGACGACCTCGCCGCCCAGAGCAAGCGCTACGGCGACGGCGAGATCGGACTTCCCCGTGGCAGTGGCGCCGACCACCGCCACCAGCGGCGGCCGGGCTCCGGCGCTCCGGCCCGTCACCAGCGCCACACCGCGACCAGGTAGGCGACGCCGAACGGGGCCTCGTGCAGCAGCAGCTCCGCGTGCGGTGCCGGGCCGGAGCTTCCGGCACCGGCCAGGACCTGCCACGCGGCGCGTCCGGCGACGAGGAGGTCACCGGCGAGGTGCTCGTCGACGTCCAGCAGCCCTTGGCAGTCACCAGCCGCCAGCGCCCCCGCCACGGCGGTGTCGAAGGGCTCGGCCCGGGGGTCGAGGAAGGCCGGGCCGCGCTCGGACCGCCGGGCGCTGCCGTCGCCCATGACGACCAAGGCATCGGCGGGGCCGGCCGCCTGTGCCAAGGCAGCCCCGACATCCGTGCACACGGCCGGGGTCGCGTCGACGGCCACCTCCTGCACGGCGGTCGGCTCGGGCAGCCCGGCACGCTCGAGCAGCCACCGGCCGATCGTCAAGGACTGCGGCAGCTCGGCCGGGCCGCACGCGTGCACCGAGGGCGCCTCGATCGGCCGGCCGAGGCCGGCGAGGCTCCCCCACGCCTGGGGTGCGTGGCGGCGGGTGGTGGCGCCGCCGCCGACCAGCACGACCCCCCCGCCCTGGGTCTCGGTCAGGGCTCGCACGGTGTCGAGGGCGTCGGTGCACGCCCGGCCGACGCGGATGACCGCTGGATCGCCGCGGCCGACCAGCCCTGGCACCAGCAGCGGTGCCTGGGGCAGCACGGCAGCGCAGCGCACGCGAATGACGGTAGCCGCCCCGGCCCCGGCCACGGCCACGGGTCTGGCGGCTGGCCTCGGGGGCAGACCCCCGGGCTGGGCTCAGACGCCCCCGCTGGGCTCAGGCACCGGCAGTGGCCGAGGTCCCTGAGTCGTCCAGCGGGCCGAGCAGGCCTCGGCGATGAGCGATGGCGACAGCCTCGGCCCGCCCCGAGGCCCCCAGCTTGCCCAGAACGTTCGACACGTGCACGCTCGCCGTCTTCTCGCTGATGAACAGGTGCTGGCCGATCTTGCGGTTCGTGAGCCCCCCCGCCACCAGTCGCATGACCTCGGCCTCACGGGGCGTGAGCACGCCGCCCGCCGCCGGCACTCCCGAGCCCAGGTCGAGGCGCGCGCGCCGGGCGAGCGCGTCGAGCGCGTCGCGCAGCGGATGGGCGCGCAGCTCCACGGCGATCCGCCGTGCGGCACGCGCCGGCGTTGTCGCCGCCTCCGGCTGCCCGGCCTCGGCGAGCGCCTCGGCGAGTCGCCAGCGAGCAAGTGCCTCGTCGTAGCGGTAGCCACCCGCGAAGATCTCCACGACCGCGCGCCACGCGTCGATGTCGTTCCTGCCCTCCAGCCGTGCTGACTCCGCCGACGCCCGAGCCAGCCAGCCGAGGCCCTCCGGGCCCATGTCCATCACCGCGGGGCGGCCGCGGGCGGCCCGATGCTGGGCATCGGCCAGGAGGCGGGCCCCCCGGCGCTTCGCTGCGTCGAGCGCACCGGAGTCGCCGCGCAGCCGCGCGGACTCTGCCATGTCGGCCAGGGCGCTGAGCCCGACGGCGGCGATCCGGATGCCGACCAGATGCAGCGGCTCCGGCCCCGCCTCGATCTCGTCGAGGGCGGACTCGACGCTCGTGGCCGCATCCTCGTAGCGCCCGAGCCAGGCCATGGCCTCAGCGCCCACGCCGATCAGCAGCGGGCGCTCCCATCCGGCTCCCGCCATGACGGCCTCGAAGGCGTCCAGCTCCTGCAACGCAGCCTCGGGGTCGCGCGCGCTCAGGACGCGCGTCGCCGCAACCGGCAGCGTGGCGGCGATCGAGGCGGGCAGTGCCGCCCTCCCCCGCTCGACGACCTCCCAGGCCTCCTCCCAGCCGCCCATCTCCGTGAGCGTCGCAACGAGGATCCACCACGCGTCGGACCCGTAGAGGCTCGAGCCCAGCCCGGCTCGCTGTGCCCCGTCGATCGTGGCGAGCAGGATGTCGCGCGCACCGTGCAGGTCGCCGAGGTCGTGGCGGGCGACACCGAGGTTGTACGCCGCTCGGAGCGTCGTGGCGGGGTCGTGGGCGGCCTCCGCAGACTGCAGCGCCTCCTTCAGGTGCGCCAGTGCCGCCTCGGGGTTGCCTCGGTGGCCCTCCGAGACGGCGAAGCTGGTGAGCAGGTCGGCCTCGGCGGGTGCGACGCCGAGGGTTCGCGCTTCGGCCAGGGCTGGTTCGAGCAGGTCGAGGGCGGCGTCCCAGTCGTGCTGGGCGCACAGCACCCGCACCTGGACCGCCGCCGCCCATACGCGCGCCGGGGACGCGGGCAGGTCGGCGAGCAGGCGGGTGGCCTCCTGGGCCTGGTCGAGGGCCTCGTCGAGGCGGTGCACGGCGTACAGGTGGTGGGCCAGACGCCACCGGGCCGTGGCGAGCCGATCGGGATCGCCGTCCGCGAGCGCGAGCTCGGTCGCCTCCCCGGCCAACGCGGCCGCCCGAGCCAGCTCCCCGGCGGCGCTCGCGGCCATGGACGCCTTCAGGGTGAGGTCGACGGCCTCCACACCCACAGGGCGGTCGTGACTCGGGACGGCGTCCCACAGCTGCAGGGCGAGCTCTGCGTGCGCGAGCGCCTCGGCGGGAGCCAGCCGGTCGACGGCCTCGTCGGCCGCCCTGATACTGGCCTCCAGGGCGCCCGCAAGGTCGTGGCTGGCCATGCAGTGGTGTGCGAGCTCGGCGGCAGACGCGCCGGCACCGGCGCCTCGCAGCAGCCGAACATAGGTGGCATGGAGCCGGACGCGCTCCCCGGGCAGGAGGTCGGCGTAGACCGCCTCCTGCATCAAGGCGTGCCGGAATGCGTAGGAGTCAGCGGAGCCGGGGACCAGGACGAGGTGGGCGACCGCGTGCCGCAGGGCGGCGTCCACCTCGGCGGCTGGAAGCGGGCAGGCCGCGCGGAGCATCGCGTCCGACACCCGCCGACCTGCAACGGCTGCGACGCGGGCGACCTCCTGGACACCCGCGCCCAGCCCCTCGAGCCTGGTGAGCAGGACGTCGGACAGCGCGGCGGGCAGCGCCTTCGTGCCCTCTGCAGCCCCGGCGGCCAGAAGCTCCTCGGCGAAGTAGGGGTTGCCCTCCGAGCGCACAGCGATGTCGTGGACGACCTCCACCGGCAGAGGCCTGCCGTGCAGGGCCCTCAGAAGGCGTGCCAGGTCTCGCTCGGACAGCGGCGGCAGGTCCAGGCGCTCGACGCCGCGCAGTCGGGCGAGCTCGGCGACCACCGGGCGCAGGGGATGGCGGCGATGCAGGTCGTCGGCGCGGTAGGTGGCCACGACCAGCAGCCTCTGGACCCCCAGGCGGATCAGCAGGAACCGAAGCAGGTCGAGGCTGGAGGCGTCCGCCCAGTGCAGGTCCTCCAGGACCAGGACCACGGGCGCCACATCACGTGCGAGCTCGACGAGGCAGGCCCACACGGCGTCGAACAGAGGCAGCCGCTCCATCACCTCGTCGCCGTGCGCCGCCGGCGCGGCCGCCGCGATACGCGCGAGAACAGGCCTGTCTCGGGCCAGGTCGCGGATGCGTTCGGCTGCAGCCGGGGGGCCCTCACCGGCGACCACACGGGTGAGCGCCTCCGCGAACGGCAGGTAGGGCAGTCCGCCGGCACCCATCTCGACACAGTGCCCAGTCATGACCAATGCCCCGTCGGTGTGGGCCTGCGCGACCAGCTCGGCCACGAGCCGGGTCTTGCCGACGCCCGCGTCACCGGCGACCAGCACCGCGCGGGCCTGACCGGCGACTGCAGAGGCCACGAGGTCCTTCAGCGTTCGCAGCTCACGTTCGCGGCCGACGAAACGCGAGTCGCGCCGGATCGCTGCCATGCCGCCTATGGTGGCACCGGCCACCGACACGTGCGTGGCGGCGACGCTCACACCGCCGGCCGGGTGACCCTGCGCCGGACAACGGAAGCCTTGACGGGCACATCGCGTTCCGGCGAGCGTTGCTCTGGGACGCCGCCCACCCTTCCCTGGCGCGTCTCCCCGTCGGGGGCGGCCTCGTCGGATACGCGGACCGTGCGACGGCGCCGCCTCCACTGCCCGCGCAGGCGCTCGCGTCGGGCGTCCATCTCGTACTGCATGATCTCGTGGGACATGAAGGGGATCCAGCTGCTCATCGTCGGCCCTCTCGTCTCGTCTTGACGAGGACGACGATCGTCGTGAGAGTCGCCGACGCGCATCGGGCAGGCACGCCGTCCTGGCGACCCGCCGCGACTAAGGCCGGCGCTCAGCGGCATAAGGGGCTGAGGGGTCGCTCGCATGCGCGAGGAGTCAGGTGCGTCGCAGCGCGGGCATCCCCAGAACGACTGCACCGACCGCGACGCTCCCGTCGCCGCCAAGACCTGCGGCGGGACGTCGCGCCCCCCAGGCGTCGCCTGCGCGCGTCCGCCGCACCTCGTACGGCCCGCCGTGCAGCGCGGCATCCGCCACGAGGTGGTGGGGCGCGCCGTACGTGACCTCGACGCAGACGACGTCCCCCGGTCTCGGCAGGGGGCCGCCGTCGGGGACGGCGAAGTGCACGAGCCGGTTGTCGGGCGCGCGGCCCGACATCCGCCGGGTGGCCGGGTCCTTGCGCCCTTCGCCCTCCGCGACGAGCACCGGGAGCAGGCGGCCCTCCTGCGCCCGGTTGAGCTGCCAGGAGATGCCGTCCTGCAGTGCCACGAGGCGCTCGTAGCGTTCCTGGACCACCTGCTTGGGCACCTGCCCGGCGAACGACGCGGCCGGTGTCCCCTGGCGTGTCGAGTACTGGAACGTGAATGCCTGGCTGAACCTGGCAGCCACCATGACATCCAGGGTCTGCTGGAAGTCCTCCTCGGTCTCCCCGGGGAAGCCCACGATGACGTCGGTGCTGATCGCCGCCTCGGGGATGGCCGAGCGAACCCGGTCGAGGATGCCCAGGTAACGCTGCGCACGGTAGGAGCGGCGCATGGTCGCCAGCACCCGGTCTGAGCCGGACTGCAGCGGCATGTGCAGCTGAGGCATCACGTTGGCGGTCTGCGCCATCGCCTCGATCACGTCGTCGGTGAAGGCGGCCGGGTGCGGGCTGGTGAAGCGCACGCGTTCGAGCCCCTCGACAGTCCCGCAGGAGCGCAGCAGCCGAGCGAACGCGCCCCGGTCACCGAAGTCGACGCCGTAGGTGTTGACGTTCTGGCCGAGCAGAGTGACCTCGAGCACGCCCTCGGACACCAGGGCCTCGACCTCGGCGAGCACGTCGCCGGGCCGGCGGTCCCGCTCGACCCCTCGAAGGCTCGGCACGATGCAGAAGGTGCACCGGTTGTTGCACCCGACACTGATCGACACCCAGCCCGCGTACGCGGACTCGCGCCTGGTCGGCAGGGTCGAGGGGAACACGTCCAGCGACTCGAGGATCTCGACCTGCGCGGAGGCGTTGTGCCTGGCTCGGTCGAGGAGTGTGGGCAGGGACCCGAGATTGTGTGTTCCGAAGACGACGTCGACCCAGGGTGCCCGGGTGACCACGGCGTCGCGGTCCTTCTGAGCCAGACACCCGCCCACGGCGATCTGCATGCCTGGGTGCTCGGACTTCACCGAGGCCAGGTGCCCAAGGTTGCCGTAGAGCTTGTTGTCGGCATTCTCCCGGACGGCGCAGGTGTTGAGGACGACGACGTCTGCCTGCTCGCCGACCCCCGCCCGGACATAGCCCACGCTCTCGAGCGTGCCGGCGAGCCGTTCGGAGTCGTGGGCGTTCATCTGGCAGCCGAAGGTGCGCACCTCGTAGGTGCGGCCCTCCCCCGCCGGGCCGACGGGGGTCGGGGCTTCGATCGTCGTGGCAGCGATGGTCGGCCGACCGTCGGCGGAGGAGGTCCGGGGCGTCACGTGCGTCATGGCCGTATCAGGGTACGGCCACACAGTCAGTCGAGGCCCACCTTCGGGTCCGCGGCGGAAGCGCCGTGGCCGTCGCCCGCGCTGTCGGAGCTGCCGGCGCGGTCGGTGCTGTCGACGTCCTCAGGATGGCCGTTGTCACCTGGCAGCCCGAGGTCGGCCTCGTCGATGGTGGCCTGCGCTGCCAGCTCCTCGCGCAGAGCCCGGAACGCGACGTCGGACGTGTAGCCCTTGCGCGCCAGGGCGGCAGCGATCCGCCGGGTGCGTCGCGACGGGTCGTCCTGGCGGGTCGCGGGCAGGCGCCGACGCACGAGCAGGCGTGCGGCAGACAGCTCGTCGTCGGGGCTCACCTCGGAGACCGCCTCCCGCACGACACGCTCGTCGACCCCGCGCCGGCGCAGCTCGTGTGCCAGCGCTCGAGGCGCGAGACCGCGGCCGGAGTGCCGGGTGCTCACCCACTGGCGGGCGAACTCGGCGTCGTCCAGCAGCTGGACCTGCTCCAGGCGGTCCAGCAGCGCCTCGGCGACGTCGTCCGGGACGCCACGCCGGGCCAGACGCTCAGCCACCTGAGCACGCGTACGAGGCGCCACCGACAGGTACTGCAGCGCGATCAGCCGTGCGACCTCGTACGGGTCGGCCTCGGGCGAGTCGGCGGCGTCCGGTTCCGGCTTGCCGGAGCTGTCCATCCCGGGTCGGGTCAGAAGTCGACCGGCACCGGCACCGGGGTTGGCGCGGGTGCGTCGACCCGGGCACCGATGCCGAGCTTCTCCTTGATGCGCTTCTCGATCTCGTCGGCGAGGTCGGGGTTGTCCCTGAGGAACGCCCGGGCGTTCTCCTTGCCCTGGCCGAGCTGGTCGCCCTCGTAGGTGTACCAGGCGCCCGACTTGCGGACGAACCCCTGCTCGACACCCATGTCGATCAGGCCGCCCTCACGAGAGATCCCGATGCCGTAGAGGATGTCGAACTCGGCCTGCTTGAAGGGAGGGCTGACCTTGTTCTTGACGACCTTGACCCGGGTGCGCGACCCGACCGCCTCCGCGCCGTCCTTGAGCGTCTCGATCCGACGCACGTCCAGGCGGATCGAGGCGTAGAACTTCAGCGCCCGGCCGCCCGTCGTGGTCTCCGGCGAGCCGAACATGACGCCGATCTTCTCGCGGAGCTGGTTGATGAAGATGGCCGTGGTGCCGGTCGTGTTCAAGGCTCCGGTGATCTTCCGCAACGCCTGGGACATGAGCCGGGCCTGCAACCCCACGTGGCTGTCGCCCATCTCCCCCTCGATCTCCGCGCGGGGCACCAGCGCGGCCACGGAGTCGATGACGATGACGTCGAGGGCGCCGGAGCGGATGAGCATGTCCGCGATCTCCAGCGCCTGCTCCCCGGTGTCCGGCTGGGACACCAGCAGGGCGTCGGTGTCGACCCCGAGCTTGTTCGCGTAGTCGGGGTCGAGCGCGTGCTCGGCGTCGATGAACGCCGCGATGCCGCCGGCCCGCTGCGCGCTCGCGACGGCGTGCAGGGCCACAGTCGTCTTGCCCGACGACTCGGGACCGAAGATCTCCACGACCCGCCCGCGAGGCAGGCCCCCGATGCCCAGGGCGATGTCCAGCGCGATCGAGCCGGTGGGGATCACCTCGATCGGCGTGCGCACCTCGTCGCCCAGCCGCATCACGGAGCCCTTGCCGAACTGACGGTCGATCTGGGCGAGCGCGGTCTCGAGGGCCTTCTCGCGGTCTGCGGGAGCGGGCATGTCCTCACCTCGGGTCGAGCCTCGCGCGGGGCGACGGCTGCTCTGGCTGCTGGTTGTCTGGCTGCTGGTTGTCTGGCTGCTGGTCTGTCTCGTCGTCGTAGCTCGTGTCTGTCTCATCGCCGACGAACGCTAGAGGCGCCCACCGACAGCCTGGTGCCGACCTGTCCGCACCTGTGGATGACGAGGCGGCCGACCGCGGCTGTGGACACAGTAGTCCGAACATCTGTTCGACGTCCGCTTCGACACGCCGTCACCAGCCGGACTCTCATGCACAGCCCCGCGCCACCGGCCGGGACCGCCCCGGAACGGGGCCCAGAGTCAGGACAGCAGCAGCCGTTCCAGCCGCCGGGCCGCCACGAGCATGCCGGCCAGGCCCATCACCACCAGGTAGGCGACGTGGCCCAGCAGGCTCCAGCCCACCATCCCCAGGCACAGGTCGCGCACGAGCGTCACCGCCTGGTAGAGCGGGGTGACCTCGACCACCCAGCGCAACGACGGCGGGTAGGTGGACAACGGGTAGAACGTCGTCGAGAACAGGAACATCGGCAGGACCGCGAGCTGCACGAGGTCGAAGTCCTGCCAGGAGCGCATGAACGTCGTGCACGCCATCCCGACGCCGGCGAACGCCAGCCCGATCAGCACCGCTGCCGGCAGCGCCAGCACGGCCCAGGCCGTCGTGACCAGTCCCGCGAAGGCCATCACGAGCAGGAATGCCGCCGCGTAGCCGGTGCCGCGGATCAGGGCCCAGGTGACCTCGCCGACCGCGACGTCGCGCGGCCCGAGCGGGGTCGCGAGCACGCTGTCGTAGAGCCTGGCGTACTTGAGCTTGAAGAAGACGTTGCCCGTGGTGTCGAACACGGCGCCGTTCATCGCCGAGGCGGCGAGCAGGGCGGGCGCGACGAAGACCGCGTACGCCGACCGAGCGGCCGTCGCCGAGATCCACCTCGCCCACCAGACGCGCCCAGGCCGATCCCGAGTGAGAAGAGGTAGAAGACCGGCTCGAAGAAGCCGCTGATGATCGTGCCGAGCGCGTGCTTCCACGCCGTGATGTTGCGGAGCACGAGCATCCGAGCCATGCCGGCGCCGGCCGGCACCGGCAGCAGGGTCGCCACCCGCACCAGCGGCCCCGCTGCCCCCGCGGCGCTCGTCGGAACGACGCTCCTCACTCGACCGACCTCCGGCTCACTCGACCAGCCTCCGGCTCATTCGACCAGCCTCCGGCGGAAGGCCCGTGCGGCGAACCACAGCCCCACGAGCGCCCAGGCGAGCAGGTACCCCAGGTGCACCACGGTCGGCAGAAGCTGCGCGCGCTGGAGAGCCACGGCGCGCGTGATCTCCGTGGCATGCCACAACGGCGTCACCCACGCCAGGGGCTGGATCAGCGGGGGGAGCCGGTCGACCGGGAAGAAGGTCCCCGCGAACAAGAACATCGGGACCACCACGAAGCGGTTGAGCAGCGCGAACCCGCCGTCGTCCTCCTGCGACGCCGAGTAGGCCATGACGGGTGCGGCATGCGCCGCGCCCGTCAGGACGCACACGGGCAGCGTCGCCACCATCCACCAGGTCGTGAACGCGCCGAGGAGCGCCGCCGGTGAGCAGGAACGCGGCGGCGACGACCGCCGTCCTCAGCAGGATGTATGTGAGGTGACCCAGCAGGACGTCGAGCACACCGAGCGGGGTCGCGAGCATCGCGTGGTACTGCCTCTGCCACCGGATCGCTGCGACCACCGGGAACGACGACTCGCCCACCGCGGTCTGCATCACCGTCGCGCACAGCACCCCCGGAGCGACGAAGAGCACGTAGGAGACGCCGTCCACCGCCGGGCGGCCACCCTGGTCGACGAGCTGACCCAACCCGAAGCCGAGGGCGCCAAGGTAGAGCAGCGGCGACAGGAAGCCCGAGACGACGGTGCCGCGCCATGTCCGGCGGTAGACCCGCAGCCAGTACTCCAGGGCGCGCGGGGCCAGCCGACCCCGCCACTGCGTCAGCGGGCCGGCCGGAGCCCCGCCCAGACGCACCACCGCTCCCGCCACCACCCGCCACCACCCGCTCAGTCGACCAGCGACCGGCCGGTCAGGCGCAGGAAGACGTCCTCCAGGGTCGACCGGCGCGCCAGGACCGAGATCGGGCGCAGCCCTCGCTCATGGACCGCCGCGGCCGCCGCATCGCCGTCGTCGGTGTAGATCAGCAGCCGGTCCGGAAGCACCTCGACACGCTGCCCGAGACCCTGCACGGCGGGCGCGTGACTGGCGTGGTCCTCGTCGGCGAAGCGCAGCTCCAGCACCTCGCGGGTGGACCACTCCTCGATCAGCGACCGCGGCGTCCCCTGCGCGACGATGCGCCCGCCGTCCATCACCACGAGGCGGTCGCACAGCTGCTCGGCCTCGTCCATGTAGTGGGTGGTGAGCACGAGGGTCACGCCCTGCTTCTTGAGCCGGAAGAGGCGGTCCCACAGCACGTGCCTGGCCTGGGGGTCCAGGCCGGTGGTGGGTTCGTCGAGAAGGAGGATCTCCGGGTCGTTCACCAATGACCGCGCGATGGTGAGGCGCCTCTTCATGCCGCCGGAGAGGGGCTCCACCTTCGCCTCGGCCCGGTCCACGAGCTGGGCGAACTCGAGCAGCTCGGCGGCCTTCGCCCGCGCCGCCGGCCGCGAGAGGCCGAAGTACCGGGCATAGATCACGAGGTTCTCGCGAACCGTGAGCTCCTCGTCGAGGGTGTCCCGCTGCGGGACGACGCCCAGCCGCGCCCGGATCCGCGGCCCATCGGTCGTGGGGTCCAGTCCGAGGACCCTCAGGTCGCCCGAGGTCGGTGGCGAGACACACCCGATCATGCGCATGGTCGAGGACTTGCCTGCGCCGTTGGGCCCGAGGAACCCGAACGCCTCCCCGCGGTGCACGTCCACGTCGATCCCGTCGACCGCCGTGAACTCGCCGAACCGCTTCGTGAGTCCTCGGGCTGCGATCAGCGCGCTGCTCGGCTCGGCGCCGCCGGCACCCCCGGCACCCCCGGCATCGTCGAGGGCCGGCGTCCGGCCCTCGAGCCTCCTCGGTGCGGCCGCCTCCCCGCCCGTCCTCACGTCCAAGGACCCTAGCCGCCCTGTGCGACGGCGGCCCAGCGGGTTTCCGCTCCCTCGCCTCACCGGGCGGGGCGCCGTCCCGGCGCCTGCCCGCGACCCCAGCGGCGCTCGTGCGGCACGTCGAGGTCGTCGCACAGCGCCGCCCAGACCTGCCTGAGCGGGGCCCCCGCGTCGATGCCCTGCTGAGCCGTGCGAGACCCGAGCGCCAGCAGGACGTGGTCGTGGACGAGCGCCCGGCCGTGCGCAGGGCCGAACTCCTCGTCGACGAGGTCCCAGAACTCGCTGTGGCGCACCCTCGAGGATCGCACGCAGCGGCGGCGGCGGACGCGGCAGTCGCCTGCGACGTCGCCGCCTGTCGGAGGCCGGGGCCACAATCACCACGTGACTGTTCGAGGGCGCCCGGACCCGGCCGACGTGCCGGACGGGCAGGTGCGCTCGCCCGAGCCGGTCGCCCACGCGCCGGGTCGGCACGCCGGCGCGCCCGGACCGGGCGGCGAGGAGGTCCTCGGCCGGTTCTCCGAGGCCACCAGGGCGTGGTTCACGGGCGCCTTCGAGGCTCCGACGCCGGCTCAGGTCGGCACCTGGGACGCCGTCAGCCAGGGGCGCCACGCCCTCGTCGTCGCCCCGACGGGTTCGGGCAAGACGCTCGCCGCGTTCCTGTGGGCGCTGGACCTGCTGGCCACGCAGCCTCCCGCGGTCGACCCCCGCGGGCGCTGCCGGGTGCTGTACGTCTCACCCCTGAAGGCACTCGCGGTCGACGTCGAACGGAACCTGCGCTCCCCCCTCACGGGCATCCGCCAGGCCGCGACGCGCCTGGGGCTGCCGGTGCCCGACGTGCGGGTCGCCGTGCGGTCCGGCGACACCGCGGCCGCCGAGCGCAGGGCCATGGCGCGCACACCCCCCGACATCCTGATCACCACGCCTGAGTCCCTGTTCCTGCTGCTCACCTCGCAGGCTCGCGAGGCGCTGCGCGGCGTCCGCACCGTCATCCTCGACGAGGTGCACGTGCTGGCCGGGTCCAAGCGCGGCGCCCACCTGGCACTGAGCCTGGAACGCCTGGCCGCTTTCGTCGAGGCACCGATCCAGCGCATCGGCCTGTCAGCGACGGTGCGCCCGGTCGACGAGGTCGCGCGCTGGCTCGGCGGGGCCGAGGCCGGCGCCGTGCGGGTGGTGCAACCGCCGTCGCAGAAGCGGTTCGACCTGCGCGTGGTCGTGCCGGTGCCGGACATGGCCGACCCGGGCGCCGTGCCGCGAGGCGGCGAACCGGCGGCCACCGAGCCCGACCTCAGCGGCCCCGCAGCGGCCGCCCTACGGGGTCCGTCCATCTGGCGGCACGTCGAGGAGCAGGTGGTCGACCTCGTCGCGCAGCACCACTCCACGCTGGTCTTCGCGAACTCGCGGCGCCTCGCGGAGCGGCTGACGGCCAGGCTCAACGAGATCTGGGCCGAACGGACGGCCGGGCTCGACGGGGCCGCCCTGCCCGACCCCGGGTCCGTGGTTCCCGCGGACATGATGGGGCAGGCGGGCGCGACACTCGGCGTGCCCTCGGTGCTGGCCCGGGCGCACCACGGTTCGGTCAGCAAGGAGCAGCGCGCCTTGATCGAGGGTGAGCTCAAGGCCGGGCGGCTGCCGGCCGTCGTGGCGACGTCGAGCCTCGAGCTGGGCATCGACATGGGTGCCGTCGACCTGGTGGTCCAGGTCGAGTCGCCCCCGAGCGTCGCCAGCGGTCTGCAGCGGGTGGGGCGGGCGGGGCACCAGGTCGGGGCGGTCTCGCGCGGCGTGCTCTTCCCGAAGTTCCGAGCCGACCTGGTGCAGACGGCCGTCGTCGTCGAGCGCATGCGCGAGGGGCTGATCGAGACCCTCCGCGTGCCTGCGACGCCGCTCGACGTGCTGGCGCAGCAGGTGGTCGCGATGGCCGCCATGGACAGCTGGCGCGTCGACGACCTGGAGGCAGCCGTGCGCCGGGCGGCGCCCTTCGCGACCCTCACCCGCGGGGTCCTCGAGGCGGTCCTCGACATGCTCTCCGGCCGCTACCCCAGCGACGAGTTCGCCGAGCTTCGCCCGCGGATCGTCTGGGACCGGCATGCCGGGACCATCGGCGGCCGCCCGGGGGCCCAGCACCTGGCGGTGACCAGCGGCGGCACCATCCCCGACCGCGGCCTGTTCGGCGTCTTCCTCGCCGGCGGCGACGAGGCCCGGCGCGGGGCGGGGCGGCGGGTCGGCGAGCTCGACGAGGAGATGGTGTACGAGTCCCGTGTCGGTGACGTCTTCACGCTCGGCTCGTCGTCGTGGCGGATTGCCGAGATCACTCACGACCGTGTGCTCGTCACACCGGCGCCGGGTCAGCCGGGCCGCCTGCCCTTCTGGAAGGGTGACGCCCTCGGTCGCCCCGCCGAGCTCGGCCGGGCGCTGGGAGCCTTCGTGCGCGAGGTGCTCGCGGCGGACGACGAGGACGCCCGGGCCCGCGTCGCCCGGGCTGGCCTGGACACGTGGGCCGCAGACAACCTGCTGACCTACCTGCGTGAGCAGCGCTCGGCGACTCGGCACGTGCCCGACGACCGCACCCTCGTCGTCGAGCGCTTCCGTGACGAGCTCGGCGACTGGCGCGTCGTCGTGCACTCCCCCTTCGGCGGGCAGGTGCACGCACCGTGGGCGCTGACGATGGCCGCCCGGCTGCGCGAGCGCTTCGGGGTCGAGGTGCAGGCCATGCACGCCGACGACGGGATCGTGCTGCGGCTGCCCGACGTCGAGACCCCCGACGGCCGCGCCCCCGACGTCGCCGACCTCATCGCGCTGGAACCGGAGGACGTCGAGCCTCTCGTCACGGCCGAGCTCGGCGGTTCGGCACTGTTCGCGGCCCGCTTCCGGGAGTGCGCAGGGCGGGCGTTGCTGCTGCCACGAAGGCGACCGGGCCAGCGCCAACCCCTCTGGCAGCAACGCCAGCGCTCGGCCCAGCTCCTGGAGGTGGCCAGCCGGTACGGCAGCTTCCCGATCGTGCTCGAGACGGTTCGCGAGTGCCTGCAGGACGTCTTCGACGTCCCCGGCCTCGTCACCCTGATGCGCGACATCGCCGCCCGCCGGGTGAGCATCATCGAGGTCGAGACCACACAGCCCTCTCCCTTCGCCCGCAGCCTGCTCTTCGGGTACGTCGCGCAGTTCCTGTACGAGGGCGACTCGCCACTGGCCGAGAGGCGCGCTGCCGCCCTCTCCCTCGACCCCGCCCTGCTCGCCGAGCTGCTCGGGCGCGGGGAGGCCGCAGCACTGCGCGACCTGCTCGACCCCGAGGCACTCATGCGCACGGAGGCCGAGCTGCAGCGGCTGACGCCGAACCGTCGAGCCAGGGATGTCGAAGCGGTCGCGGACCTGCTGCGCATCCTCGGGCCGCTGACGAGCCTCGAGGTCGCCGCACGCTGCACCGGGCCGACCGGTGACCCCGAGGCCGGCGCAAGCCTGCCCGAGGCGGTCGACCGGCTGGAGGCCCTTCTGGCCGCACGCAGGGTGATCCGGGTGCGCGTCGCCGGTGAGGACCGATGGGCCGCCGTCGAGGACGCCGCCCGCTTGCGGGACGCCCTCGGCACCGCACTTCCGGTCGGCGTCGCGGAGGCCTTCACCGAACCCGTGGCGGACCCCCTCGGCGACCTGGCATCGCGGTACGCCCGCACGCACGGGCCGTTCACCGCTGCCGAGGTGGCCGGCCGCCTCGGCATCGGCACGGCCGTGGCGCACGACGCCCTGCGCCGGCTGGTTGCCGCCGGACGCCTCGTCGAGGGCGAGCTGCGTCCCGCCGGCGTGGGCCCCGTGACCGGCCCGACCGGTGGCCGACCGGCGTGGGCCCCGTGGCCGGCCCGACGGGCGCTGCGGAGTTCTGCGACCCGGAGGTGCTGCGGACCATTCGCCGCCGCTCACTCGCGGCACTGCGGGCCGAGGTAGAACCCGTGCCGCCCGCTGACCTGGCCAGGTTCCTTCCCGCTTGGCAGGGCGTCGGCGGGACGGCGCGCGGGGTGGACGGCGTCCTTCGCGTCGTCGAGCAGCTCGCCGGTGCGTGGCTGCCCGCGAGCGCCCTGGAGAGCCTGGTGCTGCCCTCACGGGTCCCGGGCTACACCCCCGGCCTGCTCGACGAGCTCACAGCCGCAGGTGAGGTGGTGTGGTCAGGGCACGGAATGCTGCCTGGCGACGACGGCTGGGTGGCGCTGCACCCGACCGACCTCGCACCGCTGACCCTTCCCATGCCGACTCCCATGCCGACGCCCATGCCGACGCCGGCCGAGGGTGTCCCCGCCACCGCCGACCCGCACACTCTCGCCAGCCCCTCCGCGACCACGGGGTTGCATGTCGCGGTCCTGGAAGCCCTGGCAGGCGGCGGTGCCTACTTCTTCCGCGCACTCAGCGACGCCGTGGGCGGCCCGACGGACGCCGACCTCGTCGCCGTGCTATGGGACCTCGTGTGGGCCGGCCACCTCACGAACGACACGCTCGCACCCCTGCGCTCGCTCCTGGCGGGCGGCCGAACCGCCCACCGCGCTCGGCCCACGGCACCGCGCGCCCGGTATGCGACGGGCTACGGAGGGCCGGGGTCCATCGCCGCGCCGGGGCTGGGTGCCGTGCGGGCGGCACGGCGGGCGGCCGGTCGGCCGGCGCTGCCCTCACGGCAGGGACCACCGGTCGTGGCCGGTCGGTGGTCCCTGCTGCCGGGGCGCGAGACCGACGCCACCGTCCGCGCCCACGCCGCGGCGGAGGTGCTGCTGGAGCGCCACGGCGTGCTCACCCGTGGGGCGGCGATGGCCGAGCGCGCCGAGGGTGGGTTCGCGGCCGTCTACGCGGTGCTGTCACGCCTGGAGGAGGCGGGCCGAGTACGTCGCGGCTACTTCGTCGAGGGGCTCGGAGCCTCGCAGTTCGCGACGACGGGCGCTGTGGACCGGCTACGGGCCGGCGCCCGGGCGCCCGGAGCCGGGCGGGGCGGATGGGAGGGCGTCGCGGCCCGCGACCGCGACCACGGGCCGCGGACCGTCGTGCTGGCCGCCGCCGACCCTGCCAACCCGTTCGGTGCCGCCCTCGGCTGGCCCGCGCGCGCCGACGCGATCGAGCCTGGCGTCGGCTCCGGAGCCGTGGCAGGTCCAGTCACCGCGGCGCGTGAGCCGGCGAGCGGTACCGCCGGCCGCGACCGCACAACGGACACGGTCGGTCCCTGGCCACGGCACGGCCACAAGCCGGGGCGGAAGGCCGGCGCCCTCGTGGTGCTCGTGGACGGGGCGCTGACGCTGTACGTCGAGCGGGGAGGACGGAGCCTCCTGTCATGGACCGAGGACCCGGCGGCGTTGCAGGCGGGCGCGGACGCTCTCGCGCTGGCCGTGCGTGACGGGGCCCTCGGGCGGCTCACGATCGAGCGGGCCGACGGCTCGGGCCTGCTTCGCTCGGGTCACCCGCTCGCGGAGGCGCTGGAGGCTGCCGGTTTCCGCGCGACCCCCCGTGGGCTGCGTATCCGATCGTGACGCCGGGCCGCCGAGGACCGCTGAGGCTCAGGGCCGCACGGTCTTCAGGGTGAATGACCCCGAGCCCGAGTAGGAGTACACCCGCCAGCGGTAGGTGCCGGCGGTGCCGACGTAGGTGACCTGCTCGGTCGACGTCGTTGCGAGGCTGCTGGCGACGACGACCCAACGAGTACCCGACAGCTTCTGCAGGTACAGGTCGAAGTCGGACGTCGCCGGCCCAGTCAGGCAGCCCTGGTGGGTTCCTGTCACCTTCGTGACATAGCCCGAGGTCGACGGGCGGTACGACGACGTGCCGGTGCCGGACAGGGAGGCGGTGAACGTCTGCGTCGGGGTGGCACACGGCCCCGGACCCCCGGTGCCGCCCGTAGCGGTCAGCGGGGAGAACAACAACCGGTTGGGCGAGCCGGTACCGACGTTGACGAGGGCGTTGCTCGTGGCCGACCCCGTGATCGCCGCAACCACCGCCGCGGGCGTCGCCGCGGGGTTGCCCTGCAGGTACAACGCGGCGACCCCGGTGACGTGCGGGGTGGCCATCGACGTCCCGCTGATCGTGGCCGTCGCGGTGTCGGAGGTGTTCCACGCGGACGTTATGCCCGTGCCGGGGGCGAAGACGTCGACGCAGGAGCCGTAGTTGGAGTAGCCGGTGTCGCGGCTGTCGACGACGGTCGTCGCTGCGACCGTCAATGCCGTCGCCACACGCGCCGGGGAGTACCCACAGGCGTCGGCGTTGGAGTTGCCGGCCGCCACGGCGTAGGTCACGCCCGAGGCGATCGAGTTCGCGACCGCCGTGTCGAGAGCCGACGACGCGCCGCCGCCCAGGCTCATGTTCGCCACGGACGGGCCGACATGGTTGGCCGTCACCCAGTCGACACCGGCGATGACGCCGGCCGTCGTGCCGGAACCGCTGCAGTCCAGCACACGCACGGGGACGACGCTTGCCCCTTTGGCGACGCCGAACTGGGTGCCGGCGATGGTCGCCGAGACGTGCGTGCCGTGCCCGTTGCAGTCACCGGTGCCGTTGCCGTCGTTGATCGCGGTGAAGCCGGCCCCGACCCGTCCCGTGAGCTCGGTGTGCGTCGACCGCACACCGGTGTCGATGACGTAGGCGTGCACACCGGCGCCCGTTGGCAAGTAGGTGTACTGGCCGTTGAGGGGCAGTGCCCGCTGGTCGATGCGGTCGAGCCCCCATGTCGCGCCGTTCTGCGTCGTCGCGACCGTCATCACCTGGTCGGCCTCGACGTAGGCGACCGCCGGGTCGAGCCGCACAGAGGCCAGCTGCGCGGAGGTCAGACGTGCGACGTACCCGTGCAGGGCCACACCCAGTCGACGTTCGACGTGCACCCCACGGGCACGCGCACGGTCCACGGCGGCACCCGCGGCAACCTCGGTGCCGGTGCCAGAGGCGGCGCTCGACTTGAGGACCACGATGTAGTGGCCCGGCACGACCCTGCCCGTCGACGCCGTCCGCAGAGGGGCCGGGGAGCCCGCTCGCGTCGCCACGGCTGTGCCGGCGACGGCCGTGGAGGGCAGGGCCGTGAGAAGCAGGACCGCTGCCCCGAACGTCAGGTGGCGCACACGCGATCGACCCATGTCCTGCTCCCGGACTACCCGTCGACAAACCGCAGAATGTAATCGTACAACTACTCTTCGCATTCGTCAGCCAAAGTGCGATGTCTGGTTGGACACGGCAGAGTGGCCGGATGCCCGAGGGCGACGTGGTGTGGCGCACGGGCCGCCGCCTCGAGTCGGCCCTCGGCGGCCGCCGCCTCATGGCGGCGGACCTGCGGTGGCCGTCGCTGGCCACGGCTGACCTCTCGGGACGGCTCGTGCTGGGTGTGGCCAGCGTCGGCAAGCACCTGCTCATGAGACTCGAACCCGACCTGACCCTGCACTCCCACCTGCGCATGGACGGGTCCTGGCACGTGCACCGAACCGGTGTCACCTGGAGCCCGCCACACCCGGCGCACGGCGTGCGGGCCGTCCTCGCGAACGACACGTGGACGGCGGTCGGGCACCTTCTGGGCATGCTCGACCTCGTCCCCACGGCCGGGGAGAGCACCGTGGTCGGGCACCTCGGCCCCGACGTCCTGGGCCCCGGCTGGGACACCCGGGAGGCCACCCGGCGACTCCTCGCCCTCCCGGACCGACCTGTGGGCGAGACGCTGCTCGACCAGCGGGTCCTGGCCGGGCTCGGCACCTTCTACATGTGCGAGACGCTGTTCCTGCGAGGAGTGACCCCATGGACGCCCGTCACCGACTGCGGCGCCGCGTCGGCGGTCGTGAGCCTGGCTCGCGAGCTGGTGATGGCCAACCGGGACCGCGACGTGCAGGTCACCACCGGCGACACCCGGCGTGGCCAGGAGCGGTGGGTGTTCGGGCGGGTGGGCAGACCGTGCCGGCGCTGCGGCACGACCGTGCGGGCGGGCACGGTCGGGGAGGCTCCGAGGGAGCGGCCCGCGTTCTTCTGCCCGCGTTGCCAGCACGGCCCGGCACCCGGCGGGGCGCCGCGCCGCTGACGGCGGCAAGGGGTGCGGCGGACGTGCCTCGGCCTGCGAGGGGGCCGGATGCAGGTTACGGTTGCGTAGCCCCGCACGCTCCGGGGGCCCGTCCGGAGGAGGCCCCATGCCCGAGTTGACCCAGACGCAGCTGCTTCGCGAGCTCGAGCAGGTCGTGGCCAAGGAGCTCGACAGGCACCTGACGGTCGCCAGGGAGTGGATGCCGCACGAGTACATCCCGTGGAGCCAGGGCAGCGACTACGACGGGGTGCTGGGTGGCAAGGCCTGGTCACCGGAGCAGTCGCGGGTGGACGACGTCGCGGGCACGGCGCTCGTGGTGAACCTGCTCACCGAGGACAACCTGCCCAGCTACCACAGGGAGATCTACCAGTCGTTCGGGATGGACGGCGCCTGGGGCACCTGGATCGGTCGCTGGACGGCGGAGGAGGGCCGGCACGGCACGGCGATCCGGGACTACCTCCTCGTCACCCGCGCGGTCGACCCGGTCGCGCTGGAGCGCGAGCGGATCGTCCACATGACCCAGGGCTTCGCCAGCGCCCACGAGCTGGACGCGCTGCACACGCTGGCGTACGTGTCGTTCCAGGAGCTGGCCACCCGGATCTCGCACCGCAACACCGGGCGGTACAGCGACGACCCGCTCTGCGACCAGCTGCTCGCCCGCATCTCCGTGGACGAGAACCTCCACATGGTCTTCTACCGCAACCTGCTCGCAGCGGCCCTGGAGCTGGCGCCGGACCAGACCATGCAGGCGGTGTGGGACGTCGTCGAGGACTTCCAGATGCCGGGTTCGACGATCGAGGGCTTCACCCGCAGATCCCTGAAGATCGCGATGGCGGGCATCTACGACCTGCGCATCCACCGCGACGAGGTGCTCGACCCTGTGCTGCGCTTCTGGGGCGTGTGGGACCTGCCTCGCCTCGGGCCCCAAGGGGAACGGGCGCGCGAGCAGCTCGCCGCCTTCATCGAGCAGCTCGACGTCAAGGCCTCACGTTTCGAGGAGAAGCGCTCGGCCCAGCAGGCCCGCCGCGCTGCCGCGCAGGAGGCGGCTCGGGCGTAGGGCGAGCCCTCTCCCCCGTGGGCGGAGCAGGCCGCTGCTCAGCCCTGGTCCGCTGCTGTCTCCCACACCCAGCAGAGGCCGACGACGCGACCGAGCACGTCGCGCTCGTGCATGTGCACCGTGCTGGACGAGCTCACAGGGACGGGACCGCCGGGGATCGGGGTGTCCTCGACCTGCTTGGCGTCGTAGCGGAACACTCGTTGCGGCACCGCGTCGGGGTGGAACCGCACGTGGAGCAGGTACTGCTCAGTCGGGCGCCAGGCCGCGTACACCTGGTAGTGCAACGGGACCCCGCCGGTGCCGGCGTAGCGGTACTCGAGGAGGAAGTCGTCGCCCTCGCGGAGGACGTCGTCGAAGCGCAGCCGCGTGAGCATCCCCGGGGCACCGTCGACCGCCCACGACTGCTCGACCGTGACCCCGGTCAGGCCCTCGATCGTGATCCCGCTGACGTCTGCCCCGGGGTCGCCGGCGAACGTCGAGTAGTAGCTGTCCAGGCCGTCGCGGCGGGCGCTGATGGTCATGCGGACGGACAGCGACACCAGGTCGCCGCGGTCGTCGAGAACCAGCGTGTCGTCGCGGTTGACGACGTCGAAGTCGTAGGCACGAGCCTCCGGGAACCGGTCGAGCAGCCGCGACATCGGCTCACCGAGGGAGAACATCTGCTCCGGCTGCCGGGGCACACGCAACGTGGCCGAGTGCGGGCCGCGCGGGCGTCGCGGGCCGAGCAGCGCCAGCAGCGCGCCGGGCGGCAGGTCCAGCTCGGTCTCCAGGAGCCCGACGGCGGCCAGCGACGACGGCCTCTCGGGCTGGGTGCGCCCGTGCTGCCAGCTGCTGAGCGTCGTGAGCGAGATGTCCAGCCCACCGCGATGAAGCCGGTACCGCAGCCGGTCCAGAGGCAGCCCTCTCGCGGCGATGGCCAGCCGCAGTGCCGCGTGGAAGGGCCCCTGCTCCAACGCGTGCGTGACGTCGTCCGGCAGGCCCCGCTGCCCAGCGTCCTCGGTCGTCACTCCCGCGATCCTTCTGACCCGCCGACGCCGACGCAAACGTGTGCGGTCCCCGCAGCGTTCACCCTGCCACCGCGTCAGGCAGCGGAGACCAGGCCTCCGGCTCGCAGCGCGACGTCCTGCGTCAGCTCGTCCGGGACCGTGTCAGGCACATGCACCGCGCTCACCGCGGGGTTCTCCGACGAGGCGACACGCTCACTGACCTCGCGCAGCACGATGGACAGAGGCACCTCGAGAGCCCCGCAGATGGAGGCGAGAAGCTCGGAGGACGCTTCCTTCTGCCCGCGCTCGACCTCGCTGAGGTAGCCCAGGGACACCCGCGCCTGCGAGGACACCTCGCGCAGGGTCCGCCCCTGCTGGCGGCGGGCGTCGCGGAGCACGTCGCCGATCTCGTGTCGAAGCAGCACCACGGCGCGTCCTCCTCTCTTCCTGGCCACTCTGTCGCTGGCCACTCTGGTGCCGGCCACCCTCTTCGGGGCCACTCTGTTCCTGGCCACGGGGTCCGGTCCGCCCCCGGTGCCGTCATCGGCCGCCCTGCCCGGCATCTGAAGCCCAGAAGCGACCTGCCCCCGCACCCCGACGGCCGAACGGGGTGGCACCACCGTACCCCGAGCCGACAAGGGCCGCCGTGCGGGCGGGCGGACAATCACACCGGGGTAACTCCTGGGCCCCCCCGGGTGTTCCTGCGCGGCCCGGGCAGGCGCCCGGGGTCGACGTCCCCCACCACGTCGGCGAGCACCTCCTGCAGCAGCCGGATCGCCGCGCGCGCGACCTCCTGCCGGACTGCGGCGCGACCGCCGCCGGCGTGAAGGGCCCGGACCTGGTCGACCCCGGGGCCGCTGACCGCGACGAACGCCGTCCCCGGGCGCACCCCGCCCTGAGGGTCCGGTCCCGCGACCCCCGTCGTCGCCAGCCCCCAGGTCGCGTCCAGCCGCCGGCGGACGCCCTCGGCCATCTGCGAGGCGACGTCTGGGGCGACCGGTCCCGCCCGCTCGAGCAGGTCCGCATCGACGCCGAGCATCACGTGCTTGAGGTCCGTGGCATATGCGACCACCCCGCCCCGCAGCACCGAGGAGACCCCTGGCACGTCGACGAGCAGCGAGCACACGAGCCCCCCGGTCAGCGACTCCGCGACCGCGACGGTGTGCGAGCAACGCGCGAGGGCCGCGACGACCTCGCCGGTCGCCGTCACGAGCGGTCCTGATCGCGCCGGCCGTAGGCCGCGTCCGCGCGTTGCGCCAGGCGGGCGGCGCGCCTGCGCTGCGTCCGGGGGCTCGTTGCCCGCAGCCGGGCCGCCTGGTGCACGTAGTCCAACCCGGTCACGACGGTCAAGGTGACGGCCAAAGCCATCACGACGACGGCCGCGGTGTGCCACGCACCCGGCAGCGGCAGCACGAACAGGGTGATCGCCAAGGCCTGCAGAGCCGTCTTCGCCTTGCCCCCGCGACCCGCCGGCATGACACCGTGCCGGATCACGACGAACCGGAGCACGGTGACGCCCACCTCGCGCACCAGCACCACCGCCGTCACCCACCACGCCAGCTCGCCCAGCAGCGAGAGCCCGACGAGGGCGGTGCCCACCAGCGCCTTGTCGGCGATCGGGTCCGCGATCTTGCCGACGTCCGTCACGAGGCCACGACTGCGGGCGAGCTCGCCGTCGAGGCGGTCGGTCACGACGGCCACGACGAACGTGACGGCGGCAGCCACGCGCCAGGCGGCTTCCTGACCGTCGCCATGCATGAGCAGCACGGCGAACACCGGGACGAGCAGCACTCGCAGCAGCGTGAGGGCGTTGGCTGCGTTCCAGGCGCTGACGCCGCGCGCGGGCAGCTGGGCAGCCGGGTCGACGCCGCTCATCGCGGGCCCCGGTGGACGGCGGCCACGAGGTCGGGGCCCTCGCTGCCTGTCACGACCGCGCGCACGACCCGCCCGACGGGGACGTCGACCCCAGGCAGCCGCGTCACGCCGTCCACGTCGGGTCCCTGGTGGGCGGCGCGTCCCACCACGCCCGGGGCGGCGCGAGCACCATCGTCGTCGACCTCGACGGACTCGACCAGCACGTCGACGACCTCGCCCACCCGGTCCTCGGCCCGTTGCGCCATGAGCTCCTCGACGAGGACGCTCAGGCGAGCCACCCGAGAGGCGACCTCCTCGGCGTCATGCTTGCCGTCGAGCGAGCACGCCTGCGTCCCGTCCTCGTCGGAGTAGCCGAAGACCCCCACGACGTCCAGGCGGGCCCGAACGAGGAAGTCCTCGAGCTCCGCCACGTCGGCCTGCGTCTCACCCGGGAAGCCGACGATGACGTTCGAGCGAACCCCCGCCTGCGGGCAACGGCGGCGGATGTCGCCCAGCTGGGCCAGGAAGTCCTCGGTGCCGCCGAAGCGCCGCATGCGCCGCAGCACCGCCGGCGAGGAGTGCTGGAAAGACAGGTCGAAGTACGGCGCGACGCCCGGCGTGGTGGCGAGCACCTCGACGAGGCTCGGCCGCAGCTCGGCCGGCTGCAGGTAGGACACGCGCACGCGTTCCACGCCGGGTACGGACGCAAGGCGCGGCAGCAGCCCCTCGAGCAGGCGCAGGTCGCCGAGGTCCTTGCCGTAGGACGTGGAGTTCTCGCTCACGAGCAGGATCTCTCGAACCCCCCGCTCCACCAGCCACCGGGCCTCCTGCAGCACCTCGGCGGGCGAGCGGGACACGAACGCACCGCGGAACGCCGGGATGGCGCAGAACGTGCAGCGGCGGTCGCAACCGGAGGCCAGCTTCAGTGGCGCCCACGGGCGACCGTCGAGCAGGCGGCGGACGACGCGCGGGCCGCCCAGCCCGGTCGCGCCGTCCAGCCCGGTCGCGCCGTCCAGCCCGGTCGCGCCGTCCAGCGCGGTCGCGCCGTCCAGCCCGGTCGCGCCCTCGAGCCAGCCCGTGCCGCCCCGGTCGGATGCACCTCCTGGCGCTTCCCGCCTCGCCGACGGGGCCAGCGGAAGCAACAGGCGCCGGTCGCGCGGCACGTGCGACGCGGGCGCGCGCCCGTGCAGCACCGCGTCCAGGTGCGAGGACAGGTCGGCGTAGGAGTCGAACCCGAGCACTGCGTCGGCCTCGGGCAGCGACTCCGCGAGCTCTCTGCCGTAACGCTCGGCCAGGCAGCCGACCGCCACGACGGCGCGCGTGCGTGCGCCCGCGTCAGCGCGCAGGTCGGCGGCCTCGAGGAGGGTGTCGATCGAGTCCTTCTTCGCCTGCTCGACGAAGCCGCAGGTGTTGACGACCGCGACGTCGGCGTCGCGGGCGTCATCCACGAGCAGCCAGCCGGACGCCTCGAGCCGCCCGGCGAGCTCCTCGGAGTCGACCTCGTTCCGGGCGCACCCCAGGGTCACCATCGCGACCGTGCGGGTGGGGGAGGACACGTCGTCAGGGTATCGACGCGGTCAGACGTCGGCGGAGTCGTCCAGCAGGGCCCGCATCGGCCTGGTGGGCGGCAGCCAGGCGCCACCCTCGGGCAGGTTGTCCAGGCGGACCCTGGGCAGCGGCGAGGTGAATGCCCCCGGGACGTCCTCGAGGTCGACGAACTGCAGCAGCGGCGACTCCTGCGCATACCCGGCCACCTCGGCGAAGGAGAGCACGAGGACGTGCACGCCGTCGCGAGCCAGCGCCTCGAGAGGGTCCAGGAAGTTGCGGCCGTCACCGCTGGCGACGACCAGGCGGCGCAACCGGTGAGTCCGGGCCCGGTCGGCGATATGGCGCAACATGTCCGCGTCGATGTCGTCCTCGGGGCCCAGTTTCGGCCGGGCGAAGACGGCGTAGCCGAACGACCTGATCGCCTCGACCCACCCGCGCATCGTCACGGCGGCGCCCTGCGGCACGTTGGCGAACACGCAGCCCTCGACGGCGCGCTCCCCCGCCTCCGTCAGCAGCCAGCGGGCGACGGCGTCGAACCGGGGGCGCGAGGTCGGCGTCGGCCGTCCACCGATGACATTGGCGAGCGTCATGTCGATGTTCGGCGCGTCCCACACAAGGAGGTCCAGCTCGGCCCTGAGCTCCTCGGGCCGGCTCTCATCCGTCGCGACCGCCCCGGGCGTGGCCTGCTCGTCAACCCATGCGTGCTGCGAGGACTCCACACAGGCAGCCTATCCGCCCGTGTCGACTGCGCCCCGCCGACTGCGGCCGCTGCCGACGAGCCGGCTCCACCTCACGGCGGCAGGGCCCACGACCCCACGCCGTGCCAGACCATGACCACCCAGCAGACCTGCAGGGCCAGGCAGGCGACCCCCCACGCCACCGCCACCCGGGTGCGCGCCAGCCCCATCGCCGTCCAGATCCCGAACGCGAGCAGCAGGTAGCGGGCCACGCTCGTGGTAGGGGCGACGACGGCAGCGACGTAGCCCAGGCAGGCGAGCGTCCACACCCGAAGCTCCAGGGGCAGCAGGCGTCCGGGCCCGACGAGCACCGGCAGGGCCGCCGCACAGGCCAGCACCACGAGCCCGAGCACGGCCGGGACGAGCGGGGCGTGGCGGTGTGCGACAAGCCACCACGGCTCGAAGGCGGTCAGGGGGACGCCGGGTCTCCACGCGCGCATCGTCGCCAGGTACGCCCCCGGCACCCCGGTCAGCCGGTCGACCACGAACGGCCAGGCCGGGACGGCGACCAGGCACGACGCAACGAGGGTCGCCTGGGCCACCCGCTCACGGCCCTTCGGCCACCCCGACGCGCGCCACGCAAGGGTGAGCAGCACCACCACGGTCAGCGCCATGGCCGCTCCGAGCGGGCGCGTGACGCCGAGCACCAGCACGGGTACGCACGCGCCGAGGTAACGGCGTCGCCGGATGAGCAGGAGCCCAGCCAGCACCACGACGGCGGCAAGAGCCTCCGAGTACAGCAGCTGCAGCACGACCGCGGTCGGCGCGACGCACCACAGGACGACGGCGCGAAGCGCGCGCGGGTGGTCGCCGTGCCCGTCGGTGTGCGCGGCGAGCCCGTCGGCGACCAGGCGGTAGAGCAGGAGGGCGGCCACGGTGCCGAGGAGGGGGTTCAGGACGGCGCTGACCGCCGCCACCGGCAAGCCGCTCACCCGCGACAGGGCCGCGATCGTCACGGGGTAGGCGGGGTAGAAGGCCCACGCGCTGAACCCGATCGACCCGTCCTGCGCCCGCGGAAGGCTCGCAGGGTAGCCGTGGGCGACGATCTGCTGGTACCACCCGCCGTCCCACAGCGACAGCTCGGTCAGCACGGGGATCGGTGCCACCCGACCGGCCGGCGCCGGGGCCCACCGCGCCACGGCGACCAGGAGTGCCAGCGAGAGCAGGCGGGCCGCGAGGCTCGCTGCGACCACAGTGACCCACCAGGGCGCGCGGCGCAGCCACGCCAGGCTCAGTCGCCCTCCCCCGGCTCCCACAGGTCCTCGACCGCGCCGGCGTCGTCGTCCGGCGGGTCCTCGCCGCGCATGAGGGCCTGCGTCGCCAGCAGGTCGTCGGGCTTGACGAGCACGTCGCGCGCCTTGCTGCCCTCGCTGGGGCCGACCACGCCGCGCGACTCCAGCAGGTCCATGAGCCTGCCCGCCTTCGCGAAGCCGACCCGCAGCTTGCGCTGGAGCATCGACGTCGAACCGAACTGGGTCGTCACCACCAGCTCGGCGGCCTGCAGCAGCAGGTCGAGGTCGTCGCCGATGTCGTCGTCCACCTGCTTGCGCGCCGCCGGCGCCGCGACGTCGTCGCGGTAGCTTGCCTGCAGCTGGCCCTTGACGTGGGCGATCACCTTGTGGATCTCGGTCTCGGTGACCCACGCTCCCTGCACGCGCATCGGCTTGCTGGCGCCCATGGGCAGGAACAGCCCGTCCCCCTGCCCGATGAGCTTCTCGGCCCCCGGCTGGTCCAGCACGACGCGGGAGTCGGTGACCGACGAGGTGGCGAACGCCATCCGGCTGGGAACGTTGGCCTTGATCAGCCCTGTGACGACGTCGACGCTCGGCCGCTGGGTGGCGAGCACGAGGTGGATGCCGGCGGCCCGGGCGAGCTGGGTGATCCGCACGATCGAGTCCTCGACGTCGCGCGGGGCCACCATCATCAGGTCGGCGAGCTCGTCGACCATGACCAGCAGGTACGGGTAGGGGTCGAGCCGGCGCTGGCTGCCCGGCGGAGGGGTGAGCCGCCGCTGCCTGACGGCCTTGTTGAAGTCGTCGATGTGCTTGAAGCCGAAGGCCGCGAGGTCGTCGTAGCGGGCGTCCATCTCCTTGACCACCCACTGGAGGGCCTCCGCGGCCTTCTTCGGGCTGGTGATGATCGGCGTGATGAGGTGCGGGATGCCGTCGTAGGCGGTCAGCTCGACCCGCTTGGGGTCGACGAGCACCATGCGCACCTCGTCCGGCGTCGACCGCATGAGAATGGAGGTGATCATCGAGTTGACGAAGCTGGACTTGCCTGCCCCCGTCGCCCCCGCGACGAGCAGGTGCGGCATCTTGGCGAGGTTGGCCACCACGTAGCCGCCCTCGACGTCCTTGCCGACACCGATCATCAACGGGTGCTCGTACCGCCGGGCGGCCGGGCTGCGCAGCACGTCGCCCAGGGAGACCGTCTCGCGGTCGGCGTTCGGGATCTCGATGCCGATGGCCGAGCGGCCGGGGATCGGCGAGAGGATCCGCACGTCTGCGCTCGCGACCGCGTAGGCGATGTTCCTGCTGAGCGCGGTCACGCGCTCGACCTTCACGGCGGGGCCCAGCTCGACCTCGTACCGGGTGACCGTCGGGCCCCGCGAGAACCCCGTGACCTGGGCGTCGATCTCGAACTGCTCCAACACGGTGCTCAAGGCCTCGACGACGCGGTCGTTCGCCCCGCTGCGAGCCTTGTGCGGGCTGCCGGGCGCCAGGATCTCCGACGGCGGCAGCGTGTACGTGACGTCGCCGGAGAGCAGCAGCTGCTCCGCGCGCCGTGGCAGCTGGGTCGTCGGGGGCGGCTCGAGGCCCGCGCCGCGCTCAGCCGGCGCCGACGTCCTCGCACCCGCCGCGACTCCTTCGGCGCCGCCCGCGCCGCCACCGGACGGCGCCACCACAGGCACCTCGCCTGTCTGGTCGGCCGCGCCGGCCGGCTGTCCGGCCACCGGGCGGCGTTCTCCCGGCCGTGGTCCGGCAGCCGACGACGTCGTGACCGCCTGTTCGAAGGCCTCGTCGCCGGCGTGCCCGCGCAGCAGGCGGGTCCTGCGGACGCCGTGGCGCACCGGCGTGGTGTCGCCGTCCGTCTCGGTTCCCGGCCGCGGGCGCCGCAGCCCCAGGCGTTCGGCCAGGGCCGTCGTCCTCGACGGGATGGCGTGCACCGGCGTCCCGGTGACGACGAGCACGCCGAACAACGCGACCAGGGCGAGCAGGAGCGCGGCGACCCAGGCGGTGACCGCACTCTCCAGGGGCGAGGACGCCAGGAAGCCCACGACCCCGCCGGCCTGCTGCACGGCGCGTGCGCCGCCGGACGGGCTCGGCAGCCCGGCCGCCAGATGGACCAGCCCCGTGGTCGCGACGGTCACGGCGACGAGGCCGATCCCGATGCGGTTGGTGCTGCGAAGGCTCTCGGGCGTGCGCAGCAGGCGCAGGCCGAGCAGCAGCAGGACCAGGGGAAGCAGCAGGCCGACCCTGCCGACGCTGCCGGCGACGATTGTGTGGATCACGTCGCCGACCGGACCCGGCAGCCGCCACCACTCCCTCGCTGCAACGACGACGGCCAGCCCGATGAGGAACAGCCCCACACCGTCGCGCCGATGCGCGGGGTCCAGGTCGCGCGCGCCGCGGCCGACTCGCCGGGCGAGCCCCCCCACCAGGTGCGCCAGGCCCATCCACAGTCCCCTGACCATGGAGAAGGGGATGGGGAGCCCGGTCGGACGACCGGCGTGGCGGCGTGACCGGTCGCGCGTGGCGCGGCTGCGCCCGCCCTGCCGGCTCCTGCGCGTCGTACCGGCTCGCGTCGAGGTGGCGCGGCCGCGCCCGTCGGCGGTGGTGGTGCGGCTGCGCCCGTTCGTGGAGGACCCTCGCGCGGCCGACTCGCCTGCGCGGGGCGTGGAGCCGCCGCCACCACGCCCGCCGGGGGAAGACGTGCGGGTCGCCATGATGGCGAGGCTACGCGACCTGTCCGGCGCAGACGGGGATCGCCACGCCCTCGCGGTGTGACGCGCCGCCGAGCGGCCCCGGCCACACCGGGCCAGCTGCGGCACGGGGACGCGTGCATGCGCCCGGTGCCTTCCACGCCCGGATCGTGCGAGAGACGTGCCACATGGCACCCCTGATCTCGCACCTTGGCACTCGTCTCCGCAGCGCACCGGGCCCAGTGGGCCCGGGTTGGTCAACCGAGGCTGGTCGCCCTGCGGGCGGCCCGCAGCGCGACGGCGATGTCCGCGGCGACGGCGGCGTTGTTGCGCACGAGGGCGATGTTGGCCTCGAGGCTGCGCCCTTGCGCCAGCTCGTTGATCCGGGCCAGCAGGAAGGGCGTCACGTCCTTGCGCGTGACGCCGGCACGGTCGGCATCCGCCAACGCCTCGGCGACCCAGCGGTCGACCTCGGCGCCGGCCAGCGCATGCTCGACCGGGATCGGGTTGGCGACCAGCACACCCCCGCGCATGCCCAGCCGGCGGTGCTCGCCGAGCACGACGGCGAGCTCGGCGGCGGTGTCGACCCGGTGGTCGACCGGCAACCCGCTGCCCCGGCTGAAGAAGGCCGGGAACTGCCCGGTGCCGAAGCCGATGACGGGGACGCCGTGCGTCTCGAGCACCTCCAGCGTCTTGGGCAGGTCGAGGATCGACTTCGCCCCGGCGCAGACGACGGTCACGGGCGTGCTTCCCAGCTCGACGAGGTCGGCCGAGACGTCGAACGTGTGCTCGGCGTTGCGATGGACCCCGCCGATGCCACCGGTGGCGAATATCTCGATTCCGGCCAGGTGCGCGAGGTACATCGTGGCGGCCACCGTGGTCCCCGCCGTCGCCCCGCGCGCGCACAGCAGCGGCAGGTCCCTGCGCGAGGCCTTCGCGACGTCCCCTCCACCCGCCAGCCTGTCCAGGGCCTGCCCGTCCAGCCCGACCCGCACCCGGCCGTCGACCAGCGCGATCGTCGCCGGAACGCCACCGTGCTCACGGACCACGGCCTCGACGGCACGGGCTGTCTGCACGTTCTGCGGGAACGGCATCCCATGGCTGATGATCGTCGACTCCAGCGCAACGACCGGCCCGCCGACCTCGAGGGCGGCCACCACCTCGGGGGCCACCTCCAGGGCCGGGTGAACGGCGTGGCCGGGCATCAGGCTCGTCATGGCCCCTCCTTCGCCAGGGTGCGCTCGACGGCGGCGGCATCGAGGTCCGGCCGCACGCTGTGCTCGCTCTCGACCGTCAGAGCGGCCGCGGCGCTCCCCCGGCGCACCGCATCGCCCAGGCTCGACCCGGCGGCCAGGGCCACGAGGGTGCCGGCGACGAGGGCGTCGCCGGCACCGGTGACGTCGACCGGACTGGCGGGAACGGCCGGGACCTCCCAGGTCCCGGCGGCGTCGCAGACGACCGCACCGCGAGCACCGAGGGTCAGTACCACCGCTCGAGCCCCGGCATCGCGCAGCGCCTGAGCGCGGGCAGGCGCGTCGGCCGGCACCTCACGACGGTGGTGGGCCAGCCAGGCTCCGGCCTCGTCGGCGTTGCAGAAGAGCACGCTCGTCCCCGCCAGCGTCGCCGGCAGTCGGGTGACCTTGGGCGCGGAGACGGCGTCGACGGCCAGCCGAACATCGCCGCTGCCCGCGCGGGCGAGGGCCTCCTGCAGAACGACCGCGCCGAGGTTGCAGTCCAGCAGCAGCCAACCGCCGGCACGCGCAGGTTCCCGGGCCGGCCATACCCCGTCGAGGTCGCCGACACCGACCTCGTCCAGCACGTCCATCACGGCGGCTGCGATCACGAGCTCCCCGTGGTGGTCGAGCACCGCGACGTACTGGGCCGTCGTTCGGCCCGGCACGGTGCGCACAGCCGTGGCGTCCACCCCCACCGTCGCCAGGTGTCCGAGCAGCGCCCGGCCGTCGGCGTCGTCCCCCACGCACGAGCAGAGGCGGACGCGCGCGCCGAGCCGGGCCAGGTTCTCGGCGACGTTGCGGGCGACACCGCCGAAGGACGCCGCAGCGCGAGCCGGGTTCGACGTCGCCGCGACCGCGGGACCCACCAGGTACAGCTTGCGGTCCACGACGGCGCCGCCGACACAGGTGATCCCGGGCGCGGGCCGCGCACCGGTGACGTTCACGCCTCGACGACCACCGGGATGATCATCGGACGGCGCCGGAAGCTCTCGTTGACCCAGCGGCCGACCACGCGGCGGACCACCTGCTGCATCTGGTGCACATCGGTGGTCCCGGCGTTCGCGGCCTCGCGCAGAGCGTCCTCGATGCGGGGGCGCACGGCGTCGAACACCGCGTCGTCCTCGGCGAAGCCGCGGGCGTGGATCTCCGGTCCGGCGACGATCTTGCCGCTGCCGGAGTCGACCACCACGACGATGGAGATGAAGCCCTCGTCGCCGAGGATGCGGCGGTCCTTGAGGTCGATCTCGGTGATCTCGCCGACGGTCGAGCCGTCGACGTAGACGTAGCCGCACTCGACCGTGCCCGCGATCCGGGCGACGCCGCCGACGAGGTCGACGACGACGCCGTCCTCGGCGATGACGACGCGCTCGGGGGGCACGCCGGTGGCGACGGCCAGCTCGGCGTTGGCGATCAGGTGGCGCACCTCGCCGTGCACGGGCATCACGTTGCGGGGACGGACGATGTTGTAGCAGTAGAGGAGCTCGCCGGCACTGGCGTGCCCCGAGACGTGGACACGGGCGTTGCCCTGGTGGACGACGCGGGCACCGAGGCGGGCAAGGCCGTTGATGACGCGGTAGACGGCGTTCTCGTTGCCGGGGATGAGCGAGGAGGCCAGCACGACCGTGTCGCCGCGCCCGACCGTCACGCGGTGGTCGCGGTTGGCCATGCGGGACAGCGCGGCCATCGGCTCGCCCTGCGACCCCGTGCACATGAGCACGACCTCATGCTCGGGGAGGTCGTCGACGGTCTTGAGGTCGACGAGCACACCCTCGGGGACGTGCAGGTAGCCGAGGTCCTTGGCGATGCCCATGTTGCGCACCATCGAGCGGCCGACCAGAGCCACCTTCCTGCCGTGCGCGTAGGCCGCGTCGAGCACCTGCTGGACACGGTGCACGTGGGAGGCGAACGCGGCCACGATGATCCGGCGGTCGGCCTGCGCGAAGACCCTGTCGAGCACCGGAGCGATCTCCCGCTCGGAGACGGTGAAGCCGGGCACCTCGGCGTTGGTCGAGTCGATCATGAGCAGGTCGACGCCGGCCTCGCCGAGGCGGGCGAAGGCCCGCAGGTCGGTGATCCGCCCGTCGAGGGGCAGCTGGTCCATCTTGAAGTCGCCGGTGTGCAGGACGGTGCCGGCACTGGTGCGCACAGCCACCGCGAGAGCGTCCGGGATCGAGTGGTTGACCGCGACGAACTCGCACTCGAACGGCCCGAACCGTTCGATCTGCCCCTCCTTGACCCCGAGGGTGAGAGGGGTGATGCGGTGCTCGACGCAGCTTGGCCTCGACGAACGCCAGAGTCAGCTGCGAGCCGACGAGGGGGATGTCCTTGCGCAGCCGCAGCAGGTACGGCACGGCGCCGATGTGGTCCTCGTGGCCGTGCGTCAGCACCACGCGCGACGACGTCGTCCAGCCGGTCGGCGATGTAGCCGAAGTCGGGCAGGATCAGGTCGACGCCGGGCTGGTGGTCCTCGGGGAACAGCACCCCGCAGTCGATCACCAGCAGCTTGCCGGCGTGCTCCAGCACCGCCATGTTGCGTCCGACCTCGCCCAGCCCGCCGAGGGGCACGACGCGCATGGCGTCGGCCGGCAGCGGCGGCGGGGCGTCGAGCTCCGGGTGAGGGTGGCTCACAGCAGTCCCGCCCGCTCCAGGTCGGCCCGGAGGACGGCGACCTCGTCGTCGTCGGCCTGCGGCAGCGGCAGCCGCATGGTGCGCGAGCTGAGCACGCCCTGCAGCTGCAGGGACGCCTTCGCCATGATCGCTCCTTGGGTCCGGGTCATGATGGCGCGCACGGCCGGGATCAGCCGGTCGTGCACGGCGCGGGCGGTGCCGACGTCGCCGGCGTCCATGGCCGCCACCATCTGCGCGTACTGCGCACCCGCGACGTGCCCGACGACACTGATGACCCCTGACGCCCCGTGCGCGAGCCACGCGAGGTTCAGGGCGTCGTCCCCGCTGTAGTAGACGAGCCCCGTCTCGGCCATCACCTCACTGCCTGCGAAGAGGTCACCGGTGGCGTCCTTCACGGCCACGATCCGGTCGTGCTCGGCCAGGCGCATGAGCGTCGGCGTCCCCAGGCGCAGGCCGGTGCGTCCCGGGATGTCGTAGACGATGACGGGGAGGTGCGTGGCGTCGGCCACCGCGCGGAAGTGCGCGACCACCCCGGCCGCCGGGGGCTTGTTGTAGTACGGCGTGACGACGAGCAGCCCCGCAGCGCCGACCTTGGCCGCCTGCTCGGCCAGCTGGACGGTGTGGTGGGTGTCGTTGGTCCCCACCCCGGCCACGACGGTGGCACGGTCGCCCACGGCTTCGAGGACCGCGCGCAGCAGCGCCTCCTTCTCGGCGTCACTGGTGGTCGGGGCCTCGCCCGTCGTCCCCGAGACGACGAGTCCGTCGTGCCCGTGGTCGACGAGGTGGCCGGCGAGGCGCTGAGCGGCGTCCAGGTCGAGGCTGCCGTCCGTCGCGAACGGGGTGACCATCGCGGTGAGGACCGCGCCGAACGGGCGACGTGGGTCGCTGTCGTGGGCTGCCGCAGGCATGGGGCCACCGTACCGCCGGGCGCGGACACGCGGTCCCGCCGCGCGCACGGACTCCGCGTGGCGGGCATGAAGAAACCCCGGTGCCGTCCGCTCGGGGGTCCGGGCAGCACCGGGGTTCGTAACGAAGTATCGGCAATGGAGGCGATCCCCGTTACCTCGTTTGGGCGTCCGGCAAATGTGACCTGCATCACATTCGCCGGAAGGTCAGGGTGCCACGCGCCCGTTCGCCTCGAATGCGGCATGTGTCAGGGGCATCAGGCGACGCCACTGGTCCTCCATCTTCTCCGCGCACATCTCGATCTCGCGCTGCGGGTAGGACGGGAAATGCGCATCGGGCCTGGTCGTGCGCAACGAGAGGAAGTTCATCAGCGACCGCGCGTTCATGGTCACGTACATCGAGGAGTAGATCGTCAGCGGAAGGACGATCCTCGCGACCTCCCGCGCGATCCCGGCCGCGAGCATCGACTGGTAGGCCGCGTATGCCTGCCGACACTGGGACTGCGTCGCCTCCTGCACGAGCCGCAGCTGCTCCGGCGTCCCGTCGACGAACTCGTAGTGGCCCGGCCTGCCCACCTGGCAGAGCTTGCGCTGCGGGCCGGGGACGTAGAACACCGGTCGAAGCTCGCGGTAGCGCCCGCTCTCCTCGTTGTACGAGGCGATCCGGTGCCGCATGAACTCGCGGAACACGAAGATCGGTGCCTGGACGTAGAAGGTCATCGAGTTGTGCTCGAACGGCGAGCCGTGCCGGTCGCGCATCAGGTAGTTGATCAGGCCCTTGGAGCGCTCGGCGTCGGAGTCGACGTCCTCGAGGCTTTGCTCCCCCATCGTCGACACGCGCGCGGCGAAGAGCACGTCGGCGTCCTTCGCGGACGACCGGACGAGCTCGACTGTCACGTCGGAGCGGAAACGCACGTCGTCTGTCCCGTCCTCGTCAGTCCCGTCCTCGTCTGTCCGACCCTCGTCGGTCCCATCGTTCGCGGCCACGCGTCGACCCTACTCACCGGGCGCGGCGCATCGGGTGAGGCACACCCGGGGAACCACCGACGGCGCCGTGGCCCGGGCCGGCTTGGGCCTGTCGGCTCCGGCTGCCAGGATCGCGCCATGAGCCGGCGACGGACCCTCGCATGATCAGGTTCGAGGGGGTGAGCAAGCGCTACCCCGACGGCACGACCGCCGTCGACGCGCTCGACCTGGAGGCACCCGTCGGCAAGATCACCGTGCTCGTCGGGCCCTCCGGCTGCGGCAAGACGACCACCCTGCGCATGGTCAACCGCATGGTCGAGCCCACGTCCGGTCGCATCCTGCTCGACGGCCGCGACACCGCCTCGCTGCCGCCGGCACGGCTTCGCCGCGGCATCGGTTATGTCATGCAGCACGCCGGTCTCTTCCCCCATCGCACGATCGTCGACAACATCGCCACAGTGCCCGTGCTGCTCGGCCGCACCCGACGATCAGCCCGCACGGCGGCTATGGCCCTCATGGAGCGCGTCGGCCTCGAGCCCGAGCTGGCGTCGCGCTACCCGAGCCAGCTGTCCGGTGGGCAGCAGCAGCGGGTCGGCGTCGCCCGTGCTCTGGCCGGCGACCCGCCTGTGATGCTCATGGACGAGCCGTTCAGCGCAGTCGACCCCGTCGTCAGGGTCCAGCTGCAGGAGGAGTTCCTCCGGCTGCAGAAGGACCTGCGGACGACGATCGTCTTCGTCACGCACGACATCGACGAGGCCGTGCGGCTGGCCGACCTCGTCGCCGTCCTGCGCGCGGGCGGCCGGCTCGCCCAGGTCGCCGCACCTCGCGACCTGCTCAGCCATCCGCTCGACGCGTTCGTCGCCGGCTTCGTGGGCCGCGACCGCGGTTACCGCGCACTCGGCTTCGAGCAGGCCGCTGCCCTCCCGCTCACGCGCGAACCCACCGTGGCCCTGGGCGCCCCCCTCGCCGACGCGGTGGACGCCGCGCAGCAGGGTTGGGTGCTCGTCGTCGACGCCGCCCGGCGTCCCCAGGGATGGCTCGACACCAGCGAGGTCACGGCCACGGCGCCGGTACCCGATGGGGCGCGTCGGCCCGTGACAGGCGAGCGGCTTCGGCTGGGCGGCACCCTGGCCACCGAGGCGGGGTCGCTGCGAGCCGTGATGGACGCCGCCTTGTCCTCCCCGTCGGGCAGGGGGGTCGTCGTCGACGGCGACGGGCGGCTGCTCGGAACGGTCACGGCCGAGCAGGTCCTGGCCATGCGCGGGGGGCGCCCGGCGTGAGCGGGGTGCTGGAGTACTGGCGCCACAACGAGGCCACCATCGCCGGGTGGTTCGCCTGGCATGCCTGGCTGTCCCTGCTGCCCGTGCTCCTCGGGCTCGCCCTGGCCCTCCCGCTGGGGTGGCTGGCCCAGGCCCGCGCTTGGGCGTACCCCGTGGTGGTCGGCACCGCGGGAGTGGTCTACACCGTGCCGTCGCTGGCACTGTTCGTGCTGCTGCCGGGCGTGCTCCACACGCAGATCCTCGACCCGGTCAACGTCGTCGCCGCGCTCACGCTGTACACCGCTGCCCTGCTGACCAGGGTCGTGGCCGACGGCCTGGCCGCCGTCCCTGCGTCGGTCCGGGAGTCAGCCGTCGCGATGGGCTACCGGCCGTTGGGGCGCCTGGTCGCCGTCGACCTTCCCGTGGCGCTCCCCGTGATCGCTGCCGGGGTTCGCGTGGCCACGGTCTCCAACGTCAGCCTCGTGAGCGTCGCCTCGATCATCGGTGTACCGGAGCTCGGGCAGCTCTTCACGACGGGGATGCAGCTGTTCAGCACCGCCCCGATCGTGCTCGGGGTCCTGGCCTGTCTGCTGCTCGCCGTCACCTTCGACGCGCTGATCGTGGCGGGCACCCGGCTGCTCACGCCCTGGCAGCGGTCGGTGGGGCAGCGGTGATCCGGGACGTCGGCGTGTGGCTGACCACGACCGCCCACTGGCATGGCCCGGAGGGCATCCCCGTACACGTCCGGGAACACCTCGCCTACACCCTCGTCGCCGTGCTCATCGGGCTCGCGGTCGCGTTGCCCGCCGGCCTCCTGATCGGGCATACGGGACGGGGGACGGCGACCGTGGGGGCCGTGGCGAACTCGATTCGGGCGCTGCCCACCTTCGGCCTCATGGTGCTGCTCGTCATCGTGCTGGCGCCGCACATGAGCGGTGGCTCCGACGCGGTGTACCTCGTCCCGGTCGAGACCGTGCTCGTGCTGCTCGCGGTACCGCCGATCCTCGCCGGCACCTATGCGGGCGTGCAGAACGTGGCGCCCGCGGTGCGCGACGCCGCGGCCGCCATGGGCATGTCCGGTCCGGGCGTGCTGCTGCGGGTGGAGCTGCCGAACGCGCTCCCGCTGATCTTCTCGGGCGTGCGCTCGGCCACGCTTCAGTGCGTGGCGACGGCGACCGTCGCCGCGTACGTGCCTCTGGGGGGGCTCGGCCGCTACGTCGTGGACGGGCTGTCGCAAGGCGACTACCCCCAGATGGCGTCGGGGGCCGTCCTGGTCGCCGTCCTGGCGGTCACGCTCGACGCACTGCTGGCGGGGCTGCAACGCCTCGTCGTCTCCCCCGGCGTCTCCGGACACTACCCCGCACGCAGCCACCGACCCGCCCCCGCCACCGGCGCCGTCCGGCGCAGGACCAGCACCTGACGACAGGAGCACACACCATGAGGTTGCACCGACTCCCGGCGCTCGTCGCCCTCGCCTGCGTGGGCGTGGCCCTGTCGGCCTGCGGCGGGAGCAGCAGCCCGCTCGCCACGCCGGTGACCACCTCCGCCGCCCCGTCGGCGACACCGTCGTCGAGCGCGCCCGCCGTGAGCGTCGTCGTCGGGTCGGCGAACTTCCAGGAGAACGTCCTGCTCGCCGAGATCTACGCAGGAGCATTGCGCGCCAAGGGAGTAGACGTCTCGACCAAGCTGAACATCGGCTCGCGCGAGGCGTACATCCCGGGTCTGAAGGACGGGTCGATCGACCTGATGCCGGAGTACAGCGGCGTGCTCCTGCAGTACTTCGACCGCGCCGCGACCGCGGTGAGCCCCGACGACGTCTTCGCCGCGCTCAAGACGGCCGTACCGCCGCCGCTGACCGTGCTGGACAAGTCGGCGGCCGAGGACAAGGACGCGATCGTCGTCACCAAGGCGACAGCCGCCAAGTACCACCTCGCGTCCATCGCCGACCTCCAAGCCGTGGCCGGCAAGCTCAGGCTCGGGGCCTCTCCGGAGTTCAAGACCCGCGTCGACGGTGTCCCGGGGTTGGCCAAGACCTACGCAGTGACCTTCGGGACGTTCAGGACACTCGATGCCGGCGGGCCGCTCTCGGTGAACGGGTTGAAGAACGGCCAGGTCGACGCCGCCGACATCTTCACCACCGACCCCTCGATCCCGGCGAACGGGTTCGTCGTCCTCCAGGACCCCAAGAACCTGTTCGCCGCACAGAACGTGCTACCCCTGATCAACCAGGCCAAGGCGACCCCGGAGGTGGCTGCCGCCCTGAACGCGGTGTCGGCCAAGCTCGACACCCCGACACTCGCCGAGCTGGTCAAGATGGTGGTCGCGGACAAGCAGGACCCGAAGACGGTCGCGCAGCAATGGCTCACGAGCGTGGGGCTGGGCTGACCGGGCCCTGGGTCGAGTCCTCGGGCGCGTGGTGAGGCGGGTGGTCAGGCAGGGACGACGTTCGGGAGAACGCGAACGCCGCCTGGGACGGCCACGAACCTGACCTCGGCGAGCGAGGCGACTGCGGCGTCGGCCTCCAGCCGCTCGCGAGGGTGGGTCGTCAGCACGGCCAGGCTGGTGCACCCGGCGGCCCGCGCGGCCGTCACACCGGCGGGAGCGTCCTCCACGACGAGGCAGTCCGCCGGATCTACGCCGAGCAGGCGTGCGGCGAGCAGGAACGGGGCCGGTTCCGGCTTCCCCACCGCGACGTCGCTGGCCGTCACGACCACCGACGGCACCGCCAGGCCGGACGCTGCTATCCGCGCCTGCGCCAACGGGCGGGTGCACGACGTGGCGATCGCGGCGCGACCGGGCGGCAGGCTCGCGAGCACCCGCGCAGCCCCGGGCAGGAGGGTGACCCCGTCGACGTCGGCGACCTCGAGCTCCTCGATCCGCCGGACCGCGGCGTCGAGGTCCGCGGGCCGCACCACGGCGGCCAGCACCTGGCGCGACGGCACACCGTGCGCGAGCTCCAGCCGTCCCCCCGGTAGGCCGTACTCCCTGGCCCAGCGGCTCCAGCAACGGTCGACTGCCGAGACGGAGTCCACCAGCGTGCCGTCCATGTCGAAGAGCACAGCCTGGAACGTGCGCGCCAGCACCCGCGACGTCAGCCCCAGCATCACCGGTCAACCGTAGGGCGTCGGGGGCGGCGACCAGCACCGCTGCTCAGGCGTCGTAGGACACCACCAGCCGTGGCGTCGTGGGCCGAGACTGGCAGGCCAGGACCATCCCCCGCTCCCGGTCCGCGGCCGAGAGCGCGAACGAGCGCGCCATCCGCACGGCACCCTCGAGCACGCGCACGCGACACGTACCGCATACGCCCCCGGTGCACGAGTACGGGGCGTCCGGTCGGGCCAGCATCGTGGCCGACAACAGGGTCTGCGTGGCCGGGTCCATGGTCAACGTCGTCGTGCGGCCATCGAGGCGCACTGTGACCTCCACGCCGACAGATGCGTCCGCGACGGATGCCTCCCCGCCGGCCGGCCTCTGCTCACCGGCCGGCCTCTGCTCACCGGCATGGGGCGCAGCCGGTACCTCGTCGTCCCCCGGAACGTAGAACAGCTCCGTGACCACGTGCTCCGGCCGCACGCCGAGGCTGGAGAGCACCTGCGTCACAGTGGTGACCATGGCATAGGGCCCGCAGAGCAGCCATGCGGCCACGTCGGTGACGCCGCCCCGATCGATGGTCTTGCTCAGGAGGGCGGGCAGTCGCCCGGCGTCGATGCGGCCGTGGAGCAGCTCGGCGTCCGGGCGCTCGCGGGACAGCACGTGCACGACCTGCAGGCGAGGGAGGTGACGGTCCTTGAGGTCGAGCAGGTCGTCCAGCAGCATCACCGACGCGGCACTGCGGTTGCCGAGCAGCACGGTAGCCCGGCTGGCGGGCTCGTCCTCGAGCATCGCCGCGACGACGCTGAGCACGGGGGTGACCCCGCTGCCCGCGGCCACCGCGACCACGTGACGGCCGACCCGCGTCGGCGCGACGGGC
Source organism: uncultured Actinomycetota bacterium (assembly GCA_963778845.1). Classification (GTDB taxonomy): domain Bacteria; phylum Actinomycetota; class Actinomycetes; order Actinomycetales; family Kineosporiaceae; genus CAVZVW01. The sequence continues at coordinate 150,320 of CAVZVW010000005.1, forward strand.
AGAGCGAAGCCGCCGACGGGCGTCAGCACGTCGACGGCCTGCCCCACCAGGAGACGCTCGTGCAGGTAGCCCGACATCGCGCCGCCGGGCAGGCGGCGCACCCCGATCCTGAGCAGCCCGGTCCGCAGGTAGTGCGACGGGGGGGTGCACAGCGAGTAGGACCTGCGCTCGTCGTGCCCGGCGATCTCGGCGCGGAGTGTCACATGCTGGCCCGCCCGGTAGGCGAACTCCGCCCGCAGCCGAGCGGGGACGGCGAGGCTGAGCGTGAGCGCACCCTCACCGCAGGCCTGCACGGCCGTCACGCGCAGCCGATGGAACCTGGCGACCGTCACCTGCCGGCCTCAGATCGGCTTCACGTGCTCGAAGGGCTCCTCGCAGCCGGTGCACTGCCACAGGGCGGTGCACGGGGTCGCCCCGAAACGCGACAGCTCACGGGTGGCCGGGCTGCCGCATCGCGGGCATACCGGGGCGCTCGGGGATGCCAGGATCCGCAGAGGGACAGGGCCGGCAACCCGCGGCGCGGCCGGTCCGGGCGGCGCCACCCCCGCCGCCTCGAGCACTCGCCGGCCGTGCTCACTGATCCAGTCCGTGGTCCACGCCGGAACCAGCCGGGTCCGCACGGTGACAGGCACGGACATGGCAGACAGTGCGTCCACCACCGCGCCTCGGATCACCTCGGTCGCCGGGCAGCCGCTGTACGTCGGGGTCAGGGTGACGACGACGCCCGCGGCGCCGTCCCCCGCCACCTCGCGCACGATCCCCAGGTCGCCGATCGTCACGATCGGCAGCTCCGGGTCGAGGACCGACTCGACGGCGGCCCGCACGGCGTCCAGGTCCGGTCTTGGGTCGGCCTCAGGCGTGGCGCTCACCACCTCGCCCCCGGGTGTGCCCGGGCCACCGTCTGCAGCTCGGCCACCAGGTAACCCAGGTGCTCGGTGTGCAGCCCACGCCGGCCCCCGCGGGAGCGCCAGGCCGGGGTCGGCCTGGTCAACGTCGCGCGGCCGAGCACCTCGGCCCACACCTCGTCACACTCGGCGGCCAGCGACGCCGGCCGGACCGCGACCCCGGCCGTGGCGAGCCGGTCGGTCAGCTCGTCGTCGTCGAAGAGCTCGGCGACGTAGGGCCAGACGCCGTCGAGCGCCCGTTGCATGCGCGAGCGGCTCAGCGCCGTGCCGTCACCGAGCCGCAGTGTCCACTGCACGGCGTGGTCACGGTGGTAGGCCACCTCCTTGACCGCCTTCGCCGCGACGCCCGCGAGCACCGGGTCCGCGCTCGCCTCCAGCCGGGCGTACAGGGCCACCTGGTAGGTGGACAGGACCAGCCGGCTCGCGACCGTCATGGCGAAGTCGCCGCGGGGCAGCTCCACCAGGTGCACGCATCGGAACTCCCGATCGGTGCGCCAGTAGGCGAGGTCGTCCTCGTCCCGTGGGGGCTCCTGCAGCTCACCCGCTCGGGAGAGGAGCGCTCTGGCCTGGCCGAGAAGGTCCAGGGCGATGTTGGCGAGCGCGACGTCCTCCTCCAGCTGAGGGGCCCGGGCGACCCACTCGGCGAGCCTCTGCGCGGCGACCAGGGCGTCGTCCCCGAGCCGTGTGCAGTAGTCCGCGACATCGGCGCCGTCCGCGACATCGGCGCCGTCCGCGACATCGGCGCCGTCGGCGACACCGGCGGTGGCGGCGACGGCGAGCCGCGTCACAGGTACTCCACCCCTTCGGGCACGTCGTAGAAGCTCGGGTGCCGGTAGGGCTTGTCACCGGCCGGGGCGAAGAAGGCGTCCTTCTCGTCGGGGCTGCTGGCCGTGACGTCGCATGACCGGACCACCCAGATCGAGACACCCTCGCCGCGGCGGGTGTACAGGTCGCGAGCGTGGCGCAGGGCCATGGTCGCGTCCGCGGCGTGCAGCGAGCCGGCGTGGACGTGCGCCAGGCCGCGTTGGGAGCGGACGAATACCTCCCAGAGCGGCCAGCTCGTCTCCATCACGAGACCCCGGCCGGGCTTCTCGGGGCATCCGTCCCGGCCTTCTCGTGCTTGGCGGCGTAGGCGAGGGCCGCCTCACGCACCCACGCGCCGTCCGCGTGCGCGGCTCGCCGGTGGTCGATGCGCTGGGCGTTGCACGGACCGTCGCCGGCGAGGACGCGTTCGAACTCCGCCCAGTGGAGGGCGCCGGTCACCCAGCGGCCGGTGTGCTCGTCGAGGCGAAGGTCGGGGTCGGGCAGCGACAACCCGATGCGCGCCGCCTGCGGCACGGTCATGTCGACGAAGCGCTGCCTCAGCTCGTCGTTGCCTGCGCGCTTGATCCCCCAGGCCATGGACTGCGCCGAGTGACGCGAGCGCGGGGCCGGTGCGGCGCCGACCTGCGCGGCGTCGGACGGGCGCGGGTCGCCGGAGCGGGCGTCGGACGCCGCGCTGTCGGGAGGGCCGAACATCGTCAGGCTCGGCCACCACCAGCGGTCCACCGCGTCCTGAGCCATCGCCTGCTGCGACGCCGTCCCGCGCGCGAGGGTCCAGAGGATCTCGAAGCCCTGTCGCTGATGGAAGGACTCCTCCTTGCAGATGCGGACCATCGCGCGCGCATAGGGGCCGTACGAGCAACGACACAAGGGCACCTGGTTGACGATGGCTGCACCGTCGACGAGCCAGCCGATGGCCCCGACGTCCCCCCACGTCAGCGCCGGGTAGTTGAAGATCGATGAGTAGCGTTGGCGGCCGGCGTGCAGGAGGTCGAGCAGGTCCGCCCGCTCGACGCCGAGAGTCTCCGCGGCCGAGTAGAGGTACAGGCCGTGCCCGGCCTCGTCCTGCACCTTGGCGAGCAGGATCGCCTTGCGCCGCAGGCTCGGCGCTCGCGTGACCCAGTTCCCCTCGGGCTGCATCCCGATGATCTCGGAGTGCGCGTGCTGCGCGATCTGCCGCACCAGACCGGCTCGATAGGCCGCGGGCATCCAGTCCCGCGGCTCCACGCGCTGGTCTGCCGCCAGCAGGGCCTCGAAGGCCTCCTGCCGGGCGACCGACTCGGCCGCAGGCCGTCGCGGCGGTGCGGTGGTCACGCCTATCGCACCGTCGTCCCGCGACCCCGATCCGGCCACGGCTTCAGCCTGCCATGGCGCGCCGCACCCGGCGAGGCCGCGAGCGGGCAGACCCCGCCGATGGGCACGGACGGCCGCAGGCGCGGACCGTGTCGTGTACCCGAGCATCTACCCGGAGCATGGACCCGACGGTGGACGGATCCAGGGGTCAGCACCCCCGATGACATCCACCCGCCGGCCCACGCGCCGCGCGCCGAGCCACCTCGGGGGCGCCGGACCGTGATGCGACACTGACCCGCATGCGCGGGCCCGAGAAGACCACCGACCCCCGGCGAGCCGCCGTTTGGCGCCAGGCGATGTCGATCGGCGTGGCCACGGGCGCCTACGCCATCTCGTTCGGGGCTCTGTCGGTGACAGCCGGGTTGTCGGTCGCTCAGACCTGTGCCCTCAGCCTGCTGATGTTCACCGGCGGCTCGCAGTTCGCCTTCGTCGGGGTGGCCGGCGCGGGCGGCTCGGCGATCGCCGCGATCGCCACCGCTGGGCTGCTCGGCGCGCGGAACACGTTCTACGGGCTGCAGATGTCGGCGATCCTGCGGCCGCCTCGTGCTCGCAGGCTTGCCACCGCTCATGTCACGCTCGACGAGACCACCGCTGTCGCCACGGCGCAGGCGGTGCTCTACCCCGACCGACCCGACCTCGCCCGTCTGGGGTTCTGGTCCACCGGCGTTGCGGTGTTCGCCTTCTGGAACGCAGCAACCCTGCTGGGCGCCGTCGTCGGTGACGCGCTCGGCGACCCCCGGCGCTATGGCATGGACGCCGCAGCAGCCTGCGCCTTCCTCGCCCTGCTCTGGCCTCGGCTGCGTACGGTCAGGCCCCGCGTCGTCGCCGGCGGCGCCGCGCTCACGGCCGCGGTGCTCGTGCCGTTCGCCCCGGCCGGGGTCCCGGTGCTCGCAGCGGCCGTGGCAGGAGTGGTGGGCGGATGGCCCGGTGGCTCGACGCCACGCCGCGAGGCCGCGCCGTGATCGGCTGGGTCGCCGTCATCGCCGCCTGCGCGGTCTGCTTCGTCGAGAAGCTCGTCGGCTACCTCGCCCCGCACCACTGGCTTGAGCATCCCAGGGTGACCAGGGTCGCGGGGCTGGTCACCGTCAGCCTCCTCTCGGCGCTCGTCGCCGTGCAGACCCTCGCGACCGGGCATCGCCTCGCGATCGACGCGCGCCTGGCCGCGCTCGGGGTCGCCGCGGTGCTGCTGTGGCGCAAGGCACCCTTTATCGTCGTCGTGATCGCAGGGGCGGCGGTCGCCGCGGGTCTCCGAGCGCTCTGAGCGTCCCGAGCGCTCTGAGCCGTCGGACGGTGTGAGCGCCCGTCAGGCGGCCGCGGTCCTCTCAGGCGGCCGCGGTCTTCGCCGCCGATCGCAGGGCGAACGACGCCGCCACGGCGAGCAGCCCGTACACCACGAACCAGATGCCCAGCAGCCACACGAGTGTGACCAGCGAGATGCTCGGGTTGAGGATCACGAAGACGCCGGCGACCACGCTCACGACGCCCATGACCGCCCGCCAGCCCCGGCTGGACGTCTGTGCGCCGAACGCCGCGATGATGTCGACCACCCCGCTGGCCACCCACCAGGCGCCCACGATGAGGGCAATCACGCCCAGTGTCTGCATGGGGTGGCGGAAGCAGAGCAGCGCCACCAGCAGCGAGAACGCCCCGAGGACGCCGAACATCGCGCGTTGCCCGCCCGACGCCTCGTCGGCGGCGATCGCCTGGACGATGAAGAAGATCCCACTGACGATCAGCTGCAGGGCGAAGAGGACGATGGCGACCATGAGGGTGGCCTGCGGCCACGCCAGCATCATGATCCCGAATACGACGGTGACGATGCCGTACGTGAGCAGCGCCCCCCAGTGCCGGCCCAGCTTCGACGCGGCCTCCTGGACGGGGTCGAGGCTTGCCGCGCCGCTCGTGGTGGTGCTCATGGATGGCTCCCGGAGATCCTTGGTGGTAGGACGCGCCACACTATTCAGCCGCCGATCGCCGACGGCAACGTGGCGCGCCGAACCGGGGCTGGCCGGACCACGTCAGGGCGACTCGTCCAGGTAGGCGTCCAGGCCGACGGTGAGGCCGGGGTGCGCCGCGACCCGCCGGACACCGAGCAACACCCCCGGCATGAACGAGGCTCGGTCGAAGGAGTCGTGGCGCAGCGTGAGCTGCTCCCCCGGTCCTCCGAGCAGCACCTCCTCGTGGGCCACCAGGCCGCGCAACCGAACCGAGTGCACGCGAACGCCGTCCACGTCGGCACCGCGCGCGCCGTCCAGCGAGGTCGTCGTTGCGTCCGGGACCGGGCCACGCCCGGCGGCCCGCCGCGCCGCAGCGACGACCTCGGCCGTGTGCCGCGCCGTCCCACTGGGCGCGTCGACCTTGTCCGGGTGGTGGAGCTCGATGACCTCGACGCTCTCGAAGTGGGGTGCGGCCAGTGCCGCGAAGCGCATGAGGAGCACCGCCCCCAGGGCGAAGTTCGGCGCCACGAGCACCCCGACCCCCGGTGCCGTCGCCAGGCCCGTGCGCACGGCGTCCAGCTTCTGCGGCGTCCATCCCGTCGTACCCACCACCGCGTGGACGCCGTGCCGCACGCAGGCAAGCACATGCTCCAGGGCGGTGTCGGGCACGGAGAAGACGACGGCGACATCCGCGCCGCGCACCGCCTCGATGTCGTCGCCCAGGTCGATGCAGGGCCCGAGCTCGAGGTCGGGGGCGGCGTCCGCCGCCGAGCAGACCTGGCGCCCCATCCGCCCGCGGGCGCCGACCACGGCGACCCGGGTGGTCATGACGCGAACCGCCTGTCGGACTCGAACGGCCCGACGACAGCCAGGGACCGCGGCTGCGCGGCGAGCCGGGAGGCGAGGGCCCTGACGTCCTCGGCGCTGACGGCGCGCACCCGGTGCAGGGCCTCGTCCAGCCCCACGAACTCCCCGTGGACCAGCTCGGCCTTCCCCAGCCGGGACATCCGCGACCCGGTGTCCTCCAGACCCAGCACGAGCCCCCCGCACAGCTGGCCGTGGGCACGGTCGAGCTCGCCCGGCTGCAGACCGTCGTCGGCCAGCCGCTCCAGCTCGTCGCGCAGCAGGTGGAGCACCTCGTCGACCTTGGCGGGCATGCACCCCGCGTAGAGGCCGAAGTACCCGGCGTCGGAGTAGCCCGACGCGAAGGAGTAGACCGAGTAGGCCAGGCCGCGCCGCTCCCGAATCTCCTGGAACAACCGGCTGCTCATGCCGCCGCCCAGCGCGGCGTTGAGCACGCTCATCGTGTAACGGTGCTCGTCCGTCGCGGTGAGCCCCCGGCCCCCGAGGATCAGGTTGGCCTGCTCGGTCGCGCGCGTGACGACCAGCGTCGACCCGCCCTGGGCGGGGGAGGTCGCGGCCGACCCGGGACGCCGCGGCAGGGGCGTGGCGTCGCCGTCGAGCCGCCAGCCGGCAGTCCCCAGGCACTGCAGCACCCAGTCGCAGACGTCGTCGTGGTCGATCCCGCCCGCGGCCGTGATCACCAGCCCCGGTGCCGTGTAGTGCTCGGCGTAGTGCGTGGCGATGTCCTCGCGCGCCACCGCCCGGATCGTCTCGGGGGTGCCGCCGATCGGACGGCCGAGCGGGTGGCTGCCCAGCACCGCCTCGGCGAACCTCTCATGGACGACGTCACCGGGGTCGTCGTCGTTCATCGCGAGCTCCTCGAGGATGACGCCGCGCTCGTTCTCGACATCCTCGGTGGCCAGGCGCGCCGACGTCACCATGTCGCAGACCACGTCGACCGCCATCCGCAGGTCCTCGTCGAGCACACGGGCGTAGTAGCAGGTGTGCTCCTTGCCCGTGACGGCGTTCGCCTCACCACCGACGGCGTCGAACGCCGACGCGATGTCCATGGCGGAGCGGCGGGCAGTGCCCTTGAAGAGCAGGTGCTCCAAGAAGTGCGTGGCACCGTGGCGGCCCGAGGCCTCGTCACGCGAGCCGACCCCGACCCAGGCGCCGAAGGTGGCTGAGCGCAGGCCCGGCATGGCCTCCGTCAGCACCCGGACCCCTCCGGGGAGCACGGATCGGCGCACGAGGGCGCCGCCGACCTCCCCGGAGACGGTCTGCTCGGAGGTCGTCTGCCCCGAGGTGGATCCCGCCGGGGTGAGTGGGAGCGGGACGGACGCCACGTCAGGCGTGGGCCGCCGCGGCAGGCTCGTCGGCAGGGGCCGCCTCGCCTGAGGCGCCGTCGGCCTGCTCCTGCACGACGGGCACGAGCGAGAGCTTCCCGCGCGGGTCGATCTCGGAGATCTCGACCTGCACCTTCTGGCCGATGCTCAGCACGTCCTCGACGTTCTCGACGCGCTTGCCGCCGACCATCTTGCGGATCTGCGAGATGTGCAGCAGGCCGTCCTTGCCCGGCACCAGCGAGACGAACGCACCGAAGGTCGTGGTCTTGACCACGGTGCCCATGTACCGCTCACCGACCTCGGGCATGGTCGGGTTGGCGATGGCGTTGATAGCGGCCCGCGCCGCCTCGGCCGAGGGCCCGTCTGTGGCGCCGATGTAGACGGTGCCGTCGTCCTCGATCGAGATGTCGGCACCCGTCTCGTCCTGGATCTGGTTGATCATCTTGCCCTTGGGGCCGATGACCTCGCCGATCTTGTCGACCGGGACCTTCACCGTGATGACGCGAGGGGCGTAGGGCGACATCTCGTCCGGGCCGTCGATCGCCTCGGCCATGACCGCCAGGATGTGCAGCCGTGCGTCGCGCGCCTGCTTCAGCGCCGCGGCGAGCACCGAGGCCGGGATGCCGTCGAGCTTGGTGTCGAGCTGGATCGCCGTCACGAACTCACTCGTGCCGGCGACCTTGAAGTCCATGTCCCCGAAAGCGTCCTCCGCACCGAGGATGTCGGTGAGTGCGGCGTACTCGGTCGTGCCGTCGACCGTGTCGGACACCAGCCCCATCGCGATGCCCGCGACCGGCGCCTTCAGCGGCACCCCGGCGTTGAGCAGCGACAGGGTCGACGCGCACACCGACCCCATGGAGGTCGAGCCGTTGGAGCTGAGCGCCTCGGACACCTGGCGGATCGCGTAGGGGAAGTCCTCGCGGCTGGGCAGCACGGGCATGAGCGCCCGCTCGGCCAGCGCCCCGTGGCCGATCTCACGCCGCTTGGGCGAGCCGACGCGGCCGGTCTCGCCGGTGCTGTAGGGCGGGAAGTTGTAGTTGTGCATGTAGCGCTTGCGCGTCTCGGGCGCGAGGGTGTCCATCTGCTGCTCCATGCGCAGCATGTTCAGCGTGGTGACGCCGAGGATCTGCGTCTCGCCGCGCTCGAACAGGGCCGACCCATGCACCCGCGGGACCACCTCGACCTCGGCGGCGAGCTGACGGATGTCGGCCAGGCCGCGCCCGTCGATGCGCACCTTGTCCTTGAGGATGCGCCGGCGCACCACCTTCTTTGTCACGGCGCGGAAGGCTGCGGAGACCTCCTTCTCACGACCCTCGAACCGCGCGCCGAGCTCGGCCTTCACGCCGTCCTTGAGCTCGTCGAGGCGCGCTTCCCGCTCCTGCTTGCCGGCAATGGTGAGTGCTGCGGCCAGGTCGGTGGCGACGGACTCCTCGACGGCGGCGTACACGTCGTCGGTGTAGTCGAGGAACCGCGGGAACTCCGTCGTCGGCTTGGCGGCCTTGGCCGCGATCTCCTGCTGCGCCCGGCACAAGACGGCGATGAACGGCTTGGCAGCCTCGAGCCCTTGCGCCACGACCTCCTCGGTCGGCGCGCCCGCGCCCTGGTTCTTGACGAGATCCCAGGCACCGTCGGTCGCCTCGGCCTCGACCATCATGATCGCGACATCCTCGACGCCGTCGGCCCCGGTGACGACGCGCCCGGCGACGACCATGTCGAACACCGCACGCGCACTCTCGCTGTGGCGGGGGAACGCCACCCACTGACCGTCGACGAGTGCCACCCGCACGCCGCCGACGGGGCCGCTGAACGGCAGCCCCGCCAGCTGCGTCGACATCGACGCGCCGTTGATCGCCACGACGTCGTAGAGGTCGTCGGGGTCCAGCGCGAGCACGGTGACGACGACCTGCACCTCGTTGCGCAGCCCCTTGCCGAACGACGGGCGCAGCGGCCGGTCGATCAGCCGGCAGGTGAGGACGGCATCGGTGCTCGGCCTGCCCTCACGGCGGAAGAACGAACCCGGGATGCGCCCGGCGGCGTACATCCGCTCCTCGACGTCGACCGTCAGGGGGAAGAAGTCGAGCTGCTCCTTGGGCTGGCGGCCGGCCGTCGTCGTCGACAGGAGCATCGTGTCCCCGTCGAGGTAGACCGTGGCCGAACCCGCGGCCTGGCGCGCGAGCCTGCCGGTCTCGAAGCGCACTGTGCGCGTGCCGAAGCTGCCGTTGTCGATGACTGCCTCGGCGAATGTGATCTCGGGACCCTCCACTAGGGTCACCCTCCGTTCTCATCAGCCGCTCTCTGCGGCTGTCTGGTCGACGGAGCGGGGCGGTCCCGGGCGAGGTCCGGTCTTCGATCGAGGCGCTCGGGGCGGGCCGTCCGGCTGCACGCCGGGGACGCGGCGTCCCGAGGGCCACTACCGAGGACCGGCGCTGCGAAGGGTGCCCGACGCTCCTGGTTGTGGGTGATCTTCAGTTGTCGCGGTGCACGCCGTTGCCTCCGGCGCGCCCGACGACGAAGCCGGCCGCGGCTCCGGAGGGAACCGCGGCCAGTGGCGTCAACGGCGCAGACCGAGCCGCTCGATCAGCGACCGGTAGCGGCCGATGTCCGTGCGCTGCAGGTACTGCAGGAGCCGGCGGCGGCGACCCACGAGGATCAGCAGCCCGCGACGGCTGTGATGGTCGTGCTTGTGCGTCTTCAGGTGCTCGGTAAGATCTTTGATCCGCTGCGTGAGCACCGCGACCTGGACCTCGGGCGAACCCGTGTCGGCCTCGGTGGTCGCGAAGTCGGCCATGATCTTCTGCTTGGTGGCGGCCTCTAGTGCCACTGCTCTCCTGTCCAGGTCGTTGCGCGGCGCACCGGGGCACGTTCACCCGGGCTCTCTGGAGTCCGCGGCCGTTCTGACGGCACCGTCACGGTACCAGCCGCCACCCTCGGTCACCGAATCGGGCGCGCGGCCTACGGCCCCCCCGGCAGCGGGATGCCCAGCACGTCGTGACAGCGCAGGACGTCGTCGGCCATCTGGCGCAACAACGGCTCGATTCCCTCGAAGCGCAAGGTGGGTCGCAGCCGGCGGACGAACTCCACGGCCACCACCTCCCCGTACAGCTCGAGGTCGTCGCGGTCGAGCACGTAGGCCTCGACGCGACGCTGCGTCCCGTCGAACGTCGGGTTGGTCCCCACGGATATCGCTGCAGGCAGGGGCGGCTCGCCACCCCGGCCCTGCGGGTCGAGGCGCGCGAGCCAGCCCGCGTAGACGCCGTCCTGCGGCACCACGCCCACGGCGTCTCCCGCCAGGTTCGCCGTCGGGTAGCCGAGCTGGCGGCCGCGATGGTCACCGTGCACGACCACGCCGGTCACCCGGTGCGGGCGCCCCAGCACCGAGGCGGCCTCCTCGACCTCACCTGCCTCCACGAGGTCGCGCAGCCAGGTGGAGGACCACCGGCGAGCCGCCGGCCCCACGGTCCCCGGGGCGACGTCGGCCACGACGTCCACGTCGAACCCCAGCTTCGCCCCGAGCTCGCGCAGCGTCTCGACGTCACCGGCGTTGCGGTGGCCGAAGCGGGTGTCACGCCCGACGACGACGACCTCGGCATGCAGGGCCCCGACCAGCACGTCCTCGACGAACGCCAGCGGACTCATGGCCGCCAGCTCCATCGTGAACGGGAGCACGAGGACGGCGTCCAGCCCGGTCTCGGCCATGAGCGCGAGCTTGAACTCCAACGTCGTCAGCGCCACCGGTGCGTGCTCCGGCCGCAGGACGACGAGGGGGTGAGGCTCGAACGTGATCGCCACGCAGTGGGCTCCACTGGCGCGCGCCCTGCGCACGAGCTCGTGCAGGACGGCTCGATGGCCCAGATGGACGCCGTCGAAGTTGCCGATCGTGACCACGGACCGACCGAGGTCAGCCGGTACGTCCGTCAGAGCCGTCCACCGATGCACGGGCCCATGCTGCCAGCCCTGCCGCGACTTTGCGGACCTGTGGACGGCAGGCGGGGCAGGACGGACGGCGGGCGTAGCGTTCGGGCATGGACACCGCAGCACCCTTAGGGGGGTTCGGCGACGACGCGCTCGCCTTCTACGAGGGGCTCGAGGCCGACAACTCCAAGACCTACTGGAACGCCCACCGAGACCTCTACGAGTCGGCCGTCCGGGCGCCGATGCAGAGCCTGCTCGACGTCCTCGCGAGCGAGTTCGGCGAGGCCCGCGTCTTCCGCCCCTACCGTGACGTGCGGTTCAGCGCCGACAAGTCCCCGTACAAGACCCAGGCAGGAGCCGTGCTCCACCACGGCGACGGCGTGGGCTCGCTGTACCTGCAGATCAGCGCGAAAGGCCTCATGGTCGCCGGTGGCTACTACCAGATGACCACCGACCAGGTCGCGCGGTACCGCGCCGGGGTCGACGCCGAGTCCGGGGCGCAGCTGGCGGAGGCGACGGATGCGCTGACCGCCCTGGGGTTCACCCTCGGCGGGGAGGTCCTGCGACGAGCGCCGCGCGGTGTTGCCGCTGACCACCCGCGGATCGACCTTCTGCGCCACAAGGGCATCGCGGCCATGCGCGAGCACGGCGTCCCCGAGTGGCTGGCCGGCCCGCAGTGCGCCGAGCACATCGCCGCGGACTGGCGGGCGATCGCACCCCTCAACCAGTGGCTGAGCCGCCACGTCGGTGCTCCTGAGGTGGTCGAGGGTGACGCCGCCCCGGCGCGCCGCGGCCGGGTGAGCCCGCTGGGCTAGCCCTCGAGGACGATGATCGGACGAGTCGTCGTTCCGGTCTCACCGACCAGGGCCACCAGTGTCCCGTCCGGTGCGAACGCGGCCACCGGGCCCGCTCCGATCCCCGCCGCGGGAAGCTGCTGCCCGTGTGCCAGACGCCGAGCCTGGTCCATGTCGACCTCCCACGCCGGGAAGGCGGCCCGAGCGGCCTCCGCCAGCGGCAGCAGCGCGAACCGGGCCGACAGGTCGTCGAGAGTCCGGGCGACGTCCAACCCGTAGGGGCCCACCCTGGTGCGACGCAGGCGGGTCAGGTGCCCCGGCACCCCGAGGCCGAGACCGAGGTCCCGGGCCAACGCACGAACGTAGGTCCCTGACGTGCACGACACCTCGACGTCCAGGTCCACGACGGTCAAGCCCTCGGCCTGCTCGCGTCGGAGCTCGAGGACGTCGAAGCGCCGGACGGTCACCGACCTCGGCGCCAGCTCCACCTGCTCCCCCGCACGAACCCGGGCGTAGGCCCGCCGGCCGCCCACCTTGACCGCGCTCACGGCACTGGGGACCTGGTCGATGGGGCCGGTGAGATGCCCTACGGCGGCAAGGACGGCGCGGTCGTCCAGCCCCGCGGCATCGGTGCGCTGCGTCACCTGGCCCTCGGCGTCGTCGGTGACGGTGCCCACCCCGAGCCTGATCGTGGCGCTGTAGTCCTTGTCCGCGCCCACGAGGTAGGTGAGCAGCCGGGTCGCCCGTTCCACGCCCACCACCAGCACGCCGGTGGCCATCGGGTCGAGGGTGCCCGCATGCCCGACCTTTCGCGTGCCGGCCAGGCGCCGGACCCGGGCGACGACGTCGTGGGAGGTCATGCCCGGCGGCTTGTCGACCACGACCAGCCCGTCGGGCGGGCGGGGCCCTGAGGCTGGGCGAGGCCCTGCGGCCGGGTCGCCCATCAGGAGGTCCCGGTGGACGCCAGGCCGCCCCCCTCGGCGTCCGGCTCCGGGTCCTCCTCGGGCTCGGCGTCCGGACGGCGGTAGGGGTCGGGCTCGCCGGCGTAGGTCGCCGAGGCCGCGCGTGCTGCGACGTCCGCGTCGTGCGCCGCGGCCTCCCGCAGGAGCTCCTCGATGTGCGCGGCGTTCTCGGGGACGGCGTCGGCGATGAAGTCCAGCGTCGGGGTCAACCGGAGCCCCGTCCTGCGGCCCACCTCCGAGCGCAGCACCCCCTTCGCGCTCTCGAGTGCGGCAGCCGAGGAGTCCTTCGCGTCGGCGTCGCCGAGCACCGTGTAGAAGACCGTCGCATGCTGGAGGTCGTTGGTCACGCGGGTGTCGGTGACGGTGACGAAGCCGAGCCGGGGGTCCTTGACCCGCTTCTCCAGCGCCTCGGCCACGATCTCGCGGATGCGGTCGGCGAGCTTGCGGGCGCGAGCGGTGTCAGTCATGGCAGCAGCGTCCCTTGCTTGGTCGGGGCCGTGGGGCCAGTCCGTCCGGTCATCGGTTGCGGTCTACTCGTCGGCGTCGTCCCACACGCGGCGACGCACCCCCAGCACCTCGACCTCGGGGCGCGCAGCGACCAGCCTCTCGCATGCGTCCAGGACCTCGTGGCAGTGCCCGGCATCGGCGCTGACCAGGCCGACGCCGACCTCGGCGCGCCGGTGCAGGTCGAGGTGGCCCGTCTCGGCCGCGCTCACATCGAACCGGCGGCGCAGCTCCGCCACGATCGGCCGCACGAGGCCACGCTTCTCCTTCAAGGAGTGCACGTCGCCGAGGAGCAGGTCGATGCTGAGCGATCCCATGTACATGTCGACGTCGCAGTCAGGCCTGCGTGCCATCCGGTCGTCTGGCGCGGCGGCACACAGCGCCAAACTGTCTGGCGCTGTGTGCCGCCGTGCCCGACGAAGGGCGGGTGGGGCGCCGTGGGCCGGTCGCGGCCGACCCACCGGCGGTCAGACGCGCGGCTTCTCGCGCATCTCGTAGGTCTCGATCGAGTCGCCGACCTTGATGTCGTTGAACGACCCGAGCCCGATACCGCACTCGTAGCCGTCGCGGACCTCGGTGGCGTCGTCCTTGAAACGCCGCAGCGACTCGATCGTCAGGTGCTCCGCGACGACGACGCCGTCTCGTACGAGCCGGGCCTTCGCGTTGCGGCGGATCTCGCCGGAGCGCACCAGGCAGCCCGCGATGTTGCCGAACTTGCTGGACCGGAACACCTCGCGCACCTCGGCGGAGCCGAGCTGGATCTCCTCGAACTCCGGCTTCAGCATGCCCTTCAGGGCGGCTTCGATCTCGTCGATGGCCTGGTAGATCACCGAGTAGTGCCGGATGTCGACACCCTCGCGCTCGGCCATGTCCCCGACCTTCTCGGCCGGTCGCACGTTGAAGCCGACGATGATCGCGTTCGACGCGACGGCCAGGTTCACGTTGTTCATCGTGATGGCGCCGACGCCGCGGTCGATCACCTGCAGCTCCACCTCCTCGCCGACGTTGATCTGGAGCAGCGCGTCCTCCAGAGCCTCGACGGAGCCGGACACGTCGCCCTTGAGGATGAGGTTGAGCGTCTCGACCTTGCCCTGCTCGAGCGCCTTCGTGAAGTCCTCGAGGCTGATCCGCTTGCGCCGCTTGGCCAGCACCGCGGCCCGCTCGACGGCCTCGCGCTTCTCGGCGATCTGGCGGGCGGTGCGGTCGTCCGGAGCCACGATGAACGTGTCCCCGGCCCGGGGCACCGACGTCAGGCCGAGCACCTGCACGGGCCGCGAGGGCAGCGCGACGTCGAGGGTGTCCCCGTTCTCGTCGAGCATGGCCCGCACGCGGCCGTGCGCGGTGCCCGCGACGATCGAGTCCCCGACCGCGAGCGTGCCGGACTGCACCAGGACCGTCGCGACCGGGCCGCGGCCCTTGTCGAGGTTGGCCTCGATGGCCACCCCTCGGGCGGCCTTGTCGGGGTTGGCGACGAGCTCGAGCGCCGCGTCGGCGGTGAGCAGGATCGCCTCGAGCACCGCGTCGATGTTGATCCGCTGCTTGGCCGAGACGTCGACGAACATCGTGTCGCCGCCGTACTCCTCGGCCACGAGGTTGTACTCGGTGAGCTGCTGGCGGATCTTCGCGGGGTTGGCCCCCTCCTTGTCCACCTTGTTCACCGCGACCACGATCGGGCACGCCGGCGGCCTGAGCGTGGTTGAGCGCCTCGATGGTCTGCGGCATCACGCCGTCGTCGGCCGCCACGACCAGCACAGCGATGTCGGTGACCTTCGCACCGCGGGCACGCATGGCCGTGAAGGCCTCGTGACCCGGGGTGTCGATGAAGGTGATCGCCCGGTCGACTCCCTCGTGCGTGAAGTGCACCTGGTAGGCGCCGATGTGCTGGGTGATGCCGCCGGCCTCGCCCGCGACGACGTTCGCGTGCCGGACGGCGTCAAGCAGCTTCGTCTTGCCGTGGTCGACGTGCCCCATGACGGTGACGACCGGCGGCCGTGGCTCGAGGAAGTCCTCGTCGTCCTCGGCCTCGCCCTCGATGTCGATGTCGAACGACTCGAGCAGCTCGCGGTCCTCGTCCTCGGGGGAGACGACCTGGATGTCGAAGCCGAGCTCGGCGCCGAGGAGGCGGAACGTGTCCTCGTCGAGCGACTGGGTCGCCGTGGCCATCTCACCGAGGTGGAACAGCACCGTGACCAGGCTCGCCGGGTTGGCGTTGATCTTCTCGGCGAAGTCGGTGAGGGACGCGCCCCGTCGCAGCCGCACGATCGCCCCGTCGCCACGAGGAACCTGCACACCCCCGGCCATGGGGGCCTGCATGTTGTCGAACTCCTGACGCCGCTGCTTCTTCGACTTGCGGCCGCGCACAGGCCGCCCGCCGGCGCGCCCGAAGGCACCCTGGGTTCCGCCTCGACCGCCGCGGCCCTTGCCGAAGCCGCCGCCGCCTCCGGGACCCCCGGGACCCCCGGGGCCGCCAGGGCCACCGGGGCCACCGCCGGGACGCCCGCCGAAGCCTCCGCGACCGGCCCCCGCGCCACCGCGGCTGGGGGCGCCGGTCCTGCCCGGGCCGCCCGTGCCGGTGCCCGCGCCGGGACCGCCGGGACGACCGCTCGCCGGGCGACCGGGCATGACCCCCGGGCTCGGCCGGTTGGCCATGCCGCCAGGACTCGGGCGCGGCCCACCCGGGCGCGGACCACCGGGTCGGTCGCCGACCGGGGGCCGCGGCCCGCCCTGCGGGCGCGGCATGCCCTGGCTCGGGGCGAACGGGTTGTTCCCCGGACGCGGCGCGCCCCCACCACCCGGGCGGGGCATGCCCTGGCTCGGGGCGAACGGGTTGTTCCCCGGACGCGGCGCCGGCGCGCCCGGCCGTCCCGGTGCCGGACGCGGCCCCGGTGTCGGCCGTTCGCCCACGAGCTCACCGCCGGGCTCGCCGTCCTGCTCACCGTCTCGTGCCGCAGGCGCCTGCGGGCGCGACGGGGCAGGTCGCGGCCCGGGCGAACGCACGCCGACCTCCGAAGCGGCCGGCAGGTCGACGGCGGGTGCGGACGGCGCCACAGTCGGTGTCGCGACCGCTGCCGCCGCGACGTCCGGTTCCGGCAGCACGGCCGGGACGACGGGCGGCGCGGTCGCCTCGGGCTGTGCTCCGCCGACGTCGCCACCGATCTCGACGACGTCGACGTCCGCAGCGGGAAGGCGCGGGCCGGGCGTGGACTTCGTCGCGGGGCCGGGACGCCCCGCGGTGGGGGCGGCCGGCCTCGCGGCAGCCGCCTTCGGGCTCGCCTCGGCGATCTCCGCGGGCAGCGTCTCACGCAGCTTGCGAACGACTGGGGGTTCCACGGTCGAGGACGCCGACCGGACGAACTCACCGAGCTCCTGGAGCTTGGCCATGACGACCTTGCTCTCGACCCCGAGCTCCTTGGCGAGCTCGTAGACCCGGACCTTAGCCACGTTTCTCCTGTCTCGGTCCGAGCCGGGACAGGCGCGGACCGTCTTTACTGCTGGGGGGCGTTCATAGCTGGGTGCTCATCGGGTGCTCATCAGCTCTGGACCCGCTTCCGGCTCGGACGGTTCGTTTCTGGGCTCGCCTGGTCGGTGCCGCCCGCAGGTGCGTCGGCGCCGGAGGGCGCGGCCTGCGCGACGAGGTAGGCCCTCACCGCGGACACGTCGAGTGCACCACTCCGGCGAAGTGCCCGAGGGAACGCCCGGCGCCGCTCGGCGAGGCCGAGGCAGGCCAGGTCGGGATGCAGCGATGCTCCCCGGCCGGCGCGCCTGTGGTCAGGATCGGGGACGGCGGACCACAGCCCGTCGACCTCGGCCGCGACCACTCGCAGCAGGACGGACCGGTCGGCGCGCTCTCGGCACCCGACGCACAGGCGAACCGGCTCCTTGCGGAGCCCGTCGACGCGCGTGGACTGCCGGACCGCGTGACCGGCCTCAGACATAGTAACCCCGTCGGCCGGTCTCTCCATCCCCGACGGCGACCCCGACCCTGTCCCGGCCCTCGGAGAGGCAGCTGCGGCCTCAGCTGCGGGGGTCAGCGGTGCTCCCGGTCGAGCCACGCACGTCCACCTCACCGGCCGGTGCGGACGCTGCGTCGACGTCAGGACGGATGTCGATCCGCCAACCGGTCAGCTTGGCGGCGAGCCGGGCGTTCTGACCCTCCTTGCCGATCGCCAGGGAGAGCTGGTAGTCGGGGACGACCACCCGGACGGCGCGCAGCGCGGCGTCCACGACAGTGGAGCTCACGACGCGGGCCGGTGAGAGGGCGTTGGCGACGAAGGCCGCGGGGTCGTCGCTGTGGTCGATGATGTCGATCTTCTCCCCGTGGAGCTCGTTGACCACGGCTCGCACCCGCTGGCCCAGCGGCCCGATGCACGCGCCCTTGGCGTTGAGCCCCTCGATCTGGGCCCGGACGGCCACCTTGGACCGGTGCCCCGCCTCGCGAGCAACGGCGACGATCTCCACGCTCCCGTCGGCGACCTCGGGCACCTCGAGCGCGAAGAGCTTGCGCACGAGGTTCGGGTGCGTACGGGAGACGGTGATCGACGGGCCCTTGAGACCCTTCCGCACAGTCACGACGTAGCAGCGCAGCCGCGAGCCGTGCGAGTAGTCCTCTCCCGGCACCTGCTCCTGGGGGGGCAGCACCGCCTCCACGGACCCGAGGTCGACGTGCACCATCCGCGGGTCGCCGCTCTGCTGCACGATGCCCGCGACGATGTCACCCTCCCGACCACGGAACTCCCCGAGAACCTGCTCGTCCTCCACGTCCCTCAGCCGCTGGAGGATGGTCTGCTTGGCCGTCGTCGCCGCGATGCGGCCGAACCCGGCGGGCGTGTCGTCCCACTCGCGCAGAACAGCGCCGCCGGCGTCCACCTCCTGCGCCCACACGACGACGTGCCCGCTCTTGCGGTCCAGCTCGACGCGGGCGGTGGCGTGCGCGCCCTCGGTGCGGTGGTACGCCAGAAGGAGGGCCTGCTCGATCGTGCGGGCCAGGAGGTCGAACGGGACCTCCTTCTCGCGCTCGAGTGCGCGCAGGGCGGCCATGTCGATGTCCATCAGCCCCCCGCCTCCCCGGTCGCCTCGACGTCGCCGTCCGCGGCGGAGGCCTCCGCCGGCTCCTCGTCGACTCGGCCGAACTCGACCTCGACCCGCCCGCGCACCACCCGTGCCCAACCCAGCCGCCTGTCGCCGTCCAGCACCAGAGCGTCGTCGTCGACGGCCGTCAGCCGACCGGCGGCCAGACCGCCGTCGTTCAGGTCAAGTCGGACGAGGCGCCCGCGTGCACGCAAGAAGTGACGCCGCTGCGTCAGCGGCCGGTCGACGCCCGGCGAGGAGACCTCGAGCACGTAGGGGGTCTGCCCCATCACGTCCGAGGAGTCCAGCGCGGCCGACAACGCCTGTGCCGCTGCGGCGACGGCGGCCATGGGGACGCCGCCGACCTCGGTCTCCGGCAGGTCCATCACCACCCGGAGCACCCGGCGCCGTCCGGCTGGGGTCACGGTGACGTCCTCGACCACCAGCCCCGCACGGGCGGCGATCGGGCCGGCCAGGGCGCGGATCTCGTCCGTGGTCGAGGACGCCGCCATCTCGCCTCCTCGCCCAGGTGCCTTCAGTTGCGTGCATACGTCCAGGCGCCCGGGTAGTCCCGCGCGCCTACGCTCAGACTACCCACCCTCCTGAGGGGTCGCAGCGATCACGAACCGGGCGTGCGATGATCCCGGCGTGTCGTTGCCGGGGGTTCGATGACAGGGTCGCCGACCGGGTCGACGATCCGTCCTCACGCCACGCTCCGGCGACGTGGCGTGCTCGCAGCGGCGTTCGGGCTGCTCGTCGCACCCGCCGTCCTGAGCGGCTGCACGAGCGGTCCGACCGGTCCCGACCTGCCGCTGGCGAGCCTGCGGCGCGCCCAGCGCTCGGCCGACGACACCGCACGGCAGTCAGTGGCCGAGTCGGCCCAGGACCTGGCGGCCATGAGTGCGTCGGTGGCGGAGCGTGCGCCGGCGCTCAGACGCCTCCTGACCCGGGTCAGCGCCGACCATCGGGCGCACCTTGTGGCTCTCGGCGCCTCGGAGCCGTCGCCGGGCACGGCGACATCGGCGTTGCCGGGCGCCGCGACATCGGCGACGCCGGGCGCGGCGACGTCCGGCGCCACACCGGGCCCGTCCGCGACGGCGACGGTCACGCCCGGCCCGGGCGTGCGCGACCTGGTCTCGGCAGAGCGTCGGGCCGCCGCGGCCGCGCTCGCGCAGATCGGGTCGACGTCGCCGGGCCTCGCGACGTTGCTCGCCCGCATCGCCGCAGCCTGCGCCGCACATGCGGACCTGCTGGCACGCACCGCCCGCCTGCCGACCCCGCCCCCGGGACTGCCGAGCCCCACGCCGACCAGCCCTACGCCGACTAGCCCTACGCCGACCAGCGTCACGACCGGCCCCACACCGACCAGCCCTACGCCGACCAGCGTCACGACCGGCCCCACACTGACCGGCCACTCGCCGACCGGCCCCTCGCCGTCTGGCCAGACGGGCGAGCAGGCGGCATGGTCCGTCCAGACCCGGGCTGCGGTGAGCAGCCTGCTCCAGGGCCAGCACGCGGCGGTGTTCGCCTACGGCGTGGTCGTCGCCAGGGTCGCCCCCGCCCGACGCGCGCTTGCCCGCGCCGCGTGGGAGACCCACCGGCAACGTCGCGACGCCCTCGAGCGCCTCCTCGCCGACCGGGGTGTCCAGCCGGACGCGGCGTCCCCGGCCTACGACGTCGGCCGGGTGGACACGCCTCGGGCCGCGGCGCAGCTCGCGCTGCACGTCGAGGAGGGGCTGGCGACGCTGGCCGCTCAAGCAGTCGGGGGGACCGAGGGCTCGGCCCGCCTGTGGGCAGCCGAGCAGCTCGTCGAGGCCGCTCGCTCCGCCGCCCTCTGGCAGGCAGCTCCCGTCGCGCTGCCCGGCGGGCCGTAGCCCGGCGGAGGCCCCCCGTGAGGTTGCGACCCGCGCCCGGGAGGGCCGATCCTGGGCGTTCCTCCCCCGGGAGGGTGCCGGGGCGGAGGAGGTCCAATGAACGAGTCCGCAAGCGACCCGCGCGTGCTCGACCCTGGGCAGGCCAGCGCGGCCGTCGAGATCCTCGTCGGCGCGTTCTTCGACGACCCGCTGTGGAGCTGGGCCTTCCCCGACGGGTCCCGGCGGCGTGACCAGCAGCGTCGGCTGTGGACGCTCTGCGTCGAAGGAGCGGCCCGGTACCCGTACGTGCGGCTCGCCGCGGGGGACACCGCGGTCGCGGTGTGGCTGCCGCCCGGGGCCAGCGAGTTCTCCGACGACCAGGCACGCGCCCTGGAGCCGATGCTGCACGAGATGCTCGGCGCCTCAGCCCCACGCGTGGTCGAGACCTACGGGCAGCTCGAGGCGACCCGACCGCGGGACGTGCCGCACTACTACCTGAGCCTGCTCGGCACCGACCCGCGACACCGCGGGCGCGGGCTCGGCCTCGGGCTGCTGGCCGACAACCTTCGCCTGGTCGACCTCGAGGGCATGCCCGCCTACCTCGAGGCGAGCAACCCGGCCAACGTCGCCCTCTACCGACGCCACGGCTTCGAGGTGATGACCTCGTTCCGGGCGGCTCAGAACGGGCCCGAGGTCGTCACGATGTGGCGCGAGCCTGTCGGCGCCCGCCCTGCTTGATCACCCGGCGACGGCACGCACCCCGACCCAGGCGAGCCGCAGCGCAAGGACGGCGACGACCCCCAGGAACACCAGGCGCACGAACCCGCTCCCCCCGGCCACCGCCGTTCGGGCGCCGGCGTAGGCGCCTGTGAGGTTCGCGGCACCCATGAGCAGGCCGACCCGCCACAGGGGTGCGCCCAGCGGCACGAACACCAGGAGAGCGCCGAGGTTCGTCGCGGCGTTCGTGATCTTGGCCAGCGTGCCGGCCTCGAGGAAGGCGTAGCCCAGCCAGGCGACCAGCACGAACACGAGGAAGGCGCCCGTGCCCGGCCCGAAGATGCCGTCGTAGAAGCCGAGCCCGGCCCCGCACGCCGCGGCGGCGCTCAGGTGTCGGCGGCCCCGCCAGCGCAGCGCCGTCCGCTCCCCCAGCGTCGGCCGCCGCCACACGTAGACGGCGACCGCGACGAGCAGCACGGCCACGAGAGGCCGGAACACCGCGGCGGGGAGCACGTTCGCGCACCCCGCCCCCGCCGCGGCACCGACGAGGGCGAGCCCGGCCATGAGGAGCGCCGTCCGCCAGCCCGGACGCACGCGCCGGTAGTAGGTGAGCGAGGCCGTGGTCGTACCGCAGATGCTCGCCAGCTTGTTCGTCGCGAGCACCGTGACAGGGCTCGCCGCGGGTAGCACGAGGAGCAGGGCAGGCAGCTGGATCAGCCCGCCGCCCCCGGCCACGGCGTCCACCCATCCCGCAGCGAGCGCGGCGACGACGAGTATGACCACAGCGCCGGCCCCCGGCGGGGTGGCCTCGTGGCCGGCCGCGAGGCCGGTCAGGTGAGCCAGCCCGGCCAGGCCGGTCACGACGAGAGCCAGCGGTCCACGTGGTCCAGCACGTCGAGGAGCCGGTGGACGACGCCGTCAGGCCGCACGTCGACGGGTACCTGCTGGTCGTCAGGGATGTCGGAGTGCGGCACCAGCAATGCCCGCATGCCCACACGCTGCGCGCCGAGCACGTCCTCGTAGGGCCGGTCCCCGACGTATACGCAGGCCCGCGGGGCGGCGTCCACCGCGGCGGCCGCGGCCAGGAAGGCTTCGGGATGCGGCTTGGCCCACGCGATCTCAGAGGTGTAGACCGCCGCGTCGATGAGGTGCAGCACGCCGTCGCGGGCGAAGACCTGCTCGTGGTAGCGGCGCGACCAGATCGTGTTGCTGAGGATCCCGACCCGCAGTCCTCGCGCGTGCAGGGCGGCGAACAGCGGTGTGACGTCGGGGTCGGTGAACGTGTGCGGCTCCCAGAACTCCTCGTACGCGGCCTGCGCCGCGCTCATGCCGGGGTGGTCCTCGCCGACGCCGGCCTCGGCGAGCACCTCGGCCAGGCGGGCGCTCGTGCCGTCGGTGCGCCCGCGACCCCAGGCAGCCCGCTCGGCGGCGACGATGCGCTCGGCCAGCCTTGCGGCCTGCCCGGCGTCGCCGGCGCAGTGCGCAGCGAAGGCGTGCCACTGCGCCTCGAGGTCGATCGCGTGCCAAGGGGTCAGCGTGCCGCCCCAGTCGAAGACGACGGCGGTCAGCTCACCCACGGACGACGGCGACGACGTGCCGCGCGGCGTCCGCCACGGCAACGTCCTCGCGCGCCCCGGACCGGCGGTCGCGCACCTCGACGCTGCCCTCGGCCAGGTTGCGGCCCACGACGACGATCGTGGGGACGCCGACCAGCTCGGCGTCCTTGAACTTCACCCCGGGCGACACCTTCGCGCGGTCGTCGTAGAGCACCCGCACGCCGGCGGCGTCCAGCTGGTCTGCCAGGGTCTGGGCGGCGTCGAACACGGACTGGTCCTTGCCCGTCGCCACGAGGTGGACGTCTGCGGGGGCGACCTCGCGGGGCCAGCACAGGCCGAGCTCGTCGTGGGTGGCCTCGGCGACGGCGGCGACCGCGCGGGAGACGCCGATGCCGTAAGAGCCCATCGTGACCGTGACGAGGCTGCTGTTCTCGTCCAGCACCTGCAGCCCGAGCGCGTCGGCGTACTTGCGGCCGAGCTGGAAGATGTGACCGATCTCGATGCCGCGGGCGATCCGCAGTGCCTGGCCGCAGCGCGGGCAGGGGTCGTCGTCGCGCACCTCGGCGGCCTCGACCATGCCGTCGCCGGTGAAGTCGCGCCCGGCCACGAGGTCGAAGACATGCCGGCCGGGCTCGTCCGCGCCGGTGATCCACGCCGTACCCGCGACGACCCGCGGGTCCAGCAGGTAGCGGATCCCGCTCGCGTTCTTCTCACCGAGCACGCCGGGGCCGATGTAGCCCTTGACCAGGGCGGGGTGACGGGCGAAGTCGGCCTCGGTGAACGACGTCGACCTCGGCCGGGGCCATGGCGGCCTCGAGCCGCTTGAGGTCGACGTCGCGGTCTCCGGGCACGCCGACGCACAGGGGCTCCCGGGTGCCGTCGGGGTGCACGAGGGTGACGACGACGTTCTTCAGCGTGTCCGCAGCCGTCCAGGCCCGCTCCGGCCGGGCGAACCTCTCGTTCGCCACCGCGACGAGGGTGTCGATGGTCGGCGTGTCCGGGGTGTCCTCGACGTGGGCCGCGGGGACGTCCGTCCCAGTCCCTCGGCGGTGGGGACCGGCGTGCTGACCGCCTCGGTGTTCGCGGCGTAGTCGCAGGTCGGTGCAGCGCACGAAGGTGTCCTCGCCGACCTCGGTGGGCTGCAGGAACTCCTCGCTCCTCGACCCGCCCATCGCCCCCGACATCGCCGAGACGATGACGTAGCCAAGCCCGAGCCGGTCGAAGGTCTTGATGTAGGCATCGCGGTGCCGCTGGTAGGAGGCCTCGAGCCCGGCGTCGTCCACGTCGAAGGAGTACGAGTCCTTCATGACGAACTCGCGACCGCGCAGCAGACCGGCGCGGGGTCGGGCCTCGTCGCGGTACTTCGTCTGGATCTGGTAGATCGCCAGCGGCAGGTCCTTGTACGAGGAGTACAGGTCCTTCACGAGGAGGGTGAACATCTCCTCGTGCGTGGGGCCCAGGAGCATGTCGTTGCCCCTGCGGTCCGTGCAGGCGGAAGAGGTTGTCGCCGTACTCGGTCCACCGGTTGGTCGCCTCGTAGGGCTCGCGCGGCAGCAGCGCCGGGAAGTGGACCTCCTGGAACCCGGCGGCGTCCATCTCCTCGCGCACGACCCGCTCGACGTTGCGGTAGGTCAGGTAGCCCAGCGGCAGCCACGAGTAGATGCCGGGCGCGGCCCGGCGGATGTAGCCCGCGCGCACGAGCAGCCGGTGGCTGGGCACCTCGGCGTCGGCCGGGTCCTCGCGGAGCGTCCGCAGGAACAGCGTCGACATCCGCAGCAGCACGGTCGGCCTCCTTAGAGCGTCGTCTGGGAAGGCTACCGGGGGCGGATCGGGGCGGGCTCCCGGGTTTCCTGCACGGGCCCGCTCTCAGCCACCATGATCGCCACCCCAGCGCCACAAGTGCCGCTCGCGGATCACCCACCGGCGCGTCGCCGGGGTTACGGCGCTGGGCTGGCGATCATGGCGGCCCCTCAGGCGCGGGATGCGTCGGCGGGCGAGGCATGGGTGCGCGGGCGCCGCGCCGGCCTGTGGATGCAGCCCGGCGCCTGCCGACGGCGGCGGGCATGCTCCACGCGGTGACCGACCTCGCTCGCGCCGACCGGCGGGCCGACCTGCGCCGGCTCCTGTTGCGCAATGGCGGGGCGGCCACGTGGGCCGAGTTGTCCACCGCGGTCTCCCAGCACGCGCTCCGGTCGGCGCTCGCACGGGGCGACGTGGTGCGCTCGGCACGTGGTCGGTACGTGCTGGCAGACCTGACCGACCCGTTGAGTGCAGCGGCCCGCGCCGGCGGTGCCCTCTCGGGCCTGAGCGCGGCCCGATATCTCGGCGCCGAATGCCTGAGCGCCCCGACGCTGGTCGACGTCAGTGTTCCCCGGGGCAGCAACCCTCGGGCGCAGCCCGGCGTGCGCCTGCACCGGACTCACCTGGATGCCCGGGAGCTCGACGAGCAGGTCACGAGCCCGCTACGGACAGCACTCGACTGCGCGGCCTGGTTGCCTCTTCGCGAGGCACTGCCGGTCGTCGACTCCCTCCTCCGCCGCGGCCTGGTCGGGCGAAGCGACCTCGTCGAGGCTGCATCGGCGATGCAGGGCCCGGGGCGGGCCCGTCGGTTGCGGGTGGTGCAGGCCGGCGAGGGCGACGCGGCCAACCCCCTCGAGTCAGCAGTGAGAGCGATCCTGCTCGAGGCGGGGATCACCGGCCTCGTCGTGCAGTGCCCCGTGCCGATGGGGACGTGGGTCGCACACGCTGATCTCGGCGATCCCGTGCGAAAGGTCGCGGTCGAGGCCGATGGCTTCACCTACCACAGCAGCCGGTCGGCGCTGGCGCGGGACTGCCGTCGCTACAGCGAGATGACGACCCGGGGCTGGCTGGTGCTCCGGTTCGCCTGGGACCACGTGATGTTCGACGCGCCCTGGGTCGCGGCTACCGTGGCCGCCGCCTGCCGGCTTCGAGACACGGCCGCACGGAATGGTTCCGTGTCATGATCGCCACCCCGGCGCCACAAGTGCGCCTCGTGGACCGCCCACCGGCGTGTCGCCCGGGTTGCGGCACCGGGCTGGCGACCATGGCCGTGCCGGAGCGGCCGCTCAGAACAGGACGGTCGCGTAGGTGCCGACCTCCCTGAACCCGACCCGCTCGTAGGACCTGATCGCACGCACGTTGAAGTCGTTGACGTAGAGCGACACCACCGGCGCGAACTCGGCACGCACGAGGTCGGTCACCGCCGCCATCCCTGGCGCGGAGAGCCCGCGCCCTCGCAGACGCGGGTTGACCCATACGCCCTGCACCTGCACGGCATGGGGTGTCACCGACCCGAGCTCGGCCTTGAAGGCCACCTCAGGCCCCAGGGGGCCGGCGTCCAGGCGTACGAACGACCGTCCCGCGCCGACGAGTGCCGACACCTGCGCGCGGTAGGCCGACCCACCGTTGACGGCCACAGGGGAGTACCCGACCTCCTCGGTGAACATCGCGATGCACGCGGGCAGCACGAGGTCGAGCTCGTCGAGACGGCTTCGGCGCACGCGAGGGTCCGACTCGACCAGGGGCGGGCCGTCCAGGGACATGAGCGGCTGGCGGGCCCGCACGTCGCGCGCCGGTCCCCAGTGGGGGCTCAGCTCCCGCCACATCCGCAGCACGGCTCGGGCGGGGCCGACGACCGAGGAGCACTGGCGACCCATCCGCCTGGCTCGGGCGGCGAACGCGTCTGCCGCGTCGTCGTCGGCCTCCACCGGCACGAGGTTGGCCCCGGACCAGCACAGCGACGTCAGCTGACCGTGCTGGTACCAGCCCCACAGCTCCCCGCCCAGGCCCCGGTCACCGGCGAGCAGCCGCGCCGCCACGAACAGGTTCGCCACGGCGTCGCGCGAGCACACCGCGAGGGCCTCCTCGGCGTCGCGGCGTTCGAGCACCCTCAGGGCCGAGCGCAGCACTCCCGCATCCTCGCGGACCCGGCCTCATGCATGCGAGCACGGGGCCCCACGGACGTGCCGAGCACCGCCTCAGACGACCGTGACGACGGGTGGGCCGCCGGGCGCGGTCGCCAGCCCGTCGGCGTCCGGCGACTCGCCCATCTCCTCGGCCAGGCGTAGCGCGTGCGCGATCAGGGTCTCGACGATGCGCGACTCAGGCACGGTCTCCACCACCTCTCCCCGTACGAAGATCTGCCCCTTGCCGTTGCCGGAGGCCACCCCGAGGTCGGCCTCGCGAGCCTCGCCGGGCCCGTTCACCACGCACCCCATGACGGCGACGCGCAGCGGGACCTGAAGACCCTCCAGGCCGGCGGTCACCTCCTCGGCCAAGGTGTAGACGTCGACCTGCGCCCTCCCGCAGGACGGGCACGAGACGATCTCCAGCTTGCGCGGGCGGAGGTTCAGGGCCTGAAGGATCTGGATGCCGACCTTCACCTCCTCCACCGGCGGCGCCGAGAGGGAGACCCGGATGGTGTCCCCGATACCGCGGGCCAGCAGCGCCCCGAAGGCCACGGAGGACTTGATGGTGCCCTGGAACGCCGGCCCCGCCTCCGTGACGCCGAGGTGCAGCGGCCAGTCGCCGCGCTCGGCGAGCAGCTGGTAGGCCGTGACCATGACCACAGGGTCGTTGTGCTTGACCGAGATCTTGAAATCGTGGAAGTCGTGCTCCTCGAAGAGCGACGCCTCCCAGACCGCGGACTCGACCAGCGCCTCAGGCGTCGGCCTGCCGTACTTGGCGAGCAGCCGAGGGTCCAGCGACCCCGCGTTGACCCCGATCCGGATCGAGACGCCGGCGTCCTTGGCCGCCGCGGCGATCTGCCTGACCTGGTCGTCGAAGGCGCGGATGTTCCCGGGGTTCACGCGTACGGCCGCGCACCCGGCGTCGATCGCGGCGAAGACGTACTTCGG
The DNA here is from genome assembly GCA_963778845.1 of uncultured Actinomycetota bacterium. Classification (GTDB taxonomy): domain Bacteria; phylum Actinomycetota; class Actinomycetes; order Actinomycetales; family Kineosporiaceae; genus CAVZVW01. Next base: position 177,768 of record CAVZVW010000005.1, read on the forward strand.
CTGGAAGTGGATGTCGGCGATCACCGGGATCTGCGAGTGGCCGGCGATCTCCGCCAGACAGTCGGCGTCGTCCTGGCTCGGGCAGGCGACCCGGACGATATCGCACCCGGCGGCCGTGAGCTCGGCGATCTGTTGAAGCGTGGCGTTGACATCGGTGGTGGGCGTGGTGGTCATCGACTGCACCGAGACCGGAGCGTCCCCGCCCACCAGCACCTTGCCGACCCGGATCTGGTGCGACGCACGCCGGGGGGTGAGCACGGGCGGCGGCGCAGCCGGCATGCCGAGGTTCACGGACATCGAGGGGCGGACCTTCCCATGGTGTCGAGCAGTCGGAGGTGGAGGGAGGTGTCGGACGGCTCAGCCCGTCAACCGGATGGGACGCACGAGATCGGCCACGATGAGCAGCGCGGACATGCCGATCAGCAGTGTCGCCACACCGTAGGCGAGCGGGAGCGCCTTCGCGACGTCGACTGGTCCGGGGTCGGGGAGGTGACGAGCCCGGGCATAGCCGCGCTTCACCGCCTCCCAGAGCGCGCCGGCGACATGCCCGCCGTCCAGCGGCAGGAGCGGGATCAGGTTGAACGCGAAGAGCGCGAGGTTCAGGCCCGCCAGCAGGCCGAACCAGGTGGCGATCTTGTCAGCTAACGAGAACGGCGCGGCGGAGGTCCCTTGGGCACTGGCCACCTCTCCGCCGAAGCGCACGATGCCGACCACGCTCACCGGACCGTTGGGGTCGCGGGGCTTGACCCCAGCGATCGACTGGGCCACGCCGTACATGCGCTGCGGGATCTGCACCATCACACCGGCCAGGCGGCTCAGCTGGTCACCCATGACGCCCGGAACACTCGACACCGGCTGGCGGACCCGGGCCAGGGTCGGGCTGACGCCGAGGAAGCCGACCGGTTCCAGAACCTGCTTGCCGCCGGCTCCGAGCACGGGCTGACCCTGGGCGTCGACCTTGGTGCGCTGGCTGAGGATGGGGGTCGCGGTCAGCTCGAGCGTGGTGCCGTCGCGCTCGACGGTGAGGGCAACGGGCTTGGCCGCGCTGCGCCTGATCAGCGCGCGCACCTCGTCCCACGTCGCCACAGGCGTGCCCGCGAAGGCCACGATCCGGTCGCCGGGACGCAAGCCCGCCTGCGCCGCGGGCGCCACCGGGTCCGCGGGCGTGCACTGGCGGTCGATGGGAGCGTCGGCGGGCAGCACGCACGCGCTCACCGCCGACACGACGGGGATGTCCTGGGGCAGCCCGAAGCCGCTCAGCACGATGGTCGTGAACAGGACGGCCAGCACGAGGTTCATCGTCGGACCACCAAGCATGATCACTATCCGCTTGGGGACGGACCGCTGGTAGAAGAGCCGGTCGGCGTCCTCCAGGCCCACCTCGCGGTGGGCGTCCGCCCGCGCCTGGTCGGCGAGCATGCCCCAGCGGCCGGGCCGTCCCGACCGGGCCGGCCGGCCGGCCTTGGGCGGGAACATGCCGATCATGCGCACATAGCCGCCCATGGGGATCGCCTTCATGCCGTACTCAGTCTCCCCCCGCCGCCGCGACCAGACGGTGCGTCCGAAGCCGACCATGAACTGGGTGCACTTCACCCCGAACGCCTTCGCCGGCAGCAGGTGGCCCACCTCGTGGAGCGCGATGGAGATCGCGACGCCCACGATGATGACGAGCACACCGAGTGTGTACGACAGGTAGCTCATCCGTGCGCAGCCTCTCCGTGGACCGATGGCGCCCCGACGCCCGGCGCGGGTCCCTTGTCGGACGCCGCACCCTCCCCCTCAACGCCGACACCTCGCCCGCGCGTTCCCCCAGTGTGCTCCCCGGCGGCCGCGGACGGCGCCGAGCGGCCGCCGGCCGCGTCGCGCGTGCCCCCGCGAGCGTCGTCCCCGGACCGGGTCCGGGCGTCGTCCGGTGCGGCGCGGCTGGGCGCATCGAGCAGGGCGCAGGCGTGGGCCCTGGCCCAGGCGTCGGCGGCGAGCACGTCGTCCACGCCCGGGTCGTCCGCCTCGGGCTGGTGGACGTCGACCACGGCGGCGACCGTGTCGACGATGTCGAGGAACGCGATCCGTCCGGCGAGGAACGCGGCCACGCACTCCTCGTTGGCCGCGTTGTAAACGGCCGGGTAGGTCGAGCCGGCCCGGCCGCAGCGTCGGGCCAGGGCAACGGCGGGGAACGCGGCGTCGTCCAACGGCAGGAACTGCCACGTCTGGGCGGTGGTGAAGTCGCAGCCCGTCACCGCCCCGGGCACGCGGTCGGGCCACGCGAGCCCGAGGGCGATCGGCAGGTGCATGTCGGGCGGGGAGCACTGGGCCAGCGTCGAGCCGTCGGTGAACTCGACCATCGAGTGGACGACGGACTGCGGGTGGACGACCACGTCGATGCGGTCGTAGTCGACGCCGAAGAGCAGGTGGGCCTCGATGACCTCGAGTCCCTTGTTCACGAGGGTCGCGGAGTTGGTGGTGACCATCGGCCCCATGGACCAGGTCGGGTGGGCCAGCGCCTGGTCGGGGGTCACGTCGCGCAGCTGCGAGCGTGTGCGCCCTCGGAAGGGCCCGCCGCTGGCCGTGAGCACGAGGCGCGCGACCTCGCTGGCCCTCCCCCCGCGCAGGCACTGCGCCAGCGCGGAGTGCTCGGAGTCGACGGGGACGATCTGCCCGGGTGCGGCCAGCCGCGTGACCACCGGGCCCGCGATGATCAGGGACTCCTTGTTCGCCAGGGCCAGCGTCGAGCCCGCCTCCAGTGCGGCGATGGTCGGCCGCAGCCCCACGGCACCGGTCAAGCCGTTGAGGACGACGTCGCAGGGCAGGCCGGCAGCCGTCGCGGCCGCGCCCGGGCCGACCAGGACGCGCACATCGCGGGTGCCCGGGCCCAGGCCACTGAGCGCCCGCTTGAGAGCATCGGCCGCCGCATCGTCGGGGACCGCGACCACCGGCACCTCGAGCTCGGCGGCCTGGGCCGCGAGCAGGTCGACTCTCGCGCCGCCGGCGGCCAGAGCCCGCACGCGGAACCGATGCGGGTTGGCCCGGACGACGTCGAGGGCCTGGGTGCCGATCGAGCCCGTCGAACCGAGGATGACGACGTCCCGGGCGCGGCTCATGACCCGATTGTCCCCCCAACGTCCTGCGGCCATGCACTCCCTGTACGCGGTTGCCCGCCCGCTCGTACCGACGAGGGACTGGGGCAGAGCCTGGGGGGAGAGCTACAGGGCGATGCCCACGTACTTGGTCTCGAGGAACTCCTCGATGCCCTCGAAGCCACCCTCCCGGCCGTAGCCGGAGTGCTTGACCCCGCCGAAGGGCGCAGCGGGGTTGGACACGATGCCCTGGTTGACCCCGACCATGCCGGTCTGCAGGCCTTCGGCCACCCGGACCGCGCGACCGAGGTCGTTCGTGAACACGTACGCCACCAACCCGTACTCGGTGTCGTTGGCCATGGCCAGCGCCTGGCCGTCCTCGGTGAACGTCGTGATCGGCGCGACCGGGCCGAAGATCTCCTCGGCGAGCAGGCGGGCGCCTGGGGCGACGTCGGCCAGGACGGTCGGTGCGAAGAAGTATCCCTTGCCCTCCACTGCCGACCCGCCCGTGAGAACCTTGGCCCCACCCGCGACGGCGTCGGCCACCAGCTCGCCCACCTTGGTCTGGGACGGCGCGTCAACCAGCGGACCGACATCCACACCCTCCTCGCTGCCACGGCCCACGCGCAGGGCGGCCATCCGGCCGGCGAGCCGCTCGGCGAACGGCGCGGCGACCGACTCGTGCACGATGAACCGGTTGGCCGCCGTGCACGCCTCGCCCATGTTGCGCATCTTGGCGAGCATCGCGCCGTCCACGGCCTTGTCGACGTCGGCGTCGGCGAAGACGAGGAAGGGAGCGTTGCCACCGAGCTCCATGGAGATCCGCAGGAGCTGCTCAGCCGACTGCTCGACGAGCCGCTTGCCGATCTCCGTCGAGCCGGTGAACGACAGCTTGCGCAGGCGCGGGTCGCGGATCAGGGGCTCCATCACCCGCCCCGTGGAACGGGTGGTGATCACGTTGAGCACGCCCTTGGGCAGGCCGGCCTCGGTCATGATGTCGGCCAGGGCCAGCATCGACAGCGGCGTCTGCTGGGCGGGCTTGACGACCACGGTGCACCCGGCCGCCACGGCCGGGCCGATCTTGCGGGTGCCCATCGCGAGCGGGAAGTTCCAGGGCGTGATGAACAGGCACGGCCCCACAGGCTGCTTCATCGTGAGCAGGCGGGTCGCGCCGTTGGGTGCAACGGACCATCGACCGCTGATCCGCACGGCCTCCTCGGAGAACCACCGGAAGAACTCCGCTGCGTAGGCGATCTCCGCCCTGGACTCCTTGACTGTCTTGCCCATCTCGAGGGTCATGAGCAGCGCCAGGTCGTCCGAGCGGGCGGTGATCAGCTCGAAGGCACGGCGCAGGATCTCGCCGCGGTCTCGTGGTGGGGTGGCCGCCCACTGCTCCTGCACGGCGACCGCGGCATCCAGCGCACGCCGGCCGTCCTCGACGCTGCCGTCCGCGACCTCGGCGATCGTCTCCTCGGTGGAGGGGTCGACGACGCCGAACGTGGCACCGCCGCTGGCCGGCTGCCACTCCCCGCCGATGAACAGCCCTGTGCTCACCGCTTGGACAACCGATGCCTCGCGACCCGACAGGGCCGTCGTGGTGCTCATGGGAGACCTCCACCTCCGGTGCCCGGCGCTCGCAGCGGCCGGCGTCGTCGTCATGCTGCCACCTGACCCGAACGGCGGGTTCACCCGGTGGGCGGACGACTCCGGTCGCACTCGCCTGCCGGGCCATACCCGAAGACCCCGGGGCGCCGGGCCCCCGTGGGCCCCAGCCGCGCCCGCCGGCTCGCGGGCGCGGGCCTCAGCCGCGCGGCGTCCTCTCCTCCATGCCCCAGGGCGAGCCATAGGCCTCCAGAAGCCGCAGGAAGGGGACGGCGTCGAACGCCTCGGGGCCGAGGACGCCGCTGCCCGCCCACGTGCCTGTGGCCAGAAGCTCCAGCGCCACCACGGGGTTCACCGCGGTCTGCCAGACGACGCACTGGGAGCCGTACTCCCGCATCGACCACTCGTTGTCGACCACGTGGTAGAGGTACACCTCGCGCGGTTCACCGTCCTTGCCGATGCCCGTCACCCACACGCCCGCGCACGTCTTGCCGTGCATCAGATGACCCAGCCCGGCGGGGTCGGGCAGGCAGGCCGCGACGACGTCGCGCGGGCTGACGCCGACGGGGCCCCCTGCCGAGCGCACTGTCACGGGTGCCGTGCGGTCCAGCCCCAGCTTGTGCAGGGTCTGCAGCACAGCGATGAACTCCGCCCCCAGGCCGTACTTGAAGGTGACCCGGCCCGCGTCGACCCAGCGCGGCATGAGGAGCACCTCCTCGTGCTCGACGTTCACGCACTCCACAGGGCCGATGCCCTCGGGGAAGTGGAACGTCTCGGGCTCGCTGAACGGCGGCGTCGTGAACCAGCCCCTGCCCTTCTCGTAGACCACGGGCGGGTTCAGACACTCCTCGATGGTCGTCCAGATCGAGAACGACGGGGCGAAGTCGTAGCCCTCGACGGTGAGGTTCGCCCCGTCTCGGGTGCCGAGCTCGTCGACCCGGCTGAAGAGGTGGTCCGCGGCGTACCGGGCGAACACGTCGGACAGGCCCGGCTCGACGCCCATCCCGACGAGCGCGAGCCGCCCGGCGTCCGCCCAGGTCTGGGCCGCGGCGAACTGCTCGTCGCCCAGCTTGACCCCGGTGAGGGCATGGGGCTGCTCCGGGTGCGGCCGCGACAGGCTCATGGCCATGTCGAGGTAGTGCGCCCCGGCCGCGAACGCGCCCTCGAACACCGGCATGACGAACCTCGGGTCCACGGCGTTGAGCACGTGCGTGATGCCATGGGCGCGGCACAGGTTCGCGACCGCAAGGGCAGAGCTCGCGTCCACCTCGGCGGCGCTGAACCGGGAGTCGGCGCCCTCGGGGCCGGCCAGAGCCGTCACGGCCGCCTGGGCGCGCGCGAGGTCGTAGTCGGCGACGACGGCGGCGTCGAAGAAGTGCCGGCGCGCCAGGATGCGGGCGGCGGCGGAGCCTACGCCACCGGCCCCGACGATGAGGGTTCGCATGGCAGATATGTCCTGTTCGGTCGCCTACCTGGGGGAATGCTGATCAGCCGGTCAGCACAACACTACGGATGGGGGCTGACCACACGTGATCCGGCAGGGTACGGTGCGCCGAACACTCGACTCTGTGGATGCCAGGAGCCACCCATGTCCCTCGACACCGGCGCGAGCGCGCCCATTGGATACCCCGAGGTCGCCTCGGACAAAGGCCTCAAAGGCGGTGCGCTCGGGCTCGTCTCGAGCATCGTCGTCGGCATGGCGTCGACCGCCCCCGCCTACAGCCTGGCGGCGAGCCTCGGCTTCGTCGTCGCCACCGTCAACGGCGACGGCATCGTGGGGGTCAAGGCTCCGGCGATCATGCTTCTCGCCTTCGTGCCGATGTTCCTCATCGCGATCTCGTACTCCGAGCTCAACAAGGCCGAGCCGGACTGCGGGACGACGTTCACCTGGGCCACGCGGGCCTTCGGGCCGTGGGTGGGCTGGATGGGCGGCTGGGGCATCATCGCCGCCGACGTGATCGTCATGGCCAACCTGGCCGCGATCGCGGGGTCGTACTCGTTCAGCCTGGTGGGGGCCGACGGGTTGGCGGCCAGCACCTTCTGGTCGACGGTCGCCGGCGTGGTGTGGATCGTGATCATGACGTACATCTGCTACCGCGGGATCGAGGTGTCGGCACGGCTGCAGTACGCCCTGCTCGGCATCGAGGTCATCGTTCTGGTGATCTTCTCGATCGTCGCCCTGACCAAGGTGTACGGGGGAACCTCCCCCGAGGGGTCCCTCAAGCCCAGCCTCTCGTGGCTGGTCCCGACCCACCTGAGCCTGAGCGCCATCGTCACCGCGACCCTCATCGCCGTCTTCATCTACTGGGGCTGGGACACGGCGGTCTCGGTCAACGAGGAGACGGCGGACCCGGCCAAGACACCCGGCCAGGCCGCGGTGATCTCCACCCTGCTGCTGCTGGCGACCTACGCCATCGTCAGCATCTCCACGGTCGCGTTCGCCGGGGTCGGCACCGCCGGCATCGGGCTGGGGAACCCCGACAACTCCGACGACGTGTTCAACGCTCTGGGGGCGACGGTCTTCGGCAGCTCGTTCTTCGGGAAGGCGATGGAGTCGCTCCTGATCATCTCCGTCCTGACGTCGGCGTCGGCGTCGACCCAGACCACGATCCTGCCGACCGCGCGCACGGCCCTGTCCATGGGGGCGTGGAAGGCGATCCCTGCCAAGTTCGCGAGGATCCACCCGCGTTACCTCACGCCCACGGACGCCACGGTGTGGATGGGCGGGGTGTCGATCATCTTCTACGTCGTGATGACGAAGGTGAGCGCGAACATCCTCAGCGACTCGATCGCGGCGGTCGGGCTGATGATCGCGTTCTACTACGGGATGACCGGTTTCGCGTGCGTCTGGTTCTACCGCAAGACGATTCTCAAGGGGGGCCGCGACCTGTGGATGAAAGGCGTGCTCCCGCTCGGGGGTGGCGTCATGCTGCTCGGCGCCTTCGTGGTGGCCTCCTACCAGTACGCCCAGCCCGACTACGGCTACACGACCTTCTTCGGGGTCGGCGGGGTCTTCGTGGTGGGCATCGGCTCGCTCGTTCTCGGCGCGGTGCTCATGCTCGTGTACTGGCGTGTGGCTCCGGCCTTCTTCAGGGGCCAGACGCTGCCGCAACGAGGCGCTCACGAGATGGTGCTCGCCGGCGCGCACGAGGGCGACACCCTGCGGCTCCCGGACTCCGGCCTCCCCGAGATCGTGCTCGCACCGGACCTGTCGAACCTCCCCGAAGGGGCGACCGCGGTGGACCTGGCGACCGGGCACGAGCTCACCGTCGACAAGGACGGCACCATCCACGACGTGGCCACCGGCAGCGACATCGACCCACCGATCACTGCCATGAAGACGCGTCCGCCGGAGGACGACGACCAGACCTGACCCACCCTCTCTTGACTGGCGCGGCGGCACACCGCGCCGAACTGTTTGGCACTGTGTGCCGCCGCGCCAGTCGAGAGGGGCGGTAAAGGGCGCCGCTGCCCAGCGGTGAGCGGCGGTCAGGACGGTGGGCGATGGCCGGGATCGGCGACGATGCAGAGCTCGTTGCCCTGCGGGTCGGCCATCACCTGCCACCAGATGCCCGCCGGCTCGAGGATGTCCGTGACAGGGGCGCCCACGCGGCGTCCCCCCAGGGTCTCCAGCAGGGCGACATGCGCGGGCACGTCGGGCGGGTGGACGTCGAGGTGCACCCGGTTCTTGCCGCCCCTGTCCTCCGGGACGCGTTGGAGCACGAGCACCGGCCCAGCCGGCCGATCACCCGCCGGCACCAGCACCTCGTAGCCGGGCAGGCTCCCCGAGTGCTGGTAGCCGAGCGCGCCCTCCCAGAAAGCCACGATCGCGGCTGGGTCCACCGAGTCGATGACGACGGACAGACGCAGCTCAGTCACCGCCGAAGTATGCACGCACCCGCGTGTCGGGTAACTTCTGGCCGCGACGGGCCGGGCCGCCGCGCCCGGAAGGGTCCACTCATCGGGCTCAGGTGTGCTGCGGGAACCCGAGGTTGATGCCGCCGTGGCTCGGGTCCAGCCAGCGGGACGTGACGACCTTGCCGCGCGTGAAGAAGTGCACACCCTCGGCGCCGTGGGCATGGCTGTCGCCGAAGAGCGAGTTCTTCCACCCGCCGAAGGAGTAGTACGCCATCGGCACGGGGATCGGGACGTTCACCCCGACCATCCCGACCTCGACCTCGTACTGGAACCGGCGCGCCGCACCGCCGTCGTTGGTGAAGATGGCCGTGCCGTTGCCGTAGGGGTTGGAGTTCACGAGGTCGAGAGCGGCCTCGTACGTCGGCACCCTGACGACTGACAGCACCGGGCCGAAGATCTCGTCGGTGTAGATGGACATGGCCGGGGTGACGTTGTCGAACAGCGTCGGACCGACGAAGAAGCCCTCGCCGTCGGCGTCGGGCTGGACGTCGCGTCCGTCGACGACGAGCGTCGCGCCGGCCTCGGCCCCCTGGGCCACGTAGCCGGCCACCTTGTCCCGGTGCTGGCCGGTCACCAGCGGACCCATGTCGCACCCGCGTCGGCCGTCACCCGTGCGCAGGCCCGCCATCCGCTTCTTGATCTTGGCGACCAGCTCGTCGCCCACGGGGTCGACGGCGACCAGCGCAGAGATCGCCATGCAGCGCTCCCCCGCCGAGCCGAACCCGGCGTTGACGGCGGCGTCGGCTGCGAGGTCGAGGTCGGCGTCCGGCAGCACGATCATGTGGTTCTTCGCCCCGCCCAGCGCCTGGACGCGCTTGCCGTTGCGGGTGCCGGTCTCGTAGATGTAGCGGGCGATCGGCGTGGAGCCGACGAAGGAGAGGGCCTTGATGTCGGGGTGCTCGAGGAGCCGGTCGACGGCCTCCTTGTCGCCGTGGACGACGTTGAAGACCCCCGGCGGCAGACCGGCGTCGAGGAACGCCTCGGCTATGAGGGTTGCCGCCGTCGGGTCCTTCTCGCTCGGCTTGAGCACGACGGCGTTGCCGCACGCGATCGCGATGGGCACGAACCACATCGGCACCATCGACGGGAAGTTGAAGGGGGAGATGACGGCGACCACTCCCAGCGGCTGGCGGATCGAGTAGACGTCGACGCCGGTGGACACGCCCTCGCTGAAGCCGCCCTTGAGCAGGTGAGGGATGCCGCACGCGAACTCGAGCACCTCGAGACCGCGCTGCACCTCACCGGCCGCGTCAGCGAGCACCTTGCCGTGCTCCGACGTGATCGCCGCGGCGATGTCGTCGCGACGGGCCTCGAGGATCTGGCGCGCGGCGAACAGGATGCGCTGCCGGGTCGCCAGCGACGACATCCGCCAGGCGGCGGCCGCAGCCACGGAGGAGGCGACGGCGTCATCGACGTCGGTGGCACTGGCGAAGCGGACCTCGGCCTGGACGACGCCCGTGGCAGGGTCGTAGACGGGCCCGGTCCGGTCGCCGGCGCCGGAGAAGGGCTTGCCGTCGACGACGTGGCAGATGCTGCGAAGGTCGGTCATGACGCCCATCCTGCCGCCCCTCGGCGGGATCGCGACCCAGCACTTCGTCAGACTGTGCTGTCGGATCCGACAGTTCGTCGCTCGGCCGCCTCACGTCGTCGCCTAGGAGTCGAAGCCCAGCCCGAAGCGGTCCAGCGTGCGCAGCCAGGCGTTGCGCCGCCCTTGGTTGGCATCGGCGGCGGCGATGCTGCGCCGCGTCAGCTGGATACCGGCCCAACGCAACGGCTCCGGCGGGAAGGGCAACGGCTTCGTGCGCACCATCTCCAGGCGGGTGCGCTCGGTGTCGCGACCGTCCACGAGGTCCAGGGCGACGGCCGCCCCGAAGCGCGATGCACCCACCCCGAGTCCCGTGTAGCCCTGCACCGACGCCACCTTGCCGCCCATGGCACGTGCCCAGAAGGCGCTGAAGCGGGTGCACGTGTCGATCGCGCCCGCCCAGACGTGGCTGAACCGCACGCCGCTCAGCTGCGGGAAGGTCCGGAGGAAGTTCTGGGCGAGGGTCTGCTCGGTCTGCGGTCGCCGGCTGCGCCGCGCCGACAGGTCCGAGCCGAAGTAGTAGAGCGCGTCGTAGCCTCCCCAGAGCACGCGGCCGTCCGGCGTCAGCCGGTAGTAGTGGAACTGGTTCCCGGCGTCGGAGACCCCCTCGCCACCGGCCCAGCCCAGCGCGGTGCGCTGCTGCCCGGTGAGGGGCTCGGTGGCCAGCACGTGGTCCCACACGGGGACGATGAACGGGCGCACCAGGGGCAGCGGGGAGGGGAACGCGTTCGTCCCCAGCACCACCCTGCGGGCCCGTACCCGCCCCGAGGCGGTGTCCAGCCGCACGGCGTCGCCCTCGTCGGCCATCGCCAGCACGCGGGTGCCTTCGTGGACGCGCACTCCGCACGACTGCGCCGCCGCGGCCAGTCCCCAGACCAGGCGGGCCGGGTTGACCAGCGCCGTGCCGCGCCGGTCGAGCAGGCCCGCGACGTAGGTGGGCGAAGCCAGGTGCGCGCGGGTCTCGTCGGCGTCCAGCAGCTCGAGGTCCTCCCCCAGCGAGGCGGCGCTGGCATGGAGCTCGCGCAGGTGCTCGGTCTGCCAGTCGGCCACCGCGACGCTCAGCTCTCCGCTGCGCCGGAAGTCGCAGTCGACGCTGTGGCGCCCCACGGCGTCCTCGATCTCGTCGAGGTTCTGTGCTCCGAGGCGCAGCAGGGTCGGCATGTCCGCCGGCCAGCGTTCCAGCCCGTTGCCGAGGCCGTGCGTCAGGCTCGCGGAGCAGAAGCCCCCGTTGCGCCCGCTGCCCGCCCAGCCGAGCGTGGCAGCCTCGAGCAGCACGACCGAGCGCCCGGGGTCCGCCTCGGCCGCGAGCAACGCGGCCCACAGCCCCGTGAACCCCCCACCCACGACCGCCAGGTCGACGCTGAGATCCCCGTCGAGCGGCGGGCGCGCCGCCGGGCGGGCGTCGTCGTCGAGCCAGAGCGGGACGGCGCGCGCACCGGCGAGAGCTCCCTGGGCCAGGGCGGCGAGCTCTCCGGCCGAGACGCGCGTCGACCCATCCGGTCTCGCGGGGGTCACAGCTTGGTGCGCCCGCGCACCGACTGTCCGACCAGCACGATCGTGAGCGCGAGGAAGAACATGAAAGCACCGATCACGTACGCCTGAGCGGGGATCCCGCGCTGTGCCGAGACGTAGACGAACTTCGGGAAGGTGTTCACGTTGCCGGAGTTGAAGGCAGTGATGATGTAGTCGTCGAAGGACAGGCTGAACGCCAGCAGAGCGGCGCCGGCGATGCCCGGTGCGACGAGGGGGAACGTGATGCGCCGGAACGTCTCGTAGCTGTTGGCGTACAGGTCGGCCGCCGCCTGCTCCAGGCGCGGGTCGAGGCTGGCGATGCGAGCCTTTACCGCCACGACCACGAAGCTGATGCAGAACATGACATGGGCGATGATGATCGTCGTCATCCCCAGCGGCACCTTGAGGTTCAGGAACAGCGACAGCAGCGACGCCGCCAAGACCACCTCCGGTGTGGCCATCGGCAGGAAGATCACCAGGTTGGTGCTGGCCCGGCCGCGGAACCTGTGGCGCGCCAGCGCGAACGCGATCATCGTGCCGAGCACCGTGGCGATGAACGTGGCCGTCAGGCCGATCTTGAGGCTGTTCCCCACCGCGTTGCACACGTCCGGTGCCCCGCACGGGTTCTTCCAGTTGTCGAGGGTGAACCCGCGCCACGTGAGGTTGGAGCGGCCGGGGATGTTGAACGAGAAGACCGTGATGTAGGCGATCGGCAGGAACAGGTAGGTGAACGCCAGCACGCTGTAGATGCGCAGGGCGTTGCGCTCGAGCCAGCGCCGGGCGCGCCAGGCGAGTGTCGGCGAGGAGGAGGGAGTGCGGCTGGCCCGATGGGCCGCGACGCTGGTCACAGCAGCTCCTCGGTTCCGGCGCGCTGGATGTAGAAGAACACCAGCACGAGGATGGCACCCATGAGGATGAACGACAGCGCCGCCGCGGTCGGGTAGTCGACGATCCGGAAGAACCGGCTCTCGATCACGTTGCCGATCATCTGGGTGCGCACCGTCGCCCAGCAGCGAGGCGTTGACGTAGTCGCCCGCTGCCGGGATGAACGTCAGGAGCGTGCCCGCGACGACGCCGGGAAGGGACAGCGGGAACGTCACCTTGCGCAACACGGTCCAGCCGTTGGCGTAGAGGTCGCCGCCGGCCTCCTGCAGGCGCGGGTCGATGCGTTCGAGGCTGGCGTAGAGCGGCAGCGTCATGAACGGCAGGAAGTTGTACGTGATCCCTGCCACGACGGCGATGGCGCTCGCGGTGACTGTGGCGTCGGAGGGGATCGCGTGGAGGAACTTCATGGTGCGCACGACGAACCCCTCGTCGGCGAGGATCTGGCGCCAGGCGATCGTGCGCAGGACGAAGCTGGTGAAGAACGGCGCCACGACGAGCACGAGAAGCAGGTTGCGGTACCGCCCCGCCTTGAAGGCGATCATGTACGCCAGCGGGTAGGAGATGAGCAGCGCGAGGAGCGTCGCGATGCCGGCGTAGACGAACGAGCGTCCGAACTGCACGTAGTACTGCTTGACCGCGTCGACGTAGTTGGCCAGGTGGAACGTCTGCTCGAACGCGCCCACGCCGCCACCGGCGACGGGGGTCTGGGTCGACATCGACAGCAGGGCCAGGATCGGCACGAGAAAGAAGAGGGTCAGCCAGAGCATTCCCGGCAGGAGCAGCACGTACGGCGTGAGCTTGCGACCGCGACGAGGGGGCGCGGGGGTGGCGGCGCCGGGGGCGCCGCCACCCTGCACGGCAGAGGCGATGGCCATGAGGTCAGCTCGCCCCCGCACCGACGGGGATGTCGTCGATCTCGACCCCGGCCATCGCGTCGCCGGCCAGCCCGAACGTGTGCGCAGGCTCCCAGGACAGCGAGACAGACGAGCCCACGGGGTAGAGCCCGCCGACGCCGAGGTTCTGGGCGAAGACGGTGAGGTCCTGACCCCACGGCATCCGGACCAGGTACTGGGTCGACACGCCCATGAAGCTGGCGTCCACGACCACCCCGCTCGGCAGCAGGTTCCGGCCCGGCTGGGCCGCCGTACCGCCCGGAAGGAGGTGGATCTTCTCCGGCCGGACGCCCACGAGCATGTCGGTGTCGGTGGAGGTGACCCGGGAGACGGGCACGACGATGGTGTTGCCGTGGCAGTCGGCGGCCACCTGGTCATCGGAGGAGCTGGAGCGCCGTCCCGTGATCAGGTTGGACTGCCCGAGGAAGTTCGCCACGAACGTCGTCCGCGGCGACTCGTACAGCTCGGCCGGGGAGCCGAGCTGCTCGATGTGCCCGGCGTTCATCACGGCCACGGTGTCGGCCATGGTCATGGCCTCCTCCTGGTCGTGCGTGACGTGGACGAACGTGATGCCCACCTCGGTCTGGATGCGCTTGAGCTCGATCTGCATCTGGCGGCGCAGCTTGAGGTCCAGCGCCCCGAGCGGCTCGTCGAGCAGCAGCACCTTGGGACGGTTGACGACCGCCCTGGCCAGAGCGATGCGCTGCTGCTGCCCGCCGGACAGCTGCGACGGCTTGCGCCGCGCGAGGTGACGCAGCTCGACCAGGTCCAGAGCCTCCTCCACCTTGGTCTTGACATCCTTCTCGCCGCGTCGACGCAACCCGAACGCGACGTTCTCGAAGACGTCGATGTGCGGGAACAGGGCGTAGTTCTGGAAGACGGTGTTCACCGGACGCCGGTACGGCTTGGCGTACGTGACGTCGAGGTCACCCAGGGCGATCGCGCCACCCGTCGGCTCCTCCAGGCCCGCGATCATGCGCAGGGTCGTGGTCTTGCCGCAGCCGGAGGGACCCAGCAGGGCGAAGAACGAGCCCTGCGGGATCGTCAGGGTGAGGTCGTCGACCGCGACGAAGGTGCCGAAGCGTTTCGTGACGTTCTGCAGCCGCAGGTCGCCGCCGCTGGGTGGCCTGTCCGCCATCAGACGCCCAGCACCTTCTGGAACTTGGTGTTGAAGTCGGTCTCCTCCGCCGGCTCGAGCGTGCGGAACGCGTACACCTTGGACAGGTCGGCGGCCGAGGGGAAGATCGAGGTGTTGCCCACCAGCGTGGGGTCGATGGCCTGCATGGCCTCCTTGGCACCCTTGACCGGGCAGATGTAGTTCACGTACGCGGCGACCTTCGCGGCCACGACCGGGTCGTAGTAGTAGTTCATGAGGATCTCGGCGTTCTTCTTGTGCGGCGAGCCGATCGGCACCATGAGGTTGTCGCTCCAGAGCATGCCGCCCGGGTCCGGGATCGCGAAGGTCCACTTGGGCTTGTCTGGCTTGGCGTTCTCGAAGTTCAGCTGGGTGATGTCCCCGGACCAGGCGATGACGGCCAGGGCGTCCTCGGAGATCAGGTCCTCCTTGTAGGAGTTGCCCTTGACCTGGCGGATCTGCCCGTTGTTCAGCTGCTTCTCCAGCTCGGCGACGGCGGCGTCGTACTTGTCGGCGCCGAACGGCTTCGAGGGGTCGTTGCCCTGGTCGAGCATGATCAGGCCGATGGTGTCGCGCATCTCCGAGAGCACCTCGACGCGGCCCTTCAGCTCGGGCTTCCACAGGTCGGAGATCGTGTGGATGCCGGCGGGCACCTTGTTGTTGTTCCAGGCGACGCCCGTGTAGCCCGACTGCCAGGTCATGGAGTAGTTGCGGCCCTTGTCGTAGTCGACGTTGGCCAGGTTGTCCAGGATGTTCTTGCCGTTGGGGATGTTCGCCTTGTCGAGCTTCTGCGTGTAGCCCTGACCGATGACGCGCGAGGCCATCCAGTCGGTGAGGACGATGATGTCCTTGCCGATGTCCTGCCCGTTCTTGAGCTGGCCCTGGATCTTGCCGTAGTAGCTGTCGTTGTCCTCGATGTCCTCGCTGTACGTGGCCTTGATCCCCGTCTGCTTCTGGAACTCCTCCAGCGTCGGGTAGGTCTTGGTCTTGTCGTCGTAGTCGAGGTAGAGGGTCCAGTTCGCCCAGTTCACGATCTTCTCGGTGTCGGACCTGTCCACCGCGGGCGTGGGCTTGGCGGCGCCGCTCGGTGTGGCGGAGCCACCCGTGCCGCCGCCCGTCGAGGACGAGCCCGAGGTGCCGCACGCGGCGAGGAACGCCCCCACCCCGAGCGCTCCCACCCCCCCGAGCATCGATCGGCGCGACAGTTGCATGACCCGCACGAGCTCGGCCTCTTGCGGCGTGAGCTTGGGACGCTGGGGCCTGGTCATCAAGTGGTCCTTTCCTGCCGGGCCTACCTGGCCAGCGGCTGTATGACGGGTGGTGCGGACGGGTGGTGCGTGCGAACAGGGTGGTCGGCGGTGGCGCCGTGTTGCGTCAGGCTCCGGTGAAGACTGTGCGATGCCAGCCCTTACGGGAGGTGGCGGTGATGTCGGACATCACGTGCTTGACGACCGTGTACTCCTCGAGGGCGTACACGCTCATGTCCTTGCCGAAGCCGGAGGCCTTCAACCCGCCGTGCGGCATCTCGCTGATGATCGGGATGTGGTCGTTGATCCAGACGCAACCGGCGCGGATCTCGCGTGCGGCGCGCTGGGCCCGGAACACGTCGCGGGTCCAGGCCGAGGCGGCGAGCCCGTACACGGTGTCGTTGGCGAGGTCGATGCCCTCGTCGTCGGTGTCGAAGGCCACGACGGCGAGCACCGGCCCGAACACCTCCTCACGCACGATCTCGGCCTCGGGGGGAAGACCCGCCACGAGCGTCGGCTCGTAGTAGGCACCCCGCGCCAGGTCACCGGCAGGTGAACGGCCGCCGCACACGATACGTGCCCCGGCCGATCGCGCACGCTCGACGAACCCGGCCACCCGGTCACGGTGGCGCAGCGAGATCAGCGGCCCCTGGTCGGTGGCGGGGTCCATCGGGTCACCCAGCCGCACGCCGGCCATCAGGTCGGCGACTCCCGCGACGAAGGCGTCGAGCAGGGACTCGTGCACGACCGCCCGTGTGGCCGCCGTGCAGTCCTGGCCGGAGTTGATCAGAGCGGCGGCGACCGCGCCGTGCACGGCTGCCTCGAGGTCGGCGTCGTCGAACACGAGGAACGGCGCCTTGCCGCCGAGCTCGAGGTGCACGCGCTTGGCCGTCGCAGCGGCCGTCGCCATCACGTGACGCCCGACGGCGGAGGATCCGGTGAAGGACACCATGTCCACGCCAGGGTGCCCCACGAGGGCCTGCCCGGCCACCGGTCCGCTGCCGGTGACGACGTTGACCACACCGTCAGGGATCCCCGCGTCTCGGCACGCCTGCGCCATCATGAGCGCGGTCAGCGGCGTCAGCTCGCTGGGCTTGAGCACGATGGTGTTCCCGGCTGCCACGGCCGGAAGGATCTTCCAGGCCGCCATCTGCAGGGGGTAGTTCCACGGGGCGATCGAGCCGACAACGCCCACTGCCTCGCGGCGTGTCATGGAGGTGTGGTCGGTGGAGTACTCGCCCGTGGCGCGCCCCTCGAGCAGCCGGGCGGCTCCTGCGAAGAAGCTGGTGTTGTCGACCGTGCCTGGCACGTCGAACTGCGAGGAGAGCCGGATCGGCTTGCCGGTCTGGCGGGTCTCGACGCGGGCCAGGTCGTCGCTGCGCGCCTCGAGAAGCGCGGCGAGCCGGTGCAGGGCGCTCGACCGCTCGACCGGGGTGGCGCCCGACCATTGTGGCAGGGCCGCCCGCGCGGCGGCCACGGCGTCGTCCACGTCCGCCTCGCCGGCCAGGTCCATGGTCACGACGACCTCGGCGGTCGCCGGGTCGACGACGTCCCACTGCTCCCCCGAGCGGCCCCGCGCTGGGCGGCCGGCGACCCACGAGAAGCCGCTCCTGCGTCCGGGGCCGCCAGCGCCGTCAGGAGGGGCCCACGGCGCGGCGGTCGCGACGTCGGTCGCCTCGATGCCAGTGGTCACCCGGCCTCCTTCTGCTCGCCGCCACACTGTATGGGGCGGCGATGGCTCTCCCATCCGGGGCAAGACGGACGGCAGAGCGCGGCGAACCCGACCATGGCGGCGCGTGCCGTCACGGGTTGGGATACTGACACGCGGGGCGACAGGACTCAAGGCGGCCCCATTGATTTCGTCGGTCTGCACGCCTGTAGCAACGAATTCGTTATCAACGGATACCGGGCGCCGCTGGGAAGGACCGTGCTACCAGCCTCGCACGACGCTTTGTCACCACGGTGCGCTCACAACTGAGTGCGCAGCGTGTGCAACTCGGGGCGAACCACCGCGGGACACCCCATGCACGGCGGGTCGTGCAACCGACACACTGTCAGCGTGCTGCCCACGCTGGCGGAGGTGCTCGCGCTCGATGCAGTCGTCGCGGGCCGACCGCGGGTGGTCGCGGGCGGCGACCGTCTCGACACCCCGGTCCGCTGGGCCCACGTCGCCGAGGTGCCCGACATCTCCGGGCTGCTGCGCGGCGGTGAGCTCGTGCTGACGACCGGCATCGGCCTTCCTCACGAGGACGCCGGTCTCCGCGGCTTCCTGCGTGCCCTGGCCCGGGTGCCCGTCACGGCACTGGCCGTCGAGCTCGGGCGGGTGTTCCGCGGGCGCCTCCCGGCTGCGATGGTCAGCGAGGCGGGGCTGCTGGGGCTGCCGCTGGTGGAGCTGCGCAGCGAGGTCGCCTTCGTCGAGGTCACCGAGGCGGTGCACGCCCTGGTCCTCGATGCGCAGGTGGCGCTGCTGCGGGCGACCCAGCAGGTGCACGAGGCGTTCACCGAGATGTCGGTCGAGGGAGCCGACCCGGAGCAGGTGCTGCGCCAGGTCGCCCGCATGGCCCGGGCCCCGGTGGTCCTGGAGAACCTCGCCCACCAAGTGCTGGCGCACGACCCGGCCGGGGCCGACCCTGGGCGGCTGCTCGCGGGGTGGGAGGTGCGCTCGCGGCGGGTGAGTCCCGGCACCCGCACGAGCTGGGAGGCCCAGAGCGGGATGCTCGTCACGACCGTGGGTGCGCGCGGGGCGGACTGGGGCCGCCTCGTGCTCATGCGCGACGAGGAGCCCGACGCGGTGGACGTCGTCCTGCTCGAGCGGGCAGCGGCGACCCTGGCGCTGAACCGGCTTCTGACCCGCGACCTGGAGAGCCTGGAGCGCCAGACTCACCGCAGCCTGCTCGCCTCACTGCTCGCGCACGCCCAGCCCGACGCCGACGTCCTCCTGCGTGCGCGCGCCCTCGGCGTCCCTCTCGAGGGCCGGCGTCTGCTCGGGGTCATCGTCCGCTCGCCCTGGGCCTCTGGTGCCCCGTCTGGGGGCATGGAGGGCCAGGCTCGGCTTCGTGACCTCGGCGAGGCGGTCGCCCTGGCCGTGCGGCGAAGCGAGATCGACGCCCTGGTCGGGCCTACCGACGACCGGTCGATCGGCGTCCTCGCCGCTCTCGGGGCGCGGCAGCGCGACGTCGACGTCCTCGGGCGGCTCGCGGAGGAGGTGCGGCGAAGCGTCCGCGGTCGCCTACCCCAGGTGGACGCCGCGCGCATGGTCGTGGCGGCCGGCTCGCTGGTCGGCGGGCCGCGCGACGCGCGACGCTCGCTGGTGGAGGCCGGCCAGGTGGCCGACGCCGCGGCGCATCTGGCGACCGCCGCGCCTTTCCTGCGGCTGCCCGACCTGCGCCTGCGAGGGCTGCTCCAGCTGCTCCGGGACGACCCTCGGGTGCAGACCTACGCCGAGCGGGAGCTCGGAGCCCTGCTGGCCCACGACGCCCAGGCCGGGACGGACCTGACGGCCGCCCTGCGTGCCTACTTTGTCGCCGGGCGCAACAAGTCGGTGGCGGCAGCGGCCGCGCACGTGTCGCGCCCGGCCTTCTACGACAGGCTCGCCAAGGTCGAGCGCGTCCTCGGGGCGGACCTGGACGACGTCGAGACCTGTTTGTCCCTGCACGTGGCCCTGCTGGCGCACGACACCCGCTAGCGGCGCGCCCATTCCCGGCGCCGCCTGACTGGCGCGGCGGCACACTGCGCCAGCCACCCGTTGGCGCGGTGGCACGCTGCGCCAAACTGTTTGGCGCTGTGTGCCGCCGCGCCAGTCAACGATCAGCCGATGTTGGCCATCACGTGCTTGATCCGCGTGTAGTCCTCGAGCCCGTACATCGACAGGTCCTTGCCGTAGCCGGAGTGCTTGAAGCCGCCGTGTGGCATCTCGGCGACCAGCGGGATGTGGGTGTTGATCCAGACGCAGCCGAAGTTCAGACGCCGCGACATGCGCATGGCCCGCCCGAAGTCCGCCGTCCAGACCGACGACGCGAGGCCGTACGGCACACCGTTGGCCCAGCGCAGCGCCTCGTCCTCGTCGGAGAAGCGCTGGACGGTGATGACCGGGCCGAAGATCTCGTTCTGGATGACCTCGTCGTCCTGGTGCAGACCGGCCACGACGGTGGGCTCGACGAAGAACCCGTCCCCCAGGCTCGTGATGCGGCTTCCGCCCGCGGCGACGCTGGCGTGGTCGGGCAGGCGGTCCAGGAACCCGGTGACCCGCGCGAGCTGGTTGGCGTTGTTCACCGGGCCGAGCAGGGCCTCGTCGTCGTCCGGCAGGCCGACCTTGGCGCCCTTGGCCTGCTCCGCGAGTGCGGCGACGAAGTCGTCGTACACCCCCGGGCCGGCCAGCACCCGCGTCGCCGCGGTGCAGTCCTGGCCGGCGTTGAAGTAGCCCGCGACCGCGATGGCCTCGGCGGCCGCGGCGACGTCGGCGTCGTCGAACACGACGACGGGCGCCTTGCCGCCCAGCTCGAGATGCACCCGCTTGACGTCCTGGGCGGCGGACCCGGCCACCTCCATGCCGGCGCGCACCGAGCCCGTGATCGCGACCATCTGCGGCGTCGGGTGCTCCACCAGCGCGCGGCCGGTGACCCTGTCGCCCGTCACCACGTTGAGGACGCCCCGGGGCAGGAACTCCGCGGCGATCTCGGCCAGCAGCAGCGTCGTCTCGGGCGTGGTGTCGCTGGGCTTGAGCACCACCGTGTTACCGGCTGCGATCGCCGGGGCGATCTTCCAGACGGCCATCATCATCGGGTAGTTCCAGGGGGTGACCTGCCCGATCACGCCGATCGGCTCACGGCGGATCCACGACGTGTGGCCGGCCATGTACTCCCCCGCCGCGCGGCCCTCCAGGCAGCGTGCAGCACCGGCGAAGAACCGGATCTGGTCCACCATCGGCGGGATCTCCTCGCTGGTGGTGAGCGCATACGGCTTGCCGGTGTTCTCGGCCTCCAGCCGGACGAAGTCCTCTGCGCGCGCCTCGACGGCGTCGGCGATCTGCAGCAGGGCCTTCTGGCGCTGGCTCGGTGTGGAGTCGCGCCAGGTCTCGAAGGCGGAGGACGCCGCCGCGTAGGCAGCGTCGACGTCCGCGGCGCTCGACACCGCGGCTCTGGCGACCACCTGGCCGGTCGCGGGGTTCACCACGTCGCTTCGGGCGTCGGTCGAGGCATCCCGGAACTGCCCGTCCACGAAGTTGCGCAGCATCCGGGGCGAGGACTGGCTCACTTGGTCTCCTTGAGTGCGGTCGACGGGCGGAGGACGCTGCCGCGGGCGCCGCCGGCGGCGCCCGCGAGCGGGGACCCATGGCCCGCGCCACGCCGGCTCGGGCCCTGAGCCGTGCGCAGACTCTAGCCCGTGCCTGCACGCCGCGTCAGCCCCGAATTCGACAGCCTGAAGGGTCCAGAATTCAGGAATCAGTCAGATGGAGGCCCGTTCACAACGGATTCGCTTGCATGGCGACCTGCCTTGCCCTCAGGATTGCCCCCGTGGTGAGCAGAGCAGGGCGTCCGTCTGCGTACCCGCTCGACGAGACGTCCAAAAGGATCATCGACCAGCTGCAGGAGGACGGACGCCGGCCTTACGCGGCCGTGGGCAAGGCGGTCGGCCTCTCCGAGGCGGCCGTTCGCCAGCGAGTCCAGCGGTTGCTCGACGCCGGCGTCATGCAGATCGTCGCGGTGACCGACCCCCTCCAGGTCGGTTTCGCCCGCCAGGCGATGATCGGCCTGAAGGTCGAGGGCGACATGAACCGCGTCGCCGACGCGCTCGCAGCGATGCCCGAGATCGACTATGTGGTGGTCACGGCAGGGTCCTTCGACCTGCTGGTCGAGGTCGTGTGCGAGGACGACGACCACCTGCTGGACCTGCTCACCGAGCGGATCCGCACCTTGCCCGGGGTGCGAAGCACCGAGACCTTCGTCTACCTGAAGCTGCGCAAGCAGCTCTACAACTGGGGAACCCGATGACGATCACGCCGCAGTACGTCGACGAACCAGGCGACGACAAGCTCGCCGATCTGGCCCGCGAGCACCTCTGGATGCACTTCACCCGCCACTCGACGTACGAGACGGGCGGGCACGTCCCCGTGATCGTCAAGGGCGAGGGTGCTTACATCTACGACGACGGCGGCAAGCGCTACCTCGACGGGCTCGCCGGGCTGTTCGTCGTCCAGGCCGGCCACGGCCGCGAGGAGCT
Source organism: uncultured Actinomycetota bacterium (assembly GCA_963778845.1). Taxonomy (GTDB): domain Bacteria; phylum Actinomycetota; class Actinomycetes; order Actinomycetales; family Kineosporiaceae; genus CAVZVW01. The sequence continues at coordinate 199,838 of CAVZVW010000005.1, forward strand.
CGCCGACGCGATGGCGCGCCAGGCCAAGGAGCTGGCCTTCTTCCCGTTGTGGTCCTACGCTCACCCGCCCGCGATCGAGCTGGCCGACCGGCTCGCCGGCTACGCCCCCGGCGACCTCAACCGCGTGTTCTTCACCACGGGTGGGGGCGAGGCGGTCGAGACGGCCTGGAAGCTCGCGAAGCAGTACTGGAAGCTGATGGGCAAGCCGACCAAGCACAAGGTGATCTCCCGCAACGTGGCCTACCACGGCACGCCGCAGGGAGCCCTGTCGATCACGGGCATCCCCGCAGCCAAGGAGATGTTCGAGCCCCTGGTCCCCGGTGCCTTCAAGGTGCCCAACACCAACCTCTACCGGGCGCCGGAGCACCTGCGCCACGACCCCAAGGCATTCGGGCTGTGGGCGGCCGACCGGATCGCCGAGGCCATCGAGTTCGAGGGGCCCGACACGGTGGCTGCGGTGTTCCTCGAGCCCGTGCAGAACTCCGGCGGCTGCTTCCCACCCCCGCCGGGGTACTTCGACCGCGTACGAGAGATCTGCGACACCTACGACGTGCTGCTCGTCTCCGACGAGGTCATCTGCGCCTTCGGCCGCATCGGCGGCATGTTCGCCTGCGAGGACCTCGGCTACACCCCGGACATCATCACCTGCGCGAAGGGGATGACGAGCGGGTACGCGCCGATCGGGGCGATGATCGCCAGCGAACGGCTCTTCGAGCCGTTCCGCAGGGGCACCACGTACTTCCCGCACGGCTACACCTTCGGCGGCCACCCTGTCTCCGCAGCGGTGGCGATCGCCAACCTGGACATCTTCGAACGCGAGGGGCTCAACGCCCACGTGCGCGAGAAGGCGCCGGTGTTCCGGGCAACGCTGGAGAAGCTGCTGGACCTGCCGATCGTGGGCGATGTGCGTGGCGAGGGGTTCTTCTACGGCATCGAGCTCGTCAAGGACAAGACGACCCGGGACACGTTCAACGACGACGAGAGCGAGCGCCTCCTGCGCGGCTTCCTGTCGAAGGCCCTCTTCGACGCGGGGCTGTACTGTCGCGCCGACGACCGCGGCGACCCCGTCGTGCAGCTCGCCCCACCGTTGATCGTCGGCGAGAAGGAGTTCGACGAGATCGAGGGCATCCTTCGCTCCGTGCTGACGGAGGCGTGGAACAGGCTGTGACCCACGGCCCGACCGGCGCACCGACGCGGGTGGGCCGCGTCGCGCGGCCGCGCACCACTGTGCGTCGCCTCCCCGACAAGCAGGTCCACGGCAGACCCGCCCTGGACGCCTTGCTGGACTCCGCGCTGGTGGCGCACGTCGCGGTGCTCGAGAACGTCGACCTCACGCAGTCGCCGATCCAGCCGCCCCAGCCCTTCGTCGTCCCGCTGGCGTTCGCGCGCGACGGCGACCGCCTCCTCGTGCACGGCTCCACGGCCTCGCGTGCCTTCCGGTCGCTCGCGACCGGCGCGCCGACGTGCGTGACGGTGACGGTCGTGGACGGCGTGATCGTTGCCCGCAGCCAGTTCGAGTCCTCGATGCGTTACCGCAGCGCGATGATCCTCGGTTCGTTCACCACGCTGCGCGGGCAGCGCAAGCGGGACGGCCTGGACGTCGTCGTGGCGCGGCTGCTGCCCGGCCTCACCGGCGCGAGGCCCCCCTCCCCCCAGGAGCTGCGGGCCACGAGCGTGCTGTCGCTGCCGATCCTGGAGTGGTCGATGAAGGTCTCGGACGGTCACCCCGACGACGCCGCCGGCGACGTCCGCAGGCGGGTGTGGGCTGGTGTCGTGCCCTTGAACCACTCCTGGGGAACGCCCATCAGCGCGCCTGACCTGGTCGCCGGAGTGCCGGCACCTACCGCGTTGCGCTCGTGGCCCCGAGGCCAGGCGTGAGCCCGGCGGCGACCGCACGCCCGGGGCCGGACGGCGCACCGCGGCGGGGCTACCGCGGGCTGTCGCTGTGGCACGACACGCTCGCCGACTCCGGGGACGACGACCTGGTCCCGCGTCCGGCCTTGGACGGCGACACCGACGTCGACGTCTGCATCGTCGGCGGCGGCTACACCGGGCTGTGGACGGCCTACTACCTTCTCGAGGCCGACCCGGCGCTGCGGGTGCTGGTCGTCGAGCGCCACATCGCGGCGTTCGGCGCCAGCGGGCGCAACGGCGGTTGGTGCTCCGCACTCTTCCCGATCTCGACCCCGGCGCTGGCTCGACGCTACGGCCGCGACGCCGCCGTGCGCCTGCGCCAGGTCATGAACGACACCGTCGACGAGGTCGGACGCGTGAGCAAGGCTGAGGGGATCGACTGTCACTTCCTCAAAGGCGGCTCGGTGCGGTTGGCACGAACCCCCGTGCAGCTCGAGCGGACGCGCGCCGACGTGGCCGACGACGAGGCCATGGGCGGGGTCGACGGCATGGTCGCGCTCAGCGAGGCCGAGGCGCGCGCACGGGTCGGGGCCAGCGGAGTGCTCGGTGGGTCGTTCACGCCGCACTGCGCACGGGTCCACCCCGCCCGCCTGGCTCGAGGCCTTGCCCGGGTCGTCGAGGGCCGAGGCGGTCGCATCGCTGAGCAGACCACAGCCGTGAGGCTGCAGCCGAGCGGGGCCGGGCGCCCCGGCCCCAGCGTGCTGACCGATCGAGGGCTCGTCCGGGCCCGGTTCGTGATCCGCGCGACCGAGGCGTGGACGGCGACACTGCCCGGCTCGGAACGCGACGTCGTCCCCATCTACTCGCTCATGGTCGCCACCGAGCCGCTGCCGTCGTCGTTCTGGGCGCAGGCGGGCCTCGCCCGTGGGGAGACGTTCGCCGACGAGAGACACCTGATCATCTATGGCCAGCGCACCGCCGACGACCGCATCGCCTTCGGAGGGCGTGGCGCGCCGTACCACTACGGGTCGCGCATCGACTCCGCCTACGACCGCGACGACGTCGTCCATGCCGCGCTCAGGGCGACGCTCGTGGACCTGTTCCCCGCCCTGGGGGGGCACGCCTTCACCCACGCCTGGGGCGGTCCGTTGGGCATCGCCCGCGACTGGCACGCCTCCGTCGGGCTCGACCGCCCGACCGGCCTCGGCTGGGCGGGCGGCTACGTCGGCGACGGCGTCGGGACGGCGAACCTGGCCGGCCGTACGCTGGCCGACCTCGTGCTCGCCCGCGACACCCCGCTCACGGCGTTGCCCTGGGTGGGCCACCGCTCGCGGCGATGGGAGCCCGAACCGTTGCGGTGGGCCGAGGTCAACGCCGGACTCACGAGCATGAGCGCAGCCGACGGCGAGGAGCGGGTCAGCGGGCGGCAGAGCGTCGCGGCCCGGATGATGAGGCGGTTCATCGGCCACTGACCCGGCGGCCACCGGCTCCTCGGCGCCCACCGCCACCGGCTCGTCAGCGTCCACGGCCACTTGCTCCTCGGCGTCCACGACAATGCTGCGCGGCGTCCTCAGCAGAACTCGGGAGGGTCGGCGTGACCGGCACGAGCACTGACCCCGCGCGCAGGGGCACCCGGGGCACCTTCGAGCCCCGGGACCTGCTGCTCTTCGCCCTGTGCGGCGCCGCCACGCTCCTCGCAGGTCTCGCGCGCGCCATGTCGCTCGGCGACGTGGCGGCGTTCGTGCTGGCCGCAGTCGCGCTGGCGCTGCTGGCGACGCTGGTCGGGCGTGCGGTCGAGGCACTCGGGGACCGCCTGGGGGCTGGTGCGACGGGCGTCGTCCAGTCCGCGCTGGGGAACCTCCCCGAGCTGTTCGTGTGCGCCTTCGCCCTGCGGGCCGGGCTGTACGACGTCGTCCGGGCCGCCTTGGTCGGTTCGGTGCTGGCCAACGTGCTGCTCGTGCTCGGCCTGGCGTTCGTGGTGGGCGGCATCCGGCACGGCACCCAGCACTTCGGAGCCGGACGGGCCCGGATGATCTCGCTGTTGCTCATGCTGTCCGTGGCCGCGTGGCTCATCCCTTCGCTCACCTCGGCGCTGCACACCCCGGCGGCGGGCCACGAGTGGGGCCTGTCGGTCGTGACCTCGGTGCTGCTGCTGGTGCTGTTCGGGCTGTCGTTACCGGCGTCGGTGTCGCGCAGCCAGGACGCCCCCCTTGTCGAGGGGTACGCGGCTGCGCGGCTCGAGGCCCCCGCCGAGCTGCCGGCCGAGCTGCCGGCCGACGAGCCGGCCGAGCTGCTCGTCGAGGCGCAGGCAGGACAGCCGCAGTGGCCTCTGGCCGCCGCGGTCACCGTCCTCGCGGTGGCCGGCGTGGGGGCGGCGGTCGTCTCCGACTGGTTCGTGGTCGCGCTTCAGCCCGCCATGGCCGCCGTGCACATCTCCGAGGGCTTCGCCGGTCTGGTCATCGTGGCCATCGCAGGCAACGCCGTGGAGAACGTCGTGGGCATCCAGCTGGCTGCCCGTGGCCAGGCGGACTACGCGCTGTCGGTGATTCTCCAGTCGCCGCTCCAGATCGCCCTGGTCGTTGCCCCCGTGCTCGTCCTCGTGGCGCCGCTGCTCGGAGCGACGTTCACGCTGGTGCTCTCCCCGCTGCTGGTCGTGTCGCTGCTGCTGGCTGCGTTGATCGCCGTGCTGGTGGTGAACGACGGGGAGTCCACCTGGCTGGAGGGAGCCACATTGCTGGTGCTCTATGCCCTGATCGCGACCTCGTTCTGGTGGGGCTGACCCCTTCTTCCCTTGCCGCACAGGAACGCGCATGATCTCGGCGAGGGGACGCCGCCCGGTCGGCTCCCGGTGGCTCCTGCGCGCGCCCGAGTGTGGACGCGATGCACCGCCGCCCCTGACACCGCAGATGCGAGGCGGCGAGCGGGTTCGAGTTGACGAGCCGGGGTCCGGGCGGCAACGATCGCGGGCAGAGCGCACCAGGGCGCCTCCTGTCCGCGGCAAGCACCGAGTGCACCTGGAGCACGACCCACTCCATCAGTCGAGACCTCTTGCGGTCCCGACATCAGCGGACACGGGAACGCACCGCAGGAGGAGTCTGCGATGTCGCACGAGACCATCCCCGCACCCACCGAGCCTCCCGACCACGACAAGGCTGCCGCCGAGCACGACCACGCCGGCGACCACGACCACAGCGTGCATGTCGGTGACCCCGTGCAGCTCCCCGGGAACCCGAGCCTCAAGCAGCTCGCCGGGCAGGCGAAGGACCTGCGGCGCGGCGTCCTGCGCGGCGTCCCCGAGGACGTCGCCCGCTTCGCGGCCCACCATCCACGCGGTGCCGCCCTGACGGCGTCGCCTCAGGACCGTCAGCGCGTCGCCCTCCGAGACGCGCAGGTGGCACTGGCACGCTCGTACGGCTTCGAGGGCTGGAGCGCCCTGGTGCAGAACGTGGGTCGCGTGCGGGTCGAGGAACGCGACATGCACCGATGGTTCGGGGTGGAGCTGAACAACGAGGTGTGGGACCTCATCGACGACGGCGTCTCCCCTGACAGCCCGCAGGCCGACCGCGACCTGGTCCTGTACGGCGCCTACGCCTCGGCGCGCCACTGGGCGGAGGTGGGCACGGTCGCCAACCAGGCACGCGGGGAGCACCTGATCGCGCGGGCCAACCTGGCGGTCGGACACCCCGAGACGGCGCTGCGCCACGCCCGGCGATGTCTCGACCTCGTGCAGGCGCACGTCGACGAGATGGCCGACTGGGACGCGCCGTTCGCACACGAGGCGCTGGCCCGGGCGCTCGCGGCCACCGGCGACCCCGTCGGCGGGGCCGAGCATCGGCGCCGAGCGGCCGAGCTCACCGCGTCGCTGGCCGACCCGGGCGATCGCGAGGTCCTTGAAGCCGAGCTGTCGCGAGAGCCCTGGTTCGGCCTGGCCTGACCCGGCCACCCCACCGCTCGCCTTCCCCGGTCGCCTTCCCCGGTCGCCTTCCCCGGTCGCCGTCCCCGGGCCTGGACTGCGCCTCGTCCTCTGGAGGGCAGCTGCGCCGAACCCGGCGTGCGAACGACAGTCACCCTCCAGACGTCGGGGGCGAGGGCGGGGTGGCAGCATGGCGGGCATGACCATCGCGCAACCGGCCGGACCGGGCAAGGACGCCTTGCGATCGCCTGACGAGCTTCTCGCACTCGACGCGCTGCTGACACAGGACGAGCGCGACACCGCCACGACCGTGCGCGCCGTGCTCGACGACCACGTGCGGCCGCATGTGGGCCAGTGGTACCTCGACGGCACGCTGCCGGTGCGCGACCTCGCGAAGCTCTTCGGCGACCTGGGGCTGCTGGGGATGCACCTGGAGGGCTACGGGTGCGCCGGCACGACCGCCACGATGTACGGGGTCGCCTGCCGCGAGCTGGAGGCAGTCGACGGCGGCGTCCGGTCGCTGGTGTCGGTGCAGGGGTCGCTGGCGATGTTCGCGATCCGTCGCTACGGGTCCGAGGACCAGCGCCAGGAGTGGCTGCCCCGGATGGCTGCGGGTGAGGCCTTGGGGTGCTTCGGCCTCACGGAGCCTGACTCCGGCTCCGACCCGGCGTCGATGCGCACCCGGGCCCGGCGCGACGGCGCCGGCGAGCACGCGGACTGGCTGCTCGAGGGCACCAAGATGTGGATCACGAACGCCCCGGTCGCCGACGTGGCCGTCGTCTGGGCACGGACGGACGGGGGCGTGCGCGGCTTCGTGGTGCCGACGACCGCGCCGGGGTTCGCCTCGAACGAGGTGCCCGGCAAGCTGTCGCTTCGCGCCTCGATCACCGGAGACATCGTGCTGGACGGCGTGCGCCTGCCGCACGACGCCGTGCTGCCCGACGTGGTCGGTCTGCGAGGCCCGCTCTCGTGCCTGAGCGAGGCTCGGTACGGGATCGTCTGGGGGGTGGTCGGAGCACTGCGGGACAGCCTGACGACCGCGATCGCCTATGCCACGACCCGCGAGCAGTTCGGCCGCCCGATCGGTGGCTTCCAGCTGACCCAGGCCAAGCTGGCCGACGCCACCGCCGCCTACGTCAAGGCCTTCCTGCTGGCCCTGCATCTGGGACGGGTGAAGGACGGGGCGGTCCCGGGCGCCAGGATCACCCCCGAGATGGTCAGCCTCGGCAAGCTCGACAACGTTCGGGCAGCACTGACCGTGGCGCGCAGCATGCGCTCGATCCTCGGCGGCTCGGGCATCACGGTCGACTACTCACCCCTTCGGCATGCCACCAACCTCGAGACCGTGCTCACCTACGAGGGCACCCAGGAGATGCACCAGCTGATCGTCGGCAAGGCGCTCACCGGCCTGGACGCGTTCGGCGGCTGAGCCGGACCCCAGCCGGTCGGCACGGCAGGCGAACCCGCCCGAGGAGGTCACGACGGACGGGACGCCGCGCTCGGGCTTCAGCCTCGTCGCAGGTAGGGCCGCAGGTGGTCCAGCACGGCGGCGTCCTCGATCGTGCTGGGGACCGCCGGGTCCTTCCCGTCGGCGATCTCGCGCATGGTCTTGCGCAGGATCTTCCCCGACCTCGTCTTGGGCAGCGCCGGGACGACGTCCACCTCCCGCAGCGCCGCGACCGGGCCGATCTGCGCGCGCACCGCCTCGACCAGCTCCCGCTGCAGCTGCGCGGGGTCGGCGTGGATCCCCGGCCTTGAGCACCACGAAGCCGCGCGGCACCTGACCCTTGAGGTCGTCGTGGACGCCGACGACCGCGCACTCGGCCACGGACGGGTGCCCGGCGAGCACCGCCTCCATCGCCCCCGTCGACAGCCGGTGGCCCGCGACGTTGATGACGTCGTCGGTGCGGCCCATCACGAAGAGGTAGCCGTCGTCGTCCTTGTAGCCGCCGTCACCCGTGAGGTACCAGCCCGGGAAGGCGGACAGGTAGCCCGCGACGTAGCGGTCGTCGTCCCCCCACAGGGTGGGCAGCGTGCCGGGCGGCAGCGGCAGCCGGATGCAGATGGCTCCCTCGCTGTTGGCAGCGCCCGGTTCGCCGTGCTCGTCCAGCACCTGGACGTCGTACCCGGGCACCGGCACCGACGGCGAGCCCGCCTTGATGGGCATCGGCTCCAGCCCGCGCAGGTTCGCACAGATGGCCCAGCCCGTCTCGGTCTGCCACCAGTGGTCGACGACCGGGATTCCCAGGGTCCGAGAGGCCCACTGGTACGTGTCGGGATCCAGCCGCTCGCCGGCCAGGAAGAGCGTGCGGAGGCTGGAGATGTCGTGTGCGGCCAGGAGCAGCGCCTGCGGGTCCTCCCGTCTGATCGCCCGGAAGGCGGTGGGGGCGGTGAACAACGCACTCACCCGGTGCTCGGCGATCACACGCCAGAAGGCGCCCGCGTCCGGCGTCCCGACCGGCTTGCCCTCGTAGAGGATCGTGGTGGCACCGACGAGGAGGGGCGCGTAGACGATGTAGGAGTGGCCGACCACCCAGCCGACGTCGCTGGCAGCCCAGAACACCTCCCCCGGGTGGATGTCGTAGATCTGCGCCATCGACCAGTGGAGCGCCACCGCGTGCCCGCCGTTGTCGCGCACGATGCCCTTCGGCTTCCCGGTGGTTCCGGACGTGTACAGGATGTACAGCGGATCCGTCGCCGCGACGGGCACGCACTCGGCCGGCGGTACCGCATCCGGCCTCATCACGCTCGCCCAGTCCAGGTCTCGCTCTCCCATGGACGCCTCGAGCTGGGGACGTTGAAGGATCACACAGCTGTCCGGCTTGTGCCCCGCCTGCCGGATCGCCTCGTCCAGCATCGGCTTGTAGGCGATGACCCGCGAGCCCTCGATGCCGCACGAGGCCGACACGACGACCTTGGGGCGGGCGTCGTCGATGCGGATGGCCAGCTCGTGCGGGGCGAACCCGCCGAACACCACGGAGTGGACGGCGCCGATACGCGCGCACGCGAGCATCGCCACGACGGCCTCGGGGACCATCGGCATGTACACCACGACGCGGTCGCCCTTGCCGACCCCGAGATCGCGCAGCACACCGCCGAACCGGGCGACCTGCTCGAGCAGCTGGGCGTAGGTGAGGGTTCGCTTCGAGCCGGTCACGGGCGAGTCGTAGATCAGGGCCGCCTGGTCGGCGCGGCCGCCGATGACATGGCGGTCCAGGGCGTTGAAGCAGGTGTTGAGCAGGCCGCCGGTGAACCAGCGGTAGAACGGAGGTCGGGCGTCGTCAAGCACCTCCACCGGGGCCCTGACCCAGTCGATCGCCGCTGCCGCATCGCCCCAGAAACCACGGGGGTCGGCGAGACTGCGCTCGTAGGCGTCGGCGTAGGCCCCGACGTATGCCCCGGTACCCGAGATCGTCGTCATGGGCAGCATCGTCGCGCCTGTCCCCGGCCCGCGAAAGCCGCCGCGCGACGAGGTGCCCCCCGCGCGCGACGAGCGGGGGGCGGCGTCCGGCAGTCTGTGACCATGCCCCTCGACCCGGCAGCCCTGCCCGCCGCCGCCGAGACGTTCCTGGCGCAGCGCCATCTCGCCACGTTCACCACGCTGCGTGACGACGGCTCGCCGCACGTCGTACCCGTCGCGTTCACGTGGGACGCCGAGGCGCGCGTCGCGCGCGTCCTGACCAGTGTCGACTCGGTCAAGGCCCGCAACCTGGCCGGCGGCGGCCGGGCGGTGCTCTGCCAGGTGGACGGACGCCGCTGGCTCAGCCTCGAGGGGCCGGCGACCGTGGTCACCGACCCGGCCCAGGTGCGGGAGGCGGAACGTCGGTATGCGCTGCGCTACCGGGAGCCGAGGGAGAACCCACGACGGGTGGTGGTGCAGGTGGACGTGGACCGGGTGCTCGGCCTGCCCGAGGTGCCTGTCGGACCCCGTCCATAGGCTGGCGTACTACCGACAGACGCGCGTGCCTCGAGCCAGAGCCCGGGGGCGGCGTGAACGAGTGAGAATGGCGGGCCGAGCATGGCGATCTCGTTCCAGGTGACCATGGACTGCCTCGACACGGCGGCCATGGCCGCCTTCTGGGCGGTCGCACTGGACTACCAGCTGCAGCCGCCCCCACCGGGCTACGCGACCTGGGACGCGTTCGCCGACGAGGTGGGCATCCCGCCCGCGCAGCGCGACGCGCTGGGCGCGGTCGTGGACCCCGCCGGCATCGGCCCGAGAGTGCTGTTCCAGAAGGTCCCTGAGCACCGTCAGGTCAAGAACCGGGTACACCTCGACCTGAACGCCGGCGCGGGGATCGCGGACGAGGCAGAGCGCCGGGCGGCGGTCGCCGCACGCGTCCAGCGCTGCGCCCGCGAGGGTGCGCGGATCCTCGGCGAGCATGACGGTCCCACCGGGCACTGGGTCGTCATGGCCGACCCGGAAGGCAACGAGTTCTGCGTTCAGTGACCTGCGGGGCCGCCGCCCGAGGGCAGCCCTCAGGCGGGCCCGTGGCGGGCGATGCTCAGACGGCCTGCACCACGAGAAGCTCGACGACGCGGTCGAGGAAGGCGTCGACCGACGCCTCACGGTACCCGCGTGAGCCTCGCCTGCTCTTGAAGACGGCCAGGCGAACGGCATCCGGCGGCATCGGACGTCCCGTCGCGAACGACTCCTCGATCCGGCTGCAGAGGTCGTCGACGGCGTCGGCGTCGTAGGTCAGCTCCATGCCGTTGCCACGCGGGAAGCGCTGGCCGTCGGGGCGGGCGAGCTGTGCCCGCAGCGACTGCTCCTGCGTGCGCAGCTGGCTGCTCCACGCAGCACTTCCGCTGCGCTCCTCCCCCCGTTGCTTCTCACGCCGCGCGAAGGCGTCCTCGATGCGGTCCAGGGCCGAGTCGACCGCGTCCACGTCGTAGCCACCGCGCACGAGGTCGAACCCGACCGTGCGCACATGCCAGGACGTCATGGTCGGGCCCCGTCCGGTGTCCTCGTACGCCATGCGGGCACGGGCCAGGAACGTCTCGACCTGCTCGACGTCGTAGCCCTTGGAGAAGCGGCTCGCCTGCGGGAAGGTGTCGCTCACGGCCGCCATTCTGCCCGACCCCGCTCGCAAAGACGCAGTCCCCGGGGGGGACGGCCGGCCGCGGTCACCGGGCGCCCGCCGCCAGCTGACCGCAAGCGCCGTCGATCTCGCGCCCTCGGGTGTCACGGATCGTGGTCGGAACCCCGTGCGCTCGCAGCCGTGCCACGAACACCTCCTGCGTCCCGGGGTCGCTCGCTGTCCATCGGGACCCCGGGGTCGGGTTGAGCGGGATGGGGTTGACGTGTACCCACCCCTTGCCCCGCTGCTCGAGAAGGCGACCCAGGAGGTCCGCTCGCCATGCCTGGTCGTTCACGTCCCGGATCAGCGCGTACTCGATGCTCACGCGGCGTCCCGTGACCTCGAAGTAGTCCCTCGCCGCATCGAGCGCCTCGGCCACGTTCCAGTGGGTGTTGACGGGCACGAGCTCGTCGCGCAGCTCGTCGTCGGGCGCATGCAGGGACAGCGCGAGGGTCACGGGCAGGCCCGTCCGGCCCAGCCTCGCCATAGCCGGAACGAGGCCCACGGTGGAGACCGTGATGCCGCGCGCGGACAGACCAAGGCCGTCCGGGGTGGGGTCGGTCAGCCGGCTCAGGGCGCTCGCCAGCCGGGAGAAGTTGGCCAAGGGCTCGCCCATGCCCATGAACACGACGTTCCCGATGCGGTCGGCTGCTCCGGCCCGGCCGCCAGGGACCTCGCCACGGGCCACCGAGCGGGCTGCCGCCACCACCTGCTCCACGATCTCCGCCGCGGACAGGTTGCGGGTGAGGCCGGCCTGCCCGGTCGCGCAGAAGGGGCAGCCCATGCCGCACCCGGCCTGGCTGCTCACGCACACGGTGACCCTGTCCGGGTAGCGCATGAGCACGCTCTCCACGAGCGCGCCGTCGAAGAGCCGCCAGAGCGTCTTCACCGTCGTGCCACCGTCGCACTCCTGGCGGTGGACCGGGCTGAGCAGCGGCGGCAGCATCGACGCAACGAGCCCGGCGCGCCTGCGGGCCGGGAGATCCGTCATGTCGGCCGGGTCGGCGGCGAGCCGCTCGAAGTAGTGCACGGAGAGCTGGCGGGCGCGGAACGGCTCGTGCCCCAGCTCGGTCACTGCTGCCGTCCGCTCTGCGGCAGTGAGGTCTGCCAGGTGGCGCGGAGGGCGCGGGCCTTGCGGCTCGGCGAAGGCCAGCCCGGCGGCCGCGGAGGCGCCCACGTCGGTCATCCGGCGGGCCTACGCGACCGGGACGAGCAGCAGGAGCATCAGGTACGCGACGGGTGCGGTCGGCAGCAACGAGTCCAGGCGGTCCATCATGCCTCCGTGGCCGGGCAGCAGTGTGCCCATGTCCTTGATGCCGATGTCACGCTTGAGCAGGGACTCCGAGAGGTCACCCAGCGTGGCCGTCACGACCGTCACCGCTCCGAGCGCGGCCCCGGCCCACCACGGCCCGTGCAGGAGCACCGTCACGGTCAGCGCCCCCACGAGCATGCAGGCCACCGCGGAGCCTGCCAGCCCCTCCCAGGACTTCTTGGGGCTGATCCGGGGCGCCATCGGGTGCCGGCCCATCGTGACCCCGGCGGCATACCCGCCGATGTCGCTGGCGACGGTCACGGCGATGAAGGTCAGCACCCGACCCGCGCCGTCGTCGCCGACGAGCAGAAGCACCGCGAACCCGCCGAGGAACGGCACGTACGCCGCGGTGAAGACACTGGCGCACACGTCGCGGACCGCGTCGTCCACCCCATCGATGATCCGCCACAACAGCACGCCGAGCGCGGTCAGGGTGAACGAGACCAGCAGCCCCTCCTCGCCGGCGACGAAGGCCGCGGTGAGCATCCCCGCCGAACCGACGGCCAGCGGGGTCACGGGCACGGACAGCCCCTTGCGCGCCATCGCGAGGGACAGCTCCCACACGCCGACGATCAGCGCCGCCAGCTCCAGGACCACGAACAGCTGCTTGATCGTGAAGAGCGTGACGACGGCGGCCGCGGCCAGCAGGACTCCAACACCGACCGCCGCGGGCAGGTTGCGACCGGCCCGGCTAGGGGCTGGGGCGCCGTCCACCACGGTGCGACTGCGCCGCCGTGGGCGTGCGCCGGCCACGGCCGCGGGTGAACCGCCGACAGCCGGGGCCACGGGCACGGCCGGCCGGCGACCCTCGGGAGCCGCCGACGTCGCTCGCCCGGGGTGGGTGTGACGTCGCTGCCTGCGGGTGCCGCCCTCCGGGGTGGCCGGCGCGGCGTCGTCCCGCGGCGTCGCTCCTGCGTCCGCCTGTACGCGCGCCGGTGACGGGGCCCGTCGTGGCGCCTTGGCCGCTGGCGGTGCCGGCTGTCGCGGTTGTGGCGGCTGCGGCACCTGTGGCGGTGCATCGGGCGCGCTGCGAGGGATGCTCCACTGCCCCGTGAGCTCCGGCCGCTGGGTCGCTGCGCCGAACGCCTGCCACCAGCGGCTCGACATGCCCGTGTCCGCCTGGTCGACCGGCTGAGCGTGATCGCCGTCAGCGATGCCGTGCAGCGCAGTGGGGAACAGCTCCTGCACAGGCGCCGCCGAGAAGCCCAGCGGCACGGGCGCTACCTTGCGCGGAGGTTGGTCGGGCCCCGAGCTGCCGGGCGTCGCGGCACCCGACTGCTTCGCCGCTGCCGCGCCGCTGCCACGCGGGCTCCTCCGTCCGGGGGCCACGGCGGGGGGCGAGGCGGGCGCAGCTCCTGGTCCGGCGGCCGGAGTCCTCGACCTGCGGGTCGGCGCCGGCGCCGCACCCACGACCGGCGCACGGGGGGCATCGGCGGGGCCCGAACCGACAGCCGGGCTCCGGGGGCTCGCGGGCCGCGGCGGCGCAGGCGGTGGCGGGACCGCCGCTGCTCTGGTCGAGGCCGGAGGGCGGCGCGGGGCTGGGGCACGGGGGGCGACCGGCGCGTCCAGGCTGTCAGCGAACGGCTGCTCCGACGTGGGGTCCACGAGGGGCGGGCTCGGTGGGGCGGCCACGAAGGGCGGCGGTTCCGCCGCGAACGGCGGCGGGGCGGGCACGAACGGCGGCGGGGCGACGTCCCAGACCGCGGGCTCGAGACGATGCGCAGCCGCCTCGTCGGCCTTCGCGGTCGGCCAGGTGTGGTCCGTGGGGTCGGCGATGTCGACGGCCCCGGTCGGGTCCCAGGCGGGCGGGACCGTCCAGGCCTGCGTCGGCTGGTCCTCACCGAGGTGGGACGGCGTGGCCGGCACCGGAGCGGGCCACTGCGGGTGCGAGCTCGCCGTGTCTGGGGCCGGCGGCCGGGCCGACCACGCGTCGTCGGGTGCCGGCGGGGTCGGCTCGGGGACGACGGGCTCCCACAAGGCGGCGGCGTCCGCGCTGCCCGCTCCGGCCCACCAGGGTCGGCCTCCCCCCGCTGGGGCGGGGTCGGCCGGGGGCGGTGGCTCCGGCGCATCTGCCTGCCTCGCCCGGGCACTGCGGCGGCTCACCGGTGTCACCTCGGGCGCGAGGGCCGGGTAGCTCGTGCTCGTCGTCACCGGGTCATCGACCACAGGGTCCGTCGACACCCAGCCCGTCGTCACAGGGTCTGTCGGCACCCATCCCGTCTGGCCTATGGGGGGACCGTGCGTGAGCGACGACACTGCGGGTGCGCTCGTCACAGTGGGCTGGTCGTCATCGCCCGGGGGCGCATGACCTTCGGGCCCGAGGTCGCCGTGCAGGCCGACCAGGTCCGCCCAGGAGTTCTCCCCCGGGTCGATCGCCCGTTGCTCGGCCCGTCGCCGACGCGGCAGGGGCTCGTTCGGGGGGCGCTCGTTCGGGGGAGGCGCAGGCATGGCCATGCCTTCAGACCTCGAGGAGCTCGGACTCCTTGTGGCGCAGCAGCTCGTCGATGTTCTCGACATAGCGCTTCGTCACGAGCTCCAGCTCCTTCTCGGCACGCATGACCTCGTCCTCACCGGCGTCCCCGTCGCGGATGATCCGGTCGAGCTCCTCCTTGGCGCGTCGGCGGATGTTGCGCACGGACACCCGGGCATCCTCCGCCTTGTGCTTGGCGACCTTGATGTACTCCTTGCGACGCTCCTCGGTCAGCTGCGGGAGCACCACACGGATCACCGACCCGTCGTTCGTCGGGTTGACGCCGAGGTCGGAGTCGCGGATCGACCGCTCGATGGCCGTCATCGTCGAGCGGTCGTACGGGCTGATGATGACCATGCGAGCCTCGGGCGTGGCGAACGAGGCCAGCTGTTGCAGCGGGGTGGGCGACCCGTAGTAGTCCACATGGAGCTTGGAGAACATCGCGGGGTTGGCACGACCCGTACGGATCGTGGCGAACTCCTCCTTCGCGACCTCGACCGCCTTGGTCATCTTCTCCTCAGCCTCGAGAAGGGTCTCGTCGATCACCGTCGCTCCTCTGTGCACTGGCGATTGTGCGCTCCGACGTGCGCTTCCGGCCTGGTCAGCGGTGCGTGCCCGAGGCAAACGGGCCTGGTCCGGCAGGTTACCCCGCCGTTACCAGCGTGCCGATCCTCTCACCTCGGACGGCCCGTGCCACGTTGCCCTCACCCTCCATCCCGAAGACGATCATCGGGAGCCTGTTGTCCATGCACAGGGAGAAGGCCGTCGCATCCACGACCTTCAGCCGGCGGCGCAAGGCGTCGGAGTACGTCACCTCGTCCAGACGGTGTGCGCTGGGGTCGTCGCGGGGGTCCGCGCTGTAGACGCCGTCGACAGCGTTCTTGCTCATGAGGACGACGTCGGCCTTGATCTCCAGGGCCCGCTGGGCGGCCGTGGTGTCGGTGGAGAAGTACGGCGCCCCGAGGCCTGCCCCGAAGATCACCACCCGACCCTTCTCCAGGTGACGGATCGCCCGACGAGGCACATACGGCTCTGCGACCTGACCCATCGTGATCGCGGTCTGGACGCGCGTGTCGATGCCCTGCTGCTCGAGGAAGTCCTGCAGGGCCAGGCAGTTCATGACGGTGCCGAGCATGCCCATGTAGTCGGCGCGCGCCCGGTCCATGCCGCGCTGGGACAGCTCCGCGCCGCGGAAGAAGTTGCCGCCACCCACGACGATGGCCACCTGCACGCCCTCGCGCACGACCACGGCGATCTGCGCCGCGAGCCGGCTGACGACGTCCGGGTCGACACCGAGCCGCCCGGCTCCGAAGACCTCGCCCGAGAGCTTGAGGAGCACGCGGCGGTACGGCGGCGGGTTGGGCTCCAGCGGGGGCTCCTCAGCCGTGTCGGTGCGGGCATGGGCGGATGTGCGGATCTCTGCCATGGCACCCACGATCGGCGTCCCCTCTCCTCGTCGGCGGTCGTCCGACCTGCCCGCATGGCGCAGAACGGGCGTGCCTCGCGGCTCCCGTCGTGCAGTCTGCCCTACGTCGGGCCACCGCAGCAGGTCGGCTGCGCGCTCGGTGGAGCGCTGCGCCGGTGAGGGCTCAGGAGCCGACTCGGAAGCGGGCGAAGCCGGTGACGTTCACCCCTGCCTCCCGAAGCAGCACGGCCACGGTCTTCTTGTTGTCCTTGGCGTAGTCCTGCTCCACGAGCACGAAGTCCTTGAAGAAGGCGTTCACCCGCCCCTCGACGATTCTCGCGCAGCGCCTGCTCGGGCTTGCCCTCCGCCCGGGACTTCTCCTCGGCGATGCGCCGCTCGGACTCCACGACGTCCTCGGGCACATCGGCTCGAGTCAGGTAACGAGGGGCCATCGCAGCCGCATGCATCGCGACGTCGCGGGCCACGTCGCTCACGCCGTCGACCGCGACCAGCACGCCGATCTGCGGGGGTAGGTCCGGGCTCGTGCGGTGCAGGTAGCTCGCCACGTACGGCGCGCTCAACCGCGCGACGCGACCCACAACGATCTTCTCACCGATCGCCGCGGTGGCATCGGTGACGACGTCGGCGACGGTCCTGCCGGGGGCCGACCTCACTGGCCATCAGGCCCTCGGCGTCGCCGGCCCGCGACGCGACCGCCTGCTCGAGAACCCGCGATGCGACCTCCTGGAACCTCTCGCCCTTCGCGACGAAGTCGGTCTCGCAGTTGAGCTCCAGCAGTACGCCCACCCCACCGTCGACGTGGGCGGTGACGAGGCCGTTGGACGCCGTGCGCCCCTGCTTCTTCTCGGCACTGGCCTGCCCCTTGACGCGCAGGTACTCCACGGCCCTGTCGACGTCGCCGTCGGAGTCCTCCAGCGCCCTCTTGCAGTCCATCATCCCGGCGCCGGTGAGGTCACGCAGCCTCTTCACGTCGGCGGCGCTGATGTTCGCCATGCTTGTCGATCTCCTGTTCGTGTCTGCGACGAACCGTCCGCGTCGTGGCGGAGGTTTCTGGCGGCCGGGTCAGGCCTGGCCGGGCTCCGCATCGGGTGTGTCCTCGGCGACCGGCGCGACGTCCACCGCCTCGACCTCGACCACCGGTGCCTCCTCGGCGACCGGCGCGACGTCCACCGCCTCGACCTCGACCACCGGTGCCTCCTCGGCGACCGGCGCGACGTCCACCGCCTCGACCTCGACCACCGGTGCCTCCTCGGCGACCGGCGCGACGTCCACCGCCTCGACCTCGACCACCGGTGCCTCCTCGGCGACCGGCGCGACGTCCACCCTCTGTGCCTCGGCGACAGCCTGGCCCTCGAGCAGCTCACGCTCCCACTCGGCCAGCGGCTCGTCGACGCCGACCGTGCCGGGCTCGGGCTTGGCCTCGCCCGCCCGAGCTCGCGCCAGAAGGCCGTCGGCGACGGCGTCGGCGACCACGCGGGTAAGCAGCGTCACCGACCGGATCGCGTCGTCGTTGCCAGGGATCTTGTAGTCGACCTCGTCCGGGTCGCAGTTCGTGTCGAGGATCGCGACGATCGGGATGCCCAGCTTGCGAGCCTCGTCGACGGCCAGGTGCTCCTTCTTGGTGTCCACGATCCAGACCGCACTGGGCACCCGCGACATGTCGCGGATCCCGCCGAGGGTCTTCTCGAGCTTGTCCTTCTCCCGCCGCAGGACGAGCAGCTCCTTCTTGGTCATGCCGCTCTTCGCCACGTCCTCGAAGTCGATCTCCTCGAGCTCCTTGAGACGCTGGAGGCGCTTGTGGACCGTGGTGAAGTTCGTGAGCATGCCGCCGAGCCAGCGCTGGTTGACGTAGGGCATGCCGACCCGGGTGGCCTGCTCCGCGACAGGCTCCTGCGCCTGCTTCTTGGTTCCGACGAAGAGGATCGACCCGCCGTGGGCCACCGTCTCCTTGATGAAGTCGTAGGCACGGTCGATGAAAGTGAGCGACTGCTGCAGGTCGATGATGTAGATGCCGTTGCGCTCGGTGAAGATGAACCGCTTCATCTTCGGGTTCCACCGGCGGGTCTGGTGGCCGAAGTGGACGCCGCTCTCGAGCAGCTGGCGCATGGTGACGACAGCCATGGCTGACACTCCTGTCGACGCCGAGCCGCGTATGCGGCGGGCGCCCGTCGGTTCCTCACCCCGCCCGGTCGGACGGTGTGCCTGGCGCCGGCGGCGCGAACCCCACCGGCCTCATGGAGGCCGGACCGAGGGGTGCGCCCGTCCATCGGGACGGTCAGCAGGCGCGCGAAGTCGACCGGGACGAGCCCCGGCCGTTCGCTCATCGTACGGCGCGGGCAGGACGGCGACCAAACCGGTCCGACCGCCTGCACCCACAAGGGCCCACGGACCATCGGCGGTCAGGCACTCCGGTTCGGCTGCGCAGGCGGCCACGCCCCCGGGCGGCGTACCACCGGCATGCCTGGAGCGCATGCTCGGCGGGTTGCGACGGGCGTGGACCGAGCGTGTCCCTCAGTGGTGGTGACCACCCCCGGTCCGGTTCACGCCGACGTCCACCGTCGCACCCGTGGACGTCGGCGACATCGAGGGCAAGCGCTCCCAGAGGGTGCTCCTAGTGTGTGCTCATGGTGGTCCCTGGGCGTTGGCGCGAGATCGCTCGCCAGTCGAACCTGCTGGGTGACGACGGCAGGCTCGCCTCGACGATCTTCGCCGAGATGAGCGCGCTCGCGATGCGTACCGGTGCGGTCAACCTCGGGCAGGGGTTCCCGGACACCGACGGCCCGTCGGCCGTCCTGGAAGCCGCCATCTCGGCGATCCGGGGTGGCCGCAACCAGTACCCGCCGGGTCGGGGCGTCCCCGAGCTGCGGGCCGCGATCGCCGAGCACCAGAGCCGCTTCTACGGCGTCACGGTCGACCCGCACAGCGAGGTGCTGGTGACTGCCGGAGCCACCGAGGCGGTGGCCGCGACGATCCTGGCGCTCTGCGAACCCGGCGACGAGGTCGTGACTTTCGAGCCCTACTACGACTCGTACGCAGCGTGCATCGCGCTCGCCGGTGCCGTCCGCCGGACCGTCCCGCTGCGCTTCCCCGACTACCGGGTGGACGCCGAGGCGCTTGCCAGGGCGTTCTCCCCGCGTACCCGGCTGGTCCTGGTCAACACCCCGCACAACCCGACGGGCCGCGTGCTCAGCCGTTCCGAGCTCGAGCTCGTTGCCGGCCTGGCCCGTGAGCACGACGCGCTCGTGGTGACCGATGAGGTGTACGAGCACCTGACCTTCGACGGGGAGCGGCACATCGCCATGGCCACCCTGCCGGGCATGGCCGAGCGCACCGTCACGATCTCCTCTGCCGGCAAGACCTTCTCCGTCACCGGCTGGAAGGTCGGATGGGTCGTCGCGTCCGCACCGGTCGTGGACGCCGTCACGACCGTCAAGCAGTTCCTCACCTATGTGAACGCGGGTCCCCTGCAGCCGGCGGTGGCTGTCGGCCTGCGCCTGCCCGACGAGGCCTATCTGGACGTCGCCGCGCGCCTTCGGGCCGGCCGGGACCAGCTGGTCGAGGGGCTCGTGTCGGCCGGCTTCGCCGTCAGCGTGCCTCAGGCCACGTACTTCGTGGTCGCCGACGCGGCTCCCCTCGGCTTCGACGACGGGCTGGAGCTGTGCCGGGCCCTCCCGGACCTCGCCGGCGTGGTCGCCGTCCCCGTCCGCGTCTTCCACGACGACGTCGAGCCCGCACGGTCGTTGGTGCGGTTCGCCTTCTGCAAGCGCCCCGAGGTGCTCGCCGAGGCAGTGCGGCGGCTCGCTCGGCTCCGTCCGGCATAGTCCACACCCGGCGGCCTCACGGGGGGTCCGCCCCCGCCAGCCGACCCCCCGGGCAGGCCGTCTCCCCGTCGAGTCCTCCACACCCTCCCCCGCCGTCCCGCCGTCCACACCCGGCGCCCGCCCCGCCCCGAGGCGCTGCTCGGCCGGTCATGCTCAGCTGCCATGACGATCTCCGCGGTCACCGTGGCCGTCGTGCTGCTCGTGTCCTCCGGCGCGGCGACCGCGGTGGCGGTCTCGGGCGTCGCGCTCCCGGGGCAGTCGATGGGCCCCGGGCTGCCATCGCGGCCAACGGTCACAGCGTCCCCCGGCACGGCGACGGCAGGCGCTCCGGCCGCCGCGATCGGACGGCGCTCCAGCACCGGTGGGCTCACAGCCACACGCATCGGCTGGTCGATGCCCATGAACCCTGCGCACGTCCTGCGAGGCTTCTCGCTCGGGCCCATGCGATGGTCACCAGGCCATCGCGGTGTGGACCTCGAGGCGTCGCCGGGTCAGCGCGTACGCGCCCCCGTCTCGGGGCGCGTGACGTACTCGGGCATCGTCGCCGGCGTACCCGTCGTGGTGATCGCGGTCGACAGGTCAGTGAGGACGACGTTGGAGCCGGTTGTCGCCGGACCTCCTGTCGGCACCCGGGTCCGGCGCGGGGACGCCGTCGGACTGCTCGGACCGCAAGCCGGCCACTGCGCTCCCACCGCCTGCCTGCACTGGGGGGTGCTGGAAGGGCTCGTGTACGTCGACCCGCTCACCCTCGTGCGCGGTGACCGGCCGGTCGTGCTCCTGCCGGTGCTACCCCGGGTCAGCTCACTTCGCTGAGCTTGGCCCGTAGCTGCAGGACGGCCTTGGTGTGCATCTGGCAGATCCGGGACTCGGTGACGCCGAGCACCCGCCCGATCTCGGCGAGCGTGAGGCCCTCGTAGTAGTACAGGGTGACGACGATCTTCTCGCGCTCGGGCAGCTGGTTGATCGCCCGCGCAAGGATGAACTTGGTCTCTTCAGTCTCGAAGGCCACGACCGGGTCCTCGGCCTTGGTGTCCTCGAGGGTGTCGACCAGGGAGAGCTTGTCGCCCTTCTCCCCACCCACCGTGAGCAGCTCGTCGAGCGCCACGACGTTGACGTAGGACACCTGCGAGAAGATCTGGTGGAGCTCGTCGAGGGGGATGCCCAGCTTCTTGGCGACCTCCGCCTCGGTCGGGGTGCGACGGAGCTCGCCCTCGAGGGCTGCGTACGCCCTCTCGACCTCGCGCGCCTTGTACCGGACCGACCGCGGGATCCAGTCGATCGCACGCAGCTCGTCGATGATCGCGCCGCGGATCCGCGAGATGGCATAGGTCTCGAACTTGATGGCGCGCTCGATGTCGAACTTCTCGATCGCGTCGATCAAGCCGAAGATGCCGTAGGAGACCAGGTCTGCCTGCTCGATGTTAGGGGGAAGCCCCACGCCCACCCGGCCCGCGACGTACTTCACCAGTGGCGAGTACTGCAGGATCAGTCGCTCGCGGATCGCGGCGTCCCCCGTGGACTTGAACCGCCGCCACAAGTCGCGCAGTGCAGCGTCGTTTGCGGCGACCTGGTCGACAACCTCATCGACCTGCCTGCTCTCGCCAACCACGCCTGTTCCTCCCGCTGCCCCCCGCCGCACTCAGGCCCGCGGATGCGCCTGCCTGTACGTCGCACGCAGCCGGTCGACCGACACGTGCGTGTAGATCTGCGTCGTGGCGAGCGTAGCGTGGCCAAGAAGCTCCTGGACGCTACGAAGGTCCGCCCCCCCGTCGAGCAGATGGGTGGCCGCGCTGTGGCGAAGCCCGTGCGGGCCGAGGTCAGGGGCACCCTCGACGAGCGCGAGCGCAGCGTGGACGACGTCACGCACCTGGCGCTGGTCCACCCGGCGACCGCGTAGACCGAGGAAGAGCGCGGACGAGGAATCGCGGTGCGCCAGCGCCGCCCGGCCCTCAGCCAACCACCGCCGCACGGCGTCCGCCGCAGGAACCCCGAACGGCACCACCCGCTCCTTGTTGCCCTTGCCGAGCACCCGCACCGTGCGTCGGCTCATGTCGAGGTCGGCGACGTCGAGCCCGCACAGCTCCCCGACCCGGATGCCCGTCGCGTACAGGAGCTCCAGGAGCGCGGCGTCGCGCAACGAAGCGGCAAGGGCCGCCTTGTCGTACCCGGTTGACTGCGGCTCCGGCGGCAGGGCTCGGTCAGCCGGGTCGCCGGCCTCGATCCGTCGGACACGGGCCTGGGCTTCGTCGAGCATCCGCTCCGCCTGGTCACGGCGAAGCACTCCCGGCAGCGGGTGGCGCGCCTTGGGAGAGCGCAGCCGCTCGCCCGCGTCCTTGGGGACGCGGCCGGTGCGGTGCAGCCATGCGGTGAACGTGCGCGCGCTGGCCGCCCGACGGGCCAACGTCCCGCGGGCCAGGCCTCGTGTGTTCATGGTCGCCAGCCAACCCCGCAGGAGCGCAAGGTCCAGCCCTATGAGGTCGTCTCGGCCTTGCCCTCGTGCGTGGCGCAGGAGGGCTCGCACGTCGGCCAGGTACGCGCGACGCGTGTGCACCGATCGTGCGCGCTCGACCGACAGGTAGCGGTCGAACGCCCCGATGGCCGCCTCCATCTCCACGGGGAGCGGCTCGTCCGGGCCCGCCACTGTCCGGCTCCCGTCCGGGCCTGCCGCTGTCCGGCTTTCGTCCGGGCTGGCGGGAACGTCCGCCCTGGTGTGCACGCCACCACGGTGGCCCCGCGCGGGGGTGCGCTCAAGCGCGACGCGCCGGACGTCGCCAGCCGCCGTCGGCGCGCACGGCGAGGCCCGCCGTCTCCAGGCGCCCCAGCGCCGCCATCACCTGCCCAGGTGGAACTCCCGCGCACCGCACGAGCGACTCGACCAGGACACCCGCGCGGACCGGCAGGGCGTCCAGCACCCGCAGGTCCAGCTGCCCGAGCCCGTCGTGGTCGGCCGCCGGTACCGACGGCGGCATCGGGAGCTCCTCCCCCATGGCGGCCGCGAGCTCGGCCACCTCCTGGGCCCGGGTGACGCATACGGCACCGTGGTCGCGGATCAGCCGGTGGCAACCCGTCGACGCCGGCGACGTGACAGGGCCCGGAACAGCGGCCAGCGGGCGACCGAGGCACTCCGCCCACCACGCCGTGTTCAGGGCGCCTGATCGCCAGGCGGCCTCGACGACGACCGTCACCCCTGTGATGGCCGCAATGAGCCGGTTGCGCTGCAGGAACCGCCAGCGGGTCGGGGCACTTCCAGGGGGCACCTCACTGACCACCGCTCCCTCGTGGGCCAACCGCGAGATCAGGGGCTCGTTGCCTCGCGGGTACCCCCGGTCGACGCCGCACGCGAGCGCAGCCACGCTCGGCCCGCCCACGGCCAGCGCCCCTCGGTGCGCGCAGGCGTCGATGCCGTAGGCCGCCCCGGAGACGACAGTGATCCCCCGCTCCGTGCAACCCGCGGCGAGCTCGCCGGCCACATGCTCGCCGTAGTGCGTCGCCGCGCGAGACCCGACGATCGCGGCCGAGCGGCGCACGGCATCCACCAGCCGAAGATTCCCGCGCACCCACAGGCAGAAGGGCGCCCCCACGCCCAGGTCGGCCAGCCCCGGCGGCCATTCCTCGTCAGCCGGCACGAGCAGGCGTCCGCGGAAGCGGGCAAGGGTGTCCAGGTCGCGGGCAGGGTCCAGGTCGGGCAGCCGGGCACGCCAGCGCTGCGCTACCGGGTCGCCGGCCAGGACCGCCCGCAGCGCCGGAACCGGCCCCCTCTCGGCGACGAACGCTTGCGCCTTCTTGTCGCCAGGCTCGGCGAGGCGGCTCCAGGCCGCGCGGGCGTGGGTGTCGGAGTCCATGTCTGCCCGTGGCCGACTCCGGCTGTTCACGGCCGCACCTCCCGCCCCAGCCGCCTCATGCCACGGCCCGCGGGTTGCGGCGCAGCAGCAGGGCCACGCCCACGTCGTCGCGCACCGGCTGCGACCCCCCGGACAGGTCGGCCAAGGTCCACGCCGTGCGCAGCACCCTGTCGTAGCCGCGCGCGGTGATCTGGTCGCGGTCCATCGCCCGGTCCAGGTCCCTCGTCACAGACGGGGGCAGCCTGAGGGCGGCACGCAGCCACGGCCCGGGAAGCTCCCCGTTGCACCGCCACGGAGTGCCCTTCAGCCGTTGTCGCTGCGCCTCACGCGCCTGGCGCACCCGAGCAGCCACGGCCGATGTCGGCTCCGGTCTCTGCGATGCCGTCATCTGGGCGCGCGTGAGCCCCTGGACGACGACCTGCAGGTCGACGCGGTCCAGGAGCGGGCCCGACAACCGGCCGAAGTACCGCCGCCGCGCCAGCGGTGCGCAGCTGCACTCCAGCCCTTGGCCGGTGGCGCGCCCGCACGGACAGGGGTTGGCCGCCAGCACGAGCTGGAAACGGGCAGGGAAGCGTGCGGACCCCATCGCGCGGTGGATCACGAGCTCACCCTGCTCCAGCGGCTGGCGCAGCGCCTGCAACGCCCTCGGGTGGAACTCAGGCGCCTCGTCGAGGAACAGCACCCCGCAGTGCGCTCGCGAGGCCGCACCAGGGCGAGGCAGCCCGCTGCCGCCGCCCACGAGGGAGGCGACCGTCGCCGTGTGGTGGGGGTCCTCGAAGGGTGGCCGCCGCAGAAGCCCCGAGGACGGGTCCAGCGTCCCCGCCACCGAGTGCACGGCACTGACCTCGAGCGCGCGGTCGTCGTCGAGGTCTGGCAGCAGCCCGGGAAGTCGGGCGGCGAGCATCGTCTTGCCGGCACCCGGCGGGCCGACGATCAGCAGGTGGTGCCCGCCGGCGGCCGCCACCTCGAGTGCGTGACGGGCCTCGTGCTGGCCGACGACGTCGCTGAGGTCCGGCGTCGACCGGCCCGGGACCCGCCGCGGCACGGCCGGCGGCCGGCCCTCCGGCCGTCCGACCCCACCCCGCGCGTGCGCCTTCGCGGACAGCGCCTCCCCGCTGTGCAGGGCGACGACATCGCTCAGCCGGTCGACGGCCGTCACCTCGGCGCCGGGCACGAGGGCAGCCTCCGAGGCGTTCGAGGCCGGGACGACGACCCTCGGCCATCCCGCCGCCACCGCGGCCAGTACCGCAGGCAGGACGCCTCGCACGGGCTGGACCCGGCCGTCGAGACCGAGCTCGCCCAGGTGCACCATCGAGGCCACGGACTCCCCCGGAACCCTCTGGGCGGCCGCGAGGAGGGCAGCGGCCACGGCCAGGTCGAACGACGTCCCCGCCTTCGGCAGGGCAGCAGGCGACAGGTTGACCGTGATCCGGTGCATGGGCAGCGGGGAGCCGGAGTTGGCTGCTGCGGCCCTCACCCTGTCGCGGGACTCGACGAGGCTGGCGTCGGGCAGGCCGACCAGCGTGAACGCGGGAAGGCCCGAGGCGATGTCGGCCTCCACCTCCACGACGTGGCCCTCCAGCCCGATCAGGGCGACGGCCAGACAGCGACCCAAGGCCACCTACCCCACCCCCCGCAGGTGCTCGACCTGGGCCGGGCCGCGGCCCAACATCACGCCGACGACGTCGACGCGGACGTCCTCGAAGGCGCGGTCCTGGGCCGCGAGCCAGGCCGCCGCGAGTCGGCGCAGCCGGGCGAGCTTCGCCGCGGTGACCGACTCGACGGGCCGCCCGAACGACGATGTACGGCGGGCCTTCACCTCCACGACGACCGCGGCGGCACCGTCCAGTGCCACGATGTCGATCTCACCCTGCGAGCAGCGCCAGTTCCGCGCGAGAACCGTCATGCCGTCGTCGACCAGGTGTGCCACCGCCACGTCCTCGCCATGCCGTCCGACGAGACTCCTGCCATTCATACGCACGACCACCTCCGACCCCGATCGTCGGGGTGGAGGTGGTCGCGGAGGTCAGGTCGGCGCGGCGCTTGTGGACGGTGGGACTGCCGGCGCCCCTGTGGAGGAGTCGAGCCTCGAGGACGGGCCGTCAGCGCAGCCAGGGGATGCTGCGGTCGAGCAGCCCCCGCGACTTCAGCTCCGCGCGCAGCGGGATCTCGTCGTCGATCGCGCCGTTCCAGTTGATGCCCCAGTAGCTCGCCGTGTGCTTGCCCTCGCCGAGCAGCTGGCGCTCTAGAGGCGTGCGGTTGGCCCACCAGTCGCCGGAGGCGTCGATCGGCATGTCGTCCAGGGGCCGGATCCATCGGTAGGTGTATCCGATGAACAGCATCTTCCGCGTGATGGAGGAGGCGTTCACCGAGCGGGAGTGCCACTGCCGGCGGTCGAAGATGAAGGCGTCGCCGGGGTTGGCGGCGATCTCCACGGTGCCGTCGGGGTTGGGGTGCCACACCGACGGGTCCTGCGGACGGGGCAGCGAGTTCCACAGGTGGCTGCCCGGGATCACCATGGTGGCCCCTCGCCCGTTCTGCGAGAGGTCGGAGAGCACGTACCCGACCTTCAGCGAGAACATCGGCCGGGGGACGTCCGGGTCCATCGTCTCCGGGTCGGAGTTCTGCCGGTACCCGTCCTGGTGCCAGCCCCAGTAGGGCGCCTCGGGCTCCTGGTGCGGGGTGACGTCGAGGTGGTTGTGGTGGGTGTAGATGTTCCACCCGGCAAGGCCCCAGATGTAAGGAAAGATCACCGGGTGCGTCAGCAGGTCGGCGAACAGCTCGTCACGGGTCAGGAACCCCAGGTGGTGCAGCACGCCCCGCTCGTCGACCATGCCGCCCGGCGCCTGCTCCTCGGCGTACACCCGGTCGACCGCCGCCTCGAGCGCCGTCCTGTGCTCCTCGGTCAGGACGTTGCGCAGGAGCAGGAACCCCTGCTCGTGGAACTCCCGCCGTTGCTCCTCGCTGATCGGCTCGAAACCCGTCAGGTCGCCGTAGTCGAACTTCACGCTGCTCCTCCGCCCTGGGACTGACCCACTGTGGGACCGACCTGCCCTTGAGACCGACCTGCCCGCGAGACCGACCTGCCGTGACTTGGATCCGGCTGGATCCCGGCGGCCCGACCGCCAGCCCTGACGGGCTGGGGGAGCCTAGCACCGCCGGTCGAGGGCGATCCCGACACCCGCCTACCCGCGGTCGAGGCCGGTGCAGCGGGTCACCCGCCCGAGAACCCACCGCCCTTGGGCAGCTCGAGATCGCTCTTCGAGAGCTCCTCGACGTTGACGTCCTTGAACGTGACCACACGGACAGACTTCACGAAGCGGGCGGGTCGGTACACGTCCCACACCCAGGCGTCGTTCAGGCTCACCTCGAAGTAGACCTCACCTGCGCTGGCGCGCACGGCGAGATCCACGTGGTTGGCCAGGTAGAACCGCCGCTCGGTCTCGACCACGTAGCTGAACAGACCGACGACGTCGCGGTACTCGCGATAGAGCTGCAGCTCCATCTCGGTCTCGTAGTTCTCGAGGTCCTCAGCGCTCATGGCAGGCCGGTCGCTCCCGGTCGGTTCGGCCCCCGAGCGGCTGCCCGGGGCGGCTTCATGGCAGTGCCGGGGTGGTCGCCTGCTGCTTCGTGACCACCGCCAGCCCGTCCATCATGGCGCACCCGAGCCTGCGCACTGGCGCTGGCGCACCCCTCGGCGCGGCCTGGCCGCGGGCGACACGAGGTCAGAGCGAGGACACCCCCCAGAAGGCGAGAAACGCTGCCGTCAGGCCGACGGCCACGTTGGCAACGACGTTGAGCGCGGCGTACAGGTGTGCCCCGTCCTCAGCCAGTCGCAGGGTCTCGTAGCCGAACGTGCTGTAGGTGGTCAGCGCGCCGCAGAAGCCGGCGCCGACGGCGGCCATGACGGCGGTCGGCAGGTCATGTGCACGGGCGCCGGCCGCGAGGGCACCGAGCAGGGCGGACCCTGCGACGTTGACGGCAAGCGTGCCCCAGGGGAAGACCCCGTCGTGAGCGTGGCCCACCGCCCGGTCCGTGAGGTAGCGCGCAGGGGCCCCGACCGCGGCGCCGAGCGCCACCAGCAGCACGGTCACCATGCGGGGTGGCCCCTCCTGACGGCGCGCCGGGCCGAGGGCAGGTAGACGGCAACGTCCTCCAGGACGGTCACTCCCTCGTCGAGCAAGGGGTCGGCCTCGGCGAGAAAGGCCTCGAGCCTCGTGCGCTCGTCGACCACGACCACAGCGACTGGAAGGTCCTCCGTGAGACTCAGCACGCGCGAGGTGTGCACGCGCCGCGAGGCCCCGTACCCCTCGATGCCACGGAACACGCTCGCCCCGTGCAGCCCGAAGCGATGTGCGCGGTGCACGAGCTCGGCATACAGGGGGCGGTGCGCGACGGTGGCGTTCTCGCTGACGATCATCGTCAGCCGGCAGGCCGTGAGCAGCCCGTCCGACTCATCGGTCTGGCCGGACCCGGGTGCGTCGCCCATGGGGGGCTCGCTCATGACGGTCTGGTCCTCATGGGAGCGGTCCTTCCTCGGGAGTGGTGGGCAACCGGCCGGGACGTCGCCCGGCCGCGGCATGCGCGGCTCCGCCCCGAGCCGGTGCCCGCTGAGACCGTAGCCGTACCAGTGACCGGACGGCGCTCATCCCCACCCACGTGGCCGTGATGGCCAGCACCGGGGTCGCGACGACGTAGCCGGCGGCAAGCAGGCGGTGGCCATCATCAGCGAGGAGGACGGCGTCGACGGAGAACGTCGAGAACGTGGTGAAACCTCCGAGGATGCCCACGCCCAGGAAGGGGCGCACCAGTCGGTGCGGGCTGGTCAGCTCGAGGACGACGACCATGAGGACGCCGATGAGCAGGCCGCCGACCACGTTGACGAGAAGCGTCCCCCACGGCACACGCCCCGGCTGCGTCGGCAGGGCTCGGCTCACCCCGAGCCGCGCCTCCGCCCCGAGCACCCCGCCGGCTGCGACCGCCGCCAGCACCTGGGCGCGCCGCGTGCGACGCGCGCGATCAGGCCGGGTCACGCCCACGCGCGCCCGCCAGGGCTGGGTGGTCCTCCAGCGCGAGGAGGTCGTCGGCGACGCCGACGGCCTCGGCCGCGGGCGCGTCGTCCGAGACCGGGAGCCGCCACGACACGCGATGCTGCCGGCAGGGACCGAGCCGCCTCAGGGCATCCATGTGCTCGGGTGCGCTGTACCCCTTGTTCAGCTCCCAGCCGTAGCCGGGGTGGTCCGCCGCCCGAGCCACCATGATCGCGTCCCTCTCCACCTTCGCGAGCACGCTCGCGGCCGCGACCGCGGCACAGCGGAGGTCGGCCTTGACCAACGTGCGCACCCGGGGCGCACCGTTGCCGGTCTCTGGCGGGCCGATGGCGGTCTCGAGGTCGAAGAGGGCAGGCGGCTCGACCGGCGGGGTGAGCCAGTCGTGCGAGCCGTCGAGGAGCACGCAGGGCGGCCGCTGCGGCAGCTGTGCAAGGGCCCGTTGCCCGGCCAGTCGCAAGGCCGCGATGATGCCCACCCTGTCGATCTCGTCGGGTTCGGCATGGCCGACCGCCCAGGCCAGGGCCCACCGCCGCAGGGGTGACACGAGGGCCTGGCGAGCGGCCGGGGTGAGGAGCTTGGAGTCGCGGACACCTGCCGGCGCGGTGCGGGTGCGGGCGTCCACGAGAACGACGCCGACACTGACCGGGCCGGCCAGGGCCCCCCGCCCGACCTCGTCCATGCCGGCGAGGCAGTGATGGCCCTCGCGCAGGAGCCGGCGCTCCTCGCGCAGCGTGGGCACCACCGCGCGGCCACCTGCCTCCGGCGTCGTCGGCGCCGACGAGGGTCGGGTCTCACGGATCCTGGCCATGGTCAGGGCGCGGGCACGTCCGCGAACGTCGCCGACGGGTTGTGCAGCACTGTCGCCCGGTCGAGCGGCCACACGATCACGAAGGCCCGCCCGACGACGTCCGACATCGGCACGGTCCCCCCACCCTCGGTGTCCTGGTGGAAGCGGGAGTCCTGCGAGACCTCCCGATGGTCGCCCATCACCCAGATCCGGCCGGGGGGCACGCGGATGTCGAAGGTCTTGTCGCTCGGCTGGTTTCCGGGGAAGAGGTACGGCTCGGTGATCGGGACCCCGTTGACGACGACCTTGCCCTGGGTGCAGCACGTGACGTGGTCGCCGGGCAGCCCGATCACCCGCTTGATCAGGTGCTGGCCGGAGTCCGAGGGCAGCAGGCCGACGAAGGTGAGCCCCGTGCGCACCGCGCCCCGCACCCCGGAGGGTGCGCTGTCGAAGGGATGCTCGGTCAGCCAGCCACCTGGGTCCTTGAAGACGACGACGTCACCGCGGTGGAGGGCGAAGGGTCCCGGGGTGAGCTTGCTGACCAGCACGCGGTCCCCGCGCTCGAGCGTGTGCTGCATGGAGTCCGACGGGATGAAGAAGGCCTGTACGAGGAACGTCTTGATCAGAGCCGCGAGCGCCAGGGCGATCACGAGCACGACCAGCACCTCGCGGGCGGCCGACAGGAAGCTCAGGACCGCGGCTCCGGCACCCGACTGGGCGCCGTCGGCGCTGCCTTGTGCCGGCTCCTCCGGAGCCGGAGCCGATGCCGGAGCGTCCGGGTCCGGGTCAGGGGGCTGGGCGGGCCTGGAACCGGCTGGCTGGGTACCCGCCGCGGCCACCCGAGGCGCCGAGGGCACAGACGGCGAGGCCGCGGACGGCGGGCCCAGAGACGGCGAGGGGACAGACGGGTAGGGCACGGCCGATGTGTCCTGCCCTGGTGTGGTCACGGGCTGGCCGCCTGCCGGCGTCCCCTCAGGCAGGACGGGCTGGGTCAACGGTCCTCCTTCAGTACGCTCACCCGGACAACGACCCCATCCGACCCAGCGGCCAGTACACCGCGAACGCTCGTCCGACGATACGGTCCAGCGGGACCGTGCCGCCGCCGGGGTCGCCCAGGTGCGCCCGCGAGTCGCCGGAGTCGCTGCGGTGGTCGCCCATCACCCACAGCCGGCCGGGCGGCACGACGATGTCGAACGGGGTGATGCTGGGCACGTCGCCGGGGGCGATGTAGGGCTCGTCGAGAGGCCGGCCGTCGATCGTGAGACGGCCCTGCGCGTCGCAGCAGGCGACCCTCTCGCCGGGCAGCCCGACGACCCGCTTGATGTACGTGCGCGTCCCGATCGGCATGCCGGCCAGGCTCGCGACGGCGCGGCCCAGCCGGGTCAGTGGTGACGGGCCGGGCGGCTCGGGGTCGAAGACGCCTGAGCCGTCGAAGACGACGATGTCCCCACGCTGGACGTCGCCGACGCGATAGGTGGAGCGAGACACGAGCACCCGGTCCCCCGGCATCAGCGTCGGCTCCATCGAGCCGGTGGGGATGACGAACGAGACGACGAACAGCCCCCGCACGAAACCGACCGTCAGCAGGATGACGAGGAGCACGATCCCGCGCCGACGCCAGCGTGGCTGCCGGCTCAACGCCGCACCTCGGCCGGCGGGCCCGCGCAGCACGGCGGCCGGGGCGTTCGGCGGCCCGACGGCCCGCTCGGCGGTCACGGCAGCAAGAGTAAGCGACGCCGGGCGAGCAGGGGCCGCGCCCGGCCCGCCACGCGGGTACTCAGCGCCCGGGGACGGAGTCGCGCTTCTCCTTGATCTTGGCGGCCTTGCCGCGCAGCGAGCGCAGGTAGTAGAGCTTGGCGCGGCGCACGTCGCCGCGGGTGACGACCTCGACGTGGTCGATGATCGGCGAGTGCACCGGGAACGTGCGCTCGACGCCGACCCCGAAGCTGATCTTGCGAACGGTGAACGTCTCGCGGACACCGCCGCCGGAGCGACGGATCACCACGCCCTGGAACACCTGGATGCGGGAGCGGTTGCCCTCGACCACCTTGACGTGGACCTTCAGCGTGTCCCCGGCCCGGAACGCGGGCACGTCCTCGCGCATCGACGCGGAGTCGAGGTTGTCCAGCGTGTGCATGGTGGTTCACTCTCCCGCGGTGCCACAGGTCACCGGCGCGCTCGGTTGGGTCGTCAGGGTGCCGCAGCGGGGTTCACACCCGCGACGCCTTCTTCGGCCTCGACACCCCCTGTGGCAGGGCGCGGCCGACCGGCGGCACGATCGCTCAGTCTGCCACAGCCTCGTCGCGGCCCTGAAATCCGGCGTCGGAGGCCGGCGGCCGTACCCACCCCGACGGCGACGGAACCCAGCCGAGACCGGCGAGCAGCTCGAGGTCGTGACGGTCGAGGGCGTCGGCGTCGAGCGTCGAGGCCAGGTCAGGGCGCCGCACGGCGGTACGGGCGAGCCGCTGGTCGCGTCGCCAGCGCTCGACCTGGGCGTGGTGGCCGGAGAGCAGCACCGACGGCACCTCCAGCTCTCGCCACACGGCGGGGCGGGTGTAGACCGGGTACTCCAGCAGGCCGTCCTCGTGACTCTCCTCGACGAGGCTCTCGGCGTTGCCGAGCACGCCAGGCAGCAGCCGCGCGACCGCCTCGACGATGGCCAGCACGGCGACCTCGCCGCCGTTGAGCACGTAGTCGCCGAGGCTCACCTCGAGCACCGGGCCGCGCCGCCCGGCGTCCATCACGACGCGCTCGTCGATGCCCTCGTAGCGGCCGCAGGCGAAGACGAGCCACGTTCGGCTCGCCAGCACCCGGGCCAGGGGCTGGTCGAACGGCCGCCCCGACGGCGTGGGCACCACGAGCAGCGGCACGGCCTGGGCGTCCCCGAGGGCCGCCCGCCCGGTCTCGAGCACCGTGTCGAGGGCCTCGCCCCACGGCTGCGGCGTCATGACCATCCCGGCGCCGCCGCCGGCCGGGGCGTCGTCGACGGTGCGGTGCCGGTCGTGCGCATGGTCGCGCAGGTCGTGCACGGTGAGGTCGATCACCCCCGCCTCGATCGCCTTGCCGATCAGCGACAGCCGCAGCGGTGCGAGGTAGTCGGGGAAGATCGTGAGGACGTCGACGCGCATCAGCCGCCGTCCCGGTCGCCGGGCTGCGGGTCGGCCGGCGGCGGGTCCGCGGGCTGCGGGACGCTCGGGGGATGGTCACCGAGCGCATGGTCGCCGGGGTGCGTGTCGTCCAGCAGGCCGGGCGGTGCGTCGACGACGAGCCGGCCCGCGGCGACGTCCACGGTGGGCACGAGGGCCGCCACGAACGGAACCAGTCGATGGGCACCGTCGGGCCGGCGGACCACCAGCAGGTCCTGCGCGGCGTGCTGCACGGCCACCACCTCCCCGAGGAGCGTGGCGTCGGGTGCCTCCGCGCGCAGGCCGACGAGCTCGTGGTCGTACCAGGCGTCGTCCTCCGCGGGTTCCGCAGCGACGTCGACCTCCAGGAGGACGTCGCGCAGCGCCTCGGCCTGGCCGCGGTCCTCTGCCTCGGCGAACCTCAGCAACAAGGTGCCGTTGTGGTCGCGCACCGACACCACCGTGAGGGTCGCGGGCGGAGCGGGCCGCCCGCCGCCGGTGGCAGGACGTGCCGCCCGCGGCCGGGTCGGTGGGACCGTGTGGAGCGCGGCGCCGGGCACGAACCGCCGCTCGGGCACGTCCGTGCGAACCTCCACCGTGACCTCGCCCTTCACCCCGTGGGCGCGCCCGATCCGGGCGACGACGAGTCGCACGGGCCTCCTTCCCACGACGGCCGATGCAGCCCTCGGGCCGGTGACCCCGACACGGACGCCTCAGCGGCCCCGGTCGACGTCCACGACGTCGACGCGGACCGGCTGCCCGTCAGCAAGAGCCTTCACCACGGTGCGCAGGGCCGTGGCGGTGCGCCCCGACCGGCCGATCACCCGGCCGAGGTCCTCGGGGTGCACGCGAACCTCCAGCAGGGTGCCGCGCCGCAGGGGCCGGCTGCGCACCTGGACGTCGTCGGGGTGACCGACGATGCCGCGCACGAGGTGCTCCAGCGCGTCGACAAGCACGTCAGCCCTCGGCCGGCGCCGTCTCGGGGGCCGCCTCGGTCTGCGCGGAGGCCACAGTCTGCTCGGACGCCACAGTCTGCTCGGAGGCCACAGTCTGCTCGGAGGGCTCAGTCTGCTCGGAGGCCTCTGCGGCAACCGACGCCTCGGCCACCGGCTCGGCGTCGGCCGGGCTGTCGGCGGCGGGGGTCCCGACGACCGGCTCGGCGACGGCGGCAGCCTCGACGGGTGCGGCTGCCGGCTCCTCGGCCTTCCTGACGGGACGGCGCGCCTTCGGCGTCGTGGCACCGTCCTTCGGCTCGTTCATGGCCTCCTTCGCGGCGGCCTCGAACACCGTCTTCTTGTCCGCGCGCACGGCGGCGACCTTGAGGGTGCCCTCGGAACCGGGCAGGCCCTTGAACCTCTGCCAGTCACCGGTGATCTTGAGGAGCACGAGCACCTGCTCGGTCGGCTGCGCGCCGACGCCGAGCCAGTACTGCGCGCGGGCCGAGTCGACCACGATGGTCGACGGCTCCTCGGTGGGGTGGTACTTGCCGATCTCCTCGATCGCGCGCCCGTCGCGCTTGGTGCGCGAGTCGGCGACGACGATGCGGTAGTACGGTGCGCGGATCTTGCCCATGCGCTTCAGTCGGATCTTGACGGCCACGGGTGTGGTCTCTCCTGTTTCTCGGTGAGGGACGACCGCGTCGGCGCCCGGGTGGGGTGTCCGGGAAGCGCTGCAGGTCACTGACTCGTCACGCGCGGTGAGAGGGTCCTCGCGCATCGAGTGCGGGGTCATTCTGCCAGATCCACAGCACCGTCACCGACCCGGCGCCTGCCGGCGTCAGGTGGACCTCGCGCCCTCAGCCCGAGCGCAGGTCGTAGACGACCGCGTCACCCAGGTCGACACGGCTGATGCCCAGCCCGGCCGTCGGCGCGTCGGCGGCGGCCAGGAACGGGGTTCCTGCGGACCGCGAGCGGACGATGACGACCGTGGCGATCCCCCGCGCTCGCAGGGCTGCCACGCTCGCGGCATCGGGGAAGGACTGCGCCTGCGCCCGCAACACGGTCTGGGACGTCGGCTGGAAGCCGCTGTCACCGTTGGCGATGACGGGCCAACCCTGCGCGCTCCAGAGCATGATGTGGTAGTCACCCACCTGGGCCGACGGCAGCACGAGCACCGGTTGCGGCAGGGAGTGCAGGGGAACGGGGGCGGTCGCCACGTGCCAGTTGGGCACGTGGCCCCGGCCCTCCATCACGACCAGCACCGCGGGAGCGACGAGAACCGCCAGAAGCGCCACGGCGGCGGCCCACGGCCCGGCCTCCCGCGCCGAGCCGAAGGCGACGCCGTGGCCGGCCGCTGCCTCCCGGCTGCGGTCGTGCCGAACGGCGCCGAGTGCCTCCCAGCCGCTCGCGGCCCGGCTGTACCAGGCCATGAGCAGCCTCGCGAGGCGACCGACGGCGCCCGCCGCCAGGATGCAGAGCCCCAGCGTCACCCAGATCATGAGCCGCCCCGGCGTCCGCAGCGCGTCCCAGCCGGGCAGGTGGTGGTACAGGGGCAGGTAGGTCCAGCGGCCGTGACCGGGGAACGTCGTGCCGAGGCTGAGGGCGCCGGCGCAGACGGTGAGGCCGAGAACCGTCAGGCGGCGTCGCAGCGGCCAGACCGAGACGAAGAGCCCCAGCACGGCGAGCCCCGTGAGCACGAAGCCGGGCGAGAGGACCATCTCCGGTACCCACGTCATCCCCGTCCGCCAGGATGCTTGGCGCCGACCCCACCAGACGTCCGACTCCGGGGCGGTGAAGAGCCCTCGAACCGGCGGGGAGAACAGGTCGAGAGCGGCCTGCGGCCGCGCACCCTCCGGGTGGGCGTGCAGCACCCGAAGGTGCGGCGCGGCGATCAGCCATCCGGTCAGCGCGAAGGCGGCCGCCCCCGCTGCATCGGCCACCACGACGGCTCGCGGCAGCGCACGCCACCCGAGCACCCGCCGTCCCCGCAGGACCCAGCCCACGACGAGGGCCCCGCCGACCACACCGAGCACGTAGGTGAACGGGATGCCGATCGCCAGACCGAGGCTGAGCTGCCAGCACGCGGCCAGCCACCCGGCCCCGACCCACCATGCGCCCATGGCGCCCGGCTGCCAGCCCGACCGCAGCGACCAGCCGTGACCTCGAAGCAGCAGGGCGAGGGCGAGGGCAGCACCCCCGGTGGACACCACGTTGAGGTGGATCACCTGCTCCAGCCGCCACGGGGCGAACCCGAAGCCCGCGCCGGCGACCAGGCTTCCGGCCACGCCGGCACCGAGCACGCGGGCCAACGCGTACGCACCGGCGAAGGCCAGGGCCGTCGCGAGGAGCCCGGCGATGTTGAGCTGGGCCAGCGCCCCGGGCTGACCGGAGCCTGTGACCAGGGAGAGGGGGGCGTAGCCCAGGATCGTGTCGGTGAACGCGAGGTTGTCCGGTGCTTGCTGGAAGGCGTTCGTGGTCCACAGGCCCGCCGGGTCGCTGCCCACGGCGTGACCGACCCACGCGAGCTGCCAGGCGAAGTAGAGCGGGTCACCGAGGTTGCCCGGGGCTGTCGTGCGCACCGTCTGCACCTGTGGCCACGACGCCGCCACCGCCAGCATCGAGCCGGTCGCCAGCACGGCGACCGACTCGGTCGCCCTTCCCACCCGGCGGCGGGCCCGCCGCAGCCGCGGACCGTCGTCCGGCAGCGCCTCGCGCAGCGACCCGGTGGCCGTCACCGGCTCGCGGCCTTCCTGGCTGCCGTCGCAGTCGCCTTCCCGGCCATCGTCATCCCCGCCGTCACGCCCGCGCCACCGGCGGCATCGCCCGGCCGCGCAGCACGACCGCCCGCGGGTGGCCGAGGACGTCGACATCGACCCGGGGGTCGTCGTCGTAGACGACGGCGTCGGCCTGCGCGCCCTCCACCAGGCCCGGGCGGCGCAACCACGAGCGCGCGCCCCAGCAGGCGGCGTCCACGGCCGAGGTCGGCGGCAGGCCGGCTCGGACGAGCTCAGCGACCTCCCGGGCGACCAGCCCGTGCGGGAGGCTTCCCCCGCGTCGGTGCCGACGAAGATCGCGACGCCGGCCTCGTACGCCTCGCCCATGGTCGTGTAGCGACGATCGAACAGGCGGCGCATCCGGGCTGCATAGGCGGGGAACCTCGACTCGCCCGCCGCCGCGAACGCCGGGAAGTTCGCGATGTTCACCAGCGTGGGCACGATCGGCACGCCTGCGGCGGCGGCCTTCGCCGTCGTCACGTCGGTCAACCCCGTCGCATGCTCGATGCAGTCGATGCCGGCCCCGAGCAGGTCGGGCAGGCAGTCCTCCCCGAAGCAGTGCGCGGTCACCCGCACGCCGACGTCGTGAGCGGCCTGGATCGCCTCGCGCAGGCAGTCAGCGGGCCAGCAGGGCCCGAGGTCACCGCTGTCCCGGTCGATCCAGTCACCCACCAGCTTCACCCAGCCGTCGCCCTGGGCGGCCTCGGCACGGACGGTCGCCGCGAGGTCCTCGGGCTCCACCTCGTGGGCGTAGCCACGGATGTACCGGCGCGTGCGGGCGATATGGCGCCCGGCCCTCACGACAACGGGCAGGTCCTCGCGCTCGTCGACCCAGCGCGTGTCGCCGGGCTGGCCGGCATCGCGGATGAGAAGGGTCCCGGCGTCGCGGTCGGCGCTCGCCTGGGCGGCTGTCAGCTCCGGGGCCACGGCTCCCCCGGCGTCCAGTCCCACGTGGGAGTGCGCGTCGACCAGGCCGGGCAGTACCCAGCCGTCGATCGTCGTGACGTCGTGGGCCCGCGTAGGGGCGTCGAAGGTGAACCGGCCGCCGACGACCCAGACCTCGTCGCGCAGCTCGTCGGCCTCGACCAGCACCCGGCCGCGAAGGCGCAGGACGGGCGTGGGTTCGCGAGGGGTCATGGGAGGCAGGCCCGGCGCTGGGCCCGGTGGCGCACCCGGCGACGGCCCTCGGGCGGCGCCGCCGTACGGTCGACGGCTCGGGCAGCGCAGACCACGCGGATCAACGGCCCAGGAGGTCGCGCAGACCGGGTGGGAGCTCGACCGATGCGGGGTCGGTCCCGACCGCTGGACCTGTGCCACCGGTGCCGCCGGCGCCACCGGCACCCGGCCCGAACGCACTTCCGGGTATCGACGCCGCAGGCGTCGCCGCACCACCCGCGGGACCCCGCTGGGCGGCGTCCCGCTCCTGCTGCGCACGCTTGGCCGGGTTGCCGCTCTTGGCCTTGCCCTTGCGCGGCGGGGGCGCGGTGCGGCCCCGGGACTTCTTGCCCCCGGCGCCCATGCCGGGCATCCCCGACAGCCCGGGCACGCCGAGCCCGCGGCGCATCTGGCGCATGACCTTCTGGGCTTCGGTGAACCGCTCGAGCAGCTGGTTGATCTCGGCGACCTCGGTGCCGGAGCCGCGCGCGATGCGCAGGCGTCTCGAACCGTTGAGGATCCGAGGCTGGCGCCGTTCCTGCGGCGTCATCGACTTGATGATCGCCTCGATCCGGTCCATCTCTCGCTCGTCGAAGCTGTCCAGCTGCTCACGGAGCTCGCCCATGCCGGGCAGCATCCCCAGCATCTTCTTCAGCGAGCCCATCGAGCGCAGCGCAGAGACCTGGGCGAGGAAGTCCTCGAGGGTGAAGTCCTCGTCGGCGGCGAGCTTGGCCGCCATCCTCTCGGCCTGGTCGGCGTCGAACGCCTTCTCGGCCTGCTCGATGAGGGTGAGGACGTCACCCATGTCGAGGATGCGCGAGGCCATGCGGTCGGGGTGGAAGAGCTCGAACTCGTCGAGCTTCTCCCCGGTCGATGCGAACATCACCGGTCGCTGCGTGACACCGACGACGGACAGCGCTGCGCCGCCTCGGGCGTCGCCGTCCAGCTTGGACAGCACCACGCCCGTGAAGCCGACGCCGTCGAGGAAGGCCTGCGCCGTGGTCACGGCGTCCTGGCCGATCATGGCGTCGACCACGAAGAGGATCTCGTCGGGGGACGTCGCGTCACGGATGTCGGCGGCCTGCTGCATCATCTGGGCGTCGACGCCGAGGCGGCCGGCCGTGTCGATGACGACCACGTCGTGCTGCTTCTCGCGGGCGAAGGCGACACCTTGGCGGGCGACGGCCACCGGGTCGCCGGCTCCCTGGGGCGAGGCGGCGCCCGTCCCGGCTGAGACTGCGACTGACGTCATGCCCGGGTGCGGGGCGAAGACGGCGACGCCCGCCCGCTCGCCGACCAGGCGCAGCTGGTCGACGGCGTTGGGTCGCTGCAGGTCGCAGGCCACCAGCAGCGGGGCGTGCCCCTGCTCCTTGAGCCAACGACCGAGCTTTCCGGCCAGCGTGGTCTTGCCCGCGCCCTGCAGACCCGCCAGCAGGATGACGGTCGGCGGGTGTCTTGGCCAGGCGGATCCGGCGGGTCTGCCCGCCGAGCACGGTCACGAGCTCCTCGTGCACGATCTTGACGACCTGCTGGGCGGGGTTGAGCGCCTGGGACACCTCCACGCCCAGGGCCCGGGTGCGGATGTCGGCGGTGAAGCGGCGGACGACGGGCAGCGCGACGTCGGCGTCGAGGAGGGCGCGCCGGATCTCGCGGATCGTGGCGTCCACGTCCGCCTCGGACAGCCGGCCCTTGCCGCGGAGGTTCTTGAACGTGGCCGTCAGGCGATCGGACAGGGTCGCGAACACGTGGTCGTCCTCATCGGGGTCGGTGGCGAGAGCGCCGCACCAGCCTACGACGACGGGAGCTGGCCGGCGTCCACCAGCGCGGCCACCGCCTGCGCGACGCGAGGCGGGGAGAGGACGCCACCAGCGAGCTCGCGAAGATAGAGGACGTCGACCGCCTGGCCCGCGTGCGTGGCGACATGAGCCGAGCGCAGGTCGACGCCGAGCCCGGCCAGCGCCCTGCCGACCGCGTGCAGCAGCCCTGGCCGGTCGGCGGCGCGGACCTCGAGGACCGTCGCCTCGGCCGAGGCACCGGGCAGCAGCACCACCCGTGGTCGCTGCGGCGCCGTCGAGGGCGCCCGGTAGCCCGCGTCGCGGCGCACCAGCCGGTCCAGCACCGAACGGTCGCCCTCGGCCAGCCGGCGCAGGCTGGTCTCCAGCGTCTGCGCCGACGGCAGCTCCGCCCCGAGGTTGTCCACCCACCAGGTGTCCACGGCGACGTCGCCGGAGCCTCGGCCGACGCCTGGGACGTGGGACGGCGCGGCGCCGGGTGCGGGCACCGTGCGGACCAGCGCCGAGCGCACCGACAGCCGGAACGCGGCGAGGACGCCCGCGACGTCGCCGAACAGGCCCGGCCGGTCGGCGGCGACCACGGTCACGGCGTACATGTCGTCGAACCTCGCGATGGTGACCCGCGGACGGCCGTCGGCGCACGCCGCGACCACCAGCCCCTCCTCCAGCACACCGATCGCTGCCGGGCCGGGCGGCGACTCACCGCGCAGCACGGTGCGGGCACGCGCCACGAGGTCGGCGACCAGCCTCGCCCGCCACGCCGACCACGCGGCGGGCCCGGCAGCCTCGGCGTCGCACTCGGTGAGCGCGTGCAGCAGGTCCAGCACGTCGGCGCGACCGTCCACCGCGCTGACGAGGGCCTCGACCGTCCTCGGGTCGTCGGGGTCGCGACGCGTCGCGAGCTCGACCAGCGTGAGGTGCTGGCGCACCAGCCGCTCCACCGTCTCGCAGTCGTTCGACGCGAACCCCATGCGGTGCATGGCCCGAGAAGCCAGCGGCCCTCCCACGCGGGAGTGGTCGAGGGCCCCGGGCAGCTTCCCGACGTCGTGCAGCAGCGCTGCGAGCAGCAGGAGGTCCGGCCGGTGGACGGCGCGCAGGTGACCCGATGCGGTCGCGACCGCCTCGATGCTGTGGCGGTCGACGGTGTGGCGGTGCACGGGGTTGCGCTGCGGCCGGTTGCGCACCCCTGCCCACTCCGGCAGCCACCGGGTGACCAGCCCGGCCAGGTCCAGGGACTCCCACACGCCGACGAGCGCCGGGCCGCCGGCGAGCATCTCGACCAACGCCTCTCGGGCCGCGCGCCGGCCACGGCTCGGGCAGCGGCGGGCAGTCGGCGGCGAGGTGGGCCACGGTGACGGGCGAGAGGGGCAACCCGGCCCGGACGGCGG
Organism: uncultured Actinomycetota bacterium; assembly: GCA_963778845.1. GTDB lineage: Bacteria > Actinomycetota > Actinomycetes > Actinomycetales > Kineosporiaceae > CAVZVW01. The sequence continues at coordinate 240,568 of CAVZVW010000005.1, forward strand.
TGGCAGCAGCGCGCAACGGCAGCACGGCGTCGAGTCGGGATGGACCCCGACGCCGAGCACCACCTCGCCGTCGTGCTCGACCAGGCCGTGCCCGAGCGGGCGCAGGCGGGGACGCCGAGGGCCGGGCCGCAGCCGCCGCGCGGGCACCGCCATGCGCGCCCGCCGCACGGTCGTGTCCACCGCGTGGGCGATCGTGCGCGCGGCCGCGCTGACCTGCGAGAGCAGGGTGTCGGCGTCCTCCACGGCGAGGGTGGCGGCGACGGCGTCCTGGTCGGCCAGCAGGAGCCGGTCCATCGCGCGGCCGGTCACGCAGTGGAGGGCGTCGCGGATGTCGAGCAGCCGCTCGTGCGCCCGGTCGACGTCGCCGTGCGGTCGGTCGGTGATCCAGCTCGCCGCCAGCGCGCGCAGGAGCGTGACGTCGCGCAGGCCCCCGCGGGACTCCTTGAGGTCCGGCTCCAGCAGGTGCGCGGCCTCCCCGTAGCGCGAGCCGCGCTCGCTGAGGGAGTCCAGCACCATCGGCCAGCCGAGGCCGGATCCCGGTGCGCCAGTCGGCGAGGAGCTGGGCGCGCAGCCGCGACGACGAGGTCGGCGTCGCCGGCCAGGCTGCGCAGGTCGAGCAGCCCCACCGCCGCCGCCAGGTCGGTGGACGGAGACGTCGCGGCACTGCGCGGGCGTGCGCACCGAGTGGTCCAGGCGCAGGCCCGCGTCCCACAGCGGGTACCAGAGCCGGTCGGCCAGCGCGGCGACCTGCTCGCTCGCGCGCGCCCGGCCGTCGTGCAGGAGCACGAGGTCGAGGTCGCTGGCCGGGCCGGGGTCGCCCCTGGCGAGGCTGCCGACCACGGCGAGCGCCACCCCCGGCGGTTCCCCACCCAGCGGCTCGACCGCCTTCGCCCAGGCACTCGCGAGGGCACGCTCGACGAGCTCGGTGACCGCGCGCCGACGGTCCGGCCCGGCGAGGCCGGACCGGACCGCCAGCGCCAGCCGGTCCCTTCGCAGGTCCACCACGGGGCCCCCCTGGGGGGGCTGCGGGAGGGCCTCGACCGTGCCGGCGTCCCCGCCGGGACGCGTGCCGGCGTCGCCGCCGGGGTGACTCACAGGGCGTCGGCCCCGCGCTCTCCGGTACGGACCCGGACGACGTCCTCGACGGGGACCACCCACACCTTGCCGTCGCCGATGCGCCCGGTCTGAGCGCTCTTGACGATGACCTCGACGACGTCGGAGGCGTCGTCCTCGTCGACGATGCACCTCGACGCGCACCTTCGGCACCAGGTCCACGGTGTACTCCGCGCCCCGGTAGACCTCGGTGTGACCGCGCTGGCGGCCGTAGCCGCTGGCCTCGCTGACGGTCATGCCCTGAACGCCGAAGGCCTCCAGGGCCGCCTTCACCTCGTCGAGCTTGTGCGGCTTGATCACCGCCGTGACGAGCTTCACACCGACACCTCCTCAGACTTCTTGACCGCAGAGGCGGTCGGGGCGTGGTGCCCCCCCGTGATGGGGCCGACCTCGTAGGCCGTCTCGGCGTGCAGGTTGATGTCCAGACCCTCGACCTCGACCTCTTCGCTGACCCGCAGGCCGCCGAAGGCGAGGCTGACGAGCTTCGCGATCACCAGCGTGGCGACGAACGAGTACGTCACGGAGGCCCCGACCGCGGCCGCCTGCTTGCCGAGAAGGGTGAACCCTCCTCCGTAGACCAGGCCGTCGGCGCCCAGGGCGTTGAACGCGGAGCTGCCCAGGATGCCGATCAGCAGGGCGCCGAGGACGCCGCCCACGAGGTGCACGCCGACCACGTCGAGCGCGTCGTCGAAGCCGAACCTGAACTTCAGCGCCGTCGCGAGGCAGCAGACCACGCCGGCCACGAGGCCGAGGATGATCGAGCCGACCGGGGTGACGAAGCCGGCCGCGGGGGTGATCGCCACCAGACCGGCGACGGCACCGGACGCCGCACCCAGCGTGGTCGGGTGACCGTCGCGGATCTTCTCGCAGATCACCCAGCCCAGCATGGCGGCCGCGGTCGCCGTGTTCGTGGTCGTGAAGGCCACCGAGGCGAGGCCGTTGGCCGCCAGCGCCGACCCGGCGTTGAAGCCGAACCAGCCGAACCACAGCAGGCCGGCGCCGAGCAGCACGAACGGCAGGTTGTGCGGGCGGAACGGGCTCCTTCGGCCAGCCCTTGCGCTTGCCGAGCACGATGGCCAGCGCCAGGCCCGCGGCACCGGCGTTGGCGTGCACCACCGTGCCGCCGGCGAAGTCCTCAGCGCCGAGCTTGAACAGCCAGCCCGTCGGTGCCCACACCCAGTGCGCGATGGGGGCGTAGACCAGGAGCGACCACAGCACGATGATCGTGACGAACGGCGCGAACTTCATCCGGTCGGCGATCGACCCGGTGAACAGGGCCGGCGTGATCACCGCGAACATCAGCTGGAACATCGAGAACACCAGGATGGGGATGGTGAGCACCGCCCCGGAGTTCAGCGGGGTGTTGGACGCGGTGTTCGACAGGCCGGCGTAGTGCAGGTCGCCGATGAGGGGGCCTCCCGCGCCGAACGCGAGGCTGAACTGGGCGATCACCCAGACCAGGCTGACGATGCCGATGGTGATGTAGTTCTGCATGAGCATCGTCGAGGACGTTCTTGCCGCGAACCATGCCGCCGTAGAAGAAGGCGAGGCCGGGGGTCATGAGCAGGACGAGGGCGGCGCTCGTCAGGACCCAGGCGGTGTCCCCGCTGTTGATCTCGTAGTAGTTCGATGCAGCGATCACTGGCGACTCCCTGGAAGGAGGGCGAGCCGCGGCCGGAGCTGCGGGCCCCGGGACCGGCGGACACAGGAGGTTCGGACCCGCAGCGTCGGGGGACCGCTGCACACACTCCCGGCGCGGGGTTTCGCCGGAGCGCCGCGTCGGTTTCCTTCCGGTGACGTCGCCCTCGCTCGTGTGAACTCTGCGTTAACTGCGACGACGGCCACCGAGGCCGGGCGCCGCGCCCGGCTCGAGCGAGCTGTCAGGCGCCCATGATCGCCACCCCGGCGCCACAACCCGCCACGGAAGGCCCGACACGCCGCCCCGGCCGGACTTATGGCGCTGGGGTGGCGAGCATGAGCTCAGCTGCAACGGGCGACCAGCCTCACGAGCCACAGGGGAAGGGGGCTCAGCGCCAGCGGAGGTCATCGGCGCACGCGGTCGGTCGACGCGTGGGCCCCGCTCGCGGCCTACGCCAGAAGGGCGTCCACGAAGGCCTCGGGCTCGAAGGGAGCCAGGTCGTCGGGGCCCTCTCCCAGCCCCACGAGCTTCACGGGGACACCGAGCGCGCGCTGGACCGCCACCACGATGCCGCCCTTGGCGGTGCCGTCGAGCTTGGTCAGCACGATCCCCGTGACGTCGACCACCTCGGCGAACACCCGGGCCTGCTGCAGACCGTTCTGACCCGTCGTCGCGTCGAGCACGAGCAGTACCTCGTCGACCGGCCCGTGCCGCTCCAGCACGCGCTTGACCTTGCCCAGCTCGTCCATCAGGCCGACCTTGTTCTGCAGCCGGCCGGCGGTGTCCACCAGTACGACGTCCGCCTCGAGCTCGATGCCCGCCTTGACAGCGTCGAACGCCACCGCGGCGGGGTCGGCGCCGTCCCGCTCGCTGCGCACGGTGGGAACCCCGACCCGGTCCCCCCACGTGGCCAGCTGCGCGGCTGCCGCGGCCCGGAACGTGTCCGCCGCGCCGAGCACCACGTCCTTGTCCTCGGCGACGAGCACCCTCGCGAGCTTGCCCACGGTGGTGGTCTTGCCGGTCCCGTTCACCCCGACCACGAGGACAACCGCCGGGCGGTCGTCGTGCCGCTGGACGGCGAGTGTCCGGTCCATGTCCGGCCCGACGAGCGCGAGCAGCTCCTCGCGCAGCATGGCCCGGATGGCGGCCGGGTCCGCCGTCCCCAGCACCGCCACCCGGGTGCGCAACCGCTGGACGAGCTCCGCGGTCGGCTCGACGCCGAGGTCGGCCAGCAGCAGGGTCTCCTCCACCGCGTCCCACGTGCCCGCGTCGAGCCGCTCTCGGGACAGCAGCCCGAGAAGGCCTTGCCCGAGTGCGGAGTTGGAGCGCGCCAGACGCTCGCGCAGCCGGACCAGGCGACCGACCACGGGTGCGGGGCGCTCGAGCGTGACCAGCCCGGCACCGGACGGACCGTCGCCCGAGGCTGACGGGCCGCGGGACGGCGCGCCCGGCGGCGCGAGGGTGGGCGAGGCCGCCTCGTCGTCGGCTCCCCCGACGTCCGTCGTCGGGCCGGCGGGTGCGCCGGGCGCGTGCCGCACGACGGTGGGGGCACTGCGCGTGCGGTCGGGACGGCGCGTGCTGCGCAGCAGCGCCACCGCACCACCGGCGATGACCAGCACCGCGACGACGGCGAGGACGACGAACAGCTGGGACGCGCTCATCTGTCAGGCCTTGGGGGCCATCAGGGCGGACAGGGCGGCCTGGACGGCGTCCAGCCCGGTCTCGAGCCAACCGCGAAGACGTCGCCCGACCCGCCGCGCCCGCTTCTCGCCGTCCGGAGTCAGCACGCGCGAGCCCTCACGCAGATGCGGAACCGCAACAGCGATGAGCACCGCCACCCCGACGAGCGTGCACGTCAGCAGACCGATCAGGAGCGCATTCACCCCCCTACCGTGCCCGATCCCAGCGCCAGCACCAACTCCGGTCCCGCGGGGGGCCTGGTCAGGCCGGCTGGTCCTCGCGCATCCGCTGGCTGATGACCGTCGTCACTCCGTCGCCCCGCATCGTCACCCCGTACAGCGAGTCGGCCACCTCCATGGTCCGCTTCTGGTGCGTGATCACGATGAGCTGGGAGGCGTCCCGCAGCTCCTCCAGCACCGTCAGCAGGCGCCCCAGGTTGGTGTCGTCGAGCGCGGCCTCGACCTCGTCGAGGACGTAGAACGGGCTCGGGCGCGCCTTGAAGATGGCGATCAGCAGGGCGACCGCCGTCAGTGACCGCTCCCCGCCCGACAGCAGGGACAGGCGCTTGACCTTCTTGCCCGGCGGCCGCGCCTCGACGTCCAGGCCTGTGGCGAGCATGTCGGAGGGGTCGGTGAGGACCAGGCGGCCCTCCCCGCCGGGGAACAGCCGCGGGAAGATCGCCTCGAACTCGCGTGCAGTGTCGTAGAAGGCCTGCGTGAACACCTGCTCCACCCGCTCGTCGACCTCTCGGACGATGTCGAGCAGGTCGCGACGGCTGGCCTTGAGATCCTCCAGCTGCGCAGTGAGGAACTTGTGCCGCTCCTCCAGCGCTGCGAACTCCTCCAGCGCGAGCGGGTTCACCGTGCCAAGCAGGGCGAGCGCGCGCTCGGCGGCCCGCCGGCGCTTGTCCTGTTGCTCGCGCACGTACCGCTGGGGCACCAACGGTTCGGCGCTGTCGGGCTCGCCGGGGGCCGGCGCGCTGGGCGGTACCGGCGCATGGGGACCGTACTCCTCGACGAGCACGTCAGGGTCGATCCCCAGCTCCTCGAGGCTGCGCTCGCGCAGCACGTCGATGCGCATGCGCTGCTCGGCGCGGGCCACGTCGTCCCGGTGCACGGAGTCGGTGAGGCGGGACTGCTCCTGCACCAGGGTCTCGACGAGCTTGCGCACCGACACGAGCTCGCGCTCCTGCTGCGCGCGCCGGCCGTCCGCGGCCACGCGCAGCTGGTCGGCGCGCACGAGCGCGGTGTCCAGCAGCACGAGCGCGTACTGGGCCCCCGCATGCACCGCTCGGGCGGTCTCCGACTGCCTGCGGCGGCGCTCCTCCCGGGCTGAGGCCTGCGCACGCGCCTGCCGCTCCCCCGCCGCCGCGGTCTCGAGGGTCTCCGCCCGGCCGGCCAGCGCGCGCACGCGTTCCTCACTCGTGCGCAACCCCAGGCGAGCCTCCATCTCGGCCGCGCGCGCCTGTGAGGCCGCCGCCGCGAGCCGGTCGCGCTCGGCTGTCGACGGCTCGTCCTCCTCCTCCGACGGCTCCTGCTGCGCAGCGGCAAGCCTGGTCTCCAGACCGGCCACCGCCTCTGCGTCCAGCGCCAGAGCCTGCTGCTTGGCTTCCAGCTGCTTGCGCTGCCTGTCGGCCTCGGCCCGAGCCCCCCGCGCGGTGGAGCCCAGCCGGCCGAGCTGCTCGGCGACCGCGGCGAGCCTGGCGTCGGACTCGTGCAGCCGCTCCAGGGCGGCGGCGACCGCGGCGGCGGCCTCCTCGCGGCGGGCCCGCGTCGCGTGCAGGGCGAAGCGAGCCTGCTCGACGCGGTGGGCAGCCGCCTCCACCTGCACGTCGGCCTCGTCGACGGCGGACTGCACCTCGAGCAGCGACGGCGCGGAGGCCGACCCGCCGTGCACCAGGTCGGCCGAGTAGACGTCGCCGGCGAAGGTCACCGCTCGGACGTCCGGGCTGCGCTCCACCAGCGCGCGCGCGTCATGGTCGTCGCCGACGACGGCTACCCGGTCCAGCAGCCGGTCCAGTCGGGCGTGCAGCTCGGTGGGCGCACCCACGAGGTCGCGGGCCCAGCGGCCGCCGGGCGGCAACGGGGGCCAGCCCGAGCGCTCGACGGGAGCGTTGACCGGGCCGCGTGCGAGCACCATCGACGCGCGGCCGGCGTCCTCCGCCCGCAGCAGGGCGAGGGCGGCCTGAGCGCTGTCGAACCCCTCGACGGCAACGGCGTCCGCGGCGGTCCCGAGCGCCGCGGCGACAGCGCTCTCATGCCCGGCCTCCACCTGCAGCAGCGCGGCGAGGGAGCCGAGCACCCCCGAGACCCGTGCGTCGGCGGCGAGCACCAAGCCCGAGCCGTCCTTGCGGCGCAGCCCGAGCTCGAGTGCCTCACGTCGCGCCGTCCACGTGGCCCGGTCCCGCTCTCCGTCCCGCTCGGCTTGCAGCAACCGCTCGGCCTGCCCCTCGACGTCGGCCAGCCGGGCAGCGGCACGCTCGTGCTCGGCGTCCAGACCCTGTTCGCCGGCCTCGTGGCCGGCCACCTGGGACTCCAGCGCGGTGAACTCGCTGTGGGCGGACTCGGACCGCTGCTCAGCCTCGGCGATGGCCTCGGCCAGCCGCTGGGTCTCCTCCCCCACCGCCTCGAGCCGGCTGCGCCGCGCTGCGACCTGCCCGGCCAGGCGAGCAAGCCCTTCGCGGCGGTCGGCGGCAGCGCGGAGCACGCCCGCCAGGCGGCGCTCCTCCTCACCCTCGGCCTTCTCGGCGGCGTGGCGGGCCTCGACACACTGCTCCAGGGCGTGGCGAGCCGCCTCGATCTGGCCGGACAGCCCGGCCTCCTGCTCCCTGACGGCGCGCGCCTGCGCCTCCAGCTCCTCGGGGTTGCGCCCCGGAGCGGGCTCGGGTGCCACCTCGGCGAGGAGCCGCAGCCGGTCGGCGGCCAGTGACGCCGTCCCCCGTACGCGCTCGCGCACGCTGGAGAGGCGGTACCACAGCTCCTGCGCTCGTGCGAGACCCGGAGCGGCCGAGGCGGCCGCCTCCTCGACGTCGGCCAGGCGACGGCGGCCGGCGTCCAGGTCGCCCTCCACCTCGTCGCGACGCAGTCGCAGGGCCGTCTCGTCGGCAACCTCGGCCTGCACGGTGGCGAGCAGCTGCACGAGGTCGTCGGCGAGCAGCCGGGAACGGGCGTCGCGCAGGTCGGCCTGCACCACCTGGGCCCGCCGGGCGACGTCGGCCTGGCGCCCGAGCGGCTTGAGCTGGCGTCGGATCTCGGCGGTGAGGTCCGCGAGCCGGGTGAGGTTGACCTGCATCGCGTCGAGCTTGCGAAGGGCCTTCTCCTTGCGCTTGCGGTGCTTGAGCACCCCTGCGGCCTCCTCGATGAACGCTCGGCGTTCCTCGGGTGAGGCGTGCAGGATCGCGTCGAGCTGGCCCTGGCCGACGACGACGTGCATCTCCCGCCCGATCCCGGAGTCGCTGAGCAGCTCCTGGATGTCGAGCAGGCGGCAGGCGGTCGCGTTGATCGCGTACTCGCTGCCGCCGCTGCGGAACATCGTGCGCGAGATCGTGACCTCGGAGTAGTCGATCGGCAGGGCGCCGTCGGAGTTGTCGATGGTGAGGCTGACCTCGGCACGCCCGAGCGGCGGCCGACCGGCCGTGCCGGCGAAGATGACGTCCTCCATCTTCCCGCCGCGCAGGCTCTTGGCGCCCTGCTCCCCCATCACCCAGGCAAGCGCGTCCACGACGTTGGACTTGCCCGACCCGTTGGGGCCGACGACACAGGTGATCCCCGGCTCGAAGCGCAGGGTGGTCGCCGACGCGAAGGACTTGAAGCCCCGCAGGGTAAGGCTCTTCAGGTGCACGGTCGGGACTCCTCGCCGGTGGTGCTCGTTGTCGGGCGGGCCGTCTGGTCGGACGGTCGGCGTGCGGTCGAGCAGCGGGGAAGGCGCCTTCAGCCTACCGGGCGCACTCCGCGCGCCCGAGCTGCCGCGCCCAGTGCCCGACGCCGGGCAGCCAGGTCGTCGCTCAGCGCTCGACGAAGCCGACAACCAGACCCGTGGCCGCCGACCAGCGGTGGGTGGAGGACGCGACGTGGCCGGGGCGGCGGTACCACGAGCGCGGCGCACTCGGGGGCGGGCCGGACGGCGGCTGCTCGGTGAGCAGCTGCAGCAGGTGCTCGCATGCGGTGCCCGGGCCTTCGGCGACGACCTCGACACTGCCGTCGGGGAGGTTGCCCGCGCTGCCGACCAGACCGAGCTCGAGGGCTCGCGCCCTCGTCCACCACCGGAACCCGACCCCCTGCACCCGCCCGGTGAGCACAACCGTGAGCCGGGCGCGGTCGACGCCGACGCTACCCGGCTCGCCGTCGTCCCCGGAGGAGCCAGCGCGCACGGCGATCACCGTAGTGGGCCCGTGCGGCGAGCGCCCTGTGATCACCCGACTGACCGGAGGACGACCCGTCCGCGACCGCCCGCACGACCAGCCGGGCGACCGCTCGGCGCCTCACCGGAGAGGCGTCGCAGGGCTCGCCTCGCCGTCGGGACCGAGGTCCTGCCGGCTCCCGGGGCACCTGGCCTACGGTCGTCGCCGAGGCCGGCGCCCGCTGGTCCCCTTTGTCGCGACTGGGAGCAGCGGTGAGCGCACTCGACCTGGCGCGGTGGCAGTTCGGCATCACCACCGTCTACCACTTCATCTTCGTGCCGCTGACGATCGGCCTGGCGCCGCTCGTCGCCATCATGCAGACCGTCTGGTACCGCACCGGCGACGAGCGATGGCTGCGCATGACGAAGTTCTTCGGCAAGCTCTTCCTGATCAACTTCGCCATGGGCGTCGTGACCGGCATCGTCCAGGAGTTCCAGTTCGGGATGAACTGGAGCGAGTACTCCAAGTTCGTCGGCGACATCTTCGGCGCGCCGCTGGCGATGGAGGCCCTGATCGCGTTCTTCCTCGAGTCCACGTTCCTCGGGTTGTGGATCTTCGGGTGGGACCGGCTCCCCAAGGGCGTGCACCTCGCCACCATCTGGCTGGCCGCCATCGGCGTGAACGTCTCGGCCTTCTTCATCATCGCCGCGAACTCGTTCATGCAGCACCCCGTGGGCACCCACTACAACCCGCTGACCAAACGGGCCGAGCTCACGAGCATCGTCGACGTGATCATGAACCCGACCGCGCTCGCAGCGTTCCCGCACACCGTGACCGCCTCCTTCGTGACCGCCGGCACGTTCGTCGCGGCGATCGCGGGCTGGTGGATGGTGCGGCTGGCGCGCGCGGACCGCCCGGCGGAGGCGGCCGTGTACCGGCCCGCCCTGCGGCTGGCGCTCATCGTCGTCGTCATCGCCGGCATCGGCGTCGTGGTCTCCGGGGACGCCCAGGCCAAGCTCATGTTCAAGCAGCAGCCGATGAAGATGGCCGCGGCCGAGGCGCTCTGCCACACCGAGACCGGTGCGGGCTTCAGCCTCTTCGCGATCGGCGACGTCAAGAACAACTGCGACGTGCGCACGCTCAACATCCCGGGTCTGACCGCGTTCCTGGCGACCGGCGACCTCAACGGCACCATCAAGGGGGTCAAGGACCTGCAGGTGCAGTACACCGACAAGTACGGGGACATCGGCCCCAACGGCTACGTGCCCAACCTGGCGGTGACCTACTGGAACTTCCGGCTCATGATCGGGTTCGGGGTCTTCAGCGCCCTGCTGGCGCTGATGGGCCTCTGGCACACGCGCAAGGGCGGCTCCCCCACGAGCGAGGCGTTCGGCAAGCTCGCCCTGGTCGCACTTCCCATGCCCTTCCTGGCCAACTTCACGGGGTGGATCTTCACCGAGATGGGCCGCCAGCCCTGGATCGTCGCGCCCAACCCGACCGGCGACAAGGCCGTGCGCCTGACCACCAGGGCGGCCGTGTCGCTGTTCGTCGACGCGCCCACGGTCGCGATCTCCCTGGTCGTCTTCACCCTGCTCTACGGCGTGCTCGCGGTGGTCTGGTACGGCCTCATGACCCGCTATGCCAAGGAGGGCGCGCCGCCCGCTGCGCCGGTCGAAGCCCACACCGACGACGAAGCGCCACTGGCCTTCGCTTACTGAGGAGCCTGACGTGAAGGACCCGAACACCCTCCAACTCATCTGGTTCGGCCTCATCGCCGTGCTGTGGACGGGCTACCTCGTGCTCGAGGGCTTCGACTTCGGTGTGGGGATGCTGCTACCGGTGCTCGGCCGCAACGACACCGAGCGCCGACTGCTCATCAACAGCATCGGCCCGGTCTGGGACGGCAACGAGGTGTGGCTGCTCACCGCCGGCGGCGCCATCTTCGCGGCGTTCCCGTTCTGGTACGCCAACCTCTTCTCCGCGTTCTACCTTCCGCTCCTGATCGTGCTCGTCGCTCTCATCATCCGCGGTGTCGCCTTCGAGTACCGGGGCAAGATCGACTCTGCCTCGTGGCGCGCCAGGTGGGACTGGGCCATCGTCGTCGGCTCGACCCTGCCGTCGCTGCTGTGGGGGGTCGCGTTCGGCAACCTCGTGCGCGGCATGGACGCCACGGTGCTCTTCAGCAAGGTCGTCGTCGGCGCCGACGGCAAGGTCGACCTCGCCCGGTCGCAGCTCACCGGGCACCCGCCGTTCGCGGTGCTGGTTGCGGCACTGAACCCGTACGCGCTGCTCACCGGCGTGGTCACGCTCACACTCTTCGCCGTGCACGGCGCGCTGTTCCTCGGTCTGAAGACGTCGGGGGAGATCCGCGAGCGGGCCATGGTCATGGCGGCGAGGCTGTCCGTGCCGGTGCTCGTGATCGGCGCGACCTGGGCGGTGTGGACCCAGCTCGCGTTCGGCAAGACGTGGATGTGGGCCCCGCTCGTCGTCGCGGCGCTGGCACTCGTGGGCGTGGTGCTCACGGCCCGGGCCGGCCGTGAGGGCACGGGCTTCCTGCTGACCTCCGTCGTCACGGTCTGCGCCGTCGTCATGGTGTTCGGCGCCATGTACCCGAACGTCCTCCCGGTCTACCTCGACGGCAAGGACGTCTCGGCGGCGGTCAACCTCAGCATCGCGACGGCCTCGTCGACCGACACGACCCTGAGGCTCATGACCTGGGTGGCAGTGGTCATGACGCCGGTCGTGCTCGCCTACCAGTCGTGGACCTACTGGGTGTTCCGGCGCCGGCTCAGCGTCGCGAACATCCCGGCGTCCAGTGGCCTGGCCCCCGCGGGAACCACGAGCTGACCACCGCGCGTCGGTTCGCGTCCACCCCGCGCCACCGGCCTGGAGGTCCGTCCACGTGCGTCCGCTCGACCCGCGCCTGCTGCGCCACGTGCGGGCCGCGCGCGGCTACGTCGTCCTCAGCGCGGCGCTGGGTGTGGCGACGGCGGCGCTGGTCGTCGTCCAGGCCCTCCTGCTCGCCACGGTGGTCGCGGGGGTCGCCATGGACGGGCAGACCCCCTCGCAGGTGCGGGCAGCGCTCGTCTGGCTGTGTGTGGTCGTGGCGGGCCGTGCCGGGGTCGCGTGGGCGCAGGACCGCTTCGGCCACCGAGCGGCGACGGCGGTGGTCGGGCAGCTGCGAGCACTGGTCTGCGCCCACGTCGTGCGGCTCGGCCCTGCTGCGCTGGACGGCGACCGCGGCCCGGCCCTGGCCACGCTGACGACGCGGGGCCTGGACTCACTCGACGGCTACCTCACCCGCTACCTCCCGCAGCTCGTGCTCAGCGCGACCGTCACGCCGGCCGTTCTGGCCGTGGTGTTCTGGCAGGACCTGGTCGCCGGACTCACGATCGCCGTGACCTTGCCCCTGGTGCCGGTGTTCATGGTGCTGGTGGGCCTGGCGACGCGCACGCAGGCCGACCGGCGGCTGCGCACGATGCAGCGCCTGGGCGCCCAGGTGCTCGACCTCGTGGCCGGGCTGCCGACGCTGCGGGCACTGGGCCGCGAGCAGCGCCAGGCCAGGCGGGTGCGCGAGGTGGGCGAGGCCTACCGCCGCGCGACCATGGGGACACTGCGCACAGCCTTCCTCTCGGCCCTCGTGCTGGAGACGTTGACGACGATCTGCGTGGCTCTCGTCGCCGTCGGGGTCGGGTTCCGCCTGCTCTACGGCGACCTGGACCTGCGCACCGGCCTGGCGGTCCTGATCCTGGCCCCCGAGGTCTACCTGCCCCTGCGGATGCTCGGCCTGCACTACCACGCCAGCGTCGACGGGTTGGCCGCCGCCCAGGAGGCGCTGGCCGTGCTCGACCTCACGCCGCCGGTGCCGGGCACACTGCGGGCCCCTGTCCTCGGCGTCGCCGACGGGAGCTCGCCGGAGGAACGCGCGCACCCCGACGGGTGGGTCGTGGCACGGCTGGACGGCGTCGGCGTCGTCCACCCGGGCCGGGAGCGGGCGACGCCGTCGGGGCTGGACGCGTGCGTTCGCCTGGGCCGCGTGCTGGCACTGGCCGGCCCGAACGGCACGGGCAAGTCGACGGCGGTGCAGGCGCTGCTCGGCTTGCGCACGCCCGACACGGGGCGGGTGCTGCTCGGACCTGCCGCGCCGGCCGACGCGACCGTCGACCTCGCCGACGTCGACCCCGCGACGTGGTGGGCGCAGCTGTCGTGGGTGCCGCAGCAGGTGCAGGTCGTGCCCGGCAGCCTGGCGGACAACGTCCGCCTGGCCGTGCCCGATGCCCCGGACGACGCCCTCGCCGCCGCCGCTGCCGCAGCCGGGCTGGCGGCCGTCGTCGCCGAGCTGCCGGACGGCTGGCAGACGCGGGTCGGCCATGGCGGGGTGGGGCTGTCCGCCGGGCAGCGCCAGCGGCTCGGCCTGGCCAGGGCGCTGCTGCACCCGGCCCCGGTGGTGGTGCTGGACGAGCCGACGGCGCACCTGGACACCGCGACGGAGCAGGTGGTCCACGCGACGGTGCGCCGCCTGCGTGCCGAGGGCCGCGCTGTCGTGCTCGTGGCGCACCGGCCGAGCCTGCTCGCGCTTGCCGACGAGGTCGTTCGGGTGCACGAGGGGCCGGTGCCGCGCGACCCCGCCGCTCCCGCCCCCGAGTCGGTGCCGGCATGAGCGACCCGTTGCGGCGGGCCGTCGCCGCCCTGGACCCCGACCTCCGACGGGTCGGGTTGGCAGTGCTCGCGGGCGTCTCGGCCCTGGGGTGCACCATCGGGCTCATGGCCACGTCGGCCTGGTTGATCTCGCGCGCCGCCCAGCAACCTCCCGTGGTCGTACTGTCGGTCGCCGTCGTGGCCACGCGTGCCTTCGGGATCGGCCGGGGCGTGCTGCGCTACGCCGAACGGCTGGTCTCCCACGACGTCGCGCTGCGCGGTGTCGTGACCCTGCGGGAGCGGCTGTACGTGTGCCTGGCAGGCGCCGACCCGGCCGTGGTGTCAGGCCTGCGGCGCGGGGACCTGCTGGCGCGCGTGGGCGCCGACGTCGACGCCCTCGCCGACGTCGTGGTCCGATCGCTGCTGCCCTTCGCCGTGGGGCTGGTTACCTCCGTGGTCACCGTGCTTCTCCTCGGGCTCGTCCTGCCGGCGGCCGGGCTCGCGACAGCCGTCGGGCTGGCGATGGCCGGGGTGGCAGCGCCGTGGCTGGCCGCAGTGGCTGCCCGCCGCGCCGAGCAGGACGCCGCGGCAGCCCGGGCGGCGACCTCCGCCGAGGTGCTCGCCCTCCTGGACGGGCTGGCCGAGCTCACGGTCGCCGGCGCCGCCCCCGGGCGGCTTCGGCGGCTGGGCGACCTCGATGACGGGCTGTCGACCCGGCTGGACGTCGCCGCGCGGCCGGCTGCTGTCGCGGCCGCCCTGGCCACCCTCGGCACGGGCGGGGCGACGGTGGCGTGCCTGCTGCTCGGCGCGCAGGCGGTGGCGTCGGGCCGGCTGTCGCCTGTGATGCTGGCCGTGGTGACGCTGACCCCGATGGCCGCCGCCGAGGCGGTGCTGGCCCTTCCGGCAGCCGCCACCGGACTCGTCCGGGCACGCGTCGCGGCGGAACGGGTGTTGGAGCTGCTCGACGTCCCTGCAGCGTCCGGACCGATCTGGGCGGACGACGCCCGCCCGGCTCCGCTGGTCGACCCGCTGCTGGAGGCGGTGGGGCTGGCGTGCGGCTGGCCGGGGCACCCACCGGTGCTGACCGACGTCGACCTCACGGTGTCCCCCGGGCGCACGCTGGCGCTCGTGGGACCCAGCGGGGCCGGCAAGACCACCCTGCTGCTCACCCTCGCCGGCCTGCTCCCACCCGCCGGCGGCACGATGACGTTGCGGGCCCGGGGGGCCACCGCCGACCAGCACGCCCCGGCCGTGGTGCGACGCACGGTCGGGTTCACCGCCGAGGACGCGCACGTGTTCACCACGACAGTCGCGGAGAACGTGCGGGTCGCCGACCCCGACGCCGACGACCAGGCAGTGACCGGTGCGCTCGAGCGTGCCGGGCTCGGGCCGTGGCTGCAGGCGCTGCCCTCCGGCCTGGGCACCATGCTGGGCTCGGGCGGCACGGGCCTGTCAGGCGGGGAACGCCGGCGGCTGCTCCTGGCCCGTGCCCTCGTCGCCGGCACGCCGCTCGTGCTGCTGGACGAGCCGGGCGAGCACCTGGACCCCGAGACCGCCGACGTGCTGCTGGGCGACCTGCTCACAGCCGGGCCAGGCGTCGTCCTGGCGACCCATCGGGTCAGCGCGCTCGCCGCCGCCGACGAGGTGCTCGTGGTCGGGGACGGAACGGTGGTCGCCCGCGGAAGCCACGCCTGGCTGCTGGCGCACCACGAGGGCTACGCCGACGCCTGGCATGCTGAGCGAGGCGGCGCCGACGAGGCGCCGGGCACCTGAGTACCCCAGGCGGGGCGCGCCGGGCCGGGCGATGCGCACCACGGGTGTCGGCGCACGGGTGGGCGGGAGGACGGCGACGTGGCAGACCCGGGGTCGGGGGTCGAGGGGACAGTCCCCGTCGACCGGCGGCTGCTCGACGCCGTCGTCGGTGTCGCGGACGGCCTGGAGCTGGAGCCGACGCTGCGCCGGATCGTGCGGGCCGCGGCCGACCTGACGTCGGCTCCGTACGCAGCACTCGGCGTCCTCGGCGAGGACCGGCTGCACCGGGCGTTCGTCCACACCGGCATGGACCCCCGGGTGGCTGCACTCATCGGCGACCCCCCGGCGGGGCACGGCGTGCTCGGGCACATCACCCGGGTCGGGCGTGCCGTGCGGGTCGGCGACCTGTCACAGCACCCGGCCTCGGTCGGCTTCCCCGCACACCACCCGCCGATGCGGACGTTCCTGGGAGTGCCGGTGGGCATCGGCGACCGGATCGTCGGCAACCTCTACCTGGCGGACAAGCCTGGTGGCTTCACGGCGGAGGACGAGGACGTGGTGGTGGCGCTGGCCGCCGCCGCGGCGGTGGCCGTCGACAACGCCCAGCTCTACGAGGCGGCCAGGCGCCGCGAGGCCTGGGTGGCGGCGGCCCAGGAGGTCTCGACCGCGATGCTCTCCGGCGCGGAGGAGGACGAGGCCCTCGTCCTGGTCGCCAAGCGCGCCCGCGAGGTGGCGCAGGCGCGGGTCGCCGGCATCGTCCTGGAGGGCTGGGACGACAACTGGGTGCTCGAGGTGGCCGACGGCCAGGATGCCGCCGACCTCGTGGGCACGGTGATGCCCCTGGCCGGACGGGCGGCCTCGGTGATCCGGTCGGGCGAGGGCCAACGGATCGGCGACCTCTCGGTGCAGCCGCAGCTGCTGGTCGCCGCGATGCGTCGCTACGGGCCGGCCCTGTACGCCCCGCTCGTCGCCGGCGACACGACGCTCGGCGTGATGATCCTGCTGCGGGACAAGGGCGACCGGCACTTCACGGCCGAGGACCTCGTGACCGCGCAGGCGTTCGCAGGTCAGGCGGCGATCGCCCTGCAGCTGGCCGAGAGCAGGCGGCGCGCCGAGGACGCCGAGCTCCTGGAGGACCGCCAGCGGATCGCGCGCGACCTGCACGACCTCGTGATCCAGGAGCTCTTCGCCATGGGGATGCGCCTGTCACGGCTGGGGGCCGACGCGGGCGCGGAGCTGAAGGCCCAGGTCGACACCTCGTTGGAGAGCCTCGACCGGATCGTGCGCCAGATCCGGGCCACCATCCGTGCGCTGCGCGACCCGACCGAGCCCACTGGTCTGGTCGACCGGCTGCAGGGCGAGGTCGCCCGTGCGCACAGCTCCCTGGGCTTCGAGCCGGTGTTCGACATCGCCGCGGACGGTGACGTCGACGCGATCGTGACGCCGGACATCGCCGACGACGTCGTGGCCGTCGTGCGCGAGGGGTTGTCGAACGCGGCCCGGCACGCCCGCCCCGGCCACGTCGGCGTTCGGGTGGCGGTGTCGCGGTCCGTCATCAGCGTCGAGGTGACCGACGACGGCGTGGGGCTGCGGCCGGGGGCCACCCGTCGTAGCGGTCTGGACAACCTGGCCGAGCGTGCCAGGCGGCACGGTGGCGGCTGCACCGCCGCGGCCAGCCCGACCGGGGGGACGGCGCTGCGATGGCAGGTGCCGCTGCGCGGCTGAGCGTCAGGCGTTCCAGCCTGCGCCCGACCGGTGTGCGGCCACCCAGGCGGCGGCCTGTGTGCGCCGACGGAAGCTCATCTTGGCGAGGAGGCCGGTGACGTGGTTCTTGACCGTCTTCTCCGCCAGACCCAGGTGGTCGCCGATCTCGCGGTTGGACATCCCGTCGCCGATCAGGTCGAGCACCTTCCGCTCGGTCGGCGTGAGGCTCTCCGTGGGGTCGGCGTGGGCCGCCTTGCGCCGTGCGAGCGCCCGCTCGTCGAGCAGGTTGCGCCCTGCCGCCACCGCCTTGACGATCTCGGCGATCTCAGTGCCCCGCACCGTCTTGAGCAAGAATGCGGCAGCACCGGCGTCCAGCGCCGCCGCGACTGCCTCGTCGTCGTCGAACGACGTCAGAACGACGCAGCGGATGGCCGGCTGGTCCTCGCGCAGGCGGCGCACGAGGTCGATCCCCGTGCCGTCGGGCAGCTTGAGGTCGACGACGGCGACGTCGGGGCGCACCGCCGCCGCGCGGCGCACGGCGTCCAGGACCGTGCCGGCCTCGGCGACCACGGTGAGCATCGGGTCGGCGTCGACGACGTCGACGACGCCGCGCCTCACGATCTCGTGGTCGTCCACCACCAGCACACGAACGGGTTGCTGCACGATGGTCAGGCTACCCATGTCGACCGCGGACGGCGCACACGAAACCGCGATCGCGGCTTGCGTGTCCACATGGCGCGGCCCCCGCGCCTCACCGATGAGGATGCCGGGGCTGCGGCTGGCAGCGTGGGCACAGGAATGACGAGCGGTTCATGAAGGCCTCCCGGCGCACTGACGCGCCGCACCGCGGGCATGGCCGCCCCGCCTGGCCGTAGACCTGCAGGCACCGGGAGAAGTAGCCGCTCTGGCCGTTGACGTTCACGTACAGGGCGTCGAAGCTGGTGCCGCCCTCGGCCAGGGCCTGACGCATGACCACGCGCAGAGCAGCGAGCAGGCGTCCCACCTCGGGGCGTGTCAGGTGGGCCGTAGCGCGACCGTAGTGCAGCCGCGCTGTCCACAGGGCCTCGTCGGCGTAGATGTTCCCGACGCCGGAGACCAGCCGCTGGTCCAGCAGCGCGCGCTTGAGCCCCGTGTGTCGGGCCCGCAACCGCGCGGTCAGCCCGTCGGCGGACACCGCCGGGTCCATCACGTCCCTGGCGATGTGGCGGACCGGGGATGGCAGCCGGGCCCTCGACGTGGCCTCGCCAGGCTCGTCCGCAGCACCTGTCCCCCCGGGGCCGCCGTCCGGGGTCGGCACCAGGTCCTCGACGGACAGGCCGCCGAACATCCGCTGGTCCACGAACCGCAGCTCGTGGCCGGACGCGACGTCCAGCCCGACCCGCACCCGCAGGTGCCGCTCGGCGGGCGCGTCGGGCGGGCGCAGCACCACCTGCCCGCTCATGCCCAGGTGCATGAGCAGCGCCTCGTCGCTGTCGAGCTCGAGCCACACGAACTTGCCGCGCCGGACGACGTCGAGCACCCGGGTGCCCCCCAGCCGGGCGGCGAGCTCCGTGGCACCACCGGGCTGGCGGCGTACCGGGCGGGGGTGGAGCACCTCCACCTCGCCGAGCCGTGCGCCCAGAAGGCCCGCCACCAGGCCGCGGCGCACGACCTCGACCTCCGGCAGCTCAGGCACGCCTGGTCCCGGGCATCGCGAGCCAGGTCAACGTGCTCGGACGGCGGTCAGCCGGCCGCGTCGGACGAGGCCGCCTGCGCCGGCTCGCCGACCTCGGCGGCATCGGCGGCATCGGCGGCATCGGCGGCATCGGCGGTACCAACGGCCTCGTGGCCTTCGGCGCGCTCGTCGTCCATCTCGGCCGTGAGGGCCTCGAACGCTGTGGAAGCCGCGCGCTGCTCGGCCTCCTTCTTGCTGCGGCCGCTGCCACCACCGCGCTGGCGGCCCTGCACGAGAGCGGTCGCGTGGAAGATCTTCGCGTGGTCGGGGCCCTCCTCGCTCACCTGGTACTCGGGCACGCCGAGGGCCGCCCCTGAGGTGAGCTCCTGCAGGCTCGTCTTCCAGTCCAGCCCCGCGCCCATCGACGCGGATGACTCCATCATCGGGTCGACCAGGCTGTGCACGATGCGCCGCGCGACGTCGATGCCGTGCTCGATGTAGACGGCTCCCAGCAAGGCCTCGAGGGTGTCGGCGAGGATCGAGGACTTGTCCCGGCCACCGCTGGTCTCCTCACCGCGGCCGAGCCGGATGTGCTCCCCGAGGCCGAGCCCGCGGGCCACCTCCGCGAGGGCGCGCATGTTGACCACCGCCGCGCGCAGCTTGGCGAGCTGCCCCTCGGGCAGGTCGGGGTGGCGGCGGTAGAGCGCGTCGGTGACGACGAGGCCGAGCACGGCGTCACCCAGGAACTCCAGCCGCTCGTTGGTGGGGAGCCCGCCGTTCTCGTACGCGTACGACCGATGCGTCAGCGCCCGCTCGAGCAGCTGCGGGTCGACGGTGGCGCCGAGCCTGGCCTGCAGGTCGTCACGGTCGGACGCAGGCGTCCGTGCCGGCTGCTGCCCGCTCACGCTGCGACGACCTCCGACGGTCTCAGAGGTCCTTGACCTTGCGACCCTTGTACTCCAGGAACAGCGGGGTCCCGGCGGAGTCCGTGACCACGTGTGCGTGGTGCGGGCGCGCGTAGGACACCTCGCCGCCCTGCACGCTGGTGGTCAGCGTCGTCGGAGTCGCCTTCCACTGGGAGCGGCGGGACCGCGTGTTGCTGCGCGACATCTTCCGCTTCGGGACGGCCACGGTGGTACTCCTTCGGCTGGTGCTCGGGCCCGGCCGTGCCGGGTTCGGCTGGTGCTGGTTCGTCGGTCTGCATGTCGATGGCGCGGGTTCTTCGGTGAGCCGGTCAGGCTCGGCGGGGCGGCTCGTCCTCCTGCGCCGGAGCCAGAGCTCGCAGCGCCGCCCACCGAGGGTCGACCGACTCGTGGTGGTGCTCCGGGTCGTCGGCCAGCCTCGCCCCGCACTCGGAGCACAGGCCGGGGCAGTCGTCCCGGCACACCGGTTGGAAGGGCAGCGCGAGCACAACGGCGTCCCGGAGCGCGGGCTCGAGGTCGATGAGGTCCTTCTCGAGCTCACGCACGTCGTCGTCGTCCTCGGCGGCTGCCCGGTCGGGGTAGGCGTAGAGCTCCTGCAGGTCCACCTCGAGCTCGAGGTCGACGTCTGCGAGACACCGCACGCACTCCCCGGCCGCTCGCCCTCGTGCCGTGCCCGACACGAGGACGCCCTCCATCACCGCCTCAAGCCTCAGGTGAAGCTCGAGGTCGGTGCCGGACGGCACGCCGACCACGTCGGTGCCGAGATCGACCGGAGCCGCGACGGTGCGGTCCACCCGCCGCATCATCCCCGGGCGGCGCCCCAGCTCGCGGGTGTCGAGCACGTAGGGCGACCGAGGGTCGACGCGGATGGCAGGCTCCTTGACGGCGTGACAGCACGATCCCGGCCACGGCGCGTGGGCGACGAGGCCAAGGATCGAGGGTACTCCAGGTGCCGTGCGCGTCCCAAACCGCCGGCGTGGTCAGCCGTACCGCCGCCGGCCGTGGTCAGCCCTGGTCTGGGCGCAGCCGCGACAGCAGGAGCGGGAGGACGGCGTCGGGCACCAGCCCGGTGACGTCGCCGGCCAGGCCCGCGACCTCCTTCACGAGGCTGCTCGACACGTGCTCCAGGCGCGGCTCGCCCGGCAGGAAGACCGTCTCGACGCCCGACAGGTGCCGGTTCATGAGCGCCATCGGCAGCTCGTATGCCAGGTCCATGCCGCCGCGCAGACCCTTGACCACGGCGGCCGCCCCCACGGCAGCGCAGTAGTCCACCAGCAGTCCCCCGGGGAAGGCCTCGACCCGCACTCCGGCGATGTCCTCGACACTGGCCCCGAGCATGTCCAGTCGCTCCTGGAGGGTGAACAACGCGGTCTTGCCGGGGTTCGTGAGCACGACCACGACCACCTCGTCGAACAGCGCCGCCGCCCGGCGCACGATGTCGACGTGCCCGTTCGTCACGGGGTCGAAGCTCCCCGGGCATACGCACCTGGCCACGGGCCGACCGTAGCAGCGCCACCGTGCCCCGAACCGCCGGGCACCTCCGGGTGCTGCCGTGCGGGTCCGTCAGCCCTCCACCCCGTCGTTCACCGCGAGCCACAGGACCGTCTCCCCGTGCCGGCGGGCCCGAGCCTCAGGACGCAGCCGGGGCGGCCACCCGGGCTGCGGGCTGCGCACACTGCGTTCCACCACCACCACCGCACCCTCGCTCAGCCAGTCACCGGCCACCAGCGCCGCGAGCACCTCGGCCAGCACGGCGTCGTCCATGGCGTACGGCGGGTCGAGCAGCGCGACGTCGGCCGGGCCGCTGCGGCGTCCGGCGAGGAAGCGCTGCACCGGCGCGTGCACGACCTCGACGCCGGGCAGCGCCAGGTCGGCGACGTTGCGACGCGCGGCGTCCACCGCGGGCCCGCCGGAGTCGACCAGGACGACGTGTCTCGCCCCCCGGCTCGCGGCCTCCAGCCCCAGGGCGCCGGAGCCTGCGAACAGGTCCAGCACGCGCGCGCCGTCCAGCACTCCTCGGGCCTCCAGCAGGGAGAACAGCGCCTCGCGCACCCGCTCGCTCGTGGGGCGCGTCAGGGCCCCCCGCGGGACGACGATCCTGCGCCCGCCGTGGGAGCCGGCGACGATGCGCGTCATCCGCGCTCCAGGTAGGCCTCGCGCTCGGGGTCGAGCAGGTCGGAGATCGCCCGCGCGAGGGCCGGGTGACGGGCGAGATCGGGGTCGGCGGCGACGACGGCGGTCGCGTCATGGCGGGCCTGCTCGATCACCGACTCGTCGCGCAGCACGCGAAGGAGGCGCAGCGACGAGCGCGTCCCCGACTGGGCCGCGCCGAGCACGTCGCCCTCCCGCCGCTGGTCGAGGTCGATGCGCGCGAGGGCGAACCCGTCGAGGCTCGCCGCGACCGCATCGAGGCGGTCCCGGGCAGGGGTCCCCGGATCGGACGCCGTCACCAGCAGGCACAGCCCTCCTGCGGCGCTTCGCCCGACCCGGCCGCGCAGCTGGTGCAGCTGGGAGACCCCGAAGCGTTCGGCGTCCATCACGACCATGGCCGTGGCGTTCGCCACGTCGACGCCGACCTCGATGACGGTCGTGGCCACCAGGACGTCGACGTCGCCGCGACCGAACCCGGCCATCACCGCGTCGCGGTCCTCCGACGCCATACGCCCGTGCAGCATCTCGACCCGCAACCCGGCCATCGCGGGGTGCTGGCGCAGCAGGGGCAGCACCTCCAGCACGGCGGCCGCAGGCGGCCGCGGGTTCACGGGTTCGCCCGCGTCGTCCGGCGCGGGCTGGTCCGGCTCCTCGCCGTCGCCGATCCGTGCGCACACGACGTAGGCCTGGTGCCCGGCGTCAACCTCCTCGCGAACCCGGTGCCAGGCACGCTCCAGCCACTGGGGCCGCTCCCCGACGGGCACGACGTGGGTCGTGACCGGGGCCCGGCCCGCCGGCAGCTCGGCCAGCGTCGAGGTCTCGAGGTCGCCGAACACCGTCATCGCCACCGTCCGGGGGATGGGCGTCGCGGTCATGACCAGCAGGTGCGGGTCGGTCCGGCCCTTGCCGCGCAGGGCGTCGCGCTGCTCCACCCCGAACCGGTGCTGCTCGTCGACGACCACGAGGCCGAGGTCGAAGAACTCGACCGCGTCCTGCAGCAGCGCGTGGGTGCCCACGACGATGCCGGCATCGCCGGATGCCGCCGCCAGGAGCGCCCGGCGGCGGGCGGCACTGCCCTGTGACCCGGTGAGCAGCGCCAGGCGGGTGCCCCGCTCGTCCCCGCCGAGCATCCCCCCGGCGGCGAGGTCGCCCATGAGCTCGGTGATCGTGCGGAGGTGCTGGGCCGCGAGCACCTCCGTGGGGGCCAGCAGGGCCGCCTGCCCGCCGCCGTCGACGACCGTGAGCATGGCCCTCAGCGCGACCACGGTCTTGCCCGACCCCACCTCCCCCTGCAGCAACCGGTGCATGGGGTACTCGCGAGCCAGGTCGGCGGCGATCTCCTCGCCCACCTCGAGCTGGCCGGCGGTGAGGTCGAACGGCAGCCGTTTCTCGAACGCGTCGAGCAGGCCGCCCGGGACCCTGGCGCGCGGCGTCGCCGGCCGGGCCCGGTCGACCCATCGGCGCCGGGCGAGCGCCGTCTGGAGCACGAAGGCCTCCTCGAACCGCAACCTCGTGCGGGCTGCCTGCCAGTCGGCCTCCGTCGCCGGGCGATGGACGGCGAACAGCGCCTCGCGCAGCCCGGACAGGCCGCGGCGGGCCCTCACCTCCGCGGGGATCGGGTCGGGCACGTCGCCAAGCCCGTCGAGCACCACGCGGACGGCCTTGCGGATCACCTCCGAGCCCAGGGCAGCCGACGCCGGGTAGATCGGGATGGGTCGGTCGGCCTCCTGGTCCGCAGGGATGCCGTCCGAGAGCATCAGCATCTTGGGGTGGGTCAGCTGGCGATCCCGGTTGTACAGCGTCACCGTGCCCGAGAACAGGCCGCGCTTGCCCGGCGTGATGACGTACTGCAGCTTGCGGGCGTTGAAGAACGTGAGCGCGAGGTTCGCCTCCCCGTCGCTGACGACGACGTGCAGCAGGTGTCCTTGCTTGGTCTTCATGGGCCGGGCGACGGCGCTCACGACCTCGGCGAGGATCGTCACCTCCTGGCCCAGGGGCAGCTGAGCAAGCGGGGTCAGCTCCCCCCAGCGCTCGTAGCGGCGCGGGTAGTGGCGCAGGAGGTCGGCTGCGGTCACCAGGCCCAGACCTGCGAACGCCGCCTGCTTGGAGGGGCTGCCGATGGCTCGACCGATCGGCGTCTCGTACCAGCTCACGAGACGGCCTACTCGACCCCGAGCAGCACGGGGTAGCGGGGTTGGCCGCCGTACAGCACGCTCACCTCGACGTCGCGTCGGGTGCGGTGCAGGTGCTCGGTCAGCTTGGGCACCAGGCCGTCGTCCGCCTCCGCCCCGCGGACGAGGGTCACCAGCTCGCCGCCGCCGGACAGCAGGCGGTCGAGCACCTGGGTCGCGACGTCGCCGAGGTCCGTTCCGACGATCACGAAGTCGCCCTGGACGACGCCCAGGACGTCACCGGCCCGGCACGGCCCCGCGCTCGTGATGGCCTCGCGCGCGGCCACTGTCACTGCGCCGTCCCGAGCCGCTCCCGCGGCCGCCGGACATCCGCACGACATCGTCGTCGAAGCCCCTCCCCGGGTCGTGCACGGCGGCGGCAGCCAGCCCCTGCACCTGGGCCCGGGTCGGCAGCACGCTCACGCGCACGCCGTCCTGGCGGGCGGCCGCCGCCGCGGCCTCCGCCACCGCGAGCAGGTCGGGGTCGTTGGGGAGCACCACGACGGCGTCGGCGTCGGCCTGCCGCACGGCCGCCAGCACGCCGGAGGTCGACGGTCGTCGGCCCGCGCCGGCCTCGACGACGACTGCTCCGGCCGAGGCGAAGAGCTCCGCCAGCCCCGGCCCGGCGGCGAAGGCGACCAGGCCCACTGGTCTGCGCCGCGCCCCGCCGGGGCGGCGGCGGCCCATCTGCTCGGCGAAGTGGGTGATGCGCACCCGGTACGGCCGGCCGGCCTCGATCCCGGCCTCGACCGCGGCGCCCGCGTCGTCGACGTGCACGTGGACGTTCCACATCCCGTTGCCGCCCACGACCACCAGGCAGTCCCCCAGCACGTCGAGCCTGCGTCGCAGGCCGGCGACCGCGGCGTCGTCCGGCGTCCAGCAGGTACATCACCTCGAAGCCCGGCCCGTCGCCGCCGGTGTCCGCGCAGCTGGAGAGGTCCACGGGAGGCAGCGCCGCTGGACGCCCGGGCGCAGGGTTCGCGCGTGGCGGGCGGGGGCGCAGACGAGGTCCTCGAGCGCGTCCAGGATGACGACGAGCCCGCGACCGCCTGCGTCGACCACGCCGGCACGGCGCAGGACGTCGAGCTGGGACGGCGTGCGCGCGAGCGCCTCACGGGCGGCCTGCGCGGCCGCTGACACGACGTCAGGAAGGAGTGCCGCCGACCGTTCGTCGGTCTCGACGGCCGGGCGGGCCCGCGACGCGGGGTCGGCCGCAGCGTCTGCCCCGGCATTCGTCGCGGCACCGGCGCGCGTCCGGCGTCGTCGCCCGGGCGCTCGTCGCGGCACCTGCAGCGTCGGCCGCCGCGCGGCTCACCGACAGGATCGTGCCCTCCACCGGATGGCCCACCGCAGCCCAGGCCTGCTCGTCCGCCCGGCGAAGGCCGTGGGCCATCGCGGCGGCGTCCAACCCGCCCCGCTCGGCCAGCGACGTCGGCCGAGGCCATGCAGGAGCTGCGCCAGGATGACCCCGGAGTTGCCCCGAGCGCCCAGCAGGGCCCCGCGGGCGAAGCGTCGCGGCCACGGACTCGAGGTCGGCCTCCTGGGGCAGGGCGAGCACGGCGGCGCAGGCGGACTCGACAGTGAGGTAGAGGTTGGTGCCGGTGTCGCCGTCGGGCACCGGGTAGACGTTGAGGGCGTCGATCTCCTCACGCGCATGTCCCAGGCCCGACAGGGCCGAGACCGCCCAGCGTCGCAACCCGCCGGCGTCGAGGGTGTCGAGGGTGTCGACCACCCGGCCACCTCCCGCTCCGCCGATCCGAGCCTGCGCCTGGCTGTCCCGCCCGCTTCGAGGCCCGCCTGTTCGAGGGCGCCTGTTTCGGGGTCCGCCTGTTCGAGGCGCGCGTCGGGGTCGCCCATCCGTGGACGGCAGGGTATCCGCCACCGGCACAGGCGCGGTGGGTCGGGCGGGGCAGCGCCGGTTTGGGAGCACGGTCACGGGTCGGCTACCCTGTCGTGGTTGCTCGGCGACGGGTGCAAGCACGCCTCACCGGCCGGCAAGACCGACGTGATCGACCCGACATCGACAGGAGAACGACCCGTGGCTGCCACACTGCGACGTCTGCGGCAAGGGGCCGGGCTTCGGTCACAGCATCTCGCACTCGCACCGGCGGACGAAGCGTCGCTGGAACCCCAACATCCAGCGCGTGCGCGCGAAGATCGGGGCAACCCCGAAGCGGCTCAACGTCTGCACCACCTGCCTGAAGGCCGGCAAGGTCACCCGCTGAGCGCGTAGCGGCTGAGCAGCCGTAGCCGGGGACGCCTCCGACGCCGCCACGACCACCGGTCGCCGGGCCCCGACGGGTCCGGCGATCACCATGTGCGGCCCCCTCGGCCCGTGCGGCCCCCTCGGCATGTGCGGTCCCGAGCGTGGACCTCACGGTGTGCCGATATGGGGGTGGTCACCCCCCTATCCGTCCACCGACGCGTCCACGCTGGCTGTGTCAGGCGCGATCACGTGAAGTGGCGCCACCCTGGAGGGCCCGCCCAGGCCCTGCCGCCCACGCGGACCACCGGCGCTGCGGGGAGGGCCCAAACCGTGGCGTGACCGGTGGGCGCAGCGGAGGCGTCACCGGTGACCTCCTCCCCCGCGGCCGTCACCCTGCCGACCACGCGGAAGCCGTCCGGAAGCACCGTCCCGGGGTCGAAGCAGGCCAGCATGGCGTGATCCTCACCGCCGGTCAGCACCCACACCAGCGCGGCGTCCGGGGTTCCCAGCCAGGAGGCGGCGGCCACCAGGTCGGGCGCAGGGGCCAGCGCGTCGGGGTCGAGGTCGAGCACGACACCTGAGGCGACAGCGATCCGGGCCGCGTCGCGCAGCAGCCCGTCGCTAATATCGATCATGCAATGCGCTCCCGCCTGTGCAGCCGCCGGCCCCGCCGCATAGCGCGGCCGTGGGGCCAGATGCGCACGCAGAAGGCGGTCGGCCCACTCCCCAGGCGCGGCGCTCGACTCCACGTACGGAGCAAGGCCGGACTGAAGCAGGGCGAGCCCGGCCGCAGAACCCCCGGTCGGGTCGCTCAAGGCCACCGTGTCGCCGGGCCGGGCGCCTTTCCGCAAGACCGGTGCGACGCCGTCCAGCAGACCCAGCGCGGTACCCGTGACCACCATCTGGTCACTGCCTGACACGTCCCCGCCCACGACGTCGGCCCCTGCGCGCCGGCACTCGTCGTCCAGCCCTGTCGCGAGCGCCTCGGCCCACGCCACGGGGAGCTCACCGGGCGTGGCCAGGCTGACGAGCAGGGCGAGCGGTCGTGCGCCCATGGCGGCGATGTCGGCGAGGCCCTGCGCGGCCACCTTGACGCCGACGTCAGCGCCGCCCGACCAGTCGCGGCGGAAGTCCGTGCCCTCGACGAGGGTGTCGGTCGAGATGGCGAGATGCCCGCCTGGCAGCGCGAGCACAGCGGCGTCGTCCCCGGGGCCGACGAGCAGCTCGGGCGCGTGTGCGCCGAACCGGGCAAGGATCGCCGCGACGAGCGCGTCCTCGCCGACCTCAGCGACGGAGTCAGGTGACCCCACCGGCACCTCCTCGAAGCAGCGGCACGGGGTGCGGTGGACGGGCTGCGGCGGACGTGCGGCGCTGGACGCGCCCGACACCCCTGTCGGGGCCTGAACACGATAACGTGACCGCGCCGGATGCGGGCGACCCCCGGGGACGGCGCGGGCGGTCGGTCAGCGGCATCGCCCGGGTGGGCGGGCACGACGATCGAGACCATCGACAGGAGGGCCACGTGGTGGTTCAGGCGTACATCCTCATCCAGACCGAGGTCGGCCGGGCGAGCACGGTCGCTCGCGAGATCGCGCAGGTGGCGGGTGTCACCCTGGCAGAGGACGTCACCGGCCCCTACGACGTCATCGCCCGGGTCGAGGCCGGCAGCGTCGACGAGCTGGGCCACCTGGTCATCGCGAAGATCCAGGACGTCAAGGGGATCACCCGCACGCTCACGTGCACCGTCGTCCACCTCTGACCGCAGCGCGGCCGCCGACCCCGGCGCGGCCGCCGACCCCGGCGCGGCCGCCGACCCCAGCGCGGCCGCCGACCCCAGCGGGGCGGCCGACCCCAGCGGGGCGGCCGACCTCAGCCCGAGGGCGTGGCCGCCTTGCGTCGGCTGCCCTGGCCCTCGGAGTCGTGCTACCCACGGCGTGCAGCTCCGCGCCCTCCGGCGCCGCCCCTACGGCGAGCGCGCTGACCACTCTCTCGGTGCCGCGGGCCGCCGGCTCGGCCTGCGCAGGAGTCGTCGCGCACCTGCCCGGCACCGTGCTGGACCAGCCTCGCCACGCAGCGGGCACGCCGGGCTCGGCGTCCTGGGGCGAGCCGGCGATCGTGCTGCGCTGCGGGCTGGCCCCGCTAGGCCCCACCACCCAGCCGTGCCTGTCGGTCGACGACGTCGACTGGGTGGTCGAGCAGGCAGCCGACGGCGTGGTCTTCACCACGTTCGGCCGGGACCCCGGGGTGCAGGTCAGGGTCCCAGCCTCCTACGGGCAGACCAACGCCTCGGCGGCTTTGGTCGACGTCGGAGCCGCGGTGGCCACCCTGCCGACGCGTGACCACTGCGTCGCGTGACGGGTCCGGCCCGGGCCGAGCCGGCGACGCGCCGGAGCTCGCGTGCTCAGCGCAGCCCGGTGCGCCGTCGAAGGGCGAGCTGC
Source organism: uncultured Actinomycetota bacterium (assembly GCA_963778845.1). Classification (GTDB taxonomy): domain Bacteria; phylum Actinomycetota; class Actinomycetes; order Actinomycetales; family Kineosporiaceae; genus CAVZVW01. Next base: position 268,976 of record CAVZVW010000005.1, read on the forward strand.
AGCAGCCGGTCGACCAGGTCGGGGTAGCTCAACCCGGTCTCGGCCCACATGCGCGGGTACATGGAGAACGGCGTGAACCCCGGCATCGTGTTGATCTCGTTGACCAGCACCGTGCCGTCCTCGCGGACGAAGAAGTCGACGCGGGCCAGCCCCTCGCAGCCCAGGGCCTCGAATGCCCGCAGGGCCAGGGTCCGCACCCGGTGCGAGACGTCGTCAGGCAGGTCCGCGGGACAGGTCAGCCGCACGCCGTCCGCGTCGAGGTACTTGGCCTCGAAGTCGTAGAACTCGTGGCCGCCGAGCACCTCGATCTCGCCCGGCAGGCTGGTGGCGGCCGGCGCCCCGTCGAGTGACTCCAGGACCGCGCACTCGATCTCGCGCCCGGAGATCGCGGCCTCGACCACGACCTTGGGGTCGTGCCGGCGCGCGACCGCGATCGCGGCGTCGAGGTCCTCGGCGTCGGCGACCTTGGTGATGCCGATGCTGGAGCCTGCCCGCGCCGGCTTCACGAAGACCGGGAAGCCCAGCTCCTCGACCGCCTCGCGCACCCGTTCGGGGTGATGCTCCCAGTCCTTGGCGGGCACCGAGACGTACGGACCCACCGCGAGGCCGGCGCCCTCCAGCAGGACCTTCATCACCTGCTTGTCCATGCAGGCCGCGCTGGACAGGACGCCGGACCCGACATACCGCACGTCGGCGAGCTCGAGGAGCCCCTGGATGGTCCCGTCCTCGCCGAACGGCCCGTGGAGCAGCGGGAACACGACGTCGACCTCACCGAGGTCTTGCGGAGGCCGACCCGGCTGCGACGTTGTCAGCTCGCTCACGCCGACCTCGAGCGCCAGGCTCACGCCCGGCCCGTCCCCCGCGCCGACCTCCGGCAGCGCGCCCGTCGACAGCTCCCAACGGTGCGGGTCGTCGGGGGCCAGCACCCACCGACCCGTCGCGGTGATTCCGACCGCGACGACGTCGTAGGCAGATCGGTCGATCGCACTGAGCACCCCGGCCGCGGTCACGCAGCTGATCGCGTGCTCACTCGACCGGCCGCCGAACACGACCGCGACGCGGGGTCTGCGCCCCGGCGGCCCGCCTGCGACGTCCTGCGGCTGCGACGTCGGATGGGGGCTGCCTTCGGCCTCGGGAGGCGGGTTGTGGTCCATCGGCGCCGAGGCTACCCGTCGCCGGCGCCGCGGCGGCGCGGACCCGGCTGTGGCCTGCGTAGGGTTGGCGGGTGGAACCCGCGCGGGAGACATCGCCGCTCCCCCCGCCGCCCTCACCTCCCCAACCGCCTTCGCTGTCGAGGCTGTCCCCGCAGACGATCGCGGTGGTCGCCGGTCGGCCCGCACCGACGGCCGACGCGCCGGTGAACGCCCCGATCGTCCTCAGCTCCACCTACGTCGCCTCCGACACCGCCACGTCGGCGGATGACCGTGTCTACGGACGGTTCGCCAACCCCACCTGGGCTGCCTTCGAGGAGGCGCTCGCGGCGCTGGAGGGCGGCGACGCCCTGCTGTTCTCCTCCGGCATGGCCGCCATCGACGCCGTCCTCGCCCAGGTGCCCGTCGGCGGGGTCGTCGTGACGGCACGCCACGCCTACTCCGGCACCCTCGCCCTGCTGAGGCGGCTCGAGGAGGCGGGGCGCGTCGTCGTCCGCCACACCGATCTCGCCGACACCCCAGCCGCCTCGGCTGCCACGCAGGGCGCGCACCTGGTGTGGGTCGAGACCCCGACGAACCCGATGCTCGACGTGGCCGACCTGCCGGCGCTGGTCGCCGCGGCCCGTGCGGCGGGTGCGGTGGTGGCCGTCGACAACACCTTCTCCACGCCGATGGTGCTGACGCCGCTGGCCCTGGGCGCAGACGTGGTCGTCCACTCGGTGACCAAGTACCTCAGCGGTCACTCCGACGTGGTGCTCGGCGCGACGGCGACGGCCGATCCGGCGCTTCTCGAACGCCTGCGGGCTCATCGAAGTCTGCGCGGCGCCGTCCCCGGTCCCTTCGAGGCGTGGCTCGCGCTGCGGGGGCTTCGCACGCTGGGGCTGCGCGTCGAGCGGGCAGGCACCACGGCGGCGCTGCTCGCCGGCCGCCTCGTCGGCCACCCTGCTGTGGAGCACGTCCGCCATCCCAGCCTTCCCGACGACCCGGGCCACGCACGCGCGACAGCGCAGATGCGCGGCTACGGTGCCGTGGTCGCCGTCGAGGTGAAGGGCGGGGCGGACGCCGCGGAGCACGTCGCGTCGACCGTGCGTCTGTGGGTGCACGCGACGAGCCTGGGCGGCGTCGAGTCGAGCTTGGAGCGACGGCGGCGGCATGCCGCCGAGGCGGAGACCGTGCCCGAGGGCCTGCTGCGACTGTCCGTGGGCATCGAGGACCTCGAGGACCTCTGGGCCGACCTCGACCAGGCACTCAGCTCGACCCTCGGCTGAGCGCGACCCTCGCCTGAGCTCGACCCTCGGCTCACCCGAAGACCCGGGCTCAGGCGAGCTCGAACTTGCGCGGCCTCCCGAGCAGCCGCGGGGCCATGTCGGTCACGGGGAGCCCCTCGTGCACGACGGCGACGACCTGCTCCGCGATCGGCATGTCGACGCCGACGCTGCGCGCGAGATCGAGGATCGGTCGGCAGGACTTCACACCCTCGGCCGTCTGACGGGTCCTCGCGACGACCTCGTCCAGGGTGAGCCCGTGGCCGAGGTGCACCCCGAAGGTGCGGTTGCGTGACAGCGGCGACACGCATGTCGCGACCAGGTCGCCCATGCCCGGCGAGCCCGGCCATGGTGGCCGGTTCGGCACCGAGCGCCAGCCCGAGCCGGGTGGTCTCCGCCAGCCCTCGCGTGATGATCGAGGCCTTCGTGTTGTCCCCGAAACCCATCCCCTCCGCGATGCCGACCGCCAGTGCGATGACGTTCTTGACGGCGCCGCCGAGCTCGACGCCCACGACGTCGGTCTGGGTGTACGGGCGGAAGTACGGCGCCGAGCACGCGGCTGCCACCTGTTCGGCCACATCGGCGTCGGTGCAGGCGACGACTGTCGCCGTGGGCTGCCGCGCAGCGATCTCCCTGGCCAGGTTCGGGCCGGACACGACGGCGATGCGCCCGGGCGACCTGCCCGTCACCTCGGCCATCACCTCGCTCATGCGGCGCAGCGAGCCGTGCTCGACCCCCTTCATGAGGCTCACGAGCACGGCAGCCTCACCGATTGCCGAGGACCAGGCCGCGAGGTTGTCGCGCAGGCTCTGGGACGGCACCGCCAGTACCACGATCTTCGCGCCGTCCAGCACCTCGCCGGGGTCCGTGGACGCCGTGATGGCCGGCGGGAGCGGCAGGTCGTCGAGGTAGGCGGTGTTGCGGTGGCTCCTCGTGATCTCCTCGCACACCTGGGCGCGCCGCCCCCACATCCGCACCCGGCAGCCGGCGTCGGCGAGGACGATGGCGAACGTCGTCCCCCAGGAGCCCGTGCCCATCACGGCCACACCCCTGGCGTCGGCGGTCGGCACTGTCCCGGTCGTTGCACCCGTCATGGCGCCCTCCGTCCCTGCCCTGGTCGCCGTGCCCGCTCGGCCGACGTCCTCGGGTCACCGGTGCGGGGCTGGCCGTGCTCCCGCGGGTCCCACCGCCGCTGGGGCGGCTGCTCCCCCCGGATCTCGGCCAGCAGCAGCGTCATGGCGTCGAGGATCGCGTCTGTCGCCCCACGCAGCGTCGCGACGTCCATCGGCCGTCCCTCGAAGGCCGCAAGGTCGACCGGGGGGCCGGCCCACACGTGAACCGTTCGCCGAGGCAGCAGGTGCGGGCGCCGACCGTACGGGGCGAGCACGTCCTGTGCACCCCACTGGGCGATCGGGATGACCGGACACCCGGTGGTCAACGCCACCCGGGCGGCGCCCGTCTTGCCGATCATCGGCCAGAGGTCGGGGTCGCGGGTCAGGGTCGCTTCGGGGTAGATCGCCACGCACTCACCGGACTGGACGGCGCGAACAGCCTCGGTGAGAGCCCGCCCGGCGTCCGCGGACTCCCGGTAGACCGGGATCTGACCGGCTCCGCGCAGGATGTGCCCGGCCACGGGCACACGGAAGACCGCCTCCTTGGCCAGGAAGCGCGGAGGCCAGCCGTTGTCGTGGAGGAAGTGCGCGAACGTGAACGGGTCGACGTGCGAGATGTGGTTGGTCACAGCGACGAAGCCGCCCTCAGCGGGCAGGTGCTCCTCACCGCGCCAGTCCCGCTTCGTGAAGGCCATCAACGGCGGGCGGAGGAGGGCGACGGCGAAACGGTACGAGGCGCCCTTGTGGCGGGCGGTCACGAGGGTGCTCCTTGGGTCAGGCCGGGGCGCGCGGGGCGACTCATCCTCGCCCAGCGGCCCGGGCATGTCGAGCAGCACCGGCGCGCGGGCGGCGTCCACCCCTGGCAGGATCGGCCTCGATGGCAGCAGCCCCCGGCAGCAGAAGGCCCGGCCCGAGCCCGCACCCGGCCGTCCGCGGATGGACGCTCGTGCTGCCCCTCAAGGGCGGCAGCGACGCGAAGTCCCGGCTCGGGGCGGGGCCACGTGTCGCCAGCGCGATCGGCATGGACTGCCTGGACGCCGTGCTGGCCTGCCCCCGCGCCCGGCGGGTGCTGGTGGTGACCGGTGACGCGGTGATCGCGTCGTTGGCGGCCACGGCAGGGGCCGACGTGGTGGCCGAGGATCGGCCCGGCGCGGGGCTGATGGCCGCGGTGCGCCGCGGTCTCGAGGAGGTCGGCAGCGGGCCGTGTGCGGTTCTTCTCGCGGACCTGCCGGCCATGCGACCCGAGGACCTCTCGACCGCTCTGGACGCCGTGGCGCGGGCTCTCGCGGCCCCTCACGGGTCGTCGATGGCGTTCGTGCCCGACGCCGAGGGCACGGGGACGGTGCTCGTCGGTGCGCTCGACGTCACGAAGCTGGACCCGGCCTTCGGCCCCCAATCGGCTCGCGCCCACGCCCTGCGCGGAGCGCGCCGCCTCGACCTCCCGCTGCCCCGGCTACGCCGCGACGTCGACACGCCCGCCGATCTCGCCGCCGCGGCGGCCCTGGGCGTCGGACCCCGCACCGCCGGGGCCCTGCCCGCGATCGGCGTGGCGGCACCGAGCGGCGAGGCGAGCACGTCTGCGGGCGGCTAGCCTGGGCTGCGTGCAGGCGACCGTGCACCACTTCGACCCCGACGAGTCCAGCGGCCAGGTTGTCACCGACGAGGGGCTCATCCTCCCCTTCGGGCCCGACGCCGTCGCCACCAGCGGCCTGCGGCACGTGCGCCAGGGGCAGCGGCTCAGCATCCAGGTGGAGGGCCAGGGCAGCGACCAGCGCGTGGTCGGGTTCCGGCTGGGCATCGTCGGCCAGGTCCCGGAGCACAGCCGGCGCACCACGACCTGAGGGCACGCGGACAGACCCCGGCGGGGGAGGTCGAGCCCTACCGGTCAGCCACGCTCGTAGTCGGCGCCCAGGGCGTCGAGCTTGGCCTGGAAGTGCTCGTAGCCGCGGTCGATGAGGTCGATCCCCCGCACGTGCGACGTCCCCTCCGCCGCCAGCGCGGCGATGAGGTGGCTGAAGCCGCCTCGAAGGTCCGGTACCTCGATGTCGGCCCCGTGCAGCTTCGTCGGGCCCGACACGACCGCGGAGTGCCGGAAGTTGCGCTGCCCGAACCGGCAGGGCAGCCCGCCCAGGCACTCGCGGTACAGCTGGATCTGCGCGCCCATCTCACGCAGCGCGCTGGTGAAGCCGAACCGGTTCTCGTACACGGTCTCGTGCACGATCGACAGGCCGCTGGCCTGCGTCAGCGCGACGACGAGCGGCTGCTGCCAGTCGGTCATGAACCCGGGTGCACCGCCGTCTCGAGCACCAGGGAGTTCAGCGAGCCGCCGGGGTGGCAGAACCGGATGCCGTCGTCGCCGACGTCGAGCAGGCCGCCGACCTTGCGGAACACGTTGAGGAACGTCATCATCTCCAGCTGCCGGCGCCCCGAGCACGGTGATGTCGCCCTTCGGTGGCCAGCGCCGCGCACGCCCAGGACGCGGCCTCGATCCGGTCCGGGAGCGCGCGGTGGGTGAAGCCGCCCAGCTTGCTCGACGCCTTCGACCCGGATCACCCGGTCGGTGTCGACGCTGATGATCGCGCCCATCTTCTGCAGGACGGCGATCAGGTCCATGATCTCGGGCTCGATGGCGGCGTTGCGCAGCTCGGTGACACCCTCGGCCCGCACAGCGGTGAGCAGCACCTGCTCGGTCGTGCCGACGCTGGGGTAGGGCAGCTCCAGCTTGGTGCCCTGCAGCCGTTGCGGGGCCGACAAGGCGATGCCGTGGGGCCGCTTGTCGACCGGTGGCGCCGAACTGGCGCAGCACGTCGAGGTGGTAGTTGATCGGCCGGTCGCCGATCGTGGCAGCCACCCAGGTCGGGGATGAACGCCTCGCCCAGGCGGTGCAGCAGCGGGCCGCAGAACAGGATCGGGATCCGGCTGGACCCGGCGTGGGCGTCGATGTCGGCGACGTGCGCGCGCTCGACGTTGCTGGGGTCGAGGATCAGCTCGCCCTCGTCCGCGCGCGAGTCGTCGACCGTCACCCCGTGCAGCTCGAGCAGACCCGTGACCACCGCGACGTCGCGGATGTGCGGCACGTTGCGCAGCGGCTGGGCTCCTCGCCGAGCAGCGCGGCGACCATCGCCTTCGACACGAAGTTCTTGGCCCCGCGCACCTGGATCGTGCCCCGGAGCGGGGTACCGCCGTGCACGGTGAGGACGTCGTTCATGCCCACCATCGTCGCGCACGTGCGCGCTGCGACACGCCGACCACCGTTCGCGGCTCGTTCGCCGGCGCCGGCCAGGCGCCGGCCAGGCACCGGCCGCCCCGTTCGTCGGGCGACCCGCGCCTGGCCGGCAGACGCCGGGGGGTCAGGCCTTCTTGGCCGGCGCCTTGCGCGCAGTGGTCTTCGCCGGAGCCTTCGCGGGAGCCTTCGCGGGAGCCTTCGCCGCGGCCTTGGCCGGAGCCTTCGCCGCCGCCTTGACCGGGCTCGCCTTGGTCGCGGCCACCCGTGCAGGTGCCTTGCGCGCGGGAGCGGCCTTCGCCGGCGCCTTGACCGCAGCCTTCGCGGGGGCCTTCGCAGCGGCCTTGGCCGGAGCCTTGACAGCCGCCTTGGCCGGCGCCTTCGCCGGGGCCTTGGCTGCAGCCTTGGCCGGCGCCTTCACGGCGGCCTTGGCCGGCGCCTTCACCGCTGCCTTGGCCGGGGCCTTGGCCGGCGCCTTCACGGCGGTCTTCGCGGGCGCTGCCTTGACGGCGCTGCGAGCAGCGGAGCGTGCGGTGCTGGTCGCCGTCGTCGCGGCGGCCTTCGCCGCAGCGGCTGCCGCCCTGGGCATGCTCCTGGGGTCGGCCACGTAGCTCTTGAAGGCGGTCCCCGGCTTGAAGCGCGGCACGGACGTCTTCTTGATCTTGACCTTGTCGCCGGTGCGCGGGTTGCGGCCGACGCGAGCGTTGCGCACCACCTTCTCGAAGGAGCCGAACCCGGTGATGGCCACCTTCTCGCCTCGGGCGACGGCGCGCTGGATGGTGTCGACGACGGCCTCGACGGCCTCGGCGGCAGCCTTCTTGCTGCCCAGACGCTCCTCGAGCGGCTTCGACGAGCTGAGCCTTGTTCACTGCATTCCTCCGCTACACGGGGTCGAGCCGGTGCTCGACATCAGGACGACCGTATGCGCCTCACGCTGCGTAGTCCAACATCAGCGCCCTGCGATTTCGTTGTGTCGCAACCGCTTCCCCACGCACGACGGTCAGAGCCGCGCCCGCCGTGCGCCTGCGGCGTCCGAAGTCCGAAGGGCAACAAACGTTGCGGCAGTGAGGAAGTCGGCGCAGGGGCCATGAAGTGGGCAGGTCGCCAGCACATCGACTCGGACGTAGTCCTGGTCGAAGCCGGCGTCGCGACGCCTGAGCCGGCGGCGGCACTCGGCCAGCGTGTCGCCGACGAAGGCCGTGCGCTGCCCAGGCGGCACGGCGGGCAGATAGGCGGGCAGTACCTGGCTCGTCAACCACCCCTCCAGTGCCGCCTCATCGGGCACGGACCTGCGCTGGCCGACCAGCCGCACCCGCCGGACGACCAGTCCCGCGGCCTCGAGCAGGCCCGAGTACGTCGCCGCGTCGGGGAAGAACCACGGCGACTCCACGCCCCCGTAGCAGCGCGACACGGCGTCCAGCACCGTTCTGGCGGCCTCGATCTGCCCTGCGCCACCGAGGTCGGCACGGAACACGCCACCGGGGCGAAGCGCCGTCCGCACTGCCTCGAGCACGCGCCGCTGGTCGGATGCCGGCACCCAGTGCAGCATCGCGACGGACACCACGACGTCGAACGTCTCGGGGTCGACGACGGCTCCGAGGTCCTGGGCCCGGCCGTGCAGGAACCTCACGCCGGGGCGGGCGTACCGGCTGCGGGCGAAGTCCACCTGTGCCTGCGACGAGTCGACCCCCACCACGAGCCCGTCGCCCGAGCCCGAGCCAGCGCTGACGAGGTCGCCCAGGCGCGACGTCAGGTCGCCCGACCCGCACCCCAGGTCGAGCACCCGGGTGCCCGGCGACAGGGGGACGTCGCCCAGGACCTCGTCGTCGAAGGCCCTGTGGTGGGCCGTGTTCGCCGCGTAGAGCGCCCCGTCGAACGCGGCCCCGTGCAGCGCCGCTGCCGACGCCTCGCTCAGCGCGCCGGCAGCGTCGTCGGCGCCCACGCCGGGCGGGTCTGCTCGAAGGCATCGATGTCGTCGACGTGCCGCAAGGTCAGCCCGATGTCGTCCAGGCCCTCCATGAGACGCCAGCGCGTGTAGTCGTCGATCTCGAAGGCGACCACGAGGTCGGCGCACGCGACCGTGCGCGCCGCCAGGTCGACGCGCACCTCGCGACCCGGCTCCGCCTCGAGGAGGGCCCAGATGCGCTCGACGTCGTCCTGCTCCACCACCCCGGTCAGCAACCCCTGCTTGCCGCTGTTGCCGCGGAAGATGTCGGCGAAGCGCGGCGACAGCACCACGCGGAAGCCGTAGTCCTTCAGCGCCCACACCGCGTGCTCGCGCGAGGACCCCGTGCCGAAGTCGGGCCCGGCCACGAGCACTGACCCCGCGCGGTAGGCAGGGGTGTTGAGGACGAACGAGGGGTCGTTGCGCCAGGCCGCGAACAAGCCGTCCTCGAAGCCGGTGCGGGTGACCCGTTTGAGGTACACGGCGGGGATGATCTGGTCGGTGTCGACGTTCGCCCGACGCAGCGGGACGCCGATCCCGGTGTGGACGTTGAACTTCTCCATGACGGCTCTCCTCGTGCAGCTGCGGGCGGTCAGGCGTTCGGGGGCAGCGGCGCGAGGTCGGCCGGGCTGGACAGCGTGCCGCGGACGGCGGTCGCCGCGGCCACGAGCGGGGAGACCAGGTGCGTGCGGCCCCCCTTGCCCTGCCTGCCCTCGAAGTTGCGGTTGGACGTCGAGGCGCTGCGCTCGCCAGGCGCGAGCTGGTCGGGGTTCATGCCCAGGCACATCGAGCACCCCGCGTTGCGCCATTCGGCGCCGAAGTCGGTGAACACCTTGTCCAGCCCCTCGGCCTCCGCCTGCAGTCGCACCCGTGCGGACCCGGGGACCACCAGCACCCGCACCGTGTCGGCCTTCGCCCGCCCGGCGACGACGGTCGCTGCAGCCCGCAGGTCCTCGATGCGCCCGTTGGTGCACGAACCGATGAAGACCGTGTCGACGGCGATCTGGCGCAGCGGGGTTCCTGGCCGCAGGTCCATGTACTCCAGGGCGCGCTCGGCGCTGGCCCGCGCGCCGGTGTCGGGGATGGCCGCGGGGTCCGGGACCGCCGCGGACAAGGGCAGGCCCTGGCCGGGGTTGGTGCCCCACGTGACGAACGGCTCGATCTCGGCGGCATCGAGCACCACCTCGGTGTCGAACACCGCGTCGTCGTCGGTGTGCAGGGTGCGCCAGTACGCCAGGGCGGCGTCCCAGTCGCCGTCGCGGGGCGCGTGCGCCCGGCCCTCGAGGTAGGCGAACGTGGTCTCGTCGGGAGCCACCATGCCTGCTCGGGCGCCCGCCTCGATCGACATGTTGCAGATGGTCATGCGCGCCTCCATGGACAGCGCGCGGATCACCTCACCGCGGTACTCCAGGACGTAGCCCTGGCCCCCGCCGGTCCCGATCCTGGCGATCACGGCGAGGATCACGTCCTTGGCGGTGCTGCCCTCGGGGAGGCGGCCGTCGACCGTGACCGCCATCGTCTTGAAGGGCGCCAGGGGCAGGGTCTGGGTCGCCAGCACATGCTCGACCTCGCTCGTGCCGATGCCGAAGGCCAGTGCACCGAAGGCCCCGTGCGTGGAGGTGTGGGAGTCCCCGCACACGACGGTGGTGCCCGGCTGGGTCAGCCCGAGCTGGGGGCCGACGACGTGCACGATGCCCTGCTCGACGTCCCCGAGGGAGTGCAGGCGCACCCCGAACTCCGCGCAGTTGCGCCGCAGGGTCTCGATCTGGGTCCGGCTCACAGGGTCGGCGATGGGCAGGTCGATGTCGAGAGTGGGGGTGTTGTGGTCCTCGGTGGCGATCGTGAGGTCGGGTCGTCTGACGGTGCGACCTGCCAGCCGCAGGCCGTCGAACGCCTGTGGGCTGGTGACCTCGTGCACGAGGTGCAAGTCGATGTACAAGACGTCGGGCTCGCCGGCGTCCCCGTGGCGCACGACGTGCGCGTCCCAGACCTTCTCAGCCAGCGTGCGGCCCACCGGTGTCCTCCTCGACCTCGATGCTGTTCGGCGTCAGACTGCCACCGGGCTCGGCCGCCGCGGGCGCAGGGGCCTCGCCGGCCGTGGCTTGCGTCTCACGTCGTGAGACGGCAGTATCGACTTATGGACAAGAGTAGCGGAGTCGGCGTGCTCGACAAGGCCGCCGTCGTCCTTGGCGCGCTCGAGGCGGGTCCCGCCACGCTGGCCCAGCTCGTCGCCACCACCGGCCTCGCCCGACCCACCGCCCACCGGCTGGCCGTCGCACTCGAGCACCACCGACTCGTCGGTCGCGACATGCAGGGGCGCTTCATCCTGGGGCCACGCCTCGCCGAGCTCGCCTCGGCCGCCGGTGAGGACCGCCTGCTGGCGGCCGCCGGCCCGGTCCTGCTGGCACTGCGCGACCACACCGGGGAGTCCGCTCAGCTGTACCGCCGTCAGGGCGAGCAGCGGGTGTGCGTCGCTGCGGCCGAGCGCCCGGTGGGCCTGCGCGACTCGATCCCGGTCGGGTCGGCGCTGACGATGCTCGCGGGTTCGGCCGCCCAGGTCCTGCTGGCCTGGGAGGAGCCCGACCGGCTGCACCGGGGCCTGCAGGGTGCGCGCTTCACCGCGACCACGTTGTCGGGCGTGCGCCGGCGCGGCTGGGCCCAGAGCATCGGTGAGCGCGAGCCCGGCGTGGCATCGGTCTCCGCTCCCGTGCGCGGCCCGTCGGGGCGCGTGGTGGCTGCGGTGTCGATCTCCGGCCCGGTCGAGCGCTTCACCCGACAGCCCGGCCGCGTGCATGCCGCAGCCGTCGCCGCAGCAGCGGCGCGACTGACCGACGTCCTGCGCCGCACCCCCTGACCGCCGCCCCCTTTTGGCGCGGCGGCACACTGCGCCGAACTGTTTGGCGCAGCGGCACACGGCGCCAGTCGGAAGCTGGAGTGACTCTCCTCAGTCGCCACAGTTTCGCTGCACCGGACCGCCGCGCCTACACACCCTGCAGCCGCCATGATCGCCACCCCGACGACACAAGTAGGCGCGGGTGGCCCGGGGGCGGCCTCGGAGCTGGGTTGTGGCACCGGCGTGGCGATCATGACGGGTGGGCGCGGTGATCCACCGGGCCTGGAGCAGCCCGGCAGCCACGATCCCGGACTCGGATGGCATGCCGTGCCCGCTCCGCGATGTCGCGCAGCAGCCCGGCCCGTGACCTGGCGCGGTGTGCCACTGCGCCAGACTGTCTGGCGCAGTGGCACACCGCGCCAGGTCACGACGGGCCGGTCGGCGGCACAGGACGAGCCGGCCGGCGGCACAGGAGGGCATGCAGATGTTCGACACCCCGGAGGAGATCCAGCGCCTCATCGACGAGTTCTACCCATACCGGTCCCGCTTCGAGACCGCCCGCCGGCTGCCCGCCACGGGCCGCGATGCACACGAGGTGCTCGGCGAGCTTCGCTGGATGGCCGAGACCGAGGACGCCAAGGGCAAGGAGGGCAAGGTCTCGGGCTCGCTCTACCACGGCGACCCCGACCACTACCGCTTCCTCGTGGAGGCCTTCGGCCTGTTCGCCCACGTGAACGTGCTGCAGCGTGACATGTACCCCTCGGCCACCAAGTTCGAGGCCGAGATCGTCGCCATGACCGCGGCGATGCTGCATGGCGACGCGGCGCCCGACGTGTGCGGCGTCCTGACCGGTGGCGGCTCGGAGAGCCTCACCAGTCAGGTGCTCGCCTACCGTGACGCCGCACGCGCGCAGCGCGGCGTCACCGACCCCGAGATCATCATCCCGGTCACGGCACACTGCGCCCTCGACAAGGCCGGCCACTACTTCGGCGTCCGGGTTCTGCACGCACCCCTGGGTGCGGACTTCCGCGTGGACGTCGAGTGGGTCCGTTCCCACGTCGGGGACTCCACGATCGCCCTGGTCGGCTCGGCCGGCAACTACCCGCACGGACTCGTGGACGACATCCCCGCGCTGGCCTCGATCGCCGCCGAGCGGGGGATCGGCATGCACGTCGACGCCTGCCTCGGCGGCTTCCTGCTGCCCTGGGGCGAACGCCTGGGCCTGCCGGTGCCTCCGTTCGACTTCCGTGTTCCGGGTGTCACGTCCATCTCGGCGGACACGCACAAGTACGGCTACGGACTCAAGGGCACCAGCGTCCTGCTGTACGCGACCAAGGACCTGCGCCGGCACCAGTACTTCACGGCGGCGCAGTGGCCGGGGGGCATGTACATCTCCCCCGGGATGGCGGGCAGCCGCTCCGGTGGCCTGATCGCCTCGACCTGGGCGGCCATGGTGACCCTCGGAGAGGCGGGCTACACCGACGTGGCTCGTCGAATCTTCGCCACGGCCGCCCGGCTGCGGGCAGGGGTCGACGCGATCCCGGGCCTGCGGGTCGTGGGCGAGCCCCTCTTCAACATCGCGTTCACGGCCGACCCGGACGACCCCGCCGGACCCCTCGACGTCTTCGTCGTCAACGACGCGTTGGTCGCGGCGGGGTGGCGGCTCAACGGCCTGCAGTCCCCACCCGGCCTGCACTTCTGCGTGACGAACCCCAACACCGCGCCGGGGGTGGTCGAGGCCTTCCTCGCCGACCTCGGTGCCGCCGTCGCCCATGCCCGTGACTCACAGGCACCCCCCGCACGCAGCGGTGCTCTGTACGGCCTGTCCGGTGCAGGTCCCGAAGGGGTCCAGCTCGCGACCACCCTGCTCTCCGGCGCGCTGGACGCCTTCTACGAGCCCGCGCCGTGAGCCGGGCAGGCGAGCCCACCGGCCCGTCCCCGGGCCACGCGGGGCGCCACCCCGTCCTCGGCCGGCGCACCATCGACACGGCCCTGGTGCTCGCGGTGGACCTGGGCAGCACCGCGGTGAAGGTGGGCGTCGTCAGCCTCAGTGGCCGCATCCTCTGGTCGCGCAGCCACGACCTCCACACCCACTTCGGCCCGGACGGGGCCGCCGAGCAGGACGCCGACCAGTGGTGGGCACTCGTCACCTCGACGGCTCGCGAGGCCCTGCGCAGCGGCGCGTTCGACGCCGCCGACGTCGTGGCCGTCGCGCTGGCGGGCCAGTACGCCTCGACGGTGCCCGTCGACGCGGCCGGCCTGCCGGTCGGAGCATGCCTCATGTGGCTGGACAGCCGGGGTGCGGCGCAGTCGCGTCGGCGCGCGGGGGGGCCGGTCGCCGGCTACGCCCCACGACAGCTGTGGACGTGGGTGCGCCGTTCCGGTGGAGCGCCATCGCTGGACGGGGCTGACCCCCTGGGCCATCGCTGGTACCTGCAGGCGTCCAAGCCCGACCTGCATGCGCGGGCGCGCTGGCTGCTCGAGCCCGTCGACTACCTGGCCATGCGCTTCACGGGGGTGGCGGCTGCGACCCCGGTGTCCATGGTCGCCGCATGGCTGACCGACAACCGTCGGCCGGACACGCAGCAGTACGACCCCGTGCTGCTGCGGCTCTCGGGCGTGGACGTCGCGAAGCTGCCTCCCCTGCGTCCCAGCGGGAGCGTGCTGGGACCGGTGATGCCGGACCTGGCCGACGAGTTGGGGCTGCGACGCGAGACCGTCGTCGTCGCCGGGATGACCGACGTGTGCGCTATGGCTCTGGGCTCCGGCGCCGTCGACGACTTCGCCGCCCACCTGTCGGTGAGCACGACGTCGTGGTTGTCCTGCCACACCCTGCATAAGAAGACCGACGTGATCAACCAGATCGCCGCCGTCCCCAGCACGGTGCCCGGCCGCTACCTGCTCGTCGACAACCACGAGACGTCGGGGCGCTGCTACCTGTGGCTGCAGGGCCTGCTCGGCGACGGCGGGTCGCCCATCGGCTTCGCCGAGATGGACGACCTCGCCGCGGCGGCGTCGCCCGGCTCGGGCGGCGTCATCTTCACACCGTGGCTGGCCGGCGAGCGCACCCCGGTGGCCGACCGCAACGCGCGCGGCGGCTTCCACAACCTCTCCCTGGCCACCACGCGCAGCGACCTGGTTCGTGCCGTGCTCGAGGGGGTGGCCTACAACGACCGCTGGATGCTGCACCACGTCGAGAGGTTCGTGGGCCGCAAGCTGGATCCGATCCGGATGGTAGGCGGGGGGGCGGCGTCCTCCCTGTGGTGCCGCATCCACGCCGACGTGCTGAACCGCACGATCGAGCAGGTCGCCGAGCCGACCATGGCCGGCCTACGGGGTGCCGCGATCGGCGCCGCTCTCGCCTGCGGTGCGCTCGAGCACAGTCAGGTTCGCGGCCTGGTCGCCGTGGCCGAGACCTTCACCCCCGACCCGAGGACGGCGGCAGCCTACGAGCGCGCGTACGCGGAGTTCCCCGGGATCTACCGGGGCCAGAAGAAGATGTTCGCCCGGCTGAACGGGCCCGGGCGCGGATAGCGGCGGGCTCGCTTCGTCGCCGCCGGGCCGCTCTCGCGAGGCGACCAGAGCCGCATGCCTCTGGGTCCGGCCTTCAGGACCGGGTGAGGATCAGGTGCGCCACGAGAGCGGTCCATCCGGTCTGGTGCTCCGCACCCAGCCCGGCACCGCTGTCGCCGTGGAAGTACTCATGGAAGGGCACGTTGTCGCGCCACCTCGGATCGAGTGCCAGGACGTCGTAGTCGCCGTGCACCGGTCGCCGCCCGTCAGGCCCGCGGAGGAAGATCGACACCAGGCGGTCCGAGAGGTCGTCGGCGATCTCACCCAACCCGAGGCGCTTGTGCGACCCGGCCGGGTACTCCACCGTTATCCGGCCGGGGTCGTAGGTGTCGTAGTCGCGCAGCGCCTCGACCAGCAGCGTGTTGAGCGGGAACCAGATCGGCCCCCGCCAGTTCGAGTTGCCGCCGAACAAGGCTGTCGTGGACTCCGCCGGCTCGTAGTCCGTCGAGGCGGGTCCCTGCGGCGTCTGCACGTGGAACGGGTGCTCCCGGTGCCAGGCGGACACCGACCGGATGCCGAACGTGGACAGCATGCCGGCCTCGTCCAGCACCCCCGCCAAGATGGCCTCGAGACGGTCGGGTGCCACCACGGAGAGCAGCCGATGGGTGCTGTCACCACTGGTATGCGAGTGGACGGCGGCGGCGAGCTTGGGCTTGTTCCTCAGGAACCACACGACTCGCGCGGAGAAGTCGGGCAACCGGCTCGCCTCGCCGGTGTGGTACTCCGCCGCCGCGGTGACGGGGATGAGCCCCACCAACGACTTCACCTTGATCGGGACCGCCGTCCCGTCCGCAAGATGGAGGACGTCGTAGAAGTACGCGTCGCCCTCGTCCCACAGGCCGGCGTTGTCGGCCGCGTACGCGATCGCCAGGAAGTGCTCGAAGAACTTGGTCGCCGCATCCTCGTAGGCGCTGTCATGCAGGGCCAGACGCAGCGCCATGTCGAGCAGGTCGAGGGCGTACATCGCCATCCAGGCGGTGGAGTCGGCCTGCTCGAGGTAGCCGAGGTCGGGCGGGAACTTCGAGCGGTCGATCGGGGAGATGTTGTCCAGGCCCATGAAGCCGCCCTGGAACAGGTTGTTGTCGCCGTGCTGCTTGTTGTTCGTCCACCACGTGAAGTTGATCAGCAGCTTGTGGAACACCCGAGCCAGGAACGTGTGGTCACGGCTCCCGTCGAGCTCGAAGACTCGCAACGCCGCCCAGGCGTGGACGGGTGGGTTGACGTCGGAGAAGTTCCACTCGTACGCCGGGATCTGACCGTTCGGGTGCATATACCACTCGCGCAGCAGCAGCACGAGCTGGGACTTGGCGAACGCCGGGTCGATATGCGCGAGGGTCACGCAGTGGAACGACAGGTCCCACGCCGCGAACCAGGGGTACTCCCACGGGTCCGGCATGAGCAGGACCTCGTGGTTGTTCAGGTGACGCCAGTCACCGTTGCGGATCTCACCGCGACCCGGCGGCGGCACCGGTTCACCCGGGTCGCCGTCCAGCCACCTCTCGACGTCGTAGTGGAAGAACTGCTTGGACCACAGCAGGCCGGCGAAGGCCTGCCGGAGCACCATCGCCTCGTCGGGCGAGCTGCGCGTGGGGGTGACCGAGGCGAAGAACGCATCGGCCTCCGCGCGGCGCACGCGCACGACGTCATCGAAGGAGTCGACGACGTCGACGGCCTGCACCTCCGGCTCCTCCCCGCCCACCAGACGCACCCTCAGGACACGGGTGGCACCGGCGGGTACCGTGACGGGGTAGTGCAGGGCCGCCTTGGTCCCCGACCGGTCCGGGTTGACCGTGGGCTGACCGTCCACGATGTGGTCGTTGATCCCGTCCTTGGGGTAGGGAACGGCGTTCGGCTGCGCGAAGAGCCGCGCGGTGTTCGTCTCGTTCTCGCAGAACAGCAACGTGGGCTCGCCGTCACCATGCATGACGAGGGAGCCGGAGCGGGTGCTGCGCCCGAGGATGCGATCCCCGTGCGCCCGCAGCCGAGGGCGCTCGTGGTCGGGGTAGCCCCACGACCACGTGTTGCGGTACCAGAGGGTGGGCAGGACGTGCAGGGTCGCCTCGTCCGGGCCGGCGTTCTCGACGGTGATGCGCATGAGCAGGTCGGTCGGGCCCGCCTTGGCGTAGTCGACGGTGACGACCCAGTAGCGCCCGTCGTCGAAGACCCCGGTATCGCACAGCTCGTACTCACGCTCGGTCCGCGACCTGCGGGCGTTGACCGCGACCAGATCGGCGTACGGGAACTCAGCCTGCGGATAGTGGTAACGCCAGGAGTTCCACGAATGTGTGGGGGTCCCGTCGAGGTACCACCAGTACTCCTTGACGTCCTCGCCGTGGTTTCCCTGCGGGCCGGACAGGCCGAACATCCGCTCCTTGAGAATGGGGTCGACGCCGTTCCACAGGGCCAGGGAAAGGCACCAGTCCTGGGATTCGTCGCAGAACCCGGCCATACCGTCTTCGTTCCATCGGTAGACCCGCGAACGAGCATGGTCGTGGGGAAAGAAGTCCCAGGCCGCACCATCGGCGCTGTAGTCCTCGCGGACGGTCCCCCATGCCCGCTCCGACAGGTAGGGTCCCCATGCACGCCAGGGGACGGCACCGGAGTCTGCCTCGGCCAGCCGCATCCGCTCCGCGTCTGTGCTCGCCACCGATCGTGCGCCCATGACAGGCCTCTCGCTCGTGGGGCCTCGCCGGCCGCCCTGACTGCAGAATCCTCGGTTCGTTCGAGGCTGTCCCGAGTCTGCCGGTCAGGGCGCTTCTTCATGCGGTTGAACGCGACTCAGGACGTGACCAACGTGGCCGCTTCGCTCGACTTCGTCAAGGAATAGACGCGACGCAGGCCCGACGCATAGCGTCATTCGCGTGAACCCCCGCGTGATCCCAGGGCGTCCGTTCCCGCTCGGCGCAGAGGTCGCGGACGGCGGCACCCACTTCGCCGTCCACTCCCCCGCCGCCGACGGCGTCCGGCTCTGCCTGTTCGACGAGTCCGGGACGCAGACCCAGGTCTCGCTTCCCGGGTATGACGCGGGGGTGTGGCACGGCTTCGTCCCCGGGGTGGGGCCGGGCCAGGCCTACGGCTACCGAGTAGCCGGCCGGTTCGACCCGGCCAACGGCCTGCGCTTCAACCCAGCCAAGCTGCTGCTGGACCCTTACGCACGAGCGGTCAGCGGCGCGGTCGTGTTCGGCCCCGAGCTGCTCGGCCACGACCTCGGCAACCCGTCCCTGCCCAGCGCGTTGGACTCGGCCGGGCAGGTCCCGCGCAGCCTCGTGGTGGAGGCCACACCAACCGCCGATCGCCGGTGGCAGTCGCCGCACGAGCTCGCCGACCTCGTCGTGTACGAGGTGCACGTCAAGGGGGTCACGCAGCAGCACCCCGCCATCCCCGAAGCGCTGCGGGGCACCTACGCGGGGCTTGCGCACCCGGTCATGGTCACGTACCTGACGGACCTCGGCGTCACGGCTGTGGAGCTGCTGCCTGTGCATCACAGCGTGCCGGAGGCCTTCCTCGTCGATCGTGGCCTGACCAACTACTGGGGCTACAACACGATCGGCTTCTTCGCCCCCCATGCGGGCTACTCGGCGGCGGTTCGCGCCGGCAGGCCGTACGGGCAGGTCAGCGAGTTCCGGAGCATGGTCGATGCTCTGCACGAGGCCGGCATCGAGGTCTGGCTCGACGTCGTCTACAACCACACCGCCGAGGCCGGCGCGGACGGCCCCACACTGAGCCTGCGCGGCCTGGACAACGCCGGCTACTACCGACTGAGCCCCGCCGACCGAGCCCAGTACTTCGACACCACCGGTACGGGCAACTCGATCAACGCCGGTGACCCGGCCAGCCTGCGCCTGATCATGGACTCCCTGCGGTACTGGGCCGGACCCATGGGAGTCGACGGGTTCCGGTTCGACCTCGCCGCGACCCTGGCCCGCCAAGAGGGCGGGTTCGACGAGATGTCGGCCTTCTTCGACCTGGTGGCACAGGATCCCGTGATCCGCACGAGCAGGCTCATCGCGGAACCGTGGGACGTCGGGCAGGCCGACAGCTACGACGTGGGGCGGTTCCCCGCCCAGTGGAGCGAGTGGAACGGCCGTTTCCGTGACTCGGTCCGGGACTTCTGGCGGAGTCACGACGGCCTGCTCCCCGACATGGGACGTCGCCTGACCGGGTCCCCCGACCTGTACCGCGGCGCTCGGCGCGGCCCCCAGGCATCGGTGAACCTCGTGACTGTGCACGACGGGTTCACCCTGCGCGACCTGGTCTCCTTCGACGCCAAGCACAACGAGGCGAACGGTGAAGGCAACCGGGACGGGACCTCGGACAACCGCTCCTGGAACTGCGGGGTGGAGGGCCCTACGTCCGACCCGGACGTGCTGGCTCTGCGCGCCGGTCGGTCTCGGGCGATGCTCGCCACCCTGCTGCTCGCTCACGGAGTGCCGCTGCTGCTCGGGGGTGACGAGCTCGGGCGCTCGCAGGGCGGCAACAACAACGCCTACTGCCAGGACAACGAGGTGTCGTGGTGGACCTGGGAGGACACCGACCCTGTCATGCTCGCCTTCACCCAGAGGCTGCTGCGCCTGCGACGGACCCACCCGGTGTTCCGTCGCCGGCGGTTCCCGGAACACCCCGACGCGCTGCGCTGGTACGACGTCAGCGGCTCGGCGCTCACCGAGCAGGGGTGGCAAGACCCCTCGGCACGCAGTCTCGCCCTCGTCCTCGACGGGTCGGTCGACCCCGACGAGGACGAGGCGGGTGAGCTCCTCGTCGGCGACGACATCGCCCTGCTGGTCAACGCGTGGTGGCAGCCGCTGGAGTTCGCGGCGACGTGGGTCCCGGACGCCACGTGGGACATCGAGGCCGACACAGCAGACGTCGACCGCACCGGGTCCGTCCTTCCGGCAGACCGGGTGCGGGTGGCGCCGCGGTCGATGCTGGTGCTGCGCCGTCGCTGAACCAGGCGTCGATCCACCACCCCCCCTCGAGAGGGACGCGGCCTGCTCCCTCATCCCGTCCGTGGCTGTTGCTCGCCGGAGTCGTGCGTCGCACTGTCGTGCCGAGCTCGTTGTACGGCGCCGTAGAAGACCCGCACCACCAGGCCGAGGACGAGCAGGTCGAGGAGCATCTGAACGGTCACCAGAAGGCGCGCCGACTGGCTGGTGGCCGTGATGTCCCCGAAGCCGACCGTGGCGAACACGGTGACGGTGAAGTAGAGCGCGTCGGAGCGCGTCAGAGCGTGTGTGTTGAAGCTGTTCGACGCGGCTTGGGACATCACGACGTAGATGGCGGAGAACATCAGCAAGAACAGAGGAACGGTCGTCGCGAGGGCTTCGACGGCGCGCAGCCCCGGGTGGGCAGCCCGAAGCGTCGCCCTGAGCTGGAGGGCGGTCGCGGTCGCGAGCAGCAGGAGTCCGACGGTCAGAACCACCCCCAGGTGGATGCCCTTG
This sequence comes from uncultured Actinomycetota bacterium, assembly GCA_963778845.1. Classification (GTDB taxonomy): domain Bacteria; phylum Actinomycetota; class Actinomycetes; order Actinomycetales; family Kineosporiaceae; genus CAVZVW01. The sequence continues at coordinate 289,516 of CAVZVW010000005.1, forward strand.
AGACGGTTCAGGGGTAAGGCGTAGTAGACGCCGATCAACACCAGGGTGGAGACCAGGGAACGGAGCAGACCGGCGGCGACGAAGCGGCGACTCTGCGCCGGTACCAAGGGCTGGGACGTCGAGGACATCAGGTCACACCCCGAGCCCCGCCGCCGGCGTGCCCGCTTCTGTCGTGGTCTCGTCTGTCGTGGTCTCGACCCATGCGCACATACTCTCCGAAAGTTCTGCCGGTCACGAGGACATCCCCGTCTCTGGAACCCCCGTCTGCCACGAACGACAGACGTCCGTCGATCCGCGCGCGTCCGGTCGACGGATAGCATGAGCGCGTGATCTCAGCTCCCCCGGCAGACCCGCGCAGGTGCTCCTCACGAGGTCGAACGGCTGAGTCAGGGACCTCGTCAGGCCGTGAAGGCGACACTTCTGCAGGTGGCTGCCACCTGGGGCGTGCAGCGAGCCCTCGTGCTTGGCTATCGCCGCATCATGGGGGCCGAGCCGCCGACAGCGCGTGACCGCGGCGTGCCGCTCGGCAGGATCCTGTCCTGGGCAGCCGCGTCGGCGGCAGCAGTCGCGGTCGCCAGCGTCGTCGTCGACCGCGTCGCCCTGCGCCCGCGACTGGGAGCACAGCCGGGGGCCGAGACTCACGGCGCCGACCAAGGCCACATCACCTGACGAGCCTCGCTGGAAACGCGTCGAGCCCCTCACCCCATGCCGCGCTAGGAGAGGTCGGCCCCAGTCACCGCAGGCTCGTCGTCGACGTCGCAGGCGCACTTGTAGACGATCGGGTACTTGCGCGCGTACTCCTTGACGAAGGCGGTGATCAGCGCTGCCATGGGCAGGGCCATGAACGCGCCCATCGGGCCGCCGATCGCCCCCTGCCAGACCCGACCCGAAGGCCACTCCCCCATTGATCGCCATCGTCTTGGCGCTCAGTCTTGGGCTGACGTAGCAGTTCTCGAACTGCTGGTAGATCGCTACCCAGACCCGACTCGTGCACTTTCGGGGTGTCGGGGGCTGGCGTGGCTGTGACCTGGGGTGATGGGTGCGGGTGGGGTGGTTCGGGGTGACTATTCGGGCTGGTTAGCCTCGGTGGGTGGCCTCGCTCGTGCGGAAGGTGCCTACGACCTCGGGTGCGCGACAGAAGAACGTGACGCGCCTCCCGATGGGCGCCGCCGCTCCTCAGCGGATGTTGAACTGTTCCCATCGGATCTGGTGCCTGGGGATACCCACCCCCTCGAAGCCGTGCGCCATCGCCGTCATCATCGCCGGGGGCCCGCACATGTAGACGGAGGCGCCGGCGTGGTCCGGCACGTCGACAACTGCGGTGTCGGCGGTGAGGTAGCCGTCGCGGCTGGAGTCGACCAGGTGCGGGCGCAAGGTGGGGTGGGTCGCGGCGGCCGCCTTGATCTCGTCGAGGTAGATGGCCTCGGATGCGTGGTTGACGGAGTAGAAGAAGGCCACGTCGCGGTCGAAGTCGTCGGGCAGGGACCGGATCCAGCTGATGAACGGCGTGATGCCCACGCCGCCGGCGACCCAGATCTGCTGCGGGCCGCCTCGGCGGTAGTCGAAACCGCCGAACGGGCCGGCGACCTTCGCCGGGGTGCCCGCCTGAAGGTGGTCGTGCAGGTCCCGGGTGTAGTCACCGAGGGCTCGGATCGAGACCTCGAGGCGGCTCTGGTTCGGGGCGCTGGCGACCGTGAACGGGTGGCGTTCCCAACCGTTGGTGCCACCGAAGGCCAAGAAGATGAACTGGCCGGGGTCGAACGTGAGTGCACGTCCGGCGGGTGTGAGGAACACATCGACTGTCGTGTCGTTGGGTCGCTCCGCCTCGGCCACGACGTAGTCGTAGATGGGGACGACGAACCGCGCGAGCAGCTCGCGGTAGAGGTACGCGACGATGCCCAGCACTCCGATGACCAGGTACGTCACATTCAGTAGGGCGACTTCACGGAGAACGGGGTCGACCATCGCGCCGTGCAGGACGGCGGCCGCGACGAAGAGACCGGTCAGGCGGTGCCCCGTGAGCCAACGCTCGTGGCTGAGGGCGGCGAGCCGTCGGACGAGCTTCGACCAGCGTGCCGCCTTGAGGCTCGGCGCCAGTGCCCAGATGGACAGGAGCACCAGGCCGAGCATCGCGAGGCTTCCGAACGCGAGGCCGACCTGGGAGACGTGAGGAACAGGGGTCAAGCCGGCGAGGACGGGGTGTAGGAGCATCAGCACGACACCGCCGACAGCGGTGTGCCGGTGCCACTGCGCGACGCGGTCGAGTCCACCGAATGCCCGCTCGATCACGGTGAGAACGGTGGCCAGCACGAGGGCGCACGAGAACAGCAGTACGGCCTCGGCGCCCAGGACTTCACCGAGGTACCGGCCCCAAGGTTGGTCACCCGGGTGGACGATGACCCAGACGAGCAGGTTGGCGACCACGACGAGGGCGAGCACCGACGTCCCCCAGGTCGGGGACTCGAACCGACGAGACGCCGTCATTCGATGCATGTCCGGGAGTCCTCCAGGTCGATCGGCCTCTGGTTGTCGCCTGCAGCAGTGACCGAAGACACAGCTAGCGTCACAGGCCCGGGCTGCCGTGCATGAGGCCGCCGTCGGCGAAGACGGTCGTTGCGGTGAGGTAGGTGGCGCCGTCACCGGCGAGGAACGCGACCAGGTTCGCGATCTCCTCGGGCTGAGCGATCCGCCCGAGAGGGATCGACGCGTCCAGCGACCTCATCTTCTCGGGGTCCGCCATCGTGGAGGTGTTGATGGGAGTCGCCACAGCACCGGGACCGACCCCGACGACGAGGATCCCGTGCTCGCCGAGCTCGACACCTGCCGTGCGTGTGAGCATGCGCATGCCGCCCTTGGACACGCAGTAGGCGGTGTTGCCCGGCATCGGCCAGTCCTCGTGCACCGAGCTCATGTTGATGATCCGACCTCCTCCGCCCTGGAGGATCATCTGTCGAGCGGCGATCTGCGTTCCGAAGAAGGCACTCTTGAGGTTGATGTTCATGACCTTCTCGTACTCGGCCTCGCTGGTGTCCAGCACCGAGGTGCGCGTCTCGACCCCCGCATTGTTGACCATGATGTCGATCCGGCCGAAGGCGACGACGGTCTTGTCGATGAGCATCTGCAGGTCGGCGACCATGCTCACGTCGGCCTCGACGCCGAGTGCCTTGTCACCGAGCGCGACGACCCGCTTCTCCAGCTCCTCGGTCGCATCGGGGTTCGCCACGTAGTCGATAACGACGTTGGCGCCCTGTTCGGCCAGTGCGAGCACGACAGCCTTGCCGATACCACTGTTGCCGCCGGTGACGACGGCGACTTTGCCCTTGAGACTCACGGGTTCCCACCTCTCGAACGTCCACAGCCAAGCATGTGCGCTTCACACTGCCCACCGGTGGCGCCAGACTAGGGGGATCGGTGAGCCGGGCGAGCGGCGCCCCGGCGAGGACCCGACGTCGGGGCTGGACCGCCCCGAGCTCGTCACCGCCGACTCCAGGCGACTCGCGGTGGCCGTTAACAGGCGGCAGACTCGAGACAGTCGTCGTCGACGTGTCCGACGGCTCGCGGGTCGACCTCCAGAAGGAGGCGGAGGACGGCGCCCGCGCGCGACCGACGACCTTGCTCTCCGCAGGAACCTCAAGACGAATGGAAGTGCCAGACATGGACGAGAAGTTGATCGAAGAGCTCGAGACCGAGCAGTCGATGTTCGTGCAGACCGCACGGGGCAGCACCAACGCGAACGGCACGCTGACGTTGACGGGGGTCACTGCCTCGACACTGTTCTTCTCCGACCGGCCGCAGCGGGTCGTCGGCCACATGACCACTGCGGACTTCGTGGACCTGTGGGGTGTGGGAGACAACAGCTTCGAGTCCGACCCGCCCAACGCCGTTCTGTCGTTCCTCGACTCCGCCGACGAGGCGCCACAGGACGCGGTGATCGTCATCAAGGATCCCCGCCTCGAAGCCGGCGAGCTGTCGTACTCCATCGACGTCCTGGATGGGACCGTCCCGGCGTCGGCGGGACCCGTCACGCTGTTCATCGACCCCTTCGGCCGGCCGTTGTCCCCCGTGTCCGTGTGCGGCGTGCGGCGTCGCGAGCGCCGTCGCGGCCGCCGCGGCATCTGACCTCATCACGGACCCGCGCTGGTGGCCGGACCACACCAGGTCCGGCCACCAGGGTGCACCGGTGACCGGTCAAGGGTGTTCCGGCTCGAGGAGGTCGGTCGCCCTGGTGCGTGCCGCTATGAGGGATGCTCCCACTCGGCGTTGCGCCGGGAAGACGTTGTCGCGACCTATGACGTCGAGTGACCCGGTGTCACTCAGCTGGCGGAGGGCCCGCTTGTCGATCCCGGCGAGGACAAGGTGGCTGCCATTCGCCTGGAGCACCTCGGCATAGCGGACCAGGACGCGGATGAACGTGCTCCCGAGGTCCTCCTTGCCACGCAGCCGCAGGATGACGACGGACTCTCGCGACTGCGCCGTCACGACCGGGAGCTGCGCCTCGACAAGGGCCGCCGAGGCGAAGAACACGCTGCCATAGGCAGTGAGCACGACCACCTCGTGAGGCGGTAGCTCGGCTGGTGGTCTCTCCTCCCGAGGGAACGGGGTCCCAGGGTCGAAGACCCACTGCACCACGGTCACCTTGTTGGACTGGCGCGCCACGAAAAGGATCACCGAGATCCCGACGCCGGCCAGCACCGCGTACTGCAGAGGGATGATCATGGTCAGGGCGAACGTGGTGACCATCACGGTCGCCTGGGTGGTGCCGGTGCGCCAGACCATGAGCACCTGGTCGATCTTGAAGGTGCGCACCCCGATGAGGATGAGCAGCCCGGCCAGCGCCGGCATCGCGATGTTGCCGGCCAACGTGCCGAAGAGCAGGATCACCACGGCCATCACGACGCTCGCGGAGATGTTGCCCAACCGGGTGCGCGCCCCCCCGGCGGTCACCAACGCCGTGGCCGACATGGAGCCCCCGACCGGCATCCCCTGCAGGATGCCCGAGGCGATGTTGGCGACTCCTTGGCCGCGGAAGTCCCCCGACGGGTCGGGATAGCCACCGTCCGGGTTCGCCACCGACTGGCTGATCGCCGCCCCCTGCACGAGGCCCACGAACGCGAGCGAGAGCGCCGCGACCAGCAAGGGCCCGACGAGCGACACTGACGGAAGCACGGGGGCCGGAAGGCTCCGCGGGATCTCGGCGATGTCACTGAGCTGCTGCACCGAGTCCCAGCCGAGAAGGGGTACCACGGCCGACGCCGCGACGACGGCGACGACGAGACCGAGCGCGCCGAGCCGCGTGCGCTCCAGCACCACGATCAGCACGAGTGTGAGTGCGCCGATCGCCACCGTCGGCCAGTCGAACGACCCCGGGTGCAGGAGGGTGTCGATCGTGCGGGTGACGCGGTTGCTCCCCGCGGCGGCGTAACCGGTGAAGTTCCCGAGCTGCCCCAGGACGATGTTGATGGCGACGGCGTTGATGAAACCCGTCAGTACGGAGTTGGGGACGAAGCGCACCAGCCGTCCCAGACGCAGAAGCCCGAGGACGAGCATCACCACGCCGGTGAGGACGCCGAGTGTGACCAGCGACCCGGCGGCGTCGGGTCCGACATGCACCTGCGGGACATCGGCGATGATCACCGACATCGCCCCGGTCGCCTGTACGGACATGAAGACCGAGCTCGTGGCTAGTGCCCCGGCCAAGGTCCCGACAAGGTAGCCGTAGAGACCCGCGACGGGGTTGACCCCGGCGAGAAGCCCGGCTGCGAGCCCGTCGGGAACGCTCTCCAGCCCCAGGACGAGCCCCGCGCCCAGGTCCTGGCGCAACGTCGCGCGGGAGAACGTCGCCCGGAGGACGCCGACGGCTCGCGACCGCAGCCCGGCGAGCGCCCCAGCCCAGGGTTGGCTCATATGACGACGCCCACGACGTACAGCATCACGGACACCACCCTCGCCTCGTCGGCGACAGGCCGCCCGTCAAGCGAATGGTGGGTCGAGCTCGACACGCTCGGCACAGCCACGCCTACACGCCGGTCAGCGCGGCGATCCGCCCGTCTGCGACGGCGTCGGACAGCGCCGCGTGGTCTCGTGCGTTCTGGTCGGCGTAGGTCTCGGCGAAGTCGGCGAGGGCGTGGTCGAAGGGGTCCTTCGAACCCAGGTAGGCCGCGATCGCGACACGGTCACCGGAACGGGCGTGCGCCCGGGCCAGGGTCTGGCCGCAGACCCGCCCGTAGAACGCCATGCTGTCCGGGGTCAGGTCCTCTACGACCACAGAACCCTTCCCGTCGCGCAGCTGACGCAGGTAGAAGTCACGCTCGATCCCGTCGGGCCCGACAAGCCGCTGCCACCCCAGGAAGATGTCGCTGGCCGCCTGCATCAGATGCTGCCCGGCCACTACTCGCTGACCCTGGTTCCTGAACCCACGGGACTTCACATACGCAGACAGCACCGACTCCTGAGCCTCCTTTGCCTGCAGGAACAGCGGGTCGGCACCGTCGATGCCGTCGAACAGCAAGATCCACGCACGCGTGCCGACACTGCCCACGCCGACGACCTTGCGAGCGACCTGCACCAGCTCGAACTGCTCAAGCAGGTGCCGTCGGTCCGGCTGCAGCGTACGGCGGTAGGACCGGATCAACCTCCGTAAGGACCCATAGATCTGATCCGCCTCCTGCTGTCCCCACAGCTCCTCCACCGGGACCAGCAACGGAGGCTGGCTCAGGATGCGCGAGCGACCGTCGACCCTCCTGGTGAGCTTGGCCAGAGCCTGGACGCTGTCCCGGCTGCGGGCCTTGTCCAGGGCGGCCTGGGACCGCGCCTTCCACTTGGCGTCGAGCTGGTGGCCGATCTGCCTCATGGTCTCGTCCATGTCCAGATGGGTGTACCAGGCGACCAGGTTCCGCTGGCCCGCGAGTGCAGCCATCGCCTGGCGGTACCCGGCCACAGCGGCCAGGACGACGCGGCGGCGATCCTTCGTCCTGAAGCCGTTGTCACGCCCGGCCACCGCGAGGCTGGCGGCGAGTCGCTTGACGTCCCACTCGAACGGCCCGGGATGGGTCTCGTCGAAGTCGTTGACGTCGAAGGTCAGCCGCCGTTCCGGTGTGGCGAAGATGCCGAAGTTGCTCATGTGCGCGTCACCGCACAGCTGGACATGCAGCCCGGAGCTCGGCGTGCGCGCCAGGTCGGCGGCCATGACCAAGGCGCCGCCCCGAAGGAACGAGAACGGCGTGGCCGCCATGCGCCCATACCGGATGGGGACCAGCTCAGGCACCCTCGAGACGGCCTGGCCTTCCAGCAGCGCAAGCGGGTCGGGCCTGCCGTCGACCAGGAGGTCGGCCTGCGAGGCCAAGGACGCTCGCTCCCGAGCCGCCTTCCCCACCGCGGCGCGCTCCTCCCGGCTGCGATGGCTCACCTTCGGTGGCTGCCCAGGCGAAGCGCCGGACGCGGCGCCGTCGCCCACGGCGACGACCTGCGACATCTCGGTCACTGACATGGCGGACCCTTCCCGTCGGCGATCTGCCCGACCGTGGTCGTGGCCGGCTGTCCGATGCGCGAAGTACCCGCGCTCCTCCGGTGGGCTTTTGCCCCGTATATATGGTGATGCCCGGCGACGCGGCCCGTCATCCCCCACAGCGGGCGATCCTCCAGGTGAATCGGTGTTGTGGGCACGACGCAGCCACATGACGACGTGACGCGGACGGGATGAACGCCGATCGACCGAGCTGGGACTCGACCCCGCACGCGCGACGACGAGTCCCCCAATGCGAGACGGACCGAACCCTGAGGGTTCGGCCCGTCTGCGATGTTCCCCAGACATCACGCCCGTAGCCCCGACGGGATTCGAACCCGCGCTACCGCCTTGAGAGGGCGGCGTGCTAGGCCACTACACAACGGGGCCCTGCTGCCGGGCGACGCCGTACCGCGCCCGCTTGCGGCCGTCCGATCCTAGCCGCCAGGGCCAGGTGCGGACGAATCGCGCTGGGGTACCAGGACTCGAACCTAGACTGACGGAACCAGAATCCGGCGTGCTGCCAATTACACCATACCCCAATGGGGTATCGCGCCTGCCTGCGCCGCGCGACCCGAACCAGCACTCTACCGGCCCGGCCCACCCCTCCCAAATCGCACGCCGAGGCCCTCGGCGCGGCCCACGTCCTCGACGAGGTCGGCGACCTCGCCGAGCGTTCGCACGACGGGGACGTCGCCCGGCGTCACGCCACTGCCGTGCCGGTCCAGCCACACCCCCACCAGGCCGGCGTCCCGGGCACCCCGTGCGTCGACGTCGAGCTCGTCACCGATGTACATGCACGACGACTGCGGCACCCCGACCCGCTCGCAGGCCAGGGCGAAGACCTCCGGCCGGGGCTTGCCGACGCCGAGGTCATCGACACACACGAGCAGCGGCACCCGCCTCGCGAGCCCGACCGCGTCGAGCTTGCCCTGCTGGTAGGCCCGCGCCATGTTCGTGACGGCCCCGGTGGCCAGCCCGCGACGGGCGATCACGTCCAGCAGCCGGACGGCGTCGGGTGCGGCTCGCCAGGCCGCCTCGAAGGCCGCCTCGTAGCGGGCCGCCCAGACCGCGTAGCTCTCGTCGTCGAGCGCGGGGCCGCCGAACTGCGCGTGCAACGCGTCGGCGCGCCGTCGTCTCTGGGTGGCCAGGTCGAGCTCGCCCCGCGTGTAGGCGCGGAAGTGCCCGCCGGCGTCCTGTACCCACGCCATGATCGCCGCCTCGTGCTGCGACGGGTCCAGGTTCGGCATCCAGTGGTCCAGTACCGCACCGAGCGCCTCCCGGAAGGCCGATCGGGTGTCGACGAGCGTGTCGTCGACGTCGAGCAGCACGGCGTGCACCGTGCGCGCCGTCGTGGAGCCCTGAGGGCAGGCGGGGGCCGGGAGGGTCATCGCCGACCGGCCACGTGACGCCGCAGCCGTCAGGCCGGAGCCGGCGCCGGCGAGGGGCGGGGCAAGGTCAGCGGGCCCGGAGCGACCAGCCGTTGCACGCCACGACGCGCCGCGAAACGCGCGAGCAGTGCCGCCACCCCGGCAAGGACGGCGATGTCGACCGCCACCGCTGTGCCGTTGGCGGACGTGACGGTCAACGCGTCGGAGAGCTGGCCCAGAAAGATGGCCGGGAGGAACGCCACGAGGTTGTTGACCGTGTGCAGGGCGATCCCGCACTCCAGCCCCCCGGTCCGCCAGGCCAGCCAGCAGGCGAGCGCCCCGAACGCCCACCGGTCGCAGAACAGCCACACATCCTGCGTCCCGTGCGCCAGCGCGAACAGGGACGTCGAGACCGTACCGGCGAGCAGCGCACCCACCCCCGCACGGGGGACGAGACTGGCCACGGCCTGGGTCATCCACCCGCGGAAGAGGAACTCCTCACCCGCGGCCTGCAACGGCGTCGTGGTCACCACCACGACGACGAAGAGCCAGGCGTGGGGCTCGGGGTGCAACCGAACCGACCCGCCGAGCGCGGTCAGCCCCCACATCACCGGCATGAGCACGCAGGCGGCGATCGCGACCGACCCCGGGACCAGGCGCCACCGAAGGCGGCCCTCCACCGAGCACACCCAACCGGGCGAGCACCCGTGCGCCACCCATACCACGAACAACGCGAGCGGGGTCAGCGCCGCCAGCACCAGGTTGGTCGCCAGCAGCCCGGCCGGGGAGAGCCAGAACGCCTCCCGCGGGGCCGAGACAGTGTAGGACGACGTCAGCACCGTCGCGAGCCCGGCGACGACCCCGATGACGAGCACCAGGGCGACGACGAGCGAGACCGCCAGCACGAGCCCGACCGGCGGGCGCCACCACCGGTGCTGCGGTCCGCGAAGCACCTGCGGGTAGGGCCGCGCCGACCACGCCTGCGACGGTCCGGGAAGCTGGGGACCCTGCGTCACGGCTCCAGCCGCTGCCGCAGGGCAGCGACCCTGCTCAGGCTCGAGCCACGGCCCAGGATCTCCATCGACTCGAACAGCGGCGGGGAGACGCGCCGCCCCGTGACCGCGATGCGCAGCGGCGTGAACGCGAGCCTGGGCTTGAGCCCGAGGCCGTCGACGATCGCCTGCCGCAGACCCGCCTCCAGGGCGCCGGCGGTGAAGCCGTCGACGTCGCGCACCACCTGGTGCGCGGCGGCCAGCACCGCGACCGTCTGGTCGGCGTCCTTGGCCAGCAACGCCAGGGCGTCGTCCTCGACCACCAGCGCCTCGTCGGCGACGAAGAGGAACCCGAGCATGGCTGGAGCCTCGCCCAGCAGCTGGACGCGCGTCTGCACCAGCGGCGCCGCGGCGTCCAGAACCGCGAGCTCAGCCGGCGAGGGGTCCGCGGGAAGGCACCCGGCCGCCTGCAGGTACGGGACCAGGCGGTCGGCGAAGTCGTGCGGGGCGAGCCGGCGGATCTGCTCGGCGTTGATCGCCTCGGCCTTCGCCAGGTCGAAGCGTGCCGGGTTCGCGTTGACGTCGCGGATGTCGAAGGCCTCCACCATCTCGGCGAGGCTGAACACGTCCCGGTCCTCGGCGATGGCCCACCCGAGCAGGGCGAGGTAGTTGAGCAGGCCCTCGCGGATGAAGCCGCGGTCGCGGTGGAGGAAGAGGCTGGACTCCGGGTCCCGCTTGGACAGCTTGCGGCTGCCCTGCCCCGTCACGAACGGCAGGTGCCCGTACAGCGGCGTTGTCGTCGCGACACCGACCTGCTGCAGCGCCCGCCACAGCGCGATCTGGCGTGGGGTGGACGGCAGGAGGTCCTCGCCGCGAAGGATGTGCGTGATGCCCATCAGCGCGTCGTCGACGGGGTTGACGAAGGTGTAGAGGGGCCGGCCGTCGGCCCGCACGACCACGAAGTCCGGGACGCTCCCCGCCGGGAACGTGACCGGGCCGCGAACAAGGTCGTCAACGGTGATGTCCTCCTCCGGCATGCGCACCCGCAGCACGGGCCGGCGACCGGCGGCTCGCAAGGCCTCGCGCTGTGTCGGGGTGAGCGTGCGGTCGGCGTTGTCGTAGCCGAGCTTCGGGTCGCGACCGGCCGCCAGGTGACGTGCCTCGACCTCCTCGGGCGTGGAGAACGACTCGTACAGGAGGTCGGCCTCGACGAGCCGGGCGACGACATCGTCGTAGATCGCCTGACGCTGGCTCTGCCGGTACGGGGCGTGCGGGCCGCCGACCTCGACTCCCTCGTCCCAGTCCAGGCCCAGCCAGCGCAGGGCGTCGAGCAGCTGGGAGTAGCTCTCCTCGCTGTCGCGCGCGGCGTCGGTGTCCTCGACCCGGAACACGAACACCCCGCCCGCGTGGCGCGCGAAGGCCCAGTTGAACAGCGCTGTGCGGATCAGCCCGACGTGCGGCGTCCCGGTCGGGGACGGGCAGAACCTGACGCGGACGGCGCCGGTCGAGGCAGCGGAGACGTCGTCACTCATGGTGGGCAGGGATGGCGCCGGCGCTCGGTACGCGTCGGACGCGGCGCTCGGACGCGGCGCTCGGTACGCGGCGCTCGGTACGCGGCGCTCGGTACGCGGCGCTCGGTACGCGGCGCTCAGTACGCGGCTACCGGGTTCGACAGCGTACCGATCCCCTCGATCTCCACCTCGACGCGCTGACCGGCGACCATCGGGCCGACGCCCTCGGGCGTCCCCGTGAGGATCACGTCCCCGGGGAGCAGCGTCATCGCCGACGACACATGGGCGACCAGCCGCGCGACGTCGAACACCATCGCCGAGGTCCGGGCGTCCTGCACGAGCGCGCCGTCCAGCCGGGTCCGCACCCGCAGGTCCGCGGGGTCGAGGTCGGTGACCAGGTAGGGCCCGAGTGGGCAGAACGTGTCGAAGCCCTTGGCCCGCCACCACTGGCCGTCCCGGCGCTGCAGGTCCCGCGCCGTCACGTCGTTGGCACAGGTGTACCCGAGCACGACCTCGGGTACACGCTCGACGGGCACGTCTCGGCACACGCGGCCGATGACGACGGCCAGCTCACCTTCGTACTCCACCTGCACCGACTGCACCGGCAACCGGATGGGGTCACCGGGGCCGATGACGCTGGTGTTCGGCTTGAGGAAGGCCAGCGGCTCGTCCGGCAGGTCGTTGCCGAGCTCGGCGGCGTGCGCGGCGTAGTTGCGCCCGATCCCCACCACCTTGCTGCGGGGGATCACCGGCGCCAGCAGCCGCGCGTCCTCCAGCGCAACGTGCTCCCCGGTGGGCTGGACGCCGGCGTACATCGGGTCGCCGCTGATGACCGCGAGCACCGTGGCATCGCCATCCGCCTCCACGACGGCGAACCTCGGGTCGCCGCCCGTCGTGAACCTCGCGATGCGCACGCGCCCGACTCTACCGACGCCGGCCCCGCCCGCTCGCGGCCCCGCCCGCTCGCGGCCGCGCCCGCTGGCGGCACCGCCCGCTGGCGGCACCGCCGGCTCCCGCCGGCTACGGGGCCAGCACCGACGCGGTCAGCACCCGGCCGCCGACGGTGCCGGAGACCTTCGCCAGCGCCCCCGCTCGGCGGGTGTCCCAGGTTGCGACGAGGGTGCCGGTGACCGCGGGGGTACCGATGGTCCGAAGGTGCGCCACCACCCGGCCGCGGGCACGGTCCCACGCAACCGTGCCGCTGACCGCCACGTCCGAGGCCAGGCGGTAGGCATGCAGGGTGAAGGTGACGACGTCGGCCTCGTCCGACCGCCACGTGCCGCCGCGCAGCCCGAGGCCCTGCGTCTCGTATGTCTGGTACCACCGGGCCACCACGTCGCCGGAGGTCGCCACGGCGACCGACGCGGCCCGCAGCCCGCCAGGGGTGCCACCGGTCGCGGTCCGTGGCGCGGCGGCGTCACGCACCGAGCGCCAGAACGGCGGGGCAGTCCGCACGGCAGGCAGGCCGCGCGCACACGAGGTGTCCCCGACCCGGGCCCGGTCGACGAACCGCACGACGATGGCGCTCGCGCAGCCGAGGTCGTCACCGACTGCGGTGACGTGCAGGCCGCCCGCGACGAGCACCCACGTCGACCGGGGGAACTGCGCGGCGACCATGCGGCCCTCTGCCGGCGTGGTGATCGTGTCCAGCTCGCCGGACAGCACGAGGGTGGGCACGCCCCGGTAGCGCCCGCCGGGCGGCGTCGGCGGGCCTGGTCGGTAGGCCGCCGGAGGCACAGGCCACTGGGTGCACCAGTCCGCTGTCCCCCAGCCGGAGTCGAGGTACTCCTGCACCGTGAAGGGTGCGTAGACCCCCGGGTCGCTGCGCTCCTTGTCGGCGACGGCCGCCGCGAGCTGGCGCGCGCGGGTGGCCGGGGTCGCCATGAGGTCGAACAGCTGCGGGTAGTCCCGGCACGACACGGCGGCGTCGAGACCCTCGGAGTACAGCTGCGGGGGGTCCACGCCACCACCGGGGAACTGCTCCTCCGCGACCAGGCGCAGCAAGGGCAGGTTGTCACCGGCCAGGGCCGACCGGGTCGCGGCGTCGAGCTCGCGGTAGGTGGTGGGGACGTAGGTCGCGTTGTACGCCACGACCGCCAGCGTCGCGGCGTCGAGGACGACGCGGTGACGGGCGCCGTCCGCCCCCGGGGCCGTGCCCACCAGGGGCGAGCGGCGCACGCGCTCGAGCAGGGACTCGAAGCGCGAGCCGGCGTCTCCGCCCGCACGTCGGCACCAGGGGCTGAGGCGGCACACGGTCTGCAGCGACCCGGCCAGCGCCGGCCCCTGCGTGCCGTACCAGGCGTCCTCCCCGAACGCCGGGTAGGCGCCGTCGAGGGTGAGCGTGCGCAGCATGCCCGGGTGGCGCCCGGCGAAGGTCTGGGCGAAGAAGGTGCCGTAGGAGTCGCCGTACAGGTCGATCCGGCCCAGGCCCAGGGCCTCCACGACAGCGGCGAGGTCGTCGGCGGCGAGGTCGGTGCCGAACAGGTGGGCGTGCGAGCCGAGGAGCCCCGCACAGGCCGCCGCGGCCGGCGCATACGGCCCGACCAGCTCGGTGAGCATGGGGCAGTCGATGGCGGAGGAGCGACCCGTGCCGCGCTGGTCGACAAGCAGGAGGTTGCGCCTGTCGAGCAACGGGGCGAAGAGCGTGGCGTAGCTGTCGGCCGAGCCGGTCGAGGGGTAGCCCGGCCCGCCCTCCACAGCGACGACAGTCCCCAGCACGGGTCGCCCGGTGTCGGAGGCCCGGAGGAGGGCGAAGCCGATGCCGAGCGTGCCTGGGACGACCCCGGTGGGGTCCCACGGGCGGCGCAGGACGCCGCAGACCGCTCCGGCAAGGACGTCGTCGCACGGCGTGAGCCGTGGGGCAGCAGCCATGGGCGAGGCAGGTGCGGTGACAGCAGCGGGGGCGGCAGAGGCGGGCGCCACGGAGGCGGTGTCGATGGCCTGCGCAGCGCCGACCGGGAGCACCGCCAGCAGGAGGCCTAGCACCAACGGGCGAGTACTGCGGCGGACGGGCCACTCCCCGCGCCTGGCGGACTTCGACATGGCTGATCCTGGCACGTGTCAGCGGCGCCGCACACCGTGGCGCACGAGGCCGTACACCAGGCCGTCGCACAGCGCCTGCCAGGACGCCTCGACGATGTTCGCCCCGACCCCCACGGTCTGCCACGTCGTCGCCGCGTCGGAGGTCTCGATGAGCACCCGGGTCACCGCGTCGGTGCCGTGCGAGGCGTCGAGGATGCGCACCTTGAAGTCGACCAGCTCCAGCTTCTCCAGCTCGGGGTAGACCGGCAGGAGCGCCTTGCGCAGCGCGTGGTCCAGGGCGTTGACCGGGCCGTTGCCCTCGCCCGTGGCCACCTGCCGCTCCCGCCCGGCCACGAGCTTGACAGTCGCCTCGGACACCGCGTCCTTACCCGGCCTGCTCTCCGTGATCACCCGCCAGCTCTCGACGTCGAAGAAGGCCGGCCGGGCGCCCCGCACCTCTTCGTCGAGGAGCAGCTCGAACGAGGCGTCGGCCGCCTCGAACGTGAACCCGCGGGCCTCCATCGTCTTGACCCGGTCCATGACGCGGGTCAAGAGCTCGCGGTCGCCGGTGAGGTCGTACCCCAGCTCGCGGCCCTTGAGCTCGATGGAGGCGCGGCCCGCCATCTCCGAGACCAGCATCCGCATGTCGTTGCCGACCGTCGTGGGGTCGGTGTGCTGGTACAGGTCGGGGTCGACCTTGATCGCACTGGCGTGCAGGCCCGCCTTGTGGGCAAAGGCGCTCGCGCCGACATACGGCTGCCTGGAGTACGGCGGGACATTCGTGATCTCGCTGACGGCATGGGCGATGCGGGTCGCCTCACCGAGGCTCCCCGGTGGCAGCACGCGCCGTCCCAGCTTCAGCTCCAGGTTGGCGACCACGGTGAGCAGGTTCGCGTTCCCCGTGCGCTCGCCGTAGCCGTTGAGCGTGCCCTGCACATGCATGACGCCGGCCTCGACGGCGGCCAGGGAGTTCGCCACGGCGCACCCGGTGTCGTTGTGGCAGTGGATGCCCAGCGACGCCGACGTCACTTCGCGCACCACGTGGACGACGTCCGCGACCTCCGCAGGCAGCATGCCGCCGTTGGTGTCGCACAGGGCGACCACCTCGGCGCCCGACTCGGCAGCCGCCCTGACCACCTCGACGGCATAGGCGGGGTCGAACCGGTACCCGTCGAAGAAGTGCTCGGCGTCGAGGAAGACCCGCCGACCCTTGCCACGCAGGTAGGCGACCGTGTCGCGGACCATCGCCAGGTTCTCCGCCGGCGACGTGCGTAGCGCCTTCTCGACGTGGCGCACGTCGCTCTTGGCGACGAGGGTGACGACGCCCGCCAGTGAGTCCACGAGCGCGCGGACCTGGGGGTCGTCGGCGGCCGCGACCCCGGGCCGGCGAGTCGCCCCGAAGGCGGCCAGCGTGGCGTGGCGCAGGTGGAGCTCCTCGGCGGCACGCCTGAAGAACTCGGTGTCCTTCGGGATGGCCCCCGGCCAGCCGCCCTCGACGAACGTGACCCCGAGGTCGTCGAGGTGCCCGGTGATCGCCAGCTTGTCCTGGACCGAGAGGGTCAGGCCCTCCTGCTGGGCGCCGTCGCGCAGCGTCGTGTCGTACACGTGGAAGGTCGGGGCGCTCAGCTGGCTCATCGAGGGTCTCCGGTGGTGGGGTGGTGCGGCCTCGCCGACACGAAAAAGACCCCTCGCAAATGCGAAGGGTCTGCGCGTCGGCGGTGCCGGATCGGTCGCGGTCCGCAGGGGACGGCGGTTCTCAGGCGGTGCCGACGCGCCGTCCGATAATGATCGAGCGAGCGGTCATGGTGCGATCAGTGTGCCACACCATGGCGTGCGGTGCTCGCGTCGTCTGGCGGGTACGTGTCCCTTCGATGGCCGCGAGGCCGCCGCAACCCTCCAGAGGAAGCGAGAAAGAGGACACGAGAAGGAGGACGTGAGAAGGAGGACGCGAGGGACGGCGCGGGCTAGGTCAGGCCAGCCGGCGCATCCAGCCGTGCGCGTCCTCCCGGCGGCCGTACTGGATGTCAACGAGCGCCTGGCGCAGCCGCATGGTCACCTCGCCGGTCGGGTTGGGGGTGGCCACCTCCCCGCCGTCCCACACGAGGCGCCCGACCGGGGTGATCACCGCGGCGGTGCCGCACGCGAACACCTCGCTGATCCGCCCCGACTCGACGCCGCTGCGCCACTCCTCGACGTCGACCCGCCGCTCCTCGACGTCCAGCCCGTGCTCCTTGGCCAGGGCGAGCAGGGACGACCGGGTGACCCCCTCGAGGATCGTGCCGGTGAGCTCGGGGGTGACGAGGCGGCCGTCGGAGTGCACGAAGTAGAGGTTCATGCCGCCGAGCTCCTCGACCCACCGTCGCTCGACGGCGTCGAGGAAGCAGACCTGGTCGCACCCGTGCGCCGTGGCCTCCAGCTGGGCGGCGAGGCTGGCGGCGTAGTTGCCGCCGCACTTCGCCGCCCCGGTGCCACCGAGTGCTGCGCGGGTGTAGGCGGTCGACAGCCAGATGGACACCGGCTTCATCCCGCCGGCGAAGTACGAGCCGACCGGGCAGGCGATGAGCAGGTAGGCGACCCTGGCCGCGGGGCGCACCCCGAGGAACGCCTCGGAGGCGAACATGAACGGGCGCAGGTACAGGCTCTGCTCCGCGCCCGCGGGCACCCAGTCGCGGTCGGTGCGCACGAGCAGCTCGATGGACGCCAGGAAGTCCTCGACCGCGAGCTCGGGCAGCGCGAGCCTGCGCGCCGACCGGGCGAAGCGCTCGGCGTTGGCCTCGGGCCGGAAGGCCCACACCGACCCGTCGGCGTGGGCGGTAGGCCTTGAGACCCTCGAAGATCTCCTGACCGTAGTGCAGGACGGCGGCTGCCGGGTCGAGCTGAAGCGGCCCGTAGGGGCGTATCGCGGCGTCGTGCCAGCCGGCGTCGGGCGTCCAGGTGATCGACACCATGTGGTCGCTGAAGTACTTGCCGAAGCCGGGGTCCGCCAGGATCTCGGCCCGTCGCTGCGGGTCGGTGCGGGTAGGGCGCAGGTCCTGGCTGAAGGCAAGGCCGCTCATCGGTCGTCAGCTCCCTCACGGCAAAGGCGTCTCCTTGGAGGCTAACAGCGGCCGGGACGGCGCCCGGCGAGATGGTCTGTCAGCGTGCGGCGCGACCGACCGGTCAGCGTCGCCGCCCGACCGGCGAGTGCGTCGCCGACCTGTGTCGTGGACCGCGGTGCCCGACCGCGCTCGACGAGGTCGGCCGCAACGGCCTGCTCGACCCGGACGGCGGCCTTGTCGAGGCCCAGATGGTCCAGAAGCATCGCCACCGACAGCACCGTGGCCGTCGGGTCCGCCGTCCCGGTGCCGGCGATGTCCGGAGCCGAGCCGTGGACGGGCTCGAACATGCTCGGCGCGCTGCGCTCGGGGTTGATGTTGCCCGACGCGGCGAGCCCGATCCCCCCGGTGATCGCCGCTGCGAGGTCGGTGACGATGTCGCCGAAGAGGTTGTCGGTGACGACCACGTCGAAGCGCGCCGGGTCGGTGACCATGAAGATCGTCGCGGCGTCCACGTGCAGGTAGTCCGTGCGCACGTCGGGGAACTCCTGCCCCACGCGCTCCACGGTGCGACGCCAGAGGTGGCCGGCGAAGGTCAGGACGTTGTGCTTGTGCACCAGCGTGAGGTGTCTGCGGGCCCGGCGCTGGGCCCGGGCGAAGGCCTCACGGACGACCCTCTCGACGCCGAACGCCGTGTTGACGCTCACCTCGGTGGCGATCTCGTGCGGCGTGCCGACGCGCAGGGCTCCCCCGTTGCCGACGTAGGGGCCCTCGGTACCCTCACGGACCACGACGAAGTCGATGTCCCCCGGCGCGGCCAGCGGTGAGGCCACTCCGGCGTAGAGCCGAGCCGGGCGCAGGTTCACGTAGTGGTCGAGCTCGAATCGCAGGCGCAGCAGGAGCCCCCGCTCCAGCACGCCGCTGGGCACGGACGGGTCCCCGATCGCCCCGAGCAGGATCGCGTCGTGCGCCCGGATCTCCTCCAGGGCCACGTCCGGCAGTGTCTCGCCTGTGGCATGCCAGCGGCGTGCCCCGAGGTCGTACTCGGTGGTCTCGACGGACGTCTGCGAGCCGAGCGCCGCTCGCAGCACCTTCAGGCCCTCCGCGACGACCTCGGGCCCGATGCCGTCACCGGCGACGACGGCGATGCGGATCGACTCTGGCATGGTTCAGACGTTACCGCTCACGCGACAGCGGTCACCCCGGCACGTCGCGGGTCGGCCGCCGCCTGCAGCCGCCCACCCGGTTCGCCCAGCGCCGCACCCACCCCGCCGAAGTACATCGAGCGGGCGTGGTGGGCGTGCCGCGGAAGCTCCACGTCGGCCGGCAAGGGCGGCATCGCGAGGTCCTCCTCATGCTCGAGGACCTCGGTGCCGTCGGGGGTGCGACGCACGTGCATGCGTGCCCGGTCCACCGCGCCGGTCAGGTCGTAGCCGCCGTGCGCGAAGGACGCGAGCACCTGCGCGAGGGCGGTCGTGATCCGGTCGGCACCGGGCGAGCCCACCGCGAGCACCGCGCCGTCGGATCGCCGCCCGACGGTCGGCGCCATGTTGGAGGCCAGCCGCTCCCCCGGCGCGAGGCTGTGCAGCCCGCCGCGGTTGAGCTCGTGCTCCCCGAGGCAGTTGTTCAGCCAGACGCCGGTGCCGGGGATCGTCACGCCGCTGCCGTAGCCGGACGACGCGGTGACCGCGCACCCCCCGCCGTCGGCGTCCACCGCGGAGACATGAGCCGTGGACGGCGCCACGCCGAGCCAGGACTGACCGCCCGCGACCACGTCGTCGAGCAGCCGGCGACCCGCCTCCGCCCGGTCCTGCGCGACGTCCAGCTCCTCGGCGCGATGAGCGAGCACTGCCCGGAAGACGCGCACGAGGTGCACGAGGTCGTCGTCCCCCCAGCGCCCCGCCGGGCGCCCGTCGAGCAGCAGGAGCATCGCGGCCAGGACCGGCCCGCCGATCGCCGGCGGCGGGTTGGTCGCCAGCCGCCAGTCGCCCAGCTCGACGGCGATGGGGCGGCGCACGACCGGGCGGTAGGCGGCCAGGTCCGCCTCGGTGACGAGCCCTCCCGCCTCGGCCATGTCAGCGGCGAGGCCACGGGCGACGTCCCCCCGGTACAGCGCCGCGCTGCCCTCGGCGGCCACGCGGTCGAGGAACTCGGCGAGGTCGGCGATGCGCACGAGCTCACCGGCCCGGATGGGCGTGCCGTCAGCGTGGTGCAAGGCGGCGGCCGTGGCGGGGTCGTCGCCGAAGATGAGCTCCCGGGAGAACTGGAAGTAGTAGTCGGACGCCGCCCCCAGCGCGAACCCGGCGCGGGCGACGTCGGCCGCCGGCTCCACGACGACGCGCCAGGGCAGCCGCCCGTAGAGCCGGTGGGCGAGCTCGCAGGCCGCGAGGACGCCGGGCGTGGCGGCGGACCCGTGACCGACGGTCATGGCCGTGTAGCCGCCGTACCCGGTCTCGACGTGGCGGACGCCCTTGCCGAAGGCCGAGCCGGGAAGGCCGCGACCGGGCATCTCGACGTAGCCGTCGACCGTGACGGGGTCCGAGCCGTCCGTGGGCGCGATGGTCAGGAAGGCGCCGCCGGCCAGGGAGACGATTCCGGGCTCGCTGACGAGGGTGACCAGGGTCGCGGCGACGGCGGCGTCCACGGCGTTGCCGCCCTCGGCGGCCACACCCGCACCGGCCCTGGCCGCCGTGGCGTTGGGCGCCGCAACGGCCACGCGGGCACGCCCGGTCACGGACCCGCCGTCGCCGAGGGGGTGAGCCTGCAGCACGCAGGCGATCCTCGCACGGGGCGACGGGCCCCGCATGACGCGGGGGTCAGCGGCTCTCGCCCTGGTCCCGCCGGTCCATCGACTCCTGCAAAGCCTGGCGGGCGTCGGTGTCGTCCATGGTGGTGCCTGCCTGTCGGTCGGTCGGGCCGCGATGTGGTCGTACCCGATGTCGGTCATGCGTGATGTGGTCCTACCCGATGCCGTCCAGCCCCGGGACGACCGTGGTCCGGGTGAGCTCAGACGTGCGTCGAGCAGGTGGGATGTGGGCCTGCGGTCACCGGACCGCGGATGGCGTGGTCGCGTCGTGGGCGGCTACGCCGGTGATCGGTGCGCGCGGTGTCGCCGCGACGGGCACCGATCCGGTCAGACCCCGTCGCGGCAGCGAAGGATGAGTGCGCGCCGCATGGTCTGCCCAGCGTAGCGTGACGGCCGCACGAGCCGCATGTGGCCTTCCCCACGGCCACCCGTCCCGCCCTGGCTGGGGTGCTCAGTCGTCCAGCTCGACCATGCGGACAGCCGTGGCCGAGATCTCGCGGGCGACGTCGTCGGCCGCCTGGGCCGGCACGGCACAGTCCAGGGTCAGCACGCTGACCGCCACCCCGCCCGCCACGTCGCGGCCCACCTGCATGGCGGCGATGTTGACGCCCGCGTCGCCCAGGATTCGTCCGAGGGTCCCGATCACCCCTGGCCTGTCGGTGTAGCGCAGGACCATCATGTGCGGCGCCAGTGGCACCTCGAGGTCCAGGCCGTCGATGCCGACCAGCTTCTCGACCTGCTTGGGGCCGGTGAGCGTGCCGGACACGGCCAGCTGGGCGCCGTCGCTCATCGTCCCGCGCACCGTCAGCACGTTGCGGTACTGGGGGCTCTCGGGGTCGGTCAGCAGCCGCACCTCGATGCCGCGCTCGGCAGCGAGGACGGGCGCGTTCACGTACGTCACCTGGTCCTCGACGATGTCGCGGAAGAGCCCGCGAAGCGCCGCGACCTGCAGGACAGACACGTCGTACTGCGTGATCTCCCCGCGCACCTCGACGTCGAGGTGCACCGGCATGCCCTCGGCCAGTGCGGTGAACACCCTGCCCAGCTTCTCGGCCAAGGGGATGCCGGGTCGCACGTCCTCGGCCACCACGCCGCTGGGCGCGTTCACAGCGTCGGGCACGAGCTCGCCGTTCAGGGCAAGGCGCACCGACCGGGCCACCGCGAGGCCTGCCTTCTCCTGCGCCTCCTCGGTGGAGGCGCCCAGGTGCGGGGTGACGATCACGCTGTCGAGCTCGAACAGCGGCGAGTCGGTGCAGGGCTCGGTCGCGAAGACGTCGATGCCGGCGCCGGCCACGCGACCCTCCTTGATCGCGCTGAAGAGCGCCGCCTCGTCCACGATGCCCCCGCGAGCGGCGTTGACGATGCGCACCGTGGGCTTGACCTTGTGCAGGGCCTCGGCGCCGATGAGCCCGACCGTCTCGGGCGTCTTGGGCAGGTGGACGGTGATGAAGTCGCTCTCGGCGAGGAGCTCGTCGAGGCTGACCAGCCGCACCCCCATCTGGCCGGCCCGAGCCCCCGAGACATACGGGTCGTACGCCACGACCTTCATGCCGAAGGCCGACAGCCGCTGCGCGACGAGGACGCCGATCCGGCCGAGCCCCACGACGCCGACGGTCTTCTCGTACAGCTCCACGCCGGTGAACGCCGACCTCTTCCACTTGCCGCCGTGCAGGGCGGCGTTCGCCTGCGGCACGTGCCGGGCGCTGGCGAGCATGAGCCCGATCGCGAGCTCCGCGGCGGAGGTGATGTTGGATGTCGGGGCGTTCACGACCATCACGCCCGCCTGCGTGGCGGCCCTCACGTCGACGTTGTCCAGACCCACGCCGGCGCGGGCGACGACACGCAGGCGCCTCGCCGCGGCCAGCGCCTCGGCGTCCACCCTGGTCGCGGAGCGGATGAGGATCGCGTCGACGTCGACGATCGCCGCGAGAAGCTCGGACCGGTCGGCGCCGTCACAGCGGCGGATCTCGAAGTCCGGACCGAGCGCGTCGACGGTCGCGGGCGATAGCTCCTCGGCGATCAGGACGACGGGCTTGGTCACGGCGGTCCTCCGAATGGGCTGCCCTCGGGACGGGTCTGGCTGCCCTCGGCAGTCTATGCAGGCTTGTGAACGCCTTCACGAGTGTCCGTCATGCGGACATCTCGCCCGCCATCTGGATACGACCGGCTATCTGGATACGAGCCGCCATCGGGATACGGAAGGCCGCTCAGCGGGCCGCGGTGCCCTCCACGTAGTCCCCGTCGTCGGACTTCACCCAGCTCATGAGCTTGCGCAGCTCCCGCCCGGTCGCCTCGATCGGGTGCTGCTCCCCTTCGGCGCGCAGGCGCTTGAACTCCGGCGCCCCGGCGTCCTGGTCGGCGATGAACCGGGCCGCGAAGGACCCGTCCTTGATCTCGGCGAGGAGCTGCTGCATGTGCTGCTTCACGGAGTCGTCGAGGACCCGCGGACCGGACACGTAGTCGCCGTACTCCGCGGTGTCGGAGACGCTCCAGCGCTGCTTGGCGATGCCGCCCTCGTACATGAGGTCGACGATCAGCTTCAGCTCGTGCAGGCATTCGAAGTAGGCCACCTCAGGCTGGTAGCCGGCCTCCGTGAGCGTCTCGAAGCCGAGCTGCACCAGGCGGGACACCCCGCCGCAGAGCACCGCCTGCTCGCCGAACAGGTCTGTCTCGCACTCCTCGGTGAACGTGGTGCGGATGCCGCCGGCGCGCAGGCCGCCGATTCCCTTGGCGTAGGACAGCGTGAGCGGCCACGCCTTTCCGGTGGCGTCACGCTCCACCGCGACGAGCACGGGGACGCCGCGACCGTCCGCGAACTCCCGACGCACGAGGTGTCCCGGCCCCTTGGGCGCGACCATGCAGACGTCGACGCCCTGCGGGGGGTCGATGTAGCCGAACCGGATGTTGAAGCCGTGCCCGAAGAACAGCGCGTCGCCGTCCGTCAGGTTCGGAGCGATCGCCTCGGCGTAGACGTGGCGCTGCACGTGGTCGGGGACCAGGACCATGATCAGGTCCGCCTCGTCGCAGGCCTGCGCGGGGGTGACCACACGAAGCCCCTGGGCCTCGGCCTTCTCGCGGCTCCTGCTGCCCTCGGCGAGCCCGACGCGGACGTCGACCCCGGAGTCGCGCAGGCTCAGCGAGTGGGCGTGCCCCTGGCTCCCGTAGCCGAGCACCGCCACGGTGCGGCCCTGGACGATCGACAGGTCGGCGGCGTCGTCGTAGAACATCTCGGCCACGGGGGTGTCTCCTTCGTCGGTCTTCGTGTCGTGGCGACCCTAGCGGGACGCCGCCCTTGCCTGGTCGACCGGCCACTCGCCCGCGGCGCTGGTCGGCCACGGCGACAGCCGCTGGTGCGGAAGATCACGCCAACCCCGGGCTGGCGCGGCGGCACGCTGCGCCAAACTGTTTGGTGCAGTGTGCCACCGCGCCAAGCCAGGGGGGCGGGTCAGGCTGTGCGCAGCGCCCGGTCGGCGATCGAGCGGCTGCCTCGCCCGACGGCGACCAGGCCGGACTGCACGAGCTCGCGGATCCCGAACGGCTCCAGCACCTTCAGGAAGGCCTCCAGCTTCTCGGAGTTGCCGGTGACCTCGATGGTCACCGCGTCCGGGGCGACGTCGACCACCTTCGCGCGGAACAGCTGCACGGTCTCGAGCACGTGCGATCGGGTCTGCAGGTCGGCGCGCACCTTCACCAGCAGCAGCTCGCGCTGGACCGAGGCGTGCTGCTCCAGCTCGACGATCTTGATGACGTTGACCAGCTTGTTCAGCTGCTTGGTCACCTGTTCCAGCGGGAGCTCCTCGACGTCGACCACGACCGTCATGCGGGACACGTCCGGGTGCTCGGTCGGCCCCACGGCCAAGGAGTGGATGTTGAAACCGCGGCGCGCGAACAGCCCGGCGACGCGGGTCAGGACGCCGGGCCGGTTCTCCACGAGCACCGACAGGGTGTGCTTGCTCATCGCGGCGTCCTCACTCCTCGCGGTCCCAGGTGGGGCTCATTCCCCTGGCGACCTGGATGTCGTCGTTGCTGACCCCGGCGGGGACCATCGGCCACACCATGGCGTCGCGGTGCACCACGAAGTCGACCACGACGGGCACGTCGTTGATCGACATCGCCTTCTCGATCGTGGCGTCGACGTCCTCCGGGCGCTCGCAACGCAGCCCCACGGCACCGTAGGCGTCCGCGAGCTTGACGAAGTCCGGGATGCGCCGACCCACCGAGGTGTGCAGGTCGGTGTTGGAGTATCGCTGGTTGTAGAACAGCGTCTGCCACTGCCGCACCATGCCGAGGCTGCTGTTGTTGATCACCGCCACCTTGATGGGGATGTCGTTGAGTGTGCAGGTGGCCAGCTCCTGGTTCGTCATCTGGAAGCAGCCGTCGCCGTCGATCGCCCAGACCGTGCGGTCGGGCACCCCGACCTTCGCCCCCATCGCCGCGGGCACGGCGAAGCCCATCGTGCCGAGACCGCCTGAGTTGATCCACGAGTTCGGTCTCTCGTAGCGGATGAACTGCGAGGCCCACATCTGGTGCTGCCCGACCCCGGCGACGTAGATGGCCTCGGGACCCGCGATCTCGCCCACCCGTTGGATGACGCGCTGCGGCGAGACCTCGCCGTCCGGCGGCTCGGCGTGGCCCAGCGGGTAGGTGGTGCGCCACTGGTCCACCATGCGCCACCAGGCCTCGAGGTCGGCGCGCTTGCCGGCGGCGTGCTCGGCCCCCACGGCGGCCAGCAGCTCGGTGATGACGTCCTTGCAGTCACCCACGATGGGCACGTCCGCGACCCGGTTCTTCGAGATCTCCGCGGGGTCGACGTCGGCGTGCACGATCGTCGCATCGGGGGCGAACGTCGAGAGCTTGCCGGTCACCCGGTCGTCGAAGCGGGCGCCGAGGCTGACGATGAGGTCGGCCTTCTGCAGGGCCGTGACCGCGGCGACGGTCCCGTGCATCCCCGGCATGCCGAGATGCTGCGGGTGCGAGTCCGGAAGCGCGCCCCGGGCCATCAAGGTGGTGACGACCGGGGCGCCGGTGAGGTCGACCAGCCGGCGCAGATCCTCACTCGCGCGGGCCTTGAGGACACCGCCGCCGACGTAGAGCACGGGACGCCGCGACTCCACCAGGAGCCGTGCGGCCTCGCGCACCTGCTTGCCGTGGGGGCGCGAGACCGGCCGGTACCCGGGCAGGTCTACCCGTTCGGGCCAGGCGAACGTCGTCATCGCCTGCAGCGCGTCCTTGCTCACGTCGACGAGCACCGGGCCGGGCCGGCCGGTCCCGGCGATGTGGAAGGCCTCGGCCAGCACGCGGGGGATGTCGGCCGGGTCGGTCACCAGGTAGTTGTGCTTCGTGATCGGGATCGTGATCCCGGCGATGTCCGCCTCCTGGAAGGCGTCGGTGCCGATCGAGGCGCTCGGCACCTGGCCGGTGATCGCGACCATCGGCACCGAGTCCATGTACGCGTCCGCGATCGGCGTCACGAGGTTGGTCGCCCCCGGCCCCGAGGTCGCCATGCAGACGCCGACGCGCCCGGTGGCGTGCGCGTACCCCTCGGCAGCGTGCCCGGCCCCCTGCTCGTGACGCACCAGGATGTGCCGCACCGACGGTGAGTCCATCAACGGGTCGTAGAGGGGAAGGATCGCCCCGCCGGGGATGCCGAAGACGACGTCGACCCCGGCGGCCTCCAGCGACCTGACGAGGCTGGAGGCACCGGTCATCGGCTGGCCCGCGTGGGCGGCCGGGCGGTGCGGGTCTGGTGGGGTGTGGTGGCCTGACATCTCGGCCTTTCTGGTGGGCTGCACCGGGGACGAAAAGACCCCTCGGCCCGAAGGGCAGGCGAGGGGTCGCGCGCGCGGGGGTCTGAAGACCTCAGCCGGCGCGCGGTCCGACTACGAGCAGGGACGGCGACACAGTGTCACGCTCCACCCCCGCCACCGGGACTGTCAATCGGCGCCGACGATGCGTCTCAGCCCATGAGACGCATCATCTCGGCGTGACGGTCGCGCGAAGGTCGCGTGAGCGTCGTCAGTCGCAGACGGCACCCTGGGACGCCGACCCCACCAGGCGGACGTACTTGGCGAGCACCCCCCGGGTGTAGCGAGGCGGCAACGGCGCCCACCCCTCCCGCCTCGTGGCGAGCTCGGCCTCGTCCACCAGAAGGTCCAGCGTCCGCGAGGCGACATCGAGCCGCACGCGGTCGCCGTCGCGCACGAGCGCGATCGGGCCGCCGTCCACCGACTCCGGGGCCACGTGACCCACGCACAGACCCGTCGTCCCGCCGGAGAAGCGCCCATCGGTGAGGAGCATGACGTCCTTGCCCAGGCCTGCACCTTTGATGGCTCCGGTGATGGCCAGCATCTCGCGCATCCCGGGGCCTCCCTTGGGCCCCTCGTAGCGGATCACGACAGCGTCGCCGGCGCCGATCGTCCCGTCGGCGAGGGCGTCCATGGCCGCACGCTCCCCGTCGAAGACCCGGGCGACCCCCTCGAACACGTCACCGTCGAAGCCCGCTGTCTTGACGACGGCACCCTCCGGGGCCAGGGAGCCGCGCAGGATCGTGAGGCCGCCGTTGCGGTGCATCGGCTTGCTCATGGCGCGCAGCACCGTGCCGTCCATGTCCGGCGGCGCCAGGTCGGCGAGGTTCTCAGCGACCGTGCGACCGGTGACCGTCAACGCGTCACCGTGCAACAGCCCGGCGTCCAGCAGCGCCCGCATCACGACGGGGACCCCGCCGACGCGGTCGACGTCGGTCATGACGAACCTGCCGAAGGGCTTGACGTCGGCCAGGTGCGGCACCTTCTCGCCGATCCGGTTGAAGTCGTCCAGCTCGAGCGCCACGTCCGCGTCGTGGGCGATAGCGAGCAGGTGCAGCACCGCGTTGGTCGAGCCCCCGAACGCCATGACGACCGCGATCGCGTTCTCGAACGCCTCGCGGGTGAGGACGTCGCGCGCCGTGACCCCGGTGCGCAGCAGGTTCACGACGGCTTCGCCGCTGCGCCGGGCGAACCCGTCGCGGCGCCGGTCTGTGGCAGGCGGCGCGGCGCTGCCGGGCAGCGACATCCCCAGGGCCTCGGCAGCGCAGGCCATGGTGTTGGCCGTGTACATGCCGCCGCACGCACCCTCGCCGGGGCAGATCGCGCGCTCGATGATGTCGACGTCCTCGCGGCTCATGAGCCCCCGCGCGCATGCCCCCACGGCCTCGAACGCATCGATGATCGTCACCTGGCGCTCGGACCCGTCGGTGAGCTTGGCGTAGCCGGGCAGGATCGACCCTGCGTAGAGGAACACGGCCGCGAGGTCGAGCCTGGCCGCGGCCATGAGCATCCCCGGCAAGGACTTGTCGCACCCGGCCAGCAGCACCATGCCGTCGAGCCGCTCGGCCTGGATCACCGTCTCCACGCTGTCCGCGATGACCTCGCGTGACACCAGCGAGAAGTGCATCCCCTCGTGCCCCATCGCGATCCCGTCACTGACGGAGATGGTCCCGAACTCCAGCGGGTACCCGCCTGCGGCGTGCACGCCCTCCTTGCTGGACTTGGCGAGGCGGTCCAGCGACAGGTTGCACGGGGTGATCTCGTTCCAGGAGCTGGCGACACCGATCTGCGGCTTCGGGAAGTCCTCGTCGGACATTCCGACAGCGCGCAGCATGCCTCGAGCCCCGGCTCGCTCCATACCGTCGGTGACGTCGCGGCTGCGCGGCTTGATGTCGGGTGCGGCATTGGTCGTGGTCACGGCGGCGAGTCTAGGACCCACCCGGCGCCGCACACGCCGGCAGCCGGGGCGGGCCGGCGAGTGCCCGGTCGTCAGCCGTTCGACGCGGGAGCGGCGTAGTGCCGGGTGAGCGCACCCTCAGCCCCGGTGACCGTCAGGTCGATGCTGCCGGGGGTGGGCCCGACCAGCCAGACCCCGGGCTGCTGCTCGTGCACGGGGCTCTCGTCCTGCGAGGGCGAGGGGCTGGACGGCGACGGCCGGGGGGCCGGCGTCTTCTTGCCCGGGGTGCTCGTCGGCTTCGGGGAGGGCGTGGTGGCCGGGGCAGGCACGACCGGGGCCACGAAGGACGGTGCGGTGCTGACGTCGGCGCTCACTCTTGCGGTGTCGGGGGCCAGCACGAGCAGGCCCTGCTGCGCCGGCGTGGCGGGGTCAGCGCCGTCGGCGGTGCTGAACTCGACGACCACGACGTCGCGCGTGTTGCCCGCGAGGTCCCAGCTCACCGGCGACATCTCCTCCGGGCGCGCGCCCGCCGGGCCCTCCATCACCACGACCGACGGCGAGGCGAGCACGCCGAAGCGGTAGGCGACCCAGAGCACGGCCACGCGCTTCGTGCCGAGGTCTCCCGCCCAGACGGGGTGGACGAGCCCCGGGGTCGCCCGCCACACACCCACCCCGTTCTTCGTCGGCCGGGGGCCGGCGACGCGGTCCGCGACAGCCTGAAGCCACGCCGGGTCCGTCGCCAGCGGGCCGGCGACCGCCCGGGTGTCCAGGCCCAGGCCGACCGCTCGCGGGTCGACTGTGATCGCCGGTGCGGACACCGGGTAGGGCAGCAGCCGCACCTGCACAGCCAGGAGCAGCCCGACCGCCAGGACGAGCGCCGCCGCGAGCGCGTACTTCGCGCGCCGGCGCAGCTTGCTGGCCCAGCGGCCGCGGTCCCACGGGTTGGGCTCGGCGACCTGCGACACGGGTCTCCTCTCCGGCGGGCGCGGCACGAGGGCCCTCGCCCTCGGCTGGAGCATCGTGCCAGGACCGACGGGCCCCGTGCACGCGTCCTGCCCCTCAGCTGGTCCCGGCGTTGCCGCCGGGTCCGCCACAGGCCCCGCAGGAGTCCGTCCCAACGGCGGCACCGGTCCGTCCCCGAGGCCGCAGGGGCCACCACCGCCGCCTCATGGGGGCCGCCCCCGAGGACTCCTCGGGCGAGCCGATGGCGCGCCCGCTCTCGGGGCACGAGGCTGTGACGGTGGACGCGCCCAGCCAGCCGGCCCTCGTCGCCTGCGGGCACGGGACGCGTACCCCCGCCGGGCGGCGCGCCGTCGCCCAGATCAGGTTGGACGTCGCCGCCCTCCGCCCGGGGCTGGAGGTGGTCCCAGCCAGCCTCGACGTGCAGCGACCCTCTTTGCACGACGCCGTCAAGGACCTGCGTGCCCGGGGCCGCCACTGCGTCGTCGTCCCGCTGCTCCTCTCCGCCGGGTACCACCTCCACACCGACGTCCAGGCCGCGGTGACCGCGTCGGGCGGGCTGGCGCGTGCGGCGAGGGCGTTGGGGCCCGACGAGGGCCTTGTCGAGGTGCTCGCCGAGCGGCTGCGCGAGGCGGACGCGCTGCCTACAGATCGGGTGGTGCTGGCTGCGGCCGGCTCGACACGGGCGCGTGCCCTGGCCGACGTGCGGTCCACGGCCCTCGCGCTGTCGCGGCGCTGGGGAGCACCCGTGGCAGCGGGGTATCTGTCGGGGGCACGGCCTGGCCTGGCCGAGGCGGTGGCGAGGGTGCGCGCCGAGGCGCCGGGAGCCCGCGTCGCCGTTGCGGCCTACCTGCTCTCGCCGGGCCACTTCACCGACCGACTGGGAGCCGTCGGCGCGGACGTGGTCGCCGGGCCGCTCGCCCCGCACGCGGTGCTCGCCGACCTGGTCCTACGACGGTTCGACGTTGTCCTTCGACACTTCGACCTGGCCCGAGGGGCCTGGTCGCCCGACTCCCCCGCGGCGGTGGGGCCGGCCGGCCGGAGCCGGCCGGAGCCCCCGCAGCCGCCCGGCGTGCACCGGCCTGACCCGTGGTGAGCCTCGCTCAGCCGCCGGCGACGCTGGGCAGGACGAGCACGACGTCCCCCGCGTGCACCGGGGTCGCGAGCCCCCCGGACCAGCGCACGTCGTCCTCGCCCACGAAGACGTTCACGTGTCGGCGCAGCGCCCCGGTCTCGTCGACCAGGCGCCGGCCCAGCAGCGGCCAGCGCTCGGAGACGGCCCGGACCAGCTCACCGACGGTGCTGACGTCGGCGGCGTCGACCCGCAGCACCCGCCGGCCGCCGGCGTCGTCCCCCACCGGGCCAGGCAGGCGCAGCTCGACCACCCCGACCACCCCGACCACACCGACCGCGACGCCGGGGTCGCCGGGGTCGCCGGGGTCACCGGTGCTCACGGCACCACGGCCGCCCGCACCGACAACACGTCGGGCAGGTGCGAGGCCATCTGCGTCACCGAGTCGCCCTCGTCGACGCTGACGTACACGCACCCGTCCCTCGTGCCGAGCACGACCATCGCGGCGGTGCCCTCACCGCGGTCGAGCACGCATGCGGCGTCGCGCAGCACGGTGGTCCACGTCCCGTCCGGTAGCCCGGCGCCGACCTCCTCCCAGCTGTGGCCTGCGTCCTGCGTACGGTGCAGCCGGAGCCGGCCACCGGGCGGCACGCGCCTGGCGTCGGCCTCCAGCGGCACCACCCAGGCCACTCCGGGGCTGCGGGGGTGGGCGAGCGCCACGAAGCCGAAGTCGCTCGGCAGCCCCTCGGCGATCGAGGTCCAGGTGCGCCCGGAGTCGTCGGAGCGGTAGACGCCGTGGTGGTTCTGGGCATAGAGGCGGCCGGTGCCGGAGGCGTCGACGGCGACCTTGTGAACGCACTGACCGAACTCGGGGTTGGGGTCGGGCATGAAGTACGCGGAGATCCCGGTGTTGCTCGGCGTCCAGGTCGCGCCCGCGTCGGCGGAGACGTAGACCCCGCCGGTGCTCATGGCCACCAGGACCCGCTCGTCGTCCTCGGCATCGGTGACCACCGTGTGCACGGCGGCCCCCCCGAAGCCGGGCGCCCAGGCCGGCCGGTGGGGGTGGTCCCACAGGCCGCGGTTGAGCTCGAAGGTCTCACCGGCGTCGACACTGCGCCACAAGGACGTGGGCTCGCACCCCGCCCACACCACACCCGAGCGCGCCGGGTCGGCCTGCAGCTGCCAGACCCGTTCCAGGGCCGCCCCCGTGTCCTCGGGGAACCGGACCGAGCCCTGCTCGGTCTCCTGCCAGGTGGCGCCGAGGTCGTCGGAGCGGGCGACCGTCGGGCCCCAGTGCTCGCTGCGCACGCCCACGAGCAGCCGGGGCGGGTCCCCCTGGGCCTGCGAGCCGGGCCGTTGCGTGAACCCGACGGCGGGGATCTCGCGCATGAGGAACTGCGGGCCACTCAGCTGCCAGCCGGCGCCGGGGTCGTCTGTTCGTGCGAGGAAGAGACCTTTGCGGGTTCCGATCGCGACCAGGATGGGCATGGCGTCATCCAACCCCTGTCGCCGCCCGCCGTCACCTCGGAGCGCACTCCCACACCTCGCAGCGCTCCCTGTCGCGTCCGGAGGCGCCGTCAGGCGTCGTGGGCGAGGCCGGGCCCGGCCACCACGTTGCGCAGCACTCGCCCCGATGCCAGGCGCTCCAGCTGGTCCTTCAGCAGGAGACGGGCCCGGGGCGGGAACGCCGTCGTGTTCCCGCCCACGTGCGGGCTGATCAGCACCCCGGGTGCCCGCCACAAGGGGTGCCCCGGCGGCAGCGGCTCCGGGTCGGTGACGTCGAGGGCGGCGGTCAGCCGCTCGCGCGCCAGCTCCGCCAGCAGCGCCTCGGTGACCACCACAGCACCGCGAGCGACGTTGACCAGCAGCGCACCGTCGGGCATCGCCGCCAGGAACGCCGCGTCCACCAGCCCCCTGGTGGCGTCGTTGAGCGGGCAGGCGAGGATCACGACGTCGTGGGTGGGCAGCAGCACGGGCAGCTGCGCGACCGAGTGCACCTGACCGTCGGCGTCGGTCCGCTCGCGACTGGCCACGCGGGTGAGCGAGACCTCGAACGGCGCCAGCCGCGTGGCGATGGCCCGCCCGACGCTCCCCGCCCCGACGATCAGCACCCTGCGGTCGGCCAGCGACCTGCGGGTGGCGCCGGCCCAGCGGCCGTCGACGGCGTCGCGGGCGGCTTCGCCGAGCCCCCGTAACGCCGCGATGGTGAGGCCGACCGCGAGCTCGGCCGTGGAGGCATCGTGCACCCCTGTGGCGATGCACAGCGTGACCCCGGGCGGCAGGTTCTCGGGGATGCCCTCGTAGCCCGCGGTGAGGGTCTGGACGACGCGCAGCCCCACGACGTCGCGCAGACGCGACAGCCAGGGAGCCGGGTTCATGTACGGCAGCACCACCAGGTCGGCCGGTCCGGTGGGAGCCCCGGTCATGTCCCACACCCGCAGCCCGGCCGGAGCCGACCCGTCCGGCCACAGAGACATCCAGCGCTCGTCCGGCACCGTCGCGGTCACCCTCACACGCGCCGCCTCAGTCCGAGCCGCTTCTCGGGTCAGCCGCCGGTGCCAGCCGGAGGAGGACCAGCTCCCTGACCTTGCCGGGGTCGGCCTGGCCGCGCATCTGCTTCATCACGATCCCGATGAGCGCCCCGGCGGCAGCCACCTTCCCGCTGCGGATCTTCTCGGCGATGTCGGGGTTGTCGGCGATGGCCACGTCCACCGCCTTCCCGAGGGCGTCGTCGTCGACGACGAGGGCGAGGCCGCGGGCCGCGACGACGGCTCCGGGGTCGCCCTCGCCCGCGAGGACGCCGTCCAGCACCTGGCGGGCCAGACCGTCGTTGAGCCGGCCGGAGTCGACGAGCGCGGCCAACGACGCGACCTGCGCCGGCGTGACCGGCAGGTCGGCGAGGTCGGCGCCGTCCGCGTTGGCCCGCCGCGCCAGCTCGCCGCTCCACCACTTGCGGGCAGCGGGCGGCGTGGCACCAGCGGCGACCGTGGCCTCGACCAGGTCGAGCGCCTGGGCGTTGACAAGGTCACGCATCTCCAGGTCCGTGAAGCCCCAGGCCTCCTGCAGTCGCCGGCGGCGCTGCTCGGGCGGCTCGGGCAGCGTCGAGCGAAGCCGCTCGACCCATGCGGCCTGGGGGGCTATCGGCACCAGGTCCGGCTCCGGGAAGTAGCGGTAGTCCTCCGCCTGCTCCTTGCTGCGCCCGGAGGTCGTGACCCCTGTTTCCTCGTGCCAGTGCCGGGTCTCCTGCACCACCCGGCCCCCGGCCTGGAGCAGCGCGGCCTGCCGGGTGACCTCGTATCGGACGGCGCGCTCGACGCTGCGCAGGGAGTTCACGTTCTTGGTCTCGCTCCGAGTGCCGTAGGGCACCCCGGCCTGGGCCCGCGGGTCGCCAGCCCGCGCGCGCAGGGAGAGGTTGACGTCGCAGCGAAGCGACCCTTGCTCCATGCGGACGTCGGAGACCCCCAGCGCACGGAGGAGGCCGCGCAGGGCCGTGACGTAGGCACGCGCGACCTCCGGCGCGCGCACCCCGGCGCCCTCGATCGGCTTGGTGACGATCTCGATGAGCGGGATCCCCGCCCGGTTGTAGTCGACGAGGGAGTAGTCGGCGCCGTGGATGCGCCCCGTCGCACCGCCGCGGTGGGAGGACTTCCCCGTGTCCTCCTCCATGTGGGCACGCTCGATGCTCACGCGGAAGGTCGACCCGTCGTCGAGCTCGACGTCGACATGGCCGTCGGTCGCGATCGGCTCGTCGTACTGGGAGGTCTGGAAGTTCTTCGGCATGTCCGGGTAGAAGTAGTTCTTGCGCGCGAACCGGCACCACGGCGCGATCGTGCAGTGCAGCGCGAGGCCGATCCGCACCGCGGACTCCAGCGCCTTCTCGTTGAGCACCGGCAGCGCACCCGGAAGCCCGAGGCACACCGGGCACACCTGGCTGTTCGGCGGCGCCCCGAAGGTCGTGGAGCACCCGCAGAACATCTTCGTGACCGTGTTCAGCTCGACGTGCACCTCCAGGCCCATGACCGGGTCGAAGGCGGCCAGCGCGACGTCGTAGGGCAGCACTGCCTCCAGCGTGCTCGTCACCGCGCCACCTCCGAGGCGGTCTGGCCGCGTCGCGCGCCCGGCAGGTCGAGACGAGGGGCGAGGTCGAGCAAGGGCCCGCCCCACCTCGGCTGAAGCAGCCGCTCCAGCGCAGCCCCGACCCGGTAGAGCCGGTCGTCGGCGCGGGCCGGGGCGAGCACCTGGATGCCCGTCGGGAGCCCGTCCTCCGGCGCCAGCCCGCTCGGGACCGAGATGCCGGGCACCCCCGCGAGGTTGGCCGGGATCGTCGCGACGTCGTTGAGGTACATCGCCAGCGGGTCGTCGATCTTGTCCCCCAGCCGGAAGGCCGTGGTCGGGGCGGTCGGTGAGACGAGCACGTCGGCGACCTCGAACGCCGAGGCGAAGTCGCGCTGGATCAGCGTGCGCACCTTCTGAGCACTGCCGTAGTAGGCGTCGTAGTACCCCGACGAGAGCGCGTAGGTCCCCAGGATGATGCGCCGCTTGACCTCCTCGCCGAACCCGGCGGCTCGCGTCGCGGCCATCACCTGCTCGGCCGTCGGGTCGGCCACGCCGTCGGGCGCCACACGCAGCCCGTAGCGCATCGCGTCGAACTTGGCGAGGTTGCTGCTGGCCTCGCTCGGGAGGATGAGGTAATAGGCCGCCAACGCGGCGGTGAAGCTGGGGCAGGAGACCTCCACGACGCTGGCGCCGGCGTCGACGAGGGCCGCGACTGCCTCGTCGAAGCGGGCCCGCACACCCGCCTGGTACCCCTCGCCGCCGAGCTCGCGGACGACGCCGACCCGCAGCCCGGAGACGTCGCCCGCCAGCGCCGCGCTCACGACGTCCGGCACGACGTCGGTGAGGCTTGTGGAGTCCAGGGGGTCGTGCCCGGCCATCACCGCGTGGAGCAGGGCGGCGTCGAGCACCGTACGTGCACACGGACCTGCCTGGTCGAGGCTGCTCGCGAGGGCGACCAACCCGTAGCGCGACACCGCACCATACGTCGGCTTGACACCGACCGTGCCGGTGACGGCGGCCGGCTGCCGGATCGAGCCGCCGGTGTCCGTGCCGGTGGCCAGCGGCGTCTCGAAGGCGGCCAGCGCCGCCGAGGAGCCACCCCCGGATCCACCCGGGATGCGCTCGAGGTCCCACGGGTTGCGGGTGGGCCCGTAGGCCGAGTGCTCGGTCGAGGAGCCCATGGCGAACTCGTCCATGTTCGTCTTGCCGAGCACGACCATGCGGGCCTGCCGAATCCGGCGCACGACGGTCGCGTCGTAGGGCGGCACCCACCCGCGCAGGATCCGGCTGCCGCACGTCGTCGGCAGCCCTGCGGTCGTCATCACGTCCTTGACCGCGATCGGGACGCCGGCCAGGGCGGGCAAGGTCAGCCCCGCGGCCCGGTCCCGGTCCACGTCCGCGGCCTGCGCGAGGGCGTGCTCGGCGGCGACGTGCAGGAAGGCGTGGACGCCGTCACCGTGCGCACGCCCGTCGGCGTCCCGCGTGCCGTCGACGGCGGCGATGCGGTCCAGGTGCGCCTGGGTCACCTCGACCGCGCTCACCTCGCGCCGGGCCAGGGCTGCCGCGAGGTCGGCGGCGGTGCTGCGGACGAGGCCCGCGTCGGCCGCCGTCACTCCTCCTCCAGGATGCGTGGCACCCGGAACCGCTGCTCCTCCACTGCCGGTGCACCCCGCAGGGCCGCGTCGGCGGACAGGCCCTCCCGCAGCGTGTCGGGACGTGTGACGTTGGTCAGCGGCATCGGGTGCGACGTCGCCGGCACGTCGGCGCCGGCGGCCTGCGACACGGTCGCCACCGCCTCCAGGATCACGGCGAGCTGGTCGGCGAGGCGGTCCAGCTCCGGGGCCGATACGTCGATGCGGGCGAGCATCGCGAGGTGGGCGACCTCCTCGCGAGAGATGGCGGACATGCATGCTCCCTGTGGCGGAGGTGACCGGCCCGGCTGTCGGCAAGGCTGATGAGCAGGCACGAGTCTAGGCCGCAGCCGAGCGGGGGAACGGCGCCGGGCGATCGGGTGAGGCACACGGCGAAGGCAGCAGCCCGGACGCGGACGAGCCGATACCACCACGGTGAGACGCGGAGGATCCACACGGAAGCGGTGCCCGTCGAGGAGTCTCGCCCCACGGCACCGCGGGCTCATCGTCGTGACGTCGGCCGCCGGCCTTGTTGCGGGCCTCCTCGGCCCGTCCGCGCCGGCGGAGGCGGTCACCGCCGACCGAGCCATGGCCGTGAGGATGTGCAACACCGGCAGCGAGCTCGGCTGGGGGCTCGCCGAACGACAGGCAGACCCCGTCGACGCCGCGGCAGTCATGGCAGGTCGGGTGCCACTGCGTGGCGGGGTGTTCATCCTGCGGCCCAACCCGACGTGGGTCCCGCAGTCGAGCCTGGACAGCTCGGGCAACAACCAGCAGCACGCCCTGGAGTGGGCGATGCCTCTGCTGCGGGAAGGGATGGCACGCGGAAGCGCGGCCATGATCAACCGCTTCTACGCCCTGCTCGCGGACTGGGCACACGACAACCCGCCCTCCCACCCGGTGACACATGCCGCGTGGGAGGACTTCCAGGTCGGGTACCGGCTCCTCACACTGGCCTGCGCGGTCGCCGGGCCCAAGGGCGGCCAGAGCTGGCTGGCAGGGATGCTGGTCACGCACATCGCCCAGGTCTCACGATCCACGGGGTGGACGCCCATCAACAACGCGTCGCTGCTGTCGAGCATCGGGCTCATGGCCGCGGGCTGCATCCTGCACAACAGCGCCGCGTCGGCGCTCGCGCTCTCCCGCTTCGCCTACCTGACTCCCAGGCTGTACCGCAGTGACGGCAGCGACAACGAGGGCGCGCCCGCCTACACGCTGTCGAACTACCGGTGGCAGGCAGCCCACAGCGCTCGTATGCGGGCCTGTGGGCTCACGCCGCCGGCTGCGACCCTGCGCACCGCCCGCATGCCGGACTTCGTCGCCGCCGCGACCCGTCCCGACGGACGGTTGGAGAACCTCGGGGACAGCGGCAACGTCACCGTCAACCGCGCGTGGGTCAGCGGCACGGCCGCGGAGTACGCGGTGAGCATGGGGGCGGCCGGGCAGCCGCCCACGTCCGTGTTCTCGAGGTTCTCCGGCGGCTACGTCTTCGGGCGAACCGGGTGGGGAACCCAACGCCCCTTCGCCGAGGAGACGTTCTACTCCGTGCGGACCGGTGCGGGACAGCCGACCGTGTTGCACGGCCATGCCGACCAGACCGCACTCACGCTGTTCGCCGGCGGGTCGCCGCTGCTGGTCGACTCCGGGGTCTACAGGTACACGACCAACGCCGCTCGCTCCTACGTACTGTCCCGGCGGGCGCACACCAGCGTCACGGTCTCCGGCCTGCGCTCGTCAGCCAAGGCCGTGACGGTGAAGGCGGCCGTCTCGAACGCGGACTACGACCTGGTCAGCCTGGACGACTCGTCGTACTCGGCGTCGCGTGTACGGCTGCAGCGCGACATCTTCTTCTCCCGGGCCGGAGGATGGCTGCTCGTCGTCGACTCGGTCACCTCGCCGGTGGCCGTTCGCGTCGACCAGCGTTGGCAGCTCCCCCGGGGCCGCCAGGTCGTCCTCGGGCCCGCGACGATGCTCACGGCCGGTGCGGGGACCAACCTCGCGATGCGATGGCTCACGTTCAGGCCAACCCTGAGCGTGGCCGCGGGCCAGACCTCCCCGAGCTACTCAGGCTGGACCTCGACCGCCTATGGCAGCCTGCTCTCCGCCCCCACGGTGCAGGCCTCGCGTTCGGGCACGAGCGTGGTGCTCGCGACGTTCATCACCCCGGTCGCAGCCGGCCAGAGTCCTCCGGGAGCCCCCGGCGGCGCCACGGTCGGCGGTCGGTACGCCTCGTCGACGATGTCGCTCACCGTCACGATGCCGGGGCACCCACCGGAGTCGGTGACGCTGGTGCACGGCTCGGTCCTCACCCACTCGACGGGACCGTGAGCCTCACCCACCACCCTCGTCAGCCGCCTTCGGGCGTCGGCCCGGCGTCCAGAAGGCGGCGGAACCCGGCCTCGTCCAGGATCGGGACGCCGAGCCGGGCGGCGTCGGCGGCCTTCGTTCCGGCGTTCTCGCCGACCACGACGTAGTCGGTCTTGCGTGAGACGCTGCTGGAGGCCTTGCCGCCACGGGAGAGGATGGCCTCCTTGGCCTCGTCCCGGCTGAACCCCGCGAGCGTGCCGGTCACGACGACGGTGACGCCCTCGAGGGTGCGCGGCGTCGCGGCGTCGGTCTCGTCGGCCATGCGAACCCCTGCCGCAGACCACCTGTCGACAACCCCGGCGTGCCAGTCCACGGCGAACCACTCGCGCACGGACTCCGCGATCACCGGGCCCACGCCGTCCACGGCGGCCAGCGCGTCGGCGTCGGCGTCGCGGATGCGCGGCAGCGAGCCCATCGCCTGGGCAAGCGCCCGGGCCGCCGTAGGCCCGACGTGGCGGATGGACAGGGCCACGAGCACCCGCCACAGCGGCTGCTCCTTGGCCTTGGCGAGGTTGTCCAGGAGCTTGGCGCCGTTCGCGGAGACCTCCCCGTCCTTGCGCGTGTAGAGCGGGACGGCGCGCAGCTTCTGCTCGGTGAGGTCGAACAGGTCGCCCTCGTCGGCGACCGCGCCGGCCTGCAGCAAGGCGATCGCGCCCTCCCACCCGAGCGCCTCGATGTCCAGGGCACCCCGGCCGGCGACGTGGAACAGGCGTTCCCGAAGCTGCGCGGGGCAGCTTCGGGCGTTGGGGCAGCGGATGTCGGCGTCGCCGTCCTTCTCGTAGGCCAGCTGCACCCCGCACTCCGGGCAGTGGGTCGGCATGACGAACGGATGCTCGCTGCCGTCACGCGCCGCCACCACCGGCCCCACGATCTCCGGGATCACGTCGCCGGCCTTGCGCAGCACCACCGTGTCGCCGATGAGCACACCCTTGCGCTCGACCTCGGAGGCGTTGTGCAGCGTCGCCATGCTGACGGTGGAGCCCGACACGACCACCGGCTGCATCACCCCGAACGGGGTGACCCGACCGGTACGGCCCACGTTGACCCGGATGTCGAGAAGGCGCGTGTTGACCTCCTCGGGCGGGTACTTGAACGCCACCGCCCACCGCGGGTCCTTGCTCGTCGAACCCAGCCGGCGCTGCATCCCCACGTCGTCGACCTTGACCACGACCCCGTCGATCTCGTGCTCCTGGTCGTGACGGTGCTCGCCGACCTCGACGAT
Organism: uncultured Actinomycetota bacterium; assembly: GCA_963778845.1. GTDB lineage: Bacteria > Actinomycetota > Actinomycetes > Actinomycetales > Kineosporiaceae > CAVZVW01. Next base: position 328,761 of record CAVZVW010000005.1, read on the forward strand.
GTAGGCCAGGACCTCCTCCACCGAGTCCACGACCCGGTAGTGCCCGCTGACGGGCAGCCCCCAGGCACGCAGCAGGTCGTAGGCGCCGGACTGGGTCGCGACGTCGAAGCCCTCCCGCGCCCCGATCCCGTGCACCAGCAGGCGCAACGGCCGTGACGCGCTGACCCGCGGGTCCTTCTGGCGCAGCGACCCCGCCGCAGCGTTGCGCGGGTTCGCGAACGGGGCCCTCCCGGCGGCCACCAGAGAGGCGTTCAGGTCCGCGAACCCCGCGACCGGGAAGAACACCTCCCCACGCACCTCCACCCGCCGGGGGACGACGACACCGGCGACCGGGCGCAGCGTGTGCGGGACGCCGGCGATCGTGCGCACGTTCAACGTCACGTCCTCACCGGTGCGCCCGTCCCCCCGGGTCGCCGCCCGCACGAGACGGCCGGCCTCGTACAGCAGGTTCACCGCCAACCCGTCGATCTTCAGCTCGCACAGGTAGCGCACCTGCTCACCCGCGGCCACACCGGCGTCACGCTCCACCCGGTCGGCCCACGCGCGGACCTCCTGGTCGCTGAACGCGTTCGCCAGGCTCAGCATCCGCTCCAGGTGGTCGACCGGCTCGAAGTCCGTCGAGAACACGCCACCGACCCGCTGTGTCGGGGAGTCTGGCGTGCGCAGCCCGGGGTAGCGCGCCTCCAACGCCTCCAGACCCCTGACGAGGGTGTCGTAGTCGGCGTCACTGACCGTGGGAGCGTCACGCACGTAGTAGGCGAACTGGTGAGCCCGCACCTCGTCGGCGAGCTCCACCCACTCGTGCCTCGCGTCGTCCGGCGTCTGCTCGCCGGGAACGAACCCGCCCGTGGCCTCCCCAGTCGAGTGCGTCACGCCCGCCATCTTGCCCGACACCACCGACACCCACGGGCAGGCGTAGCGAACTCGTAACGCGTAGTGGGCCGAAGGCCCCTGGACGCGGCCGATGCCACCACTAGACTCCGCTCGACCAGGGGGGTTCGTGACCTCCGCGCGCCGACCAGGAGATCAGCTGTGACCAGCCTTCGCGCCAGCTCACGCATGGGCACGCTCCAGCGGCGGATCGCCGCGGGGGCCCTCGCGTTCACCGTCCCATTCGCCCTCGCCGGCCTGACAGCCGCGCCGGCCGGCGCCGACACCATCGCGGTCAAGACCGCGACAAGGATCGCCGACCAGGCATATCCGGGCATCCAGCTCATCGAGGTGGACTACGCCGCCACCTTGACAGTGCCTGAGGCCACGATCGACTCGAAGGCCCTCGCCGCGTTGCAGGCCCGACTGGTCCGTCAGGTCCTCTCCGGGGCGGTCGGCCAGACCAACGCGGCCATCATCGCCGCGCTCGTCGACGAGATCGCCAAGAACCCCCTCACGTACTTCAAACCGACAAGCAAGCTGCGCACGACGCAGGCAGGGGTCTCCGGGTTCGGCACCGGGTGGGTCGTTACGCCGGACGGGTACATGGTGACCGCCGCCCACGTGGTGACCCCGGACCCGGGCGAGATCCAGCAGGCCTTCGCCGACTCGGCCCTCAACCAGTTCGTCAGCGAGGACGCGAAGTCCCTCGAGCAGGACAGCGGCGTGAAGTTCACCGCCGACCAGCTCAAGAAGCTCACGGAGGCGGCTGCCACCTTCGACGCGCACTACCTCCAGCTCGGTGACGTCACCAAGGCGATCTCGGCCCAGATCGGGGTCGGCGTCGCCGGCTTCAAGAAGTCCCAGAAGGGCAAGCCGATCGAGGTCGTCAGCGTCGGCGAGCCGTACCCGGGCAAGGACGTCGCCATCCTCAAGCTCGACGGCGAGACCCACATGCCGACACTGCCCGTGGGCAAGGACGGCGACGTCGTCGAGGGGGACACGCTCTACGTCGCCGGCTACCCCGCGGCGTCGACCTTCTTCTCCGGTCTGTCCCAGGACTCCCAGGTTCAGCCGACGGTGACGCAGGGGCCTCTCACGGCGATCAAGAGCAACCCGGCGGGGACGCCGGTCTTCCAGACCCAGGCCCCGGCCAGCCCCGGCAACTCCGGCGGTCCGGTGCTCGACGACGCCGGCAACGTCGTCGGGATCCTCGTCGCCGGTGCGCTCGACAACAAGGGGGTGGCGCTGGAGGGCCAGGAGTTCGTGGTGCCCATCAGCGTCGTCACCGAGAAGCTCAACCAGAGCAACATCACCCCCAAGACCTCCGACTCGACCACCATGTACAACAAGGCGCTGGAGTCGTACTACCAGCACCGGTACAAGGAGGCGCTGCCGCTGTTCCAGCAGGTGGCCAACCTCTACCCGGGCCACCCGTACGCCGGTGACTTCGTGACCAAGTCGCAGTCGGCCATCAGCGCCGGGCAGGACAAGACCCCGGCCGGGGCAGGGTCGCTCCTGCTGATCGGCGGCATCGCCCTGGTGGTCGTCCTCGTGGTCGCCGGGCTCGTGGTCCTTCTCCTGCGGCGGCGCAAGTCCTCCCCCGGCGCACCGGCGGGCGTCCCCGTCCCCGTGTACGCGGGGCAGCCACAAGCCGGCTACCCGCCCCAGGGATACCCGCAGCAGCAGTACCCGCCACAGCAGGCGGCCGCCCAGGGCTACCCGCAGCAGCAGTACCCGCCACAACAGCCCGGCTACCCCCAGCAGTACCCCCCGCAGCAGCCTGGCTACCCCCAGCAGGTACCCCAGCAACCGGGATACCCCCAGCAGGCACCGCAGCAGCAGCCTGGCTACACCCAGCAGTACCCCCCGCAGCAGCCTGGCTACCCCCAGCAGGTACCCCAGCAGCCTGCATACCCTCCGCAGGCACCGCAACAGCCCGCCTACCCCCAACAGCAGCAGGGGGCGTACCCACCGCCGCAGGCCTACCAGCCGCCGGCTCCAGCGCAGGCTCCGGCGCAGGCACCGGAAGCGCCCGGCTACACGCCGGCGACCTACCCGCTGCCAGGCGACACGCAGCCGCTCGGCGACTCGGGGCAGGCACCGACGGAGCCTGTGGCTCCGCCACCGGGGGCACCGGGGGCACCGGCAGCACCGGCAGCGCCGGCAGCACCCGCACCGCCGGCACCGGCAGCCGAGGACGCACCACCGCCTGGCCAGGAGTAGCCGGCGGGCGGTAGCCGGCGAACCAGCAGTAGGCCCCCGCCAGGAGGTGGGGGCCTACTGCTGTGCGCGCTCGGCGAGCTCGGCCGCGGCTCGCCGAGCCGAACCGAGCCTCGCCCGAGCTCGCTCCGGCGACGCGCCGGACAGCCCGCACGTCGGGGTGACCACGACGTCGCCCACCGCCGCCGCGGCCAGCCCCATGCGCCGCCAAGGGGTCCAGACCCGGTCGGCCACGACGTCCGGCGCCAGCTCGGCGCCCGACGTCGGCACCGCCCCAGCCCACAGCCCCACGCCCGCCTCGACGGCACTGGCGACGGCCTCCCACTCCGGCGTCCCCAGCAGGCCGACGTCGAGCGAGACCGCCCCTGCACCGGCCCGAACGAGCAGCGCCACGGGCACGTCAGCTGCGCAACAGTGCACGACGGTGGTCACCGCCCCTGCGGCGACGGCCGCGCCGATGACGGCCGCCAGGGCCCGCACTGCAACCTGGTCGTCGACCGCCCGCAGCCGGCCGAAGCCGCTCGCCGTGCGCAGTCGTCCTTGGAGCACCCCGGGAAGTCCCGGCTCGTCCACCTGGAGCACCACGGCGGCATCGGGCACCAGGGCGCGGATCTCCGCGATGTGGACGGCGACCGCCTCGGCGAGAGAGTCGGCGATGTCACGGCAGGCGCCCGGGTCTGCCAGGGCTCGCTCGAGCCGTGGTAGCCAGAGACCGGCAGCCAGCGTCCATGGCCCGGCCACCTGCAGCTTGAGCGGGCCCGAGTAGCCCTGCGTCGCCTCGGCCAGGGCATCGAGGTCCTGGCGCATCATGGCCCTGGCGCGCTGCACGTCGCGGCCCGGATGGTCCACGAGCCGCCACCCCGAGGGCTGGAGGTCCACCGGCAGGTCGACGAGCAGTCCCGCCGAACGCCCGAGCATGTCGGCCCCGGGGCCGCGACCCGGGAGCTCCGGCAGATACGGCACGTGTGGGTCGGCCAGCTCGTCGAGGGTCGTGCGGGCGGCGTCCAGAGGGTCGGTGCCCGGCCAGGAGCCCACCCCGCTCGCCCGGCCCTGCACGCGCTCCTGCACGCCCGCCACCCTAGATGGTCGTCGTGCGCCCGGGGCGAGGTCAGCTCTCGGGCTTGTCCTCGACCAGCGCGGCCGGCCGCGTTTGACGAGGAGCGGAGGAGACGGTCGCCGCGCCCAGCACGAGCGACCCGTCGTAGAAGGCGACCGTCTGGCCCGGCGCGACACCGCGCAGCGGCTCGTGCAGACGCGCAGCCACGACGTCCCTGCGCACCGCGGTCAGCGTCGCCGCGACCTGCTCGCCGTGCGCGCGCACCTGAACGCCGACACCCTCCCCGACCACGGGAGCCCGGCCGCCCCAGGTCGGAGCCGCGCCCTCGAGAGTCGTCACCGCCAGGTGGGCGGCCGGTCCCACCACGACGGCGTTGCTCAGCGGGCGCACCTCGAGCACGTAGCGCGGCCGACCGTCGCGCGCAGGGTCGCCGAGGCCGAGCCCGCGCCGCTGACCCACAGTGAAGGCATAGGCACCTCGGTGCTCACCCACCTGCCGGCCGGACTCGTCGAGCACCGGGCCGGGGCGCGTCCCGAGTCGCCCTGCCAGCCACCTCTGGGTGTCCCCGTCGGCGATGAAGCACACGTCGTGGCTGTCCGGCTTGGCGGCCACGCGCAGCCCGCGGCGGGCGGCCTCGGCGCGGACCTCGTGCTTGAGCGAGCCGCCTAGGGGGAAGACGGCATGCCGCAGGGCCCGAGCGTCGAGTACCGCGAGCACATACGACTGGTCCTTGGCCCGGTCGGCGGCGCGGTGCAACGTGGGTCCGGCGACACCGGGGAGGACCTTCGCGTAGTGCCCTGTGCAGACGGCGTCGAAACCCAGGGCCAGCGCCTTGTCGAGCAGCGCGGAGAACTTGATGCGCTCGTTGCAGCGGACACAGGGGTTGGGCGTGCGCCCGGCCGCGTACTCGGTGACGAAGTCGTCCACGACGTCGCGCTCGAAGCGCTCGGCCAGGTCCCACACGTAGAAGGGGATCTCGAGGGCGTCGGCCACCCGACGGGCGTCGTCGGCGTCCTCGACGGTGCAGCATCCCCGGGCGCCGGCGCGCAGCGTCCCCGGCGTGCGGGAGAGGGCGAGGTGGACCCCGACCACGTCGTGGCCGGCCTCGACGGCGCGCGCCGCGGCCACCGCGGAGTCGACTCCCCCGCTCATCGCGGCGAGGACCCTCATCGGGCTCCGGCTGCGCTGAGCCCGGCCCGCCGCGCCCGCTGCACCACCGGTCCGATCGCACCGGCCAGCGCCGCCACGTCGGCCTGCGTCGAGGACCGGCCGAGGGAGAACCGCAGGGCACCACGCGCGTCGGCCTGCGACACACCCATCGCGAGAAGGACGTGGCTCGGCTGGGGCACACCCGCCTGGCACGCCGAGCCCGTGGAGCACTCCACGCCCTGCGCGTCCAAGAGGTACAGCAGCGAGTCACCCTCGCAGCCGGGGAACGTGAAGTGCGCGATAGACGGCAGCCGCCCGGCCTCGTCGACGTCGCCTCGAGGCACGGCGTCGGGAACCTTCTCGAGCACTGCGCCCACCAGCCGGGCGCGCAGGGCCTGCAGGTGGGCCCGGGTGCCCGCGAGGTCGGCCGCCGCTGCCTCGGCCGCGACGGCCAGACCTGCGATGGCCGCCGCGTCGAGGGTGCCCGAGCGTGCCCCGCGCTCCTGGCCCCCACCGTGGACGAGGGGGGTGAGGTCGAGCCCCCGCTTGGCGAGCAGCGCACCGCAGCCGTGCGGCCCCCCTATCTTGTGCCCGCTCATCGTCAGCGCGTCCACCCCGCTGGCGGCGAAGTCCACGGGCACCTGTCCGACGGCCTGGACGGCGTCGCTGTGCACGGGGATGGCGTGCTCGGCCGCGACGGCGACCACGTCCTCGACCGGCTGGAGGGTGCCCACCTCGTTGTTCGCCCACATCACGCAGACCAGCGCGACCGATTGGGGGTCGGCTGCGACCGCCAGCTTGACCGCGTCGACCCGCACGCGGCCGCGCTCGTCGACGGGCAGCCAGTCGACGTGCGCCCCCTCGTGCTGGACCAGCCATTCCACGGGGTCGAGGACGGCATGGTGCTCGACGGCACTGACCAGCAGACGCCGGCGGCGCGGGTCTGCGGCCCGCCGCGCCCAGTACAGCCCCTTGACGGCGAGGTTGTCGGCCTCGGTGCCCCCCGCGGTGAAGACCACCTCGCTGGGGCCGGCGCCCAGGGCGGCGGCCAGCCGCTCGCGGGACTCCTCCACTACCCTGCGCGCACGCCGGCCCGAGGTGTGCAGGGACGAGGCGTTCCCGACACGCTGCATCTGCTCGGTCATCGCCGCCGCCGCCGCCGCGAGCATCGGCGTGGTCGCCGCATGGTCGAGGTAGGCGGTCACCGGTCGAGTCTAGGTCGTGCCCCCGCACGAGAGCCCAGGCCGCCCGGGGCGGGCTCACCCGCGGCGCAGGCGGATCTGCTCGGTGGCCTGCGGAAGCACGGCGAACAGGTCGCCGACCACGCCGAAGTCCACAAGGTCGAAGATCGGCGCCTCGGCGTCCTTGTTCACCGCGACGATGGTCTTGGACGTCTGCATCCCTGCGCGGTGCTGGATCGCACCCGAGATCCCGCAGGCCACGTACAGCTGCGGGCTGACCTGCTTGCCGGTCTGGCCCACCTGGTGCGAGTGCGGGTACCAGCCGGCGTCGACGGCCGCACGGGAGGCGCCCACGGCCGCCCCGAGCGCGTCGGCCAGCGCCTCGACGGGCGTGAAGTCTCCTCCGGTGCCGCGCCCCCCGGACACCACGATGGCGGCCTCGGACAGGTCCGGCCTCCCCGACCGGGCCCGGGGCTGGTGCGCGACGACCCGCGCCCCGGGAGTCGTGGCGTCGACCGTCAGCGGGTGCACCTGGGGGCCTGGCACCGCGGCAGGCGCCGGCTCGGCCGCGTTCGCCTTGACCGTCACGAGCGGCACGCCGCGGCGCACGCGCCCCGTCACGGCGAAACCGCCCGCGAAGGCGGACTGCGTGGCGAGCACGGCACCGTCCGGCCCCGCCTGGACGTCCACGGCGTCCGTCACGAGACCCCATCCCCGACGCACGGAGAGTCGCGCCGCGGCCTCCTTGGTCTCAGCGCTGGACGAGAGAAGGACCGCGCCGACCTCACCCACGGCTGTGGCGGCGTCCAGTGCGGCCTCGAGCACGTCGAGCGTGCCGACGACGAGCCGGTCGTCGATGCCCTCGGCGTCCACGTGGTACACGTCGCGGGCGCCGAACTCCGCCAGGGCGGCAGCGACGTCGTCAAGCCGCTCCCCGACGAAGACCGCGACCGGGTCACCCAGCCGCCGCGCGATCGTCAGCAGCTCCAAGGTGGTCTTGCGGACGACGCCGCCGACGTGGTCGACCAGCACCAGGATCTGCGCCACAGCGCTCAGCCTTCCTTCGTCGGCAGGGGACGGGCAGTGCTCACGGTCGGCCTCACACCAGCTTCGCGGCGGCGAGGAACTCCACGAGGCGGACGCCGCCCTCGCCGTCGTCGGGCAGCACCTGGCCGTGGGCTCGCGGAGGGCGTGCGCGGACCTCCTCGACGACGGTCCAGGCCGCGGCCAGCCCGACCTCGTCCGAGCTCACCCCCAGGTCGGCGAGCGTCCAGACGGTCACGGGCTTCTTCTTCGCGGCCATGATGCCCTTGAACGACGGGTACCGCGGCTCGTTGATCTGGTCGGTGACACTGACCAGGGCCGGCAGCTCCGCCTCGACGACCAGCGTCTCGCCTTCGCCGTCCCGCTCGATCCGCACCCCGGTGCCCTCGACGCTCAGCGATCCCGCGTAGGTCACCTGCGGCACCCCGAGCCGCTCGGCGAGCATCGCCGGCACCACCCCCATCGTGGCGTCGGTCGAGGCCATGCCCGTCAGCACGAGATCCCACTCGAGCCGACGGAGCGCGGCCGCGAGGACCAGGGACGTGGCGGGGGCGTCGGACCCGTGCAGGAGAGGGTCCATGACGTGCACGCCGGCGTCGGCGCCCATCTGCAGGGATCTGCGGATCGCGTCGCCCGCCCGCTCGGGCCCCATGGTCAGGACGGTGACCGTGCTGCCTTCGTGGGACTCGCTGAGCCGCAGCGCCTCCTCGACGGCGTACTCGTCGAGCTCGCTGAGCAGCCCGTCGACATCGGCACGGTCCACGGTGGCGTCGGCGGTGAAGCGCCGGTCCGCCTGCGCGTCCGGCACGTGCTTGACGCAGACCACGATCCTCATGGGCGACCCTCGACCTCCATCGCGCGACCAGCCCGAGCGCGATCGCCCGTGGGGGCCGCGGCTCCTGGGTGCAGAGGCTACCTGTCGGTACGGGCAAGGCAACGTCGCCGTGTGTGAGCACGCTCACCCGGCGTGCTCGCGCTGGGTAGCGTTGCCCCATGACGGCGACCGAGCTGGGCCTTCTCCGCCTGTCCGCGGCCTGTGACCTCATGGTCGCTGAGATGCGGGAGCAGGCCGGCATGCACGACTACGACGGCAGGGTCCAGGACCTGTCGCCCAGCGGGGTGGCGGCCGGGCTCGCCCGCCTCGGCGACGGCCCCGCCCCGCAGGACACCCACGACGCGGCGCACCTGCAGGCGGTGGAGAACGGCCTGCGCTGGCGGTTCGGGGAGCGCGCGGAGCACCGCCGCAACCCGCTGCTGCACATCAGCGAGCTCGACCTCGCCTGCTACGACCTCGAGTACGCCCCCGCGGACGTGCGCGCCCGCGCCCGCGCCATGCACCTGGCGGCCTGGCCTGACGCGGTGGACGCGGCCCTGGCCTCGATGGACGCCGTGCCCGCCCCGGTCGCCGATGCGCTGCTCCCGGCCGCGCGCGGCCTCGCCGCCGACCTCGACGCCGAGCGCGACCCCGCCGGGTCCGACGTCACCGGCGCCGCCCTGCGAGCCCACGCCCGCTTCGTCGCCCACCTGGAGGATGCGGCGGCGCACGGGGACCCCGAGGTCGCCGTCGGCGAGGCGGCCCTGGCCCGGGAGATGGGGGTCTGGGAGGACGTCGACGTCGACGTCGCCGACCTGGCACGCCGGGCGGACGCCGAGCGCGAGCGCCTGCGCGCGCTCCTCGAGGGCGCCTGCGGCCGGCTCGACGCACGTCGCACGCCCGAGGAGCTCGTGCCCGACCTGCTGGCGGACCACCCGGACGCCGACGGGGTCCTCGACGACGCACGCGAGGTGACCGCGGAGGTGCTCGCGTTCACCGCCGAGCACCGGCTCGCACCCACCGACGGGGAGTGTCTCGTGGGGCCGGCGCCACCGTCGCGTCGCTGGGCCATGGCGATGATGGCGTGGGCGGGGTCGGAGTCGGACGACGCGCCCAGCTGGTACCACGTGACCCCGCCGGAGCCGCACTGGCCGGTCGAGGAGGCCGAGGAGTGGCTGCAGGTCTTCAGCCGCACCTCGCTGCCCGCGATCACCGTGCACGAGGTGGCCCCCGGGCACTTCTCGCACGGGCGCGCCCTGCGCAACGCCGCCTCGCCGGTGCGGCGCAGGCTCACGATGAGCACCTTCGCCGAGGGCTGGGCCCATTACGCCGAGGAGATGGTCACCGAGCTCGGCTTCCGTGCGGACGACCCGCGCTACGTCGTGGGCGTCGCCCTGGAGGCGCTGGTGCGCGTGACGAGGCTCTCGTGCGCGATCGGCATGCACGCCGGCGGGATGAGCGTGGCCGAGGCCGCCGCACGTTTCGAGCGCGACGCCTTCCTCGGCGGGTCGGCGGCGCGCTCGGAGGCCAGGCGCGGGACCTTCGACGTCGGCTACGGCCGGTACACGTGGGGCAAGCTGGCGATCCTCGACCTGCGTGAGCGGGCGAAGGCCTCCTGGGGCACGGCCTTCTCGCTGCCGCGCTTCCACGAGGCCATGCTGGCTCTGGGGTCACCGCCCATCGGCCTGCTCGACTCCGCGCTGGCCGGCTGACGCCGGCGGAACCTCAGTGCGGGTCGAACCTCAGTGCGGGTCGAACCTCAGTGCGGGTCGAACCTCAGTGCCGGTCGAACCTCAGTGCCGGTCGAACCTCAGTGCCGGTCGAACCTCATCGCCCCTCGAACCTCGCCTTGCCCGGGCCCTCCTCCACGAACGAGCGCATGCCGATCTGCTTGTCGTGCGTGGCGAACAGACCGCAGAACAGCATGCGCTCGACCTCCAGCCCGGAGGCGAGGTCGAGGTCGAGGCCGCGGTCCACGGCCTCCTTCGCCGCCCGCAACGCGTAGGCCGGACCCCTGGCATAGCGCTCGACCCGCCGCCTCGCGGCCGCCAGCACGTCCTCGGGCGCGACGACCTCATCCACGAGCCCGATGGCCAGCGCCTCGGCGGCCTCGACGAAGCGGCCCGAGAAGATGAGGTCTTTGGCCCTCGACGGGCCGACCAGCCGGGAGAGGCGCTGGGTGCCACCGGCACCGGGGATGATCCCGAGCAGGATCTCCGGCTGCCCGAGCCTGGCGTTGTCGGCGGCCACGCGGAAGTCGCAGCACAGGGCCAGCTCGCACCCGCCGCCCAGGGCGTAGCCGGTCACCGCCGCGACGGTCGGCTTCGGGATCGCCGCGACGGCCGACAGCGACGACTGCAGCGCCGCCGACCGGTCGACCATGTCCGTGTACGACATGGTCTGCATCTGCTTGATATCCGCCCCCGCGGCGAACACCTTCTCCCCGCCGTAGACGACGACCGCGCCCACGTCGCGCCGCTGCGCCGCCTCCGTCGCCGCCTCGCGGATCTGCTCCTGGACCTCGGCGTCGAGCACGTTCATCGGAGGCCGGTCCAGGCGGATCGTCGCAACTCCGCCGTCGACCTCGAGCCGGACGAACTCGCCCACAACGACCTCCTCGCATCGGCGTTGCACCCGGTGACGGCGCCGCCGTCGCCTGGCGCGGAGCCTACCCAGCCGCCGACGGGCTCGCGGGTCGGCCCAGCACGGCGGCGCGGCGTCCGGCAGACTTCGCACCGTGCCCGCCAGCTCCCGCCCCCACCCGCTGGGGGTGCGCCCGCGCGACGGGGGCGTCGAGGTGGCGGTGCTCGCCGCGCACGCGGAGGCGGTGGAGCTGTGCGTGCTGGACGGTCCCGAGGGCCGCGCGGGCCGCTGGCACGAACGGCGCGTGGAGCTGCGCAACCACACCCACGGCGTCTGGCACGACTTCGTCCCCGACGTGGCGATCGGCCAGCACTACGGCCTGCGCGCGCACGGGCGTTGGGAGCCCCACCGGGGTCACCGGCACAACCCGGCCAAGCTGCTGCTGGACCCCTATGCGAGGGCGGTCAGCGGGCCGCTCCGGCTGCGGCCGGAGCTGTTCGGGCACATCGTCGGCCAGGACCTGCGCGGGGACCCCGCGGTGCCCGACGCGCGCGACTCGGCTGCCTACGCCCCGCACGGGGTCGTCGTCGCCGACGGCTTCGACTGGGGACAGGACGCCCCGCCCCGGGTGCCCTGGACCGAAACGGTGATCTACGAGGCCCACGTCCGGGGCCTGACCCGGCTGCTGCCCGGCGTCCCCGAGGCGCTGCGCGGGACGTATGCGGGCCTGGCCAACCCGGTGACGATCGACTACCTCACCACGCTCGGTGTGACGTCGGTGGAGCTGCTGCCGGTGCACGCGATCGGCGACGAGCCGGCGCTGGCCCGCCGCGGTGCCCGCAACTACTGGGGGTACTCCACCCTCGGCTTCTTCGCCCCGCACCCCGCCTACGCCGCCGCCACCGGCTCGCAGGAGGTGCTCGCCGAGTTCAAGGGGATGGTGCGGCTGCTGCACGCCGCGGGCCTGGAGGTGCTGCTGGACGTCGTCCACAACCACACCTGCGAGGTCGGCATCGAGGGGCCGACGCTGTCGTGGCGAGGCCTGGACGCCGCCACGTACTACCGGCTCGACCCCCACGGGCGCGACGTCGACACGACCGGCTGCGGGAACTCCCTCGACTTCAGCCAGGCCCGCGTGGTGCAGCAGACGCTGGACTCGCTGCGCTACTGGGTGCAGGAGATGCACGTCGACGGGTTCCGATTCGACCTCGCACCCACCCTGGCCCGCACGGTCGACGGGTTCGACCCCGACCACCCCTTCCTCGTCGCGCTGCGTGCCGACCCCGTGCTCGCGGACGTGAAGCTGATCGCCGAGCCGTGGGACGTCGGCCCCCACGGCTGGCGGACCGGCCAGTTCCCTGAGCCGTTCGCGGAGTGGAACGACCGCTTCCGCGACGGGCTGCGCGACTTCTGGCTCGTCGGCGCCGGCCGCGTCGTGCGTGGGGGGACGGCGACCGGCGTCCGTGACCTGGCCACAAGGCTGGCGGGCTCGGCCGACGTGTTCGCGGCGGGCCGAGGCCCGCTCGCGTCGGTCAACTTCCTCACCGCCCACGACGGGTTCACCCTCGCCGACGCCACCGCCTACGAGCACAAGCACAACGAGGCCAACGGCGAGGGCAACGGGGACGGGGCTCCGGACAACCGCACGTGGAACCACGGGGTCGAGGGCGGCACGACCGACCCCGAGGTGCTGGCGGCCCGGCGAAGGACCATGCGCAACCTTCTGGGCACGATGCTGCTCGCGACGGGTGTGCCGATGATCGTCGCCGGGGACGAGGTCGGCAGGAGCCAGGGCGGGAACAACAACGCCTACTGCCAGGACAACGAGACGTCCTGGGTGGGCTGGGACCTGCTGGAGTGGCAGCAGGACCTGCTGGAGACCACCCGGCACCTCCTGCGACTGCGGCGCGAGCACCCTGTGCTGCGGCAGGAACGGTTCTTCGCCGGGCGCCCCGTGCACCGCGACGGTACGAAGGACCTCGCCTGGTTCGGCCCCGACGGCACGGAGATGGACCACGCGCGCTGGCACGACCCGGCCCTGCGGACACTGCAGATGTACCTGCACGCCGTCGTCCTGGGCGAGCGTGGCCGCCACATCGACGAGTCCCTGCTCGTGGTCCTCCACGGTGGCGCCGACGTGGCCGAGGTGGTCCTGCCCGGCAGACCGTGGGCGCGGGCCTACCGGCAGCTCTGGGACTCCGCCCTGGAACGTCCCGAGACTGTCGACGAGCCCGCCACGCAGACGCCGCCGGCGAGGCTGCTGGTCCCGGCGCTGAGCCTGCGCGTCTACGGTGTCAGGCGTTGACCACCAGACCGAACTCGGCGGGGCCCGCCGCGAGGCGGTGGTGAGGCAGGACGCGCACGGTGTAGCCGAAGGGGCCTGTGCGCCGAAGACGGACGACCCCCTCGAAGCAGCAGCGCCCGCCCTCGTAGGTGTCGGCCAGCGTCAGCGTCGTCGTGCTGGTGTCGGTCAGCGTGTCCGAGGGTAGGACGCGCCCGTGGACGACCTGCACCTCGACCTCGTCGGGGGCCAGCTCGCCGAGGCTCACGAACGCACGAACGAGCAGCTCGTCACCGACCTGCGGGGAGTCGCTCGCGCCGGAGGACTCCACATGGTCCACGCGGACGTCCTGCCAGGAGTGCCTCAGCAGCGACTTGTACGCGGCGACCTCCTTGGCCGCCCCGCCGCGCACCGCACGGCCGGAGTCGGCGGCCGGCAGGTACAGCCGCTGGCAGTAGTCGGCGACCATGCGGCTGGCCAGCACCTTGGGGCCTAGCGAGGACAGCGTGTGGCGCACCATCTCCAGCCACCGCGTCGGCATGCCACGCTCGTCGCGGTCGTAGAACCGCGGCGCGACCGATCCTTCGATGATGTCGTAGAGCGCCGCGGCCTCGAGGTCGTCCCGGTGCTCCGGGTCGTCCACCCCGTCGGCGGTGGGGATGGCCCAGCCGTTCTCGCCGTCGTACCACTCGTCCCACCAGCCGTCGAGGATCGAGAGGTTCAGGCCGCCGTTGAGCGCGGCCTTCATGCCGGAGGTCCCGCAGGCCTCGAACGGGCGTAGCGGGTTGTTCAGCCAGACGTCGCAGCCGGGGTACAGCGTCTGGGCCATCGCGATGTCGTAGTTGGGCAGGAAGGCGATCCGGTGGCGCAGCAGAGGGTCGTCGGCGTACTTCACCATCTGCTGGATGAGCTTCTTGCCGTTGTCGTCGGCAGGGTGGGACTTGCCGGCGATGACCAGCTGGATCGGGCGGTCGGGATGCAGCAGGAGTGCCCGGAGCCGCTCGGGGTTGCGCAGCATGAGCGTGAGCCGCTTGTAGGTCGGCACCCGGCGTGCGAAGCCGATCGTCAGGACGTCGGGGTCGAGGATGTCCTCCACCCACCCGAGCTCGGCGGGGCTCGCCCCGCGCGTCAGCCACGACGCCCGCACGCGCCGCCGCGCGTCGCCGACGAGGCTGGCGCGCATGTGCCGTCGAGCCGCCCAGATGTCCTCGTCGGGGATGTCGTCGACCTGCTCCCAGCCACGGGCGTCCGTGGTCAGGTGCGACCCGATGAACCGCTCTCCCAGCTCCATGACGCGGCGGTCCACCCAGGTGGGGGCGTGGACGCCGTTCGTGATCGACGTGATCGGGACCTCGGCTGCGTCGAACCCGGGCCACAGGCCCTCGAACATGCCACGACTGACCGAACCGTGCAGCTGGGACACCCCGTTCGCCCGCTGGGCCAGCCGCAGACCCATCACGGCCATGTTGAACACGGTCGGGTCGCCACCCACGTAGTCCTCGGCGCCCAGCGCGAGGATCTTGTCCACGCCCACGCCGTCGACGGCGTTGTCACCGCCGAAGTAGGTCTCGACCATGTCCCGGCCGAAGCGGTCGATGCCGGCCGGGACAGGGGTGTGCGTGGTGAACACCGTGCCGGCGCGGACCGTCTCCTGGGCCTCCTCGAACGTGAGGCCGTCGTACTGCACCATCTCCCTGATCCGCTCGAGGCTGAGGAACCCGGCGTGGCCCTCGTTGGTGTGGTAGACGTCGGGGTCCGGCGCGCCCGTCATGCGAGACCACAAGCGCAGCGCCCGCACCCCGCCGATCCCCAGCAGCATCTCCTGCTGCAGCCGGTGCTCCCCGCCCCCTCCGTACAGGCGGTCGGTGACGGCCCGGGCGCCGTCGTCGTTGCTCTCCACGAGGGAGTCCAGCAGCAGGAGGGGCACGCGGCCGACCTGAGCCTTCCACACGTGGGCAGACAGCGTGCGCCCGCCCGGCAGCCCCACGACGACGACGGCAGGGCTCCCGTCGTCCTCGCGCAACAAGGCGATCGGCAGGCCGTCGGGGTCGAGCACGGGGTAGGTCTCCTGCTGCCAGCCGTCGCGCGACAGGGACTGCTTGAAGTAGCCGTACTGGTAGAGCAGGCCGACACCGACGATCGGCACCCCGAGGTCGCTGGCCGCCTTCAGGTGGTCACCGGCAAGGATCCCCAGGCCGCCGGAGTACTGCGGGAGCACCGCGGTGATCCCGAACTCGGGCGAGAAGTAGGCGATTGCTCGAGGCACGTCCTCCCCGAGGCTGGAGAACCAGAGCGGCTTGGTCATGTAGTCGGCCAGGTCGGCGGCCGCTGCGTCCACGCGCGCGACGAACGCCGGGTCGGCGGCCAGAGCGTCGAGCTCCTCCGGGGCGAGGCTGCCCAGCATCGCGACCGGGTCCTGCCGCGAGGCCACCCACCGAGCCGGGTCGAGGGAGGCGAACAGGTCGCGGGTCGGGGAGTGCCACGACCAGCGCAGGTTGCTCGCCAGCTCGCCAAGGGCCGAGATCGGCGCGGGCAGCACGGTGCGGACGGTGAAACGTCGGATCGCTCTCACCCGTGCAGCCTACGGCAGGGCGCCCGGTGACACGCCGCGAATCTGACTGATTCTTGCGTGTCTTGCAGTCCGTTACAGGATGGCCTGTAAACGTTTGCACGAATCGACGCCTCCCTCGGCGACGCCGCCCCACGCCGAGTTGGCGCCGGTCGAGACGTAGGGCCGTCATGTGGCTTACGGTCTGCGATGTCGGTGCTCGTTCGGCGGCCTCGCCGCAGGGGGGCACCCGTGCCTCTCGCGCACCGGACCCGGCTGCGCGAGTCCGCCGTCAGTGGTGAGGTTGGTGCATGAGCCAGTCCCGCAAGCCTCGCACACGCGCCTCCGAGGCGAGTGCCGCCGGCTCCCCACGCGTCGTCGCGGCCGTCACCGAGGCGGCGGCGTCCCCCGCCCTGGAGCAGCCCCGCGAACGGCACGACACCGCAGCGGCCGACGCAGCCACAACGACGGACCCAGCCGCGAAGGCCACCGCCGCCGAGGACGGCGGCAGCGAGCAGAGCCGCGCGGGCGTGACGCGACCTCAGTGGGGTGGCATCGACCGGATCCCGGTGCTCGCCGTCGGGCCGGTCGTCGACGGCGGACGCTGGGCGGCCAAGGCGGTCGTGGGTGAGCAGGTTCCAGTCACGGCCACGGTGTTCCGCGAGGGCCACGACGCGGTCGCCGCGACAGCCGTGCTCGTCGACCCGGACGGCAGCGTGCACACCCGCGCACCCATGGTGTCCCTCGGGCCGGGCCTGGACCGCTACGGGGCCACGGTGATCCCCGACCGCACCGGAACCTGGACCTTTCGCGTCGAAGGGTGGTCGGACCCCTACGCCACGTGGGAGCACGACGCGACGATCAAGGTCGCCGCGGGCGTGGACACGCTGCTGATGCTCGAGGAGGGCGCACTCCTGCTGGAGCGTGCGCTGGCGACCGGGTCGTACTCCGGGGGCGACGCAACGGCCCTTGCCGACGCTGTCGCCGGGTTGCGTGACGGCTCGCGCCCGCCGCAGGCCCGGTTGGCCGCAGGGACGTCGCGGCCGGTGCACCTCGCGCTGGCGCGCTCACCCTTGCGCGACCACGTCAGCGCCTCCCCCGACCTCCCGCTGCGGGTGGAGCGGCCGCTCGCGCTGTTCAGCGCCTGGTACGAGATGTTCCCGCGCTCGGAGGGCGCCCACCTCGACCCGCGGACCGGTCACTGGGTGTCGGGCACGTTCCACGCGGCCGAGCAGCGACTTCCCGCGATCGCCGACATGGGCTTCGACATCGTCTACCTGCCGCCCATCCATCCTGTGGGTCGGGTCAACCGTAAAGGACCCAACAACACTCTCGACCCCGCACCCGGCGACCCGGGCGTGCCGTGGGCGATCGGGTCCGAGGAGGGTGGGCACGACGCCGTCCATCCCGACCTGGGCACGATCGAGGACTTCGACCACTTCGTCGCGACCGCACGCGAGAACGGCCTGGAGGTGGCGCTGGACCTGGCGTTGCAGTGCGCCCCGGATCATCCCTGGGCGCGCGAGCACCCCGAGTGGTTCACCCACCGGGCCGACGGCACCATCGCCTACGCGGAGAACCCGCCCAAGAAGTACCAGGACATCTACCCGCTGAACTTCGACAACGACCCCGAGGGCCTTTACGCGGAGGTCCTGCGCATCGTCGAGCACTGGATCTCCCACGGCGTCACGGTCTTCCGCGTGGACAACCCGCACACCAAGCCCGTGCAGTTCTGGGAGTGGCTGATCGGCACGGTGAACGCGTCGCACCCCGAGATCATCTTCCTGGCGGAGGCCTTCACGAGGCCGGCCATGATGCACACGCTCGGCAAGATCGGGTTCCAGCAGTCCTACACGTACTTCACCTGGCGCACGACGTCGTCGCAGCTTCGCGAGTACCTCACCGAGCTGTCCGGGGACCCCGCGGGGTACATGCGGCCCAGCTTCTGGCCCAACACACCCGACATCCTGCACGAGTTCCTCCAGTACGGCGGCCCCGCGGCATTCCGGCTGCGCGCCGTCCTCGCCTCGACCATGTCCCCCTCATGGGGCATGTACTCCGGCTACGAGCTGTGCGAGCACGTCGCTGTCCGGCACGGCAGCGAGGAGTACCTGGACAGCGAGAAGTACCAGCTGCGGCCGCGGGACTGGGCCGGCTACGCCCCCGGCGGGCCGAACGAGTCCCGGTCGATCGCCGGCTACATCCGCCGGCTCAACGAGGTGCGCCGGGCCCACCCGGCGCTGCAGCGGCTGCGCAACATCGCCTTCCACCGCAGCGAGGACGAGATGCTCCTGTGCTACTCGCGGCGTCTTCCGGGATCGGTCACCACCGACGGGCGGGAGGACTGCGTGCTCGCGGTGGTGAACCTGGACCCGCACGGCACGCGAACCACCTGGGTGCACCTCGACATGCCCGCGTTGGGCCTGGACTGGCAGGACACGTTCACGGTGCACGACCTGCTCAGTGGGGAGACCTACCGGTGGGGCGAGCACAACTACGTCCGGCTCGACCCTCACGTGCAGCCGGCGCACCTGCTCCACGTGAGGAGGCTGTAGCCGTGCCAGGACTCGAGCTGAGCAACCCCGGCCTGCGCAACGACCCGCTCTGGTACCGCAAGGCGGTCTTCTACGAGGTCTTGGTCCGGGCGTTCGCCGACTCCAAGGGGTCGGGGTCGGGCGACTTCACGGGTCTGATCTCGAGGCTGGACTACCTGCAATGGCTGGGCGTGGACTGCTTGTGGGTGCCGCCCTTCTACGCCTCCCCACTGCGCGACGGCGGCTACGACATCAGCGACTACTGCGCGGTCCTGCCCGAGTTCGGCACCTTGCGCGACTTCACCGAGCTGATCGGGCAGGCGCACGCGCGGGGTCTGCGCGTGATCACCGACCTGGCCGTCAACCACACCAGTGAGGCCCACCCGTGGTTCCAGGCGAGCCGGTCCGACCCCTCCGGCCCGTACGGCGACTTCTACGTGTGGAGCGACACGGACACCGGCTACGCCGACGCGCGGATCATCTTCGTCGACTCCGAGACGAGCAACTGGACCTTCGACCCCGTACGGCGGCAGTTCTACTGGCACCGCTTCTTCGGCCACCAGCCCGACCTCAACTTCGACAACCCGGCCGTGCAGGAGGCGATCCTCGACGTCATCCGCTTCTGGATGGATCTCGGGATCGACGGCGTGCGACTTGACGCCATCCCGTACCTGTTCGAGCGGGAGGGCACGAACTGCGAGAACCTGTCGGAGACCCACGCGTTCGTCCGGCGCGTCAGGCGCATGGTCGACGAGAGCTACCCGGGGCGCATCCTCATCGCCGAGGCCAACCAGTGGCCCAAGGACGTTGTCGCCTACTTCGGCACCCCGGAGGAGCCGGAGTGCCACATGGCCTTCCACTTCCCGGTGATGCCCCGCATCTACTACGCGATGCGCGAGGAACGCGCCGCGCCGGTCGTCGACGTGCTCCACGACACCCCTGACATCCCGGTCGGGGCGCAGTGGGGGACGTTCCTGCGCAACCACGACGAGCTCACGCTGGAGATGGTCACGGTCGAGGAGCGCGCGGCGATGTACGGCTGGTACGCGCCGGACTCGCGCATGCGTGCCAACGTGGGCATCCGCCGCCGGCTGGCCCCGCTGCTCGACAACAACCGCGCCGAGGTGGAGCTCATCAACGCCCTCCTGCTGTCGATGCCGGGGTCGCCCTACCTGTACTACGGCGACGAGATCGGTATGGGGGACAACATCTGGCTGGCCGACCGAGACGCCGTGCGCACGCCGATGCAGTGGACGCCGGACCGCAACGCGGGCTTCTCGACGGCGGACCCCGGCAAGCTCTACCTGCCGGTCATCCAGTCGCTGGTGTACCACCACGCGGGCGTCAACGTGGAGGCGCAGCGGGCCAGCCGGTCCTCGCTGCTGCACTGGATGCGCGCGATGCTCGACGTCCGGCGCAGGCACCCCGTCTTCGGCCTCGGCACCTACGTCCATGTCGAGGCGGAGAACCCGTCCGTGCTCGCCTTCCTCCGTGTGCTGGCCGACGGGGACACACCGGGTGAGCCGGCCGAGACCGTCCTGTGCGTCAACAACCTCTCGTCCACACCGCAGGCGACCCGGCTGCACCTGCCCGGGCTGGGCGACGCCACGCTCGTGGACGTCTTCGGGGGGTCCGGCTTCGAGGCGGTTCCCCCGGACGAGCATCTCGGGCTGACCATGGGTTCGCGCGACTTCTTCTGGCTGCGGGTCGACGTATGACCCACCGCACCGCGGGTGCAGTGGGTCTGGAGCATCTGCTCGCGGCCTGGCTGCCGCGGCAGAGGTGGTTCGCGCAGAAGGGCTCCGCCGCACAGGCCGGCGTCGGCGTGCGCCTGCTCGGCGTGCTTCACCTGCCGTCGCCGCGGGCTCGGGGTCCGGCTGCGGGCGCTGCGGACGTCGCGGTGCACGTCGTCGCCGCGAGGGTCGCCGAGCGCGAGGTCGTGTACCAGGTGCCCCTGGTCTACCGCGCGGTCGCAGCCGAGGTCGACCACGTGCCATCGCAGGGCCACGTCGGCCTGCTGGCCGACGCCGAGCGCGGCACCGTGCACGTCTATGACGGGCCTCACGACCCCGCCTACGTCGCGGCGTGGTTCGCGCTGACGAGCGCAACGACGGCGGCCGGCCCGTCGACCCACGATGCGGACGGACACGGCCGCGACGGCGACAGCCCACCCGCTGCGCATGGCGTGCTGCTCGCGGAGCGGCCCGTGCACCCTCGAAGCTCCCGGGTGCTCGGCGGGGAGCAGTCCAACACCTCCGTGGTCGTGGAGCCGGCCGGGCCGGGCGGGCCGTTGGTCCTCAAGGTGTTCCGGGTGCTCCACGACGGGCCGAACCCCGACGTCGTCGTCCAGGTCGCCCTGGCCCGGGCAGGCTGCGACCGCGTTCCCGGGCCGTACGGCGCCGTGCAGGGATCCTGGACAGGGGCCGACGGTCGTGCCTGCGAGGGCCACCTGTCGTACACGTGCGAGTTCCTGGCGGGCAGCGAGGACGCCTGGCGGGTGGCCGGGCGGGCCGTCGACACGGGCGAGCCGTTCGCGGACCAGGCGCGGGCCCTCGGCGAGGCGACTGCGCAGGTGCACGCGGCGCTGGCCGCCGCGCTGCCCACCCGCCAGCTCACGAGTGACTCCCTCGCCCTGCTTGCGGACGGCCTTCTGGCTCGCGTGGAGTGGGCACAACGGTCCGTTCCGGCCCTGGCGGAGCACGCGTCGGGGGCGCGCGCGGTCGTGGACGGCGTGCGGTCGGCGGACCGGGCAGCCGTGCTGCAGCAGGTGCACGGCGACTACCACCTCGGCCAGGTGCTGCACTCCCCCCAGCGAGGGTGGGTGCTGCTCGACTTCGAGGGCGAGCCGCTGCGCCCGCTCGCCGAGCGCGGGACTCTCGACCTGGCCCTGCGCGACGTCGCAGGGATGCTCCGCTCGTTCGACTACGTCGCCGCCAGGCGTACCCAGGGCCTGGCGGCGGGCGACCCACGGACCGCCTCGGCCTTGGCGTGGGCGACCGACGTGCGCACATCCTTCCTCGAAGGCTATGCAGCCGCGGCCGGCCGCGACCCACGTGCCGACGCCGTGCTCCTGCGTGCGCTGGAGCTCGACAAGGCGCTCTACGAGGCGGTGTACGAGGCGCACAACCGCCCCGACTGGCTCGAGGTGCCCCTCGCCGCCGTGCGACGGCTTCTGGCGCCGGCCCCCGACGCGGGCGCGGAGAGTCCGAACACTGCCCGAACATGACCTTGACCCTGCTGCAACGCCCGTGCGCGACCGTGGTCTGCAAGGACGATCCCGACCACGGATCCCCATGGAGGCAGCAGATGAGCATCAGCACAGCGGCAACCAGGCTCAAGGCCGTGACGACCGGGCTGGCGGTCACCGGGCTGGCGGTCACCGGTCTGGCTGCGGCGCTGGCCGTGGGGGTCCTCGGTCAGGTCGGCCCCTCAAGCGCGGCGACACTAGCCTCGACGTCGCCCACGTCGGCGCCGAGCGCGGCGCCTGGCGCGGCCGCGGGCTCCGGTCGGCAGGGTCAGGGCGGGGCCGGGGCCGCGCGTGTTCAGCGGCTCTGCCAGCACCTGCCCGACGCCGTGCAGCGCACCCAACGCCGGCAGCGGCTGCTCGCGGCCGGTGCGGATACCCGCGGCTCGCTCGCGTGGCTGCGCGACCAGGCCGACCAGGCCGAAAGGGCGGGCCACCCCGAGATCGCCCGGCTGCTGCGCGACCGGCTGCGCGTGCGCCAGGACCTCGGCACCCTGCTGGGCGACCGGATGACCGCGCTGAACGATGCTCAGCAGGTCTGTGCCACGACCGCGACCACCGGCTGACCGAGCCTGCCTGCCGGCCCGGCGCCTACCCGGCCGGCCCCGACGCCTACCCGGCCGGGGTCGGTGGCGGCGGGGCCGCGGGGAGCAGCAGGACGAAGCACGCACCGCCCTCCGGGGCGTGCTCCGCGACCGCACGCCCCCCCAGTCGGCGCGCCAGCTCACCCACCATGGCCAGCCCCAGGCCGGACCCGACCGGGCGGGCCCCCTCGTAGCGATGGGCCAGCACGCCCCGCTCGAACGCCACAGCCAGGTCCTCGGGCGCCAGCCCCGGTCCGCCGTCGCGCACCTCCACGCGTGCGCCACCGGAGGTGCCCGCCGCGGCGGCGAGCACCAGCGGGCACCCTGGCGGGAGCACGCGCAGCGCGTTGTCCGCCAGCGCGTCGACCGCCTGCCGCACGCGCTCACCGTCGGTGACGATGACGGGGCCGGCCGCCGGGATCTCGACCTCCAGCGCGACGCCGGCCGCCCGCGCGCGCGGGGCCCACGCGGCCGCGGCCTCGCGCAGCACAGCACCGAGGTCGACCGGTGCCACCACCAGGCGGAAGTCCACCGCCTCCAGCCGTGCCAGCGCCAGCAGGTCCTCGATGCGGCTCTGCAGCCGTAGCGCCTCCTGCCGCAGCACCCGTGCGGCCTCGGGCACCTCCTCGAGGGGCACGACGCCGTCGACGAGCGCCTCCGCATAGCCGGTGACCACCGTCAGCGGGGTCCTCAGCTCGTGGGACACCGCGAGCAGGAACTGCCGCTGCCGCTCCTCGCTCGTCGCCAGGGCGTCGGCCAGCCCGTCGAGCGCCAGCGAGACGTCCGCGACCTCGCGCGGGCCCTCCGCGGCCACGCGGACGCCGCGCTCCCCGGCCGAGAGGCGCCTGGCCGCCGCGGCCGCGCGGGCCAGCGGGCCGGTCACGCCGCGCGCGAGCAGGAGACCGGCGGCGAGGCCGGCGAGCACCCCGAGCACGGCGGCGAGCAGCGCGCTGCGCCGTTGCGCGGCCGACAGCCGCGTGGCGTCGGCCACCGGGGAGGCGAGCATGACCACCCGGGCGCCCTGCCCGGTCCGGCCCTCGACCGGGCGGGCCACCACGAGCCAGGTGTGGCCTCCCACCGAGCGCTGGGTGGCGGGCTGGTCGGCGACCGCGGCCAGGTCGGCCGTCGTGAAGGGCGGTCGCGGCGCACGGGTGCCGCCCACGGGAGCCAGGTCGACCACGGCGCCGGCACGAGCCAGCCGGCGGACCAGCGCGACGTCGGCGAGAGCGCGGCCGGCGGCGAGCCGCGCCGCGACCGTGTCGGCCTGGGCGCTGAGCACCGCCGCCGCCCGGTCCCGGTTGCCGGCGACGATGGTCCGGGTGAGCACCACGTCGGTCAGCACCGAGCTCGCGAGGGCGACGAGGACCGCCAGCAGTGCCACCCGGGCGGTCAGGGTCCGCGGCACCGCTCAGGGCTCCAGGGAGTAGCCGACGCCGCGCACGGTGCGCAGGTGGGCGGCCCCGCCGATCTTGGCGCGAACCTGGGCGACGTGCACGTCGAGCGTCCTGGTCGGCGTCCCCGGCGGGTACCCCCACACCTGCTCGAGGAGCTCCTCGCGCGGGCACACCCTCCCCGGGCGACGCGCCAGGTAGGCGAGGAGGTCGAACTCGGTCGTGGTGGTGTCCACCTCACGCCCCGCCGCACTCACCCGGCGCCGGGCCCGGTCGAGGAGCAGGTCTCCGACGCGCACCGGTGCGTCCGGTTCGCCAGGCAGCGACCTGCGAAGCACTGCCCGGACGCGGGCGACCAGCTCGCGCGGGCTGAAGGGCTTGGTGACGTAGTCGTCGGCGCCGAGCTCGAGCCCGACCACGCGGTCGACCTCGTCGTCGCGGGCCGTCACGAACAGGACGGGCGTGCGGTCCCCCTCGGCGCGCAGCACCCGGCAGAGGCTGATCCCGTCCATCCCCGGCAGCCCGACGTCGAGGATGACCGCGTCCGGGCGCAGCC
The DNA here is from genome assembly GCA_963778845.1 of uncultured Actinomycetota bacterium. Taxonomy (GTDB): domain Bacteria; phylum Actinomycetota; class Actinomycetes; order Actinomycetales; family Kineosporiaceae; genus CAVZVW01. Next base: position 352,820 of record CAVZVW010000005.1, read on the forward strand.
GCCTGACGGCTGCCAGCCCCGCCTCGCCGTCCGGTGCCACCTCGACCTCGAAGCCGTCCCGGACGAGGTACGTGCGCACGAGGTCGGCGATCGGTGGCTCATCCTCGACGACGAGCACCAGGGGGCGCGCCGGGCGCCGGACCGTCTGCTGCATGGGCCAATCCTGCAGCCAGGCGCGCGGCGTTGGCGCCGGAGGCCGGATGACGCAAGACTGCGCGCATGCCTGAGGACGTGCGCGCCGCCGACCCGATCACCGTGCGGCGGCGCTCGAAGGCCGGTGCGGCGCCCGTCGCGCAGCCGGTCGACCAGGACACGCTGGCCGCCGTCGCCGCGGGGGCGCACTTCAACCCTCACGGCGTCCTGGGCGCGCACCCGCACGCCGGGGCCGTCACCATCCGCACGCTGCGGCCGCTGGCAGCCTCGGTCAGCGTCGAGCAGGCCGACGGCACGGTGCTCGACCTGGCACACGAGTGGGACGGCATCTGGGTCGGCGTGGCGCCCGGCCCGGTGGGCGACTACCGGGTGCGAGTGAGCTACGACGGCGTGAGCACCAGCACGGTCGACGAGCCGTACCGCTTCCTGCCGACGCTGGGGGAGATCGACCAACACCTGATCAGCGAGGGCCGTCACGAGGAGCTCTGGAACGCCCTGGGCGCGCATGTGCGCACCTACCCCGGCACGCTCGGCGACGTCACCGGCACCAGCTTCGCCGTGTGGGCCCCCAACGCCCGCGCCGTGCGGGTGATCGGCGACTTCAACCACTGGGTCGGACGTTCGCACGGCATGCGCAGCCTCGGCAGCACCGGGGTCTGGGAGCTCTTCGTACCCGGGATCGGCGCCGGCACCCGCTACAAGCTCGAGATCCTCGGCCGCGACGGTCACTGGCGCCAGAAGGCCGACCCGATGGCGTTCGGCACCGAGGTGCCGCCGTCCACGGCGTCTGTCGTCGTCGACTCCAGCTACACGTGGGGCGACGGGGACTGGATGGCACAGCGCGCCGCCGTGGATCCGCACAACCGCCCGATGAGCATCTACGAGGTGCATCTGGGGTCGTGGCGCCAGGGACTGAGCTACCGCGAGCTCGCCGACCAGCTCGTCGGGTACGTCAAGGACCTCGGGTTCACCCACGTCGAGTTCCTGCCTGTCGCCGAGCACCCCTTCGGCGGGTCCTGGGGGTACCAGGTCACCTCGTACTTCGCCCCGACGTCGCGCTTCGGTGACCCCGACGACTTCCGCCACCTCGTCGACAGGCTTCACCAGGCCGACATCGGCGTCATCGTCGACTGGGTCCCGGCACACTTCCCGAAGGACGAGTGGGCCTTGGCCCGCTTCGACGGCGACACGCTGTACGAGTACGCCGACCCGCGGCGCGGTGAGCACCCCGACTGGGGAACGCTGGTGTTCGACTACGGCCGCACCGAGGTGCGCAACTTCCTCGTCGCCAACGCCGTGTACTGGCTCGAGGAGTACCACGTCGACGGGCTGCGGGTGGACGCGGTGGCCTCGATGCTCTACCTGGACTACTCCCGCGAGGGTGGGGACTGGGTGCCCAACGTGCACGGCGGGCGGGAGCACCTGGAGGCCATCAGCTTCCTGCAGGAGATGAACGCCACCGCCTACAAACGGGTGCCGGGCATCATGACGATCGCCGAGGAGTCCACCGCGTGGCCCGGCGTCACGCGGCCCACGCACGTCGGCGGTCTCGGGTTCGGCCTGAAGTGGAACATGGGCTGGATGCACGACTCCCTGGAGTACGTGAGCAAGGAGCCCATCCATCGGCAGTACCACCACCACCAGCTGACGTTCTCGCTCATGTACGCGTTCAGCGAGAACTTCGTGCTGCCCATCAGCCACGACGAGGTCGTGCACGGCAAGGGGTCGCTGCTGCGCAAGATGCCCGGCGACCGCTGGCAGCAGCTGGCCACCATGCGCGCCTACCTCGCCTTCATGTGGGCACACCCGGGCAAGCAGCTCCTCTTCATGGGCACCGAGCTCGGTCAGGAGGCCGAGTGGGCCGAGTCCCGCAGCCTCGACTGGTGGCTGGAGGAGACGCCCTGGCACGCCGGGCTGCAGCAGCTGGTGCGTGACCTCAACCGCCGCTACCGCGAGCACCCCGCCCTGTGGCGGCTCGACAGCGACGCGCGAGGCTTCGAGTGGATCGACGCCAACGACTTCATGCACAACACGTTCTCGTTCCTGCGCTGGGACGGCGAGGGCAACCCGGTCGCCTGCGTGACCAACTTCAGCGGCGTGCCCGACGAGGGGTACCGGGTGGGGCTGCCGAGCGCGGGGACCTGGAGGGAGATCCTCAACACCGACGCCGAGCAGTACGGCGGCTCGGGTGTGGGCAACCTCGGCGCCGTGCAGGCCGAGGATGTCACCTGGCACGGTCGCGCGACCTCGGCCGTGCTTCGCGTGCCGCCGCTCGGAGCCGTCTGGCTGACGCCGGCGCTCTGAGCGTCCCTGCGTCTCCCGGACGGGCGGCGACGACTCCCCGGGCGAGGCGGCGACCCGCGGCGGGCGGCACTCAGCTGGGCGACCAGGTCGCGGCGGCCTGACGCTCCCGAACCCAGAGGCCGACCAGCCCGCGGAAGTGCTCGACGAACCGCTCGTGCTCGTGCGCGGGGTACGTGCTCCGGACCGTGTCGAGCAGCAGGACGTCGAACTCGGGTGACGCGAACCACTCCAGCGCGACCTCGTCGAGGTGCCCGAGGCGGGCGTCGGCGAAGTCACGGAAGTGGTCGGCCTCCAGGTGTGCGTCGGCCAGCGCCCGGTAGGCGACCAGCTTCTCCTCGTAGGACAGGTCCTCGCGGTCGGCGACGGCGAACCACGGCTCGACGTCGATGCCGGGGCGGTTGCGCCGCCCGGTCACGCAGCAGTAGGCCGTCCAGCGCAGCAGGCTCGTGATGGCCCACGGGAAGTAGTAGTGCAGGGACGTGACCGCGACGTCGGGACAGGCGTTGGCGTAGTCGATCGGGAAGACGTCCGTCCCGCGCACGAGCATCTCGCACGAGTTGAACTCCCATCGGAAGAAGGCGTTGACCACGCGGCTGATGGTCACGGCCTCCTCCCCGGTGTCCGGGGTGAGGAAGTGGTGGTCGACCGCGTAGCGGCCGTGCATCGGCTCCTCGGGCCGGAACCGCATCACCATCGTCTGCGGCCCGATCGAGAGCGCCCGGGCGAAGACGTCATACCCGGCGACCCCGGCCTGCAGGTGCATGAGCATCTCCCCCGAGGCGTCGTAGGCCTCGTGGAGCTCGGCGGCGTCGCGGACCATCGACACCCCTCGCCACCCACCGCCGTCGAAGGGCTTCATGAACAGGGGGTAGCCGATCCGGTCGGCGAGGGTGTCGAGGTCGAACGACCGGTTGTAGCGGGCAGCGGTGTAGGCATACTTGTCGTGGTCCACGGGGTTCTTGTACGGCACGAGGACCGTCTCCGGGATCTTCAGCCCCAGGCGGAGCATCGCGCAGTACGCGGCGTGCTTCTCCATCGACTGGAACGTGAAGGGGCTGTTGAGCAGGTAGACGTCGTCCATCAACGCGATCTTCTTCAGCCACTCGCGGGGGTGGTAGTACCAGTAGGCGAGGCGGTCGATGACCAGGGCCTGCCGTGGGGTGTCCCGGAGGTTGAACGGCTCGATCGTGAGCCGCTCGGTGTCGAGCACGTGGTTGCCGCCACGCGCGTCGGACACCGGGCCGAGCCGGCGCGCCAGCGCCTCGAAAGCGCGCGGCCAGTCGTCCTCCGTGCCGAGCAGCAGGCCCACGAGGTGATGGGTCGGGTCGGTCATCGCATCCTCCAGAGATCGCCTAGCCCGGCTCAGCAGAGACGAGGCAGGTGGTGGGCCACCTGCCGGCGCCACCACGGCCAGTCGTGCGCGCTGTCGTGCCCCCAGACGTCCACCTCGCAGCGGATCCCCAGACCCTGCAGCACCCCGCCCATCCATCGGGTGCTGGGCAGCGCGCCGGTCGGGTGCACCTCGAAGGGCCCCTCGCCCGCGACGAGCACGACCGACACCCGCGAGCGCAGCCACTCCAGGTGGGCACCGGAGAGGTTGGGGACGTGGTCGGCCAGGTTGGCGAAGTACGTCGGGTCGCCGCGCTCGCCCCAGGCATGCAGCCCGGCGGGGTCGTAGCTGCCGGACAGGCAGAGTGCGGACGGCACGACGTCGGCGCGGCACAGGGCGGTGTCGAGCGCGTGGTAGGCGCCCATGCTCGACCCCGTGGCCACCACGTCCTGGCGGCCCCGGCAGTCGGCCTCGATCCACGGCAGGACGGCCTCGCTGACGAAGGCCCGGTAAGACCCGTGCCGGCGCGCCCGCTCGTCGGTCGGCACACTGCGGTCGCTCCAGGTCCAGGCATCCAGCGACCCGACGCAGTACAGCTTGGCGCGGCCGCCCTCCACGAGGTCTGACACGGCGGCGACCATGCCGTTGCTCTCGTAGTCCCAGGCCGACCCCGCCTCGCTCGGGAACACCAGGACGGGCCGGCCCCAGTGTCCGTACACCAGGCAGTCGAGCGCGAACCCGGTGCCCGGGACGGGCAACGTCACCTGGCGGCGCAGCATGTCCCGATACTGCCCCACGTCACACCCAGCAGTCGCCGAGCACCGCCGTCAGATGCGGGTCGAACGCATCGCGCCACGCTGTGTAGCAGTGGGCGTCGGCTGACTCGGCATAGGTCACGTCGTGGCCCTGACGGGCCAGCGCGTCGGCCATGTCCCGGTTGTTGTGGACGTTCTCCTCGAGGGCTCCGCAGGTGATCCCGATGCGCATCGGGGAGCCGGCGCGCCCTGCTGCCAGCAGCCGGGAAACGGTGGCCGTGATCCGATCGAAGTACGGGAAGTCCCGCTCCATCCAGTCGTGGCGACGCTGGAAGAACGACCCCGACTGGCAGAAAAGCCCGCCCACGGCACCCGGGGCGTCGACGGCGGCCGTCAGGGCGGACAGCGCGCCGAGGCTCACCCCCATCGCGACCACCGGCCCGGTCACCGCTACCTGCCTGCGCAGGGCAGGCAGCATCTCGGCCAGCAGGGCGCGCCCGTAGGCGGGGTCGGCGGAGTACCAGGCATCGCGGCGCACGGGCTCGAGCAACGCGACCCGATGCGCCGGCAGGGTGCCGGAGGCGATGACGGCGCCCGCATAGCCGGTGAGGCCGGCGAGCCTGTCGAGCTCGGGTCCGTCGTGGGCCACCAGGAGGGGCAGGGGCTCGTGCCAGCCGTGGCCCTCGGGCTGCCAGATGCTTACCGGCACCACCGCACCCACCGGACCGGGCGCGTCGAACCGCAGCCAGGCACCGGTGACCACCGGGGCATTCAGCCAGCGCGGCGGCTGGTAGCCGGGCAGCTCCACGACGCTGTGCGGTCCGAACGCCGTCTGCACCGAGCAGGGGTTGGCCGGGTCTGGCAGCAGTGCATGCACACCACCGGCGCCCACGACGTCCAGCAGGTACTCCAGCCGGCCTGCGCGCGGCAACGGCAGGTCCAGCCGCCATACACCGTCGGCCCGCGCGAGCGCGAGGTCGTCGAGGCTGACCTGGCCGGCGAACGCGGCCTCGAGCACGACGTCGAGCCACAGCCGCACCGACGACCAGGTGCCCGCGACGTCGGGGATGCACAGCTGCAGACGACCCGCCGTCACCCGCGGGCCGCAGTGCTGATAGGCGCTCAGAACAGTGCGTTCGCCAGCGCGACCCGCGCGCGCGCCACTCGTGGGTCGTCAGCGCCGACCACGTCGAAGAGCTCCACGAGGTGGGCACGGGCGCGTCCGCGGTCGTCCCCGGCGCAGACGGCCACGGTGTCCACCAGGCGGGCGAAGGCGTCCTCGACGTGGCCGCCGAGCAGATCGATGTCGGCCACCAGGAGCTGGGCGTCGACGTCAGCGGGCGCCGTCGCGGCCGCCGCCCGCGCCGCGGCCGGGTCGGCGTCGCGCGTGCGCAGCAGGAGCCCGACCTGGGCAAGGCCGAGCCGCGCCATCTCGTCGGCGGGGTTCTCCCTCAACGCCTGCTCGTAGGCGGCCACGGCGCCCTCGAGGTCGTCGGCCTCGATCGCGTCGTACGCCGCCTGGTGCAGAGGCGGCAACGGAGGCTCGGGCGGTTCGGCGTCGGCGTCGGCGTCGGCGTCGGTGTCGGCGTCGGCGTCGGCGTCAGCGGCCATACCCAGGTCGGCCGCCGTCAGCCGCCCGCTGACCCCGTTGGTCTCGGCCACGCGCAGCAGCTCGGCGAATACGGCGCGTACCTGGGCCTCCGGCTGCGCGCCCTGGAAGAGCGGGACCGGCTGCCCCTTCAGCACCGCGAACACGCTGGGGATGGACTGCACCTGGAAGGCGCCGGCCAGCTGGGGGTTGGCGTCCACATCGATCTTGGCAAGGAGGACTCGCCCGTCGTACTCCTCCGCGAGCCGTTCCAGCACCGGCGACAGCTGCTTGCACGGACCGCACCAGGTGGCCCAGAAGTCCAGCACCACGGGCACCGTCGAGGAGCGTTGGACGACGTCGGCGACGAATGTGGCGTCGCTGACGTCGATGACGAAGCCGGGCACGTCCCCGCCCGCGGCGCCGGGAGCGGATGGCGCAGGCGCGGGTGGCGCGCCCAGCCCGCTCAGGTCGACGGCACCGCGCAGGTCGACACGTGCCGCCGGCGGGCGGACCGGTTGGTTGCTCATCGGAGTTGGTTGCTCATCGGAGGGGTCCTTCTCGGCGTCTCATGCTCGGTGATTCTTCCTTGTCGAAGAACCGTTCGCTGCCACGACTGCTTCCCGGGCCTGCGGCCGGTGTCACGAACCGCCGACCTGCACGTCGCCCTTCTCTGCGGCGACCACGAGCACGGGCCCGCTGTCCGCGGGCGGCACGGACAGCGCCACGACCTCGACGGAGGTGCGCGTGACGGAGCGGGTGTAGGAGGCGTGCCCTCCCAGAGCCGCCAGGTCGGGCGACACCGTGACGGCTTGACCGGGCTTGACGGTGATGACGTAGTCCTGTCGAAGCTCACCCACGACGAGCACCCCCCCGTCGGCCGTGCGCACCGCGACGAGTGAGCCCGCGACAGCGGTGTGCCTGGACTGAGTCGTGGCCACCGACGCGAGCTGGTCACGATCCGCGGCGACCCGCTCGTCGTTCTGCTTGCTGAAGGCGTCAGGAGCGAACTGGTCGGCGAACCGGCTCTTCGCCCCGACCGTGAGCAGGTCGGCGTAGTGGGCCAGCGCGTCCGCCGGCGACATCAGCAGGCCGTCGCTGGCGTCCGGGGCGACCGCTGCCGCCTCGCCCCCGGGCGCGGCGTCGGGGACGGTCGTGCCGGGCAGCAGGCTCAGCTGCGCCCACAGCGCGTAGGGCGAGCGCGGGTCGGGGCAGCGCAGCACCCGCAGCACCGGCGTCGTCTGGCCGGTGGACGAGCCGACCGCCAGGAAGAACCGCGGCCACTCCCGCTCCGTGGGCACGACGAGGCCGGCGCGGTCCACGACGGGTGCCGGCGAGGCTGCCGTGCCTCGGGACCTGTCGATCGTGAAGCGCGCCTGGGCTATCGCCAGGTAGGGTCCCGACGCCCGCACGGCAAGGGCGGCGGCGTCGGCTGCCCGGGTGGCGGCACCGACCCCCGCGTCGACCGCGTCGAGGATGTGGGCCGCCTGACCGACCACCACGACCGGGTACACGGTCGTCTCGCTCGGCTGGGCCGGCAGCGTCGTCGCCCCGCCCGAGCAGCCCGCCACGCCGAGGCCGAGCGCGAGGAGGACGGCGGCCGCGGGCACCCGGGCCGCGCGCGGCGTCACCAGGACTCCGCACGGGCGTCGCCGGTCGCCGGGCGCGCGAGCCGAAGGGCCATCGCGCTCGCCGCCCCTGCCACGAGCAGGAGGGCACCGACAGCGATGACGGCAGGGGCCGGCGAGGCCGCGACGTCGCGCGTCCAGGTGAGGGTGACCCGGGCGGGGGCCGGCCCCGTGCCGTCCGAGGCCGCCACCATCCGCCACTGGCCAGGCTGGTCGGGCCAGCGCAGCACCACGGCGGAGTCGCCGGAGACACTCGCGGCCCACACGTCGACCGTCGCGGGGTCGGGCACGGAGGCGGAGCCGTCGACCCGGCGACCGCTCAGGTGACCGGCGCCGTCCACACCGTTCACCTGGTGGCGGGCGACGTCGCCGAGGTAGGCCTCGACGTCGGCGGCACGTCCGACACCCACGAACACCCGCCCGGACACCGCCCTGGCCTCCACCCGCACCTGCCGTCCGCGCAGGCCCAGCATGCCGGGCACTGCCTCGACCACCCGGACATCCGCCGGGACGACCAGGGTGGCCGTCACGCTGCGCGGCTGGGCGAGCGACGTGGCCAGCAGCACGCCGAGAACCACGACCGCGAGCCCGGCGAGGGCCACGAGGACCGCCGCGACGAGGGCCGGACGACGCGAGCGCCTCCGGTCCGGCGTCGAGGCCGGCTCAGGCGGGGACTGTCTGAGGTCGCGCCGTCGCAGGGGCCCCTCGGTGTGCCCGCTCACGCACCGGCCTCGGCGCGCCCGACGGCGGCCTCGAGCCTTTCGAGCTTGCCCTCCAGCTCACCGGACCAGCCCGGTCGTACGTCCGCCTTGAGCACCAGGCTCACGCGCGGGCCGAAGGCGCCGACGGCGTCCACGCAGCGCCGAACGACATCCATGCACTCGTCCCAGTCGCCCTCGATCGTGGTGAACATCGCGTCGGTGCGATGGGGCAGCCCGCTGCCGCGCACCACGCGGACGGCGGCGGCCACAGCGTCACTGACCGAGCCGGTCGTCGAGCCGCTCACGGGGTCGGCGCCGGCAGGGGCGACGGAGAAGGCGACCAACACTCTCGCAAGCCTAATCCCCCGCTGGCGCCGGCCCGCCCGGGCCCGGTGCCCCGGTGCCCGCCGGCTACGCGTCGTCCCACTTGAACACCCGCGTGGCCACGCCGGTCACGACGGCGGCGAAGGCGAGCAGCACGAGGACGGGGACCACGACCGCCTGCACCCCCTGGCCGCGCACGAGGACCGCGAGCATCCCGTCGTTCATCCACCGCAGCGGCAGCACCCTCGACACCGACTGCAGCCACTGCGGGGCCGCAGAGATGTCGAAGAAGGACCCCGACAGGAACGCCATGGGCAGCACGATGAAGTTGACCATCGCGCTGGCCGCCTCGTCCGTCTTCGCGATCGAGCCGACGAGCAGGCCGATGGACAGGAACGCGAGCGTGCCCGCCATGAGCAGCGGCACTGCCAGCCACCACTGGCCGGCCAGTCGCAGGCCGAACGGCGGGGTCAGGGCGATCCCCACGAACAGGACGGCCTGCACGAACGCGACGACGAGGCTCACCCCGACCCGCCCGCCGACCACGGTCCACACCGGGGCCGGTGACAGCCGGATCCGGCGCAGCAGCTTCGTGCGGCGCCAGGACACGAGCGTCAGTGAGGCGCCGAAGGCCGCTGACGTCGCCACGCCCCAGCACAGGATCCCGGGGGTGATGAACTGGATCGCCTTCAGCTGCTTGTCCTCCACGCGGGAGGCGTCCAGCCGGAACGTGGGCGGGCGACCGGACGCCGCGACGTTCGCCTGGTCGACCACGGAGCTCACGACGCCCGAGATGGTGGCCGCCTTGACCGGGTCGCTGGCCGCGAAGCGCAGAGTGACCGCGTCGCCGTCCTCGGCTATCACCGCAGGCAGGTCGCCGGAGCGCACCTTGGCCAGGGCGGCGTCCAGCGTGGCGAAGCGCTGGGCCTTCAGCACCTGTGCCGGGAGGTGGTCGATGATCGGGCCGGAGCCGACGACGCCGACGGTCGTGGCGGTGGACCCGGCGTCGCGGAAGATCAGACCGAAGACCACCAGGAACATCAGAGGGAAGAAGAACGTGAAGAACAGCGCCGTGCGGTCGCGGAAGAACCCTCGCAGCATCGCCGCCGCCAGGGTGGCCAGCTGTGAGCGCCCCGACGCCCTCGCCGGGGACAGCCGGGCCCGGGTCTGCGTGGCGGTCATGCCCGGTACGCCCGTCCCGTCAGGTGCAGGAACACGTCCTCGAGAGTGGCCGTCCGTACGCTGACGCCGTCCAGGCGGTTGGCCTCCGCCAGGGCCCCCAGCAGCACCGCCGGGCGCCGGGACGAGATCACGACCTCCTCCTCGTCGGACTCGACGGCGTCGGCGCCGGGCAGCGCGGCGGCGGTCGCGACGTCCAGCACGCGCGTCGGCAGCGCCACCCGGGTGGGGGCGTCGAGGCCACGCACGAGCGCGGCCGGGGTGTCCGAGGCGAGGATCCGGCCCGCGTCCATGATTGCCACCCGGTCGCAGAGCGCCTCGGCCTCGTCGAGGTAGTGGGTCGTGTACACGACCGTGACCCCTCTGGCCTGGATCTCGCGCACCACGTCCCAGAGGTTGCGCCGCGCCTGCGGGTCCAGCGCCGCCGTCGGCTCGTCGAGGAACACGACGTCAGGGGCGTGCACCAGCGCGCAGGCGATCGACAGACGCTGACGCTGGCCGCCGGACAGCAGGGCCTCCTGCGTGTCTGCCTTGTCGGCCAGCCCCACGACGTCCAGCATCTCCCGCGCTCGACGCGCGGGGACCCCGTAGAGCGCGCCGAACGTCTGGAGCTGCTCGCGTGCGGTGAGCTTGTCGAAGAAGCTGCTCGCCTGCAGCTGGACACCGATCCGCGGCAGCAGTGCGGGGTTGCGCGGCCAGGGGCTCAGGCCGAGCACGCGCACCACGCCGGAGTCCGCCTGCCTGATCCCTTCGACGACCTCGAGAGTGGTCGTCTTGCCGGCGCCGTTCGGGCCCAGGATCCCGAAGAACTCCCCCGGCTGCACCGTGAACGACACACCGTCGACCGCGCGGACCTCGCCGTAGGTCCTCACCAGGTCCACCACCTCGATGGCGGCCGGCTCGCCGGCAGGCGAGGTCTTGCTGCGGCCCGCCTCGGTCGTCGTCACACCGGAACCCTACGCATCTGCGGCCCGGAAGGTTCGGCGTGAACCGGTGCCGACCTCGCTGGGCCCTGCTCAGCCTGTGGTGAGCTCGGCCAGCACCACGTCAGCGGCGGTGTAGGGGTCGAGCCGCCCGTCGACGACGTCGCCCGCCAGGTCGTCCAGCGCGCTGCCCTCGGACAGGTCGCCGATCCGCTCGCGCAGCGCGGTCACGACGACCGCCTCGATCTCGCGCGCCGCCCGGTGCCGGCGGCGCAGGCGCAGCTGCCCGGACTCGACCAACCACGCGTGATGGTCGGCCAGGGCCGCGACGACGTCGGCGACCCCCTCGCCCGTCGTGGCAACCGTCGTGAGCACCGGCGGCCGCCAGTCCCCGGTGAGGCGTCGGTCCGCGCCCAGGCTGATCATGTTCCTCAGGTCGCGGACGGTGGCGTCGGCGCCCTCCCGGTCGGACTTGTTGACGACGAAGAGGTCGCCGATCTCGAGGATGCCCGCCTTCGCGGCCTGGATCCCGTCCCCCATCCCCGGAGCGAGCAGGACGACGGTCGTGTCCGCCAGCGCCGCGACCTCCACCTCGCTCTGCCCCACGCCGACGGTCTCGACGACCACGACGTCACACCCCGAGCCGTCGAGCACCCGCACGGCCTGCGGCGTGGTCCACGACAGGCCGCCGAGGTGCCCGCGCGAGGCCATCGACCGGATGAAGACACCCGGGTCGAGGGCGTGCTCCTGCATGCGCACCCGGTCACCCAGCAGGGCACCGCCGGAGAACGGGGACGACGGGTCGACCGCCAGGACGCCGACGCGCTCCCCCGTCAGGCGCATGGCCGCGACCAGAGCCGACGTCGTGGTGGACTTGCCGACCCCGGGTGCGCCGGTGAGGCCTACCACCCGGCTGCGACCCGTGTGCGGTGCGAGGGCGGCCATCACCGCCCTCAGCTCCGGGCGCGCGTCCTCGACCATGGAGATCAGGCGGGCCACCGCTCGGGGCTGGCCCGCACGGGCCTGCTCGACCAGGTCCGCAACCCTCGCGGCCGCCGTCCCGGCCGTCGGCACCCGCTCTCAGGCCCTGGCCGGGACGCGAACGACGAGCGCGTCGCCCTGGCCCCCGCCGCCGCACAGCGCTGCTGCGCCGACCCCGCCGCCCCGGCGGGCGAGCTCCAGTGCCAGGTGCAGGGTGATCCGGGCACCGGACATGCCGACGGGGTGTCCCATGGCGATCGCGCCGCCGTCGACGTTCACCCGCTCCGGGTCGATGCCCAGGGCCCTGGTCGAGGCCAGGCCGACGGCGGCGAACGCCTCGTTGATCTCGACGAGGTCGAGGTCGGCGACGTCGATGCCCTCCTTCGCGCAGGCCGCGCGGATGGCGTTGGCCGGCTGGTCCTGCAAGGTCGAGTCGGGACCGGCGACGCTGGCGTGGGCGCCGATCTCGGCAAGCCACGACAGACCCATGGCCTGTGCCTTCGCCTTGCTCATGACCACCACGGCGGCGGCGCCGTCGGAGATCTGGGACGCCGACCCCGCCGTGATCGTGCCGTCCTTGCGGAACGCCGGGCGCAGCCGGCCGAGGGACTCAAGCGTCGTGTCGGCCCGGATCCCCTCGTCGTCCCTGAACTCGACCGGGTCGCCCTTGCGCTGGGGGATTAGCACGGGGACGACCTCGTCGTCGAACACGCCGTTCTTCCACGCCTGTGCGGCGAGGGTGTGCGAGCGGGCGGCGAAGGCGTCCTGCTCCTCGCGGCTGAAGTACCGGTCGGCCACGTTGGCCGCCTCGGTGAGGCCGCCCATGGCCTGGTCGGTGAACGCGTCCCACAGGCCGTCGTAGGCCATGTGGTCCCGCATCGCCACGTCGCCGTACTTGAAGCCCTCGCGCGACCCGGTGAGCAGGTGGGGCGCCTGGGTCATCGACTCCATGCCGCCGGCGACCACCACCTCGTACTCGCCCACGCGGATCAGCTGGTCTGCCAGGGCGATTGCGTTGATCCCCGAGAGGCAGACCTTGTTGATCGTGACCGAGGGCACGCTCATCGGGATGCCGGCCTTGGCCGCGGCCTGCCGGGACGGGATCTGGCCGGCTCCGGCCTGCAGGACCTGCCCCATGATCACGTACTCGACCTGCTCGGGGGCGAGCCCGGCCTTCGCCAGCGCCCCCTTGATCGCGACACCGCCCAGGTCGGTCGCGGAGAAGTCCTTGAGGGAGCCGAGCAGGCGGCCCATGGGGGTGCGGGCTCCGGCGACGATGACGGACGTGCGGGCGGCTGGCTCAGCCATGACTCCTCCAGCGGGCGCGGCGGACACGAACAGCGATGGTGATCCGGCACGGCGCACGGGCCGTGTCTCCCAAACTAATGGGGGTCGGGCTCGGGGCCACAGCCGGGCCCGTGGGCTTCGTCACCTCCTCCGCCGGGATCCACGCCTAGGGCGTGTCCACCAGACACGCCCTAGCCTTGGGTGATGACCTCGAGCCCGACGCCCACGGTCCTTCCGGTGCACCTGTTCACCGCCATCGACCACGTCGGTGTCGCCGTGGCGGACTACGACCAGGCAGTGAGGTTCTACCGGGACGTCCTGGGGATGCGCCTGGTCCATGAGGAGGCCAACGAGGAGCAAGGGGTCAGGGAGGCGATGATGGCCGTCGGCGACTCCGGGGCCTGCGTGCAGATCCTGGCCCCGCTCCACGCCGGGTCGACCATCGCCCGGTTCCTCGACCGGTCCGGACCCGGTCTGCAGCAGGTGGCCTACCGGGTCGCGGACGTGGACGCCGCCAGCGCGGCGCTGCGCGAACGCGGGCTGCGCCTGCTGTACCCGCAGGCGCGGCGCGGCACGGCGGGCAGCCGGGTCAACTTCGTCCACCCGAAGGACGCCGGCGGCGTGCTCGTCGAGCTCGTGGAGCCGGCCCGCCACCCCGCCGCGGGCCGGTAGGTCCGTCGTGGACGAGATCCTCGCGGCCATCCTGTCCGGGACCGCCACCCGGGACGACTTCGCCGCCCTGAGCATCCCCACGCACTACCGCGCGGTCACGGTGCACGCCGACGAGGTGGACATGTTCGAGGGGGTGCCCAGCCAGGACAAGGACCCGCGCGCCAGCCTCCACGTGGAGGACGTGCCGACGCCGGACCTCGGCCCCGGCGAGGCCCTGGTCGCGGTGATGGCCAGCTCGATCAACTACAACACGGTCTGGACGTCGATCTTCGAGCCGATGCCCACGTTCGGCTTCCTCAGCCGTTACGGGCGCACGTCCCCCTGGGCGAAGCGGCACGACCTGCCCTACCACGTCATCGGGTCCGACCTGTCCGGTGTGGTCCTGCGCGCCGGGCCCGGCGTGCACGCCTGGTCGCCGGGCGACGAGGTCGTGGCGCACTGCCTGTCGGTGGAGCTGGAGCAGCCACAGGGCCACGACGACACGATGCTCGACCCCGAGCAGCGCATCTGGGGGTTCGAGACCAACTTCGGCGGGCTCGCCCAGCTCGCCCTGGTGAAGGCGAACCAGCTGATGCCGAAGCCTGCCCATCTCACCTGGGAGGAGGCCGCGAGCCCGGGGCTCGTCAACTCCACCGCCTACCGCCAGCTCGTCTCGCACAACGGCGCTGCGATGCGCCTCGGCGACGTCGTACTGATCTGGGGGGCCAGCGGCGGCCTCGGCTCCTACGCGACGCAGATGGCCCTGGCCTCCGGAGCCACGCCGGTCTGCGTGGTCTCCAGCCCCGCGAAGGCCGACATCTGCCGACTTCTGGGGGCCGAGCTCGTGATCGACCGCGCGGCCGAGGGTTACCGCTTCTGGAAGGACGAGCACACGCAGGACCCGTCGGAGTGGAAGCGCCTCGGTGCCCGCATCCGCGAGCTCACCGGAGGGCGTGACGCGGACATCGTCTTCGAGCACCCCGGGCGTGAGACCTTCGGGGCGAGCGTGTACGTCGCCCGGCGCGGCGGCACGATCGTCACGTGCGCGTCGACCTCGGGTTTCATGCACAGCTACGACAACCGCTACCTATGGATGAACCTCAAGAGAATCGTCGGTTCGCACTTCGCGAACTACTCCGAGGCATGGGCTGCGAACGATCTGATTGCGCGCGGTCGCATACACCCAACGCTGAGTAGGACCTACCCACTGTCACGGGCTGGGCAGGCCGCTTTCGACGTCCACCGCAACCTCCACCAGGGCAAAGTGGGAGTACTGTGCCTCGCGCCGGGCGAAGAGCTCGGCGTCCGTGACGCGGCTTTCCGGGCGCGCCATCGCGAGGCCATCATGCGGTTCAGAGACGTCTAGACCCGTTTGGGTTCCCAGGGAGGTTGGACAGTGGCCGGCGAGCTCAGCCAGCAGGGCTTCCAGATCAGGACGCGTGGGTACGACCGTGACCAGGTCGACGAGCGGCTCGCGGCCCTGGACGTGACCCTGCGCGAGGTCCGAGGGCGCCTGGAGGATGCCGACGCACGGGTCATGACGCTGTCCGGTGAGGTGGCCGAGGCGCAGCGCCAGCTTCGAGAGGTCGAGCGGCCCTCCTACTCCGGGCTGGGCGCCCGCATCGAGCAGCTGCTGCGCCTGGCCGAGGAGCAGGCCAGCGACGTCGTCGCCGCCGCCACCAAGGAGGCCGAGGAGACGCTGGCCCAGACCCGGGTCGAGGCAGGCCAGGTGCGTGCGGCGGCGCAGAACGAGTCGGCCGACCTCACCGCGACGGCTCAGCGCGAGACCTCCGAGCTGCGCCGCAACGCCACGACGGAGGCCGAGGAGATCGTGGCGACGGCGACGCGCACGGGCCGAGGAGATGCTCGCCGTCGCCGGCCGCGAGGCGGACAAGCTGAAGTCGGTGACCGAGCACGAGACGAGCGAGAAGCGCAGCACCGTCGAGCGCGAGCTCGCTCGCCTGCGCACGACCGCGGACCGCGAGGTCACCGAGCTGCAGGGCGGCGGCCAAGCGCGAGGTCGACGAGCTGCGCGCCACCGCCAAGCGCGAGACCGACGAGCAGCGGGCGAGCGCGGCCGCGACCCTCGAGGACGCCCGCGCGAAGGCCGACGAGCTGAGCACCGACACCGAGGTCAAGCTCGCCGCCCGCCGCGAGGAGGCCGAGCGCCTGGACGCCGAGCGGCACGAGCAGGCGGTCGCGCAGGCCACGCACCTGGTGGCCGAGGCCGAGCAGCGGGCGGCGGCGGCCGAGGAGCGGGCGCAGAAGGCGCTGGATGCAGGCCGAGACCGTGCGCCGGGAGGCCGACGAGCACGCGAAGAGCCTTGTGGGCAACGCCCGGCGCAGTGCCGACCAGGTGGTCACCGAGGCGCGTGCCCAGGCGGACAAGGTGCTCACCGACTCCAAGGCCGAGGCTGAGCGCCGGCAGCGCACCGCTGCAGCGGCAGGTGGACGAGCTGATCCGGCAGCGGGACAGCATCACCAGCCACCTGGACCAGCTGCGCCAGCTGCTGGGCTCGATGCCGATCCCAGGCCTGGACAAGCTCACCGAGGGGCAGGCACGTGCCGCGAGACCAACGGGGGACGGCGGTGCCGCACCGGCCCAGGCCCCGCACGTGCCGACTGCAGCCGAGCTCGCAGCCGAGCTCGACGCCACGATCGTGCTGCCCGACGAGCCGGACGCGGATGAGCCGCGGCCGGCGTCCTCGGCCACGAAGGTGAACGCCGCGGGCTGAGCCCGGCGCCGTCGGCTGGTGCGGCCGACCTCAGCCGACGGCGTGGTCCATGCCGCTGGCGACCAGCCGGCGCTGGGCGTCGCCGAGCAGGGACTGCGTCAGGGAGACCGCCAGGTCGCGACGGGTCGCGGGGTCCTTCGCTGCCGAGCCGGGAACGAAGAGCTCGACGCCGGCGGTCGCGTCGCCGACGCTGACGACGCCGACCGCGTGCACGGTGTCGGGCTCCGCCGGGCCCAGCCCGATCTCGACCGCGACCACGGCGTCGTCGCCGGGCACCCCCGACACCGGAGCCTGCACCAGGTGCCAGGCGCTCACGCACGACCCGAGCGACCGGTGCAGGTAGCCCATCTCGCGCGTGGCGCCGCCCTGCGCGTAGACCCGCACCACCGTCCCGAAGCTCCATCGGGCCCGCCCCGAGCCGGCGATCTCGACGTAACGGGCCATGCGAGCACCTGCGACCCGCTCGAGCTGCAGCGGCTGTCCGGCGCACACCGTGGACACGGTCGCGGGCATCGCGGCATCGGTGATCGACGCGGACTCCGGCGCGAGCTGGGCGACACGAAGGTCCTGCGCTGCGAGCAGGGCCACCGCCGGCACCTCGACCGGCCGGCCGGCATACCTGCGCCCCGACGCGGGGGCCGTGATCTCACTGCCCCCGACGGCACTCGAGGCGCGGGGCGTGCTCGGCGCGGGCGAGGAGCCCCCGACACCGGCCCCGGCCCTCTCCGTGCTCAGCGAGCTCGTGATCACGGCGTCGCCCTCCGGCACGACGTCCGGCCCCGTCGACCGGTGGAGCGCGGACAGCCCGGCGGGCACCATGGCGACCACGGCAAGGCCCGTTGCCAGGCGCACCGCCGCCCGGCGGCGGCGTCGCAGTCGGCGAGCCCCGGACTGCGCGCCCTCGAGGAGGCGGGAGGGGTCGACCGCGCCGTCGACGGACTGGGCCAGCGCAGCGGTGACCGCATGCTCCAGGTATGCCCGGTCGGCGTCAGCCACGGCTGCCACCGTTGGTGCGGGCGACCGCCGCAGCCTGCGCTGACCGCGTGGCGAAGTCGGAGTCGAGCCGGACGAGGTGGCCGCGCAGGGCGGCCAGCCCTCGATGGGCGTTCGTCCGGACGGTCACCTCGGTGACGCCGAGGAGGTCGGCGATCCCGGCGTCGGGCATGCCCTCGTAGTGGCGCAGCACCAGGACGGCCCGCTGCCGGCGTGGCAGGCAGCGCAGGCCGGCCAGCACGAGGTCCCGCTCGGCGATGCCGGCGCTGGCGTCACCGACCGGGGTCTCGGGCAGCACGTCGCGGTAGTGCTCGCGACGTGCCGCCCGCCGGAAGAAGGACGTGCACGCGTTGACGACCATGCGGCGCACGTAGGCGTCAACGTCCTGGGCGGCCCCCACGCGGCTCCACTGCACGAGCGCCTTCGCCAGGACCTCCTGGACGACGTCCTCGGCCTGGTGGGGGTCGCGCAGCAGCCCGCGCGCCAGCCGGACCAGCGCAGGACCCCGCGCGGCCACGAAGTCGACGAACGCCGGCGAGGTCGCCTCGGCAGGCTCGCGGGTCATCGGCTCCTCGAGGGCAGGCACGAACGCGGACAGCACCGGACGACGTCCCGGCGCACGTCCTGGCACGGTCCCCGGCCACGGCACGGCGACGCTCACGCCCCGCAGACGCCGCAACCACTCCAGACGTTGCACGCACACGGTACCCCGCGCGGTCTGGGTAGGCTGGAGCCATGCCCACGTACGACATCCGCTGCCGGGCGTGCGGCCTGACCTTCGAGGCCCGCCGCCCCATGGCCGAGGCCGATGCGCCGGCGCCCTGCCCGAACGGGCACGACGACACGGTGCGGCTGCTCCCGACCGTGGCACTGACCGGTCGGGTCTCGGCTCGGCCCGCGCCCGCGCGCTCGGGCGGCTCCGGCTCCGCCGCCGGCGCTGGTTCGGGCGGCTGCTGCGGCGGCGGCTGCTGCAGCGGCGGCTGAGCACGGCACGCGGGACCGGCCTCCCTCGCCTCAGCCGTACGTCCGGAAGCCCCTGCCGCTCTTGCGGCCCAGGTAGCCGGCCGTCACCAGGTGCTCCAGCAGCGGGGCCGGGGCGAAGCCCGGTTCGCGGAACTCCAGGTACAGCGTGCGCTGGATGGCCAGGGCGACGTCGAGGCCGATCACGTCGAGCAGCTCGAACGGCCCCATGGGATAGCCGCACCCGGCCTTCATCGCGACGTCGATGTCGTCGACGGCGGCGTAGTGCGCCGCGAGCATCTTCACCGCGTCGTTGAGGTAGGGGAACAGCAGCGCGTTGACGATGAAGCCGGCACGGTCCGCGCAGGACACGGGGTGCTTGCCGAGGCGCCGGCAGACATCAACGACCGTGGCAGCGGCGTCCGGCGCCGTCGACACCGTCGAGACCACCTCCACCAGGCGCATGACCGGCGCGGGGTTGAAGAAGTGCATGCCGACGACGTCGCGCGCGCGTCGGGTCACCACGGCGCAGTCGATGACCGGCAGGGACGACGTCGTCGTCGCAAGGACGGCGCCCGGCCTGCAGATCTCGTCGAGGTTCTCGAACAGCGCCTGCTTCACGGCGAGGTCCTCCACGACGGCCTCGACCACGAGGTCGACGCCGGCGAGCGCATCGAGATCCGTCGTGCCGGTGACGCGGGCAAGGGCCGCGGTGCGGTCGGCGTCCTCGAGCTTGCCCCGCTGGACGGCCTTCTCCAGGCTCTTGGCCACCCCCGCCTTGACCTTGTCGACCTTGTCCGCCGCGCGGGCGACGAACAGCACGTCGAAGCCGCCCTTGGCGAACACCTCGACGATGCCGGTGGCCATGGTGCCGGACCCGACCACCCCGACCCGCCGGACGTCGCGCACACCCGCGCTCACGCCGTCCTCCGCGGGGGTCAGCCCGTCGGGCTCGACCGCCGACGACCCCGGCGATGCGTAGGCGTAGAAGCCGCGGCCGCTCTTGCGCCCGCGCAAGCCCGCAGTCACCATCTGCTTGAGCACAGGCGTGGGCGCGTGCAGGCGGTCGCGACCCTGCCGGTACATCGTGTCGAGGATCTCGTAGGCGGTGTCGAGGCCGATGAGGTCCATCAGGGCCAGCGGCCCCATGGGGAGCCCACAGCCGAGCTGCATGGCCGCGTCGATGTCCTCGCGGCTGGCGTAGTGCTGCTCGTACATCGACACCGCGTGGTTGAGGTAGCCGAACAGCAGGGCGTTGGCGATGAACCCCGCCTTGTCGCCGACCACGACGGGCTAGCTTGCCGAGACGCTCGGCCAGCGCCACGACGTCGTCGACCACCACCTGGTCGGTGACGACGGTGCGGATCACCTCGACGAACTTCTGCACGGGGGCGGGGTTGAAGAAGTGCAGGCCGAGCACCCGGCGAGGGGTCGTGCGTGGCGACCGAGATCTCGGTGACGGACAGGCTCGAGGTGTTGGTGGCGAGCACTGTCTGCGGTGAGCAGATCGTGTCGAGCTTGCCGAAGATCTCCCGCTTGAGGTCGAGGCTCTCGGGCACGGCCTCCACCACGAGCTGTGCCGCACCGACGTCCTCGAGGCTGGACGTGAACGTGATGCGCCCGATGAGGTCGGCCTGCTCCTGCACCGAGAGCTTGCCCCGCGCGACGGCGCGGCCGGTCGACGTCTCGACGTGCCCGCGGCCGATCGCGACCGCCTCCGGCCCGGCCTCCACGGCGATGACGTCCAGCCCGTTGCGGCTGAGGACCTCGGCGATCCCGGCGCCCATCGTGCCAAGCCCGACCACACCCACGGTACGGATCTCGCGCGCCATCCACGTCCTCCTCGCCTGACCGGCTGCCCGACCCGGGCGCCTGCTCTCGGCGCCTGCTCTCAGCACCCGACCTCGGCAGTCTGGCAGAGGCGTGGGGCACGGGTCAGCGGCGCGGGTGTCGCACGGGCCACACCCCCGCGAGCACTCCGAGCGGGTTACCCTCACGGTCGTGCGTCTGGTCATCGCCCGCTGCTCGGTGGACTACGCCGGTCGCCTGTCGGCGCACCTGCCCCTGGCCACGAGGCTGCTGGTGGTCAAGGCCGACGGCAGCGTGCTGGTGCACTCCGACGGCGGCTCGTACAAGCCGCTGAACTGGATGAGCCCGCCGTGCAGGCTGACCCGCAGCGAGCCCGACGACGAGGCGCTCGCGGCGGGGGTGAGCGAGGTCTGGACCGTTCAGCACGCCAAGTCCGACGACCGCCTGGTGGTCCATGTGCACGAGGTGCTGCACGACGTCGTCCAGGACCTCGGTCAGGATCCCGGCCTGGTGAAGGACGGCGTCGAGGCGCACCTGCAGGAGCTGCTCGCCGAGCAGGTGAGCACGTTCGGGCCCGGGTACAGCCTCGTGCGGCGTGAGTACCCCACGGCCATCGGACCGGTGGACCTGCTGCTGCGCGACGCGCAGGGGGCCACTGTCGCCGTCGAGGTCAAGCGCCGCGGGGAGATCGACGGGGTCGAGCAGCTCACCCGCTATCTCGAGCTGCTCAACCGCGACAGCCTGCTGGCCCCGGTGACCGGGGTGTTCGCCGCGCAGGAGATCAAGCCGCAGGCGAGGGTGCTGGCGACCGACCGCGGCATCCGGTGCCTGCTGGTCGACTACGCCGCGCTGCGGGGCCACGACACCGGCGAGCACCGGCTGTTCTGAGCCGAGGCGTGCGCCCTGATGCCAGAATCGGCGCGTGACCACGACCCACCACGGCCTGCGCCACCGTCCCGACTTCGACGTCACCGACGCCGACCTGCGTGCCACCGGGTCGGTGAAGTGGACGTGGCCGGCCGCGGACGTGCTGCCGGCGTGGGTCGCCGAGATCGACGTGCGCACGTGCCCGGTGGTGCTGGACGCCGTCCGCGATGCCCTCGAGCGCGGCGCCGTCGGCTACCCGGCCCGCGACGCTGACACGGCACTGCCGGAGGCGACTGCAGGGTTCCTCGAGCGCCGTTTCGGCTGGAGCGTTGACCCGGCCCGCGTGGTGCTCTGCGGCGATGTGATGGCAGGCATCCGGCTCGTGCTGGACGTGCTCTGCGAGCGCGCGGGCGTCGTCGTCCCGGTGCCGTCCTACCCGCCCTTCCTGGACGTCGTGCCGCTGACCGGACGGCCGCTGGTCCCTGTGGCATGCGTGCGCGACGCAGCGGGCCGGCACGCCCTCGACCTCGAGGCGATCGACGACGCCCTGGCCGCCGGCGCGCGGACGGTGCTGCTGGCGCAGCCGCACAACCCGCTCGGCAGGGCCTTCGAGCCGGCCGAGCTGGCGGCCCTGCGCGACGTCGTCCTACGCCATGGAGCCCGCGTGGTCAGCGACGAGGTGCACGCCCCCCTCGTGCTGCCGGGCGCCGTCCACACGCCGTACGCGAGCCTGGAGGGAACCGAGGGGCACGTCACGACGGTGGTCGCGGCCAGCAAGGCGTGGAACTTCCCGGGGCTGAAGTGCGCACAGGTCGTGCCGGGCAGCGGCGCGGACCTCGCGGCGCTTCGCGGGGTGGTGCACGTGGCCAACCACGGGACGTCGTCGCTGGGGATCGTGGCCTCCACGGCCGCCTACGACGACGGGGAGCCGTGGCTCGACGCGTTGGTGGATCACCTCGACGACCAGCGCCGGCTCTTCACGCACCTGCTCGCCACCCGGCTGCCGGCCGTCACGTGGACGCCGGCCGAGGCGACCTACCTGGCCTGGGTAGATGCGCGCGCGACCGGGCAGGCCGACCCCGCCGCCGCCGCGCTCGAGCGCGGCCGGGTGATGGTGAGCCCGGGGCGCGACTTCGGCGGCGAGACGTACACCGGCTTCGTCCGGGTCAACCTGGCGACGTCGCCGGAGCGGCTCGAGCGCGTCGTGGACCGGCTGTCGACAGCCTGGCCGACCACCTGACCCCCCCTCGTGCGCGATCTCTGGTGGGGTTGTGGTCCCCAAGCTCGCTTGTGGGGACCACAACCCTCCAGAGGTCGCTCACGAGAGGTCAGAGCCCGGGGAGGCGGTGGGCGCGCCGGATCTCGCGCACCACAGCGGCCATCACCTTCGTGAGGTCGTAGTCCTTGGGTGTGAAGACCACCGCCACCCCCTCGTCGAGCAGCGCGCGCGCGTCCTCGGGCGGGATGATGCCGCCGACGACGAGGGGGACGTCGTCCAGCCCGCCGGCGCGCAGCCCCGCGAGGATCTGCGGCACGAGCCGGAGGTGGGACCCCGACAGGATCGAGACGCCGACGCAGTGCACGCCCTCGGCCACCGCCGCGGCGACGATCTGCGCGGGCGTGAGCCGGATGCCCTGGTAGACCACCTCGAAGCCGACGTCGCGGGCACGCACGGCCACCTGCTCGGCCCCGTTGGAGTGCCCGTCCAGCCCAGGCTTGGCCACGAGCAGGCGCAGCCGGCCGCCGACCTCCTCCCCTGTGCGGCGCACCGCCTCGCGCACGGCGGCCAGCTCCGGTCCGCCCTCCCCGCCCCCGAGGTCAGCCGCCGCCCCGACGCCTGCGGACCCGGTGACGCCGGTGGGCGCCCGGTACTCCCCGAACACCTCGCGCAGCGCCCCGGCCCACTCCCCCGTCGTGACCCCGGACCGGGCACACTCCAACGTCGCCGTCATGAGGTTCACGGTGCCCGCGGCGTCGGCCCGAAGCTGGGCCAACGCCGACTGCGCGGCCTCGCGCCCCGAGGCAGTTGCGTCGCGCTTCGCCCTCCAGGCCCGCACGGCCTCCACCGCCCGCGCCTCGACCTCGGGGTCGACCGCCTGGACGGCTGTGGCGAGGTCGGCGGTCAAAGGCGACGGCTCGGTCTCCACGAAGCGGTTGACCCCCACAACCACCTGGGAGACGGCCTCGATGCGGCGCAGCCGCCGCGCGTGGGAGGCGACCAACGCCGCCTTGAGGTACCCGCTCTCCACCGCCGCGACAGCGCCACCCATCGCCTGGACGCGCTCGATCTCGGCGCGCGCGCCGTCCAGGATCTCGTCGGTCTTCTCGCGAACCACGGGCGAACCCTCGACGAGGTCGGGGTACTCGAGCAGGTCGGACTCGAACGCCAGCACCTGCTGCGCCCGTAGCGACCACTGCTGGTCCCACGGCCGGGGCAGGCCGAGCGCCTCGTTCCACGCCGGCAGCTGGACGGCGCGCGCGCGAGCCCCCCGCGACAGGGTGACGCCCAGCATCTCCAGCACGATGCGCACGACGTTGTTCTCGGGCTGCGCCTCGGTCAGGCCGAGGGAGTTCACCTGCACGCCGTAGCGGAAGCGTCGCCGGCGCTCGTCCGTGACGCCGTAGCGGTCACGCGTCAGCTCCTCCCACAGCTGGGCGAACGCGCGCATCTTGCACATCTCCTCGACGAAGCGCACGCCGGCGTTGACGAAGAAGGAGATGCGCGCGACGACGTCACCGAAGTGCTCCGGCGCGACCTGGCCGCCGTCGCGGACGGCGTCGAGCACCGCGATCGCCGTGCACATCGCGAAGGCGACCTCCTGCACCGGCGTGGCGCCGGCCTCCTGGAGGTGGTAGCTGCAGATGTTGACGGGGTTCCACTGCGGCATGGTCGTGACCGTGTACGCGACCAGGTCGGCGGTCAGCCGCATCGAGGGACCGGGCGGGAAGATATAGGTCCCACGCGAGAGGTACTCCTTGATGATGTCGTTCTGGGTCGTCCCGGCCAGGGCGCCGACGGGCGCGCCCTGCTCCTCGGCCACCACCTGATAGAGCGCCAGCAGCCACATCGCGGTCGCGTTGATCGTCATCGACGTGTTCGTGCCCGACAGGGGGATGCCGTCGAAGAGCGCTCGCAGGTCGGCGATGGTCGCGACGGGCACCCCGACCCGGCCGACCTCACCCGCCGCGCGCGCTCCGTCCGGGTCGTACCCGGTCTGGGTCGGCAGGTCGAAGGCCACGGACAGCCCGGTCTGCCCCTTCGCCAGGTTGCGCCGGAAGAGGGCGTTGGACTCCACGGGGCTCGAGTGGCCGGCGTAGGTGCGCATGACCCACGCAGGGTCACGGCGAGGGACGTCGCCTTCGGGGGTGGGCATCGGGGCCTCCTGCACCACGGACCGGGCGGTTGCAGCGAGGCTACCCAGTCCCCCGCCCGCCCGGGGCGCGCTCAGCCGTGAGCGCCGTCACGCCGCCGTGGCGCCATCGGGCGCCACCCGGGGCCCGAGCCGGGAGGGTGCTGACGAGGACGTGGCCTTCGACCACGGCTCGCTCATCCACGGCCTGCTCAGCCGAGGACGGCCGGGTCCGGGTCGAGGGTCAGCACCCTGTGGAGGCGCGTGGCCTTGATGAGGCGGGCTTCGCGAGGGGCCACGCCGGTGAGCACGACCCGGCGACCGTTCTTGACCGCGCGACGCTGCGCACCGACCAGCACGCCCAGCCCGGGAGCGTCCCAGATCTCGAGACGGTCGACGCGGACCACCAGGTCGCCGACACCGTCGTCGAGCGCGCTGTGCAGCGCGGCGCGGGCAGCCGGTGAGGTGTGCACGTCCAGCCGCCCGCCCAGCGCGAGCTCATGACCCCGGCACACCACCTCGATGTCCAGTCCCGGTCCCATGTCGGCCCCCCTTCGTCCTCGCACCCTCACAGGACGCGTAGCGGGGCGAAACGGTTGCATCCCACCAGTCAGCGGCCACTGTGTGTGGTGCCACAGTAACTCAAGGTTAGACCGACGAGATCATCCGCGGCTACGGACACGCCTGAGCCGTCGCATCGGTGGGGCGATCCGGTCCAGCTGCGCCGCTACTACCGACCCGGCCTGGCTCAGCGGCCGTGCACCGCCGTGCAGCAGTGCGCCAAGCACCGCGCCGTCGACGAGGGCGAGGACGGCGCGCGCGCCGGAGGGATCTCGCCCCGCCGCTCGCAGCACGCGGGCGACCAGCACCGACTGCGCCTGGGACCGCCCGGCCGACACGCCGGCGAGGGCGCCAGGGCCGGCTGCGGCGAGGGAGGTCTCGAAGCGAGCGAGCACCCGGTCGCGCTGCGGACGCCCCTGCGGCGCATGCACCATGGTCACCAGCAGGCTCGCGACGGACCGGGCGGTGCCGGGGGCGGCCCGCGCGGCGAGCGCCCGCGCGGCGTCCAGGTCCTCCTCGGCCAGGGTCTCGGCGACCTCGGCAAGCAGGGTGGCGATGTCGCGGAAGTAGTACATGGTCGAGGCCAGAGGAACGCCGGCGCGGGTGGCGACACCGCGGGCCGTCACCGCGGCCGGCCCTCCTTCGACGAGCAGGTCCCGCGCCGCGTGCACGATCTCGACGCGTCGCGCCTGTCCCTTGACCGTCGAACCGCCGCTCATGACCACCTCCCGATGGCTGGCTCCCTGTCACGCACCGACGTCCTCGGCGATCGCGACGCCCGATCGGCGTCAGCCGTACGCCGGGGCCGGGACGCTTTCCCGGTACACCTGGGCACCCAGGCCTCTGAGGGTCCGGTCGAAGCCGCAGTACCCGCGGTCGACGTGGCCGCTGCCGTGGACGATCGTCTGCCCCTCGGCGACCAGGCCCGCGAGCACCAGCGCCGCCCCCGCGCGGATGTCGTGCGCCTCCACCGGGGCGGCCGAGAGCCGGGGGACGCCTCGCACGAACGCGTGATGGCCGTCCACCCGCACGTCGGCACCCAACCGGGCGACCTCCTGGACGAAGCGGAAGCGGGCCTCGAACAGGTTCTCGGTGACCATCGCCACCCCCTCGGCGACGGCGTCGAGGGCGATGACGAAAGGCTGGAGGTCGGTGGGGAACCCCGGGTACGGGAGAGTCGCGACGTCGACGGCCCGCGGCCGCTCCGGACCCTGCACCCGAAACCCGTCTCGGGACTCGCTCACCTGCGCACCGGCGAGGGTGAGCTTGTCCA
This sequence comes from uncultured Actinomycetota bacterium, assembly GCA_963778845.1. Classification (GTDB taxonomy): domain Bacteria; phylum Actinomycetota; class Actinomycetes; order Actinomycetales; family Kineosporiaceae; genus CAVZVW01. Next base: position 379,172 of record CAVZVW010000005.1, read on the forward strand.
GCACCATGCCCAGATGGCCGCTCTCCCCGTTGTGGACATCGATGTCGCCGCCGGTGATCGCGGCGGCGAAGGCCCAGGTGCCGGCCACGACACGGTCGGGGACGACGCGGTGCTCCACCGCCGTGAGGCCCTCGACGCCGCTCACGACCAGGGTGGAGGTGCCCACACCGTCGATCCGGGCTCCCATGCGTCGCAGCATCAGGCACAGGTCCACGATCTCGGGCTCGCGGGCGACGTTGTCGAGCACCGTCTCCCCGCGCGCCCGGACCGCGGCCATCAGCAGGTTCTCGCTGGCGCCGACGCTGGGGAACTCCAGCCGGATGTGCGCCCCTCGCAGGCCATCCGGTGCGTGCGCCACGAGGAAGCCGTGGTCGACGTGGATCTCCGCGCCGAGGGCCACGAGCCCGCTCACGTGCAGGTCGAGCCCTCGCGACCCGATCGCGTCGCCGCCGGGCAGGGCGACGTCGGCTACGCCACAGCGTGCCAGCAGCGGACCGAGCACGCTGATGGAGGCGCGCATCGCCCGCACCAGGTCGTAGTCGGCCCGGTGCCGCGGTGCCGGCGGGACGTCGACCGTGACGACGCCGCGCTCGGCCACGTGCTCCACGCAGCAGCCCAGGCGGCGCAGGAGGTCAGCCATGATGCGAACGTCGATGATGTCCGGGACGTCGAGCAGGGTGGTCCGTCCCTCGGCCAGCAGTGCTGCCGCCATGAGCTTCAGCGCGCTGTTCTTGGCCCCCGGCACGCGGACCGCCCCGGTGAGCCGGGTGCCCCCGACCACCCGGAACGCCTCCACCCCCCCGATCCTAGGCGCACACGTAGGCTCTCGTTCATGGTGAACCTCACGCGCATCTACACACGGACCGGGGACGACGGGACGACGGCGCTGGGGGACTTCAGCCGGACGAGCAAGACTGACCCGCGCCTGGCCGCCTACGCCGACGTCGACGAGGCGAACAGCGCGATCGGTGTCGCCGTGGCGGCCGGAGACACTCTCGGCCCCGAGGTCGTCTGCCTGCTGCGCCGAATCCAGAACGACCTCTTCGACGTCGGAGCCGACCTGTGCACGCCTTTGAGCGCTGCGCCGGAGCACCCGCCCCTGCGCGTCACCCAGGGGTACATCGACGACCTCGAGGCGGCGTGCGACGAGCACAACGCCGGGCTGGCGTCACTGCGCTCGTTCATCCTGCCCGGCGGCAGCCTCGCGGCGGCGCAGCTTCATGTAGCGCGTACGGTCACGCGCCGTGCCGAGCGCTCCGTCTGGGCCGCGTTGCAGGCGCACGGCACCGCCGATGACGGCGGGGTCAACCCGCTGACCGCGCGCTACCTGAACCGCCTCAGCGACCTGCTGTTCATCCTCTGCCGAGTCGCGAACGAGGGCCAGGATGTGCTGTGGACCCCAGGCGGGGGACGCCGTCCCGCGCCGGAGCGCTGACGCACGGCGCCCCAGCCCTGTGGTCAGCCCAGTGATCAGCCCCTGTGATCAGCCCCTGTTCGGCGCGGTGGCACGCTGCGCCGAACAGTTTGGCGTGGTGGCACACTGCGCCAACCCGGACCTGGCGCAACCGCACACAGTCAGCCCAGTGATCAGCCCAGTGATCAGCCCAGTGATCAGCCCCTGTTCGGCGCGGTGGCACGCTGCGCCGAACAGTTTGGCGTGGTGGCACACCGCGCCAAACTGGCCCTGCGGTCAGGCCACGTCGACGCGCTGGCCAGGAGGAGCGGACTCCAACCACGTCGCGAACCCGTTGTACGCCGGCTCGCTCATCGCCAGCTCCAGCACCACGTTCCCGTACGAACATCGCACGATCACCGAGCCCGGGATCACGGCATAGGTCTCCGCGCCCTCCGGCGGGCGGCGTTCGAGGATCGCGAGGCGGGCGCGCGCCAGCGACCGCCCCGGTCGGGGGTTCATCGTGAAGATGCGGAACCAGTCCAGACGGTCAGCCTCGTAGCGGGCCACGCCGAGCATCCAACCCCCGCCGGCCTGGGCCGTGTCCTTGCGCAGTGAGCAGTCGAACGTTCCCAGGGCGCTGCTGAGCACGAAGCGACGAAGCACGAAGACGCCGATCCCCAGCACCACGACTGCGGCGATCGTCGCGACCGCGACGATCGGGACGACGAGCTCCGCCACCGCGCTCGCTCGTCAGTGCGACGTGCGTGGGCCGGTCGTGGTCGCCGCAGCATGGCCCGCGAGCACGGCGGAGTCGGAGACGATCGTGACCCGGTCCTGCTGCACCGAGAGGAACCCGTCGGGGACGTCCGCGACGACGCGCGCGCCGTCCGCCGGGGTCACCCGGACCTCACCAGGGGCCAGGATCGCCAGCAGCGGCGCGTGCCCGGGCAGGATGCCGAGCTCACCGTCGAGGGTGCGCGCGATGACCATCGTCGCCTCGCCAGACCAGACCTTGTGGTCGGCGCTGACGATCTCGACCTGCAATGGCACGGGCTACCTCCGAGGTGCCGGGCAGCGGGTGGGGGAAACCCGCGGGTGGGACAGGATATCGGCAATGCACGAGGCCGTACGGTCAGGTCCCCGTCTGCTTCTTGATGGCGTCCCACTTGCGCTCGACGTCGTCGAGCCCGCCGCACATGAAGAACGCCTGCTCGGGGCAGTCGTCGTACTCCCCGTCAGCGATCTTGGTGAACGCCTCGACGGTGTCTGTCAGGGGCACGAAGGAGCCCTCGATGCCGGTGAAGTTCTTGGCCACGAATGTGTTCTGGGACAGGAAGCGCTCGATGCGCCGGGCGCGGTTGACGATGATCCGGTCCTCTTCGGAGAGCTCGTCGACGCCCAGGATCGCGATGATGTCCTGGAGCTCCTTGTTGCGCTGGAGGATCTGCTTCACCCGCACGGCAGTCGTGTAGTGGGCCGCGGTGATGTAGCGCGGGTCGAGGATGCGGCTGGTCGAGGTCAGCGGGTCCACCGCGGGGTAGATGCCGAGCGAGGCGACCGTGCGGCTGAGCTCGGTGGTCGCGTCGAGGTGCGCGAACGTCGTCGCGGGCGCCGGGTCGGTGTAGTCGTCGGCCGGCACGTAGACGGCCTGCATCGACGTGATGGAGTGGCCGCGGGTGGAGGTGATCCGCTCCTGCAGCACACCCATCTCGTCGGCCAGCGTCGGCTGGTAGCCCACGGCGCTGGGCATGCGGCCAAGCAGCGTCGAGACCTCCGAGCCGGCCTGGGTGAAACGGAAGATGTTGTCGATGAACAGCAGCACGTCCTGCTTCTGCACGTCGCGGAAGTACTCCGCCATCGTCAGCGCGGACAGCGCCACGCGCAGCCGGGTGCCCGGCGGCTCGTCCATCTGGCCGAAGACGAGAGCGGTCTTCTCGATGACACCGGTCTCGGTCATCTCGGTGATGAGGTCGTTGCCCTCGCGGGTGCGCTCGCCGACGCCGGCGAACACCGACACGCCGCCGAAGTTCTCGGCGACGCGGTAGATCATCTCCTGGATCAGCACCGTCTTGCCGACGCCCGCGCCACCGAACAGGCCGATCTTGCCGCCGAGCACGTAGGGCGTGAGCAGGTCGATGACCTTGATGCCGGTCTCGAACATCTGGGTGCGCGACTCGAGCTGGTCGAAGGCCGGTGGCTGGCGGTGGATCGGCCAGCGCTCGGTGATCTCGAGAACCTCACCCTCCTTGAGGTTGAGGCAGTCGCCGATCGTGTTGAAGACGTGGCCTTTCGTGACGTCGCCCACCGGCACGTTGATGGCGAGGCCGGAGTCGGTGACCGGAGCCCCGCGGACCATGCCGTCGGTGGGCTGCATCGAGATCGCCCGCACCATGTTGTCGCCGATGTGCTGGCCCACCTCCAACGTCAGCGTCCGCGTCGTGTCGCCGAGCGTGACGTCGACCGTGAGCGCGTTGTACATCTCCGGCATCGCGTCGGCCGGGAACTCGATGTCCACGACGGGCCCGATGACGCGGGACACACGGCCGACAGCGGCCGCAGCGACGGCCGCGGTGTTGTCGACAGCTGGTGCGGTCATGTCTCTCACTCACTCTCGAGGTGTTCGGGTTGTGCCGGTTGCTCGGTTCTGCTCGGCGTGCTCGGGTGCTCGGGTGGTCGGGTTCGTGCCGGGTTCAGGAGGTGGAGGTGGTGGCGTCGGCGAGGGCGTTGGCCCCGCCCACGATCTCGCTGATCTCCTGGGTGATCTCCGCCTGCCGGGCGGTGTTGGCCAGGCGGGTGTAGCGCCGGATCAGGTCCTCCGCGTTGTCGGTCGCCGACTTCATCGCGCGCTGCCGGGCGGCCAGCTCGCTGGCCGCGGCTTGCAGCAAGGCGTTGAAGATCCGTGCCTCGACGTACTTCGGCAGGAGGGCGTCGAGGACGGCGGCGGCCGAGGGCTCGAACTCGTACAGCGGGAGGACGTCGTCCGGGGCGGGAGGCTCCGTGCCCTCGACGACCTCCAGGGGCAGCAGCCGAACGACCTCGGGGACCTGGGTCACCATGTTGACGAAGCGGGTGTACACGATGTGGATCTCGTCCACGCCGCCGTCGGTGTCCTCGCTGAGGAACGCCTCGATCAGGGTCCGCGCGATGTCGCGCGCGACGTCGTAGGTCGGCGCGTCGGATGCCCCGGTCCACTCCGCCGCGATCGCGCGCCTGCGGAACCGGTAGTACGCAACACCCTTGCGGCCCGCCAGGAACGGCACGACCTGCTTGCCCTCCAGGCGAAGCAGCTCGGCGAGCCGCTCCCCCTCCTTGATGACGCTGGAGGAGTAGGCCCCCGCCAGCCCCCGGTCGGAGGTCACCAGAAGCATCGCCGCCCGCCGCACCTGAGCCTTCTCGGTCGTCAGCGGATGGTCCTCGTTGGAGAACGTGGCGACGGCGGACACCGCGCGTGTGATCGCGCGGGCGTACGGCGTGGACGCCGCCGTGCGGTTCTGCGCCTTGAGCATGCGCGACGCGGCGATCAGCTCGAACGCCCGCGTGATCTTCTTGGTGGCCTGCACCGACCGGATCCGCTGCCGGTAGATGCGCTGCTGTGCGCCCATGCAGGCATCAGCCCCGCTTCTGCCGCACGATGGTCTCCTGCTCGACCTCGGCGTCGTCGAGCGCCTCGGCGCTCTCCTTGCCGGCGAGCACCAGCGGTTTGCCCTCACCGGTCTGGAAGCCGGCCTTGAACGCGGCGACGGCCTCGCGCAGCGCCGCCTCGGTGTCCGCGGAGAAGTCCCCGGTCTCCCGGATCACGTCGAGCACCTTGCTCGAGCGACGCAGGTTCTCCAGAAGCTCGGACTCGAACCGGCGGATGTCCTCGGTCGGCACGGCGTCGAGCTCACCGCTCGTGCCGGTCCAGATGGCCACCGCCTGCTCCTCCATGGGGTACGGGGAGTACTGCGGCTGCTTGAGCAGCTCGACCAGGCGCTGCCCGCGCCCCAGCTGTGCGCGCGATGCGGCGTCGAGGTCCGAGGCGAACATGGCGAAGGCCTCGAGCGCACGGAACTGCGCCAGGTCCACCCGCAACGAGCCCGAGACCGTCTTCATGGCCTTCGTCTGCGCGGCGCCGCCGACCCGCGAGACCGAGATGCCCACGTTGATGGCCGGTCGCACGTTCGCGTTGAACAGGTCCGACTCGAGGAAGATCTGGCCGTCGGTGATCGAGATGACGTTGGTGGGGATGTAGGCCGAGACGTCGTTGGCCTTGGTCTCGATGACGGGCAGACCGGTCATGGACCCCGCCCCCATCTCCTCGGAGAGCTTCGCGCAACGCTCGAGCAGGCGGCTGTGCAGGTAGAAGACGTCGCCGGGGTAGGCCTCGCGGCCGGGAGGGCGACGCAGCAGCAGGGATACCGCGCGGTAGGCCTCGGCCTGCTTCGTCAGGTCGTCGAACATGATCAGCACGTGCTTGCCGGCGTACATCCAGTGCTGGCCGATCGCCGACCCGGTGTAGGGGGCGAGGTACTTGAAGCCCGCGGCGTCGGATGCGGGGGCGGCGACGATCGTCGTGTACTCCAGCGCACCGGCCTCCTCGAGCGCACGACGCACTGAGGCGATCGTCGAGCCCTTCTGGCCGATCGCGACGTAGATGCAGCGCACCTGCTTCGTGGGGTCGCCGGAGGCCCAGTTCGCCTTCTGGTTGATGATCGTGTCGATGAGGACGGCGGTCTTGCCCGTCTGGCGGTCACCGATCACCAGCTGGCGCTGACCGCGGCCGATCGGGGTCATCGAGTCGATGGCCTTGATCCCGGTCATCAGCGGCTCGTGCACGCCACGGCGCTGCACCACGCTGGGCGCCTGCAGCTCCAAGGCCCGCCGGGCCTCCGGCTCGATGTCGCCCAGACCGTCGATGGGGTGGCCGAGGGGGTCGATGACGCGGCCCATGAACGCGTCCCCGACCGGGACGGAGAGGACCTCACCCGTGCGGCGCACCTCCTGGCCCTCCTCGATGCCGCTGAACTCGCCGAGGATGACCACCCCGATCTCGCGGACGTCGAGGTTGAGCGCGAGACCGAGGGTGCCGCCCTCGAACTGCAGGAGCTCGTTCGCCATCACGCTGGGCAGGCCCTCGACGCGCGCGATCCCGTCCATCGCCTCGCTGACGCGGCCGACCTCCTCCCGGGAGGACGTGCCGGGCTGGTAGGACTGGACGAAGGCGTCCAGCGCTTCCCGGATCTCCTCCGGACGGATCGTGAGCTCCGTCATGTGAAGTCCCTGCTCTCTGTGTTCTCGGTGCTCTCGGTCGGGTATCGGTCAGGTGCACTCGGTCGGCTGGCGTACAGCGGTCATGGTTCTGGTCAGGCGTGAGTCCCGGCTCAGCCGGCGAGCCGGCGTCGTGCCTCGTCGAGCCTGGCGACCATCGTGGCGTCCACGAGCTCGCCGCTGACCTGCACCCGCAGGCCGCCGACGACGCCGGGGTCGACGTCGACGTTGAGCCTCATGGGTCTGCCGTAACGGCGCTGCAGGGCCGCCGCGAGCCGGGCGCGGTGCGCCGGCTGCAGCGGCCGGGCGGCCACGACGTGCGCCACCAGCCGGCTGCGCCGCTGCGCGGCGGCGGTCACGTAGGCCTCGAGGACCTGCTCGGTGCGCATGCCTCGAGGGCGGATGGCCGCCTGCACCGCCAGCCTCACGGCCTCGGGCGCGGCCCTGCCGGCGAGCAGGCTCTGCACGAGCGCGGCCTTGCGACCCGCGCCCTCAGTGCGCGTGGAGAACGCGTCACGAAGGCCCGCGTCACCGCTGACCGTGCGGGCGAAGCGGAAGAGCTGGTCCTCGACGTCGTCCAGCCGGCCCGCGACCTCCGCCCCGGCGAGCGTGGCGGAGACGGCGAGGTGCTCCACAGAGTCGGTGAGGTCCAAGGCGCGGGCCCACCGCCCACGGACGAGCCCGGTGAGCAGGTCGACCGTGGCGGCCGAGAGCCGTCCGGCGAAGAGCCGTTCGACCAGCGCCGCCTTGTCCGCACCGGTTCGCGACGGGTCGGTCAGCGCCCTGCGTGCGCCGGCGACGTCCGCCAGCACCCCGGTCACGCCGAAGAGCTCCTCGGCGATCGCGCTCGGCTGCGCACCAGGTGCCGTGAGCAGCGTCTCCAGACGCTCCTCCCCGGCTGCCAGCGACGCCCGACTGGTCCCCCGCATCAGGCGCCCTCGGCCGCCGCGGAGCCCGCCGGGACGGGCGCGCCCTCGAGCTCGGCAAGGAAGCGCTCGACGACACGGCTCTGCCGGGCCTCGTCCTGCAGAGCCTCCTCGACGATGCGGGAGGCGAGGTCGGTGGCCAACCGCCCGACCTCGATGCGCAGCTGCACCACGGCGGCCTGGCGCTCGGCCTGGATGTGGGCCTGGGCGCTGGCCGTGATCCGGTCGGCCTCCTCCTGAGCCCGCACCCGCATCTCGGCGATGATGGCCGCGCCCTCCTGACGGGCCTCCTCGCGCATGCGCGAGGCCTCGGCGCGCGCCCCGGCCAGCTGCGCCCGGTACTCGGCGAGCGCGGCTGTCGCCTCCTCCTGGGCGGCCTCGGCCCGAGCGATCCCGCCTTCGATCACGGCAGTCCGCTCGGCGAAGGCCTCCTCGAAGCGGGGGACGACGAACTTGGCGACCGCCCAGTAGGCGACGCCGAAGAAGACCAAACCGATGATGAGTTCCGCGGGGTGCGGGATGATAGGGAGCTTCCCTCCCCACCCGTTGTCCGCCGCGGCGGTCAGCGCGAGCGCGAACACGTCGATCCTCTCGTCGTCAGCCGATGGGCCGAGCCTTCCTCTGGGTACCGAGCACGCCGTTGCTCTTCACGAGCCGTCCCCCTCGGTTGTGTACCCGAAGGGGCGCAAGCCGGCGGAGCGGTGTGCTCGACGAGCCTCCTACTTGAAGACGAAGGCGAAGACGAGCCCCAGGAGGGCGAGCGCCTCGGTGAGGGCGAAGCCGGTGAAGGCGATGGGCTGAAGCATCCCTCGGGACTCGGGCTGGCGCGCGACGCCGCTGAGGTAGGCGGCGAAGATGAGGCCGACACCGATGCCGGGGCCGATCGCTGCAAGGCCGTAGCCGAGGAACGCGATGTTCCCTTTCATGAACTGAGTCCTTTCGACGGGTGTGGCTCGGGGACGGTTGGTACTGCGATCGGGCGAACCGGTGGGTCAGTGCTCGTCGGCGAGCGAGCCGGCGATGTAGAGGGCGGCCAGCAGGGTGAACACGTAGGCCTGCAGGAACTCGATGAGGATCTCGAAGAACGACATCACGATGGTGAACGCGAAGGACAGCACGCCGGCGACCTTGAGAATGCCGCTGGAGTGCAGAAGCAGGTACTGCCCGCCAAGGGTGAAGACCAGCAGCATGAGGTGGCCGGCGAACATGTTGCCGAACAGACGCAGGGCCAGCGTGAGTGGGCGGGTGATGAAGTACGTGATGAACTCGAGAAACCACATGTACGGGACCAGCCACCCCGGAAGGCCCGGAGGGACCAGGCTGCGCATGTAGCCCATGAAACCCTTCCGCTGCAGCGCGACCGTGTGGTACACGACGAACACGACCAAGGTCAGCGCGATCGGGAAGGCCAGGCGGCTGAACGTCGGGAACTGGATGAACGGCATCACGCCGAACAGGTTGTTGAGAAAGATCACGGTGAACAGGCTGAACAGCAGCGGCACGAACCTCAGGAAGTCGTGGCTGCCGATGATGTCCCTGGCGATGCTGTTGCGAACGAGGCCGTACACGCCCTCCGCCGCGAACTGCGCCCGTCCCGGCACGACCGCCATCCGGCGCGTCACCATCACGAAGAACCAGACGAGCGCGACGACCGAGAACACCAGGACGACCGACGCTCGCGTCAGCGCGAGGGCCCCGTCACCGACGAGCGGCTGCCAGAAGTCGGGAGGCCCGGGGGCCTCGAAGCCGGAGTCAGCGGCGGCGGCGAGCAGGCTGCTCACTGGGTCTCCTTCACTCAGCGTGATCCAGGGCGTCCGCAGACGCGAAGGGGGCGTTGCGAGGGTCTTCGCGTACGGTACCGGACCGCCACGACGTCGTCGGTGAAGGGTGGTTCTTGCCCGTAACGCCAGTAGGCCCGTAACCCCAACAGGACGGAGCTCCGCGCACCTGGTGCCGCACGGACCCCGCAGCCATCGCGGAAACCCTAGCAGCGAGATCAGCCGGGCGGCGTCTCGGCTGCGTCGCCGAACGCCAGCACGCGCAGGCGCCGAACGGCGATCACGTCGCCCACGGCCCAGGCCACAGTCGCCGCGACGAACCCCGCCCCGGTCCACGGTCCGGGCAGCCACGAGACGGGCTGCAGCGCCACCGCCGCCAAGCCAAGCACAAGGAACGTCAGGAGGTACGTCGCCAGCGCCGCCGCCATCACCGCGACCGGCGACCATGCCCTCGACCAGCGCATCACCGCCGGCACCGCCGACAGAGCGGCGACCGCGAGGACACCGCCGACGACCGCCGCGACGACCGCCGCGGCTCCGGCCACGACACCGGCGACGGCCACGGCAGCTGTGGCTGCCAGGCCGAACACGCCTCCTCCGAACAGCATCGCCCGTGCTGCCTCGGCACCGGAGTCCTGGGGGGTCCCGCCAAGGGCCGCCCTCACGAGACCACCGCCGTGTCGCCCGGCACGGGCTGTGCGACGGTGCGACACCTTGTGAACTCTGTCACAAGCAACCCCCGTCCCAGCGAGAACCGGGACATCCCCGACTCATCGGTGCCGTCCCTTCGCAGCCGCGGCCCGGCGGCGGCGCAGCGGCCCAAGCGTCAGGACGACCGCCAGCGCCAGCGCCGCCGCGGTGGCCGCCAGCGCCATCCGCGCCGGCACCACCGCCATCGACGCCACACCGAACGCCGCGATGGCCGTCCACACGTACAGGATGAGGACGGCGGCGGCGTGGCTGTGCCCGATCTCCAGCATGCGATGGTGCAGGTGCCGCTTGTCGGGCTGCCACGGCTTGAGGCCCGCCCGGGTGCGGCGCACGACCGCCATCCCGAGGTCGATCAGCGGCAGCGCGAGCACGGCGAGCGGCAGGACCAGCGGGAAGAACGCCGGCGCCAGCCCGGTCCCCGACACGGCGGGGTTCACCTGCCCGGCGATCGCGATGGTCGAGGAGGCGAGCAGAAGCCCGATCAGCATCGAACCGCTGTCACCCATGAACACCCGCGCCGGGTTGAAGTTGTGGGGCAGGAAGCCCAGGCAGCACCCCACGAGGGACGCGGTGACCATCGAGGCCAGCGAGGAGTAGTCCTGCGGGTTGGCGTCGCGGGAGAGCAGGTAGGAGTAGAGGAAGAACGCCGAGCCGGCGATGCCCACGATTCCGGCGGCCAGGCCGTCGAGGCCGTCGACGAAGTTCACGGCGTTGATCGTGACCACGACGATGAGCACGGTGAGCAGCAGCAGCGTGCCGGAGGACGGGATCGTCACTCCCGCGATCGGCAGCCAGAGCAGCTGGATGCCCTGCCAGGCCATGAGGCCCGCTGCCAGCGCCTGCCCGGCGAGCTTCGTGACGGCGTCGAGGCTCCAGAGGTCGTCGGCCACCCCCAGTGCGCAGATCAGCGCCGCCCCGAGCAGCACGGCGTAGGGGCCCTGGCCTCCCACGAACAGCGGGGAGAGGAAGGGCATCTGGCTGGCCACCACGAGGGACACGGCGAAGCCGGTGAACATGGCCAGGCCGCCCATCCGCGGCACCGGGACCTGGTGGACGTCGCGGTCGCGTACCGCAGTGATCGCGCCGATGCGCCTGGCGAGACGGCGCACCAGCGGCGTCGCAAGGTAGGTGACCGCGGCTGCGACCAGCATCACGAAGAGGTAGGCCCTCACCGGGTGCGGCCCACCTCGTCCGGGACGGCCAGGTCGGCCGCGACCTCGCGCAGCTGCTCCAGGCTCAGGGCACCCAGCCGAAGCAGGCGGGGCACCTCGCCGGTCGCGTCGATGATCGTCGAGGCCACGCCGCCGGGCGACGTCCCAGCGTCGAGGAACACCGACACCAGGTCGCCGAGCTGCTCCTCGGCCTCGTCGCAGGTCGTGGCCGCGGGGCGGCCGGAGACGTTGGCACTGCTCACAGCGAGCGGCCCGGTGCGCTCGAGCAGCTCCAACGCAACGGAGTGCAGGGGCATCCGGACGGCGACCGTTCCGCGCGCGTCGCCGAGGTCCCAGTCCAGGGTCGGCTGGGCATGGCACACGACGGTCAGCGCCCCCGGCCAGAACGCACGGGTCAGGTCGCGCACCACCGCCGGGATGCGGATCGCGATGCCGTCGAGCGTGCGCTCGTGGGGCACCAGGACCGGCGGCGGCATGCTGCGCCCGCGCCCCTTGGCCGCCAGGAGCCTCGCCACCGCTACCGGGGAGAAGGCGTCGCGGCGAGGCCGTAGACGGTGTCGGTCGGGAGCGACGACGAGCTCCCCCGCGCTCAGCGCGACCGAGGCGCGCGCCAGGCCGTCGACGCGCGGCGTCGGGTCCCCGCAGTCGAACCGCACGCTCACGGCGTCGAGTGTGTCACCCGGCGGGCGAGCAGCACCCGCGGGCGCCCGGCCAGGTCCGTGACCGGTCCGGACGTCGCCCCACGCCGACCCCGCGACGAGGGCCCGGGCGGTGGGTCCCTGGACGTCGGCGTGCTCCATGACGAGCAGCCCGCCCGGGCGCAGCAACGCCGAGGCGGTGGAGACCACGGCCCGCGCGACAGCCAGGCCGTCGTCGCCGCCGCCGTACAGGGCCACCTCCGGGTCGTGGTCGCGAACCTCGGGCTCGACTGGCAGCATCCCCGGCGGGATGTAGGGCGGGTTCGCGGTCACGACGTCCACCGCGGCGACGACGTCGACCAGGGCGCCCGCAGCCGCCCCGGCGACGTCGCCCTCGCCGCACGTCCACGCGGTCCCCCAGCCCCAGCGCGGACACGTTCCGCCTTGCCCAAGCCACCGCGCAGGGGTCGATCTCGACGGCGACGACCCGCGCTGCCGGCACCTCGTCGGCCACGGCAAGGGCCATCGCCCCCGACCCCGTGCACAGGTCGACGACGAGGGGGTCGCCGCCGGCGGCGACCAGACGCGCGGCCTCGTCGACGGCCAACCCGGCGGCGACCTCGGTCTCGACGCGGGGAACGAAGACCCCCGGCCCGACCTGGAGGTCCAGCCTGCGGAAGGCCGCCAGGCCCGTGAGGTGCTGCAGTGGAACGCGCCGCGCACGCTCACCCACGAGCGCCTCCAGCCGCAGCACGTGGGCCGGGTCGAGATCGGCGCCGAGCACGACCAGCCGGGAGAGCTCGCGCCGGTCGACGGCGAGCACGTGCGCCGCGAGCGCGTGGGCGTCGGCGGCCGGCGACGGCACGCCAGCCGCGGCTAGACGGCGCTGTGCGGCGCCCAGCGCCGTCCGCAGCTGCGTCGGCGGGGGCGGCTCATGCGCGGGCGGGGTCACCGGCAGCTCCGCGGGCGAGGTCACCGGCTGCTCTCCGCGGCCGCCATCCGGGCCTTCTCGTCGGCGGCGACACAGGCGTCCACGACGGGGCCCAGGTCGCCGTCCAGCACCTGGTCGAGGTTGTAGGCCTTGTAGCCGGTGCGATGGTCGGCGATGCGGTTCTCGGGGAAGTTGTAGGTGCGGATCCGCTCGGACCGGTCCACCGTGCGCACCTGGGAGCGCCGCGCCTGGGACGCCTCCGCCTCGGCAGCCTCCATGGCCAGTGCCCGCAGCCGCGCGCGCAGGATGCGCAACGCCTGCTCCTTGTTCTGCAGCTGGGACTTCTCGTTCTGGCACGAGACGACGATGCCGCTGGGCACGTGGGTGATCCGGACCGCGGAGTCCGTGGTGTTCACGCTCTGCCCGCCGGGGCCGGACGAGCGGAAGACGTCGATGCGCAGGTCCCCCGGGTCCACCTCCACCTCCCCCGCCTCCTCGACCTCGGGGAAGACGAGCACCCCCGCAGCGGAGGTGTGGATCCTGCCGGCCGACTCGGTGACGGGGACGCGTTGCACGCGGTGGACGCCGCCCTCGTACTTCAGGCGTGCCCAGACCCCGTTGCTGTCGCGGGTGCCTTTGCTCTTCACCGCGACGGACACGTCCTTGTAGCCGCCGAGGTCGCTCTCGGTTGCGTCGAGGATCTCGGTGCTCCAGCCCTGGCGCTCGGCGTGGCGCAGGTACATGCGCAGCAGGTCACCCGCGAAGAGCGCCGACTCCTCCCCGCCCTCCCCGGCCTTGACCTGCAGGATCACGTCGCGGTCGTCGTCGGGGTCGCGAGGCACGAGCAGGGACCGCAGGTGCGCCGTCGCCGTCTCGGCCGCCTCGGCCAGCGCCGGCACCTCGGCGGCGAACCCGGCGTCCTCCGTGGCCAGCTCACGGGCCGCGCCGAGGTCGGCCAGGGCAGCGCGCCTGCGCCGGTCGGCCTCCACCAGGGTGGTCAGGGCGGCGTAGCGACGACCGAGGCGACGCGCCCGGGCCTGGTCGGCGTGCAGCGCGGGGTCGGCCAGTGCCCGTTCCAGGTCGGCGTGCTCGACCAGCAGGGGTGCCAGGGCAGCATCCAGATCAGCGGCGGCGGCGTGGCCGGCCGCGGCGTCCTGGCTCACCCTGGTCCCCTCCTCACCCTCGGCGTGCGGGCGAGCATCTGTCGGCAGAGGCCGCGCGACGGGTCCCAGGGCCTAGGAGCCGAGGGGCTTCTTGCCGTAGCGCTGCTGGAACTTGGCGACGCGGCCGCCGGTGTCCAGGATCTTCTGCTTGCCGGTGTAGAAGGGGTGGCACTGGCTGCAGACGTCGGCGTGGATCACGCCGTTCTTGGCCGTGCTGCGAGTGGTGAACGTGGCACCACAGGTGCAGGTGACCGTGGTCTCCACGTAGTCGGGGTGGATCCCGCTCTTCACGTCGGTGGCTCCTTCGTTATGGCGGTCGCCGGGTCGTGCTGGTCGGCGCGTCGAGCGCCGCACGTGAACCGGAACCGTGGACCAGTGTGCCAGACCCTCAACCACGTTCGGTCCGCGTGGATTCCCCGGACCGTCCCGTCAGCCGGGGCCTTGGCTGGCGCGGTGTGCCGCTGCGCCAAACTGTTTGGCACTGTGTGCCGCCGCGCCAAGGAGGTCGGCTGGCCCGGCCGGGCGGCCTGGCTGGCGCGGCGTGCCACCGCGCCAAACTGTTTGGCACTGTGTGCCGCCGCGCCAGTCAGGGGTCGGGTGCGCTCAGTCGTCGTCGCGGCCGGGCACCGGTGTCGTCTTCTGCACCTGCATGAGGAACTCGGCGTTGCTCTTGGTCTGCTTGACCCTGTCCAGGAGCAGCTCGATGGCCTGCTGGTTCTCCAGCGCGCCCATCACGCGCCGCAGCTTCCAGATGACGTTGAGCTCCTCCTTCGACATGAGGATCTCCTCACGCCGGGTGCCCGAGGCGTTGACGTCGACCGCGGGGAAGATGCGCTTGTCGGCCAGGTTGCGCGACAGTCGCAGCTCCATGTTCCCGGTGCCCTTGAACTCCTCGAAGATCACCTCGTCCATCTTGGACCCGGTCTCGACCAGGGCCGTAGCGAGGATCGTCAGCGAACCGCCGTGCTCGATGTTGCGGGCGGCGCCGAAGAACCGCTTCGGCGGGTACAGCGCGCTGGAGTCGACGCCGCCGGACAGGATCCGGCCGCTGGCCGGGGCGGCCAGGTTGTACGCCCGGCCCAGGCGGGTGATCGAGTCGAGCAGGACGACGACGTCGTGGCCGAGCTCGACGAGCCGCTTCGCCCGCTCGATGGCGAGCTCCGCGACCGTGGTGTGGTCGTCGGCGGGACGGTCGAAGGTCGAGGCGATGACCTCACCCTTCACGGCGCGCTGCATGTCCGTGACCTCTTCGGGCCGCTCGTCGACAAGGACGACCATGAGGTGGCACTCGGGGTTGTTCTGGGTGATCGCGTTCGCCATCGCCTGCAGGATGAGGGTCTTGCCTGCCTTGGACGGCGACACGATCAGCCCGCGCTGACCCTTGCCGATCGGGAGCGACCAGGTCGATGATCCGCGTCGAGATCTGGTTCGCCTCGGTCTCCAGCCGCAGCCGCTCCTGCGGGTACAGCGGTGTCAGCTTGTTGAAGTCCGGGCGGTTGCGCGACTCCTCGGGTGCGAAGCCGTTGACCTCGTCGATGCGGACCAGGGCGTTGAACTTCTGCCGCTGCTGCGACTGCTCGCCCTCGCGCGGCTGGCGCACGGCGCCACGCACGGCATCGCCCTTGCGAAGGCCGTGCTTCTTGACCTGGCCGAGGGAGACGTAGACGTCGTTGGGACCGGGCAGGTAGCCCGAGGTGCGCAGGAACGCGTAGTTGTCGAGGACGTCGAGGATGCCCGCGACCGGGACGACGACGTCGTCCTCGCTGACCTCGGGCTCGTCGGAGCCGACGACGGCACCCACGGCGCCGTCGATGCCGGGGCGGCCGCGACGCTTGCGGTCGCGGTAACGGCCGCGGCGGCGGCGACCACGCCCGCCCTCGCCGTCGTCGTCGTCGTCGGCGTTGTCCCGGGGGTTGACGTTGTCCCGGGGCGCTGGCGTTGTCTCGGGCGCTGGCGTTGTCCCTGGGAGCGGCGCCGTCGCGCTGGCCCTGCTCCCTGCCGGGCTGGCCCTGGTCCCTGCCGGGCTGGCCCTGGTCCCTGCCGGGCTGGCCCTGGCCCGCGCCGGGCTGGCCCTGGCCCGCGCCGGCTCGACCGTCACGCGGCTGCTGGCCCTGCTGGGAGGTGTGCTGCCCCTGCTGGTGCTGCTCGCGGCGGGGGCGCTGGCCACGGTCGCGTTGGTCCGCTGCCGGGCTGTCGGAGGCGAGGCTGCCGGGCTCAGGGCCGGCGGGTGCCTCGGTGCCGGTCTCGTACCGGGCGGCCTGGCCCGTCTCGGCGGGTGCTACCGCCTGGGCCCAGGAGGCCGCTTCGGTCGGCGGCGCCGTTTCGGCGAGCGCTGCCGCCGGCGGTCCCGCGGGTGCCGCGGCCCGACGCGAGGCGCGGGCCGGCTCGCCGGCGCCGTTCGCCGGCGCCTGGCTCGCGGTGGCGGCGACGGACGCCGTCCCGTTCGACGCTCCGGCCCGGTGGGCCTTGATGGCCTCCAAGAGGTCGGACTTGCGCATGCGGGCCGTGCCGCCGATGCCCAGCTGCGCGGCGACGGCCTGGAGCTCAGGCAGTCGCAAGGTGGAGAGCCCGCCTCGGCTGCTCGTCCCGGTCTCGGTGACCGGGTCCGCAGGGGCGATCTCGGTGGTATCTGTCACTGTGGGTCCTTCCCTCGTCGGCCGTGGGTAGGTTCGTCACGGCCAGCGGGTAACTGGTCCGGAAGGGTTGCCGGACCGCTGGCAGCCGCGCGCACACAGCAGTAGCTGTCTTGACTGCCAGGACGTAGCGGAGGGCGATTGCGGTGAGCGGGGGCTCGCTGTCGAGCCACCTCGCGGGCGCACACGTACTGTAACACCGCCGCGGTCCACCACGTAGAGCAGAACACGCTGGTGGTTCATTCCCCGCCTCGGTTCACCCCTGAGGAGCGCGCCTGGTCACCGAGACCGTGCCCACCGTGTCGACTCCGGGGGTCAGCACCCGCCATGACTCTCCGGCAGCGTCAGCGATCGCAGCAAGGTCCCCCGCAGCGGCGAAGACCAAGGCGCTCGGTCCGGCGCCGGAGATCACGGCAGCCAGACCGCCCGCCCGAAGCCGGGTGACGAGGTCGGCGGTCGCCGGCATCGCCTCGGCACGCTGGTGCTGGTGCAGCCGGTCCTCGGTCGCGGCGAGCACGAGGTCCGGGCGGGTCGTGAGAGCGTGGACGAGCAGCGCCGTGCGTCCCGCGTTGAACGCGGCGTCGGCGTGCGGGACGTCGCGCGGCAGCATGGCGCGAGCCTTCGACGTCGCCAGCTCGGCGTCCGGGACGCACACGGCGACGACGAGGTCGGGGTGCAGGGCAAGGCGGACGGCGCGGGCTCGGCGCAGGCCCGTGCCGGGGTCGGGGTCGCCCTCGGCCCACGAGATCGTGAAGCCCCCGTACACCGATGCCGCGACGTTGTCGGGGTGACCCTCGAAGCGGTCGGCCAGGGCCATGACGGCGTCGTCGTCGATCACCGAGGGGTCGTCGAGCAGGCCGCGCGCCGCCACGACGCCGGCCACCACCGCCGACGCCGACGACCCCAGGCCCCGCCCGTGCGGGATGGCGTTGACACAGTGCAGCCGCAGTCCCGGCTGGTCCACGCCGGCGAAGGCGAGGGCTGCACGCACCGCCTTGACCACGAGGTGCTCCTCGCCGCGGGGGACGGCGTCCGCGCCCTCCCCGTCGACCGTCACCTCCAGCCCCGACGGGAGGGCCTCGACCGTCACGAGGTCGTAGACGGCCAGAGCCAGCCCGAGACTGTCGAACCCCGGGCCGAGGTTCGCGCTCGAAGCCGGCACCCGCACAGTCGACGGCCCCCGACGAAGCCCTGGCGGAAGCCGGTCGAGAAGCCACTCGGGGCCCTGCGCGAGCTCCGGCGAGCCGGCCGGCATCGGCACCTCCCGCGGATGCACGGCGCGCCGGGCGTCGGCGGCGAACGCGGACATCTCAGCCCTCCAGTCGTAGCGCCCTGGCGGCCGACACGGCGTCGACCGGCACCCGCACGGGCTCGACCTGCTCGCCGTCCGGGCCGCGAAGCGCCCACTGCGGGTCCTTCAGGCCGTGCCCGGTCACGGTGCAGACCACCGTCTGGCCCGCGTCGAGCAGCCCCGCGGCGTGGCTGTCGAGCAACCCCGCGACGCTGGCCGCCGACGCGGGTTCGACGAACACGCCCTCCCGTGCGGACAGCAGCCGGTGGGCGTGCAGGATCTGCTCGTCGGTGACGGAGCGGATGTGGCCACCGGAGTCGTCCCTCGCGGCGACCGCCTGCGGCCACGACGCGGGGTTCCCGATGCGGATCGCCGTCGCGATGGTCTCGGGGTGGTCCACCGGGTGGCCCAGGACGATCGGTGCGGACCCGGCAGCCTGGTACCCCCACATCCTCGGGCGCCGCGCCGCGGCTGCGGGCAGACCCGCCTGCGGCCGCGCATACTCGCAGTAGCCCTTCCAGTAGGCCGTGATGTTGCCGGCGTTGCCGACCGGGAGGCAGTGGATTCCGGGGGCGTCGCCGAGGAAGTCCACCACCTCGAAGGCGGCCGTCTTCTGCCCCTCGATCCGGGCAGGGTTGACCGAGTTGACCAGCTCCACCGGGTAGGCCTCGGCCAGCTTGCGGGCCAGGGTGAGGCAGTCGTCGAAGTTGCCGTCCACCTGCAGCAGGGTGGCCCCGTGCGCGATCGCCTGGCTCAGCTTGCCCATCGCGATCTTGCCCTCGGGCACGAGCACCGCGCAGGCCATGCCGGCCGCGGCGGCGTAGGCGGCGGCCGACGCGGAGGTGTTGCCGGTGGAGGCGCAGATCACGGCCTTCGCGCCGGCCTCGGCGGCCTTGGAGATCGCCATCGTCATGCCGCGGTCCTTGAAGGACCCCGTGGGGTTGGCTCCCTCGAACTTCAGCCAGACCTCGCAGCCCGTGGCCTGGCTGAGCGTGCGGGCTCGGATGAGCGGGGTGCCGCCCTCCCGCAGCGTGACCACCGGCGTGGTAGGCCCCACCGGCAGCCGGTCGCGGTACTCCTCGATCACCCCGCGCCACTGGTGGGCCATCAGCCCTCGCCCTCCACCCGCATGACGCTGACCACGGCCTCGACGACGGGCAGCCCGGCGAGGGCCTCGACGGTCGCGGCCAGGGCGGCGTCCGGCGCGGTGTGCGTCACGACGACGAGCGCGGCGCGCGCGGGCCCGAGCGGGTCGCTCTCGCGGGCGGGCAGCTGCTGCTGGCGCACGGTCTCGATGGAGACCTGTTTCTCCGCGAACACCTGGGCGACCTGTGCGAGCACGCCCGGGCGGTCCGCGACGTCGAGGTTGATGTGGTAGCGCGTGGTCACCTCGCCCATGGGCCGCACCGGAAGGTCGGCGTAGGCGGACTCCCCTGGTCCCCGCCCGCCGGCCACGCGCGCCCGCGCAACACTGATCACGTCGCCCAGCACCGCGCTCGCGGTCGGCTGGCCCCCGGCACCGCGCCCGTAGAACATCAGCTCACCAGCGGCCTCGGCCTCGACGAAGACCGCGTTGAAGGCCTCCCGCACCCCGGCGAGCGGGTGGCTCGCCGGGATCATCGCCGGGTGCACGCGCACCGAGACGCCCTCGGTGCCGTCGGCCGCCACCGTGCGCTCGCAGATCGCCAGCAGCTTCACGACCGCGCCCATCTGGCGGGCGGAGGCGATGTCTCCCGCCGTCACGGCGGTGATGCCCTCCCGGTGGACGTCGGAGGCGCTGACCCTGGTGTGGAAGGCCAGGGAGGCCAGGATCGCCGCCTTGGCCGCGGCGTCGAAGCCCTCCAGGTCGGCCGTCGGGTCCGCCTCCGCGTAGCCGAGCGCCTGAGCCTGCGCCACCGCCTCGGCGAACCCCATGCCGGTGGAGTCCATCTTGTCGAGCACGTAGTTCGTGGTGCCGTTGACGATGCCGAGGACGCGGCGCACCCGGTCACCGGACAGCGACTCGCGCAGCGGCCGGAGCAGCGGGATGGCGCCCGCGACGGCCGCCTCGAAGTACAGGTCGACGCCGTGCCTGGCGGCCGCCGCGTACAGCGTGGGGCCGTCCTCGGCGAGCAGGGCCTTGTTGGCGGTCACGACACCGGCGCCGGATGCCATCGCGGACAGGATCAGCGTGCGTGCCGGCTCGATGCCACCGATGACCTCCACGACGATGTCGGCGCGCTTGACCAGGTCGGCGGAGTCGGTGGTGAAGAGGGCCGCGTCGATGTCGAGGTCTCGGGCGCGTCCCAGCCGGCGCACGGCGATCCCCGCGAGCTCCAGGGGGACCCCCACGCGCTGCGCCAGCTCCTCGGCGTGCTGGGTGAGGAGCCTGGCCACCTCGGTCCCCACGACCCCGCAGCCGAGCAGCGCCACCCTGAGCGGCTCCACGACGATCTCCTCTCACCACCGGCCCCGGGCGCGGCTGCGCTGAGCACCCCAGCCGACCGCGGCGCCGGAAGCGCCGACCCCTGCGCTCCTGTGTCCCATACCCAGGCTCGGCCCGGTCGGCTCATCTCATCATCCGGACGGGCCTCCGTAGCCCGACCTAGGTCCGCCTGCCTGCCGCCACATGCACCGGATTGGCGCGGCGGCCCGCTGCGCCAGATAGTTTGGCGCTGCGGCACATCGCGCCAAACCGGGTTTGGCGCGATCCTCCGCAGTGGCGGTCACCCACGGGCGGCGGGCAGGGGGCAGGGGGCAGGGTCAGCCGACGTCGAGGGCCAGGATGTCGTCCACGGTCTCGCGCCGCACGAGCACTCGCGCGGCGCCGTCCCGCACCGCGATGACCGGCGGCCGCGGCACGTGGTTGTACTGGCTGGCCATGCTGCGACAGTAGGCGCCGGTGCCCGGCACGGCCAGCAGGTCGCCGGCCCCCACGTCGGCGGGGAGGAACTCGTCGCGCACCACGACGTCCCCGCTCTCGCAGTGCTTGCCGACCACCCGCGCGAGCACGGCCGGGGCACTGGACGCCCGCGAGGCGACCGTGCAGGAGTAGTCGGCGTCGTACAGGGCCGTGCGGACGTTGTCGCTCATGCCGCCGTCGACGGCGACGTAACGCCGCGTGAGCGCGTGGTCGAGCGGCACGTCCTTGACGGTCCCGACGGAGTAGACCGTCAGGGTGCTCGGGCCGGCGATGGCCCGGCCCGGCTCCACCGAGATGCGCGGGCACTCCACCCCCAGCCCCCGGCACTCGCGGGCCACGATCTCCGCCAGCCCGTCGGCCAGCGTCTTGGGGTCGAGCGGGTCGTGCTCGCTGGTGTAGGCGATGCCGAAGCCGCCGCCGAGGTCCAGCTCGGGCATCACCACCGCGTGGTCGGCGATGACCTTCGCGTGCAGTCCCAGCACCCGCCGGGCAGCCACCTCGAAGCCGGCGGTGTCGAAGATCTGGGAGCCGATGTGGCTGTGCAGGCCACGCAGCTCGAGCTGCGGGCGGGCGAGCACCCGGCGGACGGCGTCCTCGGCCTGGCCGCCGGTCAGAGACAGGCCGAACTTCTGGTCCTCGTGCGCGGTGGCGATGTACTCGTGGGTGTGCGCCTCGACGCCGACAGTCACCCGTAGCAGCACCGGGGCCCGCGTGCCGAGGCGAGCCGCCGCGTCCGCCACGGCGTCGATCTCCGGAAGGGAGTCGACGACGATGCGCCCCACCCCGGCGACCAGCGCGGTCTCGATCTCGGCGGCCGACTTGTTGTTGCCGTGCAGGCCGATCCGCTCCGGTGCGACGCCGCCGCGCAGCGCGACGGCAAGCTCGCCGCCGGTGCACGTGTCCAGGTGCAGCCCGTCCTCGGCGATCCAGCGTGCGACCGCCGTGCACAGGAAAGCCTTGCCCGCGTAGTAGACGTCCGCGCCGCCGCAGAGGTCGGCGAAGGAGTCGGCGAACGCGTCGCGGAACGCCGTGGCGCGCGCCCGGAAGTCCGCCTCGTCGAGCACGTAGGCGGGCGTGCCGTGCTCGGCGACGAGGGCGGGTAGGTCGATGCCGCCCACCTCGAGCGCGCCGGAGGCGTTACGACGCACCGACGACGCCCACAGCTGCGGGAGGAGCTCGTTGACGTCGGACGGCGCCGTGAGCCAGCCGGGCACGCTCGCCACGCCGCCGTACCCGGGGGCGTGCAGCGCCCCGGCCTCATGCGAACCCATGCCCTACATCCGATCCGGGGCCGAGACCCCCAGAAGTGCCAAGCCCGTTCTCGAGCACCAGGCGGGTGGCCTCGTTGAGCCACAGCCGCGTGCGGTGCAGGTCCGTGACGGGCTCGTCGTCGCCCGGCGGCGTCACCCGGCACGCGTCGTACCACTTGTGGTAGCGGCCCGGCGAGCTCCTCGAGGTAGCGCGCCACCCGGTGCGGCTCGCGCAGCTCGGCTGCCTGGGCCACCACGCGCGGGAACTCGGCGAGCGCGGCGAGCAGGAGCGACTCGGTGTCGTCGACCAGCAGGGAGGGGTCGAAGCCGTCCTCCCGACGCACGCCGGCTGCGGGGGCGTTGCGACCCACCCCGGCGCAGCGGGCGTGCGCGTACTGCACGTAGTAGACGGGGTTGTCGTTGGTGTGCCGGGTCAGCAGGTCGAGGTCGATGTCGATGACCGAGTCCGCCGAGGATCGAGCCAGGGCGTAGCGGGCCGCGTCCACGCCGACGGCGTCCACGAGGTCCTCCATCGTCACGACCGTCCCGGCCCGCTTGCTCATCCGCACCGGCTGGCCGTCCTTGACCAGGTTGACCATCTGGCCGATGAGGATCTCCAGGTTCGTCCACGGGACGTCGCCGAAGGCGGCGCACATGGCCATCATGCGACCGATGTACCCGTGGTGGTCCGCGCCGAGCATGATGATGACCCGGTCGAAGCCGCGCTCCCTCTTGTCCAGGTAGTAGGCGAGGTCACCGGCGATGTAGGCGGCCTCGCCGTCGCTCCTGATGACCACGCGGTCCCTGTCGTCGCCGAGGTCGCTGCTGCGCAGCCAGACCGCGCCGTCCGCCTCGTAGATGTGGCCGAGCTCGCGCAGCCGTGCGATCGCGCGCTCGACCGCTCCGGAGGCGTGCAGTGACGTTCTCGTGGAAGTAGACGTCGAAGTCCACACCGAAGTCGTGCAGGGACCGCTTGATCTCGGTGAACATCAGGTCGACGCCGTGGGCCCGGAACACCTCGGCGGCCGCATCGTCGGGCAGGTCGCGCGGGTCGGGCCCGCCGTTCGCGGCCACCTCGGTGAGCACCTGTGCCGCGATGTCGTCGATGTACTGGCCGGTGTAGCCGCCGTCGGGCACGGCCCGGCCTCGCGCTCTGGCCAGGAGTGACACGCGCGAAGCGGTCGATCTGTGCGCCGTGGTCGTTGAAGTAGTACTCGCGGGTCACCGAGGCACCGGTCGCCTTGAGGATCCGCGCGAGGGAGTCGCCGACCGCCGCCCACCGCGTGCCGCCGAGATGGATCGGGCCCGGTCGGGTTGGCCGACACGAACTCGAGGTTGACGTTGTGGCCCGAGCCCGTGTCGCTCGCGCCGTAGCGGCGCCCAGCGTTCACGATGGTGCGAGCCAGCTCACCTGCCGCCGCGGCGTCCAGCACGATGTTGAGGAAACCCGGCCCGGCGACGTCCACCCTGCTCGACCCCCGCCGTCTCGGCGAGCCGTCGGGCGAGGACCGCCGCCACCTCGCGCGGCGGCAGCCCGGCCTGCTTCGCGAGCTGGAGCGCGACGTTCGTCGACCAGTCGCCGTGCTCGCGCTGCCGTGGCCGCTCCACCCGCACCTCGTCGGGCACCTCAAGGCTCACCTCGCCGGCGGCGACGGCGTCCGCCAGGCACGCGCGGATCGCGTCGGACAGCTCCGAGGGGGTCACCCGGCAAGGGTAGCCGCGCGTGCCGGGCGCCCCTGACCGCTGCGGCCGGGTCCTTGTGGCCCGCTTCGGAAGCACGGCCCGTACCGAAAACCTCCACACGTGCGCGACACGCCGCTCGACACGTGCAACGACGGCACGTGTGTCAGATCTGCGTACGCCCGCGGGGCCGGGGCGGCGTACGCCCGCGGGCCGGTGCGGCGTATGCGCAGGGCGGGGCGGCGTCACCTGGCCGCGAGGTCGTCCTCCACCGTTCGCCGGCCGGCGATCAGCCACCCGCCCAGCAGCATCAAACCGAGCGAGGCCCACAGGAAGACGAAGGGCGCCGTCCACGCCCCGGTCTTCTGGTGGAGCACGCCGACGACGAACGGTCCACTCGCGGCGAGCAGGTACCCCAGTCCCTGGGCGAACCCCGACAGCGCCCCCGCACTGCCCGCCGAGCGAGAGCGCAGGCCGATGAGCGTCAGCCCCATCGGGAACGCGCCGCCGCCCACGCCGGCGATGAACACCCACAGCATGGTCAGGTGTGCGGGCGAGAACAGCAGTCCGGCGAACCCCACGGCGAAGCACGCGACGAAGAAGGACACCAGCGCCAGCTGGTTGCGCACCCGGGCGACCAGCGGCGGCACGAGAAAGGACGCCGGGATGCCGAGCCCGGCGAACAGCGCGAGCGCCCGGCCCGCGCTCGTCTGGTCGATACCGGCCTCGACGAGGCGCGTCGGCAGCCACTGGAACATCGCGTAGCTGTCCAGGGAGCACACCCCGAAGACGAGCAGCACCCCCCAGGCGGTCCTGCTGCGCCACAGCGGCAGGTGCACCCGCGGGCCCCCGTCGGCCGACGCGACCGCCCGTGGATGGGCGGCCGCCACGATCCACGGGACCGCCACCAGCCCGGCGAAGACCGCCCACCAGGCCAGCGCCACCTGCCACCCGCTCTGGGCCGAACCCGTCCGAGCCTGCACTGCGTCGGCGACCGGCACCGCCAGCAGCGCCGGGATCGCCGTGCCCGACGTGACACCCGTGACGTAGATCGCGGTCACCGCCGCGATGCGCCGGGGGAACCTGGCCTTCACGATGACGGGCAGCACGACGTTGCCGACGCCCAGCCCGACCAGCGCCACGACGGATGCCGCCATGAAGCCCGCCGGGTGCCCCGCCCAAGGTCGGGTGCCCTGCCCCAGGGCCGCCAAGATCAGGCAGGCAACCGCCAGCCTCTCGGCGGCCACCCGGCGCAGCAGGGACGGCCCCGCCAACGCCGCAGCCGCGAAGCAGAACGGGGGCAGAGCGCCGAGCACCCCCGCTGTGGTCGACGTGAACCCGACGTCGGGTGAGATGCGGCCCATGAGGGGCGCCAGGCCGGTGACCGCCGCTCGCATGTTCACGGTCATGAGCACCACGGCGACCAGCACCCACACCGGTCCTCGCGAGCGCCGCAGGCCCGTCGTCGGCATGGCAGTCTGGTCGTCGGCCGCATCGGCGTGCACGCGGCGACGCCGCTGCGTTCGCACCGCCAGAGCCTAGCAAGAGATAGGATCACCAGATGACGTTGCCGAGCGAGACCGGTGAGCTCCCGGCGCTGCGCACGGCCCGGCGCTCTGGGCTCATCGACCAGGTGATCGACCAGCTGCGCGAGCAGATCGCCGCCGGAGCCTGGTCGATCGGCTCGCGCATCCCCACCGAGGCCGAGCTGGCCCAGCTCACCGGCACGAGCCGTAACACCGTGCGCGAGGCCGTGCAGTCGCTGGTGCATGCCGGCCTGCTCGAACGACGGCAGGGTTCGGGGACCTACGTCGTCGCGGCGAGCGAGCTCGCCGGGGCCGTGAGCCGCCGCGTCGCCGGTGCCCATGAGCACCACGTGCTGGAGGTCCGGCGCACGCTGGAGGTGGGGGCCGCGCGGCTGGCAGCCCAGCGGCGGACGCCCGAGGACGTCACCCGCATGCGTGCTCTGCTCGCGCGCCGCAATGCCGCAGCCGAGCTGGGTGACCACGAGGCGGTCGTCCATGCCGACGCCGCGCTGCACAAGGCCATCGGTCAGGCCGCGCACAACCCGGTCCTCACCGAGCTCTACGAGTACTTCCTCGATGCGCTGCAGGAGAACATCCGTAGCAACTTCCTCGCCACGGGCCGGATAGAGCCCGCCGAGCACGTGGTCCTCGTCGACGCCATCGCGGCGGGGGACGCCGAGCGCGCGGCGACCGAGGCAGCGTGCTTCCTCGATGTGCTGCTCCACGACACCCCGGCCGCTTCGAGCCCGTCTCGGCGACGGTGACGCCGGCCACGCGCTGAGCCGACCTCACCGCGCGGGGATGGGAAGGATCTCGTTCGGACGGCGCGGGGCGGGCTGCTATCGTCGCCTGCGTCCCCGGCCCCCGTAGCTCAGGGGATAGAGCACCGCCCTCCGGAGGCGGTGGCGCAGGTTCGAATCCTGCCGGGGGCGCCTTGTGCCGGGGGGCGCCTGCTCCCGAGCCAGACACTGCCGGGGGGTGACCTACTCCGTCCTCTGGGAGCCGTCCGCCATCGACCTCGCTTCGAGGTTTCTCGGGGACGACCCTGACGGGTGCGCGAGGTCATGGACGCCGTGGACAGGCTGCGTGACGAGCCACGACCTGCTCACGACTTCGACTGGGCGCCTTCGGGCTGCCCGGCTCCGCGTGCAGCGGTACCGCATCGTGTACGGCCTGGAGGACGCGGCGAGGCTCATCAAGGTGCGCCGTGTCGGGCGCACGACCTGACCCCCGCTGCCGACGGGCCGGGGCCGCCGGTCGTCGTTGGCCCGCGCGGCGGGTGGTGAGGAAGCCCCGGATCTCGTTGCGCAGATCGAGGCTGCTCATGGCGTGAGGCTAGGGCTCCGGGCCGGGAGTGCGGGAAGCACTGGCAGTTCCGGCCACGGCAGGGTCTCCCTCGATGCGCGGGAATGGACTTGAGTGGTGGTCATGCGAGCCACGTACATCTACGGCGCGGGCGACGTCCGCGTCACCGACGTCCCCGACCCGACCATCCAGCAGCCGGGCGACGCGCTCGTGCGCGTCGTACTGGCGTGCGTCTGCGGGAGTGATCTCCACCCCTACCACTCCATGCCTGACACCCCTGAGGGCGCCTCGATGGGCCACGAGTTCATCGGCGTCGTCGAGGCGCTCGGTGCCGAGGTCGCCACGCTGAACCGCGGCGACTTCGTGATCGCCCCGTTCGCGGTCTCCGACGGCACCTGCGAGTTCTGCCGGGCCGGGCTGCAGACCTCGTGCATCCGCGGTGGCTTCTGGAACGACGCGCACCTGGGTACCGGCGGCGGCCAGGCCGAAGCGGTCCGGGTGCCGTTCGCGGACGGCACCCTCGTTCCGGTGCCGGGCGTGGACGCGGGCGCCGACGAGGCACACCTGGCCGACCTGCTGACCCTGTCCGACGTCTACGGCACCGGTTGGCACGCGGCCGCACGCGGCGGGGTGACGCCGGGCAGTACCGTCACCGTGATCGGCGACGGCGCGGTCGGCCTGCTCGCCGTCCTGTCGGCCAAGCAGCTCGGCGCCGAGCGGATCGTGCTGATGGGCAGGCACAAGCAGCGCACCGACCTCGGCCGGCGGTTCGGCGCCACCGACGTCGTCGCCGAGCGCGGCGATGAGGGTGTGGCCAAGGTGCGGGACCTGACGGGCGGTGGCAGCCCGATCGTGCTCGAAGCCGTCGGGCACATGCCGGCCTACGAGCAGGCGGTGGGCATCGTTCGGCCGGGCGGCGTCATCAGCCGGGTCGGCGTTCCGCAGTACAAGGCAGCGCCGATCGGCTTCGGGAGCCTCTTCGGCCCCAACGTCACCCTCACGGGTGGACCCGCGCCGGTCCGCGCGTACATCGAGCACCTGCTGCCGGCCGTCCTCGACGGCACCGTCAGCCCCGGCCAGGTCTTCGACCGCACCGTCACGTTGGAGGACACGCCCCTGGCGTACGCGGCGATGGGCGACCGCAGCGCGCTGAAGGTCATGGTCCGGCCGTCCTGACCGGGCCTCCTGCCCGCCCGGTGAGGAGCACTGGCACGGCGCCGCCGCGGACTCCTTCATGGAACACCTCGCCATGCTCGACAACGGCGACGACCCGGCAGAGTCCACGACGTGGCTCGAGCACGTCACCGACGACGAGTACACCGCCGGACGTCGATGGGGGAACCCATGAGCACCGGACAGCAGCTCGGGGACCGGGACCGGGACCGGGCAGACCGAAACACGGTAGTTCTCCGCTATCGAGGCGCAGCGCCATCGACCTAGCGTCGAACCCATGACGAACACGGACGAACACACGGTCAGTCGTCTCATCGACGCGCTGGCCTCCGGCGACAGGCCTGCGTTGGAAGAGATCCTTGACGAGGATGCACGGCTGCAGGCGCTGCTGCCGCGCCGGTACGTCGAGCTGACGGGCCCCGCCGTCGTCGCGGGCGAGATGCTCGGTTGGTTCGAGGACGTGCCCGAGGTCGTCCCGGTGCATACGCACGTCGAGACCGTGGGCGATGTCTGGCACGCGGCATACCGGTTCGCACTGCGCGGTACGTCGCCGGAGCAGGTCGTCGAGCAGCACGCCTACTGCACGCTCGCAGACGGCTCTATCACCGCGATCCGGCTCGTCTGCTCGGGGTTCCGCCCGGCGACCCCGGTTGAGGCGGCCCAGGGGGACGCCGCCCGGAGTGCGGCTGCCGGTGCTCAGGCTGACCGGCCCAAGGCCGACCGGCACATCGAAGCTCTCGGCTACGGCTGCGCCAGCCTCACCCCACGCATCGCTGCGGAGCTGCGCGAGCTGCCGTCCGGCGGGGTGCTCGCCGTGCTGACCGACGACCCGTCAGCACCGCACGACATCGCCGCCTGGACCCGGATGACGGGGCACCAGATCGTCGCCGCCACCACCGAGGTGGCGGGTACCCGTTACTACCTTCGCCACGCCTGACGGCCTGGCTCGTCGACCCGGAGGCATCGATGACACCGACCATCGTGGTCAACTGCACGCACGGGCGGGAGGACGCCGAGCGCGCGACGCTGTCGTTCGTCGTGGGCAACGTCTCGGCCACCGCCGACCAACCCACCGTGGTGCTGCTGACGTGCGAGGGGGTCTGGCTCGGCACCCGCGGGTACGCCGACGACGTCACCCAGCGCCGGCATGCCCGACCTGCGGGACGTCCTCGCATCCTTCGTCGCCGCGGGCGGGGAGATCTGGGCCTGCGGCGCCTGCACCGGGCCGCGCGGCATCGGTGAGGCGGACCTTGTGGCCGGTGCCCGCGTCGTCACCGCAGCCATGGTCGTGGAGGTGCTGGCGGGCGGCGCCCGCACCCTGAGCTTCTGATCTCCCCGCGCGTGGCCCACCCTGGAGGCATGGGGCGGGTGCTCGTCGGTCGCGACGCGGAGACCGCACAGGTCGACGCGTGGCTCGCCGACCGGGTGGGACCGGCCGCCGGTACGCCGCCGGCCCTGTTCGTCAGCGGGGAGGCCGGCGTCGGCAAGACCGCACTCGTCGGGGCGGCAGCCACCGGGGACGCCGTGGTGCTTCGGGCCGGATCCGTGCCATGGCGGGCGACCCCGTACGGGGTGCTGGACCAGATCGCGCCCGGCGTGGTGCGGTCCGGCCGGTCGGGTGCGATCGAGCCGGACGCCGTGCGGGCGGCGTTGCTCGACGCCGGACGGCCGCTCGTGGTCGTCCTCGACGACCTGCACTGGTCGGACGACGCGACGTTGGAGCTGCTGCCGTCACTGGTGGA
Organism: uncultured Actinomycetota bacterium; assembly: GCA_963778845.1. Taxonomy (GTDB): domain Bacteria; phylum Actinomycetota; class Actinomycetes; order Actinomycetales; family Kineosporiaceae; genus CAVZVW01. The sequence continues at coordinate 408,636 of CAVZVW010000005.1, forward strand.
CGCGCTCGCGGGCGATCCGGTCGCCGTGATCGGGGTGTACCGCAGCGACGAGCTCGCGCGGGGCCACCTGGTGCGGCGAGCGCGCGCCCAGCTGCGGCACCGCCGGCAGGTCGTCGAGATCGCGCTCGGCCCGCTCGGGGCTGCCGCCCTCCCGGAGCTGATCGCCGACGTGCTGGGCCGCCAGCCGGCGCCCGCCTTGACGGCGGCAGTGGCCGAACGCACCGAGGGGGTCCCCTTCTTCGTCGAGGAGCTGCTCGCCGCGCTGAGCGGGGCCGGCTGGCTGGCACCCGACGGCGACCGGGTGGGACTTGCCGCCGGAGGCGACGCTGCCGCTTCCGGACAGCGTCCGCGACGCCGTACTGCTCCGAGCGGCCGGCCTGCCCGAACGGTCACGCCGGGCGCTGGACATCGCGGCGGTCATCGGCGTCGACTTCGACGTCGCCACGGTCGCCGCACTGTCCGGCGGCTGGCCCGACGACCTCGACCACTGCGGCCTGGTCACCGCCGACGTCGCCGACGCGAGGCACTTCCGCCACGCGCTGGTCCAGGAGGCGCTGTACTCGGACCTGCCCTGGTCGCGGCGACGGGCGCTGCACCTCGCGGTCGCCGATCGCCTCGAGGGCACCGCCAGTGCGCCGGCGGCCGTGGCACGACACCTGGTGGCCGGCAACGATCTCGACCGGGCAAGGCCGGCCTTGGTCGCCGCTGCCGAGGCGCACCTGCGCGCGCATGCGTACCCGGACGCCGCGCACCTGCTCAGCACGGCGCTCGAGGCGTGGCCGCCGCGGGTCGACGAGGCGGGGCGGCTCACTGTGGTCGACCGGCTGGCCCGCTGCGCCGAGCTCAGCGGTGACCACGCCCTCGCCGTCACGAGCCTGCGGGAGCTCGCCGACCGACACGCGGAGGGCACCGGCACGAGGGCCGCCAAGGGCAGCGCCGGGACGCCGGCACTCGGCGACGAGGCCGTGGTGCACCGGCGCCTCGCCGTCCAGTACGAGCTTCTCGGGCACTGGCCGCTCGCCCTGGCCGCGCGGGACTCGGCTGCCCACGAGTTCGGTGAGGCCGGGCTGCCCGGCGAGGCAGCCGTCGAGCGGTTGGCCGTCGCTGCACACCTGCGGTCTGCGGCCAGCTTCCGTGCCGCACTGGACATGCTGGACGCCGCCGAGGCAGGTGCGCGAACGGCCGACCGCACCGACCTGGTCTGCCGCATCGGCGGCCTGCGCGGCAACGTGCTGGCCCGGATGGGCCGCGCCGACGAGGGGGTGCCTGTCGTGCGCGCGGCGCTCGATCTCGCTCTCGCGCACGGCCTCCCGGCGTCCGCGGCCGAGATCTACCAGCGACTGGCCGACTCCCTCGAACATGCCGGCGACTACCGGGGTGCGGGCCGCGCGTATGACAGCGCCTACGAGTTCTGCCGCACGCACGAGCAGGACGCCGCGGGGCAGCTCTGCCGCGCGTGCGCGACGGTCGTGCTGTTCCAGAGCGGCCGGTGGGACCGAGCAATGACGCTGTGCGACGACGTGCTGGGCGACTCCGCCGCCAACGCCCACGCCCGCGCCGTGGCGTCCGGCGTCTGCGGCCTGGTCCATGCGATGCGCGGTCGGGCGGGCCCGGCCCGCTCGGCTCTGCTCGACTCACGGGCCACCGCCTCGCGGATCGACCTCGTCGCGATGGAGCTGCTGTCCACGTGGGGCATGGCGCTGCTCGACGAGAGCTCCGGGCGGCCCGCGGGAGCGGCGGAGAGCTACCGGCACGCCGTGGCGCGCAGCCGCGACACCGAGGAGCGGCACTACTGCGTTCCGGTGCTCCAGTTCGCCGTGGCGCGCTTCGCCGCCGACGGGGCGGTGGACGACCTCGGGGCCGCCACCGCCGTCCTCGCCGACGCCGGCGCGACGACCGGTCAAGCCGAGGCACGCGCCGCGTTCGCGTACGCACTCGGTGAGTCCGCCTTGGCGCGAACCGGCCTGGAGCAGGCCGTGCCGCACCTCAGACGCGGCCTCGACCTGCTCGTCGGCCTCGAGCTTCCCGTTGCCGACATGCTGGTGCGCCACCGCACGGCCCTTGCGTTCGCCGCCGACCCGGGACTGCGCGAGGAGGCGGGGGCCCTGCTTCGTGACGCATACCGGACGGCGCACCGGCTCAAGGCTCGCCCCTTCGTCGAACGGATCGGCGCCGACCTTGACCGCATCGGTGCATCGCCGGGCGACCTTGGTGCCGCCGCGGTGCTGACTGCGCGCGAGGTGCAGGTGCTGCGGCTGGTCGGTGACGGGCTCACGAGCCGCGAGATCGGGCAGCGGCTCTACCTCAGCGCCCGCACCGTCGAGATGCACGTGCGCAACGGGGTCGCGAAGCTCGGCTGTCGCACCCGGGCAGAAGCGGTGCAACGGCTCGCGGCCTCCCAGCCGCGCTGACCATCGGCAGTGGCCGATGACGGTGCCCGAGCCGATCGACGTCCTGGAGCTGCCCAACCCGTCGCCTACTTGACACATGCCTATATGGACATATGATTCCCTCATGGCACGAGCCGCAACGACCGCGGACGCGTTCAACGCGGTGGCCGAGCCCCGGCGGCGACAGATCCTGGACCTCCTGGCGGCCGGCGAGCGGCCCGTCAACGACCTCGTGGCCCTGCTCGGCCTCGCGCAGCCTCTGGTGTCCAAGCACCTGCGGGTGCTCAGGGAGGTGGGGCTGGTGGACGTGCGTGAGGACGGACGGCAGCGGGTGTACCGGGTCAACGGGCACTCGCTGAAACCCATCCACGACTGGGTGAAGGCCTACGAACAGTCGTGGTCGCAGCGCTTCGACCGGCTCGAAGACGTGCTGGCGGAGCTCAAGGACAAGGAGCGGGCAGATGGCAGTCACACGTAAGGGGACGGCGGTGGTGACCCTCCCGACCGACACCCAGATCCTGATCACGAGGGAGTTCGACGCACCCAAGCACCTGGTCTACCGGGCGTGGACCACCCCCGAGCTCATCGAGCGCTGGTGGAGCGGTGACCGGGGCGAGGTCACCTCTGCCGAGGTCGACCTGCGGGTCGGCGGCAGATGGCGCTACGTCATGACGGCGAACGGCGGCTTCGAGGTCGCCTTCCACGGCGTGTACAGCGAGATCGTCCCCAACGAGCTCCTCGTCTCGACGGAGGTCTTCGAGGCCATGCCCGAGGAGGAGGCCGTGGACACGGTCACGTTCACCGAGCAGGACGGACGTACCTCTCTCACGCTCCTGGTGCAGCACGCCAGCCGGAAGTTCCGGGACCTGCACATCGACTCCGGCATGGAGGGCGGCATGCAGGAGGCCATGGACCACCTCGAGGAGGTCGCCGTCTCACTCGCCTGACCGGGGCGCCGGGCCCGGGCGCACGGGCCGCCGGGAGGGCTCTCCCGGCGGTCCGTGCGCCCGCGTGCGGGTGCTCAGCCCGGGATGCTCACCGGCGGCTGACGACCGACCTGGTGAAGGTGGTTCAGCGCCTGGGCGTAGGACGCCCACAGGCTCGTCTCGCAGTAGTCGAGGTCCTGCTGCCGGCAGAACGCCTGCACCAGGGCTTTGGACCTGCGCAGGTTGGGGCGGGGCATGCTCGGGAACAGGTGGTGCTCGATCTGGTAGTTGAGCCCCCCGAGGGCGAAGTCGACGAACCGGCTGCCACGCACGTCGCGGGACGTGAGCACCTGCCGGGTCAGGAAGTCGGTGCGGTCGTCGGCCGCAAGCGTCGGCATCCCCTTGTGGTTCGGCGCGAACGAGCAACCCAGGTACAGGCCGAACAGCGCCTGCTGGACGGCCACGAACACCAGTGCCTTCACCGGCGACAGCACCACCAGCACCAGCGCCAGGTAGCCGACCGCGTGCGCGCTCAGCGTCAGCGCCTCCCAGCCCCGGTTGTGCATCCCGCGCCGGGCCAGCGCCCGCACGCTCGAGATGTGCAGGTGAACGGCCTCGAACGTCAGGAGCGGGAAGAAGAAGTAGCGCTGGTGGCGCGCGACGAACGCAGACGGACCGCGCCTGGCGCTGGCCTGGTCGGCGGTGAACGCGAGCAGCCTGATCGTGATGTCCGGGTCCTTGCCCTCCTGGTTGGGGTGCGCGTGGTGACGGTTGTGCTTGTCGACCCACCAGCCGTAGCTGAGGCCGATGGCGAGGTTTCCGTGCAGGATCCCCACGACGTAGTTGGCGCGCTTGGAGCGGAAGATCTGCCGATGGCCCGCGTCGTGCCCGATGAAGCCGAGCTGGGTGAACACGACTGCCAGGAAGGCGGCGACGCCGACCTGCCACCACGAGTCACCGAGGACGACGAAGGCCGCCCACCCGAGCGCGAGCAGCCCCGCGGTGACCGCCATCTTCGTGACGTAGTAGCCGGGCCTGCGCTCGAGCAGGCCGGCCTGCTTGACCCGGCGCAGCAGCTCGGCGTACGAGCTGCCGTGGGCCGCGGTGACGCCCATGGGACCTCCCGGTGCGCATCGTGGGCGAGCCTGCGATGCCGCGCCGAGGTCTGGGGCGAGACGATGAGAGTGCAGCACCTGAGTCTGCGATCTGACGGTAACACCGCCGGCGCGCTCAGCCGAAGAAGGCGGAGAACTCCGCCACGAGAGCACGGGTTACCTCGGGCGGCAGCGTCCTCGAGTCCGGCAGGCGCCCGAGCGCAGCGACGGTGTGGCCGAGCTGCTGCAGGAAGGCGCGGCAGTCCTCGCACGCGGCGAGGTGCTCGTCGACGTGGGACCGGACGTCGCCCGGCAGCGACCCCTCGAGGTAGTCGCTGAGCAGCTCCACGACCTGCTGGCACACCAGCACGTGCCCGAGGTCCGACGGCTCGCTCATCAGCACTGCCCTCCGTCCGCGGCGGCGCGCTCCGGCGCCAGGTAGTCCTCGAGCACGTGCCGCAGGCGAGCACGGCCGCGGTGCAGCAGCACCCGGACGTTGCCCTCGCTCAGCCCGAGCAGCGCGGCCACCTCGTCGGTACCCAGGCCGTGGACGTCGCGCAGCGCCACCACCTCGCCCTGCCGGCTGGGCAGCCCCTCGAGAGCGACGCGCAGGACGTCGCGGACCTCACTGCTGAGCAGACGTTCCTCCGGGCCCCAGGCCTGCGGGGCCTGCCCCGCGCGCCACCCGCCCGCCCACTCCTCACCGCGGCCCCGGAAGCGCGACGGGTCAACGGTCGGCCCCGCCTCGCCGTCCGGGGCCGACAGCGCGGACAGCGGCACGGTCCGGTGGTCCTGCACCCCGCGGCGTCGGGCCACGTTCGCCAGGATCGAGAACACCCAGGTGCGCAGCAGGGAGCGGCCTTGGAAGCCATGCAGCCCTCGCACCACCTGCAGCCAGGTCTCCTGGACGGCGTCCTGCGCGGCGGCGTCCGTCGCGACGAAGGTCCGCGCCGCCCGCAGCATGGCCGGCGACCATGCCGTGACGACCTCCGCGAACGCGTCGGCGTCCCCGGCTCTCAGGCGCGCGACCAGACCGGCGTCGGCTGCCGGTGCGTCGGGGGCGTCCATCGGCCACGACGCTATCCGGTGAGGGCTCGGCCGGGGAGCTGCCACGGCGGGGGCGGCGGTCACGGGCAGGCTCCCGAGGCAGACGGGCGCGGGCGGTCGAGGGTGTGCCTCGTCCCAGTGCCGAGGACCGGACGTGCCGTTACACGCCCACCGCCGGCCGCCACACGCCGATCGCCGGCCGCCGGCGCCGACCGCAGGCCCGGCGGTCACCAGCCGCCGGGCACGGGCCGGCCCTCCTCGAACCCCGCACCCGACTGCACGCCGACCACTGCCGACTCGTGGAACTGGGGCAAGGTGGTCGCCCCCACGTAGGTGCAGGCGCTTCGCACCCCCGACGTGATGTGGTCGAGCAGGTCCTCGACACCGGGTCTGGCGGGGTCGACGAACATCCGGGAGCTGGAGATCCCTTCCTCGAAGAGCCCTTTGCGAGCCCGTTCGAAGGGGTCGTCGCCTCGCGTGCGCGCACGCACCGCACGCGCCGAGGCCATCCCGAAGCTCTCCTTGTACGCCCGGCCCCTCTCGTCGAACAGCAGGTCCCCCGGGCTCTCATGAGTCCCTGCGAACCACGACCCGATCATCACCTGGCTGGCGCCGGCCGCCAACGCCAGGGCGACGTCGCGCGGGTGACGCACCCCGCCGTCCGCCCAGACATGACGACCCAGGGACGCCGCAGCCTCCGCGCACTCCAGCACCGCCGAGAACTGCGGGCGCCCCACGGCGGTCATCATCCGGGTCGTGCACATCGCCCCCGGTCCCACGCCGACCTTGACGATGTCCGCCCCTGCACCGACCAGCTCGCGAACCCCCTCGGCCGTCACGACGTTGCCGGCCACCACGGGCACCGGCGGGTCCAGCGAGCGGACGAGCCGCAGCGCCTCGGCCATCCGCTCCTGGTGGCCGTGCGCGGTGTCGACGACCAGGCAGTCCACACCCGCCTCGAGGACGGCGCGCGCCTTGGCGACCACGTCGCCGTTGATCCCGATGGCGGCCGCCACCTTCAGCCGACCGCCGGCGTCCACGGCCGGGGGGTAGATCGTCGAGCGCAGGGCCCCCGTGCGGGTGACCACCCCGACCAGTCGGCCCTCCAGCGTCACCGGCGCGAACCGCCGGCGCAGGGCGTGCAGCAGGTCGAAGACCGCCCGCAGCCCCTCCGGCCTGTCCAGCATCCCCGCATCCACCGTCTGGGGCGGCTCGGTCATGACCAGCCGCAGCTGGGTGAAGCGGTCCACCCCCCGGCAGTCGTCCTCGGTGACGACACCCACGGGCCGGCCCTCGCCGTCGACCACAACGACCGCGCCGTGCGCACGCTTCGGGATCAGGTGCAGCGCGTCGAGCACCGTCTCCTCCGGCCTCAACGTCAACGCCGTCTCCAGCACCGGGTGGCAGGCCTTGACGCGGCTCACGACGTCCGCGACGACATCCAGCGGGACGTCCTGCGGAAGCACCGCGATCGCCCCGCGGCGGGCCACGGTCTCGGCCATGCGGCGTCCGCTGACGGCCGTCATGTTCGCCACGACGACGGGCGTGGTGGTGCCGGTGCCGTCGACGCTGGCGAGGTCGACGTCCAGGCGGGAGACGACCGACGACCGCGTGGGCACGAGGAAGACGTCGGAGTAGGTGAGGTCCTGCTCCGGTAGCCGGTCGTTGAGGAATCGCACGGGGGGCACCTCGCGTTCGGGTCGAGTGGCGGGGGACGGCCCGCCCCGGCGAGGATGCCACGGTGAGCCAGCCTGCCGGGTACTCGGGAACCCCGTTGCACGCCAAGCTCGGCGTCAAGCCGGGGCATCGTGTGCTGGTCGACAAGCCACCCTCCGACTTCGACCTCGGCGTGCTCGACCCGCACGGGTATGCCCTCGTGCACCGGCGCGCCGTCGGCGGCGCCGCGGCCCCGCCCTACGACGTGGTGCTGCTCTTCTGCCGCGACCGGGAAGCGATGGAGCGAAGGCTCCCGGTGGCGATGGCCCGGACGGCGACCCCCGGACGCTGCTGGGTAGCGCGGCCGAAGAAGTCCTCCGGACAGATGAGCGACCTCACCGAGCACCGCGTGCGCGGCGCCGCCCTGGCCGTCGGCTGGGTGGACGTGAAGGTCTGTGCCGTGGACGCCGTGTGGTCGGGCATGTGCCTCGTACGCCGAAAGGAGAACCGGACGTGATCACCGAAGGCCGCGAGGTGACGGTCGCCCACCTGACGAAGAGGTTCGGCCCGATCACCGCCGTGGACGACCTGAGCTTCACGGTCGGTCCGGGCCGGGTGACCGGCTTCCTCGGCCCCAACGGAGCAGGCAAGACCACCACGCTGCGCACGGTGCTGGGGCTGGTCGCCCCGACCGCCGGCACGACCACAATCGGCGGGCTTGCCTACCGCGACCTTCCCGACCCGCTCCGCCGGGTCGGAGCCGCCCTGGAGGCCACCGGCTTCCATGCCGGCAGGACCGGCCGAAACCATCTCAGGGTGCTCGCCGCGACGGCGAGGATCCCCGACGGCCGGGTCGACGAGGTGCTCGGTCTTGTGGGGCTGGCCGAGTCCGCCAACAGACGGGTGGGCGGGTACTCGATGGGCATGCGACAGCGCCTCGCGCTGGGGTCGGCCATGCTCGGCGACCCCGGCGTCCTCGTCCTCGACGAGCCGGCCAACGGGCTCGACCCAGAGGGGATCGCCTGGCTTCGCGGCTTCCTGCGCTACCTGGCCGGGCAGGGCCGCACGGTGCTCGTGTCCAGCCATGTGCTGTCGGAGGTCGAGCAGACCGTCGACGACGTCATCATCATCGCCCGCGGCCGCCTGGTGCGGCAGGCCCCTCTCGCCGATCTCGAGCAGAGCGCGGCGACCCGCGTGCGGACGCCGACGCCGCAGGCCCTGGTGACGGCCTTGCAGGCAGGGGGCTGGCAGGTCGAGCCGGACCCAGCGGGAGGCGACGGCGCGTTGCGCGTGCCGGGTGCGACCCCCGCGGAGATCGGGGCGCTCGCCCATCGCGCGGGCATCGAGCTGCACGAGCTCAGCCGGCTGGCCGGCGACCTCGAGGACGTCTTCCTCAGCCTGACGGCGACGGAGGTCGCCCGGTGAGCCGGCTCGTCCGCGCAGAGGTTCGCAAGATCTTCACCACGCGGCTGTGGTGGGGGCTGCTGATCGGGGTCGTCCTGGCCTCGGCCGGGCTGGCCGCGCTCGCGTCCGGCAGCGCCGGGCGCAGCCTCGGCACCGGGGCGGCGGCGTCCCCGGGAGTGAACGCCCCGGCGACGGTGCGCAGCATCTACACCGCCGGCATCTCCCTGACGTACGTGTTCGCCCTCGCGGCCGGCGTCATCTGCATGGCCGGGGAGTTCCGCCACCAGACCATCTCCTCCACGGTGCTGGCCTCGCCTCGCCGGGCCCGCGTCGTCCTCGCGAAGCTCGTGGCCGTCGCCGGGCTCGGCGTGCTCTACGGGGTGGCGAGCATCGCGGCCGCCGTGGCCGTGGGACTGCCGGTGATCCTCGCACGGGGCGGCTCCGCCCGGCTCGGCAGCGACGGCGTGCCGCGGGCGATCGCACTGGGCGTCCTGGCGGTGGCGCTGTGGGCCGTGGTGGGGCTCGGGGTGGGCACGCTGATCCGCAACCAGGTGGTCGCGCTCATGGTCGCGATCGGGTTCGCCGCCCTCGTCGACGGCATCCTGGCCCTGGGTCTGAACGCGCTCGGTGCCGGCGGGGTGGCGCGGTTCCTCCCCGGGCAGGCCACCGCGGCGCTCGCCGAGCCGGCGACGACGCAGGGCGGGTTCACGTTCGAGCTGTTGCCGTGGTGGGCTGCAGCGCTCGTGCTGCTCGGCTACGCCGCACTCGCCGGCGGCATCGGCGCCGCACTGACGCTGCGACGCGACATCACCTGACCGCGACATGGCCTGACCGCGACCACGCGACCACGACACCACGCGAGAGGGCCATCGCCTTGAGGCTGTCGGCCCGTGCGCGGGCGACTTCACACAGGGGGCGCCGTCGAGCACGTCGGATACTGTGGAACGACCTCCAGGCGACCCGACGCCGAACGCGGAAGAAGGCGAACCAGGCCGTGACGCAGCCCCCCTCCCCCGAGCACCCAGTCGGTGAGTTCGGCCCCAACGAGTGGCTCGTCGACGAGCTCTACCAGCAGTATCTGCAGGACAAGGCGTCGGTGGACCCCGCCTGGTGGGAGTTCTTCGCCGACTACTCCCCCTCGGAGACCCCGGGCGGTCCCAGCAGCTCCGCCGACCCGGCGAGCGGGAACGGCCGGGCCGCCGCGGCGTCCGCCGTCGCTGCAGCTGCGACCCCGGCCACGACCCCGGCCACGACCCCCGCCACGGCCGTTGCCCCGGACGGCGCCGCGAGTGGCTCACTGGCACCCGTGCGGCCGGCTCAGACCCCGCGCGAGGCCCCCGCACCACCGCTCGCCCGCCCGGCGCCGACCGAGACGGAGGTCATGCGCCTGAGGGGGGCGGCCGCTCGCGTCGTCACGAACATGGAGGCGAGCCTGGAGATCCCGGTCGCGACCAGCGTGCGCGCCGTCCCGGCGAAGCTCCTGATCGACAACCGCGTGGTGATCAACAACCATCTCAAGCGGGCTCGCGGTGGCAAGGTCTCGTTCACCCACCTCATCGGCTTCGCGATCGTCGAGGCCCTGGCGCAGATGCCGGAGATGAACACCTCTTACGGCCTCGACGCCGAGGGCAAGCCCTCGGCGCAGCGGCCGGCGCACGTGAACCTCGGCATCGCCATCGACCTGGCCAAGCCGGACGGCACGCGCCAGCTGCTCGTCCCCGCCGTCAAGCACTGCGAGTCCATGGACTTCGGACAGTTCTGGGCTGCCTACGAGGACGTCGTGCGCCGGGCCCGCGGCGGCAAGCTGGAGGCCGACGACTTCGCCGGCACCACGATCAGCCTGACCAACCCCGGCACGATCGGGACCAACCACTCGGTGCCGCGGCTGATGCGCGGACAGGGCACGATCATCGGGGTCGGGGCCATGGAGTACCCCGCCGAGTACCAAGGCGCCTCGGAGGAGACGCTCGCACGCCTGGCGGTCAGCAAGATCGTCACCCTGACCTCCACGTACGACCACCGGATCATCCAGGGGGCCCAGTCCGGGGACTTCCTGCGCGTCATCCACGGCAAGCTGCTCGGCGACGACGGCTTCTACGACAGGCTCTTCCACGCCCTGCGCATCCCGTACGAGCCCATCCGGTGGGTGCGAGACATCTCCGTCTCCCACGACGACGACATCAACAAGACGGCCCGGGTGCAGGAGCTGATCCACGCCTACCGGGTGCGCGGACACCTGATGGCCGACACCGACCCGCTGGAGTACCGGCAGCGCCGTCACCCCGACCTCGACGTGACGACGCACGGGCTGACGTTGTGGGACCTCGACCGCGAGTTCCCCACGGGCGGCTTCGGCGGCAAGCCGGTGATGAAGCTGCGGCACATCCTCGGCGTCCTGCGCGACTCCTACTGCCGCACGCTCGGCATCGAGTACATGCACATCCAGGACCCCGACCAGCGGCGCTGGATCGTCGACCACTTCGAGCGCCCGTACGCCAAGCCCTCCCGTGAGGAGCAGCTGCGGATCCTGCGCCGCCTCAACGCGGCCGAGGCGTTCGAGACGTTCCTGCAGACGAAGTTCGTGGGGCAGAAGCGCTTCAGCCTCGAGGGCGGCGAGAGCGTGATCCCGCTGCTCGACGCGTTGCTCTCGGCCGCGGCCCAGGCGGGGCTGGACGAGGTGTGCGTCGGCATGCCCCACCGGGGCAGGCTCAACGTGCTGGCGAACATCGCCGGGAAGAGCTACGGGCAGATCTTCCGGGAGTTCGAGGGCACCCACGACCCGCGGTCGGTGCAGGGCTCGGGCGACGTGAAGTACCACCTGGGCACCGAGGGGGTGTTCACGGCCGAGACGGGTGAGCAGACGCGCGTCTACCTGGCCGCCAACCCCTCGCACCTCGAGGCGGTGAACCCCGTGCTCGAGGGCGTCGTGCGGGCCAAGCAGGACCGCCTCAACCGCGGCGCGGCCTTCTTCCCGGTGCTGCCCGTCCTGCTGCACGGGGACGCGGCCTTCGCCGGTCAGGGGGTCGTCGCGGAGACGCTCAACCTGTCCCAGCTGCGCGGGTACCGCACCGGCGGCACGGTTCACGTCATCATCAACAACCAGGTGGGCTTCACGACCGCGCCCACGGCCTCGCGCTCGTCGGTGTACTGCACCGACGTCGCCCGCATGATCCAGGCGCCGATCTTCCACGTCAACGGCGACGACCCCGAGGCCTGCGTGCGGGTCGCGCAGCTGGCCTTCGAGTTCCGGATGGCCTTCGACAAGGACGTCGTCGTCGACATGGTCTGCTACCGCCGTCGAGGGCACAACGAGGGCGACGACCCGTCGATGACGCAGCCCTTGATGTACAGCCTCATCGAGGCCAAGCGCAGCGTGCGCAAGCTGTACACCGAGGCCCTCATCGGCCGCGGCGACATCACCGTCGAGGAGGCCGAGCAGGCTCTGCGCGACTACCAGGAGCAGCTCGAGCGCGTCTTCGCCGAGACCCGCGACGCCGGCGTCGCCCCGGTCCACGAGTCCAGCGTGACCGCCGGCCTGGACCTGCCACTGGCGCAGCAGGCCGACCTGGGCACTCCCATGCGCCACATCGAGACGGCCGTCGACCCCCGCGTCCTCAAGCGGATCGGTGACGCCCACGTCTCCCCGCCCGCCGGCTTCACCGTGCACCCCAAGCTGATGCCCCTGCTGGAGCGTCGGGCCGCGATGGTCACCGACGGCGGGATCGACTGGGGGTTCGGCGAGCTGCTCGCCTTCGGCTCGCTCCTCATGGAGGGCACTCCGGTGCGCATGGCCGGGCAGGACTCCCGGCGCGGGACGTTCGTGCAGCGCCACGCCGTGCTGACGGACAAGGTGACGGGTGCGGAGTGGACGCCGCTGTCGCTGCTGTCACCCGACCAGGCCAAGTTCTGGATCAACGACTCGCTGCTGAGCGAGTTCGCGGCGATGGGCTTCGAGTACGGCTACTCGGTCGAGCGACCAGACGCCCTCGTGCTCTGGGAGGCTCAGTTCGGCGACTTCGCCAACGGTGCGCAGTGCATCGTGGACGAGTTCATCTCCTCCTCCGAGCAGAAGTGGGGCCAGCACTCCTCGGTGGTGCTGCTGCTGCCGCACGGCTACGAGGGCCAGGGCCCCGACCACTCCTCGGGCCGCATCGAGCGCTACCTGCAGCAGTGCGCCGAGAACAACCTCACTGTCGCGATCCCCTCGACCCCCGCCTCGCACTTCCACCTCCTGCGCCGGCAGGCCTACGCCAAGCCGCGCCGTCCTCTCGTGGTCTTCACGCCCAAGTCGATGCTCCGCCTGAAGGCGGCGTCCTCGGCGGCGGAGGACTTCACGTCGGGCCGCTTCCGCGAGGTGCTGCCCGACGTCGCGGCTCTGCGCAGCGCCGATGTCGACCGGGTGCTGCTCTGCGCGGGGAAGGTCTACTACGACCTGGTCGCCGAGCGGACGCGCCGCCAGGACCAGCGGACCGCGATCATCCGGTTGGAGCAGCTGTACCCGATCGAGGACGCCGCCCTTCACGACGCGCTCGACCCGTACCCGACCGCGCAGCTGGTGTGGGTGCAGGACGAGCCCGCCAACCAAGGCGCCTGGCCCTTCGTGGCCCTGAACCTGCCGGAGCACCTGGGCGGGCGGCATGTCGCCCGGGTGACCCGGCCGGCGTCGGCGTCCCCCGCCGCCGGGTCGATCAAGAAGCACCAGAGCGAGCAGGCGGCCCTGGTCGCCCAGGCCTTCGACCGCTGACCCGCGACCTTAGGGGTGTGGGCCTCGGCAACAATGGCCTCATGTACTTCACCGACCGGGGCATCGAGGAGCTCGCGCAGCGCCGGGGTGAGGCGGAGGTGACCCTGGCGTGGCTCGCCGAGCGCCTGCGCGACTTCGTCGACCAGCACCCGGACTTCGAGGTGCCCGTGGACCGGCTCGCCACCTGGCTGGCTCGGCTCGACGACGAGGAGGGCTAGGGCGTGAGCCTCACCGACCCCGCAAGCACCATGCAGGACGCCGCGCGCGCCGGCCTGCGCATCTGCGCCGTGGGCGACGGGCTGGTAGCCGGCGTCGGCGACCCTCGCTCGTTGGGCTGGGTGGGTCGGGTGTCGGCGCGGACGTCGCGCGAGGCGGGGCCGGTGTCGGCCTTCCCGCTGGGGGTGCCCGGCGAGACCAGCGCCGGGCTCCTCGCCCGCTGGCGCGAGGAGTGCCTGCGTCGTTTCGCCGACCCGCCGGGCGGGGGACGCCTGGTGGTCGGGCTCGGCCGCAGCGACATCGGCGACCGGGTCACCCTGCCGCGGTCACGGCTCAACCTCGCGACGATCCTCGATGAGGCGCAGGGACATGACCTGCCGACCTTCGTCGTCGGACCGCCTCCCGTGGCCGACGACGGGGTCAACGAGTCGGTGGCCGAGCTGTCCGGGGTGTTCGCCGACGTCTGCCACCGCCGGGGGGTGCCCTTCGTCGACACCTTCGCCCCGCTCGTGCACCACGAGGACTGGCTCACCGACCTGGCAGCCGGCGACGGGATGCACCCGCAGCAGGCCGGCTACGGGCTGATGGCCTGGCTCGTGCTCCACGGCGGCTGGCACGCCTGGCTCGGCCTCCCGGAGGCCTGAGCCGACCACGCACCGGCGGAAGGTGGCATGTTCGCTGCAGTCAGGGGCGGGTGAAGACGACCTTGCCCACCACGTCGCCGTCCGCCATCCGGGCGAAGCCGTCGCGGGCCACCTCGAGCGGCATGACGGAGTCGACCACCGGACGCACCCCGGTGAGCTCGCAGAACGACATGAGCCGGTCGCAGCTCCTCACGGGTGCCCATGGTCGAGCCGATCACGCGCAGCTGCAGGAAGAAGATGCGGTTCAGCTCGGTCGCGCGCGGGTCGGGCCCGGAGGTGGCGCCGGAGATCACGACCGTGCCGCCCTGCACCAGCGAGCGCAGCGAGTGGCTCCATGTGGCCGCCCCGACCGTCTCCATCACGGCGTCCACCCGCTCGGGCAGCCGGGCTCCCGACTCGAAGGCCTGGTCGGCACCCAGCTCGAGCGCGCGAGCCCGCTTCGCGTCGTCCCGGCTCGTGACCCACACGCGCAGCCCGGCCGCGGCACCCAGGCGGACGAGAGCGGTCGAGACCCCGCCTCCGGCGCCTTGCACGAGCACCGTGCCGCCGGGCTGCAGCCCTGGACTGGGTGAAGAGCATGCGGTAGGCGGTCAGCCACGCCGTCGGCAGGCAGGCGGCCTCCTCCCAGGTCAGGCACGCCGGCTTCGGCACGAGGTTGCGCCGTGGGACCACCACCTGGTCGGCGAAGGTGCCCTGGAACCGTTCGGAGAGAAGGGAACGCCGAGGGTCCATCGTCTCGTCGCCGCGGAAGTCGGGGTCGCCCACCACTGCATGGACGACGACCTCGTTGCCGTGGTCGTCGACGCCCGCGGCGTCGCAGCCCAAGGTCATCGGCAGCCTGTCGGCGGGCAGGCCCACGCCGCGCAGGCTCCACAGGTCGTGGTGGTTGAGGCTGGCCGCCCGCACGTGCACCCGAGCCCAGCCCTCGGGGACCTCGGGCTCGGGGCGTTCGTCGATCTCCAGGGCGGACAGGGGGTCCTCCGGCGACTGCCGGGCGGCGTAGGCAGCGAGCATGGGGCCACGCTACCCAGCCGGCGGCGTCACGCCCGGGCCACACCCTCGTAGCGTGCCGCCTGGGCGACGGCGGCAGCCACCGCGGGCACGACTCGCTCGTCGAAGACGCTCGGCACCACCATCGTGGGCGTGGGGGCAGGCACGCAGGCCGCGATGGCCGCAGCCGCGGCGAGCTTCATCGACTCGGTCACCCGCCGGGCCCGCACGTCCAGCGCGCCGCGGAAGATCCCCGGGAACGCCAGCACGTTGTTGATCTGGTTCGGGAAGTCGCTGCGGCCCGTGCCGACGACCGCTGCGTAGCGCCGGGCGACGTCGGGGTGCACCTCGGGATCCGGGTTCGCGAGGGCGAACACGATCCCGCCCGGGCGCATGCCGGCCAGTGCCTCCTCCGCCACCGTGCCGCCGGACACACCGATGAACACGTCGCTGCCGTGCAGAGTCTCGGCGATCCCCCCGGTGAGCCCTCGGGGGTTGGTCGCGGCCGCGAGGCGGCGCTTGTGCTTGGGCATCGCGTCGCGGCCTGGCTCCACGATGCCCTGGGAGTCGCAGACCACGATGTCGGCCACACCTGCCCGGCGCAGGATGTTCACGATGGCCACACCGGCGGCGCCGGCACCGCTGATGCCGACGCGCAGCTCGCCCAAGGGCCGCCCGATCACCAGTGCGGCGTTGCGCAGCGCCGCCAGCACCACGACGGCGGTGCCGTGCTGGTCGTCATGGAAGACGGGAAGATCCAGGCGTTCCTGCAGCCGACGCTCGACCTCGAAGCACCGGGGCGCGGAGATGTCCTCGAGGTTGATGCCGCCGAACGTGGGCGCCAGGCGGGCGATGGTCTCGACGAGCTCGTCGACGTCGGTGGTGTCCAGGCAGATGGGGACGGCGTCGATGCCGGCGAAGTGCTTGAACAGCAGCGCCTTGCCCTCCATGACGGGCATGGCAGCGCCGGGACCGATGTCGCCCAGGCCGAGTACCGCCGTCCCGTCCGACACCACGGCGACGCTGTTGCCGCGGCCGGAGTACACGTCCAGCAGCCCCGGGTCTGCCGCTATGGCGCGAGAGACCTCGGCGACGCCGGGGGTGTAGGCCAGGGCGAGGTCCTCGCGGGAGCGCAGCGGACGACGCGGCACGACCTCGAGCTTGCCGCCGGCGTGCATGGCGAAGACCGGGTCGAGCGGGTCGGGGCGCTCGGGTGTGGGCACGTCGGTGTGCGACAGGTCCAAGGCCAAGGTGATGGGTTCGACGGACACAGGTGACCCCTACAGGTAGCGGTTCGACGGACGGCACCGGCGCGACGCTGCAGTCCGCGGGTGCGGCCCGGTCGCGGCGAGGCGACACGGTCCGGTCGCTGATGCCTGGCTTGCCGGGGGTCACCCGGAGCAGCCATGGTGCCACACGTGCCCCGTTCGCGCGAGCAGTCCTGGGGGCTCGTCGTCGTCCGCGGTCGCTCGATGGAGCCCACGCTGCGCGACGGCGACCGCCTCCTCGTCCGATGGGACGGCGCCCGGCTGCGGCCCGGGGGCCTCGCGGTGGTGCGCCTGCCCGGCGGGCGGCCGCTGGGGGTCAAGCGTGTCGTCGCGCGGGAGCCGGAGGGCTGGTGGGTGGAGCGGGACAACCCGGCCGAGGGGGTCGACTCGTGGCAGGTGGGGGCGATCCCGGAGGCCGACGCCCTCGGGGTGGTGGTGGCCCGGGTGTGGCCCCGACCCCGCCGGCTCTGAGTGCGCCGGGTGTAGGTGCGCCGGCTCTGGGTGCGCCGGACGTGGACCCGCGATGCGCGCGGGAGGCGGCGAAGGTAGCGTGGCCGCTCGTCCTGTCTGCGCCAGGACGACGACCGGTTGCCACGTGCCACCCTCACCAGGAAACGGAGGAAGAGATGCTGTCGCGTCTCCTCGACGCCATGGCAGGGACCGAGGTCAGCGCTCACTGCGACCTTCCCTGCGGCGTGTACGACCCAGCTCAGGCCAAGATCGAGGCCGAGTCCGTCAAGGCCTGCATGACCAAGTACGCCGCATCCGACGACCACGACTTCCAGGCGCGCGCCGTCGCGATCAAGGAGGAGCGCAGCGACCTCGTCAAGCATCATCTGTGGGTGCTGTGGACCGACTACTTCAAGCCGCCGCACTTCGCGAGCTACCCCCAGCTGCACCAGCTGTTCAACGACGCGACCAAGCTCGCCGGAGCCGGGGGCACCAAGGGCAGCAACGACGTCGCCGTGGCCGACGCCCTGCTGGAGAAGATCGACGAGATCGCCATCATCTTCTGGGAGACGAAGCAGGCCTAGCCACCCCGGGGGCCCATGCCGCTGCGCGGCCTTCACGGCATGCGGCCCCTGGGCCAGGACGCGGTTGCATCAGCCCGGATCCACCGTTGGCCCGTCGTCCACGACGTGACGGGAGGATCCGGGCTCAGACCGTGGGCTGGGGCGGCATGCGCCGCACGCACGACGCGACCGCCCCGTGGACGGTCGGTTCGATGTTCGACTCACCGATGCGCTGCGTGATGCCGGTGGCCTCGAGCCGGCTTACGATCGGGGACTTGGCTCGGGCGAGCACGAAGCCCACGCCGTCCCGCGCCAGGTCGTCGAGGAGCGTCCCGAGAGCCTCCACGCCGCTCGCGTCGATGTCGGTGATGCCCTCGGCGTCCAGCACGAGCCACTGGGTCGCTGTGGGGGCTGCCGCGATGGCTTCCAGGACCCGGGCCTGGAAGTACTGGGCGTTGACGAAGATGAGCCTGTCGTCGAGCCGGTAGACCACGACCCCGGGCATGATGCGCGCGGAGGGGTGGAGCGAGACGTTCGCGTAGCGCCCGAGCCGGTCGACCCACCCCAGGACCGCGTCGTGCGGCGTGGCTGAGCGCGCGAGCGTGTCGATGACGGACAAGGCGACCGCGACGATGAGTGCCTTGAGCACGCCCAGGACGACCACGCCGAGCAGGGTGATCACGGCGATCACGACCTGGCTGCGCCCCGCAGCGGCCAGCGCCCTCCAGGCTGCTGGTTCGACCAGGCCGAAGGCGGCGACGACGATCACCGCACCCAGGCAGGCCTTGGGCAGCAGCTCGACGGGTCCAGTGAGGAACAGCAGAACGAGCGCCGTCGCCGCGGCCGCGACGACCCCCACCAGTTGGGTCCGCCCGCCTGACTGGTCGTTCACCGCGGTGCGTGAACCGCTGGCCGCCACGGGAAACGCCCCGGTCAGCCCGGCGGCGACGTTGGCCGACCCGAGCCCGATCAGCTCGTTGTCGACGCTGATGTGCTGGCCGTGGCGGCCCGCGAACGAGCGCGCCGTCAGGATGCTGTCGGCGAACCCGACCGCGAAGACCGCGAGCGCGACAGGCACGAGCCTCATGATGTCCCCGAAGGAGAGGTCCGGCAGGGACAGTGACGGCAGACCCGCCGGGATCGGGCCGACCGTGGCCACCCCGTGCTGGTCCAACGACAGCAGCGCCGAGGCGGTGATCCCTACGACCACCACCACCAGGGCGCCGGGCACCCGTGGCGCGAAGACGCGCATGGCGACCAGCCCGGCCAGGGCGACGACCGATACGACCATGGTGGTCAGGCTCGCCCCGCCGATCTCCCGCCCGACCTCTCCGAGCTGAGGTACGGGATCCTGCCCTTGGATGCTCAGGCCCAGGATCTTCCCGAGCTGCCCGACGACGAGCACGACCACGATCCCGTGGATGTAGCCGACCAGGACGGGTTTGGACAGGTAGTCCGCGACCCAGCCCAGACGCAGGGCCCTGGCGAGGTAGTAGAAGCCGCCGGCGAGCACGGCGACCATGGCCGCCATCGCCGCGTAACGCGGGACGCCGGCTTCGGCCAGCGGTGCCAGGGCGATGGCGACCAGCAGCGCCAACGCCGCGTCAGGTCCGACCGACAGCTGCCGGGAGGAACCGAGCACTGCGTACGCGAGCGCGGGCAGGAGCAGGGCGTACAGCCCGGCCACCGGAGACAGGCCGGCGAGCTCGGCGTACGCCATGCCCGCGGGGATGGCCAGAGCGGCGACGGTCAGGCCGGCCACCAGGTCTGGTCGCAGGGCGGTCGCGCGATAGTCGGGCAGGTTCTGGGTGACCGGCGACAGCCGCTGGAGCAGGGGCGCGCGCGCACGGGGTCGGAAGGCGGGGGTCGACCCGGCGAACGGGTTGGCCTCCCCGGCCGCTGGCACACCGTCCGGTGGGTCTGTCCCGGGCTCGTCAGGTGCCGTCATCCGGGCATCATGTCGCACCCGAGAACGGTCCGCCCCCGGTCGGCCGACACCCGGATCGCGGCCGGTCTTGGGGCGTGGACGACTCCCTACTACCTCTGGCAGTAGCCTCCGCGCATGGCGCTGGACGACGGTGTGGGTCGCACTGAGGGTCACGGGGGTCACCAGGCGGTCGCGGTGGCCCGGGCGCACGGCGTGCGGGCGATGTTCACCCTCTCGGGTGCCCACGTCTTCCCGATGTACGACGGGGCGGTCAAGAGCCAGCCCCCGATGCCGCTGGTCGACGTCCGGCACGAGCAGACGGCGGTGTTCGCTGCCGAGGGAACGGCGAAGCTCACCCGCACCCCGGGCCTGGCCGTCCTGACCGCGGGCCCCGGCGTCACCAACGGGGTCAGCGCCATCACCACGGCGCACTTCAACGGATCTCCGTTGCTCGTCGTCGGTGGCCGCGCCCCCGCCGCACGCTGGGGGACCGGCAGCCTGCAGGAGCTGGACCACCCCCCGATCCTGGCTCCGGTCACCAAGCACGCCGGCACGATCGCGGGCACCGCGGCGATCGCCGAGGAGGTGGACGCCGCCCTGCGCCTGGCTGTCAGCCCGCACCGCGGGCCTGTCTTCCTCGACGTGGCGATGGACCACCTCTTCGGCGGGGCGGAGCTCCGACTGGCCGAGGCTCCGGTCCGGGTGCGTGTGGAGCCCGACCCCGACGCGCTGGACGCCGCCGCCGACGTCCTCGCGCACGCCCGACGTCCGGTGCTCGTGCTGGGCTCCGACGTCTGGGCCGATGGCGCCGAGGCCGCGGCGCTGCAGCTGGCCGAGGAGCTGGGCCTGCCCGTCGTCACCAACGGCATGGGCCGCGGGATCCTGCCTCCGGCGCACCCGCTGCTGGTCAGCCGGGCGCGCTCGGCGGCGTTCGGACGCGCCGACCTTGTCGTGGTGGCGGGCACGCCGCTGGACTTCCGGCTCGGGTACGGCCGCTTCGGCGGGAAGCACGGGTCGCCCACCGCCGCGGTGGTGCACCTCGCCGACGACGCCGGCCAGCTGGCGACGCACATCCGGCTCGCGGCCGGCGTCGCCGGCGACCTGACCGCCGTGCTCGACGGCCTTCGTGCCCGAGTGGCCCGGCGGGGGCCGCACCCGGAGGTGGCCGCCTGGGCAGCCGACCTGCGCGCCGCCCACGGGGGGGCCGTCGCCGCCGACGCAGCCGACTTGGCGAGCGAGGCCGACCCGATCCACCCCGGGCGCATCTATGGCGACCTCAACCGCGTGCTCGCCGACGACGCGGTCGTCATCGGCGACGGCGGCGACTTCGTCTCCTTCGCGGGTCGGTACGTCGAACCAGCTGCGCCCGGCGGCTGGCTCGACCCTGGCCCGTTCGGGTGCCTCGGTACGGGTCTCGGCTACGCGATCGCCGCCCGCCTCGCACGCCCGGCCTCCCAGGTGGTGCTGATGCTGGGGGACGGCGCCGCCGGACTGTCCCTCATGGATGTCGACACCCTGGTCCGCCACCGGCTGCCGGTCGTGATCGTGGTCGGCAACAACTCGATGTGGGGCCTGGAGAAGTTCCCCATGCAGATGCTGTACGGCTACGACGTCGCGGCGGAGCTTGCACCACACACGCGCTACGACGAGGTCGTGCGGGCCCTCGGCGGCGGGGGCGAGCTCGTGCGCTCGCCGGCCGAGATCGGCCCGGCCCTGCGCCGAGCCTTCGATGCGGGCGTCCCCTACTGCGTCAACGTCCTCACCGACCCCACGGTCGCCTACCCCCGCTCGACGACAGGGATATGAGCCGCGCCACAGATGGCTTCGGACGGGCTAATCCGAAGGGCACTTCGGGTCATCCGGTTGTAGGATGAATGCATGGAACTCCTCGTCGTCCTCAGCCTGCTCCTGGTCATATCTGCCACGTCACCGTTCTTCGGGCGCGACACCCGCACCGCCGAGGTCCGGCGCGGATACCGGCCCCTGCACTGACCGACCAGCAGAGCTGACCCGTCAGACGTCGCCTCAGCCGGCCGCCGCCCGCGGCTCCCGGCCGCAGAACATGCGGCGGTAGGTCGTGGGCGACGTCCCGCGTAACCGCATGAAGTGGTGGCGCAGCATCGTGGCCGAGCCGAAACCGCTGCGGCGGGCCACCTCCTCCATCGAGGCGTCGCTCGACTCCAGCAGCCGCTCGGCCAGCGCTACGCGCTGCGCCAGGAGCCAGTGGTGCGGCGTCGTCCCGGTCTCGTCCCTGAACCGCCTGGCGAAGGTGCGGACCGACATCGACGCGTGGTCGGCCATGCACTCCACGGTCACGTCGTCGTCGAGGCGTTCGACCACCCAGTCCATCACGGGCGCGAGCGTCGGCGCCTCGGCAGGCCGCACCGGCGTCTCGATGTACTGGGCCTGACCCCCGTCGCGATGCGGCGGCACCACCATGCGGCGCGCGATGCCGTTGGCGGCCTGCACACCGTGCGAGTGCCGCACGAGGTGCAGGCAGAGGTCGACACCCGCCGCCGTGCCGGCGCTCGTGGCGATCGGGCCGTCCACGACGTAGAGCACGTCCGGCACCAGCTCGATCGACGGGAACTCCGTGCGGAACTGCGCCGTGTGGAACCAGTGGGTCGTGGCTCGCCGGCCCTCCAGCAGGCCGGCCCGCGCGAGCACGAACGCACCCGAGCACATCGAGGCGATCGTGGCACCGCGGTCCACCGCCCGGCGCAGCAGGCCCACCAGCTCGGGCCCGGGTTCGTAGTCCGAGGCCAAGGGCGGAACCAAGATCAAGTCGGCCGCCTCCAACGGTTCCAGGTCGTAGTCGGGCAGGATCGAGAAGCCGCTGGTGGTGCGCAGCGGCCCGGGCCGCACCCCGCAGACGGCGAAGTCGAAGCTCGGTAGCCCGTCCGACGACCGGTCGATGCCGAAGACCTCGCAGCCGATCGCCATCTCGAACGCGGACACGCCGTGGTCGAGGACCTCAGCGACGGTGCGGATGGGAGTGGTCATGACCAGAGTGTGCACCCGACCATGGCGGTATGTCTACGAAAGGTGACGTTCCTGCCACTGGTGGCTGGATATAGATGGTCGCAGACTTATCGACATGAGCATCCTCGTGATCCTGGCCCTCGTGGCCCTCGCGTTCATCTCGACACGACTCGGTGTCGACAACCGCGGAGTGAACGACCACCGCTGGGACGGCGGCCTGCCTCCGGCCGACGCCAGCCTGCCTACCCGACTCGCCTGAGGCTGGTCTCAGGCCAGCGGCGTGCGAGCCGCGAACCTGTCCCGGTCGACGACGACACGTGTCACCTCGGCAGTGGCCACCGTCCGCCCCCGGCGGTCGGTGGCCACGACGCCGAAGCGCAGCAGCCGTCCGTCGCGGTGCTCGCGCACGGCGTGCACCTCCACCCTCCCGCCCACGGGGGTGGCGACCAGGTGCTCGAGCCTGACGCGCGTCCCGACGCTCGTCTGCCCGGGTCCCACAGCGGAGGCGGCGGCGGCGCACGTCGCCGCCTCGCACCAGGCGAGCAGCCGAGGCGTCGCCAGCACGTCCACGTCACCGCTTCCGAGCGCCACAGCCGTGTCTGCGGGGGTGACGTCGAAGGCCAGCCGCGCGTCGCCCGCAGGCTCGTCCCCCACCACGGCTCCCGGCTCGTCCACCCGGTCACTCTAGGTCGGGCGGCTGTGCCTCGCCGAACCGGTCAGACGACGACCCCGAGTCGCCTCAGCTCCACCGTCAGGTCGTGGGGGTTCGTGGACGCGGTCATCGCGTCGGCGGTCGTCACCACCTTGTCGCGGACCAGGGCCACGAGGTGCTGGTCGAAGGTCTGCATGCCGTAGTACGCGCCCTCCTTGACCAGCTCGGGGATGGTCGCGGTCTTGTTCGGGTCCACGATCGCGTCGAAGACCCGGCCCGTCATCACACACACCTCGACCGCGACACAGCGACCGAGTCCGTCAGCGCGCGCGACCAGACGCTGGCAGACGACCCCGCGCAGCGCGCCGGCCAGCGAGAGGCGCACCTGCTTCTGCTCGTGGGGCGGGAAGAAGTCGATGATGCGCGCGACGGTCTCCGCGGCGTCCGTCGTGTGCAGGGTCGACATGACGAAGTGCCCGGTCTCGGCGGCGGTGATCGCCGCCCGTACCGTCTCCTGGTCGCGCATCTCCCCCACCAGGATCACGTCGGGGTCCTGCCTCATGGCCGCCCGCAGCGCGACCCCGAAGTCGCCGGTGTCCAGCCGCACCTCGCGCTGGTTGATCATCGCAAGCCGGTCCTGGTGCAGGATCTCGACGGGGTCCTCGATCGTGATCACGTGGACCTCGCGCTGGTTGTTGATGACGTTCACCATCCCGGCCAGCGTCGTCGTCTTCCCGGACCCGGTAGGGCCGGTGACGAGCACCAGCCCGCGAGGCTCCAGGGCCAGGGTGCTGACCACCGAGGGCAGGCCGAGCTCCTCCAGCGGGACGGCGCTCGGGGCGACTCGCCGAAACACCAGCCCGGTCAACCCCAGCGCCTGGAACAGGTTCACCCGGAAGCGCCCGACGCCGGGCAGTGAGTAGGCGAAGTCCGCCTCATGGGTGCGCTCGAACTGCTCGACGAGGTCGGGGCGCAGCACCTCCCGCGCCATGGCCTCGGTGTCCTCGGCGGTCAGGTCACGGGCCTGGAGCTTGCGCAGGCGGCCGTCGATGCGCACCCGCGGCGCCGAGCCGACCTTGCAGTGCAGGTCGGACCCGAACAGCTCGGCCAACGCCGTGAGGAAGGGAACGACGGACGTCGGGTCGCTCACCCGATGTCCATCGGCGCCCGTCGGGCCCACCTTGAGGACCGCAGGCCCGCAGACCCCGTGCCTGCACACTGTGCGAGCATGGGGACCCGTCCACGACGAACGCCGTGGTCACGAGGTACGCCCGAGGAGACACCGCATGAGCCGCAAGGCCCGTAAGCGCCGCGCCCGCAAGACCAGCAAGGCCAACCACGGGCGACGCCCCAACAGCTGAGCGGCGTGGCTCAGCCCAGCTGCACGCGCACCTGGGCGATCTTCACCATGATCCGTTGGCGTAGCTCCTCAGGAGCATGCTCGCAGCCGCAGCTGCGCCGTACCAGCGCCTTCAGCGCGACGTCGAGGTCGTACTCGGTCAGGCAGGGCGCGCACTCCTCGAGGTGCTCGCGGATGCGGTCGACGTCGTGATGGGTCATCTCACCGTCGAGGAACTCATAGACCCGGTCAAGCACCTCGCGACAGTCGGTGTCGTGCGGGTTTCCGCAGCTCACGGCGCGCCTCCCTCGCCGGCCGTCCCGGCCGTCCCGGCCGCGACCATGCCGCGCTCCCGGGCGTAGTCCTCCAGCAGCGCCCGCAGCTGGCGGCGCCCGCGGTGCAGCCGCGACATCACCGTCCCGATCGGCGTGCCCATGATCTCGGCGATCTCACGGTAGGCGAAGCCCTCGACGTCGGCGAGGTAGACCGCTATGCGGAACTCCTCGGGGATCTGCTGGAGGGCCTCCTTGACGTCGGAGTCCGGCAGGTGGTCCAGCGCCTCCGCCTCCGCCGAGCGCAGCCCCGCCGACGTGTGCGACTCGGCACGGGCGATCTGCCAGTCCTCGATGTCCTCCGCCTGCGACTGCTGCGGCTCGCGCTGCCGCTTGCGGTAGGAGTTGATATAGGCGTTGGTGAGGATGCGGTACAACCAGGCCTTGAGGTTCGTCCCCGGCTCGTACTGGTGGAACGACCCGAAGGCCTTGGTGAACGTCTCCTGCACGAGGTCCTCAGCGTCGGAGGGGTTGCGCGTCATCCGCAAGGCGGCCGAGTACAGCTGGTCGAGGTACTGCAGGGCATCGCGCTCGAAGCGCAATGCCCTTTCCTCCGGGGTCTCGGTCGCCGGCGCGCGACCCGTGTCCTCACTCATCGGTGTCAAGGGTATCGGCCGGGCAACCCGGCCACTCGCCCAGGACGTGGCGCCCGCCTGACCTGTGGGCGGCGCGTGCGGCCCGTCATCCCTTGCCGAGACCAGCACCGACCAGCTCCTCAGCCTCGTTGCGGCCCTGCTTGCGTGCGAGGGCCTTCGTTGTGCCCGAACACGCCGCGAACCTCCGGCATTCCGGCTGCTGCCCGCCGGTGGAGATCACGGCGAGCCGTCGATGCCCTCCGCCAGCCGCAGCCAGCCGGTGACAGCACCCACGACTGCCGGCAGGTCAGCGGCCAACGCATGGTCGCCACCGACCGCCGCCACGCTGACGTGCCCGAGCCCGAGTGCCGCGACCTCATCCGGGGACCCGAACGGGTCGCGGTGCCCTTGGACGACCAGAACAGGCACGCCGGCATCGGCGAGCTCAGGCCCCCGGCTGCGTTCGGGCCGGCCTGGTGGGTGCAGCGGGAAGGCCAGGCACACGACGGCCACCGCCCCGCACGCGCGCGCCGTCCGGCAGGCCACACGGGCGCCGGCGCTCCTGCCGCCGACGACCAGGGGGCCCGCCGCGGCCGGGGTCAGGGCCAGGGCCGCGGCCACCGCCGGCAGCCACGCGACGTCCAGCCGGGCAGGTGCCGGCGCGACCTTCCTACCCGCCACCCGCCACGGCTGCTCGACCAGCACGCAGCGCCAGCCCTGCTCGGTCGCGGCCGAGGCCACGGCCTGCAGGTCGCGAGCCTCCACTCCCCCGCCGGCGCCGTGGCCGAGCACGAGCGTCCCCACGGGGGCCGGCATGCCGACGGGTTCGACCACGTGCAGCACCGCGGACCCGAGGGGGGTCTCGACCGTCTGGCATCGGCTGGAAACGGCAGGCCGACCAGAAGAGGCGGGCCGACTTGAAGAGGCAGGCCGACTAGAAGAGGGGTTCATCGCGGCCACCGATCAGCTCGCCCGTGGCCGGGTCCACCACTCCCCGCAGCTCCTCCACCGACAGCGCCTCGAGAAGCTCCGGCCCGTTGTTCGCGGAGGCGTTCACCCGCGTCGAGACGGCCACGGCCTCGAAGCGCCCGGCGAGCGGGGGGACTAGCAGCGCCCGCACGGAGTCGGGGTCGCGCAGGCCGACGTCCAGCCAGTCCGTCCAGCGGTCACGCGGGAGCACCAGGGGCATGCGGTCGTGGATCACGTCCAGGCCCGGCTCGGCGTCGACGGTCACGATCGCGTAGGTCGTGAGCCACGCACCCGGGTCGTCGTGGTCGCGCTCGGGGTCGCGCCAGAACTCGTAGACGCCGGCGAACGCGATCGACCCTCCGATGATCGGGCGGATGAAGAACGGCTGACGTCGCGGCCTGCCCTTGGCGTCGGTCTCCACGGGGCTCTTCTGCCACTCGTACCAGCCGTCGGCCGGCACCAGGCAACGACGGGCAACAGCCGCGCGCCGGAACGCGGGCTTGTCCAGCAGGCCGTCGGCCCTCGCGTTGATCATGCGGGCTGCCCCGCCTCGATCCTTGGACCACGACGGCACGAGCCCCCAGGTGAGCAGGCGCAGCCACCGCACCGGCCGGCTGTCGTCCGGCTCGCCTGCCTCTCCCGCCTGCTGAACCGCATCGACCTCTTGGTCAGTGCCGCTGCGGATCCTCGGTGCGCGCTCCAGCACCACGGGGGCCGCCTTCGTCGGCGCCACGTTGTAGTCCGCCTCGGCCTGCGCCGGCGGCTCACCCGGCCCGTCGCCGTCTGTCTCCTCGACCTCGAACTCCTCCACGAGGTCCTCCGGGCGCCTGCTCGAGGCATACCGTCCGCACACCCGAGACAGCCTGCCACGCGACACCGACGCCCGGGCGGGCGTCGGGCAGGATGGCGCGATGACGCAGCCACACGGCGCCGCCGCGGTGACGATCGACGACGTGCGAGCGGCCGCGGCCCGCCTCGCCGGGGTCGCCCATCGCACCCCCCTGGTCACCTCACGGACGCTGGACGAGCTCACCGGGGCGCGCGTCGTCCTCAAGGCCGAGAGCCTGCAGCGGATGGGCGCGTTCAAGTTCCGCGGGGCGTACAACCGGGTGAGCACGCTGGACGCCGCGCAGCTCGCGGGCGGGGTCGTCGCGTCGTCGTCGGGCAACCACGCCCAGGCACTGGCGTTGGCCGCCCGGCTGTGCGGGACGCACGCCACGATCTTCATGCCGCACGACGCGCCGGAGTCGAAGCGGGTGGCCACGCTCGGCTACGGCGCGACCGTGATCGGGTACGACCGCTACCGCGACGACCGTGAGGCTCTCACCATCGGCCTGGCCGCCGAGCGCGGGCTGAGCGTCGTGCACCCCTACGACGACCCGTTCGTCATCGCGGGTGCCGGCACCACCGCGCTGGAGGCGGTCGAGGAGGCCGGCACGCTCGACGTTCTCCTCGTCCCGCTCGGGGGAGGTGGGCTGCTCGCGGGCTGCGCCACGGCGGCGAAGGCGCTGCTGCCGGGTGTGCGCGTGGTCGGGGTCGAGCCGACCGCCTCCGACGACTGGCAGCGCTCGTTCGCCGCGGGCCATCCGGTCAGCATCGAGGTCGGCCGCACGATCGCCGACGGCCAGCAGCTCGAGCGCCCAGGTCGGGTCACCTGGCCGATCGTCTCCGCGCTCGTCGACGCGGTGGTGACGGTGGACGACGCGATGATCGCCGCGGCGATGCGGTTCTGCTTCGAGCGGCTCAAGCTCGTGGTCGAGCCGAGCGGAGCCAGCGCCCTGGCCGCGCTGATGTCCGGAGTCGTTGGGGCCCCGGGGAAGCGCGTCGGCGTGGTGCTGAGCGGCGGCAACGTCGACGTCGCGCGGTTCGGCGCCGTGATGGCGGGCGAGTCGGGCTCGCCCGCCCATCACGGCACCTAGGGCTGATCGGCTCAGTCCGGGGTCAGACGTCGGATCAGGCCGTGACAGTGATGAAGAACGCCCCGTCGACGAGGGTGCCGGCGGGGTTGGTGCAGAAGACCTCCGCTCGGAAGTCCACGCCGTTCAGCTCGGACAGCCCGTTGAGATCACAGCGCGACTGGGTCGGGCCGGAGCCCGACACCCAGGAGGTGACCTGTGCGACCTCCCGGAAGCCGTCGGCGAAGCCGGGGAAGACCACGTAGAACCGGCCCGTGCCCTGGCGGGACATCGTGATGTTCGGGGAGGCGGGGCCGGCGTTGTGCCGTTGGAACGTCACCAGCGACTGGCCGCCGAACCCGTTGATGAGCGCCTCACCGATGAGCTGCTTGGGCCCGAGGAGTGAGGACGCCCCCGCCGCCCCCGCCGGGCCGGCCGGGCCGGCCGGACCGGCTGCGCCCGGAGCTCCGTCGTTGCCCGGCGCACCATCCGCGCCCGCCGGACCCGCTGGGCCAGCCGGGCCTGCGGCCCCATCTGCACCGGGCAGCCCCTGCGCTCCCTGCGGGCCCTGTACCGACCAGGTCACCGCGCGCTCTCCGCTGCGGCAGTGGGCCGCCAGCCGCAGCCTGCCGCTGGAGTCGGCGCACGCCTGGATCACGCCGGACGACACTGTCGTTGCGACTGCCACCCCTGCACCCAGGAGCATCGCGACCGCCAACCCGACTCCCACACCGGCAACGAACCGATGCCGCCTCACGAACCCGGCCCTGACCATGCCGACCATCCCCATCTCGATGAGGGAGCGCCCGCGATGATCGCCGGCGCAAACCGATGCGGCGGACCGTAGCCGGATCGGCCAGTCGGGTGAACGTCCGAGTGCCGGAATCAGGCGTTCGGCCGAGCCGGGCTTGTCGGCCTCGCGGGCACTCGGTGGTTTCGTCCCCGAGCCCGCCGCCACCCCCAACTCCACTCTGCACGGTCGCGGCCCGATCGCCAGCCACTAACCTCACCGGCATGAGCCTGCCCGCCTGGGACGCGCCGACGGCCGACGGCCCCGTCGACGCCACCGTGGAGCTGCCCGGCTCGAAGTCCCTCACGAACCGCTACCTCGTGCTCGCGGCGCTGGCCGGCGAGCCGTCCCGGCTGCGCGCACCCCTGCGCTCGCGCGACACGCTGCTGATGGTGCAGTCGCTGCGGGCGATGGGCACCGGGGTGACCGACGCACATACCGGGCACCGCTTCGGCGACGACTGGGTGGTCACCCCGGGTCGGCTGCACGGCCCTGCCGCCCTCGACTGCGGCCTCGCCGGCACGGTGATGCGCTTCCTGCCGCCGGTCGCCGCGCTCGCCGCCGGCGACATCGGGTTCGACGGGGACCCGCACGCCCGCACGCGCCCCATGGGACCTGTGATCCAGGCCCTGCGGGACCTGGGCGTGGGGGTGGACGACGCGGGCCGGGGCGCCCTGCCGTTCACCGTGCACGGCACGGGCTCGGTCAAGGGAGGCAGCACGACACTGGACGCGTCGGCGTCCTCCCAGTTCGTCTCCGCCCTGCTGCTCGCGGGGGCGCGGTTCGACGAGGGGGTCGTCGTGCGCCACGTGGGGCCGCCGTTGCCCAGCCAGCCGCACATCGCCATGACCGTGGAGGCCATGCGCGACGTCGGGATCGTCGTGGACGACGCCGCGCCGGACGTCTGGCAGGTGGAGCCGGGGCCGGTCGGCGCGTTGGACGTGCAGGTCGAGCCGGACCTGTCCAACGCCGCCCCCTTCCTCGCCGCGGCGGCCATCACAGGGGGCAGGGTGCTCGTCCCCGGCTGGCCGCAGTACACGACGCAGGCCGGGGACGCGCTGCGCGACATCCTCGACACGATGGGCGCCGACGTCCGCCTCGACCGCGACGGCCTCACCGTCCGCGGCACGGGCGACCTCTTCGGGTTGGACGCCGACCTGCGCGACGCCAGCGAGCTCACGCCCGTGCTGGCGGCGCTGTGCGCCCTGGCGGAGTCGCCGTCGCACCTGCGGGGCGTGGGCCACATCCGCGGCCACGAGACCGACCGCCTGGCGGCGCTCACCCGCGAGCTCAACGCCCTCGGCGCGGACGTCACCGAGACCGACGACGGGCTGGTCATCCGACCTCGGCCGCTGCACGCCGGCCGGTTCGCGACGTACGGCGACCACCGCATCGCCACCGCCGGAGCCGTTCTGGGCCTTCGGGTCCGGGGGATCAGGGTGGAGGACGTCGAGACGACGGCCAAGACCTTGCCCGGCTTCACGTCCTTGTGGCAGGCCATGCTCGGGACGGGCGCTCACGCGTGACGCGCCGTCGTGCCCCGGACGAGTCCGACATCCGCGCCCGGCCCAACCCGCGCGGCACGCGCCCACGCACGAAAGACCGGCCCAGCCACGGCGACGCGGTGCCCGCCCAGGTGATCACCGTTGACCGGGGACGCTATGCCTGCCTGCTCGGCGGGTTCGACGCCCTGACCGGCCCGGCACCGTCAGAACCGGTCGTCGTCACCGCCATGAAGGCGCGCGAGCTGGGCCGGGCCGGCGTGATCGTCGGCGACCGGGTGGACCTGGTCGGCGACGCCAGCGGTGCTGCCGGGGCACTCGCCCGCATCGTGCGCGTCACCCCGCGCGCGACCCTGCTGCGACGCAGCGCGGACGACACCGACCCGGTGGAGCGGGCGGTGGTCGCCAATGCCGACCAGCTCGCGGTCGTGACAGCCCTCGCCGACCCGGCCCCGCGCCCGCGGATGGTCGACCGCTGCCTCGTGGCCGCCTACGACAGCGGCCTGGACCCCCTGCTCGTGCTGACGAAGGCCGACCTCGCCGACCCCGATGCGTTCCTCGGCGACTACGCCCCGCTCGGCGTCCCGTACGTCGTCACGCACGTCGACGGGCAGGGCCGGCTGACCGGGCTCGACGCGGTCACGGCAGCCCTCGCCGGGCGGGTGACCGCGCTGATCGGCCACTCCGGGGTCGGCAAGTCCACGCTGGTCAACGCGCTGGTACCGGGTACCGACCGGGTCACCGCCGTCGTCAACGAGGTGACGGGCCGCGGGCGGCACACGTCGACGTCGGTCATCGCCCTGCGGCTGCCGGCCGGCGGGTGGGTGGTGGACACCCCCGGGGTCCGCTCCTTCGGGCTGGCGCACGTCGACCCCGACCGGATCATCCACCACTTCCCCGACCTGCTCGCCGGCACCGGCGAGTGCCCGCGCGGGTGCAGCCACGACGAGGAGGAGTGCGGGGTGGACGCGTTCGTCGCCGCGGGCGGGGCCGGGCCCGCAGGTCCAGGACGGCTGGCCTCGCTTCGTCGGCTGCTGCGCTCGCGAGCCGGCAACCCCGACGACGCCGGCGCCTAGACCCGGCGGCGGGTCTAGACCCGGCGGCGGGTCGAGGCTCAGCGGCTCGAGGCTCAGCGGGTCGCGGCTCAGGGGGCATGCGTGTTCTGGACCGTGACTCCCCACAGAGCCCGGGCGCCGGTGTCCCCGGCCACCACGACCATCCCCGTCGCCACCAGGCCGGCGACCGCACTCAGCACGATCCCGGCGGGGACGAACGGCCCCCCGCGGCGGTGGGCCAGCCAGACCACCACGGCGGCGATCAGCAGGGCGACAGCGAACCACGGCATCAGGCGCCCGATCTGGCCGTGCCGTTGCGCCGGAAGGGTTCCGGTGATCTGGCCGAGCCGTGACTGAAGCGCCAGCCCCGACATGCGTGCCACCAGGGTGAGGCCCAGGACGACGGCGTCGGCGACCACGACCAGGCCGGCACTGTGGCGCCACTTCGGTCGTACGGCCACGAGGAAGGTCAGCAGCGACATCAGCGGCAGCAGCACGACCACCGCGTGGACGACGAGGGCGTGCACGGGGAGCCCGTTGACGGTGTCGAACACACCCATGGAACGCCGGTCGCGGCGATCCGGTTCAGGCGCGGTTCGGCGCCTCAGCCGTCACCCTCCACGGGTGCCGGCGTACCGGCCATCCGCTCCTGCCATGTGGCCGATGCGCCGCTGTGGCCGACCGCCACGACGATGCCGATCGCCGCGACCCCGGCGGCTGCGGACAGGGCGATCCCGATCGGCACCAACGGGCCCGTCCCGCCCCGCCTGACGGAGAGGTAGACCACGGCCGAGGCCACCAGCAGGAGGAACGCGAACCACGGCACGAGCCCGCCCATCTCGGCGTGGTCGTCGGCGACGCGTCGCCCGGCGGCCTGGCTCAGCCGCGACTGCAGCGACTCGCCCGACCCCGCGCCGGCGAAGCACAGCAGCAGGACCACGCCGTTGGCGACCATCACCCACAGGGCCGCCGGGGCGCGCCACGAGGGCCGGGCTGCCACAGCGACCGTGACCACCGCCATGACGGGCAGCAGGACCACGACGGCGTGGACGACGAGGGCATGCACAGGGAGGCCCCCCAGGAGATCGAGCATGCCCGTCACTCTAACGGCGCGACGGTGACCCACTGTGAGCGGGGCCGAACGCTCGGGCCGCGTCGTTTCACGGGCCCCCGGTCCCGGGCGGTAGCGTCGGCGGCCGTGGCTTCCTACGACGACGACCTCCGCCTGGCGCACGTCATCGCCGACCAGGTGGACGGTCTCACGATGGCGCGGTTCACCGCCTCCGACCTGCGCGTGGAGACGAAGCCGGACCTGACCCCCGTGACGGACGCCGACCGCGCGGCCGAGGAGATCGTGCGCTCGCAGCTGCGCCGCACGCGCCCACGCGACGCCGTCATGGGAGAGGAGTTCGCGCCGACCGGGCACGGGACGCGGCAGTGGATCATCGACCCGATCGACGGCACCAAGAACTTCGTTCGCGGGGTTCCGGTGTGGGCCACCCTCATCGCGCTCGTCGACGACGGCCGGCCCGTCGTGGGGCTCGTCTCGGCGCCGGCCCTGGGGAAGCGCTGGTGGGCCGCCACGGGCACGGGTGCCTGGACCGGTCGCAGCCTCTCGTCTGCGCGAAGGCTGCGTGTCTCTTCGGTCGCGGCGCTCGCGGACGCGTCCTTGTCGTACTCCTCCGTGAGCTCCTGGTACGACCTGGGACGCGGCGAGCGGTTCCTCGCGCTGGAGCGTGCGGTGTGGCGCAGCAGGGCCTACGGCGACTTCTGGTCCTACATGCTCGTGGCCGAGGGCGCGGTGGACGTGGCCGGCGAGCCGCAGCTGCAGCTGTACGACATGGCGGCGCTGGTCCCCGTGGTGACCGAGGCGGGCGGGCGGTTCACCTCCCTCACCGGCGAGGACGGGCCGTTCGGCGGCGACGCGCTGGCCACCAACGGCCTGCTGCACGAGCAGGCACTGGCCGTGCTGTCCCCCGTGACCTCGTCCCCGAACGAGCGGTCGCCTAGCGGGGCGACGCCGACCAGCTGACGCCGTCGGGCACGGCCACGGCCTGCGCGCACGGCGACCCACACCGCGAGAAGCCGCGGCGCCAGCAGCAACGCGTACAGGTCGAACCAGCCGTACCCGCCCGCCGCCCCCGACGGTGGGTTGCCCTGGCCCACGATGTGCAGCAGGGGGTCGGCGGGCGCCCACGCCCAGGTGCCCAGCGCCGTGCCGAGGAGCTCCAGGTAGCTCACCACGAGGAACGCACCCACGTAGAGCATCCGTGAGCGCCCCCAGACGAGGAAGCCCAGGAGGCAGCAGAACCAGAACGCCCCGAGCACGTCGTGGCGCGGCGCGAGAGCCAGCCCGTACATCGCCCAGGCACCGCCGACGACCAGCGTCGCGGCCACGAGCCCGCGCCGATGCCGGGCGAACATCGCCGAGCGGCCGAGTGCCAGGGCGGCCAGGTAGACCAGGCCGTGACCCGGCGGGACGAAACCCGGCACCGTGTGGATGCGGTACACGTAGACCTGCAGGAGCGGGCTGAACGTGTACTCCACGCACGTCGCGAGCCCGACGACCACGAGGGTCTGCGTGCGCACCAGGGCCGTCTGTCCACGCAGGAGGAGGGCGAGCACGGCCCACGTTCCCAACCCCAGCGCAAGCTGGCGGGCGAGCTCGGCGCCGGTAGGCAAGGGCACGGCGTCCAGCACGAGCACCGCCCCGACCCAGCCGAGGACCGTGGCGGCGATCGTCAGGTCGCCCGCGGCACCAACCCGCGGCGTGGCACCGACCATCAGCACCCGTCCAGGGTGCCAGACCGGACGCGACCGCCCAGCGACGTGCCAGGTTCGTGGCCTACCATCCCCCGGTGCCCCCCCTTCGGACGTACCGGCCCAGGCTGCTCCCGGCCCGGGGCGGCCGGCTCCTGCCCGCGCTCGCGGTGGTCGCGGCGCTCGCGACGAGCGGATGCACGGGGACGTCGGTCCCCGCCCTGCCGGCACCGTCGACGTCCGCGTCCACATCCGTCCCCGGCCTTGCGACGTCCCCCGGCACCGTCGCCCCGACCGTGGGGCAGACCTGGGACCAGGTCCGCGGCTCGGCGCGCGTGGCGCTGTACAGCGAGGCCGCGCTGGCGGGCCTGCACGGCCGGTTCCTGCAGCGTCGCGTCAGCCCGGGTCTGGCCGAGGTGCTCGTCATGCGGACGCCGACGTCGGCGGAGCCGGTGGACGCGGCCCGCCTTGCACAGTGGGGGGTCGCCGAGCCGGCCGCCCTTCGGCTGGCGGAGGAGCAGACCTTCGCCCACGCGGTGCGGCCGTCGTCGGCGAACGGCTTCGTCGCGTTCGCCCCCGCTCCGGGCGAGGAGCACTTCCTCACGTCGTGGCTGCTGCGACCCGAACAGGCGCTCGGCCACGTGCTGGCGCACGGCGCCGTGCTCAGTGCCCCTCGGCGCGGTGAGCTCATCCTGCACGAGCTCCAACCGGGCGAGGGCCAGAAGTACGTCCAGGCGATGGCGTCGGCCACCGCTGACAGCTACACCGCCGGGCCGGGCCCGGTCAGCCCGGACCTCTACTGGTGGCACGCGGGCGTGCTGACGACGCTGACGACGCAGGACGGCGCCGTCGCCGCCTTCCCCGAGGTGCTTGGCGCGTTGCTGGCGGGCTAGGTGTGCTGTCCAGCTAGGTCAGGCCCGGACGACCGAGGCCGCGGACTGGATGCTTGCCGGACGCCGCGCGCGGACGTGGTGCTCAGCGCGGGACGCGCGGGTCCAGGCGCCGCCGCGACTCCTCGGGCAGGCTCGCCTCGACGCAGTCCGGGCAGGAGGCCGGCGCGGCGGCGGCGAAGGCGCGCTCCCAGAACACCGTCCACCCCGACGTCCACTCACCGCACAGGGACTGCCGCATCCCTGGGCGCCACGCGTGCTCGGTGCCGTAAGGGAGCCAGCACATCGGCACGCCGGCGGAGCGGTCCCGCACCTTGTGCGTGGTGACGACGACCAGGTCTGCCAGCGCCGGGCCCCCCGGCGAACGGCTGGCGGAGGCTGCTGTGGCCGAGGCGGTCAGAGTGGGCGACGTCAGAGTGGGCGAGGCCAGCGTGGGCGACATGGGTCAGCTCCTCCCGAGCGCCCGCAGCGTGACAGCTCTGTCACCAACCGGTTGCGGCACGCAGTGCCATCATTGCGGCACTGGATGCCGTTAGCAAGAGTCGAAAGCGACCTTCGTCACAGCAGGTCGCGAAGCCGGCGGACGACGTCCTGCGCAGTCTCCCGCGTGCGGATCACCGCGATCACGAGCTCGTCGCCGCCCTGGGCGGCGCCGTCCGCGGCGGCAGCCGACAGGCCGGCCTCGAGGGTCGCACCCACCCAGGCGAACGCGGCGTCCAGCGCGGGGAGCGGGTCGTACCCTCCGCCGGCCCGCAGCCACTCGCGCAGCACCTGGTTGTGCGCGGCGACGACTGCCGCGGCGACGATGTCGGCGCGAAGTGCGGTGTCGACGTCCGGCCCGGTGTCGGCCCGACCCTCGAGTCGGCCGCGCACATAACGGCTGAAGAGCCGCGAGTAGTCGGACACCCCGGCGATCTCGCGGTCGCGAAGCGCCGGGACACCGCGGATCACGCGGTAGCGCTGAAGCGACGTCTGCGGCTCGTCCACGTAGCTGCGGAAGACGGTGCGAGCGCCGGAGCAGAGCGCCGCCACCGGAGGCCGGTCTACGGCGGCCTCGAGCTGGGCGACCACCGCCTGGGTGATCCGGTCGTGGTCGGGCAGGATCACGTCGTCCTTGGACCGGAAGTACCGGAAGAAGGTCCGCCGGGCCACACCGGCTGCCTCGGCGATCGCCTCCACCGTGGTCTGGTCGTACCCCCGGTGTTCGAAGAGGTCCAGTGCCGCCGCGGCGATCCGAGTACGCACCTCCGGGGCCGCGACCTCGGCGTCCTGGCGCGGTCGTCCGCCCGTCATGCCCGCGAGGCTAGCCCGCGGGTACCGCGTCGGCACGGGGCTCGGGGGTGACGCTCACCACGCGGTCGCGCTCCTCGCCGCTTGGCTCCAGGACCGGCGTGCAGCAGCATGAGTCGGTGCACCCCGACTCGTTATGGGCCGACCTCGACGGCCCGGTCCACTACGTCGACTTCGGCGGCCCCGAGGACGGCCCACGCGTGGTGCTCGTGCACGGGCTGGGCGGGTCGTACCTCAACTGGAGCCTGGTGGGGCCGACCCTGGCGCAGACGTGCCGCGTCCTGGCCCTGGACCTGCCGGCCCACGGCCGCACGCCCCTGGCCGACAGGTCCGCGGCCGTCCAGGCCGTGCAGCGGCTGCTGCACCGGTTCCTCGTCGAGGTGGCGGGGGCTCCGGCGATCCTCGTCGGCAACTCCATGGGCGGGATGATCACTATCCTGCAGGCCGCCGCGGACCCTGGGACGGTCGCGGGCGCCGTCCTCATCGACCCGGCGCTCCCGGCGGGTCCGCTGACCCGCCCCGACCCGCTCGTGCTGGCGGCGTTCGCCGGTTACGCGGTTCCCGGCGTCGGCGAGGCCGTGATGCGGCAGCGACGTGCGCGCTACACCCCCGAGCAGCTCGTGGCGCAGACGCTGGCTCTGTGCTGCGCGCACCCGGAGAAGGTGCCCCCCGACCTCGTGGCGGCGTCGGTGGCCCTCGCCCGCGAACGGGTGGCTCACCCGGAGGCCGACGCCGGCTTCCTCACGGCGGCGCGGACCCTGCTGAAGGTCCTCTGGAGGCCGGCCGTCTACTCCGCGGCGATGCGCTCCATCGACGTCCCCGTGCTCCTGCTTCACGGCGACCGGGACCGGCTCGTCTCGATCGACGCCGCGCGGCGCGTGGCCCAACGCCACCCTGCGTGGCGGTTCGAGGTGGCCCATGACGTCGGGCATGTGCCGCAGCTCGAGGCGCCCGAATGGGTGCTGGCCGTCATCGGCGACTGGATGCAGAACGAGGGAAGCGCGGCCGCCGAGCTCGCCCGGGCCGCCGCCGCGACGTCCGGCACGTGATCGTCGCGACCTCTGGCGCCTGAACGTCGCCATATCGCGATGTAACGCGCACTTTCAAGCCAGAGATCGCGCTGAGGGTCGGCTTCGAAACACGGCTACGGGGTGAACGCGCGCTCGAGGGCGGCCTTCTCGCTCGGCTCGGCGAGAACGAGCACCTCGTCGCCGACCAGCAGCGTGGTGTCGTCGCGCACCTGCACGAGCCGCCCGTCGCGCGACACCATGCTGATCCACACGTTCTCGCCCAGGGCGAGGTCGCCGATGGCCGCACCGTCGGCGGCGGAGCCGGCCGTGACATGGAACCGGTGGAGCCCGCTCGGCTCGTCCCTGAACCGCAGCCCGAGTGACCACGGCTCGGGCTCGACCATCGTGACCGGCAGCCGCAGCCGCCCGGCAAGGGCCGGCACCAGGCCGCCCTGGACGATCACGGAGAAGGCCACGACCACCACGACGATGTCGTAGTCGAGCGTCGCGTCGGCCACGCCGGCGGTGAAGATGTACGTGCCGAGCAGGATCGGGACCGCCCCCTTCAGCCCCGCCCACAGCACGAAGACGCGCTCGTTACGGGCCAGCCGCACCGGCAGCAGCACGAGCCCCACCAGCAGCGGGCGCACCACGAAGGCCAGCAGCACCGCCAGCACCAGCCCGATCTGCCACGCGTGGCCGTCCGGCAGGGTCTTCACCTGCACCGTGAGTCCGAGCACCGTGAAGGCGACGATCTCCCCGAGGCTGGCCAACGCCGAGTGGAACCGCTCGATCTCGCGCTTGTACGGTGCCGCCTCGTCGCCGATCAGGATCCCGGCGATGAACACGGCGAGGAACCCCGAGCCGCGAGCGACCGTGGCCGCTCCGAAGATGAGGCCACCGCAGGCCAGGACGCGCACCGGGTAGAGAGCCTCGCTGGGCAGCGGCACCCGCCGCATGAACCACAGCAGCGCCCGGCCCCCGACCAACCCGACGGCAGCCCCCACACCCATCTGCAGGGCGAACTCGCCGAGACCCGTGCCGACCGCCGACCACCCGGTGGCCGACCCCGCCGAGATCAGGCTGACCATGAGCGCGATCCCGACCGGGTCGTTCGCGCCGGACTCCCCCTCGAGCATGACGCCGCTGCGCCCGGTGATCTCGCGGCGCCCCAGCACCGAGAAGACCACGGCCGGGTCGGTCGGAGCCAGCGCGGTCCCGACCAGCAGGGCGACCCGCCACTCGAACCCGAACAGCAGGTGAGCCGCCGCCGCCATCGCCAGAGCGGTCACGACCGTGCCGGCCACACCGAGCCACGCGATCGCGCCCGCGTTGTTGCGCAGCCGGCGGATCCCGATGTGCATGCCGCCGTCGAACAGGATGATCACGAGCGCGACCGTGACGACCCGCTGCACAGCGGTGATCGACAGGAAGTTCAACCGAGGTGCGAGGTCGGAGGCGACGGCCGCACCGACGAGGAAGAACGCCGGCGCGGGGATCCGCAGCCGCTCGCTGACCCGGTTCGACAGCACGGCCAGCACGGCGAACGCCGACACCGCGCTGATGATGATGCCGAACCGCTCGACGTCGTCCACGCGGATCAGTGTGTCGGACGCCGCACCCGCACCGCCTCAGACAGGCAGCCACATCCCGGGAGGTGGCGACCTCGGCGAGCACGTCCGGGCAGCGGGTCGACGCCGATCCCCGGACCCGTGGGCACGGCGATCCGGCCACCATCCAGCTCGAACGGGGTGGTGACGTCGGTCGCGTAGTACCGCCGGGACGCCGAGGTGTCGCCCGGCAGCGTGAACCCCGGCAGGGCGGCCAGCGCGAGGTTCGCGGCCCGCCCGATCCCGGTCTCGAGCATCCCGCCGCACCACACGGGCACGCCCATCGACTGGCACACGTCATGGATGCGGCGGGACTCGAGGTACCCCCCGACCCGGCCGGGCTTGACGTTGACGATCGAGCACGCCCCGAGCCGGATCGCGTCGGCGGCGGCGCGCGCGGAGACGATGGACTCGTCGAGGCAGATCGGCGTGCGCACCCGCTTGGCCAGCTCGGCGTGCCCCAGCACGTCCTCCTCGTCCAGCGGCTGCTCGATCAGCAGCAGGTCGAAGGGGTCCAGCCGCGCCAGCGTGGGAGCGTCGTGCAGCGTGTATGCCGTGTTCGCGTCGACCTGGAGCAGGACGCCGTCCCCGAAGCGCTCCCGGACGGCGCGCACCGGCGCGACGTCCCAGCCCGGCTCGATCTTGAGCTTGATCCTGACGTAGCCCTCGGCCAGGTAGCCGTCCACCGCATCGAGCAGCTCCGGGACCGAGTCCATGATCCCGACCGAGACCCCGCAGGGGACGTCGGCCCGCGTGGCCCCCAGCCACGCGGCCAGGCTCACGTCATGGGCGCGCAACCACGCGTCGAGAACCGCGGTCTCGAGCACGGCCTTCGCCATGCGGTGCCCCTTCACCCGCCTCAGCGCCGGCGCGACGGCCTCGGGGTGGAGCTCGCCGGCCCGGCCGAGCGCCGGGACCAGGTAGCGGCGCAGGACGTCGACGCTGCCCTCCACGTACTCCGAGGAGTAGTAGGGGTCGTCGCTGGACACGCACTCCGCCCAGCCCTCGACGTCCCCACTCGACCCTGCCCGCTCGGAACCGGCCAGCACCGCCCGTACGAGCAGCACGTCACGGGAGGTCTCCGTGCCGAAGGACGTGCGGAACGCCCCCACGAGCGGCATCGCGACCCGGACGAGCTCGACACCGACGAGCCTCATGAACGGTCCTCCTCAGTCTCGCCGGCCGAACGGCCCCTTGCCGCTTCGAGCACGTACCACCCCTCGCGTGCGATGCCCGCGACACCCCACCCGCCGGCCATGGCCGATCCGAGGGCCTCGCGCACCGCGACGCGCCAGGCCCGACCCAGCCCGCGGTCCCGAGCGCGCAGTCCCTCGATGTCCGGCGGCAGCCCAACCAGCGCGACGTCGTCCTCCCCGGCCGGCAGGCCCGCCGTGGCCAGCACGTGTGGGGAGGCCCCGTCTTCGCCCACGCGGAGCAGCACGCGGGCATTGCCTGCGAGCAGCGCGGCGGCGTCCAGCGCGGCGGGACGACCCTCGCAGGCCGCCGCGA
This sequence comes from uncultured Actinomycetota bacterium, assembly GCA_963778845.1. Taxonomy (GTDB): domain Bacteria; phylum Actinomycetota; class Actinomycetes; order Actinomycetales; family Kineosporiaceae; genus CAVZVW01. The sequence goes on from CAVZVW010000005.1 coordinate 449,115, forward strand.
CCACCGGGTCGCGCAGCGGCCAGCCGAGGTAGAGGCGGTCGGAGGCATCGCCGGCATTGATCCCATCCCCCATCGACCCGTAGAAGTCCACGAGGTACTCCCGCGGGCGGGCGGCGAGCTTGGCCAGGTTCAGCCACGCGTTGCGCAGGATGAGGGGGTCGAACGTCCACGTGATCAGGTCGTAGCCACGGTCCAGGGCCCATGCCCGCTGGTGCAGCTTCACGGCGTATCCCAGCGAGCGACCACGCCCGGCCGGCAGCACACCGGTGATGTTGCTGTGCAGGGCCCGACCAGCCGGCTCGCAGAGGAAGCCGACGCTCGCGGCGACCAGGGGGTGGTCCCGCTGACTCGTGTCGGCGGCCACCACGACGTACTGACCCGTGTGGGCATAGGCGCGAAGCATCTCCACAGTCGCCGCGGGGTTCGTCGGGTCCGACGCCCAGATCTGGTCGAAGATGGCACGGACCGCGACCATGTCCGCGACGTCGCGCACCTCGCGGACCTCGATGCCCGCCTGCCCCGCCGCGCGCTCGGCGGCGGCCCAGGCCAGGTCCACGTGCGTGGTCGTCACCGAGGGCGCCCCGGCGCCGCGAGCGCCGTCCTCGCCGCCGCCACCACCCAGGTTGCCGACCACAGTGCCGACCACGGTGCCGATCCAACCACGGGGCCGATCCAACCACGCCACGGCGAGGGGGACCTTTGGCCCCCGTCGGGACGGCCGCGGCGAGGTTTCGTGAGCACCACCACGTGACCACCGCCCCGAACGGCAGGACACTCGCGGGGCATGAGCGAGGGGGCTCGCGATGGCCCGAGGCGCCGCGCAGCCCGCCGCCGTCACCGTGCGGCGCATCGCCGCTGCGGCGGTCACCACCACCGTTCTCGACGTCCACGACAGCGCGGTGGAGCCCTGGGTGGGTGCGATGTGCTCGGGGCAGGCCGGGACGGTCTTCCTCAGCGACCCGCACGGCGACCCCGCGGCGTTCTGGGCGCCGAGCCGCATGGCAGTCGGGCGCACGCGGCTGGTCGCGGACCATCTCGGCTGGGGCGTGCATCGCCCGGTGCTGTCCGGGTCTCTCCTCGGCATCCCCCGCGGCGAGCACCGGGACGGCCTCGAACGGGTGAGCGAGGTGCTGCACTGCCGCGTGGAGGGTGCGTCGCTGTCCGCCTCGACCACCATGACCATCGCACCGGACAAGGCGTACCTGACGACGGTGCCGCTCGGCGTCCTGCTGCTCGACATCCCCACCGGGGCTCTCGAGGTGCACGCGCCCGGTGGGCTGTCGGTCACGGTCGCACGGATCCCCTCGTCCTGGGTGATGGACGCCTCGATGCAGACGACGTTCAGCGCGACGTCCGACGGCGAGTCCGCGGTGGTCATCCTCGGCGGCAGCGCCTTCTTCACCCGGCTCGCCGCCCTGGGCCACCGTGCGCCCGAGGCCGTCTTCATCGGCCGCCCGCACGGTGCGGCGCTGACCACCTCCTACGTCGTCGGGTGGCAGAACACCGGGTCCGGCCCGGTGGTACGGCGCATCCCGCGCTCGAGGGCGGGCAGCGCGGGCACGTTCGGCACGTGGCCGCTCGTCTGGGGCGGCCACGACTCCATGAGCTCGATCACCGAGCTCGCAGCCGGCGACCGCGCTGTCGCGTTCGTGCTGGCGGACAGCCGGGGGGCGTCGGTCGCCTACTGCGTGCGCGCCGGGTCGCCCGGGTGCGAACCCGTGGCCTACCCCCGCCCGGTGCAGTCGGTCTGCACGTTCGAGGACACCGACGACTTCCTGGTCGCCGACCTCACGGCGAGCGCTGCGGGCCTGTACCGATGGACCCCGGGCGACGGCGATGGCTGCCGCGCAACCGGGCTGGAGCCACGGTGGGCGAGGACGGAGGCGCTGGCCCTCTCGCACGGTCGGGCCATCTACAGCGACGACAGCACGGCGGAGCTGCCGGTGTACCTGCGCGAGGTGCCGAGCGCGGCTTCCCCCGGCGTCGAGGTGCGCCTGGCCGAGGCCTCCCTCGGCATCGGCGTCTCGGTCGGAGGCCCCTTCGTCGCCTTCGCGACGCCCGTGCCGGACGGCCCGCTGGGCGCCGGAGCCCGGCGGATCGCGTTCGGGCGCCTGGGGTCCCGGCTGCGCTGCCTCGACCTGCCCGCCACCGACGTGCGGCGACTCGAGCTCTCCGGTCATCGCCTGCTCGTGACTGGCGGCCTGCAGAGCTGGCTCGTCGATGTGCTGTCCGGCCGGCGGCGACGCCTCGGCGCCGTGGGCGCGGCGCTCTGGGGCGACCACCTGGCCACGGTGGAGTACGCGACCGCGCGCCTGGTGTGGCGGGACCTGGCCGCGCACAGCAGCCAGGTGATCCTGCCCGGGCTCGCCCAGCCACCGGCCTGGTGCGTGGACAACGAGCTGTGGAGCCTCGCGATCTGGGGCCAGAGCCTGGCGTACTCGTTCCGCTGCCACGTGCCCGATCCGAACACGGTCGTGGCAGGGCGCTTCGATGCCGTCAGCGGGCACACCTGCGCCCTGCCCGCCCCGGCCGCCGAGGTCTACGACCTGGCCCACGGGGACGGGTTGCTGCTCAGCGCGGCAGCCTCGGGAGTCGCGGCCTGGGACCTGCGCGAGACGCCGCCCGCCCGTACGGACCTGGACGCCACCGGGGAGCCGCCGCTGGCCCTCGACGGCCGAGTGGCCGCCTGGCGGGCCGGCACGCACCGCCGGGCCGTGGTGAAGGACCTCCAGGACGACGACGCCCTGCCCTCGCTGGCCCCGGCCGAGCCACGCCATCTCGGTGCGTGGGTGACGACGTCTGGTGCCTCGGCCACCGGCTGCTGGCGCGCGCTGCACTACGTCACTCGTGACGTCGACTGGACCATCGACATCACCTGCGCCGGGTCCACCACGCTGCGTCGGCTCGCGGGCACGAGCAGCCTCGGCGAGATCAGCGCGAGCTGGGACGGTACCGGCAGGGACGGCCGTCCACTGCCCGCCGGCACCTACGGCTGGGCGCTGCGAGGCACCGCCGCAGACGGCGCCACACTGGCGGACCGCAAGGGCCGAGGACCGGTGGCCGCCGCCGGCACGGTGCGGGTCGGGTAGCGCAAGGCTCACGGGCTGCCGGGCACACCGGAGCGTCGGGCTCAGCGCTGACCGTAGCCGGCGAACTTGGCGAGCACGCGGGCCATCTCCGCAGCACTCAGCAACACAGGGTCGCCGAGCTGGCAGGCGCGCCAGTACTGGCCGCACAGCTCCTCCAGCTCGACGGCCAGCCCGAGCGCAGCATCAAGATCCCTGGCGCACACGAGCATCCCGTGGTTGGCCAGCAGGCAGCCGCTGCGGTCACGAAGCGCCAGCAGTGCGGCGTCGGAGAGCTCCTGCGTGCCGAACGTCGCGTACTCCGCGCAGCGCACGTCGTCCCCCCCGAAGCGGGCGAGCATGTAGTGGAAGGCGGGGACGTCGCGACGCAGGCACGACAGGCTGACGGCGTGCGGGGAGTGCGCATGCAGCACCGAACTCACCTCGGGCCTGGCGGCGTACAGGTCGCGGTGGACACGCCACTCCGAGGACGGCGACCGCTCCCCGGCCCAGCTGCCGTCCGGCCTCACCAGCGGGCAGTCGTCGGGCACCAGGCGCTCGTACGGCATGCCGCTCGGGGTGATCCAGAACCCCCCGGGCCCCCGCACGCTCACGTTCCCGGAGGTGCCGCGGCTCAGCCCCGCCGCGGCCATCGCGACGGCGGCCGCCACGAGGGCTGCCCGCGGGTTGTCCGCACCCCGGCTCATCGCGGGTAGAGGCCGCGCAGGCCGTCGGCCGAGGCGGCGCAGACGCCGCGCTCGGTGATGACGGCCGTGACGAGCCTTGCCGGAGTCACGTCGAAGGCGGGGTTCTCGACCCGGGCGGTCTGGGGCAGCTGGCGGACGGTGGCCCGGCCCCCCACGCGGTCGAGACCTCGCAGACAGCGCAGCTCCTCGCCGTCGCGCTCCTCGATCGGGATCTCCTCGCCGGTCGCGCAACCGAAGTCGATCGTCGAGCCGGGGACCGCGACGTAGAACCCGACCCCGGTGTCGCGGCAGGCCAGCGCCTTCAGGTAGGTGCCGACCTTGTTCGCGACGTCGCCGTTGGCGGCCACCCGATCCGCGCCCACGATGACCAGGTCGACCTCACCCCGGGCGAGCAGGACGCCGCAGGCGCTGTCGGCGACGACGGTGTGCGGCACGCCGTGCTGGGCGAGCTCCCATGCCGTCAGCAGACCCTGGTTGCGCGGGCGCGTCTCGCTGACCCACACGTGCACCGGCAGGCCGGCGTCCCACGCCGCGTAGACAGGGGCGAGCGCGGTCCCGTGGTCGACGGTGGCGAGCCACCCCGCGTTGCAGTGCGTCATCACCTGCACCGCATCACCAAGGAGCGCGCGGTCCGGGAGCGCCGGGCCGGGGAGCGCGCGGGCGGCGGTCTCACGCAGCAGGCGCAGCCCGTGCTCACCGATGGCCCGGTTCGTCGCGACGTCGTCCTGGGCGATGGCCTCCGCGAGCCCCCACGCCGCGGCGGCACGCTCGTGCGGGGGCAGCGGCCCCAGCTCCTCGCCCATGCGACGCAGCGCCCACCCGAGGTTGACCGCAGTCGGACGGGTGGCGGCCAGCTCGGCGAGGGCGTGCTCCATCCCGAGGTCACCGGCGTCGTGCCCGAGCGCGATCGCCACCCCGTACGCGGCCGTGGCTCCTATCAGCGGCGCACCACGGACCTGCATCACCGCGATGGCCCGCGCCACGTCGGCGAGGGTGGTCAGCGCGACCCAGCGCACCGTGTCCGGGAGTGCGGTCTGGTCCAGCACCTCGATGCCGAGCCGGCCCGGCAGCACACGCAGGGTGCGGGTGCTGGTGCCCGTCGTCTGCATGGTCCGTCCCCTCGCCCACATGCCGGCGCACCCGCGTGCGCGGTTCCCGGCGACCACGGTAACCAGCATCCAGGGCGGCCGGGACGCCAGCCGGGCGTGACCGGAGGTATCTGAGCGGCTACGCGCGGTTCCTCTCGTGGTCGACGGGACCCGTGCGGGGCCCTCGCCGACCCGGAGGGGCAGGGGGCGAGAGTGCGCTACCTCGTCGCGAACACCGATCTGTCGGCCGTGCCGGCCGCCGGGGGCCACGTGCTGCACCGCTACCGCGCCTACGCACTCGTCGAGTACACCGGCCCCGGCCCCCTGGCTGCGACCGGTGAGGCGCTGGGCTCCGAGGTGGTCGTGCACGGCAGGCCGCTCACCGTTCCCGAGGGTGCCTGCCCCGCCGCCGGGTCCGGACCGCGGGTGGTCACGCGACTGATCGGCCCACCGGCCACCACGTGGGTGACCCAGCTTCGCCGGCGAGGGTTCGTGCCGGCATTCTGGTGCCCGCCACATGGCGTGTGCCTCACGCTGCCGCGCCGTGGCGCTGCTGTCGACGAGCTGGCCGCGCTGCCCTGGGTGGCCGGGGTCGTGCGCTACGAGGCCGACCACTGCGCGCGGTCGCTGACCCCCGTACCCGGACACCCGGAGCAGGGTTTCGCCGACGTCGTCTGCTTCTCCAGGACCGACCGCGCCCGCGTCGTCCGGGTCGCCCGCGAGCTCGGCCTGAGGGTGCTGGACTCCTCGCGCACCAAGCTGCGGGTGGCCCTGCCCCCGGGTGGGGACGACGGTGCCGCCCTTGCCGCCCTGCGCGACCTGGTCGGGGTGAAGATCGCCGACAGAGCACGACCCGCCACCCTGCTGACGCCGTCCGTCCCCCTCGCGACGGCACCCGACCTGGACCACCTCGCCGCTGCCCTGGGCATGGTCGACGCGGCGGGCGCCTGGCAGGCCGGTCAGGACGGCCTGGGCGAGGTCGTGGCCGTCACCGACACCGGGCTCGACACCGGTGACCCCGCGACCGTGCACCCCGACCTCGGCGGCCGTGTCGCGCTCCTGCGCAGCTGGCCGATCAACCCGAGCTGGTCCAGCGTCGTCACCAACCCCGGCGGCGACGACGGCGCCGCCGACCTCGACAGCGGCCACGGCACCTACGTCGCCGGGCTCGCGGTCGGCGACGGCACGGCGTCCGGGGGTCGGCGCCGCGGGGTCGCGCCGGCCGCACGCCTGGTCTTCCAGGCGATCGAGCAGTACGCGGGCATCGACGCCGCGCACGCGGGCCTGGGCGCACCCGGGTACTACCTGGCCGGCAGACCCCTCGACCTGCGCGACCTGCTGGCGGCCGGGGCCGCCGCCGGGGCGCGCGTCCATGTCATGGCGTGGGGGGACGCCGCGCGCGGGGGCTACCCGGACACCTCCTTCGAGGTGGACCTCTACCTCCACGAGCACCCCGAGGCGCTGGTCGTCGTGGCAGCCGGGAACTCCGGCAGCGACGTCGACGGCGACCGGGAGGTGGACGCGGGCTCGCTCGACGCACCCGCCACCGCCAAGAACGTGCTCACCGTGGGGGCGACCGAGGGTCCGGTGTACGGCGTGGGCTACCGCGGCACCTGGACGGGGCTGCAGGCCGACGGGCGCACCTACGCCAACCCCGCAGACCGCAACGACGCCGTGTCCGGCGACCCCGCCGTGATGGCGCTGCTGAGCTCGGCCGGGCCGACGGTCGACGGGCGCACGAAGCCGGACCTGTGCGCGCCGGGCACCAACCTCGCCGGCCCACGGTCCAGCCGCATCAGCAGCCGCGGGTGGGGGCTGGCGACGCCGGCGCCGTCGTACATGTACCTGGGCGGCACGAGCGTCGCCGTCGCCGTCGCCGGAGGGTTCGCAGCGGTGCTGCGCCAGCAGTGGCGCGCGGCCCGGTCCTCCCCCGGCGGCAGGCGCCGCGCGCTGAGTGGCGCCGCGCTGAAGGCCGTGGCGATCGCCGGCGCGGCCGCCGTCACGAACCGGGCGGGCACCGGCCCCGAGCTGCGCCGGGTATCCGGGTACGGCCGGGTCTGGATGGCCACGAGCCTGCCGCAGGGCGTCGACCACGAGGTCCTCGTCCTCAACGACGGCGGCCGCGGCCTGGTCACGGGCACCCGGCGCACCTGGCGGCTCAGCCTCACCCGGCCGGGCCCGCTGCGCGTCGTCCTCACCTGGTACGACGCGCCGGGCGAGCGGCTGGTCAACGATCTCGACCTTCGCGTGGACGGGCCTGCCGGCCTGCTGGCGTGGGGCAACCACGACCCGGGCAGCACCGGGTCGCCCGACCGCACCAACACCGTCGAGGTCGTGGACCTGCCGCAGGCAGGCGCCGCCGACCTCACGATCACGGTCACCGGGGTCAGCATCCCGGCTGGACCGCAGCGCTTCGCCCTCGTCGCCCGCGCACCACGCGGGTCGACGTCCGCACGGCACCCCGCGTAGAAACCGACAGGAAAGGTGATCACCATGGTGGACTCCCCACCGCGCAGGCGCGCAGCGACGCGTACGCGCACCCGTACCCCCGCCGCGCCATCGGTCGAGGTCCCGGCCGAGGCCGCCGACGCCGTCAACCGCCGCCGGCCCCGCTCGCGCAGCACCGGCGTGGTGGCCGCACCCGCCCGTGCGGTACGCCCGAAGACCACGCTGGCCGGTGCGATGACGCTGGCCTCCGGTGCGCCGACGGGTCTGGGCACGGCCACGCTCGCCGCCGACGTCAGCGGTCAGCTCAAGGCGGTCGCGCCCACGTTCGGCCAGGTGCTCGGCTCCATCGGCACAGGCGTCGCGGACTCCCAGACCGCTCTCGACAAGGGGGTCGTCGACACGGTCAAGGCGCTCGCCGACACCGACATCACCGTCGTGACGGACGTCGTCCAGCACCTCGGCGACGACGGCCTGCCGGACGTCGGCCTCACAGAGCTCATCACGCAGGACCTCTCGGTGCTCAACTTCTTCATGCCGACCATCCATGAGTGGAAGCGCGTCGTCGTCTCCATGGACCTCTCGGTGGGCGCCTTCGACAACGAGCAGGGCATCACCTTCAACGCCGAGCAGTCCGGTGGCGGCGTCGGCGGGGTGGGGCTGTTCTGGGGGTTCGTGGGCGTCGGCGAGACCACGAGCTTCGACAACCAGCAGTACTTCAACCAGAACACCAAGCAGGAGGCCAGCTGGTCCTCCGGGCAGGTGCGCCTGGACGCGACGCTCGGCCCCCGCACCACCGGCAAGCTGCCCGTGCCCGACCGGGTCGAGATCGGCCCCCAGATCACGATGGCCCAGGGCACGACGAGCGAGACGACGACGGCGGGTGTGACCAAGCGCTCGGTCGACGTGCTCATCACGGTGCTCACCCGGGCAGGGGCAGCCAACCCCGATCTGACGCTGACCGTGGACTCGGGCACGCTCCTGCCGTCCTTCTCCTCGACGGCCCCGTTCACGGGCAGCAAGACCAACAGCGACGGCCAGGTGCGACTCACCCTCTCGCGCACGATCGCCGGGCCGGGCGCACCCACCGTGAAGGTGCCGGTGACCGTGCGGCTGAAGTCCTTCAGCCAGACCCTCACCCTGACGATCTGAAACGGAGCACGACATGACCGAACTCCCCGCGGGTGCGGGCACGGCTCCTCTGGCCGTCACACCCGGAAGCACCGACGTCAGCGGCCAGCTCGCCACGGCGGGCATGGCCTTCGGCGACCTCGTCAAGCTGGTCGGGCAGTCTGTCGCGGACACCCAGAGCAAGCTGAACCAGACCGCTGCGTCCAGTACCAGCACACTCGCGACCACGCTTGTCGACATGATCGCCGTGCAGGAGGTGGACTACAAGGACGACGGGACGATCGAGGGCAGCAAGACGTTCGTGCAGAAGCTGCCGCTGATCAACTTCGTCGACCCTGTGCTGTACCAGTGGTCCGTCGTGAACCTGCAGGGCCGCTTCGTCGCCGGCCAGTTCGCCTCGGCGACGAGCCTCGACGGGTCCAGCGGCAGCAGCACCGACTCCAGCGGCCAAGCCGGCATCGGCATCATCTTCGGCCTCGGCTACAACAACTTCCAGTACGACAACAACCAGGTCAACATCAACACCACGAACTCGGTGGAGAGCTCCGTGGGCCTGCTGCGCATGACGGCCGTGCTGGAGCCTCGGCACGACGTCGGGGTGCCGAAGCCGCGCACCGCGATCCAGGGACCGTCGCTGGACATCGCCGCAGGGCCGATCGTCGACCACGCGGCCGCGGGCACCACCCCGGCCACCCGGACGATGGACGCCGTCATCACGCTGCTGCGTGCCGACGCCTCCCCCATCGACTCAGGCGTGGTGTCGATCACGACTGACGGGACCCCATGGACGTTCACGGACTCCTCCCCGTCGGGGAGGATCACGGACATCAACGGTCAGGTGGGGGTCACGCTGACCCGCACGTTCCTCGACCCGACGGTCGACACCTCCCCCGTGCCGGTGATCGTGACAGCCCGGGTCGGGATCGTGTCCGCCAGTGCGACGCTGACGTTCTGACACCGAGGGCACCCACGAAGGAGGCTGAGGGCCATGACGGTCGCCGAGCTGGCGCAGGCCGAGCTGGGTGAGCTGGCGGCGGGCGCCGTACGCGCCATCGTCGCCGCACAGGAGGCCCTCGACGAGGAGGCCCGCCGACGCGCCGAGGTGTACCTCGAGGCGCCGGCGGGCTCCCTCGCCCTGCCACCCCTGTGGTATGCCTTCGAGTCCGTGGTGCTGGAGCTGCAGGTCTCCGCCGCGGTCGGCCGCGGCATCGCCGCCGACGGGGGGCCGGCCCCGGTGCTGATGTGCCGCACGGCCAACCCGACGACGGTCGCGCTGTACGGTTACCAGGCAGCCGCGGGCATGACGGTGCGCCTGGCCGTCACGCCAAGCGGCGTCATCCCAGCCAAACCCGCTGCGCCGCAGGAGCAACCGTGACCCAGCCGCCAGTCCCGCCGACGCAGCCGCAGGTCCGCCTCACCGCCGCGTCGCGGGAGCTGGAGCTCGAGGACGTCGGGCCTCAGTCGCTGCTGACCGTCGAGGGCCGCACGGGCGTGTTCATCCCCATCGCGCGTCCGGACCCGAAGGACCCCGCCTCGACGGACAACCTGTCCACCATCGTCGACGTCCTCGCCCGGCAGGTGGGCTCGCTCCAGCGCGAGAACGAGGAGCTGCGTGCCAAGCTCGACGCGCAGGTGCCCACGCGCTCGGCCGACGACGTCGCGGCCGCCGTGCAGGGCTCGGTCGACGCTCTGGCGTCGCGTCTGACGCAGATGCAGAACCCGGTCACGAACTTCGGCCTGCGCGAGTTCGTGCTGCAGAGCAAGGTGCGCGTCGACGTCACGCCGGTCGGCACCCTCGGCCTGAGGTTCGTGCAGCCCGGGGAGGACGTGGAACCCGAGGCCCTGAGCACCCTCAGCGTGACGATCGTGCCGGTGCCGAAGCCTCAGCCGGAGCCGGGGACGGCGAGCCCGGCCCCCGGGCGCGGGCCCGACCTCGTCGCGCTCGGCTTCGACGCCCCGGCGATCCAGACGCTGCACGCCAACCACGTGAGCACCGCCGGAGACCTCGCGACGCTCGGCACGCGCGCCAGCGCGACCGCCGCCCTGTCGGCGATGCTCGGGGTGGACCGGGAGGAGCTCGCGTCTCGGATCGCCCTCGCCGGCCTGCTGACGCTGCCGGCTGTGGACGCCGACCGGGCCGCCGTGCTCGGCGCCGCGGGCCTGACGACGACCCTCGTGATCGCCAACGCGTCGCCGGAGGAGGTCGTGGCCCGCTTCACGGCGGCCGCGACCGGCTCGGCTGTGCCCGGAATGCGCGGCGACGACGGCTGGCGCCCCTCGCGCGAGCTCGCCGCCCAGTGGGTGGCGACCGCCCAGGCCCTGGAGTCGCGCCGGACCCAGTGAGCGGGCCCGCCCGGCGGCCTGCCTCAGCGCAGCAGCAGCGCCGCTGACACCGCGGCCAGCCCGAGGACCGCCGCTTCGAACTGCTCGGGCTTGATGCGACGGATGCTGCGGACGCCCACGAAGCCACCCAGGAGAACGGCCGGCAGCAGCGCGGCGTCCAGCGCCAGTGACCCGGGCGCGATCAGCCCCAGCGACACGCTGAAGGGCACCTTGAACACGTTCACGATCATGTAGAACCACGCCGTCGTCCCCAGGAACTCCAGCATCCCGAAGCCGGAGAGCATGAGGTAGATGGTCGTCACCGCTCCGGCGGCGTTCGCGACCATGGTCGCGAACCCCGCGGCTATCCCGGCGACGGCCGCCCACACGCGATGCCGGGCCGGCTGCGCATCGGTGCGGCCGGCTCCGTCGCTGCCGCCGACGCCGTCGCTGCCGACGTCGCGGTCACCGGCACGTGGTCCGGCGCCGCCGGCCAGCCGCTTCCGGACGGGCTTGCTGCGGATCAGGACGTGCAGCGCGACGACCGTCAGCAGCAAGATGCCGATCGCCCGGCGCATGACGGCGTCGGAGTTGTGCGCCATGAACACCGCCCCCAGCACGGTGCCCACCGCGACCCAGGGGAACAGCCGCACCAGGACCCCCCAGTCGGCGTGGCGGCGGTACACCGCCACCGCCATGACGTCCCCGCAGATCAGCAGCGGCAGCACGGCACCGGTCGACGCGCGGGCCGGCAGGACCGCCGCGAAAAGCGCTGCCGCGACGGCGCCCGCCCCGCCGACGGCCGTCTTCGCGAACCCCACGAGCAGGGCCGCGACGACGAGCACCACCCAGGCCCAGGCCGTCAGCGACACGCCCACAGGGACGCCTCGACCCCTCTCGTCGACCGGTCGCGGCGTGCCTGAGCCCGTCGGGGGTCCGGTGCCTGCGATGGCTAGCGGCGAGGCTACCCGGTCCCTCGTGCGTATCTGTCGGCTCGTGTATCTGGCTGCGCCGCGGGCGCTCCACCATGACATGCACGACCAGAGCGCACCCAGCGCCGACGCCGCGGGGCTTGCCGAGCGAGCCAAGCTTCGCCGCGAGCTCGGGCGACTGGACACGATCTTCTTCCTCATCTCGGCGATGGTCGTGGTCGACACCATCGGCGCCATCGCGGTCGGCGGCGCCCAGGCGTTCACGTGGCTGGTCGTGCTCTTCGTCACCTTCTTCGTGCCCTCGGCCCTGATCAGCGCGGAGCTCGGGGCCGCGCTCCCCGAGGAGGGCGGCGCCTACGTCTGGGTGCGCTCGGCGTTCGGACGCTACGCGGGCTCGCTCACCTCGTTGCTGTACTGGGCAGGCACCCCGATGTGGCTCGGCGGCTCCGTCGCCGTGGTCGCGATGTCGGTGTACCAGCGGTTCGTCGCCGACCTCACGACCGGCGGCATGGTCGCCTTCGGCCTGGTGTTCATCGGGGGGGCCACGGTCGCGGCGGTCGTGCCGCTGCGCTACGGCAAGTGGGTCCCCACCAGCGGTGCGGTCGGCCAGATCGCCCTGCTCACGTTCTTCACGGCCAGCGTGGTCGTCTATGGGGCGCAGCACGGCGTCCACGGCAGCGCGCTGCAGCACCTGGCGCCGTCCAAGGGGGTCTTCATCGCTGTGGTCCCGGTGCTGCTGTACTCCTTCGTGGGGGTCGAGCTGCCCTCGACGGCCGGGGAGGAGATGCGCGACCCGCGCCGGGACATCCCCGTCGCCATCGCCCGCGCCGGGGTCGGGCAGGCGCTGATGTACGGGCTGCCGATCCTGGCGGTGCTGGTCGTGCTGCCGGTGGACCAGATCACCTCGCTGCACGGCCTGATCGACGCCCTCTCGACGGTGCTCACCGTCTACGGGGGCACCGTGGGCGCCGGCGGCGCGGTCACGCTCACCGGGGCGGGCCAGGTGCTCGGCTGGGCCTGGGCCGCGGTGTTCGTCTGGGTACTCATGGCCAGCGGCTCCGCATGGATCATGGGGGCCGGGCGGGCCCAGGCGGCGGCGTGCCTCGACGGCGGAGGCCCGCGGGTGCTCGGGAGGATCTCCGGTCGCACCGGGGTCCCCGTGGTCATGGCCCTGGTGTCCGGTGCCGTGTCGGCTGCGGCCATGTGCGCCGACCTCTGGCTCACCGGCGGTGACGGTCAGCGGTACTTCTCGGCCGCCCTGACCGTCTCGATCGCGTTCATCGTGCTCGCCTACCTGCTGATCTACCCGGCCTTCGTCGTCCTGCGCGTGCGCCGCCCCGACCTGGAACGTCCGTTCCGGGCTCCCGGTGGCATGCGCTCGGCCTGGCTGGTCACCGGGCTGTCCACCGGGTGGTCACTGCTGGTGGCGGTGTGCCTGTTGTGGCCCGGTCTGGGTACCGCCGACCCGGACGCCGCACTGCCGGCTGGGTTCTCAGGTGAGCGCGGGCTCTTCGAGCTGCTCGTGCTGGGGCCGATCGTGGCCGTCGTCCTCAGCTTCAGCGCCTACCACGTCGGCGCCGGAGCCCGCTCCCGGCGGCTCGCCGGGGGCGGCGCCTACCACGGCGTCGGCAGTGCGGCCAGGGCCGATACCGTCGGTGCATGAGCGACCTCGAGCGCAGCGACGACGACGCCCTGGCGAGTGCTGCTCGCCATCTGATCCGGTACGGCGGCTCGTTCATGCCCTTCGTGGCCGACCGGGCACTCGGCTCGTTCGTGTACGACGCCGCGGGCCGGCGCGTCCTCGACTTCACCAGCGGCCAGATGAGCGCGCTGCTCGGGCACAGCCACCCCGACGTCGTGGGCGTCGTGACGGAGATGATCGCCCGGTTGGACCACCTGTTCTCCGGCATGCTGTCGCGCCCGGTCATCGACCTCGGTGAGGCTCTGGGCACGCTGGCCCCGGGGTTGTCGAAGGTGCTGCTGCTCACGACGGGTGCGGAGTCCAACGAGGCCGCGCTGCGGATGGCCCGGCTCGTGACCGGCGGGTGGGAGGTCGTCGGCTTCAGCCAGAGCTGGCACGGCATGACCGGCGGTGCGGCGTCTGCCACCTACTCCGCCGGCCGGCGCGGCTACGGCCCGCCCGCGGTCGGGTCGATGGCGATCCCGGCCCCCAACGCCTACCGGCCGCGCTTCAAGGCCGCCGACGGGTCGCTGGACTGGCAGACCGAGCTGGACGACGGGTTCGAGCTGGTCGACCGGCAGACCGCCGGCGGGCTGGCGGCGTTCATCGCCGAGCCGATCCTGTCCTCCGGCGGCGTCATCGACCTCCCCGAGGGGTACCTGGCCGCTCTCAGCCAGCGATGCCGGGAGCGGGGGATGCTGCTGGTGCTCGACGAGGCCCAGACCGGTGTCGGGCGCACGGGGCCGATGTTCGCCTTCCAGCGCGACGCGATGACGCCGGACATCCTGACGCTGTCCAAGACGCTCGGGGCCGGGCTGCCGCTGGCCGCCGTCCTCACCACGCCCGAGATCGAGGAGCGCGCTCACGAGCTGGGCTACCTCTTCTACACCACGCATGTGAGCGACCCCCTTCCGGCCGCGGTCGGCCTGGCGGTGCTCGAGGTGGTCGCGCGGGACCGGCTTCAGGAACGGGCGACCGTCGCCGGCGCCAGGCTGCGGGCCGGGCTGAGCGAGCTCGCGCAGCGGCACGAGTGCATCGGCGACGTGCGTGGGCGGGGGCTGCTGCTCGGCGTCGAGCTCGTGGCCGACAGGGTGTCGAAGAAGCCCGCCCCCGAGCTGGGGACGGCGATCAGCAGGCGGTGCCTCGAGCTCGGCCTGTCGATGAACATCGTCCAGCTGCCGAGCATGGGCGGGGTCTTCCGGATCGCACCGCCGCTGACGGTCAGCGACGCCGAGATCGACCTCGGGGTCGACATCCTCGACCGCGCGATGTCCGACGTCGCCGGCTAGCCCACTCAGCCGGCCGTGGCCGCCCGGCCCCTCTCCGACCTTTGGCGGGCTCGAGACGCGCGGAAGGCGAGGGTCTAGACGTACGGGGAGAGCAGCGTCAGGTCGGCCGCCGAGAGGCGGTCGTTGGCCGCCTTCGCCTGGTGCCAGAAGGGATAGGTCAGCGGCGGCCGGCTGACGTCGTCCAACCGCGAACGTTCCTCCTCGCTGAGCCGGAGGTCGGCAGCGGCGAGGTTGTCGGCCAGCTGCTCACTCGTCCGGGCGCCGACCACCACGGAGGTGACCGCCGGTCTGCCGAGGGTGTACGCCAGGGCGACCTGCGCGGCCGACACGCCGTGCGCCTGGCCGACCTCGACGAGCGCCTCGACGATGTCGTACAGCTTCTCCTGGTCGTATACCGGCGGCTCGTTCCAGTCGCTCAGCTGCCGGGAGCCGGCCGGGGCCTCGTGGCCGCGCCGGTACTTGCCCGACAGCAGGCCGCCGGCCAGCGGGCTCCACACGAGAACGCCGAGCCCCTGGTCCACGGCCGCCGGGATGAGCTCGTACTCCGCCTCCCGCCCGTGCAGCGAGTAGTAGATCTGCTGGCTCACGAAGCGCGAGAGCCCCCGGCGCTCGGCGACGCCCAGGGCCTTCATCAGCTGCCATCCGGCGTAGTTCGAGACGCCGATGTAGCGCACCTTCCCCGTGCGGACCAGCAGGTCCAACGCCTCGACCGTCTCCTCCAGGGGTGTGTGCCCGTCCCACTCGTGCACCTGGTAGAGGTCGATGTGGTCCGTGCCGAGACGCCGCAGGCTCGCCTCGCAGGCGCGGATGATGTGGTGGCGTGACAGGCCGGCGTCGTTCGGGCCGGGACCCATCCGGAAGCGCACCTTCGTCGCGACCAGCAGGTCGTCGCGCCGACCGCGGAGCACCTCCCCGACGATCTCCTCCGACAGACCTTCGGAGTAGACGTCCGCCGTGTCCACGAGGTTGACGCCGGCCTCGATGCACTGGTCCAGCTGACGGCGGGCGTCGTCCACCCCCGTTGCACCCACTTTGGCGAAGAACCCCTTGCCCCCGAACGTCATCGTGCCCAGCGTCAGGGCCGACACTCGAAGACCGGACCTGCCCAGCGCGCGATACTCCATGTCCGCACCTCCTCGAGGGACCGACCCTAGCGGGCCGAGGACGGCGCGGCTCAAGGCCCGCGCGACGGCGCGCGGAAAGGGGTCAGCGGCCCCGCTCGTAGAGCCGGTCGGTCCAGCGAGCACCTCCGAGGGCCAGACCGGCGAGCACGCAGCACACCGCCCCCGCGACCAGCCCCGCCGGGTGCTCCATGAAGATCGCCAGCAGCGCGCCGGTGGCCAGCAGGAGCACGGCGTCGGCCACCAGCACCGAGCGCAGCACCAGCATGGACGCCACGCTCATCCGAGCCCGCCCGACGGACCTCACCTCATGAGCATCGGCGCTCACGCCACCGCCGTCCAGCCCATGCCGGGCCCATGCCGGGTCGGCCCGAGCGCCCCGGCTTGACACGCCGCATGCTCCGGGTGAGCCTTCGGTGTCGCGACGCACCCGGTGCGACCCGGTCGCCGGGATGACTCGACCGCACAACGAGGGGAGCGCGTGGCTGCGATGGCAACCCCGGTCGTCTTCATCCATGGTCTCTGGCTGCACGCCGACTCCTGGGGCTCCTGGGTCGACGCCTTCCGCGACGCCGGCTACGACCCGGTCGCCCCCGGCTGGCCCGGCGACAGCGACTCGGTCGAGCTGGCCCGTGCGCACCCCGAGCGCGTCGCGGGAACCGGCATCGACGCCATCGTCGACCACTACGCGAAGGTCATCGAGTCCCTTCCCGCCAAGCCGATCGTGATCGGTCACTCGTTCGGCGGCCTGCTCGCACAACGGCTGCTCGGTCAGGACCTCGCCGTCGCGGGCATCGCGATCGACGCCGCGCCCGTCAAGGGCGTGGTGTACCTGCCGCCGTCGGCGTTGCGGGTCGCCTCGGTCGCGCTGCGCAACCCGGCCAACCGCCACCGCGCGATCTCGCTGTCCCCCAAGCAGTTCCGCTATGGGTTCGGCAACACGCTGTCGGAGAACGAGTCCGCCGAGCTCTACGAACGCTGGACCATCCCTTCCCCCGCCAAGCCGCTCTTCGAGGCCGCGGTCGCGAACTTCGCCCCACGCTCGCCGGCCAAGGTCCACACCGACAACGGCGCACGCGGTCCCCTGCTGCTGGTCGCCGGCGGCAAGGACCACACCGTCCCCCCGGCCATCACGCGCTCCACCCTGAAGCAGTACCGGCACTCCGCCGCCGTGACCGACTACAAGGAGTTCGCCGACCGCGGGCACTCGCTCGCGCTGGACCACGGGTGGCGCGACATCGCCGAGCACAGCCTCGGCTGGCTCACGAAGCACTCGCTGTAGGTCGCGCGCGACGCCGGGCCAGCTCGGACTGGTAGCGGGCACCCACCTGCGTCCCGCGAGCGTCAAGGTAGTCGGTGAGGCGCGTCGGACAGGTCGCCTCGCCCTCCACGCACACGAGCTCGGCCATCAGACCGGCGAGCTCGTCGCGCGTGAGGACGACGTCACGCACGAGGGCCCCAACCACGGCGAGCACCGGGGTCAGCAGGCGTGCCGGGACATGCACCGGCAGGTACCGCGCCCCAACAGCCTCCGCGACCGCCCGCACCAGGTCCTCGAACGCGAACGTCTCCGGGCCCACCGCGTCGACGGTGACGTCGTCCCGCTCCTGCCCCAGCCGGACGCACAGGTCCGCCAAGTCCTCCACGGCGACCGGGCGAAGCCGGTAGCGGCCGTCCCCGGGGATCGCGAAGACCCCGAACCTGCGCACCATCCAGGCGATGTTGTTGACGAGGATGTCGTCCCCGCCGAAGAGCACGGTCGGCCGCACGATGGCATGGGACAGCCCGCTGGCACGTACCGCATCCTCGACCGCCGCCTTGCCGCGGTAGTAGGCGTAGAACGAGTCGTGGGCGGGCTTGGTGATGCTGATGTGGACGACGCGCTCGACGCCCGCGGCCACGGCGGCGTCGAGCAGGCGGCCGGTGTTCGCCACGGCAGTGTCGTAGCTGGCGCCGGCCTGGGGATAGCGCACCCAGTAGGTGTTGTAGACAGTTGTGACGCCGCGCAGCGCCCGTTCGAGGGCCGCCGGCTCGTCGAAGGCGAACGGGTGGGCCTCGATGCGCGAGGACGCCTGGGGGTGTGCCGTCAACGTACGCACGTGGCGACCCCTGTCGAGCAGCCGGGCACTGATGTACTTGCCGGTGTACCCGAACGCGCCGGTCACGCAGTCGATGGCATCCACTGCCGGCCTCCGATCCGAGGGTCCCCGTGGAGGGGTGACGAAGGGAATCATACATTCGTATGACTGAATCGCTCAACCCCACCGCCGTTCGCCTGCTCGAGGCGACGCTGGAGGTCGTGCGCCGGGAGGGCGTGGCCTCGGCGACGTCCCGCCAGATAGCCACTGAGGCAGGGGTCAACCTTCAGGCGATCACCTACCACTTCGGCTCCAAGGACGAGCTCGTGGCCCAGGCGCTCGTGCGGGCCGTGCGTGCGTGGGTGGAGCCCGCCCAGCTGGCCCTGCGCGACGCCGCCCAGGACCCTGCGGGCCACCTCCTGCAGGCCGTGGTGGCGTTGCAGGGCGCTCTGTCGGATGCGTCGCAGCACGTGCCCGCCTATATCGAGGCGCTGGCGCTCGTGCCGCGGCGCCCGGAGTTCAAGGAGCAGATCACCGCCATGTTCGCCGAGCTTCGTCGAGACCTGGCGACGACGATCGAGGAGCTTCGCGAAGCCGGTCTCGTGGCCGCATGGGTGGACCCGGTGGCCATGGCGGCGCTCATCGTCGCCGCGGCGGACGGCGTCGCCATCCACCTCGCGGTCGCCCCCGACGCGTTCGACCCCGACGACGTGCTCGCCCAGGTCGTCGCGCTCCTCCTCGCCGCCTCGACGCTCCCCCGACCACTCGGGCCGTGACCAGCCGCCGGTTAGGCCGAGGAGTCGACCGAAGCGCCGGGGCCGTGGCGGCCGTCGGGGCCGCTCAGCCGCCGGCGACCATCGGGCGCAGCACCCCGACCAGCGCCTCGAGAGCCCTCGGGAACGCGGCCTCCGTGGGCGTGCCGTAGCCCACGATGATCCCGTGTGGGTGGTCCCCTGGTGTCTGCCAGTGCCCGCCCAGGCTTCCCAACGCCAGCCCGCGGGAGGTGGCGGCGGCCAGGACATCGGACTCGTCCGGCCCCGACTCCGGCAGGGTCACCACCGCGTGCAGGCCTGCCGCAACCCCGCGGACGGACATGCCTGTGGCTCCCGCCGCGCCGAGCCGCCTCACGAGCAGGTCGCGACGCCTGCGGTAGCGCAGCCGGCTCGCCCGGATGTGCCGGTCGTACGCGTGGCTCGTGACCAGCTCGGCGAGGGCGAGCTGGCCGATCGTCTCGGTGTGCAGGTCCATGTGCTGCTTGGCCGCGGCGACGGGACCGACGAGCCGTTCCGGCAGGACCATCCAGGCCAGTCGCAGTGCCGGACCCAGCGTCTTCGAGGCTGTGCCGACGTAGACCACGTGGTCCGGGGCCAGCCCCTGCAGCGACCCCACCGGCTGCCGGTCGTAGCGGTACTCGCCGTCGTAGTCGTCCTCGACGACCAGCCCGTCGACTGCCCGGGCCCAGTCGACCGCCGCCCTGCGACGCCGGGGGTGCAGCGTCCACCCCATCGGGTACTGGTGCGCAGGCGTGAGCACCGCGGCGCGGACGTGCGAGAACGGCGGCGTCGCGAGCAGGTCCGTACGGGCACCGTGCTCGTCGACGCCGAGGGGGACGACGTCGCCGCGAGCGCGCCGCACCACGTCACGGTGCAGGCCGAGGCCGGGGTCCTCCATGGCGACCGGCACCGACGCGCGGTCTGCGAGCGCCTCGGTGAGCAGCGCCAGCGCCTGGACGTAGCCCGAGACGACGACCACCCGTTCAGGCGCCGCGACGACACCCCGAGCCCTGCGCAGGTACTCGGCCAGCGCCGTCCGCAGCTCGCTCGTTCCCCGCGGGTCCCCGTACCCGTAGGTGGACCACGGGGCGGCTGCAAGCGCGCGACGGGTGGCCCGCAGCCAGGCGGCGGTGGGGAAGGCGGACACGTCGGGGTTCCCCGGCCGCAGGTCCAGACGCGGCGCGGCGTCGGCCGCAACGACGACCCCCGCGGGTTTGTCGCTGCGCGGCAGGGAGGCGACCACGGTGCCGGACCCGGCGCGCGCGCTGAGATAGCCCTCCGCGACCAGCTGGTCGAAGGCGGCGCTGACCGTGCCGCGCGCCGCCCCGACCTGAGCCGCCAGAGCGCGGGTCGAGGGCAGCCTCGTGCCGGGCACCAGCCGACCGCTGACGACCGCCTCGCGCAGGGCTCGCTCGAGGCCCGCGCGCCGCCCGCCCACCGGATCCACGTCCAGGTGCAGGTCCACCCCGAAAGTGGCCCAGTCTTCATGCATGACACTGGACCTTAGTAAAGGTCCAGCCCGCGCCTAGCGTGAGTGTCATGACCTCGACCCTCAGACCCGACACCCCCGTCATCTCCGACAGCTCCGGCACCTCCGTCCGAGTCGACGTCGACGGGCTCGCACCTCACATCTCCGCGGCGATGAACGCCTTGGACGCCGCCTCCCGCCAGACGCGGCTGGAGGCCGCCCTGCTGGAGCTCGTGCGGGCTCGCGCGTCGCAGCTGAACGGGTGTGCGTACTGCGTGGACATGCACACCCGCGACGCGTTCGAGGCCGGCGAGAGCCAGCGCCGACTGTTCGCACTACCCGTGTGGCGCGAGACGCCGTTCTTCACCGAGCGCGAGCGCGCCGCACTCGCACTCACCGAGGCGGCGACCCGGCTCACCGACGGGCCGGTCAGAGACGACGTCTTCGGCCACGCCGCAGCACAGTTCGACGAGACCGAGCTGGCCGAGCTGATCTGGACCATCGCCGTCATCAACACGTGGAACCGCCTGGGGGCCACCGCCCGCGCCTGGCCGCTGCGGTAGGGCCACCGGCACCCGCGGTCGGTCCGCACGCGAAGACGACGTGAGCTGATCGGCGCGGCATCGCGCCGGGACGGCCGCGTGTCGCCGCCGAGGAGCACTCACCGTGCGAGATCGGGGGCGCTATCTGGCACGGATCTCGCACGGAAGCACGCGTCTCACTCTTGTAGGCCGACCTGACCTGAGCGGTCAGCGACTCCATCAGCCGACCACCAAGTCGGCCGCCACCCCACCCACGGCCGTCCGGTCAGCGCGCCGACCGCCCCCACCCCCCAGCCACCGCCGCGGACCTATCTCATGAGGCAACGAAGTGTCGCTCCCGGGCCTATTGACGTAGGGCAACCAGGGGTCGCTGAGGCGACCCGCGGCCCGTCCCTCACGATCACCCCGGGCACCGACGGCTGGTCGGGTAAGGTCCGCGGTTGTGTCTACGTCGCGCTCAGCCCAAGCCGGCTGCGCCGGATCGCCGACGACCACACCACCGCCCCTCGCGCCCCCGTCGGGGCGGTGACGTGTCGTACACGGTTTGGATCTTCGGTGACCTCCCCGTCGGGCGCGCCTGCGGCCCCTCGTACATGGTCGAGTCCTGGCAGCGCGAGCTCGGCCGCCAGGGAGTGAGCACGAGGTTGTTCACCCCGTCGGGCGGGTGGCGCGAGCGGTCCCGCACGCCGTCCGCCGTCACGTACCGCACGGTGCGCCACGTCGGGTTCAACGGCGACTACCACGCGCGCTTCTCCAGCCTCGCTGAGCTGTGGCGGGCGCGAACCGAGCGGCCGGACGTCGTCCTGGTCACCACTCCCGGTCGGGTCGGCGTCCTCGGCATCACGCTCGCGGCCCGCTTCGCCATCCCGCTCGTGCTGGTCGTCTCCACCGACACGACGGGGGCGGTTCGCCACTACAACGCCGCGCGTCTGTTCGCCTCCGGCGGGTCCAAGCCGGTGGTGCTGCTGTGGGCCGCCCCACGGGTGCGCGCAGCCGTGGTCCGCCGCTCGTCCCAGGCGCTCGGCAGGCCGGCCACGAGAGCCGCGAGGGTGGCGACCCGGTGCGCGAACGCGCTGCTCGCGCAGGTTCACCAGCTCGTGCTGCTGTCCCACAAGTCCGTGCCGAGCTACGGCGGCCATGATGCGGGCCCACCCATCACCGTGCTTCCTGCCGGGATCGACCGCCTGCCGCCTGCGCCTGCTCCGGCGGAGCTGGTCTGGCGGCCCGGCGCCCTCCGCGTGTTGTACGTGGGCCGTTTCGCCCCCGAGAAGAGCCTTCAGATCCTGGTGCGCGCCCTGCGGATCGCCGTCGACGCCGGTGTCGACGCCCACCTGACGATGGTCGGCGAGGGGCACCTGGCGGGCGACCTCGCTGCCGAGGCCGCGAGGCTCGGCGTCGCCGACCGGATGACGCTGATCGGGCCCTACGAGCGGTCGCGCCTGCGCGGCATCTACGCCAGCGCACACGTCTTCGCGTTCCCGTCCGTGGTCGAGACCCAGGCCTTCGTGCTCAACGAGGCGGCCCACGAGGGCTTGCCGCTGCTCGTCTGCGACCCCGACGTGAACCCGGTGGTCTGCGACGGCGACTCCGCGCTCGTGGTGGCCCAGCACCCCGAGGCCTTCGCCGAGGGGCTGCGCCTGCTTCTGGCGCCGGAGCTTCGAGCCCGGCTCGGGGCACAGGCACAGCGTCGGGCGCAGGACCTGCAGGAGGCGGCGCAGACGGCGCAGCTTGCGTCGGTGCTGCAGGCCGCAGCGGGGGCAAGGCCCGCCCAGGCCCTCACGGGGGGAACGGCCTCCATCTAAGAGGCTCGTGTCAGGTGCCGCGCGGCGTTGCCCGCCAGACGAGCTCGCCGCCGCGCACGCGATGAGCCCGACGCAGCACGGCAGCGAGCCTGGGCATGCCGCCCATCCGGCTCACCTGGCTGCGGTACTGCGCGACGGCCGAGAGCTTGGCCGCCTCGTAGCCGGTCGCGTCGCGTTGCTCGCACGACCACACCATGTCGGCGACGTCCGACACGTAGCCCTCCACCGACGGCCCGCGGGCCGCGGCACCCATGACCCGCATGCCGACACCGAGCAGGGGCGCCCCCCACCCGGGCGCGTCGAGCAGCGGCCAGGCCCTCCGCCGGGCAACGGGATGACGCCGCCGGGCCGCCTCGCTGAGGGCATAGACGTCCTCGTAGAAGCCGACACGCGAGTACGCCCCGGACGCCGCGACAGCCTGCAGCGCAGCGACTGCCACCTCGACGTGGTCGACGTGGTGCCCCACACCCAAGGGCACGAAGAGCTCCGCCTCGGGCCGGGCGAGCACTGAGTCGATCACCGCGACCAGCGTCGACACCTCGCTGAACCCCTCGACCACGCGTGGGGTGCGAAACGCAGCGGCGACGCTGCGCAGGCGGGGCTCCCGCCAGATCCTCTCGGTCAGGTCCAGGTGACGCGCACCCGCCCCGAGCAGACACAGAGCGCGGTCGTCCTCGGCGAGGCGGGTCTCGTAGTCGGCGAAGGCGCGATGACGACGCGGGACGTCGCCCGGCGCGGGCCCGCGCGTGAAGGCCGTCCAGACCTCGACGCGGCGCCCCTGCGCGGCCAGCCGCGCGATGTGAGCGCCGAGGGAGAGCACGGCGTCGTCCAGGTGCGGTGAGACCACCACGACGTCGACCGACTGGTCGAGCGACCCTCCCTTGGCCGACCTCGTGGCCGACCCCTTGGCCGACCCGGTCTCCGGCTGCACGCGCGGAACCTAGCAGCCGGCGCCCCCGCGCGGGCCCTGCACCCGGGTCGAGCCTGTGCGGGAGTGAGTAGGAGTGCACGTGGCACACCGAGTCGACGGGGGAAGAGTCGGCTGTGACCGGGCACCGTTCCCGAGGACGCGAGGAGCCCCCCATGCACACCGCTGTCGCCGCCGGTTCCCCCGACTCCCCAGCCGCTCCTGCGGTACCCGGCTCCCCCACCAGCCCCTCGGCACTTGCCTGCCCCGGGTGCCGCGCGGCCCTGTCGCCCCCGGGGACGCCGGACCGCCGTGCCTGCCCGGGGTGCGGGCTGCGCCTCGTCGGCCCCGACGCGGCACGTCTGTGGGAGGTCGACCAGGCGCTCGCGTACCTGTCCGCCGAGCGGGCACAGCTCCTCGCCCTCCTGCGGCTGCCCGGGCCGCCCGGGCCGCCCGTGCCACCCGTGCCACCCGCGCACCCGCGCACCCGCGCTACCCCATCATCAAGAACCGCGGCGGGGCGGTCAGGTCGTCCTCCTCGCCACGGGTGCGGTGCTCCTCCTCGTCGCGACCGTGGTGTTCCTGGCTCTCAGGTGGTCGGCGATCGGCCCGTGGGGGCAGGCCTCGGTCATCGGGGCCGCCACTGCCGCTGCCGCCGCCGGCTCAGTCCGGTGCCGCCAGGCCCACCTCGCTGCCTCGGCGGAGGCGCTGGGCGCGCTGGCGGCCGGGCTCTGGGTGGTGGGAGCCGCAGGCGCCCGAGCCCTGGGCCTCGCGGGAGCCGACGCCGTGCGCCTGAACTCCTACCTCCTCGTGGTCCTCGGGCTGCTTGCCGTGGCCGCGGCCGTGATGACGCGCGTCGAGGCCCGGGTCGTGGTCTTCCAGATAGCGGCTCCTCTGGCCGCAGCCGGCGCCGTCCTCGCGGCTGCGTCACGCACCGACGACGATCTCGGCGTCGGCCTCGTCCTGCTCGCGGGCGCCGCCGCGCAGGCCCTCGCGAGCCGCGTGCTGCGCCACGCACGGCCTGTCGCCGGCTCGGCCGCAGGAGTGCTCGCCGTGCTCGGGCTCGCCGCCGCCGTGCCCGTGCTCCTGCACCTCACCTGGACGGCAGACGTCGGCCGGGCCGGCACCGCCGGGGTGGCCTTGCTGGTCGTCAGCGCGAGTGCCCTGCGACGACGGACCCGCGGCGGGTACGGAGACCGACAGACCGTTCTGGCGGCCGGGGGCGCGGCCTTGGCCGCTCTGGTGGTCGCAGGGTGGGCGCACAACGCGTCCTCAGCGGCGGTTGTCCTGTCGGCCGCGCTCGCCGCGGTGCTCGGGGTCGCGGTGGCATGGCGACACGCCCCAGACCCGCAAGCCCCGGCCCGACTGGTCGTCGTCGGCTCGGGCACGCTCGGCATCGCGTGCGTGGGCTCGGGCGCGGCGATGGGAGCCGACCCGCTCGCGGCCACGCTGGCCATGCTCGCCGTCACCTGCCTGGCGTACGCCGTGCGCCTGCCGGCGACCCGCACCGTCAGCTCGGGGCTGGCCGCGGCCGCCGCCTTCTGCGCGGGTGCGGCGGGAACCCACTCCGTCGCCCCGCTGGGAAGGGTGCTGGCCGGGGCGGTCGCCATGGCCGGGATCGTCGCGGTCGCCGCCTGGCGCCGCACCCGCGCCGAGGAGGCCCCGTTGCTCGGGGTCGCCTCGCTGGCCGCGGCCGGCGTGCTGGGCTACGCGATGTCCGTCGACCGGCCGGCGTGGGCAGAGCATTTCGGCGTCACGACGACAGGCAGGTTCGTCGAGGTCACCATCGCACTGGCAGCCCCCGGTCTGGCTGCCCTGGCATATGCCTGCCTACCGTCACGGGGACGAGCGGCCTGCGTCGGCGTGGCCCTCACCGCGGCGGCCGTCTGGCATGTGCAGGCCACCCACGGCGTCCACCTTCTCGAGGCGTACACAGCACCCCTGGCTGCTCTCACTCTCCTGGTCGGCGTCGTCCACGCGCGGAGGGTGCCATCGGCACCGAGCTGGGTGACCGACGGTCCCACCCTCACCGCGGCGCTGCTGCCTTCCGCGTGGGCGAGCGTCGGCGACGAGCAGCTGACCCGGCCCCTGATCGTGCTCGTCGCCGCGACGTCCGTCGCGATCGGGGGCCTCCTCTGGCGCCGGCAGGCCCCGCTCGTGACCGGCTGCCTGGCGGCGGGAGTCGTCGCGGCGTCCCAGCTCGCTCCCTGGGCCGTCGGGCTGCCGCGCTGGCTCAGCCTCGGCGCCGCGGGTGCCGTGCTTCTCGGCGTCGGGATCACCTACGAGCAGCGTCGACGGGACGCGGCCGCCGCCACCGGCTGGCTGCGGGCGCTGCGCTGAGAGCGGCCTTCGGCGTGCAGGCGCGCCTGGACCGTGCGCAACGCCGTCGACGCCGCTGTCGGCGGGTTGTCGGGGCCGGGAGGTACGGTCCGGCACGTGCCCCACGATCCGGGCATGCGGCTCGATGCCCGAGAGGAGCGCAACCGTGGGCAAGGCCAACCGGCAGAGACGGTTGACGAAAGGGAAGGCGCGAAGACGGGGACCCACGCCGAGACGACCCGGACCCGCCCGAGAGTCGTGGCCGCGTCCGATGCTCGACGAGCAGATCAGCTACGAGATCTCCGCGGCGGTGCACGCCCTGGTCTGTCACGACTCGGCGGCCTTCGGCATGGCAGCCGCAAGGGTGGCCGAGGGTCCGGGGGCGATCGACTGGCGGAGTAGCGCCGAGCGGGCGCTTGTCGACAACCTCCGTTCGGCGGTAGGCGCCGCCTGGCGCTCCGGGTGGCAACCGGCCGACCTCGTGCGGCTGGCCGCGCGCGAGCTGAACGGTAAGCACGCCGACCTGGCCCGAGTGGCCGTTCGAGCCGAGCTCCAGGGGTACCCCCGGGGCACCATCGACCCACGCTGGACCGCCCAGCTGGCAGAGCTCGAGACCGGCGACCCCTGGCCCGCGGACCGCCCTTACCTGCGGGAGTGGAGCGATGCAGCGGGGATCGGCTGGGCGAGCGCGGTGCGCTGTGCGCTGGAGGTTCTCGCCCTGTTTCTCGGTGTTCCCGAGCTGGAGCGGCTGGGCCCGATCCCGGGCGCTGCCCAGCCGCCCCGCTCGGGTGGCGGAGTGCTAGGCCCGGGGATCGATAACCGCGTCCTTACCCGGGTGAGGGCTCTGCTCGCCAAGGCCGAGTCGACCACGTTCGCACCCGAGGCCGAGACGTTCACCGCCGGAGCCCAGGCACTCATGGCCCGGCACAGCATCGACCGTGCGCTCCTCGCGGCCGCCGGCGGTGTTCCCGCCGACGAACCGGCCGGCCGCAGGATCGCGGTCGACAACCCCTACGAGGGCCCGAAGACGATGCTGCTCGGCGCCGTGGCCCATGCCAACCGGTGCCGCGTCGTGTGGAACAAGCAGCTCGGCTTCTGCACGGCGGTGGGCTTCGGCGCCGACCTGGACGCGGTCGAGGTGCTGTTCACGTCGCTGCTCGTCCAGGCGACCACGGTCATGATGCGAGCCGGCTCCCGCGACGACGCCTCCGGACGGTCCCGAACCCGGTCGTTCCGTCACTCGTTCCTCACCGCGTATGCCTCACGGATAGGTGAGCGGCTCGACGAGGCCACCGGTTCGCAGACGGCCCAGGCGGCGGCAGAACCCGCGGGCGGGAACCTGCTACCGGTGCTCGCCGCACGAGACCGAGACGTCGAGGAGGCGGTGAGCGCGATGTTCCCCCATCTGACCCGACGCTCGGTGGGGTCGGTGACCAACCGTCAGGGTTGGGTCGCCGGCCGGGCGGCGGCCGACCTCGCCACCCTCAACGCGGGACCACAGCTGCCCACATGACACGCGACACCAGGGGTCGCGGGCAGCGCCAGCGCCGGGGAGAAGTGCACGGCCCTCGGCGGGTCACATGACGAGGGGGGCGCGGCCCGGGTCCGGGTAGGCGGTGACCTCGGTGGCCTTGGCCGTCAGCCAGACCCGCTGTCCGGGGTGGAGGCGCAGGTCGGCGAGGGCGCCAGCGGTGATGTCGACGAGGGCGTCGGGACGGCCCTCGACGGCCACCCTGACCCGGTCGGTGAGCAGCTCCATGCCGATGACCGTTCCGGTCCAGACGTTGCGGGCGGACCCGCGGTCGGGTTCGTGCGTGTACAACGAGATCGCCGTCGGCGACACAGCGACGAGCATCCGCGACCCCGGCAGCGGGAGGATCTCGGGTTCCCGGTCTGCGGGGTCGTGACCCGCCGCGAAGAGGGTCCCGCCGGAGTCGAGGTCGATGCGGTGGGTGCCTCTGTCGGTCATCGTGCCGGTGTAGAGGTTGAGGCCGACGAGCCGGGCGACGTAGTCGGTGGCCGGACGTCGCGCGACCGCAGCCGGGGACCCCTCCTGGACGACGCGGCCGGCCTCGACCACGAGGATCCGGTCGGCCAGGACCATGGCCTCGAGCGGGTCGTGGGTGACCAGCACGGTGGGCCCGGTGAAGGTGGCCAGATAGCGGCGGAGCTCGCCCCGGATCTCCAGCCTTGTGCGGGCGTCGAGGGCGGCGAGCGGCTCGTCGAGCAGGAGGAGGCTGGGGGTGCTCGCCAGGGCGCGAGCCAGGGCGACACGCTGGGACTGCCCGCCGGACAGGTCGCCAGGTCTGCGTGCCGCGAGCTCGCCCAGACCCATCCGGTCCAGCACGCCGGTCGCATCCGTGCGGGCCTGTCGACGGGATGCCCCCCGGGCCCGGGCGGAGAACGCCACGTTGTCCAGGACGCTGAGGTGGGGGAACAGCCGGTAGTCCTGGAAGACCAGACCCACGGCGCGCTCGACTGCGGGCAGGAAGACGCCGGCTCGCGCGTCGTCCCACACGTCGTCGCCCACGCTGACCCGCCCCCCGGTGAGCGCCGCGAGCCCGGCGAGGGTCCGCAGCAGCGTGGTCTTGCCGGCCCCGTTCGGGCCGAGCACCGCGAGGATCTGACCAGGGGCGACCTCCATCGCAACCTCGAGCCGGAAGGTGCCGCGCTCCACGAGGACGTCGGCGCGCAGGGTCGAGCGCTGCCGTGCGGCCGTCGGGCCGGCGTCACCCGGCGCGTCGTTCGGCACCGCTGAGGGACTCACCGAGGCGTCCATGCGAGGCTCACGCAGCCGTTCCCGGGCGCAGCCAGCGGTCACCGAGGAGGGCGAGAACGGTGACCGAGACGGCCAGCAGCACGAGGCTGAGCGCGAGGGCGGCGGGCGGGTCGTGCTCGAAGGCCTGGTAGATCGCCGGCGGCATGGTCTGGGTGACGCCGGGGAGGCTGCCCGCGAAGGTGATCGTGGCACCGAACTCGCCGAGGGCTCGGGCCCAGCAGAGCACGCTTCCGGCGACCAGGCTCGGTGCGACCAGGGGCAGGCTGACTCGCCGGAAGGTGGCGAACCGGCGGGATCCGAGGGTGGCCGCAGCCTCTTCCAGACCGACGTCGGCGGTGCGCAGCGCCCCTTCGACGGTGACGACGAGGAAGGGCATGGCCACGAAGGTCTGCGCGACGACCACGCCTGCCGTCGTGAACGGCAGGGTGATGCCGAACCACTGGTCGAGGTACTGGCCGACGATCCCGCGGCGGCCGAGGGCGTAGAGCAGCGCGACCCCGCCGACCACCGGGGGCAGCACCAGGGGGAGAGTGACCAGGGCCCGCAGCAGGCTGAGCCCGCGGATGCGCCCCCTGGCCAGCACCCAGGCCAGCGGCACCCCGAACAGCACGGACAGCACGGTCGCCGTGGTGGCGGTGACCAGCGAGAGCCGCAGGGCGGTCAGGGCCTGGGACTCCGCGAGGATGCGCGGGAGCCCGCGCCAGGGCGCGCGCATCAGCAACGCGAGGAGCGGGAGGAGGAGGAAGGCCACCGCGACCGCGGCGGGCACGGCCAGCGGCCACGGTGTGCCGCCGCTGGGGTCGGCCTCCGGCCTGGTCACGGGTCGGGGGCCGGCACGGCGGCCCCCGACCCGGGAGGGTGCCGGTGCGGTCATGGCCTCATGGCTTCTGGAACCCGGCCGCGGTCAGCACGCTCGCGCCGTCCGCCGACAGCACGTAGTCGACGAAAGCCTTGGCGAGGTCCGCGTTCTTGGAGGCGGTCAGGGTGGCGATCGGGTAGCTGGTGGACGCGTTGACGTCCGCGGGGATCTCGACTCCCTTGACCTTGTCGCCGGCCGCCAGGACGTCGGTGACGTAGACGACGCCCGCGTCGACCTCGCCGAGCTCCACCTTGGTCAGCGTGGCCTTCACGTCGGCCTCCAGGGTCACCGGCTTCACCGTCACGTTCGCGTTGGCGAAGACCTTCGCGGCGGTCGACCCGCAGGGCACGACCGGCTGGCAGAGCGCGACCTTGACTCCCGCCTTGCCGAGGTCGGCCACCCCGGTGATGCCGGCCGGGTTCTTCGGCGGGACGGCGATCTCCATGACGTTCTTCGCGAACGGGGTCGCGGCGTCCGCCGCCTTCGCGGTCACGACGGCGTCCATGTTCTTGGCCGAGGCGGAGGCGAAGACGTCGGCCGGGGCGCCCTGGGTGATCTGGGTGGCCAGTCCCGAGCTCGGCCCGAAGCTGAACGTGACCGTCGTGCCGGGATGAGCGGCCTCGAACTGCTTGCCCAGGGTGATGAACGCCTCGGTCAGCGAGGCGGCGGCGAACACGGTGATCTGGCCTGAGAGCGCAGGCGCCGTGCTGGCGGCCGTGGTCGGCGTGCTCGGGGACGGGGTCGCCGCGGCACCGCCACTGGAGGAGGAGCCGCACCCGGCCAGCAGCGCGGACGCTGCAACGACGGCGACGAGGGTGGTGAGGGCTGGGCGACGGGGCACCGGGGTCTCCAGGGTTGTCAGGGACGAGGGGGACGCATACTGGTCGGCTCAGGCGTCGGGGATCCCCACGACGACGTTGGTGGACTTCACGCTGGCCACAGCCAGCACCCCCGGAGCCAGGCCGAGGTCGTCGGCTGCCTCCCGGCTCATCAGGGAGACCACCCGGAACGGGCCGGCCTGGATCTCGACCTTGGCCATGACGGTGTCCTTGACGACACTGGTCACGAGCCCCGTGAAATGGTTGCGCGCCGACTCGGCGACGGTACGGCGGTGTCGCACGGGTGCGGCGGCGGCCAGCTCTTCGGCGAACCGAGCCAGGACGGCGCCGTCCACGGCCCGCTTGCCCGCAGCATCCGTCGTGGTCGTCAACCGGCCGGTGTCGGCCCAGCGGCGCACCGTGTCGTCGCTGACCCCGAGCAGCTCGGCAGCCTCCTTGATCCGGAACTGGGTCACGGCGGCACCGTATCCGCATTCGCGGCGACCTTGCCACTCGAGGTCCTCGAAACCGGATCTATCAATGCGCAGACGCCGCAGAAGCGGATCGGGTGCTGCCAGGGGCTACCCGTCTGCCAGGGTCACGACCCGCCCTTCCAGGGCGCTGACGCGAGCCGCGTCGAGTACCTCGAGGGTGTGCAGGGCCTCGCTCGCCGGAACGGGGAGCTCGGCCTCGCCGCGCAGGGCAGCCGCGAACTGGGAGTAGTAGTCCTGGTAGGCCCCTCGCTCGGAGGGCACGCGGACCCTCCCGGCCTCGGTGCTCAGCGACCCCCAGCGGGGCTCTGCCTCGTAGCCCCACGAGGCACCCATCTCGAGGGGGCGCCTCCCGGCGAAGATGGCCTGCGCCTGGACGTCGGTGCCCCGGGCGACGAAGGACCCTGCGCTGCCGTAGGCACGCAGCTCCCGCTCCTCGATGCGGTTGAGCTTGCTCGCCGACACGTGCGAACGAGCGCCACCGGTGTGCACGAGCGCCACCGTGAAACCGCAGTCGGTGCGCCCGTCCGGCAGGTCGACCCAGTCCAGCTCGGCGTACACGCTGCGTACCGGCCCCAGCAGCCAGACCATCTGGTCCACGAGATGGCTGCCGAGGTCACGCAGGAGGCCGCGCTCGGGGCCGGTCTCCAGCGTCGCCGGGTCGTCGAGGTCGAACCGGGAATGCACGCGCCAGACCTCCCCCAGCCCACCACGGTGCAGGAGGGCGGCCAACGTGCGGATGTCGGCGTCCCATCGGCGGTTGTGGAACACCGACAAGGCGACCCCTGCCTCACGCGCCGCCGCCACGAGCTCCCGCCCGCCCGCCGACGTCGGCGCGAAGGGCTTGTCGGCGATCACGTGCACGCCTGCGGCCACCGCTTCGAGCACGAGCGCGCGACGAGTCTGCGGCGGGGTCGAGATGGTGACGGCGTCCACTCCCGCCGCGATCAGCTCCTCCATCGAGTCGTAGGGCGCCACGCCCGGGTACTCGCGCGCGAGCTCCGCCCGGCGCTCGGCCGAGCGGGTCACGACACCCGCAAGCTCCACCCCGTCGGCGGCGACGATGAAGGGCGCGTGGAAGTACCTGCCTCCCACGCCGTACCCGACCAGGCCGAGTCGCACGCGTGCCTCCGCTCGCTTGTCGACGGTTGTGGGACCTCGTGCTCACTCAACCACCGCTTCGGCGAACTCAGGCAACCCGCTCGTCCGCGGCGCGGCGACGCCGCTGGGCGCCGGTCAAGGGATGCCGCAGGCAGGCGTTGATCACGAGACACCCTGTCGATCGTGAGGCATGCCACGCGAGGAGACGGGCAGGGGGTCTCACGATCAACGGCCGTGCCGGAATGCCTCACGATCAACACGCCATGCTCAACCCATCGTGCCGTTCCGCATGCAGTGCCTAGGCAACGGAGGCCGTAGGCGGCGCCAGGCGGCGGCGCAGCACCACCGGAGAGCTGCACCGTTGCGGATCGGCGTGCATTGCCTGGCGTCTTGCGCGCCGCCGCCCCACGGGTGTCACGCCCACGGGACGGCGCAGCGGTGCCATGGGGTCTCGCCCGTCCCGTCCGGTCGCGTGCACAGATCCGTGAACACGGCGCTCGTCAGTGTCCTCGCCCGGTACGTGTCCACCGGCGGGCGGTCGGGTCCCACACGCCAGTAGCCGTGCCGTCCAGCACCGGATCGAGGAACGGCCGGACGACGTCGAGGGCGTCGCAGAGCGTGACGGGGACGTCAATGACGGATCGCCTGGCCTCGGCGGCGTAACCGGGGGCCCACAGCGCCCGGTCCGGGACGTCGAAGCGGTCCGGCAAATGGACGGATCGCCGGTCGGCCTCCGAGACCAGGGCACCCCGTTGCTGGTCGGCGTCGACGGATGCCCCGCGGGAGATGGTAACCAGGTCGATGAGGTCCTTGAATCGGGTCGAGGGCAGTTGCTGCTCGCCGTACCGCTGGAAGGTGGCGACGACCTTGTCAGCGACATGGTCGACGAGCGGGTATGCGCGGTACCCGTTCTCTTGCAACAGGTCCGGCATCACGAGCCGTGCCAGCGGAGGCACCGGCTCCGGGTCAGCCGTCATCCGCACGCCGCCGGCGACGACGTCCACGTGGAACTGTCCCCACATCGTCGCACCGACGAACACCCTCGCCGGCAGCCTGACCCCACCTTCCATGGGCTGGGCGGCCCCGATCTCGAACCGGAACCAGTCCCCGATGTCCCGCGCCGCCGCGGCACGCAGGTCCGCCTCGGCGCCCCGCTGGACCGTGACCCGGTACAGGTCGATGTCGATCGTCGCCCGAGCGCCAAGATCCCGGGCCATCAAGGCCGTCGCGCCCTTGACGACCCATCCGTCGTCGGCCACGTACAGCCGCTGGAGGAGACGGTCGTACGCGACCTGCCGCTGCAGCTGCGGCAGCGTCCACCGACCCTCGCCGGCCATCGTCAGCAGCCGGTCGGTCAACGCCCGCCGGAACGCACCCGGACTGCCGTAATGACGCCCCGCCGACTCGCTCACCGGGCACCGCTTCCCTGACCGGCGACGTCGAGCAGCCAGCGCAGCATCGCCACTCCGTCACGGCGCGGCCGCCCGTAGCGGGCCGCCAGCGGCGCCAGCGCCGCCTCGAACGCCTCTCGCGTCTCACGGCCGCTCCGCAGGGCGTCCGCGACCACCTGGCCGACCGACTCGGGATCCTCACGCTCCGCCAGCAGATCCGCCGCGATCCGCGCCGGACGCGTCACCGGCATCCCCGCCACGACCACCCGCTCGTCGTCCTCGACCTGACGCACATGCAGGCGGATGTCAGCGCGGCGGGTCTGCCGGCGCCTGGCCACGGTGAACTCGTGAACGTCGGCCGGCAGATGCCCCAGCCCGAACAACGCCGCAGCCGAACGATGCGACACCACCGCACCCACCCCGGTCCCGACGTCACCGCGGACGTGACCGGCACCGGCCCCGCCGACGCGACCCCACGCCGGGACCTCCGGGGCCAGGTGCAGCCACGCAGCACGCAGCTCGACATGGTCAGGCACCGGCGCACCCGCCAGTCGGTACACCCCGTGCCCAACCCGCTCCAGCACGCCGCCCCGCGCCGTCACCCGCGCCAGCGTCGCCCGCGAAACCCCGGCCGCCTCAGCCTGCCGCCGCGTCACCAGCCCCCACTGGTCCTCCGCGATACCCGCAAGGCGAGACACCGTCACCCCAACTGCCATACTTCAAACTATCTCACTATCGATACATGACGCAGCATCTCTAGACGGAGCTCCAAGGCCGCAACACCTCTGGGCCGCACGTCTAGACAGAACCGTCCCAGCCGTCCCGAGGCGTCTCACGTCCGAGACGCAACACGATCCGAGCGACGTTCTCGTCACCCCAGCCGCGTGTGCGCGTACACGTGAAATCCGTGCACCGTGAACAACACCCAGAGGGCCCTCCGGAGTCCGGAAGGCCCTCTGACCTGCACTTTCCTTTGTAGC
>CAVZVW010000006.1:0-10205 GCA_963778845.1 uncultured Actinomycetota bacterium
CTGCCTTGGCGGCCCGCTCGGTGGCTGGCCCACCAGGTTCCGACCCCACGATCGCCAACCTAAGACATGGTCGAGCGGCATCCGGACCGCCGTTCCGGATGGAAGAACGTCGGCCGGCGGGCTGTCCCCCGGAGCGGAACAGCGCGTTGAGGGGACCGGCCAGGCCCCCCGAGCCTGGCCGGCATGACCACGCGACTGCAGGTGCGCTCGATGTGTCTCGAGGCGGACGGCGTGCTCGGGCTCGAGCTGGTCCACCCGGACGGCGCCGAGCTCGACCCCTGGCAGCCGGGGGCGCACATCGACCTGGTCCTCGGCGAAGGGCTGGTCCGGCAGTACTCGCTGTGCGGCGACCCTGCCGACCGGCGCGCCTACCGGGTCGCGGTGCTGCGCGAGCCGGACGGCCGGGGCGGGTCGGCCTGGGTGCACCGCCGGATGCGTCCGGGCGACCTGGTCGAGCTCCGCGGCCTGCGCAACCACTTCGCGCTCGCGGACGCCGAGCGCTACCTGTTCGTGGCCGGCGGCATCGGCATCACGGCACTGCTGCCGATGGTCGAGGAGCTGGCCGCCGCCGGTCGGGCCTACGAGGTCGTCTACTGCGGCCGGTCGCGGGCGGCGCTGGCGTTCCTCGACCGGCTGGCGGTGCACGGTGACCAGGTGCGGGTCGCCGTGTCGGACGAGGGGGGGGCGCGTCGACCTTGCCGGCGTCGTCGGGCCCTACCGGCCGGGCACGGCCGTGTACTGCTGCGGACCCGAACGCATGATCGCGGCCGTCGAGGCGGCGTGCACGCGGTGGCCGGCCGACGCGCTCCGCACGGAACGGTTCGCGGCGCCGGCGCCGACCGTCCTGGACCCGGACGCCGAGAGTGGGTTCGAGGTGTTCCTGGCTCGGACCGGCACCAGCGTCCAGGTGGACTGCGGCACCAGTGTCCTGGACGCGGTGCTGGCGGCCGGCGTCGACGTGCTGACCGACTGCCGCGAGGGGATCTGCGCCTCCTGCCAGACCCCGGTCCTCGAAGGGACCGTGGAGCACCGGGACTTCGTGCTCACCGAGCGGGAGCGCGCGACGAACGCGGTGATGATGCTGTGCGTCTCGCGGGCGAGCTGCCCCCTGGTACTCGACCTGTGACCACGCTCAGGCGAGCAGGAACACCAGGTGGTCGCCGTCCTCGCCGTCCGGCACGAAGCCGCAGTGGGCCAGCACGCGTCGAGAGCCGACGTTGCCGGGCACGACGAACCCGCGCAGCGGGCGCTCGGATACCTGCTCCACGAACAACCGCAACGCCTCGGTGGCGATGCCGCGCCCCCAGTACTGCCGGCCGATCCAGTAGCCCACCTCGCGCGCCTGCGGGGGGCCGAAGCACACGAGGCTGCCGACGACCGCGCCGTCGAGCACGACCGTGCTCTTGACGACCGTCGCGTCGGCCAGCACCCCGGTCCAGTGCGAGAAGTAGGTCGGCCGGTCACGGCTCGGGAAGCCGGCCATCGCGGCGGCGTCCGGGTCGGCCTGGAAGGCGTACAGCGTCTCGAGGTCGGCCTGTGCCGTCGGGCGCAGCTCGAGCACGCTCAGCCACCCGGCTGGGGGCGCCGGCGGTTCTGCTCGAGCCATCCCTCGACCGCCGACGACGCCATGTCATAGGCCTCGGCCCGGCCGAGGAAGTCGGCCGAGCGGTCGGCGAGCGGAGTCTCGACGTCGGTCCCGTCGGCCAGCACCAGGAACACCGCATGCCCGGTCACGCGCAGCCGCGTGCCGAAGAGCCTGGTGGGGCCGGGCACCGAGCGGACGTCGGCGATCGCCGTCCACGACCACACCCTCGTCGACAGCGGGCGCACCACGCGCACGCCGGTGTCGGTCACCCACACCCCGGACAGGTAGGCGCGGATCGCCGCGATGACGAGCACTCCGTAGACGAGGCCGGCGATGACGATGCGCAGGGCCAGCTCGGGGATGGCGGCCGACTGGTAGACCGCGAGCAGCGAGACGACCGTGGCGTACATCAGCAGGGTCAGCAAGAACAGGCAGGCGGCGACCCGGAACGGTCCCGGTCGGTACGGGCGCAGCCAGCGCGTCTGCCGGTACGCCTCGTCCAGCGGCCCGGGCTCCTTCTCCGGCCAGAACTGGTACTTGGGCACCCGCCTAGGATCCCTCATCCGAGCGCCCGCAGCGTCGCTGCGACGAGGGCGGCTCCCACCACGACGACGATGAACGGCGCCCGGAGCAGCAGGGCGACGACTGCGAACGCCACCCCGGCCGCCCTGGCGTCGACGACGAGCGACCGGCCGGCGCCGAAGGTCTGCACGGCGGTGAGGGCGGCCAGCAGCGCGACCGGGAGCAGCAGCGTGACCGCGCGCACGCGTGGCGAGGCCAACAGCCGCTCGGGCACCGACAGCCCCGCCAGCTTGAGCGCGTAGCAGCCGGCCGCGGTCACCAGCACCGCCGCCCAGATCACCAGTCGTCCCCGGTCACGAGGCGTCCAGCGCGGACGACGGCCGGGCCAGGCCGACGGCCACCGCCACCAGGCCGGCGACGAGCACCGGGATGCCGGGGGACAGCACCGGGGTGAGGGCCAGGGCCACGACCGCGGCACCGATCGCGACGGCGCGGGTGGTGCTCGACCCCAGCCGAGGCCAGAGCAGACCCAGGAAGGCCGCCGGCACTGCCGCGTCCAACCCGAACCGGTTCGGGTTGCCGAGCGCGGACGCGCCCAGCGCCCCGACCACCGTGGCGATGTTCCACAGGATGAAGACGGCCAGGCCGGTCGCCCAGAACGCGAGCCGCGCAGCCCGCTCGCGAGGCTGGGCGATGGTCATCGCCGTCGTCTCGTCGATGACCAGGTGAGCGGCGAACAGCCGGCGAACCCCGGAGACCTGCAGGGTCGGCGCCAGCCGCAGGCCGTACAGCGCGTTGCGGAAGCCGAGCATCAGGGCCGTCGCGACACCAGACGCGGCCGCGCCGCCGGCTCCGAGGACCCCGACCAGTGCGAACTGCGAGCCGCCGGTGAACGCCAGCACCGACAGGGTGCACGTCTGCGCCACGGACAGCCCGCTGGTCGTCCCGAGCGCGCCGTACGCGACGCCGTACGTGCCGACCGCGACCCCGACCGCGGACGCGTCGCGCACGACCTCGCGACGCAGCCGGGTCCAGTCGTGCCCGTCCGGGGCGGTGCCGGGGGTGGCCGGCTCCGTCATGGGCGGTGCCGCTGCGGGTCGCCCGGCCCGACATTGGCGGTCAGCCACTCCACGAGAGGGCTCATCGCGAGCCAGGCGTCGCGGACCTTGCGGGCGGCGGACGGCTTGCTCATCCAGGCCTGCGGCTGCCAGGAACGGCCGGCGACGACCGACCGGTGCCTGAGCAGCTCGATCCGCGGGTGGTCCGGGTCGATCCCGCGCGGGCGGGTCTTGAGCACGTCCCCGCCGATCTCGAACCCCGCCGCGGCCACCTTGCCCACGATCTGCTCCAGCTCGGCGCCGCCCGGGCCCGCCACGACGTCCCGGTACCGGGCCACCTGCGGGCCGGCCGGGTCGTACCAGCCGCCGGCCACCCGCAGGCCCGCGGCGCTGAGCTGCACGTAGTAGCCCACCGCGTCGGCGGTCTCGACGAAGGCGCCCTGGTGGTCCTTGTAGGGGCGCTTGTCCTTGGCGAACCGGACGTCCCGGTAGGGGCGGAAGAGGGCGCCGGTCCCGAACTCCGGCTTGAGCTCGGCCAGCAGCTCGGTCAGCGGCTCGCGGACGCACTCGTCGTAGACCGGCTTGTGCGCGGTCCAGTAGGTCTTGGAGTTGTCCGCCTCGAGGCCGTCGTAGAAGTCGAAGGCCTCGGCCGGGATCCCGCGGAACGTCATCGTGCGCCCTCCTGCTCGTCCCGGTTCGCCGGGGAGTCGGTCGGTCCGGTGAGGTCGGTGTGCCAGCGGGCCTGGTCGACGAGCACCGCGCCGTCGCCGTCCAGGTCGAGCCGACGGGTCGCCCCGTCGCGAGCCCAGCCGGTGGAGCCCGCCAGGGTGCCGCCGGCCGTGTCCGCGTCGTCCAGCCAGAGGACCGCCCGGACGAACCCGTCGCCACGCAGGTGGTCCACCGCGGCCGCCAGCAGCCGCGACCCGTGCCCTGCCCGACGGCGCGCGGGGGCGACCAGCAGGACCAGCAGCTCGCCGACGACGGCCGGGTTCAGCCCCTCATCGTCCTCAGCCGGCCCGACGGCTGCGAGCCCGACGAGCTCGGGGCCGGCCATCGCGACCAGCACGTGGTAGCGCCGGCCGGGTGGCTCGGTGATCGACAGCCGCCACCGGTCGACGATCTCGTCGCGGCCGGCGGCCATCGCGGTCAGCGCCTGGTCGGGGACGACGCCGGCGTACCCGGCTCGCCAGCTGTCCAGCTGGATGGCGGCCAGCGCCGGCGCGTCCAGGCTCAGCGCCGGTCGGACACTGACGTCTGCGGTGGCCACGAGTCGGGACGCTATCCGGGTGACCGGAGCGGCGAGGCGGGGAGGCCGGGTCTGGCGACGACCCGAGCGCGACCGTGCACACGCCCGGCGCGTCCGCCGCGTCCACAGTCAGGCCCCCGCACTACGCTGGCCCGACCCTCGAGCCCTCCGGAAGGAGCCCGCCCCGTGACGGACCCGGCCAGCGACCCCACCTCCGAGGCACCCGACCCCGGCGAGGCCGCGATCCGGTTCCGCAGCGACATGACGGTCGAGCTGGTCAAGGCCACCGCCCACGACTCGGACGTCGTCTTCGCCGCGCGCGTGTCGACGGCCGGCGAGCAGTCGCTCCTCGACGTCGACGCCGACGGCTCCCGCAACAAGGGCCTGATCGGCTTCCTGATGCGAGAACGACACGGCTGCTACGACAACGCCACCGAGGTGCTCACGGGGTCGGGGTGGATTCCCTGGCCGCAGGTCACCGGCGACGAAGAGTTCGTGACGCTCTCGCCGACCGGCGCCATCGAGCTGCAGCGGGCCGAGCGCCACGTGCGCTACCGCGTCGACGGCCCGATGGTCCGGGTCCGGATGGCCCAGCTCGACCTGCTGGTCACGCCGGACCACCGGATGCTGGCCCAGCGCCGCCGCCAGCCGGGTCGGCAGGCCTGGGAGCTGGTGCCCGCGACCGACTTGTTCCAGGCGTGCCACCGCATGCGTACCGGGGGTGGCCTCTGGTCGGGGCGGACCGGGCGGGCCGGTGCGAAGGCCTACCCGCCGGGCTTCCTGGCCCTCCTGGGGTTCTTCATCGGTGACGGTCACCTGTCGGCCCGCGGCGGCACGCCGGCCTTCCGGGTGCGCAAGGAGCGGGAGGTGCAGTTCCTGCGCCGGCAGGCCCACCGCGCGGGCTGGCGCCTGACCGGGGAAGGCGATCGCTACTACCTGCGGGCCGACGAGGAGTTCCGGCTCCTCGCGAAGCGCTGCTACGACGACGACCGGGCCAAGGTCATCCCGCGTGAGCTCTTCGACGAGCCGGCGGAGGCGCTGCGGGAGCTGCTGTCGGGTCTCATGAGCTCCGACGGATCCGTCTCCCCGTCGGGCAAGGAGACGTACGACACCACGAGTCGGGTCCTTGCCGGCCAGCTGCAGCAGCTGGCCCTCCTGTGCGGCCGGTCGGCCACCGTCGGCGACCACCCGTTCAAGCCCGGGGACGGGCACATGGGCACGAAGCCGCGCTGCCGGGTGACGATCTACCGCCCTCGCACCATGACTCCGAAGGTGGGCTGGACGACCGCCGACCGCACCGAGCAGGTCGGCCTCGAGCACTACGAGGGTGACGTCCACTGCGTGAGCGTCCCGAACGGCACGTTGTACGTCCGACGCAACGGCAAGGCCTGCTGGTCGGGGAACAGCCCGTTCGAGCACAACTCGATGACGTTCTACGTGCAGGCGCCGATCTTCGTGTTCCGCGAGTTCATGCGGCACCGGATCGCGTCGTACAACGAGGAGTCCGGCCGGTACCGCCAGCTCGACCCGGTCTTCTACGTGCCGGGCCCGGAGCGTCGGCTGGTGCAGCAGGGCAAGCCGGGCGCGTACGAGTTCGTCGAGGGCACCCCCGAGCAGTACGACACGGTCGTCGAGCAGACCAAGGACGCGTGCACGCACGCGTACCGGGCGTACCTGCAGATGCTCGACGCCGGGGTGGCGAGGGAGGTGGCCCGCGGGGTGCTGCCGGTGGCCACGTACTCCTCGATGTACGTCACCCTGAACGCCCGGTCACTGATGAACTTCCTGTCCCTGCGGACCAAGCGTGAGGGCTCGCACTTCCCGTCGTACCCGCAGCGGGAGATCGAGATGGTGGCCGAGCTGATGGAGACGGAGTGGGCCCGCCTCATGCCGGTGACACACGCGGCGTTCGAAGCCGCCGGGCGCGTCTCGCCGTGACAGACCCGGTGCGGGCCCCCGAACGCGGGTAACCTCGTCCCATGCCTGCGACCGCCGCCCGGACCGAC
Organism: uncultured Actinomycetota bacterium; assembly: GCA_963778845.1. Taxonomy (GTDB): domain Bacteria; phylum Actinomycetota; class Actinomycetes; order Actinomycetales; family Kineosporiaceae; genus CAVZVW01. The sequence goes on from CAVZVW010000006.1 coordinate 6,418, forward strand.
CCCCAGGCTCCGTTCGGCCGGGTGCTCACGGCGATGGTCACCCCGTTCCGGCCCGACGGCGGCCTCGACCTGGACGGCGTGCAGCGCCTGGCCACCCACCTGGTCGACGCCGGGAACGACGGGCTGGTGGTCTCGGGCACGACGGGTGAGTCGCCGACGACCAGCGACGCGGAGAAGGACGCGGTCCTGCGGGCCACGCTGGAGGCGGTGGGGGACCGGGCCGTCGTGGTCGCCGGCGCTGGCACCAACGACACCCGGCACTCGATCGAGCTGGCCCAAGCCGCCGAGAAGGCCGGGGCCGACGCGGTCCTGCTGGTCACGCCCTACTACAACAGGCCCCCGCAGACCGGCCTGGTCCAGCACTTCACCGCGATCGCCGACGGCATCGGGCTCCCGGTGATGCTGTACGACATCCCGCACCGGACCGGGGTCGCGATCGAGACCGAGACGCTGCTGCGCCTTGCCGAGCACCCTCGGATCGTGGCGGTGAAGGACGCCAAGGGCGACCTGCCGGCGGCGTCCGCGGTGATGGCGCGCAGCGACCTCGTCTTCTACTCCGGCGACGACGTGCTGACCCTGCCGTTCCTGTCCGTCGGGGCGGCCGGGGTCGTCGGCGTCGCCACCCATGTCGCCACGCCGCGGATCGCCGCGATGGTGCAGGCGTACCTCGCCGGCGACGTCGTTCGTGCCACCGAGCTGCACCACGAGCTCTTGCCGGTGTTCACCGGCATCTTCCGCACCCAAGGGGCGATCTTGACGAAGGCCGCGTTGAACCACCTCGGTCTGCCGGCCGGTCCGATGCGGCTGCCGCTGCCGGACGCGACGCCCGAGCAGGTCGCCCAGCTCGTCCGTGACCTGGCCGCGGGCCGGGTCGACGGGTTCGCCGCATGACCCACCCGGCCGTCGCCTCGAAAGCGCCGCCTCCGCTCGCCAAGGGGACTGTCCGCGTGGTCGCGCTCGGTGGGCTGGGCGAGGTCGGCCGCAACATGACCGTCTTCGAGTACGAAGGACGGCTCCTGATCGTCGACTGCGGGGTGCTCTTCCCCGAGGACAACCAGCCGGGCGTCGACCTGGTGCTGCCGGACTTCGAGTACATCCGGGGCCGGCTCGACGACATCGACGCGATCATCCTGACCCATGCGCACGAGGACCACATCGGCGGCGTGCCGTACCTCCTGCGCGAGCGGCGCGACATCCCGCTGGTCGGCTCCCGGCTGACCCTCGCGATGATCGAGGCGAAGCTGCGCGAGCACCGGATCACGCCGCTGCAGCTGGAGGTGCGCGAGGGCCACGTCGAACGGCTCGGTGCCTTCGAGGCGGAGTTCGTCGCGGTGAACCACTCGATCCCGGACGCCCTCGCGGTCGCGCTGCGCGCCCCGTCCGGACAGCTGATCCTGCACACCGGCGACTTCAAGATGGACCAGCTCCCGCTGGACGGCCGGATCACCGACCTGCGCGCGTTCGCCCGGCTCGGCGAGGAGGGCGTCGACCTGTTCCTGGTCGACTCGACCAACGCCGAGGTGCCGGGCTTCGTCCCGGCCGAGCGCTCCATCCAGCCGGTGATCGACGCGGTCTTCACCAACGCCGAGCGCCGCGTGATCGCCGCCTGCTTCGCCTCGCACGTGCACCGCGTGCAGCAGATCCTCGACGTGGCCGCGCTGCACGAGCGGAAGGTCGCCTTCATCGGTCGCTCGATGGTGCGCAACATGGGCGTGGCCCGCGACCTCGGCTACCTGACGATCCCGGCCGGCCTGGTCGTGTCGGTCGACGAGGTGGACCTGCTTCGCGACGAGGAGGTCGTGCTCGTCTGCACGGGCTCCCAGGGGGAGCCGATGGCGGCGCTGTCCCGGATGGCCAACAACGACCACCCGATCAAGGTGGGCGAGGGCGACACGGTGCTGCTGGCCTCCTCGCTCATCCCGGGCAACGAGAACGCCGTGTTCCGCGTCATCAACGGCCTGTCGCGGCTGGGAGCGCACGTCGTGCACAAGGGCAACGCGCTCGTGCACGTGTCCGGGCACGCGGCCGAGGGCGAGCTGACCTACTGCTACAACATCGTCCGGCCGCGCAACGTGATGCCGGTGCACGGGGAGTGGCGGCATCAGCGGGCCAACCGGGACATCGCCGTGCGCACCGGGGTGCCGAGCGAGCGCGTCGTGATGGCGGACAACGGCTCGGTGGTCGACCTGGCCGACGGCATCGCCTCGATCGTCGGTTCGGTGCCGTGCGGCTTCGTGTACGTGGACGGCAGCTCCGTCGGCGACGTCACCGAGACCTCGCTCAAGGACCGTCGCATCCTGGGGTCGGAGGGCTTCATCTCCGTGGTCGCGGTCGTGGACCTCACCGACGGCAAGGTGGTCGGCGGCCCGGACATCCACGCGCGCGGTTTCGCCGAGGACGAGTCGATGTTCGCGGAGGTGCGCCCGCGGATCGCCGCTGCCCTCGAGGACGCGCTGCGCGAGGGCACCACCGACACCTTCGAGCTGCAGCGGATCATGCGCCGCGCCATCGGCCGCTGGGTCAGCGACACCCATCGCCGCCGTCCCATGATCATCCCCGTGGTGGTCGAGGTCTGACCCGCGCTCCCGGTCTCCACCTGGTGGAATCAACCCGGGTGGCTGCTCGGCGTGGGACGCGAGGGATCAGTGGGGTGCGTGGGTAGCCTGCGAGCATGGCCACCCGTACCCCTGCTGCGACCCGCTCTGCTCCGCGCTCGGGTTCGCGGACCGGCGCGCGGTCGGCGTCGGCCAGGTCCGGCGGCCAGCGACGTCCGACGTCCGGCCGGCCGTCCCGCTCGAAGTCCTCGAGGGCATCGAGGGCATCGAGGGCGCAGCGTCGCCGCCGCCGCGGCGGTCCGGGGCCGCTCCGTCGACTGCTCCGGGCCCTCGGCCGCGGGCTGCGAGGGCTGTGGCTGGCGGTCGCGCACGCGATCGGCGGCACCACCCGGCGGGTGGGACGTGGGGCGCGCGAGGGGGCCGCGGCGATCGACCCGGCGCAGCGCCGCGACGGCTTCGGGCTGCTGCTGATCGGGCTCGCCCTGCTCGCCGCCGCCTCGACCTGGTGGCGCCTGTCCGGGCCGGTGGGCGGCACCGTCCGGGCGGTCGCGCAGGGGGCATTCGGCTCGCTGGCGTGGTTGGTCCCGTTCCTGCTCGCGGCCTGGGCCTGGCGGGTGCTGCGGCACCCCGAGCGCAACGCGCCCGGTGGGCGGGTGGTGGTCGGCTGGACGGCCGTGCTGCTGGCGTCCACGGCGTCGTCCACGTCGCGCACGGCACGCCGCAGCCGGGCAGCTCCGCTGCGATGCGCGCCGCCGGCGGATGGCTCGGCTGGATCGCCTCCGCGCCGCTGGTCGCCGGCGTCACGGCGTACATCGCGGTGCCGCTGCTGCTGCTGCTCGTCGGCTTCGGCGTCCTGGTGCTGACCGCGACACCGCTGCACGCCGTGCCCGAGCGGCTGCGCATGCTCGAGGCCCGCCTGCTGCGCCGCCCGATGGAGGCGCTCGCGGAGCAGCCCGACCTGCTGGACCTCACCGACGACGCAGTGGCGCAGAGCGCCGCGCCGCCATTCCGTCGCAGGCGCGGCCACCATCGGCAGGGGTCGATGCAGGCCACCACCGACGCCGACGAAGCGTCGACGACCGAGCCGTACGAGACTCCGGTGCTGGGCTCGTTCCCGCCGGACCAGGTGGACACGATCGTGCTGACCCGCCCCGGCGCGGGGGCGGCCGGCGCGGCGGTCCCGTCCACGTCGCAGCATCCGGCCGGCTCGCCGCTGGTCGCCCCCGGCGCATC
>CAVZVW010000007.1:0-129157 GCA_963778845.1 uncultured Actinomycetota bacterium
TAGGGATCGGAGTGGATCAGCCGGATCGGCAGCCGGCGACGAGAGTCGGAGGGTGCCCGGTCGCGTCCAGTGCCTGGGGCTACGGTGCGCCGGTGGAACGGATGACTCGTGCGCAGTTCGTCGGGGCGATCGCCGGGCTGGATGAGGATCGGCTGCGTCAGATGCTGTGGACCCTGTACTGGCGAGGTCCGGCGGCCGTCCGGTCGCGGATCGAGGTCGAGCTGTCGCCGACGGGCTCCGCGTCGACGCGACCGGGGCCGACGGAGACGGTCGACCCGGGCGAGGTGCTGGAGCGGGTGACGGAGTTCGTGGGCCTCGTCCGTGCGGGGGCATACCTCGGCCGTGACCGCAGGGTCAGCCCTAAGCAGCGGACCCGATGGCGGTTCGTCTTCAGGGAGCTCGTCGAGTCTGCTCGTCAGGCGTTGCGCGCCGACCAGGACGAGGGCGACGCCGTCGCCGTCGCTGCAGGGTCGCGGTCGGGTCGCGGTGCGTCGGCGATGGGGCTGCTGATCGACCTGGGGTGCGACATGCGGGGCTACGACTACGTCCGGTCCGAGGACCCAGTCGCGGCGGCCGGGTTCGTCGTCTCGGACGAGGTGGCGGTGCTGTGGGGCCGCCTGCTCGAACGGGACGGCGTGGAACGGTTCGCTCGGATCGCGATGGTGCAGCTGCTCCGCTGGGAGTCGCGCTTCGGGTGGACGCGCCGCGGGGAGGGTCCCGTGGCGCGTCGCGAGACCACCCTGGCGCAGGTGCTGGCAGACCTGCTCGTCGTGCCGGACGCCTGGGAGCTAGTCGCAGAGCAGTACCTCGCGGCGCTGAACTCTGTCGCCGCTGGTGCTCGTCGGGAGCGTGCCGGCGTGATGGCGCCGTGGCACGAGGTCCTGCTGGATCGTCTGGCCGGTGGTTCGGCGGAGCCGCTTCTGGACCGGATCGCCACGCACCCGGCGGTGGCCGGACCGGAGCGGGACTCCTTCGCGGCCGAGCTCGCGCGCCGTCGGGGCGACGACGCGACGGCGTCCGAGAGGCCGCTCGGGTGAACGCCGCGTCCGGGGTGGGACGCGGCCGAGTGATGTCGCCGGGGTGTGGTGGACTGGGCGACGTGTCCGAGCACCTCCCCGAGCTGGCCGTATCGCTGCGTCGGCTCACGGAGGCAAGGCTCAGAGAGCTGGTCGGGGCCGGCAGCTTCCAGCGCGGCCTCGCCTACTCCCGTGAGCACCGGGTGAGCGACTTGCGGGTCCTCGGTCCGGGCGGGATGAGTGCCACCGTGCGCGGCTCGGACCGCAGCTACCGCACGTCTGTCGAGTTCGACAATGTCGGCGTGTTCGTCGGCGGCGGCTGCACGTGCCCGATCGGCGGGGACTGCAAGCATGTCGTGGCCGTCGCACTCACCGCCCAGCAGACCCTCGGTCTGGCCGGGGCCGCTGTCCGCAACGGCCTCGCCGCTCGGCCCGTGACGCAGCATCCACTCGCTGTCCTGAAACCCGTTCCCCCTGAGTGGGAACGGCTGCTTGGCGGCCTGGCCTCCTCGCCACCTGCGAGCGTCCGGCACACCCCCGTCGGACTGCTGCTCGAGGTCCGCGCTCCCCGCACCGACCGCTACGCCGCCGACCCCGCCAACCCGACCTCCCGCGTCATGCTGCGGCCGATGCTGCCCGGCAAGACGGGCTGGATCAAGACGGGCATCTCGTGGAGTCAGCTGTCCTACCTCGGTTACGGTGCGGCCCACCCCGACCCCCGCCACGTGCAGGCGTTGCAGACCCTGTTGTCGCTGGCCGGCGCTCAGCAGCGCTACTACGGCACCGCCGATGCGCTCGGCCTCGACCAGCTCGGCGACGGCTGGGCTGCCGCGCTTCGGCACTGCCGCACGGCCGGCGTCACCTTGCTCGCGGCCCCGCGTGGCGGCGGCGAGGTGCGGATCGCCCAGGAGCCGGCGCGCGTGAGCATCGACCTGATCCGGACGCCGGAGCGCGCCGTCCGCGTCGCCCCGTCGGTGTCGCTGCCGGAGGAGCTCAACGACCCGGAGACCCGCACCTGGGTCGGCATCGGCTCGCCGCCGTCAGGCCTGTGGACCAGGCGGGGCGCAGACCTGTGGCTGGCCGCCTTCGAGCAGCCGCTGGACGCGGACACCGCACGGCTGCTGCGGCACGGCCCGGTCGACGTCCCGCCGGTGGACGTCGCGCGCTTCCTCGGTGCCGTCGTCCCGGTCCTGGCCCGTCGCTTCACCGTGACCTCCCCCGATGCCAGCGTGGAGATCGCTGCCGTCGCCCCGCCTGGGCTCCACGTGACCATCACCCACCTGAGCGGCGTCGAGCTGCGGCTGCAGTGGACGGTGCACTACGCGGTCGGAGCCGAGACGGTCGACATCGCGGTCGGCTCACGGGATCACGCGACCCTGCGCGACGAGGACGCCGAAGATGCCCTGCTCGCCGCAGTCGTGGGCATTCTGCCCCCGATGCTGGTCCGGCCCGCGGGGCCCGACCGCCCGCCCGGCCCTTACCCGACGTCGACCCTGGCCGGCTTCGACGTGATCGACTTCCTCGACCGAGTCGTCCCCCAGCTCGAGCACACGCCCGGCGTCACGGTCGCCGTCACGGGCGACGTCGTCACGTACGCCGAGGCTGAGCACCCACCGATGGTGCGCCTGTCGCTGACCGACTCCGACAACGACTGGTTCGACCTGACCGTGTCGGTCACCGTGGGCGCCGAGGACGTGCCGATCGCCGACCTCGTCACCGCCCTCACCCTCCGCCAGGAGCAGCTGATCCTGCCCAGCGGCACCTGGTTCCGGCTCGACCGTCCCGAGCTCATCGAGCTGCGCCGGCTGCTCGACGAGGCCCGGGCTCTGCAGGACACCCCACGCGGGCCGCTTCGGCTGTCCCGCTACCAGGCTGACCTGTGGGCCGAGCTCGAGGCGCTCGGGGTGGTCGAGGAGCAAGGCGAGCGTTGGCAGGCGGCGGTCAAGGCCCTGTCGGCCACCGTGCGCGAACCGGTCGCGGCGCCGTCCGGGCTGCTCGCCACGCTGCGCCCCTACCAGCACGAGGGTTTCGAGTGGCTCACCTTCCTGCGCCGCGAGGGTCTGGGCGGTCTCCTCGCCGACGACATGGGGCTCGGCAAGACCCTGCAGACTCTGGCCATGATCCTCCAGGAGCGCGCGGACGCCGCCGGCCAGCACGCCGTGCCGCAGACGGACCCGGACGACGACGCGCCCCGCCCCGCTGCCGGTGGCCCGCGGGCGCCCTGGCTCGTCGTCGCACCCGCCTCGGTGCTCGGCGTGTGGGAGAGCGAGGCTCGGCGGTTCGCCCCGGAGCTGAAGGTCGCCGTGGCCTCCACGACCGGCAAGCGGAAGTCAGGCGTGGCCGACGTCGCCGCTGGTGCCGATCTCGTGGTCACCTCGTACGCGGTCTTCCGGTTCGACGCCGACGCCTTCCGGGAGCTGGCCTGGGCCGGGCTGATCCTCGACGAGGCGCAGGCGGTGAAGAACCACCAGTCGGCCACCTACCAGTGCGCTCGGCGGCTCGCGGCGCCTGTGAAGTACGCCATCACCGGAACCCCCATGGAGAACAACCTCATGGAGCTGTGGGCGCTGCTCTCGATCGTCGCGCCCGGGCTCTTCCCGCGCCCTGACGCGTTCACCGAGCACTTCCGCCGTCCGATCGAGAACGGTTCGCACCCCGAGCGTCTGGACACCCTGCGACGGCGGATCCGACCGGTCATGCTGCGCCGCACCAAGGCGGCGGTGGCCGCCGACCTGCCCCCGAAGCAGGAGCAGCTGGTGCATGTGGAGCTGCCGCCCAGGCACCGGCGGCTCTACGACCGCGGTCTGGCCCGGGAGCGCCAGCGGGTGCTCGGCCTGCTCGAGGACCCCTCGCCCAACCGCATCGCGATCTTTCGCGCGCTGACCGTGCTGCGCCGGCTGAGCCTGCACCCGGGCCTCGTGGACGCCGAGCACCGGGACCTTCCCTGCGCCAAGCTGGACACCCTGCTCGAGCTGATGGTTCCCGTCCTGGCCGAAGGACATCAGGTGCTCGTGTTCAGCCAGTTCACGTCCTTCCTCGGCCTGCTCCGCACCCGCCTGGACGCCGAGGGCATCGGCTACAGCTATCTCGACGGGCGCACCCGGAGACGCGACGAGGTGGTCGAGGAGTTCCGGCGCGGTGACACCTCGGTGTTCCTCATCTCGCTCAAGGCGGGCGGCGTCGGACTGACCCTGACCGAGGCCGACTACGTCTTTCTGCTCGATCCGTGGTGGAACCCGGCGGTGGAAGCCCAGGCAGTCGACCGCACCCATCGGATCGGCCAGGACAAGCACGTCATGGTGTACCGGCTGGTCTCCGCAGCCACCATCGAGGACAAGGTGGTCGCCCTGCAGGAACGCAAGCGTCAGCTGTTCGCCACCGTGGTCGACGACGGCGCGCTCGCCTCCGGCGCCCTCACCCCCGACGACATCCGGGCTCTGCTCTGACCGCCTGGTCTCGCTCACGCTGAACCGCACCGACTTCGCCTTCTACGACAACCGCGGCAAGTTGGGCGTGGAGCCGGGCCGCATCGACGTCTACGCAGGCGACAGTTCGGCCGCCGATCTGAGGAAGTCGTTTGCAGTGACAGGCTGATCAGTCGAACCGCCGATCTGTGACGACGAGACGGCCAACGCCGCGGCCCCGCCACGCTTGTGAGCTGCGTGGCGGGTGGTGGACGTCGCTCGGCTGGCTCGTGAAAGGCTCACGTCGCTTCGACGGATCAGATGCGGGCCACGAAGGCACGGGCTTCGAGCATGTACTGACGGCATTCCGCGTTGGTGGCCGGCGTGAGGGTGCCCCATTCCTTCAACAGGCGGCCGTGGCCGGGGTCGAGGCGGTCCCCCGACCGGCAACGAGAAGTTCGGCCACTCGGGCGGCACGGCCACCCGGTCCCCTGGGTGATGACAAGCGGTGGACATAGCAGGCATCCGGGGTCGAGCATGGGTCCTCGCGGCGTTCTCCGGCGCTGCCGGACGGGAAGGCAGAGACCGTGCCCAAGTACCTGATCTTGTACAGGTCCACGATGTCCGTCGGCGAGCAGATGGCCTCCGCGACGCCGGAGGCCATGAAGGCGAGCATGGACGCCTGGATGGTATGGGGGGCCAGAGCCGGCGATGCGCTGGTCGACTTCGGCTCGCCCACCCAGCCCGCCAGCGACGGTGACCCCGGCCCAGCCGGTTGGGTCGGCGGCTACTCGTTCCTGCAGGTCGACGATCGTGAGTCCCTCGACACCATCCTCGAGGGCCACCCGCACAGCGCGATGGGCACGATCGAGGTCCTCGAGGTCCTCCCTCGACCCGGCATGTAGGGGCGCGCCCATGGAGATCCCCAAGCCGACCGACGACGACAAGGCGGTCTTTCACGCCCTGGTGCCAGACCGCCCCGGCGTGGTCGTCAAGCCGATGTTCGGCAACCTCGGCGCTTACGTGAACGGGAACATGTTCATGGGCCTGTTCGGCCCGTCGATCGGGCTGAAGCTTCTGGAGGACGACCGGGCCGCGCTGCTCGCGGTGGAGGGGGCCGGACCGTTCGGCCCACCTGAACGACCGATGGGCGGCTACGTCGCGCTGCCGGAGGGCTGGCGCGAGCCCACGAGGCAGGCCCAGGACTGGGTGGCGCGGTCGTTCGAGTACGTCTCCGGGCTACCGCCGAAGGCCCCGAAGCCGAAGAAGCGCTGACTTCCCGATGACCAGGTGCGGCTCGTCCGGGATCCGCCGACGCCGGGGTTGGCCCAGGTGCAGACGGTGGCTGGACGATGCTCATATGCGATGCCAAGGCAGCGGCCTGCCCGGTTCGCGCGCGCGACCAAGCGTTTCGCCTCCTCGAAGTCGACCCACCGGCTCGTCCTGACCTGGGGGCACGCCAGGTCCACGACCTTGCCGCCAGCCTCGACCACGCTTGAGATCGCGGCGCTGTCACACGAGTGTCCGCTTGGCGGACTTGGACAGGGGTAGATAGGGCACCTTCATCGTCTCTTAGGGCCGGCATGCTGCCGACATTCGTGAATGGCAGCGTTTCGGCGCCGGTTGTACCGTAAGGGGGCGCCTGGGGGATCTCCGCAAGCCGTTCGGGGCTTTCTGCGGGAGGCTGGCGCGGACGATACAGACGGTGCCGGTGCCGCTCGAGGGTGGGTGGGGATGGCTGGGTGGGGGGGCAAGCGTGGCCGATCCAACTGGGCGGCTCGCGTCCGGAACGAGGCGGCCCGGATCCGGGCCGACCTTCCTGAGCTCGCCGATCCCGAGGCAGTCGCGCCCGGTGCTGCCCAGCCGCGGCGGCCGCCTGACCCGCCGGTGGGGGAGCGGCTGGACGTTCGCAGCCGGGTCGCGGGCATCGAGGACAACCTCGACCAGGCGGAGGCCGTGCTGGCGGAGCATTTCCGTAAGGTGTGGCCTCGTCAGCTGGTCAGCGCGAGCGGGACCTACCAGCTGGCGTTGAGTCACCTCTATCGAGCCAGCGAAGACCTGATCCTCATCCAGAGCGACGCGTCGCTGGCGGCCCGCCTGCCCGGCCTGCGGTCCGCGGTGCGCTCCTACCTGGGCCCGGAGGACCCGCGACGGGACAGCTACCTGCTGCGGATCGAGGCGGTGCTGTCCGCCGTCGGCGCGCAGCGGCTGGCGGCGGGCGCCGGCACAGCACAAGCCAGGCCGGGCGCCGCAGCCAAGGCAGCCCCGGCCGCGCCGGCACCCGAGCCCAGGGCAGAGTGAGGCGCATGCAGCTGACCACCGAGGATCGCCACCTGTTCCGTGCCGCGGCTCGCGCGGTCAACGACGCGCAGCTATCGATCGCCTCGAGCTCGCACAACTACCGCAACGCCTTGACGGTGGCCATCTTCGTCCTGACTGGGGCGGCACTGCTGCTCCCGGGCCTGGCGGCCAAGGGCGACGCGAGCCTGGTCGTCCTGCGCCAGGTCACCGCGCACCCGAACGTGGCCACTGCCGTGCCCACCGGCGCGGCCACCGGCGCCGCCCCGGTCACCGTGCCAAGCCCACCCACCCCGGCGACCCTCGCACCAGGTACCGGCGCGACGATCGCCGTCACGACCACCGCAGGCACGCCGAGCTCCCGCGAGGTCGCGACCATCGAGCTGTGGGGGGTGCTGGGTGCCCTCGTCGGAGCAGTGGCGGGGCTGCGTAACCTCCGCGGGTCCACCCAGCCGTTGGGGCTGCAGCTGGCCCTGATCGCGTTGAAGATCCCCACCGGGGCGCTGACCGCGGTCGTCGGGGTGGTCCTCCTGCAGGCCGCCCTGACCCCGACCACGCAACCGGTCGAGGACGCCAAGCTCGCCGCGGTCGCCGTCATCTTCGGGGCCGCACAGGAAGCACTCACCGCCTTCGTCGACCGCAGCGCCGGCACCCTGCTCGACAAGGGCAAGACCCTCGCCGAGAAAACCACCCAGCCATGAACGCGCCACACATGGCACGCCCTTCGCTCAGTCGGGCCGGCTCGACCAACGGCGTCCAGCCGTGCCCAGCGCAGACGGGGATCGCGGCCGTCGGCAGCCGTCGCGGCAGCCGCCGCCCGAAACGGCGCTCGCGTCGCTGTGACAGGGCGGCGCAAGGACGTGGGCGTGGAGTTCGCAGCAGCCCGCGCACTACCGTCACCCCAGTGAGCCCGAACCGTCGCGCCGACCCGGCCACGCCGCCGGCCGCCGGCTCAAGGCCCTGCAGTTCCTGTCTGCCGTCGACGAGATCATGGAGCTGGCCGACGACGCCGCAGTCATCGGCGACGCGTAGGTCACCCTGTGCGTGCACGACGGTATCGCCGCCGCCGACACCGTCACCGCGACCCGCCTTGAGCTCCACCACACCGGCGACAACCACAACGAGGCCGTGGAGCTGCTCCGTCGGGTCGAACCCGACGGCGGCGAGCTCGCCGGCCACCTCGCGGCACTACTCGGCCTGAAGACCAAGGCCGGCTGCACCCACAGACGCACCAGCGGTCAGGAACGCGTCCAAGCCGGACGCGGCGCTAACGCCCTCGTGGACGCCGCCCGCGGCCTTCGCCTCACGTCGGCGCCCGACTGACGGGCCGTTGTGCGCTGCGGCAGCGCCTGACTGGGGACCATGGACCGCTCGGGGGTTTGGGTGTGACCAGTGATCGGCCATGATCCCTGGTGGTGGTGACACGGGACACGCGGTGGCCGTCAGGCCCACCGTGACTGGCGGTTCGGCTTGCCCCTGATCCTGGCGCTCGGCGTCGCCGCGTTGGTGGCCGCGCCGTTCATGGCCCGCGACCCCGAGGTCGGGCCCGTGGCTGCCTGGGCCACGTCGACCGGCGCGGTGCTCATGCCGCTCGTGCTCGCGGCGGTCTCGATCCCGGAGCGACTGGCGGCGAACCTCGATGAGGCGCGACTGCCCCGAAGCCTGGTGACGGTACTCGGCTTCGACGCCCGCGACCAGGACCGCGTCGTCGTGACCCCCGGCGTGGTCGACGCCGAGTGTGCCTACGGCGAGGCCGGTCCCGGCGCCTACGACGACGTCTACGCGGTCAAGGTCTGGCTCTTGGGCGACCTTGTCGCCGGTGATGTCATCGTCTGTGACGGGAAGCTGCATGACCTCGGCCTGGTGCACCTGGCCACCGAAACCGACCAGCAGTGGTCATCGGAGGTCTTCCGAGTTCGCCGCTGACCGGGCCCGCGGGCACACTCACGCCTCGGCACTCTCGGGGCGGCTCCACCGAGACGCCGTCACCAGCGGGGGCGTCGGCGACTGGGAGGCCGGGGGGGCCGGTCCGGCCGCTGGGCGGCGGAATCGGTGCTCGGCGCGCTCGACGTGGTGGGTTGGCCCGTTCGGCGGACGTCGGCGGCAGGGATCCAGTCGGACCGCGTGTTTCCCCACGGGTCGGTCCAGGTGATCTGGACCGCGGTGCGGGTCCAGGCGGTCGCGGTCGCTTGGACTTCACTGAGGTGGCCGGTCTGCCAGCGGATCAGTGCGGTGACCCGCAGCGGCTGCGCGGCCATGGTGATCGGCCCGTCCGGAGAGGCGCGCTCGATGCGGGGGGCGCTGGGCACGTCGACCTCCATGAATGACGAGGCTCGACCCATCTACACGATACCGCACGGTCGAACGTCAGTTCGAATGGACTGGACGTGCACCGCCGAGCCCCGCGCGACAGGCCGCCTACGCTGGACGGGTGGCGAGCAGCACCCCACCCGTGCGGCACCTCGTGCGCGCCCGGGACCTGGCCGACCGGCGGTACACCGAACCGCTCACGGTCGACGACCTCGCCGCGGCCGCGCACCTGTCCAAGGCGCACTTCAGCCGCGAGTTCAAGAAGGCGTTCGGGGAGTCGCCGTACTCCTACCTGCTGACCCGACGGTTGGAGCGGGCGGCGACGCTGCTGCGCAACACCGACTGGACGGTCGCCGACATCTGCATGGCGGTCGGGCTGACCAGCGTCGGGTCGTTCACGTCGAGCTTCACCGGCGCCTACGGGCGGTCGCCGACCGGGTACCGGGCCTCGTTCCCGCCCGCCGCCGCCCTCGTCCCGATCCCGGGCTGCGTGTTGCGGGCCTACGGGCGACCCACGGCCCGGCAGATGGACAGCACGATCGGAGAAGAGCGCGCGGGGTGAGCGGTCCTAGGTTCGGGGGTACACCACGAACGAGGAGGAGCTCATGATCACGCTGTCCACCACCCAGCTCTGGGTCCACGACCAGGCCGAGGCGCTCGACTTCTGGACCGGGAAGGTCGGGTTCGAGGTGCGCGAGGACGTCACGGTGCCCGAGCTCGGCAACTTCCGCTGGCTGACGGTCGGCCCGCGCGGGCAGGACGGCTGCTCGGTCGTCCTGATGGCGATCCCCGGCGCCCCGGTCATGGACGACGGGACCCGGGCCCAGGTCGCCGACGTCATGTCCAAGGGCTTCGCCGGCGCGCTGTTCTTCACGACGGACGACGCCTACAAGGCCTACGACGAGCTGGTCGGGGCCGGCGTCGAGATGATCGACAAGCCGACCGAGCAGCCCTACGGCATCGACTTCGGGTTCCGGGACCCCTCGGGCAACTCGGTGCGGGTGGCGCAGCGCATCGCGATGGGCTGAGCGACAAGGTCGCCGCCGGCCCGATGCCCGCCGCCGGCCCGAGGGTCGAGTCAGAGCCGAGTGTCGAGTCAGAGCCGCGGGTCGACGGGCTCGGACTCCAGCGCGAGCACGGCGAAGACGGGTTCGTGAACCCGCCAGAGCGGTTCGGCCGCGGCGGCGCGGGCGAGCGACTCGAGCCCGAGGGCGTACTCGCGGGTCGCCAGCGAGCGCTTGTGCCCGAGGTGGCGCTGGCGAAGGCGGTCGAGGTTGGCGGGCTCGGTGTAGTCGGGCCCGTAGATGATGCGCAGGTACTCCCGGCCGCGGACCTTCACCCCGGGCTGCACCAGCCCTCGTCGCCCTCGCGTGAGGTTGGCCAGTGGCTTGACGACCATGCCCTCCCCGCCGCCGGCGGTGAGGTCCTCCCACCAGCGCACCCCTGCCTCCATGGATGCGGCGTCCTCGGCGTCGACCACGCGGCGTCGGGTGGGCCGAAGCAGGTCCGGCGCGGCGGCGACGAGCCGGTCGGCGACGTCGAGATGCCAGAGGTGGTCGCGGGTCTCGTAGGTGGCCCCGTCGGAGGCGAGTACCTGGAACGGCGCGAGCTGCACGCCGTCCAGGCCGTCGGTGGGCCAGACGAAGTGCCGGTAGGCGTCGGTGAAGGCCTGCGCGTTGGCGGCGCGCGACGTCGTCCGGGCGAGCAGGTCCGCGACGTCGAGTCCGGCGCGCGGCGGCGCGGGTCAGAGCCTCGACCGCCGCGGGCAGCACCGCGCGGGCGGCCGCGCCGACGGCGGCGTACTGGTGACGCAGCAGGTCACCTGCCTTGAGCGACCACGGCAGGAGCTCGGCGTCCAGCAGGATCCAGGACGCCGCCAGCTCCTCCCAGATCCCGGCCTCGGTCAGCGCGCCCCGCAGCCGGGCGAGCAGGTCTTCGGTGAGGTCCGGTGCGAGGAAGGGTCGCCCCGTGCGCGTGTGCACAGCGCCGGTGACGCCGTCCGGCGCTCCGAACCGCGACCCGGCGGTCGTCGGCGTCGCGGCAGACGAGGGCGACGGCGCGTGAGCCCATGTGCTTCTCCTCGCAGACCAGCGCGGTGACGCCGTCGTCGCGGTAGCCCCGGAAGGCCTCCTCGGGGTGCTCGAGCAGGCCCGGGCGGCCGGACGTCGCGCACGGGCTCATCGTCGGGGGCAGGTAGAGCAGCCGCCGCGGGTCGAGGGCGAAGCGCGACATGACCTCCAGGGCGCCCGCGGCCGAGTCCTCACCGACCGTGATGCGCCCGTGGTGCGCCGTCTCGATCACGCGCTTGCCGAGCACGTCGTCGAGGTCGAGGACGTCGGGCGGGCGGTGCGCGTCCGCACCATCGCCAGGGGCCGTGGCCGCGTGCGGGTCGGGCAGGAACGGCTTGGCCGGCTCGTACCAGACCTGCTCGGCCGCGACCGCGACGAGCTCCTTCTCCGGGTAGCGCAGCGCAGTGAGCCGGCCGCCGAAGACGCAACCGGTGTCCAGGCACATGGTGTTGTTGACCCACTCCGGCTCGGGCGTGGGGGTGTGCCCGTAGAGCACCATGGCGCGCCCGCGGTAGTCGTTCGCCCAGGGATAGCGCACCGGCAGGCCGAACTCGTCGGTCTCGCCCGTGGTGTCGCCGTACAGCGCGAACGCGCGCACCCGCCCCGACGCGCGGCCGTGGTAGACCTCCTTGAGCCCCGCGTGAGCGACGACCAGCCGCCCCTCGTCGAGCACGAGGTGGGAGACGAGGTCGTGGCAGAACGACAGCACCTCGGCGCGGAACTCCGGCGACTCGGCCCCGAGCTGGGCAAGGGTCTCGGCCAACCCGTGGCTGACCCGTACATCGTCGCCGCGCAGGGCACGCACGAGCTTGTTCTCGTGGTTGCCGGGAACGGCGAAGGCATGGCCCGCCCGGACCATCCCCATCGCCAGCCGCAGCACGCCCGGGGAGTCCGGACCGCGGTCGACGAGGTCGCCCAGGAACACCACGCGCCGTCCGTCGGGGTGCGCGGCGTCGACCGGCCGACCGGCGTCGTCGCGCGCCAGCACATACCCGAGCCTGTCCAGCAGCATCTCGAGCTCGACGCGGCAGCCGTGGACGTCCCCGATCACGTCGAACGGGCCGCCCTCATGGCGGAAGTCGTTGAGCAGCTTCTCCCGCACGACCCTCGCGGTCTCGATCTCCGCGACACCGTGCAGCACGTGGACCTTGCGGAACCCCTCCCTGCCCAGGCCACGCAGGGACCGCCGCAGCTGGTCGTGCTGGCGGCGCACGACGTGCGCCCCGAAGTCCCGATCCGCCCTGGTCGCGTTGCGCGCGACGGCGACGCCCTCGGGTACGTCGAGCACGATCGCCACCGCCAGCACGTCGTGCTCGCGGGCCAGCGCTACCAGGGACCGCCGCGCCGACGGCTGGGTGTTCGTCGCGTCGACGACCGTGAGCCGGCCTGCCGCGAGCCGCTTGCCGGCGATGTAGTGCAGGACGTCGAAGGCCGCCGCGCTCGCGGACTGGTCGTTCTGGTCGTCGCTGACCAGGCCACGGCAGAAGTCGCTGGAGAGCACCTCGAACGGTCCGAAGGCGTTGCGGGCGAACGTCGACTTGCCGGACCCGGAGACGCCGACCAGCACGACGAGGGACAGCTCCGGGACGGCGAGCACCGGCCCGCCGGCCCCGTTCCCTGCGGCCGCCCCGGACCTGCCGGGCCCGGTGAGGTCCTCGGTCATGCGCTCCCCCCGCGGGTGAAGACGGCCATCTGTGTCGGCGGCCCGACCTCGTCGTCCACCACGCCGATCGGCGCCAGGCGGACGGCGTAGCCGTGCGCGGCCGCGACCCGGCCGGTCCAGTGCGCGAACTCGGCCCGGGTCCACTCGAACCGGTGGTCGCTGTGGCGCATCGTCCCGGCTGCGAGCGACTCGTAGCGCACGTTGTGCTCGGTGTTCGGCGTGGTCACGATCACGGTCACCGGGCGTGCGGCGCCGAAGACCGACGCCTCCAAAGCCTCGAGTCGGGCAAGGTCGACGTGCTCGACGACCTCCATGAGCACCAGCGCGTCGAAGCCGGCCAGGCGCTGGTCCCGGTAGGTCACCGACGACTGGAACAGCCGGATCCGGTCGCGCTGGCGCTCGCCCATCCAGTCCAGGTGGAGCCGTGCGTGCGCGAGGTCGAGGGCCCGGGGGGACACGTCGGTCCCGACCACCTCGCTGAATGCCGCGTCCGCCGCGAGCAGCCGCAGCAGCGCGCCCTCCCCGCAGCCGACGTCCACGACCCGCTGCGCGCCGGCCGCTTTGAGGGCCTCGAGGACGGCAGACCTGCGCAGCTCCACGAGGGGCACCGGTCGCGCGTCCTCCGTCGCTGTGTCGTCCGTCGGGACGGCTTCGGCCGGCACAGCGTCGGCACGGCGTCGTCCGGCACGGCGTTGTCCAAGACGTCGGCCTCGGTGTCGTCCACCTCGGCGAGCCGCCCGACCGCGGTGGTGACGTACTCCCGCCGGTGGGCGAGGTAACGCCGCATGATCAGATCCCGGTCGGGGTGGGCCGCCAGCCAGCCGTCGCCGGCGCGCAGGAGCTTGTCCACCTCGTCGCTGCCGACCCAGTAGTGCTTCGCGTCGTCGAGCACCGGCAGCAGCACGTAGAGGTGGTTGAGGGCGTCGGCGAGGCGCACGGTGCCACGCAGACGCAGGTCGACGTAGCGCGACCGTCCCCAGGCCGCGATCTGCGGGTCGAGTGGGACCGGCGTGGCGTCGACCTGCCAGCCCAGAGGGCCGAAGAGGCGAGCGACGACGTCGACCCCGCCGCGCGCGGGCAGCGCCGGCACCCGGATCTCCAACGGGAGGCCCTGCTGCGCGAGGTCGGGGCGTGCGTCGCAGCGGCCCGACATCGCCGTGCGGAACACCCTCGCCAGCGCGACGGCCACCATCGAGGACGCCGCGTACGGGCGGTCGTTGACGTACTGGGCGAGCGAGAACGCATCCGTTCCGCCGAACCGCTTGCCTCGCACGAGCCCGACTGGGTCGACCTCCAGCAGCAGCGCTGCCGTGCACCGGTCCACGCCCGCTTCGGGGTAGAACACGAAGGCCGTCCCGACCGGCAGCGCGAAGCTCTGGACCTTGCCGGGGTGCTTGTGGAGCAGGAAGCCCAGGTCCGTGGCGTCGTGCGCGGTCGAGGTGATCGTCAGGAGCACCGCACCATCCTCCCCTGGCAAGGGTGGACGTCGCGACGACCTTCCCGGTGGTGGCCGCTGGTGTCCGTGCCCGTCATGGGACCCCTGACTGGGAACCCGTCAGGTGAGACGAGGAGCGAGTCCGTGAAGGATACAGCGTTCGTATCGCTCATCATGACTGTTAATATCCATCGCAACGACCGACAATCGAGGAGTTGCGGTCATGTTGTTCCGGGCTGAACCGCTCGACGCCACCGAGCAGGGGCTGCTCACGGAGATCGAGCGTGTCCGGACGGTCCTGCGGTTGCAGCTTCGCGAGCCGAGACGTTGGCAAGGCTCACTACGCCGCCTGTCGTTCGCCCGCAACATCCAGGGATCGAACAGCATCGAGGGCTACGAGGCTGCGCTGGACGACGCCGCGGCAGTCGCGCTCGGCCAGGAGCCGCTCGATGTGGGCACCGAGACCCGCATGGCGCTCGAGGGATGCCGCAACGCCATGACCTACGTGCTCCAGCTAGCCCAAGAGCCACCCGTGGAGTACAGCGAGCAGCTCCTCAAGAGCATGCACTTCATGATGACCGGCCACGAGCTCGCCAACCGTCCAGGGAGGTGGCGGGCGGGCGCGATCTACGTTCGCCACGAGGAGTCGGGAGAGGTCGTCTACGAGGGGGCCGACATCGAGAGCGTGCCCGCACTCATGGCCGAGTTCGTGGCCGAGCTCAACGACCCGCACGACCGCGACGTTGCCCTGGTGAATGCCGCGATGGCTCACCTCAACCTGGTCATGATCCATCCCTTCCGCGACGGCAACGGACGCATGGCATGCTGCCTCCAGAGCCTGGTCCTGGCGACAAGCGGGACCCTTGCTCCGGAGTTCATGAGCATCGAGGAGTACCTGGGGCACGACACGGACAGGTACTACGAGGTGCTGCGGGCCGTCGGCGCCGGCTCCTGGCAGCCACAGCGCAGCGCGAAGCCATGGATCAGGTTCGTCCTGACCGCACATCTGAGGCAGGCGCGAACGCTGCAGCGGCGTGTCCGAGAGAGCGAGCGGCTGTGGATGGAGATCGAACGGCTCACGTCGAGCACGACTATCGCAGCCGAGCGTGCCACAGCCGTCCTGTTCGACGCTGCCCTGGGCCTGCGGATTCGCAACGCGACGTACCGAGCTCTCGCCCAGCAACTAGGCGACGAGATCAGCGAACAGACAGCCTCCCGGGACCTGCGGCGACTGGTGGAGGCCGAACTCCTCGTGGCGCACGGCGAGAAGCGCGGAAGGTACTACAGCGGCAGCCGCCGGCTAGCCGATATCCGGCAGGCGATCGTCCGGGCCAGAGATCCACGAGACGACTCGGACCCGTTCGCGGCGCCGGACTAGAGTTCGAACATATGTTCGACTAGACTGTGCATTGTGGAGGGCGGCCCCACTATCCTGCATGCCGACCTCGACGCTTTCTATGCGTCGGTCGAGCAGCTCCTCGACCCGGCCCTGAGAGGGCGCCCGGTGGCCGTCGGCGGCAGCGCCCAGGGAGGCGTGATACTCGCCGCCTCCTACGAGGCGAGGGCCTACGGGGTGCGCGGCGGCATGCCCGGCTGGCGAGGCAGGCGGCTCTGCCCGACGTTGATGTTCGTCCGGGGTCACTTCGCGGAGTACCAACGGCTCGCTGATGAGGTCATGCTCATCCTTCACGCTGTCACCCCCGCCGTAGAGCGGATCTCCATCGACGAGGCATTCCTCGATGTCTCCGGCTCCACCCATCTGTTCGGGTCACCCGGGGTCATTGCGTCACGGCTGCGCCACCGGGTGCGCGTGGAGGTCGGACTGCCGATCTCGATCGGCGCGGCGCGGACGAAGCACCTCGCCAAGGTGGCCTCGCAGGTCGCGAAGCCGGACGGGCTCGTTGTCGTGGAGCCGCGCCGGGAGCGAGAGTTCCTCGACCCGTTGCCCGTGGGGTTGATGTGGGGGGTAGGCCCGGTGGCCGAGCAGCGCTTGGCCGAGCGAGGCATCCGGACGATCGGGGAGCTGGCGCAGACGCCCTCGGCGTCCCTTGAACGGCTCCTCGGGCACGCCGTCGGTCTCAAGCTGAGCGCCCTCTCGCACAACGAGGACCCACGCCGCATCGTCACGTCCAGCCGGGCGCGCTCAGTCGGCGCGCAGTCCGCGCTCGGGCGGCACCGGCCGACCCCGCAGCTCGTGCGTCAGGTGCTGAGCCACTTGGCCGATCGCGTCGCGGGGCGGATGCGTGCGAAGAACCGCGCCGGCCGCACCGTCACCGTGCGGGTGCGCTTCACCGGTATGCGGTCGGTGACTCGGTCGGTGACCCTTCCGGCACCCATCGCCGCGACGCTGACGCTCACCGAGGTCGCCGAGCAGCTGGCCTGGCAGGCCATCGATGACCAGCACGAGAGCTCCGTCGAGATCAGCCTGCTGGCGGTATCCGTATCGAACCTCGTCGTCGAGCATGCCATCCAGCTCGAGCTGGCCCTGCCCCCGGAAGACCCACGTCGACCGGGTACATCGAAGGGTGCGTCACGGTGGGCGGTGGACAAGTCGATGGACGCCGTGCGCCGCAGGTTCGGCCGCGACGCGGTGGGGTATCTGCAGTCAGGGCTGTCTCGCTCGCATGGTGTGCCCGATGCCTTCCGGGAGCTCGCGGAGCACGACCTCTGACGCAAGACCGAGACCACCCGATATTGCGGTACCGCCTGACCGGACACCCACCCGGTGAGGCTTGAGAATGAGGTATGTCTGCCTCCGCGACACCAGCGGTCCCTGGTGATGGTGATGGTGATCGGGATCTGACGACCCTGCTGCGCGAACATGCGGCCAAGAACGTGGTGCCCGGGGCCGCGATCGGCATCCTGCGCGACGGAGACGCGACCACCTCCTACTGCGGAGTCGCGGATGCGACCACGGGCGAGCCGGTGACACGCCACACGCGGTTCGCGATCGGGTCCTTGGGCAAGTCGATGGCAGCAACGGTGGTCGCGCGTCTCGCCGACGCCGGCCGTCTGTCCCTCGACGATCCGGTCGCGGCGCACGTGCCGGAGCTGGGCGGCGTCGGCTGGGCGGAACGGGCTACGATCCGCGACCTGCTCGCGAACCGTTCCCGACTCCCGTTGAGTGTGGACCTCGAGTTCTCCGGGCTGGCCGGACGACGATGACGGCGTGCTGTCGCGGGTCGCTGCGCAGGCCGCCAGCGGGGAGCCGATGCCGCCCATCTGGTCCTACTACGAACGCCGGGTGGTGTCTGCTCGGTCGCGCGATCGAGACCCTGACCAGTCTGACCTGGGAGGAGGCGATGCGAGCCAACCTCCTGAGCCCCTTCGGTATGACCCAGACCACCTTCACGACGTGGCCAGGTGCCGAACCTCGCGCCTCGGGCCACGAGATCACCGCGGACGGCGTCGTCCCCGTCGCCCCCTGGACGCCGCGCAACCTCGGGCCAGCGGGCAGCACACTTGCCAGTCGACGGTGACGGACCTGTTGCGCTTCGCCGGCTCCCACCTCGACGACCCATCACTGGCCATGCTGCGCGACACGCAGGCTGAGATCGGGATCCACGGTTGGCTCGATGCATGGTGCCTGGGATGGGGCCGCTTCGACTGGACCGGCGGCCCGGTGTGGGGCTGGGACGGCGTGATCAGCGGTCAGCGATCGATTCTGCGGATCATGCCCGAGCAACGTGGCGCCATCGTCCTGCTGGCCAACAGCGACAACGGGCGTGCGATGTACCGGTCGATGTTCCCGGAACTCGTGCAGGCGTGGTTCGGTATCGGCATGCCGGCGTTGCGGCTCGAGCCGTCGGTCGGCGCTGCCGGTGACCTGTCGCGCTTCGCTGGGGTGTACGCGTGGCCTGACCGGCGTTGGGAAGTGACTGCCACCGACACCGGGCTGGTCATGAAGGGTGCGCGCGGCACGATCGAAGCGCTGCCCATCGACGACAGTGCATTCCTTGTGGATGCCGGCGACCCCGACACCCCGACGATGACGTTCGGCGCCTTCGACGAACGGGGCCGTCCGGGCGCTCTCTACCAGATGCTCTGGGGCCTGCCACGCGTGTAGCCGGGCCGTCGCCTGTAGCCCCGGAGCCGTGTCCTACCCAGGGCCGAGTCGCCCTGCCGCCATACTCGGGGCCATGCTCAGCGGCCTCAGGCTACGTGTTCTGCCGGAGGCCCAACGCCGGACACTGGCCGAGCTGACGGAGGACCTCGACCTGACGTCGGGAGACGCGAGATCCAAGATCTCGGCCTTCTGGACGATGTTGACGCTGTCAGCCGTGATCGCTTCGGCCGGGGTGTTGTCCGACTCGACGGCGACGGTGATCGGAGCGATGATCATCGCCCCGCTGTCGACGCCGATCATGGGAATCGCGTTGGGGATCGTGAAGCGCGAGCGTCGAGGGGCCACCCGCTTCGTGCTCGGCGGTGGCTTGTTGGTGGTCTTGACCGGGTTGGCGTTCTCACTCGTGCTGCCCGCCTCGTACAACCTGCTGGCGAACGGCCAGATCGCCGGGCGGACGTCGCCCGGGCTGCTCGACCTGGTCGCGGCGGTCGCTACGGGTCTCGCCGGTGCTGTCGCGCTGGCTCGCCGCGACGTCGCGGCGGTCCTGCCCGGCGTTGCGATCGCGATCTCGCTGGTCCCGCCGCTGGCCGTCGTGGGCGTCTGTCTGGGTCAGGGTGCGGGTTGGCTGGCAGTGGGAGCGCTGCTGCTCTTCTTGTCCAACCTGCTCGCGCTCGTCCTTGCCGGCACGATCGTCTTCGCCGTCCTCGGATATGGGCAGGGCGTCAGCGGCACAGACAAGTCCCGACGGCGTGCTCGGGTCACCTTGAGCCTGCTCTTCTTCGTCGTGGTGGTGCCACTGGTGGCCAATACGCTCGCCACCTACCTGGTCACTGTCTGGAGCGGGCGTGTCCTGGCCACCGCCTCGGCCTGGATATCCAGCGTCCCGAAGGCATCTGTCACCAGCGTCGACAACGAGTCGACGACGTTCTACATCCATGTCGAGACACCAGGAGCCCTACCGCCCACCGAGACGCTCCTCGCAGATCTGCAGGGAGAGATCCCCGATGGGCTCAAGGTCGTGATCCAGACCACTGTCGGCGAACGCATAGACGCCGGCACTGTCGGCCACTGACGAGAGCTTCGAGAGCTGCGTGGCTGAGCGCGGGCGGTCTGCGCGACGGCCCGCCGTCGTGAGGGTGTGCCCGGGTCACGGGTCACGGGTCGTGGATCTGGACGCTGAGCAGCTGGCCGGGGCTGCATCCCAGGACCTCGCACAAGGCGGTCAGGGTGCTGAAGCGGACCGCTCGGGCGCGGCCGTTCTTGAGGATCGACAGGTTGGCCACGGTGACACCGACCTTGGCGGACAGCTCCACGAGAGTCATGCCCCGGTCGGCGAGGATCTCGTCCAGGTGGACCTCGATCCGGTGGTCGAAGGTCTCCGGCTCGGGCATCAGATGACGGCGTCGAGCTCGGTGCGCATGGCCACGCCGCGGGCGATCAGTTGGCCCAGCATCCAGAAGATCAGTCCCGCCCCGAGCCACCACGCGGGCGAGCCTTCCGGCTTGACGGCCGCGCCGGAGGTCAGCACGGTGGTCGACAGCACGCCGGTAGCCACAGCGCCGATCACCCAGGCGGCCAGGCCGCCGAACGCCGTGATCTTCGCGAGGGCCGAGAGCTCGGTGACCGTGCTCGCGGTGAACGGGTCGGTCTCCTCGGCGGCTCGCAGAAGCCGCGACATCCGCCGGGCCACCTCCGCCACGACGAGCAGCCCCGGCAGCGTCGTCCCCAGCATGAGCAACCGCTGGCCCAGGGAGGGGTCGGCCACGAGGACCGAGATGCGCCCCGCCGGGTCCACGACTGCGCCGCGGACCAGACCACCGATCCCGTCGAGCCCGCTCAGCAGCGAGGCCGGCAGGGCGACGTGCACCGCTGACCCGGGGATGAACGCGATCACCGTGACGGCCACGGCCAAGCACAGCGCGCAGATGTAGCCCACGAGGGCTGTGCCCCGCAGCACACGCAGCCACGAGATCCGGCGGTTCGACGTCATCGCACACCTTCCCAACACATCGATTATCAACATGGATATTGATAAACGATATGCCCGTGAGTTGTCAAGCCTCGAGGCGAGGACCTCTCGGGGTTGCACGAGGCTCACGGTGCGTCTGCGGCCCGGCGCAGCCGTGTGGTGCAAGACTCGCGCGTGCGGTGCCGTGCCGTGCGGGGTGTGCGGTGCGGGGGCGTGCGGTGCGGGGGTGTCGGTGTTGGGACGGGGTGGGCGCCTGCCCGGCGGGCCTCATGCAGGGAAGGGTGGACCTCATGGCCGCGACGGCCTTCGCGTGGGATGACCTCGCCCGGTTCAAGGCGGACCGGCGATGGCTGGACGGCTACCCCGAGGACCTGCGGACCTTCTTCTCCCCCAGGGACGACGTCCACGGCCTTCTGGCCGCCGTGCTCGGCAGCGCCCAGCACTCGATCGTGGTGAACATGTTCGGCTATGACGACGAGGAGCTGAACGCCATCATCCAGCAGAAGCTGGCCGACGAGCACGTCTACGTCCAGATGAGCCTGGACCGCGGCCAGGCCGCCGGTGTGCACGAGCGGGAGATCCTGGCTCGCTGGAACAACGACGCGTTCGGCAACAGCATCGCCATCGGCTCCAGCTCGGTGCACAACGCGATCTCGCACCTGAAGGTGGTGATCGTCGACGGGGTGTACACGGTCAAGGGGTCCACCAACTGGTCGTTGTCGGGGGAGCAGCGGCAGGACAACGAGCTCAGCCTCAGCCGCAACGCGGTGATCGCGGCGGAGACCCGAGCCGTACTGGATCTCAACCATGACTTCATGCTCAAGCAGATGGTCGGCACCAAGCTGAACGTGCGCCGGCTGCTGGCTCCGCGCAAGCCCCCCGCGCGGCGGGCCGCACCCGCGCCGCACCCGCGCCGCGGCAGCCCTGACGCGCCAGGCACCCGAGGCACCGCGTAACCCGAGGAGGGACGCCGCGCGTGGGCTCCACGTCGTTGGACGCCGCGCGCCGGCGCTCAGCGTTCCTATGCTGGCCGGGTGGATCTGGAGTTCAGCGGTGAGGTGTGGTTCTGGAGGGGGCCGTCGCCGTTCCATTTCGTCTCAGTGCCCCCGGATGAGAGCGCTCACCTCCAGGCGGCCTCGGCACTGGTGACGTACGGGTGGGGCATGATCCCGGTGGAGGTGCGGATCGGGTCGACCCGGTGGACGACGTCGCTGTTCCCGAAGGACGGGGGGTACGTCGTGCCGTTGAAGGACCGGGTGCGCACTGCCGAGCGGATCCACCTTGGCGACACGGTGACGGTGCGTATGGTCGTCAACGTCTGACCCCCACGCAAGAGGTGTTGCGCTACAAGGGTTTGTCGAGCACCGCGTCGAACAGCTTCGGGTACTCAGCGAGGTGGTCGTTGATCTGAGCGTCGGTCGTTGCGGACATCAGCTCCTGGACGCGTAAGGGCGGGGCAGCGAAACCGATGGTCTGGCCTTCGTCGACGACGAACCGCTGGCAGGCGTAGGCATAGCCGACGAACCGGGTCCAGGTGACGGGAGCGTCCGGAAGCCACCTGGCATCCTTGGGCAGGAGCGCAACCAGGGGGGCGAGATCCTCGTTCTTGGACAGGTTGGGGTGCTGCGTCCTGAACTCGGCGTAGTCCATGACTCGCTCCGGCTGCTTCTCGCCGGTGACGAGGAGTCGTGTGGCAGCGACGCGCAGGTTGTCCCTGAAGACATGCTGCGACTGAGTGGCCCAGTCCAGCCCTTTGTAGTACGGCAACGGCCCCTTCCCGGTCAGCATCCTGTACGCGCTCGCCTGGAAGTGCAGGAGGGTGCCTACGGACTGATCAACGGAGAAGTCGGCATGGTTCATCTGCCGCTCGATGAGCAAGCAGACGGCGAGCGGCCTGAGCAACCGGTACACGAGGCTGTGCACGTAGTACTGCCGCGGGTCCATGTTCCACTCGCGGCTGCGAAGGTGGCCGTCGATCCTGCTCCCGACATCCCGTGCGGACTCGAGAAGCTGGAAGCGCAGCGGCCCGACAGACTCGTACAGTCGCCTGCGGGCGGCGTAGTCGTAGTCCAGACGTGCCTGCCTGTCAGCCAGCGACCGCTGCGTCACGTAACCGGCGCCGGCACCCACGAGCGCCGCGACCACGCTGGACGTGGCCAGCACAAGCACGAGGTCCATGAGACACACAACCACGTGATCCCGATCCATGCAGCCGAAGCGTCGGCCCGGTGGCCACGAGTCGGTGACGCATGAACCAGGTCGGCCTGCGCGTCACGTCCGGCTCGAGCCTGACGATGATCAGTCGGGGTAACCGAGGCCTGTCCGTGGGGCGTCACGGCTCACCGAGCTGAGCCTGGACGGCTCGGTGCACGTTGCCGTGGATCCGGTCGGCGCCCACCAGCTCGAGCACGCCGTCTCGCTCGAGCGTCGCTCTGACCCCCGGTTTGACCCGGGCGAGGCGCAGGGTGATCCCGGCCTCGCGGGCGAAGGCCACGATCTCTTTCATCTTCGCAGAGCCTTGGGAGTCGACGAAGTTGATCCCCTCGCAGTCCAGCACGATGGCGGCGAGGGTCGCGGTCGACTGGGTCACCTCGCGAACCCGGTCCTCCAGTGCGTCCGAGGTGGCGAAGAACAGACCCCCGTCCAACCGGAGGACGACGACCCCGGGGATCTCCTCGCCGTCCGAGTCCTCTTCGAGCTCCCGGAAGACCTGCGTTCCCCGTTCCCGCCCCAACAGCGGCATCCTGGGGTGCGTCGCCACGGAGATCAACCAGATGAGGGACAGCCCGATCCCGATGATCACACCGGTGAGCACGCCGAACACGAGAGTCCCGACCAGCGCGGCGACCGCGACCCAGAAGTCGAAGTGCTGGACACGGGCGAGACGGCGCATCTCGGGCACGTTCATCATGCCCATGACGACGGCCTCGATGATCAGCGCCGCAAGCACAGGCTTGGGCAGGTCCGAGAAGAGCGGCGCCAGCACGAGCAGGGTCAGCAGAACGGTGATACCCGAGGTGATCGAGGCGAGGCCGGTTCGCGCCCCGGCGTGGTCGTTGAGCGAGCTCGCGGACAGGCTCGTCGAGACCGGCATCCCTTGGAAGAGCCCGGCCCCGGTATTGGCCATCGACTGAGCCAGTGACTCCTGGTCGATGTCGATCTGGTAGCGGTTCTTCGTTGCGAAGGCGCGGGCGTCGCCGGCGGTCTGGGAGAACCCGATCAGCACCAGTGCCACTGCTGCGAGCGCGACGACGCTGGCGTGATGCCACATGAGCTGGACATCGGGCAGCTCCAGCGACGGCAGACCCCTCGGCACCTCGCCGACCAGAGCCACGCCACGCGCCTCAAGATCGAACAACCATGTGGATACGAGACCGCCGACCACCAGGACGAGCGCACCGGGGACGCGTGGTGCGATGCGCCTGAGCCCGAAGACCACGACCAGCGAGACGGTGCCGACGATGACCGTCGGTCGGTCCGCCTCACTCAGCGTCCCAAACCACGACCGCAGCTCCTGCAGCGGGTTGGAGCCGGTGACCTCCGTTCCCGTCAGCTTGGGAAGCTCGCCGACCACCACGTCGATCGCGGCCCCGAACAGGAAACCGGTCACGACCGCTCGCGACAAGAACTGTGCGATCCACCCCATCCTCAGCAGCGCGAGGACGAGGAACAGAACACCCGATGCGAGAGTGATCCCAGCGACGAAAGACGCCACGTCGGCCTCGCCGGTGAGCCCGGCAGCCAGCACAGCACTGGCCGCGACCGCTGCCAGTCCCGAGCTCGGTCCCATCGAGATCTGCCGGCTGGTGCCGAACACTGCGTACAGGAGGGCACCTGCCGCGGCGGCGTACAGGCCGTTCTGCAGGGGGATCCCAGCGATCCCCGCGTAGCCGAGGTTCTTAGGAACGATCAAGGCCGCTACGGTCACCCCAGCGACGAGGTCACCGCGAAGCCATGCGCGATCGTAGGAGCGGATCCAGCCGAGAATCGGCACCCAGCTTCGGTGCCTTCGCGGGGGGGCTGTGACCCCTGGAGCCATGGCAGTGGACCCTATACCTGTCGGCCGCTCCGTCAGGGCTGCCAGTCTTCTCCCGAGACGTTTCGGTAGGCGTCGACGGCGGCGTCGAGGGTCGGGAAGAACCGATCGGCGGGCAGCGCGTTGTCAAGGCCGAACTGCGTCAGCTTGTGACGGGTGCCTGACTTCATCTCGGCGAACACCAGGGTGTGTCCGCGCTTGACAAGGGCGACGTCGAGGTCCTCGAGCATGTCGCAGCCCGTGGTGTCGACGTCGGTGATCGGCTCGGCGGCGATGATGACCCAGCCGCCCGACGGAAGTGTCTCTGAGAGATGCCGAACCCGGTCGCGGAAGGTCCGGGCGTTCGCGAAGATCAAGGGGGCGTCGAAGCGCAGGATGGCGCAGCCTGCGAGGTGCTCGGCGTCGGGGTGGCGACTGGTGTCGTGCAGGCCCTCGATCCCCGGAGCCCGACCGAGCGTGGCCTGGTGCGGCCACCACACCCGCCGGAACACGTTCGCGACCGAAATGGCGACGGCTACCACGATCCCGGGAAGGACACCGAACAGGACGACGCCCAGGAATGCCGCCGTCGAGATGGCGAAGTCGGTGCGGCGCTGGTGCCAGAGGCGACGCGTCGCCGGCAGGTCGGCCAAGGAGACTGCGGCTGCGATCACGATGGCACCCAGGGTGGGCTGTGGCAGGTCGGCGAACAGCCCGGGCACAGCAACCAGCATCAGGGCGATCACCAGCGCCCCGACGAGGCCGGTCAGCTGTGACTTCGCCCCCGCCTGCTCGGCCACTGCCGTGCGTGACCCGCTGGTGCTGACGGGGAAGCCCTGGAACATCCCCGCGGCCAGGTTGGCCGCGCCGATGCCGACCATCTCCTTGTTCCCGTCCACGTCCTCGCCGCGCCGCGCCGCGAACGACGACGCGGTCGAGATCGTGTCAGCCAGGACCACCAGCACGATGCCCACGGCACCGACGAGCAGCGTCAGCGTCTGGGATGCACTCACATGGGGCAACGTCAGTGACGGCAGACCCTGAGGCAGCGTCCCCACGACCTTCACACCGTGGTCGCTGAGGGTGAAGGCGACGCTCACGCCGATGGACGCCACCACGGCGATCAGCACCGCGGGAAGCTTCGGCAGCCATCGCTGGAGCAGCACGATGAGGATCAACGAGGCGATGCCGATACCGGCCGCGGCCGCCACCACGCTGCCGCCCGCGACACCGTCGACAACCCCGCGGACCTCGCCGACGAAGCCGTGCGCGTCGACCGAGAAGCCGAGCAGCTTGGGCAGCTGGCCCACCACGATGGTGAGAGCCAGGCCGTTCATGTACCCCAGCATCGTGGGCTTGGACAGTAGGTCGGCGACAAACCCGAACCCGCCGGCCCCGGCCGCGACCATGATCGCACCAGTGAGGATCGCGAGCATCGATGCCAAGGCGACCGCGACAGCAGGGTCGCCGCCGGCCCCAGCCAGAGGGAGGATGGTCGCGGCGATCATGGGGCCGAGCGAGGAGTCCGGGCCGAGCACAAGCACCCGGGAAGGGCCGAAGACCGCGTAGCCGACCAGGCACAGGATGGAGGTGTAGAGACCGGTCACCGCGGGGAGGCCCGCCAGCTCGGCGTAGGCCATGCCCTGAGGGACCAGCAGGGCGGACAGGACGAGTCCGGCCACGATGTCCTTGGGCAGCCACGCACGGCGGTACCCGGTGATGGCCGCCACGCCAGGCAGCCGCTCGGCGGTCGCGATGAGGTTCATCAGCGACCCCCACGCGACTCCGGCACGTGCCCGAGTGCGAGGGAAGCAAGGGCGTCCAGACGGAGGGCCCGGACCCGTTGCTTCTCGGCGACAGCCTGAGCCTCCTCGGGGACCAGGAGGCGCAAGCCGCCGGGATGGATCTGGAACTGCAACGGTGTCGCAAGATCAAGTGACTCGCCGTCGACGCCCGCAAGCGCGTGCCCCCCGTGGGAGCGGACCTCGAACGACGTCGGCTCGAACTCGTGCAGGTTCGGGTCACGCGCACCACGACCGAGAGCGGTGCGAGCCACGAGCCGGCCGGCCTCGAGCCCCGATGTCGCGGTCACGGCGAACACCCCCAGCCGTCCACTGTCCATGCAGCGTCGTCGCGAGATGTCGAGCGATGGGCCCAGCACGTAAGGGTTGTTCGATACGAGGATCAGGAAGGCACCGGTGACCTCGTGCCCCTCAGGGGCGGTGAACTGAAGGTCGAACGGCTCGGCCTGGCGACCGAGGAGCTCGGGGAGCAGCTCGCGCGAGGTCTCTGCCTTGGCCTCGCGGTAGCTGTCCTCCTGGACGATGGTCGCGTAGACCCCCAGCGACACGTTGTTCACGAACAGCCGATCACCGACGGTCGCGTAGTCGACGCGACGCTCGACGCCGTCTCGCAGCGCGACCATGCCCTTGCGCGGGTCGTCCCTGTCCAGCCCCAGGTCCAACGCGAAGTGGTTGCGGGTGCCGGCGCTGATGCACACGAAGGGGATCTCGTGCTCGGCAGCGATCGAGGCCACCAGCGCCTGTGACCCATCGCCGCCGGCCATGCCGAGACAGTCGCATCCCCTGGTGATCGCGTCGCGCGCCAGCTGAGCAAGGTCCAGGCCGCGCTCGAGCAGCACCACCTCGATCCCCAGCTGGTCGGCCAGCGCGATGAGCCCGAACTTCTCGACCTTGCCGCCGCCGGACTTGGGGTTGCAGATCAGCACCGGATGCCGAGGTCGTACGCGACGCTGGACCCGATCGACCTCCTCCAGGTCGGGTGCGAGCGCGACCCGCGCGGTAGACACGGCGAGCGCGAACAGGCCCACAAGCACAAGAAGGCGCCACTGGACGACGTCGGAATCGGAGCGGGCGATCCCCACGGACCAGCCGACGACCAAGGCGCCCAGGACGATCGCGACCACACCGATCGCCCGACGGACCCCTCGTTCCGTGAGCAGCCACCAGCCTCCGGCGACGGCGACGACTGTTCCGACCCACCCACCGACGAGGAGCACGGGGTCGTGCAGGAGGAAGAGCCCCAGCAGGAGCACGACAACGAGTAGGGCCGAGATGGAGACGATCGCCAGGACCCGTCGCCGCACTGACGGCCGCACGTCTGGGGTCGAAGGGGTGTGCGCAGCGCTCATGCCAGACCCTCTCAGATGTCGGGCGGCCTTGGCGCGGACGATCCGTCGTTGCGTGCGGACGACCTGGACCGCGCACCACGCCGATCCGCCATCGCCACGGACAGCCACGCCACGGACAGTGCCAACCACACCCCGAGGAGGGTCCCCGCCACCACGTCGGTCAGGTAGTGGACGCCAAGATAGACCCGGCTCCAGTCCACGGCCACGACAATGAGCACCCCTGCCGCCAGTGCGCACACTCGGGCCTTCCTCGACCGGGTCACCGCGATGACGGACAGGACGAGCACGGTGACGGCCGCGGTCGTCGCGGCGGCATGACCCGACGGGAAGGACGGGGTCGACACCGACACCAGCCGTATGCTGCTCGACGGCCTGGGGCGGTCCACCAGTCCCTTGACCGCCGCCACCACAGGTACGTCCACGCAGAGCACGACGGCTACCCGGATCACGCACCGCCACGAGGTTCTGAACCGCCAGTCGAGCATGGCGGCGGCCGCACCGGCCCATACCGCGACGACCGGGACCAGCCCGAGCCAGCTCATGACCACTGCCAGCCGGGTCAGAGCGTCGCTGCGGGACGCGACCGCCCACCGCGTCACGCTCAGGTCCCACGGCTTGGTGTCCACGCGTACGACCACGACGAGCAGAGACAAGAACCCGACCAAGGTCAGCCACCACAGGATCGGCCCCCATCGCGACGGGAACCACCGCGGCCCGATGGGTGCATCCCGCGCAGGCTCGGTGCGGGCGTCGTCCCCGGGCTTCGAGACCATCGAGCGATTCTGCCCGACCAGCACTTCCGGCGAGTAAGGGAAGCTCCACAGCGGGGCTGGTCGTCGAGGCCGCCGGAAGCAGCTGGGCCTGTACCCTCCTCGAAGAGGGCGTGAGGAGCGTGGATGAACGGGCCGATCGACGCACTGGTCCGACTTGACCGCGGTCTGTATGAGGCCATCGCGGCAGCGGAGACCCCCAGCCTCGATGCAGCGTTGCGGCGCGTCTCGCTGGCCGCCAACAAGTCAGTCCTCTGGATCGGCGTTGCGGGTGTGCTCGCCGCATTCGGTGGTCCGCGTGGACGGCGTGCCGCAGTGGACGGCCTCGCATCCATCGCCGTTGCGTCGGCCGCCGTGAACCTGGGCGTGAAGCAGGTAGCACGGCGACGCCGACCCGACCGGCGCGACGCCGAGGTGCCGGTCGAGCGCAAGGTAGGAATGCCCGACTCCACGTCGTTCCCCTCGGGTCATTCGGCGTCGGCCTTCGCTTTCGCCCAGGCGGTGAGCGCGACCATGCCGTGGGTTGGGGTACCGCTGCGCCTGGCGGCTGCCGTCGTCGCCTACTCGCGAGTCCACACGGGTGTTCACTATCCCGGCGACGTCGTCATGGGGTCCCTCATCGGCATGACCGTCGGTGAGGTGACCGCTCGGGGGATGGCCCGCGCCCGTCAGGGGCCGTGAACCGGCTCCTCGCGCATCTTGCCGTGCACGAGGAGGTACCAGATGGTGCCGAAGGCCTGCCTTTTCGGTACGCCGGTGAGGACCGCCTTCACCGCGGTCCCGGCCAACCACATTCCAAGGATGCCGATCAGGGTCTGGACGACGACGATGACGCCGGTCAGAACCGCGGCCGTCGGTTGCCCGCCTAGCGAGTCGGAGATCGCCGGCGCCAGCGCCCAGAACGGGAGCCACCACAGCGCGATAAGACCAACTCCCAGCCGAAGGCGCAGCGGGGAGATGTGAGCCGCGCCGCTGCTCGCCTCGGTGCTCATGGTTTCCTCGGGCTCCCTTGCTGGCCGGACGAGTGATCGTCGTGCGCGTGACGCCGCTACGGGGGAAGTCTGGCGCCGCCGGACGGGGGAATACCAGCCGTGTGGCGTGTCGAGAAGACGTGTCGAGAAGACGTGTCGAGAAGACATCATGGACCCCAGGCTGGCGCCGTCACCGGCTGGAAGGTTCGCGACCCCGTCAGCACGAGTATCACGTCGAGAGTGCGTGGGCCGTGGACGCCCTCGACCCGGTCGAGCTCGATGTCGCTGGTGGCAGAGGGCCCGCTGACCCACGTCAGCGGGCGGGTGGGGTCGAGGCGGGCAAGGGCCTCAGGGACGGTGTGCACGACTTGGGCGGCACGCACGACGACGATGTGGTGGTCCGGCACGAGGGTGAGCACGCGTCGTCCCTGGTCGGGGGAGGCGTCGAGGACGAAGGTGCCGGTCTCGGCGACCGCGACGGCGCACGCGGTGAGCACCGCGTCGGCCGCGTCGAGGGTGTCGACCCCGAGGGGAGCGCTCGGCTCGTCGTGCAGCACGCGCGTGCCGACCGTCCCCTCCAGCAAGGCCGCGGGGAGCCCCGGCGGGACGACGAGCGTGCGCACGCCGGCCGCGTCCAGGACGGCGGCGAGGGCCGCGGGCAGGCCCGCGACGGTGGTCCGGTGGACGGTGGCGCGGTAGTCCCCCACGCGTTCGACGAAGAGGTCGCAGACCTCGGGGGACCCATTGGGGTGTTCACCGGACGTGCGGTACATCCGGGGGACGTCGGCCGGCGGCGCGGTGTACTCGCCGAGGGCGGCGCGGATGCGGCCCAGGACCTGCGCGCGGGCGCTCATGACCGGCCACCGGCGCCGTCATCGGAGAGGTCGCCCGCGCGGTGGCGGCTGAGGGGCTCGCGGCGGGCCCACCACTGACGGAAGGTCTCCCGGGGCGGGGCGGGGATGTCGCGGCTGGTGGTCCAGGCCGACAGCGGCGGCGGGAGGGCCGAGATCTGCTGTGCGGCAGTGCCCTTCGTCTGGAGACGGGCGAGCAGCCGCCCGGCGGCCAGACCCTTCTCGGCCGCTGCGAACCGGCTCGGGTCGGCCATGGCCCAGGCGGCCGCACTCATGGCGGCCTGCTCGGCCGTCGGCAGGCGATGCTTCGCCCGCGCGGTGTCGACGTGCCGGGCGCGCAGGTGGACCAGCAGGGACGGAATGTCGATCTTGACCGGACAGGCGTCGTAGCAGGCGCCGCACAGCGACGAGGCGTAGGGCAGGGAGTCGGCGCCGGCGCCCTCGAGGCCGGCGAGCTGAGGGGTGAGCACCGCGCCGATGGGGCCGGGGTAGACCGAGGCGTACGCGTGTCCGCCGGTCCGCTCGTACACCGGGCAGACGTTCAGGCACGCCGAGCACCGTATGCAGTGCAGGGCTGTCCTGCCCACTTCGTCGGCAAGGGCCGCGGTGCGGCCGTTGTCGAGCAGGACGAGGTGGAACGCCTGCGGCCCGTCGCCAGGCGTGACGCCGGTCCACATCGAGGTGTAGGGGTTCATCCGCTCCCCGGTGGAGGATCGTGGGAGCAGCTGGAGGAACACCTCGAGGTCGCGCCACGACGGCAGGACCTTCTCGACCCCCATGACCGTCACCAGGGTGTCCGGCAGGGTCAGGCACATCCGGCCGTTGCCCTCGGACTCCACCACGGCAAGGGTGCCGGTCTCGGCGATCGCGAAGTTGGCGCCGCTTACCGCGACCCGTGCGGCGAGGAAGGTGCGGCGCAGGTGCGCCCGGGCGGCCATGGCCAGTACACGCGGCTCGTCGGTGAGGGCGGGGTCGACGTCCGACATCGACGCCAGGAAGATCCGGCGGATCTCGGCGCGGTTGCGATGGATCGCCGGCACGAGGATGTGCGAGGGGGTGTCACCGGCGAGCTGCACGATGAGCTCGGCGAGGTCGGTCTCGACCGCGGCGATCCCGGCGACTGCCAGGGCCTCGTTGAGGCCGATCTCCTGGGTGGCCATCGACTTGACCTTGACCACCTGCTCCACGGGCCCGCGCCCGGCAGCGACCTCGCGCGCGGAGGCTTCGCGGACCAGGTCGACGACGATCGCGTTGGCCTCGACGGCGTCCCGAGCCCAGTGCACGTGACCGCCCCGAGCCACGACCTGCTCCTCCAGCCGGACGAGGAGCTCGGGCAGGCGGGCCATGACGTCGCCCTTGATAGCTGACCCTGCGTCCCGGAGGGCCTCCCAGTCGGCGACCTCGTCGACGACCCTGGCCCGCTTGGCGCGGATGGTGGACGTCGCGTGCGCGAGGTTCCGGCGCAGCTGGGCGTTAGCCAGATGCACCCGTGCGGTCGCGGGGAACGGCTCCGGCCCGCCGAGCGTGCCGCGGTCGGTCGCCGTGGGCAGCCACGACCAGGCGCCGTGCGCGGGCCTGCGACCGGGCATCCCGAGGTGGGTGAGGTTCACAGCGCGGCCTCCCAGCCCTCGCCGGCGAGAATCTCCGCCAGGTGCACCGCCCGCGTGCCGACGCGCAGCCGGGACAGCCCGCCGCCGATATGCATGAGGCACGAGGAGTCCCCGGCCGTGACGACGTCGGCTCGCGTCGTCCCCACGTTGCGGATCTTGTCGGCGAGCATCGCCGTCGAGGTGTCGGCGTTCTTCACCGCGAACGTGCCGCCGAACCCGCAGCACACGTCCGCCTCGGGCAGCTCAACCAGGTCGAGCCCCCGCACGCGACGCAGGAGCCGAACGGGCTTGTCCGCGACCCGCAGCATCCGCATCGAGTGGCAGGTCGGGTGGTAGGTCACGCGGTGCGGGTAGGCGGCGTCGACGTCCTCCACCCCGAGGACGTCGACGAGCAGCTCGCTGAGCTCGTACGTCCGCCCGGCGACCGCCTGAGCGCGGGCGGCGAGCGCGTGGTCGCCGTACCTCGCGGCGAGCATCGCGTGCTGGTGGCGCACCGACCCCACGCACGACCCGGACGGCGCGACGACCACCTCTGCGCCGGGCCAGCCGGCCCCGGCCGAGAGCGCCTCGCCGAACACTTCGACGTGGTGGCGCACCAGGCCGAGCGCCTCCCGGTGGTAGCCGGTGTTCACGTGCATCTGCCCGCAGCAGGTCTGGCCCGCCGGGAAGACGACCTCGTGCCCGAGCCGCTCCAGCAGCACCACCGTCGCCTGCACGGCCCGTGGGAACATGGCGTCCCCGAGGCACGTGGCCATCAGCGCGATCCGCACAGCGGTCCTCTCCTGTCAGCATCGTCGTGGTCGCCGCCGTCCCCCGCGCAGAGCGGGCGCGGCCGGCAGGGTCAGGCGGTGCGCCGTCGGCTCCCACCGACCGGAGGGGCTGTCGAGGCTCGGACGACGAGCTCGGGCTGGAACTCGACCTGCCGGTGCACGTGCTGTCTCCACCCCTCACTCGTGGTGCGTGCCGTCGCCTCGGCGAGCAGCAGCTCACAGGCCGCCCGGCCGAGCTCGTGCCGCGGCTGCGCCACTGATGTCAGAGGGACCGCGGCTGCCGCGGCGAAGTCGATGTCGTCGTATCCGACGATGGACATCTCGCTGGGCACGGGAACGCCGTGCTGGGTCATCTGCTGCAGGAAGCCGAGCGCCAGGAGGTCGTTGGCGCAGAACGCTGCGGTGGGTCGCCGCCGGGCGGGCAGCCCGATGACGCGCTGCCCGGCGAGGCGGCCCTCGGGCACGACCAGCGCTGGGGTGTCCACCACGGTGAGGCTCTCCGGGGGGAGCGTCGCGCGCTCGATCGCTCGCCTGGCCCCGGCCAGGCGGTCCGCCACCTGTGGCAGCGTGACCGGTCCTCCGACGAACGCGATCCGGGTGTGGCCCAGGTCGATCAGGTGCTCGACCGCGAGGTCGCCGCCCTCCACGTCGTCCACGGACACGCTGCACCACGCCGTGGGGTCGTGAGACGCGCGGTCGACGAGCACCACGGGCACACCCTGCGCGGGCAGCCGGCGAAGCTGTTCGGAATCCCGGTCGAGAGGGGTGATGAGGACGCCGCGGACCCGCTGCTCGAGCAGCACGTCGAGATGCTCGGACTCGCGATCGACGTCCTCGGCGCTGGAGGCGATGTAGAGGACCAGCCCGGCCGCGCGCGCAGCGTCCTCCGCGCCCTTGGCGACGTCGGTGAAGAACGGGTTCGACGAGTCGAAGATGACGTAGGCGAGCGTGCGGCTGCTCCCGTTGCGCAGCGCGCGGGCCGTCTCGTTGCGCACGAAGCCGAGCTCGGCGATCGCCTGCTGCACCCGCTCGCGCTTGGCGGGGCTCACGAGGTCGGGGCGGTTGAGCACGTTGCTCACCGTGCCGACGGACACGCCGGCCCGCTGGGCCACGTCCTTGATCCCCGCCGGCCTCACCAGCTGCCACCTCCTGTGCGCTCCGCGTGCTGTGCGACCTAGGTGCGACGCGCCCGATGTCCCCCCGTCGGTCGGGGCTCGCACCGGAGGACAGATCCGCGACGCTGGGCGACGTCTCTGAAGCGTTCAAAGTCTAGCCAATGGCAGCTTCGCCGCGCTAGGGGGGTGGTTTGGCCGGTCCTGGCCGTGACAACATCGTGACGAATGGAGTGCTTGACGTGTCAGTGTGACGTGCCTTACGTTTGCCGACGACGGCCGAATGAAACGTTCAAATTCGGTTGAAGCCAGTTCGGCACACCCATCGACCCCGCCCCCAACGCCCTGGAGGACTCATGAAGACCGCTGGTTCGAAGCTGGCGGTCGCGGCACTCGCCGCGACTGCCCTCGTCACGCTCGCCGCGTGCGGGTCCGGCTCCGGCTCCGCCTCGTCGTCCGCCTCACCGTCCGCCTCCGGTGGCTCGTCGAACGCAGCGAAGGCGGAGATCTCCCTACTCATCGACAGCGCGGACACGACCGTGAAGAGCGCCAACGCGGTGATCGCGGCGTTCGAGAAGGCCAACCCGAACATCACCGTCAAGACGGTGACGCGGCCCGGCGGCGCCGACGGCGACAACATCGTCAAGACGAAGCTGGCGACCGGGGAGATGGAGGACGTCTTCTGGTACAACTCCGGCTCCCTGCTGCAGGCTCTGAGCCCGGAGAAGACCCTGGTCGACCTGACCGGCAGCGACGTGCTGAGCGACACGGACCCGGCCTTCCTGCCGGCGGTCACCCAGAACGGCAAGGTGTACGGCGCGCCATGGGGGACTGCCATGGGCGGTGGCATCCTCTACAACAAGACGGTCTACGACAAGCTGGGCCTGCAGGTCCCCAAGTCGTGGGCGGAGTTCGAGGCGAACAACGACAAGATCAAGGCAGCCGGGATCACACCCGTCGTCAGCTCGTTCAAGGACACGTGGACGTCGCAGCTGTTCGTCCTCGGTGACTACTACAACGTGCAGAAGGCGAACCCGAACTGGGCCGCCGACTACACCGCAAACAAGATCAAGTACGCGACTGACCCCATGGCGCTGCGCGGGTTCGAGAAGCTCGCCGAGGCCAAGTCGAAGGACTGGCTGAACAAGGGCTTCGGGTCGACGACGTTCGCGCAAGGCATGGCCTACCTCGTCGCCGGCAAGGGTGCGCAGTACCCCATGCTCAGCTTCCCGGTGGGCTCGCTGCCCCCGGACCAGGCCAAGACCATCGGCTTCTTCGGCATCCCGGGTGACGACGCGGCCACCGCGGGGGCGACGATCTGGATGCCGGGCGGCCAGTACATCCCCAAGACCAGCAAGAACGTCGATGCGGCCAAGAAGTTCGTCGGCTTCGTCGCCTCGCAGGCCGGGGTCGAGGCATACTCCGTCGTGTCACCGACCGGCCCGTACCTGGTCAAGGGCGGCGGGCTGCCGGCCGACGTCCTCCCGGTGGTCAAGGACATCCAGGCGTACATCACCGGCGGCAACAACGCCCCGGCCCTGGAGTTCCTGTCCCCCGTCAAGGGCCCAGCCCTTGAGCAGATCACGGTCGCCGTCGGCTCCGGCCAGACGTCGGCCAAGGACGGCGCCACCCAGTACGACGCCGACGTCCAGAAGCAGGCCAAGCAGCTGGGCCTCCCCGGGTGGTGATGCAGTCCCGGCCGAGCGATGCTCGGGCGGCCGGTCCCCGCGGCGACGCGGGGGCCGGCCGGTCCGCCCCGAAGAAAGCGCGGACCAGCACGGTGCGCAGCACCTACAAGAAGACGTACTCCTATCTGTTCTACGTGCCCGCAGGGATCGTCTACCTGACGATCTTCATGGTCCCGACGGTCTCCTCGTTCTACTTCGCCCTCACCCGCTGGACGCTCTTCGAGTCGACGTTCATCGGGCTGGACAACTTCGTGCAGTTCTTCTCCGAGCAGGCGCTGGTCAGCAGCTTCCGCAACACGCTGGTCTACGCGGTCATCACCAGCGGCCTCAAGGTGGTCCTCGGCTTGCTGTTCGCGGTGATCCTGACGGCCCCGATCCGCTCCCGCGGGTTCCTGCGGTCCGTCGTCTTCTTTCCCGTTCTGGTCAGCACGGTCGCGGTCGGCATCACGTTCTCGGCCCTCCTGCAGCCCGAGGGCGGCCTGGTGAACACCGTGCTCGGGTGGGTCGGCATCAGCGGCCCGGACTGGCTCGGCGACCCGAACACCGCGCTGCTCTCCGTGGCGCTGGTGGACGTCTGGAAGGGCGTCGGCCTGGCCACCGTGATCTACATCGCCGGCATCCTCTCGATCCCCAGGGACTACTACGAGGCCGTGTCCGTCGACGGCGGCGGCGCTTGGACGAAGTTCCGGCACATCACGCTGCCGCTGGCCAGGCCTGCGACGTTCACGGTGATCCTGCTGTCGTTCATCGGTGGCCTGCG
The DNA here is from genome assembly GCA_963778845.1 of uncultured Actinomycetota bacterium. Lineage (GTDB taxonomy): Bacteria > Actinomycetota > Actinomycetes > Actinomycetales > Kineosporiaceae > CAVZVW01. Next base: position 35,929 of record CAVZVW010000007.1, read on the forward strand.
GTCCTTCGACCTGATCTGGACGATGACCGGCGGAGGCCCGGGCTTCGCCAGCGACGTCATCGCCTCGGTGATCTACAAGCAGTACCAGGCAGGCTTCTACGGCCTCTCGACCGCCGGCAACGTCGTCCTGTTCCTCGTCGTGACGGCGATCGTGTACCCGCTGTTCAGATACTTCAACTCCAGGGAGGTGGAACTGTGAGCAGGCTCCGCGCTCGGCGCAGGGGAGCTCGTGGCCGTCGTGGTCGCCGGGCTGCTGTTCGTCATCCCCTTCGTCTTCATCTTTCTCACCGCGGCGAAGACCTCTACCGACGCCCTGCTGCTCGAGTTCTCCTGGCCGACCAGCTGGCCGGTCTGGCAGAACGTCACCGACGTGTTCTCGGCGCGCGACTACATGCTCGTCACTGCGTTCAGGAACAGCATCATCCTCACCGTGGTGTCCGTGGCCCTGCTCGTCGTGATGTGCTCCATGGTCGCCTTCGTCCTGCAGCGTCGCCCGGGACGGGTGGCCAACATCGTCAACCTGCTGGTCCTGTCCGGCCTGATCATCCCGCCGGCCGTCGTACCGACCATCTGGGTGCTGCAGGGCATGGGCCTGTTCAAGACACTGCCGGGGCTGATCCTCGTCGAGGTGGCGTTCGGCCTGTCCTTCGCCGTGCTGCTGTTCCGAGCGTTCATCGCGACGATCCCGCGCGAGCTCGACGAGGCGGCGATCATCGACGGCTGCTCGGGCTTCTCCCTGTTCTTCAAGGTGATCTTCCCGCTGCTGCGCCCGGTCACCATCACCGTGATCCTCACGTCGTCGGTGGCGATCTTCAACGACTTCGTCAACCCGCTGTACTTCCTGCCCGGGGACCAGAACGCGACCGTGCAGCTGACGCTCTACAACTTCCATGAGCCAGTTCAACACGCAGTACAACCTGCTCTTCATGAACATCGTGCTGATCACTGTGCCGCCGCTGATCCTCTTCGTCTTCTTCAACCGCAAGATCGTCTCTGGCATGACCGCCGGAGCGGTCAAGGGCTGAGCGAGCTGCCTCCTCACGCGTCCATCCCTAAGCATCCACCCCGCGTATCCATGCACTGCCGGAGCACTACCGCAGGAGAGGTACCCATGCCCGACCTACGCGACGTCGCTGCCGTCCTGCGGCAGCAGAGCATCGAGCTCCCGTCCTGGGCGTTCGGCAACTCCGGGACGCGCTTCAAGGTCTTCGCCCAGCAGGGCGTGCCGCGCGACCCCTTCGAGAAGGTCGCGGACGCCGCGCAGGTGCACCGGTACACCGGCGTCGCACCTAAGGTGTCCCTGCACATCCCGTGGGACAAGGTCGACGACTACGCCACCCTCGCCAAGCACGCGGACGACCTCGGCCTGGCGATCGGGGCCATCAACGCCAACGTCTTCCAGGACGACGACTACATGCTCGGGTCGGTGACGCACCCCGACCCTCGGGTGCGTCGCAAAGCCACCGACCACCTGCTCGAGTGCGTCGACGTCATGGACGCGATGGGCTCCAAGGAGCTCAAGCTGTGGTTCAGCGACGGCACGAACTACCCGGGGCAGGACGACGCGCGGGCACGGCAGGACCGGCTCGCCGCCGCGCTGGCCGAGGTGTACCAGCGGCTCGGCGATGCGCAGCGCTTCCTCCTGGAGTACAAGCTGTTCGAACCGGCCTTCTACACCATGGACGTGCCGGACTGGGGCACGGCCTTCGCCCACTGCGTCGCGCTGGGGCCCAAGGCGACTGTCGTCGTCGACACCGGCCACCACGCTCCAGGGACTAACATCGAGTTCATCGTCGCCGTGCTCCTGCGCGCCGGCAAGCTCGGCGGGTTCGACTTCAACTCCCGCTTCTACGCCGACGACGACCTCATGGTGGGCTCGGCCGACCCGTTCCAGCTGTTCCGGATCCTGCACGAGGTGGTCAAGGCGGGGGCCCTGCTGCCACCGACGACCGGGGAGCGCGGAGTGGTCAGCGACGCGACCGGGCTTGGAGTGTCGTTCATGCTCGACCAGTGCCACAACATCGAGCCGAAGATCCCCGGCCAGATCCGCTCGGTCATGAACGTGCAGGAGGCCACGGCGAAGGCCCTGCTCGTGGACGCCGACGCGCTGGCGGCCGCGCAGGCGGCAGGAGACGTTCTCGGCGCGAACGCCGTGCTGATGGACGCTTACAACACCGACGTGCGGCCGCTGCTCGCGTGACGTCCGTGCCGAGCGCGGGCTCGATCCCGACCCGCTTGCCGCCTACGCCGCCAGTGGCTACGTCGAGCGGATCCGCGCCGAGCGGGTCGGCGGTACGCAGGCCGGCTGGGGCGCCTGAACCGACCCCGACCCGGCACCGACACGACGGCGCCCGGGAGAACCGGAGTTGGACGAGAACCCGAGCTGGACGAGAACCCAAGCTCACGAAGGACGGCCGACGTGACCACGCCTGCGCAGGACCTGATCGCCCGCTCCAACCGCCTGGGCGCCGACCCGGCGAACACCAACTACGCCGGAGGCAACACCTCGGCGAAGGGCACCGAGACCGACCCTGTGACACGGACGCCGGTGGACCTGCTGTGGGTGAAGGGGTCCGGAGGTGACCTCGGCACCCTCACCGAGGCGGGGCTGTCCGTGCTGCGGCTGGACCGGCTGCGCGCGCTCGTCGAGGTCTACCCAGGCGTCGAGCGCGAGGACGAGATGGTCGCCGCGTTCGACTTCTGCCTGCACGGCAAGGGCGGTGCCGCACCGAGCATCGACACGGCGATGCACGGCCTCGTCGATGCTGCGCACGTGGACCACCTGCACCCGGACTCCGGCATCGCTCTGGCCACCGCGGCCGACGGCCAGGCTCTGACCAAGGAGTGCTTCGGCGACCGGGTCGTCTGGGTCCCGTGGCGCCGTCCCGGCTTCCAGCTCGGCCTGGACATCGCCGCGGTCAAGGCCGCCAACCCGCAGGCCATCGGCTGCGTGCTCGGCGGCCACGGCATCACGGCCTGGGGCGCGACGAGCCAGGAGTGCGAGGCCGGCAGCCTGGAGATCATCCGGTCAGCGCAGCGGTTCCTCGCGGAGCGGGGCCGACGCGAGCCGTTCGGGCCGGTTGTACCCGGGTTCGAGGCGCTCGAACAAGGCGAGCGTCTCGCCCGGGCGGCCGCACTGGCCCCGGTGATCCGTGGCCTGGCGTCCACGGACAACCCTGCCGTCGGCCACTTCACCGACGCCGACGTCGTCCTGGACTTCTGCTCGCGGGCCAAGCTGGGTGCGCTCGCCGCCCTGGGGACGTCGTGCCCGGACCACTTCCTGCGCACGAAGGTCCGTCCGATGGTCCTCGACCTGCCGGCGACAGCGCCGGCGGAGGACGTGGTCGCCCGGCTTCGGGAGCTGCACACGGCCTACCGCGAGGAGTACGCCGCCTACTACGACCGGCACGCGACGACGCAGTCCCCGGCGATGCGCGGGGCCGACCCGGCGATCGTGCTCGTACCCGGGGTGGGCATGTTCTCCTTCGGTGCCACAGCACAGACCGCCCGGGTCGCTGGGGAGTTCTACGTCAACGCCATCAACGTGATGCGCGGCGCCGAGGCGGTCTCGACCTATGCGCCGATCGAGGAGAGCGAGAAGTTCCGCATCGAGTACTGGGCCCTCGAGGAGGCCAAGCTCGCCCGCATGCCCAAGCCCAAGCCGCTGGCCACCCGCGTCGCCCTCGTCACCGGTGCCGGCTCGGGTATCGGGCGGGCGATCGCCCACCGGCTTGCCGCCGAGGGCGCCTGCGTCGTCGTCGCCGACCTCGACGAGGCCGCCGCGACGACCGTCGCGACGGAGATCGCTGCGCAGGCCAAGGCGCTCGAGGCCTCCGACGTCGCGGTCGCGCAGCGTTGCGACGTCACCTCCTCCGCCGACGTCGCGGCCGCGTTCGCGGCCGGCTGCCTTGCCTTCGGCGGGGTGGACCTCGTCGTGAACAACGCCGGCCTGTCGATCAGCAAGCCGCTTGCCGATACCACGGAACGGGACTGGGACCTCCAGCACGACGTCATGGCCAAGGGGTCCTTCCTCGTCTCCCGCGAAGCGGCCCGCGTGATGATCGCTCAGGGCGTGGGTGGGGACATCGTGTACATCTCCAGCAAGAACGCCTTCTTCGCCGGCCCGAACAACCTCGCCTACGGCGCGGCCAAGGCCGACCAGGCCCACCAGGTGCGCCTCCTGGCCGCCGAGCTCGGCGAGGCGGGCATCCGGGTCAACGGGATCAACCCCGACGGTGTCGTGCGCGGCTCGGGCATCTTCGCCAAGGGCTGGGGTGCCCAGCGCGCCGCGGTCTACGGCGTGAGCGAGGACAAGCTGGGGGAGTACTACGCCCAGCGCACTTTGCTCAAGCGCGAGGTGCTGCCCGAGCATGTGGCGAACGCTGTCTTCGTCCTCACCGGTGGGGAGCTGTCCCACACCACCGGCCTGCACATCCCGGTCGACGCCGGTGTCGCCGCCGCGTTCCTGCGCTGAGGCCGGACCTGAGTACGAGAGGACGGAGGCCTCCGGCATGCCTGCGCTCACCGTCGTCGCGGTCGACCTCGGCGCTTCGAGCGGCCGGGTCATGCTCGGCGTGCTCGACGACCCGGCTCGTAGCGCATCGCCGGACCCTGCACGCCTCTGGCTGCACGAGGTGCACCGCTTTCCCAACGAACCGGTCGAGCTGCACGCCCCAGCCGGCCCGGGCCTGCACTGGGATGTCGTCGGCTTGTTCCGGGAGGTGATCGCCGGGCTGCGCCTCGCCGGCGTCGAGGCGTCGCGCCGGGGGCTGCCTGTGCCGTCGAGCATCGGCATCGACACGTGGGCGGTCGACTACGGCCTTCTCGACGCCACGGGCGCGCTGCTCGGGGTCCCCTACTGCTACCGGGACCCCCGGACAGCGGTGGGTGTGGAGCGGGTGCACGCGCGGGTGCCGCCCAGTGAGCTCTACGCCCGCACCGGGCTGCAGTTCCTGCCGTTCAACACGATCTACCAGCTCGCCGCTGAGGAGGGTGGCGCGCGGCTGCAGGCCGCCCGCACGATGCTCCTGCTGCCGGACCTGTTCGGCTACTGGCTCACCGGCAGCGTCGGCGCGGAGGTCACCAACGCCTCCACCACCGGCCTGCTCGACGTGCGCACCCGCGCCTGGGACAAGGATCTGGCCGCACGGGTCGGCGTCCCGGCAGGGCTGCTGCCCCCGCTGCGCGACCCCGGGGACAGCCTCGGCCGGCTGCTGCCGCACGTGGCAGCGGCCACGGGTCTGCCGGAGTCCACGGTGGTCACCGCGGTGGGTTCGCACGACACCGCGTCGGCCGTGGTGGGAGTCCCGTCCTCGGGCCGTGACTTCGCCTACGTCGCCAGCGGCACGTGGTCCCTCGTCGGGCTCGAGCTCGACGAGCCGGTGCTCACCGAGGCCAGCCGTGCCGCCAACTTCACCCACGAGGGCGGCGTCGACGGCCGGATCCGATACCTGCGAAACGTCATGGGCCTGTGGATCCTCGGCGAGAGCCTGCGCACCTGGGATCGGGCGGGGTCTCCCACCGACCTCGAGCGCATCCTCGCGGCCGCGGCCGATGCGCCCGACGGCGGACCCGTCATCGACGTCGACGACTCCCGCTTCCTGACCCCCGGCGACATGCCGTCCCGCGTCGAGGCGGCCTGCCTCGAGAGCGGGCAGGCGGTGCCCGCCGACCGGCCGGCGCTGGTGAGGTGCATCCTCGACAGCCTCGCCGCCGCCTACGCGCGGGCCGTCGACGACGCCGCCCGGCTCTCCGGTCGTACGGTCGACGTCGTCCACATCGTCGGCGGTGGGTCGCGAAACACCGTGCTCTGCCGGCTCACCGCGAGCGCGACGGGACGTCCCGTCCTCGCCGGGCCGGTCGAGGCGACTGCCCTCGGCAACGCGCTCGTGCAGCTGCGTGCTCTCGGTGCTGTCGCCGGCGATCTCGACGACCTGCGCGAGCTGGTGCGCCGCGGGCCCCTGCAGCAGTACCTGCCCGGCTCCCGGGCCCCCGACGCCACCACAAACGCTTCCACCGCCACCACCCACGCTTGAGAGGCCCGGCCACATGACCGCAGTCCCGCAGCCCGCGACGCTCCGTGCCTACGCCGCCGAGGTCGCCCGCCTCGACCTGCCCGCGAAGGTCGCCCTGCTCACAGGAGCGAGCATGTTCACCCTGCTGCCCGAGCCCGCGATCGGTCTGGCAGAGCTTCGCCTGTCCGACGGGCCGACCGGCGTCCGCGGCTTGAAGTTCGCGTCCGACCGGGCGTGGCGCTCTTCCCCAACGCGACGCTGCTCGCGAGCTCGTGGAGCGCGGAGAGCCTGCGCGAGGTCGGGACGCTGCTGGCCGAGGAGGCGGTGGCCCAGCAGATCCACGTCGTGCTCGGCCCGACGATCAACCTGCACCGCTCGCTGCTCGGAGGGCGGTTGTTCGAGGCCTACTCCGAGGACCCGTTGCTCACCGGACAGCTCGCCGCCGCCTACGTCGACGGCCTGCAGGCGCTGGGGGTCGGCGCGTGCCTGAAGCACCTCGTCGCCAACGAGTCCGAGACCGACCGGACCCTCGTGAACAGCGTCGTCGACGAGGCGACGCTGCGCGAGCTCTATCTGCTGCCGTTCGAGATCGCGGTCGAGGACGCGCATCCCTGGTCGATGATGGCCGCCTACAACGACGTCAACGGCGTGCCGGCCACCGAGCAGGACCACGTCATCACCGAGATCGTCAAGGGCGAGTGGGGCTGGGACGGCCTGGTCATGTCGGACTGGTTCGCCACGAAGACCGCTGCTCCGGCTGCGAACGGCGGGCTCGACCTCGTGATGCCCGGGCCGGTCGGTCCGTGGGGGGAGGCGCTCGTCGCGGCCGTGCGTGGCGGCGAGGTCGACGAGGCCGTCATCGACGAGCACCTCGAGCGGCTCCTGCGCCTGGCGAGCCGGGTCGGAGCGCTCGGCGCGGTCAACGGTTCCCCCGCAGCGCTGCACGTGCCGTCGCCGACAAGCGCCACTCGCCGCGAGCAGCTCACCCGGCTCGCCGCCGAGGGCATGACGGTGCTGACGAACACCGGCTCCGTGCTCCCTCTTGCGGCTCGGCCGGCATCGGCATCGGCACGGGTCGCCCTCATCGGCCGGCACGCGCTGGAGACGATCGACATGGGCGGCGGCTCGGCGCAGGTCAACGCGCCGTACCAGGTGAGCGTCGCCGACGGGTTGCATGCAGTGCTCGGTGACTGCGTGGTGACGGTGGACGGCGTTCAGGTGCGGCAGCGGCCGCTCCCCGCGCAGCCGGGGTTCGTCCTCGACCCGTCGACGAGTGCGCCGGGCGTGCACGTCGAGGCGTACGGCGCGCACGGATCGACCCTCGCGCAGCGCAGCGGCGTAACGGCGTCGGTCATGGTCGGCATCGACGACCCGGTCACGGACCCCGCCGTGGCACTGAGGTTCCGAGCCCGCCTTGGCGCAGTCGCGGGCCAGCGGGTCACGATCGGTGGGCTCGGCGCAGGGCGCTGGCACGTCGACCTGGGTGGTGTCCAGGTCGAGCACGTTGTGCAGACCGTGGGCTTCGCAGGCGAGGAGGTGCTGCGCCCGCCGGCCTGGCAGCAGGTGCTGGTGGTGGCCGGCGACAACCCGCTCCTCGACGTGCGCGTGGAGCTGCCCTCGGCCGAGGTCCCGCATGCGGGGTTCGTGCCGCTCCTCGGGAAGGGCCTCTACAGCCTCGTGGCGGGCCCGACTCCCGACGAGGACGACGTGCGCATCGCCCGGGCGGTCGAGGTGGCGGCCCGCAGCGACGTCGCGGTCGTCGTCGTCGGCCTGACCGAGGAGCAGGAGACCGAGGCGGTCGACAAGACGACGCTGCACCTGCCGGGCCGCCAGGACGACCTCGTTCTCGCCGTGGCCGCGGCGGCCCCGCGCACCGTGGTGGTCGTCAACGCCGCGACGCCGGTGCTCATGCCGTGGCTGGACGACGTCGACGCCGTGCTCTGGGCCGGGCTGCCCGGTCAGGAGGCGGGCCACGCCGTCGCCGCCGCTCTCTCGGGGACGATCGAGCCCGCGGGTCGGCTCGTCACCACGTTCCCGGCCGCGGACGCCGCCGCGCCGGCGTGGGGCGTGACGCCCGTCGACGGCCGGCTCGTGTACACCGAGCGGGACTTCATCGGATATCGAGGCCACCATGGCGGCACCGCGCCCGAGCCGCTGTTCTGGTTCGGCCACGGGCTCGGCTACAGCACCTGGGAGTACACGGACCTGGCCGTGCGCACCGACGACGCATCACCATCGGCGACCGTCACCGTCACCAACGTCGGCGCGCGGCCCAGCCGCGAGGTGGTGCAGCTGTACTTCGACCCGGCGGACCCCGAGCAGCCGGTGCGGCTCGTCGGTTGGTCCGCCGTCCGGCTGGACCCCGGACGGTCGACCGCCGTCGAGGTGCAGGCCGACCCGCGGATGCTGCGCGCCTGGGTCGCAGGCGCATGGTCCCCCCTCCCCCCGAGCGGGCGCTTCCTCGTCGCCCGCGGCCTGGGCGACGTCCGGGCGGTGCACGACATCGCCTGAGCTGAGCCCGCGCCACCCGCCATGACCCACCTGACCAGCCCGCCTCGGCAGGAGACCCGAAATGACTCGCCCCTGGACCGCCCAGATGATCGCCGCCGACCAGCCGTTCGACGCCGCACCTTTGCTGCGCAAGCAGCTCCGGCTCGAGGACGGGCACGGCCACGTGGTCCGGGGCACGCTGCACGCCAGCGCGTTAGGGGTGTTCGAGGCATTCGTCGGCGGGCATCCGGTATCGGACGACGTGCTCTCCCCCGGGTGGTCTGCCTACGAGTGGCGCTTGCGCTACCGCACGTACGACGTCGCCGCGCTGCTGCCGGTCCCAGGCGAGAGCGCCGTCCTCGGTCTGGCCCTCGGCAACGGCTGGGCCTGCGGGCGGCTGGGTTGGAGCGGTCGGGGTGGCTTCTACGCCGAGGAGCCCGCGGGACTGTGCGAGCTGGAGGTCGAGTTCGCCGACGGCCACGTGCAGACCGTGGTGACCGACGGTACGTGGCGGTCGGGCCCGTCCGCAGTCACCGCCAACGACCTGTACGACGGGCAGTCGATCGACGCGCGACGCCGGGACGACGGCTGGCTGGCTCCCGACGCCGACCTCCTCGGATGGGCCGGCGTCCGCTCCGTCGCCTTCGACACCGAGCGGCTGGCCCCGTACGTGGGCCCGGCCGTGCGCCGCCAGGAGGTCGTCCCGGCGCAGAGGGTCTGGACGTCGCCCACCGGCGCGACACTGGTCGACTTCGGGCAGAACCTCGTGGGCTGGCTGCGCTTCATCGTGCAGGGCGAGGCGGGGACAACGATCACCCTCCGGCACGCGGAGGTGCTCGAGCACGACGAGCTCGGGGTGCGGCCGCTGCGGACCGCGAAGGCCACCGACACGCTCGTCCTGTCCGGCGGCGTGGACACGTTCGAGCCGACGTTCACCTTCCACGGCTTCCGCTACGCGGAGGTGACCGGGTGGCCGGGCGAGCTCAAGCCCGGGGACCTCGAAGCCGTCGTCGTCCACTCCGACCTGGTGCGCACCGGCGAGTTCGAGTGCTCGAACGAGACGCTCAACCAGCTGCACCGCAACGTGGTCTGGGGCCTGCGCGGAAACTTCGTCGACGTTCCGACCGACTGCCCGCAGCGCGACGAGCGCCTCGGTTGGACCGGCGACCTCGCCGTCTTCGCCCCGACCGCGGCCTACCTGTACGACGTCCGCGGCTTCCTCGACGACTGGATGGCCGACCTCGCGGCCGAGCAGTCGCACGCCGACGGCATGGTGGCGTTCGTCGTCCCCGACGTCCTGAAGTACATGGAGATCCCGGCCGGCTTCCCCGACCAGGACAGCACGGCGATCTGGAGCGACGTCGCGGTGTGGCTGCCGTGGTCGCTGTGGCAGGCGTACGGGGACGCGGACATGCTCGCCCGCCATGTTCCGGCGATGCTCGCCCACCTGCGCCGGGTGCAGACTCTGCTGTCCGACACGGGGTTGTGGGACGCGAGCTTTCAGTTCGGCGACTGGCTCGACCCTGACGCCCCGCCGGACAAGCCGGCGGCGGCCAAGGCGGACACCGGTGTAGTCGCGACCGCGTCGGTCTACCGGTCCGCGGTCATGACGGCGCAGGCCGCGCGGCTCGTGGGCCGCGCCGAGGACGCCAGGGAGATGGACCGGCTCGCCCAGCGGCTGCGCGCGGCCTTCCAGGAGCACTACGTCACCGCTGGCGGGGTGGTGCTCAGCGACTGCCAGACGGTCTACGCCCTGGGGATCTGGTTCGGGCTGCTGGACGCCGACCAGAACGAGGTGGCCGGGCGGCGCCTGGCCCAGCTCGTCGAGCAGGCCGACTTCACGATCTCCACCGGCTTCGCCGGCACCGCGTACGTGCTCGACGCTCTCGTGGCGACCGGGCACGTCGACGCCGCCTATCGGATGCTCCTGCAGCCGGAGAACCCGGGCTGGGTCTACCCGATCACCATGGGCGCCACGACGGTGTGGGAGCGCTGGGACTCCATGCTCCCGGACGGCTCCATCAACCCCGGCGAGATGACCTCGTTCAACCACTACGCCCTCGGCGGTGTGGCCGACTTCGTCCACCGCGTCGTCGCGGGGATCGCCCCCGCGCGGCCCGGCTATGCGTCGGTGCTCGTCGCACCCCGCCCGGGCGGTGGCATCACGTGGGCGAAGGGCCGGCTCAGCACGGTGCACGGCGTCGTTGCGACCTCCTGGTCCGTCGACGGCGACGGCGCCCTCACCCTCGACATCGAGGTGCCCGACGGGGTCGGTGCCGTGGTCAGCCTCCCGGGAGCGGACGACGCCGAGGTCGGCCCGGGCCGGCACCGATTCTGCGCCCCGGCAGTCGCTGCGTCATTGCGCTGACTGCGACGTGACCTGGCCGCCGTCTGCCAGCGGCAGTGCCTGGCGATGGCCGAGCAGCTCGAGCCAAGAGACGAAGTGGCGGTGCACGGCGTCGGCTCCGAGCAGCTGGGTCGTCGGGGCGGGCAGGTCGGCGGGGTGGACGAGGATCGCGCGGTCCTGCCAGCCGCCCAGCCCGCCGTGGCACCCCACGAGCCCTTCGAACGCGGCGACCTCGCCCATGCGGTCGACCAGGCTGTTGACGTAGATGTCCGGCGCCTCGGGCATGTGGGCGGCGTGCGAGACGGCCTCGGCGGCCCCGGGCCCGAACGGCTCGAGCGGGTCGTCGCCGCGGATCTCGCCGCTGTCCAGCCAGCGCTCGCCGGACCTGCCGACCACGACCGGCCCGCGCTCGCCGTCGTCGACGATCGCGAAGGCGATGCCCTCGTGCGCGACCAGGCCGGGCACGAGGTCGGGCCAGCGGTCGGCGATCACCTGCCTGGTCAGGCGCCGCGGCTCGCCGGTCACGTACACGAGGCCGAGGTTGCCCGAGCCGAGGACGACGAACGTCTCCGCCTCCTGCTTCGCCGAGTGCGCGGCCGCCTCGTCCCCGTGGTAGGCGTCCCCGACGACGCGCTGGGAGGCGTTCTGAAGGGCCCGATCCACCGCACCGTCGGACTCCGAGCTCGCCGCATCGCTCATCATCCCGGTGAGCCGCCCGGCGGCCTCCGGGTTCGCGACCGCGGCTGTCACGTCGGCGCTGGACAGGCGCGCGACGACGGCAGCGAGGTCCTCGCCGTACCGGTCGGCGAAGATCTCGCCCTGGGCCTGCCCGTGGTCGCTGACCACGACGAACCGGTAGCGGCGTGGGGCGACCTCGGCGACCTTCTGCAGCTGGCCGAGGGCGGCGTCCACCCGCTCGAGCGCGGTGAGCGACTCCCGGCGCAGGACGCCGGCGTGGTGCGCGACGGCGTCGTAGTCGACGTAGTCGACGTACACCGAGCGCGCCCCATGCAGCATCGCCTCGGAGACCAGCGCGGTGTTGAGGTCGTGGATGAGACCCAGGATCCCGGCGCGCTCGCCGGCGAAGCCCCAGCCCCGTTCGACGCGCGGGCGGATGTCTTGCCGGATCGCCCGGCGGGCGTCGAAGCGCTCGCGGACGAGCTCGCTGACCGTGCGGGTGATGCCGCGGGTGAAGCCCTCGGGGCGCACGAGGTAGCGGGCCATGGGCTCGCGAGCAGCGCGCGTCCTCTGCCCGCGGCCGAGTGCGCTCATGGTCGCGAAGGCGACCGGTGCGTCCCCGGTGAAGAGGTTGCTCACCGAGACGCCGCCGTCGGCCAGCAGGCCCTTGCCGTTGGAGTGCATCGCCTCGATGCGTGCGGCGTCCGCGGGCCGGTTCGCGACGAGCATCTCGCCGGTCTCCCGCACGAGCCAACGGAAGGCTGGGATTCCCTCGGTCGTCCCGTGCAGCAGGCCCATCTGGCTCACAGGGGTCGTCGCCGGCATCATCGGCCGCCACTCGTGCAGCACATGACTACCGCTGCGGATCCAGCGCGACAGGGTGGGCAGGGTCCCGCCGAGCACGGCCTGGTTGAGCACCGGGTAGGGCAGCCCGTCGATCTGGACGAAGACGATGCCCTCGACGTCGGGGTCGGCGAGCGTGCGACGGTCGCGACGGGCCTCGCGGACGAGTCCCGCGGTGACGGCCTCGTCGGTGCCGGCGGTTGCGAACCCGGCGGCCACCGTGGCCACGGCCGCGACGATCCACGAGGCGGCGAACGCCGTCCAGAACGAGTCGGTGTGCTCGACCGGGTCGACCACCAGTGCGACGTAGACGACGATGGCCTGCCCACCGAGCGCCACCAGCAACGCGCCGAACCAGCCGGTCCGAGCCGCGAGCCACACCATCGCCGGGCGCAGGACCGCGCCGACCAGCACGAGGAAGACGCTCGTCACGAGCAGCCCGCGGAAGCCGCCGATGTTCAGGCCGGGCAGGACCCACGACGCCACAAGGAGGCCGAGCATGCCGCTGACCAGGCCGAGGGCCGCCCGGCCGAGGTCGCCCGGGTGCCAGCGAGGCGCGCTGACCTGCCCGCGGCCCTGCCCACGGTGCCGCGTCGGCGCAGCCTTCGGGGCCGTCATGAGAGTGAGGCGACCGGGCCGTCACATGTTCAGCAGGCGGGCCTTCTGCACCGCGAACTCCTCGGGTGTCAGCACCCCCGAGTCGCGCAGGGCGCCGAGCTTCTCCAGCTGGGCGAGAGTGTCGTCGGTGATCGCCGCGGGACCCGACGGGGCGGGTGCCGCGTAGACGGGTGCGGGCGACGGCGGCGCTTCGTACTGAGGCTGCGGGGCCGCCTCCGGCTCCGGGGGCGCCTCCTGCTGCGCCCAGCGGTTGGCCTGACGACGCGAGACGCGGTTGGAGACGGCGGTGGCCGTCCCGGCGATGGCGGCAGTGCGGGCAACGCCGCGGAGAAGTCCGGGCATGGTTCCTCCCTGGGTGGTGTCAGTCCGATTCTCGTAGGTGGTCGTGCACTCGCGGTCAGGCGGAGGGTGTCTCGTCGATGGCAGCGAGGATCGCGTTGACAGGGATGCGACCCTGAGCCACGAGCTGAGCGCCGCCACGGCGCAACGCCGCGGCGAACGGCGCGGCCCACCGGTTCTCGTAGACCAGGACGCCGGCGGAGCAGCCGGGCTCGACCGCGGCGGCGGCCTCAGCCAGGTCGTCGTCCCCCAGCAGTCCCGAGGAAGCGCCGTGGAAGACGGTGAGGTCGACCTCGCTGCCGAGATCGGTCAGCTCGATCCCGGCGACGGAGCCGTCGAGCTCCTTGCGGATGAAGGCCAGGTCGAGGATGCGGATCACCCCGCGGTCGACCAGATCCACCAGCAGCGGCAGCCCCTCCCCGGTCATCCTGTTGCCGGGGAACTCCACGACGAAGAAGTCGATGGGCCCCATCTCGACATCCTGCAGGTCGAGGCCCTGGTCAGTGTCGCTCACAGCGCGAGCTCCTCTCGGTCAGTGATGATCCGGTGTCTGTGGTCGCCCGTCCGGTGACGGGGTCGTAGACAGCCTCGAGCCTTGCGTGACAGATGGGGCCCGTGCATCACCCCGGACGGGTGACGTGGCCGGACCGGTTCGGCACAGGGTAGTACCCGCGCGACGCCCATCGCTGGCTCTGGACCGGCCGACTGGCTGTGGTGGGATGCCTCATGACCAACGACGCCTCGGCGGAGGCTACAGCGACGGCCTTCACCCAGCGACGCGAGTTCTGGCTGTTGCTCGGCTACGCGGTGATCCTCGGCGTGCTGGGCGCGTTCGTCGGGCTGATGTTCCTGGGCGTCGTCAACGTCGGAAGCCGGTGGTTCGACACCACGGGCTTCGGCTGGTTCGAAGGACAGTGGTGGTGGGTGGCGGTCACCGCGGGCGCGGGACTCGTCGTGGGTCTGCTCCACCGCGTGATGGGGCTCCCGGACCGGACGCCGAGCGTGATCGAGGACCTCCGCACCGGGCACTCCGACCCGTCGCTCGTCCCTGCGATCCTCGTGACCTCGGCGGTATCCCTCATGGCGGGAGCGAGCCTCGGTCCGGAGAAGGCCCTGGGCGCAACGGTGGGTGGCGCCGGCGCCTGGATGTCGAAGCGACGGGGGATGAGCGACGAGCAGACCCAGACGAACACCTTCAGCGGTATCGCCGGGGCGTACGGCGGGCTGCTGTCCAGCCCGGCCATCGTCGTGATGCTGATCCTGGAGCTCGCTCGGCCCGGTGGGCAGCGGTTCACGAAGATCCTGGTGAACTCCGTCGTCGCCTCGAGCGTCTCCTTCGGCGTCTACTTCGCGATCGCGGGGTCGATCTTCCTCGACGTCTACAAGGTTCCGACGTACACCTTCGAGAGCTGGCAGATGTTCGTCGGGGTGGCCTTGGGTGTCGTGTCGGCCGTGCTGGTGATGGGCGTCGTCCTCGTCGTCGCCGTCATGACCAAGGTGTTCGCGGGCGCGAGGATCCCTCGGCTCGTCAAGCCGGTGCTCGGTGGGGCGATCTTCGGGCTGGTCGGCGTCGCCCTGCCGCTGACCATGTTCACCGGGTCGGACCAGCTCACCACGGTTCTTGCCGAGGCTCCCGCACTGGGCACCGGCCTCGTGCTCGCAATGGTCGTCGGCAAGGCGCTCGCCTTCGCCGCGAGCTCGGCCACCGGGTTCGTCGGGGGCCCCGTGTTCCCCGTGCTGTTCATCGGAGGCAGTGCCGGAGTCACGGTGAACATGCTCGTCCCCGGTATCCCGCTGGGGCTGGCGTTCACGTGCATGCTGGCTTCAGTCCTCGGCGCTCTCGTGAGTGCACCCTTCTCCATGGTTCTGCTGGCAGCCCTCCTGACGCAGATGGGGGCCCTGCAGACCGCGCCGGTCCTGCTCGCTGTGATCGCTGCCTTCCTCACGATGGAGGCGAGCAAGTTCCTGGTGAACCTGCAGAAGCGAGCCGCCGCGGCACCGTCGGCCGCCTCGCACCCGTAGGCGTCACCAGGCCCGCCGACCGTCAGAGCATGGTCGGTGTGGTCGCTGAACGCGGGCGCCGACGTCACGAGGGTCCACGGACGAGCAGCGTCGCGCTGGTACCGACTGCGCCACCATCACCTCGCCCACGAGTGACCGGCACCGCGGGTGCGACCCGGAGCGCCACTACACGTCAAGCTCCTCCCGGAGGGGAGCCCACGACGTGGTGATCTCCATCTCGATGGTTGTGACGCTGGTCAACCGAGCGGCTTCGGCGAGGAGGGCGTCGTACGCCAGCTCGGCCACGCGCGTCCGAAAGGCCTTCGCGAAGACCGTCGGATCGCGCTCCAGCCGTCTGAGCTCGGCTGCCAGGTCGTCCAGCCGACCCCGGACGGCGGGCAGCGCGAACGGATCGGAGATCGGGGGAAGCGGCTGCATGGCGGGCCGTCGTCCGTGGTCACTGGAGACCACACGGGACAAGGGCAGCCAAGACGGGCGGCACCAGAGCCACTCGAGCGCAAGGAAGACCGCCGCAGTCACGACCAAGGGAAGCAGCGTGCCCATCGCGACCTCGCAATCTGCGATCCAGGTTAGCCGCCGGGACGTCGATCAGGAGCTTCTGGCCTAGTGGGTCCGCCGCGTGACTGGGTTCTCCCCGTCAGCGCTGGGGTCGTGTGGCCAGCACGTACAGCCGGTCCGTGGTCTCCTGACGCCCCTCGTTGGGCCCGCGGACATACCACTCGATGTCGTGCAGCCCGGCCGCGGTCACCGCGGCGACCACGTCCTCGGGGTCGTGAAGCACGACGTCCAGCGCGACGTCGTGCTCGAACCACGACGTCCGTCGTCGGACCTCGCGACCGGCGTGCATGGCAAGCGCGAGGACGCCGCCCGTTGCGAGTGGGCGCGCAAGGCCGGCGACGGCGGAGGGGAGCTCAGAGCCCGCCAGGTGGATGAGCGAGTACCAGCCGAGTACGGCACCCCAACCGTCGGCGTCCTCCGGGCGCAGCAGCCGAGTGAGGTCACCGACCTCGTAGCGGACGCCGGGGAAGCGGGCCCGTGCCTGCTCGACCATCTCAGGGGTGAGGTCGATGCCGCGCGCGTCGGCGCCCGCCGCCACCAGGTACGCCGTCACATGGCCAGGGCCACACCCCGCGTCGACGACAGGCCGGGCGCCGGCCTCGACGGCGACCCGGTCGAGCAGCCAACGCTCGAAGGGGAGGTCCTCGAGCTCGGCGGCGAGCGTCGCGGCATAGTCCGCGGCGACCACGGCGTAGGAGGCGCGGACGCGTTCGTCGCGAGCCGCCGCACCCTCGGCGAGGGGCCGTTCGCGGTCCACGGCGGGCTGCGTGGTGGCCGGGGCCGCGGCCGGCTCGGGGACCGGCCCGAGCAGGTGCACCCAGCGGTGGTCCTGCTGCCCGGGGCGGCGCTCCAGCCGACGCACGAGCGGGTTCACGAGGCCCCCCAGGCGTTCCAAGCAGGCCTCGACCGCCTCGCGGTCGGCGAAGGGGTGCAGCCGCTCGGTGCGAGTCTTGAGCTCTCCGGCAGATTGCGCGCCGCGGAGCAAGAGCACCGTGACCAGGGCACGCTCGTCCGACGCGAGCTGCAGCACCTGGTCGAGGGTCTGGTGGTACTTCAGCACTCGGCGTCCGGTGTCGGCCCAGACGATGCGCAGGAGGCCACGGTCCCGCAGGGCTCGCGCGGCGCGCTCCACGGTCGGCTCGTCGAGGTCCATCACCGGGTCGCGGCTCGACGTCTGGTTGCACGCGGTGCGCAGGGCGTTGAGCGTGAGCGGGTACGTCGCGGGGACGGTGACCTGCTTCTCCAACAGGCACCCGAGCACCCGTTGCTCGACGGCGTCGAGGGCGGGCAGGTCGGTCATGGCGGCCAGCCTAGGCCGGGCCCAAGGCGGTCGTGCATTCCGGCACCACTGTGCTGCGGCTGCCGCGGCGTCGGGCTGATGTGCGGGCGGGCTGATGTGCGGGCGAGCCGGAACTCCCCCGTCCCACAGTTGCGCTGCGCGTCGCGGATGACCTCGTAAGACATTGCCGTGCAGGCAGTCCACGGCAGTCGCCGGTCGTCGCCGCGGTGTGGCGCCGACGCCGCCCAACTCGGGCAAAGGGCACCGATGGTTGTATTTACAACTAACCTTTCCTTTGTGCTTCCTGACGCTTAGGCTGACCGTTCGATAGGGACATCCGGCCGCGTGATTCGCTCCGCGTCGGCTTGCTCCGGGGGGAG
Source organism: uncultured Actinomycetota bacterium (assembly GCA_963778845.1). Classification (GTDB taxonomy): domain Bacteria; phylum Actinomycetota; class Actinomycetes; order Actinomycetales; family Kineosporiaceae; genus CAVZVW01. The sequence continues at coordinate 53,497 of CAVZVW010000007.1, forward strand.
CCTTGCTGGGAGATGGCGGCCGCCGTCCGGGGGTGTGTGGCCGCGCGCGATCGCGGCCGGCGGGGACTGTATGGAGGGGATTCCTGACATGGACGCCTCGCGCCGCGGCCCGGATCACGGTGATTCACGCGCACCACTGGGGACGGCGCTCTCCCGGCGCCGCTTTCTCCTGACCTCTGCAGCCGCCACCGGGGCGGCTGCCATGGTGCCGGGCTGGTTGGCCGCCCAGTCCGCGTCGGCGATGCCGTCGCTTCGGCGCGCTCGTGCTGCCCGCTCCACCGCGACCGGGCTGACCTCGGTGGTGTCCAGCCCGCCGCTGGAGAAGTTCGTGCAGAACCTGCGGGGTGTCTTCCCGTTGGACCCGAACGGCATCCCCGTCGCGGTGCCGGACGGTAGTCGCAGCTATCTGCATGGTCGCTTGGTGGCTGCGCACTACACGATGGACATCGCTGAGTTCGACGACGTTCTCCACCCCGCGATGGCTCCGACGGCCCTGTGGGGTTTCCACTCCCTCACGAACCTGGGAGGAACCCCACCCCAACGGCATCTGGGCGGCATCCTGATCGGGGAGCGAGGAAAGCCGATCCAGATCACCTTCCGCAACCGGCTGCCCGCGGCGCACATCCTGCCGGTGGACACCACCTTGATGGGAGCCGACGACGCACCCAACCGGACGTGCGTGCATTTCCACGGGGGGTTCGTCCCGTGGATCAGCGACGGTGGGCCGTTCGCGTGGTTCCGGCCCCGAAACGCCGCGTCTGACCACGGGCCCTTCTACGGCCCCAGCGCGGAGCACGGGTCCATGAACATCTACCGGTTGCTCAACCCCACCCTGCGAGTGGGCGAGGCGGAGTACTACTACCCGCTGGACCAGAGTGCCCGGTTCGGCTGGTATCACGACCACGCCGTGGGTATCACCCGGCTCAACGCCTACGCGGGCATAGCCTCCGGCATGCTCATCCGCGACCGGTTCGAGCGGTCCCTGGTGGCGACTCGTGGTCTGCCCGACTTCATCGAGAACGGTGGTCGGGAAATACCGGTCATCATCCAGGAGAAGGTGTTCCTTCCGCAGGACGACGCCTCCTATCCCGGCTCGGCGAAAACCGCAGGCAGCCTCTGGTACCCGTTCGCATACGACCGTGAGGCGTACGCCGCCGGTGTGGGCAGCCATCCCGAGGACCTACCGATCTCCGTTGTCCCCGAGATGTTCGGTGACACCATGCTGGTCAACGGTGTGGTCCATCCCAAAGTCGCCGTCGAGCCACGTCGCTATCGACTGCGCGTGCTGAACGCCACTCAGGCGCGGTTCCTGAACCTGCAGCTGTATGTCGAGACGGCACCGGGTTCTGGCATCCCGGACTTCTCCCGACCGGGTCCGGACTACCTGGTGATCGGTAGCGAGGGAGGCTTCCTCGCCAGGCCGGTGGTCGTTGCCTCCGGGCGGCGGCTGAACGTCGTGCCGTCCATCGACCCCGGCACAGGTCTGCCAACCGGCGACCGGGAGGTGGACCCCTCCGATGCGGGCGGCAGCCTGCTCACGGCGCCGGCGGAAAGGTGGGACGTCGTCGTCGACTTCAGCAAGTACCGTGGCCGCAGCCTCATCCTGTACAACGACGCCCCGGCGCCCTTCCCCGGCGGCGCGGCGGCCAACGACGGGCCGATCGCGGACGATGTCGTGCTCAACCAGAGGATCATGCGTTTCGACGTCGGGACGATCATCACGGCGCCGGCCGACCCACCGCTGCGCATCACGCCGTCCGTCCCTCTGGCCGCCGACCCCAACGCCGGCATCGACTCGGCCCTGGTGGGCAGCTGGTCGCACAATCGAACGGCGCCGCTTGCGATTCCGGCGTGGGTGAGGGTTCGCGACCTCACGCTCAACGAGCTTTTCGACGAGCACGGCCGGCTGATCCAGATGCTCGGCACCAACCGGTTCCATGCTCTGCCGGCCGGCTACTCGCTGATGATGGATCCCGACGGGCCCCCGCCGCCCGGCTCACCGTTCACCTCCGCGACGCCCTACGAGGCCGCTGCAACCGAGACGCCGCAGCGCGGCGACGTCGAGGTGTGGCGGATCGCCAACCTGACCGGGGACACCCACCCGATGCACTTCCACCTGGTCAACGTCCAGGTGCTCTCACGCCGGGCGTTCACGGGGTACACCGTTGACCGCGCGGGCTTCGGGTCACCGACCGGGCTGCAGCATGCGCGGGGCCCGGATGCCGGCGAGGTGGGGTGGAAGGAAACCGTGCGAATGAACCCGGGCGAGGTGACCACGGTCATCATGAAGTTCGACCTGGCGCCGGTGCCGTTCGCGGTACCACCAAGCCCACGCACGGGTGGAAACGAGTTCGTCTGGCACTGTCACATCCTCGAGCACGAGGAGCACGACATGATGCGTCCTCTGCTCGTGCGTGGGACCAACCCGCGTCTGAGGTGACCCCGGCTTCCTGGCCGACCCCTGGAGCCGAGCAACGCCGGATGAACACTTGACTCCCGCACGATGGGAACAGCCGGCCAGGCCTTGTCCGTCCCGCTGACGGAGGCTCATTCTGCTCGCGCATGCATGGCCCGAGGCCGCCGTCGCGCGGCCTCCCCAGCGGGAGGATGGCGATGGTCTGGTCGGGACGCGGGCGGCTGCGCTCTCTGGTCCTTGCAACGGTCACACTGCTGGGCTCCGCGGCGGCCACACTTCGTCGTCGTGACCTTCGACGAAGGCGGTGTCGTCGTCGGCGCCTTCGATGCCTCGGCCTGCTGCAACGAGCAGCCCAGGTCCAACTCCAACGGCAACCCGGTTTCCCGAGGTACATCCAGGCGGGCTCGGTCAACGACACCCCGTTCAACCACTTCTCCGCCCTGCGCAGCTACGAGGACCTGCTCGGCATCGATGAAGGCGGCGCCGACGGCCACGGCCATCTCGGGTTCGCCGCGCAAGCTGGACTCGACTCCTTCGGCGGTGACGTCTTCAACCGCCGGCCGGACCGATGAACGCGGAGGGTGCTAGACCGGTTGCTGGACGGCGTCGAGGGCGGGCAGGTCGGTTATGCGGCCAGCCTAGGCTGGGTCCATGGCAGACCGAATCGGTGCGCACGTAGACCAGGCCGATCCGATCGCCGAGGCGCGGGCGCGCGACACCGGCGTCGTCCAGTTCTTCCTCGGCGACCCGCAGAGCTACAAGGGTCCCGTGGTCGCCTACGCAGGCGGCGCGGCGGCGCTGCGGGCGGACGCCGAGGCTGCCGGTGTCGACCTCTACGTGCATTCCCCGTACCCGATCAATGTGGCAGCGACGAACAACCGGATCCGCATCCCCGGGCGCAAGCTGTTGCAGCAGCATCTGTACGCCGCCGCCGAGATCGGCGCGAAGGGGGTCGTCGTCCACGGTGGTCACCTCGGGGTGGACGAGGACGCCGCGATCGGCTTCGACAACTGGCGCAAGTGCGTGGACGGGCTGGACCTACCGGTCCCGCTGCTGATCGAGAACACCGCCGGCGGCGACAACGCGATGGCGCGCCGGCTGGAGGCGATCGACCGGCTCTGGGACGCCGTCGGCCGGGCGTCGGGCGCGGACCGCGTCGGCTTCTGCCTCGACACCTGCCACGCCCATGCGGGCGGCATCGACCTCGCGGACGTCGTCGACCGGGTGCGTGCCATCACCGGCCGGATCGACCTGGTGCACGCCAACGACTCCCGGGACGAGTTCGACTCCGGGGCCGACCGGCACACCAACTTCGGGTCCGGGCATGTGGACGGCGAGGCTCTCGTCGCCGTCGTTCGCGAGGCAGGCGCTCCGGTCATCTGCGAGACCCCGGGCGGTGCCGAGGGTCAGGCGGCAGACATCGCCTGGTTGCGCGCCCGCATCTGACGCGGCCGGGCCGAGCCGCTCCCACCGGCGGATCGGGCCGAGCCTTCCGCGCCGGGAGCGACTCTTGAGGTCGGTTGCCACCCGCGGTTACCGCTCGGAGATGATGGCCGGATCGCAGCGAGCGAATGAGGTCGGAGGCTCTCCTTGGACAGCACCATGGACACGCCGGGCAGATATGCCCTGGGGCACTCCGACGAGGAGCTGGACCGGCTGGAGGCCCAGGCACGGATCGTCGATCCGTTGACCCGGCGCTTCTGGGAGTGGGCCGGCGTCGGGCCTGGCATGCGTGTTCTCGACGTGGGATGCGGAGCCGGCCACACAACGCTGTTGCTGGCGGACATGGTGGGCGAGCACGGGGCGGTCGTGGGCATCGACATTGCCGCTGAAGCCATCGGCGTCGCCATGTCTCGCAGCCGGGACCGCAGCAACGTCAGCTATGTCAACGGCGACCCGGGGAACCATGCATTCGACGCCCCGTTCGACGCCGTGGTCGGACGCTATGTGTTGATGTTCCAACCCGATCCGGCGGGCTTCCTGGCCGCCGCCGCCGCTCATGCTCGTCCGGGCGGGGTGGTGTCCTTCCACGAGCTCGACGCCAACGGGATCGCCTCGCGCCCTCCCGTGCCCAGCTTCGACCAAGTAGCTTCCTGGAACGCCGAGGTCACCCGGCGGTACGGCGCCAACCCGCACTTCGGGTCTTCTCTGTACGCCGTATATCTCACCGCCGGGCTTCCCGAGCCGACCATCCTGACCGACACGATCCACGGGCAGGGAGCCGATGCGGCCGATGTGCTGACGCAGGTCCGCAACCTGGCCAGAAGCCTCCTGGCGGAGATGGAAGATCTCGGTGTTGCCACACGAGATCAGGTCGGCATCGACACGTTGCTCGATCGGATGCTGGCCGAGGCGACCGCGACCCAGAGCATCGTCGTCGGTCACCTTCAGCTCGGCGCCTACTGCACGGTCTGATGCTCGCTGATCGCCCAGCCGCGGCGTGCCGGGTCGGTGGTCGGTCGGTCACAGTCGGCCGCGGATCGGTGTCCGTTCCACCTCGTCGGGGGCCGGCATCGTCATCTCCAGCCGCAGCCCGAGCAGGCGGATAGGCCGTTCGGCCTCGCGCTTGGCGGTCAGGGCAAGGACCTCGGACAGCACGACGTCGTCGTCGGTGGTCGGCTGCGGCAACGTGCGGCTGAACGTCTTCGTGAAGAACGGAACGTAGCGGATCTTGAGCGTGAGCCGGACGACGGGCCGCCCCTCCGCGCGGACGTCGCCGAGCACGGTCGTCGCCAGCTGCCGGATGGCGGCGTCCACCTCCTCCGGCTCGGTGAGGTCACGCTGGTACGTCGTCTCCCGGCTGTGGCCCCGGGCGACCCAGGGTGAGTCGTCGACCACGTCGGACCCGCGGCCGTGACCGAGGTCGGCGTACCACGCGCCCATCCGGGGACCGAACTCGCCGACGAGGGCGTCGAGGTCCGCACGGGCGAGGTCGCTCACGGTGGCGATGCCGTGCCGTGCCAACCGCGCCGAGACCTTCGACCCGACCCCCCAGAGCGCGATCGTCGGTCGGTGGCCCATCACCTCGAACCAGTTCGCCGCCGTGAGTCGGAAGACACCGCGTGGCTTCCCGAAGCCGGTCGCGATCTTGGCGCGCACCTTGTTGTCGCCCACCCCGACCGAGCAGTGCAGCTGGGTGGCCGCCAGCACGCCTGCCTGAACGCGCCGCGCGAACGCCTCCGGGTCATCGGTGCGGACGCCGAGGAACGCCTCGTCCCACCCGAGAACCTCGACCACCACGCCGTCGAACGACCGCAGCACGGCCATCACCTCGGCCGAGGCGACCTCGTAGGCCGGGGCGTCGACGGGCAGGATGATCGCGTCAGGCGCCTTCCGGGCGGCCAACCGTAAGGGCATGCCCGACCCCACTCCGAACTTCCGAGCCTCGTAGGACGCCGTCGAGACCACCGCCCGTTCGGTGGGGTCGCCACGACCGCCGACGATCACGGGTAAGCCGGCGAGCTCGGGACGGCGGAGCACCTCGACAGCCGCGATGAACTGGTCGAGGTCCAGGTGCAGCACCCACGGTGTGCTCGCGCCGTCCACCCGACCAGTGTGACTCCACACGGGGGGAGGGGCAGGACGTTCTATGCACGGGCGACCGTGCGGTCCTTCACGACGTAGGCGACGATGAGCGCGGCGGGGAAGAAGAACAGGCTGAAGATGAAGAAGCCGATGAAGCTGTGCCCCTTGCGACCGGCGACTCGGGCCGGCCAGAACGCGATCGCTATCCAGATCGCAACGGAGACGATCCACCAGAAGAAGTTCACGGTCGTTCCTCCTGAGCGTAGTTCGCGGGGTGGACGCGAAGGCTGAGCGGGATGGTGCTCGAACGTATCGCTTCTGCCGACCCCGTGGGTCCCGGCATGTCTGCGGATCGGGTGATGTTCGACGCGGCCGTGCGGTAGCGTTTCTGCGCCGAAGGGGGATGACGCCGTATGAGCACTCCGGACCCTGTCGAATCGGCTGCGGACCCACATGACCCGACTGCCGTTGACCGCACCCGAGCCTGGACCGGCTTATGGGTCGTGGTAGCGGGGGACGTCGTCATCGCGGCGGCCGCCATCTGGGGTGTCGTCAAGATGTCCGGTACCAGCGCCAGTGATGCCGGCATCGTCTCGATACTGACCAGTGCCTTCACGGCGGTCGGCACGATGACAACGGCCTACTTCGGGATCCGGGCGGCGTCCACCACAGCTCAGAGGTCGATTGCCAAGCGCTGACAGCCGATGTCGATCGGTCGCCCGGGCTGCCGTCGCGGCGCGTTCCCGCGGATGCGCCGTCCCCGGACAAGGCCTTCGCCCGTAGAACGTCAGCCCTGCGGCGAGATGTGAGCCCGTGACGGCGTGCGCGCCTCGGGGACGCCGTTCAGTGGGTCGCATTGACCTCGATCGGGCGGGGCTTGAGCCCGACCGGGTGGGCGACCACCTGACCGTCGGTTGAGGCCCAGTCCGTGCGGTGCGCCACCGTGCGGGCGTGGTCCATCGCGGCGAGTACGGCGGACTCACGCATGTCCGGTGTGATGTCCATCGGTTGGACGTTGATGAACTCGATGTCGGAGATGCCGATGAACCCGAAGATCGCCCGCAGGTACGGCTCCTGGAAGTCGTAGGAGCTCATGGGGCTGGTGGGCGAGTAGTCGCCCCCCCGGGAGGTGACGCAGACCATCCTCTTGCCCAGCACGAGGGGCACCGCCTGCCCAACCTCGTTGTAGCGGAACACGTAGCCGGGCTGGATGATGCAGTCGATGTAGTACTTCAGAGCGTACGGAATGCTCAGGTTCCACATCGGGGTGGAGATGAGGTACGCATCCGCCGAGAGGAAGTGCTCGATCAACAGCTCGATCTGGCTCCACGACTCGGCGTGGCTCTTGTCGATCGGCTGTCCGACCATCAACGTGTACTTGGCCTCGATGTTGTCACCGGCGATCGCCGGAAGGTCGTGGTTGTAGAGATCCACGACGTCCACCGCGACCGTCTGGTGAGCGCGTAGGCCCTCCAGGAAGGCCTCGGAGACACGCAAGGTGTTCGACTTCTCGTCGCGCGGCGTCGCGATGACGTGCAAGAGCTTCATGGCACCCTCCCTGCCCTCATGCTTGGGTGTGCGGCGGCGATCGACCGGCCGCGTCCCGACGGTTTCTGGTGGACCAGAAGAAGGCCGTGCCCCCGGACTCTCGGTGTCTTCGCCGGAGCCACATTGCGCCGGATTCACCCAAAGCGTCAATCATGCGAACGCCCGAGTCATCCCGAACGCGCCGTACACGCCCTCAGGAGTCCTCGCCTCGGAGGCGATCGGCGTAGGCTCCCCCGGCCAGGTCGGTGAGCGGCCTAGCCGACCGCGGCGCTGTCTGACGGTCCGCTGCCCTGGAGGAGGCGCTGATGGACGACCGGGCGAACCCCACGTCGGATACGGGTCTCTTCGACGCGAACTTCGTCGGCTCGCCGGACGACCTGAACCGTCTTGTCCGCGCGGCGGCGTTCGGCGAGGACATAGGCCAGTTCTCGTGGACGACCGCGACCGAGCTGCGTCACCTCTACGCCATCCTCGGGATCACGGCCGGCTCCCACGTGTTGGAGGTGGCGAGCGGGATGGGCGGCCCGGCCCTGTTCATGGCGGAGTCGACCGGTTGCCGGGTCACCGGCGTCGACATCCACGCGGCGGGTGTCGAAGCGGCCACCGACGCAGCCGTTGAGCGCGGCCTCGCCGAGCGCGTGCGGTTCCTCGTGCACGATGCGAGGACGCCGCTTCCCTTCGGCGACGGCGCGTTCGACGCGGTCGTGTCGATCGACTCGATGAACCACATCTACGACCGTGCTGCGTTGTTCGCCGAGCTCTCGCGGGTGTTGCGCTCGGGCGGGCGGCTCGGCTTCACCGACGCCGTCGTGGTGACGGGCCGGCTGCGGCGGGACGAGGTGATCGCGCGCAGCTCGGCCATGGGCGAGTTCGTGTTCACGCCGGCAGGCGAGCACGAGCGGATGCTGGCCGCGGCGGGGTTCGTCGACGTCCGCGCCGAGGACGTGAGCGAGGGCATCGCGCGCGTGTCTGCCGACTGGTACGCGGCTCGAGCGCGCTTCGCCGCCGACCTGGACGTCGCCGAGGGGCCTCAGGCGAACGCAGACTTCCAGCGGTTCCTCGACGTCGTCCACACCCTGTCCGCCGAGCGACGCCTGTCGCGGTTCGCCTACCTCGCGTCGAGGGCCTGACCCCGAGCCGGACGTCGACCGGCTGCGCGGGCGGGCGTCGCGCTGGTTCATGAGGGGTCAGAGGGTGGCGACGACCTTGCCCCGCACCCTGCCTGCCTCGAGATCCCGCATCGCATCGGGAAGCTCCGACAGCGCACAGACGCGGTCGATGGCGGGGGTGACGGAGCCGTCCTCGATGAGCGTGCGGAGTGTGTCGAGGTCCGCCGTGTTCGTGGTGGCGACCCAGAAGCCCCCGAGGCGCTGACCGACGAACGGGGACAGCGCCATCGACCGCAGCTGACGGCCGAGGCCTGCGGTCCACTGCCCGCCGTCCTCCCCTCCGACGAAGACGAGGGTGCCCTTGGGGGTGAGGAGGCGGCGCAGTGCGCGCAGCGGTCGGTTGCCCGCGATGTCGAGCACGAGGTCGTAGCGGCGGCCGCCGGCACCGACGTCGGCTGCCGTGTAGTCGATCACATGGTCGGCGCCCAGGGATCGCACGAGGTCGACCTTGGAGGTGCTGCAGACGCCGGTCACCTCTGCGCCGAAGGCCTTGGCGAGCTGGACGGCGAACGTCCCCACGCCCCCCGAGGCGCCGATGACCAGAGCGGTCTGACCGGCCTGGACGCGGCCATGGGTGCGCAGGGCCTGCAGGGCGGTCACCCCTGACACCGGAACCGCCGCAGCCTGCTCGAACGTCAGCTTCGCCGACATCCGGGCCAGCCTGCCCGCACTGGTCGAGGCGTACTCCGCGAACGAGCCCTCACCGGCGCCGAACACGAGGTCGCCAGGTGCCAGGCCCACGACGTCAACACCGACGGCCTCGACGACGCCGGCTAGCTCGAGGCCGATCCTGGCGTCCTTGGGCCGGCGCACGCCGAACCCCGCGATCCGCATGAGGTACGGACGGCCCGTCATGAGGTGCCAGGCGCCCCTGTCGAGACCGGCGGCGCGTACCCGCACCAGCACCTGGTCAGCGCCCATCGTGGGGCGTGCCACGTCCCTGAGCTCCAGGAGGTCCGCGGATCCGTAGGCGTCGCGCACGAGAGCCTTCATCCGGGTTCCCGGGACGTGGGGTTCTCCCTCATCCCGGGTTCTGCTGCCCAGCCCGTTCTGGTTCGTCGCCATGATCGTGAGCTCCTCTGTAGGTGGACCGGCTCCTCCAGCCGCGATCGGCCGAAGGGCTCTCGGCACGGATACCTTACTGCGTAAGGTATCCTCATGACGTAAGGTACCCGTACACCGTAAGGCTGTCAAACAGGAAGGGAGGGACGACGTCCGTGGCGTCCGGCATCGGCCCCAGCACGCGACCACGCCCTCCGCTGAGCCGGGAGCGCGTGGTTCTCGAAGCGGTCGCCCTCGCCGACGAGAACGGCATCGCCGCTCTCACCATGCGCCGGCTGGCGGACCGCCTCGACGTCGAGCCGATGTCCCTGTACCACCACGTCGCCAGCAAGGACGAGATCCTCGACGGCATGGTCGACGTCGTGTTCCGTGAGATCGAGCTGCCCTCGACGCAGGCCGAGTGGAAGGCAGCCATGCGGCAGCGCGCCTCCTCTGCGCGCGACGCACTGCGCCGACACCCCTGGGCGGTCGGCCGCATGGAGTCGCGGGCCACCCCGGGCCCCGCAACTCTGCGCCACCACGACGCGGTGATCGGCTGCCTGCGCCACGCGGGCTTCACCGTCGAGATGACGGCACACGCCTTCTCGGCCATCGACAGCTACCTCTACGGCTTCGCGATGCAGGAGCTCAACCTGCCCTTCACCACTCCGGAGGAGACCGCCGTCATGGCCGTCACGTTCCTCGACCAGTTCCCGACCGCGCAGTACCCGCATCTGGCCGAGCTGACCACCGAACACGTCCTGCAGCCCGGTTACGACTACGGCGACGAGTTCGAGTACGGGCTCGACCTGGTCCTCGACGGCCTGGAACGAGCACGCAGGTCGACGACGACAAGCCCCCCGAAGACAAGCCCCCCGAAGAAGCGACGGTCGGTGCGACCACGTCCGGCGTAGGGCAGTCTGCTCCCGTGCACTTCGTCGGCGTCGACCTCGCGTGGGGTGAGAACAAGCCCACGGGGCTGGCCGTCCTCGATGGGAGCGGGCACCTGCTACATGTCTGCGCGGCCCAGGCCGACGAGGAGATCCTCGCCGCACTCTCCCCGTACGTGGACGGCGACTGCGTGGTCGCGATCGACGCCCCGCTGATCGTGAAGAACCCCACGGGCAACCGACCCGCAGAAGCAGCCCTCAACAAGGACTTCGCGCGCTTCGAGGCCGGCGCCCACCCGGCCAACACCGGGAAGCCCGAGTTCAGCCCGACTCCTCGCGGAGCTCGGTTGAGTGCGCTGCTCGGGCTGGACCTGAACCCGAGGTCGGGCCGCGCACGTCGCGCGATAGAGGTCTACCCGCACCCGGCGACCGTCTCCCTGTTCCGGCTCGGCTGCACGCTGAAGTACAAGGACAAGGCGGGCCGCAGCCTGCCGACACTGCGTGCCGAGCTGCTGACCCTGATGCGGCTGCTCGAGGGGCTCGCCGTGGCACACCCCCCACTGCTGGTGGACCGGGCGACGTCGCGCTGGTCGCAGCTGGTCACGGAGGTGGAGACGGCCACGCGCAAGAGCCACTTGCGTGTCGTCGAGGACCAGGTCGACGCCGTCGTGTGCGCCTACGTCGCGCTGCTCGCCGTCCGCCGTCCCGAGGGGATGACCACGTACGGCGACGGCGACACCGGCTACATCGTGACCCCCACGCTCCCCGCGGATCTGCGACCGACCCCACGACGCGGGCAGGCGGTCGGGGTGGTCGCGACCGCCGGTGACCCTGTGCGCCCCGCCGTTCAGGCGTACGCGGCCCAGCAGGAGGCGGTCGTCGACGCGGGGCTGGGCTTCGTCGCACTCGTCCGGGCGATCCTCGACGAGGCCGGCATCAACTACCTGAGCATCACCGGCAGGACCAAGAGCGTCGCCTCCTTCGCCGCCAAGGCCGCCCGTCGGGTCGACGGCGAGCTGCTGTACGCGGACCCGCTGCACGACATCACCGACCAGATCGGCGTCCGGGTGATCACCTACGTGCTCGGAGACGTCGCCGCGGTCGCCGAGCTGCTGGCCGACCAGGTCGTCGTCAAGGACGACCGCGACATGGGGCAGGAGACCGCGAGCCAGGGCCGTTTCGGCTACGCGAGCCGGCACCTGCTGATCGAGCTGGACCCTGCCCGCGAAGGCGAGCCGGCCTACGCGCAGCTGCGTGGACGAGTCGCCTCTGTCCAGATCCGGACGGTCCTGCAGCACGCCTGGGCGGAGTTCGAGCACGACATCCGCTACAAGGGCACGGTGCCTGACGAGCACGCGACAGAGTTCGACCGCAGGTTCACCCTCGCCGCGGGCCTTCTCGAACTGGCCGACCGTGAGTTCTCGACGATCCGCGACCGGCTGCGCGGCGGTCCTGCCGAGGTCACGGACAGCCAGGACGACGACCCGCGCATCGACCCGCGAGAGCTCGCGGCGTTCCTGGCGGGCCAGTACGCCGATGCGGGCTGGTCGCGCCCCGACCACTACGACTGGATCTCCGGCCTCCTGCTCGAGCTGGGCGTCACCTCGCTGCAGGAGCTGAGCGACGTGCTGCGCCCGGTGAACGAGCTGGACCTCAGCGGGCGGATGGCTTACCGCTACCCGCCGGGCGCGGTGCGCCGTCTCGACGACGCGCTGTTGGCGGCCTTCGCAGACCGGTACATCGGGCTGCACGGAAACGCGCACCGTGCCCCCTCATTGCATGCGCGGCTGGAACGGCTGACGGGCTCCGACCGGGCCACCGGCCCCTAGGCGTGCCGGGCGATGCTCAGGTGGCGGCAGGCGGCTCCGTGACGGCCTTCAGCCGGGCCAGGCCCTTCTCGAAGTCCGGGCCGAGGAAGGCGTCCATCGACGTGAAGAGCCCCATCGCCTTCGTCATGAACGTCTTCTTCCCGGTCATCGTCCAGGTCACCCGGGAACCGGACCCCTCCGACTGGATGGCGAAGACGGTGTCGTTACGTCCCTTCCACGGTTTCTCGAACACGAGGTCGATCTGCACCCGTGTGGGCTCGGTCGCCGCCGAGATCTCCATGCGACCCCGACCCGCCTTGCGGTTGCCGGACCACCCATAAACCGCGCCGGTGCCCGACTCGGCACCGGAGTAGGTGCGCTGGAGCTGCGGATCCACGTCCTCCCACGGCGACCACTTGGTCCAGTTGCGGAAGTCGACGATCTCGCTGTAGATGCGCTCCTGCGGGGCATCGATCGTCACCGAACGCTGGATCGTGTAGGTGTCTTCAGGCATGGACCGCAATCGTAGCCGTGACCTACCGTCCTCCCATGTCGGACGCACTCCCGAGGGTCGTCGTCGTGGGTGCCGGCCTGGCCGGCCTGCGGTGTGCCGACCTCCTCGCCGGCCGGGTCGACCTCGTCGTGCTGGAGGCGCAGGACCGCGTCGGCGGGCGGTGCTGGTCCTCGCGCGGCTGGTCCGCCGACCAGGTCGGTGAGCACGGGGGTGAGCTGATCGAGGACGGTCAGGACCACCTCATGAGGCTGGTCGCCGAGCTCGGCCTGAGCCTCGAACCCCGCCAGAGGGGCCCACGCGTCGGCCGCATGACGCTGGCTGGGAAGGTCCGCGACCCCGCCGAGGTGCGCGGCCTCGGCGAGGTGTTCGAGCGTCTTGACGCCGACCTTCGGGCGGTCGGGCCCGTGGACTTCCGGGTCGCCAGCCGTCGGCTGCACGAGCTGGACGAGATGACGGCCGAGGACTGGATCAGCACCAACGTCGACGGCGGGCTCGGCTCGGACCTCGGTGCCTGCGTCGCCCTGGGCCTCGCCCTCAACCTGGGGTTCGAGGCGCGCAAGCTGTCCGCCGTGGCGTTGCACCACATGTGGCTGGGCCTTCCGGAGCCGGACGCCGCGTCCTCGGGCTTCCGCTTCGGACACGACGCGGGGCCCGGCTCGGATGATCCTCAGGAGCTCGCCGACGTCCTGCGCGCCAGCGTGCTCGACGTCTACCACGTGGCCGGCGGCAACGACCAGATCCCAGCGGCCCTCGCCTCGCGGCTTCCGTCGGGGTCGCTGCGACTTGCGAGCGAGGTGACCGCGGTCGTCCAGGAGCCTGATGGCAGGTACAGGGTCTCGATCGCCGACCAGCCGGCCATCCAGGGCGCCGACCGAGTGGTCCTGACCGCACCGATGCCTGTGCTGCACGCCATGGACCTGTCCGGAGCGGGACTGTCGGAGCGACGTCACCGCGCCCTCGCCGAGATACCGATGGGCACGGGCACCAAGCTGACCCTCCAGCTGGACCTGCCGCCGAGCCGGCATCCGGGCTGGCCCGGGTTCGCCCTCGTCGACCACCCCGCTGTCGCGCTGTGGGACTCATCGAGAGGGCAGCCGGGTGACGCGGGCCTGCTCACGATGTTCACGTCCGAGCGTGTCTTCCGGAGTGCGGACGGCGCGCACGCAGCCCCGGACGAAGCGTCCCTCCAGCAGGCGAGACGGCTGCTGGACCAGGTCGTCCCGGGCCTGCACGAGCGATGCACCGGCACGGCCTGGCTGGACTCGTGGCCCGACGACGAGTGGGCGCGCGGGTCGTACGCAGGTTTCGCCCCCGGCCAGTACGCCCGCTACGCGGGGTTCCTGAGCCTGCCCGAAGCCGGTGTCCACTTCGCCGGCGAGCACACCTCGCTCGCCTCCCCGGGATACCTCGACGGGGCCGTTGCCAGCGGCGAGCGGGCAGCGGGCGAGGTGCTGAAGGCGCTCGGCCTTGAGGACGTGCCAGGGACGCAGTGAGCCGACAGCAGCCCGCCGGCGTCACCATCAAGGGCCCGCTCGGCCGCCGATGGATCAGGCACCCGTCCCGGGCCGACCCTGCAGCGTGCCCGCGACATCGCGACGATCGTCCGGGTGCGGCGGGCGGACGCCGAGGAGGTCTCCCGGTTGGCAGCCGAGCACGTCGCAGATCGCCGTGAGGGTCGAGAAGCGGATGGCCCGGGCACGGTCGTTCTTGAGCACGGACAGGTTGACGATGGTGACCCCGGCGAGTGCCGCAAGGCCCGTGAGGGTCATGCCGCGTTCGGACAGCAGACGATCGAGATGGCATACGACCCGTTGCGGGTCGTCGATGGCGGCGTCGTCGGCACTCACACCAACCCGTCCACCTCCCTGCTGATCTGCTCTCCTCGGCGGAACGACTCGGCCAGGACGAGCAGCAGCGCGGCAAGCAGCACCGGGTTGAGCCCCAAGGTCAGACTCGGGGCGAGCGGGTTGTCGAGCCCGAGCCGATGGAGCACGAGCACCGTTGCGGCGAGGTTCAGAAACGGGCCGACCCAGGCGACCGCCACCACGACCACTGCCAGCCCAGCGATTCGGCGGGAGTTGCCCGTCTCGAAGGGTCGTCCGGCGGCCACCGACCTGAGGACCGGGACCAGCAGGAGCGATGCAGCCGCTGTCCCGAGCCCTAGGACCAGGAGGTCCCCCCTCGCGAGCATCTGCTCCCCCACCGTGGAGTTCGACGCCGACAGGCGGAGCTGGTCGCTGGCGGCGAACACGGACACGCCCTCAGGAAGGTCAGTCACGGTGACCGGCGCACGGTCGGGTTCGGCCTCCTCGACCGGCGACCCGTGCCCGGGCGTCACCGTTACCGGCACGGACACGGCCCCCCCGGCCTGAGTCATCCCGTTGATCTCGTACGCGACACCCGCGATGAGACCCACTGCTCCCACCACCCCGACCAGGCTGCCCAGCACCCTGATCGTGCCCGGACCGACGTACGACGACTGGTGCTGGCGCATGACGACTCCATATCGACAGTCGATAAAGACACATCGAGTGTCCATACCGTTAATCGATAAGTCAAGGAGGACCGCCCGGCGCCGACCACCCTTGCCTTACTCCGCCCGCGACAGGGCTTCGCGGTGCCGCCGTCAGCGACCGCGGAACCATCCCCACACGGCGAGGACGACGACGGCTCCGACCGTGGAGCCCACGAGACCACTGGCTTGCAGCCGAAGCCCGTCGCCCTGCAGCAGGTTGACCAGCAGCCCCCCGACGAACGAGCCGGTGATGCCGGCGATGAAGGCCTCCGACCAGTTGACGTTGCGCATCCGGCCACCACGGACCAGCAGGGAGGCGATGCCTCCGGCCACCATGCCGAGGAGGATTATCGCGAGGAGGATCATGTCGCCAGCCTAGAGGCTCGGCGGGTGTGCTCGAGCGGCTGGCCGGCGACCCGGATGGCCTGGGCGGCGCGCCTCCTGGCGGAGCTCCTCTGACCCCGGACAGCCACCACCCCTCCCACGACGGGATGGCCGATGCGGGGGGAGGGCGTACTGTCGGTGGTACCGAGAGCAAATCGCGCGTTGGTGACCAAACCGGCGCCGTCCTCGGCGTATCGCACATCGGTCGTCGATCGACCGAGGACGGACGCAGCCGGCATGTCGGACCGACAGGTTCACCCCCGCCCGGCAGCAGCCCTTCGCGGGCAGCACGGCGAGCGAGGCAGGGCCGAGGCGCCGACACCCTGGGACGGTCCCGGCCTTCCACGGCTGTCGCAGCGGGCTCCCGCTCCGGCTTCTTGATCTGGACTCCGTTGATTCGGCTGCGTTGACCCGGCTGCGTTGAACCGGCTCTCCCGGACGCGGCACCATCCGCCCACCGAACCTCTCGACCCACCCTGCTGACGCCGACCGCCGTGCACAGTGCGCGCGCAGGTGCGGCGGTCCCGCGCCCGCTCAGGAGGGCGCGACCCGGCCACGCGGCCGGCATGTCACGACCAGAGGCCGACATCACGAACCAGACCTCGCCGGACGGCGGGGATGGACGGCTCCACAGGAGGCGCACGATGAAGTTCGCAGCACCTGGCAAGACCGGAAGCATCGTCACGGTCGACGAGCGTTACGACAACTTCATCGGCGGCAAGTGGGTCCCCCCGCGCAGCGGTGAGTACATGACCAACCTCGCCCCCGCGACCGCGACGCAGATCTGCGAGGTCGCGCGATCCTCCGCCGAGGACGTCGACGACGCCCTGGACGCCGCCCAGACCGCTGCGGCGGAATGGGGCCGGGTGTCCCAGACAGAACGGGCGGCAGTGCTCAACCGGATCGCCGACGCGATCGACGCCAACCGGGAGATGCTGGCGGTCACCGAGAGCTGGGAGAACGGCAAGCCCGTCCGCGAGACCCTCAACGCCGACATCCCTCTTGCCGCAGACCACTTCCGCTACTTCGCGTCTGCCGCTCGCAGCGTCGAGGGCCGCCTGACCGTCATCGACGAGTACACCACGGCCTACCACTACCACGAGCCGCTCGGGGTGGTCGGCCAGATCATCCCGTTCAACTTCCCACTGCTCATGGCCGCCTGGAAGCTCGCCCCAGCGCTGGCCGCGGGCAACTGCTCGGTGCTCAAGCCCGCGTCGCCGACCCCCTGGTCGATCCTCAAGCTCGCCGAGGTCATCCAGGACGTCGTCCCGCCCGGCGTGATCAACGTCGTCACCGGCCCGGGGGCAGAGGTCGGCAAGGCGCTGGCCACCAGCCCGAAGATCGCGAAGATCGGCTTCACCGGGGAGACCGTCACCGGCCGGCTGATCATGCAGTACGCCGCGCAGAACCTCATCCCCGTCACCCTCGAGCTGGGTGGGAAGTCCCCGAACATCTTCTTCGATGACGTGATGGCTCACGACGACAGCTTCCTCGACAAGGCCGTCGAGGGTCTGCTGCTGTACGCGTTCAACAAGGGCGAGGTGTGTACGGCCCCGTCGAGGGCACTGATCCAGGAGTCCATCTACGAGGAGTTCATGCAGCGCTGCCTCGCGCGCATCGCCGCCATCCGGCAGGGCGACCCGCTCGACGAGACGACGATGATCGGCCCGCAGGTGTCCCAGCAACAACTGACCAAGATCACAGACTACGTCGACATCGGCCGCGAGGAAGGTGCGGAGGTCCTCATCGGCGGGCATCGCACGACGATGGCCGGCGAGTTCTCGAAGGGGTACTTCTACGAGCCGACGGTCCTCAAGGGGCACAACAAGATGCGGGTCTTCCAGGAGGAGATCTTCGGGCCTGTCCTCGCCGTCACGACCTTCCGCGACGAGTCCGACGCGCTCGAGCTCGCGAACGACACCTTGTACGGGCTGGGGTCCGGGGTCTGGACGCGCGACTCCAACCGCATCGCGCGGATGTCCCGCGGGATCAAGGCCGGCCGGGTGTGGGTCAACTGCTACCACCAGTACCCGGCAGGCGCGGCGTTCGGCGGCTACAAGATCTCCGGCATCGGCCGGGAGAACCACGCCATGATGCTGGAGCACTACAGCCAGACCAAGAACGTGCTCGTCAGCACGGACGAGCACGCCATGGGGCTGTTCTAGACCGGCCGCGGATCGAGGGCCGGATCGACATCTCGTGACCAGTGACTATGCGATCCCCCGCGTCCGGGCCACGGACGCGGGGGTGCAGGCCATCCGCAGGCTCGTGGCCGCACGCGGGCGGGTGATGTTCGTCCAGTCCGCCGGGTGCTGCGACGGCAGCGCGCCCATGTGCTTCCCGGCCGGGGAGTTCCTCACCGGCGCAGGCGACGTCCTCGTCGGCGACATCGAGGGCTGCCCGATCTACATCGAGCGGCGCCAGCTGTCCGCCTGGCAGCACCGCGACCTCGTCGTCGACGTCCAGCCCGGCTACGCCGACGGCCTGTCCCTGGACGCCGGCGACGGGTTGCACTTCGTGACCCGTTACGAGCCGGCCGACGACGGTGCACGCGGCAGCGTGCCCGTCCCACGCATGGAGTGACCCCTTCCCCGAACGGAGAGAACCGATGAGAGCAGCAGTCGTCACCAGCTTCACCAGACCACTGGAGATCCAAGACGTCCCGGTCCCCGTGCCCGGCGACGGTCAGGTACTGGTGCGCATGGCCACGTGCGGTCTGTGCCACACCGACATCCACGCGGCCCGTGGGGACTGGCCGGTCAAGCCGACCCCCCCGTTCATCCCCGGGCACGAGGGCGTCGGCGTCATCGAGAAGATCGGTAGCGGGGTCCAGACCCGGCGTGTCGGTGACAGGGTCGCCATCCCGTGGCTCGGGCACGCCTGCGGTGAGTGCGGATACTGCATCAGCGGTTGGGAGACGCTGTGCGAGCAGCAGCAGAACAGCGGCTACTCCATCGACGGCGCCTTCGCGGAGTACGCCGTGGCCGATGCCCGCTACGTCGTCCCCGTTCCCGACGCGGTCACCTCCCTGGATGCCGCACCGCTGACCTGCGCCGGCGTCACGACCTACAAGGCGGCCAAGGTTGCCAAGATCATGCCGACTGAACAGGTCGCCGTGTTCGGCATCGGGGGCCTGGGCCATCTCGCGGTGCAGTATGCCCGGATCATGGGCGGCTCGGTGATCGCCGTCGACGTCGAGGCCGCCAAGCTGGAGCTGGCAACCGAGCTGGGCGCCGACCACGTGGTCAACGCCCGCGAGACCGACCCCGTCGCGGCGATCCAGGCTCTCGGCGGCGCCGACGTCGCCATCGCGCTCGCCGTCTCGCCCACCGCGTTCGAGCAGGCCTTCAAGTCGCTGCGCCGGGGCGGCAGGCTCGTGTGCGTCGCGCTCCCCGCCGAAGGGTCGATGCAGATCCCCATCTTCGACACCGTGCTCAAGGGGATCTCGATCATCGGCTCGATCGTCGGCACCCGCCAGGACCTCGCCGAGGTGTTCGAGCTGCACGCTGCGGGGCGAACCCGGGTGATCGCCACCGAAAGGAAGATCGACGACGTGAACACCGCGATCGACGAGGTCATGGCCGGAGCGGTCTCCGGACGGCTCGTCTTCGAGTTCTGACGGTCGCCACCCACGTCGTCACCAACCAGCCGCCCCCGCTGGACGGTTACGACGCCTACGCGGCGGACGCCGTCCTGCGTGCGGCGGTCCAGCGGGAGGGGGGCACCTGGGCCGAGCCCGACCTCCACGAGCTCGGTCGGCTTGCGGGCAGCGCCACGGCGATCGAGTGGGGCTTCGAAGCCGACCGCAACCGTCCCGAGCTGCGCACGCACGACCGTTTCGGCCATCGCGCCGACGATGTCGTGTTCCACCCGAGCTACCACCACCTGCTGGACGCCGCGGTCTCGCACGGCCTGCACGCTGCGCCCTGGCGGGACGCCCGCGCCGGGGCGCACGTGGCCCGTGCCGCGGGGTTCCTGCTGTGGTCGCAGGTCGACGCCGGGGTGAGCTGCCCGACGTCGATGACGTATGCCGCGGCGCCCGTGGTGAGGCTCGACCCGGAGCTGGCGGCGACCTGGCTGCCGGCGTTCGCCTCGCGCAGCTACGACCCTGGGACCCGCCCGGTGGCGGCCAAGGCCGGTGCGCTGTGCGGGATGGCGCTGACGGAGAAGCAGGGCGGCTCGGACGTGCGCGCCAACACCACGCGTGCCGAGCCGGTCGCCGGCAGAACCGGCAGGACCTTCGCCCTGACCGGGCACAAGTGGTTCTGCTCGGCGCCGATGTCCGACGCCTTCCTCGTGCTCGCGCAGGCGCCGGCCGGCCTCACCTGCTTCCTGCTGCCGCGCGTGCTGCCCGACGGGGAACGCAACGCGGTGCGGCTGGAGCGGCTGAAGGACAAGCTCGGCAACCGGTCCAACGCCTCGGCGGAGGTCGAGCTGGACGGTGCGATCGCCTGGCAGCTCGGAGAGCCAGGGCGGGGGGTGCGCACCATCGTGGAGATGGTGGCGCTGACCCGTCTGGACTGCGTGCTCGGCACGGCGGCGCTGATGCGCCAGTCGGTGGTGCAGGCGATCCACCACAGCCGGTACCGGGCCGCGTTCGGCCGGCGCCTGGCCGACCAGCCCCTGATGGAGATGGTGCTCGCCGACCTCGCGGTGGAGTCCGAGGCGGCGACGGTCCTGGCTGTGCGGCTGGCCGGTGCAGTCGACCGGACCGCCGGCTCAGGTGAGGGCGCCGCGGCGTCGGCCGTCGACGGTCACGAGGCCTTGCTTCGCCGGATCGGCACCGCCGTGGCCAAGTACTGGGTGTGCAAGCGCGGGCCGGCGGTGACGGCTGAGGCGCTGGAGTGTCTGGGCGGTAACGGCTACGTCGAGGAGTCCGTGCTGCCGCGGCTGTACCGCGAGGCGCCGGTGAACTCCGTGTGGGAGGGCTGCGGCAACGTCAACGCCCTGGACGTCCTTCGGGCCCTGGCCCGAGCACCCGCCAGCGGCGAGGCACTGCTCGCCGAGGTGGGTCTGGCCCGCGGTGGTGACGCGCGGCTGGACGACTTCGCAGCCGACCTCAGCCGCGACGTCGCCGCTCTGGTGGCCTCAGGCCGGGAGGGGGTGCGCGGCGCCGAGGTCGAGCGTTCGGCCCGACGGCTGGTGGAGCGGATGGCGCTGGCGCTGCAAGGGGCGCTTCTCGTACGACACTCACCCGCAGCGGTCGCCGACGCATTCTGCGGGTCGCGGTTGGCGGCCGGCTCGGGCTGGACGTTCGGCACTCTGCCCGTCGGCCTGGACACCGCCTCGATCGTGGCGCGTCACGGCCCGTAGACCTACGGCATAGAGTGAGTCGACCGCCGCGGCAGCTCGACCTCGATCGCGTGTAGGGAGGGGCCTCTCGTGACTGTTCCCGTCCCTGGGCCGGCCCGTGGGCCGTCACGGTTGAGCCGCGAGCTGGTGCTGAGCACCGCCTTGGAGATCATCGACCGGGACGGCGTCGAAGGTCTGTCGATGCGACGACTGGGTCAGGCTCTCGACAGCGACCCGATGTCGCTCTACCGGTACGCGGAGAACAAGGCCGCCCTGCTGGACGGGGTTGCCGAGCTGGTCCTCAACCAGCTGGAGGTCGACACCACGGACGGCGACTGGGCTGCCCAGCTGCGCACCGTCGCTCGTGCGTTCCGCGGCCTCGCCCTTGCCCACCCCAACGTCGTCCCACTGCTGGTCACCCGACCTCTGGCCACCCCGCTGGCGCTTCGGCCGCTCGGCACGTTGCGCCCCTTGGAAGCCACGTTGCGACTGCTCACCGGCGCCGGCTTCACCGGTGTCGACGCCTTGCACGTCTACCGATCCTTCTTCGGCTTCCTCAACGGGCACGTGCTCAACGAGCTGCAGGAGCTGGTCGACAACGCCGAGGAGACCGACGACCTGCTCCGCCTCGGGCTGCACCGGCTGCCGCTGAAGGAGTTCCCCCTGCTGCGCAGCCTCGCGCCCGTGCTGGCTGCCTACGACGGCGCGAGCGAGCTCGAGCGTGGTCTCGACACCCTTCTCACGGGGCTGCAGGCTCAGCTGCCTATGGTCGTGCCCGCCGGCGCCGGCGACAGCTGAGGCGCTCGCCCCGTAGACGGGGCTCTCGGCGTCCGAGGATCGTTTCGGTGTCAGAGGATCACGGTGCCGTCGACGACGGCGCGTGCCAGCTCGGACAGCTGGCGGTTGGTCGAGCGCGCAGTCCCGCGTAACAGGGCGAACGACTGGTCCATGTCGAGGCGGCGACGCTCGGCGATCACGCCCTTGGCCTGCTCGATGATGATCCGGCTGTTGAGGGCCACCTGAAGCTGCTCGGCGAGTGACTCGCGGTTGCGGATCGCGCGTGCCTGCAACAGCCCGATGGTGGCCACGTCGGCCATGGCCTGCCCGAGCCGCAGGGTGGCCTCGTCGAGCGCACCGACCTGCGTGCCGAAGAGGTTGAGGGCACCGATGACGTCGGTGCGCAGGCGCATCGGCAGGGCGTGCACCGAGTTGTAACCGATCCGACGAGCCTCGGCGGCGAACTGCGGCCAGCGCCCGACCACGGCGGCCAGGTCCGGAACGGTGATCGACCGTCCGGTGTGGAAGCACTCGGGGCACGGCCCCTGGTCGGTCTGCAGCTGGAGGACTTCCAGCAACCGGGTCTCCTCGGTCGAGGCAGCCATGACCACCAGCGCGCCACGCTGGTCGGTCAGGAGCACCCCGGCCGCCGTGACGCCGAGCACCTCGGCGCAACGCCCGGTGACCTGGTGCAGGAAGTCGACCACATCGAAGTCGTCGACCAACGTGTCGGCCAGCTCGACGAAGGCCGTGGCAACCAGCTGTTCCCTCATGTCTTGTTCACCATGCCTCGTTCACCCTCATCACGCGGAGGTGATCGGTGCGAGGGCCCAGCGGGCACGCTCACAGGCGTCGGGCTCTGGCCGGGTGCACCGTCAGGGTCCATCATGGCCCCCCGACGGCAGATCGGGCTCGAGACGAAGCCGGCGAGCGACGACGGCGGCAGCGACGTCGCCGAGCCGCCGGTCGTTGGCAAAGGCGTACGCCCGCAGCCGGGCGAACGCCGCCTCGGCGCTGATCCCGAGCTGGGCGAGGATCATGCCAGTGGCCTGGTGCACCTGCGCCTGGTGGGCGGTCGGGTCGTCCAGCTGCCACGCCAGCTCTGAGGCGTTCGGCGGCGCGTCGGCCGCCCCGTCGAGCAGCAGCATGCCCGCAGCGTGGGCGAACGAGAGCGCGTCGGCCAGCTCCGAGGCGCTGAGGGCCTCGGAACGGCGACGATGCAGGGTGAGCACTCCCAACCGGATCGCGCCGATCTGCAGAGGCAGGGCGAACACCGCACGTGCGCCACTGGCAAGAGCGGCGGGGGTGAACACGGGCCAGCGGGCCACGTAGCCGGGGGCATCCAGGGCCGGCGCCAGCACAGGGCCGGCGCCCGCGAACGCGTCCACGCTGGGCCCCTCACCGAAGGCCAGCTGCCACTCCTCGAGCTCGGCCGCGACCCGGTCCGTGGCGTGCACCGTCTCCCGCACCGTGGTGCTCGACATCACGACCACAGCCGCGCCGTCCACCGCCAGCGCTCTGGCGGCGGCGGCACACACGTGCGCCAGGGTCACAGGATCCCCCAGCGACTCCTGCGCGATCCTCGTCCAGAGCCCACCGGCCCGGTCACTGCTCATGTCGCTCCAGCCGAGAACCGTGCTCGCCGGCCTGCCGCGAGCCCTGCCCGCGGCAGGCAAAGGAGAGTTCCGGGGACTCCTCAGACCAGGTCGTCACGAACCTCTCGGTGGACGACGGCCTGCCGGGTCGGGTCACCCGGTGCGAGTGCCGGCCCGCCTGCCGCGACACCGCGCGTCTCGGTGACGGTGCGACGCCGGCGCGGCGCGAGCACGACCATGGTCAGCACGAGTCCGAGGGCGCCGGCCGCCATGAGGATCCACCCGACGACGTGCAGGTCCATGCCCGCAAGCGTGACGTTGACCGCGAAGGCGAGAATCGCTCCCAGGGCGAGGAGGAAGATGCTGAAACCGATGCCCATGGTGGTCCTTTCGGGTTCGAAGCTCGAGGAAAGCCCCGGTGTCGGTGACGCCTGAGGTCACGGGTGGCGCCGGGCGGCGCCCATGGTGTCTGGCGGTCAGTAGTAGTGGCGGCGGCCGCCGACGGCGTGCCCGAGGCTTCCGAGCAGCCAGAACGCCACACCGATGAGGGCCACGACGACGCCGATCGTCTGCAGAACGGCGATCTTGGCCACGAGCCCGACGATGAGAAGGATGATTCCAAAGATGATCACGGTGCTTCCTGCTCTCTAGTGGCTGAAGGGTCTTGCGACGTGCAGGGTCATGCGACGTGCAGGGTCATGCGACGTGCAGGGAGACACCGGCCAGGACCAGGGGCCACAGAAGGATGGCCAGCGCCGCGGAGAGGGTGCGGCTGATGGTGTTCAGGTGCGCCAGGTAGCTGTTCTGTGCCGCGATCAGCACGCCCAGCATCAGGTACACGACGGGGATGACTCGACGGAGCATCAGGCTCATGCCTCCTAGGGGAATGGCGGTTATCTTCTGTCGGGGCCGTACTGCTCTGCCGTGCATGACTAGCGCGGAGCGCCGTTCTCAGCGGTCGTGGTGTTCTTCCCGCTGGTGACCGCGCTGGTCGAGCTCCCGGTCAGGGCCGGCTCGGCCAGGACGTGTTGGGAGTGCTCGTCCTCGAGCTGGTGGGTGAGCCGGTCGCGGTCTGCGCGCAGGGCAGTCGTCTCGCGGCGAGCGCCCTTCAGCTCGCGACGCGAGGCGCGGGACGCTGCGCGCTTGGCGAACACGCCCAGCAGCATGCTGAGACCGAGCATGCCCAGGACCCCGACGACGATGCCGTAGAGGAACAGCTGGCCGGTGGACAGCCCGCTGAGGTGCAGGCCGAGGACGGTGAAGTCCCCACCCAAGGGGTGGGCGCCGCCGCTGTTGGCCGCAACCCCGACGACGGCGAGGACGGCCGCGACGACCAGGATGAGCAGCCCGAATATGACGATCATGGCCCTGCCTCCACGTGCTCCAGGGGAGTGCTCTCCCTATGAGCCCCGCGGGGTCCGGGCAAGGCGGCGAGGGACCGATGTCCGCTCTGTCCGTCGTGTGACGGCTTATCCCTTAGTCAACGCCGGGTTCGCGTTGTTGTCAAGGTGTACGTCTACGGTGAAGATCGACGCCGTAGGAATGGTCTCATGGCGAGCCGGCCGGGGTCAGGATGCGGACGGCGCGCCCGACGGAGAGTGGGACGGGGTCAGCGAGGCTGGGGACCGCTCCAGGACCAGAGCGGGAGGGCGAGGTTGGGGGGCACGCTGACGTCGGCGGGGCCATAGGCCATGACCTCGGACACGGCCCATCGCATGTAGGCGAGCATCGCCTCGCGCAGCGCGGGGTCCGCCGGCAGCCCGGCGTCGTCCATGGCTGCGGCGAAGCAGGCGACGAAACGCTCGCCCAGGTCGTTACCGGGCTCCGCCCCGCAATGGATGTCGAGCATCGCCGAGTGCCCGCCGGCGGAGTCGGTGTACCACGTCGGCCCCCCGAAGACCTCGGCCAGGTAGCGGGCGAGCCGCTCGACATGGTCTTCGCGGAAGCCGTGCGAGAACGGGTGCTCCAGGACCGGGTCGGCCAGGCATCGGGCGTGGTGCGCATCGGCGAGCCGAAGGAAGGCAGCCTCGCCGCCGGCCGCGTCGTAGATCGTCTGGGTCATACGTCACCGTCGCACAGATGGTTTGTGAGCAGCCACGTCCTACCACGCCCGGGGCCGACCGTGCACGGCAAGCGCCGGGCGGGCGCCGTCCACGGCATGAAGATCGCCACCCCGGTGACATAACCCGCCCGGCAAGCGCTTGCCCAGCCCAAGTCCCGAGGTTGTGGCGCCGGGGTGGCGATCACTGGTTCGGCCGCGCCGAGTAACGGCCGCCGGGTCAGTGCACGACCACCGGCGGGGACTCGGACTCGACGTCGTCGAGCAGATGCGACTCCTCGTGCTTGCGGGGCAGGAAGTACGCGGGGATCAGGGTGAGGGCCACCAGGGACGCCGCCACCCAGTAGGTGCTCGCGAAGGCCTGGGCGGCCTCGGCGAGCCCCTTCGTCACCGCGTTCAAGCCACCGATCTTGGCGATCAGCGAGGGGTCGTGCCACGTGGCGGTGGCGGGCCCGGCCAGGGGGGTGCTCTTCAGCTGGTTGGTGAGGATCACCGACATGATCGCCACCCCGATGGAGCTGGCGATCTGCTGGACGATGTTGAGCAGCGTCGACCCTCGGGCCACCTCGTTCCGCCGGAGTGTCCTCAGCGCCGACGTCATGATCGGCATCATGGTGGCCCCCATGCCGAGGCCCATGACGAAGAGCAGGGCGATGAGAGTGGTGTACGACGTCGTCGAGGTGATCTGGGTGAGTGAGAACATGCTCGCGATGATCAGGATCAGCCCGAACGGCACGATCCTGCCCACCGGGACGCGGTCGGACAGCGCCCCGGCGATCGGCATGGTGATCATGGCGCCGATGCCTTGTGGCGCCACCAGGAGGCCGGCCCGCAGGGTGGACTCCCCCCTCACCAGCTGGAAGTACGTCGGCACGAGGAGCAGGCCGCCGAAGAACGCCATGGCGAACAGGAACATGGTCGCGGTCGCCACGGCCAGGTTGCGGTTGCGCAGCAGGCGCAGGTCGATGAGCGGGTGCTTCGGGCGGAAGCTGTGCCACACGAAGGCGGCCATGAGCGCCCCACCGATGACCATGGGGATGTACACCCGGGGGGAGTTCATCGTCCCCTTCTGCGGGATCGAGGAGATCCCGAACAGGAACAGGGCGAGCCCGGGGGACATCAGCAGCACACCCACGACGTCGAGGGACTCCGAGGGCTTCGGTGAGTCCGGGGCCAGGGCGAACGCCGCGTAGATCGCAGCGGCCAGCCCGATCGGCAGGTTGATCAGGAAGATCCAGTGCCAGCTGGCGTTCTGGATGAGCCAGCCGCCGATGATCGGGCCGAGGATGGGGCCCAGGAGCATCGGCACGCCGAGGATGGCCATGAGGCGCCCCATGCGTGCCGGGCCTGCCGCACGGGTCATGATCGTCATTCCGAGCGGCATGAGCATGCCGCCGCCCAGCCCCTGCACCACGCGGAACGCGATGAGCATGCCGATGGTCGAGGCGGTCGCGCACAGCGCCGACCCCGCGGTGAACAGCACCAGGGCCAGGATGTAGAGCCGCTTCGTGCCGAAGCGGTCGGCAGCCCAGCCGGTCAGCGGGATGACCGTCGCGAGCGCCAGCGTGTAGGCCGTGACGCTCCAGGCGACGACCGAGTAGGCGAGCGGCTGGGCCGGCGACGAGGCGAACACGACCTGGAACGTCGGGAGGGCGACGTTGACCACGGTGATGTCGAGGATCGACATGATCGCACCGAGGACGACGACGCCGGCCACCTTCAGGACCGCGGCGTCGATCTTGTCCGGGTACTTGACCGAAGCAGGAGCAGACACGAGCAAACCCCATCCGCACGGAGACTAGGAACCAGAGTCGGTGCTACCGGGACGTCGCACCGCGAAGAGCCGATGCTAGCTGCAGCGTCCCGGATGGCCTGACCATCTTCACCCGTGCGCGGGTGGCTCGCACGCCGGAGAAAGGTGCGGGGGGCGCTCAGCGGGTGAGGCCGTCGGGGCTTCCCCAGTGCGCGGGCGGTTCCAGCCATGCCGGGACCCTCGTACCGGCGTCGCCCGTCGCGGCACCGAGCTGCTGCTGGGTGAGGAGGAGGCTGAGCGAGAGGTCGGCCCCCCGAAGGTCGGCCCCTCTGAGGTCCGCCCCGATGAGGTCGGCCAGGCTCAGGTCGGCGCCGCTGAGCTGCGCGCCGATGAGGTACGCACCGCGCAGGTCGGCGCCCCGGAGGTCGACGTCTCGAAGGTCGGCCCCGATGAGATCCTTGGCCCGGTAGTCCCTGCCGCCGTGGCCCGCCGCGGCCCGCACCTGCGCACTTGCCCGCAGCAGGAGGCCGCTCACTACCTCGCGGTGAGCCGCGACGTCCAGCTCGACCAGCGACTCACGCCCCGCGTGCGTGAGCCGCGCCGTCTCGTCGCGGGTGGCGCGAAGTGCGCCGTGCAGCTCGCGGGCCGGCTGCCACGTGAGCGCCTCCGTGAGATACCAGAGCAGCTCGTGCAGCGACCGCATCACGGCGAAGACGGCGAACATCTGCGTCGCGACCTGCGGCGAGTGCCGCCAGTCCTGGTCGCCGAACTTCCGCGACACCTTCTGGCCCGCGCCGAAGCAGTCGTACGCGGTGCAGCCCGGGAAGCCCCGCGACCTCAGCTGGGCGTGGATGGCGCAGCGGAAGTCGGTCGCGAGGTGAGGGCAGGGCTGCCCGGCCGGCTTGGTGATCGCGAAGTCGGCGGAGGCCGCCAGGGCCGGTGCGACGCAGCAGAGCCCGAAGCAGCTCTGGCAGTCCGCCCGCAGGTCCAGCCGGTCGCCGTCCTGGGCGCCCCTGGGGTTCCTGGTCATCGGTGGAAGCGTACGAACCGCTCCGTCGTGGCGTCGCGGCGCTGTAGACGACCGCGTCGACCTGCCGGCCGTCGGCGTCGAGCAGCAGCAGGTTGCCGCCCTTGTTGCTCAGCTGCACCCCGGACCCGTCCAGGGCGACGAGCGTGGAGGCACCCGGCGCGAGGACCGTCGGCCCGAGAACGGTGGTCCGATGGTTCCTGTCGACGAGCCGCCAACCCTCGACCGAGACTGCGGACGTCGCGAGGCTGCCGAGGACGACCACCTCCTGGCCGGCGTCGTCCCCTGCCGGGTTGAGCAGCGCCCGCTCGAGGTAGACCACGGTGTCGGTCGGCGGGGGTGGCGCCTGGCCCTGGATGAGGTCCGCGATCGGCCGCGACTGGGCCGTCGGGTCACCGTGGACGTCGGTCGGCACCCGCTGGGTCTGGAAGGCCAGGAACAGTCCCACGCACCGGTCGGGGTGAGCCAGCACGAGCCCGCCGTCGTGCAGCGGGCCGTTGTCCGAGGCGTGGGCACCGGCGTTGCCCTGGTTGAGGTGGATGTCGTGCACGCCGTGCAGGCCGTCGGTGTTGCCGAAGTCGATGTCGATCGGCTTGTGCAGGTTGCGGTCGAAGCGGACGCCGAACGCGTACACCTCGCCGCCCGCGTCCCGGCACTGTCGCAGGTGCAGGTCGAGCAGGTCCTGAAGGTCGTCGGCGGCGGCGCTGCCGCTGGCGGGCAGCGCCGTCCCGTTGCTCCAGTCGAACAGCGGGGCGCGCACATAGTCCAGCGCGCCGGACGGCGAGGGCGCAGCAACGCTGAAGCCGGTGGGCAGGCCGGCAAGGCCGGACAGGATCGGGTGCCCCCGCACGGGGTCGACGAGCCAGTAGACGACCTCCGAGCCGGTGTCGGACTGGACGTTCACCGCGATCCGCCACGGCTGTCCCGTGGCGTCGAGCACCCGCACCTGCAGGTGCGGGGTGGCGTCGCCCTCCTCACGCACCCACCGGTCGAGCCTCCCGCGCAGCACTCCGTAACCCGCCGCCATGCTGACCACCTCCGTGGGCAAGAGCGTAGGTGCGACCGCCTGATACGCATCCCGGTCGACGGCCACCTCGAGATCGACGACGTATCACGTCCCGCGGGGGCGCCCTCCTGAGCGACGGGGGCACACCCGGAACGACACGACCCTGAGGAGCAGCCATGCCGAGATCGCTGGGCGCCTGGTGGATCAGAAGTGGGCTCGACGGACGGCGAATCGAGGCGCAGGGGTTCGCCTCGACGCTCGCCGGCCTGAGCCAGTTCGACTGGACGCAGGACCACGGGGAGGCCGACGTCCTGCGGCAGGACTTCGCGACGACGACCGGGACGACGCAGCGCTCCGACTCGGTCGACGCCCTGCAGATGTCCAGCCACGGCTCGCCGAGCGGCTTCGCGGTGTGGGGTGGCAACGTCACGACCGCTGACGCCATCGACTTCGGCAAGTTCGACCTCGAGATCTTCGCGACCCACGCGTGCTCGCTGCTCGAGCACACAGCGACCAACTCGGTCGGGCGCTGGATCCCCGCCTTCGAGCGGCTGCACTACATGCTCGGGTTCCACACCTCGTCGTACTCCGGCGGCGGGCAGAACGCCCGTGGCACGTGGTTCGCCCTGTACTCCGCATGGCTGTACTACGTGTTCTTCGGCTGGTGGGACATGCCCGTGCGCGAGGCCTGGGCCGAGGCCAACGAGATCGTCGAGGGCTCCGACGTGCAGTGGGCCTACCTGCGGGCCGAGAGCGAGTCGGCTCCCACCTACCAGGAGCGTCTGCGCGAGCCCGAGCCCGCGGACCCCACCGGCACCCGGTCCTTCTGGACCGCACGCGGCACCTGCTGAGAGAGGAACCTGATGACGCTCACATTCAAGGAGCTCGAGTTCCGCACCGAGGTCCCCGAGGTCCCCCGCTCGCTGCCGCTGCCTCAGGTGGTGGCCCAGTGCGCGCCCGAACGCACCGAGTGCATGCGCGCCCTGGGCGACATGCTCGGCCTGTCCGAGCTGCTCGAGGTCGAGCTTCCCTTCGGTCACGCCCTCGCAGGTGAAGCCGGGCAGGTCGAGTTCTTCGCCGCCAGCGGAGCCGTCCGCGGCCGCAACACCAAGCTCATCACCAGCTTCGCCGACGAGCGACGTGACTGGGCCGGCGCCTACCGCACCGACTCACCTGCTGGACCCGAGTGGACGCTCGAGCCGGACATGGGCAAGAGGCTGCAGGGGTATGCCGCCGACATCCTCGGCCGCGCAGGGCTCCTGGGGGACGGCGACCGGCAGAGCATGGACCTCACGCTCGGCCAGTGGGCGCGCCTCGACGAGGACGGCGCCGAGGTCGACAGCGGTCCAGGGCGCGCGACCGTGCGGGTCTCGTACTCCCACGACGGGCTGCCCTTCATCGGCCCCGGCGCGAAGACGCTCGCGCACTTCGACCCGGTCGACGGGCAGCCGACGCTCGCCCGGCTCTTCCACGTGCACCGCGACGTCGGCGAGGTGCGCTCGGTCGAGGTCGCCGGCACCGAGGCGGCCTTCGCCGGCCTGTTGTCCGACCCGCTGTTGGTGGCCAACGTCCGCCGGCACGCGAAGGTCGCCATCACCTCGGCCAAGCTGGGCCTGCTCGCCCTCCCCGCCGACGTCCCGCAGCGGTTCGCCCTGCCGGCGCTGGCCGTCGAGGGCGTGATCGAAGGTCTGCAGGATCGCGTCTCCGGGCCCTACGAGCTCCGCTTCGGCCGGTACATCCAGGTCGCGGCGTCGGATGCGGTTCGCGCGGCGGGGGTGGTCGTGACCGAGCCGGTCTTCCCCGGCCGCGTCGTCCGCCGTCGCAGCAGCGACGGGGAGTGAGCGCGGGACGGCGCACAGCCGCCGGTCAGCGCGCAGGCGCCGTCAGCGCGTCCGGCGAAGCCACCACAGGCCGACGAAGGGCAGCACGAGCGGCACGAACCCGTAACCGCTGCCGAAGCCTGTCCATACCGTGGCGTGCGGGAAGGCGCTCGAGAACAGCTTGCTGGCCGCGCCGACCACCAGCACGCCGACGAGCTCGATGCTGATCGCGACGGTGGCGACGCGGCGCGAGGTCGCGTCGCCGCGGGCCAGCGACACGGTGGCCACGATGTACACGACCGCAGCGAACGCGGAGAGCAGGTAGGCCAGCGGAGCCTCGCCGAGCTTCGTCGCGATCTGGACCACTGAACGGGCGGTCGCCGCCAGGGCGAAGATGCTGTAGACGGCGACCAGCACCCGCCCGAAGCCGCGGCCGGTCGGGCGTGGGCCTGAGCCCTCGGCGGGGTCGGCCACGGGGGTGGGCTCAGCCAACGGGACCAGCCCAGACCTGTTGCACGCGCAGGACCATCACGGGGGTGATGAGGAAGGCCACGAAGAGGACGGCCGTTCCCGAGCGGCTCTTCTCCCCCAGAGCCCACGCCGCTGCCCCCGGTGGGATGACCGCGGTGGCGAGCAGGTAGCCGACGAACTCGGCGCGGGCGAACTCGTGGCTGGTCTGCGTCATCGCCACGATGCCACCCACCAGGAAGCCGAGGAGCATCAGCTCGAGCACCGCACCGCCGACGAGCAACGGCAGGCGCGGCTGCCGGTTCGCCAGGAGGAGCACGAGCGCCCAGGCCGCCAGCACGAGGGCGACGACGATGATCGCCGTCGCGTAGGGACCCTTCACGGCCGCGATTGTCGCACCCAGGCCCCGAATCACCGAACGCTGCTCGGGGTTCACCGAGCCAGTGCCCGCCCGATGGCACACTGGCGCGAGTCGATGCCGTCGGCCCGACGGGAGGCGTGCCGTGGACGCAGGCGAACGCGGCGAGCTCAGCCGCCGGTCGTGGCTGAAGCAGGCGGCCGTGATGGCCCTGGGTGCGCCCCTCGCGTCGTCCCTCGGCGGGTGCAGCCGAGGGCGGGCGGCGGGTGCGCGCCGTCCCACGCCGTCCCCGTCCCCGTCCTTGCCCCGTCCCTGTCCCCGCCCTTGTCCCCGTCGCCGACAGGTCCCCCTGCACTGGACCACGTCGTGATCTGCCTGCAGGAGAACCGCTCGTTCGACCACTACTTCGGCTCCGCCCCGTTCGTGGGTCACTGGGGTATCCCGGCAGGCTGGTCGGTACCCGACGGCGGCGGGGGGCGCCTGGCCCCCTACCACTTCACCTCGCGGACGACGCCGGACATCCCGCACGACTGGGCGTCGATGCACGCCAGCTCCCATGGCGGGGCGATGGACGGGTTCGCCGTCACCGGTGGCGCGGGCACCATGGGCTTCTACGCCGAGGCGGACCTCGGCTACTACTACCAGCTGGCGCGCGAGTTCACCTTGTGCGCGAACTACTTCTGCTCCAGCGACGCCCCCACCTTCCCGAACAGGCTCTACGCCCTGGCCGGCACGTCGGGGGGCTTGACGAACAACAACCTCACGACGAAGGGCCGGCTCGACTACCCGACCGTCCTCGACCTCCTGGAGGGTCACGGGATCTCCTGGAAGATCTACAACGTCGACTTCGAGCCGGTCGAGTCCGGTAACAGCGACAACGTGGCGCAGTTCTTCGCCCGCTGGCAGGACGACAAGCGCGTGCTGGCGACGAAGCAGGACTACCTCAGCGACTGCGCGGCGGGCACCCTGCCACACGTGTCGTGGATCATCCCTGACTTCGCGAAGGGCTGGGACGAGCACCCTCCCGCCGACGTCGCGGTCGGCATGCGGCTGATGCGCGAGCTGATCACGGCCTTGCAGGGGTCCCGCCTGTGGGAGCGCAGCGCCTACCTGTTGAGCTACGACGAGAGCGGCGGCTTCTTCGACCACGTGCCGCCGCCGCGCCTGGACGCCTACGGGCTGGGGCCGCGAGTGCCGACGCTCGTCGTGTCGCCCTGGGCCAAGAAGGGCTTCATCTCCGGTCGGCTCGCCGAGCATGCCTCGATGCTCAAGCTCATCGAACGGCTCTTCGACCTGCCGACGCTCGCCTCGCTGAACCACCGGTTCGACCAGACCACGCCCGGGGCCGACAACGACGCGGCGGACGGCGCCCCCACCGGGCCGCCGGCCCCGCCCCGGGACGGGCTGGCCGAGATCAGCGACCTGGCTGACTGCTTCGGGTGAGGCCGGGGGCTGCTTCGGGTG
This sequence comes from uncultured Actinomycetota bacterium, assembly GCA_963778845.1. GTDB lineage: Bacteria > Actinomycetota > Actinomycetes > Actinomycetales > Kineosporiaceae > CAVZVW01. The sequence continues at coordinate 86,926 of CAVZVW010000007.1, forward strand.
GGCCCGGGGCTGCTTCGGGTGAGGCCGGGGGCTGCCTCGGGTGGGCCCGGCTTGACAGGTCGACCCCGAGGCGGTGGTCTACAGCCACGCAACGCCGTCGCCGAGTGAGGCGCCGCGTCGCCTGCGCGTGATCGCCTCGGGAGGCGCGCCGGTGTGGACCATCACTCGCGGAGGGCCGCCATGCGTCCTGTCTCCCCCCGTCTCCGGGTGTCCGCAGCCGCCTCAGTCGTCGCCGGCATGGCGCTCGCCGGAACAGTCGTCGCGTCCCCCGCCCAAGGTGCCACCGCCGCGCCCGGCGCCCCCGGGGCGATGTCCCACTTCGACCTCGCCCGCAAGGACTGCCTCGGCACGGCGCGCAACACCACGTCGAAGGTCTGGTTCACGGTGGCCGGCGGCGTGCTGTCCGACGTCTACTACCCGACGATCGACACCACCAACGTCGAGACGTTGCAGCTCGTCGTGACCGACGGCTGCGACGTTCACCGACCTGCAGACCCGGGACATGACCTACACCGTGAGCGCCCTCGACGGCTCTGGCATGTCGTGCCGTGTCACGTCGCGGGCCAAGAGCGGCCGTTACACGCTCACCACCGACTACGTGACCGACCCGCGCCGCGACAGCGTGGTCATGCGCACCACCCTGACCCCGGCCCACAACAGCGCCGACCTCAAGGTCTACGTCCGCTTCGACGCCACCGTCAACGGCAACGGCGGCGGTGGTGACCCACCGTCGCCAACGCCGGTGCGGACGACGCGGTCATCGACACCTCGACCGGCTGCCCGCGTGCCGGTCTCGCTCGACACGAACACCGCCACGATCGCGGCGAACCGCGACTACGCGACGCCGGTCTACGCCGCCCTGCGCGCGAACCGCCCGTTCCGCACGGTGTCGAGCGGGTACGCGGGCACCGCGAGCGACGGCCTCGCCCAGCTGGACGCCGACCACCGGCTGGCCACGACCTACGACACGGCCACGGTCGGCAACGTCGTGCAGACCGCCCAGCTCGACCTGCGCGGCGGCCGCTCGGCGACGCTCGCGCTCGGCTTCGGCGACCACGCAGGCCGCCGCCGTCGCCACGGCGGGGGCCAGCGCGGGGGCCGACTTCGGCGACACCCTGCAGTCCTACCAGCGGGGTTGGGCCGCCTACGACGCCGGCCTGAAGCCTGCCGGCCAGCGGGCCCGGCCTGACTGCGGCACAACGAGCACGCCTGGCCAGCGCCTACTACCTGTCCGCGAACGTGCTCAAGGCCAGCGAGGACAAGACCTTCCCCGGCGCGATCGTCGCCTCGCTCGCCAGCCCGTGGGGTCAGGCCGTCGCGCCGGCGACCCGGCGCTGACCTACTTCGGCTCCTATCGGGAGGTGTTCGCCCGCGACCTCTACGAGACGTTCACCGGGCTGGTCGCCTCCGGTGACATCGCGACCGCCCGCGACACGGTGCGCTTCCTCTTCGAGCGCCAGCAGCAGGCGGACGGGTCGATGCCGCGCAACAGCCTCGTCAACGGCAAGACCGCGCCGGACTCCTTCGGGGTGCAGCTCGACGAGGTGGCCTACCCGATCCTCATGGCGCGCACCGTCGGCCTGACCGACAGCGCGTTCTACACGGCGCACATCAAGCGGGCCGCCGACTTCGTCGTCGCGCACGGCCCGTCGTTCGGCTCCGAGCGCTGGGAGGAGCAGAGCGGCTACTCACCCTCGACCATCGCCGCCGAGATCGCCGGGTCTGGCGGCTGCCGGGTGCGATCGCCCAGCACGACGGGGACGCCGCCGGCGCGCGGATCTACCGGGCGACGGCCGACCACTACCAGCGCATGATCAAGGCCTGGACGCTGACGACGAACGGTCCGCTGAGCAGCTCGCCCGTACTTCATCCGCCTGTCGAAGACCGGCGACCCGAACGCGGCGATCACCTACAACCTCGGCAACGGCGGGCCGACCGCCGACCAGCGTGACGGTCGTCGACCAGGGCTTCCTCGAGCTACCCGCGCCTGGGCATCCTGCACAGCGACGACCCGGACGTCGCGCGCTCCCTCGCCGTCGTCGACCAGGTGATCAGGCGGACGACGAGCACCGGGGTCGGGTTCTACCGGTACGGGACCTCGACGCCGGGCACCGAGGACGGCTACGGCGACTGCAACACCGGCGACGCGACGAGCTGCACCGTGCAGGGCAAGCCGTGGGCGGGGGTGTGCCTGGCGCAGGGGCAGAACCAGGGCTCCGGCCACCTGTGGCCCGCGCTGGCCGGCGAGCGCGGAGAGCACGCGGTGGCCACCGGCGACCGAGCCGGTGCTCTGGCGCTGTGGGGCGGGATGGCCAGTACCGGTTCCGGGGTCGGACTGATCCCCGAGCAGGTGTGGGAGGACGACGCCCTGGCGGCCTCGCCGTTCGGGACGGCGCCGGAGTGCGCCTCGATCGGCTTCGAGAACGGCAAGGCCGTGGGCAGCGCGTCACCGCTGACCTGGTCGGCCGCGCAGTTCGTGCGGCTGTCCGCGGACATCCGCGCGGGCCGGGTCACCGAGCGGCCGCGCGACACCACAGCAGCGCTACATCACGCACACCCAGGCCGGGACGACGATCACCCTGGTCACGCCGGCGAACAACAGCGTGGTCGGCGCCACCACGACGGTCAGCGGGACCACGGATCCCGGCGCCACGGTCGATGTCACCGCGATCAACGTCGATGGGACCGGCGCCTCCACCTCGGTGACGACCGCGGCCGCATCGGACGGCACGTTCTCCGTCGAGCTTCCGGTGCCGCCCGGTACGGCCTCGGTGACCGCCGTGGCCACCGCGCCGGGCGGCGCCACCGCGTTCACCCAGCGGACCGTGGTGCGCGACGTGCCTCCGGGAACGCTGCTCTTCGAGGCCGCCGACCCGTCCGGCGACGACAACGGCCCGGGCACCTACGCCTACCCGACATCGAACAACTTCCAGCCGGGCGCCTACGACCTGCAGGCCTTCCAGGTCTACGACAGCGGGCCGGACTCGGTCACCTTCCGGGTGCAGGACGGCCGACCTCACGCTCGACGTTCGGCAGCCCCCTCGGCGCCCAGCTGGTCGACGTCTACGTCCACAACCCGGCCGGGGGCGCGACGTCCACCGCGGCGTCGTTCCCGCAGCGCAACTACACCATCGCCGCCGGCTCGGCCTGGAACCGGCTGATCGAGGTGCAGGGCTTCGGGCAGCGCTTCATCGACGGCGCCGGGAGCACGGTGGGCACGGTGCAGATCGGCGCCAACGCGATCACCCGGTACATCACGTTCACGGTGTCCAAGACGGCGCTCGGGCGGCACACCCGCCAGCGGCTGGTCGTTCGCCGTCGTGCTCACCGGCCAGGACGGCTTCTCAGCCCGACCAGGCGCGCGGGTTCCAGACGACGGCGCAGGACTTCCAGTTCGGCGTGTGCACGGCGGCTGCGGCCGCCGCCGCCAACCCGATCTGCGCCGTCGACCCGACCACCGTGCCGAAGGCGATGGACGTGATCACCCCAGCGGGGGTCTCCCAGGCCACCGAGCTGGACCCGACGCTCGGGCCGGTCGTCATCCAGGGGGTGGTGGTGCCGTAACCGGCTCGGCGGCGCTGCCGCTGCGCGATGCTTTGCTCTGCACGCGTATCCGCAACGGCCCGGGCGGATGTCCACCCGGGCCATTGCGGGTAGGCAGCGGTGTCTACCGCCTCAGCCGCGCGGTGTCTACCGCCTCAGCCGCGTCTGCGGGCCGTGAGCAGCAGGTACTCCCAGTCCATAGCGTGTGCCCCGCCGCCGTCGCGGGCGCCGTTGCCGTTGCCGTTGCCGGGCAGGCTGTGACGAAGGGCCAGGGCATCGAGATCGCGGTCCAGGTCGGCGACGCGTCCGGGGTCCTCGGCGATGCTTCGGTACACGGCGATGGTCGGCCCGTAGTGGGACTTGAAGTAGTCCCGGAACGACGCAGGCTCGCCGAAGCGGTCCACCCTCAGCATCTGCCGGTGCGCTACCACGTCGGTCACGCGGTCGGCCAGCAGCGAGCGGACGTGGTCCTCCTGACCCCACAGCGGCGGCGGTTGCGAGCCGGGCGGGGGCGGCGGGGCGTATGGCTTCATGGCCGCGAACATCTGGCCGATGAAGCCCTCCGGCGTCCAGCTGATCAGGCCGACGGTGCCGCCGGGCCGGCAGACTCGAACGAGCTCGTCGGCGGCGGCCTGGTGGTGCGGGGCGAACATCACACCCACGCAGGAGAGGACGACGTCGAACTCGCCGTCGGCGAACGGCAGCGCCTCGGCGTCCGCCTGCCGCCACTCCACCTCGACGCCGCGCTCTGCAGCCTGCTGCCTCCCCGACTCCAGCAGCTCAGGTGTGAGGTCGCTGGCCACGACGCTCGCGCCGGCCAACGCAGCGGGGATGGCGACGTTGCCGGCCCCCGCGGCGACGTCCAGCACCCGATCTCCCGGTCGTACACCGCACGCCTCGACGAGCACCGGACCCAGGCTCGGGATCACCTCGTTGGCCACGGCGGGGTAGTCGCCCAGGGCCCACATGGCGCGGTGCCGAGCCTTGAGTGCGCGGTCGGCGTCCAGCGTGTCTGTTGCGGTCATCACAGTTCTCCTCACAAGTCCGGTCGGGCGGCCCGTGGACTGGCGATGCGGCCCGGAACGCGCCGGGCCGGCTGTCGACCTCCCCGTCCGGTCGACAGCGGCATCGTCGCCGCCATGCGCCCGAGGCTAGGTTCGGGCGGGCTTGCTACCTAGTACAGGATCTGTACCTGAGCATGCGATGGAGGTGGCCGAACGGGTGGCAGGGACCTAGCCTGCGTGGCATGGGATCCTCCTACCAGCAGTTCTGCCCGGTCGCGAAGGCGATGGAGCTGCTCGACGAGCGCTGGACGCTCCTCATCGTCCGCGAGCTGGTGGCCGGGAGCCGTCACTTCAACGAGGTGCGCCGCGGCGTCCCGCGGATGTCCCCGACGCTGCTGTCGAAGCGGCTGAGCCAGCTGGCGCGTGCCGGCATCGTCGACAAGCGGGTCGACGGCCATGACGTGCAGTACGTGCTGACCCAGGCGGGCCAGGAGCTCAAGCCCGTGGTCGAGGCGCTCGGCGTCTGGGGTACCCGCTGGATCGGTGAGCTCGGTGACGAGGACCTCGACCCGAAGCTCCTGCTGTGGGACATGCACCGCCACGTCGACCACGAGGCCGTGCCCGAGGGGCGCACCGTGGTCCAGTTCCGCTTCTCGGACGTACCGGCGCAGCAGCGGGACTGGTGGCTCGTGATCACGTCGGACGACGCGGACGTCTGCGACAACGACCCCGGCTACGCGGTGGCCGTGACCGTGACGGCGAGCCTGCGCCGGGCGGTGGAGATCTGGCGCGGGGACATCACCTGGTCCGAGGGTCTGCGCAGTGGCGCCGTCGCGCTCGACGGGCCGTCGGAGCTGCGCCGGGCCATCCCGGGGTGGTTCACCCTGTCCCCGTTCGCCGCGGTACCCCGAGCCACCCGGCGACTGGCACCCTCGGCCTAGACCGCGTGGGGACGGGTCCCGAGTCGAGGCCCCAACCGTCGGGCCGGCTTCGACCTAGCTCCGAGTACGCCCCGTAGCTGAGGCCCGTGGCTGAGGCCCGTGGCTGAGGCCCGTGGCTGAGGCCCGTGGCTGAGACCTGCCCACAGGAGCGGGCTGTTGCGGATATGCGTGCATTGCAAAGCATCCTGCACTGAGCACCTTCGGGCGGGACAGGCCGCCGCCGGCCAAGGCCCTGACCGCGGGTCCGCGCGGCGCTGCACTTCTACAGCAGCGCTGCACTCCCTCCAGACCTGCAGCGGCCAGCGTGCTGGAGCGCGGCTCAGCCACGGCGCCCGGTGGCTGAGCTACCTTGAGCGCGTGAGCGCGCCGGACACCGCCCGGGTCGTGGTCGTGGGTGGTGGCATCGTCGGTGCCAGCATCGCCTACCACCTCGTGCGGCGCGGGGTCGACGAGGTCGTGCTCCTGGAGCGCGGCAGCTTCACCGGCGGCACCACCTGGCACGCGGCGGGGCTCGTCGGCCAGCTGCGCGCCACGCAGACCCTCACCCGGCTCGCCCGCCACAGCCTCGAGCTGTACCAGACCCTGGAGGCCGAGACGGGCCAGGGCACCGGCTTCCGAGCGCCCGGCTCGCTCAGCCTGGCCACCACGCCCGCGCGCATGGAGGAGCTTCAGCGCACCGCCGCACTCGCTGGCGGGCTCGGAGTGGAGGTGCACACCCTGAACCGCGAGGACGCCGCCGGCCTGTGGCCGCTGATGGACGTCGCCGACGTGGTGGGTGCCGTACACCTGCCCGGCGACGCGATGGTCAACCCGGTCGACACCACGATGGCCCTGCTCGCCGGCGCCCGCGCCGGTGGGGCGCTGACGCTGCAGCACACACCGGTGACCGGGCTGCTGGTCGACGACGCGGCGCGTCGGGTCTGTGGGGTGACCACCGAGGGCGGCACCGTCCGAGCCGAGACCGTCGTGCTCGCCACGGGCCTGTGGACCCGTGAGCTGGCTGCTCGCTACGGCGTCACCGTGCCCCTGCACGCCGCCCACCACTACTACGTGGTCACGCAACCGCTGCCGGGTCTGGCCCACGACGTGCCGATCCTGCGTGACCCGGACCGTTTCGCGTACTACAAGGAGGACGCCGGCCGCCTGCTCGTCGGGGTCTTCGAGCCGGGCGCGATCCCCTGGGACCCCGGCGAGGCCGCGCCGGGGGCGGAGTTCCTGCAGCTCGAGGTGGACATGGACCACCTCGGCCCGCACCTGGCCCGGGCGTTCGACCGCATACCTGCCCTGGGTGAGACACCGCTGCGCCTGGTGTTCGACGGCCCGGAGTCCTTCACCCCCGACGACCGCTACATCATCGGCGAGGCGCCGACGCTGGACGGCCTCTTCGTCGCCGCCGGGTTCAACTCGATCGGCATCCAGTCCGCGGGTGGCGTGGGTTGGGTGATGGCCGACTGGATCGCCACGGGCGAGCCGCCCATGGACCTGGCCGACGTCGACGTCCGGCGCTTCGAGCCGTTCCAGGTGAACCGCCGCTACCTGCGCGACCGGTCGACGGAGTCGCTGGGCCTGCTCTACGACATGCACTGGCCCTTCCGGCAGGTCGAGACCGCACGCGGCGTCCGGCGCTCGCCCCTGCACGACCGGCTCGCCGCGGCGGGGGCCTGCTTCGGCGAGGTGGCCGGGTGGGAACGACCGAACTGGTTCGCACCCGCCGGGGTGGAGCCGAGGTACGAGTACAGCTACGGCCGGCAGAACTGGTTCGGCTTCAACGCCGCCGAGCACCGCGCCGTCCGCGAGGCTGTCGGGCTGTTCGACATGTGCAGCTACGCCACGTTCGAGATCCACGGCGACGACGCGCTCGCCGTCCTCGACACGCTGTCCGCGAACGACGTCGACGTCGCTGCGGGCAGCGTGGTGTACACGCAGTGGTGCAACGGCTCCGGTGGCATCGAGGCCGACCTCACGGTGACTCGGCTGGAGGAGCAGCGCTTTCTTGTGGTCACGAGCGCAGCCGGCAGGGTGCGCGACCGGACCCGGCTGGAGCGGGCCGCCCGTGGTCGGCGGGCGAGTGTGGTCGACACCTCGTCCGGAACCGCAGCGATGGGCGTCATGGGCCCGCAGGCGAGGGCTCTGCTGCAAGGGCTGACACCCGACGACCTCGGAGACGACGCGTTCCCCTACGCCACCTCGCGCGTCGTCGAGGTGGGTTACGCCCTGGTGCGCGCCCTGCGCGTGAGCTACGTCGGCGAGCTCGGGTGGGAGCTCTACATGCCGTCCGAGTTCGCCCTGCACGTGTACGAGGAGCTGACCCGGGCCGGTGCCGACCACGGTCTGCGCCTGTGCGGGTTCCACACGCTCAACAGCTGCCGGGTCGAGAAGGGCTACCGGCACTGGGGCCACGACATCGGGCCGGACGACACCCCGCTCGAGGCCGGCCTCGGCTTCGCCGTCGCCTGGGACAAGCCGGTCGACTTCACCGGCCGCGCTGCGCTCGAACGCCGGCGTGTGGACGGCGCCCGGCGGCGTCTGTTGCAGCTGGCCGTCCACGACGAGACGGCGATGCTGTACGGCCACGAACCGGTGCTGCGGGACGGCCGGGTGCTCGGCGAGGTGAGCTCGGGGATGTGGGGCCACACGGTCGGCGCGGCGTGCGGCATGGGGTACGCGACCCGCGACGACGGGCCGGTCGACGCCGCGTGGGTGGCAGGCGGTCAGTGGCAGGTCGAGATCGCCGGTCGTGTCATGGACGCCGCCGCCTCGCTACGGCCCTGGTACGACCCCGCCGGCACACGCCTTCGCGGATAGTCTCCACTCCCATCCCGCACTTCCATCCCGCCCGCCCGACCCGCCGTCCCGCCCGACCCAGGAGGGGTCCCGTGAGCCAGCCCCGGACGTTCCTCAGCGCGATCACCGGCTCGTTCGCCACCCCCGCGGCGGAGAACCCGACCGTGGCGATGGTCGAGGCCGCCTACCGCCATCACGGGATCGACGCCCGCTACCTCAACTGCGAGGTGGCACCCGATGCGCTCGGCGACGCGGTGCGCGGAGCGCGCGCGATGGGCTGGGTCGGCTTCAACTGCTCGCTGCCGCACAAGGTGGCCGTGGTCGCCCACCTCGACGGGCTCGGGGACTCGGCGGCCATCATCGGGGCGGTCAACTGCGTGGTTCGCCACGGCGACGCGCTCATCGGCGAGAACACCGACGGTCAGGGCTTCCTGACGTCGCTGCAGACGGTGGTCGACCCCGGCGGCGCGCATGTTGTGCTGTTCGGTGCCGGCGGGGCGGCCAGGGCGATCGCGGTCGAGACCGCTCTGGCGGGGGCGGCGTCGATCACGGTGGTGAACCGCGACCACGGGCGCGGCGCGGAGCTCGTCGCGCTGATCCGCGACCGCACGCCCGCCACCGCTGAGCTCGTCGTGTGGGACCACACCTACCGGGTGCCCGAGCAGGCCGCCATCGTCGTCAACGCGACGTCGATCGGCCTGCACCCCGACACCAGCGCCCGCCTGGACGTGGCGCTGGACACGCTGCGGCCCGGCCTGGTGGTCGCCGACGTCATCCCGAACCCGCCGCGAACGGGGCTCGTCGCGGACGCGCAGGCCCGCGGCTGCGTGACGCTCGACGGCCTGGGGATGCTCGTGAACCAGGGCGTGATCAGCGTTCGGCACTGGACGGGCGTCACGCCGGACGCCGACGTGATGCGCGCCACGGTCGAGGAGATCCTCGGCGTCGGATAGAGGTACGCACCGGTGTGACGGATGTCACACCGGTAGCGTGCCCGGACGATCGGTGGCCCCCGTTGGGCCGTTCCGGGCGTACACCGAGCCGGCTGCCGTGACCGCGTGTCACCGGCGGGTCGAGCAGGTGCGCGCCCGCTGTGACCGCGAGTGAGCGAGGCGGTCCCCCATCGGGACCGCCACGATCTTCGCCTTCTTCATCTGTCCCCGTGAAGTGCGCGAAACCACTGCTGGGTCGCTTTGGTGAACGATTCAACAAACTGCGTCCTGCCACTAACCGCAGCCTTCCCCTGGCGCCTCTGCCGACGCGTTGTGAACGATTCGCACGACGTCGGGCTTGACAATCGCGGGCGACGTCGCTACGGGCCCAGACACACTGTCTCTGCAGGTCAGAACATGATCACAGCGAGAGCAACGTGAGTCCACGCCTTTGCCCGGCGCGACCTGGGACTTTGGTCACTCGTTGACGCCTGTATCTTGCCGGTCCTTTTCTATACCTTCGCGGGGATGTCAATCGTCCGAGTGGACATTAGTTTCGTTTGATACGGCGTGATTGCGGCTGCAGTTCGCGCTGCCGAAAAGAAGGCTGGATCCGTTGGAGGATCGAATGAGCATGAGTCGAGTGAGGCCAACGCGCCTCGCCAAGATCGCCACCTCGGCGATCGCCTTGGGGGCCTGCGTCATCGTTGCGGCGGCCTACGCGCAACCAGCTGGTGCGACCCCCAGCCGCGCGCGGGACTGCTCGGGCTGCCACGACACCGGCACGCCCGCCGTCATCACGCTGACGCCGAGCACAACGACGCCGGCGGCCAGCGCCGTCTACACCCTGCGGATCGCGATCTCCGCGAACTCCGCTGGTGCGGACACCGGGTACTGGATCGCCAACTCGACCGCTGCGGGCGTAACGGGAACGTCGGTGTCCTACGGCGGAGGCAGCGGAAGCAACGCCTCGTCGTACACGGTCAACATGACCGCGCCCGCCACTGCCGGCACCTACTACTACAAGGTGTGGGGCGTCAACGGGGACACCTCGGTTGGTGAGTCCGGCTTCGCCCTCTACAGCATCACGGTCGCCGGCGCACCCGCCACGGCCAACATCTCCGCGGTGGCCCCGACCCACGCGCTCGCGGGCAGCTCCGTGACCATCACGGGCACCGCCTTCGGCACGGCCGGCGCGGTGTCGTTCGGTGGCACTGCGGCGACGACCACGTCGTGGTCGGCGACCTCCATCGTGGCGACGGTCCCCGCGCGCACCCCTGGTGCGACGACGATCACGGTCACCCCGACCGGCGGCTCGGCGTCCAACGCGGTCGCGTTCACGGTTGACACCCCGACGGCAAGCCTGACGTCGGTCACCCCGAACCACGCGCTGGCGGGTGCCAGCGTGACGATCGCGGGTGCCAACCTCGGCACCGGCGGTGCGGTGTCCTTCGGTGGGACCGCTGCTGCGACGACGTCGTGGTCGGCGAGCTCCATCGTGGCCACCGTCCCGGCGATGGCGACCGGCGCCACGACGATCACGGTCACCCCGACCGGTGGCGCGGCGTCCAACGCCTTGTCGTTCACGGTCGACACCCCGGCGGCGAACATCTCCGCGGTGGCCCCGACGCACGCCCTGGCCGGCGCGACCGTGACGATCACCGGCACGAACTTCGGTTCCGGTGGTGCGGTGTCCTTCGGTGGGACGGCGGCGACCACCTCCTCGTGGTCGGCGACCTCCATCGTGGCGACGGTTCCCGCGCGCACCCCCGGTGCGACGACGATCACGGTCACCCCGACCGGTGGCGCGGCGTCCAACGCGATGGCCTTCACGGTTGACGCTCCTGGGGCGAACATCGCCTCGGTGGCCCCGACCCACGGGCTCGTGGGTAGCACCGTGACGATCACCGGCACGAACCTCGGCACCGGTGGTGCGGTGTCCTTCGGTGGCACTGCTGCGACGACCTCGTCGTGGTCGGCCACTTCCATCGTGGCCACCGTCCCGGCGATGGCGACCGGCGCGACGACGATCACGGTCACCCCGACCGGCGCCTCGGCGTCCAACGCAGTCGCGTTCACCGTTGACACCCCGGCGGCGAACATCTCCGCGGTGGCCCCGACGCACGCCCTGGCCGGCGCGACCGTGACGATCACCGGCACGAACTTCGGTTCCGGTGGCGCGGTGTCCTTCGGTGGCACGGCGGCGACGACCTCGTCGTGGTCGGCCACCTCCATCGTGGCGACCGTCCCGGCGCGCACCCCTGGTGCGACGACGATCACGGTCACCCCGACCGGCGGCTCGGCGTCCAACGCGGTCGCGTTCACCGTTGACACCCCGGCGGCGAGCTTGACGTCGGTCACGCCGAACCACGCGCTGGCGGGTGCCAGTGTGACGATCGCGGGTGCCAACCTCGGCACCGGTGGTGCGGTGTCCTTCGGTGGGACCGCTGCTGCGACGACGTCGTGGTCGGCGGGCTCCATCGTGGCCACCGTCCCGGCGATGGCGACCGGCGCCACGACGATCACGGTCACCCCGACCGGTGGCGCGGCGTCCAACGCCTTGTCGTTCACGGTCGACACCCCGGCGCCCGTGGTCGCCCACATCTCCGGTGTGGCTCCGACCCACGGTCTGGCCGGCAGCTCGGTGACCATCACGGGTACCGACTTCGGCACCGGTGGTGCGGTGTCCTTCGGTGGGACCGCAGCGAGCACCTCGTCGTGGTCTGCCACCTCGATCGTCGCGACCGTGCCGGCGATGGCTGCCGGCGCCACGACGATCACGGTGACCCCGACCGGTGGCTCGGCGTCCAACGCGGTGGCCTACACCGTGGACGCGCCTGCCCTGCCCGCGACCCTGACCTCGGTCTCCCCTGACCACGGTCTGGCCGGCTCCTCGGTGACGATCACCGGGACCGACCTCGGCACCAGCGGCGTCCTGCGCTTCGGTGTCGTGGCCGCGAGCGTCTCGTCGTGGACGGCGACCCAGATCGTCGCGACCGTTCCTGCTGCGGCACCTGGTGCCGTCAGCATCGTCGCGACGCCGACGGGCGCCTCGGCGTCCAACGCCCTGTCGTTCACTGTGGACGCGCCGCCCGTGGTGGCGCACATCTCCTCGGTGGCCCCGACCCACGCCCTGGCCGGCGCGACGGTGACCATCACCGGCACCGACCTCGGCACCGGTGGCTCGGTGTCCTTCGGTGGGACCGCGGCGACGACGTCGTCGTGGTCGGCGACCTCGATCGTGGCGACCGTCCCGGCGCGGGCAGCCGGTGCCACGACAATCGTGGTCACCCCGACGGGTGCTGCGGCATCCAACGCGATGGCATTCACGGTGGACTCGGTCGTGACCCCGTCCACCGCGCACATCACGCGGCTGTCGCCGACCCACGGTGTCTCCGGCACGAAGGTGACCATCACCGGGACCGGCTTCGGCACCTCGGGTGTGGTGCGGTTCGGGACCAAGACGGCGAGAGTGTCGTCGTGGTCGGCGACCCGCATCGTGGTGAAGGTTCCCTCGGACCTGCACCACGGCTCGCTCTCCGTGACCGTCAGGCCGACAGGGGGCACGGCGTCCAACGGCGTCACCTTCCGGGTCGACAGCTCCGGTGACGGCGACGACGGTGACGGCGGCAGCAGTGACGGCCAGCACAGTGACGGCCACGTGACCGTCAGCAAGTACCTGTCCATGGACTGACCCTTCTAGGGCGGGGCCCCGTCGGTCACTGACCGGCGGGGCCCCGCCATGTCCAGCGACTGCGGGCTGCCCGCCCCCCGTCTTTGGCGCGGCGGCACACAGTGCCAAACAGTTTGGTGCAGCGTGCCGCCGCGCCAGTCGAGGGTTGGCGCAGGCGGCCCGTAGTCGCACCGGCCGCACCGGTCGCACCGTCCACCGGTCGCACCCCGTCGCACCGGTCGCACCCCGTCGCACCGGTCGCACCCCGTCGCACCGGTCGCACCCCGTCGCACCGGTCGCACCCCGTCGCACCGGTCGCGAGAGTCATCCGCGGTTCTTCGTGGGGTATTGGGAGGGTAAAAAGCGATCAATTCGAGGGGGTCCACACCCCGATTTGGGTGATGCCGATCGTCGTGGACGGGTTCTTGATGGCCTTAGCAGCACTGAAGCGGGTGCGTTGCGCATGGGTCGGGGCCCGGGCGCGACACCGGCAGCTAGGTGCTGACGAGGTGTCAGGGGCGGACCTAGGAGGGCCCGATGAGATCACTGCTTCTGTACGACGACCGGTCTGGACGGCGACTGCGCGAGGGTGGTCGCTCGACCACGGGGTTCCGGGTGACGGCGAGGGTCGCGGCCATCGGGTTGGGCCTTGCCTCTGTCGTCGCGCTGACGGGCTCGATGGCCCAGGCCGCGCCCAGCGCTGCCTATGTGTCCGGCGTGACCTTCCCGTTCAACGGTGTCTGGTTGGAGTCCAGCGACGGCGGTCACTACTGGGACGCCAGCGGCGCGGGTCTGTGTCGCATCGACGCCGACCCGGCTGCCGCCAGCGGCTTCAGCGAGACCGTCGGGACGTGTGACGTCCAGGCCAAGAAGCCCACGCAGGCGACCGTTGGCCCGGTCAACGCCGACGGCACCTACTACGTGTATGCCGCCGACATGTCCAGCAGGAGCGGTGGCCCGGTCCGGATCACCTACGACCCCACCGCCGGTGGCGGCAAAGGGCTCATGGTGGCGGCCAGCGGCACGCTGCTGGGCGGGCTGAACACCGTCGGCTTCTTCGCCGACGCGGCCGGCAACTTCAAGAACTCCTCCGTCGCGCTCGGCCCGTGCGACCACAGCCCCGGCAGCCCCCTTGCCGCGGGCACGCCGTGCCTGGCGCTGTATCTGGCGTTCGAGCGCTCGAAGTTCATCGAGCGCATCAACAACGTCGACCAGGCCTCGGCCGCCCAGTCGATCGAGGTGATCACGAAGGTCACCGACAAGCGCAAAGGCGTCCGGTTCGGCATGGGCATGTTCCACAACGCCACCGGCACCGACGACCTCTACGTCGACGAGCTCGGCGGCAACGGCGTCACCGAGTTCACCGACGTCGCCACCTGCCCGCCGTCCCTCGGCTCGGCCGACCCGACCGTCGTGAACCCGCCGCAGAACGCCGCCGGCGGCTGCGCCGGCACGATCGTCGGCGGCATCACGACGAACTTCCCGCAGGGCATGGCAGTGCAGAGCGACGCCGCAGGCAACGGGCAGTTCCTCTACGTGGCCGACTCCCCGCGCAACGCCGGTGCCACGATCCTGCGCTACCACCCCGACAGCGGGCTGCAGGACGTCGTCTCCAACGCTGTCGCTCCGGCCTACGACTCGCTGCTGAACCCGGGCACGCCCGTCACGACGTACACGTTCGTGATGGGCCTGGCCGTCAACCCGCACAACGGTGACCTCTTCATCGGCGACGACCCGACGTTCGCGATCCTCGTGAACCCGCCGTTGAACAAGGGCCACATCTTCCGCATCGTCGCCAACGCCGGTGTCGCACCGGCGGACTGCGTCGCGACCGCGGCCCTTCCCTGCACCCTGCCGCCTCCGCCCAGCACCGTGACGCCGAGCCTGTACGCCTACGGCCTCACCGCACCCAAGGGCGGCGTCACGTTCGTCCCCAGTGACGACGGCGGCCACCTCTGGGCGGCCGACCACTCGCAGGGGCTGTGCCGCATGGACGTCGTGGCGGCCGCACCCGGCCTGCACGCGTACAACTCGGCGGCCTGTGACGACGGGACGGTGCTCGGTTCGGGTGGTCAGACCGCCTACGACGACTCCGTCGTCCCCGGGTCGGTCAACCAGCACTACCTCTACGTGGCGCAGAACGACCACCTCAGCCCGGGCGTCATCCGCTTCACGTTCGACCCCAGCGCCGACACTGGTGCTGGCGGTCTCGTGGCGGGCTCCGCCGTCGTGATGGCCCCGAACGCCGGGCTGAGCGGCGACAAGGCGAACGGGCTCGCGCTCGGGCCCTGCAAGCCGGGTGCCCCGGCGACCTGCCGGCACGCCCTCTACATGGGTGGCCTGCTCGACGGCTTCATCCGCCGGATCAACAACCCCGAGGACGACCCTCGCCTGCAGACGGTCGACGTGGTCGCGATGACCACCGAGCAGCGCGCCGGGACCGTCGGCAAGGGGATCAACGGCTCCATGGGCATGATCGGTGACGATCTCTACCTGCCCGAGAACCAGGGCTTCACGGTCATCAAGAACGCGAGCACCTGCCCCGGCACCGTCGGCGGGGTCAGCCAGGTCTGCGCGACCGTGCCGCTCAACATCGGCCAGTTCGGCTTCATCTTCGGATCGGCGATCGGGGTGGACCCCGACCCGCAGCACCTGCGCAGCACGGCGGGCCTGGTCTACGCGGCGATCTCTCCCGGGGCGGCCAACGGCACGCTCTACCAGTACGACGTGGCCACCAACACCTCGCGTATCTACTCGACCCAGGGCCGCATGCCGGCCGCAGGGTCTGCCGAGGCCACCGTGTGGTGCACCACGACGTGCACGCGGCCGGTCGACCCCGCCAACCCGCCGGGCGGCGTCGGCAACTTCCGCTTCGCCCAGGGCATCGTCACCGTCGACAGCCCTGACGGGACCAGCAACACCGTGTTCCTGACCGAGGACGCCTTCGCCGGCGCCCGAGGGGGCCGCGGACACGCCTGGTTCGCGCCCGGTCTGGCCTACCCACCCGGCGCCGTCCCGGTGCCGCTGCCCATCTCACCGCCGCCGGCGGACAACCAGACCTGCGCGATCACCCTGAACGTGCCGGCACTGGCCAGCGGGCAGACCTACTGGGTGCAGTTCACCACGCACTCGGTCGGCCAGATCAGCTCGACCTGGAAGATCCCGGTCGCGCAGTCGGCGAAGGCGCTCCTGTACCCCGGGAACCCCTTCACCGGTCTTGCCGACCCGGTCAGCAAGGGATCGGTCGGTGGCTCGATCGCCAGCCAGGCGTCGTCGACGATCACGAGCTACTCGATCAGCACTGCTCCCAACACCCAGCCCGCCGGGACCTACACGGTGCAGCTGTTCAACGGGAGCACCTCCTTCGGAGCCACGACAGCAACGGTGACCTACGTCAACGACGCGGCCACCGTCTGCCCCGCGACCCCGACAGGGCTGCACATCCTGCCCTGACCCCCTAGACCCCGCGGCCGCCGCCTCTCACCTCCTCCGGACAGGGACGGCGGCCGCGGGCTGCCCGCCCTGCCTTTGGCGCGGCGGCACACAGTGCCAAACAGTTTGGCGCAGCGTGCCGCCGTGCCAGTCGAAGGTTGGCGCAGGCTTCCGCACCAGGTGTGCCGGGGAGGCCCTTGGGCCCTTGAGCGAGATCACCGGCGGGGCAAGGCTGGGGGTGAGGCTCGACCGAGAGAAGTGATGAGTCATGGCGCAGAACACTCCGGTACCGAGTGCCGACCCCGAGGGCCGCGTGATGCCCGAAGCCGTCTCGAGGCGCGTGGTCGTGGGAGTCGACGGGTCCGCCTCGTCGCTGGACTCCCTGCGATGGGCCTACCACCAGGCCAGGCTGACCGGCGCGAGGACGCATGCCGTCATCGCCTGGAGCTACCCCGTGGCGTTCGGGTTCATCTGGGACGCCGGTGACGGGGTGGACCTCGCCGCCGACGCCGGGCAGGTTCTGGCGCAGGCGGTCAAGGACGCCTTGGGCGACGAGGCCGTCGAACACGTGACCACCCACGTGGTGCAGGGCCACCCCGCGTCCGTGCTGGTCGAGGTGACCAAGCCGTCCGACGTCCTCGTGGTCGGCAGCCACGGCCATGGCGGCTTCGTGGGTGCGCTGCTCGGCTCCGTGAGCCAGTACGTGGTGGCGCACGCGCCCTGCCCGGTGGTCGTCGTCCGGCACGGGCCCGGCCCGCGCACGCACTGACGCCACCCGGCCCGCGCACGTACTGACGCCACCCCGCCCCGCGTACGCACTGACGCCACCCTGCCCCGCGCACACTGACGCGGTCCCGCCGCGAGCCGCGTACCCAGTGACGCAACCCCGCCGTGAGGCGTGTCGCCCGGAGTGTCGGCGACGTGTGGAGGCCCTCGGTACGCCACAGGTCTGGTCGGGCCTCGGACGGAGCGGTCAGCCCAGCCGCTTGTACTCCCCGGCGAGCCAGCCGGCCAGGCCCGAGAGGTAGTGCCGGGACAGGCGACGGTCGGAGGGTCCGCCGGCGAGCGCGGTGTGGATCGCAGGCTCGGCGAAGTCGGTGACCATCCGGTAGGTCGGGTGGAAGGACGTCGTGCGGCCGGCGATGGTGAACGACTGCCCCTGGCATACGGTGGCCCGCGACCCCGGCAGGTGCAGCGGGCCGTGGTCGAACCCGGCCCACGCCGGCAGCTTGCCGCCGAGCAGGAGGTGGCGCATCGTCACCATCCGCGTGGTGGAGTACGGGCGGGGCGTGACAGCCAGGCCCTCGCTGATCGCCTGCGCCATCAGCTGGTCGCGCGACAGGTCGCCGAACCACGCGGAGGCCTCGGACAGCAGGACCCTGTCGAACATGCCGAAGTAGGCGTTGAAGAAGGCCGTCTCGTCGAGCAGGTGGGCGATCACCTCGCGGCCGACGCCGTTGTCGCCGAACACCACCAGCAGCGCAGCCCGGTACACCGACTCGAACAGCGTCGCCCCCAGCGAGGTCGGAGCGTAGCGCAGGTCCCACCCCCGCAGCAGGTGGCCGTTGTCGGTGTCCGGAAGGAGCGGGCCGATGACGGCCATGAGTCGTTCGGCCTGCAGGGAGTACAGGTCGAGCTGGATGCGCTGCATCGCCTCGACGTCCAGGCCGTCGCCCATCTCGCGAAGCAGAGCCTCGATGCGCTCGGCCCGGTAGCCGGCCATGCACGCGCTGATCACCGGCACGGTGCCCCACGCGTTGAGGTCATTGTTCGCGGTGACGATGTACCCCTCGGGCGGGTCGAGGCGTTGTGGCACGTCGGCGGGGTCCACGAAGCCGAGTGGGTCGGCTGCGGCATCCCAGCCCGGTGTGGGCAGCAGACCGCTGGAGCCGCCGGGACGGCGCCAGGCGCGCCCGGACATCTGGTACCCGATGTGGCCCGCGGCGTCGGCGACCACCCAGTTGAACGTGAGGCACTCCAAGCGGCGCAGGTGTGCCATGGCCTCCTCGGCACCGGTGGCGCTCGGCATCGCGAGAAGACCCTCGAGGTCCCCGGCCCCGGCCCCATGGGCCGCCGACCACGACATGACCAGGTAGTGCCCGTCCTCGAACGGGTCGCCCTCCAGCAGGCCGTGCTCGTTCTCGTACACCGCCTCGACCACCGGGGGCTTCTTCTTCACCCCGATCACCTCCTGGCGCACGGTGAACGGCCGCCACTGCTCCGCGTCCCCCTCCTGGCGCAGGTACCGGCCCTCGCGGCACCGCTCCACGCGATAGTCGATCATGTCCATGAACGAGAAGGTCACGCCCCACGCCACGTCCGGCGTGCGCCCGATCGCCAGCACCGGGCCCCCCGGGATGCCTGCACCGGTCGCCGTTCGCCCCGCCACCCGCAGCACCGCCTCGTACCAGATGGCGGGCAACCGGGTCGTGTCCAGGTGCGGGTCGTTGGCGAGCATCGCGCGACCTGAACGGGTGTGCGAGCCGGCGACCGCCCAGTTGTTGCTGGCGGTCAGGCGGGGGATCGAGCCGAGCCACCGGACGGCGTCCGGCACCAGCGCCGGAGCCATCGAGACCATGCCCAGCAGGTCGCGGTCGACCGGTTCGCGCAGGTAGCCGAACAGCTCGCGCAGCCGCGCGTCGTCCACGCCGTGCTGAACCAGGTGGAGGAGGACCTTCTGGGCCATCGCCTGCGAGTCCGCCAGACCGAGGAAGGCCATCACCTTGCCGAGCACGATCGAGTCGCCGGGCTGCCAGGGCTCGGGGCGCACGCCGAGCAGGCGCAGCTCGACGACGGTCCCGTTCGCGGCGATGGAGGCGTTGACGCCGGCGGAGTAGGCCTCCAAGGCCCGCAACGCGTCGCGGCCGAGCCGGGCGACCTCGGCCGAGCCCTCGCGGTGGAAGCCCATGCGACGCATGTACCGGTCGACGTCGAGCAGCGCGGGGTCGTCGGCGAGCAGCTCGCAGGCGCGCCCCTGCAGAACGATGCGGGTGAGCAGCATCTGCAGCTGCCGGTCGCGTCCGTGCGCCCAACCCAGACCGCGGTAGGCGTCCGGCCAGGACTCAGCGGTGATCTCGGGGACTCCGTGCGCGTTCCAGTCGACACGGATCGGCCCGTCGTCGCCGTGGAACTCATGACGGCGCCGACCCGACGGCCGGGGGAGGGTGACCACGGGAGCATCCTGGCACCACCGGGGACCCCGGTGATCGGATCGAGACCGGCCGGGGACAGGATTGTCGGGTGGGTGCGGTCCGACGGGTGCTCCCGCACGAGCGGGAGACGGTTCTCGACACGGTGCTGGCCGCCTTCAGGGACGACCCGCAGGTGCGGTGGTGGTTCCCGGACGACGAGGTCTACGCCGACGGTGCCCGACGGTTCTTCGGCGTGCTGCTGGACAACCGGATCGACGGCGGCGAGGTCTGGGTGGCCGAGGGCGGTGCCGCGGTCGGCATGTGGAACCCGCCGGGGGGCAACCTCGTGGGCCCGGACGTCGCGGCAGCCCGGTACGCGCAGGTCGTCACGTCACTGCCGGCGCCGAGCGGGGAGCGGATCACCGCCGTCGACGAGGCGGTCGCGGCGCACGGGCTCGCGCAGGCCCACTGGTACCTGGGCGTTCTGGCGACGGCGCCCTCCCGGCGCGGCGAGGGCCTGGCCTCGGCGGTGATGGCGCCGCTGCTGGCGGCCGCCGACCGGACGGCGGTACCTGTCGTGCTCGAGACCGCCACCCGGGCGAACGTGGGCTTCTACGCGCGGCACGGCTTCCGCGTGCGGGCTCAGGTGCTGGTGGACGGCGGCGCGCCGACGATGTGGGTGATGGTCCGCGACCCGTCGCGGGGGCAGACGGGCTGACCTGCGGGTCGCACGCGCTCATGCCGACGGCTCCAGATGGGGCCCGCTCATGCCGATTCGCACCCTGTGTACTTGTTCACTCTCGCGCCCGCCCGCAGCGTGGCGTGGTGGCCACCGACAACGGGCGGCTGGCTGATCCTGGGGCTCGCGGTCCTCGGCGCCGCCCTGGTGATCGCGGCCGTCTGGCGCCTGGGCCGGCAGCGCCGGAGCAGTCGGCTCGGCATGCCGATCGCCACGGCGGACCCCTTCTTCACCGGCCCCGCTGTCGACTGGCCGGGCGCCGGTCGGGTGGTGCCCGACCGTGCTTCCGGGCTCGTCGGTCTCCCCCTGCCGCGCGGCGTCACGATGCGGGACGACGTCCCCCGCCGGACGACGTCCCCGCACCGCGCCGAGTCATGATGCGGGACGACGTCCCGCCGCCGGACGTCGTGCCCTCACCGGACGTCGTCCCCCCGCCGGACGTCGTCCCCCCGCCGGACGACGTCCCCGCACCGCCTGAGCCCAAGGTCCCCCGGCATGTCGCGGCACCCCCCGAGCGCCGTTCGGGCGCGCCCTCCTCCGACCAGCTGGCCCGCCTGCTCGAAGCCCGTGACCGACTGACGTGGTGCCACGACCGCATCGCCGTGGCGCAGGTCGTCACGGAGGCGGCCGTCGACCTCGTCGCCGCCGACCAGGGCGCCACCGTGCTGCACCTCCCGCAGGGGCCGCGGCTGGCATGGGAGCACCCCGACGTCGAGGGCAGCCTCGACGCGTGGAGCACCGTGGTCGCCGACGCCCCGTGGGCCAAGGGCTCTCCCGTGAGCATCCTGCTCCCCGGTGAGCACGGAGGTGCGGCCGCCGCCCTGCTGATGATCCCGCTGCTCGGTGCGGGCCGGGTGGTCGGCGCTGTGCTGGTGCGCAGAGGTGGCGCGACGCCGTTCTCGCCTGGCGACACCGACGCCGCCGACCGCCTCGGCCGCGCGGGTGGCGGCCGGCTGCACGACCTGGCCCGGCGCGGCGACGTGCGCACCGAGGACAGCGTGGACGCGACGACACGTGCCTGGTCGCTCCCGCGGCTGACGGCGGACCTCCAGGGCGCGCTCAACGCCGGGCACCACCTCGGCCCCTCGACCGGGGTCGTCCTCGTGGCGGTCGAGCCGCTGCACATCGACCCGCGGAGCGTCGAACCGGCGGCCGCCGGCGCCGCGATGCGGGAGGCGGCGGTCGCGCTGCGTGCCGCTGTGCGCGGCGGCGACGTCGTCTACAGGTCGGGTCACGACCACCTCGCCGTGCTGCTCCCGGCCACCGCGCCGGCGCAGGCTGCCCTGGCCGCGCACCGGCTGCGTGCCGCGGTCGACCAGCGGTTGCGGCGTCGCGCCGACGGCTCCATCCACGAGGAGCCGGTCGCGCCGCCTCCGGTGGCCAGGCCGGCGGAGGCGTCGCGGGTCGTCGTGGGCTGGGCGGTGGGGTACAGCGGGACGGCGGGAGGCCTTCTCGCAGACGCCGAGCACATGCTGGACGCCGCGCGCCGGCCCCCGGGTCCCGTCGGCCGAGAAGTTGTTTAGCGCTCAACAACTTGATAGCATCCGGGGGTGACGCCCTCCCCCACCTCGCCGATTGCCGAGCGCAGCCAGTCGCGGATGCCGGCCATCTACATCGGGCACGGGGCCCCGCCCCTGGTCGACGACCTCCTCTGGACCTCGCAGCTACGAGCGTGGGCCGCCGACCTGCCACGCCCGACGGCCGTGCTCGTCGTGAGTGCCCACTGGGAGTCCGCCCCGCTGACCATCGGGGCGACCACGACCGTTCCGCTCGTCTATGACTTCTGGGGCTTCCCTCAGCGCTACTACCAGACCACGTACGCCGCGCCGGGGGCGCCGGAGCTCGCGGCCCGGGTCGAGGCCCTCATGCCGGACGGCGAGGAGGTCGCCCACCAGCCCGGCCGCGGTCTGGACCACGGCGCCTACGTCCCCCTGACCGTGATGTACCCCAATGCCGACGTGCCGGTGCTGCAGGTATCGCTGCCCACGCTGGACCCTCGGCGCCTACTCGACCTGGGTCGGCGCCTGGCACCGCTTCGCGACGAGGGTGTTCTCATCATCGGTAGCGGCTTCATGACGCACGGGCTGCCCTACCTGCAGATGCGTTCACCGGACCAGCCTCCGCCCGGCTGGTCGGCGGAGTTCGACGCCTGGGCCGCCGAGCGGCTGGCCCGCGGCGACGTCGACGGGCTCATGGACTTCCGCAACCAGGCACCGGCGGTGCGCTACGCCCACCCGACCGTGGAGCACCTGGCCCCGCTGTTCGTCACCCTCGGCAGCGCCGAGGACCCGACCGCACGGCCGGACACCCCGATCGACGGGTACTGGTACGGCCTGGCCAAGCGGTCCCTCCAGGTGGCGTGACCAGGGCGTCGCGGGTCGAGGCGGCCATGGGCGGGCGCCCGCTGAGCGCGATCCTCGCGGAGGGCTGACCGGCCATGGGGCAGCGCATCGTCGTGGTCGGCGCCTCGCTCGGCGGCCTGCGGGCGGCGGAGGCCGTGCGCGCCGCCGGCTTCACGGGCGAGGTCGTGGTGCTCGGCGACGAGCCGCACATGCCCTACACCAGGCCGCCGCTGTCGAAGGAGGCCCTCAGGGACGGCGTCAGCCACGCCGACCTCGAGTTCCACCGACGGGCGAGTGTGCACGACGTCGGCTGGTTGCTCGGTCACCGCGCCGTCTCCTCGTCGTTCGCCGACCAGACCGTCAGCGTCCGCGGCCCTGACGGCGATCGGCTTGTCGGCTGGGACGGCCTCGTCGTCGCGACCGGCGTCCGGCCGCGCCGCCTGGCCACCGACGCCCCGCCCGCCGGGCGGCACGCCGTCCGCACGCTCGAGGACGCCCACAACCTGCGGGCCGAGCTCGGGCCCGGACGCCGCGTCGTGGTCCTCGGTGCCGGCTTCGTCGGGTGCGAGGTCGCGGCCACGGCGGTGACCCTGGGAGCGCGGGTGGACGTCGTCGCGCCCGAGGCCGTCCCCCTGCTCCGCGCCCTGGGCCACCAGCCAGGTGCTGAGCTGCTGCGCAGGCACGAGGCGCGCGGTGTCCGCTTCCACCTCGGGCGACTGCCGGCCCTGGTCGAGGGCGACGACGCCGGCTCACGGGTGGCCGCCGTTGTGCTGGACGACGGCACGCGGCTCGTCGCCGACGTCGTCGTCGAGGCGCTGGGCTGCGTGCCCAACATCGAGTGGCTGGACGGCGCGGCCGGCCTGGACCTGTCTGACGGCGTGCTCTGCGACGGGTGGATGCGCGCGTCGACGGCCGCGGGGCCGCGCGGGGACGTCGTCGCGGTGGGCGACGTCGCGCGCTACCCGAACGCGTTGTACGACGACGTCGCGCGCCGGGTGGAGCACTGGAACATGCCGACCGAGACGGCTCGGCGCGCGGGCCCGTCGCTGGTGGCCGGCCTGGCCGGCGGAGACCGGGCCCTGGCGCCCTTCGCGGCGCTACCGACGTTCTGGAGCGACCAGTACGACCTGAGGCTGCAGTCGTTCGGCGACCTCGGGCTCGCTGACGAGATCGCGGTGCTCGAGGGCGACCTGGGCGGGGAGGCCGTGGTCGGCTACCGCCGCGACGGGCACCTCGTGGGTGTGCTCGGCCTGGTGGAGCCCGCCACGGCGGGAACCTGGGCGATGCGCTCGCTGCTCGGCCTGCGCGGCGAGCTCAGCAGACGGTCTTGATGTCCTGAGCCGCACTCGGGTCGAAGACCGGCGACGGGCTGGGCTTGGGATGGGTCTTGCTGGACCCTGGGGACGGGGTGGCGGACAGCGTGGGCGTCGGGGTGACCTCGACCG
This sequence comes from uncultured Actinomycetota bacterium, assembly GCA_963778845.1. Taxonomy (GTDB): domain Bacteria; phylum Actinomycetota; class Actinomycetes; order Actinomycetales; family Kineosporiaceae; genus CAVZVW01. The sequence goes on from CAVZVW010000007.1 coordinate 110,892, forward strand.
GGGCGGTCAGGGCCTGCTGAACCAGCCGGTGGATCTTGGAGTAGTTGGGGTCGACCGTGTTGATCACCGCCGTGGTGAACGGGAGGCTGCGGACGTGCGCCTTCTTGACGCGCAGCGCCAACGTCACCCACGCATTGAGCTCCTGCTTGGTGATGTCGGTGGTGATGTTGTTCTTGGCGGCGTTCGCGATCTTGTCGAAGTTCAGTGCGGCCTGCACCGGGTCGGCCTGCTGCACGACGGCGCCGATGACGCACCGCTGGCGGCGCATCCGGTCGTAGTCGTCGGTCGTGAAGCGGGAACGGGCGAACCACAGCGCGAAGTATCCGTTGAGGTGGCGGCGGCCGGGCAGAAGCCAGGACGACGGGTGCGGGTTCTCCTTGTTCCCACCCACCGGAAGCCGCTCGTGGATCGTGACCGTGACCCCGCCGATGGCGTCGACGAACGCCTGGAACCCCTGCAGGTTGAGCATCACAAAGTTGTCGATCTTGAGCCCGGTCACCTGCTCTGCGGCCTGCACCGTCGCGGTCAGCCCCGGGTGCGGGTCGCCCTTGTAGTACGTGTTCGCGTGTTCCTTGCCGAACGTCCACATCGCGTTGAGCAAACACTGCGGAACGCCGGAGGCGTCCACGCAGTAGTAGCCGTTCGGGTAGGCGGCCGCCTGCGGGCTGCCCGGGGGGAACGGAACGTGCTGCAGGCTGCGCGGCAGGCTCAGCAGCACGGTGTCCCCGGTGCGCGTGTTGATGCTGGCCACGATCATCGTGTCCGGGCGGATGCCGATGCGGTCGGCGCCGGCGTCGGACCCGAGGAACAAGACGTTGACTCGAGGGATGCCTGCCCAGGGGTCTGCCGCCGGCCCCGCCGTGGGGCGGCGGGCATCGCTCGACACCGGCGTGGAGGAGCCGAGGACCGTGTTGACGGCGTCACGGGTGAGCAGCGCGTAGCTGGCGCCCTTCGCCGCCGGCATCACGCCGACGGCGATCAGAGCCGTGACCAGGGCGGCAGCCATGATCTTCTGCGTGCCGCTGAGGGTGGCGCTGCGCCGCAGGGCGGAATGGGTGCCCAGCACGATCAGTGCCCAGACGAGCGCGATCACACCGATGGCCGCCGCCACCCAGATGAGGTTGTTCGTCGACGTGAGCAGCGACTGCGCCTGGGCCATCGGGTCGCCGTACAGCACGAACGTGACGGTCGCCGCGAGCAGCAGCACCTCGGCGCCGATCACGAGGAACCCGACCACGCGGCGTCCCGCCGCGACCAGCCCCGTCCCGGGGAACATCGTCCCGATGATCGTCCAGCCCACTACCCAGCCGAAACCCTGGCCCTCCGGTGTCGCGTGCCTCCCGCGCTGGCGGCGGCCGCCGGGAGGGGAGGTGGGGTCGAGGTCGATGAAGGGTTCGGGTTCGGGATCGCGGCGCGAACGACGGGCGGAGTCGGGCGCGATCTGTGTCACGACTCCTCCTGCTTCCTGTCACGCCACCCGGGTGCTCGTATCGGTCACGAGACCCTGCCCTGTCACCGCCGGCGGACCCGCCGAGCCGTGCGCCGTCCCGAGCCGGCCGCCTCCGTGGACGCTCGAGGACGTCGTCCGGGGACTGCTGTGCCCGCCCCATTCTCTCACTAGACGCGCGAGGGCCGTGCCACGTTGCGCGGGGGCCCAAGCTCAGGGGTAGCTCCTTTGCCCCCGCCGTGGTCGGGCCGCTACCCTTGCCCCGGTCGTGAGGAGGCGTCGCCTAGCCCGGTTTATGGCGCCCGCCTGCTAAGCGGGTTGGGGGTAATGCCCCCTCGCGGGTTCAAATCCCGCCGCCTCCGCCTCAGATGTGCTCCGGCTTCGTGTGAGCCGGAGCACATCTGCCGCTGTCTCGTCCTCCCAGGCTCTCCCGGGTTGGCGACGACGACACCCGGCACGCGCCTGGTGATCGCCGCGCCTGCCACTTCGCGGTCAGTTGACGCCGAGGCGCGCCTTGAGGTCGTGCAGCTCCGTGGCGAGGCTGGTCGGCAGCCGGTCGCCGATCTTGGCGAACCACTCCTCGATGAGCGGGATCTCGGCCTTCCAGTCGTCCACGTCGACGGCGAGGGCTGCGTCCACGTCGTCGTCGGAGACGTCGAGCCCGTCGGTGTCGAGAGCGCCGCCGGACGGAACCAGGCCGATCGGGGTCTCGACGGCGCCCGCCGTCCCCTCGATCCGCTCGATGACCCACTTGAGCACGCGGCTGTTCTCGCCGTACCCCGGCCACAGGAACCTGCCGCCCTCGTCCTTGCGGAACCAGTTGACGTAGAACATCTTCGGCAGCTTGGACGCGTCGGCGCCCTTGCCGACCTCCAGCCAGTGCTGGAAGTAGTCGCCGGCGTGGTAGCCGAGGAACGGCAGCATCGCCATCGGGTCACGGCGGACGACGCCGACCGCACCCGTGGCGGCCGCGGTCGTCTCGCTGCTCATCGTGGCGCCCATGAACACGCCGTGCTGCCAGTCGCGCGCCTCGGTGACCAGGGGCACCGTGTTGCGCCGCCGGCCGCCGAAGAGGATCGCCGAGATCGGCACGCCCTGGGGGTCGTAGTACTCGGGAGCCAGGATCGGGCAGTTGGCGATGGGGGTGCAGAACCGGCTGTTGGGGTGGGAGCTGACCTTGCCCGACTCCGGCGTCCAGTCCTCGCCGTGCCAGTCGGTCAGGTGCGCCGGCGGCTCCTTCGTCATGCCCTCCCACCACACGTCGCCGTCGTCGGTGAGCGCGACGTTCGTGAAGACCGAGCCGCCCTTCTCGACGGCGCGCATCGCGTTCGGGTTGGTGTTCCAGCCCGTGCCTGGGGCCACGCCGAACAGGCCGGCCTCCGGGTTGACGGCGTAGAGCCGGCCGTCCGCGCCGAAGCGCATCCAGGCGATGTCGTCGCCGACCATCTCCGCGGTCCAGCCAGGAACGGTCGGCTCGATCATCGCCAGGTTGGTCTTGCCGCAGGCGCTGGGGAACGCGGCGGCGACGTAGTGCACGTGGTTCTGCGGGCTCGTCAGCTTGAGGATGAGCATGTGCTCGGCCATCCAGCCCTCGTCGCGGGCCATCGCCGAGGCGATCCGCAGGGCGTAGCACTTCTTGCCCAGCAGGGCGTTGCCGCCGTAGCCGGACCCGTAGCTCCAGATCTCGCGCGTCTGCGGGAAGTGGGATATGTACTTGGTCGTGTTGCAGGGCCACGCGACGTCGGCCTGGCCGGGCTCCAGCGGCGCGCCCACCGAGTGCAGGGCCTTGACGAAGCTCGCGTCGCTGCCCATCCGCTCGAGCACCGGGGTGCCCACGCGGGCCATCACCCGCATGGAGACGACGACGTAGGCGGAGTCGGTGATCTCGACGCCGTACATCGGCGTCTGCGCGTCGAGGCTGCCCATGACGAACGGGATCACGTACATGGTCCGCCCGCGCATCCCCCCGCGGTACAGGTCGCTCATCAAGGAGCGCATCTGCGCCGGTGCCATCCAGTGGTTCGTCGGACCGGCGTCGGCCTCCTCCTCGCTGCAGATGAAGGTGCGGTCCTCGACGCGGGCGACGTCTCCGGGGTCGGATGCGCACCAGTAGCTGTCGGGCTTCTTGCTGAGCCGGACCAGCGTGCCGCCCGCGACCAGGCCGTCGACGAGCACCTGCGCCTCGGCGTCGCTGCCGTCGACCCAGTGGACGGCGTCGGGGGTCGTCAGGGCGGCCACCTCGTCGACCCAGGCCCGCAGGCGGGCGTGCGTCGTCGGGGCGCCGGCGGCTGTGGCCGGGGCGTCGCTGCGCGAGACGTCCGGGAGGTCGTGGTCTGTGGTGGTCACGGGGGCTGCCCTTCCTCGTGGTGTGCTCCCGACGGCCTGTGGCCATCGGGTCGCTCCCGGGCCGCACAGCGCGGTGAGCGATCGTGGTTGTTGTGCGTCAGGCGTCACGGTCGGTGACCGGACGCCACATCTTCGGGGATCCGACCACGGTAGGTGCAGCCGCCCACGAGGCCAACCGTACGGTGACGGAATACTTAGTGAATCCTGTCACAAGCGTCACCGGGCCGCACATGTCCTGTGCCAGGTGATGGTTGACAGTGGACAAACGAGGTTCCGTCCGTGGGCGGCATGGCGACTCCCGAGGCCCAGCCTGCGGGTGGCGGCCGTCCTGACCCTGCTGGACCCCTCCACGGCGACGCCCTTCACGTCACCTCGCCACTTCGAGCCCAGCCGGGAGTCAGGTCGTGAATGGTGGCCGGGGCCGGCCATGGTCCGCATCGTCGCTCGGGGCCCCGGGTTGATGTTCGGGTCGCGTTCTTGCCAGGCGTCCGACGGTGGGCGCATGGTTGACAGGTGATCAATGCAGCGGCAACCAGCCCCGCGCGGTCCGTCGCGCTGGCAGCGGGGGTCCTGGCTGTCACGGCAGCGCTGTCATCCTGCGGCTTCGGTAGGACGTCGGCGCCTCCGACGGCTCCCGCGACGGTCCTGTCGCCCACGTCGGCTCATGTTGATTCCGGACCTCCGCTCGGCGCGGTTGGCTGTCGGCCGCCTTCGCCCGTCTACGAGGACGGAGGAGTGCCGGGAACAGTGCACGGAACTCCGGGTCCAGGGGCGCTTGAGATGCGCGGAGGGCTGGGACTGACACCGCTGTACACCGGCGTGGAGTACAAGATTGTCTGGCGGGTGACGGGCAACGGTCCCCTCCGGCTGCTCGTAAAGGGGCCGGACGGCCGTGATCGCAGCCTTGTCTGGGGGCCGGCGTTCCACGAGCAGAGCACACTCACGTGGCGCGGACAGGAATGGGGCGCCGGCTTCCAGTTCGACGCGCCGGGGTGCTGGAGCATTCGCGCTGTCCGCGGCGGTGACTGGGCGGATGTCTGGATCCGCGTCCACGCCTCGTAGCGTCGGAACCGCGCATCGTCACGGCCTGACAGTGTTCGGAAGGCAAGTGTGTCGTAGCCCCTCTGGGCCCAGGGCCGGTTGGCCGACCAGGCGGCCGGCGAGGAAGTCGGTCGCCGAATCGGGTCATCGGCTTGGGGGAGGCACCTGGGCCGGGTCAGTCACTCCTCGCCGGTGAGGCGTAGCACCGCCAGGCGGCGTCCGGCGAACCAGGTGACCAGCACGACCAGCGCCACGATCATGATCACCCCGGTGGTCAGGGCGACGGCGGAGGTCGGGTGGCCATCGGTTCCGCCCGGAGGTGCTGTCACCACCCGGGCTGCCACCGCCAGGGCCCACTGCTGGATGCTCAGCACCTGTGCCCCGGGGACGAACTGGCCGATCAACGTCTCCCAGACCAGCAGGTAGATCAGGCCGATCACCACGGCGTGACGGGTGACGACGGCCAGGCTCAGGAACAGGGCGCAGTAGGCGACGCCGGCCACGGCGGCCGCAGCACCGAAGCCGAGCGCCAGGTGCCGGGTCTGCCCGGCGAGCAGCAGGCCGGCCAGCAGGGTGGGGAGCGCCGCAAAAAGCAGGACGACGCCGACCGCCACCGACAGCTTCGTGACCACGATCACCGGACGGCGCAGGGGCTTGGAGAGCAGGTAGACGATCGAGCCGTCGTCGATCTCCGGTCCGATCGCACCCGTGCCGGTGATGAGCCCGAGCAGTGGGACCAGGGTGCCCAGCGCCAGGCCGGCCAGGACGTGCAGTGCGAGGCCGGGGTTCGGCCCGGAGACCCAGCGGACTACGCCGGCCACCGCCAGCAGCACGACCGGGAGGGCCAGCAGCAGCAGGGCTCGACGACGTCCGAGCAGGCTGCGCACGGTCAGCCGGGCAACGGTCGCGTTCATCGCGACACCAGGTAGGCGAAGACGCTCTCCAGCGACTCGTCGGCCGGAGTCACCTCGAACAGGCGGACGCCGAGCCGTTGGGCCAGCAGCGGCAACGCCTCGACGAACCGCCCATGGTCGACTGCCTCGACGTGGAGGCCGCCGTCTCCGGCGGGCCCGAGCGGCGCCGCGCGGGAGGACGTCGTGTCGGACGCCGACCTGCCGCCTGGCCCGGGGGACGCGAGCCGGTCGGGGGCCGCGAGCCGGACGCCGGCCACGCTGCCCTCGGCGATGATCGCCGCCGCGAGCGCGCGGTCGTTGCTCGAGCGCAGCGTGTACTGGTGGGGCCGCCCTGTCATCAGCTGGCGGATCTCCCGGAAGTCCCCCGACGCGGCGTGCCGCCCGGCCACCATCACCTGGATGCTGGCGGCGACCTCCGCGACCTCCTCGAGGATGTGCGAGCTGAAGAGCACCGTGCGCCCGTGAGCCCCCATGTGCCGCAGCAGGTCCATGAGCTGCATGCGCTGGCGAGGGTCCATGCCGTTGAACGGCTCGTCGAGCAGCAGGACCGCAGGGTCGTGCACCAGGGCGGTGGCCATCTTCACCCGTTGCTTCATGCCCTTGGAGTAGGTGGCTATCTCGCGGTCCTTGGCGTCGGTCATCTCGACCGTCTCCAGCGCCCTCGTGGCTGCCGCCTGCGGGTCGGCCAGCCGGTGCAGCCTGGCATTGGCCAGCACGAACTCCCACCCCGTGACCACGTCGTACATCGCCTCGCGCTCGGGGACCAGCCCGATGCGGCGGTAGATCTCGACGTTGCGCCATACCTGCTCGCCGTCGAGAGTCACCGACCCGGACGACGGCGCGAGGAAGCCGGCCATCATGTTGATCAGCGTCGACTTGCCGGCTCCGTTCGGCCCGAGCAGGCCGGTGACGCCCGGACCGATCTCCATGGTGACGTCGTTGACGGCGACGACGTTGCCGAACCATCGCGAGACCCGTTCCAGGGTCATGGTGCTGCCGGCACCGGGCGGTGGCGGGGCTGTGGCCGGAGCCGGGGCCGCGGCCGGGGCGGGGGCCGGGGCTGGGAGGCGGCGGGCGGCGTCGTCCCCCGCATGGGCTTGTGGGTGGCTCATGAGACCGACACCCTCCGGTAACGCAGAAGCAGCAGGCCGAAGCTGCCCAGGACCACCGCGACGGTGACCAGGCAGAAGACCAGGCCGCCCACGTCACCGGGCACCGGGGCCCCATAGTCGGGCCGCAGGTCGAACAGCCAGGACTGGACGCCCTCGACGAGCGTCATCGGGGACAGCACTGCCGACCAGCCGGCCAGCCGCTCCTGGTGTTGCTGCTCGGCAACGGCTTGGACGGCGCTCTGCACCGCCGAGGACACCAGCAGCACGGTGATGATGGCTGCTACACCGAGCCCACGGCGCGGTGTGACCGCAGCGATCACCAGGCTGATCCCGGCCAGGACGAGTGCCACAAGGAGGGCGCCGACAGCCGCTTGGGAGTACCCGCGCAGCTGGGCCCAGAACGGCAGCTTCGCCAGCCACGAGCCGACCAGCAGAATCGTCAGCGGCACCATGAGCAGGGCGAAGACGGCGCTGGTCATGGCTGCGAACTTGGCCGTCACGTAGTCGCCTCGGCGCAGGGGCCGGGAGAAGTACAACGTCATCACCCGGAAGCGCAGGTCGCGCGAGACGCACTGGGGAGCCTGGCCGGCCACGAAGATGAGCACCAGGGCGTGCACGGCATAGGTGTAGGACGTGAACTGCACCGGCAGCTTGTCGGCACCGGTCGCCGAGGCGACGAACACGATGATCACCGCCGGGAGGCTCACCATCGCGAGCAGGGTCAGCGGCATGAGCTTCGATCTCAGCGAGCGACCGAGGCCGTAGCTGCCGCGAAGTGTGTCGACGAACAGCGCCTGCATGATCGGTCCGCGCCCGAGACGCCGACCGACGTAGTGCCGGTAGCCGATGTCGTGGATCACGCCCTGTTCGACCGAGGCCCGGTGGCGCCCGCTCGACGTCGTGTCGGGGGCGGTCATCGGGCCGCCCTCCCGTCGTCGGCCGCGCTGGGACTCGAGGTCGGGCCACCAGGCGCGGCGGGCGCCGTCCGGAAGATCTCGGAGATGTGGTGTCTGCGCGGCTGCATCCGGACGAGGCCCACGCCGAGCTCGACGACGGCGTCGCGGACGAGGTCGTAGGTCTCGTCGTCCCGCACGACGACCTCGACGACGCGCTCGGCGGACGGCGGCCCGTCCTGCGTGGGGTCGGGTACGAAGACGGTCAGGCCGGCCCGGCCGAGGAGTACCACCAGATCGGAAAGCCGGTCGGTGACCTCGACGGCGAGGGTTCCGCTGCTCTGGGTGACCGCGGCTGTGGAGGAGGACTGGAGGAGGTGGCCGGCGTCCACGACGACGACGTGGTCGCAGATGCGCTCCAGCTCCCCGAGCAGATGGCTGGTCACCAGGACGGAGATGCCGAAGTCGGCACCGATGCGCTGGATCAGGCCCAGCATGTCGTCGCGACCGGTCGGGTCGAGGCCGTTCGTCGGCTCGTCCAGGAGAACGAGCGAGGGGTCGTGGACGAGGGCCTGGGCGAGCTTGACGCGCTGGCGCATGCCGGTGGAGTAGCCGCCGATGAGGCGGTAGCGCTCCTCGTAGAGGCCGACGTGGCGCAGGGTGTCCGCCGTCCGCTCGCGTGCGGCGATCGAGGGCAGGCCGGACATCCGGGCCATGTGGACGACGAACTCGGTGGCGGTGACGTCGGGCGGCAGGCAGTCGTGCTCGGGCATGTAACCGACGCGCTCCCGGATGCGCTCGCCGTCGTGGGCGACGTCCATGTCGAGCACCTGTGCTGCTCCCGTGGTGGCGGGGAGCAGGCCCAGAAGGATCTTGATGAGGGTGGACTTGCCGGCGCCGTTCGCCCCCACCAGCCCCGTGACGCCGTCCGGGAGGTCGACGCTGAGCCCGTCGAGCGCGGTGATGTGCCCGAACCGTCGGGTAAGGGCGTCGGTGGTGATGATGGACACGGCGAGAGCCTACGCAGATGGGGTGACAGGCAGCGCTGGTGCCAGCCCCCTGGTCCGTCAGCGGTAGCCGCGACGTCCAGCGAGCACGGAGAGGGTCAGCAGCGCCGCCCCTATGGCGAACATCGCCGGCTGAAGCCAGAGTCGGTCGTCGAGCATCACCCACTGGGTGACGATCCAGGCCATGAGCCCGACGCCGTAGGCCCCGGACAGCTGCAGGGCGCGGTCCACCCGTGTCAGGACTGCTGCCGCCAGCAGGCCGGGGATGACGCCGTTCAGGACCAGGAGCATCACGCCTGGCCAGGTGAAGGTGTGGAACGGCGAGCCGGCGATCATCGTGGTGGTGGCGCCGAACGCTGTGAGCGGGTCGCGGATCATCGCCACGCCGCCGTAGAGACCGCCGAGCGCGACGAAGGCCTCGAGCGCGGCAACAGGGGCACGCCAGGGCCATCCGGCAGGCTTGCGGTGGGTATGACGGCCGGACGGCGCATGCTGGGTGTCGACCACGGCGACCACCTCCATGGCCATGCTTCTCGGGACGTCGCAGGTGGGGGTGGGCCGAATGTCCCTCGTCGTCGCTGGGCGCGGGGGACGTTCGAGCGAGGATGCAGGCCGGGGGACGGCGGGCGCTCCTCTCCGGGCGGCTCCGCTGATCTGATTCGGCGGGCGAGGCCGAGTCGGCTATCCTCGACTCCGGCTGCGCGGGCCCAGTCCGCGCGCCGAGCGCCCGTAGCTCAACGGATAGAGCATCTGACTACGGATCAGAAGGTTGGGGGTTCGAATCCCTTCGGGCGCGCACTCCCTGAGCAGCCAAAACGCCACTTGACCTGCAGCGATGCCAAGATCGCGTGATCATGGTCTGTCCGGCCATCAGCGGGCTGGAGCGGTCGTGATCGGCTGCTCGCCCCTAATACGCCCCAAAGCCTTGAGACCCGCGAGTTCCTCGCCAGCGGACGCGCCGCCCCCTACTGCAGCATGTTCGGGTGTGGAGGTGTCTTGGCTCACGGGACCGCTCTGATCCGCATCGTCGCCGCCGTCCAGGCTGAACAGCGCGACGAGTGGGTTGAAGTTCGCCTGACCTCGGCCTTGGCATCTTGGCCGCTCCGGAGTCAGCGCGCTGACTCGGCGACACCGACCCCGCTGTGGATGTCCGCGCACTGCTCGTCTTGGGTCTCGTGAGCACAGGCTTTGCATGCGTCCTCAACTACCGGATCACTTGGAACGCTGGAGCCGTCCTGGCGTCAACCGTCACCAACCTGCTACCAGTCGTCGTGCCAGCGCTAGGAGAGGGTGTTCTTGGGTGAGCAGGCCACACGCACAGCCATCGTCCGAGTGCTAACCGTGTTGCGCTGCGTGGCCCTAGGCCGCACAAGGGCGCCGGCGCCATCGCCCAGCCGCCCTAGGACGTACGGCGCGAAGAGTTGCCAAGCCGCTCCAGCATCGGCAGGGTACGCAGCGTGACGACGCCAGACTTCCAGCCGAGCCGCCTAAGTGTCGAAGAGATCCTTACTCGGCGGTACTACGAGATCCCTCGGTATCAGCGTGGCTATACCTGGGAGTCGGCGAATGTCGATGAGTTCTGGCGCGACGTTGTGGAAGACAACGGATCCGGCTATTTCATCGGACCCATGGTGGGTTGGCGCCGCAACGAGGACGCGCCGATCGCTCACATCGTCGATGGCCAACAACGGCTGACGACAATTGTCGTCCTTCTCTCTGCGATTCGTGATGCTTTTCGAACGAATGGGCAGGCGCGTCTCGCTGACGCCATGCACCGGTACATCGAACGGCGCAATAGGGACGACGACCTGGTCTTCATTCTTCAACCCCAAGATAATCAGCAATTCCTGAACGGATATATATTGAGCGAAGTCCCGGATCGTTCCCTGCGGGCCGTAACGGAATCAGACCTCGCTCTCAAGCGGGCAGCCGATAAGCTGCGCCGATTTGTTGCGGAGAAGTTGACGGACGTCCAGGGAACCTCACTCACCCCGGCCCGCACTACCAGAGTGCTCAAGGACCTTCGAGACAGAATCCTCGCCTTGAGGGTCGTCTGGGTTGAGACGCGGGACGAGGACGACGCGTATGTCGTTTTCGAAACGCTCAACACGAGAGGCAAGGACCTTGAGATCGCAGATCTTCTTAAGAATCACCTCCTGGGAAAGTTGCGCACACGAAACCCCGGGAACGATCAGGCTAAGAATCAGTGGAACAACTTCAAGAGAACCCTATATGAGGGCAATCCAGTTCTCGATGCAGACCAGTTTATTCAGCACTGGGTGGATTTCGCGACATAGGTATGTCGGAAAGAGGCAGCTCTATAGGGCGATGCAAACCGCCATTCGAACCCAGTCAGATGCGCGCACGGCGCTGCGACGGCTCAACTCTGACGCGCTCTTGTATAGAAACATTTACGAGACCTCTTCCCGTCAATGGACGATCGAAGAACGCAAGATCCGTGAGAGCCTCGACGCGCTCATGGGCTTCAAGGTCTCTCAGCCGGCGCCACTCCTTCTGGCCCTCCTGCGCCTGCGGGACGAGGGGGTTCCGAGGATCGGCCAACTAGTCCAGGCATTCAAGACAATTGAGAACTTCCACTTCCAGGCAACTGCCGTTGTTGGACAGAGCAGCAGCGGGGGAATCACCGAGCGATATGCCAAATATGCTCGCGAGCTAACTGAGGCTCAGGTCGCGCAAGAGCGGGCGGATAAGATTCGGGAATTTCGAGACGCCATGGTGAGGAGCCTCCCCGATCCAGAGGTCGTAAAGCAAGCTTTCGTGGAGAACATTGTCTTCACGAATGAGATTTCGCGTGACAAATGGCTTGCCCAGTACGTGCTGCAACGAATCCACGAGTCGGAGCGCCCAGCGTTCGAGTATCGGTCTCCAACGGTCGAACACCTCCTGCCTCAGTCTGAGATCGCCAACGGAGTTCCGGCGCACGTGGTCGGATCAATTGGCAACTTGGTCTGGATGAGTGAGGACGTCAACGGACAGCTCGCCAACAAGTCGGCGATGCAGAAGAAGAGGATTCTGAGCACAAGACGCGACAACTACTTCATTGACGACTTTCTCGATGCGCCCAACTGGGGGCACGCGGAGATCCAGGCCCGCGCAGAGAAGATGGCGGACCTCGCCGTAACCAAAGTATGGAAATTGACCGCCGCTGCGACGCGTGTTTCGACTGACGCCTAGCGATGGTTCCGGTAAAGACGTCGCGCCGCCGTCGCGTTCCTCTTATTGCTGATTATTGATTTGGGCACGAGTCTAGTGCAGTGAGGGCCTCGTTGATGTCGGTCACCTGCGCAGGATTCCGCCAGTTCGACGCCCGCAGACGCTTCAGGCGTCCCGGACAGCTTCCGCCACTGTCTTGGCGAGTAGCGGCGGCACCGAGTTGCCCATCTGGCACTGAGCGTCGACCGACTACCGATGATCTCGAAGTCCTCGGGGAACGTGAAGAACGGCTTGAGCTCGGGGAGCCGCAGCCGTCGGTTGTCCCAGTGAAAGGGACCAACGTTCGGACCAGGCTGCGCTTGGATGGTTGGTGACGGGACGTTCCGGGTCGAGCTTCAGCAGGAACGACCAGTAGCGGCTGCGCCATTCGAACAGCGGTTGAGGGTGGCCGCGCTGGGCGGTGAAGTGCAGGTAGTTCTCGCCCGGAGGGACGTCGGGAAGCAGAGCTTGTACTGGCCGCCGGACGCTCCTCGGGTTCGGGCGCGGTCACAGGTCCGCGAGCGCTTCACCGGTCGTCACATGGGCAGGCCTTGACGCAATCCGGTCGAGCGTCGCTCCCATGATCCACCGCGAGTCGGGAGCGGAATGCCCGGGCAGGTTCTGGCCGGCCTCGACACCAACCACGAACAGGCGCGGTCGGGCTTGCGGAACGCCGTAGTCCGCGGCGTTGAGGACCTGCTCGCTATGCTCGTAGCCAGCCTCTTCGATCTCGCGGAGAAGCCGTTCGTATGCTTCCCGGCTTGCCTTGTTGTTGTACGTCAGGGCGTACACGTTCTCGAGGATGAACTTCTTGGGCCGGGCCTCGCGCAGAACGCGGGTGTAGGCCTGAAGCAAGCTTGCGTCCGGGTCAAGGCCCGCGCGCTTCCACTCGAGCCAGAATCCTGACTTCGAGAAGGGGGTGCAGGGGGGGCCGCCGACGAGCAGGTCAGGGCGCGCCTTCCCCTTCAGACCGGCGGCCCTGAGGATGTCGCGTGTCGGGACGTCCAGGATGTCCGCTCGGATCACCGGCGACGACAGACCTGTGAAGTTCTTCTCCATCGTGTCCGCGGCGTCCTGGTGCCGTTCGACAGCGGCTCGCACGTGGTAGCCGGCCTGCTCCACCCCAAGGTCCAGGCCCCCCGCGCCGCTGAAGAGGCTCAAGGCGACGCCCGCGTCACCACCGCCGTTCCTCTTGGCTTCCACCTGCCGAGTGTGTCATCTAGAGCGAGCGCCCGGAGCGCGACTCGCCTACTCGCAAGTGCTCCTCCTACGGCAGAACGTCGCTGGCTTCCGAGGTCCAGCGGTCGTCCACGCGCTGTAACGCAGCGATTCGGTCTGGGTAGTCGCGGTGACGATCAAGCGACGTCGTTCGGGCGTATCTGAACTCCCAGGTGTGCGTCACCGAGTACAGGCAGGCAGCGACGACGTCGAAGTGATCGACCGGGTAGAACCGGCTCGACGGGTCGTTCTTGCTTGTCCGAGTCTTCTGGACCTCCACCTTGACCTCGCCGCTCGCGTAAGTGTCAGGGGAGACGTTCTTGCACTCGATCAGGCGTTGATCACCCGCCCCCGCCGTGACCTCGAAGTCCGCCTTGCCGTCTTGGTCCAGCCGGTGGACGGTTGCCAGCCAGGGCAACGTCTGTAGGACGCGTTCGAGGTGGAACTCTGCGATGCCTCCTCGGACTGCCACTTCGAGACGATGCCGGCCCTTGATGACCTCGAGGATCTCTGTGGCGGAGACGTTGAACGCCATCTCGAGTTCATGCCGGGAACCGACCGGCGTGTCGGCCGCGACGCGATGCTCCACTCCGTGCAGGGCCGCGGTGTAGCGGAGCGCTTGGTCGAGGCCCAGGCTGTAGCTGTTGCGTTCGAAGCGGGTGACCTCGAGGAAGCGGTCAGGGCGACAACCGACCCACGTCTCGAGGCCTTCAGGTGTCCTCGGGTCCGCGTTCCGGCGGCCGGCACGGTTCACGTGCGTCCGGGCGATCAGTCCGTCCCGTTGGACGGCGTCGGCGTCGGCGTCGCTCAGGTAGATCACGCTGATACCCAGAGGCATGGGGTCGTAGAGCGACGGGTCCAGCGAGACGATCAGTCTCCGCGTGTCGTCGATTCCCAGCATCAACGTGACGTCGACACCCGCGAGGTCCCGACCAACCACATGGTCCTCGACCCAGGATTCCTCACGGCCGTAGCGCAGCTGACCACGGGACTCCGTCACCGGGCGGTTGACCGTTGGCCGCTTGGAGATCGTTATGGGGTAGACGAGGAGGCCGACCCGCTCGAGGCTCGGGAGCTGGACGCCGAAGTAGAACGGGGCTCTGTCTGTGGGGCTTGCGTACAGTACTACCCCGCCGCTGGACTCGATGGCCTCGACCAGGAACCGGTGAGACGCCTCTCGGCCGCGGGTCTTGTACACACGCGGCACAAGACGGCCGGCGACGGTCGCTTCACTTCCCCCGACGAGCATCTCCCCGCCTGTCACGCTCCTGAGCCTGCCATCGCCGGAAGGTCGAGCCAGTCAGGACGCGCTCAGTCAGGGAGCTTTCGTGCATGCTCGAAGCGTGCCACGACCCACAGCGCAGGAATGGCCCACCTGGACGTACCACCCGGGCAACGTCGTCCCGCCCCCGTGGGTGTACTCCTTACTCGGCGTTGTCCAGGAGGCCGAGGGCCGTATCTCCACGATCTCGGACGCCTCCAGGCTCAAGGGCGGCGAGGTTCTCTTGCAGCTGGCTGACGGACTACGCAATCTCGGGTAATCGTCGAGACAGACAAGACGCGCACGGGCAAGGTCCCCCGCCCTGTTCTCTTCGGAGAGAAGGGACGGCCCACCGTCACCTACGAGGTTGACGCGGCACACGAAGACCGCGGCATCGTGGTCGTGGTCGTGGTCGTGGTCGTGGTCGTGGTCGTGGTCGTGGTCGTGGTCGTGGTCGTGGTCGTGGTCGTGGTCGTGGTCGTGGTCGTGGTCGAGGTCGAGGTCGAGGTCGAGGTCCAAGCGGACGCGGAGCGCGAGGCAACGCCGCATACCGAGACATCATCCGATCGAGTCTGATCTTGGATGCACGGTTCTTCGTGCTCCTGCTCCCCATCGCATACCGGTACGGGGCCTCGACGACGGTGGGGGCCTACCGCGGCGCCCGCGAGATGGTCTCCGCGACTTACGCAAGCAGGCGGCAGCAGTACGGGCACTGGGCAACGGCGTCACCGAGACCGGACTGAACAAGGAATCTGACTTCGCCTAGGGTCATGGGGCTCGTTCGGGAGGTCTGCAAGAATCAGATGGGTGAAGACCGATGCTTACGATGTTCTGGCCCCAGGCAGACTGACGAGACGTCGACCGGTCCTCCTCCTTGTCGGCGTAGGAACAAGAAGGAAGTCGTCGACCTTGCGTGCCCCCGTGAATTCAATATTGCTGGAACTATTCGGGGATGACGGTCACTGAAACGTGGACGTGGTCGAAGTGGCCGCCGGTGGGGGTGGTGGGGTCGTAGATGCCTGCACCGTCGTAGCGGCGCCATCCTTGGGCGGCTCGGGCGGTGGACCAGATGTGGCCGTCCCAGATGAGGTAGGTAACTCCGAGAGCCGCTGCGTTGACCTGGAGCCAGTGGGCGAGCTGCCAGCCGGTCGCGCGGTCGGCGGGTGACGGGAATGTGCCCAGTCGGCTGACGGCGAAGTCACAGGCTCTGCCGAGCGGATGATCGCTCGTGGGGTTCCAGGCGTGGGGATCCCAGCAGCCGACGCCCCAACGCCAGCGGCCGAAGACACGCTGGATCTCGGTGTACGTGTGCAGCATCCGTCGGGTCATGAAGCCTCGGCTGGTGGGGTCGTCGACGAAGCCATCGGGACCGGTGAACGGCAGGGCAGCGTCCCGGACGCCGGCTGGCGCGCAGGAGCTGGCGGCCCCCGCGGGGAGGGTCTGCAGAGCGATGCGCGCCTCTGCGACGTAGGCGAGGTAGGCACCAGAGGTCCAGGTGGTCCACGGCGTCCATGAGCCGCCCGCGTCCTTCCAGACCGAATGCGCCATCACGGCGTTCTGGGCGGGGTTGCGCCAGTCGTAGCGGGCGAACAGGTCTTGGTGGGCGCGTTGGAGGATCTGCCAGAGGCCGGAGGCGCCGATGCTGTTGCGGGCGAGCGGGTTGTACCTGGACTCGGCGCCGGCCACGGCGACGGCTGTGACGAGGTCGGGGCCGGTGAAGCCGGCGGCGGCGGCCGACTGGGCCGCGAGGACCGCGCCTTGCGCGTTCACCGTGGCTCCCCCGAGGGTGGGGCCTGGGCTGCAGGGGATGTCTGTCGCGGTGGATGCGAAGGCACCCGCGAGCGTGACGAGCGCGAGGACGGGCGCGACCACGATTGCCAGCGCCGCTGCGACCAGGCGTTTCATGCTCGCTCCCCCATCGCTGCGCGGATGGCCCGGGCGCGGGGACCGTCCATCCAGGGGACGAGCCGTAGCCGGGCGGGGCGGATGCCGGTCACCAGCAGCAGCCCGGTGAACTTGGGCATGGCGCGGACCTCGTCGGCGGGCAGCACCCGCTCCCGGCGGGTGGACACCGACACCCCACCGCCGCGGCCGCCGTTGCGGGTGCGCACGACGACGTCTTCGGCGCCGACCACTCGGGACAGCTCCTCGGCGAAGGCCTGCTCGTCGACGCCGGCGCCGATGACCTTCACCGTCGCGGCGGAGAAGGCGTCTGCCATGCCGCCCTCACCCCAGACCCGTTGCCCCTGGGAGCGCGACTGCAGGATCGTCAGCGCGGCCACGCCGCGGGAGCCGAGGTGGGAGTACAGCCGTGGCAGCTCGGTGATCCGGCAAATGTTGGCCGCCTCGTCGAGGACGGCGACCATCGGCGGGTCCAGCCGCGCGCCCGGCGACTCCTCCGCCGCTCGGACGGCCTCGAGCATCACCCGGTCGGCGAAGGCCGCCACGAGCGGTGCCGCCGACCCGGCGCCGTCCTTCGACAGCAGATACAGCGTCTCCCGCGACCCGGCGAACCGGGCGGGGTCGAACAGGTCCAGACCCCGCCCAGGCGTGACCCAGGCCATGATCGCCGGGTCGGACAGGCAGGCGGCGGCGGCTCGGGCTGTGGCGTAGACGCCTTCCCGCGTCTCGACTGCGCCCTGGGAGCGGCCAGCCATCACGTCGGCCAGCTGGGTGAACCCTGCCCGGGTGAGGATGTTGCGCGGCTCCACCGAGGACACCGACGTCAACCAGGCCCCGACCTCGGTGAGAGTCGCGCCGTCCACGGCGGCGGCGAGCAGGAGGCCGGTGAGCAGGTCCTCGGCGTCGCGGTCCCAGAAGTCGGCGCTGTCGGCGTGACGGCGGATCTCCTGGATGAAGTGCCCGGCCAGCCGCCGAGCGTCGGCCACGGTGGTGACGCCGGCCAGGGCATCCCAGGCCATGCCCTGCGCGGCGCGGGTGATGTTCTGCGGGTCGAACGTCCACACGCGTTGCCCCGTGTCCTTGCCGCGCAGTGCCTGGGTGTGCGTCCACAGGTCGAGCTTGTTGGACGTCGCGACGACCGGCCCGGGTGCGTCCAGGACTGCGGGCACCGCGAGGCAGGTGGTCTTGCCAGTCCGGGGGCGCAGATGGCGAGGACGACGTCCTCCCACGACGCGCGCAGCGTCGGGCCGCCGTGGCGCAGTCGACCGAGCGGGACACCCAGGTCGCCGGAAGCCAGCCCTCGGCGACCCTGCAGGCTTGGGCGCAGCCGGCGCGCTTTCGCCGTGCCGATCCGGCCCGGGGCGAGGTCGGCGAACTGGCCGGCGCCGGCGTAGCCGTCTCGGGCCGGGTGGACGCCTCGCCAGCGGAGACCGCCCGCCATAATGCAGCCCGCCAGGATGGCGGTGAGGACCGCTGCGACCACGAGGACCGCCGCCGTCGGTGTCGCGGGCCAGACGGAGCGCAGGTCGCCGCCCCGCAGCACCAGCCGCGCGGCGTCCAACGGGCCTCGGCCAGGGCCGTGACCGGTGGCGAGCGACACGCTCATTCCAGCCACCCAGACCAGCGACCCTGCCATGGCCGCGACGCCGGCCAGCCCGGCCCCGACCAGCAGGGCCTCGGTCCACGGGTCACCGGAGCCGACCGGGCCGGTCCGCCGCGGGCTCATCGCAGCGACCCCGGATCGGTGTCATACAGATCCGCCTCGTCGCCGACCAGTGTCATCTCGACCGGGATCCCGGTCCTGTCCCCCGGCTTGATCAGGTACTTGCCGCGCCCGTAGTGCCGCCCGCCGGGCTGCCACGACGTCGACGACGACCACGACTGCACCGTCGCGACCTCACGGCGGGTCAGG
>CAVZVW010000008.1:0-6852 GCA_963778845.1 uncultured Actinomycetota bacterium
GCCGAGCAGCGCCGGTGTCTGACTGGTCATCGCACGGACACCGCCTTCGGTCGGGCCCGACCGACACGAGCGGAGGCTCTGCTCGCCACGGGCACCGCCAGCAGAACCAGGAACGCCGGCAGGGCCAGCGACCGTTGCCGGACGAGGATGCCGAAGTTGGCGAACCCGGAGAAGATCACGATGTAGCCGAGCAGATAGGTCAGGCTGAACGTCACGTACGGCGATCGGCGCAGCAGCCGCGGCACCGCGAGCAGTGAGCGGCGGAAGTGCCAGGTCAGGTAGACCAGCAGCACACCCTCGGCCGAGGCGGCCAGCGCCTGACCGCTGTCGGCCTCCCACGGGAACGGCCGGAACAGGACGGTGACCGCGGCCCAGGGCAGTCCCAGCGGTGAGGTGATCGCGGCGCCGGCGAACTGCGACCCGCCTTGAGCCGTGTTCTCCTGCGCCTTCTGCAGGGCGCCGTCGAACCCGGCGAAGCTCACGTCCTGCACCCCGAGGAACGACGCCGTCTTGCGCAGGACAACGTACGTCGCGAGCAGAAGCACCAGCACGCCGCCCACCTTGATCACCGGGGTGAGCGAGGTGGTCCGACGCGCCGGACGCACCGCGTACGCCACGACCAGTGCTCCGACGACGAGCAGGGTGACGTGCGGGCGGACCGCGACGGTGGCCAGCAGACCGAGCGCGAGGGGCAGTATTCCGATGCGGCGTCTGGTGAACAGGAGCGCTACCCCGTACGCGGACAGGCCCAGGCCGAGGGTCATCCAGGCCTCCTTGCCGATGCCCGACGGCCAGAACAGCAGCGACGGCAGGAAGAAGACCATCAGCGCGTAGCGGCGGTGGTGACCGCCGGGCACGGCGATCTGGAAGGCCCGGAAGAACAGGAGCAGGCCCCAGAAGCCGAGCCAGGAGAAGACCAGGTAGCCGCCGATCAGCGTCGGACCGGTCACCGCGTACACCGCGCCGGTCACCTTGGAGATGAACTGCGTACCGGCGCCGCCTGTGTTCCGCCGGGACGCTGAAGATCCCCTGGCGGTACGACTCGGCGAGCCGAGTACCGGCCGTGTTGTACGCCGCAGCGTCCGCCTGCCGTGGTACAGGACGAAGGCCACCCAGTAGCGGGCCAGTGCCGCCGAGCAGCTTGACGACGAGCGCAGTCACCGCGAGACCGAAGAACCATGGCTCCTCGGTGGCGGCGGCCACCCGGGCCAGGATCGGGAGCGACACCAGCACGAGCGCCGGACCGACGATCAGGGCGCCCCACTGGTCGTAGGTGCCGTGCTGCAGCAGCCACATCAGCCAGCCCACGTACCCGGCTACCAGCAGCAGCCCGGCGACCGTGACCACCTGACGGGTGTCGACGCGGGTCATCGACTGCCGCCCCGCATCGCCCGGCGGGTGCCCCGCCACAGGTAGCCGGGCAGGCTGGCGCCTCGGTGTCTGAGGAACTCGCGGTCCGGCAGCGCCAGGCTGCGGGTGAACGCCGCGCGGGCACCCCAGCCGTCGAGCACCGGCAGGGAGTGCAGCGCGAGCTTGGCGTAGGGCGCGTCCAGTCGCCGATACAGGGCGAGCAGACGTTCGTCCCGGGTGGACGGGTGGTAGTGCCTGGCCCAGGCGGTGAGAGCAGTGACGTCGGCGAGCCCGAAGAAGTCCCATGTCTCGGTGAGCGCGACGGCGAGCACCACCTCGGCCTGCCAGCGACGGGCCATGTCGGTGACCGCTGTCGCGTCGTAGTGGCCGAACAGCACCATCTCGGCCAGGTCCCGCCTCGGGTGGCTTCGTGGCGGCCAGTCGCTCAGCACGCAGCTGTAGGCAGCGTGCAGGATCCGCGCCTCGGCGGGGAGAGCGGTGAGCGTGCGCCCGGCCAGCTCGAAGTCATCTCCGGGACCCCACAGGTCCGGCAGGTGGACGCTGAGACCGAAGGGTCCGGCCACCAACGTGCGGTGCACGTCGATCTCGTGGCCGGGCGGGAGCACGTACGTCGAGGACTTGCCGAACCGACGGTCGAACCCGGCATGTGCCGAAGGCTCGGTGCGGCGTCCGTCGATCACCGCGGCCACGCGTTCGATGTCCTGCGAACGGATCAGCAGGTCGATGTCGCCGAACGAGCGCTGGCCGGGGTGGGCATAGTCGAGATGAGCGACTGCGGTCCCTTTGAGCACCCGGTGCGGAACCCCGTGCGCTGTGAGGTCCCCTGAGACGCGCAGCAGCGTGCGCTCGAGCAGGAGTGACTGGCCGAGGAGCAGGGTCTGCGTGTCGAGCAGCGTGGTGTGCTGTGGGGAGGTGGCGGGCCAAGCCCCGGACTGGACGGCGTCCAGGAGCGGCCCCGTGCTGCGCTGGACCCGCGCCAGATGAACCAGCGCGTCCCAGGTGATGTCGTCGACGGGACGGCCAGGGGCGACGTTGGCGGCCCCGACCAGCCCAGCCGATGCCGCGGCCCGAGCCAGCCGGTCCAGATCGGGCAGATCGGGCAGATCTGCGACGGTCATTCCGGTTCCAGGAGGAGCCCGTGCTTCGACATCTCTGCCAGCGCGCGCTCGACATCCTCCCGGAGGGCGTCGACGTCGACTTCGTGCCGCTCGGCCAGAGTCCGAACGACCTCGTCGACGTCCGCAGGCTCGGCCAGAGCGTCCCACAAGGCTGCGCCGGAGCCGCTCAGCACCAACGGCATCTCGGCCTCGGGAGGCAGGAGCACGGCCTGACTGCCGGCGGTCCGCCACAGCACGTCCTGGCGGCGCCGGACCCGAGAATGGGCGCGGCCAGGAGTCCCGCCGGTCACGTCGCCCCGGACTCGCTGGCCGCCTTGGCCCGGCCGCGGCGCTTGCGGGACCCGGACGACCGGCTGGGTCCGAATCGAGGGTAGGTGTCGCCGAACCGGCGGCGCTTTCCGATGCACACGACGCCCAGCACCGGAGCCCGGGTGCGGCCCAGCATGTCGGCGACCCGGCCCGCCTGAGCGCGGTTGACCCGACCGAGCCTGGCCACCACGACCACCGAGTCGACGTAAGGAAGGAAGTCCAGTACGTCATTGCTGCTGAGCAACGGGCCGGCATCGATGACCACCGCGTCGCCGTAGGTCCGGGCCTCGGCGATGACGGCCGCGATGCGGGTCGGCATGCCACCGCGGAACTCCTCGGAGTGTCCCGCAGTCAACACCCGGATCCGGGTGTCGTCGCGTGAGCCGGGCGAGCAGACCGAGGTCGGACTCGGAGTCGAGCGCCAACAAGTTGGCGAGCCCGGCCCCGGCGGAGACGTCGAACATCCGGTGCATGCACGGGTTGCGGAAGTCTGCATCGATCACCAGGACCCGCTTGCCGGTCTCGGCCAGCGTCGCGGCCAGGTTGGCCGCGGTGGTCGTCTTGCCCTCACCGGCTCGTGCCGAGGTGACCAGCACGACCTTCGGGCTCTTGCTCGACCGCGCGGGTTCGGCGTCCGGCTGCTGACCCCAAGTCTCGATCGCGATCGCCCGGCTCGGCCACATCGTCAACGCCGTTCGCAGCGAACGGTAGGCCTCCGCGACCCGGCCTACGGGATCGCCGAGCACAGCGACGGCTGCGGACCGGCGCTCGCGACGGCTCGCGTGCGGGACGTCGGCGACGACCGGCAGCCGGAAGGCCTCCTCGACCTCCTCGCGGCGGCGCAGCCTGGTGTCGATGCGGTCGACGAGCAGCGCGAGCAGCAGGCCGAGGATCAGGCCCACCCCGATCCCGAGCAGCACGCGGCTGAGGTGGCTCGTCGGCGCCGCGAATCCGCCGCTGGTCACGACCGGCACCGGCGCGGCCTGCTGCAGGACCGTCAGCTGGGCACCCGTGCCGGACTGCGCGTAGGCCGCGACGAGCTGGGCGATCGCCTGTTGGTACACCGCTTGTAGGCCGTCTGCTGAGCCTGCAGGAAGATGTCGCCCGGCTTCGCGCGCAGCTGCCTGTTGCTGTCGTTGAGCTGGGCCACGGCGGCCCTGAGGCCGGCCTGGGCGGCGCTGATCTGGGCCAGTTTCCGCTGCTGAGCGTCCTGGCTCAGGGTCGTGTTGATCGCGGCGGCGAACGCGTTGGCCACGGCGCTGGCCCTCGCCGGGTCGGCGTCGTTCGCCGCGACCGTCAGCGTGCCTACCTGCGTGTCCGGTGTGATCGACACGGTCGCGGCGAGCGCCGCCGGGTCGCCGGTGTAGTGGAGCGCGTCCGCCGCGACCTTGGGGACGTCTCCCTGGGTGGCCAGGAGGGCGACCACGTTGAGGGGCACCGAGCCGCCCTGCGCCTGGATCAAGGTGGTGGTGGCCGTGTACGACAGCGCGGACGGCCCGGCCACCGCCGTCTTGGGACTCGTGAACCACGCGACGCCCGTCGAGATCAGCACAGCCGCCAGAATGATCTTCCAGCGCTGTCTGAAGATCGTCAGGAAGTCGAGCGGCTCCATGCCTCCCTCTCGGTCAGGTCGATGGTTGCTCTCCGCAGCGGCAGGTTCATCCGTCCCCACGCGGCCGGGTCGCGAGCGAGGTCGAGCAGCGAGGTCCGGACCTGTGCATCTTCGCCCTGCGACGCCATCTGTGCCAAGTGGTTGAGCGCGGCATCCATTGCAGCTCCGTCCACGACTGCCGGCTCCAGACGGCTGATCGAGGGGTGCCGGGTGGGCTGCGGGTTCTCCTCGGGTGCGTGCAGCACCTCCTCGAGCTTCTCGCCCGGCCGTATCCCCGTCACGCGGATCTCGATGTCCGTTCCCACTCGGCGACCGGACAGCCGGATCATCCGGTGGGCGAGGTCGATGATGCGCACCGGTTCGCCCATCTCCAGCATGAAGACCTCGGCGCCTTCGCTGAGCGCCGCGGCCTGGAGTACCAGCTGGACGGCCTCGGGGATGCTCATGAAGTAGCGGGTCATGCGCGGGTCGGTGACGGTGACCGGCCCGCCGGCCTCGATCTGCCGGACGAAGGTGGGGATGACGCTGCCCCTGGACCCGAGGACGTTGCCGAACCGCACTGCCGTGTAGCGGGCCCCGGTCTCCGCGGCCGCCCGCGCGACCAGCTGCTCGGCGACGCGCTTCGAGGCTCCCATCACGCTGTTGGGGCGGACGGCCTTGTCGGTCGAGATCAGGACGAACGCGTGGACGCCGAAGATCCGAGCGGCGTCGATCAGGTTCTGAGTGCCCAGCACGTTGGTTCGGAGGGCCTCGCCCGGCTCGTTCTCCAGGATCGGGACGTGCTTGTGCGCGGCCGCGTGGAAGACCACCTCGGGCCGGTGCTGCTCGAACGTCCGGATGACCCGTTCCCGGTCACGGATGTCGACCAGCAGGCAGCTGTGCGCCGCGGTGAGGACCGTCGAGAGGTCGTGCAGGTGGGTCTCGTCGTGGTCGAGCAGCAGCAGAGCCGACGGCCCGAACGCTGCCACCTGGAGGCTGATCTCCGAGCCGATCGAACCGCCGGCCCCCGTGATGAGCACCCGCCTCCCGCCGATCAGCTCGGCCACCGCGGCGAGGTCGGTGACCACCTGTTCGCGGCCGAGCAGATCGTCGATCCGGACCTGGCGCACGTCCTGGAGCCGCAGGCCGGAGCGGACGATCTCCTCGATCGAGGGAACGACCCGCAGAGCCACGCCGGTCGCCTCGGCGTCGGCCGCGACCCGCTGGACCAGCTCCCTGCTCGCCGACGGCACCGCGAGCAGCACCTGATGCGCTTCCTCCCTCGCGATCACGGCAGCCAGATCGGTCGAGTAACCGCGCACCGGGACCCCGAGAACCTTCTTGCCCTGCATGCGTGGGTCGTCGTCGACGAAGCAGACCGGGACCAGGCCGCTCCCGTGGCTGGTCAGCATCTGCCGGGCCAGCGCCGCCCCCGTCGAGCCGGCTCCGACCAGGACGACCCTCAGTCCGCCCTGGTTCTCTTCCACCCGCCGCCGAGAGAAGAGGCGGGACTGAAACCGCACGGCCCCCATCAGGAGGGTGGCGAGCACCGAGGAGGCGATGATCGTGCGTGGGCCGAACTGCCGGTGAGTGGCCAGCACGACCACGCACAGCACCGCCATCGAGACCGTCCCGGCCTCGATCAGTCTCCTGGCCTCGTAGACGCTGGCGTAGCGCCACACGTGGCGGTAGACGCCGAAGGCCCAACCGACACCCAGGAAGACCGCGATCGCGACGGGGAGGAACAGCAGCGCCTGCCGCCAGGTGGCCGGGTTGGCCCCCCCGTCCCGGATCGCCAGGATCGTCATCAGCGAGAGCGACACCAGCGACGCATCGAGCAGCATCATCAGGAGGTCGCTGCGCATGCGGTTGGCCCACCGCGGGAGGGCCGAGATCCACTGACGCCGGTCTCCGTGCACGTCCGTCACACGCCCCCCTTTCTTCACTCCAGCAACTGCAGGAGAGCGTGCCCCATCGCTCCGGACGCGCCTGCCCGACGAGGCGCTGGCGGTCAGTCTGTCCCGCGCCGTGCACACCCGAAACCCCCGAGAGCCGTTCATTAGCCCATTCGGGTGAACAACTCACACCCGTTCAGGTGGCCTGACTGACAGAGGGTGAGGGGTCAGCCGCCGAAGGTGACCAGACCGAGCCGTGCGAACTCTCCGACGACGCCCGCAACATCGCGCGTGACGTGCTCTGTGTCGAGTCCGGTGAGCTCGATGACCGCCGTGACCATCTCGTCCACGGAGGTGTTTCCGTCGCACAGATCCCAGATGGCGAGCGCTGTCTCGTTGAGACCGAGAGGCCCGGCGCCGGGAACGACCAGGACAGGCGACGACCCTCGGCCGGAGACTGCGGCCCCGGGTATCTGCTGCGGACGGCGGGTGTCGGTCATTGCTGCCCCTCGGACGGCGATTGGTCCAGCAGGCCGTGGTCGACCACGAACGCGACCGCTTCGGCACG